>NZ_JBYBKX010000001.1:0-2110812 GCF_057475185.1 Paenalcaligenes sp. DL 463 | reverse complement strand
GAAACGCCTTTGCGCCGATGATAGTGCACGGACGTGTGTGAAAGTAGGTCATCGTCAGGCTCTTATACCGAAAAACCCCCGCTTGTGATCAAGTGGGGGTTTTTTTATGCCTGTTCGATACCGCCCCTCTCTGTGGCTCGGGTTCCCCTTACTCACCCAATAAGCTGTGCTCATCGAGCAGCGCATACACAATGCGGTGATCGGCATCCAAGGCTCGACGTATCGCCGCAGGAAGCGTTTGTTGGGTTTTCTGCGTAAAATGTATGTACCCTCACGTGTTCTGATACGTATTATTCGTTGATGAGCAGTAGGCAACCTAATGTGTTAACAATACTTTCATTTCTGCTTTTCTTCTCTTTCTTAGCTGCTTTGGGGTGTTTATTATGGTGAAGCTTATTTTATTGTTGGCTGCCTTTTTACCTTTTATTGCGGCGGTTAGTGCAAAAGCGGGGGGCAGTGGCTTTCAAAATCACACGCCTCGAGCTTGGCTTGCCGATCAGGATGGCTGGCGTGCTAGAGCCAATGCAGCACAGGCTAATAGCTTCGAGTCATTGGCTTTTTTCTATGCGGCTTTTCTGTACTCATTTTTTTCGCAAGGCCAAAGTGAACTATTAATCACGTTGGGATTTGTGTGGCTCGCATTGCGATTGTTTTATATTTTTGTCTACGTGAAAGACATGGCGACGTTGCGAAGTGCTGTGTGGGCTCTGGCTTTTGTAATCAATATTTGGATTCTATTTATCTAGTGTCCGTATTGCATTTAGCGTAACCGGCACGATGCATAGGCTGTAACGAATTAAGAGTTAGTATTCATCCAGTGAATGGGTGTTTAATGATTTGTTCGTTTTCCATAAGCAAAAAAAAGCCAAGCGGTGATGCTTGGCTTTTTCATGGGTGTAGAGATAATGGCAATGTTTGTTAACGGATCATTGATAGCCTACGAATTAGCGAGAAGGTTTAGCGCTCAATGATGTCGTTTTGTCGTTTAATGGCTGAGGGAAAGAGATCCCAGCAAGCCATGAATATGGCGGCGATCAGTGGACCAATGACGAAGCCATTTAGGCCAAAGATAGAAATGCCGCCAAGTGTAGAAATCAGAATGATATAGTCTGGAATTTTGGTGTCTTTACCAACCAGTATGGGGCGTAAGATGTTATCGACAAGGCCAATAACAAACACGCCGAAGGCCGTTAAGATTACGCCTTGCAGGATAGCGCCAGTGGCAAAGAAGTAAATGGCCACAGGCGCCCAAATAAGTGCTGCGCCTACAGCGGGCAATAGCGATAAAATCGCCATCACTACGCCCCAAAATAAGGCACCTTGTATCCCTAGGATAAAAAACATGATTCCGCCAAGGGCCCCTTGTACGGCGGCCACGGCGATGTTTCCCTTAACGGTAGCTCGGACTACGGTGGTGAATTTACGCATTAAGTGAGCCTTCTGGTCCTCACTTAAAGGGATAAGGCTTCGGCAATGACGTGCTAGTTCTGTACCATCACGTAGTAAGAAAAATAGCAGGTACAGCATGATGCCTAGGCTAACAAGAAACTGGAAAGTGTTGGAACCAATGCTGACAGCTTGTTTTGTTAAAAACTGCCCCGAACTTAAGGCGAAATCAGAAAAACGCTCTCGTAGCTGTTCAACGTCGCCACCGACCAGACGGTCTACTGCGGACTGTAAGCTAGCTGGCATGACACTTAATATCTGTTCTAAGTAGCGACCCACATTCAGTTCGCCTCGTTCCATTGATTTGTAGAGCGTGGCAACCTCTTGTATTAAGGCTCCGGTAATCAGGATGACCGGAATAATGACAATTAGCGTAATGATTAATAGGCTAATAAGCGCGGAAAGGGTCTGTTTTCCTTTTGTCTTTGCTAACAGACGGCGTTGTAGCGGTGAAAAAATAATAGCGAGGATGACGCCCCAAAAAATAGCACCATAAAACGGTACTAATAGCCAAATGAAGGCTAAGGTGACGATCGATAGAAGCAATAGAAAACTGCGAAAAAATAAAGAATTTTCGGTAGTCATTTCACGCCCAAAGTTAAGTGAAATAGGTAGTTGCGATTGTACGCATTTACTGGTGTCTTTGCTTAGGCTGAATTGTTATGTTTTGATGATTGTCGTAAAGGCGGCCAGCACTACGGCACGGCGTAGGAAGGAGAGCTCTATATCAATATAGCGTACAGCAAAAAGCCCCTCAGTGTTTTAACTGAAGGGCTTTTTAAATTTTGGCTCCCCGAACAGGGCTCGAACCTGTGACCTGCGGATTAACAGTCCGTCGCTCTACCGACTGAGCTATCGGGGATTAGCTAATCAACAACTATAACATAACTTACATAAATATTGTGCGGATTTTTTCATTAAGATCGATTTATCGGCCACCTCTGGCGCCTGAATGGGCTGCTGACTTGGCGAAGTCCCCTTACGCCGATTCTTGGACTATTATGTTTGTCTTAAAAATAAAAAATGAGTCGTATAGATGAGAAAGTTACGGGTGCTTTATGCGGAAGCGGCGACAGGCTATGGTGGTCAAGAGCGTTATTTACATCGTTTAATGCTGGAAATGCGTAAACGGGGGCATGTGGTAGAGATGTTGTGCCAGCCTGATGCTGAGCTCTGCCATTATCTGAAGCAAGACGGTTTTGTCGTGCATACAGTACTGATGCGTAAAGGCTGGTGTTTTTGGCGTAATCTCGTCAAGGTGACCCGTTTCTTGCGTAAGCATCGTTATGATGTGGTTAACACAACGAGTCGAGTCGATACCTTGCAGGTGGGGTTACCTGCCCGTATGGCTAAGATACCGCTGGTTGTTAGAAGTCGACATCTGGCTCGTCCTATTGGTTCATTATTAAGTTATAGCTGGATCCCACAGCGCTTGATCACGGTCAGTAACTTTGTGTTGGGACAAATAACGGCACGTGGGATCTCGCCCGATCACGTGGGCATCGTTCCACCTGCTGTGGATTTGCCTGATCCCTTACCGCCTCAGAAGTTACGTTTAGAGTTGGGCCTAAGTGACTCAGCGACAGTGGTGGGCAGTATCGCCGTATTGCGCCGTCCTAAAGGAATGGATGCGCTGATTGCAGCCATGGCCCCGCTGCTACGTAAAAACTCGGCACTGTATTTGGTGCTCATCGGAAATGGCGAGATGCTGTCAGAATTGCAGCAACAGGTCAGTCGCGAACAGGTGCAAGAGCAGGTGCACTTTTTGGGGGAACGCAATGATGTGCCTGAGTTGATTGGAGATTTTGACGTTTTTGCCTTAGCGACACACATAGAGGCTTCTGGAACGGCCATTGCGGAAGCCGGCGCGGCATCGGTTCCAGTGGTAGCGACGGATGTGGGTGGCGTGTCAGAGATGTTATGTGCAGGCGAGAGTGGTTTACTTGTGCCGTTGGGAGATATCCCAGCCTTAACGGAGGCACTAGATACGTTGATCACTGACCCTGTCTTACGCCAACAAATGGGGCGTGCAGGTTATAAGTACTGTATTACTGATAAGCGTTTTGTTCTTGAGAGTATGGGGCAAGAAACAGAGCGCCATTACTTACGCTGGCTGGAGCAAGTTTCAAATGGTTAAGCATTCCGTACCCGTTCTGATGTATCACCACGTTCGTCCAGAGGCGGGCATGATTGCTTGTACGCCTGAAAACTTCGAAGATCAGTTGCGTTGGCTTCAGAAGCAGGGTTATCGGTCGTTGACATTGGCTGAGTTTAACGAGCATTTGAACGGTAAAGATGTGGGTAAAGCCGTGTTGATTACCTTTGATGATGGTTATTTGGATAATTGGGTTTATGCCTATCCTTTGCTGCAAAAGTATCAGTTCAACGCCACCATATTTTTGGTGACATCGTGGTTGAATCATGGGCCTTTACGTTCACATCTGGGGCAAGGTGATTTGCCGACTTGCCCTGAGCATTACGAGTGCGAAGCGTTGGTTGAACAAGATCGCACCGATGAGGTGATCTTGCGTTGGAGTGAGGTGCAGGCGATGCGCGAAAGTGGGGTGGTCGAGTTCCATAGTCATACTCACACCCATACACGCTGGGACTTGATGCCTCATGAAGATAAAAACGCGCGAATGCGAACCGAGTTAGACCTTTCAAGGCTTACCCTACAGCGCGAATTAGGTGAGTGTTCGCCACATTTGTGTTGGCCGCAAGGTTATTTCGACGAGGACTACGTTGAGATTGCAAAAGAGGCTGGTTTTACTTCCCTCTACACAACCTTGGCGTTTGGTCGAAATACTCAACAGACATCGCCATTGCGTATTCATCGTTTTGCCGTGCGTAACCGTCCAGGACGAACCTTGGGTAAACGTTTGTTTTATGGGCATCATCCGATAATGGGGCCGATTTTCAATAACGGAAAGCGATGGATACGTCGTCTTAAGGGGCGACCTGATTAGGTAGTGGTTTTTCGCCGTTACATCGTATGAATAGAAAAAGCCCTTCAGTAAAAATACTGAAGGGCTTTTTAAATTTTGGCTCCCCGAACAGGGCTCGAACCTGTGACCTGCGGATTAACAGTCCGTCGCTCTACCGACTGAGCTATCGGGGATTTGCAAAGAAAAGTAATATAGCATGAACTGCCATTTCGGTGCAAGAGAATGCTGCCAATTATCTAATTTTTAGTGCCGTTCTCGATAAGCCGCTTTAAAAGGCTAATTAAGAGTTGAGTTTCGTCTTGGCTAAAACCGTTTAAATGATTGTTCAAGGTTGAAGCGACAGCAGGCAAGATCTTTTCACACACCTCGTTGCCCTTATCTGTTAAGTGCAGTCGCTGTACGCGTCTATCTTCTTCACAACGTTCTCGGGTTAAAAAGCCTTTGGCTTCAAGTCTATCGATGGCTCGGGTCATCGAGCCGGTGTCTGTGCTTTCTCGCCGTGCAATATCGGCGGCAGTGTTTAACCCAACATATTTAATAATGACCAATGGACGCCATTGCATGGCAGTTAGGCCTAAATGGCTGACCTTGTTATTAATCATATGATGGATCGATGCGGTGCTAAGCCGTAATAAATAACTGATGTTATTCGAGGTAGCAAGCGCGCTGGGGGTGGCTTCATAGAAAGCGTTACCGTTTTCGGAAGCAAAAGAAGAGTTGGATTTATTGTCCATAGAATGCTTTTGTCTCTATTTGGTGGTCTAAGCAGCAACTGTTTAGGCATGCGGCTGTAAAATACAAGGGTAATTTTTATTCTTATCAGTCGCTTCATTATACGTACTAGGTAAAACCTCTTTTATGACGAGCATCAGTAATGCAGGCGTTAGTTCGCGCAGAGAGTTCTGGATTGGCTTTTTTTTAGCCGGTTTAGGCTCTGTTTTGTTTTCTGCTAAGGCGATTGTTGCCAAACTGACTTACGCCTACGGACCGGACGCATTAACCGTCATCGGCTTTAGAATGCTGTTGGCCTTACCGTTTTTCTTGTTGATTGCTTTGTGGCAGGCTCGCAAAGCCATGAAAGGAGAGATTCCGAAATTAAGTGGTACGCAACAATTACAAATGATTTTCTTGGGTTTTATTGGGTACTACCTTGCGAGCCTATTGGATTTCATCGGTTTGCAATACATCACTGCAGGCTTAGAGCGATTGATCTTGTTTTTATCGCCGACGTTTGTGTTGCTGTTTTCATCCGTTTTTTTGAAGAAGCGAATTTTACCTAAGCAATGGCTAGCACTGGCTTTGGCCTACTTAGGGGTTAGTCTTGTTTTTGTTCAAGATTTATCGCTAAGTGGTGATGACGTCTTATTAGGTGCCGCCTGTGTTTTAGGATCCGCCTTGTCGTATGCGGTGTATCTGATCAGTTCAGGTGAATTGTTAAAGCGTATTGGCGCGACCCGCTTGGTGGCTTATGCCATGAGTACGTCGGCGATTTACACGCTTATCCATTTCTTTTATGTATTTGGTTGGGAAGGGTTGCAGCAGCCATCGGCCGTTTATGGGTTATCACTGATTCATGCTGTTTTTAACACGGTGGCGCCGACCTTTATGATTATGTGGTCGGTTGAGCGCATCGGGGCTCCGATGACATCGCAGCTTGGTTTGTTGGGACCCGTCTCAATTTTATTCCTCGCCAACTGGTTCTTGGGGGAGCCGATCACCTCCTTACAAATCGCGGGAACGGTATTGGTATTAACCGGGGCCATGGTGTTAAGCCGACGCTAAGGTCGGCGGCTTCCTTATTGATTTAACTTCCATCCTTGCTGGCGTAAGAAGGCTTGCAAAATTTGACCCTGATATCGCGATTGATGGATGACCAGTGAAAGGTATCTTTTTAGATCCAGAAAAGGGGTGTCGAGCAATACCAGTCGGCCGGCTTGTACGGCATCAATGGTCGCGGCTTTAGGCAGACAGGAAATACCCCAGCCTGCAATGGTTGCTTGTTTAATCGCTTCCACCTGACCAAGCTCAAGCAGAATATTTCCGCGAGGAAGCTCAGCGATAGCCAGTTCAGTAAGGGCTCTTGAGGCCGAACCGTGCTCTCGCATAATCCAGTTTGCGCCAGCAAAATCTTCCTTTTGTAGTGTTTCTTTGCCGGCGAGGGGGTGGTTGGCTGAAGCGCAAACATACAAACTGTCTTCTCGCCAGACTTGGCTTTCTAGCTCTGGATGATGCACAGGACCTTCTACACAAATGACATCGCTTTTGTGTTCTAAAAGCGCTTTGACGATGAGTTCAGTATTGGCCACCTCTACGTGTAACGATACCAACGGATGATTTTTTACGAATCCATCTAATAAGTCACCGATTAAATAATTGCCAACGGTATTGCTAGTACCAATCCGCAACTCTCCGCGTAGCTGTGTGTGATCAACCAATGCAGTGTGTTGAAGTTCTTGTAGACGCTCAAGAATTTCCTGAGCCTGCGGCAGCAATTCTCTGCCTTTTGGGGTTAACTGCATTTTCCCGCGTAAACGGTCAAACAGCGGGGTACTAATTTGCCGCTCCAGTTCAGCGAGCGCCATGCTTGCTGCGGGCTGGGTGATGAATAGGCTTGCGGCCGCCGCTTTGACTGTGCCGCTTGAGGCGACGGCGGCGAACACTTCTAAATGACGTATGCTAATAGGAATCATAAATCAATTTTATTTATACTTACCATAAGTAATGATGAGTGTGATTTTAGTTATATAGGGTTTAAAATTACTTTACGTTATTTTGAATCTGGAGATCACCGTGCGAGAGCATGTACAGCGCAACCCCTTTGCTTCGCAGTTTACTACCGTATCGGCAGATGCGAGCCGGGAAGTCGGTGTGGCGCCACAACCGCCTTCATTATGGAAAGGGATGGTGCTGGCAGCCATTATTGCGACGATAGCGACGGTGTTAGGGCGCTGGCTTCCGATGGTGGGTGGTCCTGTTTTTGCTATTTTGATTGGCATAACATGGCGAAACACGATAGGTGTGAATCCCAGCATTGCCTCGGGTATTACGTTTACCTCTAAAACCTTATTGCAGTGGTCGATTATCGGCTTAGGCTTTGGCTTAAGTTTTACCCAAGTGATTCAGACCGGCGCTGATTCATTGACCGTTACGTTGGTCACAATCGCTGTCGCATTCGCCGTGGCTTATTTTTTGGGGCGAGCGCTAAAAATAGAACGAAATATGCGCACATTGATTGGTGCTGGCACGGCGATCTGTGGTGGTTCGGCGATTGCTGCGGTTGCGCCCATTATTAAACCTGAAGATCATGAAACTGCTTTAGCGATCTCAACCATCTTTTTATTCAATATTGCTGCTGTGGTGATTTTCCCTGTGATGGGTCACGCCTTGCAGATGAGTGATCTGGGATTTGGTTTATGGGCGGGTACGGCGATTAACGATACGTCATCAGTGGTCGCTGCTGCCTATAGTTACAGTAGTGAAGCGGGCGATCATGCCACGATCGTTAAGCTAACCCGTGCCAGCATGATTATTCCCATGTGTATTTTATTAGCGTTCTTGCAGGCTCGTGCGGAAAGCAAGGCGGGAAATGGGCTTAATTTAAAACGCGTAGTGCCCTGGTTCATTATTGGTTTTCTACTGGCTTCAGCAATACGTAGTACTGGATTGCTTCCGGAAAGCATGTTGGGGTACATACAGCAAGTGGCGTTGTTTGTAATGGTAATGGCACTGGCTGCCGTGGGCCTTACTACTGATCTAAGAAGTATCGCTCGAACCGGATGGAAACCTTTGGCTCTAGGCTTGGGTGTATGGGTTTCGGTCTCGGTGAGTAGTTTGGGTGTGCAGTATTTAAGCGGTAGTTGGTAGAGTCCAGAGTTTGTTCATTGTGTTGTAGTAGCCCTTGCGTGTATGACCGAAGCTTCGGAACGCGCAAGGGCTTTTTACTTCTTACGGTTTAGGCAAACCACGATGCTGGGTTATGCGTCAGCGCAATGCCTACGATGTAGATAAAAATTAATACCGCAATAATAGCGGCCACGCCTCGGTGTAAGGGCGTTGATCCGCGCTTAATGGCGTAGGTGCCCACCACAATATAGACAACTAATAAGGCAATCTTCGTATATAGCCACGGAGCGGCTGCACCGGCCCCGAGCATTCCCGCTAGTGCCAAGCCGGCGACAAGAAAAACCGTATCAATAATGTGTGGTGCAACACGTACAAATTTGCGCTGTAGCATTGCAGACTCGGTGACGGACCAACAGGCGCGCACAATAAAAAATAGAATACTCAGCGCCGCAGCGGTGACGTGTAAGTGTTTGATGGCAAAATACATAATAAAAACTCCGAGCGGCTAATAGTAAAGTTAGAAACGGTTGAGGGGGATCTTCAAATACTGTTGCCCATTGTCTTCAGCGTCGGGCAGGTGTCCTGCACGAATATTAACTTGAAGTGCAGGCAGCATTAAACGGGGTAGCGATAAGGTGGCATCTCGTTTTTGTCGCATCGAAACAAACTCATCTTCGCTAATACCATCACGTACGTGAATATTGTGAAGTCGTTGCTCTTGCACCGTGCAGTGATGGCTGGGCTCACGGTCGGCAGGGGGATAATCGTGACAGAAAAAGAGTGAAGTGGCCTTGGGGAAGCTCAGGATTTTTTGTATAGAGCGATACATTTGTCTGGCATCACCCCCGGGGAAATCACAGCGAGCCGTTCCACCATCAGGCATAAATAAGGTGTCACCCACAAAAATGCCTAAGCCTTTGACATGGTAAGCCATGTCGGCGGGGGTGTGGCCGGGTACATGAAGGACGTCAACTTCAAGTTGACCGATAGTAAAGGGTTTTCCGGGTTCAAGCAGTACGTCAAATGCTGAGGTTAACGGTGTATCGTCTGCCAAGTTGTAAATGGCCTTAAAGGTGTGCTGCACTTTATCAATATAAGAGCCAATGGCGATTTTGCCTCCGCGTTGCTCTTTTAGCCAAGCAGCAGCGGATAGGTGGTCAGCGTGGGCATGGGTTTCTAAGATCCATTCCACCTCAAGGTTATGGGTACTAATGTAATCAAGAATGGCTTGCGCTGAATGCGTGCTGGTACGAGCAGATGCCGCATCGTAATCCAGCACTGGGTCAATAATGGCGCATAGTGGGCTGCTGGAGTCGTGCACGACATAGGAAAAAGTAGAGGTGTCTTCGTCGAAAAAGACCTTAAGCGAGGGGCGAGATGTCATAAGCCTTCCACCGTAATTGAAAAATTAACCGAGATGGGTGTTGCCACCTTTAGGGCTTAGTTTCGATTGATTCAGTGTCTCAAGAATTCCGCAATGTCTGACGTTACCTTGATGTAGGCAATGTTGATGAAGCTCATGTAGCTGTTGCTCTAAGTATTGCAGCTCAGTGATTCGGGTCGTGACATGGTTTAAGTGCTCTTTAACAAGGTTATTAATGGGAGCACAGTTTTCGTCAGGAGAGTCCATGTAATTGAGTAGCTCGCGAATTTCATCGTGAGTCATATCTAAACTTCGACAGTTACGTATAAAACGCAAGCGCTCGGCATGGGCAGCGCTGTATCGTCGATAGTTATTTAAGCCTCGGTTTGGCGCGTGCAATAGGCCGATTTTTTCGTAATAACGTATGGTTTCGGTGCTGCAACGGCTTTGCTGCGCAAGTTCGCCTATTTTCATGGCGCATCTCCTTGGATGCCACAGGGCAAGCTAAAAAGTCAGATACTTAGTTATACGTTCTTCTTGACCTTAAAGCTACTATAAGGTGTGTACTGAACTATCTTAGTTTGAAGGATGGGTCATGAACACCTCACATCATCACGGACAACACCGTCACGAGTCACACAGCGTTTCTCACGGATGCTGCTCTCTGCAGTCCACTGCTGAGGCTGGGCCCCTCTTTTTTTCTACCGCACCGGAGAACGCCGAGCAATCTGTGTTTTACATTGATGAAATGGACTGTCCTACTGAAGAGAGTTTGCTAAGAAAGGTGTTAGAGCCTCGAAAGGAAGTCCGTAAGCTCGAATTCGATTTGTTGCATCGTAAGTTAAATGTCATTCATGACATGGGTTTCAGGGGGGAACTACAGAAACTTATTAGTAACGTCGGGATGGTTGGCCAGTTGCAGACGCAGGACCATGAGCCATCCAAGAAAGATACCGCGGCAGCATATTGGAAACCTTGGCTGCGTACAGGTGCCGCTGTGGCGCTGGCGTTGGTTGCAGAACTACTGTCGTGGCTGAGTGTGTCGCTTTGGTTGACCGCCCCGTTGTCGATAGTTGCGATCGCGCTATGTGGCTTTAGTGTCTATAAAAAAGGTTGGATAGCCATACGATATCGCGATTTAAATATTAATGCGTTGATGAGTATTGCGGTAACGGGCGCGATGTTGTTGGGGGAGTGGCCTGAGGCGGCGATGGTAATGAGCTTGTTTACCCTTGCGGAACTGATCGAGGCCAGATCCTTGGACCGGGCGCGTGCTGCGGTGGATAGCTTGCTTAATTTAACGCCGGACTTGGTCAGTGTGAAGGAGGGGGCGGAAGACTGGAAAAGCGTATCGGCACGGGATGTTCAGTTGGGGGCGTTAATCAAGGTGCTGCCCGGCCAGCGTTTGGGCTTAGACGGTCAGGTAGAGTCGGGAAGTTCTGTTGTGAATCAGGCTCCTATTACGGGAGAAAGTGCAGGGGTGACAAAAGCTGCAGGCGATCAGGTGTATGCCGGATCCATCAATGGCTTAGGTGAACTGCAGTATCGCGTCACAACGGATTATGACCACAGTTTATTAGCTCGTATCACACATGCTGTTCAACAAGCTCAACAAAATAAAGCGCCGACTCAGCGTTTTGTGGACGCGTTCTCGCGAGTGTATACGCCTATCGTGGTAGTGCTGGCGGCCGGCATTGCCGTGATTCCTCCCTTAGTGGGGTGGGGGGCGTTTACTGAATGGGTATACAGGGCATTGGTGTTGTTGGTTATTGCGTGTCCGTGCGCGTTGGTGATATCTACCCCGGTGGCGGTAGTCAGTGCATTAACCGCTAGTGCTCGGCAAGGCTTGTTAGTTAAGGGAGGCGTGTATCTGGAACGTGCCCGTCGAATTCAACATGTCATTCTTGATAAAACCGGTACGTTGACGCAAGGTATGCCGCGTGTGCAAGACGTTTTTGTCAGCACAGCCCACAACGATTACGTTCAAACATTGGCCTACAGCTTGGCCTTACGATCCGATCATCCCGCTTCGCAAGCGTTGGTGCTTGCGCAGCCGGAAGGTTCAGCACTTGAGGTGAGCGGTTTCAGCGCCATACCCGGTCAGGGTGTGGAGGGCGTTATAGAGGGACGCCTGTATCGCTTGGGTAGTCGCGCATGGGCTTCTGCTGAGGCTGAGCCCGTACCATTACTTACAGCATGGGAAGCGAAGTGGCAGGCTCAGGGGGCGAGTTTTGTGTACTTGTACGAGGCACAGACTGTGATGGCTGCTTTCGCTATTAACGATGTAGTCAAAGAAGGGGCAGCGCAAGCACTGAAGCGTTTGGCGTCGCGCGGTGTGACGGTAAGCATGGCCTCGGGAGATAACCGGCACGCAGTGAGTTCGGTGGCCGCAATGGTGGGGTTGAGCCACTTTCATGCCGAACTCTTGCCCGAGCAAAAACTGGATTTAATAACTCAGCATCAAAAGAAGGGGCTTGTTGCGATGGTAGGCGATGGCATAAACGATGCGCCTGCTTTAGCACAAGCGGACATCAGCTTTGCGATGGGAGCCATGGGCTCAGATATTGCGATCGATACGGCAGACATTACGATTTTAAATGATGACCTCAATAAGCTTGCTGATGTCTTAGTGTTGTCGACACGGTTACACCGCGTATTGGTGCAGAATATCAGTGCTGCTCTAGCCATTAAAGCGGTCTTTTTGCTTTGGGCCATTCTGGGCGGCGCGACGATGTGGATGGCGGTTTTCGCTGATGTGGGGGCGAGCTTGTTGGTTGTGCTGAATAGTTTGCGTTTGTTGCGGTAGTCGTAAAAGTCTAAAGTTCGTCTCCTCGATATTTATGTGCGTCATATTATAATGTTATGCACATTGAATGACTAAGGATATGCCGATGATCGCCATTTTAGAAGCTAAACGAGCCGGTTTATTAGCGCGCCAGCACTGGTTACCTAATATCGTGGCGGGCGTGATTGTCGGGGTAGTCGCCCTACCGTTAGCGATGGCGTTTGCTATTGCGTCAGGGGTGGCGCCAGAGCAGGGTATTTACACCGCGATCGTAGCGGGCTTGGCGGTCTCGCTATTGGGTGGCAGCCGATTACAAATTGCAGGGCCTACTGGGGCTTTTATTGTGATTTTATCGGGGGTGGTGGCTCAGCACGGAGTTGAAGGTCTACAAATCGCCACCTTGATGGCTGGCTTTATACTGCTGTTTTTGGGTGTCAGCCGCATGGGAATGGTCATCAAATTTATTCCTACCTCGGTTATTGTCGGCTTTACCGCGGGCATTGGTATCATCATTTGGGTAGGGCAGTGGCGGTATTTCTTTGGTCTTCCCGCACCCCAAGGCGAGCATTTTCATCAACAGTTGTGGCAGTTGATACGCGCTTTGCCTTCGCTTGATATCGCAACGACATTGGTCGCTATTGTGTCCTTAGCGTTGGTTATTCTTACCCCAAAGATCAAGAAGCTGAGACGAGTGCCGGGGCCGCTTGTTGCGCTTGTCCTATTAAGCGTGGTGCAAGCGATATTTTCGTTTGAAAGCCTTGCTACCATTGGTACGGCTTTTGGTGCGATTCCTCGTGGTTTACCTGCTTTTACCGTGCCCGAGCTAAGTCTAGCTCGAATGCTAGATTTGGTGGGCCCCGCTTTTGCCATTGCCATGCTAGGTGCGATCGAGTCCCTGTTGTCCGCTGTGGTGGCCGATAACATGAGCGGCACACGACATAATTCAAATCAAGAGTTAATAGGGCAAGGCATTGCGAACATAGCGGTACCTTTTTTCGGAGGCATCGCCGCTACCGGAGCCATTGCTCGCACGGCGACGAATATACGCAATGGGGGCACTAGCCCGTTGGCAGGTGTTGTGCATGTATTGACTTTGGTGCTGGTGTTGGTGGCTTTGGCGCCATTAGCCGTGCACATTCCTTTAGCGACCTTAGCGGCCATATTATTTATGGTGGCCTGGAACATGAGTCAGCCCAAGCTCGTGCTGTCGTTAATACGCCAAGCCCCACGTGCCGATACCATTATTTTGTTGGTGACCTTGGCCTTAACCGTATTCGCTAACCTTGTTATCGCGGTGAATATAGGGGTGGTGCTGGCGATGTTGCACTTTCTAAAACGTATGTCAGACAGCGTGAGGGTAGTGCCGCTGACCAAGAGCCACCTTAAGCATTTAACGTCCACGGAATTAGTTGAGGCCACCTCTAATGATGTCGTGGTGCTGTCAGTGGAAGGGCCCTATTTTTACGCGGGTGTGGATGTGCTTGAAAGTGCAGTGGATAAGTTATCTGCTCTACCCAAGGCCGTCGTCATACGTTTACGTTATGTGCCCTTTATCGACGGGACTGGCTTGCAAGCCTTAGAAAAAACGGTACTTGCGTTGCATGCTCAGGGCGTGCATATCGCGCTGGGCGATTTAAACTCGCGCTTGTACTCAGAATTGTCACGCACCGGGCTGGTTAAGAAATTAGGTTATCAGGCCTTGTTTGATGACCTTGAGTCAGCTCTGTTGTCGGTGAATGTCGCCCTTAAATTACGGTCTGACGCTAAGGTGTAACCTACACTTTTGGGTTGGGCTTACCGCTGGAAGAATAGGAAACCTCGTGCTTAGTGAGATAGTCGCGTATTAGCTGCCTAACCACTTGCGAGGGGGTAAGGTCTTGCGAAGCGCAAAGGTCTTCAAGGGCTTTTTTCTTTTTAGGATCAATCAAGATCGTAAGGCGTGCGGTTTTCTTTTCCATGATACTAAATGGTGTTAGGTGTGTGGAGGGCTGGGGGGTGACGTTGCGCTAATTCAGTGATGATATCGTTTTTAAACGGGTCTGGTTTCAGTCCTAGCGTGGCTAATGAAATGACTTTGCTTGCATCGTACCGACGTTCGGTGCCAAGTAGCTCTTCTAAGCGATTTGCCTGACGAGTTCCGCTAACGAGATCACTATCGATAAATAGTAAGGCATGGGCCAATACAATGTGCCAATCTGCTGGGTCGCCTGCCTGACGCTGGCCTTTGGTATACCATGCGGCTGCGCGGGCGTTGCGCCAATGTTGGGCGGTGCCTGCAACCTTAACGTAGGACCCGATCTGGTCTTTAATTGCCAAATTGTATCGCCCGTCGCAAAAAGAGCCCTGAACTTCTTGGGCTTCACTTTCTATGTGTTGACGCGCAAGGATTGTTTGCAGAATCGAGCAAAGGTGCTCGTAGGCTTGGTTTGATAAATCCAGCGGCCGACCGTAATCGACCCAACAGAGACTTACATTCATGATGCCTGATAGCTGGGGCACAACCCCACCGCCTGACTGTCGTACGTACACTGGCCAACCCTGTTGTTGCATGGCCTGACAGGCTTGGTTAAATGTAGCATGGCGTGTGTAGCTACGGGGCACAACCAGCGATTGTAAAGGCTGCCACAGTAACGCTTTGGGTTGTGCGTCAATTAAACAGGCTTCGACTAACTGTTCATCTGCAAGCGGTGAAAGATGGCGGGCTGTTTGGTCAGAAACTGTGTATGTAGGGCTCATCGATAGCGTAGAAGAAATTCGTCATCGTCCATGCTGAAAAAGCGCACGGCATCGATCAGAGCAAAGAGCACGGCAACGGGAGCAAAAATAACGAAAAGAACGATATAGAGTAGCCCAACGAAGTACTGTCCTATGTAAAAGCGATGTATTCCTATCCAACCTAGAAAAATGGCTAAAACAATGCTTAGCTTACGTTTAGAAAGTGTAGAGGGGGAAGCGCTTTTATGGCGTCGACTGATCCAATAACTGATTGGGATGGTTAGGGCTAGAGCAATAACAACTTTAAGGGCATTCGCTTGTGCATAGGCGACAACGTGATGATATAGCTCTGAGAAGCTATGGATAGCGCTACCGCTAATCCACGTTAGCCATGAGAAAAACACAGCAAAAGCTGTCTCCCCGAAGCTCAGCGCAAGCAAAATAATAAGAAAAATGGCAACAGCCAAAATAAATTTTTGTATCATAGTCGATGGGATCTATGGTTTAAGGGGCGCAGGTTTTACGGACTGCATGTTCCCACGCTTCAAGTCGCGTGTTACGTTCGTCTTCACTGATGCGCGGTGTAAAGCGTTGTTCGACTCGCCACTGCGCCTCAAGTTCGTCTTTATTATGAAACAAGCCACAGCTTAAGCCTGCTAAATAAGCCGCGCCAAGTGCGGTGGTTTCCACCATGGCAGGACGAACCACATCGATACCTAACAGGTCCGCTTGTAATTGCATCAGCGTATCGTTCTCACTGGCACCGCCGTCGACGCGTAATTCGATTAATGAGTGGTTATTGGCGCTGGCGTCGGCGCTCATGGCGCGCAATAGTGCAGTGCTTTGAAAAGCGATACTTTCCAGAGCGGCGTATGCAATGTGTGCCATAGTGGTTCCTCGAGTGATACCGGTGATGCTGCCTCTGGCTTCGGCATCCCAATAGGGGGCGCCGAGACCTGTGAAAGCAGGTACCAGTACTACGCCATTTGCATTGCTAACCGTAGCGGCTAAGGCTTCAACCTCGTGGCTAGCGGAAATGGCTTTCAAGCCATCGCGAAGCCATTGCACTACGGCGCCTCCGATAAACACACTACCTTCTAAAGCAAACTCAGGCACTGAACCCTCTTGCGCGGCACGGGTGGTGAGCAAGCCGTTCTTGGATAAGGTGAATTCCGTTCCAAGGTGCATCAGCATGAAACACCCCGTTCCGTACGTATTCTTAGCCATGCCCGGCTTAAAACAAGCTTGTCCGAATAGCGCTGATTGTTGATCGCCGGCGACACCATGAATAGGCAGGGGAGCATTAAAATGTTCGGCAGCGGTATGAAAAAAATAAGAGCTTGAGGCCTGCACGGTGGGAAGTAGGGCGGCGGGGATGTTTAGTAATTTTAATAAGGTCTCATCCCATTGGTTACTACGAATGTTAAAAAGCATCGTGCGCGATGCATTGCTCACATCCGTGCAGTGATGTTTTCCGTTACTTAAATTCCACAGTAACCAGCTATCAATGGTCCCAAATGCAAGTTCACCGCGCTCGGCTCGCTCTTGAGCACCAGCGACATGATCGAGTATCCAGCGTATTTTGGTGGCGGAAAAATAAGAATCGATGCGTAGGCCTGTGCGTTCGTAGACTAAATCATCATGATGCTCAGCACGTAATTTCGCGCAAAGGGGTTCTGTCCGACGGTCTTGCCAAACGATGGCGGGGTAAATTGGCTGGCCGGTTTGTCGGTCCCAAATGACGGTGGTTTCGCGTTGATTTGTAATACCCACAGCGCTAATGCTTGATGCCGAGATATTCGCTTTGGCGATGGCTTGACGGGCTGTATGCCGTTGTGACTGCCAGATCTCTAGGGCATCGTGTTCGACCCATCCAGACTGCGGGAAATGCTGACTGAACTCTTGTTGGGCTTCCGCGATGATGTCGCCCTCTGGGTTAAAGATAATACTTCTAGAGCTGGATGTACCTTGGTCCAACGAAAGAATATAAGTCATAAGCGTAGCCGTAACTGGGATCGTAAACAGAGTTTGTCATGATTGTAGTGCTGAAGGTGTTAGACGTGTTGCAGCGTTAAATGGGCAAGTCGCTACAAACTCTGCTCTAGCTGCTTTAAACTGTAGGGGGCACTTCTCCCTTTACTATTGCGATTTCCAATGAATTTCAGAACTTCTCCTTTAGCCACTGAGCGCACTCAACTCTTGGCAGCGCTAGCGCGAACTGAACAAGCCGATGTGGTGATTATCGGAGGGGGGGCAACCGGATTGGGTATTGCGCTTGATGCCGCCTTGCGCGGATTAAAAGTCGTGTTGCTGGAAGGCAATGATTTTGCGTCGGGCACTTCGTCACGTGCGACAAAGCTGGTCCACGGAGGTATCCGTTACCTGGCTCAGGGCAATGTGTCATTAGTGCGAGAGGCTTTACGTGAACGGGCGACGTTTATGCGCATCGCACCGCATTTGGCGCAGCCACTGGGTTTCGTTATGCCCAGTTATAAGTGCTGGGAAACTCCATTCTATGGGGTGGGCCTTAAAGCTTATGATGCCTTAGCGGGAAAAGAAGGGCTAGGAACAACTCGTTTTTTACACGCCTACCAAACACAAAAAGAACTACCTGGGGTGAAGCGTGAGGGCTTGAAAGGTGGCGTCATGTACTGGGATGGCCAGTTTGATGACGCTCGTATGGCTTTAGCACTAGCACGCAGCGCTGCCGCTGCTTCGGCATTGGTTGTTAATCACTGTAGAGTGACCGAGTTGCTGCATAGTAACGATAAGCTTGATGGCGTGCGTTGCGTTGACACACACACACAACGAGAGTTCACCGTTCGGGCCCCTTGTGTGATTAATGCGACGGGAGTGTGGGTCGATAATATTCGCCAATTAGATCAAAAGGTGTCAGAGCGGCACAATAAGCCTTTGGTCAGCCCCAGCCAAGGGGTGCACGTTGTCGTTGACCAATCTTTTATGCCCAGTAAGCACGCGTTACTCGTACCCAAAACCAAGGATGGACGCGTGTTATTTGCCGTTCCATGGCTGGGGAAACTGATTTTAGGCACGACCGACACGCCCACAGATGGGCTGCACGCTGAGCCGATGGCGTATCCAGAAGAGATAGACTTTATATTAAAAGAGGCCGCTAACTATCTAGAAAAAGCGCCCACCCGAGCCGATGTACGTAGTGTCTGGGTCGGGCTACGCCCTTTGGTGCGAGAGGCCGTCGATGCCACAAATACAAAAAGTATTAGTCGAGAACATACGGTGGTGATCAGTCCAAGTGGGCTCGTCACCGTAACGGGAGGGAAGTGGACGACCTATAGGTCGATTGCAGACGATGTATTGAAACATTGCCAACAGCATGGGCTCGTCTCGCCCTTAGCGCCTTGTTCTACCGCAAGCCATCCATTAGTTGGTGCCCTCAGACAAGGTGGAAAAAGAGAGCTAACAAGCCCAATCACCATACAGGCTTACGGGGACGAAGCCAGTTGGGTTGATACGACAACGGGTCATGATGTTTGGATTACGCCCGAACTGAGCGAAGCGATGGTGCGCTTTGCCGCACGTTACGAATACGCGTTAACTGTCGAAGATGTATTGGCAAGACGAACACGCATCTTGTTTTTAGATGCGAAGTTGGCGGCGCGCATTGCCCCCCGTGTTGCTGAGCTACTGCAAGAAGAAGCGGAAAGCGATCCACAACTTGAGCAATTCATGTCGCTTGCTGCTCAATACGCTCATATTCCGGACACGGTAAGCTAGAGGTTTTCCCTGAGGGATTAAAGGGTGCAAATAAAATAAATAAGCGTACACCCTGAATTTACAAACTGAGCTCTGTGTCTTGTTTTGTTCATCACGCCCTAGAGTAGCCTCAGCAATCTTCATGACCTGCTTTGTTACATACAGATAACTTTGCTTCTATGTAAAAACAAGGCGTTTTTTGATCCTTTGCGTTCTAAGTATGACCAAAAGTGAGGGTCTTATGACGGGTATTGTTTTTCTATGTGCAGAGTATACAGATTGTAATTATTCAAGCTTAAATCAGCGATAAATCAGTTAGCAAACTGTTTTTAGACGCATTATCTTGGCTTTTGTTGATCTATATCAGGTAACAAAAGACATGCAATATGTTTCTTTTAGGTAGCGTCTGTTAATATTAGTCAACCGATTCATGCTAAATACGCATATAAACGCAGTAATCCATAAGATTATTATTCGTTTTTGTGTTTGTTTACTTGTTTTGTATTTTTTAGTGTCATGTAATCCACATATAAGTCATATATAGTGGCTTATCTGTAACAAGAAGCATTGTTTGGATGCTTGAGTTGTTAATGAATTTTTGCTTAATGTAAGGAGGGTTACATGCCCATCACAGAAAACTCTTTGCTGAATGATATTCAAGAGGTAAATCTGTCCTATCTTATGTTGGCTCAGCGTCTACTACGAGAGAACTTCGCCGCTGGTATGTATAGGCTCGGGTTCGATGCTGATGTAGCAGAGACAGTATTACGCTTATCTCCCGCACAACTTGTTAAGTTATCGGGTTCCAACGCGCTAGTTTGCGCATTTAGACTGAACGACTACGATTTATTGTCCACGCTCACCCAAGATGTGCTCGGGGGCGTGCTTCAACAAGCTCACTCAACGATCTTACTTTCGCAGCGTGCCACAGCGGCGGCGGTAGAAGAAGCCTAAGAGCATCTAATTATGGCGACTCGAAGTGTCTCGAAAGAAGCGCAAGATATAGGCTTAGCCACTGAGATGATTGAGCTAGGGGCCAGATTGCAGGTGCTTCAGGCTGAAACCTCACTCAGCTACGACCGGTTGGCTCGCTTGTATCGTGAAATACGGGGCTGTTCGCCTCCCAAAGGTATGTTGCCGTTCTCGGTAGACTGGTTCATGACTTGGTTGCCTAACATACATTCCAGTATGTTTTACAGCGTCTACCGCTATATGGACCAGCTTACGCCCGCTCAAAGTGCACAAGCGTTGGTGGAAAGTTACCGCTTATACCTAGAGCAAGCTAATGCTGGACGCTACGAGGTTGTTTCGGACGAGCCGGTATTAAGCTTTACTCGTGCATGGATGCTTATTCGCTTTTTTGAAAGCGGGATGGTGCAGCTATCCACGTGCACGCAATGTGCTGGGCAATTTGTTGCGCATGCGCATGATCCTAAAGCCGACTTTGTGTGTGCTATTTGTAGGCCTCCTCCCCGAGCAGGCAAAACCAGAGCCAGTAAGAAAGTGCGTGTAGCCGCAAAGAAAGTCGCCGTAAAACAGGGCAAGACAGGCTCGCCAGAGTCAATAAGTAAAACCAGCTCTAGGGATGGGGCGGGAGCAAAAAAACGGACTGAACCTACGATACAGCGCCAATCGGCTCCATCGTAAAAAAGAGCTCACTGCAGTGAAGTTGTGGGGGGCTTGGCCCCGTTCATGGGAGGTTTTACGAGTGAAGCGTAGAAATATCCACAAAAGACCCGTCTTAAAGACGCTTTTGACTCCCTTCATTGCGGCGATCATAGGGTTGTGTACTAGATAAAGGCGTGCTTGTGTTTATACTGCTTGGCTACCTCATTGTTTTCTTCTCCGTTTTTGGCAGCTACGTCGCATTAGGCGGCCACCTTGGCGCACTCTACCAACCCTTTGAGCTTTTGCTGATTGGTGGAGCAGCAGTCGGTGCATACATAGCAGCTAACAGCACTCGCTCCGCAAAACTCATGCTGGCAGCGATACCCATGGCGATTAAGCGCACGCCTTATAGCAAAGCCTTGTACATGGAGCTAATGGGGCTGCTTTACGTGTTGCTTAATAAGGCGCGTCGTGACGGCTTAATGTCTATCGAAGCCGATATCGAAGATCCCTCCGAAAGCCCTATCTTCACGGCTTACCCTACGGTCATTAAAGACGCCGCAATTGTAGAATTCGTGTCCGATTACATGCGTCTCATGATTAGTGGCAACATGAGCTCCTTCGAAATCGAAACGCTAATGGACCAAGAAATCGAAGCGTTCATGGCTGAACGAAACAGCCCCGCCAATGCCATGCATGTAGTGGCGGATGCGTTACCTGCTTTTGGTATTGTGGCTGCGGTGTTGGGCGTAATTAAAGCCTTGGCTTCGGTTGATCAACCTCCAGCCGTACTGGCAGACCTCATTTCTAAAGCGATGGTGGGTACCTTTTTAGGTATTCTGTTGGCGTATGGTTTTGTCGGCCCCTTTGCCAATGTGATCGAACGTCGGACCGAGGCAGCAGCCAAGGTTTTAGAGTGTATTAAAGTCACTTTGTTGGCCAATATGAATGGTTATCCGCCGCAGCTTGCCGTCGAATTCGGTCGTAAGGTGTTATTTGCTACTGACCGGCCTTCCTTTCTCGAACTCGAAGAGCATGTGCGTCAATCACGCAGTACGGTGAACAGGCAAGGGTAATCAATGAGTACCTCTAGGCCCGATCGAATTGTAGTTCGTCGCAAGAAAGTAACCCGGCAACCCCATCGGGGCGGTAGCTGGAAGATTGCTTATGCTGACTTCATGACAGCAATGATGGCGTTCTTTTTGGTGATGTGGATATTATCGTTGGTGCCACGCGAAGAGCTTAGCCAAATTGCCGATTACTTTCGCATGCCTTTAGTCGAAGCGATTTCTGGTGGTATGAGGGGCGACCATTCACGAAGTGTTGTGCCGGGTGGCGACCCAAGTGTGATTCCCAATGTGCATCCTTTAAATGGTGGCGAGCCAGATAGCCATCGGCGAGATGTTGAGCGTTTGCAAGACCTTAAAGATGAATTAGAACGTCTGATTCAGCGCGATCCTGTGCTTGGTGAGTTCCGTGAGCAACTTCTCATTGATATGACGCCCGACGGCCTGCGTATTCAAATTGTGGATCAGCAAAACCGCCCGATGTTTGCGATGGGTAGCGCTAGTATTCAGCCTTATATGCGCAATATCTTACGGGCGTTAAGTAACCCTTTAAACGAGATGCCTAACCGTCTGCAAGTGGCCGGTCATACTGATTCATTCCAATACGCAAGCGGCGAGCGCGAATATTCGAATTGGGAGCTCTCGGCTGATCGCGCGAACGCGGCTCGACAAGAGCTAGTAGCAGGTGGTTTGGCAGAAGCAAAAATCAAGCAAATTCTCGGTTTGGCGGCAACAATTAGTTTAGTTAAAGATAATCCGGCCGCAGCCGTTAATCGTCGTATCAGTATTGTTGTACTAAATCAGCGGGCTGAACGACGTTTAGATGCCCAAAACGAATTTGATGAAATGGGCTACGAGTTCTCGGATCATCCAGCCATGTTCGAAAGCTCAATTTTTGGCGAGCCAGCGTCGTCAGAGTAATGCGCTAAACGCTTAGTCCGCTTGCGGTTTATATGTCGCCTTCACTCCAGATTAAGGCGCATAACAAATGTATCTGGTTAACTGTTACGAAGGAAGCATGCATGAGCTCCGGCGTCGATTTAAGTCAATTCTTTGACACCTTTTTCGATGAGGCTGATGAATTATTAGCTGAAATGGAAACCATTTTGCTTGAGCTCGACTTGGATAATCCTGATGTCGATAAGCTAAATGGCATTTTTCGTGCTGCCCACTCGATAAAAGGGGGCGCGGGAACCTTTGGGTGTTTCGGGCATTTGGCTGATACCACCCACTTACTAGAAAACCTCCTTGATTTGGTGCGAAATGGCGAAATGACGCTGCGCAAAGATATGGTGGATCTATTTCTCGAGACCAAAGACGTGCTGAGTGATCAAGTGTCTGCTTACAGAGACGAACAAGACCCCGACGAGGCCGCATACGTCCGCATTTGTGAACAGTTAAAAGCGTTAGCGGCAGAGCAAAAAAGCGGCCAAGTCACAGAGCCAGCAGCCCTTGAGTCAGAACCTGAACCTGAGCCCGTTATTGAAGCCGGCGCCGCGAGCGACTCGTCTTCATTGCCTTTGTGTTTGAAGGTCGTGCGTACGAACCCTAAAGATATCGCTGTTTTAAAAGACGAAATGGCGCTAATGGGCGATGTGCTACACGAAATCGTTAGCGACTCCGAGTTAGTCATATGGCTCCATACCACAGCCAGTGCTGACGATCTCGTTGCCGTGTGTTGCTTTGTGGTGAATGACGATCAGGTGTCAGTTGGGCCCGAGGCCTTACCGGCAGAAGCCGTAAGTGCAACGAACACCGAAGCACAAGTGGCAGCAGACAATACAGTAGATCGTGTTGAGCCTCCAGCAGTGCCTGCAAGCGACGTTGCGCCAGCCACGCCAAGCGATACCAATCAAAGCAAAGCGGCGAAGCCACCCAAAGCAAAGTCAGCATCGTCACGTAGCGAAACGGGCAGCATTCGTGTGGGCGTAGAACGTGTAGATCAAATTATTAATTTGGTCGGAGAGCTCGTGATTACACAGGCCATGCTAGTGCAAACGGCTTCCACCTTAGACCCTGTTGTACACGATCGATTGCTAAACGGCATCGAGCAGCTTGAGCGTAATGCCCGTGATTTACAAGAATCGGTGATGTCCATTCGGATGATGCCCATGGATTACGTCTTTAGTCGTTTTCCTCGCGTTGTGCGCGAGAACGCGGCGCGCTTAGGCAAAGAAATCCGACTGGTTACGAAAGGGCAAAGTACGGAGCTTGATAAAAGCTTAATCGAGCGCATTATTGATCCCCTTACGCATTTAGTGCGTAACAGTATTGATCACGGCATCGAAATGCCAGAAAAGCGGATAGCAGCGGGTAAATCCAGTGAAGGCACGCTTACCTTGTCCGCTCAGCACCAAGGGGGGCACATCGTTCTTGAGATCATTGACGATGGCGGTGGTTTGAATCGTGAAAAAATTCTGAAGAAAGCCTTATCTCAAGGCCTGACTACAAACGAGAATCTCCCTGACGACGAACTGTGGCAGTTGCTATTTGCTCCCGGTTTCTCTACGGCAGAGCAGGTGACTGAGATCTCAGGCCGTGGGGTAGGTATGGATGTAGTACGACGCAATATTCAAAGTATGGGCGGCCACGTACAAATGTCGTCTCGAGAAGGTCACGGCACCACTACCCGCATCGTTTTACCACTTACGCTTGCTATTTTAGATGGTATGTCTGTGCAAGTTGGAGACGAAACCTTCATCTTGCCACTTAGTCATGTGACCGAGTCCATGCAGCCTACCGAAGAGCAAATACGTAGCTTATCTAACGATGACCGTGTTTTACATGTTCGCGGTGAGTATTTACCCGTTATTGCTTTAGGCGATGTGTTTGCGGTAGATGGGGCAGAGACCGATATGACGAAAGCCATCGCGGTCATTCTGCAAGCCGAGGATATGCGCTTCGCTTTACTCGTTGATCACTTGCTTGGACAGCACCAAGTGGTAGTAAAAAACTTAGAAGCGAACTACCGGAAAATTCCGGGGATTTCAGCCGCCACTATTTTAGGCGATGGCAGTGTTGCACTGATTGTCGATGTGTTTGCGCTACACCGCCTTACACGTCAGCGCGTTGAAATTTAAGTAAAAAATACCTGTGCGGAGAGATTTATGACTAATCAAGCAGCAACAAGCAATCAGCAAAACGAAGGGGCTGGAAAAGAATATTTGGTGTTCATACTCGAAGAGCAAGAGTACGGCATCGATATCTTAAAAGTGCAAGAAATTCGCGGCTATGACGCTCAGTCAGTAACACGTATCGCTAACGTTCCTTCCTTTGTTAAGGGCGTGACGAATTTACGAGGCGTCATTGTTCCTATTGTCGATCTACGCATTAAGTTCGATCTAAAAGATGCCAGTTACACGCATCAAACGGTGGTGGTCATCCTGAACCTCGAATCGCGAGTCGTCGGTGTGGTGGTGGATGGCGTATCCGATGTGTTGGTACTGCAAAACTCGCAAATCAGCGATGCCCCCCAATTTGGGACAGCGTTTTCAACGGACTATTTAACCGGCATCGGTACGGTCGATGAGCGTATGTTGATTTTGGTCGACATAGAAAAATTAATGACAAGTGAAGAAATGGCGCTAGTTGATAGCGCGATGGTTGTTTAACGGCTTAGGTTGTTCTCTCTGTTTGGTTTTTCGATTTACATTCTAAGGAATACCTCATGTTTAAGCGCTTCAAACTTTCGAATTTGAAAGTGCGGTCGAGCCTGATAATTGTGCTGATCTTCTTTATGCTGATGCTGGTAGCAGGAGCAGCATTGGGTATTCTGTCGTTAAAAGCGAATAATCATGCGTTGGAAACTATCGTCTCTAACCAGCGTGCGGGTGTGGCGTTAACGCAAGCCGTTGAGCGTTATAAAGACACGCAAACCTACTTAGGACGCTCGGTCGCCAGTTACGTGGTGCATCATGCGAAACACAATTACACCACCACTAGCGAATGGGTGGAAGAGGGGGCTGGAGGCCTCACAACATTAGACAGTGGCACAACCGCTTTGCTTAATCGCAGCCAGCTTGAGCTTGCGCGAGCGGTGTCTGCTTTTGACGAGTTTAAAGAGCTCAGTACAACACTAGCTGACCCGACGGGTACCTATAGACGTGTGAATGACGTGTTTAGCACCATTCTTACCAAAGAGGTACCCCCGCTTATTCAACTGTTACGCGAAGGTAAGCTAAGTGAATTCGATGTGGGGTTGTCGTCCTTGGCCGTAGGCCTCGAACTTAACTTGATGAGCTCGCTTGAAGAGCTAAATCGTCAACAGAGTGAGATTATTGCCGAGCAGTACGAGAAAGAAGCGGCTCAATATGCGCTGGTTATTCAGTTGGTTGGTTTCGCGTTGGCTTTATGTGCGTTAATTTGCGCGTTTGTTTATGTATTCTTGAATCGCTTGGTTTTACGTCCTTTGCGGCAAGCCGGCGAGCATTTTGATCGCATTGCCAGTGGTGATCTCACCCGCCGAGTGGATGTGTCGTCAGACAACGAAATTGGTGTCCTTTATGAAGCCGTCCGAAAAATGCAAGAAAGCTTGCGTCGAATGGTGGTTGCCGTGCGCGAGGGTGTAGAGGAAATCAACATAAGCTCACAAGAAATCTACTTAGGAAACGTTGATCTAAGCAGCCGTACCGAACAACAGGCGGCGGCGTTGCAGCAAACAGCAGCCAGCATGGAACAGCTCTCTAGCACGGTACGTCAAAATGCAGAGAACGCTAAGCAGGCAGACCAAGTAGCACACGAAGCGTCAAATGTTGCATCCAATGGAGGGCAAGCGGTAGCCGCTGTGGTCACCACCATGGACGATATCTCAGATGGTTCTACTCAGATCGCTGCCATTGTGAACGTCATTGACGGTATTGCTTTTCAAACCAATATTTTAGCGCTGAATGCAGCGGTAGAAGCCGCACGGGCAGGCGAACAAGGGCGGGGCTTTGCTGTGGTGGCTGGCGAGGTACGTTCGCTGGCACAACGTAGCGCACAGGCAGCCCGTGAAATCAAAACCTTAATTGAATCCTCATTAACTAAAGTCGGTGCAGGAACGCGACAGGTTGCAGATGCTGGTGCCGTAATGCGAGACGTTGTGAGCTCAGTTCAAGGGGTCACTACCTTAATGGATGAAATATCCTCGGCGTCACAAGAGCAGTCAGACGGTATTGTTCAGGTTAATTTGGCCGTGTCTCAAATGGATACCGTGGTTCAGCAAAATGCTGCTTTAGTCGAACAGGCAGCAAGTGCGGCTTCGGCGTTGCAGCATCAGGCCTCACGTTTAACGGATGTCGTGGCCGCTTTCCGCATCCATTCTGATGAGGTCATCGAATCTTCCTCTGGAAGTTTGGGCTACGCGTCTGCGAATAATGCGAGCCTGTCCCTTCATTCGCATGTGTTGAGTAATTAACGTTGCTTATGACTAACTCCGCCCAAACCTTCGCTTATTCTTTGCCAACGCTTCCCAGAGCGACCTCTGCGGATTGCGTTCGAGCAACAGCGTTATTACACGAGCGTGCTGGCATTATTTTGGGTTCACACAAAGAGGACATGATTGCGCGTAGTTTGGGTATGCGTGCAAAAAAATTAGGCCATGGGTCAGTTCAACAGTACCTTGAGCACCTTGAATTTAATCCTCGTGCTGACGAGTGGTCTAATTTTATTAATACTTTCACGATTAATCACACGGCTTTTTATCGTGAGCGTCATCACTTTGATGTCTTAGCCAAGTTTGTGACGAATCGAAGTAAGCCTATTTCGGTGTGGAGCAGTGCGGCATCAACGGGCGAGGAAGCCTACAGCATCGCGATGACATTACGTGAGTCGGTAGTAAACGCCGATTCATCCGTCACCATTCTAGCGTCTGATATTGATACTACGGCGTTGGCACATGCTCAGCAAGGGGTGTACTCCATGGATCGAGTTAAGCCCGTACCTGAAGCATTATTGAAGAAGTATTTTCAACGGGGCACAGGGCGTAATGTCGGGAAAGTGCGAGTGAAACCGCTTTTACGAAACATGGTTACGTTCGAGAACGTGAATCTCATTTCCGCCGAAAACTGGCCCTCGTCACAGCAATTTGACGCGGTTTTCTGTCGTAATACCATGATTTACTTCGAGAAGAATACGCAAATTAAGCTGCTTGAGCGGTTTGCCCAGTTAATGAAGCCTGGGGCACTGCTGTTTGTCGGGCACTCAGAGAATATATCCCAGTTAAGTACCGCTTTTCGATTGCAAGGGCAAACGGTATACGTGCGGGTATAGGGTTCTCGCTAAATTTATTTTGTAGTTGGCAAACATGAAAAAAATACGAGTTTTATGTGTTGATGACTCTGCTTTAGTCCGTAGTTTGATGGTTGAAATTATTAACAGCCACCCAGACATGGAAGTGGTAGCTGTGGCGCCAGACCCGTTAGTTGCACGAGAGCTAATAAAAGAAGTGAATCCTGACGTATTAACTCTTGATGTGGAAATGCCTCGTATGGACGGGCTGGATTTCCTAGAGCGTTTAATGCGTTTGCGCCCAATGCCCGTCGTCATGGTGTCGTCGTTAACCGAGCGAAACTCAGAAGTCACTATTCGTGCACTTGAACTCGGAGCTGTCGATTTTGTGACAAAACCCAGACTGGGGCTGCGTGATGGGTTGCTCGAATACTCAGATTTGATTGCCGATAAAATTCGTGCCGCCGCCATGTCTAAGCCTCACCGTAAAGAGGCTGCAGCCAAACCTCCGGTTCGACGCACACCCTTGGCACATCGCTTTGCGACCACAGAAAAGCTGATTTTGATAGGGGCTTCCACAGGAGGCACTGAAGCTATTCGACAAGTTTTAGAGCCCATGCCAGCGAACAGCCCTGCGATTCTAATCACTCAGCATATGCCTGCCGGCTTCACGCGCTCTTTTGTTCAACGCTTAGATTCGCTTTGCGCCATGCAGGTGCACGAGGCAGAACATGGCCAACGAGTCCTACCAGGGCATGTGTATTTGGCACCGGGCGGTGTGGCTCACATGAAATTAGCGCGTTCCGGGGCTAACTATGTGGTCGAACTCGACCCAAGCGAACCGGTCAATCGTCATCGTCCTGCTGTTGATGTCCTCTTTATGTCGGCCGCGAATGTGGCGGGAAAGAATGCCGTGGGTGTTGTGTTAACCGGTATGGGTAAAGACGGTGCACAGGGTTTACTGGCGATGAAAAATGCAGGAGCGATTACCTTTGCTCAAGATGAGGCCACCAGTGTGGTTTTTGGCATGCCGCGTGAGGCATTAGCCATTGGTGCAGCAAGTGAAGCCTTACCCTTAAATGAAATTAGTGAAAAATTATTGGCAAGCGCTGGCTCTTACGGACATCGAGTTTAACGATGTCATCGGCTCAGCGTGGCTTACTTAATTACGGAGAATTAATGAATGGCTAATAAAAATATAAAGATTCTCGTCGTAGACGACTTTCCCACGATGCGGCGTATTATCCGCAACCTATTGAAAGACTTAGGTTATGAGAATGTGGATGAGGCTGAAGACGGGTTAATGGGACTAGAGAAACTGCGCAACGGAAGTTTCGATTTTGTTGTGTCCGACTGGAACATGCCTAATTTAGATGGTTTGGAAATGTTGAAGCAGATACGGGCGGATGCGAACTTGTCATCCATGCCGGTATTAATGGTCACGGCTGAAGCAAAGAAAGAAAACATTATCGCGGCAGCACAGGCTGGCGCTAATGGTTATGTGGTTAAACCTTTTACTGCCGCTACATTAGAAGAAAAATTAAATAAAATTTTCGAGAAAATGGGCTAGTGTAACGAGGAGAGTCTGATGGATAAGCTCCACAAGACGGATACCCCTGAAGAAATCGACGCTGTGCAAGCCGCTGAAACAGCGGCAGCAGCAACACAGATGCCTGTCGATGTAGTTCAGCGCATCGCCCATCTAACGCGCGAAGTGCGTGCCAGTATGCGAGAGCTGGGTCTGGACCAGGCGGTTAAGGATGCGGCACATGCCATTCCTGATGCACGTGATCGCTTGCGTTATGTCGGCCGCATGACCGAACAAGCAGCCAATCGCGTGTTAACCGCCGCAGAACAAACCGGGCCATTGCAAGAAGGCTTAGCGAAAGAAGCCAAGTTCTTAGATGAGCGTTGGGAAAACTGGTTTGAAGAACCTGCTGAGCTGCCCGTGGCGCGTGAGTTAGTTGATGACACACGTGATTTTTTCGATTTTGTGCAGAACAACACTAAGCAAACACAAGATAATCTGCTTGAAATTATCATGGCCCAAGATTTCCAAGATCTGACGGGTCAGGTAATACAACGCATGCTTCAATTGATTGGCAATATTGAAACCGAACTGGTTCAGGTGCTGATCGACAGCGTTCCTCCCGAGCGTCGGGAAGAGACAAGCAGTTTGTTAAATGGGCCGGTGGTGAACCCGGAAGCCTCTGATGTGGTGACCGGACAAGATCAGGTTGATGATCTATTGTCGAGTCTGGGCTTTTAGGCCCTAAACCCTTTCTTACGAGGCCTAAGAAAGATCGGCTCTGGGAACAGGGCCGTTTTATAGCTATTACTCTGCGGTTAGCGAATTCGTCAGTGAACTAAAATTTCAAAGCTAGGGTGCGTACGCATGTGACGAGACACCAAAGCATGGCGTAACCACACTGACTGATATCTCTCATCCATGGCAGAGGAAAGCGATCTAGAAAAAACCGAACCGGCTACCCCCCGGCGCTTAGAGAAAGCGCGCGAGGAAGGGCAAGTTGCGCGCTCCAGAGAGCTAACAACGTTCTTATTGCTAGCTGTGGGCGTTAGCACGTTGTGGTTTTCAGGCGGTTTTATGTTTCGCTCATTAGACGGCATTATGCGCAATAGTATGTGGTTTGATCCGCGTATAGGCCGTGAAAGTGACGTAATGGTTGCCAGTGCGGCCCAGTCGGCCATTGAAGCAGTGTTCAGTTTGTTTCCACTGTTTGTGGCGCTCGTTGTGACGGCTATTCTAGGTTCAGCGTTGCTGGGCGGTCTTATGTTCTCGTGGAAATCCTTAGAACCTAAGTTTGAAAAGCTAAATCCCTTGTCCGGGATCAAGCGTATGTTTTCAGCGCAAACCTTGATCGAGTTGCTCAAGGCGCTTGCTAAGGCTGGGCTGATTGGTGGGGTCGCTGTCATGGTTATTTGGCACTATCGCGATCAAATGACAAGCTTAATGCACGTGAATCCCACCGAGGCGCTAATTAAAGGCATGGGCTTAGTCGCCTTAAGTTGTGGCCTTATTGTTGCCAGTCTTTTGGTGATTGTGTTGATCGATGCGCCGTGGCAGTTATTCAGCTTTCATAAAAAAATGCGCATGTCTAAACAAGACATGAAAGAAGAGCATAAAGAAAGCGAGGGTGACCCACACGTTAAAGGGCGCATACGTTCTCAGCAACGCAGTATGGCACAGCGCAGGATGATGTCTGATGTACCAACGGCTGATGTCATCATTACGAACCCAACGCATTATGCGGTGGCGCTGCGCTATGCAGAGTCTGAGCAGGGCGCGCCCAAAGTCGTGGCTAAAGGCACGGGGTTGGTGGCGCAGCGTATTAAAGAGATTGCTGCCGAGCATCACGTACCCACACTAGAGTCTCCGCCTCTTGCTAGGGCGCTGCATAAACATGTCGAGATTGGCTTTGAGATCCCCCTCGAGCTATACGCTGCTGTCGCCGAGGTTTTAGCCTGGGTATTTCAACTGCGTAATTGGCGTCAAGGCATTGGCGCTGCTCCTCCCCAGCCATCCGATTTAACACTGCCCGAAGGTTTTGATCCTTTGCAGTCAACTACGTAAACCGCATTCATGAACAGCATTTTGGCATTAATTAAAACGAATGGCTCCAGTCAAGCACGCTTGCTAGCTGGGCCGGTGCTTATCCTCATGGTATTAGCCATGATGATTCTGCCGCTGCCGCCGTTCTTGTTGGATCTATTTTTTACCTTCAATATCGCACTGGCCGTCATGATATTGCTGGTGGCGATGTTTACGAAAAAGCCGCTCGATTTTGCTGCCTTTCCTGCGGTGTTGTTGTTTGCCACCTTATTACGTTTGGCGTTAAACGTCGCCTCAACGCGTGTGGTTTTGTTGAATGGTCACAAGGGGCCGGATGCAGCAGGGCAAGTAATCGAAGCCTTTGGCCATTTTCTGGTCGGTGGAAACTTTGCGGTAGGTATTGTCGTTTTTGTCATTTTGGTTCTGATCAACTTTGTTGTGATCACGAAGGGTGCAGGGCGTATTGCAGAAGTAGGCGCACGGTTTACCCTTGATGCCATGCCCGGTAAGCAAATGGCCATTGATGCTGATTTGAACGCCGGCTTGATTGGGGAAGAAGAGGCGCGTAAACGTCGTCAGGAAGTCTCTCAAGAGGCTGAGTTTTATGGTTCGATGGATGGGGCAAGTAAGTTTGTAAGGGGTGACGCTGTAGCCGGGTTGCTGATCATGGTTATCAGCTTGGTCGGGGGGCTAATTGTCGGTGTAATGCAGCATGGTCTGAGTTTTTCCGATGCAGGACGCGTCTATACCATACTGACCATCGGCGATGGTTTAGTGGCACAAATTCCTGCGTTGGTGATTTCTACTGCTGCGGGTGTGGTGGTGTCTCGCGTCGCTACGGACGAAGACGTGGGCGAGCAAATGGTCAGTCAGCTATTTGCCAACCCTAACGTGATGTTTTTAACAGCTGGAATCCTTGCGCTAATAGGCATTATTCCGAACATGCCTCATGTGTCGTTTTTATCTTTAGCCATCATTGTGGGTGGCATCGGGTGGGCGATATTACAACGCCAAAAAGCCGAGCTACTGGCCGAGAGTGTTGGGCCACAAGAGGCCTTGGCCGCTGCCGATGAGGCCGCAGCGGAAGCCAGTTGGGATGATGTCTCGATGGTTGACCCCTTAGAGCTTGAAGTGGGTTACCGATTGATCTCTTTGGTGGACCATGCGCAGAACGGAGAGCTATTACATCGTATTCGCAGTCTGCGTAAAAAGTTTGCGCAAGACGTAGGTTTCTTACCTCCGGTCGTTCATATTCGTGACAACCTTGAGCTTAAGCCGAACGACTACCGTATTTTACTGTTCGGGGTCGAAGTGGGGCGTGGTGTGGCAACGCCTGGCCAATGGCTAGCCATTGATCCCGGCGGTGTGGCGATGAGCCTTCCTGGTACCCCCACAACGGATCCTGCTTTCGGGTTGCCAGCGGTGTGGATTGATGTGGAAATGCGCGAGCAAGCTCAAATTGCTGGTTACACCGTTGTCGATGCCAGCACGGTTATCGCCACGCATTTAAATCACCTTTTCCATCGCCATGGTGCCGATTTGTTGGGGCGTCAGGAAGTACAACAGTTACTGGATCGGGTGGCTCGTGATCAACCGCGCTTGGTTGAAGACTTCGTGCCCAAAACCATTAGTCTTAGTTTGTTCCATAAAGTGCTACGAGGCCTACTGGCAGAAGAGGTTCCCATACGTGATATGCGTAGCATTGTTGAAGTGGTTTCAGAAAATGCGCCTCGTATCCAGGCTCAAAGTCAGGCGCATACCAATGTGGATGAAGCGGCCGAGCTTTTAGCGCTAACACGCGTCTCTCTAGGCCGAGCCATTACGCAGCAATGGTTCCCTGGCGATGGCGAACTTCGGGTGATTGGTTTGGATGCGCGTCTTGAACGTGTGCTAACTCAGGCATTGACCACCAGTGGAGCACTGGAGCCGGGCTTAGCAGAGACCTTATTAACCGAAGCGCAACGTACAGCACATCATCAGGAAGAGGCTGGCGATGCACCTGTTTTGGTGGTGCCTCCGCTATTACGCGCATCATTGTCGCGTTTCTTACGCCATCACATTCCTCAGCTTGGAGTGTTGTCTAATCAAGAAATTCCAGACGAGCGCACAATTCGTGTGACCGCCGTGATAGGGAATAATGCATGAACATAAGTCGTTTTTTTGGTAGCACCAGTCGTGAAGCCATGCGTCAGGTGCGCATGGCTCTTGGGCCAGATGCCATGATCGTTTCCAACCGTCGTGTTAACGGTGGGGTTGAGATTATGGCCACCGATGCCACCTCGGTAGAGTCTGCAACAGCCGTGGCTACGGCACAAGAGCCCACACGAACGCAATCGGCTCCACAACGGCCAGTTAGTGCGGCCCCTACGTCGACTGGCAGTCAAAATCGAGCACCAGAGCCGTCCCCACGCGCTGAACTAATGGGGGCAATTGGGGCCATGCAAGGCGCCTTGGAAAGCCGAATTGATGAGTTGCTTTGGAGTCATCAGCTTCAACGTACGCCTGAAACGATTGCGTTGTTTCAAACCCTGCTTGCCTATGGGTTTAGCACCACGCTGTTACGCGCTATGCTCAAACGGTTGCCGCCTCATCTAACTGGCAGGCGAGCGTTTGAATGGGCGCGCAATGAACTAGATACCCATCTTCCTGTGGTGGCTAACGAAGATTTACTGTGGCAGCCTGGAACCGCCTTGGCCTTAGTGGGGCCCACTGGCGTGGGGAAAACGACCACCATCGCAAAGCTTGCGGCACGCTGCGTTAAACGCTTTGGCCCGGATAAGCTTGTTCTTATCACCACCGATACCTATAGAATCGGTGCGCACGAACAGCTTAAAATTTATGCGGACATATTGCGCGTACCAGTGCATGTGGTTCAAGATGCGCAAGCGTTGCGACAGGTCATGTTGGGCATCCGCCCAGAGCAAGTGGTGCTGATCGATAACGTGGGCATTAGCCAGCGTGATCGCTATGTGGGTGATCAGGCTACCTTGTTGGCCAGCTCAGGGCGCCGTGTTCAGCGTTTATTGGCGTTGAACGCATCCAGCCATGGTGACACCTTGGATGAGGTGGCTAGGGTATATAAAACGGATGGGGGCAGTCCCCTTATTGGCTGCATCATTACAAAAGTTGATGAAGCAAGCCGCATAGGCCCTGCACTGGACACTGCCATACGTTATCAACTGCCTATACATTACATTTCTAATGGGCAAAAAGTACCTGAACACCTGCAGTTTTTGACGGCTAAACAATTAGTCGACATGGCGTTTACGAAAATATCCAGTAACGCTAAAGCCTTGTATGCGCCCACGGCGGGCGACGTGGCAGCTTTATTGTCGGCAGCGATGCCCGAGCAGACGGAATCGTCGTCGGTAGATGACACACAACGTACCGCCATGATGACAAAGCTACTGCTCAGTAATTCGACTTCGGCGGCCATGAGTGTCGACGAGTTACGTGCACAAATTGCCTCCATCGATCAATGCCTAAGCTTATCGTCGGTCTTTGATTATTGGCGTGATCTACAAATTGAGGGTGCAGAGGCAGCCAATTTATTGCAACAAGGCGAAGATCTGTTGCGAGACGTGAAACACGAGTTAAGTGAAGAGGCGCAACGACCGTTATTGTGTGTGCACCAAGTGGCCTCAACACCAAAATCGAATCAGGGCTCAGCGCGCGTTGCCACCACCTATTTATGTGGCACGAATGGCAGCATTTATAGCGTTCCATACCAACAAATCGCGGCTGAGTCCGAGTGGCAGTCCACCTCGGGGGCGCATCGTTTAACCCATCGGAATAATGCAGAGCTAACCAAAGAGTCGCTGAATTGGGTTGGCGAGAGTTTGGCGGACCGTGAGCTAATACACGCTTTTGACGGCGGGAATGCAGCACTTTGGCGCGAACTGGTCGCAGCACAAACGGCTTTCCTATCAACGTTGCCTGCTTCACTTAAGTTGTGGCACAAAGATGGGCACACCACTCCTAAGGCGTTGTCTAAGCAGGTGGCTTTTCAGATCATAACTAGCGCCGAATCGAACTTGCATTACACCAAAGTAGCCGGCCTACCCAAGAGCGATGTCGGCGTATGGCTAGCTGTTGAACCCATCGAGCTTCGCACTCGAAATCTTCCTGCCTTAAGCTTAAAACTGGTGTGTTTACGACTGATTGATCGCAACACGCATCACGTTGTACGTGACCACTTTGCAGTGATGCATACACCTGCCTCAAGCGCTAGTTTTGCAAATGTTGCGGATTGGATGGTGGCGCAGTCAGAGCTAAAGGTAGCGCAACGTGCTGTCAGTGCCGCATGGGCCTTAAGTGCGCAATGGGCAGGCCAGTCATCGTTGTCAGTGGCAGAGCAGGCTCGAATGACCACATTGTTGAGTGCGGCGACAACTAACGTTCTATTAATGGCTGATAAGGCGGCATTATTAGCGGCACTTGAGCAGCTTAGTCATTCTGGTCGTGCTACGGCCTTAAGTGTGCCGAAGACGATAGAAGCCTTCATTAAGCTCTTTATGTTGAAAAACGTTCTGGAATAATACGATCAGGCTACGCAGCCCGATTGATTAGGCTTTAATGGATGCGCGGCTATTACTACGTTGTATTGTGGCCTTGCCGCGCGCATCATATACCTTCTCGGCTGGCTGGATAAGCTGAGACAGGGCGTTAAGCGCTTGTTCGTTATGCTGTAAGAACGTATCGATTAGCATGCCGTTACTTTCGTTCTGAGTCTTAGCTTGATCCGCTAAGCGATAGAGCTCGTCAACCAATGGGGCGAGGGTGTCGTGCTTGTTGACAGCGGCTTGCAACCCAGCCGAAGTATTGGGTAGGTCTAAGTTTTTTAGTGCGTCGTCACGCTGTTGGTGCGCTTGTGCGAGCTTCTCGGAAAATTGCACTTTTTGCTGCGTAACGTGATGAAGTGCATCGTTATCGTGCTCGCCCAGTAAAAGCTCGGCCTCTTGGCTTAAGGCGTTATTAAAAGCATTCAGCAACTCAATTTCGCTTTGCAGAGCTTGTTGTAGGGCAGTATTGTCCAAGTTTGACGCCGTCATAATGAATCGTTATTTAAGAAGTTCGCGGGCGCTAGCAATCAGAGAGTCGGCAATACGGCTGGTATCAACTTTTAATTTACCCGCGGCAATCGCATCTTTGATTTCTTGCACGCGCTCAATATTAATATCGTTGTCAGAAGATTGCAGTTGCTGTAATTGCCGTGCCGTAGCGCTAAGGTCTACGCTGGCAGCTTGCTCGCCACGGCCAGATTGTTGGCCTTGTTGAGCATAGGCAGCAGCGCCCGAAGAAGAACGGGTGGTGCTAACGCGATCGCTAGCATTGTGTTGTACGGTAGTGGGCGTGATTTTCATGGTGTCTCCGGTATAGGAGCAGTAACTGCCAAGTGAGTTGTTGTTAAGCTTAGCGTAGTAACGGCTACGACGATAAGAACTTTAGGCATGTTATAGATACTTACATTAATACCTGAACTGTGCTTGAATCCAGCACTGTTGCGGTAATGACATTGCCTGCTCCTACGCGCACCTGAACTTGACTGCCGGGTGCCCCCGCTTGTAGGGTTTGACCTTCGCTACTAACCATAAAACCATGCCCTCGAGCAATGGTACGTACTGTTTGGCCACGTAATACAGATTGCGGGTCGCGTAAGGCTGATGCCTTAATCATACTACCCGCAGCGATACGCTGTCCGGCCATGAAGCCAATAATATGACTGGGGTCGGTCACTACACTTGAAGCCAGTCGTAAAATATCGCCTTCGCGTGGGTTAAGGTCGTCTAGCGAAATAATTTCGCCCACGTTAAGACGACGGTTGCTTACATAATAATACCCTTCCACTGAGACCTCGGCCTGCACGTGAAGGCTCCAATTTTCGGGCGCACTACAACGCACCGTAACGGTCATGCGTGAGCGCAACCGCTGGCCCGCAGGCGACTGAACGTCTAAGTTGTCACAACTGGCTTGCTGACGAATTTGAGGGGTGCTGACTGTAATGCTAGGGGTGCCGGGGTAGGCACTTGCGCGGGTATAAAGGTGGTCTTCGACCACATCCATCACGTCATTCACGTTTTGGGTGGACGCACCGGCCTGGCTTATTGATAACAAAGCCATAATGAAAAGACCAGATAGGGTATGACGTAGTGCAAGCATACCGCTATTTTAAAAAGACTCTGGCAAGTGCAACGATAGAACTAACTAACTATTAGTGGCCTATTTCTACCTTTATAGCGGATAGCCAACCGTTACCATTACGTTATTCGGTGACTATTGGTTGCAGTTCGGCCGTATTAGTCATTAATTGTTGCCCATACTTTTATTGGGCCTTACCAGAGATCACTCATGATTGACCGTATTGGTGACGAATTCAGTTTCTATAAAACGGCCTTAGATCTGCGTCAGCAGCGACAGGAAGTGTTAGCCGCCAACATCGCGAATGCTGACACGCCAAACTACAAAGCACGCGACTTTGACTTTAGCCAAGCCATGAATAAGGCGATGTCGGATCAGAAAACCCTGCCCAACACGCAGCTTAGTTTGACGTCCAGCAAACATATTCCGGGTGCCGCAAAAGGGGCACCTAGTGCCGAGTTGTTATACAGACAGCCTTTGCAGCCTAGTCTCGATGGCAATACCGTTGACATGGACACCGAACGAATGGCTTTCGCCGACAACACCATGCACTACCAAAGCAATCTGAATGTGCTTTCACAGCGTATTAAAACCTTAATGGCTGCCTTGCAGCAATAACGTACGGGGACCACATGAGCAGTTTTAGTATTTTTCAGATTGCGGGCTCAGCGCTTAGCGCGCAGTCGCAACGTATGAACGTAACCGCCAGCAATATCGCTAACGCGGATAGCGCAGCGGGGCCAGATGGCATGCCGTACCAAGCCCGACACGTGGTTTTTCAAGTTACACCCCTTGAAAATCAAGGCTATGCCGCAGAGGTCGGTGGGGTCAAAGTGGCTTCTGTCATACAAAGTGATGCGCCGGCTCGTTTGCAGTATCAGCCGCAACATCCCCTTGCTAACGAGCAAGGCTATGTGACGATGCCCAATGTCGATGTGGTTGCTGAAACCGTCAACATGATTTCGGCCTCGCGCTCGTATCAAGCCAATATCGAAGTGGTTAATACCGCTAAGAATTTGATGATGCGTACGCTAACGCTGGGTCAATAAGGAGTCTGGTTAATGACAGTGGTAAACAACAGTACTTATGGCGCGAATCCGGCAGCCGATGCCTTAGCGCTAGCACGTACTCAAAACAACGATTTGTTGGGTGATACCCAAGATCGTTTCCTGACGCTGTTGGTCACCCAACTGCAAAATCAGGACCCCTTAAACCCGATGGATAACGCGCAGGTCACAACACAAATTGCGCAGCTATCGACGGTAAACGGTATTAAGCAATTAAACGACACGTTGTTAGCGGTGTCAGGCCAGATCGACGTCTCGCAATCCATGCAGGCTGCGGCCATGATCGGTAAAGACGTGTTGGTGCCTGGCAGCAAGGTGTTGTTAGGTAGCGACCCAGACAATCCTAATGTTAAAACGGCCACCGCTTTTGGGGTGGATATTGTGTCTCCCGCTGCGAAAACATTGGTCACGATTACCGATAAAAGCGGTAAAGCGGTACGCCAGATCGAACTCGAACCACTTCAGGTGGGAGTGTACGACGTCGAGTGGGATGGCTATGACGACTCGGGTAACCCATTGGCAGATGGTGCCTACGAAGTTCGGGTCGATGCGTTTGATGCAGAAAATCAGCATGTGTATGCCGAAGCCTTAACCTCGGGCAGGGTCTCGAGTGTGGCATATAGCTCTAAGGGCTTACAGCTTGATTTGGGTCTGGCAGGAAGTTATTCCCTGCTCGATATACGGAAAATTATGTAATTTTGGCTGACCGGCTCGCCAATGGTGGCAGTCGTCGTTAAACAGAATAAGCGAGGAAATAATGGGCTTCGGACAAGGTCTTAGCGGTTTAAACGCCGCCTCACAAAACTTAGATGTCATTGGTAATAACATCGCCAACTCAAGTACGGTAGGGTTTAAAACCGGAACCGTAAACTTTGCTGACGTTTACGCTAGCTCTAAGGTGGGTCTAGGGGTAGGGGTGGCCAGTATTAACCAGCGTTTTACGGTGGGTAACGTTAGTACCACAGGTAATCAGTTTGATATGGCTATTGATGGCCCTAAAGGCTTATTCAGGCTAGAAGATCACAGTGGGGCCATTGTTTATTCGCGAAACGGGCAATTTGCGCCCAACAAAGATCTGTTTTTGGTGAACGCGCAAGGTCATAAGTTAACCGGATACGCACCCGGTTCAAATACCCCTTCACCCATTCGCGTGCCCATCGGTAATATCGATCCCAAAGCCACAACGCGTCTCGATTTTCCCGCCAACTTTAATGCTAACGAGATCGCTAAGCCTCGTGATACGGATCCCACTGTTATCAATTTTGACGCTGAAGACCCCGATACCTACACCAACTCTTACCCCCTTAATATTTATGACTCGCTGGGTAACTCGCATCAGCTAACGCAGTACTTCGTAAAACGCGAAGGCGATGCCGGTACCGAGTCAGTGTGGGATGTGTATTACCGCTTAAACGGGGCCGTCGTGGGTGACGATGCTAACCCTCAAGAGTTGCGCTTTAGCAGTGCCGGACGTTTAACACAGCCTACGGGCAGTTTTAACTTAGCCATTGATATACCGGCAGGCAATTCGCCCGCTGAACAAATTGATTTGGCTGTTTCCTATGCAAACTCAACCCAGTTTGGCGGTAATTTCAACACCACTCCGCTTCAAGATGGTTACCCAACGGGCGAGTACGCCAGTATGTCGGTCGCTGCCGATGGCGCCATTATGGCGAACTACACCAACGGTGAAACCGTGAATGTGGGCACCTTGGTTTTAGCTGATTTCAATAACTTGCAAGGGTTACAAGCCTTGGGTGGCAACGCTTGGGCAGAAACCTCTACCTCAGGTCAGCCGCTATTAGGTCGCCCTGGCGAGAACGGTTTGGCGGTGATACGTGGACAATCTGTTGAAGAGTCCAACGTAGACATGAGCCAAGAGCTAGTCAATATGATTATTGCGCAGCGCACGTATCAAGCTAACGCGCAAACCATTAAAACCCAAGATCAGATTCTTCAGACTCTGATCACCATGCGTTAAGGCTTGGGCCCATTATGGATCGTATGATTTACACGGCAATGAATGGTGCTCAGCGCTTGCTAGAGCAGCAGTCAGCCATTAGTAATAATTTGGCGAACGTAAACACGCCGGGTTTCCGTGAGCAGCTTGCGTTACAGCGAGCCGTACCCGTAGAGGGCCCTCCGGGTTTGCCCACACGTGTCTCGACTGCCACCGTTACTGCGGGCACCAACTTTCAGTTGGGTGCCTTAGCTGAAACGGGTCACGCCTTAGATGTGGCCATCTCTGATCAAGGTTTTTTTGCACTTCAAACGCCAGAGGGCGAGGCCTATACCCGAGCCGGAGACTTCTCTGTTGGTGTAGATAACCTTTTAGTTAGCAAAACGGGCTTACCCGTGTTATCGGCTGATGGCATGCCCATCGAGGTGCCCGATCAAGGTGTGATTACCTTTTCAAGCGATGGGCAAATTACGGCCTTGGGTGCAGGGGATAATCCCCGAGATATTCAGATTTTAGGGCAACTGAAACTTGTGAACCCTGATGTGAACACCTTAGAGCGTGGTGCAGACGGTTTATTTAGAAGCGCTGTGGCTCCTGTGTTACAGCCAGACCCTTCGGTGCACATTGTTTCGGGTTTTGTTGAGAAAAGTAATGTCAGTACGGCAGAAGCCATGGTGGGCATGATCAATAACTCCAGACGTTTTGAGATGCAAATGAAGGTCATTCAAGATGCAAGCACCAATGCCGAACGGGCCAACTCTATTCTTTCATTTAACGGTTAGTTTTTATTAATGTGACGGTAGTGCTGTAACCGTTGCTAAGGACGCATTATGATTCGCTCACTATGGATTGCGAAAACAGGTCTGGAAGCACAGCAGACCAATATGGATGTCATTTCGAATAACTTGGCTAACGTTAATACCGCAGGGTTTAAACGTAGCCGAGCTGTCTTTGAAGACCTGATGTTTCAAACCTTACGTCAGCCTGGCGCGCAAGTGGGTGCAGCAAACCAATTGCCCACCGGCCTGCAACTAGGGACTGGTGTGCGTACCGTGGCTACCGAGCGCATCCATTCTCAAGGCGACCTTAAAAACACCGGTCACGAGTTAGATATCGCGATTCAAGGACGAGGTTTCCTGCAGGTAGAAATGCCAGACGGTACCTTCGCGTATACCCGCGATGGCAGTCTGCAAATTGATCAAGATGGTCAACTGGTAACGGCGGGTGGTTATCCCATTCAGCCCCCCATCATGATTCCCGATAACGCCTTGCAAATCTCGATTAGCCGAGACGGTATCGTGTCGGTCACTCAGCCCGGCGCCGTCGGTACCAGCGTAGAAGTGGGGCAGTTGCAATTGACCACGTTCGTGAACACCAGCGGTTTGCAAAGTATGGGGGAAAACCTGTATGTGGAAACCGATGCTTCAGGCGTAGCTAACTTCTTGCAGCCTGGGTTGGATGGGGCAGGGCTGGTATTACAAGAATACACAGAAACGTCTAACGTAAACGTGGCTGAAGAGCTGGTCAATATGATCACAACGCAGCGCGCTTACGAAATGAACAGTAAAGCGGTACAAACGTCTGATCAGATGCTTGCCCGTTTAACTCAACTGTAATGATCTCGTCTTTTACCGGTCAAATCGGGCAATGAAAAAAAGCACATTCTTTCGTAGCATCATGATGGTGGCCGTGTTCGTGTTTCACGGCTGCGCGATGGTTCCACCCGAACCGGTGGTGACAGGCCCATTGACTGCACCACCGCCTGCACCCATCGCCCCCGAAGTCGTGGCGAACGGCGCTATCTATCAGCCCAGTGCGTACGGAAGTTACCCTTTATTTGAAGATAGACGCCCGCGTAATGTAGGCGATGTGGTCACCATTCTGATTCAAGAGCGTACTAACGCCGCGAAAAACGTATCCACCAGCACCAACAGAAACTCCGCAGCAGGGCTTGATTTCGGTACAGCACCTAGCTTTTTACCCGGTGATTTAGGGGCTAGGCAGAATTTCGGCGTCGAGGGTTCAAACCAAGCGACGGGTACGGGTAGCAGCCGCGCTGACAACATGTTCACCGGCACCTTAACCACCACGGTTATTGGTGTGTTGCCTAACGGAAACTTGCAGTTAGCAGGTGAGAAGCAAATCGCGATCAATCGAGGAAGTGAGTACATGCGCTTCTCTGGGGTGATCGACCCTCGCTCAATCACGGGCTCTAACACGGTGCTTTCAACGCAAGTTGCCGATGCGCGTATCGAGTTTCGCAGTAAAGGTGTGATGGACGAGGTCCAAACAATGGGCTGGTTACAGCGCTTTTTCCTTAATATATCGCCATTTTAATTAGGTTCATGTCAATGTTTTCGCGTGCCGCCCTACGTTTACTTTCCCAAAGTTTGGGTGCCCTATTACTAGGGGGCGCGGTGTTGTGGACAACGCCTGTTAGTGCCGAGCGCATTAAAGACTTAGCGACTATACAAGGGGTGCGCGAGAACCAGCTTATCGGTTATGGCCTTGTTGTGGGCTTGGACGGCAGCGGTGATCAAGTGCGTCAAGCGCCGTTTACCCAGCAAAGCTTAACCAATATGCTTTCGCAGCTTGGGGTCACCATTCCGCAAGGTAGCAATATGCAGCTTCGTAACGTAGCTGCCGTAATGGTGACAGCACGGCTTCCGGCTTTTGCGCGACCAGGACAATCGGTTGATGTCGTGGTCTCCTCAATGGGGAATGCGAAAAGCTTAAGAGGGGGGACGTTATTGATGACCCCACTCAAAGGAGCGAACGGACAGGTCTACGCAATGGCGCAAGGTAATTTGCTAGTGGGTGGCGCAGGTGCCGAAGCAGGTGGGTCCAGCGTACAAATTAATCAGTTAAACGGTGGGACCATCCCCAGTGGGGCAATCGTCGAGCGCGATGTGCCCACCACTTATATCCAAGATGGTTTGATTAATCTTGAGCTAAACAGCTCAGATTTCGGTACCGCCCAAAATGTCGTGACGGCGCTAAATGATCATTTAGGCAGCCATACCGCGACCGCCATGAACGCACGCGTTATTCAGGTACGTGCCCCCCTTAACCCGCATGAGCAAGCGGCATTTTTATCGCGAATCGAAAACCTACACGTTAATTTACCGCCTGCACGTGCCCGAGTGGTGATCAATGCCCGAACAGGGTCAGTGGTCATGAATCGTACCGTTACGATTGATGAAGCTGCCATCGCATACGGTAATTTGTCCGTCATTATCAGCCGACAAGCTGAGGTGAATCAGCCCGATACTCCTTTCGGTGGAGGTCAAACGGTTGTTACGGATCGTACCGACATTGAACTGCGTTCTGAAAGCGGTAGCTTGCAACGCATCAGCACCAGCGCGAATTTAGCCGACGTGGTCAGAGGGCTGAATGCCTTAGGCGCTACGCCACAAGACCTGCTGTCTATTTTGCAGAACCTAAAAAGTGCAGGCGCATTACGTGCCGATCTGGAAATTATTTAAACGCCTTATGTCTGTTAATTTCTATCCACGCCCCGGCCAGAGCCAACCCGTTTCGATGTTTGACGCCGATCAGTTGGCGCAATTGCGTCGCGGAGTCAGTGAAAATCAAGGCGGCACGCAGGACCAGCAACGCCAAGTCGCGGAGCAGTTCGAAGCCTTATTCATACAGCAGCTACTAAAACAAGCCCGTGCAGTGGCCTCAGGAAATGGCCTGTTTGATAGCCAGCAAGTACAAATGGCCCAAAGTATGGGGGATGAGCAGTTAGCTTTGCAGCTTTCAAACCCGGGAATGGGTTTGGCCGATGCGTTAATGGAACAAATGAGACGTAATCAGGGTGACGCCACCGTGGCATTGCCCACACGTAGCGATCCCGACGTCAACACCTCTCGATTGCCCGAGCTGCAATCACATCTGGGCGAGAAAGCGCGCATTATTGATGCCCCAACGATTTCAGCGTTGATTAATAAGCTAACGGGGCCGGTGGGGTTAGATCAAGTGTATTCAGCCATTCGTGGCGCGCCAGCGCATGTGCGCGAGTTCGTGTCAAAAATGCGTGACGCTGCCACCGAAGTCGCGGCAAATACCGGTTTGCCGGCACAGTTAATACTCAGTCAGGCGGCGCTAGAGTCGGGGTGGGGTAAGCGAGAAATTAAACACGATAACGGACAAACCTCGCATAACCTGTTTGGTATTAAAGCCGGAAAAAGTTGGTCAGGGAAAGTGGTTAACGTTATGACCACCGAGTTTGAGAACGGTAAAGCACAAAAACTAAGCCAACCCTTTAGGGCTTATGACTCCTACACCGACTCGTTCTTAGACTATGCAAAATTGGTAAGCAACAGCCCTCGTTACGAATCGGTTCTACGGGCGAGTACGCCACAAGAGGCCGCGCAACGAATTCAAGAGGCAGGTTATGCGACCGATCCTTCTTATGCGCAGAAGCTTATTTCAATTATGTCGTATTTTGATTCAACGCCTCGCTAATCGGCCTAAAGCTTTCGCTTAAGTGGCCGTTAAGCAAGGTAATACTATTCACGATGTGCTGTTACTCGCTCTAATCGACGGCACATCAGATCACGGAACGCGTTATGAACCTCTCCAGTCTGGGTAAGTCGGCGTTAGTCAACGCACAAAACAACCTACAAACCATCGGCCACAACATTAACAATGCAGCCGTTGAAGGTTACAGTCGACAAACGGTGCTGTCCCAAACCTCCGGTGCAACCAGTACCGGGGCTGGCTATATCGGTCGGGGGGTGCAAGCCGTTACGGTACAACGTGCATACGATGGTTTTTTATCTGGCCAGTTGGTTAAAGCACAAAGCACGGGGGCGGCACTGGTTTCATATGGGCATGAAATTGCTCAGGTTACCAACTTGTTCTCCGATCGCACGGTAGGTATTAATCCCGCGATTCAAAACTTTTTTGATGGTATGCACGCCATGGCTTCGACGCCAGCCGACCCTGCCGCACGGCAAGAGCTACTGGGCCGCGCAGAAAGTCTAGTCACGCAGTTAAATGATGCCAACGCGTTTTTACAAAATCAGCGTGAAAATATTAACTTGCAGTTGAACACGACCGTCTCGCAAGTCAATAGTTACTTAGAACGTATTAACGATCTCAACTTACAAGTTACGGCAGCCAAAGCGTCTAGCCCACATCATGCCCCTAACGATTTACTCGACCAACGCGATCAGTTGGTCTCGGAACTAAATCAACTGGTTGATGTGAAGGTTCACGAGCAAGACGGTGTATTTAACCTCAGCATTGGCAACGGCCAAGTGGTACTGGGTGGAACCAAAGTGTTCCCGCTTGAAGTTCAAGCGTCTCATACCGATCCTTCACGAAGCGTCATAGCGTATACCTCGGCCTTTGTTGATGGCGTGGCACAAACGGTGCAGTTAAAAGATACGGCATTTAGCGGTGGGCAATTAGGCGGGTTGTTGCAGTACCGTGCCCAAAGTTTAGATGCGACACAAAATGCGTTGGGTCGATTGGCCATCGGTATTGCAGACCAAGTTAACAAGGTGCATGCCGAGGGTTTTGATTTAGAAGGTAACCCCGCTACCGACTTTTTTAATTTCAAGCTTAGTGCCCCGATCCCTACCGGGAAAAACGGCGATCCCGTGCCTCAGCTTCAGATCACGCTTGAAGACAGTGCTCAGCTAAGTGGTAATGATTACGCTATCGAGTACACCAATGGCGAATACAGAATGCGTACGCTGCCTAACGGTAGTGCGCAAGTCATTGATCCTAACGACCCAGCAGGTATTGTTGTTGATGGTATTCGTTTTGAGTTCACCGGTGCTGACGATGCGGTAGAGGGTGATAACTGGCTTATTCAGCCCACGCGCCATGCCGCGGGCGACGTTAGCGTCGCCATTAAAGACCCATCTAAGGTCGCCGCAGCGGGGGCAAACGAAGACGGCGATTCGTTAGGGGCGGCTAACGGCGACATCGCGCTAAAACTGGCGGCGCTGCAAAGCGATAAAACCCTAGGCAACGGAACGCTGAACTTTAACGATGCCTTTGGGCAAATCGTTAATCGGGTGGCGGTACAAGCTCAGCAAAATGGCACAGCAGCCAATGCGCAAGCCAGCCTAATTCAGCAAAACTATGCGGCCCAGCAACGCGTGGCGGGCGTGAATCTTAACGAAGAATATATTCTGCTTGATCGCTATGTAGAGCAGTTTCGCGCGGCCTCAAGGCTGATTGAAGTTAGCTCAAGTATGTTCGATACGCTACTTAGCTTGCGTACTTAAGCCTCTACATTAAGGACCAAATCATGCGTATTAGTTCCACTCTTTATTTTCAAACTGGGCTTAATTCATTAAACCGGCAGCAGTCCGATTTAATGAATATCTTTCAGCAGGTCGGTAGCGGCAAACGTATGATCACCGCCGCCGACGATCCACTGGCTGCGGCGCAAACCATTAGCTTGTCCCAAGCTCAAGGCATCAACAAGCGTTTTGCTGAAAACCGTGAGGTGGCCAGCCGTTCGTTGAACGAAGAAGAAAATGTGCTTAACGCGATCACCACGCAGCTTTCGGCCGTGAAAACGCGCCTAGTGGAAGCCGCGAATGGCTCGTTGTCTGACGCTGACCGTGCAACCTTGGCGAACACCTTTCGCAGTAGTCAAGAATCGCTGATGGGGCTGGCCAATGCAACGGATGGTTCAGGCCAATACCTGTTCGCAGGTAGTCAAAGCAATGTGCCGCCGTTCCAAGTGGACGAAGGGGTAGGGGCCAAGTACGTCGGCGACTTTAGCGACAGAAACATTCAAATCGATCAAACTCGTCTGCTGTCTAGTGCTGATAATGGTTACGATATTTTCTTGCGTGCCGCACCGGGTATCAGCTCATTTTTGTCAGCTGGCGATGTGAATAACGCTGGCTCAGGCCAAATTGCTAGTCCCACCATTACCAGCCCCAATCTAGCGGCGAATGTGGTGGGTGTTGATATCGAATTCACAGACGAAAGTCACTACACTCTTACCGTGAATGTGGTGAACGACGACGGCGACATCGTGCCGCATACCGTCAGTGGAAACTACGAGGCTTCAAGCGGCGCAACAGTTCTTGCCGTACCCACTCGCTTTGATGCGGCGGGTGACCCCGTTGTCGACGCTGATGGGCAGCCGGTATCTGGTCTTAGTATCAGTTTTGAAGGGGCTCCAGTGGCTGGCGACCGCTTTACTGTGCAACGCGCAAGCGCTACGGCGATGGGTGATTACCAGCGAAGCGATATCAATCTGTTCAATACACTTGAAGACGTGATTCGAGCCTTAGAAACACCAGCCGACGGCGATCCGGTGGCTCAGGCTCAATTGCGTAATGTGTTGAACGGTGCCATGCAGCGTATCGACGTTAACTATAACAACGTGTTGACGGTTCGGGCCTCGGTTGGGGCGCGTATGAATGAAATTGATGCACTCGATGCTAATGGTTCGCTGCAAGCCCTACATATCACTTCCGAATTAAGCCGCCTTGAAGACTTGGACTACTTTGCCGCCTCATCGCAGCTAGAACTACGTCAGGCCGCACTTGAAGCAGCCTCGTTGGCATTCAAGAAAATACAAAGCACCAGCCTGTTCTCGCTCAGAGCAGGTGGCTAAAACTCAAATAATAAAGCATTACGAACCCACGTTAAGTGGGCCTTAATCACTAATTAGCGAGTAGAAAACAGATGTTATTTAAAAGTATATCGCTTAAGAAAAGCATCACGATATGCGTGGTGATAATGCTGTTGCTAACCATAGGTGCTTCTACCGTAGGGTTGTATTATCAGCAGCAAAGTTTGGCCAGTTTAGAAAGCTTACGTTCTAGCAGTCTCAGCGAAGCAACTCTTGCTGCACATATCGATGTATTAAGTGCGAACTACCAGCGCACACTGATATGGATCATTGCCATCGTTACGCTGTCTGTTCTGGGGGGGATACTGCTCTACACGTTGATTTCCCGCCGCGTCGTGCGACCACTTACCACCATTGCGTCGCACTTTGAAATGATTGCAGCAGGCGACTTAACACAGCGTATTCTTGTTCTTACCAACAATGAAATTGGTGCGGTGTTTACATCGCTACGCCGCATGCAAGAAAGTTTGGTGCGTACCGTCAGTACGGTACGAAACGGCATTGATGAAATTAGCGATGGCTCGGGTGAAATTGCACAAGGTAACACCAACCTTAGTGATCGTACTGGCGAGCAAGCCGCCGCCCTGCAACAAACGGCGGCCAGTATGGAGCAGTTGGCCAGCACCGTACGTCAAAATGCCGACAACGCTCATCAAGCTAATCAGTTGGCTGTCACGGCTTCCACGGTGGCACAACGCGGGGGTGTTGCCGTCGGCGAGGTTGTGTCGACCATGCAGAATATATCTGAAAGCTCGCACAAAATTTCGGATATCGTCAATGTCATCGATAGCATTGCCTTCCAAACCAATATTCTTGCTTTGAACGCTGCCGTTGAAGCCGCCCGTGCAGGCGAATTAGGTCGTGGTTTTGCCGTCGTTGCGGCAGAGGTTAGGGCACTTGCGCAACGTAGTGCACAAGCCGCGCGTGAAATCACTTCACTTATCGACGACTCGGTGTCTAAGGTCTCCGAGGGCTCTGATCAAGTAGAGCGAGCAGGCGCCACCATGCAAGAAATTGTTGATTCCGTGAAGCGCGTAACCGATATCATGGGTGAAATTACCGCCGCTACGATCGAGCAGTCCACCGGTATTGACGAGGTTAACCGAGCCGTCAGCCAAATGGACGAGACCACGCAATATAATGCGCAGTTAGTTCAACAAGCTGCACGGGCTGCTGCCAGCCTGCGTCATCAAATAGGTGAAGTTACGAACGCGGTGTCGACGTTTAAGTTGCGTGACTCGGATGTTATCGAGCTTGCTGCTAAACCGGTGCGCACCGCACCGCGTAATACAACGCTGCAATCCGTAGGCAAGCCACAAAGCAGCTCGTCGACGATGTCACGCTCTACGGCCGCATTACGTAGCAGTAGCACTGCAGCGTTGTCGCCAAGTGCCGATGGGGCTGTTCGACGCGATACCACCGTTTCAGCCCGAGTCAGTGCGGTCAGCGATAGCCATCAAGCGGCTAGACCTTACACAAAGAACGAGCCTGTGTCGGCGGCCGATGACATGAAGTTGCTACGTCCTGATTTAAGCGGAAGTAAAAAAGCCACTAACCCAGATGACGATTGGGAAGAGTTCTAATGTTAAGGTCGGGGCTTCAATGTGTCGGGCGCATGCTAAGCATAGCCTTACTGGCTGTAGCGCTTAGTGCTTGCCACAGTACCGGAAATCGTTACTCGATCTTGGGTGAAAAGTGGTTGCAACCCGGCATTACGACCGCAGCCGATGCCCGAGTGTTTTTAGAAGGAAACCCCGTCAACGTCTATCGTCAAAGCGATGGTTCCAGTTTGCAAGTATGGCAGCATGGGCAATCGCTTTTCCCCGATGGCGTTTACTACCATAACGAGCTTTGGCTCGAGTTCGATCAACAAGACACCTTGCGCCGTGTCGTGAAAAGAAAATAAACGTCTCTTCTGATGGGCCGAGGTTGAAGGCTTGATGTCCATGCTTTCAACCTAAAGCTAAGCGCGTACTCTCAACTTTTGTGCTAGGGTTAACATAGCGCACAGCCCATGCATTTTCGATGCAGAGACGCTGTTGCGAATGGATGTTGACGAGCAATAGGCTTATGCTGCAAACAGCGTGAAGCAGAGAGGTTCTTTTGGACGAGCAATTATTTAGAGCGGGCCGAGACGCCGTTAAGCAAAACTTACAGTCACTGGTTAGCTTGCTTGAGCTGTACCCCCCTTTTGACCGCATGCATACCGATAATTTGCAAGCGCTGTTAAGTCGGGGAAGCCTCGCCTTTTTTGCTGCGGGTGAACAAATACTGGGCCCAGAGGATGGGGTGTGCAATCACCTGTTCATTGTTCGACAAGGCTTGGTCAGCTTATCGAAAGCCAGTGTCTCAAAGGTAGCAGAAGGCGAAGAAGCTGAACTAGAACCCGATACCGAAGCCTTATTGGGCCCGGGGGATATGTTTCCCTTGGGAGCGTTATTGGGCGAACGCTCTACCCAACGCGTACACGTGGCCGATGAAGATACCTTCTGTATTTTAATTGCAAAAGCCGATGTGCTAGAGGTGTTGAAGCGTTCAGAACCCCTGCGTTTATTCGCTTTTAGTGGGGTAAGCAGTTTGTTTGGGCAGCTTTATGAACAAGCTCGCCAAACCGCCTACGAGCAAAGTAGCCCAAGTATTAGTTTAAGTACACAAGTTAAAAAGCTGGTACAGCGCGAAACTGTTACCTGTTTACCCACTACCACGGTCAGTGAAGCTGTAGGGATCATGCACAAAGAGGCCGTGAGCAGCATTGTTGTTAATGACGACACGCACGGTTTGATGGGCATTTTTACCTTACGTGATTTGCGCCGAATTATTGCCCAGCAGCAAGACGCCTTGCATCGTCCGGTGGCCGACATCATGACCGCCAAGTTGGTTACGGTGCCACAAAACTCAAGCGCCTTTGAGGCAGCGATGCTGATGGCTCAGCACCATATTGGTCACATTTGCGTTACCGACGGTGAAGCCCTAGTGGGGGTGATTTCAGAGCGCGATGTGTTCGCGCTACAGCGTGTTGATTTGGTGCACTTATCGCGCCAATTGCGTTACGCCAGTAATGCCCAAAATCTGATTGAAGCGCGCGCTGATATCCCCGAACTGGTCACGATGATGTTGGCACACGGCGCAAATGCCAATCAGCTAATGGACGTGATCACGCAGCTTAATGATCATACCTCGTGTCGCGCCATTGAGTTGTCGCTCAAAGATCATCCGGCTATTGATTTTGAATTTAACTGGATGCTATTTGGTAGTGAAGGGCGGGGCGAGCAAACCCTATTCAGCGATCAGGATAACGCCATTTTATTTAAGGCTGATGGAGCCGAGCAAACCGAGCAGCGACGCCAATTATTATTGGTGTTTGCCCACCAAGTGAATGTATTGTTAGATCAATGTGGCTTGGCGTGGTGCAAGGGCAATATTATGGCCAGCAACCCTAAGCTGTGCTTGTCTTTAGAGGAATGGAAGGCCACGTTTACGCGCTTGGTAGAAGACCCATCCCCTCGACACTTGCTAGAGTCCAGCATCTATTTTGATTTGCGTTGCTTGTGGGGTAAGCCCACCGCTTTTAACCAGATTCGACGTTACTTACAGCAGGTTTGTGTCGAACACACTCGTTTTCAACGTGCTTTGGCACGTACAGCCTTGCTGAATAAGCCGCCAGCGGTAGATACCTTACGCAGTCTATTGGGTGTGACCTTAGGCGCACGTACGCGCGTTGATGTGAAGTATCAAGGCTTAAGCCCTTTTGTCGATGGCATTCGAGTGCTGGCGTTGTCTACCGGTTGTGTTGAGTCCAGCACGCATGATCGCATTCAACACTTACTTGAACGCGGTGTGTTTACCAAGCCCGAGGCGCGCAGTTATTCTCAAGCCTTTAATTACTTGCAATTGTTGCGCATGCAACAGCACCAAGAACAAATTAGTCAGGAAGAAGGCCTAAGTAATAGTATTGAGCCTAGCCTTTTAGACCCTTTAGATAAACGCATGTTGCGCGAAGCCTTACGCCAAGCGCGGCACTTACAAACGGTACTGCAGTTACGCTATCGCATTTAAGGGCTGAGATGAATCTTTTCAGAAGAATGCGTAAACAGTGGTTTGATGAGGCAGGGCCAGACTGCGTAGACTTAGACGGCGAGCCTTGGCTTGATGCCAGAGACATGCCTTTGGCGGCCACCCCGTACTTGGCGGTTGATCTCGAGACCGACGGTTTGGATTTAAAGAAAAACCGTATTTTGTCTGTGGGCGCCGTACGCGTGGGCGACGGGCAGCTTCACTATCGCAGCAGCTTTTACCGCGTGTTAAAGCATCGCGGGCGCCTTCGAGGCGACTCGCTACTAATACATGGCTTGATGCCCAGCGAATTAGAAAAGGGCGAAGCCAGTACAGCGGCACTTAAGGCTTTATGTCATTTAGGTAATCAGTGCGTCTGGGTGGGTTTTCATGCTGGCTTTGATGCGCAACTTTTACAAAATGCGTTCAGAGACGAGTTCCACTGGCGCGTGCGTCCGAATATTGTAAATATTGCTGATTTTTTACCCATGCTTGTGCATGAGGTCAGTGATGCTGAAAACACCCTAGAGCATTGGGCGACGCATTTCAAACTGGATGCCCGAGGGCGTCATAATGCGTTAGGGGATGCCTCGGTAACGGCCGAACTACTGTTAATTGTATTAGCCAAAGCGCGCGTGGCCGATATCAACACGTGGGCTGAGCTTTACGAAAGGCATAAAGATTGGTCGCATGTACGTCATCATTTAACGCCCACCTTTTAGCTTTTCATCACCTTTTTACGCACCTGCTAATCGATAGCTAAGTCTTAACATGGTCTCGTAACCGCGATCAAAAAAGTCCGTTAAAAACGGTGTGATTTGTGGCACGATAACCGTCAACAAAATAAGCCCCACCAGTAAGGTAATGGGGAACCCAACCGCAAAAACCGTTAATTGTTGTGCAGTACGGTTCAGAATCCCGAAGGCAAGGTTAATGGTCAGTAAAACAATAATCAGCGGTAAGGCTAACAGTAGGCCGCTAAGCATCAACTGACCGCTCCATTCAATCAGTACCCCCCAGCCGTTAGAATGCAGACTGGTGACTTGTATGGGCAAAATCTCGAAGGTGTTAAAAAGCACGCTTAATAAGATTAAATGACCATTCAAGGCCAAGAAAACCAGCATGGACACCAGATTGAGAAGTCGGGACAGTACCGCTGTGTTAGAGCCAGTGGCAGGGTCGAAAAAGGAAGCAAAGGACAAACCCATTTGCAAACCAATAAATTCACCGGCAGTTTGCACCGCTGCAAACACAATACGCATCACCAGCCCTAAGGCAATACCAATCAAAATTTGCTGTGCTGAAATCAGTAAGGCACTAAAAGATGCCGTAGGGATATCCGGCATGGGTGCCAAGGTGGGCGAAATAGCCATCGCAATCACGGCGGCTAACCCCACTTTTAACCGCGTGGTGATGGACGACTCGCTAAATAACGGGGCGGTCGCAAACAGCCCTAAGATACGAAAAAAAGGCCATAAAAAGCCGTTCATCCAGCCATAGAGTTGTTCAATGGTGAACGAAACCATACCGCGTAGCGCTACAGCGCCATATTGGGTAGCTGCGTGAACAGGGATTGCATGTAATCCACCATGGTGCTAATTAACCAGGGCCCTAAAATCACAACAGCAATCCCAACGGCCAGCAGCTTAGGAATAAACGAAAGCGTCATTTCATTGACCTGCGTAGCCGCCTGGAAAATACTAATGACTAAACCCACAATCAAGGTGACCAGCAGCAGAGGGCCGGCCAGTATCAGCGCCACCCTAAGTGCTGAATACGTCATGGTCATCACGATTTCAGAGGTCATTGTGGGCTCCTAGAGATAAAAGCTTCGGGCCAGTGAGCCCATCAATAAATGCCATCCATCGGCCAGTACAAACAGCATGAGCTTAAAGGGCAGAGAAATCGTAACGGGCGGCACCATCATCATCCCTAATGACATCAACACACTGGCAACCACCAAGTCGATAATCAAGAAGGGAATAAAAATCGTAAAACCAATTTGAAAGGCGGTTTTAAGTTCGCTGGTGACAAAGGCCGGCACCAGAACACGTAAGGGTACGGCTTCGGGGCCGTCCATTTCGCCGATGTCGGCCATTTCGCTAAAAAGGCGTAAGTCGGTTTCTCGAGTTTGGTGCAACATAAACTCTTTAAGTGGGCCTGCTCCACGCTCTAAGGCAACAGGAAAGGATATTTCTGCTCGCGAAAGGGGGGCATAAGCGTCGTCGTAAACCTTATCAAAAACCGGTCCCATGGTGAAAAAGGTTAGAAACAATGCCAAGCCGACTAAAACGCTATTAGGCGGCGCTGAGCCCGTACCCATGGCATTTCGTAATAGCCCCAATACGATAATAATGCGTGTAAAACCCGTCATCATCAACAAGATGGCGGGTAAGAAAGACATCAGCGTAAGCAGCGCCAGCGTTTCCACACTTAATGACCAGGTTTGGCTGCCATCACTGTTTTCGGCTGACGTAATCGCCGGTAAGGTGGCTTGGGCCAAGCTTTCATTGGGCCACAGTAATACCGCTCCTAGCAGTATGAGTAGGCCAAGCGCACGCACAGCGGTGTGAAGCGAGGTGGCTGGCGTCTCGCGCTGCCTGTTTAGGCAGAAGGTATTGCGTAGTAGGCTAATAAAATTCACGGTGAATGGTTGGCACGGGACGCAACGAAATTAAAGGTAAAAACCGCTTAAGGCGGTATCAGGTGTTTGGGTCTTGATGCTGTTGTTGCCGTCGACGAAGCAAGCTTTTGAAGTCGGTCGCTGACGCGCTGTTAGAAGGTATTGCGGCAGTGGAAGCCTGTGCTTGTTCGTTGGCCGTAGTCGATGTTCGGGTATCGAGTGTGTCGGGGCCGTTTTCAAAGCGGTGTAGGGTGGTAATTTGCTGCGGTGTGACGCCCAGCAATAACTGCTGTTTGCCTACTTCAACCAAGACTACATTGGTACGGGGCCCAAGACTTTGGCTACTTAAAATGTTGATGCGTTGAGGCCCTTTGGGGCGAAGCAGTCCACTGCGTTTAGCGAGCCAGGCGCTTAGTAGAATGAGGCCAACAATAAGCACCAAGCTTACGCTGATACGAATAAGGTCGGCCCCTTGCATGATGATCTCGACTTATCGACGACCATTCAGACGCTGGATGCGGTCTGAAGGCGTGATGATGTCGGTGACACGTATGCCATACTTCTCGTCCACGACGACGACTTCGCCTTGGGCAATTAAATAGCCATTAACAAAGATGTCCATGGGTTCGCCCGCTAAACCGTCAAGTTCAACTACCGAGCCTTGGCCCAGTTGCAGAATATTTTTAATGGTTAGGCGTGTACGGCCCAGCTCAACTGAAAGTTGAACGGGTATATCCATAATCATGTTGATATCGCTATTCGCACTTTCAGCACCCCCAGTTAAGGGCTGAAAGACGTCACCAGCCGCTTCAGCAGAGGCTTCTGACAAAGGGTCGGGGTCGCCGGCTGCCGTTTGTTCAGCAAGAGCAGAGGCCCAGTCATCGTCTAAGCTTTGTGCCAGGCCATCGGCTTGTGTGCCGCCTGATGTGTCGTGTGTGCTGGCTGCCGCCAATTGTTCAGCCATCGCCGCTTCCCAATCGGAATCAAGACTATCAGGCTCGGTGTTGTCAGAGTCGAGGTCTTTATTTGGATCTGTCATGAAGATTCGCTTTTCGTAAATTAGTTTCAGTGTTAGCCAGAATTTTTTCGACGCGTAGGGCTAATCGGCCGCTGGAGGTGCCGTAACTGCATTCCATGACTGGCACGCCCCCTACGTGAGCGGTGACGATTTCGGGTATATCAATGGGTAAAACGTCCCCTTTTCGCAGCTTCATTAGCTTGGCAATAGAGGTATTGATTTTTTGAAAATCAGCAACCAGTTCGACATCGGCGCTGCGTACTTGACGGCTGAGTTGCTGTGTCCAGCGCTGGTCAATGGCATTGTTGCTATTGTCTTGCAGCGGACGTATGAGCAAATCACGCACGGGTTCAAGCATGGAGTAGGGCAAACACACATTTAGGTTGCCGCCTTGGGCTCCGAACTCGATATTAAAAGACGTGACTACCACGAGATCGTTGCCGGTACTGATACTTGCGAATTTCGTGTGCATTTCAGAACGAATGTATTCGAACTCAAGCTCGTACACGTTCGACCACGCTTCACAATAGCTTTCTAGCGTTAAGGTCAACAAGCGCACAATAATGCGCTGCTCGGTTACCGTGAAGTCTCGGCCTTCTACGCGAGTGTTGTAGCGCCCATGCCCACCAAATAGACTATCAATAATGAGAAAAACCAAGTTGGGGTCAAAGGTAAACAGCGAGACCCCACGTAATGGCTTTAACGACACCATGTTCAGGTTGCTAGGCACCGGTAAATTGCGCTCAAAATCGCTGTATTTTTGGATTTTGATGGCGCCCACAGTGATGTCGGCGTTACGGCGCATAAAACTTAACATGGTGCTGCGCAGATAGCGCGCAAAACGCTCGTTAATCAGTTCGAGCGTTTGCATTCGATGCCGTACGACACGCTCTGGCGAGGCGAGATCGTAAGGCCTTACACCGGACGACGAAAGTTCGGCCGTTTCGGTGGGAGTGCTTTCGCCAGAGACGCCCGCCAGAAGGGCATCAACTTCATCTTGCGATAAAAAGCTTTGGTACGACATTTACTGGACCACGAAAGCGGTGAATAAGACGTTAGCAACACGGGGTGCAACGGGATTAGGTTCTAAAGGCTGGCGCAATGCTTCGGTGAGTAAGCTGACAAGTTGCTCGCGACCTTCTGGCGTTTGAACATGAAAGGGGTCTTGAGCCGATAAGGTTTTCAGAATGCGGTCACGCACCATGGGCATGTACTCGTTAAGCATGCGGCGTGACTCGTCGTCTTCCACGCGTAAAGTGATGGCGACATGCAGAATGCGTGAACGTATGCCGTCACTGAGCGTGACCGTGAAAGGGTCAAGTGATGTAAAAATGGGCTTAGCCGAGGCAGTGCTTCGCGTTGCGACCTCGTTGTCGTCTTCTGAAACGTCGGTATTGCTTTGAGCGTTAGCCGCAAAAAAAGAGAAACCACTTTCTTTGCTGGCGTAATACAGGGTAGCCCCAACACTAATGGCAATAATAAGCAGTACCATCAGCACGATATTAACGAGGCGCACCAATGTTGCCACTTTACTGCGTTGTGCAGGAGCGGAGTTGACTGAGGCAAAGCGTGTCGGATTTGAGGTAGCCATAATAATCTGTAGCGCAGCAATGGGTGGGAGTACTGCTAAATAAGCCCTTTATGAATTGTGCCTTAGGAAGCCTGAAGTCGTGCGTTGGAACAACCCCGCGAATGCAGTGCTAATCTTTGAATTGCGCTACAACAGCGTTGGTTTTTGATCCCTGTGCGTAGCGGTGGATTAGGCAAAGGTATCCACCAAGGCATCAGGGTTACTGCTACGGCTTTGCACCACAGCGTCAGCCGCGGTAGTTGATGCATCAGGGGTGCCCAACACGCTTGCGAATGATTGTGACTGTCCAGGCTTGGCTTGAGGGTTCGCATGTTGTTCAAAATGTTGTGCGCTACCTTGATCACTGACATCCGCCTGCCCCAAAGAAAGCCCCGCTTGGGCCAACGCTTGTTGTAGCTGCGGCAGCGCCTGTTCGATGGCACTGCGCACCGAGGCATGGGGTGAAACAATGTAGGCCTGTGCGATCGAGTCGCTGAGTTTTAAGCTAATGCGAATAGGCCCAAGCTCGGGCGGGTCTAAGCGTAGTTCGGCCTGATGCACGCCATTGGGTGCGCCTTGGGTGAAGCTAACGATTTGTCTACCGAATTCGCTACCCCATTGAGCATGGTGCAACGGCACGTTAACGCTGGCGCTTAAAGGCAAGGGCGTAGCGTGAGCCGTGCTAGCCACGCTGTGGCCGACGAAAGCAGTGCCGAGGTTAAGCGAGCTAGCTGGATCAAAGGACGAGGTGGCGTTGCCATGATGGGCATCGACTTGAAAGCCACTAACGCGAATGTCATTCATTGTGCGGGTAGCGAGATCGGCCACATCGGTCGCCTCAAAACGCTGGGCGTTAGCGCCGAGCGGCTGATGCGAAATATTGTTACTCAGCGCTTGCCCCTTAGCAAAGGTAGCGCGCGCGCCCTGACTGTTTTGTGCGCTTTGATGCGTAGAGGTACCACCTAGCTGATGTTGAGCCAGCGCACCCAATGCCGCCGTATCATCGGTACTAACCCCGCGAGCCAGTTGTTGCGCGGCTGCTGTGACGACGCTAATGGATAGCCTGTGTTCAGCCGTTACGTCAGGCTTTAAACGAACATCACTATCGTGCTGTACTCGTACGTTGTCGGCTTGTAGGGCGGTGACTGCGCTATTTTTAGTATTTGTGCTGCCTTGCCCTGGCGTTTGTTGACCGTCAAGCTTCAGTGCTTGACGGATACCGGCGGATTCGGAAGCGATAAACAAGGCCGCGCTGACGATGGGGTCACGTTGATTTTCGTGGGCGATACCTAAAGAATCATCACCTTTTTCTTTAGTCGCTTTGTCGTCGCGGTGTGGCGTAGCGTGTGCCGCGTCGGTAGTGCTGCTTTGATCGTTGGCGGGCTTCGCACCAGCGGTTGAGGCCGGTTGGTGAGCCTCGGACTGCTGTGCTAATGCCTTAGAGAACGCGCTATCGTCAGCGTTCGCTGCCGCTTGGTTGGCCACGGAAGTGGGCAAGCTTGAGGCGCTAGTTGCGGTAGGTGATACGACAGCAAGGGCGTTGGCATTCATGTGAAGTCCCTAATTAACAAGCTAGTGCGCACGTAGAAACAGCGCGGCTGACATTTCGTCACTCAACCGCTGTTCGCGTTTACGGTTTGCGAGCGCCATGGCGGTGCGTCTACGGTCTTGCAATGTTTCGTAAGCATTGAGACGTTGCTTTTCTTCAAGCCAAACCAGCTGTTGTTCAGCAACGCGTTGATTCAATAACTCTAGCCTCTTATTTTGCTGCTGAATGGCCTCATCCAAAGTGTTGATAAAGCGCCTGAAGTTCAGGTAGTTCGACATAGCAACACCATTTTGACCCGCTTCGAGCAAACGTTGCGCGTAATCTAAGCGGTAATCGTTCAATGCATCCATCTGTTGCAGGGCGTCATTACGCTCGTTAATTAACACACTTAATTGCTGAGCCACCTCGTTGGTTTGGTGGGTGGTTAGCTCAATCAGTAAATCGAACGACGATGAGGGTTTCATGGCAGGTTCTCTCTGTGGTTAAGCACGGCTTGCAGTTCAGCAACGGATTGTTCGTAATCAACTTGGGCACTGACGTCTTGTCGTAAGTAGGCCTCTAGCCACGGAAAGCGCTCGATGGCTTCATCGATACTGGCGTCATTTCCCTTGGTGTACGCACCCACGGCAATGAGGTCGCGGTTGCGCTGATAACTGGACATCAAGCGTTTAAATCGATGCACTGAGTTAAATTGTTCTTTGGGCACAATGGCGGACATGACCCGAGAAATGGAGGCCTCGATATCAATGGCCGGATAATGGCCGGTTTCGGCCAAACTGCGCGACAGCACAATATGACCGTCAAGAATGGCGCGAGCGGAATCGGCGATAGGGTCTTGCTGATCATCACCCTCGGTCAGTACCGTGTAAAAAGCGGTAATCGAGCCGGCTTGTTGCTGGTTATTCACCGCGCCATTACCTGCGCGCTCGACCAAGGCGGGTAATTTATTAAAAACAGAAGGCGGATAGCCTTTGGTGGCAGGCGGTTCACCCACGGCCAGTGCAATTTCGCGTTGAGCCATGGCATAGCGGGTCAGGGAATCCATAATAAGCAGCACATGTAAGCCCTGATCCCTGAAGAACTCGGCTAAACGCGTGGCATACACAGCGCCTTGCAGTCGAAGCAAAGGCGACACATCGGCCGGCGCAGCGACCACCACTGAGCGAGCCAGTCCGTCGACCCCTAAGTTATGCTCAATAAATTCTTTGACTTCACGTCCACGCTCGCCAATGAGCCCAACCACAATGACGTCGGCTTGGGTGTAGCGTGCCATCATGCCGAGCAGCACACTTTTACCCACCCCTGAGCCAGCAAAAAGCCCCATGCGTTGACCGCGCCCGACGGTAAGCAAGCCATTAATGGCGCGCACACCCACATCCAGCGCCGTGTCGATGGGGGCGCGCGCTAAGGGATTAATCAAAGGGGTGTTTAAACTGGCGGTATAGGCTTGTGGTAAATCACCTAAGCCATCCAGTGGCCTACCGGCAGCATCCACGACCCGGCCCAGTAGGTGATGACCCACAGGCAGGTGATGAGAAAGGTTAGGTGGGGCAGGGTGATTCACCTTGGCCTGAGGGTCAAGTGCGACGGGCTCGTCGTAACTGGCTTCAACCGCAAACACTCGGGCACCGGGGCCTAAGCCCGTGGTTTCACTTTGGGGCATCAGGTAGAGCTTGCTCCCTTCAAAACCAACGACTTCGGCATCCGCCCAGCGGTTTTGTGAGGCAGAGACTTCAATGCGGCAAGCGGCCCCCACAGGCAAACGTAAGCCCGTAGCTTCTAACACCAAACCTGTGGCGCGGATAATGCGTCCGCTGTACACCAGTGGTTCACTGGCTTGTACGCGTAAGGCTGCGCTGTCTAGCTGCGCAAGCCATTGTTGGGAGGCATTGACCGCGGCGTTAGTGCTCATGGCGCCTCTGCCTGATTATCGAGGTCTAGGTGTAGATGGCTGAGATCAGTTCCTAACGCTAATGAGCTAATGGCGCGGCGCCATCGCGTTTCCAGCGTGGCGTCAATGTCGCCAAGGGCTGTTCGCGCCTTGCAACCACCCGCACTAATGTTGGCGTCTTCGATAATGCGCCAGTGCTGGGTGTTTTCGTTATCTTTTAGGTAGTTTGAAACCAGTTGATGATCAACAGGGTTTAAATATAAGGTCAGTGGGTTTTTGCCATCGGGGTCAACGTGCAATAACTGTTGAATAAGATCCAGAATGCGTTCGGGCTGCTCTTTAAGGGTGGTTTGTAATACGTGATTGGCCACCCTAACGGCTAAGGTCAACATGGCTTGACCCATGTCTTCGTTTAAACGTTCGAGGGTTGATTGCGACGCGCTAACCAGTTGCGCCAGACGCTCGGCTTCGTGTTGCGCTTGAACGGCACCTTCAGCGTGACCCTCGCGCAGTCCCTTTTCATGGCCTTCGCTCAAACCCGTTTTCAGGCCTTGAGCGTGGCCCTCGGTAGTGCCTTTTTTTACGCCTTCGGCGTGGCCTTTTGCATAGCCCTCGTCATAGCCCTTTTTTATGGCAGCTTGTTTTGCGCGCTGCACTTCAGCCAAGATACTGGCGGCATCGGGTAAGGTTTCTTCGGGTTCAGGGGTAGGGTCAACAAGGTTGTGGTCTAGCGTTGGCAATTCGAAAGGCTGCATCTCCCAGCGTTCCCACTGAGACTGCGCATACGGAGACGGCCCATCAAATTTAGTGCTAGACATACTCGTCACCCCCTAAACCGCTGAGGGTAATTTGACCAGACTCGGCAAGTCGGCGAGCCACTTCCACGATGGCTTTTTGTTCTTCTTCTACCTTCGACATACGAACCGGCCCTTGGGCGTCGATATCTTCGCGCAGCATATCGGCCGCGCGGTTGGACATGTTTTTAAAGAACTTCTCGCGCAGGTCGTCAGCCGCCCCTTTCAGTGCAATAGTCAGTGACGACGTATCGATTTCTTTAAGCACCAACTGAATGGAAGAGTCTTCGATGTCGACCATGTTGTCGAAGACGAACATTTCTTCAACAATGCGGGCGGTAAGATCGCTGTCGGTACTGCGTAAGCTATTAACGATGGATTCTTCGTCGGCGGCGCTAAGGTAGTTAAGGATTTCGGCAGCAGTACGCGTACCACCCATTTTGCTGCGTTTGGCCCCTTGACCTGACAGCATGTTGTTCAGCACTTCGGTTAGCTCGTGAAGCGCATTAGGCTGCACACCACCAAAGGTGGCAATACGTAGCACCACGTCGTCGCGCAAGCGTTCGGGCAGCTGGGTGAGGATGTCGGCAGCGCGATCACGTTCTAGGTGAACCAGAATGGTGGCAATAATTTGCGGATGCTCGTCGCTGATAAGCTCGGCGACGCTGCTGGCATCAAGCCAGTTCAAGGCGTCAATACCGCTGCTGGTGCCATCACCGGCATCCAGAATGTCTTCAATAAGCCCTGCAGCGCGATCGGTGCCCAACGCTTTGTTAAGCACCGAGCGTATGTACTCGTTAGAGTCCAGCGTTACCGCCATGAATTGGTCGGCTTCTTGGCGAAAATTTTCAAGCACTTGGTCCATGTCGGCACGCGTCAACTGCCGAAGCTCAGCCATGGCCATGCCCACTTCTTGAACTTCTTTAGGGTTCAAGTGTTTAAAAACCTCGGCGGCGGCGTCTTCGCCTATAGCCATCATTAAAATGGCGCCTTGTTCAATGGTGTTATCAGCGCTTTTCATCGTTTGATTTACTCATCCAACCACGAAGTACCATGGCCACAGCGCGGGGGTCTTTTTCAGCCATAGCGCGAGCGGTTTTCAGGTTTTCTTCATAGCGATTAATGTCGTTGGCTTGTTGTTTGGCGACCTGTTGGCGCTGCTCGTCGCGGGCGTTGGCTTCGCGACGGGCTTCGGCTTCGTTAGAGGCCTGAATCATGCCTTGAATAATTGGGTTGACCACAATGCGCCAGAACACAAAGAACAGCACAGCAATCAATAAGTATTTAAGAAGATTCATGGCTAGCTCGATGTAGTCATTGTTTTTCCAGAACGGGACGGAATTGTCTGGAATATCACTGAACTTACTGTTCACCACGCTAATGGTGTCGCCACGCTCGTTTGAATACCCCACCGCCTGCATGACTAGGTCGCGAATGTTGGCAAGCTCAGTTTCGTCAATGGCGATGAACTCGTCTTTATCTTCTTGGCGATAATTCACAACCACGGCGACCGACAGACGTTTTAACTCGCCCAAGGGGCCTTTGACGTGGCTAATGGTGCGATCCACTTCATAGTTGGTGGTGACATCGCTACGCGCATTTCCGGTCGCTGATACGGCATTGGCTTGCGTGTTCAGTTGATTGATTAAATTAGGCTGGGCATCGGGATTAGCGTCGGCGTTTTCGTCGTTCTCGTCCGGGTTGGGTACGGCAATGGGTGCCACCGCGTTAGCAGGGGGCTGGTTGGTTAGGGCCCCGGGTACGCCTTGAGCCGGATTGCTGTTGTTGTTAATTGAGGTACTGCTTTGTTCACTGCGTATGGCCGCTTCGCCGGGGCGTTGATTAGGGCGGTAGACTTCAGACGTTTGTTCACGACGAGAAAAATCAACGTCTGCGGTAACTTGGGCGCGCACATTCCCCGCACCCAGTATGGGGTTCAGTAGCGTCAAAATACGTTGCACCGAGCGGTGCTCGATGTCGTTTACAAAGTTGCGTTGTAGGGAGTCGGACCCCATCTCGCCAGAAGGCATGGTCAACAGCTTACCGTTTTGATCCACTACCGATACGTTCTCGGCGTTCAAGTTAGGTACGCTGGAAGACACCAACCACGTAATCGCCGACACTTGGCTTTCAGATAAGCTGCGGCCAGAGTGCAGGGTAACCAGTACGGAAGCGGTGCGTTCTTGGCGATCACGCACGAATAAGCTTTCACGGGGTAGGGCTAAATGCACCCGCGCTTCTTGTACCGCGTGTACAGCACTGATTGAGTTGGCTAGCTCGCCTTCGAGGGCGCGCTGATACGTAACCTGTTCGGTAAATTGACTGGCACCAAAACGGGCCTGATCGATCAGTTCAAAGCCCACATTGCCGCCACGTGGTAAACCTTGGGCCGCCAGTTGCATACGCACTTCGTGTACGGACTCTTTGGGCACCAAAATAGCGCTACCGTTCTCAGAGAACTGGTAGGGAATATTTTGCTGGGCTAAGGTGCTAACAATGGTGCCGCCATCGCGGTCATCAAGGTTAGAGAAAAGCACGGTGTAGGTGGGGCCTTTGGACCACATGGCTGCCACCACAACCAAAGCCACCGCAGCGGCGGCAAGACCTAACTGCACAGGGCGGGCAAGGTTTTGAATTTTATCGAAACCGGGAACCCGGGAAAATAGCTGAGCGGCCTGACTCACGGAGTATCTCGTTGCAAAGAATTAAGTGGCGGATTAAACCGGCATGCTGGCAATTTCTTGATAGGCTGCCACTAAACGGTTTCGAACTTGAACCGAGGTTTGAAAAGCAATATTGGCTTTTTGCAAATCGATCATGACATCGTTAAGCGCGATATCGGGCGCACCCGCTTCGAAAGCTTGCGCTTGTTGGTATGCCTGATTTTGTGTGGCGGATAAACGCTGCAGAGAACGAGAGAGCTCGGCCGCAAAGCCACCGTTATCGTGTACGTCGGCAGCAGCTTGTTTAGGCTGCCCCGCAGCACTCGCGCTAACCGCGCGCAGTTGCGATAAAACAGATTCAATACTTGAAAGCGATGGAGTAGACATTAATTCGTAGCCCAAAACAGGATGTACGGCTAGCAAACAGCAGGCCGATTACACATGCAACTGTACCTGCGAATAACGAAATGTAAGGCGTGTATCTATCGCCAAAAACACGCGCTTTTCAAGGGTTATTGATTTTTTTCTGTAGGGTGGGCGTCGCCAAAGCCTTGTGGTTCGTGGTTTTGAGCATCAATGCGATACACCCACGCTAAAAGCTCGGCTACTACCAGATACAGCTCGGGAGGGATGTGCTGATCAAGATCGACCTGCATCAGTAGGCTGACCAATTCGCGCGATTCGTGCACGTGTAAATCGTGTTCGCGTGCTGTACGAATAATGGTTTCGGCAATGTTGCCATAACCCTTGGCCACCACTTTCGGGGCGGGATCGGTGGCTTCATAGCGTAGCGCTACGGCACTGGGTCGACGCGGTGGGTTAAAGGTGTTTTGATCACTCATGGCTAGGCTCGATATCGTCGGCTAGCTTGCGCTGCGTATTGAGTGATAGGTGCTGAATATGAAGGCCATGCGTGCCTAAACGGTCGTTTAGGTCTTGCAGGTGGGGGCGCAAGGATGAGGCAGCCTCATTTGCGTTAATGCGCAACGACACCTGATTTTGGTGCAAGCTAATCTCGAACTCGATGTCACCCAAACTGGCCAATTGCATAACAAGCTTGCTGTTCCAGCGTTCGCTATTGACGGTTTGCTTATGGTTAGCCGAGCCCTCGTATTCTTGCTCGCGTTCGACACGCCATTCAACGGGCGTATTGGCCCACGCTTCGCCCCGCCAGGTAAATTGTTGCGTGGCTAATACCTCAAGCTGTTGCCGGATAATGCCTTGGTGGGCGGAATCGGGGGCTAAGGCCGTTGCTAAGGACGACGACGATGAGGTTGGGGCGCCTTGGCTTGTGTTAGAGGTATTGCCAGCGGCTCGCGCATCTCCAGTGTTAGGGGAGGTGGGTGTTTGTTGTGCCGTGGTTGGTGCATTTTGGGGCTGTTGCTGCAATGATGCGGCGTTGCCTTTACCAAAAGCAAACTGAGCCAATTGCGCTTCGTAAAACATACCGCTTTGTTGCACGGTACTACGTAAACCCTGAGTTAAATACTGCACCAGTTGATCTAAGGCGCCTTGCTGTATCAAACTTGTGCCTTGGGCGGCAACGGTTCCTGTACCCGTGGTGCCAAGGTGAGCCATAGCAGCAGTGGCAGAAGCGCTACCGGATGCTGACGCGCTCGCTGCCGTCGCTGTGCTGCTTTGCGCCACACCTGATTGGGCTGTATTGGACGCTTGTGGCGTTCGGCCACCGGCCTGTTGTGCCTGATGCCCCAGTGCCGCCTGTAATAACCGCTGTAAGGTGGGTTGATCGCCAATAGGGCGGCGACCTTCTACCGGTTGAGAACCATCAGGAAAGCGCTCGATAATATCCAAAATAACGCGAGCGGCACGACCCAATGTAGTAGGGGCTGATTGGGTGGCGCTACTGTTGGTGTGCCGTAATAAAGCCTCGATCGCGGCTTGACGATTATCAAGATGAACGCCTTGACGTACATGGCTTTGTGGCTGTTGACCATGGCGTGTTGCCTGATCCACAACTTCACGCTGGTCTCTGACGGTAGAGTTATGTATGGGCTGATTGCGCTCGGGTTGTGGGCTTTGACTAACCGCATCAGCCCGGGCCCCCGTCACGATATTGGTCTGCTGGCCTACCGTATTACCTAAGGCTGCATCTAAACGCTGTATAAGCAGCGTCCCTAGGGGGGAAGGCCCACCGATACTCATGCCAGATTAACATTGGGTGTACAGTAAGCCTGCAACACATCCTGCTGGCGCTTCATGTTGCCCAACAGCATATTTAGACGATTCAGTTCGGGCATCGCCAAATGACGAATTTGTGCGTCGTCTTCTAAGATTTGGCTAAGCAGTTGCCTGCGCGCGGCGCGATCGCTAACACTGATGGCATCTAGCGTACGTAAGCGATCAACCGCTTCGACGTAACGCTCGCTTAGGGCCACAACATCGTCCCATTCATTGACTTTTGCGCACTCAAGCATGGTGCGCGTGATGTGGGCAATGGCCTCGTAATGTTGCAACAGCGTGGGGGTAGTAGTGCTCATGATGAATGCGCCTGCGCTCGTTGGGTGTCTACGGAAGTGGTCCAGGCTTGGCTTAACTCCGTTAGTAGCTGCTCGGCTAAACCTAGCCGTTCGTCATCGGCATGTACGTTGGCACGTAATAAATTATGCAGGATGACGTCGTAGGTAGCAATTAGGTTGTTGGCGAGTTCGCCACCTTGTTCAACACTAACCGACGCCTTTAAGCCAGAGTCGACAATGTCGATGGCCTTAGAGATGGCCATGCCGCGTTGGGCCACATTGCCTTGTTTTAAGTGCAATCTGGCTTGCATAATGGCGGCGCGAGCACCGTTGTAAAGCAAGGTGATCAGGTGCTCGGGGCTAGCACTAAGCACTTCGGTTTCTAAACCTACGTTAGCGTAAGTTTGTGCAGACTGTAGTCTGGAGCCGCGTCGGGGGGCTGAGTACGTCATGGCAGTACAGTGGTATTACGATTGGTTATTGTTCATGTTGGCAAGCATGGACAATTGTTGAGTTAAATAAGAGCTGATCCCGTTCATTTGGTTCACCATGACATCAAGTTGGGTGAACTGGCGGCGATAGTTATCCATTTTTAAATCAATGCGCTCTTGGGCGCGGATCATTTGTTCGTCCAATTGTTTGATATTGGCGTTAATGCTCGCGTTGACGTTATCAATAAAGCCGTCTTTTTCCAGGTATTGCGTGGTGGTGTTTACCATGCGCTGGCTTAGGCCTTGTTCACCTGTTAATAGTTTGGTGACATCGCCTAAATTGTCTTTAAGTGCAGCGCTAAGCTTTTCGTTGTCAAGGGTAAGAGTGCCGTCGACGTGGTTGGTAGTGATGCCCAACTGGCTTAGGTTACGGATATCGCCTTCGGTGCTAAAAACATTTAAGGCTTCACGCACGTGCGACTGCACACGACGGGCTAACGAGTCGCCCGTTAACGCGCTAGCTTGTTGGGTTTCCATGTTGTAGCTGGTCAGCGATTTCAGCGTATTGTGTAAGGCGTTATAGGCATCCACAAAACCTTTAATGGCGCCCGAGGCAGCGCTGTCGTCGCGCACAATATTGATCGTTGCCGCGTTGTCTTCACTAATCTTGTTAAGGGTTAGGGTAACGCCTTCGATAGCATCTTCGACCGTATTGCTTTGACTGGTAATGTCGATGCCATTAATTTTCAGTAAGGCGTTTTCAGCTTCGGTTTGGCTAAAGTTGCCGGCGTCTGGCGTGGCCGCGTCAAAGCCAAAAAAATCATTAAGCTCGGCATTGTCCAGCACTTCAATGCTTTTAACGGAAGCGTCAACGCCGGTGTCGTTAGCGGTAATCATCAAGCGGTGCGGGTTATCGGGGACGCCCGTGTTAACCAAGGTGGCACTAACGCCTAATTTAGCATCGCTATTAATGGCTTTGACCATGCCTTCTAACGAGTTCGAGAAACCTTCAAGGCTAACCTCGTGATGCTCGTCGTTGGCAAGTGTGATGCGTAGCGTGCCGCCTTCGACGCTGCTATTGGGTTCGGTGCGACTGGCTTGCGCTGCAAAGGTTAAACGGTGCTTTGTGGCCAATTGCGTAACGTTGACATCGTAGCTGCCCGCAATGGCGGTGTTGTCGGCCGATACGCGCACTGATTCGTGAGACGAGCTGGCTTTTAATGCGCCGTAGGTGTCAGTGTTGCCTAAGGTTTTGGATGCCGTTTGTAAGGCATCAATGGCGCTTTTCAACCTGCTGTAACCCGACAGGCGATGCTCGGCTTCGATTTGCTTGTTTTGAATAAGCACTAAGGAACTGTTCTCTGCCTTTCTAAGGTCAGCTAACAACTCGTCGAGCGGAAGGCCTGAGCCAACTCCAATTGATGATATCGCCATTTTAATTTACTCCTTAAGCAGTATTTTGCCCTAAGCCTCGTCGAAACAAAGCGCCCGTTAAGCTATATAAAGTGCTGTAGCTTGTTACTTATCGATGGCATTAGGCTTTGGTGTTAATGCCATTGCCTTGAAACTGTGTGATCATTTTGGCTACCGCTAACACCGCTTCAGAGGGCACCGTACGGATGACATCGCCTGATTCGTTATCGACCAAGGTCAATACAATGCGCTGGGTGTCGGGGTCTACATCAAAGCGTAAGCCTGTTGCCCACGGCTGCATCGAGCTATTTAGCTGCTCTAGGGCTTTATCAAGCGAGCTACTTTCTTGCTCGTTGTTCTCGTAAGCCGCTGCTTGCCCTTTGGGGCGGTTAGCCGTTGTGGTTTCTTGTTCAGCGTTTTGTGTTTTTTCTGCGCGCGTGACAGTGGTCGCCGCATTCAAGTTTTGCACGGCGTTGTCATCGGTATCAGTTGCCACGGTGCTAGACAGCGGGTTGATATGAGAGTGCGCAACAAGTGGATCGATCATGGCGTGGGCTCCGGAAACGAGAGTAGGTAGCGGATGCGTAGCCAGAGTGATTCAATGCATCCATCTATTACATACTGCTGTTAACGGCGGCATGAAACGCTTCTTTAGGCCCTCAGACACATAAAAAAATCAGTGTAAACACGTAGGTTTTGACGCGTTTTTAGGGCAATGGCCGGAATAGGCTGTGATTCTCTTTATTAATCCACCGAACACCTTGTGCGAGTACGAGCGAGAATAAAGGCCTATTTCTATAAATTGCCGGATTACGTGCCATGTTCAGTTCTGAAGACTCTCTGGTCGAGCAATATGCTCCGCTGGTTCGTCGCCAGGCACTGCAGCTAGGGTCTCGCTTGCCCTCTAGTGTCGAAATCGACGACCTAATTCAGGCGGGCATGATGGGGCTGCTTGATGCCATCAGACGCTATCAAATCATGGCCGAGGCCCAGTTTGAAACCTACGCCGTTACACGCATACGCGGGGCGATGGTCGACGAATTACGCAGTCAAGACTGGCTGCCGCGCAGCGTACGCACCAAAGCTCGAAATATCGAAACCGCACTGCATACCTTGCGTCAGCGCCTGATGCGTGAACCCACCGAAGTTGAAATCGCAGCCGAGCTAGAACTTAGCATGGACGATTATCATCAGCTACTGGATGACGCCAGCGGTGTGCAAGTGGTGCACTACGAAGATTTATCGCGACGTAACGAAGGGGAAAGCGACGCGCTTGAATTCTTAAACAGTAGTGAAGCATCCAGTTACCACGACAACCCCGTTAATCATATGTTGTCGGGCGAGTTGCGCTCTGTACTGATTAACGCCATCGATACCTTGCCCGACCGAGAAAAACTCTTGTTATCACTGCAATTCGAGCAAGACCTTAACCAAAAAGAAATTGCCGCTGTGTTAGAGGTAACCGAAGGCCGCGTGTCCCAGCTTCGTTCACAAGCCATCGCCAGAATACGGGCCAGCTTGGCCAGCTCTGACTGGCAAAGTCGCCCCGACGAGCTGGCAGAACACGTGTTGTTGTAGGGCAGAGTGTTATCATTCTGTCTTATAGGGAAAATCAAATAATTACTTATAAATCAATAATTTAAATAAGTATTACAGTAATTATTTTTACAATTATCACCAAAAACTCATAATCCATATTCGCGGTTTACGCGTTGACATCAATAACACGAACGTAATAATGTCGTTGTCTATGTAACAAAATATGTTTAATTGAAACGGGCCGGCGATGTTGTTTAGCCGGCTCAAGCGAGTAGTACTAGTCAGCATAATCAGCGCTCGGGTACGGGGTTTTGGGTAGCCGAACGCCATAACGTGAATCGAGGGGGAAGTGTGGTGCATACCTGCATAGGTTACATCCGTGGAACTGGGTTTATACGTAGTGCGAATGTCTGTACGCGAAAGCGGTTGAAGTTTAACGTGTTGACGGCAGGCGCTGCCAAGCCGTTGCCTTGGCATTGGCCTTTAAGGTCAAAAGGCCGTCAATTCTTATGTGTTGTTGCATTATTGTGTTGTTGGGCGTGGTGGCCTAAAAACACGTACGCCACGTCGTTGCGCATTTCACCGGTGGGGCTAGACTTGCCCCTCACGCAGCGAGCGGGTGCTATTACGTTGTTCAATGCCGGAGACGAGCCGGTTAATTTGCAGTTGCGCGCGTTTGCGTGGTCTCAGGTCAATAACGAAGAGCTTTTGACCCCCGCGACCGATCTGGTGGTTAGCCCTCCTGCCGCCACGGTACCCGCGGGGACTTCCTATACCGTTAGGGTCGCCCGTCGTGATTTGGCCTCGCCCTCAGCGCTAAGTTACCGCGTACTGATCGACGAGCTGCCCCAAGCAGATGACCCACGCACCTTAAATCAAGGGGTGTCCGTGGTGTTACGTACGTCGTTGCCGGTTTTCTTCTCCGGTGGCAAGGCCATGGCCAGTTTACATTGGCAGCTTTGGCGCGATGCCGATGGCTTGCATGCCGAAGTCCATAACCAAGGCGAACGCCACGCCAAGATTATCGGCTTGACCGCGCACCTGCCTTCTGGCGACGCCTTAGGTTTCGGTAATGGCCTTAACGGCTATGTGCTGCCCGGTGCACGCAAGGTTTTCCACCTACACGACCCTGCATTAAGCCAGCTGGCTGATCAGCAAACGCTACGTTTAAGCGGGCGCGACGGCCGTTTGGACATCGAGCACACCTTGCCTGTGCCGGTGCGCCAATGAGCTGGCGATGCCACGTGCTGTATTCCGTTGCCAGTATGGCTTGTGTAGTGGGTGGTGCGAAGTTGTCGGCGCAACCCTTAAGTTCGCTAACCGCCGAAACCGTACCCATGGTGCTTGAAGTCAGTCTTAACGGGACGCGCACGGCCGAATTACTGGATGTGCAGCGTGCTCGCAGTGGCAAGTTCAGTGCTAGCGCGGCTGATTTACGACGTTTGCGCCTGTGTTTGGATGCCGGCTACGCTGCTGACGCGATGGTAGCTCTGCAAGATTTACCCGGTGTGACCCTACGGTATGACGAGGCCAACCAAGCCTTGGCATTACAGGTGCCAGATAGCTTGCTTGAGCCCTATAGCATCGATTTATACGGGCAGCGTCGCTCAAACCCGTTGCATCAACTTCATGCCATTCCTGCTGCAGTACTGAATTACGGGCTTTATCACACGCACCAGTCAGGGAAAAACACCGTAGCGGGCAATGCCGAATTATTGTTCACCGGGCGCTTCGGCATTGTTTCTAACACGGTGATGTACAACAGCACCAAAGCCCAGTATGGCTACGATAACGCTGTGCGCTTAGAAAGCCGATGGCAGTATATTGATCCGGTCTCGGTGCGGTCTTATGTGTTGGGCGATTTTGTCAGTAACGCGGTGTCGTGGGGTGCTAGCGTGCGTTTGGCTGGTTTTCAGTGGGCCAGTGCTTTTGATCAGCGCCCGGATATTGTCACCACAGCGTTACCGCAGTTTTCGGGTTCCGCCGCTCTGCCTTCGACATTAGACCTTTACGTTAACCAGCAACGTATTTATTCGGGCGATATTCCGTCGGGGCCTTTTGCCTTACGTTCTTTACCCTTTGTGTCGGGCAATGAAGTCACGCTGGTCACCACCGATGCGTTGGGACGACAAACCACGTTAACCCAACCGTATTACTACAGTGCGCGTTTATTGCGTCCTGCCCTGACACAGTTTTCGGTGGATGTGGGCCTACCGCGCTTGAACTATGGGTTGAACTCAGACGATTACGACTCTGCTGTTTTTGCCACCGGATCGTGGCGTCATGGCTTGACCCACCTCACCACTCTTGAGGCGCGTGCAGAAGGCTCAAGCGATGGCCTGTTTAATGCTGGGGTGGGGTTGGCACAAGGGTTAATGGGGCGTGGCGTGTTCAATGCAGCCGTATCCACCAGCCGCTACCAAGCTTATCGTGGTACCCAACTAAGGCTGGGTATAGAAGGCCAAGCCAAAAGTTTACGCGTGTATGGCAGTACAGACCGACATTATGGTGATTACTTTAATCTGGCTCGCGTCTCTGGGCATCGCATGGTGCAAAAGCGTCGTACCCAAGGCGTAGGCCCTGATATCGATGCTTGGCTTCACCGAACCGCACAAGCCGGCGCCATCGACCGGCTTGGGGTAGGCATTAGTGCGTTTAGACGCACGTCGTTCAATGTAAATTACCACCGAATCCGCTATGTGCACGGACAAACACGCATGGGCAGTTTGTCGTTTTCCTATGGATTAAGCCCGCGCTTAAGCCTACACGCCAATGCCTACACAGACATCGATCGTCGTCATAACCGCGGCGTTTTCGTGTCGTTGAACCTTGTGCTAGATAAGCTCAATGCGTCAAGCAGTCTTAGCCGTGACAACGGGCGCTCGCGCTATACACAGCAAGTGGCTAGCGCCATGGGGCAGCGTCAGGGCGATACCAGTTGGGGTGTGGTGAATACCTTTGCCCCCCAAGGCAGTGATTATCGCAGTGCTTACCTTAGCCATCGGGCGCGCCATGCTTTAGTGGGGGCAAGCCTACATCACTCGGGGCATTCTACGCGTACTGAACTTCAAGCCTTAGGGGCGTTGGTGGCAGCAGGCGGGGGCGTGTTCGCCGCTAATCAAGTGGGGGACGCCTACGCTATCGTTACCAACGCTGGCCCGAATGTAGAGCTGTTACAAGGCGGCGTAAAAATGGGACGCACCGACCGTAACGGGCGTGCCTTATTACCCAAGCTGCGCCCCTATACCGAACAACATGTGCGCATTGACCCTTCTACGCTTCCCGACGGTTGGGAGCCCCAAGCCACGGAACAAGCGGTGGCTGTTGGGTACAGGCAGGGCAGGGTCATTGACTTTGGGGCCAGAGCCGTACACGGCGCGGTGCTGGTTATGCACGACAAGCACGGAGAACCCATCCGCCCCGGTCACCTCGTAAAGCTTGAAGGGGGCGAAAGCTCGGTAATGGGGTACGAGGGGCAGGTTTATTTACGTGATTTACACGAACACAACCGCTTGCAGATCGATCTGGGTGTGCAGGGAAGCTGCAGCGCTGATTTTCGTTATGACCCTAACACCATTGTTCAACCACAAATTGGTCCGTTGACATGCCTTTAAGCCTACACCGACATAGATCCCTTAAAAAGGGGTTGTTTGTACTATTGTTTAGTATTGCTAGCCTTTGCTTTAGTCACCATGCTCTGGCGCAGCAAGGGGGGCAGTGGTGGGGCGGCGCGTCGTGCAATCTTTCGGGTGGTACGTTGAATTTGGGCACCTTAGACCCGGATCATCACGTGGATACCACGCATGACGTGGGCTTTCGATGCACCTTCAGTTTTTCGTATCTCTTTAACGAAGAGCGCGTCACCTTCAGGGTGTGCCTGTACATGAATGACGAAGCCACAGGGTACAACCCATGGCGTCATATGGACAACGGCTCGTGGTGGCCGCCGTACATGCCCAACCCGCCCACCCCTGATGATTTGGCTTACAACCTTTACGCGGATTCGGGGCGTACGCACATACTGTCGCCGCCCGATGCTGGGCCTTCAATGGTCTCTGAGGTTTTGACCATAGAGCGTGGCTATCCAGTCCAACCTATTAGTGGTTCTGGTAATTTTACGGTGCATGGGCGACTTCCCGCCCCACAACCGGGCCTTCCTTCGGGAAGCTACAACGCCACCCCCTCGTTCACGCTGACGTATACGGTGGAGTCCGGACACGTTGCCCCCAGCGACTGCACACAAGCGAGCGCTACGCAAAACCTTAGCGTAACTGCCCAAGCGCCGGATAGCTGCACCTTAAGCACGCAGGCCGTGGATTTTGGAACCATCCAGCAAGTCGGTGTGATCAACACGGCCATTACTGCCGAAGGGCAGCTTCTTGTTAAATGCAGCAGTGGAAGGCCTTATACCGTCTACCTTGGGCAAGGAAACTACGCAGCGGGTGGCCTTAGGCAGATGGCACAAGGCAGTAGCCGACTGCCGTACGAGTTATTTCAGAATAGCGCTTACACACAGCTTTGGACCGACAGCAGTGGCCTAACCCGTACCGGTACAGGCAACGAGCAAACCCTTCTCGTATACGGCCGCATTCCGGTCGGAACCCCTGTGCCCAACGAACTGGGCACTTACACCGACACGGTTATTGTCACCGTGTCTTATTAAGCACAACCGTGCACAACCTAGGAGAACCCGATGATGCGGTTTACATCAGGTCAACACTCCGACTTAGCTTAACTTAAAAGGAAAATAATGATAAAACGACGCATCATCCTACCCATCGCTGCCAGCTTAATCAGCACATCAACCCTAGCGGCAACGGCCACCGGTAACCTTACGGTTAGCGCCAACATACAAGAGTCGTGCCACCTTGATGGAACAGCAGGCGCCAGTGTAGGAAATGCCTTGATTGATTTCGGTACGATTAGCAGCTTAGAAGCAGCCGTTGATGCCGACACCACCACAGCAGGTGGGGCGGCTTTATCCATTATCTGCACGAATGGAACCACCTACGAGGTGTCGGCCAACCTAGGGCAAAACGTAGACGGAACGCAGCGCCGTATGGCAAACGGCGCCACCAACTACTTACCCTACGATTTATATTCCGACAACACCTACGCCACAGCGATCACAGACAGCACAACTTTTTACAACGGAATAGGTACGGGGCAAATGCAAGCCATTGATATCTTTGCACGCATCCCTGCAGGCACAATGCTGCCAGCAGCCGGCAGCTACACCGACGTGGTGGTGCTAACCATTACTTATTAAGCCAAGCCGCCTATGTTTTAACAGAATTTAGGCCGCTTCCATGTCTCGTTCAGCCGCTTTAGCCAGAAAGGCTGAGCGAGACTGCCCACGTTGTTTGAAGGTAATCGTTATGCATAGCATTTGCGACAATGCTCATCTTATGATGTGCTTGCTCTACTGCAATAAAAGAGCTATATTTAGATCTATATATGTAGCTTAAAAAGGAGCTGTTCATGGATAATATCTATGCTGACTTTTCCATTAGCATGTCGGAGTTTAAGAAAAATCCATCGCAGGTATTGCGCACAGCAGGTGAAAAGCCCGTAGCTGTACTGAACCATAACCGACCCGCCTTTTATATGGTGACGCCCAAACTGTTTGAGGCTCTTATAGAAGAGTTATCGGAGCGGGATTTAGTTGCCATTGCTCGCCAGCGTTTAGCACTTAAGGACACCGCTGTTGAGGTAGACCTTGAGGAAATCTAAGACGCAAGCAGGTAATACAAAGTATCGTCTTAAGTTTATTCCTGAGGCGCTTGCTGAATGGAATGAACTGGATGGCAGTGTGAAAGAACCCTTGCGTAAGGCGCTTCGAAAACGTTTAGAGGAGCCTCAGGCAAGCTAATATTCAAACGCACCGCACGAGAACGTACGCGTGCCAAATCAATATCAACCAATAACCAGAAACCACCCTTAAAGTTAGCGTCGTTCAGCCACGCTTCAGGTGAGCTCGGTGCAGGGATAGGGACATCGTCAACCTCAAAATGAGCCGTTACTGCTTCTTGTGCGGCCAGAGGTAAATGCTGCAAGTCGTCAGCGGCTGTAAAGCAACCAGGAAAGTCAGGAAAAGATGCACCATAAGCACTATCTTCTTCCTTGTGTACATAAATAGGATAGAGCATAGAGACTCCTATATGGTTAAGCCTAACTAGGTCAGACCGGCTTGTTCTAAGATACTGCGCAGCGTTAGAAGGGGTAAATCTTTTTTTGGGTGTGGAACTGTTACTTTTCCAAGCTTTGAGGGATGCTTGAACTGATGATGTGAGCCCACTACGTGTACTAAATACCACCCATCCGCTTTTAACCGTTTGACGACTAAGCATCGGGGTATCGCCTTTTTGATCAAGAATAAGCGTTTTGCTTTCTTTTTTTGTTTGTTCTGGTCTACCTCGGTAATGGCTCAGTATAAGCAATGATATCGAGCAAAGAACTAGGACGTTTTAAACCAACAACCCCTGTCGCTTCAGCAAATCTAACAAGTTAGCCACGATTTTATCGGCTGTGGTATCTAAATTACGCTGACCTTTTAAGGACTTACCATCCACGTTTGGAACGGTTCCACGGCTTAGTGCATCGCGCAGTAGGGTAGCAAGTTGTTTACGGCTGTTGCTGCCGTCTATGTGCGTCAACACAAAGGCTTCAGCGTCTTTTAATTGAAGGTTTGTGGTGTCGTGCCACAAATTAAACATCCCAATACCAAAGCTTGAGTCTTTACGCTGCTGGTACAAGTGCGACAACCCCGGAATCAGCGTAGGCGCGTTCGGTTGTGAACTTTCCGCTTGATCATAAGGCGAGGCCTCTAGCGTATAGCGCAGTACATTAATACGAAACAGCGTTTCCAATGCCGTTAATAAGGCGTTACGGGCCTCGGCATCATCGTCCGCCTTAGTAATACTTGGGCGTACCTGCTCTAGTAGCGAATCAAAACTCAAACTAGCTGGCCACGCCTGACTTAAGCTACGTAATACGCTAATCACCACCGCATCGCTGCTGTGTATGTCCCGGTTTTTATGATTACGAAAACTCAACCTATTGTTGGTTGCGTTGTCGGTTTTTTTGATTTCTGTAAAGAAACCAGCCCAACGTAAATCAGCCAAACGTTCTAGCTCGGGGCTAACCAGCACCTGTTCCGAGCGCTCGCTATGAACCATCACACTTTTACGGAAGTTACGACCCATCGCAAAATCTAAATACTGTTGACGCATTTCACGCGGCTGACCTAAGGCAATTAGGCTGTGATTTAGCTGCACATTTTGCCCGTAGGTTGCCGACAACTCTACGTGCGGCTCGCTATCGCCCACATGGGTTAAACCGTACTCTGCCGCCATGCTAACGAACTCAAGCAAATAGCAGGGGTTATTAAACATCTCCAGATACTCGTGGGCGATGTAATAGTCAGAATGCCTTTCTAATTGCTTAACCGCCGCCCGTAACGAGGGCGCCAGCGGATTACTGCTGGCCACACCGTCTGACAACAACCGCAACATGGTCTTGGCGCTGGCTAACTTATCGCCCGTGGTGGTGTCGCTGTGGCTGTGCAATAACATCGCATCGCGCACAATATCACCCGCCTTCCAGCCGGGGTAAGTGTTATAGCTAATGTAGCCAATGCCATTGGGCGCTAGATTCTGCTGCAGAATGCGCAGCATAGCCTCGCGCACCTCAGGCGGCACCCAACTAAACACCCCATGAGCAATTATGTAATCAAACTGCCCAAAATCGGCCGTAATGTCCGTTAGGCTCATGGCATGTAACTGCAAGTTCTCAATGCCCAGCGCTTGAGTCACCTCAACACCCTGAGCCACCTGCACCGCTGACAAATCCACCCCCACCACCTGCGCATCCGGGTAAGCCAACGCAAAAGGCAGTAAATTACCACCCCCAGCACAACCCAACTCTAAAACGCGAGCCTTGGCTAAAGGCACCGACGACAAACCATACAAATGCGCCGCCGCCCGCAAATGCCCCGGCGATGAAAACGGAAAGGCATTCGACGTATAGACCTGCTCATCGTAGGTTTTGCCAATCTCCTCGTTAAGACCAGCAAGCTGATCGTCGTCTACAGTGGCTTCAAGAGAAAGAGAGTCAGTCGTCAAAATAAGTGCCTACTAGCTAAAAGGTGAGGTACGGAACATGCGTGTGCAACGTAGTCATTCGTAACAACTACCCACTTAGCATAACCAGCTTTAGACAGAGTAAAGCGTGGATTAAGACGGCAAATGGTTTGGACTTGGGGGGATTGGGTGGGGGGGACGTTTTGAATTTTGCGATCCCCGTTTGTATTAACGCCGAGATTTTTCTTGTATTTACTATCGACACCAAGCCGTTTTTGCGTCGGCGGCGTGTGATGCGGGTTGTAGGGTGGAATGAACTGTTGTGTTTTGTTACGATGGGTTGGCGAACGGCTGAAATCGGCCACAGTTGAACATTTTAGCGCCGTGAGTATGGTGTGCGCGGCGATGCAATTGAAGCCACCCTTTTAGAAGGCGAGTTGAATATATTGAGCCGAGGTGGATCAAGCTCTTCGTCAATAATGACTCTTACAAGGATTATCGTATGTCTAGATGCACAGCCCCCGTACGTGGACATAGATCAGCGGCCGCTGCCGATGCATGCCCAGCATGCAGTTCCCGCCGTAGCGGTTATGGCCGCAGTAGATCTTATTCCTCATTAGGTCACAACAGATCTTATTCCTCCCCCTCTTACTCCTCATCGGGCAGCAGCAGTTCACGTCCGCGTTGGTCAAGAGCGAGCTCGTCACTATCGTACACTTCTGCTCAAGTGCAGTCGCTCACGCCGATTCGCGAAACCGTTGAAACTCGAGCTGTGCAACAACCAGACCTTCGTGACGTCTTCCTCTGCCACGCCTGGGACGACCGTCAGGGGTCAGCTAAAGAGCTACATGACCTGCTCGTGACGGTTGGAGTCAAAGTTTGGTTCAGCGAAAATGACCTTGCGCTTGGCGTACCAATGATGCGTGCCATTGACAAGGGCCTAGCAAACTCCCGAATTGGGCTTGTTTTAGTAACCCCTGCATTGCTTGCCAGTCTCCCAAGAGAAGGCGTTGCTGACAAAGAGCTGGCGGTACTTCTGATGCGTAATCAGATCGTTCCAATCGTGCACAACACTACATATAACGCTCTCCTTAACGTCAGTCCTATGCTGGCCTCTCGAAGCGGCCTGAGCACTGCAGAAGATTCAATGGAAGTGGTCGCGGCGAAAATCGCCGAGCTGGTTTCAGTCTAATTGTATTGCCCACTAGGAAAGAAAGTGGGCATTTTGATTGAAGTTGACGAATGTCGGCTATCGGATCGATAGTTGTCCTTGGCCATACGAAAATAACCCGTTCGGATTCAGACCCTAAGGGCCGCTTCAGTTATTCCTACACCCACATCAACTATCCTGTAAAGCAAACCTGTTCTAAAACGTCATTTCCCTGTTTTGTTAACAACCTAGCAACCTCCCGGAGACGTTGTCTCCCTGCGCGGAAACAAACGATGCACGTTCCACGGACTATTCCACTTCACCTACACGAGCATGCACAAGACGCATCTCCATAATACGATGTTCTAGTTCATGCAAGGCCACATAGTCGTCTTTCATAATGGCAGCAAAGCCAGCGGCTTCAAACTTCTGTATCGTATTAGTCACCTGCAGTCTTAACGCATCAAGCTCGGCCATGACAAGACGGTGGTCGTTTTCATCCATAAATTACCCCCACAAGTACCTCAGATACTAAAAAACCGCCAACTCCGTTGCCAGAGTTGGCGGCTAGTCTTGCAAGAACTGCTTCCTGTAAGACTACCAGAAAGCAGTTGCTGTGCTTGCGAATTAACGCAATAGCGACAATACAGTCTGTGGTACTTGGTTGGCTTGTGCCAATACCGATGTACCAGCCTGTTGCAAGATCTGCGCACGTGTCATGTTGGAGACTTCGACAGCGTAGTCGGCGTCTTCAATACGCGAGCGGGCTGCGGACAGATTGTTGACCGTGTTGTTCAGGTTGGCGATGGTGGACTGGAAGCGGTTTTGAATCGCACCAAGCTCGGAACGCAAGCTATCAACGTTCTGCAACGCCTTATCAAGCATGGCCAACGGATCTACCGTCATGGCCGCATCATCAGCCGTGCTCTTGGTTACAGCGATGTTACCCGTACTAGTATCGATTGCAACATCCGCACGTGTGTACGTTGTTTCACCATTGGCGTTAGAGCCTTGAACGACGTACTGCGTGTTTCCGTCGGCGTCCTCGTAGCTATGCAGTGACTCACCAGTACCAAGGCCGGAAATAGCTCCGTTCGCCGTACCCGTTACGAGCTCAGTGACTTCTTTACCGGTACCGGCGTCGACCAGAGATGCATCAACTTGTGTGTTGCTGGAGTCCCAAGTGATATTAGTGGGGTCGGTTATATCAGCTTCAAAATAATTACCATCGCTATCCTCAACGACGTAGCCTTCACCATCTGCCAAAGCAAAAAGATTGACAGCAGTCGGCGCAGAATCCAGATTGTCGTTGTGCAGATCGACTTCAGGAGTTGCGGTAAAGGTACCTACTTGAATTTGGGTAACTGCGCTGCCAACGTTGTCGGCGCTGACCTGGTTTAGATTGCTAGAATTAGCAACGTCAATGTTGCCCCATGTAAACGTGTAGTCTGCTGGGTCTGCTGGGTCACCGGCACCGTTAAGCGTAGCCGAACCGGTAACGATATAGTAGTTATCATCGCTGGCTTTCACGGCGAACGATTGCGAGCCAGCCGGATCATTAGTTCGATCCGTCAGCTGGTAGAGCGTGTTTAAGTCAAGTACAAGGTCTGTTGGGTTATCCCCAGCGCTATTATTGGTAACGGCTGTTGCTAGCTGAGCAAGGTCAACAGCTTCGGTGCCATCAACGGTGCTATATACCGGCAGGCTTGTGACAGCGCCACCATTCACATCAACAGATGCGTCAGCTACGGGGCCGGCAGACGAGTCCCAGACCCATTTGTCTGTTGCTGCGTTAAAGTCCAGAGCATAGAATTTACCGTCTTCGGCCTTTACCACAAATTCGCCCGGGGTCGTTGATGCCCAAAGCGGGTCGTCGGCATCCAGTGCGAGGGTAGTGCCGCCAGGGTTGGACACCGCATAGGAGTTGGCTGCGATGTTGACGGTAGTAGTCGTCTCGATTTCGTTGCCTGTTGTGATCGCCGTCATCTCCTTGCCGGTGATCGCGCCTTCGATGTTGAAGGTGCTCAAACCCAGAGTGGTAGAGTTAATCTGGCGCAAGTTAACAGAGATAGTTTCAGCATCACGTGAACCAACCTGCACGGTCAGATCATTTTTTTGAGCCAGAACCTTGACACCGTTAAATTGTGTCTGATCCGACACTCGGTTGATCTCATCCAGACGCTGAGTAATTTCAGCTTGAATGGACTCCAGATCGGTCTCCGAGTTCGAACCGTTAGCGGCCTGAACCGACAGTTCACGGATGCGCTGCAGGTTATTGTTGATTTCGTTCAGTGCACCTTCGGTCGTCTGAGCGATGGAGATACCATCGTTGGCGTTACGAGCGGCTTGGGTCAGGCCCTTGATGTTGGCCGTGAAGCGGTTGGCGATGGCCTGACCGGCAGCGTCGTCTTTGGCGCTGTTGATGCGCATGCCGGAAGACAAACGCTCGATAGCGGTGCCTAGGGCGCTTTGCGACTTGGTTAGGTTGTTCTGTGAAACCAGAGCCAAGTAGTTAGTGTTAATGACTAACTTTTATTTTTTCCAGTCAAACCAATGCCCACAACATCCTGTTTTTTAATAAAAAAATGGGCCGTTGGTAATTTCAATCTCCCCCACATGTCCTATTCACTCGCAGTTTCACTGTGTATATATTTGTGGATACCAACACATATACACAAAAGAAAAAATCACTTTGGGGGAGGGTGTTATGGCGTCGAACCTTTTAACTGTGAGAAAAATACATGCGGCTGGCGCTAAAGATAAGCCGTATTGGCTACGGGATGGCGGTAGCTTGTTTTTGTACGTAACACCGTCGGGCTCGCGGTCATGGCGGTATCGGTACCGTATTGGCAAGCTGGAGCGGGTGTATTCCATTGGCAAGTACCCGCAAGTTAGCCTAGACGAGGCCCGGCGCGAGCGTGATCGTGCTTACGATTTGGTGCGACAGGGCATTCATCCCTTGGTCGATAGAAAGCTGAAACGTAGCCTACAGCTTGAGCAGAACGATAATACCTTCGAGTCGGCCGCCCGAAGCTGGATAAAATCGAATACAACATGGAGCGGTGGCTATAGAAAGCAAGTTACCACCTATATGGAGAAGGATGTCCTACCTGTGCTTGGTGAACTACCTATCGCCTCCATCACCGTCTCGAATGTGCACCCTCTTATTATTGATATGGCACAGCGGGGAGAAGTGCTGGCCATGACGGTGCGACAATGGATTAGTCAGGTGTTCAACCACGCGGCGCAGAAGGGGCTTTGCAACCATAACCCGGCTGATATGCTGAAGCGGTTAATTAAAAAGCCACCGGTTCGGCATAACCCGCCGCTACCGTGGCATGAAATACCGGTTTTTATGAATAACCTTGAAAGCTGGCATGGGCATTACACTACCAAAATGGCTCTGCGCCTGCTGTCGCTAACCTTTGTTAGAACCATCGAGCTAAGGCGGGCAAGTTGGGATCAGTTCAATATGGAAACGGCCACATGGCAAATACCGGCTGAAAACATGAAAATGCGCCGCCCCCATATTGTTCCGCTTTCTTATCAAGTGGTGGAGCTTCTAAAACAACTGCATCAAGTCACCGGAAACGGTCGGCTTTTACTGCCAAACGCCCGACGCCCTGACGAACCTATAGGCCCCACAACCCTAAATAATGCCATCTTCTCGTTGGGCTACCGAGGCGTCTTCTCTTCACACGGCTTCAGGTCAACAGCAACCACGCTGCTTAGCTTACTTGGCTACCCTGATAACCGTGTTGATCTGCAACTTGCCCACCTAAAGCGAAACGATTCGTCACGCGCGCCGTACGACCACACCAAATACATCAGCTCTCGTCGAATTCTTATGCAAGACTGGGCCGACATTTGGGAGATGTTCGCTACAGGCAAAAACATGGAAAACGTCACCGAAACATTCGGCCCCATGTCTGAAAGGCGTACCCAATTCTTAAGCGTCGTTGAGCGTGAACAATAATTTTAAGAACACGAACAAAAGCATTTAAGAATCGCCAACCGCTGCCGTTAACCAGTATGAAGCAAGAGCCACAGGCCAGTAACACCACGTTGCAACAACATAGAAAATTTTTGCAACCACCCCTAAAGCTCTTCGAACCCTTGCCGTAAACCAGCTTGTACAGGAAATACAGGGCCTGCCCAGCACACCAGTGAAGGGTCAGGATTCCACCCAAAAGGGCTTTCCTGATTAACCGGCAGTAACACGCCTTTGCTTTTCCCCTACAAGGAGTAATCCATGTCTGTAATTAACACCAACGTACTTGCACTGACGTCACAGAACAACTTATCGAAGTCACAGAATGCTCTGGGTACCGCCATTGAGCGACTATCTTCCGGCCTGCGCATCAACAGCGCCAAGGATGATGCTGCTGGCCAAGCCATTGCCAACCGCTTCACCGCCAACATCAAGGGGCTGACCCAGGCTTCGCGTAACGCCAACGATGGTATCTCTATCGCTCAGACGACCGAAGGCGCGCTGAACGAAATCAACAACAACTTGCAGCGCATCCGTGAGCTGTCGGTTCAGGCCGCTAACGGTTCGAACTCGTCGTCTGACTTGGATTCCATTCAGGCAGAAATCGGTCAACGACTCGAAGAAATCAACCGCGTCTCCGAACAGACGCAATTCAACGGCGTTAACGTCCTGGCGAAAGATCGCACCGGCGACAGCGCACTGAAGATTCAGGTTGGCGCAAATGACGGCCAAACCATCGACATCAACCTGAAGCAAATCGACGCAGGAACGCTGGGGTTGGACACTCTTCGTGTGACAAATAGCATTGATGCAGAGCAAGTTGGAGCAGCCCCTGCTGATGGCAAAATTGTAGAAGGCGGCATAACGTCTGTAGACGTAACTGGTTTCGCCGCTCCTACTACTGACGTCGGTGATGGTGGAGGCGGAGCCGCAGGTGACTGGGGTACCCTGCAGTACAACAGTGATGACGGAAATTTTTATGTTGAATACTCGGGTGGCAAATTAGCCGACGATAGTGCTGATACCGCCGGCGACGGTTATTACCGCGTTAATGTCAACAGCGATGGCGCCATTTCCTTGGGTAGCCGAGTCGGTGCTACAGCACCTACGGGTACGCTGGCTGCCGCCGCAGTAGGCGATGGTGGCACCGAGACAACGCTTACTGGCACTGATGCTGCAAATGTTCGTGCTTATGCTGGTACAGAAACCAACGCTCCCGATTATGTAATCCAAGAGGGTACCGGCGTGGATGCCAAGTACTATGAAGCGAATATCTCTGCAGATGGCGCAGTAACACGTGGTGGTGAACTTTCCACCGAACCGAAAACCGCTGACCCGTTGGCTCAAATCGACGCTGCATTGCAGCAGGTCGACTCTTTGCGTAGCGACCTGGGTGCGATTCAAAATCGTTTCGAGTCCACGATTGCTAACCTCAGCAACACGGTTACCAACCTGTCTGCAGCCCGCTCACGTATTGAAGACGCCGACTACGCTGTCGAAGTCTCCAACATGACACGTGCGCAAATTCTGCAACAGGCTGGTACATCGGTATTGGCACAAGCCAACCAAGTACCACAGACTGTATTGTCGCTATTGCGTTAATACGGCTTTAAATGGAACTAGTCTGACGGTTTACGTCAACTGATTCCCGATGCCGCCCCAGTGGTTTAGGGGGCGGCGTTTTTGTTTAGGATCTCTATAAAAGACTGATTTTATGGGTCAGAGTAGCGACGTTTTTAAATGTCGTTCTAACTTATGACTCGGCACATTTAGCGGGCCATGTGCTGCCAGCCCGTTACTTTGAATGCAGTTATTTATTGGTGATAGCTTTTCGAGATCGGCTCACCACGATGGTGTCTAATGTAGTCCCAGTGGCCAGTCCTACGAGCATATGCTTGATATCTGCGACTTCGCTTTGAACGCTAGCCGGAATGCGCTGCTCAAGCACCTCGCACAGCCAATGAGCGGCTGGAAGCGAGTGAAAGTTTTTAGTTAACTCAAGGGGCGGGACGCCTGATACGGCAAGTAGACCCTCTGAGATGGTGTGTATACGATTGGCGACTGAATGAAGGGCCATACACTCAGGCATGCGCGGGGCAAACCACTTTCTCGCAAAGCTCGGTGTCACGCATAGCTCTTCCGCGGCTAGTGTAAAGCTTAGATGCCTTGCCGCAGTTTCCGACTAAATAAATCGAAATACTTTCCGCCAAGAACAAGGAGATCCAACAATCTTAAACTTGCGCATACTCAACAGGCGGTTGAATCAGATTTTCAGCTGGTATTCCAAGCTCTGTATGCAACTTCCAAATCATGGGCAGCGTAAGTGGTCGCTTACGATTCAAAATTTCGTATACGCGATTGCGACGACCAATCATTGGCTCTAAGTCTTTAGCAGTAAGCCCAGCTTGCTCCATCCGAAACTTAATGGCTTCAATGGGATCAGGCAGCTCGATAGGGAAAGCCTTGGCCTCATAGACTTGTATTAATGTGGTAAGAACATCCAGATGATCGCCTTCCGGAGTACCGATATCAGGGTCGGACTCCATTAAGCGAGAAACCAATTTGAGCGCTTTTTTATAATCTGCTTCGGTACGGATTGGGTGGATTTCCATAATTCACTCCATTTCTATTATTTCGGCATCAACGCTGTCATATTCAGCATGAGTACCGATAAACTTTACATAGACGACGCCCAGCTTATAGGCGATGGCAACGATCAACCTGTAGTCATTGCCCTTGATATTGAAAACAACACGCCGATTCTTTAGTACGCTGGCATTACGGTATTGAGCCTTAATGTCTGATGGTTTCGCCCACGAAGCATTACTTACTTCATCAAACCAAGCCTTGAGGGGCTGCTCTGCGTTTGGATGTTTACTCCAAAATTGGCGTAAGGTGCTAACAGCGATCACTCTCATATACATATTAGTCCCAATTTGGGACTGTGGCAAATAAAATTAATGGAACAATCGATACCAAGGAGGTTCGCCGGAATCTGAATTCGCTACACTTCTGCTAAAGCCCACTGATCCTGTAATCCTCAAGCCACTGGCGTTGGTTCAAACTATAGCCTTATACGAATTTGCTGATTAGCCATCGGTATAGTTTCGCACACAGTCGTAACATTCAGAGTACCCACAATAACAGTAAAAGGCCGCTTAACCTGAGTGTATCTATGATAAAAACATCCGATAAAGGTCGCGGTAGAGGCACCGGTTATCCCAGTAAGCCAACGGTTTTTGCTCACCAACAACCAGCGAATTCGGATGACCACAACCGTTACGTAGTTTTAGGCAGACTTCAAAATCATCTTTAACGTTCTTTCCAAGTAAGTTAATAGCAGGAAGAATCTGTAGGAAATCGAACGCCTTCATTCTTGCCAAATCGTCAGCATTCTTTGCTGCGCGCCACTTTTAATCCCGCTTCACGGCCTCAGCATTGAGGTGAGCTTCTCGCTACCGGCCTAGTGAGTCATGCGGGCACTAGATCAGATTACTGAATGGCGGGGCAGGCCTCTGCGTGTTTGCTTTGCGATAACGGTCCAGAATCTGTTTGGCAGTCTAGACGAACGGAAGACACTGATTTTCTGTAGCATCAAAGTTTCCATAAGTGAAGAAGATCGGGTTTCTTAACGCCAATAAATCATGAAATTATCAAAAATCGGAATAAAAAGGTATATAAAACGATAAAAACATAGACAGTTTTACTTTCTGCAGTTAGCCTGAGTCTTGAGAGGATTATCTTTAGATTGAGTTTAGAACCCCTTTGGCCAACCGTACTTCTTCGTCAAATGGAGATGCAGTTACATGACACACCACTATGATATCGAGGCGCTCAGGGAGCTTTTCCCCGCGTCCAAGAAACTAACCTATCTCGACTGCGGGTTTCAAGCACCCATGTCAAAGCCGGTCAAAGCTAAGTTCGAGGAGTTCATTACTACCTCCTTCGAAACCGCTGGTCCCAAATCTGACTGGCTGGACGAACTAGAGATCACCAGAAGCAAGGTAGCGTCTTTTATCAATGCAGAACCTGAGGATATTGCGTTTACGAAGAACACTTCGGAGGCGATGAACATCGCAGCTAATGCATTGCCACTAAATGAAGGCGACGAGGTGCTTATGCTGGAGGGCGACCATCCCAATAATTCGTACGCTTTCTTGAATTTGCAGCGAAAAGGTGTCTCCACCCGGTTCATCCCGATGCCGGAGAAAGTGAATGCAGATTACATTGAGCAGCACCTTAGCGATAAGACTCGTGCTGTGTCCATATCGTTAGTGACCTTTCACGCTGGCCACCTGTTCGACGTCGAAAGCATTGGACGCCTATGTAAGGAGCGCGGAATTTATTTCGTCGTCGATGTCATGCAAGGAATCGGTGTAGTGCCGGTGGATGTGCAGAAGATTGGAGCGACTTTTATCGGTTCGGGTACTCATAAAGGGCTTCTCATACCGCAGGGCCTAGGTTTTCTATATTGGAATCGGAAAGTAGAAAATGTATCGCCGGTTTATATGGCTGCTATCACCGTAGAGTACCCCCCCGCGGATCTTATCGCCCGTCACGACAACATGGCACTGGCGCAAACCGCACGCCGATTTGAAATTGGCAACTTTAACCTCCCTGCGATACTTGCCTTAGGAGCAGCGCTGGATCTCATCAAGTCTGTGGGAGTTAAAGCCATAGGAGAACATTGCTACGCTCTTGGTGATCGGCTAATCGCGGGTCTGGATCGCTTGGGCATATCGCTGGTTGGGCCACGTAATCGGGCAGACCGAGCGCCTCATATCTATGTTGCCGCACTTCCTGCCGAGAGCTGGATCCCGTTCCTTGAGGAAGAACGCATCCGGGTTTCACCTGAACGTGACGGTATTCGACTTTCTCTCGGCATTTTCAGCAATGAAGCAGATATCGATCATTTTCTGCAAATCGCTGAACAGAAATTACGCAGTAACGTTGCATAAAAATCATTCCATCCGCTAATGCGGATGAGAAAAATAAATACAACACCTACTACCATTGTAGGGCGGAGATAAACAATGAACTTTGTAAAAGCCTTCGTAGTATCTGGCGTCGTTATGCTATCGCTTCCCACAGCTTCCGCCATGGCAGAAAGCGTCACACTTGAACGCATCGCTAAAAATGGAGAAATCACCATTGGTCACCGCGAAGCTTCAATACCATTTTCCTATTTGGGCGCTCAACAGGAGCCCGTCGGCTTCTCTCTCGATCTGTGTAAAAACATTATCGATAAAATAGAAGCTGATCTGGGACAAGAGTTAGGCATTAACTATGTAGCAGTTAACTCCTCAAACCGGATTCCTCTGATTCAGAATGGAACCGTCGATATCGAATGTGGCGGTACGGCAAACAACAAGACTCGTCAGGAGCAGGTCTCTTTCAGTGTAGCTACCTTCGTTAGCCAACCCACTTGGCTAACCATGGCTGACAGCGGAATCTCTAAAGCTGAAGACCTGCAAGGTCAAACCGTCGTCGTAACTCAAGGTTCTAACGCTGTGGGCTTTGCGCAGCAACTTTCAATAGATGGATTGAACCTTAGAGTCGTACAGGCCAAAGATCATGCTGAATCTTTTCTGATGCTCACCTCAGGACGTGCAAAAGCCTTTTTAGAAGATGATATTCTTCTCGCAGGACTGCGTGCTGCCTCGCCTAAACCTGAAACCCTAAAATTTTTATCTGATCCCTACGATAAAATCTATTATGGCTTGATGTTCACCAAGGATGACAATGAATTCAAAGCTCTAGTCGATGGCGTCTTGTCAGATACGATGGCTTCGGGTGAGTTTACCGAGATCTACGACAAGTGGTTCACCCAACCCATTCCGCCGAGAAAACAGAACCTCGATTTCCCAATGTCTGAGGCTCTAAAAGAACGAGTCGCTAGTCCAAGCGACGCAGTGGAATAATCGGTTTTGCTTCAGGGGCCACCCTCTATAGAGTAGTCCCTGGCATTAAGGGAGAAGCCCGATGTTTGACTTTCTGTTTCAACGCGCTCTCGATGGCCGAATGTATTTCGAACTGCTTCTATCCGGTCTAGGCTGGACGGTTGCGCTCGCCTTCTTTGGATGGTGGATTGCTTTTCCCCTCGGAATTCTAGTGGGGGTTGGCCGTACCAGTAAGAATCGGTTAATTGCGGTAATTTCGCGCCTGTATGTCGAGATTTTCAGAAACATTCCCGTGCTTGTACAGATGTTCCTGTGGTACTTCGTTCTACCAGAGTTGCTTCCGAACGCTGCAGGTAACTGGATTAAGCAGCTACCCCCACCGTGGGGGGCATTCTTTCCGGCGCTTCTTTGCCTCAGTGTTTATACAGGATCCCGTGTTGCCGAGCAGGTTCGTGCTGGTATTGAAGCGCTGCCACAAGGACAGGAAGAAGCCGCTGCTGCCCTTGGCCTACCTCAACGTGATACTAACCGTTTTGTCATCGTGCCACAGGCACTTCGCCTTATCGTTCCCAGCCTGACCAGTGAGGTTATGGGAATCTACAAAAACACATCGGTTGCTTTAACCATCGGTGTTCTCGAATTGACGGCTCAAGCACGCCAGATTTCGGAGATGACGTTTCAAACGTTTCAGGCTTTCGCCGTAGCGACACTTATTTACCTATTTCTGGCACTGATGGTTTACCAGCTAATGCTTTGGATTGATCGTAAGTTTCAGATCCCCGGCACCAGCTCAATTAAAAAGCCGGTAAACAGGTGCAGCAAAAAATATTGCCTCAGGTTCCTGAGCAAGCGAGGTGAAGCATGAGCGAATTGGATTTCACGGTTATCGTAAGCGCTTTACCGTATTTGTGGGAAGGCCTTCAGTTCTCTCTCGCACTTACATTATGCGCCTTCCTAGCAGGACTCATTCTCGGAATAGCTTTGGCGCTAGTGCAACATTTAGAGATTCCAGTGTTGTCACCACTGGCGAAAACCTATGTTGCCCTGATGCGATCTATCCCACTCATCATGGTGCTCTTTTGGTTCTTCTTTCTTGTGCCGCTTGTGGTGGGTGCATTATTGAATGACGGACGCCCAGTTCCCATAGGAGGCTTATGGACAGCCATTATTACCTTCTCTTTATTTGAGGCTGCCTATTACTCGGAAATTATTCGTGTCGGACTTCGCTCTGTAAGTAAAGGACAGTATGAAGCCACAAATGCCCTTTCACTCTCCACAGTAGATACCTATCGCTTTGTGGTTCTGCCTCAGGCATTGAGGATTACCAGCCCTATCATCCTTAGTCAGACGATCATTCTTTTTCAGGACACTTCGCTGGTCTATGTGTTATCGCTCACCGATCTTACAGGTGCAGCTTCAAAGATCGCACAGCTCAATGGCTCGCTGGTTGAAATGTATCTTTTTGTGGCGTTGATATACCTTGTGATTTGTACGATCACATCTCAACTAGTCGCGATGCTTAGAAAAAGAACCCGTATTATAAGTACCCAACGAACCGGAGGCTAAAATGAATAACAATCAACAGATCGAAGCGGTCGTCAAAATGATCGACGTTTGCAAGAACTTCGATAACTTCACCGCGCTCAAAAACGTTAACCTTTCTGTAAGCAAGGGAGAACGAATCATTATTTGCGGACCTTCCGGATCAGGAAAATCAACGCTGATCCGTTGTATTAACCGAATCGAACGCCATGATGGCGGGGATATTATTGTCGAAGGCCACACGCTCACCGATAACAACAAAGACACCTCGTTGGTGCGGCGAGAGGTGGGTATGGTCTTTCAGAACTTCAATTTGTTCCCACACATGACGATACTTGAGAACTGTACATTAGCCCCGCGTCGAGCGCGCGGCTTGACTAAAGCAGAAGCTGAACGTCGGGCGATGCATTACCTCAACAAGGTGCGTATACCGGATCAGGCAAATAAGTACCCGGGGCAACTATCTGGAGGACAGCAACAGCGCGTTGCTATTGCGCGGGCCCTTTGCATGGAACCACGTATCATGCTATTTGACGAACCGACATCAGCGCTTGACCCGGAAATGGTAAAAGAAGTTCTGGATACCATGACCGGATTAGCAAAAGATGGCATGACGATGCTCTGCGTCACCCACGAGATGGGTTTTGCTCGCGAAGTGGCTGACAGGGTCGTTTTTATGGATGCAGGAAAAATTGTCGAGGAAGCTGATCCTCACACCTTCTTCACCACGCCTAAAAATGCTCGAACCCAAGCTTTTCTTCAACAAGTATTGCACTAATGATGATATTCATTCCGCTGCAGAAATATCGATTTAGGTAAACGGAAAGGACCGTAAGTTATAAAAATGCCAAATAACGCTCAACCCGCTGGTGCGCCGATAGATCGAGCGTTTAACATCCTGGATTTCGTTGCTGGAAAACGAAAGGCTGTCTCCATTGCAGAGATCGCGGCTGGCCTCGATCTCCCGCTGCCAACGGCACACCGATTGGTCGCAAACCTCGAGGTGTGGCAATTGCTACAGCGCGCGCCAGGAACCAAGCGGTTCGTAGTTGGTAATCGCCTTATCACGCTTGCCGGCAAAACAATCGGTAGTGCCTTTCGCACGGCACGTCGCCATGCCGTTCTTGAGAATGTATCGCGCGAAATAGGGGAGCAATGCGAAATCGGTCTGGTCCGTGACAACCGTGTCGTCTATGTAGACAGCGTCCGCGTACACGCCTCGGCAATGAAGGGCCTGCAATTCGATCCCGGACACGATGCGCCACTGCATTGCACATCCACTGGGAAGATCTATATGGCGTCGCTTTCCAAACGTGCCCGACAGAAACTTGTCGAAGATCTGAAACTTAATGCATATACCTCGAATACCATCACCGACCGCGATACACTCCTCGAAGTCCTGAACGTAACACGTCGCCAGGGTTGGTCCAGCTCAAACGAGGAATACGTGCGGGGAGTCGTTGGTTGTGCCGTGCCCATTCTCTCGCCAGATGGAGTACTGCTCGCCTGTCTAGGACTCTCCGTTCCGACGGCACGAGTGTCATTCGACGAGCTTCCGGCCTTTATTCCCCCTCTGAAGAAAGCTGCTACGCTGCTTTCTGCCACCATTCTCGAGGAAAATGAGGAGCATAGTATCGAGGGCTAACAATAGCTTCGTGGGCTTTACACAGCGTAGGGCTTTTGGGTTATTGCCTTAATGTGATGGGGTTCGAGCCAGTCACAGAAGATTCGCAATACGGATCGTCTTGGCGCGATTTGCAGGTTAGGCTTTCCCGAGACAGCCCAGATACCCTTGAGCTTTAGTGGTGCTTTTTGCCCAACGAGTTTGCCTTTGTTCCACGGTTCAAGCGCTGAAGCGGCAATGGCATTTGGACCCATGGTGAACTCCTTTTTAGCGAAGGAGTTTCAGTTTGCAGCAACTACTCTATGTCGTTGGCATACAGATGCGGAAACGAAATCGGGCTGCACCCGACCCGTTGCGGTCACTCAGGGCTTGGGGAAACAGTCGGTCACGCATAGTGAGCAGTGGGATTTGGTATAACAGTACGATTTGAGTCATTCATCACTAAATGATGATATCGGAATCTCGCTCATCATCCCACGAATAGCTGGGTTCCTCATCTTCGAAACGATTGCGGAGATATAGTCGAAATTGTCTTTGTGGTGAAGTATGTCGTTGTAAAGCAACCCGAGAAGCCTGTGCGACTCGGGTACTGTGCCTCCAAGTTGTTCAACAAAATCCAACTTGTCAGATGTTCCCTTACAAAACTCATCTGTAAATCGAGATTGATCCGCTGCTTGGACTTGGTCAAATGCGTGTTTCTCGATTGCGATACGGGCAGCCACACAGGCTGCCACAAAATCAGCCTCGCCCTCGCCTGAACGATATTTTACGAACTCTTTAAAGACGTGCGCATAAAAATTGTGCGACTTTCCCCACGTTTCCTTCAGGCCATACCCTTTGAATAATGCTTCTTGATCGCAATTTTTCGGGTGGTAGTGAAAGAAGTACTTGCCAATGTATGGTTTGAGATCAACCTCATCACGCAGTTTCACCATCGCCGCAATGCCCGCTCTCCGACTAGAGTCACTCGCTTTATCCAAAAAATGCACTTTTCGAATGTCTTTTTTACCGAGTCCTAAAGCCGAGTGCTTAAAAACCTCAGGATTTAGATGAGTTAAGAATAGTGGGAAAATTTCAGCGCCAGTGGATTTAAATCGTCCGATGAATCTAGATGCGTAGAACTGAGCAGCCAGCAAATTACATTCATCTAAGTAATCAAATACTTCATCAATGATCAGGATTGCACGCGCTCCCGATAATTGGAACTCTGCTTTCATCAACTGCGCAACGAATGACAAGAGATCACGTTGTCCATTCGACATTCTTGTGGCCTCAGGAAACTCAGCGACCAATTTTCCTTTCGTCTCTTTGATAGAAACAGCAATCCAAGTTGGGTTAGAGTTGACACTTTTTAGAAGCTCTTCACATCGTTTCTTGCCACTGAGGTAGGAGCGCCAAACGAGATGATCACGTAGCAGGTTGGCGTCTTCCTTGTAAGCTTGAGCAAACTGATAAGCTATTAAGTACCGACTCACCTCACTGAGGTCTTGGAAATCAGCCAGTAGAGTGGCGATGGCCTCCAACTCTGGGATATCCTGTAGCTCTGAAAGTTTATTTTCTTCAATCCAAGTAACTATCTGATCAATTGTCCCTGTCTGAGCGTTTATATCGAGAATAATCGGATTAAGCTTTTTCCACACTGCCTTTTGGGTAAATCGTCTGATACCGGATAAAGACAAGATGGACCTCAATAACAGATCATTATCCAAGAACGGTTGAATGTTTGTAAGAATTTTCCCAGAGGCCCCGAATGTTTTTTTGAATTCTGAGGTCGCAAAGGATTTGCTTGGCTTTCTTGGGGCCTTGTCAACAAGAACAATTGGCTCAATGATTAAGGATGCTGTTGCCTTCGCGAATTGCTGGAAGCCTGTTTTGGCTACCGCTCGTGGCTTCAACTTGGAGTTGATTACGGCAACAGAGAATACTTTAAAAATATCATTGCTTTCTTCGTCAGCGCTAACTGTGTTATCTACGCCATCTACCGAGTAGGTGATTTCCAGCTTCGCCTTATTAGCCTCATCCTTCTTGTGGAGCAAAGAAAAAGGCGGTTTAAGACTTCGAGGCTTAAGGCTTGAAAAGGCCCCTGCAAATGAACTTTTCCCAAAGCCATTCGGGGCAACTAGCAAATGGAATTTGTTACCTAGCATCTCTGGAGTGTCAAAGATAAACTTTGCCGAAGAGATGCCACGAACATTCTCAATCGAGATGGATTTGATTTTTGTTTGTGTCGACATTGTCCTAGCCTTGCAAGGTGGGATTCAGGAGCCCACACGTTTTATTCTTTGATTGACACGGCATACCGCGTAGGCTGTGCCAATACAGCAGATGCCCGCTTTCGGTTCGCACCATTGACCGTCCACCTCTGGCCGATAGCCGACTACGCTATTGTTATACCATGCTTGTTACTTAATGAAATGTTATGAGAGGGATAGACGTAAAAAAAGCCCGCACGAAGGCCGGCTGTAAGGTATGTAGTGGCGTAATTTCTATATGTCGCCCGGGTCCTTGGTGGATAGCCAATGGCTAGTATGGCCGATTCGCGACTGTCGCAATTCGATCCTAAGCTGCCGCTTGAGTCCGGCACTTTGGGGCTAAAGTAGATGCTTGCCCATGCCACGACCCCACAGTCCGTTGGCGCTAGTAGCGGCCACGGTAGTCAAGACCTGCTGCGCCTGCAACGACAATGCCGACTGACATCTCGTCGGAAGTACATACTCCTTCCGTCGCGCCAGGAGGGTTTCTCCAGTATTCTTCCTATGCCAGCTGAGTGTGTTCGAAAATCCAGAATTGAAGATTCAGAGAGAGCCGCCATCGCAAGGATAGTCTTTTCTAACACTTTTAAAAGCTGGTTTGGCCCGGTAGTGGATACCGGCCAAAGACGCGTTACAAGCTTCTGTGTGTCGATCCAGACGGTTGAGAGTACGTCGGCTCTGGAGACGTGCGATGAACCATCAGTGCTAATCTGGACGTAAGGAATAGAACGGTTGGGATGAGAGAAAAAATGGATGACCAATTAGTTAGCTATCAAAATCTCGAAAGAATTAGCAAGGAAATGGATGAATACATAGATGGTAATCATCATGACCTTGAAAAATACTGCCGTCGCCAACATCAAAAAAAATGTGAAACGCCATTTCTAACAGCACAACTATATTACGTCATTGGGACGGGGTACTCTGCTGTCTACTCCGCCACAGTACAAAAGGATTGGTATTCGCCCAGTATAAGCAATGCGGTTTACTTTTTAAGAAAGGCATTGAATGAGCTAAAAGACGATAAAGAGGAATATCACACAGTAAAAATTGGTGGGAGAAAGCTGGTTTTGAGCTTTTTCGAATTATATTCTCGGATTAACATAAATCTTGCCAATTATTTGACTGAGCAGTGTAGACATATTGAGGCTCTTGAGTTTTACGATAGAGCTATAGCCGTGAAAAACGCATTCGGGCTTGTGACCAAAGCCCGATGCCTAATAGAATTTAACAATACCGTATACGATGAAAACTCAAGATTCTTTTTTTCTAAGGAAATATACAAGTTAACAAAAGAGTCATTATTACCGGATAGTGTGACGATAGAAAGTGACAAAGAGAAATTTGAAATATTGAAGAAGCGACAGAAGTCATACATAGAATATTTTGAAGATAAATATCCCGATTACCTCGAAACTGACCACTCGGACACGTACAAAGAGAATTTTAAAAATCCCAAGCATAAAATTTATTTAGACTGGGTTGGGCGAAATAAGCTGTTCCTCAACATGACAAACGTTGTAAACACCAAAGAATATGCATATGAAGATTGCTTAAGTCTCCCATCATTTTCCAGCAAGATAAATCCACTTTTGCTGTTAAGTGAAGAATTAGCATATCACGCCCATTTTGACGAGTTAAAAGATACGTTTTGTTATGCGAGACATACTTTCTTCTCGGCATTACAAATGCCTGAAGACGCTGAGCACTTTTATAACTCTACGTACAAGCAGGTCAATAGCTTGGATTACTCAATCAACAATATCAAAACCAACAGCTACAAAACGGCTCTTCGATGCCTATATTCGCTGCTAGATAAGATAGCGTTTTTTACGTACAAGTTTTACAAGGTAAGTCCAGACGAACTGGAAGAGCATGATGTTAATATAAAACGTATTTTTGTATCAGGAAAAAAATCAGCCGCATGGTTAGAAAACATAAAAAATCCGTTTCTTTCGGCTTTGTATTTTTTAAGCAAAGACATCAATGACGTCAGACGTCCGCCCAAAAGGAATCAAAAGCCAAATACCGATGAGGTGTTGTATTTATCCGAAACAACGTTTCCAGCCGCGAATCAAATTAACCAAATACGAAACGCTCTTGAACATAAGTCATTAAAAATCGTGGATGGCTTCGGATACGAGCTTTCCCAAAAACACTACAACTCAAAAAACACCCTAGATGAAGCAATAAAGACAAGAGAAAATCTAGATGAATTGTCTAATGAATACCAAACACTAAACGACAATATAGAGGAAAAAATTCGATTACAGTCCTTCCACTTGGCGGTTTCTGTCGAACATATCGAGGAGCAGATTCTGGAACTTATTAAGCTATCCAGAAATGCATTGATGTATTTGGCCTTGTCCATTCAATACCATGAGCGCAACAAGCCACACGATGATGTTTCCATCCGACTGGAGCGAGACGTACCCTACATGTAAACAAAGCGGATTGCCTTGATTACGGATAATGGCGAGCGGTGGCCCGCCTATCTGGTGGTCGCTTCGCTTTAAAATAACAAGCTTGAAAAAAGTCAAAATAAAGGGCTTAATCAAATCAACAACCCCTATAAATATCTCCTGTTGACAATGGAAATTTTACTCGGGTCGTCGGCGAGAGTGTCTACAACTGGGGAGAGGGGTTTGATGCACGGTACAAGCAAGTCGATGGCCTACGGAAGGCACAAGTGTCGGCTTTTGGCCGATCGTAGCCAAGGACAGATGGTCGAATCCGATCGAGGCTGTGTGGAAACACATCCGGTACAGGTCTCGACAAAAAACTGACCTCTCAGATCGCTCTGTATGCGATTTTCTTGACCCGGATAATGGTGAGAAGACCTCGAACTTCCAACTTGGCCGAGCTTTCACTCAGCCTCGCGACCCGATTTACTTAGCTAAAAAGGCAAGGCCGAAGGTTCACACGCTTTCAGGCCTTGCCCAGAAGCCCCCATCTCCCGTGGAAGCCACCGCTACTTCTCAGGTTCCAGATTGAGCGTGGCCTTCGGGATTGTCCGAAAAGCTATGTGCTCGTCTTCACCAGTATAGTGTTTCAAACGCATTGCACACTCGATGAGCGCGATCCTGGCAAGCATGGCACCAACCTGACGAACTTCGGCAAACGTCTGTAGACGATCGAACACATTGCCATGTAGAATTTTGGATCTCCCGTGGTCGTAAAGTTCTCTCACCAGCCATCGCAAAGTGCGGTGATTGGCTCCAACCCTGAATTCGGTCTCCTCGTTACACCCAGTCAGATGGATCAGCATGTCCAGGATTTTTCCGAACCTTCCGCCTTCGGTGAGCACGTCCAGACTTGTACCGATCTTCGCGAGCGCAATGGCTTCACTGACTTCGCGTGTACCTTCGGCAAGCCAGTCCAGTGCTGTTGCCCAGCGCATGGCCAATAGTGGATGGGGGTGCGAAGCAGGAGAAACCAGCCCGTCCAGTATATGAGCCAGAGCATCCCGCATTGGGAGAGCCTGCTCCTCATCAAGTGCTTCTTTCACCTTCTTGCCGCTCAAGCCAGACACCTGCTTGCTGAGGCCAAAACCAGGAGCCATTAGGAACCCGTCCTGCTCGATAACCGTATGGTGTGAAACAGGAACCATCCGCTCATCTGCCAACGTCTGGGTATGAAAGTGATTCTCGCCTCCCAGTATTAGCGACAAGCCGTCCAGAGCCGTCTTGCAGATATGGCGGGCAGCCTTCGTGGAGAGGGAGCGTTCGTAGCCTGACAGCTTCACCCGCACCAAGGAACGACCGGTCTTAAGTGGTCCATACATTTGCGCAGCCAGCCATGGCATTGGCGGTTCGTCAGGTGTCACAACCTCTTTTGGCTTCGCCAGAGCGAGAAGTAGTGCGGCTTTCCAGTCCTGATTGGCTTCCTCGCCCTCCAGGGAATTTTTCTTGGCGTATTCGCTGAACTCGACAATCTCTAGCCATTGCTCTCGAGTCATCACGGTAACCGGCCCGATTACCAACGGTTCTGCATACTCCATGCCCAACGTTCGAGCCGGGAACGAGTGGATGAAATCTGTCTTAGTCTGTTGCAGCACCTTCTGTACAGTATCGTCAAGCAGCCGCAGATTTTCCGATGCACTTGCCCTCAGAACTCTATCTGCATGGAGATCCGCAACAGTTTGGCGAAGCAGCGACTCCAACTCCTTGCTCTCCACCCGGATAGCCAGTCTGGGAACCTCTTTCTGCCAGGCACATACCAACGACATCAGCGCTATCTTGGCGGGGCGATTAAACAATCGCTGTTGTCCATTACGTGCCGTAACGAAATTGGGCAGGCCCTGTTCTTCACCCAAGGCTGTGTGGCCATACGAACCTTGTAGATACAAACTGTCCAATGCCTCGACCAATTTCGCCAAGGCATGTTTTCTATTCAGCTCGCTCATTGGTGTGAAGTTTCCTTGGTCATCAACTCTCGCTGAGTACGGTGGCGCGAGTCGCGCTCTGACCCCGCTGACGAGTTGGGGAGGTTATGACGGGCTAGATCCGGCCATACAGCTGTGACTATGGCCCTCGCGTCATAGGCCGGGGGAATGACTGCTTCTGGCCGATACCAGCTATTCTTGCGACTATCGTAACAAAATACAACAATCCAATCTACCGCATTCCAGCTTCACTCTCGCCACGTTTAAGACAGCTTCCAACTCAAACTCAGCCATCTTTTCCCCCGCTTCCACAGAGCATTTCCATACCAGATTTCGGCCCATCAACAATAACTCCCACTCTGCACAAAATAACCCTTAACTACAGCTCCTCACCTCCTTTACGTATCCATTTGTTTTTATGTAATACATAACGTATAAGATCTATGGGTATTTATTATCATCGGTGCTTCGCACAGCAGTGACATGGGAAAAGAAATGACAAAAAAACAGGTGGTGTGTGATGGGGTGTTGCTTACACGTTTGCAGAGTGCATTGCCAGATGAGATCGATGGGCTGGTTGATGTCATCACGGCGTTTGGGGAAGGGCGTACGGGGCTTGATGCCGATTTAAAGAAAACGCTGGTGATGGCTCGCTTTGATCCGCGAGAGGGGCGTTACCCTAGCGATTTGCTTCGAAGCTTGGCGCTAGAGCTGCAGTACTTTGGTGGGCATTCGATCGCGAATGCGACACGTCGCTTATTAGATAAACCGGCTGTGTCGTACAGCGAGATTGTGGATGACGTTTATAAAAAGTTAAACGGTAAAGCGGTTAAAGAAAAGTCGTTGGAGCAAAAAGAGCGCGATATCGCTTTGGCGCTGTTCGGTGAGAATTGGCGGACGCTTTCTTTTGCTGAGCGGTATGAGCGTAGTACCAGCACGAAGGTGTTGTCGGGCTTCTTTAAAATGCAGAAGGCGTTGGCGGTTGATAAGCAGGGCAGAACCGTCGGGTTGTCGATGTCAGCCAGTACGGCGTTGTTTGCGGCGGCGTCGGTGGGCGTGCGCTTTAACCCCCTTACGGCTGTTGTAGCGACGGTGGGGGCGGGAGTACAAAGCCTAAGCGCAGAAGCCTACCGTATTACGATTCCGTTTGTGGCACAGCTAGGGTGGGTTCGCTTGCGTCAACAGGCTCCTGTTAGCAATGCCAATTCATCTACAAGCTCCAAGGGTGGTAGCCGGTCAAACTTGCCTGTTCACAACGACAGTGGCGTTAAGCTTTGGGACGAGGCAGGTAAGCCGTTGCTTAGTCTAAGTATTCTGGAAGATAAGCCCGAACTGAAGGGTAGAAAAATACCGTCTTCGAATATCAGTAAGTTAAATCCGTTGTTGTCTAATTTGCCGAGTATGGCAGGTTTAGCGGAATTAAGTGGTGGCCAGTATGTGTTGTGTAGTATTCCGTATGGTCAGCTTGTTGATGCCTTGGGCGAAGAGGGCGGTAAACGGGGTTGGGTTACGACCGGCAAGAAAATTACAGAGCAAGCTCGGCTAAGCTCGCCGGAGCGTTTGCAGAATGTGCTGATCAGTGGTGTTGCTTGGAATGCACTGTCGTCCGCTGTGGGCCAGAAGCACTTGCATGACATTAACGAGAAGCTAAACGTTATTAAGCAGCAGTTAGACGAGGTGCAGGAAGATCTTGATAATTTACGTAAAGATAAGCTGGCCGGGCTGCTTGATTACACGCAAGGCGTGTTAGACCATTTTTTAAGCGAAGGCGTTAATCAACAGGCAATGAATCGTCTGGAGCATAACTTAGCGACCCTAAGCGAACTTGGGCAATATTTTGAGAACAAGATGGTTGCCGAGCGCAGTAAGGTCGAACAAATCGAGCCAAGTAAGATGATCGGCTCCAGCACGGTTCGTGATGAAATTTTGAACAGTTTGGCTCGTATGCAGCAATGGGCGCGAGGCTACGTTCAGGTAGCGCAATTACGGGTCGTTAGTAACGGCCTGCTTTATTCTGAACAGTCGCAAGAGCGCTATCGTGCCGATGCCGAGCGTGTGCTGGATCAGCTAGGCAAGCTGGATACAGTCGCCGCTGAAAACCGGCAGATCTACCGTGCGCAAATGGCGATGAGTAAGTCGTTTTTGTCTGATCTTTCCGACGACGTCACCAACCGTCTTCATACAAAGTTAGAGGCGTTGGATAAAAGCTTAAGCGCCGGGCCCTCAGACACCCGTCAACTGCATGAGCTACTGTTCAGCCGAGCAGACCAAAACATGCTGCTGTATGTAAAGGACGGACATATCGCTGACGCTGAGTTGTTTGATTTGGTTGCGGCTGAGTCGTGAGGGGGGGCGGGACGGGACGCCCAATTCCCATCACACCATTAGCAGTATATGGGGCAAGGTGTTGTTGGGCCTATACCCTGAAGCACTGTGTAGTGCAGAGGTCTTTGCCGAATTGTCATCTTCCAGATAGGGAAGTAAAATGTATCGCAAAAGCGATGCATTTAAGTTTTGGAGGCTTAGGATGAAAACGGCCACACTTCCTTCGTTACGTGTCGACCCACAACTTCGTCATGATGCCGAAGACGTTCTTCACGAGGGGGAGACCTTATCTCAGTTAATTGAGTCTTCGGTGCGTGCCCAGATAGCGTTGCGCAAGCATCAGGCTGATTTTATAGCTCGAGGCTTAGCGTCACGTGAAAACGCTCAGAAAACGGGGCGCTATGTGCAGTCTGAAACGGTATTGGATCAACTGCAGTCAACCTTAAAAACGGCCAAAGCGAAGCGCGGTTTATGACGGACTATTCGGTCCGTTTCACTGAGGAAGCGCAGTCAGATTTACTTCGTCTTTATGATTATTTGTTAGAGCAAGATCTGAACTCAACCCGTCTTGCCGAGATGGCGCTGGAGAGCATCACCCGTTCTCTGGATATGCTTAGGAAGTTCCCCTATAACTGTCGTAAAGCAACACCAGACAATCCATACTTAAGGGAGCTTATCATCCCGTTTGGTTCAGCCGGGTATGTGGCGCTTTTTGAGATTGAGCCCGATCGCATTGTTACGATTCTTGCAGTCAGGCATCAACGGGAGTCTGATTATCATTAGTAAAGACCGTGAACATTACGCTAAAAGGAATGCAGTATGACTAAAACTCCGGCCCTGTTTATTGGGCATGGTAGCCCGATGAATACCCTTGAAAAGAATGGTTATACCGAGGCGTGGAGCAATTTTGGACAGCAACTAGCTCGGCCTAAAGCGTTGTTGGTGATTTCAGCGCATTGGTATTTTGGGGCGACGGCGATTACTGCCATGCCGAACCCACGAACCATTCATGATTTCTATGGTTTTCCAGAAGCATTGTTTGATTTTCAGTACCCAGCGCCGGGCGATACTGATCTGGCCCGTGAGATTGTGGAGTTAGTAAAGCCGCAGTGGATGGGCTTAGATAGGGATCAGTGGGGGTTGGACCATGGTACGTGGTCGGTGTTGGCACACATGTACCCAGAAGCCGATATTCCGGTTCTACAGTTGTCGATTAATGCGCTAAGACCCTTGGATTACCATCTTGATTTGGCGGCGCGTTTAGCAAAGCTTCGAGAGCAGGGTGTGATGATTGTGGCCAGTGGAAACGTGGTACATAACTTGCAAACTTTGAAGTGGCGCGAAGCGAATCTAGCCTACGACTGGGCCGAACGTTTTGACGATGCTGTGTTCGAGCAACTGATGCACGACCCTGCCGATATTTTACGCATGACCGAGCACGCAGATTACGCGAAAGCAGTGCCTACGCCAGATCATTTTATTCCGCTTCTTTACCTGGCAAGTTTAGCCGCAGCGGACAATAGCAAGCTTGAGCCTTTGGTTCGCGGTCATACTATGGGTTCGATTTCCATGGCCTGTTATGGCTTAGGCACGGAAATGGCGCAACGACAAAGCCCGTCTGGCGCAGCCAAACTGCCCGAAGGCATACCACCTGATCAGACGAATATGTAGTTGATCTACGTAAAAGGTAGGTAGGTTGATAAAGCGCCGTCAGTGCCCACACTGACGGCGCTTTCCCTTTTACAGACTACTGCTTAATCTCAACCGTGCCGGCGCGACGATTCTGGCTTCTCGGTTACGTTCATGCCGGTGTTCAACGGCCTGACTTTCGGTGGCCAATACCCGAATAGCGATGTCGAGTTGATGGGTTTCGTTGGCAAGTTGGGCGATGGTTTGCCCTAGTTGGGTAACGAAGTCGCTGTTTTGATGGGTCGAGTGATCGATTTGCGTAATGGCTTGGTTGACCTGTTGCAGGCCGCTTGCTTGCTCTAGCGAGGCGCTGGAAATTTCCGCGATCACTTCACTGACTTGCTGGGTGGCTTTTACCATATTGCCCATGCTTCGCCCGGCCACTTCGGCTTGATTGACGCCGTTGTTGATCAAGCTCACCGAGTTTTCGATTAAGCTTTTGATTTCGCCGGCGGCTTGAGAGCTACGCTGGGCCAAACTGCGTACTTCACCCGCCACCACCGCAAAGCCACGTCCGGCTTCTCCGGCTCGGGCGCTTTCTACGGCGGCGTTTAAGGCCAGTATGTTGGTTTGAAAAGCGATGCCTTCAATAATGTTGACGATGTCGGCAATTTTCTTCGAGCTTTGGTGTATGTCTTGAATGGTGCCAACCAAGTTTTGTACTTCAGCACCCCCTTGTTTGGCTGCGTCCAAACTGCTGGTGGCGAGCGTATTGGCTAACTGAGCGTTGTCGGCGTTTTGCTGCACGGTGGCGGTCAGCTCTTCCATGCTGGCGGCGGTTTCTTGTAGCGCGTTTGCTTGTTCTACCGTCCGATTAGATAAGTGTTCATTGGCTTCGCCAAGCTGATTGGCCACGTGATCAGTGGCCGTGACGCTGCTGCGGGTTTCATTGGAAATCCCCATTAGCCCTTTGCGCATCAGGTCGAGGTTGAAGAAAAGGCGTTGAATTTCTTCCAGTCCTTCATGGCGTTGCTTTTCTAAGTTCAGTAATAAATTACCCGTTGATATTTGTTGGGCCACCATCGACGCATGGCGTATGGGGGTGGCAATACGTTTTGATAAGCGGCTGGTATAGGCGATGACAGCTAAGGCCATAAGCAGGGCGGGCAGGTAGCGCAATCCTTCTGGCTGGGCTAGGGCTGGGTGGCTAACGCTGATAGCAGTAACAATAATGGCCAGTACGCTAAGAATGGCAGTGCGTAGTTGGGTGCCATGGATGGTGTTCTGAAAAGGGCGCGTTAAGCTGTGCAGCGCCCAACGCCAGCCACGCGGCACCACGTTGCCACGCTGAAGGCGGTAGCCTCGGGCTTGATTGTTGCGTAGTCGGGTGTAGAAGGCGTCGGCCGTTTTGATTTGCTCGGCCGTGGGTTTGACACGCACTGAGGCATAGCCCGTAACGGTTTCGTTTTCCACAATGGGCGTGACCAAGGCGTGCACCCAGTAAAAACCGCCATCTTTGCGTCGGTTTTTAACCATGCCCATCCAAGGGCGGCCATCTTTTAAGGTGTCCCAGAAGTCTTTAAAGGCTTCGGGTGGCATGTCGGGGTGGCGCACAATGTTTTGTGGCTGACCGATGAGTTCTTCGCGGGTGTAACCACTGACCGCTACAAATTCAAGGTTGGCGTACGTAATACGCCCCTTTAAATCGGTTTTGGAGATTAAGTATTGTGCATCCCCCAAAACGGTTTCGACCTGTGTAACGGGTAGGTTCATTCGCATGGCTTTGTCCCCTAAAACGATTTTTGTCCTTAATAGGGGGCTAAGCGCTAATGCCGATACCACCATACTATTAAGGCCCGTTTATTGTTAATGTATGCCTAGACCTTTGTTACGGTGAAACGTTAAATTACTTTATGGTTAAAACATCGTTATTTGGTAATATTTCGTTAGTAATTGTGGTGTGTTGAGTTTAAATTATACGAATGCTTACATTAATGGGTCGATGGGTGTAAACCATCGGTGGTGACCAAGTTCGAGCTGGGTAGCTGTGGCTGGTTATGCATATTCAGTACGCGAATGGCTTGTTCTAACTCTTGGGCTTCATCCGACATGGTGTGAACGGTAGCCCCAAGGTTTTCAACTAAGCGGTTATTTTGTTGGGTGACGTCATCCATATTGGCCATGGCGATGTTAATTTGCTGTAGGCCGATGGCTTGCTCTTCAGAGGCGTAAGAGATTTCGTTGATGATGTCGTTGACGTGCTGCACAGAGGCTTCAATTTCATGCATGGTGACGCCAGCTTGCTCGGCTTTCTTGACACCCTCTACCATGCGGCTTACCGATTCGTTGATCAGCTCTGTGATTTCGCCGGCCGCTTTAGAGCTGCGTTGGGCAAGGCTGCGAACTTCACCCGCCACCACAGCAAAGCCACGCCCTGCCTCGCCAGCACGGGCGCTTTCTACGGCCGCGTTGAGTGCCAAGATATTGGTTTGAAAGGCGATGCCTTCAATCAAGTTAACGATTTCCGTAATTTGGCGTGAACTATCGTGTATGCCTTTCATGGTGGTAGCGAGTTCGTCTACCGCTACGGCCCCGCGTTTGGCGGTTTGCATGCTGTTATCAGCCAGTTGATTGGCGCGTTGGGCATTGTCAGCGTTTTGTTTGACGGTAACGGTTAGTTCTTCCATGCTGGCGGCGGTTTTTTGTAGCGAATCAGCTTGGTTAGCAGTTCGCTCAGAAAGGTGTCTATTGTTAGCGTGCAAGACATCGGCCGCTTGCAGCGAGGCCGCAATGCCCCGGCGCGTGTCAGACGCAATACCCGTTAGGCTTTTGCGCATCAGTTCTAAACAAAAATACAGTTGATCGGTTTCGCTGTTTTTTGTAGCGGCAGAATCGGAAATGTGCAGCATTAAGTTACCTGTCGCAATTTGCTGTGCAATCAACGAGGCATTTTTTAAGGGGCTGACGACACGGTGGGTAATACGCCAACCGTATGCCATATAAAGAATTAGGCCTGCGACTAACGCGATACCGGCGGGTGTACGGTATTCGGGGGCAAGCCCGCCAGTAAGGGCGGTATAAGCGCTAAAACCCGTTAAGGCGATGACCAGCAGTGATTGCCTGAACATGCTTGAGCGCAGCGAAGCATTGAAGGGGGTGCGCAAACGTTGCAATGCCAAACGCCAACCGGTGGGCGTAATTTGACCTTCGTACAGACGGTAACCCTTGGCGGTGCCTTGATTCACCTGATCGTAAAAAGCGGCGGCTTCCGCAATTTGTTCGGCACTGGGGCGGACGCGTACCGAGGCGTAGCCCACTACGTTTTCATTTTCATAGATGGGCGAGACCAAGGCTTGTACCCAGTAGTAGCCCCCGTCTTTACGTCGGTTTTTAACTAAGCCTAGCCAAGGTTTATTGGCTTTTAGGGTGTCCCAAAGGTCTTGGAAGCCTGCGGGGGGCATATCGGGGTGACGCACAATATTATGGGCTTTACCGATGAGTTCGTCGCGGCTAAAACCGCTGATTTCAATAAATGCGGGGTTAGCGTAGGTAATACGGCCTTTTAGGTCGGTTTTAGAGATCAAGTATTGATCAGGACGTACGTGTGTTTCTACCTGTGTAACCGGAAAGTTTTTGCGCATTGTTGTTCTACTGTAATAAAACACACCTAAGGGTGTTAGGTGAAAACCAGCGTTGAAAGCCAAAAGGTCGTGATGCCCCGCTAAACGATTGTTGATCTATTGCTTATTTTAGGCGTGGACATAGCGTGCTCATATTGTTGAGTAGACGGCAGTTTTACGCATTTCTTTAGGGTAGACACTAATTTCTTTCGTTATAAGGCTCAACGTTGTGTTGGATAGGCTGGTTATAATGACGCTGCTTTCCGTTGGCAAATAACGGTTATTGTTCGTCTTAGGCTTTTTTGTGACATCAGCGCATTCTGATCTTTCTGTATCCACCGAGCTTGTGGCCGTGTTAGCCGCCGTAACGCAGGGCGAACCGCGTGTGTTGACCACAGACTGTGCGCGTACCTTACCGTCGGGTCCGCTTGAGCATGCGCACCGTTCTTTGCAAACGGGGTTACGCGAGTGGGTAGAGACGCAAACGCATCATCCCTTGGGGTATGTCGAGCAGCTTTATACCTTTGCCGACCGTGGGCGTTTTGCTGCGTCAGGCGAGCGTGTGATTTCCGTTAGTTACTTAGGCTTAACCCTAGAGGGCGATGGCCCGTCGGTGACGGATGTGGGCTGGCAAGATTGGTATCGTTATTTTCCGTGGGAAGATGGCCGCGATGGCGAGCCTCGCTTAGTGGCCGAGTTCATTTACCCTAAATTGCAAGCGTGGGCGAATTCGGCAGCGTTGCGAGCCGAACAAATGCAGCGTTGGCAGCGCGTGTGCTATGCCTTTGGTTTTGAGCAAGCGACATGGAATGAAGACATGGTGCTGCAACGTTACGAGCTGTTGTTTGAAGCCAAGTTGGTGCCCGAGGCCTTACGAGTGGAAAATGGCATTGACGAGCTAGGCGACGAAGGGCCCTTGGGTTTGCCCATGCATTTTGATCATCGGCGCATTCTGGCAACGGGTATTGCACGGTTGCGAGCTAAAATTAAATACCGTCCGGTGGTATTTGAGTTAATGCCGCCCGAGTTCACCTTGCTGCAATTACAGCAATCGGTAGAGGCTTTAGCGGGCCGTGGCCTGCATAAACAAAACTTCAGACGCCTGATTGAGCAACAAGATTTGGTGGAAGAAACGGGGGGTGTGGTTTCAGGTGGTGCAGGTCGCCCCGCGAAACTGTTTCGCTTCCGAGGTGATGTGCTGTTAGAGCGTGCGATTGCAGGCAGCAAACTGCCCTTAGCCAAGCAAGCTGGGTAGTTAGGCTCGTCTAGCCTTGTTGCCTGCAGTAGGGCTTGACAGTCAATTATGCTCGCCTTTAGCATAAGCATGAACGGCATCATAAGGTGCCCATTTTTTCATCAATAAAATACTCAATATGAGCATAATTAACGAGATGACCACTAAGATGACCAGTCAAACAGCGCAAGCCATGGCGCGTACACACGTGGCGCCATTACCGCTGGCGATGTTAGAGCCTTTGGTCAGGGCGACGTTGCTAGAAGATTTGGGGCGTGCGGGTGATATTACCAGTGATGCCGTGGTGCCTGTTGACGCTCGTACCATGACCCGAGTGGTGGCCCGCGAGGCCGGGGTGCTGGCGGGTATTGATGCGGCGCGTTTGGCGTTTCGCTTGATGGACGATAGCTTGGCATTTGAACCCGCCTTACACGACGGCGAGGTGCTAGAGGCGGGTAGTGTCATAGCCACCGTGCGCGGTCCAGCTCGCGCCATGTTAAGTGCCGAGCGTACCGCGTTGAATTTTTTATGTCATTTAAGTGGTGTGGCCACCGCCACGGCAGCCATTGCTCAAGCCATTGCCCCGTATGGCACTAAAGTCACCTGCACTCGTAAAACCATGCCGGGTTTACGGGCAGTACAGAAGTACGCCGTTCGTGTGGGCGGGGGTAGCAATCATCGCTTCGGTTTAGATGATGCCGTCTTAATTAAAGATAATCATGTGGCGATTGCAGGGGGTATTGAACCTGCCATTGTTCGTGCGCGTGCACACATTGGTCATTTGGTAAAAATCGAACTTGAAGTGGACACCTTGGAGCAGTTAGACGAAGCCTTAGCGTTGGGGGTGGACGTCATTTTGCTTGATAACATGTCGATCAGCATGTTGACGGAAGCGGTGCGTCGTATTGATGGCAGGGCTACTAGCGAGGCGTCAGGGGGGATTACGCCTGAGTCGGTTGTAGACGTGGCTAAAACCGGTGTTAATCGTATTGCGATAGGGGCGTTGACCCACAGTGCAAAAGTGCTAGACATTGGTTTGGATGCATGGGCAACGGCATAAACCAGTCAGCAGACCTTTAAGGTGTGTGAGGCGTTTCAATAAAAATGGCAGCGTATTTAGGCTGCCATTTTTTATGCTTCAAGCGTGTGACTTACAGTGTGTTCACTGTAGGTGAATCGTGCTTAGCTTTTTTTATCGCTATCGCCACCACGTTTGCCGCGTGTGGCCTTTTGTTCGGCCAATGTTTTGCGTTGGTCAGCGGTGAGAATGGCTTTGACTTCGGACTGATGCTTAAGGCGGTGTAAGTTGAGGCTAGCCTGAGCTTGCGCAAGTTTGTCGTTGGCCGCTTTGGCTTTGTCTTCGTCAAACGTGTCAGCTTTAGCGATTTCGCGTAGCTCAAGGCGGGCGGCTTTGACGTCTTTGTGAAGATCACGCACGACGGGCGCTTGGGCGTGACGCAATTCGAACATCTTATCTTTTTGTTCTTCGCTTAAGTCCAGTTTTTTCCAAGCGTGGTGATGCCCGTTAAAGCCTACTTTGTGATGGTGTTTAGCACCTGATTCGTGGCGATGCCCGACATCATGGGCTTGTGCCACCATGGGGGCGGCTAACAAGGCACCGCTTAGGGCTAAAACACTGAATGTGGCTTTTAAATGAATCATAAGTTGCTCCGTAATAATGACCAACATTCGTTGGCTACAGTGCTATCTTAGGGCGTAACTGTGCAGCAAAAACGGAAGAACTATGAATAAAATGTGCAGAGAAGCTTCAAGTTGTAGTGTCGGGGAAGTCGTCTTCGTAGCGGTAGCCCACTCCGTAAATGGATTTAATCACATCTTGATTGGGCCTTACCGCGTGTAATTTACGGCGTAGGTTTTTGATATGGCTGTCTACCGTGCGGTCGGTGACCACGCGGTGATCGTCGTAGATTAAGTCCAGTAGCTGCTGGCGCGAATAGATCTTACCGGGGGTTTTGGTAAATTGAGCAAAAATGCGGAATTCGACGGGGGTAAGCTCTAACAACACGCCGTCTAGCTTAGCGGTGTAGGTCTTTTCGTTGATGTAGACAGCGCTGTTAAGGGCGTTGTCTTTCGTGCTGTTTTTTTGATGGCGTCGTAACACGGCCTTAACGCGTGCCACGACTTCGCGGGGGCTGTAGGGCTTGCAAATGTAGTCGTCCGCGCCCAGCTCTAGGCCCAATAGCCGATCCAGCTCTTCGACTTTGGCCGTGACCATAATAATAGGTAGGTCACTGTGTTGGCGTATTTCTTTACAGACGCTTAGGCCGTCTTTGCCCGGTAGCATTAAGTCGAGCAACACCAAATCGGGTTGGTGGTCTTGAATGGCCGCTTGCACTTTATTGCCATCACTGACGGCGACGGTTTGAAAGTGCTCAGACTGTAAGTACAAGCTTAGCAAGTCTACAAGTTTGGGTTCGTCTTCAACGATAAGAATGGTAGGGTTCATTTTTGCTGATGTCGAGGGAGAACAATACGTAATTGAAGTCCGCCTAAGGGCGAGCTGGCTGCGCTGATACGACCGCGATGCGCGTGAATAATACGTTGGCAAAGGGCTAAGCCAAGACCTGCGCCGCCTTGGGCTCGATTGCGCGAGCGATCAACGCGATACAAGCGCTCGAAAATTCGCTCTTGATCATCGGCGGTGACGCCGGGTGCGCTGTCATCAATCGTAATGTATACGTGGTGGGTGTCGTGGTGGCAGTGTAATTGTAGCTGGCCGGGGGTATCGGTGTAGCGTAGGGAGTTCTCTAGAATATTGGTGAACACTTGGGTGAGACGTAGCGCGTCGCCGTAGACCTTAAGCTGGCCTTCGCAGTTAAGGGTGGCATGAATACCTGCCGCGCGAAAACGAGGGCTGATGGTTTCGTAGCATCGATGAATGATCGTAGCCACGTCGGTTTGGTCGTCAAAGTCATAATGCAGGGCACCCGCGTCAGCCAGAGACAGCACGTATAAGTCGTTAATTAGTTGGTTTAAATGTACGATTTCTTGTTTTAACGATTGCAGCGTTTCAGGGGTGGGCTGGCGTAGGCCATCCAGTAAGGCTTCGATTTCGCCTTGTAAGACGGCAAGGGGGGTGCGTAGTTCGTGCGAGATGTCGGCAACCAATGCCATTCGTAGCTTTTCGTTGGCTTCTAAGGCGCTGGCTAAGGCATTAAAGTCATTGGCTAGCTGGCCAAGTTCGTCGCTGCTGTTCGTGACAATGCGAATGGCGTAGTCGCCGGCGGCCAATTGATGTGTGGCTTGGCCGATACGGCGTATGGGGTGCAGTAAACGGCGGGCCAGTATGTAGCTAACCAAGGCGGCGAGTAATACGCACAGCATCACAATGGACCATGTGGCTGAAAGCTGCTGAGCTTGAAAACGACGCTCGGCATTGGCATCCAGAAAATGGGCTTTTGGGGTAGGGGCGATCAGGCTGGCTACGGTTTTTCCATCGATTTCGAGCGGGTAATGTTGTACGTTAACTTCGTCTTTAGAGAAGTTACCCGCAATCAGCTCACCGTGTTGGTCAAGTAGGGCGGTGCGTGGCGTGGCTGCCGGACGACGTGGGGGGCGTCCCGTGCCGTCGAATTGAGGTTGGCTGATAGCGCGCAAAGTACGCCACCACTGAGAGCGGTCGTCACGCATGAAGTCCCAATTGCTTCCGAACTCGATATAGTCTTCAATCAGCAGTTGCGATAAAGATTCAATTCGCTGTTGTTCGCGCTCTTCAATGTAACTAACGAAACCGCGCTCGAAGCTCCAACGTACGGCAAAACCCATGGCTAACACCACCAGTATCGATGTGGTCAGTATGGCCAAGAATAATTTTAAAAACAGATTAAAACGCATAGGCTTCCAACAGCAGGTGGGTGATTGTAGTATGGAGTTTAACGAAGCTAATTTCTAAATGCTTTTCCATTTAGTAAAGGTGCCAATGCGATGACAAACACCACAGTCAGTTCTCAGCAGCTTGCGTTATTAATAGCACAGCGGCGTAGTGTTCGAGATTTTAAAGAAGAAGCGATCACGCTTGAGCAAGTGTTGGATATTTTAAATGCGGGTCAAGGTATTACCGGCGACGAGGGCTTACGGGCTGCCCCTTCAGCACATCGTTTGTACCCCCTTCAGTTGCAAGTGATTGCTCGAAATGTCGTGGGGCTGGAGCCGGCGATGTACGTCTATCACCCTGAAAGCCACGAGCTTGTCAGTGTAGGGGGCTTGCCGGCTGAAGGCGATTTGTTGGACGCCTCGTTGGCCAGTGATTTTTGGCTTGAAGACGCGCCCTGTGTGGTGGTGATTGCCGCCCAGTCGAAGAAAGCGCTTGAGCATTTCAGTGCACAAGACAGTGAAGGCCAACAGCGGGGCCAGCGTTATGTAGACTTTGAGGCGGGTGCCGTCTCACAGACTATGCATTTGCAAGCCTTGTGCCATCAGTTAGGGGCCATTGTAGTGATGGGCATCGACGAGCAAGCACTTAAGCAGACCTTACAGTTTGCTGAGGATGTAGACGCAGTCGCTGCTGTGTGCGTGGGCCATGCGGCTGAAAGTTAACCACATGGGTATTACGCTTTGGCGACAGAGCCCAGCGCTTGTTCGCGAATGGGTAGGTTGGCGATGGCGGCGATGGCAGCCAATAGCATGTCGGCATACCACATCCACGAAAAATCGCCGAAGCGGCTAATGGCGATGCCCCCTAACCAGGCGCCCAGAAAACCACCAATTTGATGTGATAACAGCGTTAAACCAAATAATGTGGCCAAGTATCGCGTACCAAACAGCTTTGCCACTACCGAGGCGGTGGGTGGTACGGTGGCAAGCCAGGTAAAGCCCAAGCCGGCGGCAAAGACATAAAAAACCCACTCGGTAGGTGGCATCATTAAATACCACGCGATCAGTAGCACACGCGAGCCGTACATGAAAGCCAATACGTACTTGCTTCGGTATCGACTAATAGCCGAGCCGGCGTAAATACTGCCCACAATATTGGCAAGCCCGATGACCGCGAGCGACCAACTGGCAACACTGGGTGGTAAACCACACAGGTCAATTTCACCGGGTAAGTGCGTAACCAAAAAAGCGATGTGAAAGCCGCAGGTAAAAAAGCCTACATTCAAGAGCCAGAAGCTTCGGTCTTTCATGGCTTCGGAAACGGCGGCGCCCAGTCGTTGGGGTGGAGCGTGATTGGGTGAAGCGGCGTGAGTAGGAGCACTTTTCGCACCACGTAGGCGCCACACCAGAGGCAGGGTCGCTAAGGCCGCAAGTGCCATGGCCCACATCGCACCCATCCAGCCCAGCGTTTGAATTAGCTTTTGCAGCACGGGGGCGAACACAAATTGCCCAAAAGATCCCCCTGCATTAATCACGCCCGAGGCTTCACCCCGAGATTCAGCCGGTATGCGATTCGCGGCAGCACCAATAAGGGTAGAAAAACTGCTCGCCCCTGAACCCATCGACACCATGAGGCCGACTGTTACGGTCAGCCCAAAACCGCTGCCAATCATAGGCGTTAATAGACAACCCAAAGCCAGCACCACTAGGCCCGCAACCAAAACGCGACCGGGTCCGTATCGGTCAGCCACGGCTCCAGCAATGGGTTGTATGGCTCCCCACGTTAATTGGCCAATCGCCAACGCTAAGCTAATGGTAGTGATACCCAAGCCGGTGGTACTGTTCATTGGGCTAATAAATAAGCCCATGGATTGCCGTATGCCCATTGTGACCATGAGCACGCCAGCGGCCGCTAATGTGATGACCATGACATCAGGACGGCGCAGCGTTTTAAACATGTTTAAGCCCTTATTAAGAGGGCACAATTATCTGCATAAAGTGACGTGTAGGCAATGGGTAATTAACGGTTGCTCTGCGGTGTGAGACGACGCTGTCGAGAAAAAATGTTTCAATAAATTGGCTGGGTTTTTTGTCTGTGTCGTATTCGGGTGTTACCCTTTAATGAAACTGGCGACACACTTTCTGTGTCGCTTATTTTTTGAACCTGATCAAAAGTGAGCACGTCCATGACTGGAAATGCGGCCCCCCTTACACGTAGTCATCAGTTTGCACGACGAGCCTTTGCGCTCGTTTTTTTTATGTGTCTGAGTGCACTGTTTTTTACTGGAAGTGTGCAGGCGCAACAGCCTGCGGAGTCAACCGAAACGACGGCAGCGGCCGAAGGCTCTCAGTATGATGTGCTGGCTGATTTGCTCGCCGATGAGCAAACTCGCGATCAACTGGTCAAGCAATTGCGGACGCTGGCTGCGCAAGAAGAGGGCGGCGCCGTGGCGACTGAGAGCCCTGAGCCAGAGCAGGCATCACCATGGGCAACAGCGGAGGTGTCCAATGCCATCGCCGTAAAGCTGCAAGATTTTGCGCTGAGCCTACGTAGTGATATACGCCAAAGTTGGCAGGTGTTGAGCACCTTAGGTGATGAGGACTCGCGCTCGGCTCGCGCATTAACGCGATCACAGCCCGCTTTAATTAGCTTGTTGATCACGATCATCGCCACATTTATTGTTTATTTTTTGTGCCGTGTGCCCGCGCAAAGCGCCTTTGCACGATTGAATGTATGGGCCTCCAGACCGCGACCTTTGCCTTCTGGTGAGGTGGAAACCGTTGAGGGTACTCCGGTAGTGAAGGAAAAACCCACGTCGACGTTTAAACGTTTTAAGCACCGACCCAAACGTTTTGGCACGAAGTTTTTGGCTGTGTTGGGTGCCTTAGTGGTGGACGTGGCGGTAACGGCCGTTGCTGCCTTAGCCGGCTATGTGGTGGTGCTGGGTAGTGGTGCATCGGCACAGCAAGGCAGCATTTTTGCAATGCAGTTCTTAATGGCTTTTGTGACGATTGAAGTGGTGAAAGCCTTTAGTCGCGGCGTGTTTGCGACACGCTATGAGCAACTGCGCTTATTGCCCATGAGCACCGACAACGCCAGTTATTGGAATCGCTGGATCGTGATGTTGGTCAGCGTGGTGGGTTATGGTTTGCTGGTGGTAGTGCCCGTATTAAAGGCGATTCTGTCGCCATCAGTCGGTCAGCTTTTTGGTGTGATCTTAATGCTTGCGGTGTACGTTTACGCGGTAGGCGTGGTGTGGAGAAACCGCAAGTCGGTTAGCGAGGAACTGACACGTAACGCCGAGCAAGCCAATACAGCCGTTTTTGGCACATTAATGCGTATCGCAGCACGCAGTTGGGCGTGGTTGGCGCTGGCGTATCTAACGGTATTGCTAGTGGTTAGCTTGGCTGATCAACAGCATGCATTGTCTTTCATGGGTCGTGCGAGTTTGCAAACTTTATTGGCCGTGTTGGCTGGGGCGTTTTTGTCCATGTTGTTGCAATCGTGGATGGGGCGGCGTTTGCATTTAGGCGAGCGATGGAACCACGCTTTCCCCTTGCTTGAGCAACGCTTGAACTCCTACATTCCGGCCACACTAAAAGTCATACGTGTGATGGTGTTGATTGTCGTTGCGTTGGTGGTGCTTGATGCCTGGCGTGTGTTTGATTTAAGTCTATGGTTAAGTTCAGACAAGGGGCAGGCGGCGATTAATACGATTCTTCGTGTGGCCGTCGTGTTGTTGATCGCCGCAGCAACCTGGACCATTTTAGCCAGTGTCATTGAGCATCGCTTAACAAATGCCAAAGGCCTGCGACTTCCTACCGAACGCGAAAAAACCTTGTTAATGCTGTTCAGAAATGCTTTGGCTATTTTAATCAGCACCATGACGGCGTTGGTTGTGCTGTCACAAATCGGTATTGATATCGCGCCTTTAATTGCCGGGGCAGGGGTAGTGGGCTTAGCCATTGGTTTTGGAGCACAAAAACTGGTTCAAGACGTAATCACCGGTATTTTTATTCAACTTGAAAACGGCTTGAATCAGAACGATGTGGTAGAACTGGTCGGGCTTTTTGGCACGGTAGAGAAGCTAACGATTCGTTCGGTCGTGATTCGCACCCTTGATGGCGGCTATCATCTGATTCCCTTCTCATCCATCGATAAGGTCAGTAATCACACCCGTGATTTTGGTTACCACTATGGCGAATACCTTATTGGCTTACGCGAGTCGGTCGACGAGGTTATTGCGCAAATGCATCTGGCCTTCGAGGCCCTTAAGCAAGACCCTGAGGTGGCTGACGCCATCATCGACGACATCTCTATCCCCGGTGTCACCTCGATTAATCAGCAAGGGTATAGCATTCGCGTACTCATCAAAACCACGCCCGGTATGCAGTGGGCTGTACAACGTAGCTTTAATCGTCTGATCAAAATGTACTTTGATGCGGCGGGTATTGAATTGCCATACCCTCACACAGTGCTACATTTTGGACGCGATAAAGACGGCGTGGCACAGCCGGTGGACATGCGTATGGTTGACGCCGTGGCGCATCGTGAAAGCCAAATCGAACCGGCACCAGGGCAAACAATGCGACCCTTGCCGGATGCGAGTTAACGCGTTAGTGAATCGATATGCGACCAGACAGTAAGTGATGCGGTCTGGTCGCTGCAGGACTTACTGCTCCGTAGCGCTAAGCAACGCATAAATAGAGTCAATGACGTCGGCGTGTACGCTACGTGCATGACGATAAAGGCCGAGCTGCATGGTCATGCTGGAAACTTTAGGCGTTAAATTCACCAGTACGCCGGCTTGCAATTCAGCTTCAATCAGGCTTAACGGTAACCAAGCCATCCCGAGTCCGGCTCTGACCATCTCTTTTACGCCGGCTAAAAAAACGGATTCGTGAATGATTTCTACGGTGTGCCGTTGCTTTAACTGCGTCATCAAGCCGTCCATTGCGCGTCCCAGATGGCTGTCTGGCGGAAAGGCCAGCACTTTCACTCGTTCTTGCCGGCTTCGCCCATGAAGGGGTTTGCCGTCAGCGCTGGGGGCGCTAACCGGTACAAAGGTCTCAGTGCCTAAGGATAGTCGGGCAGCGGAAGGGATCAAGTTCAATAACGGGTCATGCGTTTCTTCTATACATAGCAATAAGTCAGCCTGTCCGCGCATGAATAGCGCGACGCATTCGTCTCGGTTTTCAGAGCGTACATTAAAATCCACATCGATATCGAGTTCGGCTTCAATACGGCGTAGTATGGTGGGTAAGCGTGTGATGGTAAGCGAGTGCTGCGTGGTGAATACCAGCCGTACAGCGCCGCTTGATTCGGCGCGAATACGTGCTCGAAGTTGCGTCATGTCGTGAAGTAAGGCCCGAAATTCAGGAACATAGCGCTGCGCGACGGCGGTGAGTTGTACCGGCTGTTTATGGCGCTCGATCAGTTCTACGCCAAGCCAATCTTCAAGTAAGCGTATACGTCTTGAAAAGGCAGGTTGGGTGACTCGACGCTGTATCGCTGCACGAGAGAACGTACCGTACTCGACTAAAGCGAGAAAATCGTCGATCCATTCTTTTTTCATCTGATTTCTACCTATGCAAAAATAACATAACCTCGTTAAAATATAGCATTGGTCACAGATATGTCTTAACCCCTAAGATAGGTTTTTAATCAATCTGGAGTGGTGGTTATGAATCTTGCTCGTTTTCCACGGGTTCGGCTGGGTCACTTTCCCACCCCGTTTGAGTTTCTTCCTAATTTGACCCGCCTGCTTGATGGGCCCAACATCTACATCAAGCGAGACGACTGCACGGGCTTGGCGACAGGCGGAAACAAGACACGTAAGCTCGAGTTTCTGGTGGCCGATGCGCAGAAGCAGGGCGCAGATGTGCTGATCACGCAAGGTGCAGTGCAATCTAATCATGCTCGCCAAACCATTGCGGCCGCGGCCGTTGTTGGCATGAAGTGCAAAATTCTGCTCGAAGAGCGCGTACAAAACGCACCAGAAGACTATGCAGAATCGGGCAACGTTATTCTTGATCGACTGCTGGGTGGCGACATCGCGGCGCGACTTCCCGCAGGCACCGACATGGCAAAAGCCATGGAAGACTTAGCCGACGAGTTGCGGGCCCAAGGGCATACTCCTTATATTATTCCTGGTGGTGGATCGAATCCGATTGGCGCCCTTGGTTATGTGGCTTGCGCGCAAGAGCTTTTACAACAAAGCTTCGAGACGGGGGTGCAAATCGACCACGTCGTGCATGCTACGGGTAGTGCTGGTACACAGGCCGGTCTGGTCGTGGGTCTTGCGGCGTCCAACAGTCAAGTTCCGGTTTATGGCATTGGTGTTAGGGCCGCTAAAGCCCAACAAGAAGAGAACGTGTGGAAATTGGCTCAAGCTACGTTGGATTACATGGGGCTAGCGTCTTCGGCATTGAATCGTTCTGATGTGGTCGCCAACACCGATTACGTGGGTGACGGTTATGGGGTTGCAACCGATGCCATGATTGAAGCTATTACCTTAGCGGCACAAACTGATGCCATTTTATTGGACCCAGTGTATTCGGGTAAAGGGATGGCAGGGCTGATTGATTTGATTCGTAAAGGTCACTTTAAAAAAGGTGAGAACGTCGTTTTTATTCACACAGGAGGAGCAGTAGGGCTATACGCATATCGGCATTTATTTGAGCAGTAGCAGTGACTTTGTTCCGGCATGATTATTAAAACAAGGGCAAAGTCGTTAATCCTTATGGAGACAAGCCATGCACAAAATCATTTTTTCCGGTGCGGCAGCTTTTGCACTAACCACCACCATGTTGGCAGCACCTGCTTATGCAGACGGTAGGCTAGAGAAAATTAAATCGACTGGGGAAATCGCCCTAGGTCACCGTGACACATCTATTCCATTTTCTTACCTCGATGACAAGCAAAACGCCATTGGTTATTCCTTGGATATTTGCTATGGCGTGGTCGAAGCCCTAAAAGAAAAGCTGGAGATGGACAAGATCGGTATTAAGTATGTGCCGGTCACGTCTTCAACGCGTATTCCTTTAGTCGCGAATGGCACGGTGGACTTAAACTGCGGCTCATCAACGAATACCGTAGAGCGTCAGGTGCAGGTGGCCTTTGCCCCTACCACCTTTGTGACAGCCACCCGGTTCTTAGCAAAGAAATCATCTAATTTAAGTACGCTAGACGACTTCAAAGGTAAAACCATTGTGTCGACGGCGGGCACCAGTAACATACGCTGGGCCACAGGTGCTAACGACAGTCAAAACCTAAACATGAATATTATTCCAACCAAAGATCATGCGGAGGCATTTTTGACGGTGGAAAACGGACGTGCGCTTGCGTTCTTCATGGATGATATCTTGCTGGCAGGTTTGGTCGCGACTTCACGTAATCCAGACGAGTGGATGATCAGTGAAGAGGCTTACACCATTGAGCCCTATGCCATCATGCAGCCTAAGAATGACCCAGAGTTTAAGAAAGTGGTGGATGATGCCATTATTGCCATGATGGAAAATGGCAAAATCGAAGAGCTTTACAAAAAATGGTTTGAATCGCCTATTCCTCCTAAAAACGTGAATCTGAACTTGCCCATGAGCGAATCGCTGAAGCGCGCGTTGGCAGATCCTAGTGATTCAGCAGACCCCGAACGTTATAAATAAATCGGTATAACGAGTTTCGCGGCAAGGTACTGCGAAGCAAAGGGTAGGACCAGCCCCCTTATTTCGTTAAGGGGCTGGTCTGGCCGGAGGTAGGCAATGAATTATTTTTGGAATTGGTCCATCTTTTTTGAACCTTCTCCCTATGGCAATTTGTATATTTACACCTTGCTAAACGGGTTGGTGTGGACGATATTTACGGCGCTGCTCTCGTGGGCCTTAGCCTTGACGGTGGGCACGATCGTTGGGGTGGCGAGAACTACCTCAAGTAAATGGCTGCGCGGGTTAGGTACCGCTTACGTCGAGTTTTTCCGTAATATCCCGTTGTTAGTGCAAATGTTTTTATGGTATTTCGTCGTGCCCGAAGTGCTTCCGGGTACCTTGGGCGATGCCATGAAGCAAATACCGCCACCGTGGGGAATTTTCTTACCCGCTTTTTTATGTTTGGGCTTCTACACGGCGTCGCGTGTGGCCGAGCAGGTTCGGGCCGGTATTGAGTCGTTGCCCGTGGGGCAACGCATGGCAGGCACCGCATTAGGATTACGTCAGCCTCAGGTGTATCGCTACGTATTATTGCCTGCCTCGTTTCGGATTATTCTCCCGCCGTTAACCTCCGAGTTGCTAAACCTAATTAAAAACACCTCTGTGGCTTTTACCATTGGTCTGATGGAGCTTGTGGGGGCGGCACGCTCTATGCAAGAGTTCAGCTTTCAGGTCTTTGAAACCTTTGCGGCGGCAACTTCCCTTTACCTGCTACTGAATTTGCTTGTGGTTATCGGCACCACATGGCTTGAGCGACACGTTGCGGTTCCCGGTTTTATGGGAACGTCGGCATCGTCTAAGACAAAGGCTTCTGCTTCAGCTGCCGTGAAAGAGGTGACGCCATGAACGAATTCGACTTTGATGTGATCGAGCGTTCTCTAGGTTATTTGTTCAGAGAAGGGATGATGTTTACCTTAAAGCTGACGGCGTTATCTGCGACTGGGGGCATCATCTTAGGGACGCTATTAGCCCTGTGTCGTTTGTCTAAAATTCCGCTGCTTTCCAGTGTGTCGGGCGCGTACGTTAACTTATTGCGTGCCTTACCCTTAATTCTTGTGATCTTTTGGTTTTACTTTTTGGTCCCCTACATCGGAGCGTGGCTGATCGGTTCGAGTCGACCCGTTGCTGTGGGTGGTTTTACGTCGGCATTAATCACCTTTACGATTTTCGAAGCGGCCTATTATTGTGAAATTATGCGCTCAGGAATCTTATCGGTTCCGCAGTCGCAAACGGCGGCAGCCAAAGCGCTGGGGCTGAATAAAGTACAAATCATGTGCAGTGTTGTGCTGCCTCAGGCTTTCAGAAACATGGCGCCGGTCTTGTTGACGCAAACCATTGTGTTATTTCAGGATACGTCGTTGGTTTATGTGTTGTCGTTAACGGATTTCTTAGGCGCAGCGGTCAAGGTGGCGCAGCGTGATGGACGCCTACTTGAGATGTATCTTTTTACGGCGCTTGTTTATTTTGTGATCTGCTACTGCGCTTCGCAACTGGTGCGTTATTTGCAGCGTCGCACATCCATTGTTAGATAAAGTTTAGCCACACGGCTAAGCGCGTTTCACATCAATAATTACAGTGGTGACTGAATGATTGAACTCAAGAATGTCAGCAAGTGGTATGGAACCACCAAGGTGCTAGATGCCTGCACAACCACGGTCTCTAATGGCGAGGTGGTGGTGATTTGTGGCCCTTCTGGATCGGGGAAATCCACCTTGATTAAGGTGGTGAATGGTTTAGAGCCTTTTCAGGAGGGTGAGGTAACGGTAGAGGGGGTTTCAGTAGGAGACCCTAAAACCGATTTGACCAAGCTACGCGCCAAAATTGGTATGGTGTTTCAAAGCTTCGAGCTATTCCCCCATTTATCGGTGATGCGTAACCTTATCCTCGCGCAGGTTAAGGTGTTGAGACGCAGTGAGAAAGATGCCGTCGCTCGTGCACACACCTTACTTGAGCGGGTAGGGTTGATCGACCATAAAGACAAATACCCAGGGCAGCTTTCAGGCGGGCAGCAGCAGCGCGTGGCCATTGCACGTGCCTTGGCGATGGATCCGGTCGCCATGTTGTTTGATGAACCTACCTCGGCACTGGACCCCGAAATGGTTAACGAAGTGCTGGACGTTATTGTGGATTTGGCTCGGGACGGCATGACCATGATGGTCGTAACGCACGAAATGGGCTTTGCGCGTAAGGTGGCTGATCGAGTTATTTTTATGGACGTAGGAAAAATCGTCGAAGACTGTAGCAAAGAGGATTTCTTTGAAAACATGTCAGAACGGTCCGAGCGAGCTCAGCATTTCTTATCCAAGATACTGTCTTACTAAGTTGGGCATAGCGCACTTCCTTGCCTAAGGCAGGCGTCTTTACGGGTGCATTGATCAACTGACTTTTTGATAAAGGTTCGTGATGGAAAGCGCTGATTTCAGTGGACGTTTTTTAGGGGTGCTTGGGGGCATGGGCCCTTTGGCTGGCGCTACGTTCATGACACGACTGACCTTATTAACGCCGGCAGTGATCGATCAAGAGCATATGCCCGCCATTCTTTGGAGCGATCCGCGCGTGCCGGGGCGTCCGGCAGCGTATGCAAATCAGGGTGAAGACCCCTTGCCGTGGATGCTTAATGGTATCAACCATCTTGAAGCCGCGGGGGCACAATGTATTGTGATCCCGTGTAACACCGCTCACTTATGGTTTGATGCTTTGGTTCAGCAAGCACGAGTGCCCATTTTGCATATCGTCGACGCTGTAATTAACAACTTGCGTCAGCAGGGTGTGTATGACGGTCCTGTTGGGTTGTTGGCGACGGCGGTTACGGTAGAGTTTCAGTTGTACCAACCGCTGCTTGAAGCTCAGGGTTATGAGTGCGTGCTACTTAAGCCATCAGAAATGGCTGATTACTGCACGGTGCCTATTGAGTTAGTAAAAAGAAACCAGATTGAAGCGGCGTATCAGGCGCTTGCGCCGGGTATTCGTTTACTGTGTGAGCGAGGAGGGGCGCAGGCCGTCATTTTGGGGTGCACGGAACTACCGCTGGCGTTGGCACAACCGTTACGAGGGCAGTGGGGCGTGCCCATCGTTGATTCCATCGATGCACTGGCGCTTGCTGCCATTCAGTGGTGGAGCGACGAGAACCGTTAACGACTACACCCGCCACCAGTACAGTTACGATGCTTGTGCGCGTCGTTTTGCTGCAGCGGCGTCCTGCCATTGTTTGCGTAATGGGTCAGGTAAGCGCTCGCGGAAGCGGTAAACGTAAGCGCGTTCACACGAAATAGTGTGGCTAAAGAAAGAGGCATCCTCTAGGACAAGGCTGGCTATTTTCTCAGGGCATTGTTGGTAATGTTCATGTGCTAAGTCGTCTGACTGGGGGGCGTCAATCGCGAACATCATGCCATATACGGTATTGCGCAGCGTGTTACGGCGAGAGCTAGAAAGCAGCTGTTGAAGCGGACGCTGTAGACTTTCATATTTTAATAACGCATAGCTTTGACGAACATGCACCGGCACCACAGTAGACTCGGCTCCGGTTTCGTCGTTTTTAGGCTGCCAAGCCAAGGTGTAATGGGCCAGTAGTTGATAAACCAGATAGTCGTCAACGTTATCCGGGCCCCAGTCTCCCGCCAAAAAGCGTCGTGCAGCCTCGTACTGGTAGGCTTGGGTGACTTTGTAGTCAAGCTCATAACGCCACTTCACATCGCACTCGGCTAAACACTCTTGTATGGCATCAAGGTCGTTCTCGGCCAAACGAGATTGCATGGATGTGCTCCATTCTGTAGCGATTCTCTTGGTTTTGGCGTCGCTGGCCGCATCGGAGAAAAGAGCGGCCGGGCCCAGAATAGGGGCGGCAAGAATCATGCCACCCAGTAGCATGGCATCGCAGCTTTTACTGTTCGAGCTAGATAAGATATTGCAATTCGAGGCGCAACCGCTAAGCATTGTGAGGGTTGCGATGGCTAATAGGCCGGATCGTATTTTGGTTCTCATGAGAGCCTCATTTAGCGAGATCGTATTGCCATTGCAAGGGTTCATCGTTGCTGTACCAATTTCCTTTAGTCCAGTATAAGTGGCTACTACGTGGCGATAAGCCCATAACACCTAAATAGCCGGGAATGGCCAGTTGGTGCCAGTTTCGGCCACCATCACGAGTGTAGAAATGAGCATCGGTATCGATGTCGGCAGCTTCATCAGAAAAAGGTATCAGTAATCTCGGCACGATGGTCCTTCCCCATTGGCTGATCACTTGGTAATCGCCGTTGCTCCAGAAGTAACGTGTGGAGGTATTGTCCGTGGCTAACCAGCTCGGCAAGATCGATGGCGTGGGTTGGCGGTCTACCCATTCGCCGCTGTCAGGATCAAGCCTGACCAGCCATTCTCCTTCGTTATCGTGCATAATCGCGAAGCTACGTCCGTCGGCCGAGCTGTGCAAATGAGCAATGCTTGTATCGGGCTGGCGAACGACCCGTTTGACTTCCCATTGGCTATTGGGGCTAGAGCGAGTTAGCTCGGCACGACTGTTGATTAGGAAGCGATGACCCTCTTCGCCTAGGTAATACCACGTGCGTTCTGAAACCCATGCGTAGGCGCGTTGATCGTCAACTTGAACGACGAATCGCTGCAGATTCATCTCTCGACCGCTGGAAAATTTAGCGTCGGGTTCGCCCGTTATGTCGGACAAATAAGCGTCTGACACTACCAAGGCTTCTGGGCTGACTATCTCGGTCGACGTTTTGCCTTGATCAGCAGAGTAAAACAAGGCTGTGGGCTGAGGATTAGCATCCGAGCTATCGTGCGATACGGTACCCCATGCCCACACCTCGTGGTCAGACGCAAAAATAGGTTTTACATTCCACGCTAATTGCTGCGCTTCGCTCATAAAGCCAGATTCTAGCCATTCCCATGTGCTGCCCTGATCGGTAGACCTGAAAACGGCGGTTTGCATAGGTTCTGAATACCTTTCCGTTGCGGGACGACGAATGCCGGTGAACAGGTATAGCGTTTCAGAAACGGGTGAAACGACCATGCACGTGACGTCGGGAATTGCCGCCGTGATCGTAAATGTGCCGTCGTCTTGCAGTAACGCCAGAGTCGTGAGAGTAGGGCGTGAGCCGAAGAAGCCAAAGCCTTGTGATCTCGCATTTTCGTCGTTGCTGTTGAGCAGTTGGCTTAAATCGGGGACGTCTTCGGGTACATACGAAGCGGAATCGAGGCTGTCGTCGTTGCGGCCGATTAGCCATGTACCATGGCTGGTTTCAACGACCCCTGTGCACCATTGCTCCGTGCTACGCCAATGGGAGTCCCCGAGCACACCCGTCACGGCAAAGCCTGGCTTCGCACCGGCCAGACCGAGGTTGGTGCGGGTGAGCGTCCAAACTACATAAGAAGGAACGGCCGCACACAGCAATAACACGGCTAGAGCAGCATTCCAACGTTTGGGCGCTATCCGAAATTGACGACTAATAAGACATAGCAGTACGAAGGCGCTGAAATTCAGAGCGATGATAAAGGGGATGCCATTTTCCGGCGAGTAGCTAAACTCGCGTACCAGCGACTCAATGAAAGAAGGTTGTAGCCAACTGATCAACCAGACTAGCGCTAAGAAAAGCAAACTTGTCAGTAAATAAGAGGCCATGCCGGCAAAAAATGAGGGGATTTTCCGTGTAGGGATAGGGGGGTTAGCCGTTGAGTAACGACGACAATACACATAGGCGGCAAGCGTGCAGACCAGTGCTGCTAATACAATTTGACTTAATGCCAGAAGCAGCCCTATGTCGTTGAGCGCTTCCAACGGTAGATGCGCACCCGACTGTTCTACCGCCCACGGCCACAGCCCCAAGTATGTAAGCTGTACAAATGCGGTGTGTAAACCCAAGCAACCCAGTAAAAAACTTGCAAAAACGGAAGCTTGCTGCAGAGGCAATGCAGTCGTCGTGTGTTGGGCGACTTGAGTTGGTTTTTGTACCCATTGGAAATGGATCCAAACGGGAATGGCTGCCCATAACGGGGTGCTCAAGTACAAGGCAGTGCTTAGAAGCCAGTGTGACCTTATCAGTGCAACAGGGAGCTCATCCATCCAGTTTGCTCCCTTCTGGGCCGCCAACACCGGTTCGACCACGATACCTTGTAGATAAAGCAAAAATTGATGGCGAACGGCATATACCCAGATCATGCTGATTATGATAAACAGCAACCAACGGCCTACGCTGGAACGTTGTACTACCCAGGGTTTACGACGTAAAAACCAAGCGCTGAAGAGAAACACCAGCAGCACTTCGAAGATGAGTACAGGCAGTAGGGCAAGGACTTGCTGGAAAGCCCAAGGCACATTAAATACCTGCACTGGCAAAATAGGATAAGCATGGCGCAGCCAAATGCTGTGGTTTTCAATCAGATAGAAAAAAAACGCATCAGGCAGCGTATTGGCGGCAATCAAAAACAGATCGGGAACGCAACGAACCAAAAAATAGAGTAAAGCAAGCGTAATGGCGTAGCGTTTAGTCAGGAGGGATTCGGCAGTAGGCATCGTCTCAGATCATCAGTTGTAGGCCACGTCGCATTATTGCCGATTACTGGTTTTGGTGCACCTGTCAGGGCACATCTCGTGTGAATTTATAGCCAGCGCTGATTACGCCATGTCCGCTGTGCCTCGGTATTTAAAAACGTCCATGCAATGAATCGGCTTTTCTTCTGTCCTTGGGCCATCTCTATGACGCGCACGTCAAAGGCGTTAACTTTTTCTAAGGTATGCAGCAAACTGGGTAAATTAGATTCTTTGGATACCAAGGTGCTAAACCAAAATACTTGGCTACGCACGCTTGTACTCTCTTCTATCATGCGACGCACAAAGTGTGCTTCGCCTCCCTCGCACCACAGCTCATTACTTTGGCCGCCAAAATTCAGTACGGGCGTTTTTTGTTTGGATACAGCCTTAGTTAAACCACGCCATTTACGCTGAGTGCTACGCGACGCTTCTTCTTGAGAACTATGAAAGGGTGGGTTGCACAGCGTAAGGTCAAAATAGTCGTTGGCACTTAAGATACCTTGGAAAATATGGTTGTGCGATCGTTGCTGACGTAATTTGATTGCCGTGGATAAGCCTTGATTGGCGTGAATAATACGTCGCGCCGACGTTAGCGCAACAGCGTCGATGTCCGAGCCTAGAAAGTGCCATCCATATTCAGCGTGGCCAATTAACGGATAGATGGCGTTTGCTCCCACGCCAATATCGAGTGCGCGCACTGTGGCACCACAGGGAATGACCCCCGCATTGTTACTACTCAGTAAGTCGGCTAGATAGTGCACATAGTCGGCACGCCCAGGAATAGGAGGGCACAAGTAGTTGGCAGGAATATCCCAATCCTGAATGTCGTAAAAAGTCCTTAACAAGGCGCGATTGAGAGTCTTAACCGCAGCTGGGTCGGCGAAATTGATGCTTTGGTCACCATACGGATTCAAGAAGACAAAAGCGGCCAGCTCGGGTGTGTCGTTGATGAGACGGCTAAAGTCGTAACGGCCTTGATGGCGGTTACGCGGGTGAAGTAAGGCTGGTGCCTTGGCAGAGGGTGCGGGTGATTTAGAAATGGAATTGCCTGTTGAAAAAAGCAAACGTTGCGTCTGTAGATTCGTTTCAAAACTTGCCAGAACGTATGCTTGAACTTAATGCTGGTATGGCTTCGCGCAATGGTACACGGTTTACATGGGCCGATGTGGGTACCCATACCCACTGTTAGAACAAAGCAGCATTTAAACGTTGTTTCTCTATTTTTTAGATAGGGTTTCCTCTTAATTATTATTAAATGTAATTATACGTTAGTCGTTCATTCTTAACTTCAAGAGAGTCATAGTAATGTTCCGAATAAAACGGATCTCATCGGTCGTTGTTTTAATTATCCTGCCCACGATGGCACAAGCTCAAGCACCGGGTTTTTTTGCTGGGTTAGATACATCGGTTGGCATAGCACATGGGTCATCTGATACATCAGATGGCGGCGGATTTGGGGGAGGAGGCATTGTAAAAGACGTAAAATTCGGAAATGCGGCTGGGATAGGAGCTCATGCAGGCTACCAGTTCGATCGCAATTTATCTGGTTTTGTTAGCTATCAACACGTCCGAGGGGACATTGATTGGGCAGCAGAGTTTCCTGGGTTCGGGCAACGCTTGGATTTTTCAGGAAAAGCAACCAGCAATGCTATTTTGGTAAATTTAGCTTATGGTTGGAACGTTTCAGATGCAACGACAGTTCGAGCAACCGCAGGTGTAGGCGCTACACATAATAAACTCTCTAACGTCACAGAAACCTTTCATGGGGCTTTTGTATCTGATGTGGAAAAACATACTAAGCTAAGCCCTATGGTGCAAGTAGGGGCTTCTTTACAGCATCAGTTATCAACTAACGCAGTATTAGGCCTAAATGCCATGGTGGCGTATACGGGCGGCTTTCGCACAGGAAATACAAGAAAAGGGAACTTAGGGGTATCAGAGATAAACCCATATGAAATTGACGATGTGTGGCGCGCCAGTTTAGGTGTTTCACTAAACGTTAGGTTTTAGCTTTATTGCTTTAAGCGGTTATATCTTTCAAGTTAATGGTTTAAGGCCGCTTTCGGCCTATTGTGTTGAAAAACTCGATTCTTAATCTCGGAATTCAGATTTTAAAAAAATGACCCTCCAGAATCGCGCATATGCCACGATCGCCTATCAAGCAAGGGGTAAAGCACCCCATCGGGTGGCTCAAAAACCGTTCGTTTGGAGTTTTTCAACACAATAGGCCAAAAGCTGTCACTCGCTTTTCGAGCAGAAAAGGCCGTAACCCGGTCTTAACAAAAAGGAGATAGTTCGTGAGAACACCCGATTACCCAAGCGCAGATGCCAATAAATGGACAACAGTGGATGAATATTTTTCTGAACTCTTAGCCCCTCAAGACGATGCACTGGCAAACGCTTTAGTGGTGAATGCTGAGGCAGGTATGCCAACACACGATGTATCAGCGGTTCAGGGAAAGTTCTTAGCGTTGCTGGTGAAATTAACAAGTGCTAAGCGGGTGCTCGAAATCGGCTCCCTTGGTGGGTACAGCACTATCTGGATGGCGAGAGCATTGCAGCCTGAAGGCTGCATTACCTCTATTGAGCTAGACCCAATGCGGGCGAAGATCGCATTCGAGAACTGCAAGGCGGCTGGATGTAGCGACAAGGTTGATATTCGAGTTGGCGCAGCGTCGGAGGTCTTACCTGAACTTCACGCCCCCTTTGACCTCATCTTTATTGATGCGGACAAACCGAATAACCCAGTTTATCTCGAATGGGCTTTAAAACTTGCACGTCCTGGCTCAGTCATTATCGGGGACAACGTGGTGAGAGGGGGTGCAGTGATAGAGAAAAACAGCACCGATGCAAGTGTCCTTGGTGTTCGAAGGTTTGCCGAAATGCTGTCTAAGGATGAGCGCCTAGACAGTACAGCACTGCAGACAGTGGGAGAAAAAGGCTGGGACGGTTTCACGCTTTCCGTGGTCAAAGGCTAATCATGTCCTGCGCTTAATGGAGCCTCAATCATTTGAGCTGGCAATCCAGTTGAGTGACTGCAACGGGTTGAATCTGCAGTCAGAAAGCTTGCCCCTACGCTAAGCTACGCCCTTACAGGTTGGTGATTGAGACTGTTTGAGGCATCCTAAGGCCATATCTATCCACTATGGAGATGGCCAACCCCGTGAGGCGTCGTCGCAACACTGACCGTCTCAGGTTGTCTCGCATCCGGCGCCGGAAATTTCGGACACAGTTTGGACACGAGAGCAAAATGAGGGGATAAGAAACAGAAAAAGGCTTAGCGAGTGATCGCTAAGCCCTTGATATTCTTTGGTGGCGCATCCCTGATTCGAACAGGGGACCTGCGGATTATGATTCCGTCGCTCTAACCTGCTGAGCTAATGCGCCAAGAACGTTACTATAGCACGATTAAATTTAAGAAATCAAGACTATTTAGGCCTTTTTGTATGCTGTTTTTAGGCTCTACGTTCTGGCTCTTAAAAAGCAATGTTATTACAAAGGCTTAGCGACATCTCGCGTCATGATTTGTGTTCAATGCATTGCTAAAGAAGACCGCTTATGCCTTTCGGGTGTCGCATCTTTATCGTATTACGATGGATTTTGGCTTTGGCATTCGGAACTTAAGGTTAAACCCGTACAATGAGGGCTGTGTGCTTTGCTGCCTTGTGGGAGTAGGGCATGAATTGTGGCTTATCTCGTTTGGCTTTTTTTTATTTATGTCATCTCAATCTTTTAGCAGTTTACCGCTTTCACATTCATTGCAGAGCAATTTGGCCCAACTGGGTTTTAGCGAGATGACGCCGATCCAGGCTGAAAGCTTGCCGTTTATTCTTGAGGGTCGAGACCTCATTGCTCAAGCTAAAACGGGGAGTGGTAAAACCGCTGCCTTTGGTTTGGGTATTTTGCATAAGCTGCGGCCTGCTCGTTTTTCGATACAAGCCTTGGTGCTGTGTCCCACTCGAGAACTGGCCGGGCAGGTAGCTGAAGAATTGCGCCGTCTGGCTCGCGCCGAGAACAATATTAAGGTGTTGACCATTACCGGTGGTGTGCCCATGCAGCGTCAGATTGATTCCTTGGCGCATGGGGTGCATATTGTGGTGGGGACACCAGGGCGTGTGTTAGACCACATACGTCGTGGAACCATTGACTTGTCGCCAGTTGAAACCTTGGTGTTAGACGAAGCCGATCGCATGATTGATATGGGTTTTTACGACGACATGCGCGAAGTGGTAGCAGCGTGTCCACCCCGTCGCCAAAGTTTGCTGTTTTCGGCTACCTACCCAGAGACCATCCGTAAAGACTCTGCGCATTTCTTGACGGATGCGATTGAGGTTAAGGTGGAGTCATTAGTGCGCGGGTCGCAAATTGAGCAGTTGTTTTTTGATGTGGATCCGACAGAACGCTACGAAGCAACGGCGCGTTTATTAAGTCATTATCAGCCCGAGTCGGCCTTGGCGTTTTGTAATACCAAGGCGCAGTGTGATGGCTTAGCGCATTACCTAACGTCCTTAGGCTTTAGCGCGTTAACCTTGCACGGCGATTTAGAACAACGGGATCGTGACGAGGTGCTAATACAGTTCGCAAACGGTAGTTGCACCGTGTTGGTGGCCACCGATGTGGCGGCACGAGGTTTAGATATTTCGTCGCTCGCGGCGGTCATTAATGTCGAGCTACCACGCGACCCAGAAGTGTATATTCACCGCATTGGGCGCACCGGTAGAGCACAAGAAAAAGGTTTGGCGCTTAGTTTAAGTACCCATTTCGATAGCCAAATTGAAGAGCTCGTTCAACAGTATCAACAAAAAGGCTTGCAGCGTGCCAAGTTGCGTTCGTTGCGTGATGTGGCCAAACGGCCTGAGCCAGCACCCATGGTAACCGTGGTGATTCTGGGTGGTAAGAAAGATAAATTACGTCCGGCGGATATCTTAGGTGCCTTCACAGGCGATGGTGGGCTGACGCGTGATCAAGTCGGAAAGATCAATATTGGCGTGGTGGTTAGCCATGTCGCCCTTGATCGGCGGGTAGCCAAAGAGGCGGTGAATCGTTTGTTACAACACGGCATTAAAACTAAACGCTTCAGAATGCATCTAATCAGTGGCTAAGCTTTTTCAAGATTGGCTTAAGTTGTTCCACATACATTTATTTTTAAGGTTGTATACGATGCGCAGTTTCAAGCAAATGCTAGGTTTGGTTGTAGTCGGTTTTACGTTAAGCGCTTGCGCACCAACCCCGTCATCCACAGCAGATAACAGTCGCTCTAATGTCGAGGTGTATGGTGAGGTGGATGTGGGTGTGGGCACCCAGCAAATCCGCAACTAAAGTTGATGGCTGTATAGAAACATACAGCCATCCAGTCGTTTAAGCGGTGGCGCCGGGTTCAGGCGTGCGCGGTTTCACCGTAGGTGGCGCAGGTGGGGTATGCGTAGGATTATTCGCCGACGCTTGTGTGGCAGTTTGTGCTGATTTTTCCGGTAGTTCGTGCTTACCCAGTCCTGATAGCGCTGCACTAAGGCTGTACAAGGGATGAAACGATTCGGCTTGAGCCATGGGCCACGCCGTACGGAAAATGGTTTGACGGTAGTGCTCTTGTAATAACTCGCCTTTATCCAAATCAGGAAACAAGGCCGATAACACACGCACTTCACCGTTGGCGATACGTTGCGCAATATGATGGGGACGTAACTCATTTGGGTGATGCAAGCCAGCGGCTTTAAGTAAATCAGCCAAGGCTTTCAGCGTGTTGTTGTGATAACTGGCAACGCGCAACGACTTATCTGACACCACCAGGCCTTCTTGACGTCTGGGGTCTTGGGTTGTTACCCCCACGGGGCATTTGCCCGTATGACAGGTAAGTGCTTGAATACAGCCCACCGCAAACATAAAGCCGCGAGCGCTATTACACCAGTCTGCCCCTAAGGCCATGATGCGAGCCATGTCAAAAGCACTGATGATTTTTCCTGAGGCGCCAATCCGTATGTGTTCACGTAGCCCGATCCCGACCAGAGTGTTATGAACTAAACGTAAGGATTCGCGCAGTGGCGTACCCACGTGATCGATAAATTCAACGGGCGCTGCGCCAGTGCCACCTTCCGAGCCATCAACCACAATAAAATCGGGCGTAATGCCAGTTTTAAGCATGGCTTTGGCAATAGAGAACCATTCCCACGGGTGGCCGATTGTCAGTTTGAAACCCACCGGTTTACCGCCAGAGAGCTCACGAAGTTGTGCCACAAACTCAAGCAACTCGATGGGGTTTGAGAAGGCGTTGTGTTGCGGGGGCGAAATGCAGTCTTGCCAGACGGGCACATCACGGGCCGCGGCGATTTCAGGGGTAACTTTTGCGCCGGGCAAAATACCACCTTGTCCTGGTTTAGCCCCTTGAGACAGCTTAATCTCAATCATTTTGATGCTGTCTTGGCGAGCGCGTTCAGCAAATTTCTCAGGTGAAAAATTGCCATGCTCATCACGACAGCCAAAATAGCCTGAGCCGATATTCCAGATCAGGTCACCACCGTACATGGTGTGATAGCGGCTAACCCCGCCTTCGCCCGTGTCATGCGCAAAATTTCCCAGCACAGCCCCTTTGTTTAATGCCATCACAGCGTTTGCCGATAAGGCTCCAAAGCTCATGGCGGAGATATTAAAGACAGATAAAGAGTAGGGCTTGGTGCAGTGTGGACCACCCACCAAGGTGCGAAAGTTACTGTCTTTAATCGTACTTGGCACCATGGAATGGTTGATCCATTCGTAACCGCTGCTGTACATGTCTTGCTGCGTACCAAAAGGAAGCTTGTCTTCTTGTTGTTTGGCTCGTTGGTAGACCAGCGAACGGTCTGCCCTTGAAAAAGGCAGTTGTTGCGTATCACTTTCAATGAAATATTGGCGTATTTCTGGTCGAATGTATTCAAACAAGAATCGTAAATTACCGATGACAGGGTAGTTACGACGGATGGCGTGACGGGTTTGTCGAAGGTCCACAAACCCCATCACACTGAGAATGACAAAGGGTATTGCCAGTATGAGCCACCATGGACTTTGATAAAGTGAAAGTAGCAAAAAAACCAAGGCGCCTAATAGCACCGCATATAAGGCTGTGTAACGCGTCAGTAGACGATACATTCTAAAGCTCCAGACTGCTTTAAGGGCTAAGCGAAAACTATATAAACCTTAACAGATGCCGCAATATAACAGTAGCTGGCGTAAATCCGTAGGGCATCTTGTCGCGCTGGTGCTTTGCGCTACGATACGTAGTTGAGATGGCGGACAAACTTCGCTGTGTGCACGGGACAATGCGCTTGAAATCAAGCTCTTTTGACCAAGCTTAACCCCCTTACATTAACGTTGTTCATACTATGTTTTTAAACGATATTGATTTTGCAGAGCTTTACATTCAACATAAAAAAAGCTCAGGCCGTGGGCGCACGCCGGTAGAGAAGTGGGATGCCCGAGCCGAAAAAATACAGGTCGGGCAAATTGAAAATCAATACACCACCCACTTTGAACAAACCGTACAGGTCTCAGCGAGCGAGACGGTGCTAGATGTGGGGTGTGGTAGCGGTGGGTTGGCTGTGTTATTAGCCAAACGTGCCAAACACGTCTACGCCTTGGACTATAGCCAAGGCATGCTACAAAAAGTCAAAGAGAATGCAGCGTTATCAGGGCAAGAAAACGTAAGCACGCTTTGTAAAGATTGGTACGAGCCTTGGGACGATGTGCCGCAATGCGATATTGTGATTGCCTCGCGATCCACTTTGGTTGACGACATGCAAGCTGCACTGCTGCGTTTAACTCAGCATGCTCGTAAACGGGTGTACGTGAGTTACCCTGCAAATCCCTTTTTTGTGGATACTGAAGTCGCTCGCATTTTAGGACGTGAAAAACAAGCCTTTCCCGATTACTTTTACATTCCTGCCATCTTGCATACCTTGGGTTTCTATCCCAATGTCTCGTTTATTGAGTACCCCAGTCGCTTGGCTCATACCCGTGATTTGAATGAGTTTATTGAGCGCTTGGAGCTGAACGATCCCTTAACGATCGAACAGAAAACAGCCTTACAAAAGTGGTATGAAGCCGATGCTACGCGTGCAAAAGCTGGTGGAGAGCCTACGCGATGGGCGCTGATCGATTGGGCCCCAAAGGTTTAGGTTTAAGCTGTTGCTGCGGACTTAAACGGAGTAATGACGGCAGATTTGTGTGGCCCCAGCTTGTTTTAGGTCGTTATCTAATATTGAGCTTTGGTGGGGCGTGGTACAGACTTTGATTAAAGCGGGTGAGGTGGCACCAAGTCGAGAAGGTGCTGGAGGGGCATCGTTTAGCGATGGCATCATGGTGCCAAAAAGCAAGCCGACGTAGGCGCCGACGACAAACATGGCGAATACCCAAGCAATGTGTAAATACCCTATGTTGTAGTAAAACGCTGCGATGCCGCCCAGTGCTAATCCACCTAGGGCTGCACCAATAACCGAGTAGGGGTGTAAATAGGTGGAAAGTAGGTTGCTTGTTTCACGTTGTTCATTTTGTAGGTAGATATCGTAACTGTTTTCGTCTTCACCCGAGATGCTAATCAGGTGCGCAGGATAACCGCGCTGAATCAGAGCCTGTGCTGCTGCTTCAGCGGCAATACGAGTTTCAAATTTTCCAGTGACTGTTGTCATTCCTTGGCCTCATCAAGCACGCATCTATCCCACACTACCGTTCTTTTCATCGTTTGCAGTATAGAAGAGTAAAAGTGACAGCCTTGTTAAATATTGTTTGTGTTTGCACGGTGTCGTGTTGAGTTCGCCATGGTTGTCGTACATTTACAAGGGAGTAGGCAAGGGCTTTCTCTAGCCCCCCCCGGCGCTGTAGACAATGCGTTGGCGTAGCTTTAGAGCTTGAAAAAGCTATTTTCTTATTAAAAATTAACGGCAGCATGACGCCAAGATTTAGTTTTGGATGAGCTTCTGTTTGGTTACATTGTTGCTTACAGTAGCCAGTCTATCGGTAGCTTCGAAAGAATATTGATGGTAAATCGCGACATAATGGTTGAGCCGGGCTCTTGGGTATGAGTGATCACTTCACCGTCTCGATGCTCGATCCAGTGCAGTTTGTTTTCGGGGCTTAATACCACCTGATAACTGGATAAAGGGATTTCTTTATCAAACAAGGCGGAGATTTCACTGGCGAGTTTAGGGCTGTGAATGACGAAACCCAGTTCAGTATTTAAATGGGCCGATCGTGGATCAAAATTAAACGACCCTACAAACAAGCGGTTGTGATCAATAGAGAAAGTTTTGGCATGCAGGCTAGAACCTGAGCTACCAAAGCGGCCTACGCCCGTTTTTTTTAAATCACCTGAAGACTGTTTTTTTAATTCGTAGAGTTCTATTCCGTGTGACAGCAAATCTTTGCGCCATTTAGAGTAGCCAGCGTGGACGATAGCAACGTCGGTGGCCTCGTACGAATTAGTGAGGATTCGAATGGATAGGCCTTCTGTTTGCATCAATTCGTTGAAGTTGTTGACGCCAGATTGGGTGGGCACAAAATAAGAAGAAATGAGATCCACCTGCGATTCTGGTGTACCAATAGCTCGACTTAATTGATAGGTAAAGAGGTCTCTTTTGTCCGCTTCATCTAAGATTTTATCAGGGTCATCACTGACCATTTCTGTACGTACCCATTCCACACCCAGTTCGCCGCCCAGTAGATTACGAATAATTTCTGAGCGGCTGATGGCCTCGATATAGTCTTTACGACGATCGGGCATTTTTGGGTTAAGGCGAGTGAGGTCAGTGCGTTCTAAGTTGAAGGTTTTGTGATTTTGCACAAGACTGTGAATGGGATAGGCGAGTTCATGTGACCAATAGCGATCAAAGTCGAGTGACACGTCGTTGACCACTTCGCCAATGGCTAAAACATCAAGGTCAGTGAAGTGCAAGTCCGCGGCGGCACCGAAGTATTCATCGCCGATATTTCGGCCGCCGACGATGGTGGCTGAGTTATCGGCGGTAAAGGACTTGTTATGCATCCGGCGATTCAATTTTGCAAAATTGATGACATAACCAAGTAGTTTGGGGGTGCGCAAACCCGACGGGTTAAACAGCCTGACTTGAATGTTAGGGTGGTTGTTTAACGTAACCAGCACCCGATCGAAATTAGTGATGCCATGGTCGTCGAGCAGTAGGCGTACCCGGACCCCGCGATCAGCCGCTTCTTTGATAGCCTGCAGCATTAAGCCGCCTGTGGTGTCATTTCGCCAAATGTAGTATTGAATATCTAAGGTTTTTTGAGCAGCTTTAGCCAGCAGCACTCGTGCAGCAAAGGCATCATACGCATCGGGCAGAGCACGAATGCCACTTAAACCCGGATGCTCTTTCGCCAAAGGAGATAGCGATTTACCCAGCTGGGTTTCTAGCGCTTCGTCAGGTGTGATGGCCGAGCTTTCAATGCGATTGCCGACCGGAGGCAGACTACAGGCGACCAGCGTTGTAAGGCCAAGGGTGACAACCAGATAGCGCCAAAGACGGTGGAGCGAAAAGCGTGACATTAGCGTTACCTTTAGTGTGTGGCTATTTTATGTTGCCCAAGCATAAGAAAAATTCACAAATTAATCTATGGCTTTGGTGATTTATCATAGCGCGGCGAAGCGTTTAGCGTTATGACGAGTTAATGAAAGTCTCGGCTTTTGTTGTTGAATGTCGGCAGTAGGTGACTAAGATCGACCAGCCTTTTGGTTAATAGACTTTGTGATCCTTGATGAGACTGCCAGACGCCGAAGGCGCCTAATAACGTAGCGTGGCGTAAAACATGACGCTGCCGTTCGGCGATGTTGGCATGTACCACCAAGTTAATTGGACCATACTCGTCCTCCATCGTAATAAATACCACTCCTTTTGCTGTTCCGGGGCGTTGCCTGATGGTGACGACACCACAAGCGCGAACAAGACGGCGATTGGGTTGCAGGGCTAATTGTTGTGAGTTTAAGTAGCCTTTTTGCTCTAATGGTTGGCGTAGCAATGCCATGGGGTGGGCCGTTAAGCTCACTCCCGTATGAGCGTAATCGGCTAATACATCCTTAAGTAGACTAGGTTGGCTTAGCTGCGGTGTTGCTGAGGGGCCTTCGTCTATTACGCTGGCTTTTAATAAGTCGTGATCGGCTAGGCTAGCACTGGATTCCCACACGGCCTGATGCCGGTGACCCGATAGTTGATGTAACGCCCCAGCATAAGCTAGCTTTTGTATGTCGTGTTTACTTAATTGGGCCCGTAGAGCCATGTCTTTGACTGAATGAAAGGGGCGTGCTGCGCGAGCTTCTTCGATTCGCCATCCGCAGTCTTGGCTTAGGCCTTTAATTAAATTGAAGCCTAAACGAACTGCTGGGCGTTGAGCTGAGGGTCGTGTTTCGAGCTTGCTGTCCCACTGGCTATGTAAGACATCAATAGGGGCAACGTTGACGCGGTGGCGTTTGGCGTCATTAATTAAGGTAGAAGGCGAGTAAAAGCCCATGGGTTGGCTGTTGAGTAAGGCCGTTAAATAGGCTTCGGGTTCGTGGCACTTTAACCAACTGCTGTGATAGGCCAATAAGGCAAAGCTTGCCGCGTGGCTTTCAGGAAAACCATACTCACCAAAGCCTTCGATTTGCTTAAAAATTTGCTCGGCGAAGGCCTCTTCATAGCCGTTGGCTTTCATACCTTCTACAATTTTTTGATGGTAGATGTTAATACCGCCTTTACGCTTCCACGTGGCCATCGCGCGTCGCAAGCCGTTGGCATCTTCGGCGCTAAATCCCGCTGCAATCATGGCGATTTGCATGACTTGCTCTTGAAAAATAGGCACCCCTAAGGTGCGTTCTAAAGCGACTTTAAGTTCTGCTTTAGGGTAAGTGACCTTTTCTCTTTTTTCTCGGCGTAATAAATAGGGGTGTACCATCCCACCTTGTATGGGGCCAGGGCGCACAATAGCCACTTGCACCACTAAGTCGTAGAAGGTGTTAGGTTTTAATCGAGGTAGCATCGACATTTGTGCACGAGACTCGATTTGAAAGGTGCCGATTGTGTCAGCACGTTGAATCATTTGATAGGTAGCGGGGTCTTCGGGGCTAATGTCTTGCTGCGTGAAAGGGGTCGATCGGCGTTTAGAGACGTAATCCAGTGCGCGCTTGATCACGCTCAGCATACCTAAGGCTAAGATATCCACTTTTAAAAAATTAAGCGCATCCAAATCGTCTTTATCCCACTGTACGATACTGCGCTGAGGCATGGCAGCATTCTCGATAGGAATTAAGCGTTTTAAGTTTTCTCGGCTGATCACAAAGCCGCCCGGGTGTTGAGAGAGGTGGCGCGGGAAGTGAATCAGCGTTTCGCTAAGCAACAACCATTGTCTGCTTTTTACGGCGTTCATATCTACCCCGTATTCCTGCATACGTTGGGCCACTTTGTCTCTACCATCCCAGTGGCTATGCCCTTTGGCGACACGATCAATCAGTAAAGGGTCGACATCGAGTGCTTTGCCTACATCGCGCAATACGCTTTTTGCTCTATAGCTGATGACGACGGCGGTCAGCGCCGCGCGGTCGGTGCCGTATTTTTGATAAATGTACTGAATGACCTCTTCGCGACGGTGATGCTCAAAATCAACATCAATATCAGGAGGCTCATTGCGCTCTTTGCTGATGAAACGTTCGAATAAGCTGGAACTGCGTTCGGGATCGACCTCGGTAATACCTAAGCAATAACAAACGGCGCTGTTGGCCGCCGAACCTCGACCTTGACACAGAATACCTTGTTGTCGAGCAAATTGAACAATATCGTAAACCGTTAAAAAATAGGCTTCGTATTGCAGTTCGCGGATGATATTGAGCTCTTTTTCAAGTAGCGCTTGTACAGGCAAGGGGATGCCTTTTGGGTAGCGCCAGTGGGCTCCTATGTAACTTTGTTCGCGCAGATAATCGTGTGGTGTGCTGTGTTCAGGACAAATTTCGTGGGGATATTGGTATCGAATTTGCGTTAATGAAAACGTGCAGCGCTGTGCGATAACAAGGCTTTGCTGTAAAGTTTCAGGGGGGTAAAGGGTGGCTAAGCGTAAGCGAGTGCGTAGATGCTGCTCGGCATTAGCGCTACGCTGCTGGGCCGATTTAGCAATGCTAGTGCCATGTTGAATAGCGATTAAGGTGTCAAGTAGCGGTTTGCGAGAACGCACGTGCATGTGCACATTTCCTGTGGCCACAATGGGTAATTGCAGTTGGTAGGCCGTGGTGATCAGGTGTTGTTTGTGTTGTGCGTCGTGACTTTGCAAGGGCAAATGTAAGCCAATCCAGCTTCGGTTTAAAAAATGTTGTTTCAGCCATGAAGCCTGTGTTTGTAAAAGCGATGGTGAGCCGTTATAGCTGGGCAGCAATATGGCTAAACATCCGGCTATGTTTTTTAGATTAGGGTTGTCAGGATCGCTGATGTCTGAGCAATACAAGCGGTAGCTTCCCTTTTTTGCTCGTTGTCTGCCTAGGCTAATTAGCTCGCATAAATTGCCATAACCTTCGCGGTTTTGTGCAAGTAAGATCAGCTTTATGGGTGGGCTTGAGGCACTGTCTTGTAACGTAAATGTCGCACCGATAATTAAATGTAGGCCCACTTTTTGGGCGGCCACATGGGCTCGGACCACGCCTGCGATGGAACACTCATCTGTTAGGGCAAGCGCTTTGTATCCCAGTTGGTGCGCACGCTCAACCAGTTCGTGCGGATGCGAGGCTGCTTTTAAGAAACTAAAGTTACTTAAGCAATGCAACTCGGCGTAAGAAGGAAGGGCAGGGGTTAGGTTCATCGTGTTTTGGCGTTATGCAAAAAGCCCATGTAAATACCATTCACCGTTTTTTTTAAGGTCTTGGAAGACCCAATATCGAGCACCGTTAGTGGCCTCGGCAATAAAGTAATCTCGCGCTATGGCGTCGTTGTCCCACCATCCTTCTTCTAAGCGCTCTGGTCCTGAAATCATTTTCAAGGCAGAGGTGTAAAAAGGGCGATGGTTGTGCACGGTTAATGCGATGGGGGTAGGCAAAAGCCAAAAAGGTCGCGGCCCCACTGGCAGATCGATTTGGCTTTTTTTAGGTTGGGGGTGGCTTAACCATTGATTCGCTTTTTCGGGCCGATGGTCGGCGATGGGCACCGCTTCCAGTATGGCGTTGTCTCCGAGTCGAGCTTTTAATAAATCGAATAAAGGAGCAAGCTCTGCAGCGCGTTGTTGAGGGTCGGGGAAAAGGCTTAGGCTTTGGGTGGCTCTTGCTTGTAAGTCGTTCGCCTTTAGAGCGATGGCAACGACGGGCGCGGCAAGGGGGTAGCGTTGTAGGCGTTCGCCCACCAATTGGGTGATTAAGACAGGGTCCCAAGAAGGGCTGCTGAGACGTAGGGTCAGTTGACTCGGCTTACGCGCATGGCGACCGCGCTCGTGAGTTAAATCAAAAGTCAGTTCGTTTAATGCTAACTGGTGTGCCTGAAGCCAACCACAAAGCTCTTCAATTAAGCGTTGGGCACGATGCAAAATAACAGATGCGTGGAGAACACTGTCATAGAGTTCCAGCGACGACGTAAAAGTCAGTGCCGGTTGAAAAAAAGCAAAGGCTTCTGTTTTTTGTCCTAAGGCTTGCTCAAGCTCGTCTAATAATAAGGGGCTGGTTCGACGCAGCAGTGCTTTTCTAGGAAGAGCGCTAAGGCTAGCTAGGTTCGTACAGCCAATGGCGTGTAACCACTCTAGGTGTGATTGAGCCTGTTGTAATGCACTGCAAGGTATTGGCGCTAATAATTGCGTTAAGCGCTTAAAACTTAAGGCACGACATTGGCGTGTGGAAGCGTGCAAGAGTAAGAGAGAGCCCGTCGCAGTGGGGGCCATGGCCGCATTAACATGATAAGCACTACGCGATAATAATTTTAATATGGCTCGATACAATGCCCTTGGACCACCAAACAAACGAAGGCTGGCACTGACATGCAGGCTGATTGTATTGGGCCCTGATAGGCAGACCTCAGGGGTGTATTGCATAAGGCTTGTTGCCACTTGCTGTAGTTGTTGCGCGGTGGCTTGTGGATTGAGCGTGATCACCTTGCAGTTGGCACATACGGTGCTGACTCCACCTGCTCGCATGCCGATGCGAATACCGGCTGCGCGCGCCAACGGAGAGCAATAAATGACGTTGTTTGCGTCAATGATGGCTATGGGTTGGGCGGGCCAGTTCGGATAGTGGGTGTCGAGCTGCAGGTGTGGAAATTGGATGCTGATCCAGCAAAGCATGATGTTGGCGAGTGCTTGGGTATAAAGGAATAAAAATAGGCGTATCGAGCGGAGTGCCTAAACGCTTAATAATGTGAATATCTAGGCCTTTAGGCTTAGGGGTTAATTGAAGGCGTAATGAAGCAGGCGAGTGTTGTTTAAGGCTTAATAATGAACGCATAACAATAAACAGGGTGTCGTGGTGTTGGGCTGCGATATGCAAGCGACGCAATGAGCGGGTGTGTATGTGCTCTTGCCAAAGCACTACCGCACCAAAGCAGCCTTGCTTAAGCATTTTTTCGCAAGACCACAATGCATCAGCCATGTTTGAGGTGTTGACGGTGTATAGCTGTGCCGTCTTACCGCCCCATTGCTGCCAAGTCATGATGTTTGGGATAAGGGGTGGGGAAATTAACGCAATGGGGTGCTTTTGCTTATGAAGTAGGGCGTGCTTCAGCAGTTGAAGTTCGCCAATACCGGATTGCTGAAGCGCAAAATCGATAAGTGTGCCTAACGGCCACCCTTGCCCCGGTAGCTGTTGCGACAATTGTGCAAAGCCAGTGTCTAAACCAGCTAGCTTGGGTTTTAATACCTGCGAAGCACGCCATAACGCTGGGTGTATGGCCTCAGGCGCGACGACTTTTTTGCAGTTTGACATGACCGCCCCGCTAAATACTGTTTATTTATACAGTATTTTTAACCTAAGCGAAGCAAAGAATCAAGCCCTGTAACGAGCCTGATAAGCGTGTTTTTTTGTTTTTAAAGCGTTAACAGCAGTTTGGCTAAGGTCTCTTTTTGCAATGCAAGCGCTTCTTCCGAATAAGGCTGTGCAGCGCCAGAACCCCACACGGGTGACGGCCAGGCGGCATCTTTTTCATAACGAACAATGATGTGCATGTGCAGTTGAGGCACCATATTGCCCAAGGCTGCGACATTCATCTTATCGGCCTGATAATGGGTATTTAAGCGCTTTGCGGTTTCACTGGTTTCGGTCCATAACTGTTCTTGCTCTGTGGACGTTAATTCAAATACCTCACGTATGTTCGGGCGTTTGGGAACGAGTACGACCCAAGGAAAACGTTGGTCATTTAGCAGCAAGGCTTTACAAAGGGGAAGCTCCCCAATTTCAACGGTGTCAGCGGCAAGAGTCGGATGCAAAGTGAACATAATTAAGAGAGATTTATCTGTAAAGGGATCGTAACGGGACCGTCATTGATTAAGGAAATTTGCATATTCGCGCCAAAGTGACCAGCTTCTACGGGGTGATGCTGTTGCTTAGCTTGATCGACGATGTAGTTAAATAAGAAACGACCTAAATCAGGCGCTGCGGCTTGAGTGAAACCGGGCCGATTACCGCGGCTGGTATCGGCAGCTAGCGTAAATTGGCTAACCAGTAATAAACCACCGTTAACCTGTTGTATGTTTTCATTCATTTTGCCCTGCGCATCATCAAAAATACGTAGCTTTAAGATTTTGGCTAATAAGGCGTCTGCGGTAGCGGGGGTGTCTGTGGGCTCAGCGCAAACTAATACCAATAAACCGTTGTTGATGCTAGCAACTTGCGTTCCTGAAATATCAACGTGCGCAGATAAAACGCGTTGTACTACAGCAAGCATGACAGTCCTTCTTCGAGTTTGAATAAGACAGAAGTAAATCTAAGCTTCTTTTTAAGGTTGCTTAGCCAGATCTTTATCTTAACTGTTTATGTTGCTCAGGGTGCAGGCTAAAAAAATAAACCCTATTTACCCGTTTGACTGGGTAAATAGGGTAAGAGATGAGTAGCGCTTTGAAAAATGCAATCAAGTATAACGACCGCACTTCTTATCAAAAAAACGCTTATCTTTTAAGCGTGATGATCGCAATTAAAATGCAGTTCACAGTTTTCAGGCAACTTAGGAGGAGTGCTGATTTTCTGTAAGCCGTGTTTTGCCTCAGAGTTTCCTGTTTTGGCAATACGAAGCAAGCGCTCTCTATTAATCACCAACGCGATACACTCAAGTTGTAACAGCAAGTCAGTATTGATTTGTTGACCTAAGCTGGTCCAGTACCCCGAGTGTAGATCGGTGCGCCGTAACCATTTGGGCTCGAAAGCGCCAATAAAGCGATTGGCTTCTGTGGTGATGCGTAAACGGCTGGAACCCGGAACGGGGCGAGCGGTAAAGCGTTGATTGTTTAGGCTAAATGCATAGCCATTAGCAGTAGAAGTCATAGTAGTTGTTTCCGTTTTAGCTCTTAAGGCCGAAGCCGAGGTGAGCAAGTTGGATTAAAACACCTCTGAACCGAATGTAATGCTGCTATGAAGCGCACAGCGCAATAGACGATACAGAACGAATAAAAAAGCCTGCAATAAGCAGGCTTTTACGAGTTACCCACATCATTGCCTTATAGAGGCCGTATCGTGAATCCACCTTGTGAGGGTACACAGGTTGGCATGGTTATACCCAACTCTTGATACTGAATAAATTCTAACACGATTGCTAAACATGTCAAAAAACCGGTTTATTATCATAGGGCTTCGTTACCGCTGTCTGGGTTTGTGCTGGTTTTTTAGTGGCTCTGGTGGCGGGTGTACGTTTTGCCGTGGCTTTCTTAGCGGCAGTTTTCTTGCTTGCTGTTTTGCTTATCGCTTGTTTAGAAGCCGCTTTTTTAGCAGCGTTTTGAGGTGCCGTTGCTTTTTTAGCTACTGTCTTTTTAGCAGCGACGGTTTTGCGTGTACTGGCCGTATTACCCGATGGGGGTGAGCTACGGGTGCTACTAAGGTTACGCGAGTCCAGATTGGGTGGAAGTACGGTCTCTATCTTACGGTTGACCTCGTTGACATCAAGGGCGCAGATGCCGTCAGGCCTGTCCGCGCGCTGACTTTGTTGTGCCGCACGTTCAAAAATCTCAAGAATCTGATTTAAGCGCTCGAGTTCAGCTCCGCTGATTTGAACGCCAGCCGTCGCCACTGCCAAGACACGTTTTGCAAGTAAACGAATTTCATTGGGGCTGCCCTCTTGCAGTAATAGCTGCTCGATGCTGTTAATGGCCTGCGCTACATCGGTGTTTAAGATTTTGGCTTGCTCACGCACAACGGTTCTGAATGACTTTCCGACCTCAGCATCGCATTCCGGGCATTCGTGCAGTTGTTTTGCCTGATCAAAATGTCGTTCGTCTGCGCTACCTCGTGATTGCAATACATAAAACACAGAACGTACGCTAGCCTCTAGCAATCCGCCCTCGGTCATGGTTTTATAAATTTGCTCTCGTTGTTCTTGTCGAGGTTGTTGCAAGTCTTCGGGAATGCGCTTGGTGTGTGTTGCGGTGTTGTCGTTATGGCTAAGCGCGACGCCATACAGCAAGTTAAAGTAGTCTTCGTAGAACTGATCGCGATTATCTCTGAAGTGGTTTAACGAGCGTGTAATCGTGCTGGAAAAATGCTGTTGCCACTGCCAAAAAGGGTTGTTTTCATCAACGACTTCTCGTGACTCACGAACTTGGTCAGCGGTGGTTTGTACCAGTTTTGCTAGGGGGTTGGCACTTGACCACCACTCATAAGACACCCTTAATGGGTGAGTGGCTTGTAAAAGCTGTGCCGATTGAGGGCTGCTTAGTGCCTTAACCCAAGGTTGTAGTAGATTTTGATAGTGCTCAAGATTTTGCTCTGAAAGTTGTGCTGCGCGGGCGAATCGCGCATCAGAGGCGGGGTCGTTGTTAACAATAGCTCGAATGTCATCAAGTTTGCGACCACTGATGGCTAAGCGGTAAGGGTCGTGGATATAATCCCGTTCATTTTCAGCCAAGTCTTGCACGCTTGCTTGATAGACGCCAGCGGGTAACAGATTAATCAGCTCAATGTTGTTGGCGAACTCAACGTGTTCTTTACTGCCCACCTTAGAAGAAACAAAAATCCCTAAATGGCCAATACTTTCATGGGTGGCATACACAATGGTTTGGTCGTTCTCAATGACTTCGGTGTTCGACTCGTAGAGATCGGTAATCCAGCCCAAGGCTTGTGCCGGCGGCGTAATATTGTCACCAAACGAGCTAAATACTACGATTGGCGAACTAATATTACGTAGATCAATGGCTCTGCCATCCGAGCAGCGCAATTGTGCTGTGCTTAATTTATTGCCAATAAATAAATTATCGACGATGTACTGTATTTCGACGTCGTTTAGGTTTACGTATCCACCCCAATACTTTTCAAACTCTAAATAGCGAGGGGCTTCAGTGTCGACGTTGGCGTAAAGGTGATGGCTTTTACCCCACCACGTATTAGCTGGGTTCAACGACTCAAAGTTTTGAACCAGCCATGCGCCGTCGAAGTGGCCATTGCCTAAATCACTGGTAAAAGCCGTTAACCAGCTTCCTCCGAGTAAGCCTCCGGTATAACGCATGGGGTTATCGCCAGCCCAGTAAGAAAGTGGGGCTCCGGCAACAATAATGGGGCCAAACAACTCAGGCCATAACGAGGCTGTCATTAAGATCTGCCACCCAGCCTGACAATTTCCGATTACAGCCGGTTTACCTACACTTTCAGGGTGTAACTCACCTACCTTTTTGACGAACTCGGCCTCAGCACGCAGCACGTCTTCTACGGTTTGGCTAGGTTGGGGGTTAGGGCTAAAACCAACGAAATAACAAGGATGCCCCGCGTTTAATACTGCCCCGATTTCACTTTCTGGTTTAAAGCCTCCGATGCCTGGGCCATGCCCAGCGCGTGGATCGATCACAATAAAGGGTCGTTTTCTGGGGTCGGTGGGCTGATCAGCACGGGGGGTGATGCGCACTAACCAGTAATTCACAGGACGTTCTAGGTTTAAACCATCAAATACGGCTTCGCTGGGAAAATTTAAAACGGTAGGTACGTCTTGGGCTACGTGTTCTCGGTATTGATCACCACGTTGGCGCTGCACATCGCTGTAAAGCACCGAGCGCTGCCATGCGTCTACACTGTATTCCCACGCAGCGCGTCCCCACTCAAAGGGACTGTTCGGAAAGGAGGGGGCGCTTAGTTTCGAGTCGGGTGTGACAGACATAGTAAACCTTCGTTGTTTGTTCTATATGTCTTTAATATAGCTGGTTTTTTTGACCGTTGTGTGAATGTTTTAGTGCAGTGCAACATGCGGGGTTAAGGCAGCTCATAAAAAAAGCGAAGTACCCCTAAGGGCCTCCGCTTTGATAGCAGTGTGATCAGGCTCGTTGATCACTGAAGTGCGAAAGGTTGTCGTTAAAGCGTAGAAACAACTAATGCATCCGTCATGCCTAACACATGGATCGCGATCAGCGTGATAGCACCGGCCGCTGCCAAATAGTAAAGAGTAGGCCAGATCGTTTTACGTAGTACGGCGCCTTCACGTCCTAAGAAACCAACCGTTGCTGATGCGGCAACAACGTTATGAATCGCTATCATGTTACCAGCGGCTGCCCCCACGGCTTGAACAGCCAGAATAAAGGTTCCTGCAATATTCAAGTTCGTCGCAACACCAAACTGGAATTGACTGAGCATCATGTTACTGACAGTGTTTGAGCCGGCAATAAATGCACCCAGCGCACCCACTGCAGGAGCAAAGAACGGGTAAATGTGTCCTACGCTGTCAGCCATCCACTGTGCCATCAAGATAGGCATGCTGGGTAGATCGATAGGATTAACACCAGAGTTAATCAAGATACGAACCATGGGTACGGTAAACAGCAATACAAAACCGGCACCCAACAGAATACGAGATGATTCGCTTACTGCGGCACGTAGCTCACCCCCACGCATTCCATGCAAGAAGTAGGTAATGATTACGACGGCGATAATAATGCCACCAGGAGAAAAGAGGGGTGAGAAATCGCCATTAATACCCGCTTCGCCAAGAATATTGTTGAAGTTAATAGCCACAGATTTCACTGCCGCGTTAACGGTGTCGGAAAGACGAGTGATCACTAATAGGATAGCAACGAGCACATAGGGCATCCATGCTTTCAAGCTAGACATAGGACGCTGAGTCATGTTTTCGATACGAATTTCGATCGAACCTAACCACTCGCTTGGCCATTCTTTAGGGTCAGCAAAATCCCAGCTTTCTTTGGGGACCAAAAAACGACGCTTGGCCGCAAAAGTCACAATACCTAGACCGATTAAGCCTCCCAGCATGGAGGGGAACTCTGGGCCTAAGAATATCCCGGTTAATGCATAGGGAATCGTAAAGGCAAAGGCCGAGAAAATAGCGAAAGGAATGGCGGCAAAACCATCACTCCATTTTTTGTTTTTGCCGAAAAAGCGAGTCAGCATTAATACCATTAACATCGGCATAAGAGTACCGATAATGGCGTGAGTAATGGCCACATTGACCACAATATGATAGAAGTACTCGGTCCAGCTTGAGCCTACTGCCAGTAGCTGTTGATTGATGGATGCAGTATCAACACCTGTGTTGATACCTACAATCATTGGGGTTCCTACAGCGCCAAATGATACGGGTGTGCTTTGCACCATCATACCCAGCATCACCGCTGCCATGGCAGGGAAACCTAGCGCTACAAGTAAAGGGGCTGCAATGGCGGCAGGTGTACCGAAACCGGAAGCGCCCTCGATAAAGCAACCAAACAACCAGGCCACAATAATGGCCTGAATGCGTCTATCGGGACTCAGCGATACAAACCCCGCACGAATTGCTGCAATACCACCCGAATGCTTAAGTGTATTGAGCAGTAAAATGGCACCGAAAATAATCCATAGCAGGCCAATCGTAATGATTAAGCCTTGGATTGTTGATGCCATTACTCGGTTAAAACTCATATCCCACGCAAAGAGCGCAACTAACGCGGATAGGAGATAAACCAAAGGCATAGAGCGTGCGGCAGTCCACCGCAGCCCGATCAATAAAATAGCCGCCAATAGTATTGGCGAAAAAGCTAAAAATGCTAATAAGCTTGTTGACATACGTCTTCCTTAACCGTAACGCAATGCGGTTGATAGGCACCCGGATCACGGGTGCGAAGAGGCTGTGGCGATTACTTACGCCTAAAGATGAGGGAGAAATCAATTATGCGAGTCTTGTGGTAAGACCTCTTTACCCGCAGAATGGATGCAAGTTTAGATTCCCCATGGAACGGCGTCAATTTAGGGTATATACGTATTAAGCTTTGTAATTGTGATGTCTGATGAAGACAATTTAATAGTAAGAATAATGCTAACTGCTTCGTTTAGACGTTTCCATGCGTAAATCACCGTCGCGAATCCAGTGAACTCGGCGTAACAGCCAGGTAAGGCTTAAGCACAATACGGCAGGGGCCAAAAAGTGTAATAAACCAATAGAAAGCCATACCGAGCTGCTGTGGCCCATTGCCTCTAAGGTACCCACTTGACCCACGAAGCCACTAGTGCCCATTCCAGAGCCAGTAGGAATGTTTTTCATGCCAAAACCTAAGGTGGCGATGGGGCCTAGAATGGCAGCCGTGAGAATGGGAGGAAGCCAAATCAACGGATTTCTTACAATGTTAGGTAATTGCAGCATGCTGGTTCCTAAGCCGATGCCTAAAAGTCCAGAAGCTCCATTTTCACGGTAGCTCATGATGGCAAAACCGATCATTTGTGCGCAGCAACCCACTGTCGCAGCGCCACCCGCAAGCCCGCCAAGTTCTAATGAAATCGCCAAAGCAGCGCTTGAGGTGGGCCCTGTTAAAATCATGCCCATCATGACCGAAATGATGATGCTCATGAAAAAGGGTTGTAGAGTAATCGCCCACTCTATGGTTTGACCCGTTGCACGCATCATCTCGCCCAGCCATGGCGCACTCCAGTAAGCGATGAGCGAGCCGGTAATGAGTGCCGTAGCAGGTGTTGCAATAATATCGATAGGTGTGCTTTTATGGATTAGCTTGCTGAGTTCAGCGCTGATGGCCACGGCGACAAAACAACCTACTGGGCCGCCGCCCACATCCACCGCTAGGCTCCCCACGATAGCGCTACTAAAAATGACCAAAGGTGGGGCCTGAAGTCCATAAGCGATACCGACACCAATGGCTGCACCCATTCCACTTTGTGCAATGGCACCAATATCAACCAGCCAGCTTTGTCCGGTCCACACGCCTACGGTCTTAAGGATTAACCCAATGACAAGTGAGCCAAACAAACCAAGGGTCATATAGTTCAACGCGTCAAAACCGTAACGCTGAATCGTAAACTCGACATTACGCTCGCGAAGGAACGTTGCAACGGACATAAACTCACCTTGAGCATAATTAATAAAAGGCTAGTTTAACGGAGATAAGGAGAAAACCGTTAACGGTTTTTTAAATTTCAGCCCACTGGAGGCGAGAACGAGAGCGAAGTTTGGGTAAATTTATAGGCACCCGCATCCCAAGGGCAAAATGTGCAGCATCCCGCCACCAACAAGGTCGATAAAATAACGGCAGTGCGCAGCCATAGTCTAGTCAAAGTGCTTCTCCTGATGCGATCAACCGCTCGGCAAACCCGATAGCCGTAAGGCTTTGTAGGGCAAGGATAATACCTAACCCGCGTTTTCGGGAGCGATACCAACAGAAACCATTCAGTAGACAAGAAAGTAGATTACCAGCCGCGATTAGCATTAGGCCTAATGCCTTGCCCAGGTTTGGGAAAAAACCACCACCGCTGTCACTTAAGAATAATGCTGCGCCGCCCAATAAGCTGGCGATCATGATAAGAGCAGAAAGGCCAAGTAAAAAATGGGTGACGCCGTTTCCAGAGCGAGTGGTCATTTTTGTGAAGGGTTATTATTTATCGCTATTTTCTAAATGAACCGACCATCTCAATAATTTCGTTATCCATGCTACACAAAGTAGCATAAAACCAGTCTGGTTGATATTGTTAACAAAGGTGGCGGCCGTTCGATTTCGGTTGACTTGTGTTGGCGGTAAAAACTCCGAGGCCTTTATGCAGTTTCCAGATTATTGCTAGCGTCAAAGATCGTTTCCTTACCGCCTATCGTGTTACACGTGTGCGGCTTCTTGAATGACACTGGTAACCCACTGGTTCAGGCTTTCCCCACTGGCAGCGGCCGCAACAGTGGCGGTTTGGTGAATTTCGGGGGCAACTCGCAGCACAAATCTACCGGGAAAATGCTTGTAGGGTTCGATGCCGCGTTTAGCGCATTCGTCCATGAAAGTGCTAAGTGAATGCCCACCTTCACGGTGCAGCCCAGCGATATCGCAGGCATAAAAATCTGCGCCGCCGTTAAGGCCGATGAACTCACCACGGAACATTTCAATGTCGGGGTCGTAAGTAATAACAGCTTGTTGGCCACCAATTTTCATGACATTTTTCATGGTTTTACTCCGTTTTCTTCTAGCCATTCGATTGGAAAATAGAAGATAGAAGATAGGTGTTACTTCATGAATTGGCTTGCAAGGAGTGAATCATGGGCAAGTGTCTGGTTACGACCCATTGCAGACCGTCAGTTAGCAACCTCAGACCACTGCGGGTTCCAAACAATTTCCCAGAGGTGTCGGTCTGGATCAAGGAAATAACCCGAATACCCGCCCCAGAATGTGTCGTGCGCTGGTTTGACAATAACAGCCCCCGCCGAGGTTGCTTTGGCCATGACCTCATCGACTTCAGCTTTCGACGATACGTTATGACCCAAAGTCATCTCAGTGGGATTGCCAACGCCGACTACGAGCCCTGTATCATGGGCGATGCTCGACCGAGGCCAAAGCGCCAGACGAAGACCGTGCTGGAGGTCAATAAATACAACCGCTCCATGCTCGAACTCTTTACCTACAATACCCTCAGTGGGAAAATCTAGCCCATCACGATAGAAGCGCAACGACACTTCAAGATCCTCAACACCGATAGTTATGACAGTGATGCGTGGCTTCATGTGATTGACTCCGTTGGGCGCTTTATTAAGCTTGATAGGTCCAAGTCTATCACCAGCGGCGTCATGCGACCCAAAGCGGACGATGCTCAGGTGCATCCAAAGGATCTTCTCCATTCGCTGGGACTTACTTGGTTTCTGCGTTTGAAGTGCTGACGCAGTGAGGTAGGGGTTTGAAATCCGACCAAGTCAGAGATGGTTTCCACAGACAAGGAGGTGCTTTCCAGTAATTCTCGTGTGCGTTGCAAGCGTTCGTTGATTAACCAGTCTTTGAATGTCATGCCGGTAGCCTTGCTAAAGTGGCGCGTGAACGTGCGCCGGCTCATAGCAGCGCGTTGTGCCAGCGCATCGACGGAGTGGGCTTGGTTCAGATGCTCTCGCAAATAGTCCAACAATTGATTGATCCTGGCGTCTTGCGTTGACGGGGCAACGGGCTGCTCAATAAACTGAGCTTGCCCACCTTCTCGGTGAGGCGGTACAACCATCATTCGGGCTACTTTGTTCGCCGTTTTTTGGCCGCAGAACTTGCGCACGATGTAGAGACAGCAGTCCAAGCTAGCCCCTGTACCGGCAGATGTGATCAGGCCCTCATCATCGACATACAGCGCATTCATGTCTAGCTGTACTTGCGGAAAACGAAGCTTGAAATCTTGCTCCGCCATCCAGTGTGTGGAAGCGCGTTTGCCATCAAGCAAACCTGCATAGGCGAGTGCATACGCGCCGTAGCACAGACCCACGATATGTGCTCCTCGCTGGCGTGCTTGGAGTAAGGCAGCCATCAGCGTTGGCTCAGGGCTTTCGTCCAAATCATGCCAACCGGGAATCACTACGATGTCCGCCTTCGCAAGCAATTCCAGCCCGCCATCGGGTTGAACAAGCAATGCCCGCTCGGCAGGCAGTGCCGTACCTCCCGGCGTGACGATCTTCAGGTCGAACAGCGCGTGCTTGGGCAAATGGGAGCTGAAAATCAAGTACGGCACGCCAAAGTGAAACGGGCTGAAATGCGGGTAGGTAACGAGGGCGACGAAGGGAAGTGGCTTAGACATAGCGTTAAAGAGCGAAGTGGCCCAAATCTTTCGAAGATTGACTTAAAGGTCAATTTTACAAAAAAGCATGAAGTACCACAATAGAGGCTTCTTCAAATTCAACTCTGGTGATTATGTATGTACTCGCTGAAAGCCCTTGCTCCCTTGATAGTCTCGCTGTCGCTCGGAACCTTCGCGGCTCCCGCTTGGTCAGCCCCTGAAACTCCCACTGACACCTCAGTCGAGGTGCAGTTGATCCGTAACGCAACGCTCAAGATCGACTTTTCTGGTACGACCTTTTTGGTTGACCCCATGTTGTCGGCTAAAGGGGAGTTTCCAGGATTCCCAGATACTTACCGCAGTGAACTGAGAAATCCTTTGGTAGATCTGCCTTTTCCCGTCAAGGATGTGCTCGAGAGTGTGGAAGCTGTGGTCGTGACCCACACCCATACAGACCATTGGGATGAGGCCGCTCAGAAAGCGATTCCCAAGAACCTGCCTGTATTCACACAGAACGAAGCCGATGCAAAGATGATTCGTAGCCAAGGCTTCAAAGATGTACGCGTACTTGAAGGCTCGACCACATTTGAAGGTGTGAAACTGAGCAAGACCGGCGGCCAGCACGGCACTGATTTGTGGTTTGCGGACCCCGCACGCGCTGAGGCGATGGGCCCAGTCATGGGCGTCGTGTTTTCTGCTCCCCAGACCAAAACGGTCTACGTGGCTGGCGACACAGTGTGGCGTCCGGAAGTGGATGAGGCGCTGGAGCTGCATAAGCCAGACGTAGTGATTCTCAACACAGGGAGCGCGCTCATGAGCGGTTTTGAGCAGCATCCCATCATCATGGGCAAGCAGGACACACTACAAGCCACAAGGGCCGCACCCAATGCGGCAATCGTGGCCGTGCATATGGATGTTGTGAACCATATGTCGCTCAGTCGCAAGGAATTGGGTGAGTTTGTAAAAGCCCAAAAAATTGAGGAAAGCGTGATGATTCCTGCGGATGGTGAGAGCATGACGTTTTAAGCAAAAAGTGTCTGGTCATCAAAACTGGGCACTTGTTTATTGCTAAGACGAAAAGCATGCGCCAGTGAAATCTCAAAGAGTTCGCAGCCTTACACAGACCGCTTCTGGCCCGATATCCGTCATGGGTGGCAGCGCATCCATCTATGAATGTATGGAACGTAGAACGGCTCAATCGGCCTGAAAATTCCTGTTTTGGCCATTTTCCGCCCCAACTCAAATTGGGCCAGAGATTCGACTACATCAACCATGGGTAGTTGTTCAAATTACGCCACGAGCCGGGACGGCTGCGAGTTTGGTAGGCATATCTTCGATTTCGGGTAGATCAACATCCAGATGGACGTGTTGTCCACCCTCTGTGATTTCCAGCGCAATGAGTGTTTCTCGGGGCCAGACAATGTTTTGTAGCCGAGACTCTAGCCATCGTTCCATCGCTTGCATGTCGTTGTAAATCTCATGTTCGATGAGATGACGCCGTTGAGCTTGCCGTTCTTCATACTGGTTTTTTTCGTTTTCCCATTCGGCGACCTCCTGTTTGTACACTTCGATAGCCTGTTGATGTGCTGCTTCTAGACTTGCCATGCGTTTGGGCAGAAGCTTTTCCCACCAGGACGGTTCCGTCTTCAGTAATACGGCAATATGTAATGCATGTCACGGTTTGCTACGTTGCTGGTCATGGCCCGTTCTACACCACCTTCGCAATCGACACGCCACGTTTGCATTGGTCACTATCCTTGCGATAACTGGAACCCCATAAAACACCCAGCCATAAAACAAAAAACCTCGCAGCTCAATGGCTTACGAGGGTTTTTATGTGTATATCTGGTGCCCAGAAGAGGACTCGAACCTCCACACCTTGCGGCACATGGACCTGAACCATGCGCGTCTACCAATTCCGCCACCTGGGCATATCGTTGTATGCTATGACTTTATAGAGACTATAGAGCCATATTTAAACGAAAAGTTCGCACCTTTTCGTAAAAGATGGGATTATAAGCACACCTTTTTTAAATTGGAAGCTCTTTTGGTTAAAAAATCTCAGCAACCAAGACACACGAACTCCTCAAGCAGCAGCCCTTACGAGCTGCCTCCTGATTTCGACCCTCATATTCCAAGTCGCGAAACGATTTTAAAGCTGTTGCGGGCTAATGATAATTCGCTGTCGGTCGTCGAGCTAGCGTCACTGAGTGATATTGATTTCCCGCTTCCTGTAGGCGCAGAGCGGCGTCTGGCGGCAATGCAGCGGGACGGGCAGGTGTCGATTGATGCGCAAGGCAATATCACTGCCAGCAACCAGTCAGAGTTCATTGCCGGACGAGTGCAAGGGCACCGTGATGGCTTCGGATTTTTAATTCGCGATGATCGCGGCCCAGACCTGTTTTTGGCCCCTCGGGAAATGCTGCGTGTTTTGCACGGCGATCGTGTGTTGGTGCGCAGCGATGGCGAATACCGTGGCAAGCCTGAAGCGGTTATCGTGGAAGTGCTTGAGCGTCATACCAATCAATTGGTTGGGCGCTTTGTGTCTGAACACGGCATATACAGCGTGGTGCCTGAAGATCAGCGTATTAAGCACGATATTCGAATTGCGCCATCGGATGTGGGGCAAGCTAAGCCCGGGCAGGTGGTGATGATTGAAATCACCAAACAGCCTGCACGTCATACCCAGCCGATGGGCAAAGTGGTCGATGTGCTGGGTGAGATTGATGATCCCGGCATGGAAATCGAAATTGCCGTACGTAAGTTCGATGTGCCTTTCGAGTTTAGTAAGGCAGCGATACGACAAGCCGAGCGTATTCCTGATCAAGTGCGTCCTTCTGAATTTAAAGGGCGAATTGATTTACGCGATGTTCCCTTTATCACCATCGACGGCGAAGATGCGCGCGATTTTGATGATGCGGTCTATTGTGAGGACATCAACGTAGGGCGTGGGCAGCGCCATCGTCCCGGCTGGCGTTTGCTGGTGGCGATTGCGGATGTGAGTCACTACGTGCGTTCTGCCGATGCGATCGATAATGATGCGCTTGAACGCGGTACCAGTGTGTACTTTCCGCGTCGCGTTATTCCGATGCTTCCCGAGTCATTGTCGAACGGAATCTGTTCGCTGAACCCCAATGAAGATCGATTGGTGTTGGTGTGCGACATGATTATTCCGGCAGATGGCGCTACAGCAGGAACAGTCACGGCTTATCAATTCTACGAGGCGGTGATTCATTCACATGCGCGTACGACATACACCGAGGTCTGGGAAGCGCTGCAACAGCCCACAGGGCCTACAGCTCAGAACATGTCAGGCGTGCTGGAGCAAGTTCAATCGGCGTATAACTTGTACCGTGAGTTGGCTCAAAAGCGCAGGGATCGTGGTGCCATTGATTTTGATACGGTAGAGACGCGCATCGTATGCAATCCGCTGGGTCGCATTGAACGCATCGAGCCGATGGTGCGTAATGATGCGCATAAGCTTATTGAAGAGTTTATGTTGGCCGCAAACACTTGCGCGGCTGATTTCATGTCGCGTCATCGCCGAAATGGCTTGTATCGTGTGCACGAAGGCCCTACACCTGAAAAACTACAAAAATTCAGAGAATATCTACGAACCTTGGGCTTAAGTTTAGATGGGGGTGAAGAGCCTTCCACAGAAGACTATGCGAAGTTAATTCAAGCGGCAAAAGGGCGTACTGACTTCGAAATTATTCAGACCATGTGTTTGCGCTCAATGCAGCAAGCCATTTACGCGCCAGAAAAAGGCGGGCACTTTGGTTTGGCCTACAAGTTGTATACGCACTTTACGTCCCCGATACGTCGCTACCCTGACTTACTTACCCATCGTGTGATTAAAAGTATTCTTCATGGTAAACGCTACCGGCCTGCTATTGAAGAAGAGCCGGGCGACGAACAGTTACCAGCCGCTAAGCGCGAATACGCGTTATGGGAACGTTTGGGGGTGATGTTGTCGGCCCGCGAACGTCGCGCAGACGATGCGTCTTACGATGTTCAGGCGTGGCTCAAATGCTATTTTGTTAAAGAGCATGTGGGTGAAGTCTTTAGTGGAAAAATCACGGGTGTAACCAACTTCGGGATTTTTATCACCTTAGATAGCTTGTACGTTGAAGGTCTGGTTCATATCTCTGAGTTAGGCTCGGATTACTTTATTTACAACGAGGCCACACACGATTTACGTGGAGAGCGTACGGGGCTACGTTATAAGTTAACGGATGCCGTGCAAGTGCAGGTGGCGCGAGTTGACCTTGAAGCCAGACGAATCGATTTCCGATTGGTAGAAGGTACCAGTTTTAAAGCCTTAACCAGCGCACCAAACCCTCAGCGTAGTGGGCGCCCGCAAAAAAAGGCGGCCTCTGCTAAGCCTAAAGAGCTTCAAGGAAGCACAGCCAGCCAGCGACGTGCTGCAGCTAAGAAAGCCGAACGCGAAAAGGCCGCAAAAGCCCGTTCCGAAGCGCGTAAAGCGAAGCATCAAAAACGCTAGTTGCGCGTACAATATGGCGTAATTCTGGGCACGGTAACGTGCCCATCCATTTTGGCTGTTATACATGCCTAGAAGTTAGCAAAGGAAAATTATGGCGCTGCAACGGTTAGCAGGGTTTCATGCGGTACGGGCGCGTATTCGGCATGCAGCCAGTTCAGTGAAAGAACTCTATATTGAAGAAGCGCGACGTGATAAGCGTATGCAGAACTTCATCGAATACGCTGAAGCTCAAGGCTTACGTATTATTTTCGTCGATAAGAAGCGCTTGGATGCGATGGCGGGTGGGGTTCGTCATCAGGGCATTGTGGCCATGGCGACAGAGGTCGAGTTGGCCATGGATGTCGACGAACTGCTTGATCTGCTTGAAGATAAAAATGAAGCACCACTATTGTTATTGTTAGATAGCGTGACTGATCCGCATAATTTGGGGGCGTGTTTACGTTCAGCCGATGCGGCCGGCTGTCATGCTGTGATCGCGCCACGCGATCGGGCGGTGGGCTTAAACGCGACGGTGCGTCGTGTGGCGTGCGGGGCCGCTGAAACGATCCCCTACATTACCGTCACGAATCTGGCTCGCACTATCCGGTCTTTGAAAGAACGCGATGTGTGGGTGGTGGGTACCGACGATCAAGCCGAACAAGATATTCACGATATTGATGCCACACGTGGCATCGCTTGGGTGATGGGAGCAGAGGGCGAAGGAATGCGACGTCTGACACGCGAAACCTGCGACGAATTGGTCTCCATTCCGATGCGTGGTTCGGTAGAAAGCTTGAACGTCAGTGTAGCAAGTGCCGTGTGTCTGTACGAAAGTTTACGTCAGCGTCGCTCCACGGCTCGCTAAACTTCCCGCGTCGCCTTTCATATCTTCATTATCAAAATGTATAAAGCAAGGCGACGCGGTGAGCTCGCCTACAGCGATAATAAAAAGCGGGAGCCCGCTCGTTAAAGGGTTGAGGTTGTAGGATGGCGGCGTCTAGGCGCCGTTTCTTTATGTGTGCTTGCTGCAATGCAAGACAGTTATTCGAGTGCAATTATGTCAAAGAATGGTTTTACGACCGAAATCCTTCATTCGGATCGTCGTACGGGGTGTGAGTTCGGAGCTGTGCATCAGCCCTTACATCCTTCCGCTGAGTATGCGTTTTCTGATGCCCGAGAGCTTGCAGCGGTGTTTCAGGGTAAGTCCGGCTTCAGCTATGCACGACAAGGCACGCCCACCACGGCCGCACTAGAAAAGAAACTAACACACATGGAGCAGGGCATAGGTAGCGTCAGCTTTTCAAGTGGTATGGCTGCGTTAACGGCTATGTTCTTTACGCTATTGAAGGCCGGCGACCATTTGATCTCTAGTAAGTATATTTTTGGCAATACCAATAGCTTGTTTGGCACGCTGCAAGGCATGGGCGTTGAAATTACCTTGGTTGATGCGACTGATATCCAAGCGGTTAAGCAGGCCAAGCGCGAGAACACCTTAATGGTCTTTACCGAGACCATCGCGAACCCCGGCACACAAATCGCAGACCTCAACGCGATAGGCGAGTGGTGTCAGCAAGAAGGCTTGCTCTATGTGGTGGATAACACGCTTTCTACGCCTTGGTTGTCGCCTGCTAAGCGATTCGGTGCCGGCTTGGTCATGAACTCGCTGTCCAAATACATTGCGGGCCATGGAAATGCGCTTGGCGGCATGGTGACGGATACGGGCTTATTCGATTGGTCTAGCTACCCTAATATTTCGCCTGCTTATCAGAGTGGGAACCCGCAAAATTGGGGCTTGGTGCAGGTAAAGAAAAAGGGTTTGCGGGACATGGGTGCTACCCTATCGTCCGATGTCGCTCACCGAGTCGCAACCGGAGCCGAAACCCTACCTCTACGTATGGCCAAGGCTTGTGATAATGCCAACAAGCTTGCGCATTATTTGATACAGCATCCCCGAGTGACAAAAGTACATTACCCTGGTCTTAACACGCATCCGCAACATCAGCGTGCGAGCGAGCTGTTTAATGGCCATTACGGCGCGCTAATGGGGGTAGAGTTGGCGGCAGAAGTGGACGTCTTCGATTTTTTAAATAAGCTGAAAGTATTGGTGCTTTCTACGCACTTAGGCGATACACGTAGTTTGACCTTGCCGGTTGCGCACACCATTTATTACGAAATGGGTGCAGAGCAACGTGCGCTAATGGGTATTAGCGATAACTTGCTAAGAATATCAGTGGGAATTGAAGAGTATGCTGATTTAGAAGGCGATTTTGCTCAGGCATTGAGCAAATAAGTACCAGCTGTTCACCTTTTAGCATATTTCGTAGCAGGCGTTAAGCCTATAAATGAAAATTATCCTTAAGCTGTTTAAAAATGTTAAAACATCAGTAAATACGCGGGTTACAGCGTATTATTTGCTTGACACTGACTCTAATCATAGGCTTAATACGGCTTAGCTTGCTACGAGTCTAAGGCGATGGATACTTGACCATGGCACCCTGTCGTGTAGGGTGTGTGGTGACATCGTTGCTAAATTTTTATGGAAAGTGGGTTCGAATTTTTTGAACCCAATAAAACAAACATCAGGGGTATTCCTTAAATGAACAAAACCGAGCTTATCGACTTTATTTCTAACAAGGCGGACCTGTCTAAAGCGGACGCTGGCCGTGCGCTAGATGCGTTCATTGACGCCGTAACCACTACGCTAAAAGAAAAAGACACGGTAACGTTGGTTGGCTTCGGCACTTTTGCAGTGTCCGAGCGTGCAGCCCGTACTGGTCGCAACCCGCGTACAGGTGAAACTATCGAAATTCAGGAAGCTATTGTTCCTAAGTTCCGCCCAGGAAAAGCGCTAAAAGACGCTGTTAACTAAGCTGGATTGAAAAAGGCTTGTAATTATTTCAAACTGGCCATATAATTCTTTTTCTGGTTTGGAGCACAACAAATGGTTAATGGGTGCTTAGCTCAGCTGGTAGAGCGGCGCCCTTACAAGGCGTAGGTCGGGGGTTCGATCCCCTCAGCACCCACCATTATCTCGTTGTAATTAGAGCTTAGCCAATAGTGCTAGGCTCTTTTTTAATCCCACACCACAGTAACTGAATAAATGGGTGCTTAGCTCAGCTGGTAGAGCGGCGCCCTTACAAGGCGTAGGTCGGGGGTTCGATCCCCTCAGCACCCACCATTTGTTTGGTTTATAAAATAAGAGTTTAGCGTTTAGGCTAAGCTCTTTTTTTTCGTCTAAATTCGGTGGTTGTGCGCATAACAAACCAAAGCCTTTATTTGGCAATGCATGTAAAGCGTTGTTTTTAAGCGGCTTTAATCGATCTCAGCGACAAAGGGTTATTACTATTGCTATTGGCATTGGTTTTTTTATTGTTCAATGCATAGTTAACGGTTCAAGCTGATTTGTTCTGTCTCTGTTCTTCGCGAAGCTTTGTTACACAAGGCTAATGGCCATCGTATCTTTGATTAAAGGTTAAAGCGCTAAGTCTAGACTTCTTGCCATGAAGCAAATCTGTGGAGTGATTCCACTATATTTCATTTTATATACCCCCTATCACAAATATTTGTAGCGCTTGGCGTGGTTGTTCTTTGTGATAATCTTTTTCATGTGTAATGCGTTACAACATTTGGGTATTAATAACTAAGACATTATCCAAATCGTGGCCACTACCTATATTAAGTAGCAGTCAATAATGCTGCTCATTAAGACAAGTCATAACAATTAAGGGTTAAGGGGATACTCATAATGAAAAAAATAGAAGTTCGTAAATTTAAAAAAACAGCCGTTACGGCGGCACTAGCCGGTGCAGTGTTGGTGGCTATGCCTGCATTTGCTGACAGTTCCGTTAGTATTTACGGTACAGCTGACGTTTGGGCGGGTGGCTCTAAGCCTATTGGTGCTGAAAGCTCCGGTACGACAGGTTCTGGCGGTATGCAAACGTCTTACTTTGGTTTGCGTGGTAGCGAAGACTTAGGCAATAACTTAAGAGCAGTTTTTGCGCTTGAATCCTACATGCGCCTGAACACCGGCTCAATGGGGCGTTTTAACGGCGACACCTTCTTCGCACGAAGTGCTTACGTTGGTTTAGATAGCGATAACTATGGTCGTTTGGTAGCAGGTCGTACAACGACGCCTTACTTTATTTCCACTATCTTGTTTAACCCATTAGGTGGATCATTCACATTCTCGCCATCGGTATTCCATACCTACGCGAATAACGGTCAGGCGGGAGCGCAACTTATCGGTGACTCCGGATGGAGCAACTCGGTACTTTATAGCTCACCGAAGTTTGGTGGTTTAAGTTTTAATTTGCAGTATGCGCGGGGTTCTGCTGACAGATCACTGGGCGTTGAAGAGAAAGAAAATGGCGCTCAAAAAGTGGGTGGAAACGTTTTGTACTTTAGCGGCCCATTCAGTGCAACGCTTGCTGTACAGCGCGTTAACTTCAATTCTAACGCGGGTGACATAAGTGATGGCTCTGCAACGTCGTTGTCTAGCCAGCGCGCTATTTTAGCGGGTGCGGCTTACGACTTTTCATCGTTTAAGGTGTATGGTCAGTACCAGAACATCCACAATACGCGCGAGTTTGGCTCTAACGTGAAGCTAAATGGCGGTCAGGTGGGTGTGCGCGTGCCTACAGGGCAAGCCGGTGCTGTTTTGGCTTCCTACGCTCACACTAAAACGAGCGGCGCTGAAAGAGACCGTCGCAATACCTGGGCATTGGCTTACGAGCATAATTTGTCCAAACGTACCCAGCTTTACACAGCCTACTTCAGAGACTCCGTCAGCAGTCGCGGTCATGGTAACAACGTAGGTGTGGGTATTAAGCACGACTTCTAAAGACGTTTTATGGCTAGATCCTAATAAAAAAGTTGATTAGTTGGTAAGAAATTAAGGCCTGAGCTCGGTATGGCACCGTGCTCAGGCCTTTTTTATTCGTTAGGACCAATAAGGTTGATGCGTGGTAGCTATAAACAATTAACCAATAATTGGTTAGCTTCATGTTTAAGCCTTGTTAAACTTAAACGTTGCATGTTTTCGCGTGAGCGCGAGTGAACGGAACGCCAATGCTTGCACTAGCTTTGGCGTTTTTGTTTGGCATGATTATCACGAGTTATAGCAGTACATCAGGTACTAGCAGCTTCGCTTGCTTGCTCCATCACTGTCGTACGGGGTTTGTGTTGGCGTTATAGCGTTACTATCTAACTTAAACAGCATAAAATGCGTTAATAGAATATGGCCGTGTCTGGAGAGTATTGAATGAGTATTGAAGTAAAAAATCTAGTGAAGCGCTTTGGTAATTTCACCGCTTTGGAAAACGTGACACTTGATTTCCCTCCAGGCGAGTTAGTGGCGTTATTGGGCCCATCAGGCTGCGGTAAAACCACGCTATTGCGCATTGTCGCTGGGCTTGAAACGGCTGATGAAGGGCACGTCCTTATTAACGGTAATGATGTGGCCTCTGTGGGTACACGAGAGCGCCAAGTTGGTTTTGTGTTTCAGCACTATGCGTTATTTCGCCACATGACGGTATTTGATAACGTGGCTTTTGGTTTACGAGTTAAGCCTAAACGCGAGCGTTACGCAGAAGCTGAAATTAAACGCCGTGTTCAAGAGCTACTCGAATTAGTGCAATTGGATTGGTTGGGCGATCGTTATCCCGCTGCCTTATCAGGGGGGCAACGCCAACGTATTGCCTTAGCCCGAGCACTGGCGGTAGAACCAAGCGTGTTATTGCTTGACGAGCCTTTTGGTGCGTTGGATGCCAAGGTACGAAAAGAGCTTCGTAGTTGGCTGCGACGTTTACACGATGAGTTAAACATCAGCACCTTATTTGTTACGCATGACCAGGAAGAAGCCATTGAGGTCGCAGACCGAATTGTGGTGTTGAACAAAGGGCGTGTAGAACAAGAGGGTAGGCCGCAAGATGTCTACGATTTACCGGCTTCACCCTTTGTTTACGAGTTTCTCGGCGCGGCTAACCGTTTACCTGGTCGACTAAGCAGTACCCGCTTCGTTGCAGACCCCAGTTTAGGCGACTTCTCAAGTCCACTTAATGGAAGTGTTATCGGTGAAGGTACGGGTGAGGCGGTGGGTTTTGTTCGTCCACATGATTTGCGTCTTATTGAAGGTAAGCATCCTGATGGCGTCGTTGTTGCGATCGAGCGTGTGGTGCCTTTAGGTGGTTTAGTGCGGGTTGAGCTTAGCCTCCCGAATGGCGATCCGTCCTGGGAAGCCGAGTTCGACCAGATGACGTGGTCGAATCTAAATTTAGCGTTGGGGGCCACTGCGACAGCGATTCCGCGCAAGTTTAAAGCCTTTCCTATTTAACGCTTCTTTTCTTATTGAGAATGGTTAGCATTACTGTTATCATGCGCTATTAGCTTGCGGTTCTTCGTCCGTCAGAGCAAATCGCCTACCTTGATAATCGTAATTATGCAGCAACCACCTACCAACTATTCAGATCGGCCCCGCTGGTTTTTGAAGGCAACGGGCCTGACGATTGCTTTAAGTTTGCATGCTGGCGTATTTGCTGCTTTAGTGCTTCAGAACGAACCCAAACTTGTGGGTGAACCTTCCTTAGAGGAAGTCGTTGGGGTCAGTTTGGTTGAAATGCCAGAGCTAGAGCTGGGTGAGCCCGAACTGGCAGAAGCCGATATCGAACCCGAGCCTGAGCCTATTATTGAGCCAGAACCAGAACCAGAACCAGAACCCGAGCCCGAACCCGAACCGATTATCGAGCCTGAACCTGAACCTATTGTTGAGCCGGAACCCGATCCAGAGCCCGAACCTGAACCTGAGCCGATTGTTGAGGATCCGGTTATCCCAGAGCCGGTGGTAGAGCCTAAGCCCAAACCAAAGCCTAAGCCTAAGCCTAAGCCAGAGCCGAAACCTCAGCCTAAGCCCGAGCCCAAACCCACTCCGAAAAAAGAGGCTGCTCAGCCTTCCACACCGAATACGTCGGAAATGAAGCCGGATACTGTGGGGGCTCCCAAAATGGCGAAAGCGATCGACCCTAGTAAGCCTCGCGTTATTGGGCAGGTTAACTATCTAGGGCGTCCTCCCCAGCCTATTTATCCTCGAGCTTCTGAGCGACGTAGAGAGCAGGGTAGAGTCATTGTGCGTGTACTGATTTCTACCGAGGGTAGGGTATTAGAAACAACGGTGCGCTCGTCTTCGGGACACAGTCGCCTTGATGAGGCCGCGCTCAGTGCTGTACGCAAAGCCAGATTTAAACCATATACGGAAAACGGTGTTGCATATCGCGCACTGGCTGACATTCCATTCGATTTCGTTTTATAGGATGTTTCAATGATGCAGGACCTATTACAAAGCGCGTTTTTTGGGCTAGCACAAGTTAGTGCAAGCACTGCTGAAGCGCAAGCTCTCATGGATGCTGCGCCTAACGTGCCAGTGATGACGCAAGAAGCTGCTTCCACGGGCATGATGCACTTTATTGGACAAAGTGATTGGGTGGGAAAAAGCTTGTTTGTGGTTCTGGCTTTAATGTCCTTGGCAAGTTGGTATCTTATTTTTGTGAAAACGTTTTTATCGTACCGATTGAAACGTAAATCCAAGAAATTTTTACGCGAGTTTTGGGCAGCCAGCTCCTTAGAGCAGGTTGAGAATGAAATTTCCACGCATGGTGCAACCGAGCCTTTTGCTCATTTAGCCAGTCATGCCATTCATGCACGAGGGCATCATGCGAAGTACGGAGCCTTAAAGCTAGAAGAAAAGGGTTCCACGGAGTCTTTCGTGATGCGTATTATGCGCAAGGTGATTGATGAAGAGACCGCTCGACTAGAGAACGGCCTTACTTTGCTTGCCTCGGTGGGTTCTACCGCTCCGTTTGTGGGGCTGTTCGGAACGGTATGGGGTATTTATCACGCGCTTATTAACATTGGCTTGTCGGAAGAGGTGGCACTTAACCAGATCGCCGGTCCGGTGGGTGAAGCGTTAATTATGACGGGTCTGGGCTTGGCGGTAGCGATTCCTGCTGTACTGGCTTACAACGCTTTTGTTCGGACTAATCGTGTTTACTTATCTCAGCTTGATGCTTTTGCGCATGATTTGTTTACATTCCTAACCACAGGTCAGCAAGTGTCAGATGCTAAAGGTTATCTTCCACGCAACACGCCAACCGTTGAGCCTTCCTTTGGCGTGGCTGGACAACCCGTTGGAGGAGAGTAATGTCGTTTGGAACATTTGATAATCGGAACTCAACCACCACCATGTCTGAAATCAACATGGTGCCTCTGATCGATGTGATGTTGGTGCTGTTGGTTATCTTTTTAATTACGGCCCCGCTGTTAACGCACAGTATCAAGGTGCAGTTGCCACAGGCCACAGCGCAGCCTGTAGAGAACGAGCAGAAGACCTTAGATTTAGCCGTGACGATTGATGGTCAGCTGTACTTGAACAACGAGCTGGTTGCCTTAGAAGACCTTTCTCAGGTGTTGTCACCGTATGCGAGTGAAACACCACAGCCCGAGATTCGCATCCGAGCCGATCAAGATACCCGTTACGAGTTGTTGGCTCAAGTAATGAGCCAAGCCAAAGCGTCGGGCATGGCGAGGTTGGGTTTTGTAACTCGTCCTGATAGCAAGGCGCAAGGGGAGCCCTCCGCGCCCCAGTCCAGCCCAGCCACTGCTGCGCCTTAAATAGTCACACTAATTCGGCAGTAAACGTACACCCCAATGCATGGTTCGCGACTGTGCATTGGGGTGTTTTACTTTTTAGACGGTATTATGTCGATTTACGCGCTGCGATCGGCGTTGAAAAGTGTCGGATTAGAATGAGACTATGCGATTATTATTAATAGAAGATGACCCAAGTTTAGGGCCGGCTCTGCAGGAGTTTTTGTCGAATCAGGGCTATTCGGTTGATTTGCTTCAGCATGGCGGTGAGGTCGAGGCAGCGGTAGAGTCGGTCAGCTACGATTTGTTATTGCTGGATTTGAATCTGCCTGTCAGGGGTGGGCTAGAAGTGTTGAAAGCGTTGCGTAAATCTGGCTTTCAGGTACCCGTGCTTATCTTAACGGCGCGTGATGAGCTAGAGGATCGTGTGGCGGGTTTAGATGCAGGCGCTGATGACTACGTGATTAAACCTTTCGAATTAGCGGAGCTTGCTGCCAGAGTGCGTGCTTTTGCCCGTCGCCGAGTAGGGCATGCTACGTCTAGTTTAGAAGTCGGGCCATTGGTGTTTGATATGGTGGGGCGCGAGGTGCGCGTAAACGACGAGCGCATTAGCTTATCGGTTCGTGAGCTATCCGTTTTGGAAATGCTGATGGGCAGGGCAGGAAAGGTGGTGACCAAACAGCAAATCGTGGGCTCGCTTTCCGCTAAGGATGCCGATTTTAGTGAGAATGCGGTTGAGGTCTATGTGTATCGATTACGAAAGCGTCTGGAAGGAACGGTGGTCAGTATACAAACGGTACGTGGCTTCGGGTATGTGTTGGACGTGGACACGCAGTCATGAGCAGGCCACCCTCCACCCAGTTATCTGAGGCCACGTCTACAGCGCATGGGGTAGGGCGATTAACACAGTATTGGCAGCGCGGTAGCCTAGCCCTACATTTAGTCGTGCGTTTGATGCCGCCTATCGCTTTACTGGTGGCGTTGGATTTAACGGTCACGTGGGTACTAACACGTAAGATGAGCATCGAAGAGTGGGTGCTGCGTGATATTTTTTGGACGATGGTCTTAACCCAAATTACCTTGGTGGCCTTGTTTGCGTGGGTGTTGGTACGAGGCCTACGAAGTGGGCTCGCGTCCATTCACGATCTTAGCGAGCAAATTAACGAACGTGAGGTTGATGAGCTTCAAGCATTAGATCCCAGTGGTTTGCCTACCGAGTTATTGCCTTTAACCACACATTTTAATGATTTGCTGCTGCGCCTTGATGACACCTTGCAAGCCCAGAAGCGCTTCATTGGGCATGCGGCTCATCAGTTTCGTACGCCGTTAAGTAGCTTGCGTCTTGAGTCCGAGCTGATGCTCGCACAAGAACTTTCTGACGATACGCGTGCGCGAGCAGAGCGCATTAAGTTGATTTCTGACCGTATGATCCGCTTAGGCGAGCAATTGCTTGTGCTGGCTCGAGCCGACGCCTCAGTTAGTCCTAGTGATAGTTTTGTGCGTTTGGATTTGTGCGAATGGACGCGTAGTGTGGGCGCAGAATGGATACCTGCTGCACGTGCCCAAGCCGTGTCGTTGCAGTTAATTGCGCCGGAATCGCCGGTATGGATTGATGCGAATCCGGTATTGCTTCAAGAGTTATTGGCCAATTTGATTGATAACGCCTTACGTTACGGTGCACAAGGCAAGGTCATTACCTTAGGTATTACAAATAACCCACCATCAGTAGCCATCGAAGACGAAGGAGTCGGTATTAGTATTGATGATTCGACTCGTGTGTTTGACGCGTTTTACCGCTCGTCTGATACTCAGCAATCGGTGAATTCAGGTTCGGGTTTAGGGCTAGCTATCGTTCATGAAATTGCGCGAGTGCATGGTGCGTGGATCACGCTAAAGAGTCGTCCTGAAGTGAATGGGACGCGTATTAGTGTGGTCTTTCCAGGGCCTCGCATTGGCACCCATTTAAAACGACAACGCAGCACGTAAAAGCGCTGCGTTGTCGAAATACATTATTGATGAACCGTTAGCGAAGGCTATTCGTTGTCGTCCTCTGTCTCGCTTTCATCTTCAATGTATTCAAGCTTGTTTACGCGTACGTAGACGATACGACGTTCAGTCACTTCGATAATTTCAAAGCGCAGGCCTTCGCTTTCCACCACATCGCCTTCTTTAGGTAACGCATCGAGGCTCTCTAAAAGAAAGCTTGCAACCGAATTGAAGTTGCGCACGATGGCTAAGTGGCTTGGTAACGCAAGTTCCTGAGCGAGATGAAACAGATCGGTGCTGCCTTCTACAATCCATTCGTTCTCGTCGACGTGACGTACCGCCGGCAGTTCGTCTTCATCTGGGAACTCGCCAGCAATAGCTTCCAATATATCAATGGGTGTGAGTAACCCTTCTATTGCGCCGTATTCGTCTGCCACCAATACAAACTGCCCCTTAGATTGTTTCAAGGTTTGAATCACCAGTAAAACGTCGGTGTGTTCGTGCACAACAATCGGTGCACGTAGCCCCGGCCAATTGGCAATGGATTCGTCGGGTACCAGATCAGCAAGTAAGTCTTTGCTTTTTGCGACGCCGATAATTTGGTCAATTTCGCCATTACAGACGGGCAGAAAGCTATGGGGTGTTTCGCGTAAAAGCTGTCGAATGTCGTCGGTGCTGTCTTGCGAGTTGACCCAGGTGATTTCATTTCGTGGTGTCATGAGCGAATGGATGGGGCGTTGGCTAAGGTTTAGCACACCGCTGACCATGTTTCGCTCTTCGGTACGAAAGGCGTCTTGTTGCTCTATTTGTTCGGCATCGTTCGCATTGATGTCAGTGTCTGAGTCTTCAGCGATTTTCGTTCCCAGCATACGCATGACAGCATCAGCCGTGCGGTCGCGCATGGGGATGCGCGCTTGACTGCGCTGTACACTGCGGCGAGCCAGCTGATTGAAAAACTCGATTAGTATCGAAAAACCAATGGCTGCATACAGATAGCCTTTAGGAATTTTGAAACCCAGACCTTCTGCTGTCAGTGTCAAACCAATCATGAGCAAGAAGCTTAGGCACAGCACCACGACAGTGGGGTGGGCGTTAACAAAACGCGTCAGTGGTTTTGAAGCCCAAATCATCAGTCCAATCGAAATGATGACGGCGGCCATCATTACAGGAAGCTGCTCAACCATACCCACAGCCGTAATAACGGCGTCTAAGGAAAACACAGCATCGAGCACGACGATTTGCGTAACGACAACGCCAAAACTAGCGTAAACCTTGCTTTGGGTAACTTGTGGCTCAGGCCCTTCCAGACGCGAGTGCAGTTCACTGGTGGCTTTAAAGAGTAAGAACAGGCCCCCTGCTAACAGGATCAGGTCTCTGCCAGCAAAGACAAAGGGCCCCACATTGAATAGCGGGTTCGTCAGCGTGACTAGCCATGATATGGCCGTTAGTAGCCCAAGGCGCATAATCAGTGCTAAAGACAAGCCAATCAAGCGGGCCCTATCGCGTTGGTGAGGCGGTAGTTTCTCGGCCAGAATGGCGATAAATATTAAATTGTCTATTCCTAAAACAATTTCTAGCACTACCAAAGTCAATAATCCAGCCCAAATGCTGGGGTCGGCAAGCCATTCCATTTTATCGAGTCGTCCGTGTGCGAGAAAAAGTTACGCTGCTGCGTAGAGCAGGCGCTAAGAGCCAAAGCGGGTTGGCGAGGTGAGAGGTGTACCGGTCAGAGTAGAGACGACCGTTGCAGAGAGAGTGGGAAATCCGAGCTAAAAGCGAAGGGGTAGTAGCCGTGTGGGAAACAGGGCGTGCTATGACGATGAAACGTCTCATGAGAACATAAAAGAGTTTAAAACGATTCCAGTATAGCGGTTTATTGAGAAAATATATGCATTCGTACTCATCACCGTCTTAAAAAAGTGATGAGTACGTAAAAGTCCTAATTTCTTAAGGGCGACTTAGATCGCGTAAAGCGGGGTCGGCAGTTTTAGGAACAATGATGGTGGGCTCTGGGTAATAGGTTTCACCCGGAATGGTGATGGTGGTTTGTCTCAATACGCCCCCCCCTTCTACGGAACCGAATATTTGAGTTTCGTGTTCGTTACGCATTTGGGCCTCGCAGTCTTCGCGAAGATTCGCGGGCAAGGCAGCGCAGCGCTGAGTGCGATTTTGATCGAAGTTAGCACCGCTGGTCGTTAGCGCATTTTTGCGCGATTCGCTGAGTGCTGCACCGGCTTCACGTTGGCAGGTAGCGCGACTTTCTCCAGTTAATGTCTGGCAGTGCTGTAACTGCTGCTGGTAACTGTTCGAAGTGGGTTGGGCTGTCGTTTGTGCAAAAGACACAGTGCTGGCTAAGGCAAAAACGCTGGCTGCAGCAAGCTTGGTTAGCGAGGGCGTGAGCTGAGTAAGCATAAAACGAACTCCTTCAAAAATTAATCGCGTGAATTCAAATGTGATGAGTCGAGTATAAACGTGAGAGGTGTAATGATAAGTAAGGGTGTATTGCCACACTTGCCAAGCGTGACGATGGCGCGCTTGGTAACGGGTTTATCTCGGGTTTAATGGATGCTCTGTTCTACCCGGTTTGCCATCGTCACGAATCTCGCTTGTACCACCTGTTTTATAAGGTAGTTCCATGTAACCCGGCTCGTCGGGCGCGTAATCGGCAAGACGCTGATTTAGTTCGCGTTTAATGGCTGCGCGCATTAAGAAGATAGCCGTAACGGGTGTGGCAATGACCAATAACACAGTAATGAATAGCGGATGCAAGAAAGGCCGGCTAGTTAGCGATGAGAACAAAATCACCATAGCCATCAGCATGCAAAATACCCCGAAGGTATTGCCTAAGGTGGGTGCATGAATTCGACTATAAAAGTGCTTAAGGCGTATCAGTCCTAGTGCACCCGTTACGGTAATAATGCCGCTCAGTATCATGAGTAAGCTGGCTGGAATGGAAATCCATAATGGTAGTTCGCTCATGGTTCGATTACCTCACCACGTAACAAGAATTTAGCCATGGCTGCAGAGCCTACAAAGCCAAATAGCGCAATTAAAAGACCCATATCAAAATACAAGCGCGAATCAAAACGGATACCGAGTGCCAGCAAAATTAATAAGCCACACACATACATGGTGTCCAGCGCAAGGACGCGGTCAACGGCCGTCGGGCCGGTAAGAAGACGGTAGGTACTGATAAGAACCCCGACGATGAAACACGCCAAGGCAAAGGTGCTAGACCAGTAAATTAAGCCATTCATTCAAAAATCTCGATGAGTGGAAGTTGATAACGTTTTTGGATCGTATCTAGCCACTCTTGCTCGTCTTTTAGATCCAATACATGCAAGGTGAGAAGGTTGGTGTTTTCGTTGTAACCCGACCACACGGTTCCTGGTGTGTAGCTGACAATACACGCTAGAGCGGCCAGGCCATGCGGGTCGGTGATTGTGAGTGGAATGTCGAGAAATCCGGGCGTGGCACCAGAGTTGTCGCCTTTCCAGACAATTTCACCGACGGCGACGTTTGATTTAATAATATCCCACCCAACCTTACCGGTAAGTATTAGCGCCGTTAGCGGTTTCTTTGCGGCAGCGCGTAGTGGCCTGAAAGGCATAGCCGCAATGGTTAAGAGCACGCCTAAGCTTAGCCCCAGCGCGATGCTCCCAATGGAAAGTGTGTTATTGAGCAGTAGCCATAGGCCCAGTAAAAAAACGGGCAAATACAGAAACGTTAATTTATTTTTCATGGTGTATGACTCTCACCCATGTTAACAACACGTACGGCGTCTTTGAATAAGACAGCATTGACGTAAGAATCAGGTTCGTCCAGATAACGAGCGGTATCTTCTAAGTAGGTTGTAATGGGGCCTGCGCGAACCGCTAAAACGATACAAGCGGTGATCAGCCCAGCAACGGGCAGCGCTTCGCTAAGGCGTAAGCGCGGCACACTGATATCACTGAAAGCCCAGAACAAACGAATTCCAGTTCTGGATAACGCGACGATACCAATGAAGCTTGAGATCAATACGCAAGCGGTAAATATCCATGCATTGGTGGAGGAGGCGGACACGGCGTGCGAGGTTTGTAGCGCAGCGGATAGCATCGACACTTTAGCGACAAAGCTGGACAGGGGGGGTAAGCCTATGATTAGCAGCGCACACGCGATGAAGCTCATGCCTAAAAATACCATCGCTGCTGGAATGGCGATGCCTACGACGGAGTCACTGTGCTCGTCATTGTCAGGGTCGTCTAACTCGAAGGCTTCTTGGCTTGCCGCTAGGAAATCAGAGGCGAAGCTTTGCGCCCGACCAATCATTTCTAGCAACATAAAGAAGGCGCCCAACGCTAAAACCGAGCTGAGCATGTAAAACAGGGCGGGGCCGGTCAAAATGACACCAGGCATGCCTAGTGCGGCTAACAGGGTACCCGAAGACAGTATGATGCAATAACTGGCCATGCGTTGTGTTTGATGGGCGGCTAGCATTCCGATAGAGCCGAAAATCAATGTCGCGATACCGGCAGGAAACATCCAAGCTCCGCCAAAGGCGGCTGGCGCGCCCGAGGGCTCTAATAACGAGCCGATTCGCAACAGGGCGTAGATCCCCACTTTGGTCATGATGGAGAACATGCCGGCCACGGGTGGGCTGGCGTTCGCATAGCCATCGACTAGCCAATAGTTAAGAGGCCAAGCTGCCGCTTTAATTAAAAAGGCCACACCGAGTACGGCTGCTGCCCCTTCAAATAATAAGCGATCAGGCCCAGAGAGAGCTCCGGCTTGCGTTGCTAGGTGCGCCATGTTCAGTGTGCCCGTAACGCCATAAATAAGAGCGATAGCAATGAGCAATAAGAATGACGAGATGAGGTTGACGGCAATATAGTGCAAGCTAGCGTTAACTCGTGCTCGACCTGATCCATGCAACATCAAGCCATACGATGCCGCTAGCATGACTTCGAAGAAAACAAACAGATTGAACAGATCGCCGGTTAGGAACGCGCCGTTCAGGCCCATCAGTAATAGCTGGAATAAGGAATGAAAGTGAACGCCGACTCGATCCCATCGGGCACAAGCGTAAACCCAGGTGGCAATGGCCAGAATATTGGCAAGCACCAACATAATGGCAGAGAGACGATCCACTACGATCACGATACCGAACGGAGCAGGCCAGTCGCCCAGTAGATAGACGCCCACGCCGTCGGGCCATAGGCTGTCAATGCTTCCATCAGCTAAGCCCAGTAGGCGGGTAGCCACGATGAATTGCAAGGTGAACGAAATAATGCCTAGGGCAATTTTGACCTTACGACTCGTTTCTCGTAATAGCAGCATCAATCCCGCGGTAAGAAGCGGAATCAGTACGGGCAGAATAGGTAGGTGGTGTTGCAGGCTATTCACGACTCGTGCTCCTCTCTACCATCCACGTGGTCGGTGTCACTTAGGCCGCGATTAGCCAGTAACACAACGAGGAATAGAGCGGTTGTTGCAAAACCAATCACAATGGCCGTAAGGACTAAAGCCTGTGGTAAGGGATCAGCATAGTTACTGGCGTCCCCACCTAAGGCTGTTTGTATGACCGGTGGTGCACCCAGTGTGATGCGTCCCATGCTAAAAATAAACAAATTAACGGCATACGACACCAAGGACAAGCCCATGATGACTTGGAAAGTACGAGGGCGTAGTAGTAGCCAGATGCCTGATCCTGAAAGCACACCAATGGCAAGAGATAAAACGATTTCCATTATGAATCACTCGAATTGTTTTTTTGCGGTGCAGAGGGTAGCTTGCGATAGAAACGCAGCGACTGGTGAGCTAGAGCGATCAACATCAAAATGGTTGATCCAATGACTAGCATGTACACACCGATGTCGAAAATGAGTGCGCTTGAGGTGTGTATATCGCCAATTATCGGAAGGTGGAAATCCCAACTTTGTGCAGACAAAAAGGGCTTTCCATACCACCACACCAGCATTGCCGCAGCACCCGCCGTTAGCATACCTAGTGAAATCCACGTTTGCGGTTGTATCAATGGACGAGACTCAACCCAAACGATGCCGCCGACCATGTATTGCAGAATAATGGCCGTGGCCATGATTAGGCCCCCGACGAAACCACCACCGGGCAGATTGTGTCCACGTAACAGGAAATACACGGAGATCAATGCAGCCGTGGGCAACAACAGACGCACAAGTACGGCAGGAAGCTTCATGATGCCTTCGGGCAGCAGTTGATCGGGATCAGGCTCTTCAAAGACCGTATTAGCGTGATCGCTTTGATTTTGGCGACGTGCTAATGGCGTACGTATGGTTTCCACGGGTGGGCGGAAGCGACGTAGCAGCGCGTAAACACTGATGGCAACAATCCCCAATACCGTAATTTCACCAAAGGTATCAAAGCCTCGGAAGTCGACCAAAATCACGTTAACGACGTTCGAGCCTCCACCCAGAGGCAGTGCTTGTTCAACTAAGAAGGGCGACACGCCTTCGGGGTGGGGGCGGGTAAGTACGCTAAATGCTAAGGCAGACAGGCCTGCACCGCCTAATACCGCAATAATGATATCGCGGGTACGACGACTGATGGCCTTGGCGTGGGCTTTGCCTGAACTTGAAGCGGTAGGTAGACGAGCAGGTAACCAACGCAAGCCCAGCAAAATTAACACTAGGGTTACGACCTCTACGGCCAGTTGCGTTAAGGCTAAGTCGGGCGCGGAGAGCCAAGCATAGGTTAGCGAGGTAATTAAACCCGCGCCGCCGGCAAGCAATAATGCCGCAGGACGATGGTATTTTGCTTGATACGCGACACCCACGGCGCAGGCCGCCCCAGCTAGCCACATGAGAGCGAATAGTGGGTCTAAGGGAGTGAACTCGCTAGGTGCTAACCATGTTCCGCGCATCAGCGGTAGTGCAGCCACCGTGATGGTTGCGATTAAAATGAGCAGCACTTGACGTTGTAATCGCGGTGAATACGTTTTGCCGATTAGCACGTCAGCTAAGGACTCTATACGTTTAATGATCCCTTCGAAAATGCGCTGCCCATCTAAACGATAAAGAATGGGGGCACGATCAGAGCGACCTTGACGATAGTTATTCAGTACGAAGATCAGTAATACCCCACCCAGTAAAGCCAGAATGCTCATGGTTAGCGGTAAGTTGAAACCGTGCCAAATGTGCAGGCTGTATTCAGGCATCTGCGGGCCTAATATAGAAAAGGCGGCAGCATGTAAGAAAGGGGCGACAGTGTACTGAGGAATGACGCCTACGATTAGGCAGCTTAGTACCAAAATCATGCTTGGAATTAGCATGCGTAGTGGTGGTTCGTGAGGTTTTTTCGGTAAATTGGTTGTGGGGGGGCCAAAGAAGACTTGGGCAACAAAACGCAGCGAATAAGCGACGCTGAATGCCGTAGCAATGACAGCAATTAACGGGATGATGCTGTCGAACAGACTGCCATCCGAGGCTTGCAGGGTCTCAGCGAAGAACATCTCTTTTGATAAGAAACCATTAAGCAGAGGAACCCCAGCCATTGCTGCGGCCGCAACACAGGCTAACGTTGCCGTAATTGGCATGGCATGTCTTAAGCCCGATAAGCGATTCAGGTTTCGGGTGCCGGTTTCGTGATCCACAATACCTGCGGCCATGAACAACGAGGCTTTGAACGTTGCGTGGTTCATGATATGAAAGATTGCTGCGACCAACGCCATCTGGCTGTTCATACCTAGCAGCATGGTGATAAGGCCTAGGTGACTAATCGTTGAATAGGCTAAAACACCTTTCATATCACGTTGGAAAGTCGCCAGATATGCGGCTAAAACCAAGGAGATCAGTCCAGACCCACCGATGATCCATGTCCATTCTGGCGTACCAGACATGACAGGCCAAAAGCGCACCAATAAAAACACACCAGCTTTCACCATGGTGGCTGAGTGTAGATAAGCGGAGACCGGTGTGGGTGCCGCCATCGCACGGGGCAACCAAATGTGAAAGGGGAACTGAGCGCTTTTCGTCAACGCACCTAGGGCAAACAGCAGCAAAAGAATGGGGTACCAAGGGTGATTTCGAATTAAATCACCCGATTGTAAAATCTCACCTAAATCGTAGGTGTTGGTAACTTGTCCCATCATTAGCACGCCGGCTAATAAACACAGCCCACCACCACCTGTGATAATTAGCGACATTCTGGCCCCACGGCGAGCATCGCGTCGGTGGTACCAGTAGGCAATCAGCATGAAGGAAGACAGGCTGGTCAATTCCCAGAATACGACAAGCTGAATGATATTGCCTGAAATGACAACACCCAGCATAGCACCCATGAAAATTTGCAGAAAAGCGTAGAAGCGGCGCGAGGGGTCCTTGGCGGATAAGTAGTAATGGGCATACAGAGCAATAAGTGCGCCCATTGCACTAATAATCATACTGAATAGCCAAGCGAAGCCGTCTAGGCGCAACTTGAAATCAATGCCGTGTGCGGGTATCCATTGGGCTGATATTTCAATAATTTCCCCGCGCGCAATGGCAGGGAAATACTGAAGCGTTAAAAAGGCGCAACTCAGTGCCACTAGACCGGCTAAGGGGGCTTGAAGTTTTCGAGAGTCGGCAGGAAGCAGGGAGGAAAGCAGACCACCAATAAAGGGCAGCGCTAAGATCACGAGCAAGTACATCTGGCTCCGAAGATTCTAGTTGGTTGAGGGGTGGGGTTGAAATAGTTAGTGTTAATAATACGATATTTCCTGATAAATTCAGCATAATATCGGCTATTTTTTTTAAAAAGCTTTTAAAGTGCATTGATTCAGGTCAATAAAAGAGACTCACTAAAGGCTCACAATAGATGAAGCGCCCATGGGTGGGCGAGTAATAGTGTTGTTGTGACGGAGTCTCTAATGAGTCGTGAAACCTTGGCGTCCACGTTTGACGCTTCTCAATCAGGGGGCGCAATGGCCCGTTTGCCAGTGTCCGAGACCTTAATACGTCGCTTTAATCGTTCTGGACCCCGTTACACTTCTTACCCCACTGCTGATCGTTTTATCGACGACTTTTCGCAAGATCACTATATAGCGCAGTTACAACGACGACATAATGCGGTTGAGCTTCGTCCTTTGTCTTTGTACTTCCACCTGCCGTTCTGTGAGTCGCTCTGCTATTTTTGTGCTTGTAATAAGATTATTACGCAGGACCGGAGTCGCTCAGGCCACTATCTTGATTATCTCATTCGTGAAATCAAAATGGTGTCTGCTTATCTAGGGCCTGAACGATTGACGGGACAGCTACACCTTGGGGGTGGAACGCCCACGTTTCTAAGCCAGCTTGAACTAGAAACATTGATGCAGACGGTGCGAGAGCATTTTGTTTTTTCTGATGATGCTGAAATTAGCGTAGAGATTGATCCTCGTACAGTAAGCGCGGAGACGCTAAGCCATTTGGCAAAAATAGGCTTTAATCGCACCAGCTTCGGGGTGCAGGACTTTGATCCCCAAGTTCAACAGGCGATTCATCGAATCCAGCCTTTGGAAATGGTTAGCAGCGCCATTGCCACAAGTCGTAGCGTTGGTTTCGAGTCTGTGAATACTGATTTGATTTACGGGTTACCGAAGCAGAGCGTAGACAGCTTTAGCCATACTCTTGATACTCTAATTTCGCTGCGACCTGATCGTATTGCGCTTTATAACTATGCGCATTTACCTCAGCGCTTTAAAGCCCAACGCTTAATTAATGAAGTCGATTTACCGGACGCTGAAACCCGATTACAGATTTTCTTAATGTCCACCGAACGCCTTTTAGATGCAGGCTACATTTATATTGGTTTGGATCATTTCGCTTTGCCCGATGACGAGCTCAGTTTGGCTAGGATGGACCAGAGCCTACATCGAAACTTTCAGGGTTACACCACTCGTGCTGACAGTGATCTTATTGGTTTTGGTGTTTCCGCAATAGGCAAAGTAGCGGGAACGCATGTGCAAAACGTGCGTTCGCTGAAAGCGTATTTTGAGTTAATTGATCAGCAGATATTGCCTACCAGTCGAGGCTACAACATGAACGCAGATGATGCGTTACGTGCCGACATTATCATGGCTTTAATGTGCGCGATGCCGGTGCAAATTCAGTCTTTAAGCGATACCTATGACATCGACTTTGAAGCGTACTTCGCCACAGAGCTTACAGAGTTAGGCGCTTTTGTGGAGGCCGGTTTGGTGGAGATCACGACGGAGGCGATACGCATTACCGAGTCAGGGCGTTTATTTGTACGAGCGATTAGTATGGTTTTTGACCGTTTCTTACAAAAGCGCACCGAGGCCACGTACTCGCGTTTGATCTAAAACAAAGTTTTAGCTTTTATTTTTATTGTCGAAGGGTTTCTTTGATTTGGGTTAACTGTGTTGGTTGTTTTGTTAGGCATAGTTAGACGCATATGTCGTATTCAAATCAAGTAAAAGGAAGCCCAGTGGTAGAAACCGTACTGAAGCCGTTCACAATACGAGGGAAAAAACTCTTGCCTATCGTGCAAGGGGGTATGGGCGTTGGGGTCTCTGCCCATCGATTGGCAGGCAGCGTCGCTGCATTAGGTGCTCTGGGAACGATATCGAGCGTGGATTTGCGTAGGCATCACCCTGATCTGATGCAGCGTACCCACAAAACCAAAGATATAGACCTCATTAATGTTGCCAATCTTGAGGCGTTAGATCGAGAAATCCAGCAAGCCAAGCGAGTTTCTCAGGGCAAAGGTGCGGTAGCCGTCAATATCATGCGAGCCGTTTCGCAGTATGCAGAGTACGTGAAGCAATCATGTGAAAGTGGCGCCGATGCGATTGTAGTGGGTGCTGGCTTACCGCTTGATCTGCCTGAGTTGACCGTTGACCATCCTGATGTCGCGTTGATCCCTATTTTGTCTGACGCGCGAGGGATACAGTTGGTGTTACGCAAATGGATGCGAAAAAATCGTTTGCCTGACGCGATTGTTATTGAGAATCCTAAGTTTGCCGCCGGTCATCTTGGACTACCTAATACAGACGCCATGGATAATCCGAATTACACATTCGAGGTGGCGATTCAAGGCACTCTTGAGGTGTTTAAGAACTTGGGGCTTGAGGGTGAAAATATCCCCCTCATTGCGGCAGGCGGAATTCATTCACCTGATCAACTAAAGGCGTTGTTAGCGCTGGGTGCGAGTGCTGTACAAATGGGTTCGGCTTTTGCGGTTACCCAAGAGTGCGATGCCCACCCTAACTTTAAACGTGTTCTAGCCCAAGCAAAAGCGGAAGACACCGTTACGTTCATGAGCGTGGCAGGCTTACCCGCTCGGGCGGTGTTGACACCTTGGTTAGCATCTTATTTGCATAAGCAGCAACGGTTGCAAGATGTCGCGCAACCTCGTGCATGCAGTGAGGGTTTTGACTGTTTAGCGCATTGTGGTTTGCGAGACGGCGTGGCAAAAAGCGGTCAGTTTTGCATCGATCGTCAATTGGCCTATGCGCTTGAGGGCGACGTAGAGCGGGGTCTGTTCTTCCGCGGCACCGAGCCTTTGCCTTTTGGGGAAACGATTCGCTCAGTGCGCGAGCTGATGGAGTATATGCTGAATGGGGTAAGGCCGCTTATTGCCTCCGTCAATCATGCTGTGTCGTCTGTCGCCTCTCAACCGAGTTTGACGTAAACCGCGTTTAGCGGCGTAGACAAGCGACAGCGATGTTACTCGCGCATATAACGGATCTGTAGCGCTTAACGTGCGATCCGTATTGGACAGGCCGTTTTCCTTATCCTATTATGTTCGCTCTCAATTGTCAGCGAATAAGGATAGTAGTGTCTAAAAATATGCCGGTGGCTCGTTTGCCTAAGCCGAATGGTGCTCAATTACTCAAGACGTTGGTAGGTAGCACGGTCGGAATTGCGTTAATTGCATGGATGAGTGCAGTAACAGGATACGAACTACTAATGGCAGCTTTTGGTGCTACGTGTGTATTGCTTTTCGCCATTCCTGATGCGCCTTTGGCGCAACCACGCAATGTGATTGGCGGGCATTTACTGGCGACGTTGGTTGGACTGATTTTCTTTCAGTTGAATTGGGATAGCCACTTTGCCATGGGCTTAGCAGTGGGGCTGTCAATCGTATTAATGATGGCAACGCAAACCTTACACCCTCCGGCTGGCGGAAATCCAATTGTGGTTCTGCTAAGTATGAATATGGGTTGGTCTTATTTAGTGTTTCCCGTCTTGCTGGGCGCTGTGGTATTGGTGCTATTTGCCATGTTAATTAATAATATCGGTAGGCCTGTACGCTGGCCGCGCTATTGGTGGTAGGCACTGCTATTTGCTTGGCTTTGCGCCTAGGCCATTAAGACGACCATAGAGTTGTTTGGCGTGCTTATCGTCGACTTTTAACTCAGGCTCGTCAAAGGTGCCTTGCGCACTATCGTTGATTTTGTGCACTAAATTTTTCCATGTGTAATCCACATCGGGTTCGGGTGCGATCTGAGTTTGTTGCTGCAAAAGGGGCGCCTCGTGTTGCTCTGGCGAATATTGAGCAAGGTCGAAACTACCCACCATAATCCCCATATCTCGTAATACGCTAAAAGCTTGAATTGGGCTTTTAAACTGTCTGGGTTGTCGCCCGCGGGCGGTTACCAGAATGGCCGTTTGAGCGCTACGTGTATGAATTAGTATAAAAAACCCATTCCCTTGGCCTTTAAGCACAACACTGGCAACGCCTCCTGCTTGGGTCGCGGCACGAAGCTGCTGCAGGGTATAGGATTGAAGCTCTGACGAGGGATTAAAAAGACTCATGCCTGTGTGAACGCTAAAGGGCCGCAGCACCTAAAAATCAGAATACGCAAAAAATAAGGGCACATTATGCCGCTTAACCTACGTTAACGCATCTATTATGTGCCGAGAACCTGTCCAAGGCTGTATGTATGCGTGCAGGGACTATATAATAGACTATTGTCTTTTTACTGCGACCCAAATTCCTTCAAATGACGACAACAATTATTGAATCTCTACCAGTAGGCCAAAAAGTAGGTATTGCTTTTTCGGGGGGCCTTGATACCAGTGCAGCCATACTATGGATGCGTAATAAAGGAGCCATTCCTTACGCCTACACGGCGAACTTGGGCCAACCTGACGAGTCCGATTACGACGTCATCCCTCGCCAAGCGCTTAATTATGGTGCACAAGAGGCTCGTCTTATTGATTGTCGACACCAGTTGGTTACCGAAGGGATTGCGGCATTACAAAGCGGTGCTTTTCATGTCTCTACGGCAGGCGTTACCTATTTCAATACGACGCCTATCGGCCGTGCTGTGACAGGAACCATGCTGGTTGCCGCGATGAAGCAAGATGATGTGAATATCTGGGGCGATGGAAGTACCTACAAAGGAAACGACATCGAGCGATTCTATCGCTACGGTTTATTAACTAACCCACAGTTGCGCATTTATAAACCATGGCTAGATCAACTCTTTATTGACGAGCTGGGCGGGCGCTCTGAAATGTCGGAGTACATGCAAGAGCATGGCTTCGATTACAAAATGTCTTCCGAAAAAGCGTATTCAACCGATTCGAATATGCTGGGTGCAACGCACGAGGCTAAAGATTTAGAGTTTTTGAACAGCGGCATTAAGATTGTGAACCCGATTATGGGTGTGGCGTTTTGGCGTGACGATGTCGAAGTCAAAGCCGAAGAGGTTACGGTACGCTTTGAAGAAGGGCAGCCCGTTGCATTAAATGGCAAAGAGTTCGCTAACCCTGTCGAGTTAATGCTTGAAGCCAATCGTATTGGTGGTCGCCATGGCTTAGGCATGAGCGATCAAATTGAAAACCGTATTATTGAAGCAAAAAGCCGTGGTATCTACGAGGCTCCAGGTCTGGCCCTGCTGTATATTGCTTACGAGCGTCTAGTGTCTGGCATTCATAACGAAGACACAATTGAGCAGTACCGAATGAATGGCTTACGCTTAGGCCGTTTGTTATACCAAGGGCGTTGGTTTGATCCCCAAGCCATTATGCTGCGTGAAACAGCGCAACGTTGGGTGGCTCGTGCTATTACGGGTGAGGTCACCATCGAGTTACGTCGTGGTAACGATTACTCGTTATTAAATACCGAGTCACCTAACCTTAGTTACAAACCAGAGCGTTTGACCATGGAGAAAGAGGGTGATGACACCTTCTCTCCACGAGATCGCATTGGGCAGCTTACGATGCGTAATATGGACATTGTTGATACACGCTCCAAGTTGTTCACCTATGCTCAAGCAGGGTTGCTATCTGATGGTGGTGGTGCGGAAATGCCTAAGCTTAAAAGTGAAGAGTAGTTGCGTTAGCTATTAGGCAAAGAGTGCTGCAGGTAACAGGGCACTCTTCATGTTCTATAGCGCCTACCTCACTGTGTTACCCGTAAAAAAGCCTCGTTCTAGAACGAGGCTTTTTTCATCGTGTCGAGTCTTGAGTTGACGGGGTATTGAGCTTTAAGAATTATCTTCCAATTGGCCCAGCAGTAAGAACTCCATCAGTGCTTTTTGTACATGCATACGGTTTTCGGCTTCGTCCCATACCACGCTTTGAGGGCCGTCAATAACGTCACCGCTGACTTCTTCACCGCGGTGGGCAGGTAAGCAGTGCATGAACAATGCATCAGGATGGGCCTGCTGCATCATTTCGCTGTCTACACACCAATCGGCAAAGGCTTTGCGACGCTCTTCATTCTCTTCTTCGAAGCCCATGCTTGTCCAAACGTCAGTGGTGACGAGATCGGCATCTTCGCAGGCCAGCATGGGGTCAGAAAACTCTTGAAAGATACTGCTGTCAGGTTGACCGGTTATTTCTGGGTCAAGGTTGTAGCCTTGGGGGGCAGAAATATGCAGTTTGAAGTTTAAGAGTTCGGCCGCTTGCAACCAGGTGTAGGCCATGTTGTTACCATCGCCCACCCACGCTACGGTTTTACCTTCAATGCTGCCTCGGTGCTCGATATACGTAAAGATATCAGCCAGTATTTGGCAAGGGTGGTATTCATTGGTTAGCCCATTGATCACAGGCACCCGCGAGTGTGAGGCAAAACGTTCGATACGAGTTTGCTCAAAGGTGCGAATCATGACTAAATCAACCATACGCGAGATAACGCGCGCGGTATCTTCTATGGGCTCGGAGCGTCCTAATTGAGAGTCTGTGGCCGTCAGGTTAATCACAGAGCCGCCTAGCTGATACATACCAGCCTCAAAGGACACGCGAGTCCGTGTGCTGGCTTTTTCGAACACCATGGCTAGGGTGCGGTCATGCAGGGTGTGATGAGGCTTATAGCGCTTGAAGTTATCTTTGATTAAGCGAGCCCTACTGAAGACGTAATGAATCTCGTCTTTACTTAAATCACGAAACTGCAAAAAGTGCCGCAATGGGCCTTGTTGGACCGTGCCGTTCATACCAAACCCTAGACAAAAGAAATCATATTACCCTGTCATGCAGCGTTGGGCAAAATTTGCTTGCTGTTTTTTGTTTGTACGCTCTATATTTACTGTCTGGTTCTTGCTGTGTGTAATTGAGTGCAATGGGATACAATACGGCTAGGGGGAGTTTTTTGGCATCGCGAACGATCGGATGCAGTTCGACCTTGGAAACGTATGACGGAACAATTAAAGCTGGTAATACATGGGGTTACACTAGAAGGGCAACGCTTTAGGCCTAGTGATTGGGCTGAGCGTTTGGCAGGGGTGATGTCCCAATTTAGGCCAGCAGGCTCTATGGGTGGGCATTTGACGTATTCACCGTATGTGGTGCCACGTTTAATTGATGGTGTGCGTTGCGTAGTGGTTGATGCACGCCTTCGTGAGCTAGAGCCTTTAGCGTGGAAATTTGTGGTGGGCTTTGCGCAAGATAATCACCTTCAAACTTCTGGGCTTGAGGTGTAGAGACTCGTTATTGTAGACAATAGCAAGACGCAAAAAAGGGTGCATATGCACCCTTTTTCTATGGCCAATTAAAACCAGCTGGCTATTAGGAAGCCATTGCCTTGATGGCAGAAGCTAGGCGGCTTTTATGACGAGCGGCCTTGTTTTTATGAATGATATTTTTATCAGCAACGCGGTCAATAATGCTTGAGGCTTTGCTAAAGACTTCATTAGCAGCGGCTTGGTCGCCAGCGTCAATCGCTTCGCGAACGCGTTTGATAGAAGTACGCAGCATTGAACGAATGCTTGCGTTATGTTTGTTACGTGCAACTGCTTGACGGGCACGTTTACGAGCTTGTGCAGTATTAGCCATATATAGGTAATTAGTCAGTAAGGTTTAATTGGCAAAGACAGCTATTCTAGGTGATTAGCTGGGTTTTGTAAAGTGCCTAAGCCTAAAACCACACAAGAAGAGTGGTACAAAGTAAGCGATAGCGCAGGTGATTAGCAGTCCAGCCAAGTAGGACAGGCGTATAAATGGACGTTCGCCTAAAGCGATCCAGTCGATATAGTGCTGGCTGCCCCAAAGGCAAAGGCCCAATAGCGCTAAGGCGGGTAGCAGCCTTAGCAGAAACAGGCCCCATCCGGGGCGTGGTGCATAAATGTCACGTTTATACAGAAGATAAAGTAGGGCGAGAGCGTTAAAACTGGCACCGATACCGATAGATAGCGCTAAGCCAGCGTGGGCAAAAGTCGGTACGAGAAAAATATTCAGTAGTTGGGTTAGCACTAAAACCACAATTGCAATTCGTACCGGAGTTTTGATGTCCTGTTGGGCATAAAAGGCAGGTGCCAATATTTTGATGGCCAGTAAGCCCAGCAAGCCAACCGAGTAGGCGCCTACCGCTAGGCGAGTTTGTTCCACATCGCTGGCTTCGAAAGCACCATAATGAAACAAACTTGCCACCAGCGCATCGGATATTAATGCCAATGCCATTGCACAGGGAACGCCAAGTAGAATGACGGTGCGCAACCCCCAGTCAAGCAATCCTGCATAGTGCTGCTTTTCACCACTGCTGTACGCCGCAGACAGTTTGGGAAGCAGTACGGTTCCTAAGGCGACACCCAATAAAGCGGTGGGAAACTCCATTAAACGATCAGCAAACGATAGCCATGTCACGCTTCCTGCTTGTAGCCACGTGGCAATATTGGTGTTGATAAGCAGAGAGATTTGCGCAACGGATACGCCTAGAATGGCAGGCAGCATTTGCCGTAGGATACGCTGCACTGTGGGATCAGCCCACGCTTTTTTTGGTGATACGTTATAACGTGGCACGAGTCCTAACGAGGCCAATGCTTTCCATTGCACTGCCAGTTGAAGGATGCCGCCAAGCATAACCCCTACGGCTAGTGCATAAATGGGTGTGTCAAAATACTGAGCCAGCAGCAAACTGCTGGCAATCATACTGAGATTTAACAGTATGGGCGTAAAAGCGGGTACAGCGAAACGACTCCACGTGTTTAACACCCCAGAGGCAAACGCAACCAGAGACATGCACACAATGTAGGGGAACATGAGCCGTGTCATCCATACCGCAGCGTTAAATTCGGCCTGTCGCTCGGCGGCACGTAAGCCGCTGGCCATGGCGCTTACGACCCACGGCGTAGCCAGTACCCCTATCGCTGTCACGATCATAACGGCGATGGTAAGCAGTGTGGCGACGCGGTCCAGTAGTGTGCGTACGTGTTCGTGGTCTTCTTGTTTACGAGCTTGACCTAAGATGGGAACAAAGGCCTGAGAAAATGCACCTTCGGCAAAAAGGCGTCTTAGTAAATTGGGGATACGAAAGGCAACCCAGAACGCATCGGTTAAGGGGCCAGCACCAAAGGTGCGGGCGATTAAGATATCCCGTGCTAATCCCGTAATTCGCGATAGAAGCGTGAAGCTGCTAACGGTTGCTGCAGACTTAAGCAAGCTCATATTAACGTGGGCTCATCCGTATGGCGCCGTCCAGACGGATGGTCTCTCCGTTAAGCATTTCGTTATCAATGATGCTGAGCACCAATTTCGCGTAATCGTCGGGCTGACCTAGACGAGAGGGAAACGGGATGCTTGCCGCTAACGCGTCTTGTACATCTTGAGGGAAACTTGTCATCATCGGCGTTGCAAAGATGCCGGGGGCAATCGTCACGCAGCGTATGCCTAAACCTGCTAGGTCTCGCGCCATGGGTAAGGTCATGCTCACGATACCTCCTTTAGAGGCGGCATAAGCGATTTGGCCAATTTGACCTTCGTAGGCAGCAATGGATGCGGTGTTAATCAGCACGCCGCGCTCTGTGGTAGCCAGCGCTTCGTTCTTACTCATTGCAAAGGCGGCTAGGCGATTCATGTTGAAGGTGCCTAACAAGTTCACTTGAATGGTGTGATGAAAAAGCTCAAAATCATGAGCCGCTTCTTTGCTGATGGTGCGGGCAGCGGGAGCGATGCCCGCACAGTTTATTAAGCCGTAGAACGAGCCTAGCTCACATGCGGCATCGATAACCTTCTGAGCGTCGGAAGGGTTACTGACATCGCAGTGCACATAGTGCTGACCAAGCTCGGTAGCAAGGGCCTGACCTGCCTGATCTTGAATATCGGCAATTAGCACTTGTGCGCCTTGTTGACTAAGAGCTTTGACAGTTCCCGCACCTAGCCCAGAGGCCCCACCAGTGACGACGAAGGTATGGTTTTTGACTTGCATGACTCGTCCTTACAAAAAATCCGGCCTAATGAGCCGGATTGAAAACAGGTCGCTTACGAGCTACGTTTATGAACGTAACGCGTCAAGAACTCGCTGTCTGATTTCATCTACCGAACCCAATCCTGAGATTTTACGGTATTGGGGAGCTTGTGGCTCGCCTGATTTTGCCCAGCTAGAGTAGTACTCAACCAAAGGGCGCGTTTGGTTCTCATAAACCGTTAGACGATGACGTACCGTTTCTTCACTATCGTCGTCGCGTTGAACTAAAGGTTCGCCTGTTACATCGTCGACATCAGCGACTTTAGGTGGATTAAAGCGCACATGATAGGAACGACCGCTGGCGGGGTGTACACGTCGGCCGCTGATACGCTCAATAATGTCCTCGCTGGGCACATCAATTTCGATTACGAAATCCAGCTTAACGTTGGCGTCTTTTAATGCATCAGCTTGTGGAATCGTACGAGGAAAGCCGTCAAACAAGTAACCATTTTTGCAGTCGTCTTGTTGCAGGCGGTCGCGTACTAGTCCGATGATAATATCGTCTGATACCAGACCACCCGCATCCATAATTTCCTTGGCTTCCACGCCTAATGGAGTTTGAGCTTTAACGGCTGCCCGTAACATATCGCCGGTAGAGATCTGTGGAATTGAGAACGCTTCGGTGATGAATGTTGCTTGGGTGCCTTTTCCAGCTCCCGGTGGACCGAGTAGAATCAGTCGCATAAGTTTCTCCTAAAACAATGGTTTAGACGTTATACGTTCATGCTGCTATGCAGCATTGGAGCGCGTAGTTTCCACTCGGAAGCTGCGCACAAAATTTCGTTTATAACCGATTTATAAATATTTCGCGCACCCGAGCGAGATCTTCTGCGGTATCCACGCCGGGGGTTGGGGGACAATCAGCGGTACTAACAGCGATGTTATAACCGTTTTCGAGTGCTCGTAACTGTTCTAAAGACTCTGTGCTCTCCAGTGCTCCGCGGCTAAGCGAGGGGAACTGCTGAAGAAAATTAACACGGTAGGCATATAGCCCTACGTGTTGCAGAGCCGGTAGGTTCGCTGCCAAGCGTTGTTCGCCATCAGCCAGCGCATCTCGAGCCCAAGGAATGGGCGCACGAGAAAAATACAGGGCGTGTTGCGAATGGTCTAGCACGACTTTTACGATATTGGGGTTGAATAACACCTCAGCCTCAATAATGGGCACGCCAATGGTAGCAATGGCCGCTGTTTTGGACTGTTGCAAGGTGTCGGCCACTTGGTCGATCAAAGCAGGCTCGATAAGCGGTTCATCACCCTGTACGTTAACCACAATCTCATCTGACGCTAGATTCAAGGTTTGAACCACTTCGGCTAAGCGATCTGTGCCAGTAGGGTGGTCAGGGCTGGTTAATAGGGCCTCAAAACCTTCGGCTTGCACCGCCTTCTGAATTTCAGGGCTGTCGGTAGCAATGATGATGCGAGTGGTTTTTGATTGACTGGCCTGCTGAGCGGTGCGTACCACCATGGGCTTGCCACCAATGTCGAGTAACGCTTTATTGGGCAATCGAGATGAGGCTAAACGAGCGGGGATGATGGTGATAAAACTCATGCGGGCGTATCGGGTGCTTCTAGGTTTCGTGCTTCAGAACTTAGCATGATGGCAATACCATCACGGATGGGAAAAGCAAGTTGATCGGCTTTACAAATTAACTCAAGATTAGTGCGGTCATGCGCTAACTTGCCTTTGCAAATTGGGCAAACCAAGATCTCAATTAAACGAGGTTCCATATAGAGCTCCGGTTCGAAGAAAATAAAATTAGCTGGCAGTGTAACCCTGAGCGAGTATCGCTTGTAGGTGGCTTAGGTATTTACTGTCGAAGCTTTAGTGGTTGGCCAGTAAGGAAAGCACTGGGTCGGCCCAATCGGTGCTGGAAAACTGGGTTTCTGTTTCGACAACCCACAGTCTAGGGTCATCGAATTTTCTGCATTTTACGGCATCTTTGGCTGTAATGAATATGAAATCGGCCTCAATGTCCGAAAAAGGGGAGCTTTTGTAGTCGTAATGATCGGGGAACGCCTCAGTACAGCTGAGTGTGAACCCGGAGGCCTTTAGCATAATGAAGAATCTCCGTGGTTGGCCGATGGCGGCGCAAGCAGCAACTTTTTTGCCTTTGAACTGGTGCACCGCTTCGTTTAAGGGCAGTGTGTTTCCGGTTTGCAATTGCCTAAACAGGCTTGGCCATAAACGCATTTGTGCCGTAGGCGTTGGCCCGATTGCGGAAGCGTGCTGTTCAAAGGCTTGATCAGCGGTGATCTGGGTAACGATAAGAGTGGCATGCTTGAGCCGATCCGGTGTTTCACGTAGGGGGCCTGCGGGTAACAAGCGGCCATTCGCGATTCCACGCTGGTCTTGCACAATAATTTCAGCGCATCGACCGAGCGCTAAATGCTGTAGCCCGTCATCCGAAATGACCACATCAACCTCAGGGAAGTCGCTGTTCAATGCCTTCAGTGCTTCTGCTCGTTTCGGGTGAACGGCAACCGGCACTTGTTTTTGTTGGTGGATGAGAGCAGGTTCATCGCCCAAAAATGCTGCCTCGTGATGGTGTTTAGTGCTGCGAGCCTCAGGGCCGACTTGTACGCCGTAACCACGACTAATAACGCCAGGGGTATAGCCCGCTGCACGTAATTCATCAATAAGCGCCATGACCACCGGCGTTTTTCCCGCGCCACCTACGATTAAATTTCCCACCACAATAACGGGGGTATGGCTATAAAAAACCTGTGAAACGTCGCTTTCGTACCGTTTTCTTTTGTAGCGAGTATAGCAACCCACCAAGAAGGATAGCGGTGTCAACAGGGTGCTTAGTAGCCCTTTGCGTTGCCATAGACGATGAAGCTGTGAGTCTAGTTTCTGGCGGTTTTTCATGGTGTATGTCGAGTGGCAAAACTCAGTTTTGCGAGGTTGCTATTCTGCGCCGCTTCCAAAACTCGCATGACGCTAGCGTGAGGGGTGGCGACATCAGCGTAAATGATAAGTGGTTGGCTGGGGGCAAGAGTGGAAAAAGCAAGCTGTAAGTCGTCAAGGCTGGTGCCGAGTAGGGCTTGGCCATTTAGGGCGTACTGCCCATCTTGGCTAATGGCGAGAAGGTTGGCGTCCTGTGCTACCGCATTAACGTTGCTTGCCGGTAAGTTAATCGATAGCTCGTTAATGGTCGTGAACGTGGTGGTGGCAGCAAAAAAAATGAGCATCACCAGTAACACGTCAATTAACGGAATGACATTGATGTCAATCATTTCGGAGCGGGACGAAAAGCGTGGTTTGAAATTCATCGAGCAACGGATTCTAAAAAACGATTCAGCCGGCTTGCCTCGAACTCTAGCCTATGCAAGATGTATTCAGCTTTAGAGCTGAAATAGCGATGAGCGATTAGGGCGACAATCGCGATTAGAATGCCAAATCCCGTGTTGTAGAGGGCAATGGATATTCCTCTGGCTAACTGTGAGGGGTCGCTACCCTGAGGCTGATAAGAGCCAAAGAGTTCAATCATGCCAATAACGGTGCCGAATAAGCCCAGTAGCGGAGCGATGACAGCCACTGTTGCTAAGGCTGGAAGGTAGCGTTGTAAGCTAAAGCTAATTTCACGACCAAGTTGTTCGGCAGTTTGTAAGCGGCTGTGTTCGGCCTGGTCGCGCAAGGAAATGAGACTGGTTGCAATACGGCCGAATCCGACGTGCTGTTCCAACTCGTGCAAGCGTTGGGCGTGGGGGTGAATGTGGCTGGCCAACTCGAAGGCTTCATTGAGGCTTTGAGCCCCGATATAGCGAGATTCGCGCAAATTCATTAGGCGCTCAATGATGAGGGCCAGTCCGACAATTGACGTGGCAAGTAAAAGCCAAATAGGCCAACCTGCAGCTTGAAGTAAGGCAACCACGTGCTTCCTTAAAAAAATGCAATGAATTCAGTTTCAGGCATTGGGTTTTGCTAGAGTATTTAGACACTGAGCAACTATACTGGTCAACGCTTAGGTTGGCGATTAGGTATAACTTGCATAATTCTAAGCCATAGCCCTTCTTTGTGGGCTTGGCTTAGTAAAGTAAAAGATAAGGAATAGGTATTAATACCTTATAGGTCATAGCTTTAGCAGCTCTATCCACAAAAGCTGTGGATAATGATGTGCATAAGCTTGCTTGAACATAAGCAGTTTAAGGCTTAGAGGTTCAATGGATAATAAATCGCCAATAAAATATTTTCCATTAAGTTTATAGTAATCAATGGCTTACGCTGTGTTTTTAAAGCGCCGTTAAAAAGAGTCATGTCATCCGATTGAAACATTGGCTTTTAATCAAGCTTAGCAGTGGTGTGGACAGTGTGAGCGTGAGCAACGAAAATTTTATGTTTTTAATAGGTAACGGGCATGCGCTCTGAGCTAGTGATTAGTGTAGGGCAGTTAAATAAACAGGTCAGTCAGGTGCTTGAGGCGCAATTTACTCAGATCTGGGTAAAAGGCGAAATCTCTAACTTTACGCAAGCGGCATCGGGGCATTGGTACTTCACGGTGAAGGACGAAAAGGCGGCTGTTCGCGCGGTGATGTTCCGTGGACGAGCCTCTGCAGTGGGTTTCGTGCCTAAGGTAGGCGAGCAAGTCGAGTTGCGTGCGAATGTCACCCTTTACGAGCCTCGTGGCGATTATCAGTTGCAAGTTGAGCTTATGCGCAAGGCCGGCTTAGGGGATTTGCATGAAACCTTTTTGCGTCTAAAAGCCAAGCTAGAGGCTGAAGGCTTTTTTGATCCACAACGAAAACTGCCCATTCCTACCATGCCAAAAACGGTGGGAGTCGTGACGTCGCTGTCGGCGGCAGCGCTACGTGATGTGCTTACTGCGATGCGTCGCCGTTTGCCGCACGTGGCTGTCGTGGTGTATCCCACCCCCGTACAGGGGATTGCGGCGGCCACCCAATTATGTGAGGCCTTGGGGAGCGCGATCGCTCGTAACGAAGTGGATACCTTATTGTTGGTCCGTGGTGGCGGCAGTATTGAGGATTTATGGTGTTTTAACGATGAGTTGCTGGCGCGATTAATTGCTGCATCGCCCATTCCCATTATTAGTGGAGTAGGCCACGAGACCGATTTCACCATCGCTGATTTTGTTGCCGATCTGCGTGCCCCAACGCCAACGGCAGCGGCCGAGATGGCGGGTCATAGTCATGCTCAATGTATGCAGCACTTGCAGGGGTTAATTCGAGCCTTGGGGCAACGGCAAGTTCGTACCTTAGAGCGAGCAGCGTTGCGCTTGGACAAGACCTTGGCCGCACTGATTTCACCCGAACAACGTTTAACGTATCAGCGCGAACGGTTACGGGCATTAAGCCGGAATGTTGATAGCGTAATGCGACGAGATCAAGAGCGACGGCGCCATCATTTTCAGCAGTTGGAGCAACGTTTGGCTCGAACCTTGCCCACGACGCACACTCAGCAAAGGCAACTGCAGCAGCATTTACAGGCTTTGCAGTCAAGCGTAGGGCGAGAGTTAAAGCGTCAACGTCAGCACCTGTTAATCAGCGAACAGACCCTTCAAGCCCTAAGCCCAATGCGTATTCTGGATCGCGGCTATGCTATTGTTCGAGATGAAACAGGGCAAATTGCGAAAAATGCGTTAGACTTAAATGTTAGCGACCAAATTGCTATTCAGTTAGCGCGTGGAAACTTGCTGGCTGAAATCAAAAGAAAGCATGCCTTGCTTTAACAACGATCGATGCCATGTGGGCATCGGCAACAGATTATCCTAAAGGAATTGAACATGGCTTTTACTCTTCCTGCTCTTCCCTATGAACTCACAGCGCTTGAGCCTCATATCTCTAAAGAAACGCTTGAGTTCCATCATGGCAAACATCATCAAGCCTATGTTACGAATCTCAATAATTTAGTAGCCGGTACTGAGTTAGAGAATGCGTCGCTCGAAGACGTGGTTAAGAAATCGTCAGGTGGTGTATTTAATAATGCCGCTCAAGTGTGGAACCACACTTTCTACTGGAATAGCTTGTCCCCAAATGGTGGCGGTGAGCCAACGGGTGCATTGGCTGCTGCTATCAATGCTAAGTGGGGCAGTTTCGACGCTTTCAAAGACGCGTTCACTAAGTCAGCCATTGGTAACTTTGGTTCAGGCTGGACATGGCTTGTTAAGAAAACTGACGGTACTGTTGATATTGTTAACACCAGCAATGCTGCTACTACATTAACAACCGATGACGTTGCACTGTTGACCTGTGATGTATGGGAACATGCTTACTACATCGACTATCGCAATGCGCGTCCTAAGTACCTAGAGCACTTCTGGAACTTGGCGAATTGGGATTTTGCTGCAAGCAACTTTGCTTAAGTAATGCCTTGGTTCGTTAATAGCGAACCGTATAAAAAACCTCGCTCAACCCTAATGGGATGAGCGAGGTTTTTAGTTTATGAATCGTGTTGTACAGCCAGTTAGCCTATTATGCACGGTACATACTATAATAATAAAGATCAGAGACTTAGCGAATACAATACCCGACGTGCTTGTATTTAAGGCGTGGGCAAGTCTTGAAGTATCGTACCTGCTGAAATGTCATGTCGTTCAAACCAACCCTGATTCATTTCTAGTGCATAAGTAACCGGAAGGTCAGGGCAGTGCGACTCTAGACTATGCGCTTGCATATCCCGGATATTAATCACTTTGCCTTGCTCGTCGATGAAGGCGATGCTTAATGGTATCAGTGTGTTCTTCATCCAAAAGCAGTGTCTGGCTGTGTGTTCAAACACAAATAGCATACCTTCATTAGCCGCCAGATGGTCGCGATGCATCAGGCCTATCGAGCGCTCAGAGGGTGTACGAGCAATTTCAACAGCGATGGGTTGCTTATTCACCGTAATGGTTGTGATGGCTGTTTTTGATACTGGCGTTGCTTGGGCTAGCGTGTGTGGGCTTATCCACGACAAGGCTGCCAAGAGCAGTGCCGTAAAAACAGAAGCAGGGCGAATTCGCCCTGACTGAGTTTGTTGCATAGTTTGTGTCAAGCTACGTATGCTCTTATGATTGAGAGGAGTTACCCTGCTGTAATGTTAAGTGCTTGTTGCCCTTTAGGGCCTTGAGCGATTTCAAACAACACCTTTTGGCCTTCTTTTAGGGTTTTAAAACCGTTCATTTGAATGGACGAAAAGTGCGCAAAGAGATCTTCGCCGCCGTTATCAGGCGTGATAAAACCGAAACCTTTGGCGTCATTGAACCACTTAACGGTACCTGATAACTTTTGTTCGTCCCCAGTGCTGCTGGTGGTGGCCGTATTTAAATCAGACATTCGAACTGCCTCTCATCGAAAATAAGTTACGTGATCTATGGTAGTAATGAAACTCCCATAAGCCCAAATTAAGTTTGTAAATAACAAAGACTTGATTTGATTAATCTGATAATGATGAAATTTGCCTAAATCATCAACTATGGAAATTACCTAGTTCTCCATGACTATACAGTTAGCCAATCAAAAAGAAGCGGTGGTTGAACGCGAAACAACGCAGTTAGCACCGCCCCCGATGTACCAAGTCGTATTACTTAACGACGATTACACGCCAATGGAGTTTGTCGTCGCTGTACTACGACGAGTGTTCAGCAAGTCTGAGGATGAGGCTGAGCGTATTATGCTAAAAGTGCATCATGAGGGGCGTGGAGTCTGTGGCATTTATCCGCGAGATATCGCAGCCACCCGAGTTGAAATAGTTCGTCAGCTTGCGGTTGCACGTGAACATCCGCTTCAATGTATTATGGAACCAGCCCCTGAATAGTAGAGTTTGTCCTTAATTTGACGCAGGGTTGTTACTTTAACGTCAATTAGTCATAGAATAGGACTACCTAGTCGTATTAATTCTCGCCGTGTAGGAGGAAGCGTGATCTCCGAAGAACTTGAAGTCAGTCTGCACATGGCCTTCGTTGAAGCCCGTGCTGCGCGCCATGAATTTATCACGGTTGAGCACCTGTTGCTGTCGTTGCTAGAAAATGTGGCAGCCCTTGAGGTGCTACGCGCATGCGCTGCCGATACCGACGCCCTTCGAAAAAACCTTCGCAAATTCATCAGCGAAAACACACCTATTTTTCCAGGTGAAGGCGAGGTAGACACTCAGCCCACACTGGGTTTTCAACGTGTCATCCAGCGTGCCATTATGCATGTGTCCTCCAGTAATAGTGCTAAAACGGAAGTGACCGGCGCAAATGTTCTGGTGGCCATGTATGGCGAAAAAGATTCCCATGCTGTGTACTATTTACAGCAGCAGGGCATTAGTCGCCTTGATGTGGTTAATTACTTATCACATGGCATTGCTAAAGCCCAAAATGACCCTGCTCCAACGCCACCCACAGCGCAGGCATCATCGTCACGTGGTAATCCGGCCTCTGAGACAGCGTCAAGCCGTGCTACCGACCAACAAAAGTCGCCTTTGGATCTTTACACGACCAACCTCAACGATGAGGCAGGGCGTGGGCGCATTGATCCGCTAATTGGTCGCGAGAAAGAGGTCGAGCGTGTTATTCAAATTTTATGCCGCCGTCGGAAAAACAACCCCTTGCTGGTTGGCGAAGCCGGTGTAGGTAAAACCGCCATCGCCGAAGGGCTGGCGCTTCGCATTATATCGGGAGACGTACCTGATATCTTATCCAATGCGGTGGTTTATTCGCTTGATATGGGAGCACTATTAGCGGGCACAAAGTACAGAGGTGATTTTGAGCAACGCTTAAAAGCGGTGCTGAAAGACCTTAACGACGATGAAAATGCCATCTTGTTTATTGATGAAATTCATACGTTAATTGGTGCGGGCTCAGCCTCAGGCGGTACGTTGGATGCGTCCAATTTATTAAAGCCAGCGCTGTCCTCGGGTCAGTTGAAGTGCATGGGTGCCACCACTTACAGTGAATATCGTGGAATTTTCGAGAAAGATCACGCTCTCTCTCGTCGCTTCCAGAAGGTGGATGTGGTTGAGCCCACCGTGGCCGAGACCGTACAAATTCTACGTGGTCTAAAAAGCCATTTCGAAGAGCATCATGGTGTACGTTACACCGCCTCCGCTATTTCAGCGGCTGCCGAATTGGCGGCGCGTCATATTAATGATCGTTTTCTGCCCGATAAGGCCATTGACGTGATCGACGAGGCAGGGGCCGCTCAACGCCTGCTCCCACGCTCTCGACAAAAGAAAACCATTGGTAAGCAAGACATACAGGCGACGATCGCGCAAATCGCGCGCATTCCGCCGCAAAATGTATCGTCGGATGATCGAAACAAACTCGCCACTCTTGGTCGCGATTTGAGTACGGTCGTCTTCGGCCAAGATGAGGCCATTGCGGCGTTGGCTGGGGCGATCAAAATGTCGCGTTCTGGTCTGGGGCGCCCTGATAAACCCATTGGGTCTTTTCTGTTCTCAGGCCCCACTGGCGTAGGAAAAACCGAGGTTGCCCGACAGTTAGCGTTTGTGATGGGCATCGAGCTCTTGCGTTTCGATATGTCCGAGTACATGGAGCGGCATACCGTATCACGACTCATCGGTGCACCACCGGGGTACGTCGGGTTTGATCAGGGTGGGTTGCTAACCGAGGCGGTGACGAAGCAACCGCATTGTGTGTTGTTACTCGACGAGATTGAAAAAGCGCATCCTGATGTCTATAACATTTTGCTTCAAGTGATGGACCACGGCACCTTAACGGATAATAACGGGCGTAAGGCTGACTTCCGTAATGTCATTTTGATCATGACCACGAATGCGGGGGCTGAAGCCTTAAGCAAGAACAGTATTGGTTTTGCGAGTCCTAAATCCGCAGGCGATGAAATGGCGGATCTGAAGCGTATGTTTAGCCCCGAGTTCCGTAATCGCTTAGATGCCATCATCGGCTTTAAACCCTTGTCTCGCGACGTTATTTTGCTTGTGGTTGATAAGTTCTTGCTTCAACTTGAACATCAGCTTAACGAGCGTCGTGTTGAGGTCAGTTTCACGGATTCGTTGCGTGAGCATTTGGCCAAAGAGGGCTTTGATCCTGTGATGGGCGCGCGCCCAATGCACAGGCTAATCCAAGACACAATTCGTCGTGCACTGGCCGATGAATTGTTGTTTGGTCGCCTTAGCAACGGAGGACAAGTCGAGGTCGATGTAGACGACCAAGGCAAGGTGATCTTGATCTTTGCAAATGGGGGCGATGACGACTCGACCAATAACACTGGGCACCCGTCTCCGTCGCATCCCGAAGCGGAGCTTATTGATTAACCGATGGGTCAACCGCTGTTAGTAGCCTGCCCGCATTGTGATGCCTTGCATACCGAGGTGTCTGTGCGAGCAGGTGAATCGGCAGTCTGTACTCACTGTGCTTTCGTTTTATTTAAGGGCTCTAAGTTCAAGGTTAGCGATTGGCTAGCATTGGTCTTCGGAGCCCTTGTTTTATTTGCGATTGCTAACCTGACGCCTTTAGTGCATTTAACGCTTCAAGGTAAGACGATCAGTCCCAACTTACCATCTGCCTTATGGTTAACTTGGCAGCAAGGCCATTACTCGCTCTCTATCATGGCCGGATTAATGGGTGTGTGGTTCCCCTTGTTTTTGTTATTGCTTCGGTTCCGAGCATTACAGCTAATTCAAAAACGACGCGCGACAACCGAGTTCGCCTTTAGTATGCGCGCAATGGCACTGTTAGAGCATTGGTCGATGGTGCCCGTTGTGTTTTTAAGTGTTCTTGTGGCCTTGGTAAAGTTTGCTGGGCTTGCTCGTATCGAGTTGGGCTTCGGTATTTGGGCCTATGCTGTATTAATGCTGGTGTACACCGCGACGGTGAAACTGGATTCCCGTCGTTTATGGAAAATGGCTGCTGATGCGCAGATTGTTATCGACAAGGCGGATAAGCTCGATCCAGCGTATTATGTGGCCTGTTCAGAATGCGGTCTCGCTCAAAGCCCTGACACCGACGATGAGGTATGCCAACGCTGTGCTGGTCAGCTTCATAAGCGTAAGCCGAATATGCGTACAAAGACGATGGCGCTGCTGGTGGCTGCGATGGCGCTTTATGTGCCTGCCAATGTCCTGCCAATCATGCAGATACGCAGTCCTTTTGGGGTATCGGATCACACCATCTTAGGGGGTGTGGTTACATTGTGGCAAAGTGGCTCTCCTGATTTGGCCATTATTGTCTTTGCAGCTAGCGTTGCCGTGCCCATTACTAAACTTTTTGTTTTGGCGTTATTGTTGGTCGATAATACGTGGCGCGGAAGGGTGGCTCAACGTAAGCGAACTCGGATGTACGAGGTGATCGAATTCATCGGTCAGTGGTCCATGTTGGACGTATTCGTTGTGGTGTTGATGGGGGCCATGGCTAATTTTCCGGGCGTTTCACAAGTTATCGCAGGGCCTGCTGCTGTAAGTTTTGGCTTGGTCGTAGTATTAACGATGCTTGCCACCTTAAGCTTCGATCCACGGGTAGGATGGGACCAGCGTGTTCAAACCTATCAGACACCTATTGAACCTCTACCGTTTTTCAATCGTTTGGGTAAATAATGAGCGAACAAGAACACGACTCTTCAGCGACTGCACGTCCAGTCCGTCAGCCCATGCGGGTGACGCGGAACTCTCGCTTCTCATGGATTTGGTTGGTGCCTATTATTGCGCTAATCGCTGGAGCGTCTTTATTATTCAAAGATTGGTTTTACGTTGGCCCAACGGTTACCGTTAGTTTTGCATCGGCAGAGGGCTTAGAGGTAGGGCAAACGAAATTACGTTACCGCGATGTCGTGATCGGTGATGTAACCCAGATTACCGTAGCGCCTGACCGTAAGCATGTGCAGGTACACATACAGTTAAAAAAGGAAGGCGCTGAATACATTACGCAAGAACAGTCCAAGTTTTGGGTAGTACGCCCACGATTGGGTCTAAGCGGCGTGTCGGGTTTGGGTACCTTATTATCAGGGGCGTATATTAGTGTTGATGCGCCTACCGAGGTTGATGAGCAAGCTGAAGCCGTTACCGATTTTGAAGGCTTAGAGCAGCCGCCAGAAATTAACAGTGCGCGTCCCGGTACGCGTCTGACCTTAACCGCACCCGATTTGGGGTCTCTTGAGATCGGCTCTCCTGTTTATTTTAAACGTACAAAGGTAGGTCAAGTAATAGGTCACGGTCTGGAAGACGATGGCCATGGTGTAAAAATACAAGTATTTATTGACGCCCCGAACGATCGATTTGTCGATACCGACTCTCGCTTCTGGAATGTAAGCGGCATTAATATGTCCATGGACGCTACGGGATTCAAGGTTAAAACCACGTCGGTGGTTTCTGCGTTGGCGGGTGGCGTGGCATTTAGCCGAGGTTCTGATGTTCAATCAGCTCCTTCTGATGCGGCGAACGAGTTCGAGTTGTTTCCTTCCGAAAGCTTGGCTTTAGCCGAGCCAGATGGTGATCCTCTTGAAATCGAGTTCCACCTCTATCAAAGTGTTAGAGGATTGTCCGTCGGGGCTCCGGTCGATTTCCAAGGCCTTGAGTTAGGTAACGTGACCGAGATTAAGCTTCATATTGATCATGAACAGCAACGCTTTTATACAGTCGTTCGTGCCGACGTGTTCCCGCTACGCTTAGGGGCGGTGTATGACTATGTCAAAGAGCGTTCAGCGGCAGATAAAGAGCCAATGGGGGTACTGCTTAAAGGCATGGTTGATAACGGGCTGCGCGCTCAAATGCGGGCAGCAAGTCTACTGACGGGGCAGCAGTTCATTGCTTTGGATTTCTTCCCCAACGCGAGGCCCGCAGAGTTTGATCCACAGCAAACGCCTGTGCAGTTACCTGTTATCAGAGGGGACTTCGATCGCTTACAGCAGCAGTTCACCAATATTGTGAACAAAATCGAATCGATGCCGCTAGAAGAAACCGCCGAGTCGCTTAATAAGGGCCTAACGAGCTTGGCTCAGTTAATTCAAGAGCTTCAGAGTACCGTAGTGCCGGGAGTGGGCAGTGCCTTGGAGTCCGCAGAAAGCGCATTAGGGCGTATTGAGGAGATCTTGTCCGATGGCTCACCGATGGCCTCAAGCTTAGAGCAAACCTTACATGAAATGAATCGAGCGTTACGTTCGTTAAACGATCTGGCGTCTGACCTTCAAAGTCAGCCTTCGTCGTTGCTACGTGGACGCCCAGCCGATAAATTACCGGAGTCTCGTCGATGAGAAAAGCCTATGTAGGCGTAGCATTGGCTCTGGCATTAAGTGCCTGCGCTTCAACATCGCTCACTCGCCATTTTAGTCTGCAGTCTGAAGCGGCACTAGAGCCTTTAGGGCCGACCTCAACAAAAGCTGTATTGGTGCAGGCCATCAACGTGCCTACTCAGTTTGACAGGCGCAACATTATACTGACGCAATCGGACGGTCAAGAAGTTCAGGTTCTAAATGATTACCAATGGGCTTCACCGTTAGCTGATGAGTTACATCAAGCCTTAAGCGCAGGGCTTAGCCAGCGGCTTGGGGTGCCCAGCGCCGAAATAAGCCGCTCTGAAGATGGGCTTCCGTATTGGCGTATTGATGTGGAAGTGCAGCGTTTCGATTCGGTTTTCGAGCAGTATGTACGTCAAGATCTATCTTGGCGTTTAAGTCCCAATAACTTCGATGCGAAAACGGCGCTTTGCCGCATCAGTTTACGTGCTGATGCGGGGGTGGGGGTTGTGGGCTTGGTTAAAGCACATCAACAACTTCAAGCTGAGTTTGTTGATGTGCTAAGTCAGCAAATGCAGGGCGATGCCGCCGTAGCGTCAGAAACAGTCGAGACGCTATCGTGTGTTAGCTGAGACTTATCGGGTGCCGGTGCTACCAAAGCCACCGGCACCGCGTTGGCTTTGATCGAACTCGTCGACGACGGAAAAGTTAACTTGTGCAACGGGTACGATCACCATTTGTGCGATACGTTCTAGCGGCTCAACCGTAAAGGGTTCGGTGCCTCGGTTCCACATGGATACCATTAATGGGCCTTGGTAGTCTGAATCAATTAAACCCACTAGATTACCCAAGACGATACCGTGCTTATGGCCTAAACCCGAACGGGGTAATATCATCGCGGCGTAGCCACTATCGCCTAAGTGCATCGCTAACCCCGTTGGAATAAGTGTGGTTTCACCAGGGGCTAAGTTAAGGGGGCGATCAATGCAAGCCCGGAGGTCTAAACCGGCTGAGCCCGATGTAGCATAAGTCGGTAAATCAGCGCGCATGCGCTCGTCGAGTATTTTTAGTTCTACAGTTTGCATAAATAAACGTAATCAGTCGTTAAAGCTGCTGAGCAATGTGTTGGATTAAATCACGCGCAGCCGCCAGTTTGTGTTTAGCAGGCCAAGCATTATGGCCCTTGTCATCGAAGAGAATCAGTTCGGTGTCGTCCGCATTCATGGCGCGTTGCGCCAAATTTCCCACCAATAACGGTACGCCTTTACGTAAGCGCTTTTGCTCGGCGTGGGTGATTAGCGATTCGGTTTCGGCCGCAAAGCCGACACAGTAAGGGGGGGATGGCAGTGCTGCAACGTCAGCAAGAATGTCAGCATTAGGTGCAAACTCAAGTGCAGGAGCATCTTGTTGAGCGTTTTTCTTCAATTTTTGATCACTGGCATTAACGACATGCCAATCGGCAACGGCGGCAACGGCAATAAAAATGTCAGAATTATTGGCATTAGCCATCACGGCACTGTGCATTTGAGCTGCGCTATCGATGCTAATGCGGCTTACCCCATAGGGTGTCTCTAGGGCAACAGGGCCAGACACTAAGGTAACAAGTGCGCCCGCTTCGTGAGCCGCCCGAGCAATGGCGTAACCCATTTTCCCTGACGAGCGATTAGTGATGACACGGACGGGGTCAATGGTCTCTACGGTAGGGCCTGCTGTAATAAGCACTCGTTTACCGGCAAGCGATTTGGGCTGGAAATAAGCAATGAGCTCGCTAAGTAATTGGTGGGGCTCTAACATGCGGCCATCACCGGTTTCGCCGCATGCTTGGTCTCCGCTGCCTGGACCAAACACCGTGGTACCGTCTTGCTTAAGCAGCTCGATATTACGTTGCGTGGCAGGGTGAGCCCACATTTCTCGGTTCATTGCAGGAGCAATTAACAGCGGGCAGTTTCCTTTAGCAACGCATAAGGTGCTAAGTAAGTCGTCAGCGAAGCCATGAGCAAGCTTTGCTATGAAATCAGTGCTGGCTGGGGCAATTAAAATGGCATCAGCATTGCGGCTGAGTTGAATGTGAGCCATGTTATCGTTTGGGCGCGCATCCCATAAGTTACTGTAAACGGGGCGCCCCGACAGGGCTTGCATGGTCACTGGTGTAATGAATTGCTCGGCAGCCGAAGTCATCACCACATCAATGGTTGCGCCGTGCTCTTTGGCTCGACGAACGAGTTCGGCTATTTTATAGCAGGCGATGCCACCCGTAAGGCCAAAAATTAGGTGTTTATTCTTAAGATCGAGCATAGGAGATAGACTCTTAGGTATGGTCTGACTCAGACGCATCGTCGTTGATGCGCTGGCGCCGTAGACGCGTAAACTCGTCCAAAATCAATAGTATTGCACCGCAAGTGATTGCCACATCAGCCACGTTAAAGGCTGGGAAATACCAATCTTTCCAATAAAAAAGCAAAAAGTCGATAACATGGCCGTGCAAGAGACGGTCAATGACGTTACCGACTGCACCGCCTAAAATTAAGCTCAACGAGGTGCAAAACACGCGTTGCTCAGGGTGTCGTCGTAACCAATAGACGATTAAGGTGACGGCAATACCCGCAATACCAACAAAAAACCATTTCTGCCAACCTGCGCCATCGGCTAAGAAGCTGAACGCCGCACCGGGGTTATAGAGCAGCGTGAAGTCGAAAAAAGGCAAGATATGCCAACGTTCGGCATACAGCAGTTTGGCATTGAAATAGTTTTTGCTAAGTTGGTCTGCCACGACCAGCACCGCAGCGAATGTTAGCCATAGCCAAAATTCACGTTTAGCGGGTGCTGGGCGGGTTTCAGCTAACGGTTTATGCATAAGATCGTGTTTCACCCGATCCAACGAGGTTTTCTACACAACGACCGCAGATGGAAGGGTGTTCGGTGTCCGAGCCCACATCGTGGCGATGGTGCCAACAACGCTCGCATTTCTCGGCTTCACTTGCCTCAACCACAACTCGGAGTTCGCCCCGATGCAAGGTGGCTCGAGAAACGATCATGATGAAACGAAGGTCATCTTTTAGGCTGTCTAAAAGATCGTAATCATGGCCGTCTGCATAAATATCAATCTCTGCAGCAAGAGAAGATCCTACCTTGCCTGTGCTACGTACGTCTTCTATACGACGCATGACCTCAGAGCGTACAGCGCGCAAGCGGGCCCATTTCTCGACTAGCTCTGCTTGTTGATTGACATCAGGTATTGGGTGAAATACTTCAGTGAAAATGGTTTCTGAGGGCTGGTTGGAACCGTGTAAGTCTTTCCATGCCTCTTCGGCGGTAAAGGAAAGAATGGGTGCCATCAGTTTCAATAAGCTGTGCGTAATGTGGTGTAGGGCCGTTTGGGCAGAGCGCCGTGCATGGCTATTTGGTGCGGCCGTGTACAGACGGTCTTTCAGTACATCCAGATAAAACGCCCCTAAGTCTTCCGAGCAGAAAATCTGCAAACGGGAAACGATGGGGTGAAATTCGTAAACCTCGTAACTGGCTAGCAGCTCTTGTTGCATGGTTGAGGTCATCGCTAACGCATAACGATCAATTTCAAGTAGTTCGTCTACAGGGATACCCTCTGTGCTGATGTCAAAATCAGCCAAGTTGCCCAGTAGAAACTTCAAGGTATTGCGAATACGTCTATAGCTTTCTACAACGCGTTTTAGAATTTCGTCCGAGATAGACAGTTCACCCGAGTAATCGGTTGAGGCTGTCCATAAGCGCAGTATTTCAGCACCCATGGTGTCCGCAATCTTCTGTGGGCCAATCACGTTACCCACTGACTTGCTCATTTTTCGGCCTTTTCCGTCTACGACAAAACCGTGAGTGAGCAGTGCCTTATAGGGGGCGCGTCCGTACAGCATGCATCCGGTTAAGAGCGAAGAGTGGAACCACCCACGGTGTTGGTCTGAGCCCTCAAGGTACAGATCAGCCGGCCAGGCAAGTTGTTCAGAATGGGAGCCTTTGATTTCGGGGTCGTCTTTACCACCTAGGACCGTGGCATGCGTGCTGCCCGAGTCAAACCAGACGTCAAGTGTGTCGCGGTTTTTTTCGTAGTAGGGAGCATCATCACCAAGTAGCTCTTGAATGTCTAGGTTTTGCCAGGCCTCGATTCCATTTTTCTCGATGCGTTTGGCCACTTCTTCCATGAGCTCAGGTGTGCGGGGGTGTAGCTCTCCGGTTTCCTTGTGAACAAAGAACGCCATTGGAACGCCCCATTGACGTTGACGCGATAAGGTCCAGTCAGGTCGGTTGGCGATCATGGCATGCAGGCGTGCACGGCCCCATGCGGGGTAAAACTGAGTATCTTCCACCGCCTTTAACGCCATGCTTCGCAAGCTGTTGCCAGAGCTGTTGTCTCGGTCCATGCCGGCAAACCACTGGCTTGTCGCACGGAAAATAACAGGTGTTTTATGGCGCCAGCAATGCATGTAGCTATGCTTGTACTGATCGACCTTAATCAGGGTTCCGGCGGCTTGCAGTGTTTCCACAATGATAGGGTTGGCTTTCCAAATCATTTGCCCGCCAAATAGCGCTAGGCTTTCAGCAAAAACACCATTTCCCATTACGGGCTTAAGGATGTCATCGTCGGCTAGGCCGTGTTGCTTACAAATAATAAAGTCATCAACGCCATAGGCAGGCGCGGAATGCACGATCCCGGTACCGGAGTCCAGAGTGACGTACTCTGCTGCATAAATTGGTGATAAGCGTTGGTAGCCGACATCAACATCATGCAGAGGGTGTTTAAAACTGATGTTCTCGAGTGCAGCGCCTTTGGCGGTGGCGATAATCTTAGCGCTAAGCCCCCACGTTTCAAGGCAGCTTTCGACTAAGTCGGCAGCAAGCAGTAACATTTTGCCTGTGGCGATGGCGTTGTCGAGTTCGACTAAAGCGTAGTCCACCTCGGGATGGACATTGAGTGCCTGATTGGACGGTATCGTCCAAGGCGTTGTGGTCCAGATGGCCAAGGCGCCTTCGTTTACGCTGTCTAGGCCAAATGCTGTTGCCAATTCGGTAGGCTGGGCAAAAGGAAAAGCCACATAGATAGAGGGGTCGGTGCGGTCGGCGTACTCGACTTCGGCTTCTGCCAAGGCCGAACCGCAGTCAAAACACCAGTTAACTGGTTTTAGACCTTTAAAAACGAAACCTTTTTGCATAATGCGCGATAGAACGCGTAGTTCATCGGCTTCGTTGCTGTAGTTCATGGTGAGATAAGGGTTATCCCACTCGGCTAACACACCCAGACGTTTAAAGTCGGTTCGTTGACTGTCTATTTGCTCTAAGGCATAGGCGCGAGCTTTGGACTGCACCTCGGCGACGGGTAAGTTCTTACCGTGTTTTTTTTCAATTTGGATTTCGATAGGCATGCCGTGGCAGTCCCATCCAGGCACATATTGCGCATCGAAGCCGGCCATATTCCGACTTTTAACAATAATGTCTTTGAGTATCTTATTTACCGCGTGGCCGATGTGAATGTCGCCATTTGCATAGGGAGGGCCATCGTGCAAAATGAACTTTGGACGACCCTGACTTGCGTTGCGTATGGCTTTGTATAGCTGGGCCTCCTCCCATTCAGCAATCCAAGCAGGTTCGCGCTTGGCGAGGTTTCCACGCATTGGAAAAGGAGAGTCGGGTAGGTTAAGGGTGTTTTTATAGTCCATGGGTGGCGAAGTACTCACGAGCGTAGTGCACATCGTTATCGATGGCGGCAATCATTGTTTGAAGGTTGGGAAATTTTTCTTCTTCTCGGACAAATTCCAAGAGCTCAATCTTTATAAGTTTACCGTATGCATCAATGTTGCAGTCTAGTAAATGAACTTCGAGCAGAAGAGCGCCCGATTCGGTCACGGTGGGGCGTACGCCTAGGCTGGCAACGCCTTGTAATGCTTGCGCGGATAAACCATGTGCTCGTACGACGTACACGCCTGATTTAGCAGCGCAAAGCGGTGGTACGGCAAGGTTAAGAGTAGGGTAACCAATGGTGCGACCTAAGCGTTGACCGTGAATGACGTGACCGCTAAGTTGGTAGGGTCTACCTAACAGTGCAGAGCTACGGGACATATTGCCCACGGCCAATGCCGTACGTAACTCACTGCTTGAGATGCGTCGGCCTTGTCCATCGACGATGTCGTTGACGGTTTCAACGATAAAGCCGTACTTTTCGCCAGCCGTGCGAAGCGTGTCAATATTACCGCTGCGTTGGTGGCCAAACTTAAAATCCTCACCAACGAGTAGCCATTTTGTATTAAGCCCTTGCACGAGTAGTTGTTCTATAAACTGCTCTGCCTGCATGTCGGCGAGTTGTTGATTGAACTTTGTTAGTACAATTTGTTCCGCACCGTGGTCTGCTAGCAACGTTAATTTGTCACGTAAGCTACTGATTTGGGTGGGGATGAGTTCGGGACGATTCCCGCGTTGAGCAAAATACTCTCGAGGGTGGGGAGTAAACGTCATTACGGTGGACGCTAACTGTTGTAGATTCGCCTCATGTTTGACGCGCTCAAGAATAGCTTGATGACCTAAATGGACACCGTCGAAGTTGCCGATGGTTACGGCACTAGGTTGCGTGGTGTTATGCCGTGGCAACGTGCGATAAATAGATAAGACAGATTTCACAGACTCGAGTTTACAATTTTGCCTAAATTATTTTTAAGGAAAGGGCTTTGACGCACACCGAAGCAGCTTGTCGATTGGTCATCTTAATCTCAGGTCGCGGCTCGAATATGCAAGCGATCGTCGATACGGTACGCGAAAACAATATAAATGCACAAATTTGCGCTGTAATATCCAACAAAAAAGACGCGGCTGGAATAGAATGGGCCCAACAGCGCGGCATTACGACGCATGTAGTAGAACATAAACATTACCCGAACCGCGAGGCATTTGACGCCGAGCTTGCTAAGACCATTGATGTTTATCAACCCCACTATGTATTGTTAGCGGGGTTTATGCGTGTATTAACGTCGGGTTTTGTAGGGCATTATGCGCGGCGATTAATTAATATCCATCCTTCGTTATTGCCGCTATTTCCTGGTTTGAATACGCATCAGCAGGCAATAGACGCGGGGATGCAATGGCATGGTTGTACCGTGCATTTTGTTAGCCCGGTGCTGGATAGTGGCCCCATTGTGGCCCAAGGGGTGGTCCCTATTTTAAATGACGACACGGCACAAACCTTAGCTGAACGACTGCTTGCTATCGAGCATGGTGTTTATGCAGAGGTCGTAGCGTGGCTAGCCGAGGGGCGAGTCTCCCTTGACGAGCACAATGTTGTTCGTGTGCGTGATGTGTCTACAAGAGCCTTTATTTAAGGCCTTTACTATTTATTTTTGTGAGTTTTTGTATGTCTCGAAGTTCATCCACTAGAGGCTCAGATCGCCGTCGCAGCACGTCTTCGGCTCGTCCTTCACGGGGTACCGACACTAAGGGCGGGTCCTATACCGGCACACCTAAGCCACCTGCTGAACGTCGAGTTGAGCAAGTTAGTCAGGCCTTAGGCGAGATCCTGCAATGGAAACAGCCCGCAGATGCCACCTTGTCGCAGTGGATGCGGGCAAGAAAAGGCATGGGCGCGCGCGATCGCAGTGAGGTCACGGATGCTGTTTTTGATGTGTTGCGTCATCTGCGTCGTTATCGCCACTATGCCGAAAGCGGACAGGGAAGTGCGAGTCGTCGTTTGGCGATATTGGGTTTGTCTACCGTGGTGTCGCCGGAGTTCTTGAGTAGCGCGCTGTCCGAGCACGAGCAACAGTGGCTAGCGCATACACAGACGATTCCCTTAGGTCAGTTGCCTGAAAGTGTACGTTACAGCCTTCCCGATTGGCTTGAGGCCGAGCTTCAGAGCTTGCCTTCCCCTTGGGCGCTGGCTGAGGCTTTAAATCAAAACGCAACATTGGACTTACGCGCTAACCCTTACAAAATCGATAGGGATCAATTGATCGCGCAACTAAAGTCCGGCCCTGCCAAGCGATTTAATCCGGTCCAGACTCCGTATTCCCCTTGGGGAATTCGTGTTGAGTCTCGTCCTTACGTTGCCAAGTGGCCCGAGTTTGAAAAAGGCGAGCTAGAAGTTCAAGACGAGGGTAGTCAATTACTCACAGCCTTGATGGCTCCGAAGCGCGGTGAGATGATCATCGACTTTTGTGCGGGAGCAGGCGGCAAAACGTTGTTATTAGGCGCCATGATGAGATCCACAGGCCGCCTTTATGCATTTGATGTGTCGGCAGCTCGTTTGGCTCGGGCTAAACCTCGTTTCGCACGCAGTGGCCTCTCAAATATTGTGCCGGTGGTGGTTAGCGAGGCAAATGATCAGCGTGTTAAGCGCCTACATGGCAAAGCGCATCGTGTATTAGTGGATGCGCCTTGTAGCGGTTTGGGAACTTTACGGCGAAATCCCGATCTTAAATGGAGGCAGCACCCCGAGGCGATCGACCAATACGTTGCCTTACAGCAAAGTATATTGCAGAGGGCCGCTCGTTGTGTTGCGCCGGGTGGCAGGCTTGTTTATGCCACATGTAGCATCTTGGCGAAAGAGAATGAAGATCAAGTCCAACAGTTTTTAACAGAAAACCCTGATTTTGAACTGTTGCCTGTAAATACTATTTTGTCAGCCCGCGTGCCATCGCTTACTATGGAAGATTCGTACCTTAAGTTACGACCCGATGTTCACGGTACCGATGGTTTTTTTGCGGCTGTTTTACAGAGAAAGCCGCTTAGCCCTTGATTTATATCAACTTCAAAGTGAAATATAGCTGTCTTATATAGCATAAGTGCGCTAGAATTTTGATGTTTTTATTCTCATGGATCACTTGTAAAAGGTCTATGCAAACATTTTTGAACTTCCTCGCTGGTGGGGTCCTACAACTTGAGTGGTGGAAAGTTGTATTAATTACCCTGGTGTTAACCCACATCACGATTATTTCCGTTACGGTGTTTTTGCATCGTAGTCAGGCCCATCGAGGTCTGGATCTGCACCCTGCAGTCATGCATTTTTTCCGCTTTTGGCTATGGCTAACAACCGGTATGGTGACCAAAGAGTGGGTGGCGATTCATCGCAAGCATCACGCTAAATGTGAACGTGATGGCGATCCGCATTCGCCTGTTGTCTTCGGTTTAGGTATGGTTTTCTTCCGTGGTGCCGAGCTGTATCGCTTAGAGGCGACCAACGAAGAAACGTTGAAGCGTTTTGGGCATGGAACTCCCGATGACTGGATCGAGCGCAACCTTTACTCGCGCCGCAGTTTATGGGGCATTCTCATCATGCTAGTCATTAACATTAGCTTGTTTGGCTTGGCCGGTTTAGCGGTATGGGCTGTGCAAATGGGTTGGATCCCTTTCTGGGCTGCGGGTGTGGTGAATGGTTTAGGCCATGCTGTGGGCTACCGTAACTTCGCCAGTCCGGACACCAGCACTAATGTGTTTCCTATTGGGATCATCATTGGTGGTGAGGAACTGCACAACAATCACCATGCTTATGGCACGTCGGCGAAGTTTTCCAGTAAATGGTACGAGTTTGATCTAGGCTGGTGCTATATCAGTGCATTGAAATTTCTGAAGCTGGCACACGTAAAGAAAGTGGCTCCGAAGCTGCGTCTTGAACCCGAGTCCAAAGTGGTATCTGGTGACACCATTAGCCTTGAGACTTTACAAGGGGTGATCACCCACCGCTACGAGATCTTGGCACGTTATGCCGACGTTATTCGTAACGCGGCGGTAGAAGAGATCTCTCGCTTAAAGTTGGCACATAACTCGGCAGACCCTGATAGCAGATGGTCGTTGCTAAAACGTTGTAGCGAATGGATCGGACGCGGAGACGAAGTGCTAGAGCCCCAGCAACGTGCCGAACTTGAAACCGTACTGAAAGACGATACCCCTTTATCAACTGTTGTGCGCATGCAGCACGAGCTAGCCGGTATTTGGGAAAGCTCCAGCTCATCCAGCGAGCAATTACTTGCTGACTTACAGGCATGGTGCCATCGGGCGCAGCAAAGCGGTATTGAAAGTCTTGAACAGTTTGCGCTACGACTGCGCCGATATGCTGCATGATTGAAGGATTAAATCAGCAACAACAGAAAGCAGTCACTCAGGCCCCAGACCATACGTTGATATTGGCTGGGGCGGGTAGCGGGAAAACACGAGTTCTGACCACAAGAATGGCTTGGTTGATGCAACAGCAGCAACTAAGCCCTTTTTCTTTGTTGGCGGTAACCTTTACCAATAAAGCTGCCCGTGAAATGCTGACACGGTTGCAGTCGTTGTTGCCTATTAATGCGCGTGGGATGTGGGTGGGTACCTTCCACGGATTATGCAATCGTTTACTGCGTACGCACTTTCGTGATGCGGGGCTAATACAAAGCTTTCAAATCCTGGATAGTGCGGATCAGCTAGCGGCCATTAGAAGGCTTATCAAGGCGGGCGGAATCGACGATACGAAATTCCCGCCACGTGACGTGCAGCGTTTTATTAATTCGAATAAAGAAGAAGGGCTGCGTCCTGATGCGGTTGAGGCTTACGACCCTCACCGACGCCGTTTAATCGAGATTTATCAGCTCTACCAAGATCAGTGCGAACGTGAAGGCGTTGTCGATTTTGCCGAGCTATTGCTACGCGCCTACGAATTACTACAACGTAATGCTCCGATACGAGAGCATTACCAGCAGCGCTTTAAGCACATTTTGGTGGATGAATTTCAAGACACCAACCGCCTGCAATACTTATGGTTGAAGTTACTAGCAGGGGGCGGTGCCGCGATTTTTGCTGTCGGAGACGATGACCAATCCATCTATGCATTCAGAGGGGCTGACGTCGGTAATATGGCTGACTTCGAGCGAAATTATGCTCGAGGTAATGTCGTAAAGCTAGAGCAGAACTATCGCTCATCAGGCCATATACTTGAGGCAGCCAATGCGTTAATTGCTCAGAATAGCAGCCGACTGGGTAAAAACCTGTGGACAGATGCCGGAGAGGGCGAGCTCATTCGTATTACCGAGCAGCCGTCCGATGCACTTGAAGCCGAATGGGTGGTGGACGAGGTGCGAGCCCTAATTAACGAGGGCAGGCCGCATAACGAAATTGCGGTCTTGTATCGCAGTAATGCTCAGTCACGAGTGCTAGAGCATCACTTATTTAGCTCTGGTATTGCTTATAAAGTGTATGGCGGTCAACGTTTCTTCGAACGCCAAGAGGTTAAGCACGTTCTGGCGTATCTACGTTTAATTGATAACCCCAATGACGATACGTCTTGGTTACGTGTCGTCAATTTCCCTACACGCGGAATCGGTGCACGCTCCCTTGAGGTATTAGGCGATCACGCTCAACAGTATGGGCTAAGTTTGTATCGTGCAGTGCCTTACATGACGGGCAGGGCGGGCACAAACCTAAGTGCATTTGTTTCGTTAATTCAGGCGTTGGCCAGCGAGGCACAAATCTTAACGCTTCCAGAGTTGATACAGCAGGTTGTGCACGACTCGGGTTTGTTGGCCCATTACCAAGCGGATCGTGAAGGCGTGGATCGGCTTGAAAACTTGCAAGAGCTTGTGAACGCCGCAGCGGTGTTCGTGGGTGAGGAAAGTTTTTCCGATTTACCAGCGGGCCGCATTCCAGATGCTGTTCCCGGCAGTCAAAATGCAGAAGGGCTAGCACCTGGTGTCGCTGAGCTGGCGCCGATGTCGCCGCTGGGGGCTTTCTTAAGCCATGCTTCCTTAGAGGCGGGTGATAATCAAGCGCAAGCAGGCCAAGACGCCGTGCAGTTGATGACCATTCATGCGGCGAAAGGGCTAGAGTTTGATGCTGTATTTGTCACGGGCTTAGAAGAGGGCTTGTTTCCACACGATAATAGTCTTAGTGATCCGGGTGGTATTGAAGAAGAGCGTCGCTTAATGTATGTTGCCCTGACACGAGCTCGTCAACGCTTATACATTACGTTAGCGCAAAGTCGCATGCTGCACGGGCAGACCCGTTATGCTATGCGCTCCCGCTTCTTAGATGAAATACCCGAAGAAAATGTGAAATGGCTTACGCCACGTATTCCAACGCCCCGTGCCGCTCCAGAGCAAGGAGGATGGGGTGGCGCTTTTAGACGAGGGGCTTCATGGAACGCGCCTGCGGGTAAAAGTTTAGTGCCGAACACGTCAAAGGTGATGTCCAGTGGTGTAGTAGTGGGTGATAACCACTATCGTATTGGGCAAGGTGTGCGTCACGCGAAGTTCGGTGAAGGCACTATTTTGACACTAAGTGGTAGTGGTAACGAGGCCCAAGCGCAGATTCAGTTTCGCGAGATCGGCACGAAAACCTTGGCGCTGGGTGTTGCTAAACTTGAGGTGGTGGCAGGGTAGTATTAAGCAGTCGTCAGGCTGTCTACGAGAAGAAACTCACTATCGGCTGCGGTATTGCGCAGCCGATATTTTTTAGACCAGTTGTTCTATCTTTTCTTGGGTTTCAAGCCAACTGTTCTCTAAATCACTGTGTTTTTTGCTGAGCTCGCCATGTTCAGCTAAGAGTGAGGGGCGGGTGTCTTTATACGTATCTGAATAAAACTCAGGGTCAGCAATGAGCTCGTCAAGTTCTGCAATACGCGAGGCAGCTTTCTCCATATCCTGCTCAATCACTTTTAGCGCCTTTTCAAGGGGGCGTTTTACGCCTGCGATACGCTGACGCGCTTCGGCCTCAAGACGACGTTGTGTGCGCCGATCGGGTTCGTTTGACTCGGTTTGGCTGGAGTTTTGTCGATTCAAACTACGTTCGGCGCTGCTTCGCTGCTGAAGCCAGTCTCGGTAATCCTCAAGGTCTCCGTCGAACGCTTGGACGCCGCCGTCGGCTACGATCCAGAAGTCGTCCACGGTGCTGCGTAATAGTTGACGGTCGTGGGAGACGATCAGAACGCTTCCTTCATATTCGGCAAGGGCATTCGATAAAGCTTCGCGTGTGTCTACGTCAAGGTGGTTGGTGGGCTCATCCAGTAAGAGTAGGTTTGGTTTGCGCCACACAATAAGTGCCAGTGCCAATCTGGCTTTTTCTCCACCAGAGAAGCCCGCCGTGGTGTCTGATGCCATGTCGCCACTGAATGCGAAGCTGCCTAAGTAATTACGTAGTTCCTGTTCACGCGTGTCAGGAGCGATTCTTGCTAAGTGCTGAATGGGCGAGGCGTCGGGATCAATCATGTCCAGCTGGTGTTGCGCAAAATAGCCAACTTCAAGGCGATTGGATTTTTGTAGTTGACCTTTCACGAGATCAAGCTCGCCCGCTAAGGTTTTAATAAGTGTTGATTTACCCGCACCATTGACGCCGAGCACACCGATGCGATCTCCACCACGGATATCAAGTTTAAGGTTTTGGAGAATGATGCGAGTGTCTGCTCCTACGTACCCTAACGAGGCTTCGTTAATGGTAATTAACGGGTCGGGCATTGAGCTGGGGGTGGGTAAGCGGATGGTAAGTGCCGAGTCAGCTCGCAAAGGGGCTAACTCTTGCATGCGGGCTAAGGCTTTTACTCGACTTTGGGCTTGCTTGGCTTTGGTAGCTTTGGCTTTGAAACGGTCAATAAAAGCTTGTAAGCGTGCTGTTTCTCGTCCTTGACGCTCGTGTGCTATTTGCGTTTGGCGCAAGCGCTCGGCTCGTTGGCTTAAAAAGTCGTTATAACCGCCACGATAGCGGTCGAGTTTCTCTTGATCAAAGTGCAAAATGCTTTTTGCCACCGCATCTAAGAACTCAGTGTCGTGCGAGATCACAATAACCGTGCCCGGATAGCTCGTTAACCAGCGCTCAAGCCAAAGCATGGCATCGAGATCTAAGTGGTTGGTGGGTTCATCCAGTAGCAGTAAATCAGAGGGGGCCATTAGCGCGCGAGCCAATGCCAAACGCATCTGCCAACCACCGGAAAACTCTCCAACGGGAAGCATCCATTGCTCGGGTTTAAACCCTAAACCGGCCAGCAGTTGCTCAGCCCGAGAGGGGGCAGTCCAAGCGTCGGCTTCGATGAGCTGGTTCTCAAGATCGGCAATGCGGTCCCCTTCATTATCGGAACAGGCTTGACGCTGCTGTTGAATACGGCGTAGTTGTACGTCCCCATCAATTACGAACTCGCGTGCGGCTCGCTCACGATCGGTAATTTCTTGCTCAACACTTGCGACTCGCCAGCTTTCTGGCATGCTTAATGAGCCAGAGTCAGCCTCTATCTCGTGCTTTAATAGCGCAAATAGGGTGGACTTTCCTGCTCCGTTCTTACCAACGATACCGACACGCTCCCCTGGGTTGATGGCGAAGTCGGCATTATCCAGCAGAAGTTTAACTCCTCGACGGAGCGAGAGTTGTGTGGCTTTAATCACGGCAGAGCTGCTCCCGTGTTAACAGTAAAATTTGATCTTCTGCATTTTCGGTGCTTAGCCACACGGGATCGAGTTCGGGGAATGCTTCAATGAAGTTTTGATACTCGTTACCAATCTCAAGCACAAGTAGGCCTTTAGGGGCGAGGAAGTCTGGAGCACCTTCCAGAATTCGGCGCACCAGATCCATGCCGTCGGTACCGCCAGCTAATGCAAGGGTAGGTTCGTGTTGATACTCTTCAGGCAGATCCTGCATCGAGTGCTCGTTCACGTAGGGCGGGTTGCTGATAATGATTTGGTATTGGGTATCAGGTAGGGCGTTGTAAAGATCGCTTTCTATCGCGGTAACTCGGTCGTTGAGCTGGTAGTCATCAATATTTTCTTGAGCCAAGCTTAAGGCGTCTTTGGAAAGGTCAACGGCGTCGACTAAGGCATTTTCAAAAGCTAGGGCACTTAGTATGGCTAAACACCCAGTGCCCGTGCATAGGTCGAGTACACTGTCTACCATCTCCGGATCTTCAACCCAAGGGTCGAGCTGTTTAACAAGTAGCTCTGAGATGGGTGAGCGTGGAACGATGCAACGCTCGTCAACACGGAAGCGAAAACCCTGTAACCAGGCTTCGTTGGTTAAGTAGGCTGCCGGTACGCGTTCGGTGCAACGTCGTGACACGAGGTGAACAAAACGCTCTCGCTCGGCTCGAGTGGTGTTGGCTTCTAAAAAAGGCTCAAGCGTATCTAAAGGCAAGTGTAGTGAGTGAAGGAGCAGGTAAACGGCTTCATCCCATGCGTTGTCACTTCCGTGTCCAAAGCGCAGCTCGTGCGCAGAGAACTGACTAAGGGTCCAGCGTAGTAGATCGCGTAACGAGCGGAGTTCATCAACTGCAGAGCTGCATTCCTGTTGAAATGACGTTGTGGGCACGAGGCAGATATCCTAGGAGTAAAGAAAGCACAGAGTGGGGCGCGGGTGTCAGTGTGACATGCGGATCATGTATTGTAAGCGTCCAAGGCGCCGCTGTGTAGAGACAAAAGACGTATTAAGGGGCATGTTAGAATTCGGCCTGTACATAATAAAAATAAATCAGTGTGATTTAATTAAGCGCTACCATGTAACGATTACTCTCTCCCTTATTCTTCTTATTTCACTGTTACTTGATGCATGGTGGGTGACATGGTTAGACCGCTATTAGGTTTAGCCATGACCTACTGTGCAGACTAAGGTTTCTGCATGTCCAACTTAAAAACTGTTTGGCTCTTCAATGCGCGGCGCGACATCGTGTCTGGCTTGTTGGTGGCTTTAGCGCTCATTCCGGAAGCGATTGCGTTTTCTATTATTGCGGGCGTTGATCCTAAGGTGGGCTTGTACGCATCGATGAGTATCGCCATTATCATTGCATTTGCTGGGGGAAGACCGGGAATGATCTCTGCAGCCACCGGTGCAATGGCTTTGGTCATCGTGACCTTGGTGAAAGATTATGGCTTGCAGTATTTGCTCGCTGCGACCATTTTGGCGGGTTGTCTTCAGGTGCTTGCGGGGTTGATTAAGTTGGGCGGGCTGATGCGTTTTGTGTCTCGTTCGGTGGTGACGGGATTTGTGAATGCCTTAGCGATTCTGATTTTTATGGCACAGTTACCTGAACTTATTAACGTTACGTGGCATGTGTACGCGTTAACGGCCGCGGGCTTAGGCATTATTTATTTGCTGCCTTATGTCACCAAAGCGGTGCCTTCGCCGCTAGTGACCATTGTGGTGCTAACAGCCGTGACGTTGGCGTTTGGTATTGACGTGCGTACGGTGGGCGACATGGGTGAGTTACCGAGCACGCTTCCCGTTTTTCTGTTTCCAGATATTCCTTGGAACTTCGAAACCCTTAAAATTATTTTCCCTTATTCGGTAGCCTTGGCGGTGGTTGGCTTATTAGAGTCTCTGATGACCGCATCGATTGTTGATGACATGACGGATACAGCTAGTGATAAGAACCGCGAGTGTACCGGTCAAGGTGCAGCGAATATTGCTACCGGTTTTTTAGGTGGGATGGCGGGTTGCGCAATGATTGGTCAGTCGGTCATTAACGTGAAAGCTGGGGGTAGGGGGCGCCTCTCAACCTTATGTGCTGGGGTGTTCTTGGCCTTATTGATTGTGTTTTTAGGTGATTGGGTTAAGCAAATACCGATGGCTGCCTTGGTGGCGGTGATGATCATGGTAAGCATTGGGACCTTCGACTGGGGGTCGCTCAAAGGGCTGGTCATTCAGCCTAAAAGCTCAAGCGTTGTCATGTTGGCAACGGTCGTTGTAACCGTTTGGACCCACGACTTATCTAAAGGGGTGTTGGTTGGGGTCTTATTATCAGCTTTGTTTTTTGCCAATAAAGTGGTGGATATTCTTAAGGTCTATAACTACCTTTCTGCGGATGGTCGCACACGAATCTATACGGTACGAGGACAGCTATTTTTTGCCTCGGCTAACCAGTTCGTGGACAGTATTGACTTTAACGAACCCGTTCAGGCGGTAACGATTGATTTTTCGGGTGTGCATGTTTGGGACATCACGGCGATTGAAAGTATTGAAAAAATTCACAGTAAATTAACTGCTAAACAGATACGTGTGAATTTTTACGGCTTAAATAAAGACTCTAGGCGTTTGATTCTTCGCTTGGCATCGGAGCCCAAGAAGTTATTATCAAGTCACGAAAGTGTTTGATCGTCACGACCATATTGGAAATTAGGCTACTCTATGGGCTAAATCAACGCCATTGATCGATCGGAAAGCCGTCTATGTCCTCGCATATTTCATCCATCTCGCTTTGAGTGGTGTTTGCCAACATGGCGCGAGTGTCTTGATAGCGGCTTTCAAACACCTCATCGAATCGATCAGGGAGCATTCCCATTTCAGCAGCCGTTTTGCGCTGCTGCTGACGTAATTCATCCAGCTCAGCAAGCGTGTACGCATTGCACAGCTCTGCCCCAGCTCGCAGCGTCGCGGCAATTTTTACAAAGTTCTCTGTTCCAGAGCTGTCGTGGATAGGCGTAGCGTGACATGACGCCGAGAAGATGCTGGTTCCGATAAGTGACGTGATACACCTGAGGTTAATTTTCATTTTGAGTGGTGTAGACAGTGTTTATATAACACTTGAGTGTAGCGCGTAACTTGCAAAGACTATTCAGAAAACAGAAAAGCCGTTGATTTTAAAGGATTTTGATCCCATAAAATCAACGGCTTTTAATCTGTGGTGCGAACGGAGAGAGACGTTGTCAGCTCTGCTAAGCAATATTTCTTGATTGATCATGTCTGCTGCTCCATTGCGGCGTTGATTTCACCTCGCAGGGCATCCGCAGACTTCAAATGCCGGCCTCGGTACATTAGCGGCGTGGCACCGTCGAATAGGATCGCGTGAAAGCCGCTAAGGTTGTTCAGTAGCCAGTCCAAGCGCTCCGTATCCCGCTTCCACGCCTGAACCGGTTCAGATAGCAGTACGGTTCGTACCGCCCAAGTTACGCCTCTTTCAAACAAGATTCGGTCGGCGCTATGTGAGCCGTCATCCGCCTCGAACTTATTGAGTTCGTACGCGGCATTAATTTGATCGCCCGTCAAAACCGTTTTATCAGTCATCACTACCTCGTTTATCAATGCCGTAGCCGGTTAAAAACCCAAACACATACGCCACTACGGCTGTGAGTGTGTATAGGCCCATTTGCACATAGAATTCGTTCACCATATCGTCAGCTTCAAGAGCATAAAAACAAGGGCTGGAAAAACCAGCCCAATGATAAGTAGCGCGATGGCGTAGAAGGTTGACGCTTTAACCTTCATATCCGCCGCCCGTTGTCCCATGCTCCTTTAAGGAGAACGTTCGTTGTCACTGTAAATTCGGGTTTGTTTTCCGGATAAAGCAGGGAGGTTCGTTCAAGGTTGATCTTTTCTTGAAGGGTTGGCTTAGCAGGGGGGCGGTTATAAACCGACAGAGAGTCTTTCGATTTCATATGTCTGGCCTTTAAGCGAATTCTGAGAACAGGGTAAAAAATAGGGCAGCTGTAAACGCTATAACTACGGCTGCAGTTGCCCAATGTTTTCTGGTTTTTTATTCATAGTGCTAGATACGTAAACGCGGCGCTGCTCAGCAAAAGGGCGAGCGAAATCGCCACAACAGTTATAAAAAGCTGTGTCATTAAACAAACGTCGGGGGTGGGCTATGATCCTTAACAGTTGGTAATGCTTATAGGGATCAAGATGGATATTAAGAAGCTGCCCTGTTGGGCGAAAATAGCGATAGTTGTCGGCTTAATTGCTTTTATTTTGAACTGGCCAACGTCAAGCTCTGAGTGGGCTGCTTGGGTGCAGGCTTTTGGGTCAATTGGGGCAGTCTTTATCGCTATTTTTGTGATGAACCTTCAGCATAAGAGGGAGCTTGAAAGCAAAAAGTTGGACCTTAAAGCTGAAGGATTCATGCTCATTAACGCGGCAGATGCAATCCAAACAATAGTGGCTGGTTATCACCAAAGTCGCGTTATAAAGCGTGGAGACCCTGAGGATGGCACTGACTATGAGGCGTTATTCCGATCATGGGTGGAGCTTCTGAAAAGGATTGAGTTTACAAAAGGCCCAATAACGGAAGTGGCATTAAATATTTCGGACTTATGCATTCGAATTGATGAGTTATCTACTCTTGAAAAGAGATTTAAGGATAAGTCTGTAAAGACTGGTGATATAGATCGCGAAATTTCATATATTTTTTCTTTTATAGAAAAGTCTAGGATTGCCTTTATTAATTTTTCAGTCAGACACAAGTTAATTGATGAAAATGATTATTCACACGAGCTAACAGGTTCCGCTCTGGAACTAAGAGATTATTATGGAAAAAGGTATAAAAATTACAGTTAATTTGGTCACGAATAGCTGAAGTATTATTACCCATGGCCAGATTTGTGTGAACCATGGGTAGAGGGACGTAAGTACTTAACCCATGCCCAATCAGAGAAAGCGGCCACGGCGATGACCGTCGAAAACATCAACATCTGTTCAAAAATATTCATGGGGAGCCTCATTGGAAGCGCGGTAGGGCAGTTGTCAAGGAAAGCTTGATAACTTAATTGTTAAGGATTACTTGATGGTTGGAGGTGGCGAGTCCAGAGCCTGCCTAACAGGATCAAGCGCTGGTGGTGGTCAGCCACCGCTGGCCTTATGCCTGCCCCCGCTGCTTTCCCGGGGTGGTCATCACATTGATATGGGGCATAGCGAGCTAACCCTCCACTACGTTTCTAGTGGTCAGAATTCCATCACATGAGCGGGCATATCCTCTGGCCTCCCCCTGCCACCAACATTAAACCGAGCGAATATGTGACAATGGTAGTCTTTACCTAAACTTGAGAGATTTCCATGGGAAATAAAATCGTTACTGAAGCCGACCGCAAGCGCACCCCGCCTCCGGCGGCCCCTAAGGGTATGACCCTTGCCACACAGGGTGGCGGCCAACGTGTGAGTAGGGAGCGTGGCGCACATACCCACCACAAGAAAAATCCCGGTAAGCGCCACCGCTAGGTTTAATCTCTGAGGTCAGCTCGCCACCAGCGCATGCCGAGGCAGGGCACTGGTGGTCCGCAGTTGATTGGGTGCCGAGATTCACCCTCGCGGGTCAGGCTCCCGGCGGCCTGTAGTTGGGTGCGTGTCGTGTCACCAGTCGCGAAGCTGCACAGCTCGTCCACACGATGCTGCATTAGCAACGGCATCCGCTTCGATTAACAAGGGCGGTCGAGAACTCCCTACCCAAACCCTTGGTGCCGTTCACGCTTTTTGGCGTTACTAGGCTTGATGGTGGCCGGAGCTGAACTGCCGGCACAGTTGGAACGATTCGCTATTGTTAAGTAGGCCCGCGTTATCCAACGCTTAGGGCATTTCGCCGCACATCAGCCTGTGCATTCACCATCACATAAGCGGGCTGGGCTTGATACCAGCTTCACCAACCTCGTATTTCTCTTCGTCTGGAAACTCGGTAATATTCTCACTACGAAGTGTAAGAATGCCATTCGATTGAATCATTGCTTTTTTTCAGCAAGAGTAGGTCATTCACATCAATTACATAATAGCCAGGCACATCAATCCATCGATGCTCAACATCAACAAAAACAATGTCGTTGTTCTGTATCGCAGGCATCATGCTTTGCCCGATGCCTGTTAACAACTTTATTCGTTGAGGGCTAGAGGTCCCGACTTCTTGCTTGATGAAACTATCGAGTACATCTAGATGATGTATGACAAGTTCACCATCATGGGCTCTTCCCATTCCCATTGATGGCTGGTACGGCAAATGTTCAAGACGAGTGTAACCCTCAGGGGGAGAGACATTTAAGGCGGACGACTTTCCATTCACAACCTTTTTGACGGCTTGATATGAAGCATCAAGCCCATCAGCGAGCTGGCGGACATCCATGCCAGCTTCGTTCATTGCCCATACGAGACGTTCTGAGTATTCAACCATAGTTGAGAATATAAGCTATGTGTTATTAACTATAGTTGCTTTGATGCGTGAGCTATAGTTAAAGGAGTCTATGAAAAAAGAATTTTCAATTCTGCTTATAGGCGGGACGGTGGCCTCAGCAGTAAAAGCCTTGAGTAATTTCCTATCAAGCGGTAAGCAAATGGCCTGCAAGCTTGTCTCCGGCTGTGTCGGAGCGTGTTTGGGCAGCTGTGGCGGTATTGGATCCAGCTGGGTGGCCAGAAAGCTGGAAGCGCATAAGCAACGCAATGGCGTATTCGATCAAGGAGCCCTCCAATACGTGAATAAACAGACTCGCACTCAGGGTTCCTTTCTTCTGCTTTAAACCATGTCGCGATTGCCGCTGAGGCGTGGCGCGTGCGTGCGGAGTGAGTTTAAAGAAACGCAGGGGCAATAGTGCTGCTTCGGGTGTCTCTATATAGAGCTATATCTTTAGCCACTATATTAATAAGGGGAGTGTCTAAAGGCAGGGTATAGTTTTCAAAGGCTGATAGTCGTACACGTTCCCATCGCTCTCCCTTTTTAGTAGGAGAGATCTCATTTGCATACCTTCTTAGAGCCATGCGAAGTGTGAACTCTAAACGTGGGTCTGCCAGGGCTTGTTCTTTAAGTTCTATTTCGCGCTGTGTAGCCCAGAGTACCGCTTCTCTCTTTGTTGAGAAGAGTTGGCTTTCCCTGTGCAGAGGGCTGTTCTTATGCAGGGTGAGTTTTATTTGTGCGCGATAGCCGCGTGGCGTTTTCTGAATACTAGCCATTTATACCTGCCAACATCATTGCCCGTTAGCGTCGCCTTTGCCGTGGGGCATTTCAAGGGGCATTTATGGGGCATAAGGTTTGTAAAAGTTGATGTTAGGCTATCAAATAGTATTCAGAAAACAGAAAAGCCGTTGATTTTAAAGGATTTTGGTCCCATAAAATCAACGGCTTTTAATCTGTGGTGCGAACGGAGAGACTCGAACTCTCACACCTCTCGGCGCCAGAACCTAAATCTGGTGCGTCTACCAATTCCGCCACGTTCGCGTGGTCTAGCAAAGAATAAGATTATAGAAGAGAAATCTAATTTTGCAAAGCTTTTTATCAATAAAATACGAGGAGAATTCGAGTTTTATGAAAAGCTGTTTTTAATCAATCACTTCGGAGCTTTGGGTTGCGACAATGCCTTGCGCTATTAAATCATTGATCTGAGCGTCGCTGAGACCGGCCTCTCTTAACACTTGGCGGCTGTGCTGTCCTAGGGTCGGTGCTTTGCTGTGAATGGCGCCTGGTGTCAGGCTTAGCTTGGGCACGATACCCGGCACTTTAATGGGCGTGCCATCGGCTAGGGTGTCATCTAGGATCATGTCGCGGGCTTGGTAGTGTGGGTCAGCAACGATGTCAGCGATATTGTAGACGCGGCCAGCGGGAACGCGTGCGTCGTGTAATACCGCGAGAACGTCGTCCAGCGCTTTGGTGCTAGCCCAGTCGCCGATCACTCCGTCGATATAGTCGGCGGCTTTGGCACGGCCATCGTTCTCTGCGAAATCGGGGTTGTCGGCCAAGTCGGGTCTACCAATCGATGTCATGAGGCGTTTAAAAATAGCATCGCCATTGCCGGCGATTAAGGCGTACTTGCCATCGGCGCAACGATACGCATTGCTGGGGGTGATGCCCGGTAAGCTACTTCCTGCCGGTTCGCGTATTTCGCCGAAGACAGAATACTCAGGCAGCAAGCTTTCCATCATATTGAATACAGATTCGTACAAAGCCGCATCAATCACTTGTCCTTGTCCTTCGTTGGCGTCGCGATGACGTAATGCCATAAGAATGCCGATTACACCATGCAGTGCAGTCAACGAGTCGCCAATCGAAATGCCTACCCGCACGGGGGGACGATCTGGCTCTCCACTTAAATGACGTAGACCACCCATGGCTTCGCCCACCACGCCAAAGCCAGGCCTGTCTTTATAAGGACCTGTTTGTCCGTATCCTGACACGCGCAACATAATTAGCTTTGGGTTGATGGTGCTTAACACCTCCCAGCCTAAGCCCCAACCTTCGAGGGTGCCGGGGCGAAAGTTTTCGATGAGCACATCACAATCCTCAACAAGCTTCCGAATGATGTCTTGCGCTTCAGGTTGTCGTAAATCAAGCGCGACTGACTTCTTGTTTCGTGATTGGACCTCCCACCAGACCGAGTTATCGGCATGTAACATGCGCCATTTTCGTAGTGGGTCACCACTGGTCGGGCTTTCGACTTTTATGACGTCTGCGCCGAATTCGCCCAGAATTTTTGCGGCGAAGGGACCAGCGATTAACTGTCCTAGTTCTAATACACGTATCCCTTCAAGGGCGTTAACGGGCGGGAGAGGTGATTTCATAATGATAGGATCGACACAAGTTAAACGAATAGCTTAAGTTTACAGGCAGAAGAATCGGGAAATAGTCTGATATAACGGCCAGAAAGCGTAGAAAACCTTTGTTTTGACGAAAAATGACTAGACACAATAGGTCAGCTTGCTATTGAATATAGGGTTATACGGTTATTGTTGCCAAATTTCGGTAAAATGATCGATTATTTTGTTCACTTACTCATTTTAATAGGTCTCTAATGCAGCCCGATGTTGAAATTTTGTCCGGTTTGGAGCGCCGAATCGATTTGGTCGTTTCGGTGGCCGACGTCGAAAAAGAAGTCCAGACACAACTAAAACGTGTGGCGCGCACAGCGAAGATCCAAGGCTTCCGGCCTGGTAAAGCTCCACTTGCCATGATTGAACGTAGTCACGGCCCAGGCATTCGTTACGATGCAATTAATAGCGAATTAGGTAAAGCGCTTGATTCCGCAATTCAAGCAACGGGTTTGCGCGTAGCTGGTTCGCCTAACGTGGAAGGCAAAGAGGGCGAAGCAGACGAGGGCACCATGGCCTTTACTGCAACCTTCGAGGTTTATCCCGAAATTACGCTTCCTGACCTCAGCGCACTGGATATTACACGTAGTGCATGTCAAGTCGGTGACGATGAAGTGCAAAGCACCGTTGATATTTTGCGTAAGCAGCGTGCGCAATATGAAGCACGTGAAGGCCGCGCAGCCTCGGAAGGCGATCGCGTTACGCTCGACTTTAAAGGCACAATCGACGACGTCGCGTTTGATGGTGGCTCAGCAGAAGGCTTCTCCTTTGTATTAGGCGAAGGTCGCATGTTGCCAGAGTTCGAAGAAGCCGTAACGGGCATGAAAGCTGGCGAAGAGAAAACCTTCCCACTTGAGTTCCCAGCAGATTACGGTGGCGCTGAGGTTGCTGGTAAAACAGCTCAGTTCGCCATCACAGTGACTGAAGTTGCTGAGGCGGTACTCCCCGAACTTAACGACGAATTTGCGACTTCACTTGGCCAAGAAGAAGGTAATGTTGAAGCGTTACTAGCAGATATCCGCGTCAATATCGAGCGTGAGGTGAAAGCCCGCGTATTGGCTCGCACCAAAGGCAGCGTGATGGAAGCTCTTCTCGCGGCTAGCGAATTTGACCTTCCTAAAGCGTTGGTCGATAGCGAAATTCAAAATCGTATTGCCGCAGCGCGCGAAGAGCTGAAATCTCGTGGCTTACCCGATGCCGATAAGATGCCTATTCCAGAAGATACCTTCCGTGAAGAGTCTGAGCGTCGTGTGCGTTTGGGTCTGCTACTATCAGAGTTGGTGAAATCTGCAGAGTTGCAGGCCAAGCCAGAGCAAGTTCGCGCTCGTATTGAAGAGTTCGCTCAAAATTACGAACAGCCCGCTCAAGTTGTAACTTATTATCTATCCGACCGCGAACGTCGTGGAGAGATTGAGGCGATTGTGCTCGAAGATAACGTGGTTGAGCATGTGTTGTCGCAGGCTAAGGTTACAGACGAAGAGGTGGCGTTCGACCAAATTATGGGAACAAACTAATGTCGTCTCGTTTTATCGATTTCTATGCATCAATGCATGGAGGCCAGTCGGTTACACCCAGTGGTTTAGGTTATATACCAATGGTGGTAGAGCAATCGGGTCGGGGTGAAAGGTCTTATGACATCTATTCCCGTCTCCTGCGTGAGCGTTTGATCTTTTTGGTTGGTCCGGTGAACGATCATTCGGCTAACTTAATTGTTGCGCAGTTGTTGTTCTTAGAGTCCGAGAATCCTGATAAAGATTTATCACTCTACATCAATTCACCGGGCGGCTCTGTTTACGCAGGTATGGCAATTTACGACACCATGCAGTTCGTCAAACCCGAGGTATCCACCTTATGTACGGGTATGGCAGCTAGCATGGGGGCGTTTTTGTTAGCGGCGGGTAAAAAAGGTAAGCGTTACGCATTACCCAACTCGCGCATCATGATTCATCAGCCTTCAGGCGGCGCTCAAGGGCAAGCATCTGACATCGAAATTCAGGCCAGAGAAATCCTGAGTTTACGTGAAAGACTCAATGATATTTTGGCTCGTAATACGGGACAAAGCATTGAGCAGATTGCACTGGATACCGAGCGAGACCGTTTCTTAGCTGCTGATGAAGCCGTAACCTACGGCCTTATCGATAAGGTATTTACTCATCGTTCTGACGACGAGTAAGCGACACCACCAGACTGCTAGCAGTCTGGTGGTATTCTGTTGTTTCAGCCTTAAGCGTTCACACGCTTGTTCACCGAATTTCATATAGATCAATATGTCCGATAAAAACTCGGCCGACGACAAAGCTCTGCATTGTTCATTTTGTAACAAAAGTCAGCATGAAGTCGGCAAACTGATCGCTGGCCCGGGGTCGGTGTTTATTTGCGATGAATGCATTGGCCTGTGCAACGACATCATTCATGAAGAGTCGCAAGAAAGCGCCAAAGCAGCCGTAAAAACTGAACTACCTAAACCTCAGGAAATTAAAGAGTTTCTTGATCAATATGTGATTGGTCAGAATGCTCCTAAGCGGAATTTGGCGGTTGCGGTATATAACCATTACAAGCGTATTCGTTATTCAGACGTTACGAGTGATGGGGTCGAGCTCGCCAAAAGTAATATTCTCCTAATCGGACCTACAGGCTCAGGTAAAACCTTATTAGCCCAAACCTTAGCTCGCATGCTTAATGTGCCGTTTGTGATGGCCGATGCCACCACATTAACGGAAGCCGGTTATGTGGGGGAAGATGTTGAGAACATTGTCCAGAAGCTATTGCAAGCTTGCGATTACGACGTAGAAAAAGCACAAACAGCGATTATCTATATCGACGAAATCGATAAGATCTCACGTAAAACTGATAATCCTTCCATTACACGTGATGTGTCCGGTGAAGGCGTGCAGCAGGCCTTGCTTAAGCTGATTGAAGGCACCGTCGCTTCTGTACCGCCCCAAGGTGGACGTAAGCACCCTAATCAAGATTTCGTTCAAGTCGACACCACCAACATTCTGTTTGTCGTGGGCGGCGCGTTTGACGGACTTGAGAAAGTCATTCGTGATAGAACTGAAAAATCCGGCATTGGTTTCTCTGCGTCGGTAAAAGCCAGTTCCGAGCGTGGCGTGGGTGAGCTTTTTGCAGAAGTCGAGCCTCAAGACCTTATTAAGTTTGGCTTAATTCCAGAGCTGGTCGGGCGTTTGCCAGTAGTGGCCACGCTAGAAGAGCTACACGAAGACTCCTTAGTCAAGATTCTTACCGAGCCTCGTAACGCGCTTATCAAGCAATTTCAGCAATTGTTTGCCATGGAAGATGTCGAGCTTGATGTGCAAGACGAGGCCTTACATGCCGTGGCTAAAGCCGCGATTCAACGTCGTACCGGAGCACGTGGATTGCGCTCGATTGTAGAACAAGCCTTGCTTGATACGATGTATGAACTGCCGTCACGTGCAGATGTGGCAAAAGTGGTACTTACCGCTGACGCGATCACTGGGGCAGCAAAGCCTGAACTTGTGTTACGTAGCGAAAAAGATCAAGAAAATACAGATAACGATTCAGATCGACCTCCACTTAAGAATGCGGTTGCTTAATATAGCTCGCTCTTTTCCACGCTGAGTCCTAAATCTCTTATTGTGCCGGCTCTTGAAATATCAAATAACGTCACAATGTGTAGAGGTGAAGGTCATCGACGAGGGGAAGCCTAACGCTTCCCCTTTAGATGTCAGGCTTAATTAAAGGAAATTACTATGTCTGCGAGCCAGATTCTATCGACGGAACCCATGGACCTGCCGCTACTGCCGTTGCGCGATGTGGTGGTGTTTCCGCACATGGTGATTCCGCTATTTGTCGGTCGCCCACGCTCAATTAAAGCGCTAGAGCTGGCCATGGAAAATGGCAACAGCATCTTACTTGTTGCGCAAAAAACGGCGAGCAAAGACGAGCCCACTCCCGATGATATGTATGACATCGGGTGTGCCGCTACGATACTGCAAATGCTAAAGCTGCCTGATGGCACCGTAAAAGTATTAGTAGAAGGCGTGCAGCGAGCACGTATTCAATCGATCAACGACGTTGAAACCCATTTTATGGCTACCGCTGTGGCAGCCGATAATGTTGACGCTTCCAGTGCCGAGCACGAAGCTTTGCGTCGCGCTGTGCTTGCCCAATTCGAGCAGTATGTGAAGTTGAATAAAAAGCTGCCTCAGGAAATTCTGACCTCCCTTTCCGGCATTGACGAGCCTGGACGCTTGGCTGATACCGTTTCGGCACATCTCACGCTTAAACTCGAGCAAAAGCAAGCCATGCTTGAGTCCACAGATATTGGCGAGCGTTTAGAGGCGTTGCTGGCTCAGCTAGAGTCTGAAATCGACATTTTACAGGTCGAGAAGCGCATCCGTGGCCGTGTCAAAAAGCAAATGGAGAAAAGTCAGCGCGATTACTATTTGAATGAGCAAGTGAAGGCCATTCAGAAAGAGTTAGGCGAAGGCGAAGAGGGCGCTGACATTGAAGAGCTTGAAAAGCGCATTGAAGAAGCGAAGCTGCCTAAAGACGCGCAGAAAAAAGCCGAGGCTGAGCTTAAAAAGCTAAAAATGATGTCGCCTATGTCTGCCGAGGCAACGGTGGTGCGTAATTACATAGACACGCTGTTAAGCATGCCTTGGCGCAAGAAAAGCCGTATCAATCACTCGCTGGGTAATGCCCAAACTGTGCTTGACGATGATCATTTTGGTTTGGAAAAAGTAAAAGATCGCATTGTTGAATACCTTGCGGTGCAGCAGCGCGTAAGCAAACTTAAGACACCTATTCTTTGCCTGGTGGGCCCACCAGGTGTGGGTAAAACCTCATTGGGGCAGTCTATTGCTCGCGCAACGAATCGGAAATATGTGCGCATGGCACTGGGTGGTGTACGTGACGAGGCCGAAATTCGCGGTCATCGCCGAACTTATATCGGTTCAATGCCCGGTAAGATTCTGCAAAACATGTCGAAGGTCGGTGTTCGTAACCCCTTATTCTTGTTAGACGAAATTGATAAGATGGGCTCGGATTTCCGTGGAGACCCATCATCAGCATTGCTAGAAGTGCTTGATCCTGAGCAGAACCACACGTTCCAAGATCACTATCTGGAAGTTGATTTTGATCTGTCTGATGTCATGTTCGTTGCGACCAGTAATACGCTGAATATTCCGCCGGCCCTGTTGGACCGTATGGAAGTGATTCGCTTGTCGGGTTACACCGAAGACGAAAAAGTGCGTATCGCTTTTGATCACCTTATTCCTAAGTTAATCAAGAATAATGGTGTTAAAGAGGGCGAACTGGAGATCCATGAAGACGCCGTGCGTGACATCGTGCGTTATTACACTCGAGAGGCTGGTGTTCGTTCGCTTGAGCGCGAGTTGGGTAAAGTGTGCCGTAAGGTAGTACGCAAATTCTTAGAGTTGAATCCTAACCCTCGGGCTAAGGTTCAAACTAAGGTAGAACCTGTGATTGTTTCCGCCGATAACTTGGCTGATTTTCTTGGTGTGCGCCGCTTCACATACGGCATGGCCGAGAAAGAGAACAAAGTGGGACAGGTAACGGGTTTAGCGTGGACCGAAGTGGGTGGCGATTTACTTACCATTGAAGTGGCTGATATGCCGGGTAAAGGTGTTATACAGCGCACAGGTTCGATTGGTGACGTCATGAAAGAGTCCGTGGAAGCGGCTCGTACCGTGGTCAGATCCCGAGCCCAACAATGGGGTATTCCGAACACTGTCTTTGAGAAACGGGATATTCACGTACACTTCCCAGACGGTGCCACGCCTAAAGATGGTCCGTCTGCAGGTATTGCGATTACCACGGCTATCGTGTCGTCACTTAGCGGTATTCCTATCCGATCGGATGTTGCCATGACGGGTGAAATTACCCTACGTGGTGAAGTCCTTGAGATTGGTGGCTTGAAAGAAAAGCTATTAGCAGCATTACGTGGTGGCATTAAAACCGTATTAATTCCCGAAACGAACGTGAAAGATCTGGTGGAGATTCCAGATAACGTGAAGAATGAATTGGAAATTATTCCGGTGCGTTGGATTGATCGTGTTTTGGAAGTGGCCTTGGAAAAGATGCCGACCCCTTTAAGTGATGAAGAGGTAGAGCGCTTAGCGGCAGAGGCATTGGCAGCTTCGAAGGCTACCGACAGTAGCTCGGGTGGTTTAACGAAGCATTAATCCATGCTTTGTTGAACATGCACGAAAAACAGCCCCATCATTTTTTTTGATGGGGCTGTTTTTTATCGGCTACCTTAGCGTGTAGGCGCTTCGTTCTGTCTACTGTAGTGGGGCTGTACGAATTAGGCCCACGGCGATGCCTTCTAGTGAGAACTCGTCGCTGGGGTCAATGGTAATGGGTTGAAAATCTGGATTTTCAGGTAGCAAGGTAACCGTATTATTTTTTAATTGCAGGCGTTTGACGGTCACGTCATCACCAATACGTGCTACGACGACTTGCCCATTACGTGCGTCAGATGTTTTCTTAACGGCCAGTAAATCGCCCTCGAGAATACCAATATCACGCATACTAAGGCCTCGAACCCTAAGAAGGTAATCAGGCGTTTGACTAAAAAGACTGGTTTCTACTCCGATTTCGCGTTCGATGTGCTCGGCCGCTAAGATAGGGCTACCCGCCGCGACGTGACCAATAATCGGAAGTTGCAGTGCGCTGAGTATGGAGCCTAGTGGAGAGGTCTCGTTAAGACCATGGTTATCGTTATCAAGTAATCGGATACCACGAGAGGCGCCAGCGGTAAGCTCGATAGCACCCTTGCGCGCTAACGCTTTCAGGTGGTCTTCTGCGGCATTGGCAGATTTGAAGCCTAAGGTTTTAGCAATTTCTGCGCGCGTTGGCGGGAATCCGGTACGATGGATTTCGTTGCGGATAATATCTAAGACTTGTTGCTGCCGAAGAGTGAGTTTGACTGCCATGATGTTGCGCTGTTTATTTATACAGCTTTGATTCTGCGGCATATCACGATAAAGATCAAGTTTTTACCGTTTTTTGGGTGTCTTCAGTAAAAAAAGCCTGAGGCTTGGGAAAGCATCAGGCTCGTTATGAGTACCGAATGGACGTTTTTTACAGCACGGCGGCGATGGCCTTTACCACGTCATCAATATTATGGCTGTTCAGGGCGGATACACAGATACGACCTGTGCTTACCGCATAGATGCCATGTTCGTCGCGTAGACGGTCTACCTGTGCTGCAGTAAGCCCAGAGTAAGAGAACATACCGCGCTGTTGTAAGACAAAGTCAAAATTTTGGGTGACACCAAGGTCTTTCAGTTTTTGCACAAATTGTGACCGCATGTCGCGTATGCGAAGACGCATTTCTGAAAGCTCTGATTCCCATGCCTTAAAGAGTTCGGGCTCGTTTAATACGGTGGCAATCACCTTACCGCCATGCGTCGGAGGGTTAGAGTAGTTTGTGCGAATCACGCGCTTAACTTGGCTGAGCACTCGGGTTGATTCGTCAGGGCTTGCCGTGACGAGAGTCAGTGCGCCCACACGTTCTCCGTAGAGAGAGAAGGATTTAGAAAAGGACGAGCTGATGAAAAGGTTGATGCCTCGGCTAGCTAACATGCGCACTACCGCGGCATCGCCTTCTAAGTTTTCGCCGAAGCCTTGGTAAGCAATATCCAAAAAGGGAACCAGCTTGCACTCTTGGATGACGTCAGCAATTTCTTCCCATTGTGCAGCAGTGGGATCAACGCCAGTTGGGTTATGGCAGCACGCGTGTAAGATGACGATAGTTTGGGCCGGCAGGGCGCGCAACGAGGCGAGCATGCCCTCGAAGTCTAAGCTATGAGAGGCTGGGTCGTAGTAGTTGTAGTTAACCACCTCGAAGCCAGCGCGTTCAAATAAGGCGCGGTGATTCTCCCAGCTGGGGCTGCTGATAGCGACTTTAGACTGAGGCAATAATTGTTTTAGAAAGTCGGCTCCGATTTTTAACGCCCCGGTTCCGCCAAGTGTTTGTACGGTGACCGCGCGTCCTTCTGCGATAATAGGTGAGTCGTTGCCCAGTAATAAACGTTGAGCGCCTTTGTTATAGTCGGTGATCCCTTCTATGGGTAGGTACGCACGGGCTAACGAGGCTGCTGCTAATGCATCTTCGGCTTGATGTACTGCTTTGAGTAAGGGTAACTTGCCTTCGTCATCGTAATAAACACCGACCCCTAGATTCACTTTCGACGGTCTCGTGTCTGCGTTGTACTGTTCATTTAGACCTAGAATGGGGTCGCGAGGAGCTTGTTCTACAGAGACGAAAAGTGAAGTCATAGTTACGTTGAAAGCGTTGAGTTAATTGATACAAAAACACAAAATATTAATGTGATAATAAGGGCTTCCATGTAGGCGTGTCCAGTATGCAAGATTTTAAACCTAGCTTTATCGAGTACCCCGATAGTCCGTTTTCGCTGTATCAGCCGTACCCGCCTGCCGGCGACCAACCGACGGCGATATCAGAGCTAGTAGAAGGTTTAGGCGATGGCTTAATGTTTCAAACCTTATTGGGCGTCACCGGCTCGGGTAAGACCTACACGATGGCCAATGTGATTGCGCGTACAGGGCGTCCTGCCATTGTGCTAGCACCGAATAAAACCTTGGCGGCGCAACTGTATTCTGAGATGCGAGAGTTTTTTCCTCGAAATGCGGTCGAGTATTTTGTTTCTTACTACGATTACTACCAACCTGAGGCCTATGTCCCTTCGCGTGACTTGTTCATCGAGAAAGACTCCTCCATTAACGAGCACATTGAACAGATGCGCTTGTCTGCCACTAAAAGCTTGCTAGAGCGGCGCGACACAATCATCGTGGGTTCGGTGTCATGTATCTACGGTATCGGAAATCCGAGTGATTATCATGCCATGGTCCTGACCTTACGCACTGGGGACACCATTCCTCGGCAAGAGTTATTGGCTCGGTTAGTGGCGATGCAGTATGAGCGTAACGACGTGGATTTTGCGCGTGGCATTTTTCGAGCCAGAGGCGAAGTCATTGATGTGTTTCCCGCAGAAAACGCCGAGCTAGCCTTGCGTATCACGATGTTTGACGACGAGATCGAGTCCTTGGCGCTTTTTGATCCGTTAACAGGGGTCACCCAACAAGACCTTCGGCGTTACACCGTTTTCCCTGGCTCGCACTTTGTGACGCCTCGAGAAACGGTGCTACGCGCTATTGAATCGATTAAGTTAGAGCTACGCGAGCGTCTGGATTATTTAACGCAGTCTGGTCAATTGGTCGAAGCCCAACGTTTAGAGCAGCGAACGCGTTTTGACTTGGAAATGATGAACGAGTTGGGGTTCTGTAAAGGTATTGAAAATTACTCGCGTCATTTATCCGGTGCTGCGCCGGGCGAACCCCCGCCGACCTTGATTGATTACCTGCCTAAAGACGCGTTGATGTTCATTGATGAAAGCCATGTCACGATCGGGCAACTGAGTGGCATGTATCGTGGTGACCGATCCCGTAAAGAGACCTTGGTGCAGTTTGGCTTTAGATTGCCGTCTGCTGTCGATAACCGGCCACTAAAGTTAGAAGAGTTTGAAACTCGGATGCCACAGACGGTGTTTGTGTCGGCGACGCCTTCGAACTACGAGCAAGAGCATACCGATGCGGTGGTTGAGCAGGTGGTCAGGCCTACCGGCTTAGTGGATCCTGAAGTCGAGATCCGGCCGGCCACCACGCAGGTCGATGATTTGTTGGGTGAAATAAAATTACGCGTGGCGGCACAAGAGCGTGTATTGGTTACAACGCTAACGAAGCGCATGTCCGAAGATTTGACCGATTATTTAGCCGAGCACGGTATTAAGGTGCGCTACTTACACTCTGATATTGATACGGTCGAGCGGGTTGAAATTATTCGCGACCTGCGTTTAGGCGCTTTTGATGTCTTAGTGGGGATCAACTTGCTGCGAGAAGGGCTTGATATCCCTGAGGTGTCACTTGTTGCCATTTTGGATGCGGATAAAGAAGGCTTTCTACGATCAGAGCGTAGTCTTATACAAACGATTGGCCGTTCAGCTCGAAATTTGAATGGGCATGCCATTTTGTATGCGGATCGTATTACTGATTCCATGCGAAAAGCCATGGAGGAAACGGCGCGGCGTCGTGAAAAGCAGTTGGCGTTTAACGTCGAGCATGGTATTACCGCTCGTGGTGTGATCAAAGCTGTCCGTGATTTAATTGATGGCGTTAGTGCTGCTGCAGCCAATAAAGCTGAAGCAGAGCACGAATTTCCAAGCGAGTTATTAAGTGATTCGAAACGGCTTGCGCGAGAGATTAAGCGCTTAGAAAAACAAATGATGGACCATGCGCAAAATCTGGAGTTTGAAGAGGCGGCACAAACTCGGGACGCACTACGCCAGTTAAAAGAGCAAGCGCTTTTAAATTAACCAGAACGAGTGTAGGCAGGATGTTTTGTAGTGAAAACCCGACATGGCGTTATTTTTTCATTTAACGTCATCATCCTGTCATGCGGGCTTTAGCGTAGAAGCTACGTTTATGCAGGTTGCCATGTTCAGTGTTTTCCCGCACACTTCAATTTATTATGAGTAAGATACTTTTCGTCTGTACGGGAAACATTTGCCGCTCGTTGAGTGCAGAAGCAGTGTTAAAGCGTTTTATCAAAGAAACGCAGCTGTCGGGCCAAATTGTTGTTGATTCCGCCGTCATCACCGAGACCTACATCGGGCAGGGGCCTGATCACCGAGTGTTGAATGCCGCTACTAAACGCGGGTACGACCTTTCCAATGCGATCAATCGCCAGATTCAAGCGGCCGATTTTCTTGAGTTCGATCTCATACTTTGTATGGATTGGGAGAACATGCTGTGGTTGCAGCAGCGTTGTCCGGCCATCCATCAGCATAAACTGATGTTGTTAATGCGGTTTGCTACAGACCATGTAGAGGCTTGTGTGCCCAACCCCCATGATGGTGGGCCCCAAGCCTTCACTAAGGTCTTGGTGTTGCTGGAAGATGCTTGTAAAGGCGTCCTAGAGCTAAGTAAACGGCGCCTTTCTTCGCATCTAGCTGCCTAGGCCGCGTTCGTCGGTTTCTACTGTGGTTAGAACCCCAATCTTGAACACTTTGCTTGTCATACCCTTAAGAAAATAACGGGTATTTGTTATACTGGACTAAATTAGTCGGATATTGGCGTTCCTCTTAACGCGCTTTATCCACCCTGTAGGAATAAGCAAGGAGTCCCAGTATGCGTTTAACGACTAAGGGTCGTTTTGCAGTCACGGCGATGATCGATTTAGCCTTGAGGCAGCAAAGTGGTCCGGTGACCTTAGCGAAGATCAGCGAGCGTCAAGGTATTTCACTGTCTTATTTAGAGCAGTTATTCGGTAAACTTAGACGTCATGAGCTTGTGGAAAGCACACGTGGCCCTGGCGGTGGGTATTCGCTTGCGCGTCTCGCACGTCATATTACGGTTGCCGATATTATTTTTGCGGTAGATGAACCCGTAGATGCAACAAGCTGTGGTGGCCGAGGAAATTGTAAAGTTGATGCCGATGGGAATCGTGGGCAATGCATGACGCACGAGTTGTGGGCCACATTAAGCCGTAAGATGGTTGATTATCTGGATTCGGTGTCTTTGCAAGATCTGGTTGACCAGCAACGCTTGCGACAGCTTGAGCAAGCAGCTCAGAAGGCGGGGAAAACGGTAAAACTGTATCCCGAGAAGAAAAATGATACGGCCACAACATTTTAATCATTGGTGTGTACTATGGCGTCAGCGTACCCTGTTTATTTAGATTATTCTGCTACTACTCCTGTTGATCCTCGTGTACTAGACGAGATGCTAGTGTGGTTGAAAGCGTCATTTGGGAATCCTGCTTCCAGCAGTCACGCCTACGGTTGGGACGCTGAAGAAGCGGTTGAGAAAGCACGTTCGCAAGTGGCGAAGGCCATTGGGGCGACGGCCCGTGAGGTAATCTGGACCTCCGGCGCAACAGAATCCAACAACTTAGCGATAAAAGGTGTGGCACACGCCTATCAGGCTAAGGGTAAGCACATTATTACGTTGCAAACTGAGCACAAAGCGGTGCTGGATACGTGTAAAGCGTTAGAGCATCAAGGTTTTGAGCTGAGCTATTTGCCCGTTCAAGACGATGGTTTACTTGATCTGCAGCAACTGAAAGAGGCGATTCGCCCAGACACCATTTTAGTTTCGGTCATGTTAGTGAATAACGAGATCGGTGTGATTCAAGATATACCTGCTATTTCAGCGGAGTGCAGGGCTCATGATATTTTATTGCATGTGGATGCTGCTCAAGCCATTGGGAAGTGTGCCGTCGATGTTGAGGCTCTAGGGGTGGATTTGTTGTCGATGTCGGCTCATAAGGCTTACGGTCCTAAGGGCGTGGGTGCTCTTTATATACGTCGTAAGCCTAGGGTGCGTGTTGAGGCTCAAATTCATGGTGGTGGGCACGAGCGAGGTTTTCGTTCGGGTACCTTAGCGACCCATCAGTTGGTGGGGATGGGTAAAGCCTTTGAGCTGGCTCATGCCGAGCTAGCGGCTGAATCTGAACGCATGGCTCGCTTACAACAGCGACTTATTGCAGGGCTTCGTGAATTGCCCGGCATTTATGTGAATGGTTCGCTAACGCAACGCATTCCGAATAACGTCAATGTTAGTTTTGATGGCGTAGAAGGGGAGGCCTTGTTAATGGATCTTTCGGGTTTGGCCTTGTCCAGTGGCTCGGCGTGTACGTCCGCGAGCTTAGAGCCTTCTTATGTCCTGAAGGCCTTAGGCCGTACCGATCAGCAGGCGCATAGCTCGCTGCGTATCACACTGGGTAGGATGACGACCGAAGCAGAGGTTGAGGCGGCTATCGAGCAGATTCAACACAGTGTGACTCGCCTACGTGAACTCTCGCCCCTTTGGGATACGGATGAATCAGCCGTGGTTTCGCCTACGAGCCTGAGCGCTTAAAGGGGAAGTGATGCGAGATAAACAAAAGATAACGGACTATTTTAAACAGCCGGCTCATGCGGGTGAATTAACTCACCTTGGCACTGATGTACGCACAACGTGTGTAGGAAGTTTAGAGCAGGGGGCCGTTTTATCCCTACACCTGCTATTGGATACTGATCAGCACGTACAGTTGGCCCGTTTTAAGGCCTACGGTTGTCCTGCGACCATTGCGGTAGGCGAGTTCATTTGCCGTTGGGCCGAGGGTAAGGCTTTGGACTCACTGATTGATTTAAGCAGTACTGAGATTGTTCAGGCGCTTGAGTTACCCAGCGTGAAATTGCACAGCGCTATTTTAGCTGTGCAAGCACTTCGAAACCTCAGTGCTGCCCCGGTGAAGTCGGCGACCACGGTCTGCTAGGCGAGGTCACCGCAAATTCGTTACTATATAGGCGTAAGACGTTTACGCTTTGCATTTATTTAGAGGTAATTATGGCTATTTCGTTAACCCAGCAAGCGGCACAACATATCAGTCGCCACTTAGCCAAGCGCGGTTCCGGTCTTGGTTTGCGCTTAGGTGTACGTTTAACCGGGTGCTCTGGTATGGCCTATAAATGGGATTTCGTGGATCAGGCTGACGAGCGCGACTCCGTCTTTGTCGCACACGGTGTTAAGGTGTTCGTTGACCCTAAGGCGATGCCCTTTATTGACGGAACCGAAATTGATTATGCCCGAGAGGGGTTGAACGAAGGTTTCAAGTTTCGCAACCCTAACGAAGCCGCTGCATGCGGCTGCGGTGAATCATTTACGGTATAAGCACAAGCATGAGTCTACGTTTTGGTTTAGCGGCGAATCAGCTGCATCATGGTTCGCCGGACGCTGCCTTGTTTCAATGGTTAAGGCGATCAGCAACAGGCATACGTCAACTAGGACTCGAGCTTTATACGGTTGGCCGTACGTGCAACGCGATCGAGGCATCAGGCTTACTGGATGGCTATGATGGCTTGTTTCGCTACCCTTATGGCCGCGAGGGTGGCCTGATGAAAATCGTGGCGCGTGTCACTGATTATCCCGACGGCACGCCGCCTTTTGATGGGGCGATTTATTTAATCGATCCCGTTGACCCCTCATCTATTTTTCCCGAGGCGCTAGCGCTGAAACGCCAGTGTATTACCCACGGTCGTCCTTTTGTGTCCACGTTAATGGGCGCTATCGAGTGGGTTGAGATCGAGCGTCTGACCAAAGGGTTGGATCCTGATCCGCAGGCGGCTTCTATTTTTGATTTTTCTCAGCAGTGCTTGGCGATGATTTCCCACGATGCGTTGAAAGACAAAATGGTGGCTTTTGCTGACACGCACTTTGATCTCTTGTCTCGTTTTGCCTCACGCGTGGCGACGGGTACAACGGGAAGTCGATTAAACGAGTTAGCTTGGTCTAAAGGTTGGCCTGCGGACGCTGCTTGGGTTAAGCCTTATCTTAGTGGGCCCTTAGGAGGCGATGCACAAATCGCCGAGTTAATTCTTGAAGGGCGTTGCCAACGAGTGCTGTTTTTTGAAGATCCTCATGTAGCACGCCAACACGAAGCTGATATTCAGTTACTAGAACGAGCCGTGCGAGTCGTAACTGACAAAGCCACCTGCATTACTTCCCCCGAGGTTGCGGATCGCTGGGCGCGAGCTTTAGCAGCGCATTATTAACGCTTTTATTGTGTTGCCTAAGTAAAAAAAGAGCCATCGATAAGATGGCTCTTTTTCTTGGCATTAAACTTGAGGTTTAATCGGCTCGCCGCAAGTGCGGGAACAGAATGACGTCACGTATGCTGGGGCTATCGGTAAGCAACATTACTAGACGGTCGATACCAATGCCGCATCCACCTGTGGGGGGCATACCGTATTCAAGAGCACGGATGTAGTCGGCGTCAAAGTACATGGCCTCTTCGTCGCCAGCATCTTTGGCTTCGACCTGTGCGAGAAAGCGGGCAGCTTGATCTTCAGGGTCATTTAGCTCAGAGAAGCCGTTTGCGATCTCGCGCCCTGTGATAAATAGCTCGAAGCGCTCGGTAAGCTCGGGGTTGGTGTCCGAGGCGCGCGCTAAAGGCGAGACTTCGACGGGGTAATCAATGATATAGGTTGGATTCCAAAGCTTGGCTTCCGCAGTTTCTTCAAATAACGCTAACTGTAGAGCGCCTAGGCCCGCATCGGCTAAAGGTGGGCTGTTAACGTCAACTTTTAGTTTTTGAAGTTCGCTTCTAATAAACGAGGCATCCTCAAGTTGATCGGCGCTGTAATGGGGCGCATGCTTGAGAATTGCCTGAGTGATGGTAAGGCGGTCGAAAGGCTGAGCCAGATCCAATGCTTTGCCTTGGTATTCAATCACGGCTGTGCCGCAGGCTGCGATGGCGGCATGGCGTATGATGCTTTCTGTGAAATCCATTAGCCACTGATGATCAGTATAGGCAGCGTAGAACTCCATCATGGTGAACTCGGGGTTGTGGCGCGGGCTAACCCCTTCGTTACGAAAGTTTCGGTTAATTTCAAAGACGCGCTCGAAACCGCCTACAACCAAACGCTTGAGGTAAAGCTCAGGGGCGATGCGCAGATACATTTCCATATCCAACGCATTGTGGTGGGTGGTAAAAGGTTTTGCTGAAGCACCACCAGGAATGGGGTGCAGCATAGGAGTTTCCACCTCTAAAAAGCCTTCATCAATCATAAATTGACGCACGCTACTGATGGCTTTGCTACGCGCCAAAAAGGTAGTACGCGTGTCGTCATTCATGATCAGATCAACATAGCGTTGACGGTAACGAATTTCTTGATCAGACAGACCGTGGAATTTATCCGGTAAAGGACGCAATGATTTCGTTAATAGTCGTATGCTGCTGGCATGAATAGAGAGCTCGCCTTTATTGGTTTTAAAAACAGTGCCCTCAACCGCGATGATATCGCCGATATCCCAGCCCTTAAAATCGTCGTAAACGTCGTCGCCTAACGCTTTTTTATCCAAATAGATTTGGATGCGGCCGCTGCCGTCTTGTAGCGTTGCAAAACTTGCCTTACCCATGACGCGCTTGAGCATCATACGACCAGCAACGCTAGCTGGGCTGGCCATGTCGGCTAAGGCCTCTTTCTCGAACTCGCCAAACTGAGCATGCAGTTGCTGCGCTTGGTGTTTAGGTTGACAGTTATTGGGGTAAGCATTCCCAGCTTCGCGTAAAGCGTCGAGTTTTGCGCGTCGTTCGGCGATGAGCCGATTTTCGTCTATAGCCGGAGCTTGAGTGCTTTGGGTCATGGTAATGTAAATCTAAGAGTAATGACGAATGTCGTCGATAACCTGATCGCCGAATGTGGGGCTTTCAAGGTATTTAATAATATGGGCAGCCGTATCATCCGCCGATGAAAGCTGCTGTTTTTGATGGAGATCGATAAAGCGCGATAAGTCAGGGAAGTCGTCGCGATTTTGTTCCCGTATGGTCGCTTGCATTGAGGTGTTAATAACGCCTGGTGCTAGGGAAACGCATCGTACACCATGGTCTTCCGCTGCCAACGTTTGCGTATAGTAGTCGAGGGCAGCCTTACTGCTGCCATAAACCGCCCAGCCAGCGACAGGGCGTCGACCGGCGCCTGAAGAAATGTTGAGTATACGTTTATCAGCAGCGGTATTTTCAATAAGCGCTAAGAACGTAGCCGTTAAACTAATCACCGCGCCCACGTTTAGCTGAAGGGCTTGTGCGATCGCCGTGCTATCGCTTAGCTTATTACACAAAGAAACGGGGTCTACTGTGCCGGCATTATTGATCAAACGATAGTGAGACGCCTGTTTAGGTAATAACGTCACCAACTGTTCGTGGGCGTTGATCGTGTCTTTGGGGCAAGATAAGTCAGCCAGAATACCATGATGTGCCGCACCTAATTGTGCAGCGGCATTCATTAACGGCTTATTCTCACTGCGTGAGATCGTAATGAGTAGGGTGTGGGCCGCTAAAAATTGTTGGGCGAGGGATGCCCCTAAACCCCGCGATGCACCAGTAAGCACAACCACACGTTGTGAAGACGAAGACATCTTAAATACCCTGCTTCAGGCTGGCCTGAATGAAAGGATCAAGGTCGCCGTCTAAAACGCGCTGCGTATTAGAGACTTCTAGGTTGGTACGCAAGTCTTTAATGCGACTTTGATCCAGCACATACGAGCGAATTTGGTGCCCCCAGCCTACATCACTTTTAGCGTCTTCAAGTTTCTGTTGATCGGCCATGCGTTCACGCATTTCTTTTTCGTAAAGCCGAGATTTAAGCATTTGCATCGCTTCGGCACGGTTACGGTGTTGTGAACGATCATTTTGGCACTGAACCACAATACCTGAAGGCAAGTGAGTTAAGCGCACAGCAGAGTCTGTTTTATTAACGTGCTGCCCACCGGCGCCGCTGGCTCGATACGTATCAACGCGTAGGTCAGCGGGATTAACTTCGACTTCGAAGGAGTCATCGATTTCTGGATAAACAAAGACGCTACTAAACGAGGTGTGCCGACCGTTATTTGAGTCGAACGGGCTTTTGCGAACTAAACGATGTATACCCGTTTCGGTACGTAAAAGGCCGTAAGCGTATTCGCCTTCAAATTTTAACGAAACAGATTTAATGCCAGCAACATCGCCGTCGGACTGCTCAAGGATTTCGATTTTAAAGCCCTTGTGCTCGGCATAGCGTACATACTGTCGCATGAGCATTGATGCCCAGTCTTGGGCTTCCGTGCCCCCTGCACCAGATTGGATGTCCATGAAACAATTCAGGGGGTCGGCGGGGTTGGAGAACATACGACGGAACTCAAGCTCTTCGATTCGGGCGCCGATGGCCTCAGCATCCGTTTCGACCGCCAAAAATAATTCTTCTTCGTTTTCAAGGCTTGCTAGTTCAAAGAGTTCGCGAGAGTCTTTCAGCGAAGCGCGGATATCGTCAAGCTCGGTGACGACGGCTTCTAGGCTTTTCTTTTCTCGTCCTAGCTCTTGGGCGCGCTCGGGGTCATTCCAGATATCAGGGTTTTCAAACTCGGCGTTTACGACAATTAAGCGATGGGCTTTTTCGTCGTAGTCAAAGATACCTCCGAAGTTCAACCTCTCGCTCAGCGTAATCTTCTAAGTGAGAGTCGATCAAATTTAGGCGTTCTGATTCCATGGTTACACTGTTCCCGTGTTCTAAATCGTTTAAATACAGCGATGCTGCTGTTAAACCATTGATTTTAACCTGTTTGTCGCAATAGAGACACAGGCAAAAGGGAAGAGAAGTTGGCATTGTGCGCCAGCGCTGAAAAATGGGGCCCATCACCTCATATCTTAACGAGTGCGATGAGCACAGCGAGGACGAATTTGTTGCGCTTAAGCCGCGCGTGTATAGCGGCTGTCTGATAGAGGAAGTGCTAAAGGGGCGATATTAGGAGAGAGCTCGTGTGTCTCGCTGGTCTCGCTTTCGGCATCATCCTGATGTACTGAAAATAAATGCACGATGTCTGCAAGACCTTCCGCATGATTAACTTGCTCTTGTGTGCTGTGGGTAGCAGCTTGCACAAGTTCCAAATTGCGCTGGCTTAGCTGTTCAAGTTCTTGCATGACCGTACGTAAGACTTGGGCGTCGGCATTTTGATCGCTGGTGGCTTCGTTAATATCGTTCATCAAGGCTCGAACGGCCTGAACGAGCTCGTGGATCCCGGTCATGAGCGTTTCGGTTTGTTTAGCGGCCACCATGCCTTGCTCTATGCGTTGATTCGATAGATTAATCAGTTTCTCGATTTCACTGGACGCTTGCGAAGAGCGTAGGGCAAGTTGTCGCACCTCGGTGGCAACAACGGCAAAGCCGCGACCGTGTGTGCCTGCCTGTGCGGCCTCGATGGCAGCATTAAGGGCCACGATATTGGTCTGAAATGCAATGTTTCGAATAAGTTCGGTAATAGAGCCCATTTCTTTTGAGCTACTGTGAATCTCTTGCATGGTTCCGAGCATCTCTTGCATTGCCAGCTCGCCTTCTTGTGCATGGGTCTCTGTTTGTCGTGCAAGTTCATGAGCATCGGTGGCGTAATTGGCGTTCGAGTCGATGGCATCACTTAATTGATTGATGCGACCCGTTGCATTGTTCAGTTGGGTAGACTGCTCGTGGATGTGTTGTGCCAAACGGTGATTGGTTTGTGTATGCAGGGTGGAGGCATTTTGAATCTGATGGGTGCGATCTTGAACATTCTCGATAGTCTGAGTAAGCCCTTCGCCAATGCCATTTAATGCTACAAGTAATGAGCCAAACTCATCACGACGTTGATCGACGATACGGGCATGAAGTTGGCCCGAAGCTAATTGTTTAGCTAGCTCTACGCCGTGAATAAGCGGTTTCTTGATCGAGCGATATAAAGCGATAAGGCCAATCGCGCTGACGATAATTAATGCACCTAAGGTTAAAAGTGCGACCAGATAGGCTTTGGTGCTAGCGGCTCGAGCATCGCCAATTTGCTGACTGAGGCGTTCGCTTTGCATCAAGTCGAATTGCTGCATGGTGTTGGCGATACTGGCCGAGTTTTCAGCATACTGCTGGCTAAATACCAAAGCTTGAGCCATTAAAGTATTGGGTAAGGCTACGCGAATGCCGCCTTGTCCATCATCAATTTGGCCACTTGCCGTTCCGATGGCTTCGAGCTGCGTTTTGCTGAGGGATACTGCCTGTTCGTAGGCGTTCGAAACCAGTGCAAGTTCATCACTGCTAAAATTACTGTTCCTGAAACGGGACAAGATGCCGTCTTGTTGCTCATTACCTTGTAGCTCGATCAGAAGTTGTCGATAGTCGGCTTCGAATTCAGGTTGGCCGCTGGATACAAAGGCCATGGCATTGCGCGACATGGCATCAACTAATGTATTGAAATCGTTGGCTTGTTGCGTGGCGTGATAGCGTGCCTGTTCGCTTTCTTGTAAGTGCTCGATTGTGGTGGTTAGGTGGCGTAAAGCACTAAAAATAAGTAATGAGAAAAGCGTTAGAAGGATGGAATAACCAATGAAACCGCTTTTTAAGCTAAGGTGCTTCCGCATGTGCTGCCCACTGTAGTCGAGTGTTAATAAATGAAGTCAATGTGACTGACTGCAACAGTTTGACAGGCTTATGTGACAATCGTATGTAACAAAAAGCCCTTCTTTCAGAAAGAAGGGCTTTTTGTTATTCATGCTAACAGCACAGGCGTGTTGTTTTTATTGTTTTTAACGACGACGTGAGTGCTGTGGAGCGTTAGTTGGCTGATTGTTACGCTTAGGTAGATGCCTGAACGTAATGCGACCTTTGCTTAAATCGTAGGGTGACATTTCTAAGGTAACTTTATCACCTGCGAGTATACGAATGTGGTGCTTACGCATTTTGCCGCCGGTATACGCAATAACGGGGTGGCCGTTATCGAGCGTAACGCGAAAACGTGAATCGGGTAATACCTCTGTAACTGAACCCTGCATCTCAAGCAGTTCTTCTTTAGCCATGTATTTAGAATCCTTATAACAACCAATAGGTGCGACGAACTGTCGAGCTATGCGATGCGTCGCCTGTGTGCGGTATGAGGCATGTAGCGTGGTCTTGCGCCGTATATGTCGGATAGGGCGAAGCTAGTGTGCCAAAATCACGACCGTGACATATGTAATAACGGAAAAGCAATAGCGCTGCTTAAAATAACGAGGGCGCAGATTGGGGTCGTGGAAGAGGGCGTTAGAGAACACACCCTATGCGATTTAAATTTGGACAATGCTAAACAGCAAGATAGTATTAATGGTGCCCATAGCGCAATATATGATTATAAATATAAACCATAGTAATGTCAATGGTTTGCGAAGGCTTAGGGCTGACTTTCACATTGGCAACAAAGCGCCGATGCGGTGAGTTTATATCTTTATAATGTGAAGGTTTATCTTACGAAGGATATTGGCACTTGTCTCGCTAAAACAAGTGCTTAATTTCTTATGGACCGCCAAAAATTCTCGGTATCTACTATTTTTCTTTTAGTCCTTCCCACCCTATTGTGGGCTGGAAATGCAGTGGTAGGACGATTGATTCATGATCAGATTCCACCTGTCACCTTAAACTTTTTTCGGTGGTTCATCGCTTTTCTTGTGTTGCTTCCTTTCGGGGCATCGGTATTACGTAAGCGTAGCTTGATGTGGAAAAACTGGAAGCGGTATGCCCTGTTGGGCTTGCTGGGTGTGGGTTTTTACAATGCATTCCAGTATTTGGCGCTTCAAAGTTCGAGCCCACTCAATGTGACGTTGGTGGGCTCGAGTATGCCCATGTGGACTTTATTAATTGGCCGCATTTGCTTCGGTGTGCAAATGAACCGTTGGCAATTAGTAGGTGCGTTTGTGTCGCTACTGGGTGTGCTATTCATTTTATTACGTGGAGACCTTTCCCAGATCGCACAAATGCAATTCGTTATCGGCGATATTTATATGATATTAGCGACGATTTCATGGGCATTTTATGGCTGGATTCTTATCTCCAAAACGGATCCTCACGACGTTTCGAGAACATGGGTGACGATGTTATTGGCTCAGGTGTCGTTAGGGGTTATCTCGTCAGCCGTGTTTGCAGGGGGCGAATGGCTGCTTATCGATTGGCACATTCAATGGAGTTTGGGCTTAGTTATTGCTTTGCTTTATGTAGCCATTGGGCCAGGGGTCATTGCATTGGGGTTTTGGGGGATTGGGGTCAAGCGTGTGGGGCCAGCCGCTGCAGGGTTCTTTATTAATCTTGTGCCCTTTTTTGCGGCGATATTATCAGTGATATTCCTAGATGAGTTGCCACGCCCCTATCATGCGGTCGCATTTTTACTTATTGTGAGTGGCATCATTTTATCGTCGCGTGGCTCAAGGGTGCAGACTAACGATTAGGATTAACAACAGATAAACAAAAAAAGGGACTTCGTTATTAAGCCCCTTTTTTAATCGTTATTTGTTTTTAATACGTTGATAAAACGTGGCAATGATTGGTCCACTGATATTGTGCCATACACTGAAGATGGCACTAGGAACAGCTGCAAGTGGGCTAAAATGAGCCGTTGCTAGTGCAGCGCCTAAACCAGAGTTTTGCATTCCAATCTCAATAGACATGGTCTTACGTTGAGCCACATTGAGTCCAGCAAGTTTCGCTAATAAGTAGCCCAGCAAAAGACCCAGTCCGTTATGTAGAACCACAACTAAGAAGATTTGTAGACCTGTGGTGGCGATGCGCTCTTGGTTCAACGCCACGACGGCAGCAACAATGGCCACAATGGCAACGACAGAGACTAGAGGCAAAACTTGGACACCCGCTTTAACGCGTTCACCCAATATGGCTTGTACCAATAGGCCTAATAAAATCGGCAAAATGACCACTTGTACAATTGACCAGAACATGGCGGAAGCACTAACCTCAAGCCACTGGCTTGCTAATAAGTAGATTAGGGCTGGCGTAACAATGGGGGCCAATAGTGTGGTGACCGACGTAATCGCCACTGACAACGCGATATCGCCACGGGCTAAAAAGCTCATGACGTTAGAGGCCGTCCCACCCGGGCAGCAACCCACAAGAATTACACCGACTGCGATTTCTGGCGGCAGGGAAAGTAAGGTAGCCAGTAGCCACGCCAATCCGGGCATAATTACAAACTGGCCAACAACCCCTATGAGTACGGTTCCCGGTCGTTTGAACACCTCAGCAAAGTCTTGCTTGGAAAGAGTTAGACCCATGCCAAACATAATGAGGCCCAGCAAGGGAACGATGTAAACACCCAGCCAACTGTAATGCTCAGGTGTGTAGAAAGCGAGAACGGCGAAGAGCAAAACCCAAATGGCAAAGGTGTTGCCAACAAAGCGACTTAGCTTAGCTAAAGCCTCCATGATTGAATATCCTTAATTGGTACGGAATAAAACTTGCCTCACCATAAATGGCGAGGCAAGGGAAATAAGTGCTAGCTCGAAGAACGTTGGATGTGCGAGCTAGCCATGATGGCGGTAATTGTACCGCGCAAGGCAAGAAACGGTGTACCAGCTATTAATTTATGCTTGAAGCATGCTCAACAATGAGTTGCGCTGATACTCGGCCATTCCAATGATTAATATCCAGTCTATAAGCGACCTCGGCTTGATCGCCTAATAGCTGATTATGATTAAACCAAATGGCATCGATCACGATTCCGTCTCGCTCAAGACGCAACTTTAAATGCTTATCTTTCAGTAAACGCTGCTGTTGTATGGTGAAAGTGTCTCTAAATAACGGGGCGGGAAAGCCGGCCCCCCAAACTTCAGAGTCCAAGAGCATGGCCGTTTCAACATCCAAATATTGTGCCTCTAAGCTCCCGTCGGTTTGGATTTCGGGTGTAAACGAGTCACGTCCGCTTAAGGTGCGAACGGCTTCGTCGAACAACACAACGAAACGATCATAATGGTGTTCCGCTATGCTCAAACCCGCCGCCATTGCATGGCCGCCAAACTGCTTAATAAGTTGAGGGTCTCGCTTTGAAATTAAATCGAGGACATCGCGTAGGTGCACATCCGGAACTGATCGGCCTGAGCCTTTTAAGTCGCCATTATCCGAACGAGCAAAAGCCAGAGTGGGGCACCAGTACTTTTCTTTGAGTCTGGAGGCGACTAAACCCACAACGCCTTGATGCCAGTCGGGATGATAAACGCAAAGGCTAGCTTGCTTAACGTCACTACCAGCTGTGGCACTTTCTACTGCACGCATCGCCTCTTCGCGCATGGTTTGCTCGATGGCGCGACGGTCGTGGTTCATGGCTTCGAGCTCTGCCGCTAAGTTTTTCGCTTCGCTTGGGTCGTCGGTGATGAGACAGCGGATGCCGATGCTCATGTCAGCAAGCCGGCCCGCTGCGTTAATACGAGGGCCTAAGGCAAAGCCCAGATCAAAGGTGCTGGCATTATTGGGATCGCGTCCCGCGATTTCAAAAAGTGCGGCAACACCCGCTTGCATTTGCCCGTTTCGCATTTGACGCAAGCCCTGCGTAACAAGCAGACGGTTGTTCGAATCCAGTTTGACTACATCCGCCACAGTGCCTAAGGCGACTAAATCGGCGAGACGGTTTAGGCGAGGTTGGTCTTCAAGATCGAATGCACCACGTTCGCGTAGTTCAGCGCGTAGAGCAAGCATTAAATAGAAGACAACACCGACACCCGCTAAGTTTTTGGATGGGAAGTTGCAATGAGGGTGGTTAGGGTTGACGATCGCGGCGGCGTTGGGAAGTTCGTCACCAGGTAAGTGGTGATCCGTGACCAGCACGTCGATGCCAACCGCTGCAGCGGCGGCAACGCCCTCTACGCTGGCTATGCCGTTGTCAACGGTGATCAGCACATCGGGTTTGCCGTTTGGGTGTTGAAGCGCCAAGCTAACAATGGCGGGCGATAAGCCATAGCCCGTTTCAAAACGATTAGGCACTAAAAAATCGACGTCTGCACCCATTTCAGCAAGGGCACGCACGGCAACAGCACAGGCTGTGGCTCCGTCGCAATCATAATCCGCAATGATCAATAGGCGTTTTTGATCTTCGATGGCTTCGGCAAGAAAAGCGGCGGCATGTTGTATTTGGTGCAAACCATTTGGGTTAAGCATGTCAGCCCAGCGTGAAGCCAACTCAGTGGCTTCTTCTACACCACGAGAGGCCATTAATCTCGCCATTAACGGGTGTATGCCTGCGCTAATAAGCTGTTGTGTCGCGCTAGGGTTCGGAATACGGTCAATCACTACGGGGTTAAGCAAACGTCTCTCCAGTTGGACTTTGTGGTGCTAAACAAGCGCTTTAATAGGCTGGGCTGTGAAGCTTTACTGTGCAAGTATCGATCTACCCCACACAATATAAGTTCGGGGGTAGGGGTCTGCGAAAGGGGGGCAAATACATTCCGCTCGAGGTTTTCAAGTTGTTCTAACCATGTACCCCAGTCTTGTCGGGCGGCCGACTCTTCCAAATCGTTATAGAGCTGGTAGGTAGGCTGATGAGCTAAGTTGCTGAATTGCGCAGGCGATGCTCCGCCGAGTAACCAGAGGCTATTGATGGGCAGTTTACCGGCTTGGGTGCGTAAATTATTGATAGGATGGTCAAACCAGAACATTTGAAACTCGTTGACCAAGCGACGCCACGGGCGTGAATGCAGGTCTTGTTCCCACCAATCATTTACCATGCTTTGACTAACTAGTTTTGAACTGGTGGTGTGTGGATTGAAATCGCTAGCGGTTTGTAGTTTCCAGCGTGTAGGCGAGTTGTACTCAGCGTCAAAGTCCGTATCGGAAAACCATTTTTTTGTGCTGAGTAATAGCTCGGTGCTTTCAGCTTCGCTAATATCCAGCGCCTCACCGGTGATCAATGCGGCGCCGTCCCGCGAGGGAGCAATGTGTACAAGCTCGGCTAACCACACGGGGCTGTCACGATTTGTAGACATTGAATTTTGGGTTTTTTCAAACAAAGGGCCTAGACCTGCGCTAAGATGCTGAGCTGGCTGTGTAACAAAACCAGCCTGTTCTAATTGCCAAACTTCGACTGCTGTACACCGTGTCTCGCTGGGCGAAGTGCGATGTGATTGGCAATGGCTTTGTTGCAACCAACGTACTAGGGTGGGCGCTTTTTGTTCAATATGATTGATCAGCTCGCGAGCTTGATGAGGTTCTGGTAGAGCGCCTGAAAGTACAATTTGCATAGCAGTTTCTGATATTTATCACTTTCGGTGACAACATTTATGTCTTTTGAGTTTTGGGTAGGTGCACGGTATGCCGGCTTAGCGAGAGCGAAGCGACGGGTAGGTGGTCGTACCGACGGGTTCGTATCATTTATTGCAGCGAGTTCAATGGCGGGTATTGCCCTGGGCGTCGCTGCACTTATTGTAGTGCTTTCTGTTATGAATGGCTTTCAAAGTCAGGTTCGAGACCGAATGCTATCGGTATTGCCGCATATCGAGCTTTATTATCCCGGCGTTGCTCATGCGGATGTGCTTCGTGCTTGGCAAGATGTTGCTTCAGCGGCTCAAGGTAACAGAGAGGTATTGGGAGCAGCACCTTTTGTCGCGGCACAGGGCATGTTAGTTCGAAATAACGTGCTAAATGGCGCACAAATTCGGGGTATTGATCCCGCGACTGAAACTCAAGTGTCTGATCTGGCAGATCAAATGGTGCAGGGTGAGCTTAGCGCCCTTAAAGCTGGTGATTTTGGTATTGTTTTGGGGCGCCAGTTAGCGGATGTGCTTGGCGTTAGGCCTGGCGATACGGTCATGTTGATGGCACCACAAGGGTCGATTTCCCCAGCAGGCTTTTCTCCGCGGATGCGGCAGTTTACCGTGGTAGGTACCTTTTCGTCAGGGCATTACGAGTACGATATATCCTTGGCTTTTATTAACGTAGAGGATGCATCGCGAGTATTCAGAGATAGCGGGAATAGTGGGGTGCGGCTGCGCATCTCAGATATGCATAAGGCGCCCCAGGTGGCACACGAACTTGCCGCCACATTGCCTAAGGGCGTACGTGCCATGGACTGGACACAAAACAATCGTACGTGGTTTGCTGCGGTACAAACTGAAAAACGTATGATGTTTTTAATCTTGACGCTGATCGTGGCGGTTGCCGCGTTTAATTTGCTCTCGTCGTTGGTCATGGCCGTTAAAGATAAACGTAGTGATATCGCGATTCTACGAACCTTGGGGGCAACACCGAATGAAATCGCCAAGATATTCTTGGTTCAGGGCTCGCTAATTGGTGTGGTGGGCACGCTGTTAGGGGTAGGGTTCGGCGCCTTAGTGGCCTATAACATCGATGTGATTGTGCCGTTTATTGAGAACCTGATCGGTCAGAAGTTTCTTCCTGAACAGATTTACTTCATTAGCGAAATGCCTTCTAACCCACAGCTGAGTGACATCACGATTATTGCGTTGACCTCGCTGGTACTGTCGCTACTGGCAACCCTCTACCCAAGCTGGCGCGCGTCAAACCTACAACCTGCACAGGTGCTACGTCATGACTAAGTTAAACCAAGCCTCTGAAGTTGGGTCCACCTCGTTAAACGCCGTGCCGGTGATTGAGGCTAAGAATGTGTCGATGCGCTATGTCGAGGCGGCAGGGCATGAAATACAAATACTGAATAATGCCTCGCTAAGCGTAAATGCTGGGGAAATGGTTGCCATTATTGGTGCCTCGGGTTCTGGTAAAAGCACGCTTTTGCATTTGCTTGGTTTGCTGGATCATCCTAGCTCAGGAAGTCTATTCATTCATGGGCAGTTAGCGGATGATTTGAACGAGAAGCAACGCAGTCGTTTGCGCAATAAAGAACTGGGTTTTGTGTACCAGTTTCACCATTTACTGGCTGAATTCAGTGCGTTAGATAATGTGGCAATGCCGCTTATTGTGCGGCGCGAGCGTCGTGACATAGCGCGTGAAAAAGCGGCCACGTTTTTAGAGCAGGTGGGGTTATCTCATCGTATCCATCATTATCCGGGGCAATTGTCAGGGGGAGAGCGTCAGCGTGTGGCGCTGGCTCGTGCTCTGGTTAATCAACCGGCTTGTGTGCTAGCCGATGAGCCCACTGGAAATCTGGATCGTCATACAGCTGATGAGATGTTTGATTTACTAAGCCGGGTCAATGCTGATCTGGGTACGGCTTTTGTGATTGTTACCCACGATCAATCTTTGGCGGCGTTGGCGCATCGGCAATTGGTGATGACTGATGGAACCTTAGCGCACGCCGCTGATTCAACGCTTCATTCTTGAGATTTACCTGGTGCGCACGACAGTGGTAGGCTAGGATCATGTACATAGACAGTCATTGCCATCTGGACGCATCGGAGTTCAACACTGATCGTGCTGAAGTGATAAGACGCGCTGAGTGGGAGGGCGTGGGTACGATTATTGTGCCTAGCGTCGCTCGCTATAATTTTGCTACGGTAGCCGAGTTGGCCCAGCAAAATAACGGTGTTTACTATGCCTTAGGGATACACCCTCTGTATGTGCCCACGGCCACACCTGCTGATCTTGATGTTTTAAAACAGGAAGTACAGTTAGCGCTTGTTGATCCTAAGTTTGTAGGTATCGGTGAAATCGGCTTGGATTTTTTTGTTCCAGAACTATGCACCGAGTCTATGCGCCGTAAACAGATTGAGTTTTATCAGGCCCAACTACGGATAGCAGCGGATAACGATCTACCGGTTATTTTGCATGTTAGGCGCTCTGTTGATCTGATTACCAAGTATTTACGACGACATGCCTCCTTAGGTGGCATCGCGCACGCCTTTAATGGCAGTCAGCAACAAGCGGATATTCTGATCGAGCTTGGGTTCAAGCTGGGTTTTGGTGGAGCGATGACATTTAGCCGAGCGAAACAGATACGGCGTTTGGCTGCTGGGTTACCACTTGAAAGTATCGTGCTGGAAACCGACGCGCCGGATATTCCTCCTGCGTGGTTAGGGGTAGAGCAAAAATCAGCTACCGCCGCGCGTAATGAGCCGGCTGAGCTGATAGGTATTGCCCAAAGTTTGGCGGCGCTGCGTCATGTTTCGGTGTCGACGATTGCTGCGCAAACGTCAGCCAATGTGCGACACGTGCTGTCCCGTCTTCCCAAGTAGCGTTGACCCCAGTTACGTAAGACTACGCTGGCTCGTCTTGTCACGACGAATCCCTTTTAAGCGATCGTTTTCGCTACGCTGTTTCCCTTACAAGTTAGCGGCTTTAAGGGGGTTGGGTGCGGATTGCTGGTGTGGCATTTTCTGGAAGAGTCGCGGCAGTTTGTTATGTGCTTGCCACCATGTGGGTGCAACGACTGGCTTCACTACCGTCTTTACTCACGGTCGGCATCTTATTCGTTGGGCTCATATTACTGGCCGTAGTGTGTAGAAGCGCCGTCGCTTCAACCTATAAAACATACGTATATCCTTTCTTCGTTCCCTTATTATTCGGCGTAATGGCTTTTTATATCGCTGTGTTTTCGGGCGGTCAGCGATTATCTGAGCAACTTGCCCCTGAGGACGAAAACCGTGTTTCTAAAGTCGTATTCCAAGTGGCTGAGCTTCCTCGGCTTCGTCCAGACAGTCGTCAGTTTGTAGCGCGAGTGATCGAGAGCCGTCCCGCGGGAGTGCCACAGCGCATACTGGTTAATTGGTCCGCACCGGGGTGGGCGGGGCCATACGCAGAAGCTAAGAAACATGCATTTCCTGATGTGTATCCGGGACAGATTTGGCAGGCGAATGTCATTGTAAAAACACCGCATGGGTCCTTAAACCCCAATGGTTTTGATTACGAGTCGTACCTGTTCGCTCAAGGGATACGAGCCGTAGCCAGTGTGCGAGGGAGCCCCCGTTTACTGGGTGTTGAGCCGCCAGCTTCTCGGTCTCCATCCTTAATGGCAGAAAGCGTAAGGCACGCGATTCGTGATCGAATGTTGCCTTTCTTAGAAGGTATGCGCTACGGGGGCGTTATCACGGCGTTAAGTATCGGGGATCAAGCCAGTATTCTTTCGGCCGATTGGGAAATTTTTAACCGTTCTGGGCTAACTCATTTAGTTTCTATTAGCGGTGCCCATGTCACGCTGATCGCGTCATTGGTGGCTGCAGGTGCGGGGTGGGGGTGGCGACGCTTACGATTTAGAGGGGTGTGTTTAGCCGAGTGGCTTCCAGCCCAAACATTAGCGGCGTATATAGCGGTGGTGGTGGCTGGCTTGTACTGTGTGATTGCCGGGTGGGGTGTGCCTGCGCAGCGCACCTTCTTGATGTTAAGCATCATCGTGTTTTCGTACTTGTGGCGTTTGCCATTACAAGCCACACAAGTCTTGGCCATCGCTGCCGTAGCGGTGTTGATGCTAGACCCGTGGGCTATTCTAAGTAGTGGGTTTTGGCTTTCATTTGGCGCTGTAGGGGTGTTGTTTGCTTGTGGTGCGTGGCAGGGGCAACGTCACGGTAACGCATTTGGTCTCAGGCGGCATTTGTATCAGTTAAAAGTGGCGTCGGTGTGGCAACTGATTATCACAGCGGCTTTACTTCCACCGCTTGCGTTGATGTTCAATGAAATCTCATTGATTTCTCCCTTATCGAATGCTTACGCGATTCCGCTGATTAGTCTGGTCGTGACGCCTTTATCCTTAATTTTCGCTGCGACCAGTATGGTAAGCAGTCTTGACCCTTTGTCGGCTTGGATCGCGTGGGCAGCGCATGGGTTGATTGAACTCATGATGTGGCCCACGTTGTGGTTATGTAAGCTTCCTATTGCCAGCATTACGGTTGCCAAAGCGCCTACATGGTGTTTCGTAGTGGCGCTGTTGGGCGTCGCAGGAGCGCTAACCCCCAAAGCGTTCTTTGCTAAAGATTGGCTGTGGGTTTTGCTTCTTCCGTGCCTATTTTGGGGTAAAGAGCGTTTAGCGCAGGGAGAGTGGCGTTTAACAGCGTTGGATGTGGGTCAGGGTAGCGCCTTGGTGATTCAAACGGCCCACAGCACTTTGCTTTTTGACACGGGCGTACGTCGTTCTCGCGACTCGGACGTAGGTCAGCAAAGTATCCATCCCTTTTTGCGTTCTGTTGGGGTGAGGGCGATCGACTTGTTGGTGGTGTCACACGCCGATCTGGACCATGCAGGCGGAGCAACGAGTGTATTGCAACGGTATGGGGTCCAACAAAGTTACAGTAATTTTGATTTGCCTCGATACATACGCCGAGATGAGCGCTTATTAAATATGCCGGGAAAAAGTGCGAGCTTACCCATGGCAACCTCCTTTTGCAGGCAGGGCCAGAAATGGCAGGTAGATGGCGTGCAATTTGAGTTTTTGTGGCCCCAACAGGTGGGCTTTTCCGAATCAAACAGTGCGCAGCGAAATGCACAAAGCTGCGTGCTATCGATTCGGGGTCCATGGCATTCTGCAGTATTGCTGGGCGACATTGGCGTGGCGGAAGAGGCTGCTCTTATCCGTCAAGGCATTAGTCCTCACGATGTGGTGATTGTGGGTCATCATGGCTCTAACAACTCGTCGGGCTCGGCTTTTGTGACGCGGATGAAGGCAAAAGTAGCGGTGGCTCAGGCGGGTTGGTGGAGTCGATTTGGGCATCCGCATCCGCAGGTGCAACGACGTTGGTCAGAGGCTGGCGCGGCATTTTTGCGTACTGACTTCGACGGAGCGATCACTATCCTATCAACAGAGACTGACTTAACCGTGCGCAGAGAGCGGCTCGCCTCGCAACGCTATTGGCACAATCACACAGCGCATCCTCATCTGAGGTGATATTAAGACGCTGCTTTTGGCGTGTCGAAATCGATGTGCTCTAAGCCATCAAGAATAGGGCAGTCAGGCCGTTCATCACCGGCGCAGCAGTTCATGAGCGTTTGCAAGGTATTTGCCATTTGCTGTAGGTTTTGTATACGTTCCTGCAGTTCGTTAATATGGCGTTGCGCCAGTTTTTTAACGTCCGCGCTGTGACGCGAGCTGTCTTGCCATAAGTCCAGTAAGTCTTTAATTTCGGACACGGAAAAACCTAAATCGCGTGCTCGACGTATAAAGTGCAAGCGATGAATGTCGTTGTGGTGGTAGATTCTGTAACCCGAAGCGTTGCGCCTTGCGGGTGGCGTCAGGCCGATTTCTTCGTAATAACGAATCATCTTCGCAGACACGCCAGAATTTTTTGATGCCACGCTAATATTCACGATGCGGTCTCCTTTATGATTTACACCGCTTAAGCACCGGTTGACGGTGATAGGCTCGCCGAAGGAGGGGCGAAGCGACGTAAGCGTAAGGCGTTAAGTAGCACAAAAACGCTGGATAATGTCATGGCTCCAGCCGCGAAAATAGGCGACAACAGTAGCCCGTAGGCGGGGTAAAGGACGCCAGCAGCCACTGGGATTAAGGCCGTGTTGTAAGCAAAAGCCCAAAACAAATTTTGACGAATATTGCTCATGGTCGCTTTGGACAAAGCAATGGCGTTGGGTATTCCCTGTAAGCTACCTGACATCAATACCACATCGGCGGTTTCTATCGCTACATCTGTTCCCGTACCGATGGCTAGGCCTACGTCGGCCTCGGCTAAAGCAGGGGCGTCATTGATCCCATCACCCACAAAAGTCACCGAGCCATGCTCGGCCTTGAGTCGGCGTAATGCCTCTGTTTTTCCTTCGGGCAAGACTTCAGCAATCACCTCGTCGATGCCGAGTTTTGCCGCTATAGCGTTGGCCGTGTGTTGGTTGTCTCCGGTGATCATGGCCACTTTTAAACCTAAGTCGTGCAGCGCGGCAATGGCGGCTGGGGTATCTGCCTTGATGGGGTCGGCAACCGCAATAATGGCCGCTAGCTTACCGTTAATGGCAGCGTATAAGGGGGACTTGGCCTCGTCACCTAAGCGCTTAGCTGTGTTGGCAAAGGCACTAATATCTAAGCCTAGCGCTTGCATATAACGGTCAGCGCCAATTTCTATGTGCGTTTCGTCTATGGAAGCACGTACGCCCATCCCTGTAACGGATTCGAAGTCGCTTAAGGAAGGAAGTGAAAGCTGCTCTTGTTTAGCCGCATCAACAATGGCTCGGGCAATAGGGTGTTCGGATCGTGATTCGACGGCAGCCACTAGCGCCAGTACTTCATGGTGTTGGAAATCGGCCGTCACTTCAAAGTCAGTTAGCACGGGATGCCCCTCGGTGAGGGTTCCTGTTTTGTCTACGGCTACGACCTTGGCATCTTTTAGCCGTTGTAGCGATTCGCCCTTGCGAAATAACACGCCCATTTCGGCACCACGGCCTGTGCCAACCATGATAGAGGTCGGCGTCGCTAATCCCATCGCGCATGGGCAGGCAATAATGAGAACCGCCACCGCATTGACCAGAGCGAAGCTTAAGGCCGGTGAGGGACCAAAAAACAGCCATATCAGAAAGGTAAGTGCCGCGACTGCCATGACAGCTGGCACAAACCAAAGTGTGATCTTGTCGACCATCGCTTGGATCGGTAGTTTTGAGCTTTGGGCCTCTTCAACCAGACGAATGATTTGAGCAAGTACGGTTTGTTTGCCCACTGCTGTCGCACGCAACGTCAGTGAGCCTTTTTGGTTTACGGTGCCGCCTACGACCTCGTCTCCCGACGTTTTTTCGACGGGGATGGGCTCTCCGGTAATCATGGATTCGTCGACGTAGCTGTTACCTTCTAGCACTTCGCCATCTACGGGAAGTCGCTCTCCTGGTCGAACGACAATGACATCTCCCTGAATGACGTCACCAATGGGCAAATCGATGGTTTTTCCATCTCGGATCACATGTGCGACTCGGGCTTGTAATTTCACCAGCCGCTTAATGGCTTCAGAGGTGCGGCCCTTGGCGCGAGCTTCAAGAAAGCGTCCCAATAAAATCAACGCTACAATGACCGCAGCCGCTTCGTAATAAACGTTGACGGTACCAGCAGGCAGGACTGAAGGTATAAAGGTCGCGACCAACGAGTAACCATACGCGGCCAACGTACCCACGGCGACGAGCGAGTTCATGTCAGGGGCTAAGCGGAACAGTGCGGGAAAACCGTTAAGATAAAAACGCCGTCCGGGAATAACGAGAACGAGCGTCGTTAGTAAAAACTGAAGGTACCAGCTTGTTTGTATCCCGATTGTGCGATCGATGAGACTGTGTACGCCAGGAATCAAATGTGACCCCATTTCTAGGGCAAATACCGGTAAAGAGAGAATAAAAGCAAGACCAAAGTCTCGCTTAAGGCGGGCACTTTCTGCTTCGCGCTTGGCGGAGAGTTCGTCGCTGTCAGCTTGCCCATCAGAATGCAGTTCGCGCGCCGCATAACCTGCCTGATTGATGGCCGCTAATAAGGCACCAGGCGCGGCCGTCCCATGTATCGTGGCGCGTTCGGTGGCGAGGTTAACGCTAACTTCGGATGCGCCCGCTACTGATTGTAAGGCGCGCTCAACTCGCCCCACGCATGATGCGCAACTCATGCCTTCCACGTGTAGGCTTACTGGCTTTGCTTGGGTTTTGGGGGCAGTGATAGACACCATGTGATCCTTTATTTCATAACCGAAGATGAGACGCTAACCATAAGCTTAAACCTTCCCATGATGGTAATGTCAAGGAGTATAAAAAATCATGTTTTCTTGTCGAAGACTTCGGTACAAACGAGTGTTGCATAATTTATGTTGATGGGTAACCATGCAATTAACGCTCATAAGGCGGTGCTATTGTTAAGTTAAAGCCATTGAAAATCCACAAGATATTTCAAAACATAAAGAGACACGCTATGTCATTAACTTTACACGTTCCAACCCCTCCAGCTCGTCCAGGGCAGCCTTCGGATTTCTCCTATTTGCGGCTGCAAGCGCCTGGCGCGGCTTCTAAACCTTCGGTAAACAGCCAAGCCCACGAGCTTAGTGACTACGCCTATGGTTTGATTCGAGTGTTAGATGATGATGGGCAGGCGCTCGGCGATTGGGCGAACGACATGAGCCTAGAGCAAAAGCATCGTGCGTTGCAGGTTATGACGCTCACACGAATCTTCGATGCCAGAATGTTCCATGCGCAACGGCAGAAAAAAATTTCGTTTTATGTTCAGGCTGTGGGCGAGGAAGCCATGGCAACGGCTCAAGCCTTGGCCTTGAATGATGACGATATGTGTTTTCCATCGTATCGACAACATAGCTTATTGCTTGCCCGTGGCGTGCCGCTGCTTGATCTCATGTGTCAGTTGTATTCGAATGCCTGCGACCCTTTAAAAGGACGGCAGTTGCCTGCGATGTACTCGCGACGCGACAAAGGTTTCTATTCGTTGTCCGGTAATCTTGCGACCCGATTTTTAATCGGAGTAGGCTGGGCGATGGGCTCTGCCATAAAGGGGGACACACGAATTGCATCGAGTTGGATAGGCGACGGGGCTACCGCAGAGGGTGATTTTCAAACAGCGTTAACCTTCGCGCACGTCTATCAGGCTCCAGTGATACTCAATGTGGTGAATAATCAATGGGCCATTTCAACTTTTCAGGCCATAGCGGGGGGCGAGAACAACACCTTTGCGGCCAGGGGCCTAGGCTCTGGAATCGCCTCGCTTCGAGTCGATGGTAATGACGCTTTAGCGTGTTATGCCGTATCCAAATGGGCGGCGGAACGCGCGCGATCGAATCAGGGCCCCACGTTAATTGAATGGGTAACTTATAGAGCAGGGCCGCACTCCAGTTCGGATGACCCAAGCAAGTACAGACCTGATAACGAATGGCAACACTTCCCATTGGGCGACCCAATCCAGAGACTGAAGCAACACTTAATCCACTTGGGTGAATGGTCTGAGGCACAGCACGAGGGCTTGACAGAGCAGTTAACCGCCGATGTGTTGAGAGCGCAGAAATCGGCTGAGGCGTCCGGCGGCTCGACGGCGATTGCAGGCAGCCATAGCAGCAGCATATTCGAAGACGTGTATGTCGAAATGCCCGACCATTTACAACGCCAACGTCAGCAATTTGAGGAGGGGCTATGACCACCTTGCCGCGTGAATCAGTAGGCAGCGTTGTATCCATGAGCTTAGGTCAGGCCATACGTTCGGCGCTAGATGTGATGCTTGAGCGAGACGAAAACGTGGTCCTTTATGGGCAGGATATTGGCTATTTTGGTGGGGTATTCCGGTGCACAGATGGCTTGCAACATAAGTATGGGAAGCGTCGTGTTTTTGATGCTCCCATTTCAGAAAGTGGAATCGTTGGCACGGCGATTGGGATGGGGGCTTATGGTTTAAGACCCGTGGTGGAAATCCAGTTCGCGGATTATTTTTATCCGGCTATGGATCAAATTGTCTCAGAGTTATCCCGATTACGTTATCGTTCGGCAGGTGATTTTAGTGCGCCCGTCACGATTCGGATGCCCGCTGGTGGCGGTATTTTTGGCGGACAAACTCACAGTCAGTCGCCGGAAGCCATTTTTGTGCACGTGGCTGGTTTACGAACGGTGATGCCGTCAAACCCCTACGATGCCAAAGGTTTGTTAATCGCAGCCATCGAGTCTGAGGACCCAGTGATTTTTTTAGAGCCTAAACGTTTATACAACGGTCCTTTTGATGGGTATCACGACAGACCGATTCAATCATGGAGAGATCACGAGGACGCACAAGTGCCCGAGGGCTACTTTAGCTTGCCCTTAGATCAAGCAGCTATCGCCCGGGAGGGCAGCGACTTGACCGTATTAAGCTACGGTACGATGGTTCATGTGGCCAAAGCGGCGGCCGAACTTGCCGAACTCGATGCCGAAGTGATTGATTTACGTACGTTATGGCCGGTGGATTTACAAAGCATTAAACGCTCTGTGGACAAGACTGGGCGCTGTGTGATCTTACATGAGGCCACTCGTACCGGAGGCTTTGGTGCCGAGCTAGCGGCCTTAGTCCAAGAACATTGTTTTTACGCCTTAGAAGCGCCTATTTTGAGAGTGACCGGTTGGGATACTCCTTACCCACATGCTCAAGAGTGGGATTACTTTCCCGTACCAAGTCGGGTAGCCGCCGCCTATAGAACCGTTATGGAGGGCCTGTAATGAACACTCACGTCATAAAAATACCTGATATCGGTGAAGGCATTGCAGAGGTTGAGCTGGTGGAGTGGTTTGTTCAGGTGGGCGATGCAGTTAATGAGGATCAAAATATTGCTAGCGTGATGACGGATAAAGTCTCGGTGGAAATTAGCTCTCCTGTTTCGGGTACGGTGCAAAGTCTTGGGGGTAATGCGGGGGATGTGTTGTTGGTGGGCTCAGACTTAGTGTGCATTGCACTTGAAGCGAACGAGGCTGATCAGCCGGTAAGTGGAAATTTTTCATCATCAGCGCAAACGCCAAGTACTGAGCACACGCGCACCGATGAGATGCCACCAATGGATGAGCCGCATCCAGCGAAGACCGCTCAGACAAACAGTGAGGGTTCAGAGGATACGAAAAGTGATGCTAAACAGCAGCTACTAAAAGGAGTGCAAGCGTCTCCGGCTGTGCGTAAGCGTGTCGCAGATTTAGGACTTAGCTTAGTCGAGTTAGCTGAACAGATGTCGGTAGAGCGTGTGGCGCATAGCGATGTGGACCGCTACCTGCAGGGGGCAACGGCAGGGGGGCAGCTTGAAAAGTGTGACGATTCAGCACCCGTCCGGCTGAGCAATGTAAAAACGGATGTGCCTGTACGAGGGTTACGACGCCAAATCGCGCAGAAGATGGAACGCGCTCACACTGAAATTCCCCATTTCAGTTACGTAGAGGCGATTGATATGACGGAGGTAGAGCACTCAAGACGAGAGCTAAACGAGCGATGGGCCTCCGAGCGCGGACACTTAACCTTATTGCCTTTTTTGGTCAAAGCGCTGTGCTTATCCCTTAAAACACACCCTCAGCTTAATGCGACCTTTGATCGCTCAAGCTATGTCATCCATCAGCATGAGGATGTCAATATTGGTATCGCGACACAAACTCAGGCTGGCCTAATGGTTCCTGTACTGCATCATGCACAGACCTTAACACTATGGAAAATTGCTGAACAAGTAAAAGCGCTATCGGAGGCGGCCAAGAGCGGTGCCTTGCGTTTAGATCAAGCGAGCGGCTCTACCATTAGCTTGAGCAGTTTAGGCCCGTTGGGGGGGATAGCCGCCACACCTATCATTAACTACCCTGAGCTCGCCGTCATCGGTGTTAATAAAATGGTAGAGCAACCCGTCGTAATAGAAGGAAACGTTGTGGTGCGTAAAATGATGAACCTGTCTTCTTCGTTTGATCATCGCATCATCGATGGCTATGATGCCGCCGCTTTTATTCAAACCTTACGCGCTTTTATCGAAAAACCTGTTTTACTACTGACGGCTTAAGAGGGGGCGGATTTTAGCCTTCGCTAACAGAACGTGCGGTTGGGGCTGGGATACAATACCTAATTAGCCTGTGAGCTATGGTATTGGATCCTTCCCTATGACAACTTCCAGTGCAGTCGAACAAGAGCCACGCTTAGATTACGTAACCTGCGCCAGTGGCGCGGGTGTACACCGCATGGCCTATTGGGAGTGGGGAGACCCCACGAACCCCAAGGTACTATTATGTGTACACGGACTGACACGATCTGGCCGTGATTTTGATCCTGTTGCTCGGGCCTTTGCTCAAGATTATCGAGTCGTATGTCCCGATGTGGTGGGGCGAGGTCATTCGGATTGGCTGACCAACCCTCAGTATTATGTTGTGGCGCAATACGTGGCGGATATGTTGGTGCTCATTGCTCGTTTACGTCCAGAGCGCTTAGATTGGGTTGGTACTTCCATGGGCGGGCTTATTGCTCTTGCTTTATCAGGGGTAATGAATGCCTCAATGGCGGCACGTTCAGCACATCCGCAGTCCTTAGAGCCACTGTTAGACGTACCGCTGGGTAAAATTGTGCTGAACGATATTGGTCCGGCCTTGGATATGGATGGCTTAACCCGTATTGGCCGCTATCTCGATCAGCCAATGCGCTTTTCTTGTCTGCAAGATGCCGAAGCTTATGTGCGAGAAACTTGTGCTGATTTCGGGCCTCAAACAGATGAAGACTGGAACGAACTGACTAAAAACGTGTTCGTGTGTCATGAAAACGGTAATTGGGTGAAACACTACGATCTACGTATTGCCACACCGTTTAAGTCGTTATCGGCTCAAGCCATGAAACAAGCCGAGTTGCTGTTATGGCAGTCGTACCAAGCTATTCGCTCTCCCGTTCTTATTTTGCGGGGCGAACGCTCAGACCTGCTTAGCAATCAAAGTACCCAAGAGATGTTGCAGCGTAATCGTCAGGCGCAGTGTTACCAGATCGCGGGGGTAGGGCACGCCCCAACCCTGCGTAATCAGGAACAAATTCAAGTGTTACGTGATTTTTTGCGTTGAATCCACGAGGTTATATGAGTCTTTCTTCCCCTAGTATTGATCTGCATAGTCATTCCACCATGTCCGATGGGGTCTTAACCCCTCAGCAATTGGCGCAACGAGCAGCGGCCAATGGCGCAACAATGTGGGCACTTACCGATCATGACGAGCTGAGTGGCCTTGAAGAGGCCGCGTCCGAGGCGAATCGTCTCGGTGTGCAGTTCATTCCTGGGGTCGAAATTTCGGTGACGTGGTGTGGTCGTACTGTACACATCGTAGGCTTAAACATTAACCCGCAGTCAGCAGGGTTGGCGCAAGCGCTTGCCGATATACGTGAGGGGCGTATTGACCGAGCCAAAGAAATAGCGCATAAGTTAAGTCAACTTGGCATAGACGGTGCGTATGAGGGGGCTTTGGTCTTTGCGGCCAACCCGTCCTTATTAAGCCGTACCCACTTTGCTCGTTTTTTAATCGAAAACGGACATTGCGCCAATATGAACCAAGTATTTAAACGCTATTTAGGTGACCACAAACCAGCGTATGTGCCGATGCAGTGGGCGCATTTAGAACAAGCCGTTCAATGGATTCACGAAGCGGGTGGTAAGGCAGTGATTGCCCATCCTGGGCGCTACGAGTTTACGCCATTGCAGTTCGATGCGTTATTTGAACGATTTAAAACCTTAGGTGGTGAAGGTATTGAAGTGGTGACAGGTAGCCACACTGAAGATGATTATCGTGTGTATGCGCAAGTGGCAAAACGTTTTGATTTTGCTGTGTCATGTGGTTCTGATTTTCATGGCGTTGGCGAAGGGCGCTTAGATATCGCTAAGCTGCCGCCTACACCTAAAGATTTGCGTACCGTCTGGGCTGATTGGCTATAGAGCACAGTCAATTAGGAGGATATATGAGTAAAGCTTTTGTTAAAGAAAACGATGACGATTTGGATGACGACATCGTTACACCTGCCGTCAGTATTCCTGCAGGAACGAAAAACTACATTACCGTTCAGGGCTATCGCGCTCTGCGCCAAGAGTTCAAACAGTTAATGAATGTAGAGCGTCCTGAAATGGTGCAGGTGGTTTCGTGGGCGGCATCAAACGGTGATCGTTCCGAAAACGGCGATTACATTTACGGTAAAAAACGCCTTCGAGAAATCGATCGTCGCATACGTTTTCTGACAAAGCGGATGCAAATTGCCGAGGTGGTCGATCCGGCGTTACAACCCAATCGGGATCAGGTTTTTTTTGGTGCGACAGTTACCTATGCCAATGCAGAGGGTATGGAGACGACCGTCACCATCGTGGGCATCGATGAGGCCGAACCTCTTAATGGAAAAATCAGTTGGATTTCCCCTGTTGCGCGATCATTAACGAAAGCGCACGAGGGCGATACCGTGGTTTTACGTACACCCGGGGGTATCGAAGAGCTTGATGTGCTCGAGGTTTCGTACCCTGCTGAGCCCACTGAACCCGATGACGAGCTTGATCATTAACCGTAAAAATTTATTCTGCGGGCTTCTTCCCGCTGTTGCGGTTAAAATAAGCCGCATTTCTTTCTCTCCTTTTGCATTTCCCACATCGTGAACTCCATCTTGCACCTCTCAGGCTCTTCATTTTTATCCACTTTTAGACGCGAACGACTCCTACAGCGGTTTAAGCAGTTAAATCTTCCCGTGTCGGATATTCATGGTTATTACGACTACTACGTGTGGACGGCAGAGGCGGGCTTAGACCAAAGCAATGCCGAAAAACTTCATGCCTTACTGGATGACGGTCGACCGGCTTTCGATACGGTTGCGCAAAATGATAGCGACTTATCGTTACTTGTTATTCCGCGACCAGGAACAGTGTCACCGTGGGCAAGCAAAGCCACTGATATTGCGAAAAACTGTGGTTTAGAAGGTATTCGTCGCATAGAGCGAGGTTTGCGTTATGTACTCACGCCCAAGCGGGGATTGCTTGGTGCTAAAGACATCAGCACCGAGCAATTGGGATTGATTGCCGACGTATTGCACGATCGGATGACCGAAACGGTCGTCGATAGTAGCTTTACAGGGGCAGCACTTTTTCAAGAATTAAGTGCTAAGCCAATGCGTTTTGTCGATGTGATGGCGAACGGTCACAGCGCATTAGAGCAAGCAAACCAAAGTATGGGTTTGGCATTATCTGACGATGAAATTGAGTATCTGGTTGAGGCGTTTACTCGCTTAGGGCGCAACCCTAACGACGTCGAGCTTATTATGTTCGCACAAGCCAATAGCGAGCACTGCCGCCATAAAATATTTAATGCGCAGTGGGTTATTGACGGTCAGGCACAAGATAAAACCTTGTTTGGCATGATTCGCGATACCCATGCAGCACAACCCGAACGAACAGTGGTGGCCTATTCAGATAACTCGGCCATCATGGAAGGCGGTCCTGCAGAAGTTTTTTATGCTTCGCTTCCTGATTCTGAAGCCAAGGGTGCTTATCAGCGATTTGATACCACTTTGCATACCCTGATGAAAGTGGAAACGCACAACCACCCCACAGCCATAGCTCCCTTCCCTGGGGCGGCAACTGGGTCAGGCGGGGAAATTCGCGATGAGGGTGCTACCGGTCGTGGCTCCCGCCCTAAAGCGGGCCTGACGGGCTATACCGTTTCTAATCTAAAATTTCCTGATGCCATCGAGCCTTGGGAGTCCGACTCGCATGGTTCTTGCAGCCGTATTGCGTCGGCCCTCGATATCATGATCGATGGTCCTTTAGGTGGGGCGGCGTTTAACAACGAGTTTGGTCGTCCTAACTTGCTGGGTTACTTCCGTACCTTCGAACAAACGGCCGGAAATGTACGTTGGGGATACCACAAACCCATCATGATCGCTGGTGGATTAGGTTCTATTGATCATCGTTTAACACATAAAGACCCGCTTCCTGAAGGGGCGTTGCTGGTTCAAATCGGTGGGCCTGGAATGCGTATCGGTATGGGCGGTGGCGCAGCCTCTAGTATGAGCTCAGGCGTAAACCTAGCCGAACTGGATTTTGATTCCGTGCAACGGGGGAACCCTGAAATGCAGCGTCGCGCACAGGAAGTTATCGATCGTTGCTGGCAACAAGGCGATGACAATCCCATTATTGCGATTCACGACGTTGGGGCGGGTGGTTTGTCGAATGCCTTTCCTGAGTTGGTAAATGATGCGGATCGCGGTGCTATTTTCGATTTACGCCATGTTCCTCTTGAGGAGTCTGGCTTATCGCCCGCTGAAATTTGGAGTAACGAATCCCAAGAGCGTTATGTACTAGCGATTTCACCTGAAAACCTAGAACGCTTTAAGAAAATTGCCGAACGTGAGCGTTGCTTATGGGCGGTTGTTGGCGTAGCCACTAAAGAGCGACAGTTGCGTGTCACCATGGGTGAAGGCTTGCCAGGGTTCGAGCCAGTACAGCCCCAGCAGGTGGATCGACCTGTTGATGTGCCCATGGATGTGATTTTGGGTAAGGCTCCTCGTATGGAGCGTAATGTTAGCCGTGAAGCGGGTGTTTCAGAGCCTCTGGATCTCACCGTAGTGCCTTTAGCCGAGGCGGTGTCACGCGTATTACGCCATCCTACCGTCGCCAGTAAAAACTTCTTGATCACCATTGGCGATCGAAGTGTGGGTGGGTTGTGCAGCCGTGACCAAATGGTAGGGCCGTGGCAGGTTCCTGTCGCCGATTGTGCGGTGACCTTGGCGGACTACGAAGGCGTTCGCGGCGAAGCCATGGCTATGGGTGAGCGTAGCCCTATCGCCATGTTGAATGCTCCGGCGTCAGGTCGTATGGCGGTAGCCGAGTCGCTAACAAACTTGGTAGCGGCTGATGTGCATAGCATGAAAGACATTAAGCTATCAGCTAACTGGATGGCGGCATGTGGTGTAGAAGGTCAAGATGCGGCGCTGTTTGATACCGTGGCCGCTGTCAGTCAGTGGTGCCAGAAGCTAGGTCTTTCTATTCCGGTCGGTAAAGACTCGTTATCCATGCGTACGGCGTGGGACGAAGACGGTGAGCAACGTGACGTGGTAGCTCCTGTATCGTTAGTGGTTACCGCTTTTGCACAAGTTCAGGATGTGCGTAAAACCTTAACCCCTCAACTGCGTACAGACGTTGGCGACACATGTTTGATCTTGATCGATTTGGGTTTGGGTCAGCAGCGTATGGGTGCCTCCGTGCTGGCGCAGGCTTTTAATCAAGTCGGAGAGCAGGCTCCCGATATCGAGAATGCCGAGCTATTGCTTGCTTTTTTCCACGAAATACGCGCGCTTCATAACGACGGTTTGGTGCACGCTTATCACGACAGATCGGATGGTGGCTTACTGGCCACGATCGCCGAAATGAGCTTTGCAGCTAAGACCGGTGTCTCGCTGAATATCGATATGCTTACTATCGATCCACATGCCGCTGATTGGGGTGATTTTAAAATTCGTCCTGAACAAGTGTCGGTGCAGCGCGATGAGTTAACGCTTAAAGCCCTCTTTAACGAAGAGGCAGGGGCGGTTATTCAGGTCAGCCAGTCTCAACGAGATGCCGTACTGCAGCGCTTGCGCGATGCAGGATTATCCGCTTATGCCCATGTCGTGGGCGCACCAAATGCTAGCGATCAAATCGAGGTTTATCGCGATGGTGCGTTAATTTATCAAGCGTCTCGCGTACAGTTGGCGCAGCAATGGAGCGAAGTCAGTCGCCGTGTGATGGCGATGCGTGACAATCCTGACAGCGCTCAAGCAGAGTTTGCCCTGTGGGACGATGCGACTGACCCAGGTATTAGTGTGGAAGCGAACGTGAATCCGCAAGAGAATATTGCGGCACCCTTTATTGCATCTGGAGCGCGTCCACGTATTGCTGTAATGCGCGAGCAAGGTTGCAATAGCCAAGTGGAAATGGCGTGGGCGTTTGATAAGGCCGGTTTTGAAGTTGTTGACGTGCACATGACTGACCTTTTAGCCGGACGTAATAATCTGGCTGAGTTTCAAGGTGTTGTGGCGGCAGGCGGTTTCAGTTACGGGGATGTACTGGGTGCAGGAGAAGGCTGGGCCAAAACCATACGCTTTAATACCCTGTTAAGCGACCAGTTTTCTGCGTTTTTTGATCGTCCTGACACTTTCTCGTTGGGCGTATGTAATGGTTGCCAAATGATGGCGGCTTTAGCCCCATTGATTCCGGGTGCGCAGGCTTGGCCTAAGTTCACTCGCAACCTATCCGAGAAATACGAGGCGCGTCTTGTCACGGTAGAAGTTGCTGATTCGCCATCGATCTTTTTCAACGGCTTACACGGCGCGCGGTTACCCATTGTGGCAGCGCACGGTGAGGGTTACGCTAACTTTGATCTACAAGGGGATGCTTCCAGCATTATTAGCGTGGCTAATTTTGTTGATAATCGCGGCCAGATCACAGAGCAATACCCCTTTAATCCCAACGGCAGTGCAAGAGGCTTGGCCGGCGCGACGACCGCAGACGGTCGCTTTACCATTCTGATGCCTCATCCCGAGCGTGTTACACGCAATGTGATGTTGTCTTGGGCCCCGCAAAGCTGGGGAGACGCCGATACCGGTGGCGTTGAGGCAACAAATGGTGGGTTTACGCCTTGGATTCGCCTCTTTCAAAACGCACGGGTCTGGATTGGTTAAACGCTTAAGCGTATAATCTGCCTTTGGACGGAGTAAATTTTATGCGTCTCGTTAAAAAAGCACTTACCTTCGACGATGTGTTGTTGGTACCCGCTTATTCAGAAGTTCTACCTCGCGATGTGGCCTTAACATCGCAGTTCACACGTGATATTTCACTAAACATCCCTCTGGTGTCGGCGGCGATGGACACGGTTACCGAGTCTCGCTTGGCAATTGCCATGGCACAAGAGGGCGGTATCGGTATCATTCACAAAAACCTCAGTGCCGATGCGCAAGCACAAGAAGTGGCCCGCGTTAAGCGCCACGAATTCGGTATTGTGATCGACCCGATCACGGTCACGCCAAGCATGACCGTACGCGACGCCATTAACCTGCAAAAGCAACACGGTTTTTCAGGTTTGCCAGTGGTAGAGGGTGATCAATTGGTGGGTATTGTTACCAACCGCGATTTACGCTTCGAAGATCGTCTTGATCTGGCCATTCGTGAAGTCATGACGCCTAAAGAGCGTCTTGTCACCATGGACGAAGGTGCCACTCTTGAAAAAGCGCAGTCATTAATGCATAAGCACCGCCTTGAGCGTGTGCTGATCGTCAATGACGCCTTTCAATTGCGCGGGTTGGCGACAGTAAAAGATATTGTTAAAAACACCGAACATCCCTTTGCTTCTAAAGATGCGCACGGGCAATTACGCGTGGGTGCAGCAGTGGGTGTGGGTGGCGACACCGAAGAGCGTGTAGAGAAGTTAGCACGCGCCGGTGTGGATGCCATCGTGGTCGACACTGCCCATGGTCATACTAAGGGTGTGATTGATCGTGTACGTTGGATCAAGCAAAACTACCCACATATTCAAGTGATTGGCGGCAACATTGCGACAGCGGCTGCAGCCCTTGCTTTGGTTGAAGCTGGTGCTGACTGCGTAAAAGTCGGTATAGGCCCGGGATCCATCTGCACCACTCGCATTATTGCGGGTGTAGGGGTGCCGCAAATTTCGGCAATTGCCGACGTTGCGAAGGCCCTTAAGGGAACGGGCGTTCCCCTAATTGCTGATGGTGGAATACGCTTCTCTGGCGACGTTTCAAAAGCTCTTGCCGCGGGTGCCTCCATTTGTATGATGGGTGGCATGTTCGCAGGTACTGAAGAAGCTCCGGGTGAAGTGGTTTTATTCCAAGGCCGGTCTTACAAGTCGTATCGCGGCATGGGTAGCTTGGGCGCCATGGTTGATGGTTCAGCCGATCGGTATTTCCAAGATGCGTCGAGCAATGCTGACAAACTTGTACCCGAGGGAATCGAAGGTCGTGTTCCGTATAAAGGCAGCGTTATTGCTATTATTCATCAATTAACTGGCGGTGTTCGTGCATCGATGGGTTATTGCGGTTGTGCCTCAATTCCTGATTTACACGAGAAAGCCGAGTTTGTTGAAATTACAGCAGCGGGTGTTCGCGAGTCACACGTACACGATGTACAAATCACCAAAGAGGCACCGAATTATCGTGCCGACTAAGACAACCTGCCGATAGGCCTCGTTGTCTGGTAAATCGGCCACGTTGCTTTTACAACGTGGCCGATTTGTTTCTTATTTGAAGTTTTCACTATAGATCCCTTATCCATGCATCAGCGCATCCTTATTCTTGATTACGGCTCACAAGTTACTCAACTCATCGCTCGACGCGTTCGCGAGGCTGGCGCGTACTGTGAAATTCATCCCGGTGATGTCGATGACGATTTTATTAATGCTCAGGAAGGCTTGCAGGGCATTATTTTGTCAGGCAGTCACGCCTCAGCCGATGATGACGATGCGTTAAAAGTACCCGCAGCGGTGTTTACGCGTGGGGTGCCGGTTTTGGGTATTTGTTATGGCATGCAAGCCATGGCCTTTCAGTTAGGGGGCGAGCTTCAACGCGCTGACCAACGTGAATTTGGTTACGCCGAGGTGCGTGCCCATGGCCATACTCGCTTACTTGATGGCATTCAAGACTTCGTTACTGGCGAAGGGCATGGCATGCTCAAGGTCTGGATGAGTCACGGTGATCAGGTTACAAGCTTGCCTGCTGGTTTCAAGCTCATGGCTTCTACGCCTTCTTGCCCCATAGCAGGTATGGCAGATGAAACGCGCCAGTTCTACGGCGTTCAGTTTCATCCTGAGGTGACGCACACGGTACAAGGCGCTGCCATCATTAGCCGTTTTGTAAAAACGATTTGTGGTTGTACCGGTGATTGGAATATGCCCGATTACGTGGAAGAGGCCATACAGAACATCCGTGATCAGGTGGGTGACGATGAAGTCATTCTTGGTTTGTCAGGTGGGGTCGATTCCTCGGTTGCGGCAGCGTTAATTCACCGTGCTATTGGCGACCAATTAACGTGTGTATTTGTTGACCACGGCCTATTGCGACTTAATGAAGCTGAGCAAGTGATGGCCACTTTTGCTGATAACTTCGGCATGAAGGTTATTCACGTTGACGCCACAGACACGTTTTTATCCGAACTGGCAGGAGTAACCGACCCGGAAGCCAAGCGTAAGATTATTGGTAGGGAATTCGTTCATATCTTCCAGGACGAAGCCAGCAAGCAGAAAAATGCCCGTTGGTTAGCGCAAGGCACCATTTATCCTGATGTCATTGAGTCTGCTGCGGCCAAATCGGGTAAAGCCACAGGTATTAAATCGCACCATAATGTGGGTGGTTTGCCTGATACCCTAAATTTAAGCCTGCTTGAGCCGCTACGAGAGTTATTTAAAGACGAAGTTAGACTCTTAGGGATCGAACTCGGCTTGCCGCCAGAAATGGTGTATCGCCATCCTTTCCCCGGCCCAGGCCTCGGGGTGCGTATTCTAGGTGAAGTCAAAAAGGAATACGCTGATTTGCTACGCCAAGCCGATGCTATTTTTATAGAAGAGCTTCGCAATACTATTGATCCTGAAACCGGCAAAAACTGGTACGAGCTTAGCTCACAAGCCTTTGTGGTTTTCCTACCCGTGAAAAGCGTGGGTGTCATGGGCGATAGCCGCACCTACGAATACGTGGTGTCGCTACGTGCCGTAGAAACCTCTGACTTTATGACAGCCGATTGGACTGAATTGCCCTATGCATTATTAAAACGGGTGTCCGGCCGTATTATCAATGAAGTACGGGGTATCAACCGTGTGACCTACGACGTTTCCAGTAAGCCCCCGGCTACAATTGAGTGGGAATGATCCCGCGTCTGGCACGGCCAGGCAACTGATGGCATGAGATGCCCTGAAGCCCGCGTAATTGCGGGCTTTGTTGTTTTTATGTCTGGCATTGTCTGGCAGCAAGCGGAAGCGCCAAGCATCGTTTTAGCGTGGCATTAAAGCTGGTACTATTGGCTGACGATACCATGATCGGTTCCGATACCATGTGATGTTTTCTTCCGATAGCATGGTATTGTTTTTAAATAAGCCATTGTTTTAATTGGAAAAATTGGCTTGTTTTGTGGCTTTTTCAAGCATGGTATCAAAGTCGATTAAGGACAAGGTGAATGCTGACCGATACCAAGCTGCGCAATCTTAAGCCCAGGGACAAGCTCTACAAGGTGAATGACCGAGATGGCCTATATGTGGCTGTCACTCCAGCCGGTTCCATTTCGTTCCGCTACAACTACTCGATTAATGGTAGGCAGGAGACCATCACCTTTGGCCGCTACGGCGTGGGTGGCATCACCCTGGCCGAAGCCCGAGAACAATTAGGGGACGCCAAGAAGATGGTCGCGGCGGGCAAGTCACCGGCCAAGGAGAAGGCCCGCGACAAGGCACGGGTGAAAGATGCAGAGACGTTTGGTGCCTGGGCGGAGAAGTGGTTGCGTGGGTATCAGATGGCCGACTCCACCCGTGACATGCGTCGCTCAGTCTATACACGCGAGTTGAAGCCGAAATTTTCCAATCAGAAGCTGGCCGAAATTACCCATGAGGACTTGCGGGCACTGACCGATACCATCGTTGAGCGGGGCGCACCGGCCACCGCCGTTCATGTGCGCGAAATCGTATTAAACGTGTATCGCTGGGCAATCGAACGCGGCCAGAAGGTTGAGAATCCGGCAACACTGGTGCGTGCAGCATCTATCGCCCGGTTCGAGCCGCGTGACCGGGCGTTGACGCCAGAAGAAATCGGGCTGATGTATCAGTACATGGAGCGGGTGGGTACAAGTCCAACAAATCGAGCGGCGGCCAAGCTGTTGTTACTGACGATGGTACGCAAAAGCGAGCTGACCAACGCCACCTGGAGCGAGATCAATTTCAGCGAAGCGCTATGGACGATTCCGAAGGAAAGGATGAAGCGGCGTAATCCGCATCTGGTATTTCTGTCCCGACAGGCTCTGGATATTTTCATCGCCCTGAAAACCTTTGCCGGTGGTTCTGACTTTGTGCTGCCATCACGGTACGACTCTGATGCGCCGATGAGTAGTGCCACTCTCAACCAGGTGCTAACGCTGACATACAAAGCGGCGGAGAAAGATGGGAAGTCGCTTGCCAAGTTCGGGCCGCACGACTTGCGGCGCACGGCCAGTACGCTGTTGCATGAGGCTGGCTACAACACCGACTGGATCGAGAAGTGCTTGGCGCACGAGCAGAAGGGCGTGAGGGCAGTCTACAACAAGGCGGAGTACCGTGAGCAGCGGGCTGAGATGTTGCAGGATTGGGCGGATATGATTGATGAGTGGACTATCAGGAGTAGTCGCTGATATTTTGGTTGTAACCTGCCTAGTTCAGGTTTCTTATTCATGTGAATTAAAAACGGTTCCCCCATGCAGACACACGAACAATACAATGGTGTTTTTCTTCCGAACGATAGTCAATTTGTCGGACACCTGGATATTGCGGGCGCGGGAAGCATTCTTAGGCTCGTTGGGAAGGATTTCTGGGGATGCCCGAGGGACGAGTTTACAGATATTCACGGAATACTGGTGGACGGTAAGAAAGCATCTATTTTGGATTGTGTGATCCAGGAAAAAAATCAGTACCGATTCGATAAAGATACACAGTTTGAGAGCGTTTTTTTTCCGAATTTTATTGTCATTGGTGAAGAGTTTATAAGTTCTGACGAACTTGTTATCCAGGCAGTGCGTTATCATTTTGATAATGTCGCCAGCCTTGTAAGTGGAAGCAAAACCTTCCGATCCCTATGGCCGGACGCAGAGGAGGCGCGCCGGATTCTAGAGGAGGACCACAAGCGCTCGGAGAAAATTGCTGAGGAGCATGGCTGGTCGAAACCCTCGTTTAATCCTGAAATTAGCGAGCATCCGCGTCTGCTCTATTACAGCGGGTTATGGGAAATAATAGCGCTTCAATCTGGAGTCGGAAAAATATCACTAACAAATCGCCCTTCCTTCAGTATGGGGACTGCAGCAGGGGTTGGCATTAGCAATCAAGTCATCGCGAATATCGAATTTACGGAGCCCAAGTCGCTGATCGCAGTAACGCATGAGCTTCAAAATTTACATGGATTGTTTGAGTTGAGTCTCGGACACCGCCAGCGCTATCGCTGGATTGAGCTGGAATTGATTTATCGCTCAAAGGAAACTGAGCACGACATGCCTCAGACTGGACGGCTGTACTGGAGTCTGTGTAACGAGCGTGTCAAGAACGACTCAAAAGTCTCTATGAACGACATTCTTCTGGCTCCAGATCGTCGTCCCGAAGAGTTTGCTAAGGTAGCCGCAGGTTGGATGAACAGCGCAGAGAATATGCTTGATCCAAGGGAACGATTTGCGACAGCATTTTTCGGTGCCTATAGTATCAATCGCATCGTCGGTGCAGCCAACATGTTTGATTTGTTGCCTGAGAGCCATGCGCCTACTACGAAGGAGGTTGATGCACCGCTGAAAGGCGCGGTGATTCAATGTCGCAAAATATTCTCAGACCTGCCAGAGAGCTTTGCTAGGCAATCTGTTCTGTCGGCCTTGGGACGCATTGGTAAGGCTAGTCTACGTGACAAAATCTATCACCGTGCTGACAAAATCATCGCTGTAGCTGGCAGAAAATTTCCGGAGCTTCATCTGCCATGTCATCAGGCTGTTGTATGTCGCAATCACTATGTGCATGGCAGTAAGAGGGCATTCGACTATCAAGAGAACTTTACGGGATTTGCATTCATCACTGATACGTTAGAGTTTGTTTTTGCTGTATCGGACCTGCTTGATCTTGGATGGGATTTTAACCGTTGGCTGGATGAAGGAATGCCGATGAAGCATCCGTTTGGCGCTTATGTTCTTAATTATTCGCAAAATATTGGCCATCTTAAGGCGCTAGTTTGATTGATACACAGTGAATATCGACTAGATATGCGAGAAAGTAGATTTTAGCTGCTAAAGTTTTTCGTGGCGTTTTTACTCCTTCAATTGGAGCATTCTGGGTGTCGAGGTCAGTGATTTCAGTGCCTTCCATACTGCCTGACGTTCGATGCCTAGTTTTCGCGCTATCTCCGACTGATTGAACCCGCTCCACTGGAGTATCAGTATTTGCTTTTTGCGGTCTGATAGCTTCGAGTCCACCATCAATCGCGCTTGGTTGCGCAGCTCTCCTTTGTCGGCTGGCTGTACAGTCTGGCTCAGCAGGTACTGGTGGAAATATCGATCTACCAGCGGGTCGCCTGACGCCGCTTGTGGCGTGCTTCGGTTTGCACATTGGCGGTTAAGTCGGCCAAGTTCCATGTCGAAGTGTGCGACAGATCGCTTTGCTCGCCTATAAGCCAGGTTTGATGCCCCGCTGGGCAGTTGGGGCTGATGGTCAGCGCAATACTTGGTGCTTAATCGTAATCTGTCATCGTTGCCGCGCACTTGAGAATCATCATCTGCAAATGACTTTAGTCCGGCAGGTTTTCCACAGAAGCGGCAGAAGCTTTTTGAGCGGGTTCCATTCAAGCCACGCAAAGTCGCTTTCTTGGGGCGCTTGCAAGCGCAGCTCCAAGCCAGACCGGCTAAAGATTCGATTGTTGCAATAAAACGCCGATCCCTTGAGTCCTGTCGATCCACTGTTTTGAGAAATCGACGCAGCAACTCTCGTTGCAGGCGAACCATGGCGTCAAGTCCCACCAGGCGAATGATCTCGCTGAAGTCGGTTCCAGTTCCGGCACCTGGAACAAAGTTCGAATAACGCGCAGGAAGGGTGGACATGTAGGTAGCCACGGCTGGGTCAATTACTTCTTGGATCAATTCCACAATGGGGTAGCGGCGTGAGGCCGTGGAGTATGGCCGCCAACGATCTTGGAATTTTTGGAGGGCTTCCGCAACAGTGGGTGAACAGTCGTCATGAATGAATATGACAACGCTAGGATCTAGAGCTTTTAAGGGGGTAGTGGTCTTTTCTTTTCTCATGGCGTCAACCTCTTTGGGTAATTATAAGGCTGTCGCAGTATGAATTACTAGGCACCATAAGGCACTCGTTAGTAATTGGAGGCCGGGCCATGCAAGCTGCAATCAGCAAAATACTCATCAACAGAAAAAAGCTCCTGGAGATCATTCCGCTCTCGACGCGAACCATCTATAACTTGGAGCAACGAGGGGAGTTTCCGCGCCGTATTGCGCTCACATGCAGGAATGTCGCATGGGATTTATCGGAAGTCGAAGAGTGGATCGAAGCGCGTAAAGCGTCGGGCATTCAGGCAGATCGGCCCGGCGACGTGAGGGGGTGATATGGCCCTTGATCTGATGGCGGCGTTCAATGAACCGCCGCCGCCAATTGATTACGTTTTACCCAATATGGTTGCCGGCACGGTGGGCGCACTTGTGTCGCCAGGTGGGGCAGGCAAGTCCATGCTGATTCTGCAATTGGCTGCGCAGATTGCTGGCGGCCCTGATCTGCTGGAAGTTGGCGAGCTGCCCACGGGTGCGGTGGTCTACCTGCCCGCCGAAGACCCGCCTGTCGCGATACATCATCGTTTACACGCCCTTGGCGCACACCTCACAGCCGAACAGCGGCAAGCCGTGGCTGTTGGCCTGCTGATTGAACCGCTGATTGGCAAATGCCCCAACATCATGGTCTGCGATTGGTTCGATGGCCTCAAAAGGGCCGCTGAGGGTCATCGTCTGATGATTTTAGATACCCTGCGCCGCTTCCATAACGAGGAGGAGAACGCCAGCGGGCCTATGGCACAGGTCATTGGTCGCATGGAGGCCATAGCGGCTGATACCGGCTGCGCCATCGTGTTTCTGCATCACGCCAACAAGGGCGCGGCGGTGGCGGGCGCTGGCGATCAACAGCAGGCCAGCCGTGGATCATCGGTGCTGGTCGATAACATCCGCTGGCAGTCGTATCTCTCCGGCATGACGCAGACCGAGGCCGAGGAATGGGGTGTTGATGAGGGGCAGCGGGGGTTCTTTGTCCGCTATGGTGTCAGCAAGGCAAACTACGGCACACCTTTCCAAGAACGCTGGTTGAGGCGGCACGAAGGCGGTGTGCTGAAGCCAGCTGTGCTGGAGCGGCAGTGCAGGGTAGCGGGGCGTCAGCGTGGTAAAGCCTAAGTATGACCTGACCCACGCTCGCCACGACCCGGCGCATTGTCTGGCTCCTGGCCTGTTCCGCAGTCTCAAACGTGGAGAACGCAAGCGCGGCAAACTGGATGTGACCTACACCTTTGGAGAGGACGAGTCCATGCGTTTTGTCGGTTTTGAACCGCTTGGAGCCGATGATATGCGTCTTTTGCAAGGCATCGTGGCCCTTGGTGGGCCTAATGGCATCTTGCTAACTCCGGAACCGACCAGCGAGACTGGGCAGCAGCTCAGGCTATTTCTTGAGCCTCGCTTCGAAGCCATAGAGCAAGACGGTTTGGTTGTCCGTGAGAGCCTGACCAAGCTACTCTCAGAAACGGGCATGACGGACAGCGGCGACAACATCAAAGCGCTAAAAGCCAGCCTGCTACGCATGTCGAACGTCACCATTCTTGTGACGAAGGGACGGTACCAAGCCGCTTTCCATCTGATGAGCCACGCTTTTGACGATGTGGACGGCAGGCTATGGGTTGCCCTGAATCCGCGCATTGCTGAAGCGATCCTGGGGCATCGCCCATATGCCCGTATCGACATGACTGAAGTTCGGGCGCTCCGGACTGACCCGGCGCGGTTGATGCACCAACGGCTATGCGGCTGGATCGACTCAGGAAAATCTGGGCGCGTGGAACTGGACACCCTTTGCGGCTACGTCTGGCCGGATGACGTGGCCAATCCCAACACGCTAAAAACACGTCGCCAAACTGCCCGCAAGGCTCTGGTTGAGCTTGCTGCCGTGGGTTGGACGGTGAGCGAGTACGCCAAGAGAAAATGGAAAGTCAAAAGGCCCAGTCTTACCGCAACGGTATCCCACTCACGGTAACAGCATCTTTTTTACCGTCGTAACGCCACCTCTCTACCGTCGTAACGCCACCCTTTCACCGTCGTAACGTCACCCTTCCTGATCCGGAAACCCCAGGCACGGTGCGGCCTTGCGTACAGTTTAAAAAATCCATCCATGATTATCTAAAGATAATCCATCATGCGCGGCACAGTTCGCGCCTTGAGGGGCGCGCTCTGACCTTACTAATAAAGCCCTGGCGGGCTTTCTCAATCGGCCATAGGCCGATGGTTTAACGCCAAGAAAGAGAGGGGCGGATCATGTCTTCTCCTTGGCGTTAAAACTCGCCCCATAGGGGCGTGAAATCATGTCCATCCGTATTACTAATGGCTGGTAATGAGGTGGGTCCCTCCCCCTATTACAGCAGCCAACAGGTGCGGCGGCAGGTGTCCCAAGTCCCTCCCCTATTACTAATGGCGAAGCCCACGCCCGAGCCGAAGGCCCTGTTTTTGAGTAGTCCTGTGATGAATAAATTATGAGTAGCCCGCAAGGCCGGAACGGCACGAAGTAGGGCTGTTCAAAGTCACTCCCCTATTACTAATGCAAATTTTGGAAATGCCATATGACAAGGAAAAATCATTCTAGCCCCTCCTGAATCGCTTGATTGGGAGCATGCGGGCGGTGATTGTCCGGTAAGTTGTTTTCTGAAGGTATTTCGTTGGTTTCTAGATTGTTTTTTGATGTTTATTGATAGGTTGTTGCATGCAAATAGCAAGGTTTTCGCTGTATATCAGGTGCTTACCCATCTGCTGGTTAAGGATTCAAGGTAACCACCAGTCTCCACTCACTATGCACGGCATCGGATGTACGCTTTCCTTGGTGTAAACATCGCCGTAAGGCGGGCAAGATGGGTGAAGTTAGCTAACCGGCAAGCCGGTTACCTATCTTCACTATCCCTTATTCGCGCCGGGGGCACTCAACGGGAATCCTGCTCTGCGAGGCAGCCGGCTACCGCCGGCCTAGAAGCAACAACCGAGGTTGGACGATGGAGAAAGACGAAAAGCAAACAGGCCGGAAGCGCCGCCACCGTCTACGGGTGCCGGAGTTCCCGGACGATAAGAAGAGATCAGGCGGGCTTGAGCGTTGCGCGCTACTTGCGCGAAGTCGGCCAGGGCTACGAAATCAAGGGCATCACCGACTACGAGCGCGTGCGCGAACTGGCCCGGATCAATGGCGACCTTGGCAGACTTGGCGGCTTGCTGAAACTTTGGCTGACCGATGATGTGCGGACGGCCAAATCGGGCGCGTCCTGAACGCCGTGGTGCGACCGAGGGCCGAGCCATGACTTTAGCAGCTAAATTTTTGTCAACCTATTTGGCCAATTATCAGGCTGAATCAAGATGCATTGCTAGGCACCATAAGGCATTCATTAGTAATTGGAGGCCAAGCCATGCAAACTTCAAAAAATCGGATTTTCAACCGCTGGACATTGCGATCGGTCGCTCTGGCAGCCAGTATCATCACTGTGTCTATACCGCCGGTTCAGGCCGGTATTCCGGTCATTGACGGCGGCAACCTGACGCAGAACATCATGACGGCCATCGAGTCGGTGGCGCAGACGCTCAAGCAGATCGAGCAGTACCAGACCCAATTGCAGCAGTACGAAAACCAATTGCAAAACTCGATGGCCCCGGCCGCGTATATCTGGGATCAAGCGCAGACTACGATCAACCGACTGATTGAAGCGCAGAACACCCTGGCGTATTACGAAAACCAGCTTGGCAGTCTGGACAACTACTTGGTCAAGTTCCAGGACGTGGCCTATTACCGTTCATCCCCTTGCTTTAACGGCACGGCCGGTTGCACACCCGCCGAACAGGCCGCTATGGCAGAGAATCGCCGCCTAGCGTCTGAGTCGCAAAAGATAGCGAACGATGCGCTTTTCCAGACCGTCAGCGATCAACAGAAGGCGTTGAAAAACGATGCCCGCAACCTGGAGCGATTGCAAAGTGCAGCCCAGGGAGCCGAGGGGCAATTGCAGGCCATCGGCTACGCCAATCAGCTTGCCAGCAACCAGGCCAATCAGCTCTTGCAGATGCGAACCATGATGGCTGCACAGCAGAACGCTGTAGCCGCCAGGATGCAGGCGGATGCTGACCGTGAAGCTCTATATCAAGCATCTCGTGAGCATCTTTATAAAGGCTTGCAGGAGCCAGTGGACCGTTCCAACAGCAAGGAGTACTGATCATGAAAACCATGCTTAAGGCCTTGGCAGTCGTCTTGTTTGTATCGTTTCTGATGGGTTGTAAAGAAGAGCGTCAACCAGAACCAGAGGAATCCATTTATAAGAGTTTGGAAGGGCCGGTGGACCGTTCCAAAAGCAAGGAGTACTGAATATGAAAATGGTACTTATGCGTTTAGGTTTGGTATCGCCGTTGTTGATATTGTCTCAGAACGCCGCAGCCGCTATAGAACGAGGTGGCGTTCTAAATGATGTATCAGACAGGTTCTTGGCAGTAAGTAGCACCTGGGCGAGCGTTATTGGTCAGTATGCCTCTTGGTTGTTCTGGACACTCGTTGTGATTTCGATGGTCTGGACGTTCGGCATGATGGCGCTGCGAAAAGCTGACATTGGGGAGTTTTTTGCCGAGCTCGTCCGTTTCACTATAACCACGGGATTTTTCTGGTGGCTGCTTCTTAACGGCCCCAACTTCGCTATGGATATTATCAACTCGTTGAGGATGATTGCGAGCGAAGCATCCGGGCTATCTCAGGGGTTGAACCCATCGACACCTATCGACATTGCTTTCGATATTCTGGCGAAAGCGGCCAAAAGCTACAGCATCACCAGTCCTATCGACAACCTGTCGATTTTTCTAACCACGCTGGCCATATTGGTGTGTATGGGGGTGGTTGCAGCCAACGTGTTATTGGCACTGGTCACGGCCTGGGTGGTCGCATACTCCGGCATTTTTGTTTTGGGTTTTGGAGGGTCGCGTTGGACTTCTGACATTGCAATTGGTTACTTCAGGAGTGTGGCTGGAATTGCTCTCAAACTTCTGACCATGACGCTTTTAGTGGGCATAGCAACTTCCATCATTGATGGTTATCACGGTGCTCTGGCAGAGAATGCGGCACTAGACGAGTTGTTGGTGATTTTTGTTGTTTCCCTTGTTCTGATGATTCTCGTCAACACCATTCCGAACGTGATAGCAGGCCTGATCCCTGGTGGCGGTGCTGCTGCCTCGGCAGGTAGTTCGTTTGGTGCGGGAGCACTCATGGGCGCAGGTATGGCAGCGGCAGGTATGGCCACGGGCGGCGCAGCCCTCGCAGCAAAGGCGACTATGGGCGCTGCTGCTGGGGTGACTGGTGGAGCATCGGCTATTCAAGCGGCATTTCAGAAAGCCTCGGCAAGCATGGATGCTGGAGGTGGTGATATGCCAAGCCTGGGATCAGTGGTTAACAGCGGCGGTGGTGAAGCTGGTACTGGTGATACGCCGTTTTCTCTAGCTGCTGGTTTTAGTGACAGTGGGAGCAGTTCGAGTGATGCCGGTTTTGCCAGAGCAACCAAGCTGGCCGCTGGTACTGTATCTGAGTTGGCCAAGAATGCTGGTTCGAAGATGAAGCAAGGATTTCAGGAACGAGTAAGTGAAACGACTGGCGGGAAAATGGCCGCATCAATTCGTGAAAGCATGGAGCCACAATTTGGCCAGTTCGATGGTGATAGCTTGGGCAGCAGCAACGATGAAGGCAGGAGTTAAGACAATGACGATACCTTACATGGCAGCTTTGGATGAAACGCCAAGGGTAGAAGTGCCGGAGTTCGTTTCGCCCTTGGGGGACCAAACCACCGAGATGGATAGGGAGGCAGAGATAGCAGCTTTTGTATTGCGCCCCGACCCGATGCAGGAGCTTGAACCAGCTGGGCCAGTGGAGGCTAAACATTCCCAGTGCGTGGGCAATATCAAATCGTCAAGTGACAGGGCAACAAGGGGGTTGTCTTTTTCGATGTAGTCGTAAATATCGTCGCGATCCCTGACAGCCTCCGGTGTCCATAGCAGCTCCATCATTCAGGGGCAGCCATGCGGCCGTGAGTCGCTGCGCGGCGAGACGGCGGAGTGTCCAGGGAGATCGGGCGAAATAGCGGGCTATCAATTGCCTGAGCCATCAGTCGTCATTTTCATCGCCCGGAGCCTCCTTCACGAGTAGCGCATCACGCTGTTCTGCCCACTTCAACATTGCATCCAAGGCAGGGCACAAAGCTTGCCCCCAATCCGTTAGTCGGTACTCGACCTTTGGGGGAACCTGCGGATACAGCCTCCGTGAAACAATCCCGTCCGCTTCCAACTGCCGCAGTTGTTGAGCCAGCATTTTCTGGGAGATACCCGGGATCAGCTTCTCGAGGTCCGAATAGCGTTGCACTTTTCCATCGAAGAGATGGAAAAGGATGATGAGCTTCCATCGGCCCTCCAGTAGTCGAAGGACTTCTGTTACCCCCAGTGCAGCAGTGGTTGGTGTGTATACCTTTCTCATAGATCAGTAACTTACTTTTTGGTGCGTTCTTGACGAATAGAGAGTCTATATCGAAAATATATGTACAGCAACTCACCGAGAGAACGCAACAACCATGACTCTTTCACTACCAGATCCAATTTCCTCCTACTTCGAGCTCAGCAACGGCTCGGACACCGTTCGCATCGACCGCTGCTTTACGCAGAATGCATTTGTTGTTGACGAAAGACACACACATCGAGGGCTCGCTGCTATCCAGTCTTGGATGCGTGAAGCACGGAAGAAGTTTGAATACACCGTTGAGCCTATCAACGTTTCCCGAGACGACGATCGGGTCACCGTTGCAACAAATGTTGTCGGCAACTTCCCCGGCAGCCCCGTTCAGCTCGACCATGTATTTGAACTGACGGGCGACAAGATCCGGTCGTTGGAGATTCGCTGATGTCCCCGACCCTAGAGCTAGAAGGCAAGCGCATCCTTGTGACGGCGGGTACTAAGGGTGTCGGAAAGGCAGTCGTTGGCCTGTTCCGCGAACTCGGCGCGAAAGTGCTGACAACGGCCCGGGAGCAACCCACTGATATGTCAGCAGATATCTTCGTAGCTGCTGACCTGACGACAGCCAAAGGCTGTGACTCTGTGGCAAATGCAGTCATTGCCAACTTTGGAGGCGTGGACATCATCGTCCATGTTCTGGGTGGCTCGACGGCACCCGCCGGAGGCTTCGCGGCTTTGGGCGATGATGAGTGGCAGCGCGAATTGAACCTCAATCTGTTGCCCGCCGTCCGACTTGATCGTGCATTGTTGCCTAGCATGCTGGCACAAGGCGCAGGCGTTGTCATTCACGTTACTTCAATCCAGCGCGAGCTACCTCTGCCGGAATCAACCACCGGCTATGCGGCGGCGAAGGCTGCGCTCTCGACGTACAGTAAGAGCCTGTCGAAAGAGGTTTCACCCAAAGGCATCCGCGTCGTTCGGGTCGCACCCGGCTGGATCGAGACAGAGGCATCTGTGGCCCTTGCCGAGCGCCTAGCCTTGCAGGCTGGGACGGACTACGAGGGTGGCAAAAAGATCATCATGGACTCTCTAGGCGGCATTCCGTTGGGGCGACCATCAAAGCCTATCGACGTTGCGAATCTCATTGCATTCTTGGCTTCCACACGCGCGGCCATGATCACGGGTACTGAGTATGTTATTGACGGCGGCACGGTTCCGACTGCATAGGCGTTCGGAAATCGACAATGACCACTCCATTGAATGTTTTCGGCGGGAACATGTATAGCATGCAGGTCCGAACGAAAAGGCGTAGAGAAGCCAATCACATCGCAGCGTGTTTGCGTCCCCGATGAGTGGACCGAGTGACATGCCATGGTATTTTTCGTGGCATCGTCGGATCTATATGCTTTAATTCATTGATTTAACACAAATTTTTATTATTATTGATAACTGAGTGGGAATGATCCCGCGTCTGGCACGGCCAGGCACCTAAAGGCGTAAAAAGCCGCTAAGTCCGCGTAACTGCGGGCTTTTTTCATCTATCAAAGAGCCAGAAGGGGAAACGTATCGGTCCCAATACAGTGTCCAATCCGGAAGTTGGGCGTAATGTGGGATTTGAGGGCGTGGTTCGTGTGGCAGTGATGCTGGGCCAAGCCAGGGATCCCGAAGTCCTGTTTCCGCTTAAAAATTGATAGCCTTGGTGATATTCGACAGTACGAAAGCAGAGCTAAACTTCAGCACGCTCCAAGGAAGCTCTGCAGTGTGCCCAAGTGTTTGTTGGGAAATGGTTTGTAGAGGTGTGTGTCTTGTATACGCTCGGACCACTCACTAGCCTGCCAGTCATTCTGGCAGAGCTGAGTGATCAGGAGCTTAAAAAGTGGCTAAAACATTGTATTTCCCATAGCGACGTACAATACCCGCTTAGCTTAAAAGGTGATTCAGACGTTTTTATGAATAGGAGAGCAGTCGATGTCTAACGATCGTTACCAAAAGGGTATGGATAAGCTTAAAGAGTTGACCGTGCCAAACGAGCAGAGCCCAACGGGTCATATGGAAATAGGCGAAAGCTTCAAGGATATAGCGCCGGATTTAAGCAAATTGGTTGTGGAGTTTGCGTTTGGTGATATTTACGCTCGCCCAGGACTTGATAACAAACAGAAAGTGCTAACGACCATCTCAGCGCTGGTTGCGCAGGGAACACCGCAAATCGGCATGCATGTGATCACTGGCCTAAATGTAGGTTTGACCGCTGACGAGATAGCGGGTTGCATTATGCATCTGATTCCCTACGTGGGTTTTCCTCGCGCGTTGAACGCTTTAAAAGTAGCACAGGACGTTTTTGCAGAGCAGGGCGTACAGATTACTCAGTCGAAGTGACTTGGCGTTTATCTGCAGAGCCCTATCCGCACTGGCTTAGTTAGGCATCAAGATAGGTAGCAAAGCGCTTGTTGGGGTCATATTGCTTACGTACGTCTTGCGGTTTGTCCCATTTCTCTTCAGAGAAACATTCTTTTGCCATATTGGGGAAGTGCGTGAAGTCGATCTCGTTGCTTGTGCCCATCAGGTACCAGGAGACGTAGTGGGGCGCTTTGTAGGTATAGCAGGCTGGCTCGGGTACCGTGGGGTTACTGCCTAAAACGGAGAAGCCGAAAGAACGTGGATCGAGGGCCTTAGTGGAAAGCTTGTCACCCAACAGTTTTAGCACGGGCGCAGGGTCGTCGGTGACCAGTGCCATGTTTCTTTCTCAGGAGGCGTTCTGGGCGGATTGAAGCGCCCTAAAGCGCCCAATACTTCTGAACGATTGTTGCTTTCAGGCTGTAACTTTAAGAATTCGGGAACGGCCGTATCTAATTGGTCCAGCGTGTAAAAGTAGGTGTTTTCGTTTTCTGAAGCCATTACGACACTGCCGTCAGCCAACATCACCTCAGCGGCTAGAGGCACATGCCATACGCCAAGCAGGCACACTCCAACCCATACCGCCGCCAAGGAGATACCCCCAATGGTGACAAAACCGGTGTGTGCTGAAGGGAAAGCGAGGCCTTTTTCGTATAGCAGACGATTTAATGGTTCGCTCAGTACACGCGGTCCTGCCCAAATCGTACGGTCCTCCGTATCGAAAGGTCTTCCTGATTGGTCGGGCGCGCAAACATGATGGGAAATTGATCGTGGGGCTTGACGCGGTACCACGTCATCGTTCAACACATCAACGACGGGCTGCATCATCGGGTGGCTACGCTCGCCCGATTTGAAGGCTCTAAGTTGTTGAAGTAGATACGCCTCCTTTTGTCCGGCAAGACTAGGCCAGTCGTTATATTCACTGCGTCCATTAGGGCAAAGCATTGGCTCATCACGGCGGGGATGGCAGTGATCGACTCTGGGTACGTGTCTTGATCATCAGGAATATACCCCGTGCCAGCCATGGAAGCGGAACAACCTAATGTCGCGATAAATAAGAGAATGGGGGAGTTTGATCGCCGCAGCAACCGTTTGCTGAGCGCGTTACTAGGTAGCGTTTATTGTACATTTGGGGAGTCCCTGTTACTGTTTGTGGGACTGCCAGATACGATAAATTAGCTTGAAAAGTCAACGGCGTTGCTTCGATATTTCAGTATTGCACTTTGATCCATCTCAAGGCAAGTTTTGAAACGTTGGGTGCGCATGGGGTTGTGCATACCTCGGCAGAGCTTGGGTCAGCTAAAGGAGCGGGCGATGCGGGTACGCTTTACACCGCGAGTACACCATCGAATGAAACGCTGGAAGATATCGCTGCGGCCACCTCAGGTCCTAAATGGTTTCAACACGGTGGTCGAGGCTTGGGCGGCGTGCCGGCCGCTGTCGAGCTTTTGCCAGCCGTGGTTAAAGCCGTCAATGGCCGTGTTCCTGTCATTATGGATAGTGGTCTTCGTCGCGGAACTTATGTGTTTAAAGCCTTGGCGCTAGGTGCAGATGCTGTGGCGTTGGGCAGACCGATTCTGTATGGTTTGTCGCTAGGTGGAGCGCAAGGTGTGAAAAGCGTATACGACCGAATCGGGGCAGAGTTATCACGCGCCATGATGATTGCTGGCGTCGAGAACATTAAGGAAATTGACTCAAAATTTCTTTACAACAAGGCAGGGGCTGAAAAGGCATAATCGTTGTGGCCATTCAGCACGCGTAAATTAAGCCCATGCAAAAACATGGGCTTAATTATTTTTAAAACCTAAGGTGGTGATTTCGCCAGTGACTCGATTAAGTAATCAATCATGACGCGAACTTTAGCGGGCGGCCTTCGGTCAGGAGGGTAAAGCACGTGAATACCACCCAGTTGAGTTACGGGTTTGTCCAATTCTAGTGCGACCAGTTCGCCACGTTTGATCGCTTCGCAAACAATAAAGTGTGGTTGATAAATAATGCCTTGTCCGCCTACAGCGGCCGCTAATAAGGCATCTCCGTTGTTTGCCAGCAAGTCGCCATTGATGGGGACGCGTATGTCGCCCTCTGCGCTAAAGACCCACTGCTTTGCATCTTGCATAGCGGATAAGGTGTAGCTAAGACAGTTATGCTGGGCTAGCTCGTTAACAGTACGCGGTACGCCACGCCGATTTAGATAGCTCGGGGCGGCGCAAACAATCATACAACTGTCCCCCAATTGACGAGTCTGCAGCGGGCTATCGGCCAGTTTTCCGATACGAATAGCCAGATCCCAGCTACCGGCGATTAAATCCAATTGTGCATCACTTAAACCCAGTTCAATCCTCACCTCAGGGTGCTGCCGGCTAAACTCTGGAATCAGCGGGGCAACATAACGCGTGCCGAATGACAGGGGTACATTCATGCGTAGTAGCCCTGTGGCTTTGAGTCGCTGTGACGTGGCCGCCGCTTCGGCTTCGTCAATGTCCGGCAGGATGCGTTGACAGGCTTCCAGATAATTACTTCCTGGCTCAGTAAGACTTAGGCGCCGTGTCGTGCGGTGGAAGAGTTTGACTCCCAGCCGAGCCTCTAATGCATTGACGTGTTTGGTGGCCATTGCTGGTGACATGCCCAGATGGCGAGCAGCAGCAGACAGGCTGCCAGCATGGGCAGCGCGGACAAAGACGCGCATGCTGGTAATACGGTCCATTTATCATTTCCTACTAATAGTATTAAGTCTTAGTTAATAATAGACGGTTCTCATACTTAACGGTAGCAGCCATACTGTAAGCATACAAAGTTTGGAGGACACCAACAGTGAGTAACGATTCCATGTCACGTCAGCCCGTCTGGTTCATTCCCCACGGCGGTGGCCCTTGTTTTTTTATGGACTGGAAGCCCGCTGATACGTGGGTGGGTATGGGTAATTTTCTGAAGAATGTTGCCAGCACCTTGCCCCAGCGCCCAAGTGCCATTGTGATGATTTCGGCGCATTGGTTAGAGCCGCAGTTTAGCGTGACTAGCCATACTCGTCCGGAATTGATTTACGACTATTATGGCTTTCCTGCTCATACCTATGAGCTACGCTATCCAGCGCTGGGGCATCCGCAATTGGCGGAGCGAGTCGCTCAGCTGATTCAAGCTGATGGCCTTTCTGCGCAAACGGATGCCGAGCGCGGCTTTGATCACGGCATGTTTATTCCCATGAAGCTGATGTTTCCGGGGGCGGACATTCCTGTTGTGCAATTGTCTCTGCGTAAGGATATGAGCCCTCAAGCCCATCTGCAGGCTGGTAAAGCCTTAGCGGCCTTGCGTGATGAAAACGTGCTAATTATTGGTAGCGGCATGAGTTTTCATAATATGCGGGCTTACGGCGACCCTCGCTTTTCAGCCATTTCCGATGAGTTCGATGAATGGTTAACAGACGCTGTGCAAAGCCCTGCGCCTGTACGTGATCAACAGCTACAGGCGTGGTCTACCGCGCCACACGCTAGCCTTTGCCATCCTCAAGGAGGTGAAGAGCATTTAATCCCGTTGTTAATGGTTGCCGGTGCAGCAGGCGACGATGCGGGACAAAAAATTTATTCTGAACGGGTGATGCAAACCACCATCTCGGCCTTTCAGTTTGGCTGAGCGTCAGGTTACTTAACAAGATGGAAAGGAGTTAGAGCATGATTATCGATCTTTCAACAAAGACAGCGATTGTGACGGGTTCGACAGGTGGTATTGGTCTTGCCATCGCCATTGGGCTGGCCAAGGCCGGAGCCCAAGTGACAATCGTCGGTCGTGATCAGGGCAGAGTCGATGCTGCGGTCGCGACAGTGTGCGCTGAAACAGGGCGTGATGACGCACGTGGCGTGGTTGGCGATGTCGGCACGGCAGAGGGCACAGCGGCTTTGATTGCTGCTCAACCTCAAGCGGATATCTTGGTTAACGGATTGGGTATTTATGGCGCTCGTGAGTTTTTCGACATTGATGACGAATTGTGGGATGAATTCTTTGAAGTAAATATTATGAGTGGCGTACGGTTGTCTCGTCACTACGCTAAAGGAATGCGTGAGCGCGGCTGGGGGCGTATCCAGTTTATTTCCAGCGAATCGGCCTTAAATATTCCCACCGAAATGGTGCACTACGGTGTGAGCAAAAGTGCTGTCCAAGGCCTGTCTCGTGGGTTGGCAAAAGTATTGGCCGGCACAGGCGTGACCGTTAACACCATTTTGCCGGGGCCAACTCGCACAGAGGGCGCAGTACAGATGATGGCCGATTTGGCGGCTGAGCGCGGGGTTAGCACTGAGGAAATGGAAGCGTTATTTCTTAAAGAGAACCGTCCATCCACGTTATTACATCGCTTTGCGAGCCCAGAAGAAGTCGCTAACCTCTGCGTTTACGCGGCATCGACACAGGCAAGTGCCACAACCGGAGCTGCCTTACGGGTCGAAGGCGGCATTGTTGAGAGCATTGCTTAAGGAGATGACTTCATGAAGTTATATGTTTACGATCATTGTCCGTTTTGCGCCAAGGCGCGCATGATATTTGGTCTAAAGTCTGTTCCGTTAGAGCTGAGTTTTTTGTTAGAGGATGATGTGGATACGCCGACGTCATTGGTCGGTAAAAAAACGACGCCTATCTTACAAAAAAATGATGGTAGTCATACTGCCGAAAGCATGGATATCGTCCATTACATTGACAGCGGGTATGGCCAACCGCTCGTTAGTCCCGTTGGCAAGGATAGTCCTATACAGCGATGGCATGACAAAGCGTGGCGTCCCATCCTTAATCTTGCAATCCCTCGGTTGGCTGTCGCTGATATGCCAGAGTTTGCGACGGCTGAAGCACGAGAGGCGTTTAGAGTTCGACAGACCAAGAACTTTGGGGGTTTTGACGAATTGTTGAGTCGCACTCCCGAGCTAGTTGGCGAGATCGAAGCGCTATTCGTTCAGTTAGATAAATTGCTTGCCGACCGTGAGCAAGTGGATGCCGACGATTTTTTGCTGTATCCGTCGTTACGCATGTTGAGCATCGTTAAAGACGTTGCGTATCCTGATAACGTTAAGCGCTACATGATGCGTATGGAAGCCTCGACAGGGGTCGGCCTACACATTGATCAGGCCCGCTAAGGCGGCAGCTTCTCGCTGCCTTATCCTGAATGTCGACTTGTTACGATGCTGTGGGTAGTCTGGGTAACCACAAGGCTAAAGCGACGAGGGTAGCGAGTAAAACTGGGGGCGTAATCAGCAGCCCGATTTTCATGTATTGCCCCCAACTGATTTTGTGGCCTTTGCCCGCCAATACATGTAACCACAGCAAAGTGGCGAGGCTTCCGATAGGGGTGAACTTCGGGCCTAGATCATTGCCGATGACATTCGCGTAAATCATGAGTTCTTTCGTAGCTGCTGGGACGCGCGCTGCGTCGACAGCCAGCGCTCCGATTAGTGTGGAGGGCAGGTTGTTCATGACAGATGCCACAATGGCCGCAAGAAAACCTGTGCCAATTGTGGCAACAACATCACTTTGTAGTGCTAGCCACTGAAGCGTTTTGGCTCCATAGTGGGTCAGACCCGCGTTGCCTAAACCGTAAACCACTAAGTACATCCCGATGGAGAACAGTACGATTTGCCAAGGGGCGTGACGCAGTGCGGTGGACACGGAGATAACCGCACCCTTACCGCCTCGCCACCATCGACCAGCAATAGCCACCAATAGCAGGGCGACAGTTCCAGTAACAAGCGACACCGGCACAGCCCACTGAGCCGTGACAAAATAGGCGATGAGCAAGGCAAAAAGAATCGGAAAGGCGGCTCGAAACACCACGATGTCTTTGATGGCCGTTCGTGGGCAATTTAGCGCGGCAATGGCGTAATGCTTAGGTATTTGTCGACCGAAGGCCAGCCACAGTACGAGTAAAGTCGTCAGCAATGAAACCAGATTCACGGGTACCATGACGGCTGCATAGCGATCAAAACTGATACCGAAGTAATTGGCTGTGACGATATTTACTAGGTTTGATATGACCAGTGGAAGGCTTGTGGTATCGGCGATAAAACCGGTTGCAATGATGAAGGCGAAAGCTGCGGATGAGGAAAAATTCAGCCGTAATAAAATGGCTATTACGATGGGCGTGAGCAGTAATGCCGCACCGTCGTTAGCGAACACCGCTGTAATCATCGCCCCTAGCACGACGATCAACGGAAATAATAAACGTCCGTTACCCTTTCCCCAGCGTGCAACGTGCAACGCAGCCCATGTGAAAAAACCAATGGTGTCCAATATTAATGAAATAATAATGAGCGCCACAAAGGTGAAAGTGGCATCCCAGACTATGTCCCAAACCACGCCCACATCTGACCATTGAACCACGCCGAGCGCTAACGCAATCAGTGCACCGCCTAAGGCACTCCATCCAATGCCAAGACCTTTGGGCTGCCAAATCACCAATAATAAGGTGAAGGCGAAAATAACCATGGCTAGCATGAAGTGACCTACCGTGTTGAGATAGCTGAAATCAATGGGCGATAGGCTGCACCCACGTGATCGATGGTTTGATAAGAGAGCATTCGCTTACTGACGCTGCGAAAAAATATCCTGTAACTCTGTTAAGGCATGTTGAGCGGCTCGTTCGCCTTCTTCAATCGCCTGTGCAGCACGGTGGTAGTCCATTAGCGCAAAATTGGCCAGACGTGGTCTGATTAACACGTCAGCAGGTTCGCCCGCGAGGCGGCTACGTGTAATACGGACCTGCATGATGTTTAGACTGATACTTAACACATCGAAGATTGATGGCATAACGGTAGACGTAGCAGGACCACTTTTCAGACCGCCAAGCTTTAAGGGGAACTTGTCTAACACGGATGCAAAAGCGCTGGGTGCTTTGGTCTCGTCGGGTTCTGCAGTGGTGTCGCTAACGTTAAAATGACGTCCGATGAGATCAGAGTTTAAATCCACAGCAATCACGATATCGGCCCCCATAGCTCGACACAGAGACACGGGAACTGGATTAACCAATGCGCCATCAACCAGTAAGCGACCTTCATATTCAACCGGTTTGAATAAGCCGGGCAGGGCGGCCGAAGCACGAACGGCATCAATCACAGAGCCGTCACGTAACCACACCTCTCTACCGGTAATGAGTTCGGTAGCGACAGCACCGAAAGCTTTAGGTAATAAGCTCAGGTCTTTGTCGCTGAGGTGGGTACGCAAAAAGCCAAAGAGCTTTTCTCCGTGAAGAAGCCCTCCATTTGTAGAGAAGTCGAGCAGCCCCATTACACTTTGCCAGCTTAAGCTTCGGACCCAGGCTTCTAACGATTCAAGTTGCCCATCTGCGTAGGCGGCGCCAACCAAAGAGCCGATTGACGTCCCACAAATAATATCGGGTACAAAACCGGCGTCTTCCAATACACGGATGACGCCGATATGTGACCAGCCTCGCGCCGAGCCGCTGCCCAACGCAAGTCCAATTTTAGGTTTAGTAAGACGTAACATGTTGAGCAAAAAGGCCGATATGTAAGAAGGGACTTCTCAATCCGCCGTAGTGTTTACCAAGTGGTAGTGTAGGCGCCGGAGAAGGTTTCCTCTACGAATTGCTTAACCTCGTCAGAGCGATAAGCCTCAACGAATTTGGCAATGCGAGGGTCGTCTTTGTTGTCTTCACGTGCGGCGATGACCACCACAGCAAATTCAGCATCGTTGTTTTCTAAAGTCAGTGAGTCTTTTGTGGGGGAAAGCCCAGCCTGCACTGCGTAGGCAGAGTTAACCGCTGCTGCGTCCACATCGGATAAAGAGTGTGGCAGTTGCGCGGCTTCGATTTCAATAAAACGTAGCTTTTTGGGGTTCTCAACAATATCAAAAGGAGAGGCAGTGACAGTGACTCCATCTTTCAGCTTGATGAGGTCTGCTGCTTGAAGAACGAGTAGTGCGCGGGCACCATTTGTAGGGTCGTTTGGAATCGCAACGCTTCCACCCTCAGGAATCTCGTCCAACGAGCTATGACGTTGTGAGTAAACGCCCATCAGCTGAACAACAGCATCGCCCACGGGCACTAACTTATAGCCGCGCATGTTATTTTGCGACTCAAGAAAGGGAACGTGCTGATAAATATTAATGTCGATATCACCCGCATCCAGAGCGGCGTTCGGTTGAATGAAGTCGTTGAATTCCGTGAGGTTAACCTCCAGACCGCGTTCTTTCGCGACGCGCTGAACGACCTCACCAATTTGCGCATGGGGGCCAGCAGTAACGCCCACACGCAATGCAGAGTCTTGAGCATGGGTGGGTGAAACGGCTAAAAAGGATACAATAGCAAAGGCGCTAAGACCTTGGATAAATCGGCGAATTGGCTGAAAGGGTAGTTGAGGCATGAAGTTCTCGTTAAGGTTTAGATCTGCTAATAAAGGTGGCAATAGCGATTTTTATTATCAAGTAGATTGATGGATTTTACCTATAATAATTCGTAGTTATATGTCTTTATTTCATATGGTTATATAACCAAAAGAAATAAGCTGGGCTAATCATATTGAACGACGTCCGCGCTAGCCAGTTTGAGCGCGAGGCGTCTCTTTAGAAACGGTACTTGTTTTATGTCTTCTTCCGAGCTACATCATCACACAGTCGATTTACTGGCTGAGAATTACGAGGCCATTGATGCCGACCTTCCGCGGTTGCTGAGCTTATTATTTAAGCGAAGCGCCAGTGAAGATTGGCATAAGGCCGGTACGTTTAAACACCATTTATTGGGGGTTTATCGTAGTTTGACGCTTTGGAATCAGCCGCGCGAAGTGCGTTTGCTGGGTTTGTTTCATAGTGTTTATGGAAATGAATACGTTAACTTAAACTTATTCGATCGAGAACGTGAGCGTGAGACCCTAAAAAATGTGTTGGGTGAGGAAGCCGAGTCTTGGGTCAGCCTTTTCTGCGCCATGCCACGAACACGATTTGTTCAGGCGGTGTTAGAGGGCGAAAGTATAGGCCCCGATGGTATGGTGCTAACCGACGCAAAAGGGGTGTCGTTTACGTTAACGCCGCGTCAAGTTGCGGCGTTCATCGTGGTGACGGTCGCTGACGTCGGTGAGCAATGGCATAGCTGGCAAGACGATATTTTTGCGGCCTACCCTTATCAACAGCGCCGAGAGTTGAGCCCGCATTGGGCCGCATCGTTGTGGCCCGGGCCTTTAAAACCGCCAGCTGCTATTTTAGGTATGCTGTCTCGTTTATTGAATGCGCTTGATCGTCTCAACACGGACACGGGTATACCGATTCCTCCGGCTTTCGGTTCGGCAAAGCACACCCTCAGTGCCAAAGATGAAGCGGCTGCTTCAGGCTTGTATTGGCAGGTCATTACACGTATGCATCCCTTAACGGATGACCAAACTGCCGTACATTTGCTTGAGTCGGTGATTGATCATAATCCATGGGTAGGTGAGCCGCGCTTGTTGATGGCCCAATTGCATTTAACGCGGGGCGATTATGCTGAAGCGGAGTCGCATGCGCTTGCTGGTTTACAGGCTTTACAAGCATGGGGGACAGCGTGGGATAAGCGTATTGCCTGGGAGGGGTGGATCGCTTGGGCACGTATCTTATTGCAAAGTGCACGACAAAAGCAGTGGCCAGAGCACATTGGGGGGTTAAACAGTCTAGGACTTGTCGAGTCATAACGGCGTAGTGCCCCAGTAAAAAACCAATCAGCCCATCTTTTTATTGAAAAAAGATGGGCTGATGACGTTTTAGGGCTCGACGGGCTATCGTTGACGTTGTGAACTCGTTCAGTTAGGCCGCGACGGTAGTGGGTAAAGACGTGCGTATGGTGTAGGCAATGCTCTGGGCTGTGGCCGCGGATAAGGTCCACCCCAGATGCCCATGGCCAGTATTGTAATAAATGCCGTTGCGCTTACCAGCTTGTACGCGTGGCATCATGTCGGGCATCATTGGGCGCAATCCAGCCCACGGGATCACATTATCAGTGGCAGCTTGATGAAAGTTTCTGCGTGTCCAGTTAATAAGTGGGGCAATGCGATCAGCACGGATGTTTTTGTTTTCGCCATTGTATTCTGCCGTGCCAGCAACTCTAAAGCGGTCTACTCCCAAACGGCTAGTGACAATTTTAGCCTCTTCGTCTAGCAGACTGACCCAAGGAGCGGCGTTCTGGCTTTCTTCATCAAGCAGATTAACCGTAATGGAATAGCCTTTAACAGGGTAGATGTTGATACGGTCACCAACCATAGCGGCCAGCTTGCGACTACCCACACCAGCGCAAATAACGACAGCGTCCACATCCAGATGCTCGGAAGTTTTGGGGGCGTCAGCGAGTAAAGACTGGTAGCGAATTTGGTGCCCATGCGTAAGTGGGGTGATAGCTTCGACCTCTACATCCATGATGAAGTTGACGCCATGGCGTTTGCAGGCATCAGCTAGACCACGGGTGAATTTATGAATATCGCCGGTGGCGTCAGAGGGCGTGAAAAAACCACCATAAAACTGGCCAACTAAGGTGGGCTCGATGGTTTTAATTTCTTCAGGTGTGACAGCACGACGCTCTAGCCCACCACGAGCCAGCAATTCACTTACCTTTAGACCGGACTCAAAGCCTTTTTTACTTTGGTAAACGTGCAAAATGCCACGTTTTTCAAGGTTAAAGTCGATATTTTCGTCTTCCGCCCACTTAAATAAGTGCTCGCGGGCGGAGATGGCAAGTTTTGTGGTTTCGATGGTGTTTTCTTCGTAGCGAGTAATGTTACGTAAGAACTCACCCATCCAGGTGTATTTATGAAGGCTTGGACTGGGGTTTAGCAAAAGAGGGGCATCTTTTTTGAACATCCACTTAAGGCCTTTCAAGACCGTGGACGTGCTATTCCACACTTCGGCGTTGCACGCGGAGAGCTGACCCCCATTGGCAAAAGACGTGTCCATTGCGGGGTAGCGTTGTCTGTCGAGGACAACAACGTTGAAGCCATTTTTAACCAAGGCATAGGCGGTTGTTACACCTGTAATGCCCGAACCGATAACAGCAATAGTAGTCATGGTAGATCCAAATAGAAAAGGAGCAAATGTTAATTAACATTTGCACCCCATCTGTTCGGTTACCTGAGAGCTTGATCCACACCGGTGTTAGCGTGATGTGGTCCCCTTCGGTGGGTAAGTAAATACCTCTCTCCAGATTGTCTTGCTATTAAGATCCTTTTGCCTGAGAGTTTCCGGGGTGGTTGCTCCGTCGGCGCCCATAATGAACGCTGGGTCTCTTTCTTAATAGCAATAGCGACACTGTAATCGTAGGAATTTTAACCTAATAGTGCAAGTAGCGCTTACCCCATATGATTTTAGGCTGCCGGGTTTTGATATTGCCTGAAAACGGTGTTGATTTCGGTGATCAGCTCGTCAGACAAACTCGTTTCCAGGCTATCAATGTTCTCTTTAAGCTGAGCGATGCTGGTCGCACCAATCAAATTGCTGGCCACAAAAGGTTGTTGATTAATATAGGCTAAAGCCATAGTGGTTGGGCTTAATCCATGCTGATGTGCTAACGAAACGTAGGCTTCAGTCGCGGCTTCGCAAAGTACCGTGGTGTAGCGTGTGAAACGCTCATAAAGGGTTAAGCGCGCGTTAGCGGGCTTAGCGCCTTGCAAGTATTTTCCCGTTAGCATCCCCATAGCAAGCGGGGAGTAGGCGAGTAAATCCACATTTTCACGATGGCTAAATTCGGACAGTCCTTGCTCAAAACTACGGTTAAGTAGGTTGTAAGGGTTTTGTATGCTGACGATACGAGGAAGCTGATGTTGCTCGGCCAGCCTTAAAAATTGGCTGACACCCCAAGGCGTTTCATTGGACACCCCGATGTAGCGAATCTTACCTTCTTGTACAAAGGAATTTAACGCTTCTAAGGTCTCGAGGATGGATACAGAAACCTCATCGTCTACCCATGGGTAGGTCAGTTGCCCAAACATGATAGTGCTGCGATCGGGCCAATGAAGTTGGTACAGATCTAGGTAGTCTGTGTTGAGGCGGCGTAAGCTATCTTCCAAAGCCTGACGCATATTCGCCTTATCTAACTGTGCTTTACCTGCGCGTATATAACTTGGGCGGGTCACATCGCGTGATGGCCCCACCACTTTCGAAGCCAGAAAGATATCCTGCCGTTTTTTTGTTTTACGAATCCAAGAACCGATGTATTGCTCGGTTACGCCGTACGTCTCTGCGCATGGTGGAATCGGATACATTTCAGCGGTATCAAGAAGGTTAATGCCTCTTGATAAGGCATAATCAATTTGTTCGTGGGCCTCGGCCTCGGTATTTTGTTCGCCCCATGTCATGGTGCCAAGACCAATAACACTAAGCTCTACATCAGTAGAGGCCAATTTACGGTATTTCAATGTGCTCGCTCCAATAAAACGCAAGGTAAAACAAAGTAGCCCAGAGCAGAGTTGGGCTAGGTACCTCAGCAGTGTAGTCCGAGAAGTGTTAAGCAGCTAGGGCGTCAACGAATCGTTCGGGTAATGGGGGCAAGCCTTTGGCTAGACGCAGGCGTTGGCAGTCAGGATTGGGGATGCCATCGTGGTCATAGGCCTCGTAATCACGACAGACAGAGGGACGCAGCGGATAGATTCCGCAACCGATGTTAGCCTCTCCGATGTCTCCTTTTAAGCCGATGCATCGCCCGCCGCCAGATTCAGTGCCTTTCATTGCAGCACGTAAGGGGCCAATTTTGCTTGTTAGCGATATGGGAACCCAACCGCCGGTTTCGCCTTCTAATTCGCCACTGTAAAAAGAAATCCTAAAGTGGGCACAACAGGCACCACAAGCAAAGCACGGATTGTTATGACTAGGGCGACTGGTTGTTTCTGCGTTGTTAGTCTCAACGAGGTCCTGTAGGTCTTTAATAGCGGTCAATCGTATAGCTTCAGTCATCGGTTAATTCCATCAATAACTTGTGTAAAAGACGTATGAGAGGTTGGCGCTGTATTTAGCGTTTAACCCCTTGTATAAGAACGAGATTTTATGTGAATTCTGCCAAGCTGATCTTGCGGCTAAGGTTTTATAATTTTTTGGGTAACAGATTGATATATAGCTGGTTTTTAATATTTAAGTCAATATTTATTATGGTTTTATATAGAAATAACCCGGATAAATAAGCCTGCGTCGTGGTGGCTTAACCATGAGCTCATCGAGTGGAGAACAACAGTACAAAATAGCTAGGGTTTCCCCTAGGTGGGGATTGTCATTCTAAATAATCTCGTTTAGCCTTTGCTTCGGGTGTCAGATCAACATGAGGTTGGTCTAGGACAGATAACGCGTTGGTCGGGCCGCCACGCATTGCCGTCATTGCGTCCTACTTTCATGCACACCTATCCTCAACCTCCCGTTGCTCAGCAACGGATGCGCTCATTTTTAGCCGCCTGTCAACGCCTACTACATATTGAAGCCGCTGGCGGTGCCATTCTTATCGCCGCAGCGTTTGCTGCTTTCTTGCTCGCCAATACCTCGGCGGCATCCGCCTATCACGCATTTTGGTCGCGTGAACTTAGTTTTGGGTACGGTTCGTATCTTATTTCTCAGCCTCTGCAGTTTTGGGTTAATGATGGCTTAATGACCCTATTCTTTCTCGTTGTGGGAATGGAGGTTCGCAGTGAAATTCACGACGGAGCGCTCTCTACAGTAAGGACAGCAGCATTACCGTTGGCGGCGGCTATTGGTGGGGTGCTCGTGCCCGCTTGCTTATATTTAGGGTTGAGTGCCTCTGGCGAAGCGAGCGATGGTTGGGCGGTACCCACAGCCACGGACATCGCCTTTGCCGTTGGTATTTTGGCTCTGCTAGGCCGCTCCATCCCAGCCAACGTGCGCATCCTACTGTTAGCAGTCGCTATCATTGACGACATTGCGGCGGTACTGATCATCGCCTTTTTTTACTCAGGGGGCCTCGACGTCACTGGGTTACCGTTGGCAGCAGCCGGTATCGTATTAGTCATTGCGATGCAACGTTTGGGTTTCAGTGCTGCTTACCTTTATATTGTGCCCGGCGCCCTGTTGTGGTTTGGTTTTTTAACCATAGGAATTCATCCAACCTTAGCGGGGGTGGTATTGGGGTTAATGACGCCCGTTGCTGCTAAAACGTTGAGCACACCCGCCCAACTGCAGTTAGAGCAAGAGGCTGGGCGCGTTGCAACGAGTTATAAAAACGAAGGGCTTAATGACGACCGTAATTTGGCCGCTAGCCTACAAAAGATACGTGAAGCTCAGCGCGAGCTTTTGCCGCCCGTTATGCGTGTGCAACGAGCCTTACACCCTTGGGTGGCTTTTATGGTGATGCCGATTTTCGCTTTTGCTAACGCGGGGGTTACCGTGGGTGGTGTGGACTTATCGATGGGCACTGCACAATCCGTTATGTTGGGCGTCATGGTGGCCTTGGTGTTCGGTAAGCCCTTGGGCATTTATCTATTGTGCGTTCTTGCTGTGCGAAGCGGCTTGTGTAGATTGCCAGAAGGTGTTAGTTGGGGTGGAGTTGCCTTAGTTGGCGTCTTTGCAGGTATTGGTTTTACCATGTCCATTTTTATTGCTACCTTAGCCTTTAGCGATCTGAATTTGTTAAATGCTGCAAAACTAGGGGTGTTAATCGCCTCGGTAACAGCAGCGATCATCGGCCTTGTCTTCGGAGCAGTGTGGGGAAGAAAGCAGAACAAGCAGTAGAGGGCGGGATAAAACGTGACTTAATAGGCGAAACGTGTATTGGCCTTGACACAATCCGATAAATCGCGCTATTATTGCTTTCTTCACAGATTTAGGCGGTTAGCTCAGTTGGTTAGAGCGCTACGTTGACATCGTAGAGGTCGCTGGTTCGAATCCAGTACTGCCTACCAGAATACATACAAGCTGTACCAAGCCAGACCAAGCAAAGCCGCGCCAAATATGGGTTGCGGCTTTTTTGTTGCCCAGTCAGACCAAGCCAGAACAAGCCAGAACAAGCCATAACAAAATAATTTGGGGGTATGGTTGGGGGTATGAGTTATAGCGTTTGGGGTATGGAATTTTTAGGGCTGGTTTCGCTGCTCATCCAGATAATCAGACCACCATTGCATCAGCTTAATTCGCTCCGCTAAGTATTGAGCATGGTTGTACGCCCGCCGCACCATGTTCCTGTCGCGGTGCGCAAGCTGGCGCTCAATAGCGTCGGGGCGAATATTGCTTTCCTCGTTCATGATCGTTGAGGCGAGTCCCCTGAATCCGTGACCAGTCTGCAGTCCGTCAAAGCCCATAACTTTCAGGGCTTTATTAATGGTGTCACCGCTCATGACAGAGTTGCGTGGGTTATGAACGTTTGGAAATAAGAATTTAAACTTTCCAGTATGCTCGTGTAATCGCTTTAGAATTTCTAATGATTGAGTTGAAAGAGGAATGATGTGTTCAGGCGCGATCTCTTTTTGCACTAATCGTCCTTTCATGCGGCTACCGGGTATCAGCCACAACGCTTCGTCAAAATTGAACTCGCTCCATTCAGCCCAACGCAATTCATTTGTTCTGGGGAAGGTGCGCATCATTAGCTGTATGGCCAGCCGTGTCTCGGGACGGCCGTGATATTGCTCAATGCTTTTAAGCAGATGAGGCAGATCCTCTTTAGCGACGTGGGGGAAGTGTTGTACGGGCGGGCGTTCGCGTAAAAACTGTCTTAGCCCTTGAGTAACATCGGTTTGAACCATCCCGATTCCACAGCCATAACGAAACACCATGCCAACGGCATCTAAAACTCGTGTGGCCATTTCGAGAGCGCCGCGCTCTTCTACTCGCTTCACAGCATCTAAAACCATTTTGCCGTTAATGTTTTCTATCGGTAAATCACCAAAGTACGGATATATATTTGCCTTGAGGGCATTGTTTACCCGCTGGTAATACCCGACGCTCCAGACAGGTTGACGCGTTTCTAGGCATAGCTCGGCTATAGCTAAGAAAGTAGGGCGAGGGTCTTTGCCGAAGTCGTCGTTGGACTCTGCTGGATCAAGGCCTTGCGATAGCTGCTCTTTTGCTTTTTCTCGTAGTGCTCGAGCGGCGGCCAATGTTATTTGAGGATATGGGCCGAACGTCAGGGTATTTTCCTTGCGACTTATAGGGCGTCGGTATTTCAGCCTCCAACGTTTAGAGCCGCTAACAAGCACTTCTAAATAAAGGCCTCCACCATCAAAGTGACGATTTTTACCACCCGGAGCATGTTTTATAGCTCTACACTTTTTGTCGGTGAGTGGGGGAAGTCTTTTGGACATTGATATTGGTCTCCTTGAGGTAAGCATCTGGCTCTTTAAGCCAAGCCAAGATATCCGAACCGCGCCATGCAGTACATGCTCGGCTGGTAATGGTCGCGGCCGGAGCTTGTCCTTTTAAAATTCGTTGACGCCATGTTTCTCTTGAGAAGGGGATTCGGTCTGCAAACTCATCCCAGCGATAAAGTCCTTCGGGCCTTATTGTTTGCACGGCTTTGGAACTGATTCGTGAACGCATATTCTTAGTGCTCATGGTTTTTTCCTTGTGCTCTCCATCCGGCGCCATCACCGAAAATCATGTTTGTTGGACTTAGCTCGGCGCTTAGGCCGATTTTCCCGTGCTCGAGGTAGCCGTACAGCTCACATTTATCGAGCAGTTGATGAGTTTCGCCGTTGCGCAGGGTAAAAAATTGCCCCGGTTCAATATGCTGAAGTCGGGGCAGGGGTTTAGCGTATTCTTTGCGGTTAGTCGTCACATTCGTGTTCCTCTTGTAGCAGTGAGCTCTTGCTCATCCTTTAATTTGTGCGACGCATCGATCCACGAATTCACCAGATCAAGGGCGCTGCGTTGTGCTGAAAGCATGTGGCCTTTGTCGGCAATGCCGATAAGGTCGTGTAGGGTGGTGACGGCCATGCGGATTTTGCTTAGCTCATTGCCGTTCAGCCCGTACTTTCCAATCCGGTTAAAGCGCATACCTACACCTTCTAGAGCAGTGGCCGCATTCTCGAATATCGGCTGCAGAGCGGCTATTTCTTCCTTTGCATTGCCGAACTCATGCAGACGTGCAGCTAGACAAAAACCAAGCGCATTGGCCTGAACAAGGGCAAGGAAGTCAGCTTCGGTGCCGTTGCCGTCTGTCATGCTCGTGATTGATGCGTAGACAGGCATAAGCAGCTTTGTAATAGCGTCGGTGCTAATGTCGTCAAATGACGTTGAAAGCATGTTTAGGCCGATACGAGCCCACGCACGGCGCTTATCAATGAAGCGGGCTGGCTTATGTTTCTTGATCGCTCGGCGCTGAGCTCTGTTTAACGCAGTCATTCATCACTACCCCCTTTATCCATAGCGTACCCAGTGGAGAAACCTACTATGTATGCGAGAACAGCAATAAGCAGGTAGAGAAGGCCTTGCGCGGTGAGCTCAGCCATATATGCACCAGCCGTTAGTTTGTATAGGGCATAAAAAAGGGCAGGAAAACCCAGCCCGAATATCACTCCAAATAGAATCCAGAAAAGCCAACGCTTCATCACACCAGCCTCCCGTTACTCCATGAGCCTTTAAATGGCACGTTTGAGGAAAGAATCACTGGCGATTTCTCGGGGTCATAGAGCTGCGCAGTGCGTTCGAGATTGATTCGCTCCTGCGGGGTTGATTTGAGTTCGCTCCGAACATACACAGAGAGAGGGTCTTTAGATTTCACGGTTGGTTTCCTTTACGAGAATTCGACAATAAGAGTGACGGCAAGGGCGGCGACAAATGAGACGCCCACGGCTACTGCCGACCAGTATTTCTTGGTTCGGTTTTTCATATCATTAGGTGGGTGAATGCAGCACTGCTCAGCAAAAGGGCGAGCGAAAGCGCCGCGACTGTAATAAATAAGCGCGTCATTGATTAATGTGTGAGTGCGAGGGGAGCCAATAAGGCCGTTAAGGAATTATTGGATGGTGAAGAAAAAGAAGTTCTTTTCAGGCCGCTTTAGCACTTCAAAATTAAACTTTGAGGTGCTAAAGCTAGTTGATGGATTGCTATGATTTGGCTAAGAGCTTATCGGCTTGGGTTTTAGCAGCAAGCATTTGGGTTGCCACCGCATCAACAACTTTGACACATACGGAATTACCAAACTGTTTGTAGATTTGCCCTTGTGAAACAGCATCTACAATAAAGTTTTCAGGGAATCCCTGAAGGTTGGCACATTCTCGAGGAGTTAGTTTTCTAGGATTCTTTTTTAAGTGGCTTTGATCGATAAGGATCTCTGAGCCGTCTTTATAGTATCGAGCGCTGATAGTATTGGTGTAAGCAGTATCTTCAGAGACTAAAGAGTATCCAAATCCATTACCTTTAATCTGGTGCTCTAGCTTTCTTTTTTGATGTCCTGCCCAAAGGCGATCAGATATCGTATAGCGATCCTCTCTCTCTGCCAATATTTTTGGGTCTTCCAAAATGTCTCCTACTCTAGTTTGAGTAAGTGGTGGGGTTGGCCAGCAGAATAAATCATCAAAATTTATATCTTTGTAATGATCGAGATCGTAACCTACTATAAAAATACGTTCACGGTTCTGAGGTACGCCAAAATCAGCTGCTCTTAAAATTTTGAAATCAACCCAATAGTTTAGCTTCTTCGAGAGCGTTGCCCGAGCCTCTTCGCTGATAGGTATTTCGTCAGGAATGCTGTGCAGTGAGTCGCCTCGTAATATGCTAAGAATGGTTTTTAAGGTTTTCCCTTTGTCGTGGCCTTGGAGCTGTTTAACATTTTCGAGCAAAAAGGCCTTGGGTCGTTTTTCAGCAACAATTCGTTGGATTTCGAAAAACATTGTTCCTCGGGTATCATTGAATCCTTGCCTTAAGCCAGCTTGCGAAAATGCTTGGCAAGGAAAGCCAGCGAGAAGAATATCGTGATCAGGAATGTCTTTAGCTTTGATTTCGGTGATATCGCCATTTGGCATCTCGCCAAAATTTGCTAAATAAGTCCTTTGGGCAAACTTATCCCATTCTGAGCTGAAGACACACTTACCATTTTGACTTTGAAAAGGAAGCCGTATACCTCCTATGCCAGCAAACAAATCGATAAAGGTAAAGTCATTATGTTTGCTTTCATTATGGCTGAAGGGGGCCGTTCTGTTGTGTTCATTTAAGCGCTCTTCTAGATTTAGAATGGACTCCCATTTTGTCGATGAAGGCTCGTGTTCGCTTTCTTCCCAGCCTCTGATGGTGCGCTCACCAGTAGAGTTTAAGCCTAGTAAGTTTGCAAATTCAGTACGCCCTAAGCCGAGCTTGGTTCGTAGGTTTTTGATGTATTCTGCTCTAATAGTGATGGTCATTTCCTACCTTGGTTTATCTGGTTTTTCTCCCGGCGAGTAATTTTAACTCTTGAGGTTAATTAGTCAAGAAGGAGGAGTGCTCTCGGTCTTGATTATATGTAGAGCTAGGTTTGAGGAGTTAACAGGATTTTTGGTTTTTTGAGGGTAAATTCTTAAAGGATGGAAGGATGTCTAATTTTTATGGTTTAGAGGATTTAAGGCCTTTGATTAATGAATGCCAAGAAGAGTACAAAAGAATTGAGTTTAAGAAAGATGTATTCATTAGCGATAAGCTCAAAGAGATCCTGCTTGATCGTTTTGACAAAAGAGGTGAGTCATTACAAGTTAATGATTACTCAATGGTTTTGACTAATAGGTTGGATTTGACTACGACATTACCATCTTCTTTTTTGTGGGTTGCTAATTGCTTTTGGAAATATGAGCTAGCCTTAAGGAAATACAAATCAGCCTTAATGGATTTAGAGAAATATTTTCAAGAAAATGGGGACGTAGATAATTTCAATATTTATCTGAAAGATCTTCCGCAAAGAAGAGGCGCTATAGTTGAAGAGTACATAAAAGTAGAAATAGATGATGCTGTTGATGCTGTTTTAAGCGATGATGATGATAGAATTTTATTTAGGCTTTTTTTATATGAGAGGGAGTATTTATTTCCAAGAGGCGAAGGAAAAGCCTTAAGCAGGGGGGATGTATATGAGTCTAGCGTGATCTTGGCTGCAGGGATAGTTGTTGCTTCTGCCGCTAAGCTTTTTCAATTGATCAGAAGCTTTTCTGATCATGAGGTTTTGAGAAGTGGTTTTGAGGAGTTAATAAGTACGCCAATAAGCAATGGGCAAAACCTGAAGGCTAAAAACTTAATATTTTTTGGAGCGCCAGGGACTGGTAAAAGCCATAAGATAGATGTACTTATTAACGGATCTAGGCATGTCAGAACGGTATTTCATCCCGATACGCAATATAGCGACTTTGTAGGGTCATTACGTCCTCTTATGTTGGAGGGTGGCGCTGTGGGTTATGGGTTCAGGCCAGGTCCTTTCATTCAGGCTTTTCTTTTAGCGCTTAAAAACTCTAGTGAGCCTGTTTATTTAATAGTTGAAGAAATAAATAGAGCTTCCGCTGCTGCGGTTTTCGGAGAGTTATTTCAACTGTTAGATAGAGATGAAACTGGCGCTAGCTGCTATAGAGTTGATATGGCTGATGTTGATATGCTGTCTTACATCGATAGCGAGCTAAGCAGTTCTGGTCTAGAGAGAATACCAGACGGTAAGCTTTTCTTGCCTCCAAATTTATCTATTCTTGCGACGATGAATAGCAGCGATCAAGCGGTGATGCCAATGGATACTGCTTTTAAGCGTCGATGGCAATTTCAATATTTGCCTATTGATTACAGCATGGCTACTCCTGGTGGGTTTCGAATCCCCACATCGGCCGGTATGACCTATGTGTCTTGGGCAATTTTCGCTAAGGCTGTAAATAACATATTAAGCAGTGAAAATATTCCCGAAGACAGGCTTCTAGGGCATCGTTTTTTTGCTGAACATGAGTTAGCTGATGAGAGGTCGGCGCGCGATGCGTTAACAGGCAAGATATTTATGTACTTATGGGACGATGTTTTGCGGCATCGTCGTCGAGAGCTGATTTTTCGAACTGAAACCACAGATGGCCCTCTTAATACCTTTGCTCAGCTTACTTATGCCTTTAAAACAGAACAGCCAGTCTTAAGTGTGAGGCTGGAGGACGAGCTAGCCTCTTTAATTGACATCCTAGAGCCTGCGGATGATTTATTGGTAGCAGCCCCTGAGGGCCAAGCTTAGCAGATGAGGGGGAATAAAATGAGCGCTAAGTCTATAGAGATTTTTTATGATCGGATCTCTGTCAACGCTTTAGCCAGCTCGAATCAATCATTGTTTGTTGAAATGAAAGAGCGGGGCCTAGCTCTAGGTAGCGATCTAGTTCATTTTTGTGGGATCGTGGTTCTACCTACTAGCGTGGCGCTATTCATGCCCCGTAACACATGCATTGCCGAAAGAGTAAGTAAAAGCACTTTAGCAGCAACCATGCTCGGTTCTCTTGACCGATATACACGTGATAGAGAGACAAAGGTTCTTTTAGGTGATGATGGTGACTCCATGTTAGGTGTCGATAGCTTAAAGCTAGCTATAGACCTACTAGAAGATTATGTAGAGAATGGCTTGTACGCGAGAAGGCTAACAGAGCGTACGATCAACTACGGCAAGCCAGATTGGAAGAGAACGATTTCTAGCTTAAAGGCCTATCCAAGTCGCGGGGGGCCAGTTTACTTAGACATAGCTGGGACTAGAAAGCGCTTCTTTGCTGGTTGTGAAACTGCTCGAATTCATGCGAATGTAATGAGAGAGTTAGATGAGAGTTTTGGTTGGTTTATAACCCAAGGGCCTAGATCTATCGACCCTAATCTAGTTGATGTGACTATTCCGAATGGGACTATTAATGAGCAAATTTCCTATTTGTATAGAGAGTTATCAAAAACCTTTTCTGAGCGTGAATTATTTTTACTCAAAGCTTTAATTCAATACCTAGAGAGAAAAAAAGGGACAGAAACCACTTCTATAGTTATTGGCTTAAGAGAATTTCATGGCATGTGGGAACACATGTTAGGAAGCTGTCTCGAGAATACCTATTCAATTAATAGAGAGTTAGCTACACCAGTTTATAGAGTTAATGGTGCGTTGCAGGCATCCCCACGTAATAGGCAGCGTACAGATATAGTGCTAAGAAAGCCCCAAGCCAACGATTACGTGGTTGTTGATGCGAAATATTATGCAGCTCAAGGGGTGGGTAGTGCACCAGGCTGGGCAGATTTAGTTAAACAGCATTTTTATACTAAAGCTATTGCCCAGATTAGGCCAGAAGCAAAAATTGCCAGCGCATTTGTTTTCCCAGGCGCAGGAGGCCGGTTGCAGGCCGTGCATATGACACAAGGCGAATGCAGTAATCCGGCTGAAGGAGATCTGCTGGATGAAGAGTATCTCCCTATTCATTGTTACTACCAAGAGCCGTGGGAATTAATCGAATCATTTAATGCCCATAAGAAGTTGCCTCGATTATCTGATGAGCTTATGAGGTTAGTCGAGCAGAGTTAACACTTTTTTATAAAATGGCTTTCTCCCCTCCAAGCGCATCCACCAAACCATCTAGCATCGCCGCATATTCAGCAGTCATGAGCGCCATATCCGAATTGAATGCCTCGGCCTCATCACCAGATAGCGTGTCGTTCTGGACTTTCAGCACATCAAGAGGCGTAACACGTTTAAGCGTTAACCCATCATCGAGCACGAAGCTGATCTTGTCGTTCCACGTGAGAGCTAAGCGGGTTACCTGCTTACCGGCTTGAATGTGTCGCTGCGCTTCCTCGGAGCCGATGGTGTGCCGGACATACTTCACAACTGCACGGCTTTCACTAGTAGAGCGTAGTTCGGTGTCTTGGTCGATGCTGAAGTTGGCGGGTGCTTCATCGGCAGCAAGCCAGCTTGTCATGGCGGCAGCAGGGGACAGTTCGGTGTAGAGTGGCCCGGCCGGGAACGGATCAAATGTTTTGGCCAACAAACTCATTACTTCATCGCCTGCTGCATTGCTTGCTGTGTCGATGACGAGCCAGTGATTAACTGGATCAATCCAGACGAGCGTGTCTTTGTGTACTGAAAATGCTCTAGGCATGAGCTCAGTGATGACTTGCTCTTTGATTTCCCGTGTCTGTTTGCGTCCCGGGCGATAGCCTTGCTCCTTCTCGATGTCACGAGCCTTGGCTTGCGCCACTTGGTTTATGACGGAAGAGGGCAGCAGCTTTTTCTCTGAACGGACTGAGAGCAGAATCTGCCCATTGTGGCTATAGACTAAACCCTCACCGTCACGCGGTTCAGTCCAGTCTATACTTACTGGGTCTTGGGATGAGCCGCTTACGAAAGCATGTGGCTCAAGACGGTTTTGGATCTGCTCAATATCGAGCAGCCACGGCTTATTGAGGCGAAAGATTCGCAGGTTTTTGAATAGCATATTGATTATCGAGAAAAATGACCGAAGAGAGAGCTAATCAGATCATTAGGTGCATGAAAGAGTGTTGGTGGCGGCCTAGAGCGCTGATACACTCCATCGCTCAAGATAGGCGTCGGAGTGGAGCATGAAAGTAAATGAGTTTGCATCAAGCGATTGGCGCACTATCTGTGGCTGGCTGTTTTTTGTGGTGTGTGCGCTGTTGGCAGGCTTCGTGCTTGGCTGGTGCTGGCGTGACCGCACGGGGGCGCTGGCCAACGTCAGCATTCTTAGTGCCATGACAGCCTTCGGGACAGTGGGGACCGCCGTTGCTGCGGTTGCGGTCCCCTTATATCAAAATTGGGACAGACGTCGAGAGCAAGCCATTCAAAGCGTTCAAAGCGAATGGGATCTTTCTGAAGAAGTGCACAGGATGAGTGCAATGACTCGTCAAATGGCTAATGCCTTGAAGGATAGTTGGGACGCACCGTCGGTTGTTGAAATTAATCATCTTGAAGCACAGCTGAATATCGCGAAACAGTCGATAGCAGATCGTCTAGGAAGAATGCTGATCGGCGACCTGCTTTACTTGCTGGTTGATCTCCAGAACGAGGCGCGACGTCGTCAAACACTGGGCCTGTCTATTGACGGCATGGCAGTAGGGATTAAAGGTAAGCCCGGCGATGATGAGGTCGCACAAATTCTCGCACAAAGGGGCGAGGCCTGTTACAGCTCAAGCTTCAGGTGGATGGAGCGAGTCATGACACGCTTTGATGCATTAGGAATGAGCGCCCCGGGGGTGGTCAAGGCTTCGGTTAGGGCGAAATCTCGATTTAACGCAGTTGGGGAAGGGCGGGTTGTGCGTAAATCACAAAGTGCTACCTGATCCGCAGCGATACCCCTTGTTCCAGCTTGGCGCCCGGCACTTCGTAGCCCTGCTCAATAGCCTGCTTGATTAGTCGCTTGTCGGGCTTCGGGGTTAATGGCTTGGGGTCCGCCATGTACGTATCTGGAATTTGGCGCTCGTCGAATATGTCGACACCGGTCGGGTTCTTTGTGACGCTGATGGTGAATTGTGGATGCTCTATTTTCTGTGTGCCAGTCATCACCATAGCGTCAAGTAGGCGCTGTTTAACAGCATCGATACGGCTCTTAGCTCGTTTAGCCCGTAACGCCAAACGCTCCGCTTCGGCTGATATAGCCGCTTGATGCGCTTCTAAATTACGGATTACAAAGCCGTAGGACTGAGCTTTGGGTATTAAGTCGCTTTCAGCTTCAAGCGTATCTTTGATTGCCTGCTCGTCCAAGTCTAAATCCATGAGCTTATCGGCAAGTGCCTTGTGCTCATGGGCGATTTCGTACAGCGTGAGCCTTGTCATAACTAAAACCCTTGTCCAAATTCATCACCAAACGGATCGTCGTAATTGCCGGCAGTCGCATTGGCGTAGCCGTTGCTCTGCTGCGTGGTGGGGCGTGATTCGATCGGGGCGCCCTTATCTTTGAGGGTGGCAATAACTCCAGCCAATGTTTTGGGCTGAGTGACACCATCGATCATTTCCTTTGCAGTCAGCTCGGTTTGCGCGTTAAACGGAACAATGATGTTGAATTTGTAGCCACCGGTACCGTCTTGCTTCGTGTAGTACTCCTTTTGCAAGACCAGTCCAACAGGCACTTTGTGCAGTGCAGGGAAGGCAGTTACGCGTCGTTGGTTGCCGTCACGGTCTTTAATATCACCTTGCTTTGGCTCGATGCGACTAACGCCCATAACGGTCATCAGAGCGCTAAGAACCTTGTAGCCGTAAAGGGCTTCGCCGCTTTCGCTATAGGTCCACAGGGTAAGGTAGTTGGCCTGCTGGCCTTCACGAGTCAGGAACGAGATCTCGATACCTTCGGTACCACGTTTGCTCGTGACCGATTCAGCGAGCGTGATTTCGCCGATGTATTTTCCTGATTCATCTACGTAGTTACTTGTTCCTACCTGTGCTGCAGCGGTTGTGTCAGCGGTGTATGCGCGGGGTGTGCTCATGTTGGTTCCTTTATGCGGCTTGTTCTTCGGATAATTCGTAGTAGTTGAAAATTGAGGTGTCGACTTCGGCTAGATCGTTATTGATCAGGTCGGAATCAAACAGGCCCATCGGGGTTTTGGTAGTGTCGTGCCCATTGTTGCGAGTGGAAAACAGGTACTGTCCGTCGTTTACAACTGTGCGCAATACAATGGTGACCATGCCTTCGAGCGTGATCTTTTCGTCCAGCATCTTGCCGATAGTCTTGATTTTGGTTTTGCCGTGCTCGCTGGTTTCGACGTGAGAAAGAATGTAGACGCGTACGTCGTCGGCAAGAGAAGATGCTGCGTTGATGATGTCCCAAGCATTCCGTCCGATTTCCGTGAACTTGTCGAACCCACGCTCATTCGAGCGACGCATAAATTCGTTTGCCATGATGTACTGGAAGTCGTCGATAACAACGATCTTGCGTCGTGTCTTGCGAATAATGCGTACTATTTCGACAGCGTTGTCGGTGATGAAGATGTTGCCTGTTGGATGCTCTTTGCTAAAAGGCTTCCAGTTCTGGGATTTAAACGGCAAAGGCTTTCGTACAGCCTGAATAAGAAGGGTGTTTTCGGGATCAAGGTTGCGTAGACTTGTTGTCTTGCCAGTCCCTGACTCGCCCAAGATCATAGTCGTGATGCTCATAATATTCTCCAGTTCGTGTTGCTCGTGATAGATGGGCGGCGTATGTACGGCCATACCGCTGATTCAGCTCGTTGTAATAAGCTTTAGCGACTGCTTCGTGCTTAACCTCATGCTCGTAATCCATGCGGCCGGCGATGCCGAAAAGTAGGGCAATCACAACGAGCTTCCAGCCATGTTTTTTAAGATCACTCATATCGCTCCCCGTAATAAAGAAGCTCGATCGCAGCCGTAATGATTACGACCGCGCTGGCGTATAGGCAGATAAGCGTTAGAAACTTCATGAAAGGATCTCCAGCTCGTCCGGAGTCAGTGCGGATAGCGTTGCGTCGGCTATTTCGCGTATGAGTACGTCTCGCTGCGCAGTTAGCTGTGATCGCAAATCAGCGTCATCAAGCGCGCAAAGCAGGTCAGAAAACGGCTCACGCTTGGCTTTGACGATCAACCAGTCAATCAACACGTCGCTGATGGCGTCACGCTTTTCGTACGAAGGCAATGAGTCATGGCTGTAAGCGATATATACGTACTCACGGTCGCCTGCCAGACACTCTTTGATTTGGGATTCAAGCTTTACTATCAGGCGCGCGTGGTCAACTGCTTCACGCACAGATTGCGGAGCTGTAAGTGCATTCATAGTGTTCTCGGAAGTAGTGCGCACCGCGTCCGGCGCTAAGGAAAAAAGAAGGAGGGCAGTCACCGGCTAAGTCGGCTCTCGCACCTAGGATTGCGGCTTTGACAGGCTCGCAGTGGCCCTCAAGGCAGAGCCCGACGCGCAGGAGGGCGGCCTGCGTGAAGGAGTCGAGGAGGTGTCGGGCTCTGGCTTGAAGGCAGTCGTCAAGGATTGCTTGATAACTGATTATTCGTTAAAGATTACAAACAGACGCTCTATGTATAGGTTCGCAATACGGGTATATTCGATAATTTGAGAGAATTAATACCTTGAGGTTTTTATGAAATTTCGATTGCTGATAGCAGCGCTTTTCGCGTCCCTTCTTACTGCCTGTGCAGTACATACCCCTTCTGGTTCAGTCATTGTTGATCCAGATGGTCATGGTCACGGGCATAGACATTGCCCACCAGGGCAAGCAAAAAAGGGGAACTGCTAGGCAGTTTTAAGTAAAAGAGTGTGGCGCGCCCAGCAGGATTTGAACCTGCAGCACTCGGTGTAGAAGACCGATGCTCTATCCGTTGAGCTATGGGCGCGAAAGAGTTTTTCAGAGCCAAAGCCCCGCTGGGGTACGATCCCCAGTTTTGGACATGCGTTCAATTGGTCCATTACTGTTTTTTTATACTGGGTTGACCGTGCGCAGAACCAGTTGTTGGTCAGTTGGCTGCTGACCGTCCTCAGGCCTTTCCCGCAGCTTGCCAAGCCCAAATTCTTAGGCGCGGGGGCAATGTCTTTATCTCTCGTCTGCCAGCGAGTCGCGAGATGGCGGAGTTTGTTGTCCGCCGGTGATTCGCAGTTGCCCGAGCACAGGCACTAGATGCTTCGTTGATAGCCCTTATTACGAAAGGCGGTGGTTACTCTGCCTAGGGTGTCAGGCTTAACAAGCTATTTAATGCGAAGTGTCCTATGCTGTAAGAGTCGTACAGCAATTTTGCTGATGTCGACGTTTACTGATAGGGGTTGTAATGAATAAAAGCGAAAAATCACCAAAGAGGGTGAAGGCACAAGGCTCAGACTCCGTTTCGAATAAATCGGGCTGGCCTGCACAACCATCTAGTGCTGGTATCAAAAGAGCAAGCTTTGCTCATTCCCGTAAGCCAGTTAACCGGGGTTCAGGTAGAGGAAGATAGAATCGAGTCAGATGAGCTTTTGGCTGTTACAAACTATGCCTATCTTTAACTGACCATACATGACACTATGAGTACAGGGATATTTTCCCCTGATAATTTAGGATTTATATTGAAAACAGAAATCGGTATTGTGAAGTGGTTTGATAACACACGTGGCTTTGGCTTTATCATGCCAGAGGATGGTAGTAAGGACCTCTTTGCACACCATAGTGAGATCCAAGGAGATGGGTATCACAAAACGCTTGATGAAAACCAACGAGTATCTTTCGTTGTTGGCCAAGGTCAAAAAGGACCATGTGCTACAAGGATTCAAGCTGTCTAATACAGCAGTTCTTGCATAACATAGCAAGAGCATAAAAGAGCAAAGACCGGTAACTCTACGAAGTGCCGGTTTTTTTGTGCCTACCGTACAGCGCACTGTTACAAAGTATAGGTGTACTTAAGTACCTCAAAGCCCCATAGTGTCTGAGTGCGTTAACACACAACTACAACAATTATAAAAAAGGCCAGCATCCACGCTCGCCTATAACTTTTTACTACGCGTTCACTTTTTTCTACGCTACGCTTTTGGCAGCATCAGCTCCCGACCGCTCTCAATGATCAATATGAAGAAGCGTTGGAGATCTTAATGATTTACCACAAGCTGAATCAGGGTGGCATGAGCCCCCTGCACGTATCACCTTTGCTTGAGCCTAAACAAACGGCTAAACAGCAAGAAGAACAAGCTCAAGAAAGGCGACTTACTGAAATCCGCCGTAACTTTGTCCGTAACCTGAAAAACAGGTTCCCTGGATTGCCCTACTAATAAGTAACACCTTGCCACCTAAGCCGCTTTTCTAGGCGGTTTTTTCTTGGCTCAAGCCACGCAGGCCTTGATCTGTTAGTGTTGATCATCGATAGTCTCCTCGCGGATCCGCGCTGTCGGATGGGAGTTTATCTTTCATAGGGAATCCATGCCTGCATGGGCAGCTTGGTGCGCTTGCTGATGACTATCGCGCCTTTTTTGTCAGTCTTGATGCCACGCACCATGATTTTGAGTCGTGATGTTTTGACCTGACGTTTAGCTAAGGCTATCCAGTCATTGCAGAATTGCGGTGCGCAGAACTCGGTTGATACTTGACGAACTCTGCCGCTTTTCAGAATCTCTTGCGCTTTCTCTTTGCGCCACTCCTCTAGCTGTTCGGGTGTAAGTTCTTTACGTTGAGATAGGGGGGTGGTAGGACTTGTTTGCCAATTGTTTGGCCACAACATCAGTCATACCAAAAACACAAAAGGCAGACATAAATATCCTCAATTGCTAAGAAGCCCACAATTGCGGATTAGGTTTAAAGGCTGGGGATTTTTGCTAAAAGACCATCAATCACCAGATCCGCTTCCGTTGATTTGCCTTTATTGTCTTCAAGCATGCTTTTGAAAAATTGTGAGTAGACAGCGTCCGTCAGGATGTTTTCGTGGATTACGTTGTCGTAGCCAAACTCCTTCAGATTTGCCACTTCTTGGTTGATGATTTTGTTTTCAAGGGCTTGCATCGTTTCCTCGCTTCCGTAAGCACCACCATTGATGCTTACCAAAGCGGCCTATTTCTAGGCGCTTTTCTCTAGCATTTAAGCGCTACCAGAGCTGCTAGCTCACTCAGAATAAATAAGCCGTACAAGTTGAGCTTGTCGTGCTTAACGTATTACCCGCGATACTTTCCAATTCGCGTTCAACAGCTCGGACTACCGAGCAACTGAATCCCCAACTAACAGCACTCTTCACGCAGTCTCACACCGCAAGCGCTGGTCGTCGGTTTTATGCCTATTGCTATCGGCGCGGGCATGGATGTTGCGCGCCTACCCAGTCGCTTCTCCCTAAATAGGGCTGGGTGCATTGTCAGCTAGTTTTTAAAGATCATCTAACGCTTCACTTCAGTTACTAAGCTGGTCTGAGACCTAGGCTGTTTAGCTGTGTTTGGTGTAGCGTTAAATGAAGTATAGAATTATCTAAACAATAAAGTCAAGAGAAATCTAAACATACTGTTTGTATGTATAGAAAGTGACACCCCATTTGTGCCTGTTTATCGTTGGTTAGTAGCAGGCCATCGAAACGCCATCAGCCCAGCAGCACCGGTAGCGGCCACGGGGAAGGGCATGCAGCCACAAAAAAGCCCACCTTAGTGGGCGCAAAGGGTGGAATACTACGGCCTTAACTTGTGGCCACAGCAGCCTCAGAAAGGGTTAGCCTAAAATTATTATTGTTAGGGTAGAGGCCGAACACTCGGAAATGCTTATTTGAAATGAACCAGATTTCATCGCGGTCGTTTGCGAGGATGAAATATGCCTCGGATGTTTCAGAGGGGCTGTAGAGACCTAGCACGCGATAGGCGTTGTCATGACTGAAGCCGCTTTGTAGAGGGAAGGGCTTAGGCCCATTTTCTAGTTCTTGAACTCGAAGAAACAAACCTGATTCCACAGTGATCATCCCGTGCTCCTTATGGCTCTTAACTTCTTGAATAATAGCTGAAGCACTTTTATTGCCTAGAGCTTTTACAAGTGGCATTACTTCGGGGGCAGTTCAGATCGATGGTGATAAGTCGTAAGTTCAGGAGGCACAAAAAAGCCACCTGAAGGTGGCAAACATAAAAAAGCAGATAAGGGGGCAGTGCAGGGGCTATGTCCAAAGAGTTCTTTTTGTTTCTTTTTGTATAAGACAGTACAATTCACCCACTTCGAATATAAGGGTGGGATTGTGAGTAAAGCATTTATAGCGGTTACGCTGGTATCAATAGCCGCATTATCAGGTTGTGCGGGCAGAGCGGCGAATCCAGTGATGGTTCAACAGTATGGTGATAATGCGAAAAGCTGTCAGGCTCTTGAGCATGACATGGCATTTATTGAGTCGGAGGTACAACGTCTTGTACCAGACACCGAAAAGACGGGGAAAAATGTTGCTTTAGGTGTAACAGGAGCCTTTCTTTTAGTGCCATTGTTTTTTATGGACTTTAGTCACTCCGAACAAATAGAAGTTAATGCCTACCGTCAGAGATATAACCATTTAGCTATGCTAGCTATGGATAAAGGCTGTGAGACTGAGCGTCGGACTATCGAGATGCCGTCAAAACCTAACAACCAAACGTTTGAGCAAGAGCCTGAAGCGTAAGTAGGGCCCCACAAAAAAGCCACCCGGAGGTGGCTAAAGTAGCATTCTGAGCGCGTGAGTTAAGATGATTCTGTTAACTCAATACGCTTCATGGCCTCGTTAATTCTGTGTGTTGTGGCTTCTTTTTCAGCAAGTTGATCCGAGAAGTCAGCTAGTTCAAAAACCCAAAACAAAATAGAGGCTATTAGGTATAAATTGACTGTGAGTGCTAATGTGGTTGATGCTAGGTAAATTGTAGGCAGGAGCTCAGGCTCTATTTCAAAATAAATTTTTATTACAAAATTGAAGCATAGGGCTATAGCCGAACTACCAAGACTTAAAAAAAAGCAAACTATAAGTCGTCTATAAATTAAGCTTTTTAGGCTATTAAATCGCTTGGCTTGGAAACCGTTAAGTTTTTCATAAATTTTTAAACCTCTGTAATTACGCCAAAAAAGCAACAATAAAGCGCTAGGAATAGGGGTTATAAAAAAAATACATTTCACAGCCACATCATAGGACACTAAGTCTGGTGTCCACTTGTGAATCCCAATGCTAGAAATTGCACCAATAATTAACGTTAAGTAAATCAGTCGAGATCTAACCATGCGACCTCCTGAAGCTGATTAGTCTTATAAAGTAATCTCGTTGTTAGCAATGAGGTGCTTAATCCACGCGGACATTGCTTCGTAAAGTGAATCAACGTTTGGTTTTCCGCCTATTGTTTCAAGAGAAATAGGGGAGCTGATTTTGAGCTGCGACCCCTTAATTGTAGAACCGTCTCTGAGTTCGAGGCGTACACTTTCTTCCTCTTGGTCTCTTAAGGCTATTCCTAAATCATCAAGAAGCTTAGTAGTGCTAGCGGGGTGGCTTCTCTGGAATTTTGGATGTTTTATTTGCAACCACACTTCGAGATCGCCATCAAAAACAACATCGCTTAACCCTAGACTAGAGAAAGTATCACTTGGCAGGAATTTTTTCAATAGCCCTTTTAAGGCTTTGTCGGCTTTAAACTTAGTGACTTCTAGCTCTTGGGTATTGATTTTACCGCTATTGTCAGTCACCGCCACAAGCTCTGTAACGGACTCTTCTTGCATAAAAGGTACGCCGAGGTTGATGGCCTTGATGTGGTTTTTTCTAATGCGTTCAGCTATGGCTTTGTGAGGCTCATCAACTAAAGCTAGTCCATCTGCATTATCAAGTATTTCTGACTTATCTCTAATGAGCCAAGCCAAGTGACGCTCTAATGCGTTTGCGCGTAACGATCCTGTTTGGATCAGAGCTACGCAGTTCTCAAAAATACAGAAATACACCACTCCCGTGACGAACTGTTGAATTGTACCCTCTTGCTGTGGAGGCTCAATAGCGTCTAGCTCTAAGCTTGTTGCGTCTGGGTCATCGCCAATAACCAATTGGTAGCTCCCCCTTTCGAATGCTATTAGATGACCAGCAAGCATGTTTTCTTTTTTGCCATGCTTTGCGATTAATCTGTACGTTTCCCCAGAGGAATCTATGGTTTCTAGTCTGGATTTTACGGTTGACTGTTTATTTAATGCGCTTTCAATGAGTGTTTGAAGGTTTGCAGGGTTGCTGCTTTGAATTTGGGCTCTTCTGTAATACGCGCGCCTACTTGTTTTTACTGTTTTCATATACGTGTTTCCTTAATAAGCATCGGCTTTTGTTGTTTGGTGCCCAAAAGGAAAGGGTTTAATTTGATTTGAGTTTTCTTGATGACAATGCCTCGTCCCAGTCTTCCTATCCATATGACACCCATTCTTATCTGTCCGACCGGAGTGTGCTTCCACAGTAGTGGTCACCGCGCTGAGCGAGAGCAGGGTGATAGCAAGTGTTGCAAATAGTGTTTTCATGCCTCTTTCCTTACGGAATCACATAGAATTAAAATCTAGTTACTTTGGCTTTAAATGAAAGCCAAGATGACGCAAGCAGAGTTTATGTAGTGGTTATCCTAGTGAAAGCTTCAGCCCCTCGTGGGATGCGGTAAACCCCAAATCTTCATAAAACCTGATAGCGTCGGTGCGTTGTTTGTCACTAGTCAATTGCACCAAACCGCAGCCGGCGTTACGCGCCTGATCAATGGCTTGCTTTACAAGAGCTTTACCGATGTTATGTCCACGATGTTGGCTGCTAACCCGTACGCTTTCGATTTGCGCACGAAGCATCCCGCCGCGTGATAAGCCTGGTATTAAAGTGAGCTGTAAAACGCCTACGACCTGCTGGCCCATCACGGCAACAATCACTGTATTGCCTTGCTGTGCTTGAATGTCTCGCAAAGCAGCCTCATAGGCAGGCATGTGATGCATGCCGTCACGGGTGGCGCCTAGCACATCATCTGATAGCAGCGTAACAATTTCAGGCAAATCGGTATGTTGAGCTGCCCGAAATGACAGTTTATTGCTTGGGTTTTCCATGCCATGTCCTTACGGTCTTTACATATCAAACTTAACTTTCGTTACTTTAGGCCTAAACAAAAAGGCCCTCTAAGGGGCCTTGCTTAACTTCGTCTGTAGTACTTACGATGCTCAACCATCGTGCCGATAACCTCAACTTTATGCTTATCACTGCGCATTGATGGGTAGTCTGGGTTCAATGGTGTTAGTTCGAATATTTCTTGCCCTGACTCATCGATACTGATTAGGCGGTACTTTTTGAAAGTCGCCTCTTCATCGCTATTTTTTGCCACGACAAAATCGCCAGGCCTAGGGATGACCTCACAATCAACAATAATACGGTCGCCTTCTTTGAACTCGGGCAACATCGAGTCGCCCTTAATCTGCAATGCGAAAGCGCGTTCCGATAAATCCAAGTCCGTTAGCAAGTACTCCACATCTGCCATCGTGAAGTTCTGCCCACCGTCAGCGAAGTTACCCGCTTGAATGTAATTGAGCAGGGGGATGCGACGTTCGCCAATTGCGGCGCCAGAGACGTTTTTATCAAAGGCGTGGTCGACTGCCTTATCAAGCCATCCGCTCTCAATCTGTAGGGAGCTTTCGATTTGCCTAGCGACTCTTTCGCCAATGCTGCGACCGTTATTGTATTTCTCAGATAAATACTGCCCGATCTGGGCGCGCTCCCTAGAGACAAGACGCGCGAATTCTGCTGCGTTACCAGCCGCGCGGCTATCAATTAATGCCTGTAGGTTCTGTCGTCGAATCGCGTAAATATCCATTCTGCAATTAGAACAAGAAAAAACTAAACATTGGTTTAGAAAAATCTTGCTTTTGTGTATAGATTTATCTAAACTCAAGGCATGATGAAAGCTACCGATATCGTTCAGGCCCTAGGGGGCCGCAGAAAAGTCATTGAGCTCACTGGGCTGACCAAGGGGAGGATCTCCCAATGGGAAAAACAAAACCATATTCCTCGCTCATGGCTGTTGGCCTTCCATGCTTTGAATCCTGAAATTCCCTTTCCAATTCAGTTAAGGGCAGACGAAAAGAGCTGATTAACGCAGTCGCATATAGGGAAGGGGTTAATGAATAGTCACGGCTCCTTGCCCACCTAAACCGCGCTGCGCATTCCAGATCAAACGCTCTTGCACAGCGTCAATATGGGCATCAGTAGGTTCGTCGAAGGCTTGTAGTGCCAGATCAATGGCTTGGTCTTGAAGCTCCATCAACTCGAGATCAGTCAAGCCAGAAGAAGTTAAGAGTTTTGATTTTGAAGTTCTAGTTTCCATAACTAGCAGTTTAGGGCGTAGCCCTGCAAATAAATACGTTCGAGGCATTTAATTATGAACACAGTCGATGCGGCATATCACACAGTCCATGACTACCCAGGGGGCAGCGAGTCGTTAGGGCCTCGAGTTTCTATTTCACCGGCTGTGCTGCGCAATAAGGTGAATCCGAATAACTCGACCCATCACTTGACGTTTGCAGAGGCTCAGCGTGTAGCAGCGTTCACAAATGATTTTCGGATGTTGCAGGCTTGGGCGCATGCGGAAGGCTTCCTGTTGGTTAAGGCTCCTGCCGGCGCTGTGGATTCGTCAGACATGGCTGTCTTAGAGCAAGTAGCAGCAATGATGGTTGCTCAGGGCCATTTTGCAAACGAGATCCACACGGCACTGGCTGATGGAACGGTAACGAAAGACGAAATGCGTGCCATTGAAGGTGCTGGTAAAGCCTTTATGTCATCGGTGGCCAGCATTAAAGAGCGCGTTCGCGGGATGGTGGATTGATATGGGAAAACAAGTATTCCACTTAGTAAGCGGAGCTGTTCGACGTAATGCTGCTCAAGCAGTGATTAACGCCCCTGAGCAAATGATCTGTGAGATTAAGCCGCGCACTCGTTCGCTCGATGTTAACGCGAAGATGTGGGCAATGCTGGCTGACATTTCCAAGCAAGTTGAGTGGCCACTGAACGGCGTCACACAAAAATTATCGCCTGAGGACTGGAAGGACATTCTTTCAGCAAGCCTTCAGCAAGAAACCCGGATTGCTCAAGGTGTACGGGGTGGTTTCGTAATGCTTGGCCAACGTACTAGCCGCATGAGTGTGCGCCAAATGTCCGAGCTAGTGGAGTTTATGTATGCGTTCGGTGCCGAACATGGCGTGATCTGGTCAGAGCGCGTCGATATTCCGGAGTGGGTTCGATGAGAGCGTGGAATTCAACATTTAAAGCTAGACAATCGAGCCTCAAGCGAAGTCAGATTAAAAGCCGTAAGCCCGAGCCCAAGACGAAAAGCCTCGCCATGCGTGTAGCCGAAGCTTGTGGCACGGCGATCAATCACAAGCCTAAAGAGCTGTCCATATTTCGAAGCGAACAGCATCGACGCAACGTAGCTGCACTGCCGTGCTTATCGTGCAACGCTCAGAAGCGTTCACAGGCCGCACATCTTAATTTTGCAGCGTTAGGTAAGGGCATGGGTATCAAGCTATCTGATGCGCTGTGTGTGCCACTGTGCGCAGACGGTTTAGGTCGCCGCGGCTGCCATTCATTGTTGGATCAGGGTGGCGTGTATGACAAAGCGACCTCAAAAACATTGCAGCTGAAGTGGCTGCATCAAACACGAGATGATCTTAAGGGGCTTGGTAAATGGCCTGAAGCTGCTGAGGCAGACGTAGTCAGGCTTGTGGGTGAATATTTAAGGAGGCAGATGTGAGGCCTTTAGACGCAATTAGGGCTTTGGGAAGGCCAATAGCCTACCAGCCAGCGATAGCAAAGTATGTGGGCGGCGTAAACGCGGCTATTTTCCTCGGCCAGCTCATGTATTGGGATGAGCGCGGAGATCAGGAGCTGGGCGTTTATAAAACGTCTGATCAGTGGGAGGAGGAAACAGGCCTTAGTTATCGAGAACAGGCTGGGGCACGTAAAAAATTACGTGACTTAGGGCTGTTGATTGAAACAAATCAACGTCTGCAGCACCGTATTTACTACAAGCTTGATCACGATGCATTTAATGCGTTTATGGAGTCGATTTCTAAGCCTAAAAGCGATGTTGATGGTAATGAAAATGAAGGCGAATCCGCGAACGGCCAAACCGCAATTCCCCAACCGCCTAAAGCGCAATCCCCGAACGACGAAAACGCAATTGGGGAACAACCCAAAACGCAGTTGGCGGATGACCCAAAGCGCAATCCGTTAATAAGTACAGAGATTACAGCAGAGACTACTACAGAGATTATGTCGCCTGAACCAGTCGAATGCCTATTCGCCAAGTTCTGGTTGAGCTACCCAAACACTTCCCGTCGTGTTGCTAAACGCAAATGCCACGATGCTTGGAAAAAACAAAAGCTTGATGCCGTTGCTGGCGAAATTATTGATCACGTTCGGGCCATGGCGAAAACCAAGCAGTGGCGTGATGGCTACGAGCCTGCACCGCTGACGTACCTGAACCAAAGCCGCTGGGAGGATGGTTTACCCGATCCTCAGGTGCAAGGAAATCCACAGGGCAGTGGCTCAACGCTTTACGACCAGAACATGGCTGCTGCAGAGCAGGCTAGAAAAATGATTTTTGGAGACGACAATGCAACAGTCTGATTACGCCGCTTTTTCGCAGGTAGTGAACGCTGCAGCCGAGCTCTACGGCAAGCCGATGTCACCGATGGTATTGGCGCTTTGGTGGGGCGCGTTAAAGCCCTACGATTTACCAGCCGTGCGTGAGGGGTTGAGTCGTCACATGCAAAACCCAGACACAGGGCAGTTCATGCCAAAGCCAGCTGATGTGATTAAGTTTATCGGCGGCACCACGCAAGATGGCGCATTGCTGGCATGGGCAAAGACAGATCGGGCTTTACGTACCGTCGGAACGTACCAAAGCGTGACTTTTGATGATCCTGCGATTAATGCGGTGCTGCAGGATATGGGCGGCTGGATTTCGCTAGGAACCAAGACCGAAGATGAGTGGCCTTTTGTCGCAAAAGAATTTGAAAACAGATATCGCGGGTACCGACTACGCGGTGAGTTTGAATATCCGAAGTGGCTACCAGGCATAGCAGAGGCTCACAATGCGCAAACTGCACAACGTATCGCTCCGCCTGTGTTAATCGGCGATGAAAGGCTAGCTAAGCAGGTTTTACTCGGTGGTACCAACAAGCAGCGCATTGGCTTCAATCAGCTTGATGAGCAGAGCTTTAAGGAAGTGCTGATGCTGCCTGAGTCACTGGAGGCGCAAGCATGAGCCGTCAAGCAATAGAACAACATCGCCACGAATGCGAAGCAAGACACGTGTTGAGTCTACGGTTTAGCGATCGCAAGCCTTACTTGGAATTAATTGGCAGACGTCGTGGTGACGCTGCAAAAAGAGCCTTAGAGCTTGAGGTTCGACGTCAGTATCGTTTGGCGAAGGAGGCTGCATGATCGAGATCCGTTTGCCATGGCCTAACAGCGCCTTATTCCCAAATGCTCGTGGTGGTCGTCACTGGACATCATTCCAAAAACATAAAGAAAAGGCACGCACTGATGGCTACATGGCGGCTAAGGCTGCTGTTGGCACAGCCAAACCTGAGCTGAGCGAGCGCACACCTCTGCGTATTACCTTTGCTCGACCTAACCGTATACGCCGTGACATAGATGGCATGCATGGAGCGATAAAGCACCATCTGGACGGTATCGCTAAAGCGCTAGGTGTTGATGACAGCATATTTCGCCCAGTTCTTATCGATGAGTGTTTGGACCCTAAAAAGCTGGGTTACGTGATTGTGGAGGTGGGGCTATGACACATATGGTTCAACATTTCGAGCGCAACAGACAAGGCAGGGATTTTGCTGTCGGTGACATTCATGGACACTTTAGTCGGCTTATGGCTGAACTCCGTGAGATAGGCTTCGATTCAAATAAAGACCGTTTGTTTAGTGTTGGCGATCTCGTAGATCGTGGCCCAGAGAATGCAGAGGTTGTGAGCTTGATTGGCAATGGTTGGTTCTTTGCTGTGCGAGGCAACCATGATGATTTCGCTATTCGCTATCACACCATTGGGGCGATAGATGAAGATAACTATCGCAGAAACGGTGGTAGTTGGTTTATTGATGCAGACACATCGACCCAAAGCGCTGTCGTGGCGAAATTGTTGACGTTGCCATTTGCTATTGAGGTGGAAACGGAGGCTGGTCGCATCGGTATTGTTCATGCCGATGTCCCATGGTTGCAGTGGGTTGGGCTAGAGGAGGCCTTGCAGAATAAAAGTAAGCGTCAACGGTTGATGTGGAGCCGTGATCGTTTTGAGTTAGCAGATAGCAGCCACATAGAAGGTATTGATCACTTGGTCGTTGGCCACAATTGTCACCCAAAGTCTGTCGTGACTCTGGGGAATGTGCATCACATTGATACTGGTGGCTGGCTACCAAGTGAGTACGTCGGGCGTTTTACGTTGCTTGATTTGAGCACGATGGAGGCTGCGTAATGGCACTGCCTAGATGGTGTTATGACGATCCTGCGAAGCACGTGGACTTCGTTCGAAAGAAGCGCAAGGAACATGAAGAGCGGCAGCCAGAAAATAAGGCGGAACGTGCTAAGCGGGAGCTGCAGCGATTATTCAAGGAGGCAGACAAACGTGCGTAGATACGATGCTGATTCTATTCTTTGGAACTGGGCTCGGTGGTGCGCATCAGGGGAGGCGGTGGGTAATCTGGCTCATGTGGTGCCGTATGACGACGAGTACAGGCCAATAAACGTAGAGCAAGCACTAGCAGTTGAGCGGCTGCATAAGACCCTGCCACATCACGAGGGCATGATCGTTACAGCTGAGTATCCCCAGCGCAATGGCCTGTTCGCAGAGTTAACGCCGCAACAGCGATTAGAAAAAGCACAGCGGTGGATTAAGTCAGTGACTGGCGTTTGGCTGCGAGAGCACGAATACAAGCTCTATCTTGGGCTGTTTAAGGATTTGGTTTGGAGGGAATTAGGTTGAAGTACGTAGCAGAGATAACCGACTTGGTTTGGGCGCACCCTAAGGTGAAGTTTACGGTAGCGGACTTCGTTCGCTATGTGCGACCTGATGCATGCGTAAGGCAAAGGCGTAGCACGAGGGAAACTGTACGTAGAGCTTTAGTTGCCCTTGAGGATTACAGCATCATTGAAAGCAACCGCAGCGAAGTAAAAAATGGCGAGACAGCCTTTTACTGGCTAAAACCGCAACATGAAGTTCTTGATAACCGCAGCACTAACCGCAACAATAGAGGTCAGGAAAGTTGCGCCTATAGGATTTGAAGAAGCCCCGGTCGAGAGATGCGGGGCTTTCCCATTTTGATGGTCGTCTTAGCGCTCTCTATTTAATCAAAGAGCGCAATATATTGATTTTTTTCTCATCGTAGCCCTTTAGCACTAAGCTAGCTGCTCGCGCAAATGGAGTTTCAGATAGGTTTGTTTGCATGAAATGCACTGTTGGTGCCGAACGATAAGTAAATGCGCCGCTGCAAATTTCAGCAGCCCGTTTATCAACGAATATTTGAAGTACGAAATCCCCAAGAAGGACGTAATAGCTGTTGAGTGTTATGGACCCCACTTGGGCTCGCCCGCGAAACGGGCTCGAAACTATTCCGGACTCACCTATATCTCTAATGGTATAGAAAAGACATACTGGGTAGTCGGCTTCAATTAACTCATCCTTCCTAAGAAGGATATTTCTAATTTTTTTTGCGTGATAAGTACCTAGGTCAACTAAGCAAAAAATGTCTTTGCTGCTGACATGAGCTCGCCACAACATACCAAGACAAAACAGGTTGAATAGCTTGTGGTTCTGGATGCAAATGGAGAGTAGATCAGGCCTAAGTTGATTTTCGGTAGGCTGTTGATCCCTTAGTATGTCGCAGGCATAGCTGTCCATTTCAGCAAACTGGCTCTCACATTTAAAACATAGAATCGTGTCGTCATAAGGCCCAATAGGACTACGTTGTGGGTACTTTCTGTCTGCCACTTTTACCGGGACTTGATTTGGGATTGCAAACTTAATCGCCCATTTGGGGATGACATGAGACTGGGAAAGCTTGTCAAAATACTCTAGGCAAAGTTTGCATTGTTTCTTTCTCATCTTTTCGCTTTAAATCATAATTAAGGATAGGCCGCAAGTTAGGGTGTTCTAAAGATTTACGCGGTTAAGCTTGAAGGATCGTGGGTGGGTTCATCATAAAGAAAGCAAAGCCCTAATACTCTTTACTGACCACTGGCTACCTTAAGATGGGTTTTTATAAGCTAGAGTCAGAGGTAGCGGCCTGTGAGCTTCAGAGAAACAAACAGGCCACGTCCACTTAACTACAGATCGAGTTAACCTTTGCCACTTTTGTTTCTAGTGGGATCGGCTAGAACATACTTTTGACCTTTCTGGGGAGTTGGTGGGAGAGGCTCACCTTTCACCACAGTCCTTTCCGCTCCTGTTTTCCCTCCTCTAGGGCCAACGATTTCATATTGACCTGATCTAGTAGCTTTTTCGCCGGGCTTTTTCATTAATCCTCCCTTTCGATGTTAATGAGCTTACAAAAGTATCATTTTGAAACGTGGATTGTATGGGGGGTTATCAGCATGGAAGTGCCGAGTGCTTATGACTAATATATTGAGTTTTGATAAAACTTCTAAAAATAATCAAGCTGAGGCTACAGGTTCAGGTCAGGCTTTTTGCCTTAGATGTAAGCATGAGTGGGTTGCGTGCTCCCCTGTGGGGGTTCTGGATCTAGAATGCCCTGAATGTAAAACCATGAAAGGGCGGTTCCGCTTTGAATTTCAACCGGCAGATGGCCAGTTAATTAGAGTATGTAATTGCGGTAATGAGTACTTTTATTTAACGCCCGATGGTCATATGTGCGTCAATTGCGGAACGTATCAAAGTTATTGAGCAGCCCCTCTCTCAATTAGGTCTTTAGGTTAGAGGCCACCAAAGAAACAAAACACCCCATGCAAACCCTGTGAGGAAGAGCTCAGAAGGCAGTGTGCTGACTGATGCCAGCCTGCATTTTGAAGAGGGGAAAGCCCTGATGTCCTGACACGCAAGAGATGACATGCTGTAGCTTCTTATTACATAGGAGGCAGTATGCGACATCAAGCCATTCCGCATTCGACGGCGCAGTCGATGATCGGCATAGGATCGGCGGCTGACAGGGTGCGCACCCGCGTGAACGCAGTCGTGACGTCAATCAAGGATATGTACTCTGACCCACGTACTGCAGAACAGGTTCCGCTTGCAATAGAGCCTCTGGACGACGCTCGGTGCGTGGCAAACGTTATAACGCCTACCGGGAAAGGTCGTCTAGTGCTGAACTGGGGTTCGGACGATACAGGCCTGATGGGTAGACTTGTCGTAGAGCGAGAGCGCTTTGACGAGTATGATCGTCTATTCTGGGAGCCTGTATGGTCAATAAATGTGCCGCAGTACGGCGATCCTTGGATCGGGGAGGGCGAAACATGCTTTCGCATAAGGCTCGACGATCATTTCGGCAGCAGCCGGCCACAGACTAGCTTTGAAGCTGGGCTGTCAATAATGGCCGCAATAGTAATTGGTCCTCAGCCGACCGGTTAGGCTTAGCCCAGCAAGCCGCCTTCGGGCGGTTTTTTATTGGAAGTTAAATATGAAGCAACCTGACTGGGAGGCTATCGAAACGCTTCGTGAGAGTAGTGCGCTATTAGGATTGCCGTACGACGTTTACGGGCACCTTCATTTAAAGAATGAGGCTTTCATATCTGGCGTATTTAGATTGATGCTCTTATCTGGAAAGGCGCATATCTCACTATTTGAAAGCGAAGCTCCAGAGATAATAAGCTTCGAGGCTGAATTTAATGTTCTAGGTGGGCGTGTTGATTATCTTCTAGTCCATGTCGATGGCTCTGTGACTGTCTGTGAGGTGAAGTGCGGTCGACAGGGAAAAAGAAACGTATTGTCTGGAGTCGGTCAGTGCATTGCTTATGCCATTCAAGTGGGGATGGCAAATGCAGATGTACCAAAAGCAAGGAAAGCTTTGGTCTTTTCCTCATGGGGGAATATAGATGAGGAGTTGGTAGTCATAGAGGCATGCCGAACCGCTGGTGTAATACCTATTTCTATGGGCGACGCTGATGTGCATCGAGCGAGTGCCATGAGGTTTATTGAGAAAAGGATTTGCAATGGCGATAAGGAAGCCCGTTGATTGGGAAAAGCTAGAGGGAGTCTACCGATCTGGAGCGCCGTCTATAAGAGCGATAGCTGAACAATTCGGGGTTAGCGAAGGAGCGATTAGAAAGCGCGCTAAGAAGGAAGGCTGGAGACGGGATCTAACTAAGCGAGTTCTAGCGGCAACAAATGAAAAATTAGTACGCACAAAGGTACGCACAAAAAGTACGCAGGATACCGAGGCTGAAATTGTAGAGTCTGAGTCTGACTTTAGAGTTGATGTAGTTCTTGCTCACCGCACTGTCCTTGCACAGTGGCGTGGACTAGCAAACAAGTTGTGCGCCGCGCTCGATGAGATGGAAGTGCACGAAGATAATCACAACGAGTTTGCGCGTTCCTTAAATGCTGGTGTGGATGCTCAGCTAAAAGTAATCAAGGGTGAGCGTCAGGCTTACAACCTAGACACAGAGGAAGGCGACAAAACCGTCGAATCCCTTTCCTCCTTAATGGATGAGCTTTCGTCAGAGGCGTAGATATGAAACCGGAGCATTTGAAAAAGCTTCGGGATAAGCATTGGCGCCTCAATAATCTTTACTTCATCACCAATAAGCAGGGCAAGAAAGTCCGCTTTCGGATGACTGCCGAGCAGCTTGAATATTTCAACGGGCTGCACACTCGCAACATCATCCTTAAGGCGAGGCAGCTAGGCTTTACGACTGAGCAGTGCATCATCCAGTTAGATGCGGCGCTGTTCGAGTCAGCGAAGTGCGCCCTGATTGCCCATACCTTGAATGACGCAAAACGGCTGTTTAGGGAGAAGGTTAAATACGCATACGACAATCTGCCTGCAGAGATCAGGCTGGCTAACCCCGCAAGCAACGACGCTGCTGGCGAACTGGTATTTGCAAAAGGGGGTTCTCTCTACGTAAGCACGTCATTTCGTGGTGGCACGCTTCGATACCTCCATGTTTCGGAGTTCGGCAAGATATGCGCGAAGTTCCCGCATAAGGCGCGGGAAATCGTTACGGGTGCGTTTGAGGCGGTAGCCGCTGATTGCTTTGTCACGATTGAGTCGACAGCGGAGGGTAGGGCTGGGTACTTCTTTGAGTACTCCCAGACTGCCGAGAAGCAGGCCGCATCAAAACAGCCATTAGGCCAGCTTGATTGGAAGTTCTTTTTCTTCTCTTGGTGGAAAAACCCAGAGTACAGCTTAGAGCCCACTTCAGCTCTGCCTACACGGTTAGTTGATTACTTTACTGAGCTTGAAGGCAAGCACGGCATTAAGTTGACTGACGGACAGAAGGCTTGGTACCACGCTAAGGAAAAGACCCTTGGCGATGATATGAAGCGGGAATACCCGTCGATACCGGCTGAGGCCTTCCAGCAATCTGTTGAGGGGGCTTACTACGCTAAGCAGTTTGCCAAGCTGTACTCTCAGCAACGCATCGGGGAGTTACCTGACAACAGTCACCAGCCAGTTCATACGTTCTGGGATATCGGTGTTGGGGACTCGACCGCGATCTGGCTCGTTCGCCTCATTGGCGAGGAGTATCACATCATCGACTATTACGAGAACTCGGGGGAAGGACTTCGACACTACATGAAGATTTTGAAGGATCGTGGGTATACGTATGGCGAACACTGGGGGCCTCACGATATCGACAATAGGGAGTTTGGTAGTGACGGTAAGACTCGCCGTGAAATCGCCAGAGAAGGCTATGAGATCGATGGTGAAAAATACAGTATTCGATTCAAAGTTGTTCCAAAGCTCGGCGTTGATGATGGGATTGATCAAGTGCGCGAGATACTGCCGCACTGTGCATTTAATCAGTCAACATGCGAGGAGGGTATTAGCAGCCTAGAGAATTACCGCAAGGAATGGGACGATAAGCGCGGCTGCTGGAAAGATAAGCCCTTACACGACTGGTCTAGCCACGGGGCTGATGCCTTTAGGTATTTTGCTGTTGCAATGAGCCGAACTAAACGAACAGCAACCCAAATTGCGAGAAGATTGAGATGACCTTAAAAGTATTTGAAGAAAGCGCAGCTTGGGAAGCCGGTAAAGAAGTTCGTGAGCGTATTGATGCGCTGATGGGCGGCACGGACTCCATGCGCAAAGCGGGTGAGAATTTGCTCCCGCGCTTTGAGATGGAGTGCACCGAGGATTACGAAAAGCGCCTAGCTTGTGCCACCTTATATCCCGCCTACTCTGAGACAGTAAAGAACATGACAGGGCGGGTGTTCTATCGTCCCATTAATCGTGACGAGGTCGCGGCTAATCTGCAGGCTGACATCGAAGATATTGACCTACAGGGTAACGATCTTGATGTGTTTGCAGCAGACTGGTTTCAGAATGGTCTTGCTTATGGGCTTTGCCATGCGCTTGTTGATTACCCCAAGACTGCGGGGCTTTCAAGCAGAGCGGATGGCACTCTAACTGAACGTGATGTTAAGCAAGCCAATATCCGTCCATATGCGCGTTTGGTTATGCCTCACGACGTGATTGGCTGGATTGTTGAGCGAGTTAATAACGTAGATAAACTAGTTCAAGTGCGTATACGTGAAGTGGCTATGGCTCGAGATGGGGCCTATGGCGTGACCGAAGTTGAGCGGGTACGAGTACTTGAGCCCGGGCGATACGAGCTATGGGAAAAACAGTCGTCCAACCAATCACGTAAATCGGACTGGGTACTCATAGACGAGGGGGTGAACAGCCTATCGTCAATTCCATTAGTGACGTTCTACACGGGGCGCACTGGAATGCTCACAGCCAAGCCGCCACTGCTAGAGCTGGCAAACATGAACATTAAGCATTGGCAGGAGCAGTCTGACCAAGATGCTAGCGTGCGTTTTGCCCGTGTTCGCATTGTTTATGCGACAGGGCTTGAGCCCGACACTAAGTTGTCAGCCAGTGCAGAAAGCATTATTTGCCTACCGCCCGGCGGCAGTATCGATGTGGTTCAAGGCTCAGCTGAAAGCGTGAAGGTGGGTGCTGACAGCCTGACCAAGCTCGAAGAGCAAATGCGTGAATCGGGAGCAAGGCTACTAGCCAAAAAATCACAATCTACGAAAACGGTAGCTCAGGCCAGATCGGACGCAATTATTGAGCAATCAGCGTTAGGTGCAATGGCTCAGCAGCTAGAGGATGCAATCGATCAAGTGCTGCAGCTTATGGCTGAGTATCGAGGGACTGAGTCGGGCGGCCACGTAGACGTTAATGATGACTTTGATGCACTTGATGACCAGTCTATGAGTGCTGAGTCCATTATTAAGCTGGTTGTGGCAGGTGTAATCTCAGAGGCGACTGCATTTAATGAGTGCAAGCGTCGAGGCCTGATCAGTAACGAGTTGGAATGGGCAGAAGAGCAAGAGCGTATCTTGAGTTCTGGGGCAGATCATGGCATCCCTGCATGAGCAAATAGCTGATCGGCATGCTGATATTCTCGCGTACTCAAGAGGGCTTGAAGCAGATGCACAGCGCCGTGTTAAGTCCTTAGCGCTTGAGATAGCCACGATTTTGGCAGGAAGAGATCTATCACGACTTTCTCGGCGCGAGCTCAACGCATTGATTGCAAGCGTAGCTAGCTCTGTTGATTCCATCTATCTGCTGATTGCCAAGGACGGGGATAAAGGTCTTACTTCCATGATGGCTGCAACAACTCCCTCACTGGCTAGGCTTGTGAAGTCACGACGGCGAACGGCTCCCAGTCTTGCTGATGTGCTGATCACTGGTGCTACAACATCGGAGTTATGGGCCAGCAGTTCTGAGAGCGTAAAGCGTGCAGCTATCAGAGCGATCCGCTTGGCTGCACTAAATGAGCAGCAAAGCAGCACCGATACCCTGTTCGCTAAGAATGGCATCTTTGATAAAGCAGCCAAGGGGGCAAAGGTAAACACCCAAGCCGCAGTGCTTAGCGCTGAGACAGCCATTAAGAAGGCAGTTGCTACAGGAACCAGCTTGATTTCAGGCTATCGGTTTTCGTCAATGTTCGACAGCAAGACCTGTTTAACCTGTGCTGCCATGGATGGGAAGCTGTTCGATCGCGAAATGGTGGCGCTGGATAGGTCGGTAAGAGCGGTAGGCTCTGCGCCACTGCATTTCGGCTGTCGTTGCACGATGGTTCCAGAACTTCCCGAGGACGGTCCTGCAAGCGCGATACCGGGCCCAGACGGCAAGGTCAGTCGCGGCATGACCTTTGAAGAATGGATAAGCAAGAAGTCCAAGCGCTACCAAGAGGCGTACTTTGGTCGTGGGCGCTATGAGCTTTGGAAGAAAGGCAAAATAACCCTTAGCGACCTGATTAATGGTCAAGGACGAACAGTAACGCTCGATGAGCTACGAAGAAAATACGGTGAGTAATGTGAGACCCAGCTGATGCTGGGTTTTTTATTGCCTGCAGTTTGGATAAACGGGGCGTTTAAGAGCGGATGCTCGTTAGTAATGGCTGGATAGCCAAAGGAAGGTAATGATGAAGCTTAAAACTATTGAGATCGACGGTAAAACCTATGCTGAAGTGCAAGATGGTAAGCCCCTCTACGTGCACGATGATGGTAAAGAGATCGCATTTGATGCGCCGGGCGCAAGCAATACTATCGGTCGCTTAAATCGAGAAGCTCAGGGACACCGTGAAGCTAAGGAAACGCTAGAAAAGCAAATCCAAGCTTTCGAAGGTATTACGGATCCAGATGCGGCGCGCAAGGCGCTTGAGACTGTGGCGAATCTCGATGATAAAAAGCTGATCGATGCAGGAGAGGTCGAGAAAGTTAAGGCTGAAATCAGTAAAGCTTATCAGAGCCAGATTGATGAGGTCACAACGAAGAAGCAGGAGCTAGAAAGTCAGCTGTATCAGGAAAAGATCGGCGGCTCATTCTCCCGCTCAAAGCTTATCGCTGAGCGCTTTGCTATCCCGGCCGATCTAGTTCAGGCCTATTTTGGAAAGGCGTTCAAAGTCGAAGAAGGGCAGATCGTTGCCTACGACGCGCACAATCAGAAAGTTTATAGCCGTGAGAACCCCGGCGCATTAGCCAGCTTTGATGAGGCCTTAGAAATTTTAGTGGATTCGTATCCGCATAAAGACTCAATCCTTAAGGCTTCTGGTGCTGCGGGTATGGGCTCCAACTCAACTTCCAATGGTAATTCGCCAAGCGCCGGTAAGGGCGACTTCGGCGGTGATGGTAGCGCACGCAAAGCTGCCATTGCATCCAAATTTCCCGATTTGGCACGCGCCTAATTGGTATTAGCTGTGATCCCGGATGGGGTACGGCGCAACAGGTCGGATGGCCTGATCATTTTCGTAAACGCCCATCCGGGCAAAACTCTATAAAGGTGAAATCATGGCACTATCCCAGATGGAAGTGTTCAATAAATACTTCATGCCTGCGACTATCGAAACGCTGGCTCAAATGGTTGACCAATTCAATGCAGCCTCAAACGGCACCATTGTGTTGACCACTGAAGGCTTTGAGGGCGACTTCATGATGACGTCGTTCTTTAAAAACTTAGCCTCTGCGCGTCGTCGTGTAGACCGCTATGCAGCCAATAGCGACGTAACTCCGGTGGACTTGTCTCAAGATAAGTTCGTCGAGGTCAAAATCGCTGGTGGTTTTGGTCCAGTGCGATACGAGCCCTCGCAAATGACATGGCTGATGAAGCCCACCATTGAGGGCGTCGAGGTTGTATCTCGTTCCTTTGCCGAGATTCTGCTACAGGACCAGCTGAATACGGCTATTGCTGGCTTGGCGGCTGCTATTGGCAATCAGGGTGCCGCGACGACTGTGGACGTATCAGGCACCAAGACAGCCGACTATCTGGCTATGAACGAGTCGCATGCGCTGTTTGGCGACCACTCCAGCCAAATCGCCGCACAGGTGATGGATGGCGTTCAGTATCACAACCTGATCGCCCTGAACCTGACCAACAGCACCGCGCTGTTCCAGGCAGGCAATGTCCGTGTGGTCGATATCCTGGGCCGCCCATCGGTGGTGACTGACGCACCTGCGCTCTTCACGGCTGCGGCTGGCGATGATCCTGCAATGCGCCGCGTCTTGGGTCTAACTCCTGGCGCAGCCATCGTGCGTGATCCACGCAACCTCGTGACCAATATTGACACGGTCAACGGCAAAGAGCGCATCGAGACTACCCTTCAAATCGACTACGAGTTCTCTCTGGGTGTTAAGGGGTACGCATGGGATGTGGCGAATGGCGGGAAGTCGCCAACTGATACTGAAATTGCGACTGGCGCTAATTGGGAACTGGTGGTCGACAGTGTCAAGCACAGCGCAGGAGTGCTGGCAGTCGGCCAAGGCTAAGACCTATGGGGCGGCTTTTACAGTCGCCCCATTTTTATAAGGATCAGACATGACGAATATCGTATATGTTGTGCACCCAGTTAGCCCTGAGTACAAACAGCAGGCGCGTGCACATGGCAAGAAAATTATTGATGCACGATTTGCCCCTAAAGGTGCATCCATCGTTGACCTCTGGGCAGATAAAGGTATCGCCCCTAAAGGGAATGATGCGGGCGAGAGTAAGCCGCTTAATTTGACGCAAATCAAAAAGCTGCTAGCAGAGAAGGGGATTGAGATTCCCGAGGGCGTGACTAAGCGCGACGACCTTGCGGCCTTACTTGATGAGGCAAAGGATTAAACATGGAACCGCTTGAGCTTCTAAATTTCTTTGCGCCTAATCTCGAAATGCCTGAGGAGCAAAAAATAAATGCCTTGGCTATTGCTGAGAGTCGACGGCCTTGGTGTTTATCAGAGGCTCAGCAAAATGAAGCTCAGGCGTTATACGCTGCTTGGCTATTAACCCTTCAAGCACAGAATAGCTCTACCGATGTGCGTGAAATGGGAGTTGTCAGTGAGCGTGAAGGTGATCTCGTCAAAACTTATGGGGACGTCGCGGACTCGTTAGACGCAGCAGGGTTCAAGGCTCGTTATGAGGCATTCGCAAGACGTTGCAGTGTCAAACTGCATAGGGGAGCGTGTGCACGATGAGCGTCCGAATTATTGATCATGGTCTAGATAAGATCATTCGTGAGACCCATGAGCTTGCCTCGCTTGAGGTGGCATCGGGGATTCTGCCTAAAGAAGCTAAAAAGACCTATGACAAAGGCATGACGGTTGGCGAGGTTGCGGCCTATCAAGTCTACGGCACGCGCGATATCCCCAAAAGGGACTTTATCGGCGGTACGGCTGATGATTATCGTCAAAAGACAGGCGAGGTTATGCAGCAAAAGGCTGAAGAAGTTATGGCCGGAGCCAGCCCTCGCGTAGCAGCTAAGGAGCTAGGCAAATGGTTCCAAGGACGAATTCAAGCGCATATCCTCAATGGTCCATGGGCAGAAAACGCACCATCAACCATCAAGCGCAAAGGCCACGGGCAAGTACTTATTGAGAGCAGGCGCATGTATAACTCGATTGGCAACGAAGTCAGGAATAAAAAATGAGTTTTCGATCACCTCAAACGATTACCCCTAGGTTGCCAGGTCAATATGTGGGTGGCCGTTGGAAAGAGGGGCCCGATGGAGAGCCGTATACGATCAAGGCTTCTGTCCAGCCTGCGACGACAAGCGACTACGATCAAATGCGATCAGAGCCGTCAGGCCGAAGTATTGAAAGGATGGTGCGGATTTATACCGATGCGGAATTGACCGTAGCCGGTACAGACGATACCGGTGGCGATACGCTTGTGTGGGAAGGCAGTCGATACTTAGTAGTTGCCGTGTCACCATGGCGATCCACTCGGCTTAAGCACTACCGTTACTTAGCGACGAGGGTGTCAGCGCTATGACGATACTCGATAACTTTCACCAATTAATGTCCTCGTGTGTATCGGAGACGATGATTTGGGCAAATGGAAATGGCCCACGCCCAAAGCAGGCCTTTTGCACACTAGAGATTAAGCCAATCACGTCATTGCCTGTGCATAGGGGCCGCGTCGACGAGCAGGGAATGCGGTTAACCCAAGCAAGTCGGATTGTTGAAGTACAGGTGCAATTCTTTGGTGATGAAGCATTAAGTAGAGCCGATGCGTTTTCAATGAGGCTGTGGACTGAAGGAGCTCAAGATCTATCCGAGGCTCTGGATATTGGCATCTTGTCGGTTGATCGTATCCAGCCGCTACCTTCCCTCAGAGATGATGCGCAGTATGAAGATCGAGCCATTGTGGATCTCACATGCCACTACTTGGGGAGTGTCGAGGAGTTTGTGTCTTACATCGAGACGGTCGAAGCGAGTGCTAAGGTAAACGAATTGCCACCAACTCCTTTTACTGTTCACGTCGAATAACTGAATTATCAATTTAAGCCAGCCGTCCCATTGGGCGGCTTTTTTTATGGAGCCACCATAATGGGAAAATTATCCGACATCGCTGATGTTCAGATCTCGCTCGGAACATTATCGATTACCGAGCGCAGTTTTAACGACATGCTCATTCTGGGCAGTCACATGCTATCGACTAATCGCGCACTCGTTATTACTGATAGTGATGAGCTGTTAGACATGGGCTTGTCTGCAACAGACCCTTTGTATTTTGCAGCGCGAGACGCCTTTAGCCAGACACCTCACATCCGACAGGTTTATGTAGGGCGACGTCAGATCGATGAGGCAACGCTTGCAGTCACACGCGCCGCTCAGATTGAGTATGCCGTTAGCTTGGCTTGGCGCGATGCAGCCGGCGCTCAGCAAACAGCTATTGCCACGTATATTGGCCAAGCAGGTGATAACGCCTCTGATATTGCAACGGCCTTGGCGAGTGCCATTAACGGAACTACAGCGCCAGTAACTGCGGCAGCAGTCTCTAGCTCAGTCGTTATCGAGAACGATGTTTCGGGTGCGCCATTATCGGTTAACGCCCAAGGCAATCTGACCCTTACTCCTTCAGCTAGCGCAGAGTCAATTACTGATGCGCTGGCGGCCGTTTCATCCGAGATAGATAACTGGTACGGCTTAGTCATTACCAGCCGCGATGAAGATGACGTCAAGGAGGCTGCTTCTTGGGCGGAAGCCAACGAGAAGCTATTTGGCACATGTTCTGCCGATCCCAACGTCATCGACTCAGGATCCAGCACCGATATTGCCAGCGATCTGCAGTCTAAGAATCAGTTCCGCTCATTTGTCATGTATAGCCCTCAAGCCGCCACTGAGTATCCAGAGGCCGCATTGATGGCCAACCGCTTCGTTTGGTACGCAGGTCAAGAGACGTGGGCAAACGTTCAATTAGCCGGTGTTACTTCGGTGAACTACAACGGCAGCCAGAAAGTGACAGCGACTGACCGAAATGTCACGTTGTTTGATGCAATCCGTAATTTCTCGGTAACGCAGGGTGGGCGTGTTGCAGCAGGGGAGTGGGTCGATGTGATTCGCCTGCGAGATCAACTGGTCGAATCGATCAAGGTCTCTGTTGCGGGGATGATGGTTCGAGCCACAAACAGTTCTGGAAAGGTTCCCTATACCGATGATGGTATTCAGTTAGTGGTGAATGCAATCCGCGACCCGTTAGATTTGAACGTACGTCGTGGTGGCATTGCTCCTGAAGAGCTGGACGAGTACGGCAATGTAATTCCGTCATATACCATCAGCGCGCCACGAAACAGCCAAGTTCCTACCAACGATAAAGCAAATCGTATTCTGCGCGACGTGAAGTTCACAGCTCGACTTGCGGGGGCAATTCACTTGGTAGAGGTTAGGGGTAGTCTGGTTTACGACTTTTAAGGAGTGCGGATATGAGTGAACTTAAAACTTACAGCCCTGATCGGGTAAAAGTAGTTGTTGGTGCGGCTGTGCTTACAGGGGTTGCTGACGGTACGTTTATCGTTATTGAGCCTACCAGTGACGGGGTTACGAGTGAGGCCGGAGCTTATGGTGATGTTGCTCGAGCAATGAGCTTGGACCCACGTCACACAGTTACGGTGACACTGCAGCAAACTAGCCCTAGTAACGCGGTTTTATCTGCGCTGCATGATGCTGATCGCATATCAGGCGGAGACGGCGCTGTGCCAGTATCGGTAGCGGATCTGCGCGGCACCACGTTGTTTACTGGCACAGGCTGGGTTGTGAACAAAGCTAATGCCACCTACTCCAAGGGCTTGGAAGCCCGAGAGTGGACGCTTGAGGCGATTGGGCATTTCGTTAACGGAGGCATGCTGTAATGCAGAAACCAACAGAAGTAACGGTTGGCGATACCGTCTATTTGATCCAGCCGCTTGATGCTTTCACCGCTCTAAGTATTTTTGGAGACCTGCAGAAAGATATCTTGCCGGCGGCGGGCGGCTTGCTATCAGCCATGGCAGATGAGCAGGGCGATGATAAGGACGAGCAAGCGCTGGCTACCGCCATTGCCAAGCTGTCCGAACGCCTTGATGGCAAGCAGCTTAGGGCTTGGGCTGATCGACTGTTAACAAAAGAGAATATTTCGGTTGAGATTAACGGCAATCTAATGCCACTGGATGCTGCAGCAAAGGCGATGGCGTTCACTTCCTTCACCGATATTCTTGAGCTGATGTTCCATGCTTTGAAGGTGTGGTTCGCTGCCCCTTTAGCCTCATGGGTCAGCCGGTTTGGGTTGGCCCAGAAGCTGAATCAGGCAGGCCTGTTGGCAGGTACTCAGACCGGATCTCAGAGCAATTCATAATTTGGCGTCCCATCATGGCCGGCAAAGTCACTTTAGGCGAGGTTAATCGCACTGAGGTGGGCTTTGCTGACCTAATCATCCTTAATCAATTATTGGACGCACAAGCTGCAGCTGAGGCTGCGCTATACGCTAAAGGTAAGTAAATGGCTGTAATCCGAGAGCTCATAACGCTACTGCGGTACCAAGTCGATAATTCAGGCCTAAAACAGTACGCAACCAAAGCTCAGGCAGTTGGGCGTCAAGTTAGCGGCTTAGGCCGTGCTGCAGTGCAGGGGCTACGTCAGGGCACGCGTGTTGCTTTGGCTGAGTACGATTTAGTACCCGGCCGTATCTTGAAAGGCATCCGAGAGCAGCGGCGCCTTAACCGTGAACAGCGCCGGTCAGCTAAGAATGTACGTGACATTGGTGGCGGCTACTCAGCTATCGGTGGCTACGTGCGTTCTGCGTTAGCGGCGTTAGGTACATTCCAGTCTGCGCGGATGATCGACGAATGGTCAGGCATTGAAGCGCGTGTAGGCTTAACGACTGACTCGATTGAAGAGCAACAACGAGCTCTTGAACGCCTATACGCGGTATCTCAAGAGTCGGGGCAGGACTACTTAGCTACCGGTGACTTGTTTACGGCAGTTCAACGTAACCGCGCAGAGCTCGAGCTGCAGCTAGACCAGTCACTCCAGCTAACCGACACCATTGGGAAGTTAATGACCATTGGGGGCGGCTCTCAGGTAGGACAGCAAGCTGCATTAATTCAGCTAAGTCAGGCGCTGGGATCCGGCGTACTGCGCGGTGAGGAACTTAACTCGATCTTGGAGCAGGCCCCTCGACTTGCTCAGGCTATTGCAGAGGCCTTCGGAGTTTCGATTGGCCAGCTACGCTCGTTGGGCGCAGAGGGCAAGCTAACCAGTAAAGAGCTAGTGCAAGGCCTGTTGCGGATGGGCGAGGGCGTAAACGACGAGTTCGAACGTATGCCCAAGACGTTTGGCCGTGGCATGACGATCATGCGTAACGCTTATGGTCGTTTCATCAATCAGATGAATAAGGCCAGCCGAGTAAGTGAACGGTTCTATGCTGTTTCGAAGCTTATCGCTGACAACATGGCGGCAATCGTCAAGATTGGAGCATTCACTGCATTGGCGGCAGCCATGACAAAGCTGCGACCACTGGCGTTAGGTGCACTCGGGCCATTCTTGAAAATGGCAGCGGTATTAGCAGGTCTGTACCTAATTGGCGAGGACATACTTGTTTGGACCCAAGGTGGCCATTCGCTATTTGGAAGATGGTTTGGCGAGTACAGCCAATGGCAAGGCACCATTGATAGCGTTAAAGGGTTCCTAACGTATGTAAAGGATATGCTTGGCGGCTCAAATGAGGAGCTGTCCGGATGGGTTAAGAAGTGGGGTGCAATTGCATTAGTCGTGTATGCGCTCTGGCGTATCCTTGCCCCAATTCGTTCACTGCTGATATGGGTAGGGCTCTACGCATTACCACTGATCTTCAAGGGCTTCGCTTTATTAAAACCATTGGCCGCATTTATCCTGCGGTGGATTCTCGCGCCTATCGTGACAGCCATAGCAGGCGTGGTCGGTTGGCCAGTAGTTATTGCTGCAGCGGTCGCGACAATTGCCGCCATCATTTACCGCAATTTCGAATCAATTCGATCGTTTATTGATGGTATTTGGGATCGTGTGACTGATTACTTTAAGGATAAGTGGACTGCAGCCTTAGGCTGGCTGGAGGACAAGCTCAAGAAGATCTTGCCAGATAGTTGGGTGCTGTCGGGGGAGGATGCATCAGAGGCTAGAGAGCGTCAGGGGAGGATGCGTAATCCTTACGCTGATAAGATGGGGGCCTTACAGCGTCCTCAATCTTTCAGCCCTAGTCAAACTAACCAGATCACAAATGAAACCCATATCCATGCGCAAACTAACAATCCATCAGCGTTAGCGAACGCTGCGGGACAAGCGGTGAGTAGGGCAACAGACAGAGTTGTAAGCCGACGTTGGACACCGCCTAATGTTGAGGCATTAGCTTAGCTTTGCACTCATCGGAACCAAGAGCCAGTATCACAGCTGTAGCTGCAGGTTCAGCTCCGTGCTGCTTATTAGCGGCTAAATGGCCAGTTACTATGTTTTTAAGGTCTCCATTAGTCATATCACTTAAGGGGATGCACTGTTCCTCAGCCTTACTCAAGTAAGCCTGTGCATCCATTCCTTGGAATACGCCCAATATGAACATTGTGCAGGCATACTCACCCACAGGCTTTCTACATGTTTCATATAACTGACCACTTGTTAAGTAGCCCAAATTTTCATTAGCCCACCCTGTTGCTGAGCTCAAAGCTAATACGATGGCTAAGAAACTTTGTTTCATGCGAACGTCCTTGTAAACTCTTGTAATGGTTTGAATTATAGGAGATGCGGTCATGCTGAGGGCGGTATTTGGAGTAATAAAGGCAGGAGCTCAGGGAGCCATGTTGAGTCGGCCGGAGCATATGCAGTATGCAGAGCTATTAGACGCAGCTGTCAGTGATGGTGTCTTGACGCAAGAAGAAATAAATGAGCTAGAAAGCGCAAGGGCTGCCGCAAAAGGGAGGCTCCCGGACAGAAAGAAAATGGCTGTTTTTCTTAAAATGAAAGATGCCATTCTCGAGGATGGAAGGGTGACAGCTGAAGAGCTCGAATCTGCAAAGTGGCTAGTATCAGCCTTGGGCTTACCGGAGACGCTAGCACGTAGAGAGCTAGCCAGTCTGGAAACGCTACGGCGAGCTTGTGCCATTTATGAAGGAAGCGCTGAGCCGATAGATGTTGGAGGGGTGAGACTTCAAAGAAATGAGGTTGCCTGTCTTAAAATGTCGGCCTCGCTTATGGGCGTTAAAAGGCGTAGGGTTTATGTGGGAGGAAGTCAGGGGTTTAGTTTTCGCATAGCAAAAGGGGTGTCTTATCGTGTTGGCGGCGTCAAAGGCCATGCTGAAACGGTAGAGGAAGATGTAGTTGAGGCTGACGGAGATTTGATCGTGACTACAAAGAGAGTGATTTTCGCCAGCTTGGAAAGGTCTTTTGCAATAGCGCTGGGTAAAATAATTAATGTGAGCCTATATGTGGATGGCGTAACTATCCATAGCGAATCTAGGCAGAAGCCATATTTTTTGCTTTTCCCAAACAATGACGGCGAACTTTTCGGGGCTGCATTAAGTTGGGCGGAAAGTCAGCATTAATGTGTTTTTACGTTGAGTTATAGTCTTTGCATTGTTCAGTTACGTAGGGGTGAGCATGAGTATTGCTGATGAGCTGAGAAAATTAGCTGACTTAAGGGGAGACGGACTGTTAACAGACGAGGAGTTCTTCAGCCAAAAGAAACGGCTTCTTTTTCAGGCTGGCGAAGTAGAGACCGTCGAGAGGGATGCCGCATTTTATGGTGCATCTGTTACTGCATGGCTTAATTATGGCTTAGAGCTTAATAAGCAATTATTACTTTTTTCTTCTGGGGGATTAGCGTTATTGCTTGGCCTTGTAAACAGTGATGGTTTTGAAGTTGGCTTTCCGAGCTTGTATTTCGTTTATATTTGTACCGTTAGCTATATGACTTGCATGGCTTCAGTGCTCGGTGAGTTTAAAATGAGTAGAATATATATTCAAAATATGGTCACTAATCGGCAAGAGCGGGATAGAAGCTTTGTTTTGACGCTACTAGGTAGACTGAGTGTCTCGTCTTTTATTGTTGGTACAATATGCCTTACGTCTTTTGTGATTGTTAAAATACATTAGTTTGCTTTTGAGGTGTGCCATGGCAGATAAAAAGTTTACTGTGAAAGGTTTTGCTCAAGATAGCGCTAACAATTTAAGAGTAATGATGCCTAGTTCCCTTGAGCAGAAAAGCGCCAATGGGTTACAATCATTAAGGCCTTCGCAGGGCTCTTTGGTTGGCAATAACGCGAACGGGTTAGCGGCGATGGCTCCCAAGGCGGTTGCGCAGAACGCCACACAAGCTTCGCTGCCAGAACCAACTAAAAAATAAATAGTTCGCGTCTTATTGCTGAGCGCATATAGCCATACGCAACAGCGTTTAAAGAGAATAAAAGCAAAGCGCCCTTGAGGCGCTTTTTTGTTGTGCTAAATATCAAGCTGTGCAGGTGATATCTCAAGTGCGGCGGCGATTCGCTCAATGCTAGCTTTGCGCAGTCGCTCACTGCTCTCTTGTTGAGCGTAGGCGGATTGGCTAACCCCAAGGCGAGCCGCGACGTCAGCCTGAGTTAAGCCTAGATGCTCACGCCAAGCACGGACAGGCGTAGCGCCATCCACAGTGCTACTAATCACAGCGTGAGGGATTAGGCCCTCATCTTTGGTGTGATTAGCGATGTACTCGTCGTAGGGAATGACGACAAAGGCAGGCGCCCCACTTGGGCCGTTAATAATTTGGATATTAGTAGGTGCGTTCATCACGTTTCCTCACTTCTTGGATTTCGATAATTTTCACTTCTATGCCCCAATCGAATAGGACGCGGTAATTTCCGATGCGCAAACGATAGTCATACTGGTGATTCGTCAGCGCTTTGATATTTTGGCAGTCTGGCATCTGAGCTAGGCTGCTGACTCCATCACGGATAGCGCTCTGATGTTGCCTATCTATCTTACGCAGCTGCTTGGCGGCTTTAGGAGTCCAGAATATCGAGTTCATGGCTCCATTATAAGTTAATTATAAGTTTATTCAAGAAATATAAGTTGTCGCCCGCGTAGTGCGGGCTTTTTTGTGGGCGGTCATATGGCATTTCTATCCTTACTATTCGCCTTAGATGGCCAACGGTCCATGATCGGCAGTCTAGCACTCGATGCTTTGTTAATTGAAGATACAGAGCTGACAGCGAACATCAGCGCCTATCCAGTTGAGGATGGGACTGTTATTTCTGACCACATAACACGTGAGCCTGAGCGTCTTTCTTTATCTGGCGTGGTGACAGGAGCAGGTGTAAGGCTGTTCAGCGCTGGTGGGCGATCAAAGCTTATCGAGGCCAAAGCCACACTTAGAGAGATTCACGCGCAACGCCTTCCTATCACAATCGTGACTGGCATGGACATTTATACCGATTATGCAATGTCTAATGCGAAGATTTCACGCACCAACGAGGGTGAGAAAATCACCTTGGATTGTGAGTTCCAAAAGATAGATAAGGCTCAACTGCGGCAAGCAGATTTACCGCCTGAAAAGGTTAAGCCCGGTGCTACAGGTAGCGGCAGTGGCGCACAAGGCAAGGCTGGTCAGACAGCAGCTAAAGGCGGCAAGGTTGATAGTGCAAATACCCCTAAAGCGAATCAAAGCACGTTGGATGAACTATTTAGCGGCAAAGTGAACGGTAACACTAGCAGGTCTGTGTTTGGAGGGGAGGTTGTAGCGACATGATTACTATCCCAATGCTGGACCAGAATAGCTTTGTGGTTGAAGCAAGCCTAGATGATCTGACCTACTTTTTGCGGTTTGACTGGAATAGCGAAGCGCAAATATGGGTAATGGGCATTTCTAACGCTAACAATGAGGCTGTATTGCAAGGTGTGGTTTTGCTTTCCAATATGCCCCTTTTAACGCAGTTCCGTCACTTAAGCGTCCCTGCCGGCGAGTTTATCGTTCTTGCAGAGGATCCTGAAATGGTTGTGGATCGGCATTGCTTCTTAAATGGTCACGCGACCCTTTATTACCTGTTGGAGGAAGAAGTTGCCTCGCTTTGATCGTCAATACAGGTTGCTTATCGGGCCAGCGGGTGAGCAGGGTGTGGAGATCCTGCCCCCACTGCGCATCACATTCGATATATCGAAGGACGCCTCTGAGAATCCCAATGAAATCAAAATTAGGATTTGGAACCTAAATCAGGAAACACGAGATTCGATTGTTGAGCCTGACAATGTGGCTGTTTTATACGCTGGGTATGGTGAGGAGGATGGTCCGTTATTAATTGCTTACGGTACCGTTCTCTATGGCTGGACGTACTTTGATGGGCCAGATGTCGTTACTGAGATCGATGTACTGGACGGCTTTGCTGAAATTAGAGACACAGTCGTCTCGTTAGGGTACGGTGCTGGCGCGAAGGCTCATGTGATTATTGCGGATATCGCAAGGCAGATGGGTTTGAGGCTCGTCATGTCCAATGATGTAGCTGATCGCGTGTGGCAGAACGGCTTTAGCTTCTACGGTGCCGCCCGTGTGGCACTACACAAGATAGTGCAGGGCACAGGGCTTGAATACTCAGTACAAAATGGTGAGCTGCAGATCATTCCTCGCCGAGGCACTACCAAGCGCCAAGGTTTCGTGCTGTCGGCAGACTCAGGGTTAATCGGGCATCCCGAACGTATGCGCAAAGGTGCACGTGAAAAGGCGCGGGTGAAAGACAAACGCACAGGCGATAACAAGAACATTGTTTCGGCCAGACAGCAAGTAGATGGATGGCGCGTTACTTCGCTCTTGCTGTCAACGCTAAATCCGGGCGATCTCGTAAAGCTTGAGTCACGCTCAGTTAATGACTGGTTTCGAGTTGAAAGCTTAAGGCATAACGGTGATGTGGGTGGTAGCGGCGATTTCACAACCGAGCTTGAGCTGGTCGAGCGAGATTCACCACAAGGGAATAGCTAATGAATGAGCTTATTAACGCAGCGCTTGCAGACATTAATGTCTGTCTGCCGGGCGAGATTATTTCTTATGACGGAACAACAGCCACTGTTAAGCCAGCTATTCCAAAACAGTTAGCTAACGGCGAAACGCTTCCAGCTCCTCAAATTGTCCGGGTACCGGTTTGTTGGCCAATTGCGGATGGTGGTCGAGCATTGATAACGGTGCCATTGAAGCCCGGAGATCCGGTGAAACTTAACTTCAGTCAACGCAGCTTAGAGAATTGGTTGTCTGGCTCCAATCAAGCGCCTGATGATCCTAGGCAATTTGATTTAACAGATTGTTTTGCGTCACCTGTTATGCGCCCCGGCATGTCGGCTGATACTGAGAACGTAACTGTGAAATATGGAGCGGGCGTTTTCAAAATCGCTCCTAGTGGAGATATGACGATTGATGCCCCAAGCCTGACTATCAATGCACCCACCACAGTTAATGGGCTTCTGACCTATACGCAAGGGATGGTCGGTAGCGGAGGTGAAAACACTGCTTCTATTACAGGTGATGTGGTTGCTAATGGAATTAGCCTAGTTCATCACAAACATCCCGGTGATAGTGGTGGCACCACAGGGGGGCCGATATGAGTTTTGATTTAAAGCTCAATAGATTGCACGACTTAGAGCTATCCAACAATAAAGACGCCATTTTGGTTGATGGCATTCAACGTATCGGTCAGCAGGTAAAGGTGACGTTGCTCACTTTTCTTGGCGAGTGGTTTCTTGATGAGACTTGGGGTGTTCCGTATCTCGAAAAAATACTAATTAAGTCGCCTAGCCGCGCTGAAATTGAAAACATCATTCGAGCAAAGGTGCGTGATGTACCCGGCGTTATGGCTGTGCCTCGCGTTGAGGTAGAGATTGATGCTGCTACACGGCAAGGGCGCATTACGCTACCAGACATTCAAACAATAGAGGGGCCAGTCTCGGTCTCTGTCACTAGATAGGATCTTTAAGCATGACAACTTACGGTGTGACTCCGGAGGGGTTCGTTCGTCCTCGTCTTCCTGAGATTCGAGTTGAAATCATCGAGGCTATGCGTTCTAACTTGCGCGCTAAGGGCCTGCCTAGTGATATTGAAACGCGTCCCGATTCAGTCATGGGGGTTTTGATCGACACCTTTGCAGATCGCGAAGCGGCGCTATGGGAAATGGGAGAGGGCGTTTATTACGCCATGTACCCCGGCTCCGCAGTGGGTGCATCGCTAGACAGAGCAGTCTCATTCTCAGGCGTACGTCGAATTGAAGCGGAAAAGTCTCGCGCCTATGTAGTAGCTTACGGTGTTCCCGGAACCGTTGTTCGTAGAGGTGCGCAGATTCGGCACCGTTCTACGCAAAACATTTGGGAAACTACTGCCGATGTGACGATTAGTGCCGCGGCTGCAGCTGATGTGCGTATTGTGCCTGTTATCCAGAACAACGCTACTTACACCATAACTATCGATGCAGAGGCATACAGCTATACCAGTGACGCTACGGGCACTATTGGCGAAATACTGACAGGGCTGATGGGAGCACTCTCAACGAGTGGGCTTCAAGTTTCCAGTGATGGCGCATCTATCCGCCTTGTATCGACGATGACGCTTGGAGTTAACGCTACTCTTTCAGCAAACCTGTCATTCTCAGATGTTGGTTCAGCGGTATTGGCTGAAACGATTGACGCAATACCAGAACTGGCCGATGTCGGTGATCTAGACACGATTATCACTCTAACTGACGGTTGGACTAGGGTTTCAAATTTACAAGTAGGCGCTGTGGGACGCCTTGAGGAAACAGATCAAGAGCTTCGTGCTAGATATCGGCTGGGGGTCTTTCGATTCGGAGCTGGAACGTTACCTAGCATTGGCCCAAACCTATTGAATGATGTGCCCGGCATCGTTGATATCAGGGTGTTTCAGAACAGCACGGATGCTGTAGATGCCGAGGGCCGCTTGCCACACAGTATCCATGTCATTGTCGATGGTGGCATCGATGATGATATTGCTGCAGCGATTTATAAATATAAAGGCGGTGGCATTGATACTAACGGCGCAATACATAAGGTGCTGTCTACGCCAGAGGGCTCACAAGAGATCTATTTTGACAGGCCCACGCCAGTCTACGTCTGGGTGAGAGCGGTAGTAACGCTCCTGCCGCCAGAGGAGCAGTCATTTCCTGCAGATGGTTTTGAACAAATTGCTGGTGCCATCCTACGCACCGGGCAAGCCCATGTTATTGGTCAGGACGTCCGCATCCAAAGGTTTTTCTGCTCCATTTATGAGACGCCCGGCATTGCTGAAGTTGATTTGTCGTTCGCTTACTCAACAGATCCCGATTATGTTCCTGTGCCAGCGGACTACGGTGCTGAAAACATTACGATTGAAGGCGTTGAAAAGGCCTTGTTTGATTCCAGCCGAATCGAGGTGACGTAATGAATTTAGACCAAGACCATGCCGATATTGCTTGGGGCAACTTTTTGGCGCAGTTTGGTGACTCACCGCGTTTAGAGTCCGTGGTGCGAGCGCTGTATGCCCCGTTGAATCATAAACAGCTAAAGGCTCTTTACGACGAGCGCTGGCTTGATACTGCTGTTGGAAAGCAGCTGGACGGTATTGGTGAAATTGTTGGCCAGCCTCGCGACATTGATGATGCATTGTATGTGCCGTTTTTCGGCTTTGAGGGCCAGCCTGATGTGATGGGCTTTGGAAGTGCTCGGTTTCGTCGGCAGTACGAGCCAGAGGTAGCTGGATCCACGCGCTTGCAAGACACAGAGTATCGCAAGATTTTGTATTGGAGGATTGGCTTAAATAATGGCCATGGCACGGCGCCCGAAATTGCAGCTTCGGTTAAAGCTATTTTCGATGCTTCGATTGTGCGTGTACGCGACATGGGAAACGCAAAGCTAGGGGTGTGGTTCAACTCTACACCCGATACAAACCCAGCTTTGCTTATCAATGCTGAACGCTGGGTGCCGGCACTCGCAGGTGTTGGAGTTGAGTTGTTAGCTAATACGGATGAAAAGCCCTTTGGATTTATTTCCCAAGGTTTGTTTGGTTTCGGTGAGGGCGTGCTTGCTCGATCTGCCTAGCAATGAGTTTTTAAGTTTATTAGCCACCTGAGGGTGGCTTTTTTTATGGGGTAAATATGGCTTCTGTCGATTTTTTCTCATCGTTCGGATACAAGTGGGGGCAAGATGGCTCCACGTATAACTGGGATGATGCTCAGTACAAGCAAGGCTGGGCCACAATCGGCTCGGTGCCTCCTTCAGTCGAGCAATTTAACCGTATTCATCAAATTGCTGATGAAAAGGCGAACTACCTTTTTGCTCACCTTCAACAAGCAGTGCTAGATGCAGGGCTTACTTTAACCCCGAGCGGAACTGACTCGCTGGCTAAGGCTATCCGAGCTCTGTCTTTACCCGTTTACGAGACAGTCCCTAGCTCGAATGTGGGGCCGATCATTTATGTTCTGCAGCGCCAGAGCATTTTGCAGTGGATGACCATCGGTAGCTGGACTGGGTATGCATCACCAAGAGTAGGGGAGGTCGAGTTTGGTTGGACGCCTAGCCCACTGCCTTGGCAAATTGATGCCACTGGTGGAGTGTTCAGCAAAACCGAATATGCGTCGCTGTATGCCCGTTTTCAGGCATCGGGGTTATTGGTACCTTCTGCATCGTGGGTAGCAGGGGAATACAAGATTTGCGATGTGAGTAGCACTGAGTTCCGCGCGCCAGATTTGCGTGATATGTTCCTGCGTTTTACTGGAACTGACGCTGACACTGCAAATGTGAGGCAGATGGGATCTACACAAAACCATGTGGCTTATATAGGGTCTGTACGTGTTCGTGGAAGCGTTACTGCAGCTAGCCATGGCAGCGGAGGAGAGCCCAGATTTCTACTACACAGCACGCCCGACTCGGAACTTAGCAGCGTGTACACAAACGTACAGGGCAACGGTAGCGAGACGAGGCCTGAGAACATTGCGCTTATCCCGTGTATTTACCGATAGATACGTGGGATAACAGCTGCATTTGATGGACGGGTTTCTTGGCCACCATATGCATATGTTTTAGGGACTCCTGCATTGGCTATTTCATTATAGTTAACTGTATTTATCCATAAGTCGTCAGGGAATACCACGGGGCTCCCCCCTGTCGCACTAGATTGAGTCATGAGATTATGTGAGTGCCTTTCTATAGTGGCAACTTGATAAGAACCCACGACGCGTGCATTTGCAGTTAAGTGTACGCGTCGCTGCAAATGCAAGAGAGCTAGGAAGTGAGCAACCTGACGCTATTCAACACCTTGAGGGTTCATTTGGAGGAGCCTCTGATGGCCTTGAGGCGGGAATCGTTTACGCCGTTAGCGGGGTTTTTGCTTCTTCTGAAACAGGCCTTCCAGCCATGGTTTATTCAACAGTTAATCCCAGCGTGATGCGAAATCGCCATGTGCTGTTTGATGCATCGCGAGTTGCACGCACTGCTGTTGAGACTAGATCGCTAAATACAGCCTTTTCACCCCGCATCTATCGATAGAGTCGAGGACAAAGAGATGCATTAAGTGTCCTTGTTTCTTTCGCAGTTCTTGGTGTGCCAAAGTCACCTATTGCAAGAACCAATTCGGCGCCTACGCCATTCGCGGCTTGGTTTACTGTTGTTTGTGAGCTCATGGCAGCCCCGTGTTGTGAACCTTGTGGGCTCCCAGTAGCACCGATCATATGCCTATGGCCTTGGAGCGCGTCATTTTGTCGACTGCCGAGCAACCTCACATTTGCAGTTAAACGTACATGGCGCTGCAAATGCGCGGGTGATAGGTAGTACACAAGATAATCGTCTCGGCACCCATAAGCACGATCAAATCCGGATTCAAGGATCAGTCAATCACGCGCTCTTTAATGGCAATCTTCAGGGCGGCTCTTCATCTCGATACGAAGTATTGCCTACAAACACAACCTCAAGCGGTCGGTGGGAAACCTCAACGACTGGCGATGGTATCGGCGCTGAAACCAGACCTGAAAACACGGCTTTATTGCCAAGAATTTATAGATGAACGCGAGGCGCTAAAGCTAAGTTTGAACCACGTGTTTCTATAGATGAGCGCGCAATTCTTGATGAATTGAAAGTTACACGAAGATACCTAAGAGCTCCACTTCCTTCGGCGACAATACCTACAGCCCCGCCTGTAGCGGCAAACACGCCTGATACTGCCGTTTCTGGGCTGTCGCTAACTGAGTAAACCGTACTGCCAAGACTGCCGTTGAGTAGCTGTAACGCATCCATTTGCTTACTCGCTATGTGTCTTTCATTTGCAGTTATAACGACATTTTTTATAGGAAATTGATTATGAAGTCTTTCCAGACCGACAGTGCTGGAGTATTCCAGTACGAACAAGAAACGACAACGGCTCCTTTTGGGGCCGTTTTTGTATCCCCACCAGAAGCGCCTGAAGGCCGAGTGGCTAAGTGGGTAACTGATTTAGAACGTGTGTCGCTTGATTACGGTCAGGAGGGCACCGGTCAATGGCAAGTGATCGATGATCATCGCAAGGCTGAGCTTTACTTAACGAGTGATGGCCAGCAATACACCATTGGCACTGAAGTTAATGGCGATAAGTATGATGGTTTAGGCGAGACTCCTAGTTGGCTGACAACACAAGCTTCTCCCGGCCAGTTTTATGAGTGGCAGGATGGAAGTTGGGTGCTGAATGAGCAGGCTAAGCGTGAAGCTAACGAGGCCTCAGAACGCGCTTGGCGAGATCATCAAATTGCATCCGTTGAATGGCTGCGTAACCGTCATCGTGACGAGCTTGAACAGGAGCTAGAGCCTACGTTGACTGAAGCGCAATATGTTGAGCTGCAGACTTACATACAAGCACTCAGAGATTGGCCAGCCGATGAAGCGTTCCCCGATTCAGAAGGGCGGCCGCTAAAGCCAGTATGGGTAGGGCAGTAACCCGAGCGCAGCCTGAGTAGTTGCTTTCTACCCAGTAGAGAGCGGGTAAGCTTGCGCGCTAACTCCCAGCCTCTCGGGTGGTAGTACCGAAGCAGCATCTTCGTTGAGTTGTGGCCTGTTATTTTGGCAAGCTCGTGGGCGGCATAAACCGTTGCGAGTCGTGATGTTCCTTCGTGTCGCAAGTCGTGAAGGCGTAGGTCGCTGAAGTAGTGCTCTTTAGGGCGTCGGTTATGCGCCTTGCAAAGCTTTTCATAGAGCCGCTTGGCGCGATCGCGAGCTCGTATAAAAGCACGGGTAACGGATCCCGGCTGCATCTCGAATATGGGGCCGCGCAAAGGTTTGCCGGCGAGCCACTTTCTTAAAGCTTCACGCGCTACGGGTGTGAGCGGTACGTCCCGTGATTGACCGTTCTTGGTATCTCGTAATCGTACGACGCTATGCATCAGGTCAACGTCTTGGCGTTGGATACCCACAATTTCTGAGCGCCGCATACAGGTTTCAACAGCCAGCACCAGAATCGTGGGCAACTCTTTAGATCGGGTAGCTTTGATAATCCACTCTAGCTCGTGAGCGGGGCATTCCTCTGTAGATATTCCTCTTAGCTTAATTCGCTCAAATAGACGCCGATCACGCGCATCGTCGACGGTAGGCCTGCTTACTAGCTGAACGGGGTTGGCCAGCATTGTGAAGTCCCATTCTTTACGGGCAACAGTAAATAGGTGCGATAGGAGTGCCAGCCGCCGGACAACGGTCGCTGGCTTTCTGTTTTGTAGCCACTCATCCCTTAGTCGCTTTAGGTCAGTGTGCCGAATTCTGTTAAGCGTTCGGTTGGCCAAGAAGGTATTGCGCCAGCACTTCATGATTGATAGCTCTTGAGTGGCGCTTTTCTTAAATCGCGAAACCTCCTGCTCATAGCGCGTGAAGGCTTCAGTCAGGGTGGGATAGGTTTTTCTTCGGGGTTGCATCCCTCGACGAGTAAAAAAGTTCATTTTCTTAAAACGGAGACAAAACCGTGATTGTTACATCGTTGAAGTTTCTTATCTCGGCCTGTCGATGGCTGCTCAGTGCCGTGATAGTCTGGCTAGCCAAAATAGCTGCATGGATACTGGCCCCGCTTGGGGCCTTATTCTTTTATTACGAAGGAGGGCGAGAGTACCTAATGAGCCCGTGGCGGTGGATGACTACGCACGATGCGCCGGTTGATGAATGGTGGCTGGGAGGTTATGGCAAAGACTCATGGCTAAGGCGAACCTTTGGTCAGGGTGATTATGAAACCAAAGCTCTTCTTAGGTGGTGGTGTCGGGTTTTATGGATTTGGCGCAATTCAGCGTACCAAGTGGCTCACTGGCTGGGTTACGACCAGCGAGGCATGAGGCTTCTGTACATCCGTGATGAAGGCGCGAAGTGGGATAGCGGCGTAGGTAACCTTTCATTCTGGCTGGCAGAGAATGAACGTGGCCAAGTCGGTTGGATGCTCCAGTGGCAGTGGTACTGGTGGGGCCAGCGCTGCTTAGAGGTATATCTTGGCTGGAAGCTATTCCGCACGGATCCAGATCAACGCTGCATGGCAGCTACACGAATCTCGCCTTTTCGTAAGTATGAGATCCGTTCAGTTTAGACCTGTTAATGATAAGTGTTATCACTGAGTACGAATTCATTAAATGACAGCTTTGGTATCATTGGGTAATAACTGACACCTTTTCGAGTGCTTTCATGGTTGAGTACTTGCAACTCTGCCCGCCGTACTTAATTGCGGTTGGAATTATTTTAATTATCGTATTGCTGCTGACAGCCAGACGTTAGGTGCTGTGCTGTTGGTTTTCTAGGCCCCCTCTAAGCAGGGGGCTTTTTTACGTCTACACGGAGGCTGCTATGCCCCACAGGAGCATCAAATTGAATTCAGAAATTGCATCCGAAGCCATTAAAGCTGCACCTCCAGTGACTGTTACGGCAACAGCGCTGGCAGGAGGGATAAGCCTAAATAACGTCATCGGTGCAGCCACCTTAATTTATATCGTGCTTCAGGCTGGCTATCTCATTTGGAAGTGGCGTCGTGACATTAAGCGTGAGCGCGAAGCGCAGCAATGTGGAGCAGAGTAATGAAAAAGCGGTTAGTGAAGTACTTCTTTGTGGGAGGGGCTGCTGTTTTAGCTGGTAGCCCCGTTGTTATGTCTTTCTTGGAGCGATGGGAGGGGAGTAATCAGTACGTTGTGTACGCTGACGAGCTCGCGGGTGGCCTGCCTACGGTTTGCAAAGGGATTACTAAGCATACAAGCCCTTATCCGGTTGTGGTCGGTGAGCGTTGGTCTAAGCAGAAATGCGATGAAGTTGAGCAGCAGGTAGTGCTTGAGACGCAACGGGCGCTTCAGCAATGCATCAACGTGGCGGTGCCTCAAAGTGTGTTTGAAGCTCTAACTAGCCATGCGCATAACTTTGGCTGGCCAAGCACCTGCAGCAGTGAGTCAGTTAAGGCCGTTAATGCAGGTGAGCTCGAGCGCGGCTGTGAGCTACTGGCTTATAAGCCTGATGGCACACCTAACTGGTCGCATGCAGGAGGGCGATACATCCAAGGTCTGCATAATCGACGAAAAGCGGAGCGAGAGCTATGTCTATCCGATCTGCAATAACAGGGGCTGCTATTTTGGCAGCCCTTTTTCTTTGTGTGTGGGGTTATGGCAAGCACCAGTACAAGCAGGGCGTTAGTGATACAGAAATAGCCGCTCGCCTTGAGGCGTTTGCTCAGTACCAGCTTGATGTCGAGCGCATGGCCGAAGCCTCATGGGATCTGCACAACATCATTACGGAATTACAGTATGCAAAACCTAAAGTTATCACCCAATACCGTGACAGGATTATTCAAGCACCTTTGCCTGATATTTGTCGTATTGATGATGGCCGGCTGCGCGGGATACAGTCAGCCATCGAAGCGGCCACCGCTACCCGCTAATCTTGCTGTGCCATGCCTAGATATACCAGTGTTTGATTCGGATAGTTGGGATGATCTAGCAGAAGCCTACATTGATCTAGTATTTTTGTATGGTGAGTGCAAGGCACGACATAAGGCGGTGGTCAGCTTCCTCCGCTAAAGCGTGACAAAAATCCTGTCACGTAAAGGGAACTAAACGGAATATATAGCACTCATCTGTAGTTAACTATATCGCTAATTTCCTTAAGTTGTCCTAAAGATTAAGGCTTAAGCTCCGCAGCAGGTGCAATCTCGATCGCCCCAGCAGTGTCTAAAGTCCCCTAGTGGCTGCAGGTTTATCGCTCAAGTCTAATTTCAAACCAAGCCTCTGATTCGCCTAGTTCACGGAAACCATCTTGCTGGGCACGGGTAGCGGCAGCGATCCAACGCTTAACTAAAGTGATTTCTTCATCGGATAGCTCTGTCTCAGCGGTTTCTTCAGCTGTTTGCCAAGCGCGGTACGCTTCGATGACCTCTTCTTCGGTGCCGAGGGCGCGCTCAAGGGTACGCTGGAACCGATATTCTGCTTCAGCTTTAGCTCGTTCGGTGATGCCTGAGGGGGCATCTTGCAGGGAGATTGTGTAGCTCATAATTGCCCTTAATGCTGTGTAAATAAACAGTATTTTCGGGTGTGTTTATCCGGCAGTCAACTTTAGTGTTGTAACTATCGGGTTTGAGCTACAGTATTAAGGGAGCGATGGGGCGAGTGGGCGATTAAACGATGACTAAATCTTTTGGGGGCATAAATGGGGGCATGAGCGAGATAGCAAGAACATAGAGTGCTTATAGATCAATAGATTACAGCGACACCCTCGTTTCAGTACTGCCTACCAGAATACCTACACAGAGTTCCTCACTCTGCCACGAAAAGCCGCACCAGTTAATGGTTTGCGGCTTTTTTGTTGCTCAGATTTCCACACGCCACCACAGCCTTACATGGACGCCCGTTCGCGTAAAAACTGTCTTAGTCCTTGAGTAACATCGGCTTGGACCATCCCGATTCGACAACCATAACAAACATCATGCCAACGGTATCTAAAACTCGTATGGCCATTTCCAGAGCGCCACGCTGTTCTACCCGCTTTACAGCATCTGAAATCATTTTGCCGGTAATGGTTGTCATTGGTCGAGCGCCCAGCAGGATTTGAACCTGCAACACTCGGTGTAGAAGGCCGGTGCTCTATCCGTTGAACTATGGGTGCGAAAAAATGTTCAATTCAACAAGCTTCGTATAAAAACATACCTAACTCATAGGAATGTGCGTGGCAATATGACCGTCTAATATGGGTATGAATCTTAAAAAGTACATTTGTCCTGAGTGCGGCTCTCGTCATACGCAGCGCTGCGAAATGGTGTATCAGCAAGGGGTTAGTACCGGGTTTAAGGGTGAGACTCGTATTTCGGCTCTAGCCCAACGCGCCGCCCCGCCGGTTAACCCGCGTCAAAATCTATTTTGGTCGGTATTGAGCCTAGCGACTGCTTCGTTGCTTGTGCTTGTTTTCTCCTTAACGACGATTATGGTTTTCTTGTATGAGGGCTTAACAACGAATTTTATGTTGTTCATAGCAATACTCTCGCTATCGCTTTATTTGTTGATGAGAGCGATTAAAAGCATGAAAATGAAAACAAACGCAGAGGCAAGGCGAGAGTACGAGAGCGACTTGGCTTTATATGAGCGCCTCTGGCTTTGCAGAGATTGTGGTCATATATTCGAAGCTTCGAGTGTGCGAGCTTAGTGATGCCTCGGACGGGTGGCCGTTGCTCCAATCTAAAGCCTAGGTTGAACTTAGGCGATTTCTCGGGCGAGGACCCATTGGTAGCAGTGGTGCGCCGGCTGGCGCTAACTGTCTTGGGCTTGCAGGGAGGCACTTCCCAAAGTGAGAAAAGCGGCCAGAGTGAGGTTTAAAACTTTGCTCATTCTGCTTTTATATCTACACATCAAGCTCGCCTATGGATGAAATTGTTTAGTCAGAGCGGCAGCACACCATTGTTTGATAGCGTGGTAGCCAGCAAAGTGTTTCTGTTACGGATCCAGCCGGGAATGAGGAAGGCGTCGACGAGTACCCAAATCCCTACAATCGCCAATAAAAATAGTCCTATGCCTACCATTGAGAGGAGGAGTCCTAGTAGGGTCAGCGCCAAAATAGCAATAGCACTACCGGTTTTGCCAGCATAAAAGCGATGGCCTCCGAGCCCGCCAAGGAAAAACCAAAGAAGATATGTCACGCCAACACTTTTCTTGTTTGCGTCGTAAAGCATTGCCTGCGTGGCTCCGTTATTTGTACTCACGTTAACTCTCACATTTACAAATTAAATAATAATTTTTGTTACTACACGTTTAAACAAAAAGGCCCGAAGGCCATAAGCTTATTGGGGAATAGGGCAAGATAAATCACCCTCTTCACAAGCTGCGTAGTATTCCAAATCTTTTACGCGCTTCTCGGTCATCTCAGTAAGGCAAAGCCCCATAATCATAGGATATATACTACCGCCAGTCACTGTAGATGCTCTAAGGGCACATTCAGAATCACGAAAGCGTAACCAATCTCGTTGCGCCTGAACTAACAACTTCTTGGTGTCAGGGTCGTCATTTAGCTTCTTGGTGATGACTTGGTAAGACTTGTTTAATTTAGCGTCAGCCTCTTGGTAGCTGTCATCTGCAAGCGGCCCAGTTGAAAAGGACATGACAATCGCTACAAATATTAAATGCTTCATGCTGTTTCCTTATGCGTTACAGGTAAATATGGACGAAGCTTAACTTTCTCGGTGTTTTACATCATGAAGGATAGGTAAAGGCTTGCCCTTGGTTTTCTTCAGTACGCTAATGCTGCCATCCGATTCTTGTACGGCAGCAGAGATTTCGTACAAGCCTGGTATCCCCTGAGATCGTACTGCAGCGTAGATGTCAGCCTTTGTCACACGCTGATCAAGCATTGCTTTTTCAAGAAAGTGCCCCTCAAAGTACAAGAGAGTAGGCTCGGCTTTAACTATTGATTCTATAAATTTCCATCTCACTGAAGACCATGTGAGTAGATACTGAAGACTCAGCAGAAGAGCGAATGCAACGACTCCTTCTGCTAACGCCACATCTTTTGTTAATAGGACTGTAGCGAGAACTGAGCCTAGCGCGATTGTCACTATGAGATCAAAGGCGTTCATTTTGGATAAAGCTCTCTTACCTGAAGTCCGTAACATCAGGATGAGGGCCGTATAAGCGAGCATGCCCACCACAGCCACACGCGCTAGGCTAAACCAGTCATTGAAAAACATAAGCTTCTCCTTGCTAGACGCTTATACGATAACGTACTGAGCAAAGTTGCGCCTATAGGATTTGCATAAGCTTCAGTCGAGATATGGGGTTTTTTTTGTCAGAAGGGAGTGCATCCCGCTAAGCGGGAGGCTTGCTCTCTTTGCGAAACTTCTGCAGATTCTCTAGACTACCTTCTGTTACGACAAGCGGCAGTGGATACGCGATCAGGGCCTTCTGCTTGTCAGGCCTAACAAGTGGAGGGTAGTGGATATGTCACGTTGGCGCTGGCTTTTGTCGCAACTGACGCGGAAATTGTGGTTGAGAACCTCAATCTACGCACTCTTGGGCGTTGTTACTGCGATTCTAGCAATCGCGACGGAGTATGTACTGCCGTGGGAATTACCTGCTTTAGGTGCAGATGCTGTAGATAGCCTGCTCAATATCATCGCGTCGTCAATGCTGGCCGTCACGACATTCTCCCTTTCGGCGATGACTTCGGCGTACTCGGCCGCTACCAGCAATGTCACGCCGCGAGCTACTAGTCTGATGATGGAAGATAAGGTGACGCAGGGAGTTCTTTCGACATTCGTCGGTTCCTTTATTTTTGCCATCGTAGGCATCATCGTGCTACGGACAGGCGCTTACGGCCCAAGTGGGCGGACAGTCTTGTTTTGCGTGACTGTGGCCGTGGTTTTCCTGATCGTACTTAATCTATTGCGGTGGATTGACCACATCACGCGGTTTGGGCGGGTGGGAGAAACGACCGATCGAGTAGAAGCGGCCACGCGCAAGGCGCTGGAGGAGCGACTGGGCTTACCTTATCTTGGCGGTGTCCCGTTGATGTCCGCCGAGGAGGAGATTCCCGCTGATGCGCTTGTCGTTGGGGCTGGGCAAATCGGCTACCTCCAGCATATAGACATGGTTGCATTGTCGGAGATCTCCGAGGAGCAGGACTGCGAGATATATGTGCTACACAATCCTGGCACCTTCTTTTCAATCGACACTCCGCTGGCATGGCTGCGCTGTGCCGCTAGTGGTGACGAGATTCAGAGGGTTAGGGAGGCGATGCATAGTGCTTTTATCATTGGAGATACGCGCAGTTTTGATCAGGATCCGCGTTTTGGCCTTGCAGTCATGAGTGAGATAGGATCGCGCGCGCTTTCACCTGCGACGAATGATCCCGGCACCGCGATCGATGTGATCGGGCGAAGCATGAGGCTTCTCGCATTCTGGGCAAAAGGTCCGGATGAGTCACAGCCTATGTATCCTCGAGTCTATGTTGCGCCGCTGGACGATAGTGATTTATTTGAGGATGCCTTCATGCTGATGGCGCGAGACGGGGCGGGGTTAATCGAGGTGCAATTGCGGTTGCAGAAATGCCTTGGTGCGTTGTCGCGCATAGGATCGGAGGAGTTTCGCGCTAGCGCTCGGCATCAGGCGAAGCTCTCTTGCGCCAGAGGTGAGGCAGCGCTTGAGTTTTCAGCTGACCGTGAACGATTGATAGAAGCGGCGCGCGGATAGGTGCCCGCTAACAAGATATTTATACGTTAGTAATCTAGCACTCCAAACAGATTGTCTATGTCTATCGAAAGATACTCCCCGCGTTCTGTTTTTGATGGGCTTAAGCGTAATTTGCTGTGTCGCGACAGGCGTGACGGATCTCAGAGTTTGTCCTAGACTGATAAACATATCAATCCAACATGTGAGGGTGGTATGAGGACGATTTACGATGCATTACGTGAAAGTCATGAAATCCAAAGGTCCCTCTGTAGGAATCTGGTGCGCGTAAAGCCAGAAAGTGGAAAACGGGAAGCTATTTTGGAAGAACTGCGCATTGAGCTGGCCGCGCACGCTGCATCGGAAGAGCGGTTTCTGTACGCGCCTATTCTGATGGATGATATGGGTCTGAGTCCTTCCAGACATGCACTCGCCGAACATCACGAAATTGATGAATGTGTGGAAGAGCTGATGCAAGCAGATTATGACGGCGGCAGCTGGCTAGCCACGGCCAAAAACCTGTCACAGCTTGTTCATCATCACCTTAAGGAAGAGGAAACGAAGTTTTTCCAGGCCTCAGGAAAGATTCTTACCGAGGCGCAAAAGCTGAAACTGGCTAGCCAGTACGATAAAGATTACTTGAGAATGAAGGACGTTCTGGCGATCAAATAAAGGCGTGTTGGTGCGCTCTCTTGGAGGCAGGAAGTGAGTGTAGAGCCGGAACGATGACACTGTTTATTGATGTATTGGCCTCGGCCTATGGCCTTGTGGTCTTGGGCGGCGTGATCGTGGGGCTTCTAGTGATCTGGTGGGGAATGCGGGTACGGACCAGAGTAAAGTAATAGGTTCGAGTATCAAGTATGCGTTTACCTATCTTGACGGCGAGCCGATTAGCCCCTATAATCTTTTTTGTCGATACAGTCATTCGCTGCATTGATAACAATTTCTAAACCTCGCTTCCGCGACGGGGTTTTTATTTGGTCAGACGCGGGATGGAGCAGCATGGTAGCTCGTCGGGCTCATAACCCGAAGGTCGTAGGTTCAAATCCTGCTCCCGCAACCAGAATATCACCCCAGCATGAGAAATCTTGCTGGGGTTTTATTTTGTCCGCTCGCTTCGAGTAAGCAGTCATCCGCTTAACTGCCATTGCTCGACAGCAGATAAGTCGGATGTGCAGGTCGTTCACGTTTAGTTGTCACACTATTTTTCTTTTGCTGTCATGTCGCTCGAGAGGTCTCTCGATACCATAGAGATAGGGCGCTGCTGTGGCGCCCCTGATCAGGAGGAAGACATGAAGGCCTATGCTGTGGCGATCATTCGTGAAACGCAATTTAACGACGACGTGGCCAACTATTTACGTCGTATTGATGAAACCTTACTGCCATTTTCAGGAAAATACATTGTTCATGGTGGGCCTTATTACCCCCTTGAGGGTGAGTGGGTGGGTGACATGGTTATGATTGAATTTCCATCAATGGAAAAGGCGACAGGTTGGTACCAGTCTGAGGCGTACTTAGCCATCCGTCCGCTACGCACAGCAAATACACGCGGCGATGTAATGTTGGTGCAAGGTGTGCCAGAGGGGCATCAAGGGGCAGATATACTGAAGTAATCGCGGGCTTGTTCTCTTTTTAAGTTAAGTCCGAAAAATGTCGTTTCAACTCCAGAAGGCGTCAAGCCGTGTTGGTAGGCTTCGGACCCTACGGTTGTTGTCAGGCATGGTTCTTGCTAGAAGAAAGACGGCTCATTAGAGCCTTAAATCAGGAGATAAGCATGAAGAAATTACTTGCTCTGGCGCTATGTTCAGTCTCACTTATCGCAAGCCCAGTATTGTTAGCGCAGGGCTCTAACCCAAGTCCAAGGGGTGCGAGTGCGGGTGATGCCGATGGGCCTGGGGCATCAGACGCTAATATTGGCGGCGTAAGCGGCGACGAAGTGGCCAATAAAATTAGTGGTGGGGCAAACAGCAATGAAAGTAGCGGGACGAAAGGGGGCGAAGGTACACACCACAATACGGCTGGCGGCGCACGTGATACCGAAACGTCTGGCCCAACGCATGCAAAACCAAGTTCGGATCAAGGTGGCTCGTATTCCAGTCAAACTCACACACCCAAACCTAAGTTAACAGAAAAGAAATGAACCAAAACGAGGTTTAAAGCGTATCGATGACGTGATGGGACAGAGCTCGACATCCTGATGATCAGAATCAGAGGGGGGCGTGGTCTGTCCCATGCCTTATGTTTGACCTAAGGAGATACCGCTTAGCAGGAGACGATGATGCGCAGACTCGGGGCAATTTTAATCATTCTGGGCGCGAATATTGTGGTTGGCTCTATCGCGGCAGCATTCTGGCAAGCGTCTTTTGAATGCGCAATGCAAACGGTTGAGGGCGCCTGCCCAGACGGAGCGTTAACGGAATTCGGCCAGTTGTTGACATCCATGATCGGTCTTGCTTACTGGGGAGTGGTAATCGTTGGCTTACTGGTGATGTGGTGGGGAAAACGCGTTCGTACACGCTCAGGTTGAGGCGTCTTGATACTGAGGTAACGTAAAGATCTTGTCGAAAATTAACGTAAAGATAAAGGTGTAAACAAGGAAAAAGAGCAGCAGCGCTATTTCCATTGTAAAAGCTCGCCAGATGCCTACGTTATACCAAAGCATGTAAATGGGTAGGCAAATAAGGATTAGCCCGCCTTCAAACCCTACTGCGTGAATGCAGCGTATCCAGAGCGTACGGCCCGCGCTTTGTCTTTTTCGTTCCCACGACTCGAAAAAGGTGTTGTAAATATAGTTCCACACGACCGCCGCCACTGAAACCATGACGGCCACAGGCAACGAGTTTTTGGCACTGCTTCCGCTAAGGGCCATTAGGAAAAAGGTTGAAAGAATAATCGCAATGACTTCGAAAACTGATACGTAGACAATGCGCCTTTTGATGGGGCTTAGAGTAATCACCTTAAACTCCGTAGAGCTTACAAGCTCTTAATAAGGTAAGAGCCGGCCCGTCCCGGTAGATAAGATAAGGTAACGCAGTGCCACGGTTTCCGCCTGCTCCTACTCTTATACTCAGCACAAATGCGCTTGTCAAACACCGGTATACAACGTGAACGATATGCAACAACGGAGCTAGCTAAAAATAGCGTATTAGGATGATGTGGATCAGTCATAATCTCTGTTAACGGAAACTCGATTCGTCCTTTAGGAGACTTTTAATGAGAAAACTTTTTATGCTGGTGCTCGCTTTTGGAATCACTGGGTGTGCCACGACCTCTCAAGAGTTGCCCACCCAACCTGATGTAGAGCTAAGTGAATACTCGGGAACATGGTTTGAACAGGCTCGTCTGCCCAATCGTTTCCAGAAAGACTGCGTGGCCAATGTGCAAGCTGAGTATGTGCTTCAAGCTGACGGTACGTTGAGCGTCACGAACCAATGCACCGATAAAGATGGGGCGACCAAAACGGCACAGGCTCAGGGACGTTTATCGAATGCGGTGGCCACTAAAGATAGCGCCATCTTAGAGGTACGCTTCGCACCTAAATGGATGTCGTGGTTACCTCTGGTTTGGGGAGACTACTGGATCATGAAAATACACGGAGATTATCAATACTCACTGGTAGGAACACCTGATCGCAAGTATTTATGGGTGCTTGCTCGAGATCAGCAAGCGGACGAAAACGTGGTGAACGAATTGCTTGACTATGCCAAGACTCAGGGCTTCGAGACCGACACTGTGATTAAGACAAGCCCCTAACAGTATGGACAGCCTTGTAACCACACTGAGCGTAGTCCGTTATTAGCTTGGGCTACGCTCTTTGATGCGTACTCGGTTTATATGTAGCGCTTCGGGGGTAGGGGTCCAGTCATTCCAGTAGTCTTCAGGTATGTCTGGAAAATCAGTACGGTTCACCCCTGTGAACGTGGGCTTATAGCCTCGGCGCTTCATTTCATTAATAAGGGCATGGTGCCTTTGCATTAGGTAGTCTAGCCTCGTGTAGAAGAACAAGAGGTGCCCTTTCCCCAGAGTATAAGCATCGGGTTGAGCAAAACTTTTACGCTCTGCTGCTTTTTGAGCCAAGGCAAACACGCGGGGTAGTTCTCGATATTCTGCGATAAGATGTGGGCCACTAAGCTCTTCAACAGGTACGCAATTTATCCGGGTCATACTGTATATTTAGTTATTTGAAGCCGTAGTTATAGCAGTTTTTTGCCACCACTCATGGGTATCTTTGCGCTTTAGCGTTGCTTGCGTTTTCTTGGGCTACGTGTACGTGCCTGATGGGTTGGTGAACAGTGTTTACAGGTAGGGGTGGTTATGTCTTTCCAGTTTGTATGTCGATTCTCCTTAGCGTTGTTGTTCAGTGCCGTCATCGCAGGATGTGCGAGTACCGCGCCACGGGATGAATGTAGGTGGGATCGCAGTCGCTGCATGCACGAAGGTTCTTACGAGCCGGGAGAACGAGAATATGCAGAGCAAGAAGCGAAAGAGCTGAATCGTGCTGCAGCAAAAAAATTGCGCCGACGTTCAGGTTGGTGGTGGTGACATTAGCCTAATAAAAGCACAGTTCTGTGCAAAGACCAGCAAAAAAGCAAGTCGCTAGAGTAGCGGCTTGCTTTTTTATTTGGTAAGAGCTGATGCGTTAAAGCATTTTGTCCCGCTGCTGTTCCGCTCTTGAAGCCCCAATAGGGGTAGCCACCTGTTTTTGTTCTTCAGGTGGCGGTAACACGGCTGGAAAGCCCAGTGATTTAATCCAAAGTTCACGGCCCCAACCTTTGGTGTGATAGAGGTGATGCCCCTCATCTTCTGCTACTGCTTCATGTGCCTGCTTTAGGGTGTTAGAGAGGTTTTTGTCCGACGTTTTATCGGCGATTGTTCCAATCAGATCCCAGTTCATATGATCTTTGGTCTCAGCCAGTACGACACATTCCGCAGCAACAAGCTCGGCCGCTACTGGGTCTCCTGCAGCTTGTGCCATTTTCATGGCTTTGACCAGTGAATTAGCGATGTGAGACAGCACTTCTCTGCCCGGCGTATGAGTGCTTGGGTCAAGTTCAAGTTGTTGAAATACGGCTTCCAACACGCGCTGATGAGTCTGCGTTTCTTCCAGATAGCCTTGCCATTCCTCTTTCAATTCATTTGAAATTGCACAGGAAATAGCCGTTTTGTAAATTAACTCTCCGCCTAGTTCCGTTTCTAGTGCTTGGTAAAGAAGCTCGTGTATTTGCTTTAGGTCACCACGTTTCGACTGAGCCATAAAAAACTCCTGATAGGTGAAAAAACAGAACTTTTAGCCTAGATCAAAACAATGCGTGGGAATCAACATTTGGAAAAAAAGTGCTACGAATCAAGTCGTTAGCCAGTGAGGTTGATATGGCATTCAGCCTGTATACACTGTGTACGGGCACTTGTAATGGCCGCTTAGCCAGAAAGCTTTCACGCTTGGTAGCAGTTTTCTCATCAAATTAAGGCAGAATAATATTCTCTTTCACTGCATAGGAGTCGCTATGTCGACATTTGCAGATATTTGGCAGACTGTACTGAGTGAATTTTCCGATATCGCGGATGTTAAGGAGGCTACCGTCATTGTCTTGCGCCTGACTTTAGCCGTGATTCTGGGGGCTGCTATTGGATATGAGCGCGAGCGTCGAGGTAAAGATGCTGGGCTGCGTACCCATATGTTGGTTTCTTTGGGTGCGGCGTTGTTTATTTTGGTACCTGTGGTGGGGGGGATGCAGGAAGACGCCATCAGTCGCGTCATGCAAGGCGTGGTTCAAGGAATCGGTTTTTTGGGTGCGGGTGCTATTTTGAAGCAAAGTAGCGAGCTTGCCGTTAAGGGGCTGACCACGGCTGCAAGCATCTGGGTTGCCGCTGCGGTGGGTGTGGCGGCGGGTTATGGAAATGAAGCCACCGCTGTTGTTTGTACTCTTGTAGCATTATTTGTGTTGGCTGTTTTAGGGCGTTTGGAAAAATAGCTGCGCACACGGTGTTTAACCCAATGTGGAAGGCCTGTTTTTAAGTTTATGATGATCGTTGTTGTAACGCTTAGTTGTGATGTGGTCCGTTGTGAAGCCGGTTAAATCCTAAGGTGTGTCATGACTTATTTGGAGGCAAAGGATGACGACTCAAACCTGTGTGCATGCAGAGAACTATAGGGCGCATCACTATACGGTGTACTGTGATCCTTCCGTTACACGTTTAAATCGCTGGAATGTCTGGATTGAAATATTCGACAGCGTCGGAGCTAAAGAGAACTCGTTAGTTCTGTCAGCCGAACATGCTTATAGTTTTACGTCTTATGAAGATGGGAAGGCTGCTGGTATTTGCTTTGCTCAACAACTCATTGATTCTGAGTTATTGCAATAAAAAGCAGAAAATTACCATAGTGTGGTTTTTGCGCTGTTGAGTGATAAGCGAGTTGTGAAAGAGTGTTCCTTAACTCACCGTTTTGGGCTTTTTGTAAGTATTAGGCCGTTTAGGCGTGCTTCTGTAGCACTTAGCAGCAATTATCCTTTTTTGAGCCTTGTCGCGCTATAGGCGTGCTGATTAGACTTAACTCCAATTAGATATGACCTTCGTTCGCGTGTAGCGGAGAATTTCGGTTTAGTAGGAGATAAGTATGATGACCACTGCTCGATTTGTACGATACCTTAGCGCCGCTGCAGTCTTGTCTGTAGCACTGATGTCCACAGCACAGGCTTCGGATAAGGTGACTAATACTATTTTAGGAGCAGGCCTAGGGGCTGCAGCAGGGGCCGTGCTGTCTGAAGGCGATCCAATGTTAACCATTGGGGGCGCTGCTGCTGGTGGTGTGTTAGGTAATATTTTGACCGAAGATAAGCGAGATCGACGTTCTTATCATTCGAAGCATCATTCGCGACCGAAGCATCATTACGTAAACCATTCTAATAAAAAAGGATGGCACGCTAAACACGCTAGAAAGCACAATAAAAAGCGCCATCGCCATCATCACAGACGCTAATGAAAAAAGCGGCTTTTAATTTAAAGCCGCTTTTTTATGTTTAGCTGTTTAGAACGACTCGCTTGAAAACCTACACTGCTTTACAGCGGACGCTACATTAGCTTTTTGTTCTAGACCAATAACGATAGGCGCGCTGAGCGAGATCATCCAGCAAAAACCCCAAAGCCCCAATTAAGATAATGACAGCCATTAATTCTGAATAGGCTAAGCGATCTCGGGTGTCTAGAATGTAATAGCCTAATCCAGAGCTTACGCCTAACATTTCGCAAGGCACGAGAATAATCCATATGACGCCAATGGCGAGTCGTACTCCCGTCAACACATTCGCTAAAATACCGGGGATAACAATACGAAATAGAATCTCCCGACGGGTGGCGCTTAAGCTTTTCGCCAGCATTAACCAAGACGGGTCTAATTGCCGTACGCCTGCGGCGGTATTTAGCATAATCGGCCAAACTGCGGCAAAGGTTAGTAAAAAGTAAATAGGCGCATCACCGATGCCGAATACCATGACCGCAATGGGCATCCACGAAAGTGGTGAAATCATGCGTAAAAACTGAAAAGCTGTACTGCTTGCGTTTTCTAGTAGGCGAGAGCCCCCCACGGCCAGTCCCAATGGGACGCCGATGAGCAACGATAACGCTAAGCCCACAAACACCCGCTGAATACTCATCAGCGAGTGATGGGTGAGTTCACCACTTGAGACTAAGGTGTACAGGCTTTGAAAGGTCGGTAGAGGTGCTAACGATGCCGCTAAGGGAATGCTTGATTCCAGCAACCGTATCCCGATAGACCACAGCAGTATCAATACGGCAAGCCCAACCGCACCGTACACCAGTTTCTGGCTGTGGCGCAGCATTTTGAGTGACAGGGTGGTTAAGCTGCCTATACCTTGCCTGTTATGCGGTTGGCTGAGCGTTGAACGCATAATAAGTCGAGTCCTTACTAACGGGTGATGGTTTCTGTACGGCTAAATGAGTCGGGAATACCGAAAGCTGCAGGACCGCCATTGTTCAAAATAGCTTGCTTCACGAAACGATCATCAACTAAGTCTCTTGCAACAAAAGTAGGATCTAATGCGTGTAAAAACTCATTTTGTCCGGAAACGAGTGTGCTTTGAAGTTTACGAATAAGCTCTTCCGTGTAGCTAGGGAAGGGGTAAGGTTGGAAGTCAATGCGTTTGTCTTGCCAGTCGGCGTTTTGGATGGCGCCATTGTTTTCATAAAGAGCCGTATCCATTCGCGCTGGTTCCAAGACATTGGCTAAGGCTTCATAGCTATGAGGTGTATATTTTTGTGGATTGTCACGTGAAAGAATTTGCGCCGTTTCTTGACGATTATCTTGGATCCAAGCTTGGGCTTTTACGATACCGTTGACAACTTTTTGAGACCATTCGGGTCGTTCATTCAGGTCTTTCTCGTGCATTAGCACCACACAGCAGGCGTGGTCGCGCCATACGTCGCCAGTGAAACGCATGATTTTACCGACCTTAAGAACCTCGGCATTTGCGTTAAAGGGTTCGGCGACGGTGTAGCCGGAAATTTGCTTATTGGCCAGCGCAGGAACCATATCTGAAGGGGCCATCACCACCAATTTGACTTGTTTAGGGCTTGGGTTACCGTCGCTGATAGGTTCTAAACCCTCGTTCTTCAGAAGGTGCTGCAGCACGACATTATGCAACGAGTACCAGAAAGGTATGGCGACAGTTGTTCCGCCAAGCTCAGATATATTATTAATGTGTGGTTGTACCGTTAGGCCAGAGCCCGACATATGATTCCAAGCCACCACTTTCGCGGGCGCTTGGCTACCATAGCGTGCCCATACCGTCATGGGGGAAAGCAAGTGTACAGCATTAACCTGACCCGCAAGAAAAGCCTCAACAATCTGGGCCCAACTACGGAACAGTCTGGGTTTTTCGACGTTTAGGCCTTCCTGTTCAAAAATACCGTTGTGGTGGGCGACCAGCAGTGGTGTGGCATCGGTGATAGGTAAATAGCCGATGCGTAGTGGAGCATCGGGTTCAGCTGCGCGTGCCACATTTGCCATTTGCAGTAATGGCAACGCTCCCATTGTTGAGAAGAGCGCTGATAGCTTTAAAAGCTGACGGCGAGTTTGCTGAGTGGCTTTAAAGTCATGAGAGTTAGCCATTTGTCGTCCTGTCTGAATAGGGTTTAGGTTAAGCGGCAGTCGCATTACGTGTTGAGGGAGTGTCAGCACGTGGTTTGAGTTTGGGTGAGCCTCGGTACTCGCGTAGCAGTTTCAAAATCTCTAACCGTATCTGACCGAGTTCTGAGCTAAGCAGATCGCGAGGCTGCGCCGAGCTAAGCTGCCATTCACCGATAAGTCGTCCTGGACGATCACCCATTAATAAGATACGGTCAGCGAGTGTTAAGGCCTCGTCAATATCGTGAGTTACGAGTACCGCCGATGTACCATGCTTGTCGGTAATGTTGAGAAGTAACTCTTGCATGTCGCCACGGGTTATTTCATCCAGAGCACTAAAGGGTTCATCAAGTAATAGAATTTCTGGCTGTCTGGCTAGGCTTCGGGCGAGCGCTACACGTTGGGCCATACCGCCAGATAACTCGCTTGGATATAGGCCGCTAGCACCGTGTAAATCAACCTCCTCAATGGCAGCATTGACGCGTGATTGAATCTGTTCTTGATCGATGCTGGGTTGGTGTTTGAAATCCAGGCCAAAGGCCACATTTTCTTCTACGCTTAACCAAGGAAGCAGGCAAGGGTCTTGAAATACAAAGCTGGATCGTGGGTGAGGGCCCTGCAAAGGCTGGCCTCTGAGCGATACGCTGCCTTGTTCTGCTTGTTGTAAGCCTGCCAGAATACGCAACAATGATGATTTTCCGACACCGCTAGGGCCAAGCAAAGCAATGACTTCACGAGTTTTTAGCCGCAAAGAAAAATCTTGCAGTACGGTCTTGGGCGACTGGCCTGCACGCTGATAGCGAATATTAATGTTATCGGCCTCAAGAATTACAGGGGCGAATGGCGTAGGCGTAGTGCTCATCAAGAACTCGTTGAGAGAGGAAAGAGTGGCGTTTTGACTTAGTCAGGTAGCAGGTAAAAATCGGCTTTAGTGACGCCGCAATCCGGGCATTCCCAATCATCAGGAATGTCTTCGAATCGCGTGCCAGGGGCGATGCCTTCTTCAGGCATGCCCGCACTTTCATCGTAAATTAGGCCACAGGGGCCACACATCCATTGCCGACTCATGCTGCTTCGACTCCTATCGCATTTTGTTCAAAAGCGTGAATCTCTTTACGCAAGTGTTTAAGTGCTGGCGTCACAATGGCTACGAAAATGGCTTCTCGAAGACGGCGCTGGGCGGGGTGACGCATTAAATAGCCTCTGGCCCCCGCGTGCAGTACAGCGGAGTTGGCTGCGCGTAAGGTGAGCTCTGAGGTGGCTAGGCGTAGGCGCAAGATATCAATCATGGCAACGGTACCGCTTTCCGCTTGTTTAGCTAGCGCTTTGGCGCTGCTCTGCAGGGCGCTGAACTCTTCAAGCAGTTTCTCACTTTGGTCATCCAAAAACTGGTTGACATGGGCGTTGACGACATTGCTTTCGCGGATGGTCGATAAAGAGCTATCGATAATGCCAAAACCCATTCCTGTTTGCGCCAACACAAAAGCAGGCTTGATACTTTTTATGTAGGCTGAGAACTGATCAGGTTGTGCGATGACATCGTCGTTGCTGATACGTGCTTCTTTAAACCGTATGTTCAGCGTTTGCGTGCCCTCCAAGCCGGAAAACTCTGGGCAAGAATGCAGGCTTATTCCGTCGGCATTGCATGGGGTGGCGAACATAATGTAGCCGCCATCGTCGACTTCCGCCGCCACAATGGCGAGGTGCGTGGTATCAATATTCGATACCCACGGTAATGAACCAGACACCACATAGTCATTGCCATCACGACGTGCTTTAAGGCGGATGTTTTCGATACCGGCCAGATGTTTGACGGCGTTTGACATACCCGTACCAGCCAAAAGGGCGCCGCTAGCAATGGCGTCCAGATAACGGGCACGTAATACTTTATTAGGCGATTTTTGCAAGTACGTGACACAAGCTGATTGGCACCACACCAAAAATGAGGTTGAGCCGCACTCGCGGCCGACTTCACGAATCGTATCCAATTGCGAGCTAAGTCCGGTAGCGGTCTCATTTAGGATGGGAGCGGTGACTGCTGAATACCCACCCACACCGCCTAGCTTCTGTAGAAAATCTCGAGGGTAGAACCCATCTCGATCCACAGCATTAACGATAGGGGCCAGATCTGTTTTTACTAACGTTTTAACAGCTTCGTTTAGGTTTTCAGCGTATTCAGTAGAGCTCATGCGTAGTCCTTAGTGAACGATTATGCAAATGCCGTGAGTTTAGGGTTGGCGAAATCCTGTAGCTCTGGATTGATTGGCGTTTGAGCCAAGCTGTTCGCGTAGTTGCACAACGTTGCTAAGCTAACCCCTAATACGACCTCTAAGGCTTGCTGGTCGTTATAACCCGCGGCGCGAAAGGCATTTAACTCATCGTCGGACACTTGTCCTTTTTTCTCGATCACAGCGATGCTAAATTGAGCTAAAGCATTAAGCTTAGGGTCATCTAACGCTTCGACGTTGCGTAAGGCCTCGACAAGAGGTTCTGGCATTTTTATTTTTTTAAGCGAGAGTTTGGTATGACCCGCTACGCAGAAACCACAATCGTTGAGTGTGGCTGCGGTAATTTGCACCACTTCGCGTTCGGTAGGGCTTAGGCTGGTATTACCATTAATCGCCCCCACCACTTGATAGGTCTCAAGAGCCGCCGGCGCGTTGGCTAATACACCAATCAGATTAGGAAGAAAGCCGTTAGCTTGTTGGGCAGCTTGAACCCGATCGCGTGCCTCGGCTGGGGCAGTATCTATAGAATGAATTGTAAGACGGCTCATTTTTACACCAAAAAGTAATATAGTTAACTAGCCCGAGTATAAATATTTAAGGGGGTATAACTAAAAGAACAAAAACTTATAAGCATATGCAGAAGAGGTTAAGCTAGGTGTGGAGCTGTTGACTTGTGTCGCCATCTCTACTCTGACGAAGGTGGATCAGTGTTACGGCAGGGCCTTATCAACGTAGGAGAAGACATGACAAACGATGTTGTTTCGAAGGTGATAAGCACCGATACCAATGAAGTCGGTCTTGATAACTCGACTAACGCTTTAAGTCGTCGTAATTTCTTAATGAAAGGGGGAGCAGTAGCAACTGCCGTCGCTGCGATTGGAGTGGGGCGTGAAGCCCTTGCCCAATCTAGTTCGGTAGCGGCCTCTACCGAGGCGGGCGCGCCATTTGGGGTGCCTAAGTGGACAACGTCGCTAGGGCTTCCAACGGCTAAGCCGTATGGCACACCCTCTGAGTTCGAAACGCTAGCTGTGCGTAATATGTATCCCGGCTTGGTAGAGCCTATGTCTGCGTACAGCACCACACCGCTACAAGAGTTAGACGGGATCATCACACCTAACGGTCTTTTTTACGAACGGCATCATGCTGGTGTTCCTGTTATTGATCCTGCCGAACACCGTCTTATGATTCATGGTCTCGTGGATAAACCGCTAGCCTTTACAGTAGAAGAGCTGCGGCAGTTCCCGAGCGTGTCGCCCATTTACTTTTTAGAGTGTTCAGGAAACCCTTCATTTTTACCTCCATATGGAAAGACAGCGGCAGAAGTGGCCGGCTTGGTTAGCTGTGTGCAGTGGACCGGTGTTTGGCTTAAAACGCTGCTTGAGCATGCGGGACTACAAGACTCCGCTAAATGGATCATTGCTGAAGGAGCAGATGGCGCAGCGATGACACGCAGTATTCCAATGGAGAAATGTCTGGATGATGTGCTGGTCGCTTACAGTCAGAATGGTGAGCGCTTACGCCCTGAGCAAGGCTATCCCGTTCGGCTGCTTGTGCCAGGTTATGAAGGCAACATGAGCATCAAGTGGCTGCGCCGATTACATGTCGTGACCGAGCCGGCTCATACACGAGAGGAAACGGCTAAATACACGGATCTGATGGCTGATGGTCGCTCGCGTGAGTTTTCCTTTGTCATGGAGTGTAAGTCGCTCATCACCTCGCCATCAGGAACACATCAACTTAAGCGTAAAGGCACGCACGAGATGCGGGGCATCGCATGGAGTGGGCACGGGAAAATTACGCATGTGGATGTATCCATTGATGGTGGAAACACATGGCGAGAAGCAGAGCTTCAAGAGCCGGTCATGAGTAAAGCTCTTACCGCTTTTAGAGCGCCATTTGATTGGAACGGAGAAGAGTTAGTGATCATGAGTCGGGCCGTGGATGAAACGGGATATGTGCAGCCTACGCTAGAGCAATTAATTAGTGCGAGGGGCAAGAATTCGTTCTACCACAATAACTCGATTCAACCTTGGAAAATATCGGCGACAGGGGAGGTCACAAATGGGCGCGCTTAAAACCTTTGGCTTTGTGCTTTGTGCTGCATTGGGTTCTACCGCCGTGCACGCTTATGACTTAAGTAATCTGGGAACGCCACTAAGTCCTGAGCAAATTGCCGAGTGGAATATCGACGTTTTTCCAGATGGAACGGGATTGCCTGAGGGCGAGGGGACGGTGTTAGCCGGTGAGAAAATCTACGGGACAACGTGTTTGGTTTGTCATGGAGCTAATTTAGAAGGTGGTTTAGGCTCTCGTTTGGCGGGTGGAGAGGATAGTTTAACCAGTGAAAAACCGCTGAAAACAATTGGTAGTTATTGGCCCTATGCCACAACATTGTTTGATTATGTACGTCGGACTATGCCTTTTGATTCGCCACAATCGATGAGCAACGAGGAGGTGTATAGCGTTGTGGCCTATCTATTGCATAAAAACGATATCCTGCCTGTGGATGCTACCTTGGATGCAGAGTCGTTGACCGCCATTGAAATGCCCAATTATGGGAATTTTTATAAAGACGAACGGCCGGACGCTTCTAACGAGCGATGTATGAGCGATTGTTTAAACCAATAAAATTGTATTGGGTTTAGGATGACGCAACGTGAACCTGGCGTCTTGCTATGTTCACGTTGCGCCTATTTTTTAGGCTGTGTAGTGCTCGTGATCAGGCCTTAAAGTGCAGTCGTATTTTTATACTGTAGGGCTCATAAACCACGTCAATTTTACGCAAACTGGGGTGTAGTGTGTTTTGATCTACGGTTTGCTTAAGGTGCGCTACCAGCGATTCAAATAAGTCGTGAATGGCGGTTGGCGCTTCATAACGCTTACTGTAAGTAAGTAGAAGTTCGTCCACGCTTCCATCTGCATGGCGGTGCAGGCTCGCGTAATTCGTAAAGTGACGGCTATTCGGTATCGGACCTTCTGCGTGATTGGATTCAATCACCGTCTTCAGTAGTCTAGCGGCATTTTTATTGATGTTTTCAATAAGCTCAATGACTAGATCATATTCATTTTTCGCAATATCGCTTAAGTGTTGCTGAGCGAGTTGAGGGCTGAAAAAAAAGTCATAAGTGCTCATGCGCGCCTTTCCTTTATGGTTGTAGAGAAGGCTTGTGACCATACTAGAGTCTGATCAGGTTCTGCAAGCCTCTGTGCATTCGCCACTTTGCGTTATTTGGCTTTACAGCTTGTCATACTCCCAAGCAGAGAATCGTTTATAAAGAAGTCTTTACTATCACCGTCTCGGAGACATTGGATGAAAGTCGTAACCATCATATCGGCAGGGTTGTTATTGGCAGGGTGTCAGGCGATGAATAAACAGCAAACCGCAGAGGCGCCCACCACGGCGACGAATGGCTACACATGTAATGCCGATGACTTACAGCACTTGGTCGGCTTTTCTGAAAGTGACGTGGTGTTAGAGAGCTTGCCGGGCCCTGTACGTATTTTACGTCCGAACGCGGTTGCGACGATGGAGATGCGTCCCGACAGAATTAATTTACATACCGACGAAATTGGTGCGATTACTCGGGTGAGTTGCGGTTAAGACTTGCGTAGTAGGGGATGCGGCGTAAGGCGTAATAGGCACTCTGTTCGCGGACACTATTACGGTCCCCATCAAAGTGTGTGGTTTCGCTATATACGCTAATACCATGATTGCTGTGGCGAAAAGCCCAAGCGAAGCACTGTGTGCCAGCGGGTATTTGCGGATCTGAACTATCAGCCACTCCAGTATTGGCTATGGCTAAATTGGCGGGGCTTTCGGTTAATGCTCCCATGGCCATCTCAGCGGCAACGGCTTCACTGGTTAGGTTGTAGTTATCGAGTGTTTCTTGCTTGACGTGAAGACAGCGTTTTTTCGCCTCGGGCGAGTAAGTAACGAAGGCGCAATCTAACAATTGTCCCGCCCCCTCCACATCGGCGACTGTTGCAGCGATCAGACCTGCAGTACAGGACTCTGCGGTCACAAGACGTAAGTTGTTCTTTTGCATGAACGTTACGATTTCGGCGATTGTTTTGCTCATACCAAGGACTCTAAAGTGAGGGATAACCAAGGTTAGGTGTCACTACGAACGAAGTGCGCTCGGGTTACTCTTTATGAGAAACAGCTTATAGGAAGCGAGCAAAGGGTAGGGTTCAAAGTTGTACGGGTGAGTAACTAGCTGTGCATGCTAATGGTATTTATACAACGTTTTAGCCCAAAGGGTCCGTGTTGTATGACGCTGCGGGCAGGGAAGTATGATAAAAGATGCGGACTTAAGGGCGGGGTGTTAAACTCTTAGCATCTATTTCAGTTAATGTTTTAATCAGCTTTCAGGATCTAAATTAATGACCTCTACGCGAACAACCCGCAGGCAGTCGTAGCCGTTCGCCGCATTGTGTTCGCATGCTGATTTAAGCAGACCAAATACCGAAACGCGGCATTCATGCCGCGTTTTTTATTTTCAGGAAGTCTTATGGTTCACATCACATTACCGGATGGCTCGCAGCGCGAGTTTGAAGGCCCTGTTACTGTTGGAGAAGTGGCGCAGTCTATTGGCACTGGTCTGGGACGTGCTGCGTTAGCGGGGCGAGTAAGTGTTGATGGATCTGAGCCGCAGTTGGTCGATACCAGTTATGTAATTGATAGTGATACTGAACTTGCCATTGTGACCGTAAAAGACGCTGACGGATTAGAAGTGGTTCGTCACTCTACCGCTCACTTACTTGCCTACGCCGTGAAAGAGTTGTTTCCTGAGGCGCAGGTAACGATCGGACCTGTTATCGACAATGGTTTTTATTACGACTTTTCTTATAAGCGCCCCTTCACGCCCGACGATTTGCGTGATATTGAAAAGAAAATGACAGAGTTAGCGCGTAAGGACGAAGTCGTTGTGCGCGAAGAGTGGAAGCGTGATGATGCCGTTGAGTTCTTCCGTAAGATGGGCGAAGAATATAAGGCTGAGATTATTGCTTCTATCCCACAAGATCAGACGATCAGCTTGTACCGCAACGGTGATTTCATCGATTTATGTCGTGGCCCCCACGTACCTTCGACCGGAAAGTTACGTGTATTTAAGCTGATGAAAGTAGCGGGTGCGTATTGGCGCGGTGATAGCAATAATGAAATGCTACAGCGCATTTATGGCACGGCTTGGGCGACCAAAGACGAGCAAGCGGCTTATTTGCATATGCTTGAAGAGGCCGAGAAGCGTGACCATCGTCGTCTGGGCCGCGAGCTTAATCTGTTCCATTTTCAAGATGAGGCTCCAGGGCTGATTTTCTGGCATCCTAAAGGCTGGACAATTTGGCAACAAGTTGAGCAGTACATGCGTAAGGTTTACCAAGAAAACGGTTACCAAGAAGTTAAGGCGCCACAAATTCTGGATTTGTCTTTATGGAAAAAAACAGGACACTGGGATAATTACGCAGAGAATATTTTCACGACAGAGTCCGAAAATCGATTGTATGGTTTGAAGCCAATGAACTGCCCGGGGCACGTTCAGATTTTTAATTCCGGGCTTCACTCTTATCGTGAGTTACCCATTCGCTACGGCGAGTTTGGGCAATGCCATCGAAATGAACCGTCAGGCTCATTGCATGGTGTGATGCGAGTGCGTGGCTTTACGCAAGATGATGGTCATATCTTCTGTACTGAGGACCAGTTGCAGGAAGAGTGCGCGAACTTTACCGCTACGCTACAAAAGGTCTATGCCGATTTTGGCTTCACAGAGATTTTGTACAAAGTTGCGACGCGCCCTGAAAAACGCATTGGTTCTGACGAGGTATGGGACAAAGCAGAAGCGGCTCTGATGCAAAGTCTACGGCATACCGATTGCGAATTCGAAGTCTCCGAGGGCGAAGGCGCGTTTTATGGGCCTAAAATCGAATACACACTGAAAGACGCGATTGGACGTCATTGGCAGTGTGGGACGATTCAGGTTGATTTCTCAATGCCTGAGCGCTTGGGAGCCGAGTATGTCGATGCGAATGACCAACGCCGTACGCCCGTTATGCTTCACCGGGCTATCTTAGGGTCGTTCGAGCGCTTTATTGGTATGCTTATAGAAAACCATGCAGGCGCTTTGCCCGTTTGGTTGTCACCTCAACAGGCAGTGGTGTGTTGTATTGCCGAGTCCTCCGCTGATTATGCTCGTGAAGTGGCTCGTAAACTAACAGCGCAAGGCCTACGCGTTAATGCTGATTTGCGTGGTGAAAAAATCACCCGTAAAATTCGGGAGCACAGCATGCAAAAAGTTCCCTATATACTCGTGGTAGGTGATAAAGAAGCAGCGACTGAATCAGTGGCCGTGCGTGGTCGCGGCGCTCTCGATTTAGGCGTTATGCCTGTGTCGGATTTTGTTGCTCGTTTGAAAGTAGAAGTTGAAACTCGCCAGTAGCCATTTTGGGCCTGTTGGGTTCACTATTTGATTTTAATTTTTGGAGTTTTAGACATCGCAACCGAAAAAAAACATCGCATCAACGGAGAAATCCGTATTCCTGAAGTGCGACTCATTGGTATTGAGGGTGAGCAACTAGGTATAGTTAAGGTACCAGATGCTTTGGCCTTAGCAGAAGAGCACGACGTTGATTTGGTCGAGATTGCACCACAAGCTGCGCCGCCTGTTTGTCGGCTAATGGATTACGGTAAATTTCGTTACCAAGAGCAAAAGCGCCAGCAAGAAGCTCGAGCCAAACAAAAGATCATCAGTCTTAAAGAAGTTAAGTTTCGTCCTGCTACGGACGAAGGCGACTATAACGTTAAGCTACGTAATGTTCGACGTTTCATTGAAGACGGTGATAAGGTCAAAGTGTCACTACGATTCCGCGGTCGCGAGATGGCTCATCAAGAGTTAGGTATGCGGGTGCTTGAGCGTGTGCGTGATGATGTTGAAGATCTTTGTCAGGTCGAGTCCATGCCTAAGTTAGAAGGTCGCCAAATGATCATGGTGTTGGCACCTAAAAAGAAAGCAACTAGCTAACGACTCGGCGGTTTCTATAGGCACTAGATTTAGCTGTCTTTCTGCGAGCGCGGTTTTGCCGCGTTCGCTTACCCCTTCATGAGGCTGAGCATCATGAAGGGTTTTGTTTAGAGTGAAGCATGCACGTCTTATTCATCACCGATCCTTTGCCGAGCTTATCGGCGTATAAAGACACTTCTGTTGCCATGATGCGCGCATTAATTGCGCGTGAGCATAAAATCAGTGTCACGCTGCAATCCGATCTCTATATCGAGGCTGGGCGGGTACGTACCACTGCACAAGCGATTACCATTGCTGACGATGCCGATCTACGTAACGCGGATTGGTGGACGACCTTAAGTGAGCCATGTGAATCTGAATTAACCGCTTTTGATGCTGTCGTTATGCGTAAAGATCCGCCCTTTGATATGGAGTACGCGTACTCGACTCATTTGTTAGGGTTTGCAGAAGCTCAAGGGGCCAAGGTTTTTAACACGGGATCCGGTATACGCAATCACCCCGAGAAATTAGCGATTACTGAGTTTTCGCAGTTCACGTCTCCCACACTCGTCACGAGTAATATGGCGCGATTACGTGCCTTCTACAAGGCGCAGCAAGACGTGATTGTGAAGCCATTAGATGGTATGGGTGGTACCGGTATTTTTCGCTTACGGCCAGATGAGCCGAACCTAGGTGCCATTCTGGAAACCCTGACCGAGCAAGGCACGCAAACCATTATGGCGCAGCGCTACATCCCTGAGATCGAGAAAGGCGATAAGCGTATTATCTTGATTAACGGTGTGGCGGTACCTTTTAGCTTGGCACGTATTCCATTAGCAGGCGAAACGCGAGGCAATCTGGCGGCCGGTGGCCGCGGTGTAGCACAGCCTTTAACCGAACGCGACAAAGAGATTGCTCAGGCCTTAGGGCCAACGCTCGCAAAACGGGGTTTGCTGCTTATAGGCTTAGATGTGATCGGTGACTATGTGACCGAGATCAATGTCACAAGCCCTACCTGCTTTGTTGAAATTACAGAACAAACGGGTTTTGATGTAGCACAGGCATTCGCTCAAGCATTGGAAGATGCGGTTAAGCACTAACTATCCTCAAATCATCCTGGTCATGCACGAGCCGTTGGGTAGTGCATTTGCCGCGTGTGTTAAACACATTTATGGTCACACCAATCAACTGACGGTGTTGGATATTGGTGTGACGGATCATGTGGAGCCCCACGTCCAGCATTTGTGCGAATTGATTTCATCAAGCACCAGAAGCTCCCTGATACTGTGCGATCTTATTGGGGCAACTCCTTTTAATATTGCTCAAGCCGCTTTTAAGAAATCGTTATTAGAAGGTGCTGAGGTAGACCTGATTACGGGGGCTAATCTTGGCATGGTGTTAAAAGCAGTGGGCGACCGTCACACCGACCCTAGCACCTTTATTGAAGCGATTCGAAATGGGGCCATGCGCGGGATTATGACCATAGACCGGTCTGCCTAAAACGTCACTTATTCAACTGAAGTATTACGTTATGCCATCCATTGATATTGTTATTAGTAATAAATTAGGCTTGCACGCACGAGCTGCAGCGAAACTGACGCAATTAGCTTCGAGCTTCAAAAGCGAGGTCTATATCGCCAGAAACGAACAGCGAGTCAATGCGAAGAGTATTATGGGGGTCATGATGCTTGCGGCAGGGCTAGGCGTTACAGTAACAATCGATGCGCAAGGTGATGACGAGGCTCAGGCGCTCGAATCCATCAAGCTGTTGTTCGACGATAAGTTTGGTGAGGGCGAATAACGATAAGAAGAATGCAGGAGGCAACAACATAATGACTACCCAAATAAAAACAGCCCAGAATACGGCGATGTTTAGCGGTAAGGGTCAAGGTGTAGTCAATGGCTACGCAATAGGCCGTGCTGTGATTATGGGGGCGACTTCGCTTGAGGTCCCACACTATCGTATTGCAAATGACGCAGTGCAATCAGAGTGCGAACGGCTTTATCAGGCAATGGATCAGGCCAGAAATGATATTCAACACCTGATTGCTACTCTACCTGCTGATGCACCTAAGGAAATGGCTGGCCTGTTAGGGGTGCACGCCTTACTCCTTGATGACACGCTGCTTCGTTCGCAAACAGCCGAACTTATTCAGCAACGTTTTTATAACGCTGAATGGGCCTTGACTACTCAAAGTCAAATTTTGCTTGAGCGATTTTCTGCCATGCAAGATGAGTATTTACGCGAGAGGGGTTCCGACGTACGGCAGGTAATAGAGCGTGTCGTAGGTCTGCTGTCAGGAAACCATCGCTCGGTACCGGAGCCGGATTGGGGTGATGGTGAGCTTGCCGAGGCGTTAATTGTAGTGGCTCGGGACATAGCACCCGATGATATGTTGGCCTTACGAGGCGCTAAATTTGCTGCTTTTTTAACGGATCTTGGTGGGCCTACTTCCCATACTGCCATTGTTGCGCGAAGCTTGAATGTACCTGCTGTAGTGGGGCTAGGGGGGTTCAGGACGTTAGTTAGAGAAGGGGACTTGCTCATCGTGGATGGCTTTACGGGCGTGGTGATGGTGAACCCTCCCGAGCGTGTACTAAACGAATACCAGACACGACAACGTGAGTTTCGTGATGCGCGTGCCAAGCTAGAATCGTTGCGGAACTCCTCAGCCATTACGCTGGATGGGGTGCCTGTACACCTAGAAGCCAACATAGAGCTTCCAGAAGAGGCAGTTGAGGCCTACGAAGCCGGAGCGGATGGCATCGGTTTGTTTCGCAGTGAGTTTTTGTTTATGGGTAGGCAGTTGCTTCCCAGCGAAGAAGAGCAGTTCGAAGCCTATCGTACGGTGTTGGAAACGATGAGGGGCAAGCCCGTTACCATCCGTACTCTTGATATCGGGGCAGATAAAGTATTAGACGGCGAGCAAACCGTAGCAACGAACCCTGCGTTGGGTTTGCGGGCTGTTCGCTATTGCTTAGCGCACCCTGAGCTTTTTCAGACTCAGTTACGGGCGTTATTAAGAGCCTCGGTATATGGCTCGTTACGCATACTGGTCCCCATGATCTCCACGATGGAAGAAATCGTCGCTGTGCGTAAAGCTCTGCTTGAGGCTCAAGCATCGTTATCTGCGGCAGGTGTGGCGTATGAAACAGATATTAAACTGGGCGCTATGGTTGAAGTGCCCGCAATGGCAATTGCTATCGAGCCCTTTGCTGCTAGTTTAGATTTTTTGTCTATTGGCACGAACGATTTAATTCAGTATGTGATGGCGGTAGACAGAGGGGATGCTGACGTCGGCGATCTTTATGATCCTTTACATCCAGCTGTGCTGCGGCTTATCGCTCAAGTTATTAATGCCGGCGAACGCTTCAATATTCCCGTGAGCGTGTGTGGAGAAATGGGGGGGGACGCTACGCTTACTCGCTTGTTGCTTGGGCTGGGTTTGACCTGCTTTTCAATGCATCCGGCACAGCTATTGGATGTTAAGCAGGAGATACGGATGGCTCATTCCACGCAGTTACGCACGCTCGTGGCACCGGCATTAAACCGAGGTGAACGGTTAAGTTTGTCTAGCCTCTGACAAATAGCCGATTGACGACCCTGATGATTTAACAGTAGGCGTCGTTATTTTGTTTGATTGCGTTGCTGTTTTCCTCTATAGTACGCTTAATTGTATCAATATGTATCCTTTAAGTTTTTTGACGTTTTCTTCTTAAGGCTTGAAAAATAAGGCTTAAGTACAAAAATAAGCTCGGAAAAATAATAACGTTGAAATTAGGATTTACACTAGCTCTGGTTTTTGAGTTGTTGCTGTGGCTAGAATAGGATTCATGAACTTGTAACACACAAGTGGTTGATGTCAGCCTGTATGTCGCATCAGCGCCTGACATTAAGTATTAATGCGACCTAGGACCAAGTAAGGATAGTTATGAAAAAAACTCGTTCACATCTTGCCGTAATCGCCGCTGTGGCATCGTTAAGCCTTTTAGTAGCTTGCTCGGAAGGTGAGGATAATGCGGCGGTTGATATGCCTGCACCTGCTGTTGAAACACAGCCCGCGTCCCCGGTTGCCCCTGACCCCATGGCCTCAGAGCCAATGACTTCTAATGAACTTGAAGCTGATGCAGAAGAAGCTAAAGCGGATGTTCAAGAAAAGGCTGATGAGCTGAAAGCCGACGCTGCGGAAGCAGGCGATGCCATTAAGGAAAAGGCTGAAGAGCTAAAAGATGCTGCCTCGCGCACTGCAGATGAAGTGGGTGACAGTATTAAAGAGGGTGCAGCCAAAGCTGATGCTGCAATTCAAGATAAAGTTGGAAATGGTGTAGAGCCGCAAGACCCAGCTCAACCTTCAGAAGAAGTTAAGCCTTAATTAAGACTTAAGTCTCTTTTAAAAAATGGCTGCCTTGCGCAGCCATTTTTCTATACACTTAAGGCATTGTTATTGAAATTTTCGAGGCCATTATGAATCCACGCACCGATTGGTTAAACGAACTACAGAAAAACGTTTCTGAGTTGATCGCAAAAAGCCCGGCAGCGGATATTGAGAAAAACGTTCGTGCATTAATGACGCAAACTTTCACGCGTATGGATTTATTAACACGTGAAGAGTTCGATGATCAAAGTGCACTGCTTGCTCGGGCGCTAGAGCGCATTGCTGCACTTGAGTCTCGGGTTCAGGTGTTAGAGGCACAGTCGCAGGCTAACTCCTCTGCGCCTACTGTCGAAAATGTGTCACCCACAACAGACAAACGTGATACGTAAAAGCATTTTTCATTATTCGATTTATTGCTTTAATGTTGTTAAAAGCCAAGGTCAATTGCCTTGGCTTTTTTGTCGTTACGTTGTTTTGACGTGGTTTTCCCCATGGATAGTTGGTCGCTGGGCGCGGCGTAAACCCCTCCATTCACATCATACTGTTCTGTTTATTCATACGGAGCAAGGATGTCACTCGCCGTCATCAATAGTTGTGCGTTATCGGGCGTGACACCGCATGCGATACGAGTTGAGGTGCATGTGGGCGTGGGCTTGCCAGCCTTTAATGTCGTGGGGCTTCCCGATACCGGAGTGCGAGAAAGCCGCGAGCGTGTTCGTTCTGCCATTGTGAGCAGTGGTTTCGATTTTCCTGCTTCTCGGATAACGGTTAATTTGGCGCCGGCAGACTTGCCCAAGGACGCTGCGCATTTTGATTTACCCATTGCCCTGGGTCTATTGCAAGCGTCTGGGCAATTGGTTCATAGCGGGGTGGCGACGAACCGCATAGAGCCGCCAGACTTGGATCAGTATGTTTTTGCGGGCGAGCTTTCGTTAACTGGTGCTGTTGTTGAGCTGTCTACTGCGCTGGCCTTGGCGTTAGGTGCTAAGGCTTTAGGCCTACGACGTATGGTTATGCCTCGTCTTGGGGCTGAAAGGGCCGCGTTGGTTGAGGGTTTGGCCGTGTATGGAGTGGCTACACTTAAAGAGCTTACTTCCATGTTATGTGCGCCCGAGCCTTCTAGCCCTGTTCCGCCAATGTTGCCGGAGGCGCAAGTTCTCAGTGCGACACACTGTTGGTCCGAAATTAAGGGGCAGTCGCGTGCGAAGCAGGCGTTAGAGATCGCGGCAATGGGAGGGCATAATTCACTGTTAGTGGGCACGCCTGGTGTGGGCAAAAGCATGCTTGCTCAACGATTTTCAACCTTATTAGCCCCTTTAAGTACGCAGCAATTACTAGAGGTTGCCGCTATTTCTACGGTGGCGGGGGAGGCCGAGCGTTTATCTTGGCAAGTGCCTTTTAGGTCGCCACATCACTCCACTTCGGTGGCGGCTTTGGTCGGAGGGGGTGTGCGTCCGCGTCCGGGCGAGATCAGCTTGGCTCATCACGGTGTGCTTTTTTTGGATGAGGTGGCAGAGTTCGATAGGCGCTCGCTTGAAGCCTTGAGAGAGCCCTTAGAGCTAGGTGAAATACGCATCGCTAGGGCCAGCCGTAGTCTTGTTTTTCCGGCAAGATTTCAATTGATTGCGGCAATGAATCCCTGTCCTTGTGGGTGGTATGGACATAAGGTGGAGGTTTGTCGTTGTACGCCAGAACGTATCGAGCGTTACACAGGGAAGCTGTCGGGACCCTTCTTAGATAGATTGGATATCCGTTTACGTTTAAGCAGCGATGGCGCTTCGTTATTCGGTGGCCCAAGCGGTGAAAGTTCGAGTGTGGTGCGCGAGCGAGTTATTGCAATCCGAAGTAAACAGCTTAAACGTCAGGAGTGTCTAAACGCTCAGTTAGGTGTAGATCAGTTGAGAGTCTATGCGCCGATGCATAAAGCGGCTTCTGCCTTACTAGAGCAGAGTGCGTTAAAGTGGAGTTGGTCAAATCGAACCATCCACCGTTTATGGCGGGTGGCTAGAACCATTGCCGATGCGGCACATAGTGAAGAAATCGAGTTGGCTCATGTAGCGCAAGCCATACAGTATCGAGGGTAGTGCGAAAGAAGGCTTGAACTATTAGACATATTTATTTGATCCAGATATAATGATGAGCTTTTCATGGTCTTATTGTGCTTGCCGCGCAATAGGGCTGTGGGATAACAATAAGTGTCTTGCCGGTTTAGCAAGTGTTGTCAGGGGTTTTGACAGCCACCGTCGGTCACAACTTTATAGAGTGTCATCATGCCTAAGATGAAAACCAAAAAAAGTGCTTCCAAGCGCTTTAAGGTTCGCGGTAGTGGCTCCATCAAAAGGGGTCAGGCGTTCAAGCGTCATATACTTACTAAGAAAACCACTAAAAACAAGCGCCAACTGCGTGGAACAGTTGCGGTTCACGATGCTGATGTAGCATCCGTGAAAGCTATGATGCCTTTTGCCTGATAACGGAGATTTACTATGTCACGCGTAAAACGTGGGGTTAATGCCCGCGCTCGTCATAAAAAGGTCTTAGCTGAAGCTAAAGGCTTTCGTGGTCGTCGCAGTACGGTCTATCGTGTAGCGAAACAAGCGGTAATGAAGGCAGGTCAGTATGCCTATCGCGACCGTCGTAATCGTAAACGCGTATTTCGCGCTTTGTGGATTACACGTATCAACGCTGCTTGCCGCGAGCTCGATCTAACATACAGCCAATTTATTGCTGGCATGAACAAAGCTAACATCGAACTTGATCGAAAAGTGCTAGCTGACATGGCGGTAAACGATAAAGCTGGTTTTGCTGCAGTCGTAGCACAGGCTAAATCTGCCTTAGCTGCTTAATTAGCTTTATTCGATTCTGTATGATTACAAACGGGGCTCTGTGTGGGCTCCGTTTGTTTTTGGGACACGCAAGACCATGACCATTTCGGTAGACGATTTAATTTCTCGAGCACAAGAGCAATTTAGCAATGCTAAAGACGCAGCCTCATTGGAAAACGCAAAAGCCCAGTTTCTAGGAAAGCAGGGTGAAATTACGGCGTTGTTAAAGGGTCTGGCTCAGCTTGCGCCCGAGCAGAAAAAAGCCGAGGGTGCTCGCATTAATCAGCTGAAGCGCCAAATCGAAGATATTCTTAATGACCGTCGCGCCGAGCTTGCCGAGCTCGAGTTGCAGCGTAAGTTGGCGTCAGAGACCATTGATGTCACCTTACCAGGGCGTGGTCAAGGCGTAGGGGGCATACACCCTGTTATACAAACTTGGCAACGTGTGGAAGCCATATTCCGTTCTATCGGCTTTGATGTGGCTGATGGTCCCGAAATCGAAAACGACTGGACTAACTTTACGGCCTTAAACAATCCTGAGAATCATCCAGCTCGGTCCATGCAAGATACGTTCTACGTGGACATGAACGATGAGCAGGGTTTACCGCTACTGTTGCGTACCCACACTAGTCCAATGCAGGTTCGTTATGCACGGATGCATAAGCCTCCCATTAAAGTGATTGCTCCGGGTCGTACGTATAGGGTGGATAGTGACGCAACGCACTCACCCATGTTCCATCAGGTTGAAGGCTTATGGATTGCAGAGGATATCTCTTTTGCTGATCTAAAAGGGGTGTATACCGATTTTCTACGCGCTTTTTTTGAAAGTGATGATTTGGTTGTACGCTTCAGACCTTCGTTCTTCCCGTTCACCGAGCCTTCCGCCGAAATCGATATGATGTTCACATCAGGGCCGAATCAAGGGCGATGGTTGGAAATTTCGGGATCAGGGCAGGTGCATCCTGACGTAGTTCGAAATTTTGGTTTGGATCCAGAAAGATACATCGGCTTTGCTTTCGGTTCTGGGCTAGAGCGATTGACCATGCTGCGCTATGGTGTCAATGATCTGCGCCAATTCTTCGAAGGTGACTTACGCTTTTTGCGTCAATTCACTCACTAGAGCCTGCTCCAGTCGTTACGGGCCTATTGCTTTCATAAGTATGTAGGCTAACCGCACTTAATCAATACTTACGCTTTCATCATGCTACTTTCTGAATCTTGGCTACGCTCGTTTGTTGATGCCCCACTGGATGCAGACACGCTCTCGCACCGTTTAACAATGGCAGGTCTAGAGGTTGAAGAGGTATTCACCGCTGCGCCTGCCTTTTCGAATGTGGTGGTTGGCCATATCGTAGAAGTGACTCCACACCCAGACGCTGATCGTTTACGCGTTTGTAAAGTTGATGATGGGTCTGGGGAATTACTGCAAATTGTTTGTGGCGCACCTAACGCTGCCGAGGGGCTTAAGGTTCCAGTCGCTAGAGTGGGTGCAGTGTTGCCCGGCGATTTTAAAATCGGTCCGGTTAAAATGCGTGGTGTAGCTTCTGCCGGTATGCTGTGTTCTGCAAAAGAACTGGGCTTGTCTGATGAAAATGCAGGTTTGTTCGAGCTTGCCGTAGACAGCGTAGCCGGTACGGATATACGTGAGTTATTAGATTTGGACGATGTGGTGTTCGAGTTGAAGATGACGCCAAACCGCGCTGACTGTCTATCGGTTCTCGGGGTCGCCCGCGAGGTTTCTGCATTAACCGGTACGCCGTTAACAGTACCTGATTTTTCTCCAGTGCCTGTGACGATTCAAGATCGTCTTGCTGTCTCTGTCGAAGCGCCTGATCTATGTGGTCGGTTTGTGGGACGAGTGGTCCGGGGTGTGAATGCGCATGCTAAGACCCCTGACTGGATGGTAAAGCGCTTAGAGCGCTCAGGGCAACGCTCGCTATCGGCGTTGGTCGACATCTCTAACTATGTCATGCTTGAGTTAGGGCGCCCCTCTCATATCTTTGATTTACGTAAAGTCTCAGACCAGCTTGAAATCCGCTGGGGCCGTGAAGGTGAAGAGCTTGAACTCTTAAGCGGTAAGGTTGTGAAAGTGGGCCCCGAGGTCGGTGTCATCGCCTCAGCAGGAAAGGTCGAAAGCTTAGCTGGAATCATGGGCGGTGAGGATACAGCTGTAACGCTAGAAACCACAGATATTTATATCGAATCCGCTTTTTGGTGGCCCGAGGCCATTATGGGCCGTGCGCGCCAGTATAAGTTTAATTCTGACGCTAGCCATCGCTATGAACGCGGTGTGGATTTTGAGCACATTGTTGAACACGTCGAGCGCATTTCTGCCTTAGTGCTGCAAATTTGTGGGGGTGAAGCAGGCCCAGTCGATGATCAAAAAATTAATGTTCCATCGCGTGAGCCAGTGTCTATGCGTTTGGCGCGCTGTCACCGTGTATTAGGTGTAGCGGTAGATGGTGACGAAATCAGTCAAATTTTTGAGCGCTTAGGTTTTGATTTCACCTTTAATGACGGTGTGTTTACGGTTACACCGCCCAGTTATCGTTTTGATATTCGTATAGAAGAAGACCTCATTGAGGAAGTGGCTCGTATCTACGGTTTCGAGCGTATTCCTGATGTGCCGCCACGTGCGCGCGCCGATATGCATGTGCAGCTCGAAACCACGCGTGGGCCGCATGCACTACGTGCGGCGGTGGCGTCCATGGACTACCAAGAGGTCATCAACTTTAGTTTTGTAGAAGAAAGCTGGGAGCACGATCTACACGGAAACGCTGATCCTATCCGTCTGTTAAATCCAATTGCAAGCCAGTTGTCGGTAATGCGTTCCTCGCTGATCGGTGGGCTGCTGGCTAATATTGAGCATAACGCAAAGCATCGTCAGTCGCGCGTGCGGGTTTTCGAGCTAGGACGCATTTTTAATCGTGACCAAAGTATCGAGAATGGCGATTTAACGGTGGCTGGAGTTAACCAGCCTGTGTATCTATCCGGCGCCGCTTGGGGCCCAGCTCATCCTGAGCAATGGGGTTCTGCGAATCGTTTGGTTGATTTTTATGACGTTAAACGTAATGTAGAGACCTTATTCGGAAAGAATGCGTCGAAACTACGTTTCGTGCCAGCAGAACATCCCGCGTTACATCCGGGCAGAAGTGCGCGTATCCTGCTAGAAGACGAAACGGTGGGTTATCTGGGTGAAGTGCATCCGAAGTGGTTGCAAGATTTAGATCTACAGGGTGCGCCCGTGGTTTTCGAATTGAATACGCAGTTCTTATCAACGGTGGATTTGCCTGAGATTTCTGCGCAGTCTAGGCAGCCTGTAGTGCAACGTGATTTGGCTTTTTGGGTCGATACATCAGTCAGTTATCAAGAATTGTTAGATACCTTGAGCTACACCGTGCGTAATCATGAAAATCTTGGTATCGTTAAAGAAATACGCTTGTTTGATATTTGGCGAGAGCAATCAAACGCAGAAGAACAAAGTATGGCATTGCGATTCTGGTTGCAAGATCCTAATGCAACATTGGATGAGGCCAAAGTCGAAAAATGTATGCAGCAATTGCTGCAAGCCTTAGTTGATACGCATCACGTGCGCCAACGGGCATAAGGAGTTTTCATGAGTTTAAGTCATACGCTTACTAAGGCTGATCTAACAGAGATGTTGTTTGATCATGTCGGCTTAAATAAGCGCGAGGCAAAAGATATCGTTGATACGTTTTTTGCTGAAATTCGTAACACCTTAGAAGAGGGGTCTGAGGTTAAGCTATCAGGGTTTGGTAATTTCCAAGTACGCGATAAGCCGCCTCGTCCAGGACGTAATCCTAAAACAGGAGAGGTGATTCCTATTTCGGCGCGTCGAGTTGTTACGTTTCATGCCAGCCAAAAATTAAAAGGCGCAGTCGAAAATGCTGACATTGCGCTTGATGTTAAAGGCTAATTTCGATTCTGTATTATTACAGGTCTAACCTCTTTACTTATCCATCATGACGAACACAGAAACAGCGGTAACATTGCCACCTATTCCTGCAAAACGTTATTTCACCATTGGTGAAGTTAGCGAGTTATGTTGCGTTAAGCCGCATGTATTACGTTACTGGGAACAAGAGTTTACCCAGTTGAAGCCCGTAAAGCGCCGTGGAAATCGTCGCTATTACCAGCACCACGAGGTATTACTTATTCGTCGTATCCGTAACTTACTTTACGACGAAGGCTTTACGATCAGTGGGGCTCGTAATCGTTTAGGTGATCGTGCGGATATCCCGTTTGATGCGGATGCCGCCGTACGGTTAAGTGGTGCAGAGCTTCAAAGCTTACGAGCTGATCTTGAGGCTGTGCAGGCATCGCTTGCTCAGGTGTTGCAAGATACCGAGTCGCCAGCCTAGTGTTCTCCTCTCATGTGAAATGGGTCCGACAATAGTCGGACTTTTTTATGTCCTCATTTTGTTTACGTAAGCAAGCGCTTGAAGCGTTAGTGGCTTCTTGTCCGGAGCGAAAATCGGCACTGGTTCGGCAGTTGCATGATCATGTTGCGCCTTTTATCGATGTTAAGGCTGACTATCCTGCCTGTGGGTTGGTGCCTGGGCGCCCAGAGCTTCCGGTTATCGTGGCGCCACAACATGTTAAGCACCGCGGTTTAGGTACTGTAGAAGGCAGGGCAGCGTTGATTCATGCCTTGGCCCATATTGAGTTCAATGCCGTGAATTTAGCCCTTGATATTATTTGGCGATTTCCGAGTATGCCCACCACGTTCTATGGAGGGTGGTTAAGTGTGGCGTATGAAGAGGTGCTTCATTTTAATTTGCTCTCAGCTCATTTGCAAAAGTTAGGTTTTAACTACGGTAGTTTTACGGCCCACGATGGTTTGTGGGATATGGCTGAGAAGACTAAAGATGATTTATTGGCTCGCTTAGCGCTTGTGCCCCGTACCTTAGAGGCTCGGGGGCTGGATGCTTGCCCTGTGGTTCGTGCAAAACTGGCGAATGCAGGGGATCATGAAGCGGCCGCAATACTCGATATTATTCTGCGAGATGAGGTGGGCCATGTGGCTTTAGGTAATTACTGGTACCGATGGCTGTGTGAGCAACAGCAGTTAGACCCCGTCGCGTTGTATCCCAGAATGGCCGAGCGTTATGATGCTCCCCGTTTACGAGGGCCATTTAACAAGCCCGCTCGCTTAAAAGCGGGCTTTGTACCCGAAGAGTTAGAGTGGCTAGAGCAACAGGCTTTATGAGGCCTCTGTAATCACAGGCTTAACAATTGGGGCGGGCGTGTCGCCGAAACGTACTAAACGGCCAATAAATAATACGGGCCCTGTTGGCATTTCTGATACGGCACCGCCTTTATTTTCAAGTGTGATTTCGAAAATTTGGCCAGTTTCTACTTCGCCTATGAGTGCTGCAGGAATGGCTACGGGTCGATTCGGATCGATTAGGCCTAATGAGCGGGGAGAGGTGGCGGAAGCCTGTTGAGTCCAAAGCTGTGCGCTCTGTGTATCCAGAACCTCTGTTTCGACTTGTGGGCTAAGTAATATATTGCCCTCTGGGTCGACGGTCAGTATCCACCCCGGGCTAGAGGATTGTCCGGGGGCTTGCAAAACAGCGGCTTGAGTGGGTGCCATCTCGATGACATTGATCGGCGGCTCTGTTGGTGTTAGCGCAATTTTTACACCTAAACCCAATGCGATTAACGCTAAGACAAACGCGACACTGCGCCATAACGTGCTTCCGATACGAGCGCTTGGGAAGCTACGTCTTGTGTCGTGTTTGAGCTCTGGTGTCGAGGAGGGTTCTACCGATGAAGTGGGGTTGCGTACTTCGTTGGTAATTGGGGCGTTAATAGGTGCTGGGGTAATGGGCTCTTCATGGCTTTCCTTATCTGCTGTCGCGCCGAGGGACGGTTCGGTTTTGGCTTGAGTGCTTGGCGTTTTTACATCAGAGTTTTTGGGTAGAAAGCGAGCGAGACTGCTTGTGATTCCAGTTTTGGCCGCCGATGCTGTGCGCGTGTTTTTGGGTTCAGCAACGGATGTCTGTTCAGCAGGTGCAGTCTCGCTTTTGTCGTTAGGGGTATTGATGGGGTTGGACGTAGAAAGGGGGCTGCTGCTTGTTTGGGGTGAGACGGCGCTGTTTTTCTCTACACGTTCGGGGATAGAGAGGCTGGACGCTGCATCAGCACGTAGCAACTGGGGTATAAAGCTGGTGTTGTTTTCGGACGTTCGGGACGTTACTTGTGAGTTCGGCTGTTGGTTTGTCGGTGTGGGTTGGCTGGTTTCGTGACCCAGAGCGGTTTGGATGCGCCAAAGCAGTTGATCTGAAGGTCGAACGGGGCGTAACCCATCGGCAAATACCAGTAACTCGTACTCCCAAGAAAGGGCGTCACGTGCAGCCTGATCGTCTTGTTGCAGTAGACCTTGAATCTGTTGGTGCTCAGTGCCGCTCAGTAGGCCCAGCGTATACTCTGCAATGAGTAGCTGCTGTTCGTTTGTCGTTTGGTTTGTAGAGTCTCCGACAGAGCTGCGTAACTGTCCAATTGCCGCCCGCAGTCGCACGCGTGCTTGAGCCGCGGTCATGGCTAAGCGTTGAGCGATTTGATGGTAGTTATAACCTTGTAAGTACGCGATAAGAATGATTTGTCTGGAGCTAGAATCCAGCCTAATCACATTACGTAAAAAGGCGGTGGTACCTGAGTTCGCAGACGGTAGAGAGGGGGAGTGCGCGTGATCGCTGGTGTTCTGGGCTTGTTGCTGTAAGCGGCTTTGGGCGCGGTAACGGAATATGCTGTAAAGCCACGCACGGCCATTGCCCAGTGCAGCATCAAAGCCAATGGCGTTTTTCCAACTTAAAATCAAGGTTTCGCGTATTAACTCTTCGGCTTTGCTAGGACTATCCAATAACGATAAGCCAAAAGCCATCATTTGGGGTGCTTCGTGTTCGTAGATGCGCTGAAGAGCGGCCTGATTGCCCTGTGCGCACTGATGAAGTGCGGTGTTGAAGTCGAAGCGGTTGGATGCCATGTGTCCTGCGAGTCCCAGTAAAGTTAATACAAGGTCTCTATTGTAGGGGCTACGCTTACAATGTTGTAGTAACAGAATGCTGCTCAGCTCAAGTTTATCCGGCTGGGCTTTAAAAAAGAGAAATATGAATTCTAGCAATCAAGCAGAGATGCCTAAAAGTAATGACGCCATAAAAGCGATACGTTCTGTACTTCCTTATGTTTGGCAATATAAGTGGCGTGTCGCCGTTGCGATGCTGTGTTTGGTTGGGGCAAAAGTCGCTAGCGTGATTATGCCGTTATACCTAAAAGATATTATTGATGAGCTAAGCCTGCCCCCAACAGCGATGGTGTTGCCGATCGCAGCGCTAATCGGTTATGGGTTTTCACGTTTGTTGTCCAGCGTACTGGGTGAATTACGTGATGCATTTTTTGCTCCCGTTACTCAGGGCTCTATACGCCGTGTCTCGGCTCAGGTGTTCCAGCACTTATTCGCATTGTCCTTACGTTTCCACATGAATCGTCAGACAGGGGGCTTAAGTCGAGACATTGAGCGCGGAACGAAGGGCATTAGCTTCTTATTAAATTTCACGCTATTTAATATCTTGCCGACGCTCTTAGAAATTGTGATGGTCGCAGGTATTTTACTATGGCGGTTCGAGGCTGCCTTTGCGCTTGTGACCATGGCGACCATTGCTTCATACGTGGTTTTCACTTTGGTTGTAACCGAAAAACGCATGCGTTTTAGGCGTGAGATGAATGAGTTGGATAGCCGAGCGAACACGCGGGCTATCGATGCCTTGTTGAATTACGAGACAGTCAAGTATTTTGGATGCGAGCAGTATGAGTACCGACGCTACGACGAGGGTCTAGCACAATGGGTTAAGGCTGCTATTCGTAATCAAGTATCGTTGAATTTGCTGAATATGGGGCAGGCCGTCATTATCACGATAGGCGTGACGAGTTTGTTATGGATGTCAGCGACTGGGGTGGTGAACGAGCAATTAAGTGTGGGCGATGTTGTTCTGGTGTCCGCTTACTTAACGCAGTTGTATGCACCGTTAAACTTTCTTGGTTTTGTGTACCGCGAAATTCGCCATGCCTTAACGGATATGGAGCGTATGTTCCGCTTGCTTGAGCAAGAGCAAGAAGTCAGGGACTCCCCCGACGCGAGTGCATTACAAAGTGCACAATTAAGCGTGGAGTTCAAAAAAGTGGATTTTTCTTACGACCTACGGCGACAGGTCCTCCATGAGCTAAGCTTTGAGATACCTTCTGGAAACACGCTGGCTGTGGTCGGGGCTTCTGGTGCCGGAAAGTCAACCTTAGCAAGATTGCTTTATCGTTTTTACGATGTGGACGCAGGCGAGATTCGAATAAATGGACAGGATATACGTTCATTGACTCAAGCCAGCTTGCGAGAGCACATTGGGATCGTCCCGCAAGACACGGTATTGTTTAACGACACCATTTATCATAATATTGCGTACGCAAAGCCCAGTGCGTCACATGACGACGTATTGGCCGCTGCCAAAGCGGCACGAATTCACCATTTTATAGAGCAACTTCCCGATGGATATGACACGGTGGTGGGCGAACGAGGTTTAAAGTTATCGGGGGGTGAAAAGCAGCGTGTGGCGATAGCTCGCACCTTATTAAAGAATCCGCCTATTTTGATTTTAGACGAGGCGACAAGTGCCTTAGATACGCGCACCGAACGAGCCATTCAAGATCAGCTTAAAGCGATAGCACAAGAACGTACCACATTAATCATTGCCCATCGTTTATCAACAGTTGTGGACGCTGATGTGATTCTAGTGATGGACAACGGGCGGGTCGTTGAGCGAGGTACTCATCAATCGTTGATGGCAAAGCAGGGGGTATATGCCACGATGTGGGCGCTGCAACAACAAGATTAAATCTGATGTTTGACGCATATAGTACCAAACAGGTACTATATGCCTATAGAGACTTAAAAGAGATGATTCAATGCTGCGCATCAGCAAAATTATTGACTACGGCACCCTCGTACTGACTCATATGGGTGCGAATCCGGACCGAGTACATAGTGCGTCTGAGCTTGCAGCGACTTTAGGCCTAGGGCAGCCAACAGTCAGTAAAGTGCTGAAGCTTTTGAGCCAAGATAATCTTGTGATTAGTACACGTGGTGCCCGTGGGGGGTACTCTTTAGCACTGCCTACTGACCAAATAAGTGTGGCACAAATTATCGATGCGCTTGATGATCAACCTTTTGGGCTTACGGAATGTGTTGCCACCCCGGGAGCGTGCTCGGTAGAGCCCGATTGCCACTTACGCAATAATTGGCAGCGAATAAACGATATTGTACGACGAACCTTAGAAGAAGTCAGTGTCGCCGATATGATTCGTCCTTCGCCAACAGAGTTCCCTCTAACACACAAGCCTACTTCTTTAAACAAATCCCAAAATACGGCACACATTTCAAAAGTGGAGCTTTCTAAATGAGTACTGTCAACGAACACCTTGATACGTTTCTCGATCGCGAGTACGAAGCAGGTTTTGTTACTGATATTGAGTCGATTACGATTCCAAAAGGCCTGAACGAAGATACGATTCGTCTGATTTCAGCCAAGAAGAACGAGCCTGAGTTTATGCTCGAATGGCGTCTTGATGCCTATCGTCACTGGCTAACCATGTCTTATCCCAAGTGGTCAGTTGTTAAGTATCCTGATATCGATTTTCAAGATATTAGCTATTTTTCAGCTCCTAAGAATAAGGCGGATGGCCCTAAAAGCTTGGATGAAGTTGATCCCGAACTTTTGCGCACCTATGAAAAACTAGGAGTGCCTCTGCATGAACGCGCTCGCTTAGCAGGCGTTGCTGTGGATGCAGTGTTTGACTCGGTTTCCGTGGCTACGACGTTTCGTAAGCAGCTTGAAGAGGTCGGCGTTATTTTCTGTTCTTTTTCGGAAGCGGTTCAAGAGTATCCGGATTTGATCCGTCAGTATCTGGGTACCGTTGTGCCACCGGGCGATAATTTTTATGCGGCGTTGAATTCAGCCGTGTTTTCAGATGGCTCTTTCGTCTACATCCCAAAAGGGGTGAAGTGCCCGATGGAGCTATCCACATACTTCCGTATCAACTCCCCAGATACTGGCCAATTCGAGCGCACCTTAATTATTGCAGAGGAAGGCGCTTCTGTTAGCTATTTAGAAGGCTGTACAGCACCGATGCGCGATGAGAATCAGTTGCATGCGGCTGTGGTAGAGCTTGTTGCTTTAGACGATGCCAAAATCAAATATTCAACCGTACAGAATTGGTATCCAGGCGATAAAGATGGTGTCGGTGGAATTTATAACTTTGTGACCAAGCGTGGTGACTGTCGTGGACAGCGCTCGCACATCTCTTGGACACAAGTTGAGACGGGCTCGGCCATTACTTGGAAATACCCAAGCGTTATCTTAAGAGGCGACGACTCGGTAGGCGAGTTCTACTCTGTTGCCCTCAGTAATCATCGCCAGCAAGCGGACACGGGTACCAAAATGATCCATATGGGTAAAAATACTCGTAGCACGATCATTTCTAAAGGTATTTCTGCTGGCGAAGGTATGAATACCTATCGCGGTTTGGTGCGAATTACGCCCAAAGCGGAAAATGCACGCAACTTTACCCAATGTGATTCCTTGTTAATCGGTAAAGCCTGTTCGGCTCACACCTTTCCCACAATGGAAGTGCAAAACCCTACAGCAAGTGTAGAGCACGAAGCGACCGCTTCCCGCATTGGCGAAGACCAGTTGTTTTATGCGATGCAACGCGGCTTAAGTGCTGAAGATGCTGTGTCGATGATTGTTAATGGATTCTGTAAAGACGTCATTAAAGAGTTGCCCATGGAATTTGCAGTCGAGGCTCAAAACCTACTCGGCGTAAGTTTGGAAGGCAGTGTAGGTTAAGGAGATCTCTACCATGTTGAATATTAAAGATTTACACGCCTCAATTGAAGGCAAACAGATTTTGCGCGGTTTGAACTTACAGGTTAACGCCGGTGAGGTTCACGCCATTATGGGCCCTAATGGTTCGGGTAAAAGTACACTTTCACAAGTCTTGGCAGGCCGTGAGGCTTACGAAATAGAAAGTGGCTCGGTTACCTACAATGGCGAAGACCTTCTGGAAATGGCGATCGAAGAGCGTGCTAGAGAAGGCTTGTTTATGGCCTTTCAGTATCCCATTGAGATTCCAGGCGTATCGAATGCTTATTTCTTACGAGCATCGTTGAACGCGATCCGCCGCCAACGTGGCGAGCCCGAGCTTGATGCCATTGATTTCTTGAAGCTTGTGAAAGCGGAAATGAAAACAGTGGGGATGCGCGAAGAGTTCCTTTACCGTTCTGTGAACGAAGGTTTCTCAGGCGGTGAAAAGAAACGTAATGAAGTCCTGCAAATGAGCCTGCTTGAACCAAAGCTCGCCATTCTGGATGAAACGGATTCAGGGCTTGATATTGATGCGTTACGCGTTGTTGCTGACGGCGTTAACCGTCTACGCTCTCCTGATCGTGGTCTTATCGTTATTACGCACTATCAGCGCTTGCTGGATTATATTGTTCCTGATTTTGTACACGTGCTGTCCAATGGCCAAATCATCCGCTCAGGCGATGCAAGCCTAGCACTTGAACTGGAAGAGCGCGGTTATGGTTGGGTCAAAGAGTTGGCTGCCGAAGCTGCTGCTAAAGGAGCCGCTGTATGACCACGCTTCCCACATGGATCTCTGAATTCGCAGCCGAGGCTTCGAAGCAGTCCAGTGCAGAGGCAGCGTGGCTGACATCACGTCGTCAACAGGCATTGGAGCGCTTCGCAAATGAAGGCTGGCCTACAAATAAACTCGAGGCTTGGCACCATACGTCGTTAGCCGCAATGGAACAGCAAACGTACCGACACACTGCGCCAGTGGATGTCAGCGAGCAAGTGAATGCCGTGCGTAACGGTGAAGCTGGGCATTGGCTCGTATTTGTAAACGGTGTGTTCGACCAAAACAGCTCGGATATCTCGGCCCTGCCCAAAGGGGTTAAGCTGGGTTCGTTGGCTCAGGCTCTCGATACCGATGCTGGCTCGCTAGAGGCTGTGTATGGCGAGGTTGAGGACGGGTTTAGTCCTGCTACGCTGAACCTAGCGCTAGCTACAGACGGTGCGGTATTGCAGGTTGATGCTGGCGTATTGGTCGAGCATCCTGTTCATCTCGTCTTCATCAGTACGGCAGACGAAGGTGCTAGCTTTCCTCGCAATTTAATCCGTTTGGAAGCGGGCTCTTCGGTAACAGTGGTTGAGCATTATCGTAGCCATAATGACGGTGCAAGTTTGACGAATGCGGTAACGCGAGCCCAACTTGCTCAAGACGCGAAACTGGTGCACTTGAAGTTGCAGCAAGAGAACACTGCCGCGACACATATTGCAGATATCTCGGTAGAGCAACAGAAGTCGTCCACTTTCGAGTCGCACTCGATGTCTTTCGGTGCGAAGTTAGCGCGTAATAATATCAAAACCATTTTTCATGGCGAGCGCTGTGAAACCTTATTCAATGGGCTGTATTACGTCGATGGGCGTCGTCATGTGGATCACAATACGGTGATTAATCACGCATCGCCAAACTGTAATAGCCATGAATACTATCGCGGTATCCTAGCGGGTACGGCACGTGGTGTTTTTAGTGGTCGAATTGTAGTGGGTGAAGGCGCCGATGGCACCGATGCTGTACAGCGCTCGGATAGCTTATTGCTTTCCAAGTTGGCTCGTTCCGATGCAAGACCTGAGCTTGAGATCTATGCTGATGACGTGAAATGTGCGCATGGAGCGACAGTGGGTCAGCTAGATGAAGAAAGTCTGTTCTATCTACGTTCACGTGGTTTGAGCGAGTCGGATGCGCGCGATGTGCTCATCTATGCTTTTGCGGCTGCCACCTTAGAGCGTATTGCATCGGAAACGTTACGCGCCCGGGCTACGGCCGGTATCGCTGCGTTGCTGCCAGGGGGTTCAGCACCCGAGGAGCTAGTATGAGCGTTGAGACGCCGACTGTGCAGCCAACCATGCAATTAGATCGACGTGTCGATTTTCCCATTTTGCAGCAGCAGATCCGAGGACAACGTCTGGTATATCTGGATAATGGGGCGACCACGCAAAAACCAGCAGTGGTGATTGAGGCAGAGCAGAATTTCTACGAGAAATTTAATGCCAACATTCACCGGGGCGTGCATTGGTTATCCCAGACCTCTACCGATTTGTACGATAGGGGTCGCGTGGTGGCGCAAACGTTTTTGCATGCTGCCCGTGTTGAAGAGATCGTTTTCACGAGCGGTACTACCGATGGCATTAATTTGGTGGCAGCGACGTGGGGACGAAAGCACATTCAGGCTGGTGATGAAATCTTGCTGACCATGCTTGAGCACCACTCAAACATTGTGCCTTGGCAGCTACTTGCCGAGGAAAAAGGGGCAACGATTAAGGTTGTTCCGGTGCTTGAGAGCGGTGACCTGGATTTGGATGCCTACCGCGAACTGCTTAAAAACAAGCCTAAGCTAGTGGGTTTGGTTCATGTTTCGAACGCCTTAGGCACCGTGAACCCCATTAAAGAAATGATTGCTATGGCACATGAAGCGGGTGCTGTGGCGTTGATAGATGGAGCACAAGCGGTAGCCCACGCGGCTGTTGACGTGCAAGATCTTGACTGCGATTTTTACGTATTTTCAGGGCATAAAATCTTTGGTCCTACCGGTACAGGCGTTTTATACGGTAAGTACGATTTGTTAGATTCGATGCCCCCTGGGAAGGGCGGTGGCGATATGATCCATACTGTTAGTTTTACAGGTAGCACTTACGCTCCTGTGCCGCAGCGCTTTGAGGCAGGTACGCCTAATATCGCCGGCGTGGTCGTGTTGGCTAAGGCGCTAGAGTACGTGCAAGAAGTGGGTTTAGCAGCAATTGCTGCTCATGAAAAAGCGCTGATGGATTACGCTACCGAACAGCTTAGTGAAATGCCGGGCATCACCATTGTGGGCAATGCGAAGCATAAGGCAGGTGTCATTTCGTTCTTAGTGAAAGACATCCATCCTCACGATCTGGGTACCATTCTGGATATGGATGGTGTGGCCATTCGCGCAGGGCACCATTGCGCTATGCCGCTTATGACGCATTTGGGTATACCGGGGACGGCACGTGCCTCGTTCGCGTTGTATAACTCGTTTGATGACGTAGACGCTTTGGTCGCTAGTTTGAAAAAAGCTCAAAAACTATTTGGAGTTTAATGATGAGCGATCCTTTTAATGGTTTGCGAGAGCTTTATCAAGAAGTTATTTTTGATCACAATCGAAGCCCCCGTAACTTTAAGGCGTTAGAAGACGCTACCCATTCAGCCGACGGTCATAACCCTTTGTGTGGCGATCAGCTTACCGTGTATGCACGCATCGATGATGACAACATGGTTGAAGACGTCAGCTTTATTGGTCACGGGTGTGCGATCTCTAAGGCGTCTGCCTCTCTTATGACCGAAGCCTGTAAGGGCAAGCGTAAAGAGGAAGTCGAAGCACTTTTTGCCGATGTGCATGCCATGCTCACCCACGAGCATCCTGATCATGACTTGGGAAAACTGGAAGTGCTTTCCGGCGTTAAAGAGTTTCCGGCCCGAGTGAAATGTGCATCATTGGCTTGGCATACCTTGCATAATGCAATTAATCAGGCACAAGAAGTGGCTAAAACAGAATAGAGGCATTTATTGTGAGTTATCACGATCGTGAAGATGTAGAGGTTAAACGAGATTGTCCAGCAGTGACGATTCCGTACGGCTCACCTGTGACCATTGAAGCGGGTTGCATGGCGACCATTACCCAACGACTAGGCGGTAGTTTTACCGTATTAGTTGAAGGTAACTTGTACCGAGTTGAAGGTTCAGATGCCGATGCCTTAGGTCAAGAGCTTATGGAAGAAGAGGTTTTTGTGCCTGAGCTTCCTCTTAGCGAAAAAACCATAGAAGAAGCGGCATGGACAGTTTTAACGAATGTGTTCGACCCTGAGATTCCGGTGGATATCGTGAATCTGGGTCTGGTTTACCAGTGCACCGTCACTCAAAAAGATAAAGAAGACTACCATATACGTATGGATATGACCTTAACCGCACCGGGGTGCGGCATGGGGACGATGATTGCGGATGAAGCAAGGTTGAAGCTACTGTCTATCCAAGGTGTAAGTGAAGTGGATGTTGAACTTGTTTGGGATCCACCCTGGAGTCGCGAAATGATGAGTGAGTCAGCACGCTTGCAATTAGGTATGTTGTAAGCGCTCGTTCGATTCACAAAGCAGCTAAAACGCCCCCAGCCGTATGCGTAGTTCATCGGTTTGGGGCGTTTTGCGTTAGCTTCGTTATTCATTGAGATCTTGCGAATCAATGTCCATGCCAAGCTGGGCTCCGCGAGATAGTGCGGCAAAGACCGCTTCATTACGGTTATGGACATTAAGCCGTTGATACAGTGTTTCCGTGTGCGCTTTTGCTGTGGCGGCCGATATTTCAAGCCCTTTTGCAATGCTCTTTAACGGTAGGCCGCGGGCTAAGAGCTGTAGAACTTCGTACTGACGAGGTGTCAGCCCTAGCATTTCAGCTTCATTTTGCGGCGCACCAACCTTTACGGTAGTTTTAGCTTGAGAAGCTGTGGCCGTAGAAGCGGCTTGAATCGGCGTATAGTCTTGAATGCTCGGCAAACGATCAAATCTGCTTTTTTTATTTACCTGAGCGGTTGGGGCTGAGCGCAGAGGGAAACAATTTCCCCCAGCTAATACCAGCCTGAATGAGGCTTGCAGAATATCAAGTGAAGAGTCTTTGCTAAGGTGGCCTACGACATTCGGCGGCAAAGCGATCGCGCTAAGGTTTGTGGACGATTGATCGGACAATAATAAAATGGATGCTGGCGCATAACGGACAATGGCCGTGTCTAGGATGACGGTGGCTTCGGGTGAGTCAGGTACGGATAAGACGAGTAAGTCGCATTGCTGTAACTGAGCCCCTGTACCGCTTAGATCGCTGTAATCGGTGCTGCGAAGGCGTATGCTAGGCCCGATTTCCGCCAGAACTTGTAAAAGTCCCAGTCGTAGTAAGGGATGAGGTTCAACGACAAGAATGGCCGTCATAGATTTTCCTGGCTACATAATATAAACAACGAATGAGGGTGGGTTTACGTTGATAGCATGTAATGAACCCGAATTACTCGACATAAAGGGTAATTTTAGTTCATAGAGTAACAAAGCTTTTGTATTTGTCTTAATTAGCGATATCTTCTATTAGTCAGGACAGCGAAAGCTATAAAGCATTTGTTTGCCGTCAGCGTTCTCAAAGTGAAGTTGAATATTGCAACTGTCAACGGCATTTGACTGCAACGACATTTCGGTAATGGCTTTGGGCTGATTGGCATTAAGTTGCAAATCACCCCCTTGCTGTATCACCGATGTTCCTGTTGGTGATGAATGGGTGGTGGTTAATTTATATTTTAAAGTGGTATTGGTTGGGCTCTGCACGTAAGGGATCACGACCCCTGGCTTTAATGTACCGGCGGCTGCCAACCATACTTGTAGGTCTACATCTGCGTTCATTTTTTTTATCACCCTCTAAGCAGACGTGAGAGGGGGCTAGCCCCTCTCCCACGGTGTTAACCAATTAAATGATCGTCATTGGCTTAGTGCTGTGTAACGGTTGCTACGTTATAACGGCCGCTTTGTGTGACATTAGCCGTTTGGTTGTTGTTACGCTGTACCACAGTGGCGGTGTTGCGTTTACCGTACTGGGTAATATTGGCTTCTTGGTTACTGCCACGCTGATTAACAGAAGCGTAGTGGCGTTCGCCGTATTGAAGAATGCTGGCCTCAAGGTCACGACCACTTTGTGAAGTGTGGCCACGCTGCTTATCACCGTACTGCTCAATGGATGCGGTAACACGGTGGCCCTCTTGTGTTGCGGTGGCCTTGTTATTCGTGTCGTATTGGTGAATGGTAGCGCTTAATGCTGAGGATGCGCCATGTTTGCCTCTCGTCCCACTTTGCTCGATGGTGCCATCGTTGTTGTAGCCATACTGTTTGATTTCAGCATCTGAAAGCGATGTGTAATCTTGAGTGATGACCGACTTATGGCCATGGCCAGCAACTTGAGTTAGGGCGTCTGTACCAGAAACGTTATTTTGCTCGATTGTGGATCGGTTCCAACCAGAGCCACCCAAAAATTGGATGCTTGCGGTGGAGGTGTTTTCAGCGCGATTCTGGGTGATGACACCTGTGTTTCCTTTGCCCCCGTCCTGAATTTTGGCAGTGGCGTTTTTCGAGTTGCGCTGCTCAATGGTGGCATTGGAGTTTCTGCTGTTGCTCCACTGGTGAATTGAAGCCGTTGTAGACTGGTTGCCGTTTTGAACGATAACGGATTTGTTATCTCTGCCATAGTCTTCAGACATGGCAGTGGTGCTACGGTTACCGTCTTGACGAATAAAGGCGTCTCCATCTTTACCGTGCTGCCAAACCTGAGCGCTACCACCACGGTTGCCAAACTGTTCAACTACCGCCTCGTTATCACGATTACTGGCAGTGATAGATGCGTTGATCGAACCAGAGTTGCTTTTCTGCATGATGTAGCCGTCGTTTGACTGACCGCTCTGATGAATGGAAGCTGATGCACTACCGTTATAGTATTGGCCGATAACGGCTTTTTGGTTAGAGCCTGACTGGCCCACGGTAGCAGTATCAGCCGATGCAATGGTAGGTACTGCGCCAAATGCAAAAGCTACAGCTGCAGTGACTAACGATAATTTAATTTTCATGACTGGGTTCCTAGTACATAAAAAGAGACCATTGCTTAGGTTTGCCCGATGGTCTCCAACGTCGGGCAATACAAAAATTTAGGGTTCTACAACAAGGGCTTCGGCCCCATCACTGACAAAACCGACGTCAGCAAAAATGGCATTCTGTGTGGCGGCGTAGTTCTCATAGCTCATTAGATTGCGCGCGAGATTCCGGTAGCGCGATAGCACAGGGTGGTCGTAATCAGCACGACTCTGAAGCTCCCAGTTACCGTCCTCAAGGCCTTGAACGATCAGATGAACGAGCGCCGAATCGATAGCTTCTTTCACACTAATTTGGGCAGGTTCGTTGCTGGTGACGCCGGCTTCGATTTCTAATAGGTCTTTGAAATTCACGAATTTGTAAACGCTGGGATGAATCTCGTAGGAATAAATGGTTTTGGTGGTGGATACGCTTTGCAGAATTTGGCCGGTTCGGATATCGATGCTTCGTAAATTGATGGTGACTTGATCAATGCGATATTGGGTAGAGGCGCCAATGCCTAAGTAACGGGCTCCCGCACCCCCTGTTCGGACATTACTTTCATAGGAAATAATTCCGCCATCCATCATGATTTCTGCAGGAACCAGTGGAGGAATTTCAATGCTAGAGGTCTGGTTATCGCTAGAGCCATCCAGGGCTCGGACAATACGACGTTCGGTGAGTAATTCTTGTAGGCTTTCTCGCTCTACGGGAACATACCAACGAGAGTCTTTAAGAGCCTTGACGAGCAACGAGGTGGCACCTTGCGTGACAGATGTGGAGAATGAACTCTCGGGATAGGGTTTGTATTGTCCCGTTTGATCCCTGAAACCATAGACAGCAACGGCCAGACGAGCCCGAGGAGGCGGTAATTGCAAGAGATCTTGTGTGGACGGTGTAGCGGGTGTTAAGACAGCGGCGTTATTGACGTTCGATGGCGGATGCGGCACATGCACACACGCCGTTAGGCTACTGATAATGAGCGCTACGGTAAGCGAACGTGCTCGATTAAAGGGCCCTGAGCGTAGTGGTGTTTTATTGATTTTTTGTACGGATGTCATGGCTGATTAACTCTAAAAGTAGTGGTTGCGCCTGAGAGCTTGTCGCGTGTGGTAATGGATAAGGCCCCTCCACCTAGATCGATTACGTCGACAACGAAGTTTCCTGTTTCAAATGAGCCAGGCACGAATCGACCATCGGCATCGATAAATTGAGAGCTGGCGGCCGAGGCCAGACGACTGAGAACCGCGCGCTCTAGTTGATCGTTAAAGTCCTCAAAAGGAGAGCGCTCTTGAAACCCAAAACGGTCCTGCTCTGGATCTTTGTGTTTATTGGTAATTTGTGCCGAATTAAGTAGCCAGTTTCCGTTCAATGGGTCTCCACCAAATGAAGGATTCACCGGGGTATAAACAAGCGGGCTAGCGACGCTACTGGTCGCAGCTAAGGCGAGGGCTACTGTGAAAGCAGCAGCAACACGTCGAGTTGTGTAGGTATTCAAGTCGTTCTCCTTGCTGGCTTAGAATTCTTCAGGTGCTAGGTCAGGGTTGTGAATGAGCAAACGTTCAAATTCGCTGTCCATCAGGTTCTCGAAGACCAAGTTGACGGCGTACTCACTGATGGCTCGTGTTTGGGATCGCGCTGGGGGTAAAAAGGTATGAAACATTTCTTGACGACGGTACTCGACCCAGATCTCACTTCCCCATCGCGCAGTAGGGCGCTCGTAAATAGCGATGGTGTAATGAGTGTCGAGGCCTTTCGCTCGCCAGATAGTCGAGAAAAAACGATAAAAATCGTTGCCTTGCACCGTCACTGTGCGATTGATGACCATGCCAGCCAAAGGATCACCAAAGAGTTGACGTTGTTGGCTTTCAATAATGGCTTGTGTGCCTTCGATTTGATCGGTGATACCAGAAGGATTCCGCTGCTCGCTTTGAGGCTGTGTCCAAGCCGGTGTGCACGCAAAGGCGAGTACGCCATATGCCACTAAGCGAGATGTAAGATTGCGCATGAAACCCTCCGTAAATTCGTCGCGTGTACTGCAGAAAAGTCTTTTTCACTGCTGGATACAAGCACTGACACAATGCATATTAGTGACCCTTCGTTCTAAACATATGGGCTAGCCGGCCTACGCTGTTTGGTCCTTTAGGCCTAGGCCGTATGTCCGAATAAATGTGGCGTAGGCTTTCAGATCATAGGCAAAAAAAAACCACTCCAGAGAGAGTGGCGAATCATGAAAACCCCATTGAAATGTCTGTTAATTGGCGGTTTCCACGTGAACGATATGGCCATTAGGGTTGTGGTAAATAATGCTAAAACGGTTGGCTCTGAGTTCGTTGTGTTTACTGGGGTCTAGGCCATAAAGTGCCGCATTGGACGCATTGAAGTGATCGATTGCACTGTGATCCACATAGCGCCGTTTGGTTAACTGTCGATGGCTTTGTGCCCACAGGGCTAGCAAGCCGGTATTGATTGCCGCTACCATTAGATAGGCACTCAAGGTGCTAACGGTAGGCATGATAGGGCTGAAACTCAATGCGGCGATGCTTGACGACTCTGTCATCAGCGACAGTATGCTTTTGGTGATTAGCCAAATGAAGGCTAACCAACCAAAGGCGGTGAGTAAGACTTCAATCGTGTGATAAAGCGGATGTCTAGCGTGTTTGATGATCATGATCCATTCTCAATGCCACGGTCAGGAGAAACCCACCGAGCTCGGCCGCGGCTTTTGAGCATGGCGGTGGGAAAGGTTCGTAAACAAGTTAAACAATTAATGAGCCAGAACACGCAGGGATACCAAATCACCCAGTACAGTGCACGGCCGATATCAGCTTCGTAGCGTCTATCGATAATCAAGCTGGTTAAGAATTGCAGCAGGCAAACGCAAGCCAGTAGTAGGCCGGTGAAAGAAGGGGGGATCGACGAGCTTGTTTCAAGTAGGCTTTGCTGTGTGGCATATTCGACGAGCCAGAATATGCTGGTGATGGCCAACGAAAAACTCCATAATACGGAGAGGTAATAGTCGGTTAACAGCCCCCATAGCTTGTGGTGCCGGATGTGCCAGACTTTTGGTAAGTACTTGACGAAAGTTTCTGCGCCACCTTGCGCCCAGCGTTGCCGCTGGCGCCATAACCCCTTCACGGTTTCAGGCATTAACACCCAACATAAGGCTCTAGGTTCATAGAAAATACGCCAGCCACGCAGTTGTAATTTCCAAGTAATATCGATATCTTCCGTCGCCATGTTTAGGCTCCAGTAATCGACCTCTTCTAGTGCTTCATGTCTAAAAGCACAAATCACTCCAGAGACGGTAAAAAGTCGTCCAAATACACGTTGGGTACGTTTGATTAGCCCGATAATTGACGAGAATTCACCCACTTGTATGCGGCCCACCAGCGTGGATCGGGTCCGTATTCTCGGGTTGCCGGTAATGGCACCCACCTGAGGGTGTGTGATTAAGGGGTTAACCAAATAATGAGTCGCGTCGGGATCCAGCAAGGCATCGCCATCAATGCATACCAGATAAGGGCTGCGTGCAGCCATGGCGCCCATGGTTAGGGCCATCGCTTTGCCTTGGTTATTAGCAAGGTGAATGATGCGTAGTCGATCGTCATGCTGACTGAGGTGATCGAGAATTTGGCCCGTGTTGTCGCTCGACCCATCGTTAATAGCGATCACTTCGATGTTTCGATGGCTTTGGGCAAGCGCCATGCCGATGGTTTCTTTGCAGTTGGCCTCCTCGTTATAACAAGGGATCAGAATGCTAACAAAGCAATCACTGGGTAGTTCGGGAGGTGCGCTGGGCCGCCACGTCCAGTGACGCTCCCATTGGAACCTGAAGTACAGCGCCCCGCTAATCCAGATGGCCCCCATGAATAATGGATAAAAGAAGATAAAAAGCATCAAAAAGAATTGATGACCGCTAAGGTAAAGATAAGCGGGAAGCAATATGACGCAGATAAGGGCAAGAATGCCGACGATACGCTCTTTCATTGTTTGAAGGGGAACCATTCGTTAGAGATTGCTGGGCGAATTTCTTTTAAATTCGGCTGATCAAGCACAAAGTCGTCGGGGTAGTAGCCGAAATGTTGTGCTCCTGCGCGCTGAAGTACCTCCATCCAGTGAGCTATGGTTTTGGTCGGAATGTGCTGTTGACCCGGAGCCGCATTCCAATCCAGAGTTTGCACTTCGAAAATGGTTTTACTTAGGCCATTAGGTCGTTTGGCGACTTCAGCCACGATGCGCCGAATCCATTGGTCCTCATCCTTTCGGGCGATGCCCTCCATGCGAGGCATAACCATGGGAAGGGTGTAGTCGTACAAATCAAGAAAATCATCCAGATTTTGTGCAAACCATTGCTCACTTTCCGGCTTCAGAATGGGTAAGGCGAAGAGGTTGCGAGCTGTGAGTATTTGCGGGCCGGCACTGTCCTTCACCACCTGCGCGAGCTCCACCGTAAAATCGTTCAAGGTCTGTGTTTTGTATTCCGTCCAACGTTGCATCAAGTCTGGGTTCGCTCTGATTTGCAAGACGTCGGCTGGAAACCCCTGAGTGTTGTACTGTTCATGTGCTGCGGGGCTGTCGTCCTCATAGTCTGTGAGGACGGCGTCGTCGTGAAATAGCAGCCCATTAAATAAGGTATAAGCGGCTAAATCGGCATAGAGTTGTTTGATTTGTTGTCGCCCGTGCACATCAAAAGGAGAGATGCGGCGATAGGGCGATTGGCTAATCACGGTCTCTTGCGTATTGGGGTCGCGGTAATGGACGCGGGTGATCTTTTCATCAAGATCGAGCCCCAAAACCGGCATCCAGGCATAGACGCGTACATCGGCACGGCTTCGTAATTGCCATGCCGCGCGGTTAAATAAATCGGCTCGCATGGGTAGAACGCTGTTTGGAAAATACACAGACTTAATCAACCCGTCTCCCTCTGGGTCGGCAAAAGCTTGCAATGCCACAATGGGAATATTGAGATCAGCGATGCGTTGCACGAGTTGGTCGAGATTGCGTTCAGTCTGTTCCGGATCGGGATCGTAAACGTAATCCAGATCAATGTGAACCAATCGCTTTATCGGGGGGCGTTCTGCTGCCACGACGTAGTGCGAAAAGTCGATCGTAGACGGATTTTTGTTGATGAGCAGGCGCGGGGTGTTCAGTGGGCTGCTGACATGAGCCAAGCCATCTTCCAATGTCATGGCCATTTCGTAGCCGGCTTTACTTAACTCGGCCAGAGCCAGACCGTTGGCTCGGCCATAAGGCCAAATCCATACGCGTGGAGCCTTGCCGGTTACCTGCTGTATTTTCTCTGTAATGCGTTGTACGTCAGTACCAATACGCTGTTTAAACTGCGCTTCGCTTTCATATTGCCCAGACTTTGAGTCGTAGTAACGGGATGCGGCCACTGGCTGGGTATTACCTTGGGGGTTCGCGATATGACCGTGATGTAGGTTGTAAGAGTGTGCGGCAATCTCAACCAAACCGGATCGCGACATTTGCGCGACTTGATCCCAAGATAGGAAACGATCGCGGGAAACCATTTCGCCCCCAAAGTCCACCATCTTTTCTGTTGGCGTGTCTAGCCATATACCAACGGGGGCAAGAACGGCTGGCCACTGATAGGCCAGCAGTAAAGGGTAGACTCGTTCATAGAAGCTTGCATAGCCATCATCAAATGTGAGTAATACGGCTTTAGGGGGTAGAGGCTTGCCCTGGTCTCGGGCAGCAAGGATTTGATCCACCGAAACGGGGGTGTATCCGGCTGTTTTTAGCCAACTAAATTGCTGTTGCAAGTGGGCGGTGCTAACACTTAGAAAACGTTGATCGGGGTCGCTGTCTTCGACGTCATGCCACGCAAGAACCAGATACGTGTTTTCTCGCCAGGCGGATTCATTAGCAGGCTTTTCACGTTCGGCAGGATGTGTGAAAGGCTCAGCATAATGCGTGCAGGCAAAATTAAGCAGCACGGCACTGTATACGAGGAACTTGAATAAGGGGCGTAGTAAAGTGAGCATTAGAACCGCCAGTTAAGTTCAAGAATGACGTTGAGATTATTTTCTTTTATGCCGTCGTAGGGTCGTCGCATGGCTGAAACTCCCAATGAAGTAAAGAAGCGATCATTCACGGCGAGATGGTGCTTATACGAGGCCGATAGCACCGAGCCTGAGCCATAACTTTGTTGGTGGTAGGTGCCCACCCCCAGTTCCAATCGATGCGACCAACGTCGTTCGTAGTGTTGGTGCAGCAGCTGCTCAAAACCGAGTTTTGGAAGCAAGAAAAAGTCGCTTTTCGGATTGAAGTAAGGCGTTCGGTCTTGTGTTTGCGTGTTACCGAGACTATTGCGTGATGTCGAGGCTTCTAGCATGCCGTCAATGAGATAACGATCGCGAGTTAAGAGCCTTGTCTGACCGGTTAGGAATACTTCGTTGCGTTGGTTTCCATCCGTGAATCGAGACGGAGAATAGCGTAAGCGCCACGGGCTTAACGCTGATGCTTGCCACTGTATATAAAAATCAGCTCGGTTGCTGTGAACCCCGTGACTCAAGGCGCGCAGCGGTGTTTGTGTGCTACGGGCGGCCAGTTGAACCCCGCCTTTCCAATGGTCACTAAAGGTGTGCTCCCACCACACACGAGCCCCTACGCGATTCTTGTCCCGGTAGTTTTGGGTATTCACTTCGATTTCAGCCTGATTGTTGCGGCTACGCCATTGCATACCCGCCAGACCAGTATGAAAGCTAATGCTTCGATTGTCGTACTTCGCGTGGTTGAGCTGGTAGCCCACAAAAGGACGCCATTCATCGGTTACGGGCTGTGTATAGAGCTTTGAATTAAACCAGATGCCGTTATCGCCATCGGCTGTGTTGCCTGAGTCCAGAGCGGTACCTGTGCTGATGACTAACTCATTTAACTGATGGGTTTCCCATCGACGGTGAAAACGCTGCACATCGTTGGTTTCAGGGTGATGCGTCATCAGGTAGTCATCCAAACTACGAGCCTGTTCCCATTCGTTCAGAGCAAGGGCGTTATACCCTTGGCTGAGGAGAAGCGCTCGATCCACAGGCTCTGTGGTTTCTACGATTTTTAGCTGTTGCTCTGCTTTACGGGGCAGCCCGTTCGCGCGCAATGTGTTGGCATAGTGCACGCGTAAGCGTGAGTTGCCCGGAGCTTGGGTGAGTAGTTCCTTAGCCGTTTCACGCGCTTGAGGAAGGTTATTGGCATAGTATTGGCGTAAGGCAATGGTTGTTTGTATATCCAGATAACGTGGGTTGGGGTCGGCTTCTACCGCGCCTTTGACCGATACCCACTTGCTAGTGTCACGTAAGGCTTCATCGAGCACGTTATCGGCTTGAGCAAAAATACCGCTTTCTTGATAGACATAGTTCTGGTTCAAACGACGAATCCAAATCGCCTCGGAGCTTAACGCAGTACTGGTGTCGTGACGCTGATAGATTGCTGCGGCTTGCTCAGGCTCTTGTAGGCTGAGATAAGACGACGAAACGGCGTCCAGAACATAGTCCGGAACACTGGCATCCATAGCAATCAACCGCTCGTACTCGCTAATAACGTCTGCTGGACGGGCCGCCGCGTTAAGGGCAAGCATCTTATCGAGGGTTAGTCGTTGAACAATCGGATGATTTGCGTCAAGTTTTGGTTGCCATTTTTCCAATAGCGCGTCATAGCGTGCGATAGCTTGCTCGGCGACGGCGTAACGCTCGTCAGTTTGGCGAGCATGCAGCAAACTTTGCCGCGTGAGCTCGGCGTTCGCATCGGTTTCTAAGGTTGCGAGCTGTTCGGGATTAAGCGAGATTTGGTGTTGCGTCGCATAATCTAAAGCCTGGCGAGGAGAGCCGCTATGGTGCAATGCCTTGATGTAGTGCTGTTTCCATTGCACGCTCTGCGGTTCACGTTGCACGGCCAGCGACGCAGCGCTTAATGCATCATGTCCCAATCCAGCTTGCATAAATATTTCGCTGAGCGCGGCAAGTTCACGTGCCGTTGTTGCCTTGAGCAACAACTGATCGCGTTGGCGACGTAACGCGCTGCTATCGCCCGTTTGAATTAATGCTCGCAGTGTTAAGACTTGCCACTCTGTCGAAGAGGGGGCTTGTCCGGTTAGGCGGGTTGTGTCAGCGATAAGGGCTAAGACGGCCTTGGGCTGTTGGGTCTCCAGATACGACGTAGCAGCAGCCTGTTTTACGTAATCGGGATCCGAGTTTCGTACATTCAGTCCACGATTTTCATAAAGCGTGAGGGCGCTGTGGTGTAAGCCCGCCCAGCTTCTTACTACAATGAGGTCGCGTTTTGCTAAGGTATCAAAAGGGTTTTGGGTTATTTTTTCGTCCAAGTACGCCAAGGCGTCCTCGTAATGTCCCTGACGAGCTTGCTCAATCACGCTGTGGTAGCGATCGATCGACGTAGTAACGTGCTCAGTAGCAAGGGTAGGTGTAAAGGAAAACAGTAAGCTGATTGCCAATACACCCTTCAAAAGTTTGGGGTCAGTTGCGATCACGGCAGCACCTTACTGGGTGAGGTTCAGTCTGAGGTAGGGGATGCTCAAGCATTGTGACCAGACTCCTTGCAATAGGAACGATACGTAGCAACGCAACGGCGGTGCATTCTTTCATGTTTGTGAATGCTACGAGGTAGATTTGAAATTCATCCTAGGCCTAGTGGTCTCAGTCGAAGATGGGCTGCATGGCCTAGGCCATGCAGCCCCAATAGCCTAGGCTGTCCAGCCCTAAGAAAAAGGCGCAGATAGCCCTCGCGTGTTGACAAATCGTAAATACACGTGCTATAGTTTCGTTCTTTCGGGGCGTAGCGCAGCCTGGTAGCGCACTTGCATGGGGTGCAAGGGGTCGAGTGTTCGAATCACTCCGTCCCGACCAAAATTACCCTAACAAATTAAGGACTTACAGTGTTCAACGCTGCAAGTCCTTTTTTGTTTTTAATTGTGGTGTGAGTTAGGGAAGGGCAGTGTTGTGACCTAGTGGCTAGTTACTACTCATCTCGATGTCCTCGGGTCTTCTCTAGTTTGACGGGCGTATCGTCTTTAGGCCCTAGTGGGTTGTTCGGCGCACCTTGCGGGTTCGGGTTGCCGTCAAACTGCGTCGCTTTATGCTTGGTAGTGTCTTGTGGGTCGTGATTGGGAAGATCAATTTCCTGCTTTTCGTCGGGTAATTCTATTTCGCGCTCTGGGACGGGTGTGGGCACATGGGTTTGCTCGGGTTTGGTGTTGTCTTGCTGGGTCTTTTTCGCTTTATTAACGTCAATGTCGTCTCTGCTCATCACATTCTCCTAAAAAGGATTGTTTTGTTAGCAAGTTGTGTTCCTGCGGTTACTAACGTTAAAGCGCAGATGTGATGAGGCCTTACTTGTTCTTTAAGGAATGGCTTGACGTCTTGATGCCCGTGGCTCTTCCACATATACCTGATCTTCGCTAAACCTAACGGCGTTGCCGACTTGGAAGCGACTGGCGGGCACGAGTTGCTCGGTAATGACACCGCTAAAGTAATCGGCAGCCGTTTTCGGTAGTGAGGTAACACGCACCGGTATCCATCGTTCGGTCGATTGCGCAATAAGTCGGACCGTGTCCCCGACGCGTATTGCTAATGCACCGGGGGCGCGATGGAAGTCTCTGTGTCCGACAGTGATACGAAAGTCCATTGGTCCATGAATCACATAAGCCCCTCGTATGGCGGCGTCGGTGGCGCGAATTTGCTCTACGATGTCGTTAGTCGTGTCGATATTGCCGTTGCCATTGAACAGGGCCTGGTGTGCCTTGGCCCGTTGATGAGGGCATAGCTTAAGCAGGTTTGCAATAACAGTAAACTGATGGTCGGTCATATGTTTTTATCAAATTGGTCGTAATAACCTTATAGCAGTATCAAATGATAAACATTTTTATACCAGTACGTTAGGGCTTACGCTAGGTGTGGAACTAATATACTTGCCTTGTCTCTAAGTTTTTTTATCTCGCGGAATAATTATGTCGATTCAAGGTATCTTGCAGCAAATGCTTCAGTCAGCCCAAGGGATGGTCCAAAACGGCAATCAAACCGAAGGGGCTCAGAATAATAGTGGCCTGCCCTCCATGAAAGGCTTTGCGGGCGGAGCCTTATCGGGTGGGGCTTTAGCATTGTTGTTAGGCAACAAAAAGTTCAGAAAGATGGGAGGTAAAGTAGCCGCCTATGGTGGTATGGCCGCATTGGGTGCGGTGGCTTACCGTGCCTACGGAGAATGGCAGAAGAAAGAGAATGCCACAGCAGCGCAGGGCGCTACCCCCGTTCAGCCTGCGCAAGCCTTTGCGCAGCTCCCAGCCCCTGAGGTTGAGCACCACAGCCGCATTATTGTTGCAGCGATGATTTCTGCTGCAAAAGCAGATGGTCATATCGGGAAAGACGAACAAGCCTTACTTGATACCGAGTTTCAGAAGCTGCAAGGCACTGCAGAGGATCAGAACTGGCTGGCCGCGCAGTTGAACGGCCCAGCAGACCCCGTGGCGGTAGCGCGGCTTGCTTCTACCCCAGAACAAGGTGCAGAGATCTATCTGGCCAGTGTGTTGGTCACTGAGGCAGATAGTTTTATGGAACGAGCTTATTTAGATGAGCTAGCACGGCAATTAACCTTAAGTGATGGTCTTAAAGAACACTTAGAGCAGACGGCATTGGGGGAAAACGGGATTTCTTGAGTCGAGACTGGTTTTGATAAGGCGGCGTATCGGCATATTCGCTTACGCTACGATTCATTTCGACGTGGTCAAGATTGTGTTTTGCACTACATTCAGTAGGTGTAGCGCGTGATAAATCGGATTCGGAGGCAATGATGAGTTTCAAAAAGTCGCACAGTGATGTCGCCAGTGATACACCGCCGAGCAGCACTAAACCCATAAAGCCGCTTCAACCCAAGCCCGAGATAGATTCTGATGTGCATCCGCAACGTCAACCCGGTGAATCACCTTTACCGGACGAGTCGGATAATATCCCCGGCGACGAGAACGATCCAAACCTTGCAGATCGCTCTAAAGGTTAGAAAAGGTTAATTGTTTTCAATTGTTTAGTTTTGACGGAGGCGCGAGCGCTAAGAGCTGACTAGAATCCTTTGCATCAAGATAAAAAAAGGATGAACAGCCATGTCTCTAATGAAACGCTGCAGTGCCGAGCTTTTTGGTACTTTTTGGTTGGTCTTTGGCGGATGCGGAAGCGCCATATTTGCTGCCGCGTTTCCCGAATTAGGAATTGGGTTTGCCGGGGTTTCCTTAGCATTCGGCTTAACGTTATTAACGATGTGCTATGCCATCGGGCATATTTCTGGTTGCCACATCAACCCTGCTGTGACCTTCGGTTTGGTTGCCGGAGGCCGGTTTCCTCGTAGCGAGCTTTTGCCCTATGTCGTCGCGCAAGTGGTGGGAGGCATCATTGCGGGAGCGGCACTTTATCTAATAGCTTCTGGTAAGGTAGGTTTCGATGCTAGCGCTGGTTTTGCCTCAAATGGCTATGGGTTGCATTCCCCCGCCCAGTATTCCTTAGGCGCTGCTTTAGTGGCGGAAGTGCTGTTAACGGCCTTTTTTATTTTTATTATTATGGGAGCAACTCATAAGCGTGGAAATGCAGGGCTGGCAGGCGTCGCCATTGGCTTGTCGCTTACGTTAATACACCTTATCAGCATCCCTATTACCAACACCTCTGTTAACCCAGCTCGTTCCACTGGCGTGGCACTATTTCAAGGAAGCTGGGCTATTGAACAGCTTTGGCTGTTTTGGCTGGCTCCCATTGTAGGGGGCGTGATTGGAGCACTGGTGTATCGTTGCTTAAACAGTAATCTTGATTGATCACTAGTGGTGTTTATATTAAACCGCCTTAACGGCGGTTTTTTAGTTTATCGCTTCTTCACAGTAGGGCATGAAACGACCACTTTCGGGGTCACGTATGAATAAAAGCCCTGTAGCCACGCCAAAGTAGGCACCGTGCAAGGTTAAGCTTCCGTTTTCAATAGCTTCTGTGACAGCGGGAAAAGTCAGAAGGTTTTCGAGACTGTAATCCACGACAGCGAGCTCAAGCTTCTGAATCCATTCGGAGCGGTTTTCGCAGGGAGGGCCCACGCGCTCGGCAACAGGCGCAATTTGAGACATCCATTTACCAATAAAATCGCGTTTGCTTAGCGGAGCAGCTTTACTGGCGAATGCTGAAATCCCCCCACAACTGGCATGGCCGAGTACGACGATATGCTTAACTTTAAGCGCATTCACAGCGAACTCAATGGCAGCACTGGTACCATGGAATGAGGTTTCCGTATCCGGTTGGCAAGGAGGAACAAGATTAGCGATATTACGTATCACAAACACCTCGCCCGGGCCGGCATCGAATATGGTTTCGGGCGCTACACGGGAGTCTCCACACCCAATCACCATAATTTCAGGATGTTGACCAGATTTCGCGAGTTCTTCGTAGCGTTCGCGTTCACGCGATAGCCTACCGTTCAAAAATGATTGGTAGCCAGAGGTTAGTCTAGTTGGAAACACGTTTATCCTTTTTAGTTTTAAGCTACTGAATTTTACGCCGATTTTGCCCAGTAACGCTACATTAAAACGTAAATAATGGCACTGATTACCTAAGAAATTAAATCAATAAGCCGCAGTAGCATCAAAAACGCCAAGTACCTTACTATCGGGATGTGTCTTTTGCTTGGTAGTTGTTACGTTTAGGCACGAGGCCAAGTAGCGAGGGTATCATGTAGGTGCCATACTATGATTAGGTTACTTATTGTGAACATCACTTGGAGAATAAATATGGGTGTAAAGCGTCTTCGTCATATTTTGGCTTTCGCGGTATTGAGTTTACCGTTAAGTTTTCCTGTTGCTGCACAGTACGTAGGACCGTCAGCGGTAGGCGAGGCTTCGGTAGCCGCAATTTTGCAGAATCCGATTGATGATCAAGATGTGCAGCTAACAGGTAATCTTGTTCGCAAAACCAATCATGAGAAATACGTTTTTTCCGATGGTAGCGGAGAGATTGTTGTTGAAATTGATGCCAAACGTTTTCCTGACCAACCCATTGATGAAAAAACAAAAGTAGAGATCACAGGCGAAGTGGACACGGGTTTTTCTCGAGCTCCTGAAATCGAAGTGGACTCACTACGTATTGTCAATTGAATTGATTCCGAGACGTAACGGCTACCCGTGTCGGTATGGGTAGCCGTTCCATTACGATGTGTAAACGGTCGTAGCCTTATTTTTTGATCGCCTATAATCAGTTTTAGAGCCGGACAAAAAAGTCCAGTTTGAAGAACTTGATAAGAGCAGTATGGCGACCAAAAGAAAAACAGTTTCACGTACACGAAGACCTTCCTCTAAGCCGACCCGTTTTAGCTCATTTAAACGCTTTATCAAAACGATTAGCGTTTCTGCGATTACGTCATTTGGTATCGCGAGCTGCGCGTTAAATCCCCAGTTGCGCGATTGGGACGTGGTTGATGCGCTGATCAGTCAGTTTGAGTGGCCGCAGCAAACGCAATCGGCTTCAGCAGTGCACGACAGCGGCGCTTATGTTCAAACCAGCTTCGCTCAATGTCGTGAGTTTTTCCCACAGAACAAGCCACCCATTGTGCCGGCAGCGCAAGGGCAACGAGAACTCTGCTTTAGCGCCTTTGCATTGCTCCATCATGCTGGGGCCAAGACGCCTGTTTTTGTTGCTCAGCGCTTAAATAAGCAGATGCTGACACAGGCTCGCCATGTACAGCGTGTTGATAGGTTCTATGCGGAGGCGCGACTACCTAAGGCTGAACGTGCAGAGCTAGACGACTATCGTGGGTCAGGTTATTCGCGTGGTCACATGGCGCCAGCCGGCGATATGCATAATAATGACGCGATGGCGCAAAGCTTTTCGCTTGCCAATATGGTTCCGCAGAATCAACGGCATAATGCGGGGGCTTGGAGCAAAATTGAAAATGACACACGCAAGTATGTCATGAGGGCTCAGGGTGACGTGTATGTGTTCACAGGGCCTGTGTACACTGCGGACGCGAAGACGATTGGTAAAGGGCAAGTTGCTATTCCCGACTTTTTATATAAGTTGGTTTATGACGCGACCACGCAAAGATCGTGGGTGCATTGGCAGCAGCACAGTGCGGATACTAAAGCCAGCGCGCCCATTAGCTATGAAGAGTTTGTTCATCGCACCGGACTTCATTTATTGCCCTTGGTTGAGACTAAGTAAAAACAGACTCTGAGGCCATATAGTTAAAAGCTATCGAATCGGTAAAAACAATCAAATGCAAGTAGGATCTATTCTCATTACAATGAGATATCGATTCAGGAGACTATTATGCGTACAGTGGTTTTTAAAACAAGTCAGGTTGGTTTACACATGGTTGTGGCATTTGCTGTGACGTACGGCTTTACCGGTTCTGTAGCCGTTGGCGGTTTAGCCGCCGTAGTAGAGCCCATTTGTAATGTTACGTTGATGCCGTTACACGACAAGTTATGGAATCGCTACAGTAAAAAATCTAAAGTGGCACAACCGTCTGCCGCGTCTGACTTGAAAGCCCATCCGGTTGCTGCCTAATAGCTGGTGGCGCCTGACACGATCATTATGGTTTCTTAGATAAAAGGCCCAACAAGCAAGACGTGTTGGGCCAAATGTTATAAGCCTATGGGTTGGTGTAAGGCTTGTTCACTAAATAAATTTCCAGAAGTTAAGCAAAGCGGGCAATAGGGCGGTACCGACCCCTTGGACCATTGACATCAATCCAGCAAATTTGGTGATCTTTTTTTTCTGAACCAGCATTAAAAAGAACATAAACCAAAGTACGGCCCATGACAGCCAACTTACGACTAGCCAGTGATCGAACACGGTTTGTGCGTTGTGCAACGTGATCCACGCCGTGGGGACGGCTATACCGCTAACCAGTAATGAGAACCAGCCGAGCGCTTTACCGTCGGAGCCCGTATAGGCATTCACCCCTATCCAAACATAGGTTAGTGCAAATAGCCCGACGTATGCGGCGGATGAATAGTCGATAACGACCATGCTTGATGTTTGAATCATGGTGTTAATGACCACCAAGCCTAAAACCCCAGTAAACAAATTAACAATAGCGGCGTCTTTTTCACTGATGTGTTTCTCGATAACACTGGATGCTGACTGATACAGTCTGACCCCATTAATACAGAGACAAATACCGGCAAAGGTTAAAAATACACTTAACATAGATGATGATAAGAAATAAGAGGGATCGATGCGATAAACACGGTGATGACAACCGTGTTCAAAGCAACGCGAGAATATCAGTTATTTCGTAGAAATGTGCTGCCTTTTCTTATACTGTGCATAGAGTTATGAGCATGTAGAAAAGCTTGATTTCCCACGTTTTTCTGGTGTTTATTTATGTGCTTTTTACCTCTTTTTAGTTCACCCGTGCAGGCTTGGGAATTTTCGTCTATAGGCTTGGCGTTGTGAGATGATTTTTGCTGTTAGTATGTGCGCTGCATGTCAATGAGACGTTGGCGATGTCTTCTCTTCTTTTTTGTTTTGATGGTTTTTTATGAAAATACGTATAGGTGATGTAGTAAAGTTAAATAGCGGTGGCCCTTTAATGACGATTACTCAAATTGGTCTAACGCATGGGCGAGTTGAATGCACGTGGTTTGTAGAAGAGGTCGAGATTCGCTCAGCGTTTATTCATACCGATGCGTTAACGCAGGTAAGCGATACGGCTGCTGCGAGGACTATCAACGAGGTTTCTGCCGGCTAACCTATACTTTCTTCAGGATTCGCGTGAAAGATTGGTTTCACTCTCCGTATAATCGTATGAAGACGACCGCAACGGCGCTGTTGTTCGTTGCAGCAGCGTTGTTTGTGTTTTCGAAGGTGGTGGGAGACGGCACGGGCGGATGGGGCTATCTCACGGCCTTTGCCGAAGCGGCTATGGTGGGGGCCGTGGCAGATTGGTTTGCTGTGACAGCGTTGTTTCGCCACCCCTTAGGTCTCCCCATTCCCCATACAGCGATTATTCCAAGAAAAAAAGCACAGCTGGGGAAAAACTTAGCGCATTTTATTTGCGAGCATTTTTTATCGACAGCGCAGTTAATGCAAAAGCTACGAGATTTTGATGTAGCGAAGCGTTTTGCCCATTGGCTTGCCCGACCAACGAATGCTCAGCTAGTTAGTGACTACGTGGGTTTAGCCGTATTACACAGCCTGTCTGCCTTACGAGATCAGCGAGCAGAGAAATTCATTCAAGCGACGGCGGTTGAAAGTTTGAAGCGCATTGACGGCAGTGCGCTATTAGGTAGTATTATCAATGGCCTAACCACCGACAAGCGCCATCAAGAGCTGCTGAATCATGTTTTAAAGTGGTTGAATCACCTGCTACAAAACGAAAGTGTGCAGCGCCGAGTCGCCCAAGCTATCACCAACGAGCTGAACGCCTCGTTGCATTTGAAGTCCTTAAGTCGTTTAGCCGGGGGATGGTCTACCGAGAAGCTGGTTCGAGCTTTTTCTAAAGAACTCGATGCGATTTCTAATGATCCCAGCCACGAATTACGGCGCAATTTCGATGGCTATTTACGCTTGTTAATTCGCAAACTTAAGCGCGACCCCCATTTTCATAAGCAGGCCGACCAGCTTCAAGAGCAAATCATTCATCACCCCATCTTAGTGGCATACTTGTCTAGCCTTTGGGCCGATATTATCGACTGGCTACAAGATGATTTAGCGAAAACGGATTCGGAACTGCGTGCGAGAATGAGCGCAAGCACAACGGCGTTTGCTGCCCATTTGTCGAACGATCCCGCCATGCAAAGTGTATTGAATGAGAAGATTGACGAGTTTGCCCCTGCTCTGATTGAAAAATATCGATTACAAATCGCTCAGTACATCGAGGCTCGTGTTATCGCATGGAATGAGCACGAGTTAGTCGCGCAGCTAGAAACCTCAATCGGTAAGGATCTGCAGTTTATTCGAATTAACGGCACGCTCGTTGGAGGCGTAGTGGGGCTAGTGATACATGCCGTTAGTCATTGGCTGGTGTAGCGACAGAACTCGTTAGGTTAGAGCGTGGCTTGAACCGCCATTTTGACATGGGGGTCAAGCGTGTCTTGCCGCAGTAACCAGGCTTTGTAATCGGGGGGAAGCTCGCTGATTGGCATTCCTCGATGCTTACCAAAAGGCATAATCGTTGGAATGCGAGCCTGCTCGGAGAGAAGCCAAAGCGCTTCCCATGTTGTGATGGGCGTCTCTATTTTTTGAATTAACGTCTGCAGTAGCAACAGGCAATTGTGTACGTCAGCTAAAGCAGAGTGCGCATTCTTGAGGCGTTCGCGTGCGCCGGCTCGATCAATGTGATACATCAATGCCGATTGGCTATGGCTGTCTAGGCTCGGAAAATATCGTCGACTGAGAGCAAGTGTGCAAATACGCTTGATATCTGGTGAGCCTGAAACTTGCCAATCATAATCGATATTGTGTCCGATAATGTATTGTGCGTTATCAGGTAGGCGGAATTCCGTATGGGGAGCACAACCCTGCAGTTCCTCATCGTAAATATGATGAGTCGCCAACGCACCAAGGCTAATTTTTTCGCTAGGGCAATAGCGGGCCTCGAAGGTCTCAAGAATGTGTAAAGAAGAAGGGGAGTCGAGCATTAACCATGCTGCTTCGATCACTTGAGGGTTACGTGTACCGGTAGTTTCAGTGTCAAATAACAGTGCTGTCATTTAAAAAAGTATGCCAAACAAGAAATGAGTTTATGTAACAGCAAAGAAGCTAATAAGAACGAGGCCTTATCACTTGCTGTTGCCGAAGAGTTAGCCGTTATAGGCCATTACACTTCGTACTATACACAATCACATTAACCGACCGATCACAAACGATTACGAGTTGCTACGCCCCTACACCATTAGGTGGTTCAGAGCTTCTAGTATGGACTTAGCTTTTCCAACACTAAGGAGAAAGTACATGAAGAACCTTACACTTAAGTCCGTATCCGCAAGCTTAACAATCGGCTTAGCCGGCTTGGCTTTTACAGGGCCAGCCTTTGCCGCTGATGAAACGTTACCCGTTGCCACCTCGGTAGGGCAGATTCTTGAAAATACTCAAGATGATCAATCTGTTACTCTTAAAGGAACGCTAACTAAGCTTGATGGTGACGATAAGTACTCTTTCACAGATGGCACCGGTGAGATACAAGTTGACATCGACGAAGAGGTTTTTCCGGCTTCCACCTTAACACCCGACAGTCAGGTCGAGATTCGAGGGGAAGTGGATAAAGGTTTGATTGGTAGAACCGAAATTGAAGTGAAGTCGGTGAATATCGTGAACTAATCCTTCCTTTTCTGTCTACTCAAGCCCCGTGTTTGCATGCGGGGCTTTTTTCCGTGTTTTGGCTAGAGCTTGGGTGCACTTTTGTTATGCTAGTGCTACTGATAGATGAAATTAAAATGTAAAGAACGTGGTAGTAAAGGGTGAATTCTGGTAAAAACCCTTATCCGGGTATTCACTGGGTTGCAGAGATCGGGGCTTATCTCGATCACCTCCTACAGGATGGTATGCAGTATGGTTAATTTGTTTGACCCATTACAAGTGGGTGATATTAAGCTAGAAAATCGTATCGTTATGGCGCCGATGACCCGTACGCGGGCCGCTCAAGGTCGCGTTCCCAGCGATATTATGCGTAATTATTATTGCCAGCGTGCATCCGCAGGTTTAATCATTGCCGAGGCCACTTCCGTATCGCCACAAGGGGTGGGTTATGCGCACACGCCTGGCATCTGGAGTTCTGCCCAAATAGAGGGGTGGAAAAATATCACGCAAGCCGTGCACGCTAAAGATGGAAAAATTTTCCTGCAGTTATGGCACGTGGGTCGGGTGTCTGATCCCGAGTTGCTGAATGGGCAAATGCCCGTCGCCCCCAGTGCGATTGCCTGTGAAGGAAACGTCAGTCTGTTACGCCCTACGCGTGCCTATGTTGTGCCGCGTGCGCTAAGTCGATCTGACATCGCTGATATCGTTACTGACTTTCAAGATGCGGCGCAAAATGCGATCGCAGCCGGCTTTGACGGGGTAGAGATCCACGCCGCGAACGGTTACTTAATCGACCAGTTTTTGAGTGATGGCAGTAACCACCGTGAGGATGAGTACGGGGGCAGCATTAGCAATCGCAGTCGATTGCTCTTAGAGGTGGTTGATGCATGTGCCACGGTTTGGGGGTATGGTCGCGTTGGCGTGCACTTGTCGCCTCGGGGGCAGGCTCATTCCATGCATGACTCGGCTCCTGCTAGCTTATTTACACATATTGCTGCAGAACTTGAGCGACGTAAGGTGGCGTTTATTTTTTGTAGGGAATCGGCGTTAAGTCGAGATATTACTGCTGTTATACGTCAAGCTTATACGGGCACGTTGATCGTTAATGAAAATTATGATCAGGCGTTGGCAGAACAAGTGGTCGTTAATGGCCGTGCCGATGCGGTCGCCTTTGGACGCCCTTATATTGCAAACCCCGATTTAGTAGAACGATTTAAAGATCAAGTGCTGTTGGCCCAGCCTGATACAGAAACCTTCTATACGGATGGGCCTCGTGGCTATACTGATTATCCTGCGCTAAGTGCTAGCGCGGTTACTCCGTAATTAAGCGCCTTGTATTAAACCCTTGAGTTTTCACCGCGGCGCCTGACTACTTTAAAGCTTGCCGTGGCGGTCGCAACTGTACGTTTTTTGTCATCGATAGCCACTGCCTTGCAGTAGGCGATGTCATCCACAATGTGTAGGCAGTTTGCGGTGACTTGAATGTCACCGCGAGCCGGACTTAGAAACTGTGTGCTCATTTCTATGGTGGCCATGCCTGAATCGGGAATATGCGCTCGTGCGGCGGCGCTGAGTGTGTAATCTAATGCACTCATTAGGGCACCGCCGTGTACATCCCCACGGCTATTCACGTTTTTTTCAGACCAACGTAAAAAAGTATGGGCGCCTTGATCGTCAGCGTGAACCGTCTCCAAGCCGAGGGTGTCCATGAAAGGAATGTGCAGGCCGAAGTGATCACCTTCCAGTTTGAGTCCTTTCGTGTCGAGCGTATCCATCAAGTGACTCATGAGGAGGTAGAGAGTCTTGCTTTGACGGCTTGAGAGACTTCGGCCATATCGGCTCTGCCTGCTAAATTAGCGCGAACGCTGCTCATGACGTGGCCCATAATCGCAGGGCCAGAGATACCTTTTTGCACGGCTTGAGCAATCGCTGTTTCGATGGCGGCGTGCACGTCTTGCTGGCTTGCCTGCTCAGGAAGATAGTCTTGCAGAGTATTAATTTCCTGTTGCTCTTTTTCGGCGCTTTCAATACGACCGGCCTTTTCGAAGGCCAAGATGGATTCTCGACGCTGTTTAACCTGCTTCTCGATGATCGTGATAATTTCAGCATCCTCTAGCTCTCGCTGGGTTTCGATTTCGCGAGTTTTGATGGCTGACTGCAGCAAGCGCAATGTGCTTAAACGCACGGTTTCACGCGCTCGCATCGCTTCTTTTACGTGATCAGTAAGGGTGTTTTTCAGTTGTTGAGACATGGGCAAGCCTTGGTTTGTAATGATCGATTATGTCGTGACAGAACTCAAAAAAGCCGATTTATTCGTGCTTATTTGTTTGGACTGATGGGTCGGCCCACTGTATGTCTAATGCGGTGGGCTGTGATGATATCCGGACAGAATGGGATTGTGTTTGCCCCAGATAAGTACTGTGAACCGTGTACTCACCGGCCGGGATTTGAATAAAGCAGAAGGGGCCGTCTGTCGTCATGTTCAAGAGCGTTTGGTCGGCAGAGTCGCGGATCACAACCTGCACATCCGAGACAAAGGCGGCTCGGTCTCCATTGTTAGTGACCGAGTAATTTAAGCTTAAAGCATAATTGGCTCGTACACGTCTGAACGCTGCCACTTCATCACTTCCTATGCCACCTGTTACTACCACCAGCGAGCCATGGTATTGCGGTGGGGGCATGGACGCAGTCGCGGAAGTAGCGAGCGTAGGTTGTGCAAAGGCTAAGCCCAGACACAGCACAGACAGTGAAAGATAGCGCGTTAACGGTTTGATTTTCATAATAAGCCGATGCAGAGGATGATAACGATAGCCTTGATTGTAACGTTTTTATAGGCTGAATCGCTTTCCTCGGGTTATGAGCGCATCGGCCTATAGCATGGCCAATTGGGGATTGCTTTCCACCAAGCTACGTAAACGAACAGCGTCGCCAATACGTGAATAACGTCCTTGAGCGTTCAGCAATACGATAGCCACATCACGATCATCAATTTTGGTTAGCATCACCAAGCACTGGCCCGCTTCGTTAATAAACCCAGTTTTAGAGACTTGTATATTCCATTTATCGTTTTTTACTAAGCGATTGGTATTGTTAAATACCAACTGTCTGCCTCGGGCAGGTTGCACTGAGTAATTTTCGCTCGTGGTGTATTGCTTGATCAGAGGGTGAGTAGACGTGGCCTGTAGCAATTTAACGAGGTCTTTAGGGCTAGAAATATTCTCGCTGGATAGCCCCGTAGGTTCGACAAAATGCGTTTGACGCATTCCCAAAGCGCGAGCCTTATCGTTCATGGCACGCACAAAGGCGGCTAAGCCGCCTGGGTAATGGCGGCCTAAAGCATTAGCGGCTCGATTTTCAGAGGACATTAGCGCGAGATGCAGCATGTCTGCGCGTGTTAGCGTAGAACCAACGCTAAGACGTGAGCTAGAGTTCTTTAATCGGTCGATGTCGGCACTGGTGATCTCTAGGACTTCATTCATGTCCTGAGCGGCTTCTGCAACAATCAGTGCCGTCATCAACTTGGTAATCGAGGCAATAGGACGAATTTCAGCACTGTTCTTTTCGTACAATATTGTAGAGGTTTGCAGATCTTGTACAAAAGCCACTTCGGAATGCAGCGAAGCACGGGGGCCTTGGGGGTTCAGACTGTTTAACGGATCCCGCGTCTGCAAACTGACAGGGTGTAGGTTTTTTTGAAATACAATATGTGGATTATGGTAAACAGTCGGACTCTGTTCGACGGCGCGCTGCGTGTTTGCCCAAGCAATAGGAGCAAAAAGTAGCGCCGTACTAATGATTCCTAACAGCGTTTTTGCGGGACGTTGTGTTCGACGCAACAGCGTGTTTGCTTGGGTTCTTATGGGTTTCATGGCCGTCGAGTGGTGGGGTTCTGGATAAAATGAATACTATCAGAAATTTATCGTTAAATTAACAAGTTACGAGCTAAACTTGAAAATAAACTTAAGTTTTTGACTGGGTTTTTCATAGTGTGGAATCCACTGTTTTTGCATACAGTGAGCAGCATAGGGTAATTGCTAGACGCGGGTGAGGCGAGACTCACATTGGCCTCTTGGACTATGTCGTATTTGTTTTTGGATGTTTTTATGATGCGATTTTGCCTACGAACTGTCGTAGTTGCCTTCACCATAGGTATAGCCGTATTACTCATTGGTAATGTTCATGCTTCCGAGTCGTGGTTGAAAACGAAGGTAAGCCCTCGAATAAGCCAGCTGAATGAGCCGGTGAATTACAAGATAGATCCGCCGGCCGAGTGGCAAGCAAATACTGCACTTATCCATCGTGTGGATGTGTTATTGCATTACCACAGTGATGCAACTGTTCTGACTCAGCTGTGCTTAGCGACCAGTTATCGTTGTGTGACCTTAAACGGAAACAGTTTCACGACGGATGTTTTTAATGATGAGCCCATTAATTCGGCATTTTTTCTTGTGCATACCGTGACTCGATGGAATGGGGCGGATCCCAATTTATTTATACGAAGTTCGGTCTCGGTATGGGCTGGGCCTTAACGACGGCTTAGATAAAAAAAGACGTAGGGCTTTTAATCGCCCTACGTCTAAAAAGGTGGTGTACTAAAGTTCGCGAGAGCGTTTTCTTGAATAACCACCTTGCCACAATCAATACGATTAAATTCGATTCGCGTGTTGGTCGATGCTGCGAATTTTAGAGCTTAAGCTGTTTAGGTCAAAGTGTGGGGCCTTGCTAGAAAAAAGATGTAGCAAAAACGTAACGAGCGCAGGGACTAACGCTGCCACCAGAAAAGACTCTAACAAATAATCAAAAGCGGCATTCGGCGCCGGAAATAAATAAAGGCCCGCGACGAGTCCACATACGGTGCTTATTGTAGCAGTGGTTCCCGTCAACCGTTGATTGAATAGCCCATAAAAAACCGGAAAAGCGGCTGCGGCACATAATAAGTCGGCCAGCAAAAACAGATACAGGACACTGTATCCTTGAGAGGCCGCGATATGCACTGGTATAGCGAGAAGTAGAATCAAATACTTAGAAAGCGTTTTGAGCGTTTGATGTTTGGTTTGTGGTCGTAACCGATGGGTGTCCACGGCAATAATACTGGATACTGCACTAATGGCTGTGTCAGCGCTGCTCATAACTAAGGCTAAACCAAGAGGCAGTAAAGCGATAGCAAACCACATGGGTATCACCGGCATGATGACACTGAACAGAGCGATGGAGTTATCGCCATCGGGTGTATGGGCGACAAAAGCGAGACCAAATAAACCCAGTATGAAAATGAAAGGCGCGACAAGTAGCCCGCCAAGTAAGAAGCCGCGTCTCATGGAAGGGATATCTTTAGCGGAATAGACCCTCTGCCAATTCCCCTGGTGAAAAAGCCCAGTTAATAGGATAGCCACAAAAAAAGTAAGCCCTGCTTTAATCCCGATGGGATCATTGAGCCTTAGCAATTGTGGGGCATTTTGCTCTAGCTGACGAATGGTAGGCCCCGTGCCGCCGATGGCATACCAACCAAACGCTACGATTAATACCAACATAGGAAGAATGACGAGCATTTGTACTTTATCGGTAAAAATACTGGCTTTCAAACCGCCATAAGAGGTGTAAATCAGTGTGGATACCAGAACGATGCTGGATGTTAGCCAAAGCGGTATGGGGGCGATGAGCGTAACCATTTTAGCGATAGCGGTAATTTCGGCTGTCAAAGCGATGAACATGTAGAACATCATGATGACCAGCGCTAAGGCATACATGGTCTTGCCATAACGAGTCAGTACAAACTCGCTAAGTGTGTGGCCTTCAGGGATAAGCGTACGCATGCGCTGCCCCAGTGGAATCATTGCAATACGTGGAGACATGGCGCCCAGAGCATAGCCAATGACAGCGGCAAGCCCTCCCCATGTAGCCGCTTGGGCGGGCGAGAATAAAATCCATGCGCCTAATGAAGACGCCAGTAGCGTTAAAACGGTTGAGGTGGAACTTTGGCTATTGCGCGCAATGACGTAGTCTTCAAGGCTGTCTTTGCTACATCTGGCGTATAGCACGCCGGCTAAGGCAAAAACGCTTGCAAATGACACTAACCAAATTAGGGTGGTGGTACTGCTTAACAAGAGGCTCTCCCTGAAACGGTAATCCAACAAGTGGATAGACCGAGCAGGCAGGCGAATACGGAGGATGTGACTGGACGTGTTTTCCTTCCCTTCGCCGGCATTACCCGGATCAGGTTCTAAGGGTCACGGTGAGTAAACCGAGTCTCAGCCTATAACGTAGGCCCCCCCAGGAACTGTGGCTAGAATAGTGTAGCGCTGTATTTAAGTCAAATGTCTGGTGTGGACTTAGTGTTACAACCGCTTTATGCTACTCTTAGCCTTCGACACGGGGTGTCCTACAACTGTTAGGACTGAGACCAAACCCGTAATACCTGATCCAGTTCATACTGGCGTAGGGATGTCACTCGTCACTAACTACCGCTTAGTGCGACATTGCCCCTACGCTATTTATTTGAGGCAATGTTCATGTCAGTACCTTCTCTTCCCTTAGAACAACAATTAGTGCTGATCACGGGCGGTTCGCGCGGTTTAGGCGCTGAACTTGTTAAAACATTCGTACAGCAAGGTGCGAAGGTCATTATTAATTACTTTAATAATACGCAAGGGGCTTTGCGCTTAGCACAAGAGCTAGGCGAGCAGACCTTGGCAATACGAGCGGATGTGACCGATGCACAGCAGGTGCAAAAAATGGTTGAGCAGGCTACACAGCACTTTGGCCAACCTATCACCACGGTTGTGAATAATGCTTTGCCAAGCTTCTCATTTAACGGCGATGCTAGACCGCATGCGGACACCGTTTCTTGGAGCGATATGCAGCAGCAAATGCACGGCATTGTTGGTGGGGCGATTAACACGACCCAAGCGTGCTTAGCGGGAATGACTGAGCTCGGTTTTGGCCGTATTATCAATATTGGCACCAACTTATTTCAGAACCCCGTCGTGCCTTATCACGATTACACGGCGGCCAAAGCAGCGCTGCTTTCTCTGACTCGCACACTGTCTAACGACCTTGGTCCTAACGGTATTACGGTCAATATGATTTCCGGTGGCTTATTGCGCACCACGGATGCGTCTTCAGCAACCCCTGAGGAAGTGTTTGATTACATTGCAGCAAACACCCCTTTACGTCGCGTTACCACACCCACTGAATTTGCTGACACGGCTTTGTTTTTTGCTAGCCCGTGGGCTCGCTCTGTCACCGGACAGAATCTAATTGTTGACGGTGGATTGGTGAAGAATTAATGAAACAGATGCATATTAATTTGTTTCTCTACGGGTGCGGACATCACCGCGCCGCGTGGCGGCATCCCGATTCCCAAATTGCCCGCTTGGGCGACATCAGTTACTACCAAGAGCTGGCTCAACTGGCTGAAAAAGCCAAGTTAGATGCGGTTTTCTTTGCTGATGGGCAGTCGGCAGATAATGTGTCTGATGGGCCGCGTTGGTTTTTAGAGCCCTTAACCATGATCTCGGCCTTGGCAAGTGCTACCGAGCATATTGGTTTCATTAGCACGGTATCCAGCACGTTTTATACGCCATTTCATGCGGCCCGCATGATGGCTTCTTTAGACCATATTTCTCGTGGCAGAGTGGGCTGGAATGTAGTGACGTCGATGTTTGACGTCGAGGCCAGAAACCATGGCTATGAAAGCATGCCTGATCACTCATGGCGTTATGGTCGGGCGCAAGAGTTCATTGAGGTGGCGCAACAGCTTTGGGACTCGTGGGCCGATAATGCGGTAGAAAGTAACCGCTCGGGCTCGTATGCGGATGTGTCTAAGGTTCATCCCATCAATCACCATGGTGAGCATTTTCTTGTGGATGGGCCATTAACCGTACCACGCTCGCCACAAGGTCATCCCGTGTTGTTTCAAGCGGGTGCGTCTGAACCCGGTAGAGCTCTTGCCGCTAAGGCTGCTGAAGCCATTTATGCGGTGGCGTATGATCTACCTGCCGCACAGTCTTACTATCGAGACATCAAGCGACGCGTAAAAGAAGCAGGGCGAACGGTTAATGTACCTATTTTGCCGGGGCTTGTAACGTACGTGGGTTCCACACACGATGAAGCCGTAGCAAAGCAACGTGCGCTTGATGAGTTATTACCCAGTGAAACATCACTGCGACAACTGGCGCAATTCATCGGACGCGATGATTGTCTTGGCTGGGAACTTGACGCGCCTGTACCGTCGTTACTGCCTCTTGAGGAGTTCACAGGGCCTAAAGGACGTTACGGAACCATTCTGCGCATTATCGAAACTGAAAAGCCGACAGTGCGGCAGTTGCTAGGACGATTAGCCGCAGGCGGTGGCCACTGCACCATGATTGGCACACCTGAAAGTATCGCGGATGAAATGGAGCGTTGGTTCAGAAATGAAGGCGCTGATGGCTTTAATCTGATGCCGCCTGCTCTACCTGAAAGTATCGAAGATTTCGTTGAGCAGGTGATCCCTGTATTGCAAAAAAGGGGATTGTTCAGAACTGACTACAGCACGAGCACATTGCGCGGACATTTAGGTCTGGCGCGACCCGCAGCATAGTCCGTTTTTTATTTAATGTTCTGCAAAACTGAACCTATCGTTATGATAGGTTCAGTTTTAGTTTGTTTAAATAACGGTATTCTCTTGTTCGCCTTTTTCCCACTTAATAATATTATTAAAGGTAATGTTGGCGCGTCTTATCATGGCTTCTTCTGTCGCAAAGCCGATATGAGGAACAAGAACGGTATTTGGCGCCGCTAAAATAGGGTAGTCAGCAGGAATGGGGGGTTCCATATCCACTCTATCTAAACCGGCGCCAGCGATGGTTCCGTTATGTAGTGCTTCGGCTAAGGCTGAGTTATCGACAATGGGCCCGACAGCGGTATTGATTAAAAACGAACTGGGTTTCATTAATGCCAGCTTATCTTTATTAATTAACCCTTTTGTTTCGTCAGTTAGGGGCATATGAATCGTCACAATGTCACTGGCCGCTAAGACCTCGTCTAAGGACTTATACTCTACGCCTTTGTTTATGAGGTCTGGCTTTTCGCTTCGGTTATAAGCAATGACGTGACAGCCAAAAGCTAAGGCTAACTCGGCTACCGCTTTGCCGATGTCTCCAGTGCCTAGGATTCCTACTGTTTTTCCTTTTAAATCAGTCTGTCTATAGCCCTGTTTTGTGCCGCCCTGTCTGACGATTTTCTCTAAGGGGATAACACTGCGCAACAGTGAAATGATTAACCCAAAGCTAAGTTCGGCGACAGAGTTGGTGCTGTAACCTGCAGCGTTAGATACGTTAATGCCTTTTTCTTTACACTTATCTAAGTCGATATGATCGTAACCTGTGAAGGCAACTGAAATATATTTCAGTTTTTCAGCAGCATCGATCACTTCAGCGCGCAGCGGCATGTTAGCAAGCACTAAAATTTCCGCATCTTTTATTCTTGATTTAAGCGTCTCATCATCTGATTTGCCATCGTTGTATACCACTAACTCGTGCCCCTTATCTGCTAAAGGTTTGGTTAGTGTATTGAAATCATTATCGTTAATTCCTAATGACTCTAGAATTACAATTTTCATTTTTGTTTTTACTCCGTGTTTATGCTTGAATGCGCTGGCCTAATAGGTCTGGACTCGTAGGCTGGAAACGACAGCCTTCGGCAAGAAGGGTGCCTAGATGAGCCAAGCTAAAGGTAGCTGTAAACAGCAACCATACGAATGCTAATAAGTAGCGGTGAACTGGGTATTAGAGCAGGATTGTACACATACCCCAAATATACCGACCGAAAGAGGGTAGAACGCTTCTTTTAGCCTGTAGCCAGCGGAGTCAACGTAAGTGTGTGATGCCGCTGGCTGCGAAAATGATGTCGGATAAACAGTATTATTAAGGTTTACACTTCGCGAAGTATGAGGACTATGCAAATACCTTCAATTCCAGCCAATGAAGAAACACGCCTTGCCTCCCTCCGGTCGTTGAGTACTCTGGATACGCCTCCTGAAGAACGTTTTGACAGGCTGACCCGACTGGCAAGTCGGATTTTCAATGTGCCCATTGCGCTGGTCAGTCTGGTCGACTCGGAAAGACAATGGTTCAAGTCAAATCAGGGGTTGGAGGGGGGCACGGAGGGTCCGCGCACTGAGTCTTTCTGCGCGCGGGGTCTGATTGAAAGTTAAGTCTGCTGTAATTCCTTGCGTAGGGAAGGCTCTAGTAATGTCGTTAAAGTTAAGGTTGGTTGTGGTGCCAATCCGCAGAACAACTAAACTCTACCTCTGTTTAACGTTTCAATTATGTCGACTGCAGGCATAAGTGAAGAGGTGAAGGAGAAAAAATTATGGCAATTCCCGATTTTCAAAGTGTAATGCGGCCTGTGCTTTTTGCCGTTGCCAGTGGAGAAACGCTATCACTTAGCCGCCTGCGGGACAAAGTAAGCAACTTTCTTCAACTGAGTGAAGCCGAACTTCATGAACGACTGCCCTCTGGCAAGCAAACAGTGATCAATAACCGTATCGGTTGGGCGCGCACCTATCTGAATAAAGCAGGCATGCTTCATATTCCAGCCCGAGGTATGGTTCAAATTACCGAACGGGGCTTGGAAGCATTACAAACAGGTCCAGAGCGTATCACTGTAGCGTGGCTCAAGCGTTATCCTGAGTTTGCTAGCTTTCATGCTTCAAAGCCCTCTGAGGGCCGTTCCAGTGCAGAGCCAGAAGAGCCACAAGTTGAGGCTACACCGGATGAGCAACTAGCCAACGCGTATCAGGAGTTGATGCAATCGCTTGCTGATGAGTTGCTGCTTCAGGTTCGGACTGCAACACCCACTTTCTTTGAACAACTGGTAGTCGATTTGATGATCGCCATGGGGTATGGCGGATCTCGTAAGGAAGCAGGCAATGCAACCCAGGCGACCAATGATGATGGTATAGACGGGATCATCAAGGAAGACAAGCTGGGACTAGATGTGATTTACCTGCAAGCCAAGCGTTGGACTAATACGGTACACCGCCCTGAAGTCGACAAATTCATTGGTGCTTTGACACGCCAAAGAGCCCGAAAAGGTGTGTTCATCACCACCTCTGACTTTTCTGCAGGTGCCCGTGAAGCAGCGTTGGGGCTGGATATCAAGGTGGTTTTGGTCGACGGTATAGAGCTGGCCCACCTGATGGTGGAAAACAACATCGGTTGTGGCATCAAACAGGTCTATGAAGTGAAGCAAATCGATACCGACTACTTTTCCGATGATTGAGGTTCGTTCGACAGCCGCCGTAGTCGTTCATTATTGGCTACGGCTGGTCTGGTATCACTCAATATTCTGCGCCTGCTCTCGCAATTGCTCGATCAGCAACTTCAGGTCGATGGCGGCTTCAGTGACGCTGAGTGCCGCAGCTTTAGAGCCAAGAGTGTTGGCTTCTCTGTTCATTTCTTGAAAGAGAAAGTCCAGACGTTTTCCTCGGCTACCTTTTGCTTTGCTTTTGGTGTTGCCGTTGCCACCAAGAATAAGCTCAAGTTCTTTAACGTGCGAGCGTAAGCGGGTTAACTCTTCAGCCACGTCTACGCGTAGAGAGAATAACGAGGCTTCTTGTGCAATTCGAGCCGATAGCTCTTCACCGCTAATCAGCTCGAAACCATCTGGGCTAACGCTCAGCAAAGCTTCACGTAGACGTTCGCTGATTTTTTGTTGTTGATCGAGCAAAATCTGTGGCATGTGGGTTTCAACCTGATCCACGATTGCACTTATTGAGCTGGCTATGTCCAGCATGTCTTGGGCAAGGCGTTGGCCTTCGCGCTCACGTGCCGCTACTAGTTCATCCAGAGCAAGGTTACAGACTTCGATGGATAAGGTTTGCCACGCTTCTTGATCGGTTTCAAGGGACTGGTGGTGAGAGGCCGCAATTTCGCTTAAGGATGGAGCAGGCGCATCGGGGATGAGGCGGCGGACCTGCGCTAAGTCATCCGCTATTTTTTGCAGTAATTGCGTTTGTAGGCCGGAGACGTCTTGCTGGGGCTTGCGTATAAAACTTAAGCGTAATTCAACCTTGCCGCGCTGTAGAGCAGAGCTTAACCGTTCGCGTAAGGCGCTTTCTACAAAACGCATGTCTTCAGGTAAGCGTAGGTTGAGGTCTAAATAGCGGTTGTTGACGCTACGTAAATCAATGCTAATCGTACCGATATCTGAGTCGGCCCGAGCGCTGCCGAATGCCGTCATGCTACGGATCATAAGTTGCCACCGTTTAAATCAAAGAATGGTTTAATTGTAGCCTTAGTCCGTCGATGATGATGGCTCATGGTCTAATAGCGGACAGACTTCAGGTAAATGGTAGGGAGCGCATGCTTAGGTTTTTACACACTGCAGATTGGCAAATTGGCCGAGTTTATTCTCGCTTCGAACCCGAGGATGCCCACGCCTTGCAAGAGGCGCGTTTCACCATGGTAGAGCGGGTGGCTAGATTGGCTCAAGAGCGCGGAGTTTGTGCGGTGATTGTGGCGGGTGATGTGTTTGACAGCCAAAGCTTATCTGAACGTACGATTCGACGAATGTTTAATGCCTTGTCAGGCTTCGAGGGCGAGTGGTTGTTCATCCCGGGCAATCACGATGCACTCTTGGCAGAAGGGGTGTGGCAGTTCGCGAAGCGCTTAAATTTATTATCAGACCGAGTGCGTTTATTGAGCAGCCCAACCATTAGCTATATCGAATCACAACGTTTGGCCTTGTTACCCGCTCCGCTGACGCAACGACATACTGTCCATGATTTAACGCAGTGGTTTAACGATGCCACCACGCCCGAAGGTTATTTTAGGGTGGGGATAGCTCACGGTAGCGTACAAGGCGTTTTGTCTGAAAGTGCCAGTCGCACGAATCCCATCGCAGCCGATCGTGTTTCACAAGCCCAATTGGATTATTTGGCGTTGGGGGATTGGCACGGCTTAAAACAGATCGATGATCGTACTTGGTATAGCGGTACGCCAGAACCCGACCGTTTCCGAAATAATGATGCGGGGTGCGCATTGATTGTGAGCGTGGAGTACCCGGGTGCCATACCGCAGGTAGAGCGAGTGGAAACGTTACGGTTTCGATGGGAGTTGCTGTCTTATACGATAGAAAGTGATAGCGATATTGATGAGTTAGCACTTGTTTTGCAGCGCTACCCTGAAAATACCGTGTTAGAGCTAAGCCTTTCAGGTCGCGTTAGTGTGGCCCAACAGAAGCAATGCCAAGCATTGATTAATCAGCATTTAGCCAGATTTCGCAGCCTTGAGCTAAAAGACGAGGCGCTATTGCTACGTCCTAGCGTGGACGATATTGCGAATTTACAGGTCGATGGGTATTTGGCGGATGTGGTCGAGCAGTTGCAACAGGCCAGCGAGGCTGGACACGATGTTTCGGGCCGTGCACTTGTAGAGTTGGCATCTATTCTTGAGCAGGTTCAACAGAGTGGACAAGCAAGCTTATGAAGTTACGTCGATTGTATCTATCCCAATTTAAGCAGTTTGCTGAGCCCTTTGAGTTGGATAACTTACAAGACGGCTTAGTGATTGTGAGTGGTGACAACGAAGCCGGTAAATCCACCTTGTCTCTGGCGTTACGGTCTGCTTTTTTTGAGCGACACAATACGTCTACGGTTGATTCGTTTAGGCCTTATGGCGACAGCTCGGCTCGCCCTGAAGTTCATGTGGAATTCGACTTACAAGGTAAGAGCGCACTGCTGAAAAAGCGATTCCTGCGTCAGGCTGGCTGTGATTTACGGGTAGGAACAGAAAACTTTGATGGCAGTCTGGCTGAAACTTACTTAGCCGAACGACTTGGGTTTACTCTGCGAAAACGCGGGGGCAGTACGGCCGCTGATTGGGGGGTCCCAGGTTTATTGTGGGTTCAGCAAGGCGAACTTCACTTTCTTAATCAGGCCGTGGCTCCGGCAACAAATCAATTAGGTGATGCGCTGGGTGCAAGCATGGGCGCCCTGGTAAGCAGTGATAGCGATGAGGTGTTAAGCGAAGTCGAAAACCGTTTGTCCGAGCTGGTCACCGCCACTGGGAAGCCCAGAGCCGAGTACGACAAAAGTTTGAAGCAAGAGCAAGAATTAGCTGAGCAGGTGGCGAAGCTGCGCCAAGAGGCAGATAGTCATAAAGATTTAGTGAATCATTTTGAGGGCGTACATGAGCGTTTTCAGCATGCCCAGCAAGAGCGGGCTTGGCTAACGCTTCGTGGGCGAATTCCGGCCTTACAAAACGAAATGGAGCAAGCCGAGCAGCGTGATGCAACCTTGTCTCGATTAACAACAGAGCTACGAAGCTTAGAGCAAGAAAAAGAGTATGTATCCAGCTCATTGCAAAATATCCAGTCCGAAGCCTTGCGTTATGAAACGCTGCAGCAGACTATTGCGCAGCTTGATGAGACGGTAGAACAAGGTCGGGTTGCCTTAGCCGATGCAGAAACCAAGCATGTGCTTGCACAACGCACATTGCAGCAAGCACAGAGCAAACGTCAGGCTGCCACTACGTATGAACAGTGGCAGGTACAAGATCGTGAACGAGCCCAAATAACGCAGCGCTATGAGCCCTTGTGTCAGGTGCTTAGCTCTGCGCAAGCGTTATACGACCAGCAACAGCAGTTACGGCTGCACAGGCTGGGGCCTCGTATCGACACCGATGCGTTAAAGCAATTAATGGAAATGAATCAGCGTTGCGCTCGTTTAGAGGCTCAGCTTGAAGTGGTTTCCACGCGCTTGCGCTTTGATGTGCAAGATACCAATTCGATCCGTATCAAGGGGAAGTCGCTGTCAGACGATGCGCTTGACGTACAGATCAGCGAGCCTACGACGGTCGATATTGAAGGGGTGGGCGCCATTCATATTACGCCAGGCGGGCAAGATGTTATTACGATTACGACCCAGTTGCAGAGCGTGAAGCAGCAGTTTGAGGCTTTACTAAAGCAATACGAAGTCAGTGATTTGGCCCATGCGGAAACCCAACATCGAGTGCAAGAAAAGCAGAAGCTTGAGCTCGAGCGTACCAATGAATTGCTTGCGCTTAAGGCGCCACACGGCATTGCCGCCTTAGAGAGCGAGCTGGCGGACCTAAAGCAGCGAATTGATCAGAAACCTACCACCGCACCTGAGTTAGAGGATCGCCCACTAAGTGTTGCTGAAGCGCAAGCGTTAGAACAAGAGGCGCAGGCCGCCCAGCAACGCTGTGAAAGACTATGGCAAGAGGCGCGACAGTCATGGCTTGAGCTAAATGTGAGACGTAATTCCCTATCTGACGAGCAGCAGCGCTTAGCGGCTTATTTGCACGGAGAGGAAGGCAGCGCATTACAACGTCGTCACCAAGAGCGTTTTGATCACGTATCAAGTAAAATAGCGTCGACTCAAACTGAAATTTTTGCGTTAGAGAGTGCGAAGCGAGGGCTACGCACGGCGAGTACGATTAACGCTGAAATTGACAACCTTGAACGTAGAGCCGCCCAAGCGCAGCGCAGCTTTGATGACTTAAAGCTGGAGTTAAGTCGCGTCGAGACCGAGCTACAAATTGGCGGTGCAAGGGGTTTGGATGAGCAGTTGTTGTTGAAGCAAGCGGCTTTGGTGCATACGTCAAAGCGTGTGCAGCAGTTTGAGCAGAGGGTTGAAACCTTAACGCATCTTAAACAATTGTTGTTGTCGTCTAGAGCACAGCTACGCGAGCGATTACAAGCCCCTTTGCTCAAGCGCGTTCAGTATTATTTGGATTTCCTCTTTCCTAACTCACGCATTGAGTTAGCCGAAGATTTTGTGCCGAAAATACTGCACCGAGAAGATAAGCAGTCCAGCGACGTGTTGGACTTAAGTTTTGGGGCCGTGGAGCAAATCGCGATTATTGCCCGCTTAGCGTATGCCGATTTACTTAAAGAAGCGGGCTTACCCACGCTTATTGTTCTGGATGACGTATTAGCGTATTCCGATAGGCAGCGATTAGATTGCATGAAAGCGGCATTGTTTGATGCCTCAAGTCGTCACCAAATTATTTTATTTACCTGCCAGCCGTTGGTGTGGAGTGATGCAGGTGGCCAAATTATTAATTTAGAGCAGCGCAAATTAGCTCGGTTGAGTTGAGGTTTGTGATGTTAACTTATTTGTGGAGAATTCCTTGTTAAGTCAAGAACAGGTCGTTACAGCAAGGCATGAAGGGCGCGCTGAAAATCAGTTGCGCTCCATGAGCTTTGAGGTGGGTTTTAGTAAGCACGCTGAGGGCTCGGTATTAATCAAGGCAGGTGACACGCATGTGTTATGTAATGTCAGTGTTCTTGATAGAGTGCCGCCCTTTCTTAAAGGTAAAGGGCAGGGCTGGGTGACAGCAGAGTACGGCATGCTGCCACGCTCGACGCACACGCGTAGTGATCGTGAGGCAGCTAGGGGCAAACAAAGTGGTCGTACTCAAGAAATACAACGGTTGATTGGGCGCAGCTTGCGTGCCGTATTTGATTTGTCGTTGCTGGGTGAGCGGACGCTGCAGATTGATTGCGATGTGTTGCAGGCCGATGGTGGAACCCGCTGTGCCAGCATTACTGGCGCGTGGGTGGCGGCGGCTATTGCGGTGCAAAAACTACGAAACCAAGGTGTGCTGGAAAGTGATCCGGTTTTAGGTCAGGTGGCGGCTGTGTCCGTAGGTAAGAAAGGCTCAACGCTATTGTTGGATTTGGATTACGTGGAAGACTCAAGCTGTGACGCCGACGTGAATGTTGTCATGACAGATCAAAATGCCTTTGTAGAGATTCAAGGTACCGCTGAGGGGCTCAGCTATAGCCGTGTAGAGTTAAATGGCTTGTTAGATTTAGCTCAAGAGGGCATTGCGGCATTACAAGTTTTACAACGCGACGCGGTTGCACAAGGCGTTTAACGTCATCTCGGTTGTTAGCAGAGAGTAGAGGGAGTTTTGTATGAAGGTAGTGGTGGCGTCTAATAACGCGGGTAAATTGCGTGAGTTATCGGCCATACTCGGTGCGTGTGGTGTGCAGGTGGTTGCGCAACGTGATTTGGGCGTCAGTGAAATCGAAGAGCCCTACGTAACGTTTGTAGAAAATGCGCTGGCTAAGGCGAGGCATGCAAGCGAACAAACTGGCTTGGCGGCGTTGGCCGACGACTCGGGCCTTGCCGTTCTAGCCTTAGGGGGCGAACCTGGTGTTTATTCAGCGCGCTTTTCTCAAATGAATGGCGGTGAAAAATCAGATGCGGCAAACAACCAGTATCTGGTAGAACGGTTACAGGGCGTTGCCGATAGACGAGCAAAGTACGTTGCTGTATTGGTCTATGTGCGAAGTGCTGATGATCCCTGTCCCATCATTAGTGAAGGGTTTTGGGAAGGTGAAATCGTTGATGAGCCCAGCGGCGAGAACGGCTTCGGTTATGACCCACATTTTTATTTGTCTGAGCTGGGTAAAACAGCGGCGCAAATCACCGCCGAGGAAAAAAATAAGGCAAGTCACCGCGCTAAAGCCTTAAAGACGATGGTGCAACGTTTACAGCACGAAGGGATCATTAAGCGCTGATATGGTTACCGCTTTTACTCCCACCGTACGGATACGGCCTAGCGCCCAAGACAGTCTCAGCTTTCAGACATTACCGCCTTTATCGCTGTATGTGCATGTGCCTTGGTGTATACGTAAATGCCCTTACTGTGATTTCAACTCGCACAAGGCGCCCAGTGAGCTGCCAGAGCAGCGTTACCTGCAGGCATTACAGGCTGATTTAGAGCAGGCCTTGCCATTGATTTGGGGCAGGCAAGTGGTGTCAGTCTTCATCGGGGGCGGCACTCCTAGCTTATTGTCGGCGAAAACCGTTGACGATATGCTCGCCATGATCAGGGCCTACTTACGTTTGCTGCCTGATGCTGAGATCACCTTAGAGGCCAACCCGGGTGCAGTTGAGGCCGAGCGGTTTATTGAATATGGCCGTAGTGGCGTGAACCGTATTTCACTGGGCGTACAAAGCTTTAACGATCAAGCGTTAAAAGCGTTGGGGCGAGTGCATTCTGCAGCGGATGCACAACGGGCAATAGAGATAGCGATGCGTTCCGTTCCACGTATTAATATCGATTTGATGTATGCGCTACCGCAGCAAACCGTAGAGCTGGCCGCTTATGATTTACAACAGGCATTACGTTTTGACCCTGAGCATTTATCGCTGTATCACTTAAGTTTAGAACCGAACACGGTGTTTGCTAAGTATCCCCCCACCTTGCCAGATGATGACACCAGCGATTCAATTCAAGAGCATTTGATCGCTACGGCTCAAGCGCATGGCTTGAAGCAGTACGAAATTTCGGCCTATTCGAAAGAGGGCGGGCACAGTCGACATAACACCAACTACTGGGAGTTCGGCGACTATTTGGGAATAGGTCCGGGCGCACACGGTAAGCTTTCTTTTCCTGATCGAGTGATACGTCAGGCTAAATTGCGAAGCCCAGAGTCATGGATGCAGGCGTCGCTTCAGCGTGATGGGTCGCATTTGGCCGAAGACCACGCCATCGCCTTTAACGACTTGCCTTTCGAGTTCATGTTGAATGCGTTACGTTTAAAAGAAGGTGTGCCCGCGAGCTACTATGAAGAACGTACAGGGCAAAGCTTACGGTATGCACTTCCCGCTATTAAACGTAGTCTGGAAAAAGGGCTACTGGCTGACGACCCAGTTCGAATCAAAGCGAGTGATTTAGGGTGGCGGTTTTTGAATGACCTGCAGGCCGAGTTTTTGAATGCAGAGTGACGAAGCTGCTGTGATTTACACTTAGGACCAAAAATTTGTGAAATAGCCGCACGCCCTTGATTTACAATTGCCTATTGCTTGGTAAGATACGCCGCCTTTGCTAGGGTTTTGGCTTATTCTCACAAGGTTGTTATTGTTATATTTATTCCTGTTGGAGTCATGATGTCTACCCCCGAAGAGCTGGTCAAATTGCTTGCCCAACACGATGTCGCCTTTGTTGACTGTCGTTTCACTGACACCTTGGGTCGAGAGCATCACTTAACGGTTCCCACTCATAGTTTTGATGAAGAGCGTATTGAGTCGGGTGTTGCTTTTGATGGGTCTTCGCTTCCAGGCTGGAAGGGGGTGGAGGCATCCGATATGCTTTTGCTACCAGATGCCAGCACAGCGCGTATGGATCCTTTCCGTGAAGAGTCCACACTTATTGTGACGTGTGACGTGGCAGAGCCCAGTGATTTAAACGGTTATGACCGCGACCCTCGTTCGTTAGCAAAACGAGCCGAGGTCTACCTCAAAGCCAGTGGCTTAGGCGATACCGCGTACTTTGGCCCCGAACCTGAGTTTTTTATTTTTGATGGGGTTCGTTGGGACGACAGCATGTCAGGAAGTTTTGTCGAAATTGAGGCCGATCACGCACCTTGGTCTCGAAGTGCTAAGTTAAATGGCCATAACTTAGCGCACCGTCCGGGCATTAAAGGCGGCTACGTTCCTGTTCCCCCTATTGATGCTTTTCACGACATGCGCTCTGAGATGTGTTTGCTGTTAGAGCAGCAGGGCGTGCCAGTAGAAATACATCATCATGAGGTGGGTGGTGCAGGGCAGCTAGAGATCGGTACCCGTTTTAGCACATTGGTTCAACGTGCTGACTGGAATCAAATCTTAAAGTACACGGTTACGAATGTAGCTCACGTGTACGGTAAAACAGCCACGTTTATGCCTAAGCCTATCATGGGTGATAATGGTTCAGGTATGCATGTGCATCAGTCCATCTGGAAAGACGGTCAGAACTTGTTTGCGGGTAACGGTTATGGTGGTTTGTCTGAGTTTGCCCTGTTTTATATCGGTGGGATCATTAAGCACGCTAGGGCGTTGAATGCCATCACTAATCCCACAACCAACTCGTATAAACGTCTGGTTCCTCATTTCGAAGCGCCAGTAAAGTTGGCTTACTCTGCCAGAAATCGCTCTGCCTCCATCCGTATTCCATATGTCAGTAATCCCAAGGCGCGTCGAGTCGAAGCGCGTTTTCCTGACCCGATGGCGAATCCGTATTTGGCTTTTTCCGCATTGATGATGGCGGGCTTAGATGGTGTACAAAATCGTATTCACCCTGGAGATGCGGCGGACAAGAATCTCTATGACTTGCCTCCGGAAGAAAACGCCAAAATCCCTACCGTGTGTGCATCGCTAGAGCAAGCCATTCAAGCATTGCACGAGGATCGTGAGTTTTTGACTCGAGGAGGGGTCTTCAGCAACGATATGCTGGACGCTTACATTGAGTTAAAACAGGCAGAGATTGATCGGTTACGGATGACACCGCATCCGGTCGAGTTCGACATGTATTACAGCCTGTGATTTAAGACGTAAAAAATGGCTCTATTACAGAGCCATTTTTAATGCGGCCAGCCAGCGTTTAGCTGTGTAAAGTTTCACCGCGTAAGAAGGCTTGGGCTCGTTGGTTCAATAGGGCTTCACGTCTAATAAAATCAGCCACAAAATCATTAACGGGAGCATGGTGTAAACCGTAAGCGGTATCCCATTGGATGATTTTCCCCTCGTTCATTACACCGATACGATCAGCGATGGCAAAAGCTTCTGCTTGGTTATGGGTAACAAGGATGGCGGTTAAGCCTGTTTTTTGCAGTATTTCCCTGACCTCAAATGCTAAGCGTTCTCGTGTGTCCACATCGAGATTAGAGAAAGGCTCATCCAGTAACAAGAGATCGGGCTTAGGAGCTAAGGCCCGCGCTAATGCTACCCGTTGCTGTTGCCCCCCTGACATTTCGTGAGGATAACGTTGGGCAAAGTCAGACAGACCAACCAGTTCTAACATTTCCTCTATACGTTGCCCCCGTGTGGTTTTGTCCAGGCGACGAAGGCCAAAACCGATGTTCTTTGCAACGGTCAAGTGTGGGAACAAGGCATAGTCTTGAAACATCATCCCTACATTGCGGTGCTCGGGCTCAACTCGATAGGTAGGCGTGGAAATACACTGATCACCAAGTATGATCTCCCCGCTACGCAAGGGTTCAAAGCCGGCAATTGCACGTAACACCGTGGTTTTCCCACATCCTGAAGCCCCAAGCAAACAACCAATGTGTCCCTGTTCGAGTTCTAGGTTTAGGTTTTGAACGACTGTCTTCAAACCATTGGTGGTTTGGTAGGAAAGAGTGATGTTTACAAGCTGTAGGTAATCGGACATAGGTATTAGTGCGAAGCTTTTAGCTGAGCTCGTGCCAAAATAATAACGGGAAGTAGCCCGGCAATCACAATGGCAAGGGCCGCAATGGCACCTTCTTCGTAGGTACCCCGGGCCGCCTCGGCATAGAGCCAGGTGGCGAGAGTGTCGAAATTCATTGGGCGCAGCAATAGGGTTGCGGGTAACTCTTTCATGGCGTCCACGAAGATGAGTAAGGCTGCCGCACCCAGCGCAGGCTGAAGTAGGGGTAAATGTACGCGTGCAAGCGTACGGGTTGAGCTTTCACCGAGTAAACGAGACGCTTGTTCCAACGAGGGAGGAATACGCGAGAGGCCCGCTTGTATCCCGCCAGCCGAGATGGCCATAAAGCGTATGCTGTAAGCGATCACCAGCGCTGTGGTTGAACCCATAATAAGTAAGCGCTCTGTTCCACCCCAGAAGCCACTTATCCAGTTTAAAACGGAGTCGGCAAAGACTAAAGGCGAGAGTAAACCAATGGCCAGTACGGTGCCGGGAATCGCATAACCGATAGAGGCGATGCCGCCCAGTAAACGTGGCAGAAACTTGGGCTGATCAGAGCGTATGGCTCGAGCGGCCCAGGCGACCGTCAACCCGCCGGCGATTGTTACCACGGTAGCAATCAATGCAATTTTAATCGTATTCCAGGCGCTATTTAAGAGCTGGTCGGACATACTGCCGGTTAAGTGCAGGTACTTGAAGGTTTCGTTGACAAGGTAGGCCGCCGGCGCAACAAAACCGATTAATACGGGGGCCCAACCTAACGCACAGGCAATAAGCGCTGATGAGCCCTTAAGCGGTATGGGCTGCACAGGATGGGAGCGCTGATTACTGCTATAGCGCTGGTTTCTTCGTCCAAAGCGTTCGATTAAAATTAACGTGGCCACCAGACTAAGCATGGCGAGTGCAATTTGTGCTGCCCCTGCTAAGTCTGAACGTGTTACCCACGTGGTGTACACCGACACGGTAAGCGTTTGGATGCCTAAGAATTCGGACGCGCCGATGTCATTTAGAGTTTCTAATAGCGCAAGACTGACGCCAACGGCGATAGCTGGGCGCGCCATTGGTAAGGCAACTCTGAAAAACACACTACGACTACTTTCACCTAAAACACGGGCTGCCTCAAGTAGGCTTGCTGCTTGCGTGGCAAACATGGCACGAGTGCTGAGATAAACGTAGGGATAGAGCACGAAGCCCAACAAAAAGATAGCGCCGCCTAATGAGCGCAAATCGGGTAGCCTAAATTGACGAGGACTATCGTAGCCAAGTAGGCCGCGAATCAGGCCTTGTACGGGGCCGATGGGATGCAATATATCCAGATAAGCGAAGGCAACGATGTAGGTTGGGACGGCTAAAGGAAGCAATAGTGCCCAGGAAAGGATTCGTCGGCCAGGAAATTGATAAGCCGTGATAAGCCATGCGGCCCCAACGCCTAAACTGGTAACGAGAATACCGACCCCAGTTAACAGCAAGAGGGTATTTTTAAACGCCGTGGGTAGAACATAGCTAAACAGATGGGCCCAGTGCTCAACCGAACCCAGCGCGTGCCATGCCAACACGAGCACGGGCGCCGCCACGATAATGGCGATGACGAAAGATAATGCTAACCAGCCATTAAAACGGCGCCACAAGGCCTTAATACCTTTATGAGAGGGTGGATCTAAATGCACATACCGCTGGGGGGGATGGCCCCCTTCAGCGGTATGTGATGTGGTGCTATACGTTAATTTAGTTGTCGAATCCAACTTTATCTACCAATTCACTTGCTTGTTTTCGGTGTTTAGCAATTTCAGTTAAAGCAAGTGGATCAACGGTTAACTCACCAAAACTCGCGACAACCTCGTCGAGCTCTACACCAGCCTTTACGGGGTACTCGTAATTGGCTTTGGCGTAAAGACTCTGCGCTTTGTCCGATACTAAATACTCTAATAGTTTTACGGCATTCTCTTTTTGAGGTGCATGTTTAGCTAAGGCGGCCCCAGAAATATTGACGTGGGTACCTTGGCTGTCGTTACTGGCAAAAGTCGGACGTACGACTTTAATGCCTTCACCCCATTTATGGGCATCGCTTCCTGGTTCGGCATTTTTCATACGGCCGACATAGTACGCGTTGGCAATACCAATATCACAAATACCACCTAAGATATCGCGGGCGACATCGCGATCGCCGCCAGCCGCTTTACGGCCTAAGTTGGCTTTGACGCCTTCCAGCCATGTTTCAGTGGCTTCCACACCATCATGCGCAATTTTTGCAGCAATGAGAGCGGTATTATAAGGGTGTTGTCCTGAGCGTATGCAAACTTTTCCTTTCCATTTAGGATCAGCAAAGTCTTCGTAGGTCAGCTCGTCTACATCAAGATCGGCGGCGACATAGGCGACTCGATCGCGTAGTGAGAGCGTAAACCATTGATTGTCCTCGCCTCGCAAGTTAGCAGGAATGGCGTCGCTAAGCACTTGAGAGTCTACGGGTTGTGTAACGTCGGCTTCAACCAAATCAATAAGGTTACCGATATCTACGGTCATTAGAATGTCGGCAGGCGATTTATCACCTTCGGCTTTGACGCGTTCAATCAGGCCATCTTTGACAAAAACGGTATTAACGTTAATGTTCGTGTCGTTAGTAAACGCTTCCAGTAACGGAATAATTAGGCGTGGCTCACGTGTCGTGTAGAGATTGACTTCCTCGTCAGCGGCGTAACTTGGGGCTGAAATGAAGCTAGCTGATGCCAGAGTTAAGCCAGCTAAGAGAAGACAATGTTTGCGCTTGGATTTCATCCGGTAGCTCCACGTAGTGATTGTGTATAAAGATTGCTAATAAAAATGATTATCATCTAGAAGTCAAACCTTAACAGACCGTAACTCAAGCATCAATAGGCAGCGTTCATTTCCCCCTAGGTTGACGAAAATGACGGCGAGTTTGATTTATCTTAAAGCGCATTAAGGCAGCATTGGTTAACGTATTTGTGGCTGGGCAGGCTGTGCCGAGGTTGGATAATGCCTGCACTTCGGCATTGAACGGGGTAGAATAGACCTCTACTTGACCAAAATGGTATGTCTGCTTTTGGTCTAACCACTTTAAATTAAAACTCTATTTATCTTATCCATGGCTGCTTTCAACTCTGAACGTGTCCTCAGTGTGCATCACTGGAACGACACGCTTTTTTCGTTTACTACTACACGGGATGCCGCGCTTCGTTTTAGTAATGGTCACTTTGTCATGTTGGGTATGGAAATTGACGGTAAGCCGTTGATGCGTGCCTACAGCATCGCCAGTGCAAATTATGAAGAACAGCTTGAGTTTCTCAGTATTAAGGTACCGAACGGACCGCTTACTTCACGTTTGCAGCATCTGAAAGAGGGTGACACGGTTCTCGTCAGTCGTAAGCCCGTAGGGACTTTAGTCATTGATGACCTACGAGCCGGTAGAAATCTTTATCTGTTCGGAACGGGTACTGGGTTAGCCCCGTTCATGAGCATTATTAAAGACCCTGAAACCTACGAACGTTTTGAAAAAGTGGTGCTTGTTCATGGGGTGCGTTTTGCCAGCGAGCTAGCTTACGCGGACTTCATTGAAAACGAGCTTCCAAATAACGAGTATTTTGGCGACATTATTCGCGAGAAACTTATCTATTACCCTACCGTCACACGTGAGCCTTTCCGTAATCAAGGTCGCATTACTGAAGTCGTTGAAAGCGGACGCATTTTTAGTGACATTGGGGTCGATGTTATTGATCCTGCTCATGATCGTGCCATGTTGTGCGGCAGCCCAGCTATGCTTACTGATGTTAGCACCATGCTAAACGACCGTGGTTTCGAAATCTCACCCGGTGTAGGACAAATGGGTGACTACGTTATTGAACGTGCATTTGTTGAAAAGTAATGACTTTAATAAGGTTGTTAAGCTAAGCTATAGGGGTTTGAAGTCTGATAGATTCCCTTTAGTCTTTCGGTAGGCAACCTTATGTCCAAACTCATTATTCATACAAATGCTGCACCCGCTGCTGTAGGCCCTTATTCCCAAGCTGTGATGGTCAAGTCTGGAAACACCGTTTACTTGTCAGGTCAAATTGGCTTAGACCCAGAAACCGGTGAGTTAGTCTCTGATAACTTTGAAGCTCAGGTTCGTCAGTGCTTTACCAACTTAGAAGCCATTGCGGTCGAGGCTGGGGGTGGGTTAGAGAATATTGTTAAGCTCAGTTTATATTTAACCGACTTGTCGAAGTTTGCGAGCGTTAACGCAATTATGGCTGAACTTATTCCTCAGCCTTTTCCTGCGCGCTCCACATTGGGCGTGTCAAGCCTTCCCAAAGCGGCTCAGTTCGAAGTCGAGGCTGTGTTAGTTATCTAGCCTTATGGCTGCTACAAAATCGTCAAGTATCAAAACAGTTTCTAAACGCGCGCCAACCCAAGCAGATCGTCTAAAACGCTTGGGCTTGGTACGCGACGAAGACTTTATGACTCATCTGCCTTTGCGCTACGAAGATGAGACTCACATTAACGTTATCGCTGACGCCAAGGTGGGCGAATTCATTCAGGTCGATGGCGAAATTATTCAACAAGATCAAAGTGCACGGCCTAGACGCCAGTTGCATGCAACGATCGCTGACAGCACAGGTCATTTGCGTTTACGCTGGTTGCATTTCTACCCAAATCAACAAAAGCAGGTCGAAGTGGGTAAACGTGTACGAGCCCGAGGCGAAGTAAGATCTGGCTTTCACGGTCTTGAGCTGATCCATCCTAAAATTAGTTCGGCTGATGCACCCTTAGCGCAGACTTTAACGCCTGTGTATCCAACCACTGACGGGTTGCGTCAAGCCACGATTCGCACCGCCATAAAGCAGGTTTTAGACCGCGCAAATTTAACGGACACGCTACCGCCGGCCATTCTTCAGCAATATCAGTTGCCGTCGTTTGCCGAGTCTATCAAGACTTTGCATTTTCCAGATTCAAAAAGTGATTATCGAGCGCTTATTGAACGTAGCCATCCTGCCTGGATACGTATTAAGTTTGATGAGCTTTTAGCCCAGCAGTTGAGCCTTGCTGCCGCCCGAGCAGCACGCCAAGCTCAACGTACTTATCCTCTAGCGCAGCACGATGGCAAACTCAAGAGTGGGCTTCGAAATCAACTTTCCTTTGCGCTCACTTCTGCCCAAGAAAAGGTAATTGGCGAAATTGATGTTGATCTGAGGCGTGGTTACCCGATGCATCGCCTGTTACAAGGCGATGTAGGAAGCGGTAAAACAGTGGTTGCCGCCTTTGCAGCCGCTCAAGCGCTGGATAGTGGATTTCAGGTGGCGTTGATGGCACCCACCGAGTTACTGGCTGAACAACTTTTCCAAAAAATGCAGGCGTGGTTTCAGCCTTTAGGGGTGAATGTTGGTTGGTTAAGTGGAAGTAAAACCCCCAAGCAACGTTTGCCTGTACTAAATGGATTAAAAGACGGCAGCGTGAATTTTTTGGTCGGCACCCAAGCGTTGATTCAGGACGGCGTGGATTTTAAACACTTGGGACTTATTCTTGTTGATGAGCAACACCGTTTTGGGGTGGGGCAGCGGTTAAGCCTAAGTCGCAAGGGAGAGGCCGGGGCGAGCCATAACACCCTCGTTCCGCATCAGTTAAACATGAGTGCTACGCCCATACCACGTACGTTAGCGATGAGTTTTTTAGCTGACTTAGACGTTTCTGTTATCGATGAATTGCCGACAGGGCGTACTCCCGTTATTACCAAACTGGTAGCCGACTCTCGTCGCGATGAAATGATTGCGCATGTCGCTAAGCAGGTGGGGCTGGGGCAGCAGGTTTATTGGGTGTGCCCATTGGTTGAGGAAAGTGAAACCTTGCAGCTGCAAACGGCGGTGGATACCTACCAATATTTAGCAACGCAATTGGACGGTCTTTCTGTAGGCTTACTTCACGGAAAATTATCAACGGCCGAGAAAGCCACAGTGATGGAAGACTTTAGGCAGGCTAAAATTAGTGTGCTGGTGGCAACTACGGTCATTGAAGTTGGTGTAGACGTTCCTAATGCTACATTGATGGTGATTGAACATGCTGAGCGTTTTGGCTTGGCACAATTGCATCAGCTTAGGGGCCGTGTTGGACGAGGGGCTGATCAAGCCGTCTGTGTGTTGTTGTATCAAGGGCCGCTTTCGCTTATTGCGCGTGAACGACTGCGTGCCATGTACGAAACGACCGATGGTTTTGAGATCTCGCGTAGAGACCTGTCCCTGCGAGGCCCAGGCGAGTTCTTGGGCCTACGGCAGTCAGGGCAAGCTCCGTTGCGTTTTGCCGATTTAGAAACTGATGATTTCTTAGTCGAGCAGGCCAAGGCTTGTGCTGTGCAATTACGTGAGCATTATCCTGAGGTCGCCAGAGCTCAAGTCAGTCGATGGCTGAAAGGACGAGAAGACTTCCTGCGTACCTAAAGTACCTAGTGGGCCAAACTATTATTCAGAGCTGTAACCTAAGAGCTACCTATGACGTTAACCGAACTTAAGTATATTGTTGCCGTTGCTCGTGAACGGCATTTTGGAAGGGCTGCTGAGGCATGCTTTGTTAGCCAGCCTACGTTATCGGTTGCAATTCGTAAGTTGGAAGACGAGCTGGAAGTAACCATTTTTGAGCGTGGTGGTGCCGAAGTGGGCATCACGCCTATTGGTTTACGCATTGTCGAGCAGGCTCAAAAAGTATTAGAAGAGGGTGCGAACCTTCGGGAAATAGCCCGACAAGGGCATGATCCCTTAGAAGGCCCCTTGCGAGTGGGTGTTATTTACACCATTGCTCCCTATCTATTGCCTCGTTTAGTGCCTGAGCAAATTAAGCTCACACCACAAATGCCGCTGTTGCTGCAGGAAAATTACACGGTGCGCTTATTAGAGCTGCTTCGTCAGGGCGAAATCGATTGTGCCATCGTGGCATTGCCCTTGCCAGAAACGGGCTTGATGGTGCGCGAGCTTTATGACGAGCCTTTCTTGGTGACGGTACCGAACAACCATGCGTGGGCGGGACGAGACACTATTTCGCCCGATGAGCTAAAAGACGAGACCATGTTATTGCTGGGAGCGGGGCATTGCTTCAGAGATCAAGTACTAGAAGTTTGTCCTGAATTATCCCGATTCTCTTCAAGTAGCGAGGGAATACAACGCACCTTTGAGGGCTCGTCCTTAGAAACCATACGCCACATGGTAGCAACAGGAATAGGGGTGACAGTGATGCCAGCTAGTGCGCTGTCTTTTTCAGGTCAAGAAAATAGTCTGCTGCGCTACATTCCGTTTTCGGCGCCGGCCCCCGATCGACGTATTGTGTTGATTTGGCGCAAAAGCTTTCCACGCGTTGCGGCAATTAATGCTTTGACCAAAGCGGTGATTAATTGCGGACTAAATAATGTGAATTACTTGATTGATAAAAACACCGTATTCAATAATCTTGACGGATTGCAATAAACGCGTTGAAGTATCGTGGTAAGCTCATTTCATTTACTTATTCATGAGGTGTTAGGTATGGCTAAGGCAACAAAAGCAGTAACAAAGGTAGCCAAGAAAGCGAGTAAGAAAACCACCACAGCGTCGACATCGACAGTGGCAAAAACAAATATTCTGGCGGTTAACATCGGTATATCGGATGCTGATCGTAAGAAAATCGCTAACGAACTCTCCAAAGTTCTGGCTGATTCGTACACGGTGTATTTGATGACTCATAACTTTCACTGGAACGTTACGGGTCCCATGTTTAATACCTTGCATGTCATGTTTATGGAGCAATACACCGAAACATGGAATGCCCTTGACCTGATCGCCGAGCGTATTCGTGCGCTCGGTCACTACGCACCGGGTACGTACTCAGAGTTTACGGCGCTAAGCTCTATTCCTGAGCCCAAAAGCATACCGGATGCTAATGGCATGATTGAGCTATTACTTGCGGCCAACGAAGGCTTGGCTCGTACAGCACGTGCAGCCTTTGATTGCGCAGATGATGCTAATGATCAGCCCACTGCTGACTTACTCACACAGCGTCTTGATGTGCACGAAAAAACGGCATGGATGTTGCGTAGCCTCTTGCAATAAGCGTGTTGTGCTATAGAAAACCCTAAGTGACATTGTGTAGCAAGCTACACCGGTGCTGTTTCGGTGTATGCTTTGCTCCACATAATGGAGGTTTCTATGAAAATTCGTTTTACACCTATTGCTAGTGCGCTCGGTTTATCTATGGGTTTGTTGATGGCTTCTGCTGCGAATGCAGACACCATTAAGATCGCTATTGCAGGTCCTTTCACTGGACCCGTGACGCAATATGGTGACATGGTTAAACAGGGTGTGGATACGGCAGTCGAGCAAATTAATGCGGCGGGTGGCGTATTAGGAAAACAACTGGAAACAGTGACAATTGATGATGGCTGCGAACCCAAACAGGGTCCCGTTGTCGCAAACCGCGTGATCAATGAAGGCATTAATTACGTAATTGGGCATGTTTGCTCAGGCGCTACGATTGCTGCCACCGATATCTACAATAATGAAGGTATCGTCATGATTTCCCCCTCGGCAACTGCACCTGCCGTAACCGAAGGTAAAGGGTACGAAACGATCTTCCGCACCATCGGTCGCGATGATCAACAAGGTCCAGCCGCTGCCAAGTTTATTCTTGAGCAACTTAAACCCGAGAAAGTCGCTATTTTGCACGATAAGCAATCTTACGGGCAAGGTATTGCTGCATCCGTGAAAAGCGAGCTTGAAGCCGCGGGTTACTCGGATATCTTCTTTGAAGGCATCAATGCGGGTGATACGGACTTCTCTGCCGTCATCACGAAATTGAAATCCAGTGGTGCTGATTTTGTTTATTACGGTGGCTATCACCCAGAAATGGGTCTATTGCTACGCCAAGGTGCTGAGCAAGCGCTAGGTGCAGTCATGATGGGGCCAGAAGGTGTGGGTAACCCAGATATCAATGCGATTGCTGGGAAAGCGGTTGAAGGTATGCTGCTGACTCTTCCAGCAGACTTTACTCAAGATGCTGATAACGCTGCAATTATCAAGGCTTTTGAAGATAAAGGACGTGATGCTGGTGGTGCGTTCCAGCTAACGGCTTATGCAGCGACGCAGGCCCTAGCAGAAAGTATCGAAGGCGTGGGTGAAGACGACCCCATGAAAGTGGCCGAGTACCTGCATGCTAACGAATTTAAAACGCCTATTGGCGTCTTGTCTTGGAACGAGCAAGGCGACTTGAACGAGTTTAAGTTTGACGTATTCCAGTGGAACGTAGACGGCACACGAAGTGTCTATGGCCAGTAACGATAACGTCAGTGTATTGAAGCCTTAGGGTTTAAAAAAAGTGCCTCATTTTGAGGCACTTTTTTGTTGTGTTAGACGTTCAGACGCAAGCCGGTTTTGATATCAAACCAATGAAAACTAAAATCGGGGTTGAGTCCGATCTGTATGGTGTCACCGAGCTGTATGGGGTTGTGTCGCGTTTGATCGACAGCGCAACGTACGACCACACTGTGTTCGCCGTGACGCCCATGTATTAGTTGCTCAGAGCCTAAAATCTCTATCATTTCTATCTGAATGGGTATGCCTTCAGCATGTAAAGCGATGTGTTCAGGGCGTATTCCCAGCGTAACGTTTTGACCACGCAGTGAGGTAGGGATATGTTGAGGGGCAACATGTAGCTGTAAATCCCGATCATCTTTTAGGAGCCCATCGTGTGTGATGGAAACGGGCAGCAGATTCATTGGGGGTGAGCCAATAAAGCTTGCCACAAATGTACTGGCTGGGCGCTCGAAAACATCGGTGGGTGCACCGATCTGCTCGGCGACACCTTTGTTCATGACGACCATGCGTTGCGCTAACGTCATCGCCTCAACCTGATCGTGGGTGACATAGAGGCTAGTGGTGCGAAGGCGCTGATGTAGCCGCTGTATTTCCAGACGCATTTGCACGCGTAATTTGGCATCTAAGTTAGAGAGCGGTTCGTCGAATAAAAACACTTTGGGTTCGCGTACGATGGCTCGTCCCATGGCGACGCGTTGACGTTGGCCTCCGGAGAGTTGTCGTGGGCGCCTATCCAATAAGGTTGAGATCTCCAGTATTTGCGCTGCCGCTGTCACCCGTGTTTTTATCTCTTCTTTGCTGTGTTTACGTATTTTTAGTCCGTAAGCCATATTCTCGTAGACGGACATGTGGGGATAAAGCGCATAATTCTGAAACACCATAGCGATGTCTCGTTCTGCAGGCTCGAGCTTGTTAACGACCTTATCGTCTATCGATATTTGCCCTTGTGTAATGTCTTCAAGCCCCGCGACCATCCGCATCAAGGTGGATTTTCCGCAGCCAGAGGGTCCAACAATAACGACAAACTCCCCGTCTTTAATATCAAAATTAATGCCATGAATGACAGCTACATTTCCGGGATAAACCTTACTGACGTCCGTAAAACAAAGTGTGGCCATTTTTTGTCCTGTGTTGCTTAAACTATTTTTCTGAGTCGATCAGACCTTTTACGAACCAGCGCTGCATAAGCAGTACGACTGCTGCGGGTGGAATCATAGCGAGAAAGGCGGTGGCCATGACGAGATTCCATTCGGTGACACTATCTCCACCAGAGATTAATCGGCGGATGCCAATGACGATGGGGTACATGTTTTCTTGAGTCGTGATCAGCAACGGCCACAAGTACTGGTTCCAACCGTAAATAAACTGAATAACGAACAACGCAGCGATACTGGTTTTCGAAAGTGGAAATAAAATATCTTTGAAGAAACGTAAGGGACCAGCTCCATCGATGCGTGCTGCTTCTACAAGTTCATCGGGCACTGTAAGGAAAAACTGTCTGAATAAAAACGTAGCGGTAGCGGAGGCGATCAAAGGAAGTGTCAGGCCGGCGTAGCTGTTCAGTAGGTTTAGGTCGGCGACAACTTTATAGGTAGGCGCGATGCGCACCTCAACGGGTAGCATGAGTGTGATAAAAATCAGCCAAAAGCAAAGCATGCGTCCTGGAAATCGAAAATAAACCACGGCAAAAGCCGACAGCATTGAGATCGCTATTTTTCCGATGGCGATGCCCAAAGCCATGACGCTACTTACCCAAAGCATGCGTCCTACTGGCGGCATATTGCTTCCTTCGGACCCGAATAATGCCGTTTTGTAGTTTTCGAATAACTGATTGCCAGGCAGTAAGGACATGGGCGCTTTGGCGACCTCCGCTGCCGTTTGGGTGGAGGCGATAAAGGTCATGTATAACGGGAACGCGATAATCAGCACGCCCAGTATTAATACTAGGTGAGTAAAGATATCGAGAATAGGGCGTCGTTCAATCATGGACCAACCTTGGTTTTTTAGTAGTTAACCTTGCGATCAATATAGCGAAACTGGATGACGGTTAGGGCAATGACTATGGTCATCAGCACTACGGATTGTGCGGCGGACGAGCCAAGGTCTAGGCCTCGAAATGCAGAGGTATACACTTTGTACACCAGTATCGAGGTGCTTTCCCCAGGGCCGCCTTGCGTAATAATGTCGACAATAGCGAAGGTATCAAAGAAGGCGTAGATGATGTTGACGACCAATAAGAAGAAGGTGGTTGGCGACAGCAGGGGAAAAACGATAGTCCAAAAGCGACGTAAGGGGCCTGCTCCATCAATGGCCGCGGCCTCAAGTAACGAGCGCGGTATGGCTTGTAAGCCCGCTAAGAAGAACAAAAAGTTATAAGAGATTTGTTTCCATACGGATGCCATGACCACCAGAAGCATGGCATCGCCGGCGTCGAGGCGAGGGTTCCATTTGAATCCCAGCTCGAACAGAAATACCGCGAAGACCCCTACAGAAGGCGAAAACATAAATAGCCACAAGACACCGGTTACTGCCGTGGCGACCGCATAAGGCCAAATTAGTAATGTTTTATAAATTGTTGCGCCGCGAATAACTCGATTCGCCATTACGGCGAGCAATAATGAAATACCGAGTCCCAGAACCGAAACTAATAATGAAAATTTTGCAGTGACTTTAAATGATTCTAAATAGTCATCGCGTGAAAAGAGTTCTTGAAAATTACTTAATCCCACAAAAGTGCTTCGCAAACCAAAAGGGTCTTCTAAGTGAAAAGACTGCCAAAGCGCTTGAGCTGCAGGTAAAAAGAAAAAGACGAGTGTGACGGCTAGCTGAGGCGCCAGCAGTAAGTAGGGCAGTGTTTTATGGTTAAAAACGACACGTTTTTCCATAGTCTGGTTTATTGTTCTCGTAAACTAAAAACGGGTAGCGTATGTCGTATGCTTGGCGAAGCGATAACGACAAGTGAGTGAGTAAAAAAGGATGGAAAAAGGGTAGTGAAACCCTTTTTCCATCAGTCGTATTGTTTGATGAACCGTTAAGGCTTAGTTAACGCTTTTCTCAAAACGCTCTAGCAGTTCGTTTCCACGAGTGGTCATGGCTTTAAGGCCTTCTGCAGGGCTGACTTTGCCGGCAAAAATCTGCTCCATAATGCCATCTTCGATGTCACGGATCTGCGGCAGATAACCAAGACGAATACCGCGAGAGTTCTCGGTGGTGTCAGCATCCAATTGCTTAACAGCCACCTCAGTGCCTTCGTTTTCCTCATAGAAGTTCGCGGCTTTTGTGGCTTCATAGCCCGAATGTGTCACGGGTACATAGCCGGTGTTTTGATGCCATGCTGCCGATTGTTCTGGGCTAGCGATAAAGTGAAAGAATGCCGTGACTCCCTGATAAACCGCTTCAGATTTATCAGCAAAGACCCAGAGTGAGGCGCCACCGATAATGGAGTTCTGTGGTGCGTTCTCGGCGTCAGCGTAATAGGGAAGCGTTGAGATGCCAAAGTCGAATTGGCCTGTTTTTAAAATGTTGGCTCGGTTACCGCTTGAGCCGGTAAACATGCCGCAATTGCCCGATGTAAACAAGGCATTGGGGGTGTCTCCACGCCCTCCGTAAGTAAAGTTACCCTCTTTGGCCATGTCTGCCAGAAAGCTGAGGTGGCGCTCAAAAATGGGTTGGTCAAGCTTTAGGCGGGCTTTAAGTCCTCCGAAACCGTTATCTTCAGAGGCAAAAGGTACGTTATGCCACGCTGCAAAATTCTCAAGCAAGATCCACGAAGGCCAGGAGGTGGTGTAGCCACATTCGTAACCGGCAGCGCGTATCTTCTGTGCGGCTTCTGCTAATTCTTCCCACGTTTTAGGTGGTGTGGAGGCATCAAGACCTGCCTTTTCAAAGGCTTCTTTGTTGTAGTAGAGCACGGGCGTGGAGCTATTAAATGGCATTGAAACCAGTTTTCCATCGGCATCCGAGTAGTAACCCCCGACCGCACCGATGAACGATTTTGGATCGATAGGGTTCCCCACGTTCTCAGACATCTCTTGCACGGGCTGAACAGCACCTTTGGCGTGCATCATTGTCGCCGTGCCCACCTCAAAAACCTGTAGAATGTCGGGTGCGTTACCCGCGCGAAACGCGGCAATGCCGGCATTCATTGACTCACCGTAGTTGCCCTTGTAGCTAGGTTTAACAACGTAGTCCTGCTGGCTTTTATTAAAATCATCGACTAGCGCGTTAACACGGTCTCCGAGGGCCCCTTCCATCGAGTGCCAAAACTCGATTTGGGTAGCAGCATTCGCATTCGTAATGCCGATAAGGGCTCCGGCAAGGGTTAGGGCAATAGTGGTGGCTCGCATAAGCGTTCTCCAGAGGGTTGACGGCTGAGCATGGTGGTGAAAACGATAAGGCCTACATGTTATTGCTTGTTTATTTCAATGGCGTGAATGTACATAGGTCTTTGGCCGTTGGTCAATAACGGCTTTCCCTGCCTTGAAGTCCTCCGCGTCTGATGAATTACACTACAATCGAGTGATTATGATTAACGAACACTATAAAGTAACCCTTTCTTTTATCGGTGGCGGGAATATGGCGTCGGCTTTATCTGCCGGACTGATAAGAAAGCGATGTGCGGCAGAAGATGTTTTGGTGATCGATCCTAACGAGTCGGTTAGGAATACGTGGGCCGAGCAAGGGACGCTTACTGCTGCGCAACCGAACGCACAGTTGCGCCATCATCGCGTGTGGGTCTTTGCGGTAAAGCCGCAAGTCATGAAAGACGTCGTGCTCGCGTGCAAAGCGTTTTTGCAGCCGGACACGGTCATCATCAGCGTTGCGGCAGGCATTGCGGCCAACGATATTGCCCGTTGGTTGGGCGAACCAGACCAGCCCTGTAACCGAGTGATTCGCTGCATGCCTAATACGCCTGCGCTCATCGGCTGTGGGGTAAGCGGGTTGATGGCATTAGAGGCCGTTGAGGAAAAAGACAAAAAGTTGGCCGAGCAGTTATTGGGTACCGTAGGCGAAACGGTCTGGGTCGATACCGACGAGCAGATTAATGCCGTTACAGCCCTATCGGGAAGTGGCCCCGCCTATGTGTTTTTATTCTTAGAGGCCTTAATGCAAGGGGCAACCGAGCTAGGTTTGACCGAGCAGCAGGCTCGCAAGCTGGCGCTAGCGACGTTAGATGGTGCTACGCAGTTAGCGGCGTTGTCTCCAGAAAGTCCTGCAACCTTGCGTGAAAGGGTCACGTCCGAAGGCGGTACGACGGCGGCCGCATTACAGGTTTTTCATCAACAACAGTTTAACGCTACGGTGCGTGCTGCCATGGCAGCCGCTAAAAAGCGAGCAGCTGAATTGGCTATCGAGTTTTCTTAATGTCGACTTCTACTTTGCGCTTCGCTCCCATGAATGCGTTGCACTACGCGATTTCAATAGGCGCCATGATTGTTATTGTGGTGGCTTCAAATGTTTTAGTGCAGTTCCCAATTAATAACTGGCTGACTTGGGGGGCATTGACTTATCCCATCGCTTTTCTTGTGGCCGATTTATTGAATCGCCGGTTTGGGCCCAGTGCGGCCAGGCGAGTTGCGTTATTTGGTTTTTTTGCGGCCTTAGTTATTTCTGCTGCAGTGGCGTCACCTCGAATTGCTTTGGCTTCCGGGGTTGCCTTTCTTGTCGCGCAATTGGTGGACATTCAGATCTTCCATAAGCTCCGTCATAACCGCTGGTGGCAAGCCCCTTTTGTGGGTGGAGTGGCTGGGGCGACGGTCGACACTTTTGTTTTTTTTAGTGTGGCCTTTGTGGGTACGGATATGCCATGGCAAACCTTATTGCTGGGTGATCTGGCCGTTAAATTAGCATTAAATACATTAATGTTGGCACCGTTTCGTGCATTAATGTGGAATTTAGCGCGGCCGACTTCTTAAAGGTATTAATAATAGAATAATTAGTTTAATGAACGAATAAATCAGTAAATAACAATGGCCCGAATTATGGGCCATTGTTATTTCTATTTGTAAAGTCGTAATGATACGGGATCGGCTACTAGGTATTTACCCACGAATGACACGATTTAGGGCTTATACGTAGTGACAGTGAATTTGCGCTTATAGAGAATACAGTCTCATCCATTTCATTTAATAATAAACTATGCACGGGGCAATCGCAGAGGGTAGGGCCTTTATTTGGAAACTACGACTGCACCGGCTGGTAATGAGGAGTTTGGCTGTTATGAAATTTAAGGCGCTATTTATTAGTGTGTCATTGGCCTTTGGCGTTACCTCCGGATCGGTTATGGCCGACACAATTAAAATTGGTATTCCCCAACCGATGACTGGGCCGGCTACTCAGTACGGCGATCAAATTCAAGCTGGAGCACTCACTGCCATTGATGCCATCAATGCCGAAGGTGGTATTAACGGAAAGAAATTAGAACCCTTATTAATTGACGATGCTTGCGAGCCTAAACAAGCGGTACCTGCGGCGAACCGTGTGGTGAACTCAGGAGCAAAATTCGCGGTGGCGCATGCCTGCTCTGGCACAACCGTTCCAGCCGTGAACGTATACGAACAAGAGGGGATTGTGGCGATTACGCCAGGAGCCACTTCTCCGTTGGTTACCGATACCATTAAGCCTCATTTCTTTTTCCGCACTATTGGCCGAGACGACCAGCAAGGGCCTTACGCTGCTAAGTACATAACGGAAGAACTAAAGCCCAAGAGCGTTGCCATTTTGCATGACAAGCAAACCTACGGTTCAGGTGTTGCCACGCAAGTCCGTGAAGCGCTTAGTCAGGCAGGGGCTAACGTAGTTCTGTACGAAGGGATTAACGTAGGTGATAGCGATTACTCCGCGGTCATTACGAAATTACGAAGCGTAGGTCCAGATTTGATTTACTTCGGGGGCTATCATGCCGAACTCGGTTTGTTGCTACGACAGGCACGTGAGCAGGGCGTAGAAACCCAATTCATGGGACCAGAAGGAGTGGCGAACCAAGACTTGGTGGCCATTGCTGGGGAAGCAGTAGAGGGTTTACTCGTCACCTTACCTGCTGACTTCAAGATGCTTGAGGTTAATAAGCCGATTGTGGCGAACTTTGAAACCTACAAGCGGAATCCAGATGGTGCTTTTACCTTCCCCGCTTATGCTGCGGTTCAAATTATTTCTGAAACCATTAAAGCCGTAGGTGAAGATCCAGAAGCCGCTGCTGACTATATGCATGAAAATGCGTTTGACACGGCCATTGGTAAAGTCGAATACGACGAAAAGGGCGATTTAAAGCAGTTCGAGTTTGCTGTTTACCAGTGGGATAAATCCGGAAATTTCACTGAACTTAACTAAAACCAAATGGGCTGGAAGATGAGATGAAGGTATTTCTTATATTCCAGCCCGCATAAGACGACAAGGGTTACAATTCCGGCGGACGCTTTATCGGAATAACTAAAATATGTCAGATTTACTACCGCAGTTAATTCAGCAGTTTTTTAATGGGCTGTCGTTGGGAGCAATTTATGCTCTCATCGCGATTGGTTACACCATGGTGTATGGCATCATCGGCATGATTAACTTCGCACATGGCGAAATTTACATGATCGGTGCTTATGCGGGTTTAGTGACGTTATCAATCATCGGGGTCAGTTCGGGGCTTCCCTTGGTATTAGTCATTCTTATCATGTTGTTGGTTGCGGCTGCCATTACTGCTGCGTATGGTTTTGCTGTAGAGAAAATTGCTTATGCGCCGTTACGAGGTAGTCCTCGATTGGTGCCTCTGATTTCCGCTATTGGGATGTCAATTTTTTTGCAAAACTGGGTAGCGATCGGTCAAGGTGCTCGCGACATGGCTGTACCGGCACTGGTAACAGGCGCTGTGCAGATCCCTTTTGGCGACGCTTTTACGGTTACTGCGCCTTACTCGCGAATCATGATTATTGTGGTCACGGTAGTACTAATGATTGCGCTGAGTTTATACATTAAGTATTCACGTATGGGCCGAGCCTCTAGGGCGTGCTCGCAAGACTTACGTATGGCTAACCTGTTGGGTATTGATACCAGCCGCGTGATTTCTTTCACCTTTATTATCGGCGCCATGTTGGCGGCCGTGGGTGGCGTACTTATTGCGCTAGCGATCGGTAAACTGAATCCGTATATTGGTTTCTTAGCAGGTATCAAGGCCTTTACTGCTGCTGTGTTAGGTGGCATTGGCAGTATCCCTGGAGCGATGCTAGGCGGTGTGCTTCTAGGCTTAGCCGAAACCTTTGCCGCTGCTTATATCTCTTCACAATATAAAGACATTGTGGCGTTTGGGTTGTTGGTGTTAATTCTGTTGTTTCGCCCAACGGGGCTGCTTGGTAAGCCGGAGGTGCAAAAAGTCTGATGCTTAGTCGAATTAAGATCGCTTTTTTCGCAGCCATTATTGCAGGCATAATTATTGCCCCCGTATTTGGACTGCAAATTACTCGGATTGGTATGACATCCACCATTGTCCCTGAATGGAATCGAATCATTCAGGGCATGGCCATTGTCTTTGTTTTTCATCTCATTCGCCCTTATGTGGTGGGTATTCTTTTCAAGAAGCGCAAGAAAATAGAGCTTCCTACCATCGGCGATAAGGGGCGTAAAACCTTTACGCTACTGCTTATTGCTATTGCGTTAATATGGCCGTTTTTTTCTGGTCGCTCACAAATAGATATCGCGACATTAGTCTTAATCTACGTCATGTTGGGCTTAGGCTTGAACATCGTGGTGGGTTATGCAGGACTACTTGATCTGGGTTTTGTGGGTTTCTATGCCGTCGGAGCGTATACCTATGCGCTGATGTATCACTGGCTTGGGTTGGGTTTCTGGTGGGCCTTACCGTGCGCTGGAATCATGGCGGGTATCTTTGGCTATGTGTTAGGTTTTCCGGTTTTGCGACTTCGCGGAGACTACCTAGCGATTGTGACCTTAGGCTTTGGTGAAATTATTCGTTTACTGCTGATTAATCTTTATGATTTTACCGGTGGTCCAGACGGGATATCCGGTATTCCTAAGCCTACCGTGTTTGGTTTCCCCATGACGCGACGTGCCCCTGAAGGGGAAACGACGTTTCACGACTTGGTGGGCTGGACTTTCAATACACAGGATGTCATTACCTACTTGTACATTTTGGCGTTGGCCTTAGCGCTGATTACGCTGTTTGTGTCTAATCGACTCATACGGATGCCAGTAGGCAGGGCTTGGGAGGCGTTACGCGAAGACGAAATTGCATGCCGTTCATTGGGGTTAAACCCAACCGGAATCAAGCTTTCCGCGTTTACCATTGGTGCGACGTTCGCAGGTTTTGGCGGCGCTTTCTTTGCCGCACGTCAAGGTATTGTTAACCCAGAGTCGTTTGGCTTTATCGAGTCGGCTTTGATTTTAGCGATCGTGGTGCTAGGCGGAATGGGCTCACAAGTCGGTGTTATTTTAGCGGCGATTTTATTGACCGTAGTGCCTGAAGTGGCACGAGGTTTTGCCGAGTATCGAATGTTGGTATTTGGGATGGTGATGGTGTTAATGATGGTGTGGCGCCCGCAGGGTTTGTTACCTGTAAAACGACCAAATGTGGAGCTTAAAACATGAGTCAAGCAGCAAAGACTTTACTTGAGGTCCGCGAATTAACCATGAGGTTTGGGGGCTTACTGGCGGTAGATGGGGTAAGTTTTGACTTAAAAGATAACGAAGTGTTTTCGATTATTGGTCCAAACGGCGCAGGAAAGACAACGGTTTTTAACTGTATTGGTGGTTTTTACAAACCCACAGGTGGAAGCATACTGTTAGATAACGAGTCCATTCAGGGCAAAGCCAGTCATGTGGTGGCACGCAGGGGGCTCGTTCGTACCTTCCAGAACGTTCGGTTGTTTAAACAGCTTACGGTACTTGAAAACTTGCTGGTCGCCCAACACACACGTATCAATACGAATTTGTTTTCGGGGCTTTTTAAATCCAAATCTTATCGAAACTCAGAAGATGAGGCACAAAGTCGAGCCGCCCAGTGGCTTGATCTTCTGGACTTACGAGAGTTTGCGAACCGAGAGGCAGGTAACTTAGCCTATGGTCTACAACGACGTTTAGAAATCGCCCGCTGTATGATTACCAACCCGCGTGTGCTGATGCTTGACGAACCGGCAGCGGGCTTGAACCCACAAGAAAAGCGTGACTTGCAAGTGCTAATTGATTTGCTGCGTCGTGAGCACAATGTGGCCGTATTATTAATTGAGCACGACATGAGTCTGGTGATGGGAATTTCAGATCGGGTTTTGGTAATGGAGCACGGATGTCCCATTGTGACGGGCCTCCCCGCTGATGTTCAACGTGATCCACGCGTTATTAAGGCTTATTTAGGAGAAGAGTAGCGTGCTGAAATTAGAAAATGTATCTACCTTCTATGGCGCTATTCAAGCTTTGGATGGGGTTTCTGTTGATGTTAATCAAGGTGAAATAGTGACCTTGATTGGGGCGAATGGAGCGGGGAAAACGACCATGCTCATGACGGTGTGTGGCTCACCTCGCGCAGCATCAGGAGTAATAAGCTTTGAGGGCACTGATATTACCCACCTTCAAACTCATGAGATTATGCAATTGGGTATTGCCATATCCCCAGAAGGGCGTCGCGTATTTCCTGACCTAACCGTTTCTGAAAACCTAAAAATGGGTGGATTCTTTCTAAAGCGAGATCAAATAGCCGAGGGGGAAGAGCACGTCTACGAACTGTTTCCTAGATTACGCGAAAGGGCTTTTCAAAGGGCAGGCACCATGTCTGGCGGCGAGCAACAAATGCTGGCTATTGGCCGGGCATTAATGAGTAAACCTAGACTTTTGCTTTTAGACGAGCCGACTTTGGGCCTAGCCCCTTTAATCATCGCTCAAATTTTTGAAATCATTCATACCATCCGTGACGAGGGAGTCACCGTTTTTCTGGTAGAGCAGAACGCAAACAAAGCACTGCAGGTTGCCGATAGAGGTTATGTTATTGAAACTGGTAAAGTTGTGCTGGCTGACACCGGTGCTAACTTGCTCGTTAACGATGAGGTGCGCAGAGCATATCTAGGGGCTTAACATTTTAGGAACCAGAAGTAAGCGAGGCGGAGTTTCTACTCCGCTTCTGCGTATATAATAATGCAACTAACGGAAGTTAATGTTTAAGGGTATCGCATGGTCTACAGTCAAAAGGGGCAGAAGTCCTTGGCGCTTGCGGGAAAGACAAAAGAGTCTGTCGATCCGATTATGCTTTTTGATGGTTGGTTAGAGTCACAAACACCGCCTTTTAGACTGGCTACTAAGCGAGTCTATCAGTTTCTGTGGAAACGCTTTATCGATCGGGCAGCTCTCACGAAACGTCATTTCTCCGAACTTACTGAGCAAGACATTATTCGTTTTTTAAGTGATTTGACTGACATTAACCGACAACAGCGTGAGCGCTACCAGCTTATTATTTACCGCGCCTACACTGAGCTGCATGCAAGTGGCTTGTCGTCAGTAAATCCAGCACAACCTTCTGTTATTAACGATATTGCTGCTACAAGTTGGCGAGATTCTCGTTCTAACCAAGCAAAACAATTCTTATCAATAGAGCAATCTTTAGCGGTAATCAAAGCATTGCAAGTTGAGGGTGTGGTTTTACATGAAAACGTACAGTCATTAGCGTGGCCTACGTTATGGAAGCGTAGAAGAAATGCGGCAATTATTGCTTTGCTCTTGGGCTGTGGCTTGAAGCCGTTAGAGGTACTGTCTTTGACCTTAAGTTCCGTCTATATCGCTGCTGATACGGGTGAATGTCGAATTGACACGGGGAAATACGTTTCATTCAGCTTAAGTGAACAGAAATCACTAAATCGAACCAGCCCCGATGCGTCTACCATTCACGCTTATATTCATGATTACGACGGCAAGCACCGGCAGTTAACCGTTCCAGAGTGGGCGCACGTCGTTTTGAAGCTATGGATGGAAACGTTAGCAATAGAAGCTCCTTCTGCTGAAAGCGTACTGTTTCCCGCTCACCGGAACGTATCGGCAGGGCGGTCTAAGCAAACCATGAACCCTGCGACCTTAGCGCGAGTGGTGAATGGCTGGTCTTCGTTACATGGCTTTACCGGAATTAGCGCACAAAAATTACGTAATAGTTTTGGGGCAATGTGTATCGAGAATGGCGCCTCAACGGCTGACTTAGATGCCAAGATGGGATTTGTTTCCAGCGCGGCTGGCGCGCTTCGCCTTGCTACCGAATGGCACCAGTTCTCATTAACGCACAAGATAACGCCCTAGCAATATTGCTTGCTAGGGCTATCTTATACTCAGAGCATTTTTGGGCAGTCCGTTAGTTCAGCCCCTGTTCTTGCAAGGCTTTCATTACACCGCTATCCGCTTCCATATGGCGTTTAAAGCGATGCAAATTCTCCAGACCTGACAAATCAACATCAACCATGTCTGCCCACCGTAATACGGTGTACAGGTAGGGGTCAGCAATGGATCGTTTACCGATTAGCCAGTCTTTGCCTTCCAGTTGTTGATTAATTAGTTCGAAGAACTGGTGCAGCCTTTTGGCTGTGTTTGCTTTTAGCTCTGCTTGCGCAGATTCAGTTTGTAGATAGTTCTGAATACCAAAAATAATGCCGAAATTTCGATGAATATCTGCATTAATGATTGCTAACCACCGACGAATTTCAGCGCGTTGGCTGGGCGTGTTACCTATTAAATTAGCAGTGGGTTCGATCTCGGCTAAATACTCTAAGATTGCAGAACTTTGCGTCAGGACCAAGTCGCGGTCAACTAAAACCGGCACTGCACCTAAGGGGTTGAGCTTTAAAAACTCAGGCTCTTTTAACTCTGCACGGCTGACTTCATGCAGGCTGTAAGGCTGCCCAATCCATGCCATCACAATATGGGAGGCTAACGGGCAGGCTCCTTTTAAGTAATACAGTTTCATCAGAGATTCCTTACTTATCGATTACTGTGCAGATGCGCACTTAAAAATTGTTCCATTTTTTCGTAGAACTCAAACTTGTTTTCATCATTATGGAAACCGTGGCCTTCATTGTCTTTCACCATATAGTCGACTTCGACGCCTCGTTGGCGTAGGGCCTCTACCATTTGGTCGCTTTCGGCGATATTAACGCGCGGGTCGTGAGCCCCCTGAGCCACAAATAGCGGTGTGCGAATCTTGTGTGCTTGCAAAGCCGGAGAGGTGTCAATCAGACGCTGCTTGTCTTTTTCGGGGTGGCCAACCATCGCATACATTTTCTCTAATAGCGGTTTCCAATACGGTGGGATGGTGTTCATGAAGGTCAGCAGATTTGAAACACCCACATAATCAACGGCGGCCGCGTAAAGGTCGGGGGTTTTGCAAATGCCTGCTAACGTGGCGTAACCACCATAACTTCCACCATAGATGGCGATACGTTTGGGGTCGGCAATACCTTCATCAATCGCCCACTGCACGCCATCAGTGATGTCGTCCTGCATGCTTCCGCCCCATTGTCCAAAACTGGCTTCCCAGAATTCGCGGCCAAAACCGACAGAACCACGGAAATTAATTTGCAGTACGGCGTAGCCGCGGTTTGTCAAAAACTGAACCTCGGGATTAAACCCCCAACTGTCTCTTGCCCACGGGCCACCGTGAGGGTTGACAATAAGTGGTAAGGCGCTTGTTTCGCCGCTTACAGGAAGACTTAAATAGCCTTGAATGGATAAGCCATCACGCGCTGTAAAGGTGATGGGTTTCATGGGCGACATGTGCTGTTCAAGCAATTCAGCATTGATGTCTACCAATTTACTTAAGGTGTCTGTGTTTTCGTCGTACACATAACGGGAGCCTTGTGTGCGGTCGTTATAGGCGGCCACAATAAACTTCTTCTCGTCGCGTGTAGCACTTTGGATGTCAACCTCGTAACCGGCGAGGTGTTCGCTGAGGCGTGTATGACGCTTAGCGCTGGTTTCATCAAAGAAATGGAAATGCAGCTTATCGCTTTCGTAGTAAGCCGCCGTTAACACTTTACGCAGTCTAGAGTATGCCGCACCACTTAAATCATAGTTCTCGACCTCATAAACCAGCTCTTCGAGATCGGGTTTTAGGGGATCAATTAATACTAAGCTAAGTGTGTTTCTACCTCGGTTACTAAGGGCATAAAAGCGTTGATTGTCGCTTGTGAAAAACAAAGGGCTTACCGATGTTCTAAAGTCGGTCGCGATAATGCTTTGGAATTCGACGGTTTCATTAGGGCGATACAGCAGATCAGTATTTAATCCGTCGCTGGTAATGGCCAGCCTGACATGTCCCTCGTGATCCGTTTCCCATCCTACGACGTTACCCGGGTTTTTGGCGACTAGATGACTTTCTCCGTTATGTATGTTGACACGGTAAATATTGAAGAGCTCTGGGTTTTCTTGGTTATGAGCCACCAATATATGGTCTGGATCATCCTCTAAGTCATCCTGTATCCCTGCACGCACACCTTCATAGGGAGTTAAGTCGATTTGTTTGCCTGTGTGCACGTTAACGGCGATGACATGGAAGTTTTCATCGCCGTTAAAATCCTTCTCAAAGATGATTGTGTCATCTCCTTTCCAGAAAAACTGGGAGACATCGCGCTCTGTTTCTTGTGTCACCAAAGTGGAAGGCCCAGTAGGGGTACTGCCTTCTAATTCTTGTACCAGAATATTTAAACGCGCTGGCTTTTCGTCTATCGAGACAGGCTCCATGAATGCAATTCGTTTACCCTGGTCAGATAAACGAAAGAAGCTGCGTTTGGGGTTCTGAAAAAAAGTACGTAAAGGATACGTAGGGATAGATGCGGTCGGATTTTCACTATCCGTTAATGAGCAGTGGTTCAGAAAACCCCAAAGCGACTGAATGGATATCATAGATGTTTCCTTCGATGCGAATACGTTAGACTTAAGCCTAGCTAAAAATTTCCACTATACCAACTGCTATCAACTTTTTCTGCAGTGATATGCTGCATTCGCTTAAGGTTTTTCATGTCAACTGAACGTTTACAAGTTGTTTTTTTAGATAGTGACACTTTGCCTTCTTCGATTCACTACAAGCCAATGGGTTTTGATTACGACCTTATTAGCTATCCACGAAGTACCGCAGATCAAGCCGTTGAGCGGTGTCGTGAAGCTGATATCGTCATTGCGAATAAGGTTCCCATTAGCAAGGCGTTGATCGAACAAGCGCCTAAACTGAAGTTGGTATCGATTGCCGCGACAGGTTATGACAATGTTGACATGGAGACCTGCAGGAAAAGGGGAGTTGCCGTTTGCAATGTGCGAGATTACGCTAAACACACCGTTCCGGAACATGTGTTTGCGTTGATTTTTGCGTTGCGTAGAAGCTTGCTGCCGTACCATCACTCTGTGGCACAAGGTCGTTGGCAAGAGTCGGGCCAATTTTGTTATTTTGATTATCCCATACGTGATCTCGCGAACAGCACGTTGGCGATTATCGGCGCGGGGTCGTTAGGGCGTTCTGTTGCCACACTGGGTAAAGCCTTAGGTCTTAAAGTAATCTTTTCCGCGCGTAAATCGCAACAAGAAATACCAGAAGGTTTTGTCAGTTTTCAAGATATGTTGGATCAGGCGGACATTATTAGCCTGCATTGTCCGTTGACCCCTGAGACAAAAAACTTACTTGCAGCGGATGAGTTTAAGAAAATGCGTCGTAAGCCATTGATTATCAATACAGCGCGAGGTGGCCTAGTTAATGAATCAGATTTGGTCTATGCCTTAAATAATGGCTTAATTAGCGGTGCTGGCTTCGATGTCACGACTCCGGAGCCTCCGGCCCCAGACAATCCGATTTTTCAGCTTATGGACAAACCGAACTTTATTTTAACCCCCCATGTGGCGTGGGCAAGTCAAGAAGCCATTCAAGCGTTAGCAGACCAGTGCTTTGATAACGTGTCGGCTTTTATGGCTGGTGAGCCTCGCCATCTGCTTTAAATTTTTCCGTTAACACGCCTCGCCCCCTAACTTTTTTATTAAGAAATATTTTTCTGTGGTTTCTGATTTTGTCCCCATTAAACAGCCCAGCTTTAGCTTGAAGGGGCAGTGTGCTCTGGTGACGGGCTCGACCCAAGGCTTGGGTTGGGCCATGGCACAGACCTTTGCAGCGCACGGCGCTCATGTTGTTTTACATGGGCGTAGCGTAGATCGTCTACAGCTTAGACAGCGTCAACTTGCAGACTTGGGCTACGCTTCAAGTGTTTGGTGTCATGATTTTACTGACATTAATGGTCTTGAAGCGTCCTTAGATACCTTAGCTGAACCGCCATCAATTCTGGTGAATGCGGTAGGTGAACGCATTCGACACGGCTTCAACGAGCTTTCCGCGACTGACATTTTGCAGCACATACAGACAAATTTAAGCGCCACAGTGCTGCTTTCACAATGGGCGGCTCGCAATATGGCGTTGAAGGGTTACGGGCGAATCATTACGCTTAGTTCTATTGCTGGTCGTTTAGCGCGTTCGGGGGATGCGGTATATCCTATTGCTAAGCAAGGTCTAGAGGCAATGGTCCGCGCCTTAGCGGTTGAGTTCGGGCCTCACGGTGTCACTAGCAACGGTATCGCGCCGGGTACCTTTGCTACCGAGTCGAATCAGACACTAGCCGCGGACCCTATAAAAGGGCCTTTGGTTGTGGGGCGTAATCCGCTTGGTCGCTGGGCGTTACCTGAAGAAATAACCGGCCCTGCTTTATTTCTGGCTTCTGAGGCCTCTAGTTACGTTAATGGTCATGTATTGGTCGTTGACGGTGGTTTTTCCATCACTTTTTAAATTGAATTAAATCATGGCAACACCGGTTACTCGCATTGCAATTAATGGTTATGGTCGTATTGGGCGTTGCGTGCTACGGGCGATATACGAGCAGCAGCTTGAGTCGATAATCGACGTGGTCTTGATTAACGAGCCAGCTGACTTAGACAGCATGGCTTATTTAACCCAATTCGACTCCACACACGGCGCTTTCCCTGGCAAAGTAGGGCGCAGCGATAACGCATTAATCATTAATGGTCGTGCTATATCGGTTACGCATTCCTCCACCCCAGAAGCCGTAAATTGGAGCGAATTTGATGTTGATATGGTGATTGAATGTTCGGGTGCTTACAGCAGTCGCAACGATTTGCACCGCTTTATCGAAAGCGGCTGCAAACGCGTGTTGGTGTCACATCCGGCTGATAGCGCTGCCGATGTGGATTACACCGTAGTCTTAGACATTAATGATGCCGAGCTAACCAAGCAGCATAAAATCGTTTCAAACGCCTCGTGCACAACCAATGCCATCATTCCGGTATTGGCTGAGCTTGATGCAGCATATGGCATTAAGCATTGCTTCTTGACGACCCTGCACTCGGTCATGAATGATCAGCCCATGATTGATGGCTATCATCACAAAGATTTGCGCCGCACACGTTCCGCTATGCAATCCATCGTTCCTGTGGCGACGGGCCTAGCGCAAGGTGTAGAGCGTTTATTACCGCAGCTAGCAGGGCGTGTAAAAGCCAAAGCCATCCGGGTACCCATTCTAAATGTGTCGGCCATTGACCTCATGGTGGGCTTAAAGCGAGACACGAAAGCAGAGGAAGTTAACAGTTTATTTATTCAGGCGGCCCAACGACACCCCGAAACGCTCGCTTATACCGATAGGCCACATGCCTCTGTGGATTTTAATCACGATCCGCATTCAGCCATTATTGACGGTAGCCAAACGCGTACCAATGGAGATGGCTTTGTGAACATGTTTATTTGGTTTGACAATGAGTGGGGGTTTGCGAACCGCCTAATCGATATCACCAAAGTGTGGTCGGCTCGCATTCATGACGATGGCACCTGTTAACTACGATAAATCAAGGCGTATATTAGGAGTATTCCCATGACAAGTACCCGTTCAGAAAATGACTCAATGGGCAGTATTGATGTACCCAGCTCTAGATACTGGGGTGCCCAAACACAGCGTTCTATACAAAACTTTCCGATAGGCGTTGACCGTTTTGTTTGGCAAAGCCCCATGATTCAAGCACTGGGATATTTAAAAAAAGCGGCTGCGCTGGCTAATCAAGAGTTAGGAGAATTGCCTGCGTCGGTTAGCGAACCCATTGTTAAAGCGGCCGATTTAGTAATTAATGGGCAGCTTGATGCCGAGTTTCCTTTGGTGGTTTTTCAAACAGGATCCGGCACCCAGAGCAATATGAATGCCAACGAGGTGATTGCTAATAAGGCTATTGAGCTAGAGGGTGGAGTCATAGGTAGCAAAACCCCAATACATCCCAACGATCACGTGAACCGGGGGCAGTCATCTAACGATACTTTCCCCACTGCTATGCACATTGCGGTCGCCTTGCAAGTCACTGAGCGTTTGATCCCTAGCGTATCGCAACTTAAAAACACGTTTAATCGCCTTGCAAACGAGCATTCCTCTCTGGTGAAAACCGGTAGGACCCACTTGCAAGACGCAACGCCCATTACCTTAGGTCAAGAAATCGGAAGTTGGGCAGCCCAATTAGAGCACGCGATACAAAACGTGCAAATGCAGCTAGAAGGTGTATACGACCTTGCAATCGGTGGCACAGCCGTCGGCACAGGGTTGAATGCACATCCTCATTTTGGTGAAACGGCTGCTCGTCACATTGCTAAATTAACCCATCTTCCTTTTCGCAGTGCACCGAATAAGTTTGTTGCGCTTTCTGCACACGATGCCTTAGTGAATATGTCGGCGGCCATACGCACCATGTCAGGGGCGTTGTTAAAAATAGCTAACGACGTACGTTGGTTAGCCAGCGGACCCCGATGCGGCATTGGCGAAATTACGATTCCAGAAAACGAACCAGGGTCGTCCATCATGCCAGGTAAGGTGAATCCCACGCAGTGTGAAGCCTTAACGATGGTGTGTGCTCAGGTATTTGGTAATGACGCCACCGTTGCTTTTGCCGGTTCACAAGGTAATTTTCAACTAAACGTCTACAAGCCAGTGATGGTTCACAACGTTCTGGAAAGTATTCAATTATTAAGTGATGCTTGCCTTGCTTTCGACGAACATTGCGCACAAGGGATTGCACCGAATATTCCGAAAATAGAAAGTAATCTGGATCGTAATTTGATGTTAGTGACAGCGTTAAATCGCCACATTGGTTACGATAAGGCGGCTCAAATTGCTAAAACGGCACATCAAGAAGGGCTTAGCTTACGCGACGCTGCCTTGCGTTCGGGGCATGTGAAAGCAGAACAATACGATGATTGGATTAATCCCTTATCCATGACTCAAGCCGGATAAATCGACACCTGCCTGCGCTGCTTTACGCCGGCGCAGGTAGGCGTTTTTATGGTGGCCTGACTATTTAACCAGTGTGACAGGGACATCTACCGTGTTTAACACCTTGGTGGTCACCGAACCCAGAATTAGACCTGGCATGGCGCCTAAGCCGCGCGTACCCATTACAATGTGGTCGCAGTTGTGTTCGGCAATATAGTTTTTTAAGACTTCTGTTAGCGCGCCCACCAGAACCTTACTTGTGTGGTTACGCTCTGTTTTTTCCAGAATGGTTAATGCTGGAACCAACGCTTTCTTGCCTTCGTCCTCATAGTAGTCTTGCAGCATCTCAGTCGAAAAGAAACGAGTCACATTCTGCGAAACGATAGGGCTTTGAATGTTCAGCACATGAAGCTTGGCTCCTTCTGTGTTCTGCGTTAAGCGTATTGCGGTTTCGAGAGCACGGGAAGAGGCATCCGAGCCATCGACTGGAATGATTACGTTTTGCATAGAAGTCTCCAATGGGGGTATTAATCAAGCTAACAACATAAGCTGATTTGTTCATTTAACCTACGATAACTAAACATCTTATGCAGGTCATATGACTTATATCAACGTTTACGTGAATCGAGGTTGGAATAAAACTAAAGTTAAACGCCATAAGGTAGCGGTAAGTGTAATAATAGAACAGTGAACAGCACGTGATTAATATGTAGTGTTTTCGCTGTTACAACTAAGGAGAGTAATTCCATGAAACTGAAGTATTTAGCCCTCTGTGTGCCGCTTGTTTTGGGTAGTGGTGCTGCAGTTGCCGAAACTAATTTTGATATGGCGGCGGTGAACGACGCACTACGCAATAATGCCTGTTTAGCGTGTCATGCCGTAGAGAATAAGTTGGTAGGCCCCTCTTATAAAGAAATTGCTGAAGCCAATAAGGATGACGCAGCCAACGCTGACATTCTAAAAGCTCACATTAAAGAAGGTAGTAGCGGAGTGTGGGGGCCTATCCCTATGCCAGCGAACCCTAATGTTTCTGACGATGACTTAACTTTGATCGTCGACTGGTTAATGGCTGGCGCTCCTCAGTAAGTGCTAGCCTAGAAACGGCGCGCTGTATTGCGGCGCGCTACGTTTCGCCCCCTCAATAAGCAGTGTTAAGCTGTGATTTTATTGAAATTCAGCATTCTGTCTACACTGCGTTTCGCTTGTACGCGAATGGCCTCGTCTACAAAAATTTCATTATTTGGCTGTGTTAAGACCTTAACAATGCCATCAAGGCTATTCATGCTCATCCATGGGCAAAAAGCACAACTTTTACAGGTAGCGCCTGTGCCGCCGGTCGGAGCCGCCACAAGATTCTTATGCGGTGCGAGCTTTTGCATTTTATGAAGCAGGCGTTGATCAGTGGCCACAATAAAACTTTGGCTATCAAGTTCTTTTACGGCTTTGAGCATTTGAGCTGTTGATCCAATGAAATCGGCTTGATCTAGCACCCCTTTGGGCGATTCTGGATGCGCCAGTACCTGAGAATTAGGTTGGCTTTTACGTAACTCACGTAACTCTGTACCTTTAAATTCATCGTGAACGAGACAAGAACCTTGCCATAAAACCATATCGGCCCCGGTTTGTTCCTGTATATAAGCGCCCAAATGTCTGTCCGGTGCCCACAGGATCTTTTCTCCTTGAGCATGCAGATACGACACAATGTCTAATGCGATGGATGAGGTAACTACCCAATCAGCTCGGGCTTTTACCTCGGCGCTGGTGTTGGCGTAAACCACGATCGTGCGATCAGGGTACTGATCACAGAATGCATTGAAATCATCGATAGGGCAGCCTAAATCAAGCGAGCAATTGGCCTCTAGCTCGGGCATTAATACCCGTTTCTGTGGGCTAAGTATTTTCGCCGTTTCGCCCATGAATCGTACGCCTGCTACCACTAAGGTGTCGCTATCGCAGTCTCGGCCAAACCGAGCCATTTCCAATGAGTCGGCAACACAGCCTCCAGTCTCTTCAGCCAAGTCTTGAATCAGTGGGTCGACATAGTAATGCGCGACCAGTGTGGCATTTTGTTGCTTTAACAACTGACGAATCGTGCTTTTCAGTGTTTCAGTACGGCTAAGATCAAGAGGAGGGGGTACACGAGCCCAAGCCTGAGCAAGATCGATAGTTCCTGTCGCGAGATTCGGCTTGTCGAAAGAGAAAACTTGAGTGGACATAATGGCTTCCAGCTAATAGTGAATGTGGCTCTGTTAATTACACGTCGAATACGTTTGCATAAGTCGAGAATAGACACATATGCTCAACTTGAGTGTAATTAGCATAACCCAATTAGCCGAAAAGTTATACAAAAAAATAAATAAGTGCTTCCGAGGTAGGTTGCGTAACCGGTACTAGGCTAATGGAGGCATGACCTTTTGGTAATGCTTAGGAATAAAGCGCCATACCAGCATCGCGATGACGATTACAGCGACGAGGTGCATTATCCAAGCAAAACTAAAATCGCCAGACGTATCACGGATCCAAGCGCTTACCCACGGGGCCATCGCAGCAATGAGAAAGCCACCACCTTGCATTAATGCGCTTAGCATTCCTGCTTGATTAGAGTCATTGAAGTGATCCAAAGCGACAACCAGTGTTAAGGCGAAACATCCGCCTAGACCTACCCCTAATACACTGGACCAAAAGTAGGGCGATGCATTGGGCCAAAAGGCGAAAGAGCTAAACCCGAGTGCTTGCAAACTTAGCGCCAGCCATAACCATAAACGTCGATCTAAATGGTTTCGGGCTAAGGTGGGAATGGATAACGCGGCGATAGCCTGAGCAATCGACAATACGGCAATCAATGATCCGCTTGCCGAGGCTGACCAGCCATGTTCTTGATAAAATGGTGCCAACCACGCAACGATACTGGCATAGCCGCTGTTGATTAAGCCGAAGCAACAAATAAGCAACCACGTGCGCGGGCGGCGCATAAGCAGTAGAGAAGGTGATCGTACGCTACGGCTAGGCTGGTCTTTAGGTAAAACATAGCAAGCGATGATGACTGCTGCGATAACCGGGAGGGCCCAGAACCCCAAACTGAAGCGCCAATTTCCAGTAGTCTGGGCCACCCAAGGGGTAAGCTGAGCGCCTAAGGCACCGCCTCCCATCATGGTGGCAGAGTACAAGCCTGTAACCGGCGCGACGTGCAGCGGAAAGTTCTGTTTAATGACCCCTGGCAATAGGGCTTGAAGTAGGGCGACACCGATGCCACACAACGCCGCGGTTAAGATTAACGTCAAGCCGTCGGGGGCAAAAAACCGAAAAGCACTTCCGGCTGATAATAAAAACAAGCCCATCAACATGGTGTTGCGAACACTAAGATGACCGCGTACAGAGGGCGTAACGAATGCAAATAGCCCCATGCAAAACATCGGTAATAGCGTTAACCAAGCAAGATTTTTAAAGTGCAAACCCGTGTCTTGTGCTATTTGGGGCACTAAAGGGCCGACGGCTGTAATAAAGGGCCTTAAGTTCAAACCTACAAAAATAACAAGCAGCAACCAAAGAAGAGATTGAACCCGTGGAGAAACATGAAAAGTCGAACTTGAGCTCATTTTTTATTAAGGAAGAATAGGGTTAAACGCACTTTATAGTGGCCCATTAACGAGGGGGCCTTATCAACTTTTGGCAGCGTTCTACCATTTGATTTTATGTGACGACTGCGTCGCGTCATGACGTTGGTCGTCAGCGCTGTGCAAGTAGCGGTTTGTTGTATTTATCGAGCCATGCCCCAGTGTATCGCGCACATGAAGTAAGTCCACACTATTCTCAAGCATATGCGATCCAGCGGTATGTCGAAGCCAGTGCGCCGAGGCTTGTTCGATATGCTGAGCTTCGCCCTCGTAGTTGGAGCCTTTAGCCCGAACACGTTCTGCAGTTTGAGCAAATATCTGTTTTACGATCAAGTGCAGGGCGGCCCGGGTGAGCGCTTTACGTTGTTTCCCAATAGGAAGTACTAGCGGTGTGGTTTCATTGGTTAAAGGGTATCGGGCTAACCCCTTGAATTCTCTATAGTTTGCGAGTTCATGCATCAATTCTGTGGTGGCGGGTACCGTGCGCACACGCCCACCTTTACCATTAATATCCATCCACCAGCGCACAAGACCATCGTGGTCGCGTCGGGAAAAGAATGATCCCATTGTGTTGAGTGATACCTCGGAAACTCGCAGGCCTGTTAGATAGAGGAGGGTAAAGACCCATCGAAATCGCAGATAGTGATCGCGTTGTCGATCATTGTCGCGCGGTAGGCTTTCAATGGTGAGTTTGACCTCGCTCCAGTCGTCTTCATTCAGATATCTAACTAAACGAGCCTGCGGTTGTTGAGATCGCTGTCGACTTAGAGCGAGTGGGTTGCCCGCTAAATATCCAGCGGCAACTAACCACGTGAACATGCCATGCAGAATGGTCAAGGCTTGCCGCCGGCTTGATAAGGAGAGGGGGCCAACAAAGGGACGCCATTCAGGGTGTGAGCGTCCAACCTTTCTGGCGTCACCCAGGACCCACCGATGTGCGGGCTGCGGGTTAGACAGAAAATACTGGTATTGCAGCATATCTTCGTGAGCCAAAGAGGAGAGGGGTTTGCCTAGCTCTAGGTTAGACCACAACAACAAGCGCTCGGCTTCTTTGCGATATGAGGCAAAAGTATTTGGGCTTTCTGCATAAGCAGCTAGCCAAGCTTTGATGGCTGTTGCGTCGTCTTGAGCCGTGACAAGCTTTGGGGTGTCTGTCGCACGATTACTGCCTTGAGAACCGTTTAACTCGGGAGAAGATAAAAAATACTCTAATGCCACCACAGAATTCATTTTCATAGCCACAACAAAACCTAAACACAGAAACTCGTCATAATCTTGACATTATAGCAGTAATGTCAAAAAATAGAATTCATATGTAGTAAATCTAATATAATACGTTGTATTATTAATCAATACTTCTTCCCTTTTAAATAAAATGACAAGTCCTTACGATACAAACGCGAAATTAGAAGATGACGTAGAACAACTGCGGTTGCGCTTCACGGTGACGCAAGAGTTATATCGTGAAGTGGCGGCGTTATTGTTTTTTAGGTACGGCATCACGCCAACTGCCAATAAGCTCTACCAGCTTGTAAAGAAGGGGAGCATGAGCGCCCCAGCACAAGCGCTTCAACAGTTCTGGCAAGATCTTCGCGAGAAAAGTCGTGTCCGCATTGGCCATGCGGATATTCCAGAGATGCTTAACGAGCAAGCAGGCGAGTTCATCTCTCAGTTATGGAATGAATCCATTAAACAGGCTCAAATTAGCTATCAGGATTTCTACGATCAAGCTAAGGAAAAAGTTGAGCACGCCTCGGCAGCGTTAGAAACGGCTAAGCTCGCCCTTCAGGATAAAAACAACCAGCTACGGCACACGCTTGAGCAGCTTTCCGCGTCACAACAACAAGAGCAATTGCATAAGGAAGAAATCGCCGCCCTGCGTCAGACGCTGCTTCACTCACAGCAATCTCATCAGGCTTTGCTTGCTGAAAAAGAAACACTTGGCGCTACGTTGCAAACACAACAAGCTCAATTCACCTCAGATTTAGATAACTTACAGAAATCAATAGCACTGACTGAAGAACGCGCTCGAGCAAGCGAACGTATGGCGCTATTGGAAATCGATAAAGAACGCTCTTTGCGCACTAAAACAGAAAAAAATCTAAACCAAACGATCGAACAGCTGCACGCTGAAAACAAAGCGCAAAGCCTGTCATTGCAACAGCAGCGAGAGACGAATGCAGTGATAAACCATGAGCTTGAGGCGTTGCGTAAGCAGTTAGAAAAAGCGGATTATCGTCGAGACAGCGTCGAAGTCGAATTAACGCATCTACAGAAAGAGTTGGCTAAACATCAGACTCAACTGGCCGTTATCAAACAAGAAAACACATTTTTGAGTCAAAACAATCAAGATCTACAGCAACGTTTGGCCCAAGAGCAAGAAAAACGTCGAGTCGTGTTGCCACGTAGGCACCGTTATGAATAATAGGCTCGCCATGCTGTAAACTTCATGTTTTAGAAATTTCATGGCCAGACGTCGGCTATTTCGGAGTACAAAATGAAAGCTTTAGGAACACCCTTAAGCCCAGCAGCAACACGCGTTATGTTGCTAGGTGCTGGCGAGCTAGGTAAAGAAGTCATCATTGCTTTACAGCGACTAGGGGTGGAAACCATTGCTGTTGATCGATATAGCAACGCCCCTGGGCATCAGGTCGCTCATCGTTCATATACCATTGATATGAGTGACCCCGATCAACTTCGTGACTTGATCGCGAAGGTGCAACCTGACTTAATCGTTCCCGAAATTGAAGCGATTGCTACGCCGGTGTTAGCCGAAGCTGAACGTACCGGAAAACTGCGTGTCGTTCCGACGGCCAGAGCTACCCAGTTAACCATGGACCGTGAAGGAATACGTCGCTTAGCAGCCGAGACGCTAGGCCTACCTACCAGCCCTTACGAGTTTTGTGAAACCGAAGAAAGCTTGCATACCGCTATTCATACCCGTATTGGTTACCCATGTGTGATCAAGCCGCTTATGAGCAGCTCAGGGAAAGGGCAGAGCAAAATTGATGGCCCTGATGACATATCTGCGGCGTGGGAGTATGCGCTTGAAGGTGGTCGTGTCAATCAGCAACGTGTCATTGTGGAGGGTTTTATTGATTTTGATTACGAAATCACCCTGTTAACCACGCGAAGCCTGCAGCAAGACGGAACGGTTCGTACTGATTTTTGCGCACCCATTGGTCACAAACAACTTGATGGCGATTACGTAGAAAGCTGGCAGCCTCAGCCCATGAGTGAAAAAGCACTGGCGTCTGCACAACACGTCGCGTTGACCATCACGCAGAATTTAGGTGGTTTGGGCTTGTTTGGCGTTGAGCTTTTTGTAAAGGGTGATGAGGTTTGGTTTAGTGAAGTCAGCCCGCGTCCGCACGATACTGGCATGGTAACGATGATTAGCCAATGGCAAAGTGAATTCGAATTACATGCTCGCGCGATTTTAGGTCTACCTGTTAACACGGCGTTGAGAACACCCGGCGCTAGCGCGGTCATTTACGGTGGTGTTGATACCGACTTTGTAGCGTTTGAAGGTGTGCATGAGGCCTTGGCAGTTCCTCAAAGCGACTTACGCCTTTTTGGTAAGCCGCAAAGTTTCGTCAATCGACGTATGGGTGTGGCGTTGGCATACGATGATGACTTGGCTACGGCCCGAGAGAAGGCGCAACAAGTGGCTTCATCAATACGAGTCCGTACAGCCTGATTTTTCTAGCCATTTTCTGCTAATCAATGAACGACGCAAAAGTTAAGCACTAACAGACGTACCAGCGCTTAACTTTTGTATGACTCAACGCATTCCATTTCCATTACTTTACATAATATACATTATGCGTATTATGGATGGTCCATAATAATGGCTTCATAATACGGGTGTTTAATAGAACGCTTCATCTTTCCATCGGCTTTCTCTTATTATGACGCCTATGCCTCGGCCTGCCCAACCTGATCGAAGTGTTTGGTCAGTATTCTTTATCTTTCTTCGATTAGGTTTGACCTCGTTTGGCGGACCGGTGGCTCACTTAAGCTACTTTCGCGATGAGTTTGTTCATCGTCGCCATTGGCTAAGTGATGAAAGTTATGCCAGCTTAGTTGCCTTCTGCCAGTTTTTACCAGGGCCTACGAGCAGTCAGGTTGGTATTGCCTTGGGCTTGCGACGATTAGGCTATGCGGGAGCCTTTGCGGCGTGGGCTGGGTTTACACTGCCATCAGCAACGTTGCTTACGCTGTTTGCATTAACGTTGAGCACCCATGGCGAACTGATCCCTTCAGAGGTACTGCATAGTTTGAAGGTGGTTGTAGTGTCGGTCGTTGCGCATGCTGTTTGGAGTATGACGCGCGCATTATGTACCGATGTCTTACGTATCAGCATGATGATGTTTGCCGCTGCTTTTGTGCTGTTAATACCAACGGTATGGACCCCTATTTTGGTGCTCGTATTGGCTGCTGTTATAGGCTTATTGCTGCTCAGACCAGAGGCAAAGCCAATGACCACAGCAGAGTCCTTGCCTATTACGCATAGAGCCGCTCTACGCTGGATGTTGCTGTTCTTCATACTATTGATAGGTTTGCCCTTAGTCTCCGCTTGGTATGAAGGCCCCGTCCTCGCCACCATTGACGCCTTTTATCGGGTGGGGTCACTCGTTTTTGGTGGTGGGCATGTTGTTTTACCGTTGCTGCAATCCGAAATGGAACACCTAGGTTGGGTTAATCATGACGTGTTCGCTGCAGGCTATGGTGTTGCACAAGCCATGCCTGGCCCCCTCTTTTCTTTTGCCGCGTTTCTTGGTGCTTCTATAGGGCAAACTGCAATCAGTTGGTTACAAGGGTTGATTGCTTTGTTTGCTATTTTTGCGCCCTCCTTCCTTTTACTGTTTGGGGCCTTGCCGTTCTGGGATGCACTCAGTCATAACGCGAGGATGCGAGCCGCGCTTAGTGGCGTCAATGCGGCCGTAGTGGGCCTGCTGCTCGCCGCGTTATATCAGCCAATTTGGGTCAATGCGATTTATCAGCCACATGATTTTGTCTTGGCGTTACTGGCTTTTTTGGCTTTAGCACGGTGGAAACTACCGCCTTGGTTGGTGGTTAGTGCTTGTGTGGTAATCGGCGTTGTACGTAGTCTGGTATGGTAGTTAACGGCTAACCGCAGCAACCTAATATTGACCAATGGCTTTTAATGCAACCGGCAAATGGGTTGATAAATACTCCATTAATAGCCGAATGCGCTGCGGAATATAGTGATTAGTGGGTAGTACGGCATAAACCCCGATTTCTTGCTTGCCGTAATCGTCAAGCACCACTTCTAGATCGCCTCTTTCTATATAGCTATGTGCAATAAAGGTAGGTAGGCTAACTAAGCCTAGGCCGCGAGAAGCAGCCATGGCTAAGGCATCCCCATTATTGGCACGAATTCGTCCTGATGTCGGGTAGTAAGTGAGTTCCCCATCAACCTCTAGCCCCCATCGATTATGGTTTTGATATTGCAGGCAGATGTGGTTGGTTAGATCGGATGGGTGCGTAGGTCGGCCCTTTTCTTCATAATAAGCGGCCGAGCCCACAATCACTATTTTACAAGTGCTTAGCCTGCGTACGATATCACTGGAAGCGGGTTCAGAGGCCACTCTGATGCTTAAGTCGTAGCCCTCTTCAATCAAGTTCACTAAATTATCGCTGTAGTCCAACTGCAGCGAGACCTCAGGAAACTCTTCGGCAAATTGCATTAAGATTGGCGAGAGGCAATTTACGCCAAAACTGATGGGAAGACTTAGTCGGATCATACCCTTAGGCGTAAGCCGCTCTTCCATGACTTCCGTTTCAGCGCTTTCGACCAAATCGATCACCGCCCTGCATCGCTCGAGATACAGCCTACCCGCAGAGGTTAAGGATTGACGGCGAGTGCTACGCACGATTAATTGCACCCCTAAGTGTTTCTCGAGTGCAGCGATTTGCCGTGTTACGACAGATCGGTCAACGCCCTGCTGTTGCGCTACCGCAGCAAAGCTTCCTAATTCTGCAACACGGACGAAGAGGTACATCGCATCAAGTCGGCTCATTGTTGAGATTATAACAATAGTTAGTTGTAAATATGAAGCTATTTATCATCAATCAAAACGGTTAAAGTATGACTTATTCAAGTTAACCATCACTTTTATTTCGGTTGAGAGACTTATGAGTCAACGTTATTCCCTGTTATCGCGGCTAGTGCATTGGCTAATGGCAGTGTTGCTTATTGCAATGCTGTGTTTAGGTTTATATATGACGGGCATGGCGCTTTCTCCTACCAAGTTGCAGGTGTATTCCTGGCATAAATGGATCGGTGTTAGTTTGTTCTTTTTGCTTGTGTTGCGTCTTGTCTTACGCATCATTCTACCCGCACCAGCTCAACCCACGCACATGGGATCTACGGCGCGTTTATTAGCAGTTGGGGGGCATGTTTTGCTTTATCTACTCATGCTTATCATCCCGTTATCGGGATGGTTAATGAGCTCGGCCAAAGGCTTTCAAACTGTATGGTTCGGCTATATTCCCCTACCTGATTTGCTAGAGAAAAACCTGCCGCTTGGTGAAGCATTGGTGCTAGTGCATCAGTGGGCTAACTATATCTTTATCGCCATGATCATTGGCCACGTGCTTGCAGCGCTAAAGCACCAGTTCATCGATCAAGATCAAATATTCAAACGAATTTCCTTGTTATCAGCAAAGGACTGACATGAAAAAAACGATATTAGCAGCATTCTTATTAAGTACCGCCCCGTTGTTAAGCGTAGCAGCCAATTACAATAGTTTTGTTCCCAGTGAAAGTGAAGTGACCTTCTCTTATCAGCAGATGGGGGTCTCATTAAACGGTGAGTTTAACGAGTTTAATGGTAGCTTAAATTTTGATACTGAAAACCCACAATCTGCCAGTGCGACGGTAAGCATACCGCTCGCTTCAGTTGATACAGGTAGTGCTGAGGGCGATGAAGAGGTAGCAGGAAAGGCGTGGTTTAATCTTCAGGATTTCCCTACGGCTGAGTTTGAAAGCACAAACATAACGCCTTTAGACGATGGAAGCTTTGAGGTAAGTGGAAACTTAAGCATCAAAGGCACGTCTAAGCCCATTGTCTTTCCAGCCACCTTCAGTGAAGGCGATGGCCAAGCTAAGTTTGAAGGTGAGTTTACGATTCAACGAGGTGACTTTTCGATTGGTGAAGGCATGTGGGCTAAGCACGATATCGTAGCCAATGATGTCACCATTCATTTTGTGCTGTCAGCACAATCAAATTAATTATTCGTTATTAACTAGGAGCATTTATTCTCATGTTTAAAAAAATTGCGCGTGTCTCTACAGCAGCTATTTTGGCCACCACTTTTAGCGCAGCCGCATTGGCCGCACCGGTGACCTATAACATTGATAGTAGTCATACTTTCCCCCGTTTCTCATACAATCATATGGGATTGAGTACTCAGCTAAGTCGTTTTGATCAGGCAAGTGGCCAGGTCGTTCTTGACCTTGAAGCCAAAACGGGTGAAATTAACATTGAAATTGATACGCGTTCCGTAGCCACTGGGTATGCTGATTTTGATGGTCATATTCAGGGCGAAGACTTTCTGAACACAGAAGAGTTTCCTACTGCAACCTTTAGCTCTACCAAGGTTAACTTCGATGGCGATACTCCCGTATCGGTGGATGGCGATCTCACCATTAAGGGTGTGACTAAGCCTGTGACTTTTGAAGTTACTCATTTCGCCGCTATGCCTCACCCCATGCTGAAAAAAGATGCCATCGGCGTTGATGCTAGCGTTGTGATTAAGCGCTCTGACTTTAATGCGGGTAAATTTGCTCCAGCGGTTGGTGACGATGTGACATTAAGCATCGCATTAGAAGCTATTGCTGAATAAAAGTACGTAGCACACACATAGAAAAGCGGTCAGCTCTTAGCTGACCGCTTTTTTTATAGAATTTCTTCGACGATAGTCGCCGGCCTACATAAACGAACCCCTTTCTCTGTGATCACAATAGGACGATTCATAAGCACAGGGTGGTCAACCATCGCGTCTAACAGTTGATCCTCACTTAAGCTGTCATTATCAAGTCCAAGCTCAGTATAGAGTGCTTCATGGGTGCGCAGTAACTCACGAACTGTTAAGCCCATTTGTGGGATAAGTGCTTGTAACTCTGTTTTACTGAGCGGATTCGTTAAATACTCAATAACCTCGAGCTCTAAACCCGTTTGCTGTAGACGCTCTAATGCACCGCGCGAGTGGCTGCAACGAGGGTTATGATAGATTTTTGCCATAGCCAATATCTCTCTATATAGTTAAGGGGAAATGAAGGTATTGTAACCATCACGTCGATGGCTACGACCTTCGATGTCTCAGCGTTTAATGGTTAAAAGGAATCACATGATTGATCTTTACTACTGGACTACCCCTAACGGTCATAAGATCACGTTATTTTTGGAAGAAAGTGGGCTGCAATATCAAATAAAGCCCATTAATATCGGAGCCGGTGATCAGTTTGCGGCTGATTTTCTAAAAATCGCACCCAACAACCGTATTCCAGCCATTGTGGATCATGCTCCTAGCGATAAAGGCGAGCCCCTATCGGTTTTTGAGTCGGGTGCGATTTTGCAATACCTTGCTGAGAAAACAAATTCGTTTTTTGGCACAGATTTGCGATCACGTACTCGTGTTTTAGAGTGGCTCAATTGGCAAATGGGCGGATTGGGCCCAATGGCAGGTCAAAATCATCACTTTTCAGGTTATGCCCCCGTCAAAATTGATTACGCCATTGATCGCTACGTTCGAGAGACAAGTCGCTTGTATGGTGTGCTTAATAAGCACTTAGCCAATCACGAGTACATCGCTGACTCGTACTCTATTGCTGACATGGCCTGCTATCCATGGGTTGTTTCTCATGGAAAACAAAGTCAAAATCTTAATGACTTCCCCCACCTTAAGCGTTGGTATGACTTGATTGCCGCACGACCTGCCACACAGAGAGCCTATGCCGTAGCAGCAACCATCAATACCGCACCGTCTGTTAATGACGAAGAGTCGAGAAAAATACTGTTTGGACAAGATGCCTCAACGATCAAGTAAGGAACACGCAAATGCAGGCTAATGTATTAAGTTCGTATTCGAGGTTGGGCGCATCCTTAGTTGTGATGCTTGCCCTTACAGCTTGCGCGAGCTCGGGCAGTAAGGACATTAGTAAAATACCCAGTCAAACGGCTGATATCACACGCTCTGATGGCGCTTTTATACAGCCGCTGAAGTGGGAAAAAACCAAAGAGCAATGCAAAGGTAGCTGCCCGAAAATTAAAGTGGATAGCTTAGTGTTTCCAGGCAATCAGCCTCTTACGACGTTAGTGGATGCTTCCCTTGCGTCAATGACAGGCGTTGGAGATGGCCCTATCCATCGCTCAATCGCCGATTTTGAGTCGTATTTTTGGCAGACGGCTGGGCCTAGAGACGAGGTTATCTTGGCCGCTACGGCTCGTTATCGAAACAGAAATCTAACCGTTATCGAACTAGTTTCTTGGCAGTATTTTACGGGTGCCGCGCACGGTATCGGTGCGACACAGTTTATAAACTGGGATAATCAGCAGGCGAGCGTGTTGAGCCTTGATGACTTGCTTGTATCGGGTCGCAAGGCCGCATTTTTTGATGTGTTAAAAGGCGAGCATCAAAAATGGCTTTCGACGCAAGACGACGCGATAGAAGATATGGCGCAATACACTCGTTTGTGGCCATTTCAGCCGTCAGAAAACATCGCTTTAACCGATACTGGAGTCGTTGTTAAATATGATGCCTATGCCATCGCACCCTATTCTTCTGGTCAGCCAGAAATCGTTATTCCCTACGGGCAATTAAAAGGCATTTTAAAGCCGAGCTATTTGCCAAGATAGGTCTGATTGGTTCTTAGCATAACGCCCAAGTGTTTTTTATCGCTTGGGCGTTTATTGCTTATGGGCTCACCGGTTCATCAAAACGTTTTAAATCAAAATAACGATTGCTGCCTGTGGGGGCATCGTTCTGTGATGTGTTTGAGCTAGCCCGAGCGGGCTTGCTGGGTTCGGGTTCGTTAATCGCGGGCGCATGAATACGACGCTTGTATTCATCTAAAAAGCTGGCTAACCGCGTATTGTTCTTTGATCTTGCCCAATCAGCAGCATCAAGATTTTGTAGGTTAACGGCATTAACGTCAGCCCCGTTTTGTAGCAATAATTCGGCCGTAGCGCGGCTACCGGATAAGCCAGCCATCATCAATGGTGTTGTGCCATCGGGCGCAGGAGAATTCACCAGCGCCCCTTCGCTCAATAGCAATTCAGCAGCTGCAGTATGCCCTTTTGAGGCGGCATAGTGCAATGGCGTCCAGCCAAGTCGTTTCACCTGTGCGCCTTGCCGAATGAGCCCTTGCATACGTTCGGTTTCGCCCAATACCGCTAAATACATTAACGGCGTTTCATCATGGCTATTGGTGACTTGGACGTTAATGGATTTTTGTTGACGTAATAAGTCATAGGCGTTCCAAGATTGATGCTGAATCGCCATCATAATAGCGGGTTGCCCATCTGCCGTTTTGATATTGGGGTCAGCCCCCGAGGCAAGCTCTTGTCGTAATTGCGATGCCCTATCATTTTCTATGTGATTCCACCATGAACCACTTTGAGCGTGCACAGTTAGCGAGAAGAACAGCCCTAAAAAAGCGAGGCTGTAAACGATATAGCGTAAAAAATATGCTCTTGCGTTAACCATTCTTCTATTCCGTTTATCCGTTTTAAATCAATATCTTATGGTTATAACTTAAAGGTAAATATTTATTTGTCTGATTTTCCGTTAAAAATCAATATATTAGAGTCTATTATTAAAGTAATTTATAAAATTGGTTGTTATCCAATAAATAACTTTAAAATCAGCTACTTATAGGAATAACCCACTGTGAATTGTCAGCATACTTAATGCTACTTCTAACTTTAAGTTATACGTCCAACTTACTGAAAAGACGATAGAAATTAGCTGTGGTTGCGCTAGCTACATCGGCTAAACTAATTCCACGTAGCTCAGCGATTTTTTCTGCTACATGCACGACGTATGACGGGTCATTGGTTTTACCTCGATATGGTATCGGAGCAAGGTAAGGCGAGTCCGTTTCAATCAGTAATCGATCCAGAGGCACTTTAGTCGCTACCTCTTGCACTTCTTGTGCATTTTTAAAGGTTACGATACCCGAGATAGAAATATAAAAACCCATATCAAGCGCTGCCTTTGCCATTTCCCACGATTCGGTAAAGCAGTGCATCACACCCCCTGAAGCCCCAGCGTCTTCTTCTCTCATGATCCGTAACGTGTCATCAACGGCTTTGCGGGTATGAATAATCACAGGTAGGCCGCTTACTTTCGACGCCTGTAAATGGATGCGAAAGCGCTCGCGTTGCCAGTCTAGGGGTTCAGATTGATAGTGATAGTCGAGCCCTGTTTCACCGATTGCGATGACTTTAGGGTGTGCTGCCCGCTCAAGTAAATCGGCAATAGTTGGTTGGTCTACGCTGTCGTACCCTGGATGGACGCCAACAGAGGCATGCAAATGATCATGCTGCTCTACTAATTGCATCAGTCTAGGCCAATCACCCAAAGTCACGCTGACAACGAGTGCTCTTTCGACTTGATTTCTTTGCATTTTGGACAGGATTTCCGTTAAGTTTGCACTTAAGTCGGGAAAGTCTAAATGGCAATGAGAATCTACAAACATAAAAAACCTATAAGTATTAGTGCTTAAGCTCGGGGAGCGACGGCTTGTTTCACTCGATCGAGACTGTGATGCACAAGCAGCTTTGCATTTAAGGGGTGTGTTGCCCAGCGCTGCTGTTCGTTTAACCACTTAAGAAGGTGACTGAGTGGTGCGGGTAGACTTCGCTGAGCCAGTACGCTGTTATACGATACGAGTTCAGGAAAATAGCGCGCCGGAGCTTTCATTTGTAAAAGCGATATATCGAAAAAATTTTGTTGTAGCGCTTGAAGCCAGACAGGCGTTGCTTCTTTTTCTAATTGATCTGCAACCGCAGCAAAATCAAAGTTAGGGTGTTGAGCTAAGCCTTTAACTAAGCTTTCTAACCACAGCGGATAAGGTTGGTCTTGGGTGGCGGCCAAACGTAGCGCCGCTGTTGGCCCTCCACCCGCAGCAGCCAGCCAAGCAGAACGGCGTTCACCTAACGTGGGCTCTAACCAGCTTAAGCACTGTTCTTGTTTGGGTATGGGCAACGGTAGACGCCGACAACGTGACAAAATGGTGGGTAATAATCGATCTGGGGCGTCAGCAACCAACATAAATAACGTATTAGCAGGTGGCTCTTCTAATACTTTTAGCAGTGCGTTTGCCGATATCACGTTAAGTGACTCTGCTGGATACAGCACCACGACGCGAAACCCGCCGCGATGCGTGGCGGTATTAAACCAAGAATGTAACTGACGTAACTGCTCTACACGGATCTCTTTAGACAGCGTTTTTTTACTGTCAGCTGCACTCATGCCCTCTTCGGCTGCTGCTACCGTCTCAGGCCTAATTAGGCGCAAATCAGGATGATTACCGTGCTGGCACCACAGACAAGCGTCACAAGTACCACAGGCCAGATGGTTGATAGGTTGCGTGCATAATAGTGAGACCGCTGCTGCCTTTGCGAATTGAGTTTTTCCTACACCACTGAGGCCATGTATGAGCCAAGCATGAGCGAAGCGCTCTCGTTGGCCGAGCCACTGTTGAGCAATGTCGACTTGCCAAGGATAAAACTCAGTCGGTTTATCGTTCATGACACTCCACAGTAAACGGATTGCAAGGTCAGAAGATCTTTCTTTAATTCGTTCTGAATGGCAACAACGCTTTGGCTGCTATCTACAATCTTAAACCGCATTGAGTGCTCGCGGGCGCGCTGTAGGTAAGCGGCTCGAGTACGCTCAAAAAAGGCATCGTGCTCTCGCTCAAAACGATCCAGATCTCGACTTTTCATTAAGCGAGCTTTGGCAACGTCGAGCGGCAAGTCAAACAGCCACGTGCGATGGGGTTGAAGTTGTGGATGCACCCACCGCTCTAATGCCGCGATGGCGTCTGACTCTAATTGCCTTCCGCCTCCTTGGTAGGCAAAAGTGGCATCGGTAAAACGATCGCATAATACCCACTTACCTTGTGCAAGCGCGGGTTTAATAACCTGCTCTATGTGTTCGTTTCGAGCTGCGAACATGAGCAATGCTTCGGTTCTAAGGTGCATAGGCTGATGCAAAAGCAGCTCGCGTAAGAGCTCACCCAACTCGGTTCCTCCCGGCTCGCGAGTGCACACAACAGTGTGTCCCAATTGCTCAATTTGTTCACATAGCCATTGAATATGCGTGCTTTTTCCGGCACCATCAACGCCTTCTAAACTTAAAAATATACCAGTGCTCATACGCATTAATTAGTTCCGCCGCAATATATATTTGGACACGGCTCGATTGTGGGCGGCCAGGTTTTTAGAAAACTCGCTAGTGCCATCCCCACGCGACACAAAATAATAATAATCGTGTTTCTCGGGGTTTAAGGCAGCTTCTAACGCTGCTTTCCCAGCATTCGCGATGGGACTTGGGGGCAAGCCATTTCGAGTGTAAGTGTTCCAGGGCGTATCCGTTCTTAAATCCACTCTACGGATTCTTCCTTGATACTTTTCTCCCATACCGTAAATAACGGTAGGATCCGTTTGTAACGGCATCCCTATACGTAAACGATTGATAAATACGCCTGCGACGCGTGCCCGATCAGCACTATGCCCAGTTTCTTTTTCAACAATAGACGCCAAAATTAGTGCCTCGTATGGCGTTTTTAGTGGCAAATTTGGTGCGCGCTGTTCCCAAAGTTTCATCAGTAGCTCGTCTTGAGCCTGATGAGCACGACGTAAAATATCGTAATCGGCTGTGCCCGGTGTAAAGACATAGGTATCTGGGTAAAACAGCCCCTCCGCATACCTGTGTTCTATGCCTAGGCGTTTTAACAGCTCTGCATCGTTGCTTTCAGTCAGTGTCTGGCGAACGTTGGGGTCTTGTCTCAAGACCTCTCTTAGACGTTGGTAGGTCCATCCCTCGACAAAAGTAAGACGAGCTTGGGTCATGTCACCGCTTACCATCCGCTCAAGCAGCGACCACAACGTATCGCCTCGTTTTGCTTCATAAGCGCCAGCTTGTAAGTGTTTATCTTTTTCAGAAAATCGTGCAAGTAATACGAAGGCATCAGGGTGAAGGTGGATACCTGAAGCCGTCATGGTCGCGGCAATCTTACGCGGCCCACTGCCCTGTTCTACCACATAGTCAGCAATGTCGTGCTCCATTGGTACAGGGCGATGCATTATCCACCACCAGCCGGTGGCAATAATAACGAGCGCTACAATAACTAAAAATGATAGGCTAACGAGAATAATACGTGCGGTTTTTTTCATAAGGGCTACAGTGTAAACCGTACTGGGGGTTCAAGGTAATCAGCGTAGTCATTTCTAGCGTAGGGCCTTGGCTGAACTTTTTGACGTTGCTCGTTATCATAGAGACATTCCTCTCTCTCCAATGCTTTGAAGTAGCATCTCATTGACTTAAATTATGAAATTTTCTGATCTTCACAAAATAGTGTTGCTTAGTGATTACGTTGTGCTCGATGCCATCGGGTCAGACGCATTCTCTTTTTTACAGGGACAACTAACTTGCGATTTAGAAGACCTTGCAGCTAACGCCCTTGTTGGGGGTTACTGTGGTGCAAACGGCCGTTTGCTTGCGACCGTATGGGTTTGGCAACACCCCGTTGAACCCTTACATTTTCGCTTGTTGGTGCACCGTAGTCTAGGCGAAGCTTTACGGAAAAGGCTGAGCATGTTTGTGCTGCGGTCAGACGTGACTTTTAAGCTTAGCGACGCTGGCGTATACGGTGGTTATCATGATGGGCCTAGCTCAGCACCACATCAGTCTTACTCTGTGACTCAAGATGGTAATACGACCTTGATACAAGCGCCATCTGGCGAGCAAAATGCACAGCGCTGGTGGGTAATAAGCGCCGAACCGATTGACGAGGCCAGTACTAGCCTTGATGATGCTCAAACCTGGGACGCAGAAACCTTGCTAGAGGGTGTCCCTCACCTTCAATTGGCCACACAAGATTTATTTATACCTCAGACACTGAATCTAGAGTTAATCGGCGGCGTGAGCTTTAGCAAAGGATGTTTTCCTGGCCAAGAGGTTGTGGCTCGTAGCCATTACCGTGGCACGATTCGACGACGCAGTGCATTGTTTACCGTAGCCTTGAACGACACTGAAGCCGCCGAGCTTTTGACCATGGGGGCCGACCTATTTTCAGCAACTGATTCTGAAGCCGCAACGGGACGGGTCATTAACTACGCGAAACATGGCGAACACCATGTCGTCTTGGCTGAAGTGATGCTGGCTGATATCGAGGAAATGGAATACCGTTTAGGTAGCTCGCAAGGTCCGCGTTTAACGAAGCAAGGGCTGAGTTACGATATTTTTGAGCAACGGGAAAACGTGCGGCCTAAGTTGTAAGGCTAAACGTATCTTTGCCAGTCCAGCGAGGCTGGCAAAAAAGCTCGATCACATCCTGATCAATCGTTGAGCTGTAACGCCATTTGGGTCGTTTATCTTTATCAATCAATCGAGCCCGTACTCCCTCTTTAACGTCGCCCTCATCGCAACACATCAATGACACCCAAAAATCGCGCTGTAGCGTCTCTAGTACGCTAGTGCGTCGGTTATGGCGTAATAACCACCAGGTGATTTCTAACGAGAGCGGCGAGGCTTCGCGAAGTAACCGTAGCCCTGCCTCAAGAAAAGCGTTTGGTTTCTGTTGATGGCTTTGTTCTACCTGTTCCAAGAAGCCCGCTACCGTGTCATGGCATGCCAATTGACGTAAGACATCGAAATGGGTAGCTATCGAAGAAGGTTTACTAAAGGTAGAAGTTGTTAAGTCGTGAAAGAGACGATTAAGATTTGCCGCTGCACTGATGTCATCAAGGTAGTTTAGCGTGCCCAGTTTATGCAGAATCGTTTCAACCTCGTGCTCAATGTATAGATCCGCTAAACCTAAGAAATAGCAATCTTGCCCGCTAAGTGTCGTGCCAGTTAGCGCAATAAATTCGCCTACCCCTTGTGGTAGACGGCTTAACAGCCACGTTCCGCCCACATCCGGATACAGACCTATGCCTGTTTCAGGCATGGCATAACGCGTACTGGGAAAAACAACTTTATGACTGGCTCCCATAAACAACCCTACCCCGCCTCCCATGATGACGTGATGCCCTAATGCAACGATGGGTTTGGTGTAGTGATGAATAAGAGCATTGAGTCGGTACTCTGCGTTAAAGAAACGATAAGCGTAATGGCTCGGGTCAAAAGCAGACGTAGAGTCGTCGGACATGGCTCGATACAACGCGGAGACATCGCCTCCCGCGCAAAACGCTCGATCTCCCTCGCCTGTTAATACGACGAAAGCAATTTGAGGGTCTTGCTGCCAATGGCGTAGCTGAGCATCGATTTGAACAATCATGTCCAGATTAATACTGTTTAACGCCTTCGGGCGGTTTAGCGTGATCGTGCCGAAGCGTAGGCGACTGTTTTGTAGTGGCGAAGTACGGGCGACGATTTCGATAACATTCACCTTTTAAAATCGTTTCTTAGCGATTAGCAAGCATTCGTGAGGCAGCACTTACGGGTTTGTTGCCTCGCTCTTTTTCTAATTTATTGGCTCTGTGCTCAGCGCGTCTACGGCGCGACTCCATGGGGTCAAAGACCAAGCTACGGTACAGCTCGATACGATCGTTCTGACCTAGCACCCGATTTGCCGCGACTTGCTCACCATAAATACCATAAGGTAAGTTTTGAGTTTCAGGCAGAGTTTGGTATATCTGACTGGCGTGCAGCGCTTGTTCAACCGTACTGCCTAAAGGCAGCGTTACGTGTTGCTGCCACTTTTGTGTCGGAGACAAGTACAATATCTCTACAACTAGGCTTTCGGGTGTAGTAATTGATGCGCTCATGGCTTAGTTATCGTAAAGGTCATGAGCACGCCGCGTAAACGAGTCAATGAAACTATTGGCAACGCGATTAAAAATGGGACCTACGACCATTTCTAATGCTCTACTCGAAAACGCGTATTCCATTATAAAGATAACTTTACACCCGTCTTCGCCCAATGGTACGAACTCCCAATCGCCGGTCAATGCTGAAAAGGGTCCGTCCACAAGTTTCAATTTGATTCGGTTCGGGTATTCATGTTCATTTCGAGTCGTAAAGCTTTGTCTGACACCCGCGATGCTGATGGTTACACTGGCTTCCATGCCGTGCTCATCACGATGTTTCACGGTTGACCCACCACACCAAGGCATAAACTCGGGGTAGCGGTCTACGTCGGCGACTAAATCAAACATTTGGGCGCAACTAAAGGGGACTAGAACTGAACGTTTTACTGTATGCATCGATAAGGGGATAATAGATAAATGTATCGATTTTATAATAAAAGGCTGGTCATTAATTCATGAGCATTGTCGACAACCGCAAAGCAAGACACGATTACTTCATAGAAGAAACTTACGAGGCTGGGCTAGTTTTACAAGGCTGGGAAGTTAAAGCGATTCGTGCTGGTCACGTACAACTTGCAGAAAGCTACGTCGTTATTCGGGACGGTGAAATCTGGGTTATAGGGATGCATATCAGCGCACTTCCCACTGCCTCGTCCCATATTGTCCCCGACGCAGCCCGCACACGCAAACTTTTATTGAAAGCCGATGAGATTAGTAAGCTAATTGGAAGAGTAGAACAGCGCGGGTACACGCTTGTACCATTAAACCTACACTACTCTCGCGGCAGAGTAAAAATGGATATTGGGCTTGGTAAAGGGAAAAAAGCGCATGATAAACGGGACACTTCCCGCGATCGTGACTGGGCTCGCGAACAAGAGCGCTTGATGAAGCACAATACCAACCAACGACGAGCTGAGCTTGCCGATTAAAAAGAAGGGGCCAATCGGCCCCTTTTCATTTGGGTTAGTGTAATTTGACTCGTGGTGCCGAGCGCTTTAAAAACAGTCGACCTAACGCCAAAGAGGCGGTACGTACTATGCCCAACACCGCCATATGGTGCATAAGGTGTAGGCTCATGTACATGGTTCTAGCCACCAAGCCTTCGACAAACCAACTTCGTCCTTGAAGCACCCCCATCAAGCTACCTACCCCTTTACTGTGCCCCACCGACACAAGCGAGCCGTAGTCTTTATACTCAAAGGCCTTAGTTGACATGCCAAGACCACGTAAACGTTGTCCCAATAACATAAACAAATAGCTTGCTTGTTGATGGGCGACCTGAGCACGAGCAGGCAGATATTGTCCTTCGACCTCGTCAGGTGCTTGAGCGCAGTCTCCGATAGCAAAAATGTTGGGGTCTTCGGTACGCAACTGCTTATCAACAACGATTTGATTGATGCGGTTGACCTCTAAACCCAGTGTATTTAAGAAATCGGGAGCCTTAATGCCTGCGGCCCACACACATAGGTCGGCATCATAGCGTTTGCCCTGAGCATCCAGTAGATGATCAGATTGGACCTCTGCGACTTTCACATTCGTGCTGACTTCGACCCCACGATCACGTAATAGCTGTTCGGCGCGGGATGATAACTTCTCTGGGAGTGCAGATAATAAGCGATTAGCCCCTTCAAGTAGCGTAATAGCGATATCACGGGCAGGATCTAAGGTATTCATGCCATAAGAACGCAAACTGGCACTGGCTTCGATAAGTTCGGCAGCCAACTCAACACCAGTCGCCCCACCGCCTACAATAGCAATACGTACGGGACGACGATCATTGCCATCGACCGTTCGCGTTAGCTCATGCAGTAATCGTAGACGGAAGCGCTCGGCTTGCTTGGTAGAGTCTAGGGTGATTGCGTGTTCAGCTGCACCCGGGGTATTAAAAAAATTCGACTTGCTGCCTACTGCCAGCACCAAAGTGCCATAGTTAATGGTTCGTTTGGGAAAAATTTCATCGCCAATACTATTATGGACGGCAGCTAGCGAAATGGTTTTATTGATTTTATCGAGTTGCTGCATTTCGCCTGGTATGAATGTGAAGCCACAGTCTCGCGCCAGCATAAAATAAGATAAACCTTCGCGATGGATGTCGAGCGTGCCTGCGGCTACCTCGTGCAACGATGGTTTCCAAATATGGTCGTCATCTTTGTCAATTAAGTACACACTTTCAGGCCCGAACTTACGTCCGAGTTTAGCCGCTAATTCTAGGCCGCCTGCTCCACCACCAATTATGACTATAGGGCCTACTGTTTTCATGCTTTCCCTCGTGAGTTTTCGTTTACTTACAATACCATTGAACGCTTAGTAAAAGTGTTAGGTTAATTAATGAGGGTTATGCTTATAGCGAAATGAATGGTGCGAAACACCTAAAATGGTTAGCTACGAAATAAGATGTTTTCTTTCTACTAAAAAGCCGTTTCGTAGCGGTTTGAACTGTGGGTTTCTATTTGACAAGATGTGGTTGGACAAGTAAAAACAATGCATACTTTTTTGTTAGTTTAAGGATAGTCGTGAAAGCCACTAAAGCTCAAGAACGCCGTGCTCGTATTATTTCTATAGCCAAAGAAACTTTTTGTGAGTACGGCTACGAAGGGGCCTCTATGTCTATCATCGCGGCCCGAGTTGGCGGGTCTAAGGGAACGCTTTATAACTACTTCCCTTCTAAAGACGAACTGCTATTGGCAACAATGCTTGAAGGTGCTGAAAATTTTAAGCGGATCTTTACTGACGCAATCGATATCACCAAACCCCTTGATCAAGCGTTAATGGTCTTTGTCGAGCGTTTATTGCGCCTTCTCTACCAAGAAGCCGATACCATTAAACTATTACGGGTTGTGATATCTGTTGGGGGAAGTTCTGATATCGGACGTCGTTTTTTTGAGTACATTGGCGACGGGGTTTGGACTCAAGTCGTGGAGATTCTAGAGCACCATATCCAAATTGGAACCTTACGCCCGAAAGACCCGCATTATATGGCGACGAATTTACGCGGTCTTTGTGATGCTGAGCTTTTACGCATGTTAATGGGCGCCATGCCCAGCATGTCAGATGACGAGCTGGCCCTACGAAGCCAACAAATAGTGAATACGTTTATTCAGGCTTATAGTACGACTACTAAGTAAAATTCTGACATCATAAAAAATGGGCGCCTACGTTAATTCGTAGGCGCCCATTTTGTTTAGCGATTACACCGAAATTAAGCGGTGGTTTTTTTCGCTAAGCGCTGCCATGTATCAATAACCGTATCGGGGTTAAGTGAAAGCGAGAGTATCCCTTCGTCACGTAGCCACTCGGCCAGCTCGGGGTGATCGCTAGGCCCTTGACCACATATACCCACGTACTTACCTGCTTTCAAGCATGCTTGAATAGCACGGCTTAGCATGAACTTAACCGCTTCGTCTCGCTCGTCAAAGTCGGCGGCCAGAAGCTCCATACCAGAGTCACGATCCAGCCCTAACGTGAGCTGAGTCATGTCGTTAGAACCGATTGAGAAACCGTCGAAGAACTCAAGAAACTCGGTCGCTAAAATGGCGTTAGAAGGAACTTCGCACATCATTATCACGCGTAGACCATTCTTTCCGCGCTCTAATCCATTTTCAGCCAAAAGCTCGATAACACGCTGTGCCTGAGACAATGTGCGCACAAATGGAACCATGATTTCGACGTTGGTTAAACCCATTTCATCACGGACCTTTTTGAGTGCTTCGCATTCCATGCGGAAGCATTCTTCAAAGTCATCCGAAATATAGCGAGCTGCGCCACGGAAGCCCAGCATGGGGTTCTCTTCCTCTGGCTCATAACGTGAACCACCTACTAACTTGCGGTACTCGTTAGATTTAAAATCAGACAAACGTACGATGACCGGCTTCGGATAGAAGGCAGCGCCTAACGTGGCGATACCCTCAGAGAGCTTTTCAACGAAGAAAGACCGTGGGCTTGCGTAGCCACGAGCGGCAGACTCGACGGCCTTTTTAAGTTCACTGTCGACGTTCGGGTAATCCAATACGGCTTTAGGGTGAATCGCAATATTGTTGTTGATAATGAACTCGAGTCTGGCTAGACCCACACCGTCATTAGGAATCTGGGAGAAGTCAAAAGCCAATTGTGGGTTACCCACGTTCATCATGACTTTTATGCCAATTTCAGGCATTTCGCCCCAACTGACTTCCTCAATTTGTGTTTCGAGTAAACCATCATAAATGCGCCCTTCGTCACCTTCTGCACATGAAACGGTGACTTCTTGCCCATCTTTAAGTACGTCGGTAGCAACAGCACAACCCACAACAGCAGGGATACCCAATTCGCGCGCAATAATGGCGGCATGGCAGGTGCGACCTCCACGGTTCGTGACAATAGCTGAGGCCAACTTCATGACAGGTTCCCAGTTCGGGTCGGTCATGTCTGTTACTAACACATCGCCTGCTTTAACCTGATCCATTTCGCTTGCATCACCAACTAGGCGAACCGTACCTGAACCAATTTTTTGTCCAATAGCACGACCGGTAACGAGCACTTCACCAGTGGCTTTCAGGCTATAGCGCTCTTGTACATCGCTATTGGAGATTTGTGACTTAACCGTTTCGGGGCGAGCCTGCAAAATGTAGATCTTGCCATCCAAGCCATCACGACCCCACTCGATATCCATAGGGCGCTGATAATGTTTTTCAATAATCGAGGCGTAACGAGCTAATTCGATGACTTCTTCGTCGTTTAACGAGTAGCGGTTGCGCTCGGAAACGGGAACGTCGACCGTGCGAACGGCTTCGCCACTTTCGCGCTCGACATCGAATTCCATTTTTAATAGCTTGGAACCAATGCGACGGCTAATAATGGGGTAATGGCCAGCTTCGAGTGAGGGTTTGAAAACATAAAACTCGTCAGGGTTTACCGCGCCCTGAACAACGGTTTCACCCAAACCATACGAAGACGTAATGAATACGACATCGGTAAAGCCTGACTCGGTATCCAGCGTGAACATAACGCCAGAACTACCTTTGTCAGAGCGCACCATGCGTTGAATTCCGGCGGATAAGGCGACGTCAGCGTGTGCAAAACCCTTGTGTACACGGTATGAAATCGCTCTATCATTGTAGAGGGAGGCAAATACATGATGAATTTTCTCTAGTACATCATCAATTCCCACTACGTTTAGGTAGCTTTCTTGTTGACCAGCAAAGGAGGCGTCAGGTAAATCTTCCGCTGTGGCTGAAGAACGTACCGCAAATGAGCCTTGACCGTCAGCATCTAGTTTGGCAAAAGATTCACGAATTTGAGACTCGAGCTCGGCCGGGAATGGTGTGTCAATGATCCACTGGCGAATTTCTTCCCCAGCAGCCACTAATTCACGTACGTCATCAGCATCCAGCGTTTCGAGACGCTTTGCAATACGCTCATCAAGGCCATCGGCTTTCAAGAAAACGCGATACGCCTCTGCAGTGGTTGCGAAGCCACCTGGAACGCGCACACCTGCTCCGGCAAGTTGGCTAATCATTTCGCCTAGCGAGGCGTTTTTGCCACCAACTGTGTCGACGTCCGTCATGCGGAGCGTGTCGAAGGGTAAAACATAAGACATAAATGTCACCTTAAAAGAAAAAAAGCGTGTTTGCGTAGCGTTCAACGGATAAGGGCTTTATTAACGCGCTACGCAAACCTGCCTTGCTTGTCATTCATGTCGCTGTTACTCTTTTTGGATTGTACCGTTTCTAGGGCATTGTGCACCACTTAAGACATGACTTCGACATTAATTGAACGAACCGTTTTCGTCGTTTCCGATAGTACTGGAATTACCGCCGAAACTTTTAGCCATTCTGTGCTCTCCCAATTTCAGCAGTTTGAGTTCGAGGCCATTAGAATCCCTTTTATCGACACGATTGAGAAGGCACAAGGCGTAGCCGAGCGTATCAATCAGTCCGCCGCTGAGCTTGGCCAGCCACCTTTGGTTTTTAGCACCTTGGTAGACCCTAAAATGGCCAAAATTATTGGCTCGGCTAACTGCACATTTTTGGACTTGTTTGGCTCGTTTGTCCGTCATATCGAACGTGCCTTAGGGGTGAAATCCAGTCGCTCGGTAGGTCGCTCACATTCAAACGGATTGTCGAAACAATACAACAATCGCATTGAAGCGATTAACTTTAGCCTTGCCCACGACGATGGCCAGTTCGTACACGGACTGGAACAAGCGGATGTAATCTTAGTTGGGGTCTCCCGTTGCGGAAAAACACCCACCAGCCTTTATCTAGCGATGCAATATGCCGTTAAGGCTGCTAATTTTCCGCTGATTCCGGAAGACTTTGAGCGTGGCACCCTTCCTAGTACATTGCTTCCTTTTAGAAAGAAACTGTTTGGCCTTTCAATTTTGCCTGACCGCCTAGCAGAAGTACGCCACGAACGGCGTCCCGACAGCAAGTATGCCTCGTTAAAGCAATGTATCAATGAGGTGGCCGATGCCGAACGTTTAATGCGCATGGAAGGTATTCCTTGGCTATCAACGACGACACGCTCTATTGAAGAAATTTCCAGTAAAATTCTAGAAGAAGTGGGTCTTAACCGTAGAATCTACTAAGGTATTTGATTCATTTACTCACTAAAGGGAAAGTCAGCTTCAAATGAAGTGCTTTCCTTTTTTTGTTTCTAACGCAACGAGAAACAAGGTTAGAGATTCTGGCGACGTTGCTCGAACAAACAAATGCCCGCAGCAATGGCGACGTTCAACGACTCGACACGGTCGGATTGCGGAATGAAAACGCGCTTATCCGCCTGTTGAAGGAGTTGGGTTGCTACGCCCTGCCCTTCGTTGCCGAAAAGCCAAGCTGATTGATCGGGAATGACAGTGTCGTATAAAGACTGCGCGTCCGATAATGAAGTAGCGAAAATAGGAACCTGCGCCTCGGCAATAAGGGTGCTTAACTCAACGTGCTCGAAAATCGTCAAGCTAAAGTGGGCACCCTGCGCACTACGTAACACTTTTTGCGACCATGCGGCAGCACAACCAGCCGATAAATACACTTGATCGATGTCTGCCGCTGCTGCAGTACGCAATAGTGTTCCTAAGTTACCAGGGTCTTGTACACGATCAAGTAATAACGCCTTACTGACTAAGGGGCCCGATACCAACCTTTCAGGTGCGGTAACCACAAAAGCGATACCTTGGGGTTGTTGCACACTGGATAATGACCGAAACAAGTTCGAGCTTAAGATATCAGGCTTTAATGAACTGATTTGTTCCAGCAGCCCGTTAATTTCTTCGTTTGTATCCGCTTTATCAGCATCGATGACGACGCCATCGGGATGCCCAAAACACGCTAACCAACTTTGGCACAAATGCACGCCTTCTAGCCATAGTTGGGATTGACCACCACCCAAGGGACGCTTCGCTTGAACAATACGTAGCAGGTGCTTATAACGCTGGTTATCACGTGATTGGATCATGATGAAGAGGTATTGTCTTGCATTGAAAGCGCTGCACGGCGTACCGGAGCAAAACTAAGCCGATGCTCTGGGCAAGGACCATGCAAGCTTAAACGCTCCATGTGTTGCGCTGTTCCATAGCCTTTATGCTGGTCAAAACCGTAGTCTGGATAATATTCATGCATGGTTAGGCAAGCTTCATCACGGGCAGTTTTTGCCAGAATAGAGGCCGCTGAAATAGCGGCGACTTGCAAGTCGCCTTTCACGATAGCATGGGCCGGCATGACCAAATCAGTCGGAATACGGTTACCATCGATCAGTACCAGCGTGGGTGTTACCGGCAATGCCTCGCAAGCTCGGCGCATGGCTAACATCGTTGCGTGGAGTATATTGAGCTGATCAATTTCGTCACGATTAGCACTTGCAATACACCACGCTAATGAGCGGTTACGAATTTCAACGGCTAATTCATCTCTACGCTTTGCGCTTAGCTTTTTAGAGTCCGTCAGCCCTTCGATGGGGTGCTCAGGATCCAGAATGACAGCAGCAGCGAATACCGGACCTGCTAGAGGGCCGCGACCCGCTTCGTCCACTCCAGCAATGGCGCTATGGCCTGAAATTAAGGCGTCTAAATCAAGTTTCACGAGCAACTTTTAAAATGACATCGGCTGCGAGTCGAGGGGTATCTAGCCGTAATGACTGGTGAAGGTGATGAAATTTCTGTGATACGCGAACTCGCCATGTCGTGTCATCAAGGGCTACTTGGCATGCTTTAGCCAGTTTTTCGGGCGTGGCGTCCTCTTGAAGTAGCTCTGGAACCACAAAATCCTGACAGAGAATATTAGGTAGCCCTACCCAGTCTAACAAAGGACGCGCTTGCCCAGACTGCCACGCCATAATGCGCTTCATTAATGGCGTTAACACATACGAAATAACCATGGGCCGCTTGTACAGCGCCGCTTCTAATGTTGCGGTACCACTTGCGACCAGTAAGGCATCACTGGCTTCCATTACATCCCACGCCACGGGTTTACGTCCACCGTCTGGAAGATGTTGTGGGTTATCGGGATCGCTAGTAATGATGCGTAGATGTTGCACCGGATACTGTTTAACGATTTCTTCAAACTGCTGTTTTCGAGCAGCATTAACGACGGGTACAAGTACTTGAAGCTGAGGATCCTCGCGCTGAAGTCGCTGTACAGCTTGTAAAAAACGCGGTGCCAAATTGGCGATTTCTGAACTTCTGCTTCCAGGCAATACCCCTAACACCTTAGCATCAGCGTCTATGTTTAAACGTTGACGTGCCTCAACACTGTTGGGCTCAAGCGGAATATTTTGTGCTAATGGGTGCCCTACGCATGTGACGGGTATACCTTCCCTTTCGTAAATATCGACCTCGAAAGGGAAAAGCACCAGCATATGTGAAACCGCTTTGCGAATCTTATGAATACGTTCATAACGCCAAGCCCAAATTGACGGCCCCACAAACTGCACTGTGGGTACCCCTTTTTGGCGTAAGGCGGCTTCCATCCGTAGATTAAAGTCTGGGGCGTCTATACCCACAAACACGTCTGGAAGCGTTTTAAACCAACGGTTTCGTACGCTGTAGTAGGTATGCAACAAGCCCGGCAAGCTTTTTAAGGCGTCCACGTAGCCAAAAACGGATAAGGCATCCATGGGTTGCCAAGCATTCAAACCAGCCGCCACCATTTCGGGGCCACCGATGCCTTCAATCACCGCATTTGGGCTGGACTCGTAAAGCCCTCGCTGAATACGAGAGCCTAATAAATCGCCGGAGGGTTCCCCGGCTACCATGCCCACACGCAAACCCGTCATGGTCTAACAATTCCTCGCGTTGAGGACTCAAGAAAATCAATCATGATTTGTACGGCAGAAGCGCCTTCTGGCTTGGCTTCCTGCAGCGCTTTCATTTGAACTAAGGCTTCGTCCACTTTTAAGTCGCGGCGATACAGTAGGCGATAGGTTTCTTTGACCGATGAAATCGCTTCTGATGAGAAACCTCGGCGTTTCAATCCCTCGGAGTTAATGCCTACAGGTCTGAAGGGGTCGCCGGCCCCGATGACGAAAGGAGGAATATCCTGACGTATCGAGCTCGTGCCACCTACCATGGTGTGAGCACCGATGCGCACAAACTGATGCATTGCAGACAACCCACCAATAATGGCCCAGTCGTCGATATAAATGTGTCCGGCTAGCTGGACGCTATTTGCCAGAATCGTGTGATTTCCGATCTGACAGTCATGGGCAATATGGACGTAAGCCATGATCCAGTTGTCGTTACCTAGGCGAGTGACACCAATATCTTGAGCAGTCCCCGTATTGATGGTTACGTACTCTCGTATGGTGTTGCCATCACCAATTTCTAGGCGAGTAGCCTCGCCCGCATACTTTTTATCTTGTGGCATACCGCCAATTGAGCAAAAACGATAAAAATTATTGTTTTTACCAATGCGTGTATGACCATCGATAATGCAATGCGGACCCACCACTGTCCCTGAGCCTATACTGACGTTTTCGCCGATAATGCTATAAGCACCGACTTGCACATCTGGGTGAAGCGTTGCACCAGAAGCAATAAGTGCGGTAGGGTGAATTAAACTCATGCTTCGTCGTCTTCCAATACGCGGATAGCGCACATTAACTTGGCTTCAGCAATGACTTTGCCATCGACAAGTGCTTTGGCAGAGTATTTACAAATGGCACGACTAATGCGATCAGCCACGACCTCGAGGCGCAGTTGATCACCTGGCACCACGGGTTTTCTAAAACGAGCCCCATCTACACCGACAAGATAGTAAGCAATCTTCTGACTGGAAGGGTTGATATCATTATCCCCTTCGAATGAAAAGAGCGCTGCAGCTTGAGCCATGGCTTCGATAATGAGAACTCCAGGCATCACAGGGTGATGTGGAAAATGTCCGGTAAAAAACGGCTCGTTCATCGACACGTTTTTAATGGCAACAATGCTTTTCCCTGGGACCATTTCAATAACACGGTCGACTAACAACATCGGGTAACGATGAGGTAAGCGTTCCATAATTTGTCGAATATCGAGTTCCATGATGATTCCTGCTTATTATTCTATTAAAAAGTTAATCGTTGTTATTACGTTCTAACGCACGCAAACGACGGCGTAACGGTCCTAACTGTGAAATAACAGCGGCATTACGCTGCCACTGCTGATGATCAGCATAGGGGTACACACCCGTGTAACGGCCCGAACTGCTAATGCTGGATGTAATCGCTGTGCCACCAGATACCTGTACATCATCGCAAATAGTGAGATGGCCAGATAGCATGGCGGCGCCACCAATAATGCAGCGTTTACCGATTGTTGTAGAGCCGGCGATGCCCACACACGCGGCGATGGCTGTGAATTCGCCGATATGCACATTATGCGCAACCATAATTTGGTTATCTAGCTTCACACCGTTCTCAATCGTGGTGTCGTCTAAGGCTCCGCGATCGACGGTAGTATTTGCACCTATCTCTACGTCATTGCCAATTTTCACGCCACCGATTTGAGCAATTTTTGCCCACGCTCCTTTTTGGGAGGGGTCAGGCGCGAAACCAAAACCGTCCGCACCGAGAACGGCTCCAGCGTGAACAATGCACCGGTCACCGAGAGAGACCTGATGGTACAAAACGACATTGGGGTGCAATAAGCAGGCGTTACCAATGTGTGAGTCAGAACCGATCACACACCCAGCTCCGATGTGCGTGCCCTCGCCGATGGTCACATTAGCCTCGATGACAGCATTCGCCCCTACCCTAACATTTGCTTGTAAGACAGCCGAGTGATGAACATAAGCCGAAGGATGTACAACCGCTTCTAAGGCTTGAATCCGGTGATTGTCGAACCATTGCGCTAGCAAGGCATACATCAGATAAGGTTGTTCGCAAAGAACAACGGAGAATGAGGGCGTGAACGACAACCCCTTGGCATCATCCGGATGCAAAATAACGGCAGCCGCTTTCGTTTGGGAAAGTTGGTCTTTAAGCTTCGGGTTGGATAAGAAGCTCAATTCGACTGACGAAGCATAATGCAACGAGCCCAGCCCTTGTATAAGGTGCGTGGGCTCGTTGCTATCTTCCGCCAACCTGCATTCAAGACCCGCTTTCTGCACTATCGCAATAAGCTGCTTTAGTGAAGGCGCCTGATCAGGCGCTAGCAGTACAGGCATTATGAATTAACCACCCAATGCTTTTAAAACCTCGTCAGTGATGTCCACGCGAGGACTGACTGTAACGGCGTCTTGGATGATGAGGTCGTAACCTTGGCTATCAGCAATACGCTGAATTGCCGCGTCGGCTTTCTCTACAATAGCGGAAAACTCTTCGTTACGGCGACGATTGAAATCCTCTTGGAATTCGCGTCGCTTACGCTGTAAGTCAGAGTCGAGGTCTGCTAGTTGACGCTGACGAGTGATGCGTTCGGACTCAGACAAAACCGGCGCATCTTTATCGAAGCGTTGTGCGTCGGTACGTAGCTTGTTAGCTAGACTTTGTAATTCGTCGTCACGGCGCTTGAATTCTGCTTCGATTTTGCTTTGCGCAGCTTTAGCAGGTTGTGAGTCGCGCAAAATGCGCTCCGTGCTGACAAACCCAATTTTTGTTTGGGCTTGCGCAATCGGAGCAGCGGCCATAGCCGACACACCCAACACAGCGGCCATCAAGACAGTACGGTTAGTACGTGACAGTTGGCGAACGACTGAGGAAAGTTGAAATGCGAATTTAGACTTCATGAAAATCTACCTTGCTAATAACGCTGCAGGAAAAAGTTAATTGTGCCACTAAATAGGGCTTTTTAAAATGCGGTACCGATTTGGAACTGGAACGCTTGTTTCTCATCACCAGGTTTCGCATTCATGGCTCGACCGTAGGATAATTGCAATGGGCCCAAAGGTGACTGCCAAGACAAGCCTACCCCTGCTGCGTACTTCCATCCGCAAGGGTCTTGGATCTCGTTATGACGGCCAGTCCAGCAAGAGCCGTCAGTGTTATCAACGCGACCCGCATCAGCAAATAAGAACCAACGCAGTGTGCGATCTCGTGTAGCCCCAGGGAATGGCAGGTAAAGTTGAACATTACCCGCTACGCGACGAGAACCACCGAGGTAGTCACCTGTTAGCGTATCTCTTGGACCTAGCGATGCACCTTCAAAGCCACGAACTGAGCCTATACCACCCCCATACACGGTTTTAATAACGGGGTAGTCGCGGTCGCCGTACGACTTACCGTAGTCGGCCATACCATTAAAGGCTAAGGTAAACGCTCGCCCTAGAGGTAAATAATACTGCTGCTGCGCGCTGAGCATGTAATAACGCAGATCAAGCGTAGAGAAGTCAGCAGACAGACGGGTGTAGCTTCCGCGAGTCGGTGCTAATGCACTGTCTCGGGTGTCTTTAGACCAACCTAAGTTAAAGATGGCCGCATTGGTGCCAGCCCCAAAATTATTGACGAAATCTTGATAGGCCTGAGGCATACGATCTGGACTAAAACGCCCGATCTTGTTGTGCTCAAGGTTAACGCCCATAAAGATACGGTCGTACTCGGAGATAGGAATACCGAAATTCAATCCGGCCCCATACGCGGTAACTTGATAATCACCATAGGCGTAGTCACTATCGTAAGGGGTCGTACGGCGGTAATAAAGCGAGGTGGTTTTACTAATACCGTCTTTCGTCCAGTAAGGATCGGTATGCGAGATAATCGCTGCACGATTCGTCTTACTGGTGTTTACTTGAAGCGATAAGCTGTTTCCGCTACCAAAAATATTGTCTTGGCTAATTCCAGCCGACAAAATGACCTTATCTGTAGAACCGTAACCCACGCCCAGATTAATAAGGCCTGTGGGTTTTTCTTTAACGTCTACGTTCACGTCAACTTGATCCGGAGACCCCGCTACCGGAGAAGTGGAAACGTCTACCTCGTTAAAGTAGCCTAAGCGATCAATTCGGTCCCGTGAAAATGCAATGCTATTGGAATCGTACCAAGCCGCTTCATTTTGACGCATTTCACGTCGAATTACTTCATCTCGGGTACGCGTGTTGCCCCCAATTTGGATTCGACGTACGTATGCACGACGACCCGGATCCACGTAGAAACTAAGATCAGTAGTGTGATTGTCACGATCAAGCACTGGGTGTGGATTTACGTTAGCAAAGGCATAACCTAGGCTACCTAAGTAATCCATGATGGCCTTGGCCGATGCATTGGTTTTTTCTGCTGAAAACGTCTCGCCGGCTTTAATTTGTATAAGCGGTAAGATTTCGTCTTCTAAGCCTAAAAGTTCGCCCGCAAGTTTTACATCGCTAACCTGATAAGGTTCGCCTTCTTGAATCGTTAATGTAACGAAAATATCTTGGCGGTCAGGAGAGATAGAAACTTGAGGGGGCTCGGAATTAAACTCTAAGTAACCGCGGTCAAGGTAATAGGAACGGAGACGCTCGACGTCACCTTCCAGCTTCTCTCGGGAGTATTGGTTGGTGCCGGTGTACCACGTCATAAACCCGGAGGTTGTAAGCTCCATTTGGTTTAACAAGCGGCTGGTACTGAAGTCTTCGTTACCAACAATATTAATTTCTTTGATTTTAGCTAAGTCGCCTTCAAAGACATCAAAGCTTACCCCAACACGATTTCTTGGTAAGGGGGTAATAATTGGCGTAACTTCGACGCCGTATTTGCCTTTGCTAAGGTACTGCTGCTTAAGCTCGAACTCGGCTCGTTCCAGCATGGCTCGATCGAAGACACGTCCTTCACCGAAACCTACCTGTGTTAATGATTGCGTTATGTTTTTAGCGTCGAACTCGCGCATTCCGTTAAAGCTAACTGAAGCGATCGTTGGGCGTTCGATAACAGAGACAACCAGTACGTCATTGCTGGTGTCTAACTGCACATCGCTAAAAAAACCAGTGGCGTACAAACGTTGAATGGCTTCACTAGCTTGCTCTTCTGTAAATGACTCACCGACCTTGACTGGCAAGAAACTAAATACAGTACCTGGATCTACCCGTTGTATGCCGTTAACTTGAATATCACGAACAACAAAAGGCGTAAACGCACTGGCTATAGCAGGAGCTAGTAACGCCGCCACCAGAAAGGGTACGGTACGCAAAGCAAATTTTGATTTCCGGCTTAACGACATCCTGAAGAGTCCTTGGTCGATCAAATGGTTTTGGATTGTAAGACAATGAAGCCTAACTGAAAAGGCGAGCAAAGTCATTTACGAAGGCAAGCATCATTAACGCAGCAAGTATACCTAAGCCAATGCGGCGTCCATGATTTTGCCATTCTTCTGATAAAGGTCGTCCACGAACAACCTCGACAGCATAATACAGCAGATGGCCCCCATCTAGCATAGGTATAGGTAAAAGATTTAACAAACCAATGCTAACGCTAATTAATGCGAGGAAATGTAAATAAGAGGCAAGACCGATGCGGGCACTTTGCCCTGCGTAATCAGCAATGGATACTGGACCACTGATATTCTTTACGGAGACATCCCCCGTAATCATACGCCCTATCATCTTTAATGACAGCCAGAAGGTGTCGGCTGTACGTGTAACCCCTTGAACCAAGCTATCTACTGGGCCATAACGTACGGTTACCATAGGGAGGTCGGCTCCAACGATAATTCCGATACGGCCAACCTCTTCGCCTTCTGGCGTCAACTCAGAGCGCACTTGAGCGCTAATCGTTAAGTGTTGGTCATTACGCCGTATTTGCAAATGCGCGGGTTGACCAGCTAAGGCTTGAACGGCTTGAACAAATTCGGTAGCGGTGGGCTCGACAAGATCATTTAAGCCAATGATCGTATCCCCTGCGAGCAGGCCTGCTTCCTCTGCAGCCCCACCCTCGATAACACTTTGAATTTTTGCATGAGGCATGGCAAGTTTAAAGCCAGCATCCGCTAATAGATCAACACCTTCGGGATGGATCTCGGCTTTATCCAATTGCACATCATAGGTACGAAGGTTGTTAAGGTAATCATGGGTGTGAATGCTTACTGAGCCGCCTGTAGTCAAGGGGTCTAGCATTTCCCAGCGAAACTGCGACCAAGAGCGTACAGCCTTGTTATTTACCCCAACAACGGTGTCGCCAGCCTGAACTTGCGCAAAGGAGGCTGCTGTGTTTGCAAGAGGTGGCGCTACAATTGGAGCAGGCTCTTGTGTTCCAATTAAACCAGTAACGGCGTAAATGATCACCGCTAAAATTAAGTTTGCAGCCGGCCCTGCCGCCGTAATCGCCGCACGTTGCCCTACCGTTTTATTATCAAAAGATGAATCGATTTCTGCTTGGGTTGCATTGGGCGGCGGCTGATTTTGCATCATAACGTAGCCGCCTAACGGTAGGGCCGAAAAGGCCCACTCGCAACCCCGTTTGTCTCTGTACCGTGCTAATACTTTGCCAAAACCGAAAGAAAAACGTTCGATATGCACGCCACAACGCCGCGCAACCCAATAGTGCCCTAGCTCGTGTATGGTGACTAATAAGCCAATGGCGATGGCAAAGGCTAGCAAGGTGAATAACATGGACTATGCCCTAAGTAAGTCAAGCTGCAGAATGACAAAGTCCCCGAGCAATAAGACGGGATTGATGATCAACACTCAACACTGACTCGAGCGAATCCAGTATTGGTGTATTCATGCCCACTATTTTATCAATGCTATGAGCGATAATTCGTGGAATGTCTAAGTAGGTTATTTTACGCTGTAAAAACTGGTCGACCGCAATTTCATTGGCCGCATTTAATGTGATACAAGCTGCGTGTGAGGTACGCAACGCGTCGTAAGACAGTTTCAGGCATGGGAATCGATCTAGGTTTGGCTCTTCAAAGTCCAGACGGCCTAGAGCGGTTAATCCTAAAAGCCCTACCCCGCTTTCGATACGCTCAGGAAACCCTAAACCGTAAGCGATGGATGTCCGCATATCGGGCTGGCCAAGTTGGGCCAACACGGACCCATCGACGTATTCAACCATCGAATGAATTAAGCTTTGAGGATGGATCACAACATCGATCTGGTCGGCAGGCATGGAAAAAAGCCAGTGAGCCTCAATAACTTCCAAACCTTTATTTAGCATCGTGGCAGAGTCAACAGAGATTTTCCTGCCCATGCTCCAATTAGGATGCGCGCAGGCTTGCTCGGGTGTGACAGAAGGCAATGCGTTAAGGCTGGTAGTGCGAAAAGGCCCCCCCGATGCAGTAAGTAGCAAGCGGCGTATGCTAGCCGGAGCCTCTGTCTGTAACTGTTGACGAGAAGATTCCGGTAGGCACTGAAAAATCGCGTTGTGCTCGCTATCAATGGGGATTAGAGTGGCCTTTCCTTGTTTTACTGCATCCATAAACAGCGAGCCTGCCGTCACCAAGGCTTCTTTGTTTGCCAAAAGAATGCGTTTTGCCGTCTTGGCCGCAGCTAATACAGGAGCTAAGCATGCAGCGCCCACAATGGCCGCCATGACGGTATCAACTTGGTCGTCTGACGCGGTTTCAATTAATCCGAGTTCTCCGATGCGTATTTCGGGTAGTGCTATGGCGTTATCGTAAGCGGCGATAAACTGTTTGGCCGCTTTATCATCAGGAACAACAACAACCTTAGCGTGATGCGTTAAGGCTTGTTCAGCGAGCTCTTTCATCCGACTAAAAGCCGATAGTGCGTAAACCGCCATGGTTTCAGGGTGGCGGGCTATGACATCCAGAGTGCTACAACCGATAGATCCGGTCGAGCCCAATATACATACGCGTTGAAAACTCATTGATACACTTCTTTAAGGAAAACCGAACGGCATCAGCATCGTTAGTATTGCATTCAATTAGGTGCAACACTGAGCATTTCGAGGAAAGGGCCGCCCAATACTAATGCAACGGGAGCTACTGGTATTAGTGCATCAATTCTGTCGAATACTCCGCCGTGACCAGGCAGCAGGTTACTGGAGTCTTTAACTCCAGCGCGTCTTTTGAGAAGAGACTCAAAAAGGTCCCCCATTACCGACAAGGCAGCTAAGCCAGCCCCAATGGCAACAACACCAAACCAAGGCCAACGTTCTGTCAACGCATGAGCATAACTGCCTTGGAGTTGCGCACTAGCAAACACATAAACAATTACGCCTACTATACCGCCAAAAAAACCAGCCCACGTTTTTCCCGGACTAATGCGTGGCGCTAACTTTTTCTTCCCGAACGCGCGTCCAGCAAAGTAAGCAGCGATGTCCGCCACCCAGACAATGGCCATCATGGATAGCAGGTAGAGCGCGCCGCGATACATCAGCATTTCATTTAACGCTGCCCACGCGATAAAAACCGCAAATAAGCCAAAAACACTGAGTGCGACCTTAGAGGCCGGTTTCTCGGTTTGAGCAAATGCCAGCATCAAGCTTACACCTATCGCCCAGTACAGAACGACGAGGGGTAAAAACACTAAGAATACGTGAGCACGAGCCTCTTTCGCCCAGACAGCCATCGTTAAGGTCGGCTGCCAACCGTAGGCTAAACAAAGTATGGCCGCGAACAACAAGGCTGAGAGACTAGGGCCAATAACCGTTGCTGAGCTGGGCCATGTTAAGCGTAGCCACTCCCAAACCGCACAGCAGGCTGCTAAAGCCAATACGACGGTCATGGGCCATATCGAGGGGATGAGCATTGCTACCAGCAGAATAGCAATTAAAACAATAGCTGTGATAATGCGCTGTGCGAGCATAAGAGTCTCGTTAAGATTGAGAGGCTAGTTGGTCGCTAGTACGCCCAAAGCGCCGCTCGCGGTTTGCATACCATTGAAAAGCTGCTTGTAGGTCTTTAGCATTAATGTCTGGCCAATACTTCTCTGTGAAATAGAGCTCAGTGTAGGCCAACTGCCAAATCAAAAAATTAGAAATGCGCTGCTCGCCACCGGTGCGTATAAAAAGATCGGGCTCGGGAGCGTAAGCCATTGATAGATAGGGAGACAGGGATTTCTCGTCCAACAACTGAGGCTGGCCTATCAGATTAGGCTGCTCTTTCAATAGTTGTTGCATCGCTTGCAAGATATCCCAACGGCCACCATAGTTAGCGGCGATGGTTAAATGCAATGTGGAATTGTGTTCTGTGCGTTCTTCGGCGGATTTAATTAGATCACAAAGACGCGGCTCAAAAGCCGTTAAGTCGCCGACCACACGAAGACGTACCCCTTGATCGTTCAGTTTCTCTACCTCTTTTTCAAGGGTTTGAACGAATAAGCGCATAAGCAAAGACACTTCGTCTTTGGGGCGACGCCAGTTTTCAGAGCTAAAGGCAAACAGCGTTAAGTACTCTACGCCTTGACGACCACAGGCCTCGACCACCCGTCGTACCGCCTGTACGCCTTTGGCGTGACCCGCAGTGCGCGGCAACATTCTACGCGTTGCCCAGCGGCCATTACCATCCATGATAATGGCGAGGTGGCGCGGAATACTGCTGCTTTCTGGAATGGCTTGTGTTGAGCTAAGAGACATCGCGCCCACCTGTAAGAACGGTGTCAAACCGTCATGACCTCAGCTTCTTTGGCTGCGATGGTTTTATCCACCTCGGTGACGAACTTGTCAGTTAAACGCTGGATTTCTTCTTGAAAACGACGGTCATCATCTTCAGAGATTTCTTTATCTTTAAGAAGGCGTTTAGCCCCGTCATTTGCATCCCGGCGGAGATTGCGTATTGCCACTTTCGCATCTTCACCCTCGGAACGAACCAAGCGAGTAAGATCGCGGCGACGCTCTTCCGTGAGAGCGGGTAAAGGCACACGTATGGTCTCACCCAATGCGATTGGATTTAAACCGAGGTCTGATTCCCGAATGGCTTTGTCTACGACAGGCGCCATTTGTTTTTCCCAGACTTGTAGGCTAAGTGTACGGGCATCCACAACGCTAACGTTGGCCACCTGCCCAACAGGGACCAGAGAGCCGTAATAATCGACCATAACGTGATCGAGCAAACCAGCATTGGCACGACCCGTGCGAATCTTTGATAAGCTGACTTCTAATGATTCAATAGAACGCTTCATGCGGCCTTCAGCCGATGTACGAATTTCTGACAGACTCATGTTTTTTTCCTGTATCAAACGTGTACTAAAGTACCTTCGTCCTCGCCGCACACCGCTCGTTTCAATGCGCCGAGTTTGTTGATTGAGAATACTTTAATCGGCAACTTCTGATCGCGACAAAGAGCAAACGCCGTAGCATCCATCACTTCTAAGCGACGCACAATGGCCTCGTCAAAGCTGATGCGTGAGTATCGTGTTGCACCGGGGTCTTTGTTAGGGTCTGCGCTATAAATACCGTCAACCTTAGTTGCTTTCAGTACGATTTCAGCCCCTACTTCAGCTCCGCGTAACGCCGAAGCCGTGTCGGTTGTAAAAAACGGATTTCCTGTACCTGCTGCAAAAATGACCACCTTCCCCTCTTCTAAATAACGAAGGGCTTTAGGTCGAATGTATGGTTCTACAACTTGCTCGATATTGAGGGCCGATTGTACTCGTGCATCTAAACCACGGTTTTTTAGAGCATCTTGTAGGGCTAAGGCATTCATGACGGTGGCCATCATACCCATATAATCGGCGGTAGCGCGATCCATACCCTGAGCTCCGGCAGCAATGCCACGGAAAATATTACCACCACCGATTACGATCGCCACTTGAACGCCTAACGCAGCGACCTCTGATATTTCTTCAGTCATGCGCATTATCGTCGCACGATTAATACCAAAAGCGTCTTCACCCATTAGGGCTTCGCCGGACAGTTTAAGCAAAACGCGCTTATAAAGTGGGGTATTCATGGCAGAGGTTCCGAAAAATAGAGGTACTGAAGAAGAATAAGACAGTCATGCGCAGTGGCAGGTGCCATGTTAAGACACCTGCCACGCTAAAACCAGATAAGACTACATTTAGTTGCCGGATTGTGCAGCAGCAACCTCAGCAGCAAAATCTTCAGTACGACGCTCAATACCTTCACCTACGACATAAAGTGCGTAGCCAGAGATTTTTGCGGATTGCTCTTTCAGCATTTGCTCAACGCTAAGTTTGTCGTTCTTAACAAAAGGCTGAGACAGCAACGTTACTTCTTTTAAGAACTTGGCGACGGAACCCTCTACCATTTTCTTAACGATTTCTTCAGGCTTTCCTGATTCAGCTGCTTTTTGTGCAGCAACTGAGCGCTCGGCTTCGATGTCAGCGGGGTTAACGCCACTTGCATCTAACGCTTTAGGACGTGTAGCGGCAATGTGCATTGCCAAGTCTTTACCCACTTCGGCTGAACCCGCAAAGTCAACCAACGATGCGATACGGCCACCGTGCACGTACTGTGCCAACTGATCACTTGTTTCAAAGCGCTGGAAACGACGGATGCTCATGTTTTCACCGATGCGCCCTACTAGCTCTGTGCGTACGCTTTCTACAGTGCCTTCACCGAAGGATTTCTGCCCTAAGTCGGCGACGTCAGTAGGATTGGACTCTGCAACAAGTTTCGCGATTTGATCAACAAAGTTAATGAACTCTTCGTTTTTTGCAACAAAGTCTGTTTCGCAGTTGATTTCAACGATAGCGCCAATTTTGTTATCGTCTGAAATGTAAACCCCTACCAAACCTTCGGCGGTAATACGTGATGCCGCTTTACTGGCTTTGCTTCCTAGTTTTACGCGTAGAAGCTCTTCTGCTTTAGCAAGATCACCGTCTGTTTCAACGAGAGCTTTTTTGCATTCCATCATGGGCGCGTCAGTTTTCTCGCGCAATTCTTTAACCAACGATGCTGTGATTTGGGCCACGATATTCTCCAATTCTGTAAAACGCGCCCCGGCTAAACCGGGGCTGATGCGAAATCTTAAGCGATGGCTGCGTAACGAATATGACAACGACAGCCACCACCTGCTCAAAGCAGGGTTTTAAACGAATTACTCTTCGTTGCTGTTTGCTTCGTCTTGTTGAGCTTCAGCGTTAGCACTGGAGTCAACTTCAACAAACTCTTCTTCGCCTTCGCGAATTTCTTCTACTAAACCGCTAAGCGCTTTGTTACGACCTTCGAGCACGGCGTCAGCCATACCGCGTGCGTACAAAGCAATAGCCTTAGCCGAGTCATCGTTACCAGGGATAACTTTAGCCAAGCCATCTGGCGAGTGATTCGTATCAACCACAGCAACCACTGGAATACCCAAAGTACGGGCTTCAGCGATAGCGATTTTATGATAGCCAACGTCGATCACGAACAGAGCGTCAGGCAATTTGCCCATGTTTTTAATACCGCCAATGGATTTGTTCAGTTTTTCCATTTCGCGTTCAAACAGTAGACCTTCTTTTTTGGTCATGCGCTCGAGAGCACCTTCAGCCAGCTGAACTTCCATGTCTTTAAGACGTTTAATGGAAGTTTTCACTGTTTTGAAGTTGGTCATCATACCGCCCAACCAGCGGCTATCTACGTAAGGCATACCGCAACGCTCGGCTTCAGCAGCCACGAGTTCACGAGCAGCGCGCTTTGTACCAACAAAGAGTACATTGCCACCACGGCCAGCAATTTGGCTGATGAACTTTTGAGCATCCAAGTAATTAACTACTGTTTTTTCAAGGTTAATAATATGGATACGATTACGTTGACCAAAGATGTACTGTCCCATCTTTGGGTTCCAAAAACGGGTTTGGTGGCCAAAGTGGACACCGGCTTCCAACATTTCACGCATTAACGACATGGTTTTCTCCAAGGGTTTTTTCTTGCACCCACTCTGTATCCGGTAAGGACCTTACACCTTGTGTATGTTCCCAGACACCCCGAGACGAACAGGCGCGCGATTTACTACAAAAATAAAGATATGAGGCGGTCAACACGACGTAGGCTATAGACGATGAGTCAAAGCGGGCAAATGCTAACTGCCTTACAATTTTGATACCGTAGTATCTAAAGACAAGCGCAAGGTTTACACTAAAAGCACCCTGAGCTTATCGATATAAGCTTGCATTAAACAACGTTATTTGCGTTTTCTGGTAGCGACGAAACCACCGCACAACACAAATAAGCCATTTAACGCGCTTTCCTTTCTTCGCTCAAAACGGTGGGCTTTTTGACAAAGCCTACAGCTAGAATTTTGGAAAGCCTATAATTCTACTATTCTTTAACCCATCTATTCAAGTCACTATGAGCACAATCGTTACAGACCCCACAGATTTAGACAAAATGCGCGCTGCATGTCAGGCCGCCGCAGCAACGCTAGACTTCCTTGGGGAGCACGTTAAAGCTGGGGTTACTACAGCAGAGCTTGACAAGCTATGCATGGACTTCATCACCAACACCCTAAATGTAAAATCAGCGACAGTGGGTTATGCGCCACCGGGATACCCTCCTTTCCCTGGCTCAATCTGCACGTCAGTGAATCATGTCATTTGTCACGGTATGCCGAGCGACAAGGTACTGAAGAATGGTGACATATTAAACATTGATGTCACGGTTATTAAAGACGGTTGGTTCGGCGACACGAGCCGTATGTATTACATAGGAGAGCCATCTATTTTGGCTCGTAGACTCGTAGAAACCACCTATGAATGCATGTGGCTGGGTATTGAGCAAGTGAAGCCTGGCGCTCGCTTAGGAGACGTTGCACACGTCATCCAGAAACATGCAGAGGGTAAAAACTATTCTGTGGTACGAGAGTATTGCGGCCATGGCATTGGACAACAGTTCCACCAAGACCCGCAGGTTTTACATTACGGTAAAGCGGGCACTGGGGTGCTTTTAGAACCCGGCATGATTTTCACTATAGAACCTATGATCAATGCGGGTCGCCGCGACATTCGGACATTGCCCGATCAGTGGACAGTTGTAACGCGAGATCGTAGCCTTTCTGCTCAGTGGGAACATTCTATATTGGTCACAGATACTGGCTATGAAGTGCTCACGGTTTCGCCTAATATGCCCGAGCCGCCCTCTTTCGTAAAAGGTTATAGCCAAAAAGGCTAGGCAATGCGCTCAATCGAAACGCACAAAAACAATTATCTTAAGCATCGTCAGCGCACAATCGCGCGGTATGAGCAAACGCGACGCCCTGACCTGCTATTGCGACGCTTAAGTCATGGCGTAGATCGTTGTTTGCGTGCGTTATTATCCAGTTACCCCTTGCCTAACATAGCCGCTTTATGCGCTGTAGGGGGTTACGGACGACAAGAGCTGTACCCTGAGTCTGATATTGATATCCTGATTCTTCTTAATGCCGTCCCTGATGCTAGCGATACCAAACACATTGAAAATTTTATCGCTGCGATGTGGGACGTAGGCCTTAAGCCAGCGCATGCTGTACGAACGCTGGAACAGTGCCTTGAAGAGGCTGCTGCCGATATTGCAACTCAAACGTCATTGCTAGAGCTACGGTGCATTGCCGGGCGTAAGGATACCGCGCTAGCCCTGTCCAAACGGGTCGAGAAAACGTTGGATCCACAAGCTTTTTTCCTAGCAAAAAGAGCCGAAATGCGACAACGTCATCAGCAGTATCACGATACGCCTTATGCATTAGAGCCCAATTGCAAAGAGTCTCCTGGTGGGTTGCGTGATCTGCAGCTTTTACAGTGGCTTGCTCAGGCGGCAGGCGTAGGACGCACGTGGAGTGAAATTGCAGCGAGCGGACTGCTTACCGAGTCTGAATTACGGGCTTTAAAGCGCGTCAGCTTAGCGTTTATGCGGGTGCGCACCGAGTTACATTTACTTTGCGGTCGTGCAGAAGATAGGCTGCTATTTGACTTGCAGCCAAAGCTAGCAAGCATTTACGGTTTTGAAACGACCTCAGAGAGGCTGGCTAGCGAGTTGTTGATGCAGCGGTATTACTGGGCCGCACGAGTTGTCTCCCAACTTAACACCATATTAATGCAGGGCTTGGAAGAGCGTTTATTTTCTAGCACGCCACATTCCTATGTTTCTGTCGACGACGATTTCAACATCGTAAATAATCGGCTGGATCTACTCACTACAGACGCTATTCAAAAAAAGCCCAAGCTGATCTTTACCGCATTCTTGCACTTGCAGCGATACCCCCAGCTACAGGGCATGAGCGCAAGAACCTTACGTGCAATTTGGCACGGGCGTCGTTTAATTGACGACGATTTCCGGCAGTGCCCAGAAAACCGAGCTGCTTTTATTCAGGTTTTTCAAGCCCCTAGAGGGGTCATGCAAGCACTACGCCTCATGACAATGCTGAATATACTGCCGCGATACCTACCCGTGTTTAGACGCATTGTGGGACAAATGCAGCACGATTTATTCCATACCTATACCGTGGATCAGCACACGTTAAAGGTCATCCAAAACCTAACGCGTTTTACCACCCCAGAGTCTGCCCATGATCACCCGTTAGCAGCGCAGTTAGCGACAGACTTCACTAAATATTGGCTACTGTATATTGCTGCCCTCTTCCACGATATTGCAAAAGGTCGCGGAGGCAATCATTCAGAGCTGGGGGCAGTCGAAGCTGAAAAATTCTGCCAAGCTCACGGAATTGATGTGGACGACACCGCGTTAATTGTTAGTTTAGTCAGCGAGCACTTAAGTATGTCTTTGGTTGCTCAAAAGCGTGACATTAGCAACCCCGCCGTGGTGACGGAGTTCGCGAGCAATATAAAAAACACCCGCAATTTAACTGCCTTATACCTTCTCACCGTTGCGGACATCTGCGGAACCAGTCCTACTATCTGGAACTCATGGAAAGCCAAATTACTGAACGACTTGTATTTACTCAGTCGTCGCGCTTTGGGCGAAGATAATTTTGAAACCAGCACGGTGCTTGCTCAGCGTAAAAGTGTGGCGATGACCACGCTCTTACGAAAAGGTGTGCCAGAAAGCGATATCGTTAATTTTTGGTCCGTGCTTGGATTGGATTATTTTTTACGCCATGACAGCGACGATATTATTTGGCATACCCAATCCTTATACGGGGCACTATTAAACCCCACTGCAGTGGCTTACTCTCGCCCCTTAGGACGAGGAGAAACACGTCAAGTCTTGGTATACACCTTAGATCGGCCCGAATTATTTATGGAGATTTGCGCCTTTTTTGATCAATACTCGTTGAGTATCCAAGATGCACGAATCTACACCACAACTCACGGTTGGGCGCTGGATAATTTTGTTGTGCTGGCACCTGAGGCTGTGTGCGGTAGAGCCAATTTCGACGCAGGCTTAAAGCTGGAGCTTGAACAACATTTGTCATGCTCAGGCTCCAGCGCATTACCTGAGGCAAAGCAGTATGTGGCGGGTAATTCCATTCGAGCCCGCACCTTCCCCGTCACGCCTACCTTTACGGTAACCCCTTACCAAGACGGCCATATTTGGCGCTTGAGTATTGTTACTGCTGATCAAAAAGGCCTTTTGTTTAATTTGGCGCGCGTTTTTGTTAAACATCAGATCGATTTGAAATCCGCGAAGATTATGACCTTAGGTGAGCGCGTCGAAGATAGTTTTTTACTGCACAGCGAGAGCTTGCAAGATGTGTCGGTGATGCGTGAATTCAAACGCGACATTGCTGACGTTATTTAATACTTAAGCCTTTTAATTTTTTCATGCAAAGCTCAGGTTTATTGTTCGATTTCGGTCGAAGCTTTTTATTTGCAATCGCTACCTTATTGCCCATGCTAAACCCGCCGGCGGCGGCTCCGATTTTTTTGACTCTGACGGAAGGAGCTACCATTTCGGCGAGAACCCGATTGGCTCAACAGGTTTCCATCAATATATTTATTATGCTCGCGGTGGCCACCGTAGCGGGTAACGTCGTCTTGGATTTCTTCGGAATATCGCTGCCTATTATTCGAGTAGGCGGTGGGCTGCTGGTAATTGCAACGGCTTGGCGCTTAGTCAGTGCCACTGACTTTGATGCCTCCCATGCACAGGGCATGGCCGAAGGCTATTCATGGGAGCAAGTGCGCTCTAAGGCGTTCTACCCACTTACCTTTCCAATGCTTTGCGGCCCAGGATCCCTTTCAGCGGCGTTAACAGTGGGCGTAACGTTGCATGATAGCTCGCCTGCTATTAGCGCAACCAAGTTAGCTGGAGCGCTACCTGGAATTGCTGTAGCGTCATTTGTTGTGTATCTGTGCTTACGATTTGCATCGCAATTTCTCTACAAACTGGGCACAAATGGCACCGCAGTGGTAATGCGTCTTTCCGCTTTCATACTGCTCTGTTTAGGTGTTCAAATTGTTTGGACTGGACTTCAGGAACTCATTTTGGAATTATTGCTCCAAGCTGATCAAGCCAGCGCGACGTGAGATCACTTCGTATAAGCCGCGACTTAGCCACGCTTCTACTTTAATAAGACTATTTATGTTTGCTAATCCACGCTTTCTTTATATTTCCGTCTTTATGCTGTGTACAGCAGCTCTTATCGTTGCCCTGATATCTCAACATGCTTTTGGCATGCGTCCTTGTGCATGGTGCGTGTTTCAACGGCTGATGCTTGTGGTGGTAGGGCTGAGTAGTTTAGTGGCTGCCTTCTTTAGCTCGCCTAAGCGAAGCCCTTTGTTATCACGCATTTTCTCTATTATTGCGGCCATCACTGCTATCGGTGGCATTGTGGCGGCATGGTATCAGTACACGGTAGCCTCTAATAGCTTTTCATGTGACTTAAGCTTTGCTGATACCGTCATGACTCAATCGGGACTCGAGTCAGGCATGCCCTTTCTATTTGGTATTTATGCGACGTGTATGGATGCCCGTGTCGACCTCTTTGGAATTGAATATGCACTATGGGGCATGGTAACGTTTGTGCTGACCATCGCATTAATAGTTTGGGCAAACATCAAGCAGACCAAACAAAAGGCGCTACGAAACTCATAGCGCCTGATGACAGCGTAGACATTAGCTGACCATTAGTCGTCTAACGCATTTTGCTTTTGTAGCGAAGCTGCTTCCTGCTCATTTAACAGCATCTCCAAATAAGCATCATCAATATCACCGGTAATATACTCACCATTGAAACACGACGATTCGAACTTGGAGATTTTGGGATTAAGTTCACGTAACGAGCTTTCCAGATCAGAAAGCTCTTGGTAAACAAGTCCGTCCACTCCGATTTCTTTAGCAATGGCGTCGTTCTCTCGTCCCGAGGCAATAAGTTCGCGGTGAGTCGGCATATTAATGCCATAAACGTTAGGAAAACGCACGGGCGGAGCCGCCGACGCAAAAAAGACTTTATTCGCCCCTGCCGAACGGGCCATCTCTACAATCTCACGGCTAGTGGTACCGCGCACGATTGAATCATCAACCAACAGAACATTTTTCCCTTTAAACTCCATGGGGATGGCGCTTAACTTCTGTCTTACCGATTTCTTACGCACCGCTTGACCGGGCATAATAAAAGTGCGGCCTATATAGCGGTTCTTGATAAAGCCTTCACGGTAGTTAAGATTCAAGCTTGAGGCTAATTGCATCGCCGAAGGGCGTGATGAGTCAGGTATGGGCATTACCACATCGATATCTGCCAACCTTAATGTTTTTGCTACCTTATCACCCAAATACTTACCCATATTCAAACGGGCATCGTAAATGGAGATGCCATCTACGGTCGAGTCTGGGCGCGCAAAATAGACATACTCAAAAACGCAGGGGACTAAGCACGGGCGCTCTGCGCATTGGCGTGAACTTAAATTTCCATTGGCATCGATAAAAACAGCCTCTCCAGGCTCGATATCGCGGACTAAGTCAAACTCACACCCTGTCAGCGCAACAGATTCAGATGCGACCATCCACTCAACACCTAACTCTGTATGGCGCTTTCCTAAGCATAAGGGGCGGATACCATTAGGGTCTCTAAAGGCAACCATACCGAAGTTAGCAATTTGCGCGATGACAGCGTAAGCCCCCTTTGCTCGGGTATGCACTGATTTTACCGCAGCAAAAACCCTATCATCTGTTAAGTCAGCCTGCCCAGCGGCTAACTGCAACTCGTGAGCAAAGACATTTAATAACACCTCGGAATCAGAGTTTGTATTAATGTGACGGCGATCTACGCTGAAAAGCTCTTGTCGTAGACCTCGCCAATTGGTGAGATTGCCGTTATGAACAAAGCTAATCCCAAAGGGGGCATTGACATAAAATGGCTGAGCTTCTTCGATATTATCCGCTTCGTTTACGGTGGGATAACGCACATGGCCTAATCCGCTATTACCCTTTAAGTCACGCATGTTCCGCGTTCTAAACACATCCCGAACTAAACCTTGTCCGCGATGCGTATGAAAAAAACTGTCGTTAAAGGTACTAATACCTGCAGCATCCTGACCGCGGTGTTGCAATAGCAGCAAACTATCATAAATCAATTGATTAACAGGACCACGGCCAGCGACCCCGACGATTCCACACATAATGTTTTCCCGTACTTTGTACTTAATAAGGTAACCACGCAGCTAATGACGAGGGTATGTATTGCTTTAAATTTTGAACGCCTTGAACGGCTGCTCCTGACAATCGAGCTTCTTGCCACCAAGGCTCTTTGGGCAGCTCGGTATAGCCAGCCAAAATGACAAGCAATAACGAGAAAACGATGCCTCGTAATAATCCAAAAATGGCGCCAAAACCATGATCGGCAACGCCCAAGCCTGAGTGCTCAATGAGCGCTGACAGCGTCATGTTTAATAAGCCGAAAAGCAAGAGCGCAATAATGAATACGGCACCGTACGACACCGCCGTACGCAATAAGGCATTTTCTATAATCGACGTTAACCAACCTGATGCTGTGGGCCCCCACCAAATCGCGGCCATGAAAGCAACCACATACGCAATTAACGAAAGCAACTCTTTAAGCAGACCACGCACCAGCCCTATTATGGTTGATGCACCAAGAATGGCTAAGAATAAATAATCGAAACTCGTCACTTAGTTGAGATAAAACTATTTTCGTAACCCAAGGAGCGTAAACGCGTTTGTGCTGCCTGAGCGGCCTCGCGAGTAGGGAATGGGCCTACACGTAATCGATAGGTTGTTTTGCCTGCGGAGTTAGCGGTTTCGACATAGGCATTCGTAACGCCCGCAGACACTAATTGATTGCGGCGAGACTGCGCCTCGGTTTCGGCAGAATAGGCCACAATTTGCAGAATGAAATTACCTTGTGGTGCGGCAGTGGCCGGACGATTGGTTGTTGGTGGTGTACGCCCTTCCAATAATGCTAGCGCTACCGATCCATCATCGGTACGTTCAGAGCTAGGCTCCGGTTTACTAGGAGTTGGCTTTGGTTCAGGTTTAGGTTTAGGCTCTGGCTGTTTAACGACTGGGGGAGCGGTGGTCGTAGGTTTGGGCTCAGCCACGGGTTCGGCTGGCGTAGGATCCACCACGACAGGCGGCTCTGGCTCTGGCTCAATCAGAGCAGCGAAGTCATCGTTAAGTGTCGAGCCGGAGTTAGTTGTGCCTTCTGATTGATCGGTCAGTGGCTCGGCTGGTACAGGGGCTTGTGCTAACTGATCAGTACCGGTAGCGAACTCGTTTGGCTGTATAGGTGTAGGAATCACCGCTAAGAGTTGGCTCTGTTCAGGCTCAGGTTCGTTGGAGGTGAGAAAAGGCACAATTAATATCGCCGCTAGCACCAAAACCAAAGCGCCTATCAAGCGTCGTCTCGCACGACTTCGCATCTCGCGTATTTGAGCGTCACTTGAAGTGCGACGGGTTGCTCCAGACGAGCTTTTTGTTGAGAACAGACCCATTTAACTAAAATCCATTAAAAAATGAAGCACCCTTACAGGGTAGAAGCAAAATCACTTGGGATTTCGTCCTAAATATTCTAGCACTGGTCCAACCGTAGAGAAGGATCCAAAGATTAAAATTCTATCATTGGGTTGGGCTTCTTTTCGAGCGCCCTCATACGCCGCTATGGGGTTATCAAACACGCTAATCGGACTATTAACGTAGTTAACACGGCGCCCAGAGGCAGGTTTCACGCTGGGTTTGGCCGGTTTATCAGTTATGGTCTGACGGTGGGAAGCGTCGTGGGCTGGGCCTAATTTCTTAACCGCATTAACCAATGCTGACAATTCTTGACCTTTTAAGCCACGATCCCCTTCAATTGAGGCGCAATACCAAGCATCTACCCTGTCTATTAATAGCCCTAGTACGCCGGCAGCATCCTTATCATTGTACATACCAATAACCGCCAAAGTACGGCCGGTAGAAGGCATTTGATCTAAGTTTTGCGCTAATGCACCGGCGGCATGAGGGTTATGCGCAACGTCTAAAATAGTAGTGGGCTCACCGGGAAGAATTTGCAAACGTCCAGCGATGGTTGCCCTATGCAACCCCTCTCTGACAGCCTGCGCTGGGACCACCAGCTTATAACGTAAAGCCTCTAACGCCGCTAGCGCCGAGGAGGCATTCAATAATTGGTTGATGCCACGAAGTGAGGGATAAGCCAATCCGGCTCGACGCTGTTCACGTCCACCAAAGGCCCATTGCTGAGCATCACCCGAGTAGTTGAAGTCTTTACCAAATTGCCATAAATCTGCACCCACACGATCAGCATGCGCCTTTATGGCTTCCGGCGGTACCGGGTCGGCGCAAATCGCAGGGGTGTTCGGTCTAAAAATGTGCGCTTTCTCAAAGCCTACCTGCTCTCGGGTGTCACCGAGAAAAGCAATGTGATCAATATCAACACTGGTAATCACGGCACAGTCGGTATCCACCATATTTACCGCATCCAGTCTACCGCCTAGACCCACTTCCAAGATGGCCACATCCACCCGCTCTTGTTCGAACAGTAACAAGGCGCTTAAGGTGGCAAACTCGAAGTAGCTCAAGCTGATCTCTGCCCGCGCTTGCTCGATACGGAAAAATTGTTCAACAATTTGCGCATCCGTCGCCATAGAGCCATTTAGACGGATACGCTCGTTATAGTGAACTAAATGAGGTGAGGCATAGACTCCGGTTTTATAACCGGCGGCCTGTAAGATGGCTTCTAATATGGCGCATGTGGAGCCTTTTCCATTCGTTCCACCCACCGTGATTTTGATATACGGTATCTGCAAACTCAATCTCTCAGCGACTTGCTTAATGCGTGCCAGCCCCAGCTCAATTTCGGTTGGGTGTAAGGTTTCTAGGTACTGAAGCCACTGATCTAGTGGACTTGAGGCATTTAAGTGTAGGCTGGACATATTCTAGACATCAAATAAAAAACGGCAGGTGCTGATAATAGCACCTGCCATTCAATTACGTTAGAGAAACGTAATCACATCACGCTTTATTTCCGGCGAGCAGGTGGAATATCTGTGCAAGCACCTAACGAGGCCGCTGCAGCCATTCCCACTGACTCTCCAAGCGTTGGGTGTGGGTGGATGGTTTTAGCAATATCCACCGAATCAGAACCCATTTCAATGGCTAACGCCACTTCGCTGATCAAATCGCCCGCACCGGTTCCTACGATGGAGCCGCCAAGTATGCGCTTGGTTTCTGCATCAAACAACAACTTGGTGAAACCCTCGTCACGAGCATTAGCGATGGCGCGACCTGAAGCTTGCCAAGGAAAGAAGCCTTTCTCTACAGCGATACCCTCGGCTTTTGCCTCTTCTTCGGTAATGCCAACCCAGGCAATTTCTGGGTCAACATACGCCACCGATGGGATCACGCGTGCATCGAAGAAACTCTTCTCGCCAGCGATAACCTCAGCCGCTACGTGGGCCTCATGCACCGCCTTGTGTGCGAGCATAGGTTGGCCAACGATATCGCCAATCGCGTAAATGTGCGGAACATTCGTGCGCTGTTGCTTATCTACGTTGATAAAGCCACGGTCACTTACGGCAACCCCTGCCTTGTCAGCATCGATCTTGTTACCGTTCGGTGAGCGCCCTACCGCTTGCAAAACGATGTCGTAACGCTGTGGTTCTTTAGGAGCTTTATCACCTTCGAAGCTTACCCAAATACCATCTTCTTTGGCTTCAGCCGATACGGTACGCGTATTGAGCATAACGTTGTCAAAGCGATGGGCGTTCATTTTGTCCCAGACTTTAACGGCTTCGCGATCAGCACCTTGCATCAGCCCCGATTGCATTTCCACGACATCAAGGCGAGTTCCCAGCGCTGAGTAAACGGTACCCATTTCAAGGCCAATGATGCCACCACCGATGATCAACATTTTAGCGGGAATGCCCGCTAACTCGAGAGCACCCGTCGAGTCAATAACACGAGGGTCATCCGGTAAAAATGGAAGCTTAACCGACTCACTACCTGCGGCAATAATTGCAGATTTGAATTTAAGCGTTTGCTCTTTTCCATCATCTGCTTTGACAGCCATATGATAAGGGTCTAGGAATCGGCCGACTCCAGTCACAGTCGTGACTTTACGAGCACGTGCCATTCCCGCCAGCCCCGTTGTCAGCTTACCAATGACCTTCTCTTTGTAGGTGCGCATGACATCGATATCGATTTCGGCCTCGCCGAAACTGATCCCTTGATTAGCCATGGCTTTGGCGGCTTCGTACACCCCCACTGTGTGTAACAACGCTTTGGATGGAATGCAGCCTACATTCAAACACACCCCACCCAATGTGGAGTAACGCTCGATCAGTGCGACATTTAAACCCAAATCAGCAGCACGGAACGCCGCTGAATATCCACCAGGACCTGATCCCAACACAATGACGTCGTACTCAGAGTCTGCTTGACCACTATGGCTAGCAGCCTCAGGCGCCTTGGATTCAGGCTTTGCCGAATCGGCTGTCGTGCTTGCTACCGCTGCTGTTGCCGCAGCGGGCTCTTCGGCTAACTCTGCTGAGGATTGTTGGGCCTCGATGCGGACGATTGGCGTGCCTTCCGACACCTTATCGCCTAGCTTGACGAGAAGCTCTTTAACCACCCCTGCCTGCTCGGCAGGGATTTCCATTGAGGCTTTATCGGACTCTACGGTAATTAAACTTTGTTCGACCTCGATGGTGTCACCGACATCAACCAATAGCTCAATGACCGTGACGTCTCCTGAGTCACCAATATCTGGGACGTTAAGATCTACTACGCTCATGTTTGCTCCTTAAAGCACGATGCGACGGTAATCGGCCAGCAGGTCTGCCAAGAAGGTATTGAAGCGAGCCGCCGCTGCGCCATCGATAACGCGATGATCATAGGATAGCGATAGCGGCAGCATTAAACGTGGCTCAAATTCTTTGCCGTTCCAAACAGGTTGAATCGACGAGCGAGAGACACCCATAATGGCGACTTCAGGCGCATTGATGATAGGCGTAAAATCGGTACCACCGATACCACCCAAGGACGAAATGGTGAAACACCCGCCCTGCATCTGTGCCGCTGCCAATTTACCTTCTCGAGCAAGCGTCGCTAATTCGCCCATTTCTTGGCCGATTTCGATGATTCCTTTTTCATCCGCATCACGGATAACTGGTACTACCAAGCCATTAGGGGTATCAGCGGCGAAGCCGATGTTGTAGTATTTTTTCAGAATCAAATTATCGCCATCAAGCGAAGCGTTGAATTCTGGAAATTTCTTCAGTGCGGCAACCACACCTTTAATTAAGAAAGCCAGCATCGTTACGCGTGTGCCTGCTTTTTTACCTTCTTCATTCAACTGCTTACGGAAAGCCTCTAGGCTCGTAATATCCGCTTGCTCGTTATTGGTGACATGAGGAATCATGACCCAGTTACGATGAAGGTTGGCACCCGATATTTTCTTGATGCGCGAAAGTGGCTGCGTATCGAACTCACCAAAGCGGCTGAAATCGACTTTAGGCCATGCCAGTACATCTAGCCCCCCGCCGCTACCCGCAGGCGCTGCTGCTGTGCTGGAGCCTTGGTTGGCTAGGGCCGATTTGACATACCCACGTACATCCTCAGGCTTAATTCGCCCTTTCGATCCCGATCCTTTAACCAAACTTAGGTTAACGCCTAATTCGCGTGCAAATCGTCTAACTGAAGGAGACGCGTGTGGCAAGTTGCGTAATGACACCTCGGTTTCTGCAAAAGCGGACGTTGGAGATTGACGCACTGGCGATTCAGAAGCCAAAACACCCGCAGCCGAACCGACAACAGCTGGTGCGGATTTTTCTTTCTTAGGCTCAGTGGGTGTTGCCGCTTTTTCTGTAGCGGCTGGCGCTGCAGCACCAGCTACACGCAACTGTAAAATTGCAGAGCCTTTGCTGACTTTATCACCCACGTTAACTTGAATCTCTACCACTTCACCCGCATGCGATGAAGGCACTTCCATCGATGCTTTATCGGTTTCTAGCGTAATCAAGCTTTGATCCGCCTCAATGGTATCGCCGGCTGCAACCAGCACTTCGATCACATCCACATCCGACTCATCACCAATATCAGGCACTTCAACGGTAATGACTTCTTGGGATGAAGTGCTTGCTGCTGGTGCCGCTGCTGCTGCCTCTTCTACTGGCGCGGCAGCAGGCTTCTCAGCCTTAGACTCGTCGGCAGCTTTAGCTTCAGCTGGTTGTTCGGCCTCGGCAGCCTCAAGCTCAAGAATCAACGACCCTTGCTTCACTTTATCGCCAATATTAACTTTTAGTGCCTTGATGACACCGGCGTGTGAAGAAGGAATTTCCATCGACGCTTTATCAGATTCGACCGTAATTAGACTTTGATCTACCTCTACGGTGTCACCTGCGGCAACCAAAAGCTCAATGACGTCGACTTCACCATCATCGCCAATATCAGGAACGACAACTTCAATAGTATTACTCATTTATCTAGCCCTCAAGCGTGGTGCGGGTTGGCTTTGTTTGTGTTGATGCCATACTTCTTAATGGCTTCAGTCACTTTGCTTAGCGGCAACTTGCCCTCATCAGCTAAAGCACGCAGAGCGCTCAACACGACAAAATGACGATCAACTTCGAAGTGCTCTCGTAGCTTGTAACGGTAGTCAGAACGACCGTAGCCATCTGTACCAAGAACACGATAGGTGCGATCTTTAGGAACAAACAAACGAATTTGATCAGCGAAAGCTTTAACGTAATCAGTGGAAGCCACAATCGGACCGCTAGTGTCTTTCAACTGTTGAGTCACGTAAGGCACAGGCGCCTTTTTGTCTTCTGGATTCAATAGCGAATGACGCTCGCAATCTAAACCATCACGACGTAACTCAGTAAAGCTGGTAACGCTCCATACATCAGAACCAATACCCCAGTCTTTTTCCAGAAGGTCTTGCGCTGCGATGACCTCACGTAAAATAGTACCAGAGCCCAATAGTTGTACGCGTAGATCGCCTTTTCCTACCGACTTGAACTTGTACATACCCCGTAAAACGCCCTCTTCGTCACCTGCCTTTAAGCCAGGCTGAGCGTAGTTTTCGTTCATCAGAGTAATGTAGTAGTACACATCTTCTTGGTTTTCAACCATGCGACGTAAGCCATCACGAATAATAATGGCAACTTCGTGTGCAAAGGTTGGATCGTAGGAGATGCAGTTAGGAATGAGCGAAGACTGAATATGACTGTGTCCATCTTCGTGCTGCAGCCCTTCGCCATTCAATGTTGTACGGCCTGCGGTACCACCTAGCACAAAGCCTCGAGCCTGCATATCACCTGCAGCCCACGCCAAGTCGCCAAAACGCTGGAAACCAAACATTGAGTAGTAGATGAAGAAAGGAATCATGATCTTATTGCTGCTGGAGTATGACGTAGCAGCGGCGATCCATGAGCTAAAGGCACCTAGCTCATTAATACCTTCTTGTAATAACTGACCTTTTTTGTCTTCGCGGTAGTACATCACCTGATCTTTATCGACGGGTGTGTACTTTTGCCCTACTGGGGAGTAGATACCAATTTGACGGAACAGGCCTTCCATACCGAAAGTGCGTGATTCGTCAGCAAGAATCGGCACAACGCGTGGACCAAGAGCTTTGTCTCTTAACAGCTGATTCAATACGCGGACAAAAGCCTGAGTTGTTGAGATCTCGCGACCTTCTGCCGTGGGCTCAAGCACTGCTTTGAACACATCCAGCGCCGGTGTTGCTAATGTTTCGTCTGCTTTAACGCGACGCTTAGGTAAGTAACCCCCCAACGCCTGACGACGCTCGTGCAGGTACTTCATTTCCGGAGAGTCTTCTGCCGGCTTAAAGTAAGGCAAGTCGCCTAACTTGTCGTCGGGCACAGGGATATTGAAGCGGTCGCGGAACTCGCGGATGGCTTCGACATCCAAGCTTTTCTGTTGGTGACTTGGGTTTTTAGCTTGGCCAACATGACCCATGCCGTACCCTTTAATAGTCTTAGCCAAAATAACGGTAGGCTGCCCTTCGTGTTTAACAGCTGCGTCAAATGCGGCATACACCTTGTGTGGATCATGACCACCACGGTTCAAACGCCAGATTTCTTGGTCGCTCATGCGGCTTACCATTTCTAGCAGTTTTGGATGTTTACCAAAGAACTTTTCACGCACATAAGCGCCATCGTTTGCTTTATACGCTTGGTACTCACCATCGATGGTTTCTTCCATGACTTTACGAAGAATACCTTCTTTATCGCGAGCCAAGAGGGGATCCCAGTAGCCACCCCAAATAAGCTTAAGCACATTCCAACCTGCACCGCGGAATGTACCTTCTAATTCTTGAATGATTTTGCTGTTACCACGAACAGGACCATCTAGTCGCTGTAGGTTGCAGTTCACAACAAAAATAAGGTTATCCAGCCCTTCACGCGCGGCAACACCGATAGCACCTAAGGACTCGGGCTCATCCATTTCGCCGTCACCTAAGAACACCCATACTTTGCGGCCAGTCGTGTCTTGAATACCGCGAGCATGTAGATACTTTAGAAAACGAGCCTGATAAATGCCCATCAGCGGGCCCAAGCCCATCGATACTGTCGGGAACTGCCAGAAATCGGGCATCAACTTGGGATGCGGGTAAGACGGTAGCCCTTTGCCATCAACTTCTTGACGGAAATTATTGAGCTGCTCTTCGCTAAGACGATTTTCTAGGAAAGCACGCGCGTACATACCAGGGGAAGTGTGCCCTTGGAAGTAAACAAGGTCTCCGCCATGATTTTCGCTTTCTGCGTGCCAGAAATGGTTTTGTCCGCAACCGATCATGGTCGCCAATGACGCAAAAGAAGCAATGTGTCCGCCAAGTCCGCCACCATCTTCTGGGGTATGTTCGTTGGCCTTAACAACCATTGCCATCGCATTCCAGCGTATGTATGAACGAATACGTTCTTCTAGCGCTAGATCACCGGGGTGTGCTGGCTCTAAACCCGCAGGAATAGTGTTTAAATAAGCGGTATTAGGACTGTATGGAATGTTTGATCCAGAACGTCGCGCTAGGTCAGTAAGACGCTCAATCAATTCATGGGCCCGATCTGGGCCCTCACGATCGAGTACCGCTTCTAGCGCCTCGAGCCATTCTTTGGTTTCAAGAGCAGCGTCGTTGTCGACATTTGCCGCATTACTGACTTGGTCATGAGAGGACATGTATCGTCTCCATTTATTAAGATATGAGTCCGCTCTGACAGCGCTGTGGCTTTTTATAAGTCGTTGTCAATGTAGTCGGACCGCAAACGGTTCAGGCAGGTCTTGCCTATCACTCGACCCATTCTAGGAAATTACTGTTGAGCACTCAAGCAAAATTTCATTTTATGGTAATAGTTTTTATAATGTGAAAAATAGAAGCAGGCGTTAGCGCTTACAATGCCTGCAGATCCTAATGATGATGCCATGGCAAACCCTACTAAAAAGTCACTCATTCCCAATACCTTTTACGATCAGGCACAGCAGAATCGTCGAGGCTTGTACTGGTTAACTCCGGTTATCGTACTGTTCTTGTACCTTTGCGTGATGGGGGTATTTATCTGGTTACAACGTTTACGTAGTGATAGCGTTATGTTTGTAACCATTGATCAAGAAATTCGCCAACAACAATTGACGATGGTGATTGTCGCCTTGTCTTTTGTGATTGTCCTAAGCTTATTAGCCCTATGGCGATACACGCGTTTCAGAACACGGGCAGAAGCGGCGCTGATTGCCGAAACCGGTTTTCGTCGGGCCATGGAAAACTCAATGTCGACGGGTATGCGAGTTTTCGACATGCATGGTCGAATCGCTTATGTGAATCCCGCTTTTTGCCGCATGATAGGATGGAACGAGGCCGATTTAATTGGACGTACAGCCCCCTTTCCTTACTGGTTGCCAGGGCGTCATCCACATCATCAAGAAATTCTAGATCTTTTGATGTCAGGACGTACGCCAGGTAGCGGGCTTGAGGTCGAGGCACAACGCCGTGATGGTTCACGCTTCACTGCTCGAATGTACGTATCGCCTTTGCGAGATCCTAACGGAGAACAAATTGGCTGGATGACGTCAATGACAGACATCACTGAGCCCAAGCGTATCCGAGAGGCCCTGACCGCCGCTCACGAACGTTTCATGACGGTGCTAGAGGGGTTAGACGATGCCATTTCTGTTGTGGCAGACACGCCTGAGGGTCTTGAGCTCTTATTCGCGAACCGTACCTATAGACGATTTTTTGGTGCGCAATCTAATGGGCATGCTGAGCTTCTTGGTGGCCGAATGGGCCGGTTTACGGATGAAACCGTAGAAACCTTCTCTAATTCTGCACAGCGATGGTTCGAAGTTCACCACCGTATGTTGGCTTGGACCGATGGGCGACGAGTACGCTTGCAAGTAGCGCGTGATATTACCGAGCGACGCAAGCACGAAGAGGCCTCTCGTGTACAGCAAGAGAAAGTACAGTTAACCAGTCGTTTAACAACGATGGGGGAAATGGCATCTTCTTTGGCCCATGAGTTGAATCAACCCTTGACGGCCATCAGTAACTACAGCATGGGTGCGGTTGCCATGGTGCGCAGTGGTAAGGCTAAGCCCGAGCAGTTGATTGAAGCGCTTGAAAAAGCGTCTAGTCAGGCCGAGCGCGCGGGTAAAATTATTAGCCGTATTCGCGAATTCGTGAAACGAAGTGAGCCTCGTCGCCAATCTGTTAGCATTCTACAAATTATCGACAACGCGGTTAGCTTTGCTGAGATTGATGCGCGTAAGCGCCAGATCGATATTCAGGTGCACTTACCAGATGATCTCCCCGAGGTCATGGCTGATCCCATCTTAATTGAACAGGTATTATTGAATTTATTAAAAAATGGCGTAGAAGCCATGGAAGGAAGTGATTATCATATATTGCATGTAAATATTTCCATCAATGATGAGATGTTAGAACTTGCAGTGATTGATCGAGGTTATGGTTTGAAATACCCAGAACGATTATTCGAGCCTTTCTACAGCACCAAATCGGAAGGCTTAGGAATGGGTTTAAATATTTGTAGGACTATTATCGAATCGCATCACGGTCGCCTTTGGGCGAACGAGAACCCCGATGGCGGTACGATATTTCGTTTCACTCTACCGTGTGCAGCGCCACAAACGCCAACCACTAATAATGAACCCAAGGAGATACAAGCATGAGTAGTACCCAAACTTCCTGCACAATTTTTATCGTTGATGACGATGAGGCCGTACGAGATTCGTTGCGTTGGCTACTTGAAGCAAACGGATACCGTGTAAAGTGCTTTCCTGCGGCGGAAGAGTTTTTAAGTGCTTATGATCCTAGTCAGGTTGGCGTGTTAATTGTTGATGTTCGAATGCCAGGCATGAGCGGCTTAGAGCTCCAAGAGGCATTGATTACCCGCAAAGCCCCTATCCCTATCGTCTTTATTACGGGCCACGGTGATGTACCCATGGCCGTAAACACCATGAAAAAAGGCGCTATTGATTTCCTAGAGAAGCCATTTAACGAGGCAGACCTACGTGCCATAGTTGCTCGAATGATGGAACAAGCCACCGAGCGCGCAAGTCAAGCCCAAGCCCAGCGTAACCACGACGAAGTGCTTGCTCGTCTTACTGCTCGAGAACAACAAGTGCTTGAGCGTATTGTTGCGGGACGACTTAATAAGCAAATCGCAGGTGACCTGAATATCAGTATAAAAACGGTGGAGGCTCATCGAGCCAACATCATGGAAAAACTCGAAGTTACTACCGTCGCCGATCTCATGAAAATCGCGCTGACCAAATCCGGAGAAGTTTAATTATGAGCAGTACGAGCGCCAGGATCATTTCAGGTAAAACACTGGCCCAACAAGTACGTGACGATGTCGCCCAACGTGTACAGTCGCTTTCGTCGCGTAATATTCGCCCTGGTTTAACAGTAGTATTGGTAGGCGATGATCCTGCCTCGCACGTTTATGTGAAAAACAAAGCGATAGCATGTGAAAAAGCGGGGATTAAATCCGATGTCATACGTCTGAATGCTGACGTATCAGAAGATGAGTTGTTGACGCTAATTCAACAACTAAACGATGACGATTCCGTTGACGGGATATTGGTGCAACTACCACTGCCCGCCCATTTGGATGAATACAAGGTCATCGAAACAATTTCCCCGCACAAAGACGTTGATGGCTTTCATATCAGCAACGTGGGCTTACTTATGACAGGACGTCCACTTTTTCGTCCCTGCACCCCTTACGGGGTGATGAAAGTCCTTGAGTCCGAGAATGTTACTATACGTGGAGCTGAGGCCGTTATTGTCGGCGCAAGCAACATCGTCGGCAAACCGATGTCTATGCTGCTGCTGGCAGCGGGTGCCACCGTCACACTTTGCAATTCAAAAACGCGTGACTTGGCCTCACACACTAAACGAGCAGATATCCTCGTTGTAGCTGTCGGCCGACCCAACATGATCAGTGCAGACATGATTAAACCCGGCGCCATCATCATTGATGTCGGTATTAACCGACTCGATAACGGCAAGTTGGTAGGCGATGTCAATTTCGATGAAGCCATACACGTAGCCGGCGGGATTACCCCTGTGCCGGGTGGTGTGGGACCAATGACTATCGCTATGCTACTGGTCAACACCCTTGAAGCTGCAGAACGCAGAGCAACTAAAAACACCCTTAAAAAGCCATGAGCAACCCTCTACTGACCCCCATTAACCAATTGGTAACCTATGCGGACATCAAGGCTGAACATGTTGTCCCCGCAATAGAGCAGCTTTTAGAAGAAGCGAAAAACGCTGTTGAGCATATCGCTAGTCAACCAAAAAGCACATGGAATACGATTGTTGCGCCATTGGATGACGCCACAGAGCAACTTTGGCGTGCCTGGACAATTGTTGGGCATTTAAATTCAGTCATTAACTCACCAGAGTTGCGAGATGCTTATAATGCCTGCCTTCCTAAAGTCACCGAGTTTTCGACTTGGCTGGGCCTAAACGAGTCTCTCTATCGCCACTACAAGGCCCTTGTAGCCAGCCCAGAATACGAGACGCTTACGCCAGTACAACAACGTGTTCTCAATCTAGCACTGCGTGATTTCCGCCTAAGTGGTGTCGAGCTTGAGGGTGCAAAACGGGCCCGTTACGCCGAAATTTCTGAACAGCAAGCAGCCGCCTCTCAACGCTTTTCAGAGAACGTATTAGATAGTATCGATGGATGGTCGTTGCTAGTTGAAGACCAAACCCAACTAACAGGCATTCCCGACGATGTGTTAAAAGCAGCAAAAGATGCTGCCGAAGAAGCAAAGCAAACCGGTTGGTTGTTGACTTTGAAAATGCCCTGCTATCTACCTGTCATGCAGTATGCTGAAAGCAGCGAGTTACGCGCCACTCTCTACAAAGCCTACGCAACTATCGCTTCCGATCAAGCCGATAAGCCAGAGCTTGATAACTCAGAATCCATAGAAAAGCTATTAACGTTGCGAGCCCAAGAGGCCCAATTACTTGGTTACCCAAGCTTCGCACATATGCGACTTGAGACGCGTATGGCGGACACTCCTGAACAAGTGTTAGATTTTCTGCGTACCTTAGCCTCTAAAGCCGCCAATTTTGCTCAAACCGATTTAAAACAATTGCGTGATTTTGCTCAGCAAAACCTAGGTCTCGATGCGTTGCAGCCCTGGGATATGGCTTTTGTTGCCGAACGCATTCGTCAAGAGCGTTACGCCTACTCTGAGGACGAGGTAAAGCAGTACTTTACCGAGCCACAGGTTATTAATGGCCTCTTTTACGTCGTAAACCGTCTATTCGGTGTCAGCTTCGAGCCAACTACTGCTTCAGTTTGGCACCCTGATGTGACGGCCTACGATGTCAAGAGCGCATCGGGCGAAACACTTGGGCATTTATACATTGATTTGTACGCCCGTAAAGGTAAGCAAGGTGGTGCTTGGGTCAATGGCGAACGCAGCCGTCGTTTAAGCCCCGAAGGTGTGGTGCTACCTGTGGTGTACTTGGTGTGTAACTTCAGCGCACCACAAGGAGGCAATCCAGCCTTACTCACTCACGATGACGTGATCACACTTTTTCACGAAAGTGGCCATGCGTTGCATGCCTTACTTTCTACGGTCGACGAACCCTCCGTATCGGCTTTCTCCGCGGTCGAGTGGGATGCCATCGAGCTTCCTTCCCAGTTTATGGAAAACTTTTGCTGGGAGTGGCCGGTCGTACAACAGCTTTCAAGTCACGTCAGTACTGGCGAGCCTTTACCTGAAGCGCTGTACACGAAACTTCTCGCAGCAAAGAATTTCCAAAGCGGCATGCAAATGGTCCGTCAGATCGAATTCTCCTTGTTTGATATGCTTGTTCACCACGAAGAACAAGGCTTATCAATAGACAAGGTGCTGAACACCTTAGATGAGGTACGCAAAGAGGTCGCAGTGGTAATTCCGCCCAGCTGGCATCGATTCCCCCATGCCTTTTCGCACTTATTTGCCGGTGGTTATGGCGCAGGTTATTACAGTTACAAGTGGGCGGAGGTTCTCTCATCAGATGCTTATGAAGCCTTTGAAGAGACCGCAACGCATGACGACAACGGTACGCGTGATACCTTGGTTTCGGCTACAGGACAACGCTTCTTAACTGAAATTCTGGCGATAGGTGGCGAGCGCCCTGCCGCTGAATCATTTGTTGCTTTTCGAGGGCGCGAACCGTCTATCGAACCGTTACTTCGCCATAGCGGTATGCAGACGAGTTAACTAGGACTTCATCATGTACAAACAACGCAAAGGTTGGAATAAGCTTATTACGGTCTTTGGGCTACTCGTTATCTCTGCGTTGTGGTCCCTCAGTGTAATGGCCAACTCGACTTTACACACTGTTCGAGGCTTCTTGCCTGACTTACGTTTTGAGCTGATCACTGCTGAGAATCGGACGGTCACTCAGGATGATTTTGACGGCCAAGTGGTGTTAATGTTTTTTGGCTACGCCAGTTGTCCGGACATCTGCCCAACGACAATGGCTCAGCTATCCGAAGTGGTTCATCGACTTGGCGATGATGGTGACAAGGTAAGCGTTCTATTTGTTAGTGTCGACCCTCACCGCGATACGCCTGAAATCTTGCAATCGTATGTGGAAGCCTTTGACACCAATGCAATTGGCCTAACAGGTAGCGAGAGAAATATTGCTAATATTGCTCGTCGCTACCGTGTTGCCTATCAAATTGAAAAGCCGAAGACCACCAACACTGAGCATTATGATGTTTCGCATAGTCGAGGGATTTATATTTTTGATGCGCGAGGCAAAGCCCGTATATTGGCCTCAGACTCAGAATCTATCGACACCCTAACCGACGCTGTACGAGACATACTTTAAACCTTAGCGGTAAAACATTAGGGCTTTGGTTTTCGAGCGCCACGTAAAGCTGTTCGAACGCCCTCTTCGATAACCGGATGATAAAACGGCATCGATAACATCTGACTAATCGTGAGTTGCTGTTGAACACACCATGCCAGCAAATGAGCAATATGTTCGGCTGCTGGCCCAGCCATTTCAGCACCTAAAAAGATTTCGGTATCTGGGTCAGCGTATACACGCAGTTTGCCTTTATTCTTAAGCATGATGCGCGATCGTCCCTGATTGGAAAAATCCACCTCCCCGATTAATACCTTCTCAGGTAACTGCTTAAATCGTTTACCTGCCATCATGATTTGTGGGTCAGTAAACACAATACCCATGGCTGCACGTCGCTCGTGCACTTGGGGTGTCTGTTCTGGCCACCGGGCGGCGTTACTGCCCGATATGCGGCCATCATCGGCTGCTTCGTGCAAAATAGGCGCTACCGCATTCACGTCACCCGCGAAAAATAACGCGGTGTCAGTTGCATCCGTCTTAATTTGCAATGTTTTTTTATTAAACTCAGGTTGGCCACGCTCATCTAACACGGCAGAAGTGTTCTCTAATGCTAGTGCAGCAATATTAGGTTGTCTGCCTGCTGCACATAATACTTTTTCAGCTCGGACACTAAACGAAGCCCCTTCTGCATCCTTAAGCGTCACCTCTACACCGTCTTCTAAAAGAGTCGCTGATTCAACCGTGGTTGAGAAATGCATCGTTAGCTCTTGTTCGAAAGTTTGTCGCGCGCTACCTTTCACTTCGGGATCACTGATACCTGCAAGGCTTTCACTACGATTCACGATAGTGACCTCTACACCTAAACGAGATAAGGCCTGCCCTAACTCTAGACCAATGACCCCCGCACCCAACACGATGACGCTTTTAGGCAAATCAAGCCAATTAAAAACATCATCATTAATAATGGCTCGGTCTCCAAGCGGAACAAGTTCTTTAGGTACAATGGCCGATGATCCGGTAGCAATCACCACTGAGTTTGCTTCCACACGCGTGTGGCCGCCTACGTTCAAATGAGAGTCATCGATGAAACTAGCCGTTCCACGTAAACGATCATTCGAACTTATCTTTTCAACATCGTCCAATACAAAGCCCACGAAGCGGTCTCTCTCATCCCTGACGCGTTGCATCACCTGCTTTCCCATTACCTGTACAGGTATTGAGATATGTACACCAAACTCGTTCATGGTTTGCGCATGATGCGCTGCATCGGCGGCCGCAATAAGAAGCTTTGACGGCATACACCCTACTCGTGCACACGTCGTCCCGTAAGGCCCATCCTCGATAATTACTGCGGTTTTTCCAGCTCGTTTGACAGATCGGTAGGCAGATAAACCCGCTGTGCCCGCGCCGATAATAGCAACATCAACATGTAATTCTTGCATAACAGCCTCAAAAATAATAACCACGCATCGCAGCAATTAACGAATTAACAAGTAGACAGGATACCTAATATTAAACCCAGCGAGGCGAATATCCGGCTCCTTGGATCGCCATCATGGTTGACTGACCATCTTCAGCATTTTCTACGGTAAGCCAGTGTGTGGCCGGATCGGCACTAATACGAGCGTTAGGTGACACTTTATGAATTGCATCTGTGATGACTTTCACACAATGTCCGCAAGTCATATTAGGAACAATAAACTCATACGTCATACCATCCACCTCAATAAATGATAAAAACATGCCTACATCTCGCGATATTAAAAAGAAGGCGGGTCAAGCCTCTCGCAATGCAGGCCATTACTCTTCTAACAGTATAGGCTTAAAAAAAGCCGTCTATAAGAACGGCTTTAATTTGGCGAATCAACGTACTAACAGTTAGCTTTGTGGCTTCCATTCGGACACATAGTCTTCAAACGATGGACGCTCTTTAGTTGGCACTCGATCAGGCAGAGTCCCTAATGCGACAAACCCCATAAAATGGTAATCAAGCTCGTCAAAGCCCAGTTGCTCTGGAACGTTTTGTGTATAAGTACCTAAACCCGTGCTCCAGTAGGCTCCGTAGCCTAGCGAATGAGCAGCGTTCAGAATATTCATTACACCAGCCCCAGTCGCCAGAATACGCTCCGTTTCAGGTATTTTCTCGTTGCTATGATCGATTTGGCAAGCGACAGCCACCAACAAGGGCACGTTTTTCAGCCACATGCGAATCGAGGCCGCTTTTTGCTCTGTCAGCGGGGCGCCCTCTGCCTGTGCTGTAGCAATGGCTAGCTCTCCAATGGCTTGCACTGCCTCGTCACGAATAAGCTTAAAACGCCATGGACGTAGTCGGCCATGGTCCGGAGCGACCATCGCCGTTTGTAAAATTTGTTCGAGATCAGCTTGCGCTGGCGCTGGCGCTTGTACAAATTTTACAGAGTTACGACTCAGTAAAGTGGAAACAACAGACATATAAACCCTTAATGTAAGAAGTAAAACACGTAGTAGTTTTTGGGACGGCGCTAGTTTTAAACGCGTTGCTTTGCCGCAGTGACGATGAGTGCTTTCATATCACGAACCGCCTTCTCCCAACCGTCGAACACAGCTTGTGCGACGATAGCGTGCCCTATATTCAATTCGGCAATACCAGGTACAGAAGCGACAGCTTGAACATTACCGTAATGCAGCCCGTGCCCTGCATTCACGCGTAAACCCAAAGCAACGCCGGCCGCCGTGCCCTCTACGATACGTGCTAAGGAGGATTGAGCTTGATCGGGTGTTTCCGCATCGGCATAAACACCCGTATGCAACTCAATGACAGTGGCGCCCCCTTGATGCGCTGCCTCGATTTGAGCAAGATCAGCATCAATAAATAGCGAAACACGGATTCCTGCCTGTTGCAGTTGTGAAACGGCCTGCTTAACTTGATCAAAATGACCGAGAACATCTAAACCGCCCTCTGTCGTTAACTCATGACGTTTCTCGGGCACCAAGCATACGTCGCTTGGTTTAACCTGACATGCGATATCCAGCATTTCATGAGTAATGGCGCACTCTAAATTCATACGAGTACGCAGTAGCGGACGCATTGCGAAAACATCGGCATCTTGAATGTGACGCCGATCTTCGCGCAAATGTAGCGTAATCAAATCAGCGCCGGCCTCTTCGGCTCGTTGCGCTGCCACGAGTGGGTCAGGATAAGTGGTTAACCTCTGCTGACGTAACGTGGCAACGTGATCAATATTAACGCCTAACTCAATCATTCCTTCATGCCCCTTAGTAAAATTCACCAAAGGGCCATTATCGCATTTATTCTTGCACCGCCGACGCCTGCTGCACTTCGGCTGCCGTTTCTGGCAAGGCCCAACCTCCGCCAAGCGCTTTATATAGCTCAATGCGATTCAATAACGACTCTAAACCTATTTGCACCCCTACCTGCTGAGCGCTGTATAAGTTCACTTCAGCAGTTTGCACTTGCAAGAAGCTATCGATTCCGGTTTCGTAGCGCAAATTCGCAGTGCGCAAACTACCATCTGCTGACTGCAACATGGCACGTATTGCATCAAGCTGTTGCGTATACGTGGCTTCTCCGGCTAATGCGTCAGCGACTTCTCTGAACGCATTTTGGATGCTTTGCTCGTATTGAGCTATAGCAATGTTGTTACGAGCCTCGGCAATGTCTAAATTAGCTCGTATGCCTCCACCTGAGAATAACGGCATCGTAATCTGTGGAGAGTACTGCCAGAATCGGTGGGAAGACCCAAATAGGTTATCGAGCGAAGGACTAGCAAAACCCAGTAAGCCGGTAATGGAAATAGAAGGGAAAAACGCAGCGCGGGCAGCACCGATATTGGCATTACTTGCACGTAAAAAATGCTCGGCGGCAATCAGATCCGGACGGCGTTGCAACAAGTCAGACGGCAAACCCACGGGAATATCATTGACCAATTGATCTGGACCAAACGGCTGCGCGACTGGCAAATCTTCAGGTAAATCCGTCCCCACAAGCATCGTCAGTGCGTTTAGTGCCCGTAACTCATTACGTCTTGCTTGTTCTAAATCGGCTCGTACGGTTTGTAACTGCAAGGTGGCTTGATCTAGCTCTAAGGAAGATGCTGTACCCACGTCGTACATAAGCTGCACTAAACGCAAGGTCTCGGCCCGACTTTTTTCCGTGTTCAGCATCAAGGTTTGCATTTCCTGCGCGGCACGCAGACGGAAATAAGCTTCGGCAACTTGAGACACTACATTGATGCGAACGGCGCGTTGTGCCGATTCCGTGGCTAAATATTGCTCTAATGCTGCAGCACTTAAATTACGGACCCGACCGAATAAATCGATTTCAAATGCGGTTAAGCCGATTCCTGCCTGATAGTTTCTACTGACCGAAGGTGAATCAGGCCCACCGACACGTAAGTCTTCGGGATAGCGAGTAGCCTGTCCCGTTGCCCCTACGCCGATAGAAGGAAAGCGATCACTACGCGCAACGCCGTACTGCGCCCTTGCCTCTTGAACACGATCTACGGCGATACGCATATCACGATTGTTATCAAGAGCGAGCGCAATAATAGCCTGAAGGCGTACATCCTTAAAAAACTCAGACCAACCTAACTCTTCAACCGCACCACCAGTTTCGCTAACCACACCCCCGGCGTAAGTTGGGAATGTAGACGAAACGGGTGAAGCGGGACGCTCATACGTGGGCGCTAGTGAGCATGCACTTAGCAACACTGCCGCGCTTAGGCTGGAAAGTTTAAGCTTCATAGTTCCATTTACCATTATTTCGCCTCAGACGATGTTGTAGCCTCGGCTTGAGCGCCTAGCAGTTTGGGTTTGGTTTTAAACAACTTCAACACCACCACAAAGAACGTCGGCACGAACAGCACCGCTAACGGCGTTGCGGCTAACATGCCTCCGATCACCCCGATACCAACTGCATTCTGACTAGCCGCACCTGCACCAGTAGAAATGGCCAAAGGAAGCACACCTAAAATAAAGGCAAATGAGGTCATCAAAATAGGACGGAATCGCATGCGTGCGGCGTTAATCGTTGCGGTATACAGGTCTTCACCCTGAGCGTAAGCGTCTTTAGCAAACTCTACAATCAAGATCGCATTCTTAGCCGAGAGCCCAATAATCGTCACGATACCTACTTGGAAATACACGTCATTTGGCATTCCCATCATCGTCGTCAGCAATACCGACCCTAAAACACCAAGCGGTACCGCCAACATTACCGATAACGGTATGGCCCAACTTTCGTATAAGGCAGCAAGAACCATAAATACAATTAATACTGAAAGTGCGATAAGTATCGTGCTTTGGCCAGCCGCTTGAATTTCCTGGTAAGACAATCCGGTCCACTCATAACCAAAACCACTTGGTAACTCGCCTACTAAGCGCTCCATTTCGGCCATGGCTTCACCCGTTGTGTATCCCGGGGCTGCTTCACCACCAATACGCACCGACTCATAGCTGTTGTAGCGAACGACTTGTACCGGCGCTTGCACAGGCTCTGCAGTTACCACCGTTGAAAGCGGTACCATTTCCCCCATGCGGTTTTTCGCATTCAGCTTCATCACATCTTCAATGTTCATGCGGTATTTATCTTCCGCCTGCACCCAGATGTTTTCAACCCAACCATTATTGGTGTATTTGCCAATATAAGCAGAACCCAATGAGGTACTGATTAACTGTGCTACCTCAGCAAAATCCAGACCTTGAATCGCCGCTTTCTCTCGGTCGATGGTTAGATTCCACTGACGACCAGGCCCTAGACCTGTCACCCGAGTTTGCGTGAGAATTTCGCTTTCATTTGCCATTTGCAACAACTGCTGCGTGGCAGCGGCTAACGCCTCTTGGCCGTTTTCACTGCGATCTTCTAAACGCATATCGAAACCGGAGGCATTACCCAAGGACGATATCGCAGGAGGTACGATAGAAAACACCATCGCATCAGGCAAGCCAAAGAATAAGTCCTGACTGGCTTTGGCGGAAATCGTTAGAGCTGAGTTTTCAATACCGGGACGCTCTTTAAAGTCCTTCAAGGTAACGAAAGCAATCGCCGAGTTCAGACCATTACCATTAAAACTAAAGCCCTGCACAGCAACCATATCTCGCACTTGTGGCAAGGCGCCAAAGTAGCTTTCAACCTCTTCAATCACTTCAATCGTACGATTAGCAGTTGATCCGGCAGGCAACTCAATGTTAGCCAAGGCAAAGCCTTGATCCTCGTCAGGAAGGAAAGAGGTAGGCATCCGTACGTACAAGAAGCCAAGTACCACAATCATTAAGGCATAAACCAGCATCATGCGGCCGGTAGCCCGTAGGCTTTTTGTTATCCAGTTTTCATAGCCCGATGTAATACGGCCGAACACTCGGTTAAACCAGCCGAAGAATCCACGGCGCTCTGAGTTATGAGCATCTTTAGAGATCGGTTTTAAGAAGGTGGCGCACAGTGCAGGGGTAAAACTGAGCGCTAAAAATGCGGAAAAGCCGATAGATATCGCCATCGCAACCGAGAACTGGCGATAAATAACACCGACGGAACCGGACATAAAGGCCAACGGTAGGAACACCACGGTCAGCACCAGCGTAATACCTACAATAGCACCGGTAATCTGCGGCATGGCTTTACGAGTCGCTTCTTTAGGCGGCAACCCTTCTTCTGCCATGATACGCTCGACGTTTTCCACCACCACAATCGCGTCATCCACCAAGATACCGATTGCCAGCACCATCGCGAACATCGTCAAAACGTTAATAGAGAAGCCCAACGCGTTCATAACGCCCAGAGCCCCTAAAATTGCCACTGGGACGACCAAGGCTGGGATGACGGTATAGCGCAAGTTCTGCAAGAACACATACATCACAATAAACACCAGCACCATCGCTTCAAGCAACGTTACGATTACTTGATTAATGGACGTTTCGATGTACGGAGACGTATCGTAAGGAATCGAGTAGCTAACACCAGACGGGAAGAACTCTTGAAGCTCATCCATGCGCTCTTTAATGCCTTCTGCTGTCGACAACGCGTTAGCGTCAGGCGCTAAGGAAATTGCAAATGCAGCCGTGGGATTACCATTTAAACGAGCACCGAACTGGTAGTTATCAGCGCCGACTTCGACTTTTGCTACGTCAGCGACGCGGACAGAAGAACCGTCCGGATTAGAGCGTAGAATGATATTTTCAAACTCGTCAGCACTTTGTAGCTGACCGTTAACGACGATAGGCGCCGCAACACGCTGACCTCCTGGGTTAGGGGGTGAGCCTAGAATACCGCCCGAAATGAGTACGTTTTGGTTGGCAATGGCTGCGTTCACTTCCGCCATGCTGATTTTATAGCTAACCAGTTTCTCAGGGTCTACCCAGATGCGCATGGCCCGCCCAGCGGCAAACAACTGGAACTTACCTACGCCAGGTACCCGAGAAATGGTGTTCTGAATATTCCGTTTGATGTAGTCAGCTAGTTCGACTTGATCTCGCGCCCCATCATCAGAGGACAAGGCCACAACCAGTAAGAAACCGGTATTGGCTTGCTCAATTTTCAAACCTTGTTGTACAACCGCAGTCGGTAACGTGGCTTGCACGTTAGCGACACGGTTTTGCACATCAACCTGAGCCATATCAGGATCAGTGCCCAAATCAAAGGTGGCCGTAATTTGCGTGCCACCATACGAGTCACTCACGGATTCGTAGTAAAGCAGACCTTTAGCGCCATTAAGCTCGTTTTCAATAACGCTGGCAACCGTACTTGCCACGTCATCTGCCGATGCACCTGGGTACGTCGCATTAATCGTGATGGTCGGTGGCGCTACCTCGGGGTATTGCGCAACGGGCATCGTCTGTAATGACAATATTCCAAGAAGCGTAATACCCAGCGCAACCACCCATGCAAAAATGGGGCGTTCAATAAAAAACTGTGGCATGGCGTTACTCGCTTACAGGAGCAGTAGAGGTGTTATCGGAGTTCGATGCGGGTTGATTGTCTGACTCGCTATCTGGAGCTGCGGCAGCTTGCCCGTCTTCCATGTTTCCACCTGCATCTGAAGCGGGTTGTTCTGACTTCCAGGGTATGGGTTGAACGGTAGCGCCTGGCCCGATTTTCTGGAAGCCTTCAACGATAATTTGGGCCCCTGGTTCTAAACCTTCGTAGATCATGACCCTATCACCATAGGTCCCACCCACTCGAACCGGTACGGCTGCAACTACGCCGTCGGTCACTGTCATGACCGAAGTTGCTCCAGAGCTTGCGTACTGCACAGCTTGAGCCGGCACCAGTAACGCGTTCTCGTCTACACCTTGATCAATGCGTACCCGCACAAACATACCAGGCAGTAACAAGTGGTCGGGATTAGGAAACTCGGCACGCAAGCTAATTTGCCCGGTACCTGGGTCGACAGCCACGCCCGAAAACAATAATCGGCCCGCTTCGTCGTAAATAGAGCCGTCATCTAATCTAGCGACGACTTTAGCACCATTTTCGTCTTGTTTAATTCGTCCTTCGGCAACCGCTTTACGCAAACTGTGTAACTCACTGGCGGGACGCGTCACGTCAACATAAACTCGGTCCAGCTGTTGAACCGTAGCCAAATGCGTGCCTTCCGTTGCGTTCACCAAGGCGCCTTCCGTAATTTCTGAGCGGCCAATACGGCCATCAATCGGCGACGTCACTTCGGTATAGCTTAAGTTAATTTCAGCAGCTTTAAGGTTGGCGCGTGCTGCGGCAATCGCCGCTTCTGCTTGAGCGTTACGGGCCATGGCATTTTCATACTCTTGCCGGCTTACTGCATTTTCTTCGATTAATCGCGTGTAGCGGTTTGCAAGCGACGCTGAGACCTTAGCGTCTGCAATAGCATTTTGAAGCTGTGCTGCAAATTGATCGCGCTGCGCCTGATACGTGTCAGGGTCAATGCTAAAAAGTAGCTCCCCTTCTTCAACATCACTACCCTGCTCAAAATTGATGGCATCAACAATACCGGTAACTCGAGCGCGTATCTGAGCTTCTTTGATGGCTTCGACTCGGCCTGGTAGTTCTGCAAATACAACCGTTGGTTCTGACTGTACGGTAACGACACTTACGGGAAAGCTCGGAGCCTGGCCTTGCTGGGGTGCAGACTTGTCGCCGCATGCCGCAAGTAAAACCACACTTGTTAATAGCGCAACTCGTAGCGGATGCCACGCCTTTGGGCGGGAAGTAAGCATGAAAAGCTCCTAATGTTTCTGTAGCCAGCAATAGCCAGAATTGTAATATTGAACCGTACCGTACGGCTAAAAGTTATAAATTATAAACAGTTTGATGCAATAAATAAAGAAACTACTGTAGTTTTATTTATCCTTGATGACCTAACTTCAACTTAATAGCAGCGCATCGTCAGATATTTTTTCACCTCTGACCTTCTCAAACATGTGTAACAAATCGGTCACATCCATTCCCCTGCGCTTATCACCACTGACATCCAAAACCACCTGCCCTTGGTGCAGCATCACGGTGCGATCCCCCACGTCCAATGCTTGGCGCATGCTGTGCGTCACCATCATCGTGGTTAAACGACTTTCTTCGACAATACGGGCCGTTAACTTCAATACAAAGTCGGCTGTGCGGGGATCCAGTGCAGCTGTGTGCTCGTCCAGCAATAGAATGCGTGAAGGCCTCATTGCTGCCATCAATAAACTAACGGCCTGACGCTGGCCCCCCGATAGCAAGCCAATGCGATCGGTCAATCGGTTCTCTAGGCCTAGCCCAAGTATTTCTAAACGCGCTTTAAACTCGTCTCGCATCGAAGATTTTACAGCAGAGCGTAAAACTCTACGTTGCCCCCGACTGGACGCTAAGGCTAGGTTCTCTTCAATCGTAAGATCTTCACAAGTGCCTGCCATGGGGTCTTGAAAAACCCGAGCCACCAGTTTGGCTCGCTTCCAAACAGACTGCTTGGTAACGTTTTTATCATCAATGATGATGGTCCCTTCGTCCACTTCCTGATCGCCTGATACTGCATTCAAAAAAGTGGACTTGCCAGCCCCATTCGACCCGATTACGGTCACAAACTGCCCTTCAGGAATAGACAACGACATTCCCCGTAAAGCCCACGTTTCAATAGGCGTTCCCGGATTAAAGGTCAGTTGCAAATTTTGTGCATTTAACATGGTTAGCTTCTATTTTTTCTTGGGCGTAACTTACGCTTTAGTAAAGGTATAACGAGTGCAACCGTTACTAAAATGGCGGTAACTAGGTTTAGATCTTGAGCACCCAATCCGATAAAGTCAGCATTTAACGCTAGTGCAATAAAGAAACGATACAGCACCGCACCAATAATGACTGCCAACGTTGCGTAGAACAAACGGCGCGACGGCAAGATACTTTCGCCAACAATCACAGCGGCCAAACCAATTACGATGGTTCCAATGCCCATAGAAATATCGGCATTCCCATTTGATTGCGCATATAAAGCGCCTCCTAATGCCACCAATGCATTAGAGATTGCCATCCCCAGCAGAAGCATGGCGCCAGTAGCTACTCCCTGTGAACGAGCCATTCGTGGATTCGAACCAGTTGCTCGCATTGCTAAGCCTTTCTCTGTCGAGAAAAACCAATCCAACAGTAACTTGGCCAACAGTACCACCACAAACATGATGAGCACTTTAGACTTGTAATCGGCAATACCTTCAGGTTGTAGGATAGAGAAAACGGTGGGCTCTGAAATTAACGGAACGTTAGGTTTACCCATGATCCGTAAATTAATGGAATACAGCGCAATCATCATCAGGATACTCGCCAGCAAGTCCATGATTTTCAGCTTTACATTAAGTAAGCCTGTAATCATTCCTGCGATGGCGCCCGCGCCTGTAGCAACAAGCGTAGCGGTAAAAGGATCGACCCCATTGCTAATTAGCACTGCAGCACAGGCCCCTCCTAGGGGGAAGCTGCCATCAACGGTAAGATCGGGAAAGCGTAAAATTCGAAATGAAATTAATACGCCAAGCGCGACTAAAGCGAAGATAAGACCTAGCTCAAGTGCGCCGTAGATAGAATATTCAGACATAGAGTGTCAGTGATAATACAAACAATATTAGCGGTGTTAAGTAAACACCGCTAATCGCCTGGGGGCTTTTATTGAACGACTGAGGAAGCAGACTTAATTAAGTCTTCGCTAAGCTGCACCCCTTGTTTCTCGGCTGCAGCAGGATTTACAAACAACTCTAGCTTATCGCTGGTTTCAGAGGCGATATCTCCAGGTTGTTCACCTTTTAAAATACGGACAACGATTTCGCCTGTTTGTAAGCCGAGATTATAGTAATTGACACCCAATGCGGCGATAGCCCCGCGCTCTACACTATCAGTGTCCGAAGCGACTAAAGGAATTTTTGCATCGTTACCAACCTTAACCAAGGACTCGTACGCGGATACGACGTTGTTATCAGTGTTAGTGTAGATAACATCCACCTTACCCACTAAGCTGCGTGCGGCTGCACCCACGTCTACCGTACGAGCCGCTGTCGCTTCGATAAGGCTCATATCGTTGGCAGAGAGCAGTTCGCGTAAGCGCTCAACCACAACGGCAGAGTTGGCCTCACCGGGGTTATACACCATACCTACGTTTTTGGCGTCAGGAACGATCTGCTTAATTAGCTCCAGTTGTTTTTCTAGTGCCAAGGCATCGGATACACCCGTAACATTCGTGCCGCTGGCCTCGAATGAGCTGACAAGTTGCGCCGCTACGGGATCGGTTACTGCGGAGTAGACGATGGGAATTGATTTGGTAGAGGCCAGAACAGCTTGAGCAGAAGGCGTAGAGATGGCAACAATCACATCGGAGTTGTCGCCCACAAACTTACGCGCAATTTGTGTGGCGATTGCTGTGTTGCCTTGGGCAGTTTGAAACTGCCACTTCAGACCGTTGGATTCGGTGTATCCCGCTTCTTCAAGTGTGTGCTTAACGCCATCACGAATGGAGTCGAGCGCAGGGTGCTCAACAATAGATGACACAGAAACGGTTTGTGCCGATACGTTAGTGGAAAGTAAACAGCTTGCTGCAATAAACAGACCGGCCATTGTTTTTGTTGTAGTCGATAACTTCATTCGAAGCTCCTCAAATGAGATATATGCAGTGGGTTCAATTTTTCAATAACGCGGTGTAGCCCCGAAGCTTTGATGGACTCCCACTTATAACTGGGGGATTGTAAACGTAGTTGCTTGTGTGCGCATGGATAAAAGTGCTTTTGCCCAACGCTTCGCAGGAAGCTTTGTTGCGTACTGCACAGCGTCAGCCTTGTTTAAAAAATCTTGTGTTGTTAACTCTAAACCGCGCCCTTTAAACGCCAGCACGATGGTATTGCCCTCTTCGACTTCGGGTAAGACTAAAACCTGGCCATTAAAAGCCGTACGGATATTTTCGACGTTACGCTGGAAACTAGGGTGCGAACCAAAAAGATTAATACTAGCAATCCCGTTTTCGGTTAGGGAGCGATGGCACCCCTGATAAAACTCAAGCGATGAGCATACAGGGCCCAGTGCGTGTGCATCATAGAGATCAATCATTAGAACCTGAAACTGAGCAATATTTAAAGGATCCTGTACCCATTCCTGCGCATCATCAAGCTCTACCTGTACGCGCTCACTTTCTGGCAGCCTAAAGAAAGCACGACACATTGAAATAACTTGTGGGTTTATCTCAACCGCCGTCAGTTGACTTGCTGTGTGGCGAGTACAAAAACGTAATAACGAAGCAGACCCAAGCCCCAAAAAAGCAAGCCTATCTGATTCTTTAGCATCATAGAACATCATCCACGCCATCATTTGCTGGGTATACGCAAGAACCAAGTCGTACGGCTTTGCAATGCGCATGGCTCCTTGTATCCAGTGCGTGCCGAAATGTAAATAACGTATTCCGCCTTCTTCTGATAGGGTTACATCATCGGCTTCGTAGGACACATCTTCAAATTCTTCTGGGCTCATAGAACGTCGGTTGTCATGTTTTGGGATAAGCGAACACTTACGCGTAGTAGTCATCGCCTACGGCGTTACGCAGTTTGAGATAGTGTCGATGTTAACTGTACCATTTTCTAAGGCGTTATTAGCGCCGTAGTAGGGCTTGCCTGAATGGTCTAAACGCAAGGCAAAACAAAACGCGCAGCCTATTAGGCTGCGCGTTGAGTAATCTAAGGTCAAGAACCTAACTTTTCGCGGCTTCTTTATCTCGATCTTGTTGATCGTGAATTTCAGAGTTTTCTTCCGATTTAGAATCGCGAGTTTCTGGTGCAACCCAGTTCAAAGGTTCAATTTCTAGGACCTGTCTACGACGAGTTGGTCGTTTAGTGGCCATGTCAACATTCTCCTGCTGGCATCGACAACGGGGCACCCCGTGCGCCCCACACCTTAATTACCCTACACCACACATCAAAAAAAGTCAATATCTACAATAGCTTAGCTCACGCACCCCACACTTCCATCTAACCACCACTGCCTTGCACATCATTATCTAAATGGGGGCCTCTGTGTAGCTACGTAAGGCTGGGTTATGATGGTGAACTGTGCTCGAGCTGGCGATCCTGCGTCAAGCAGCGCTATTTTTACGAGCTTCCACCGAATTTTAAAATTGAGTGTAAACAGTGAAATTTACCACTTGGAACGTGAACTCTTTACGTGTACGCCTCCCGCAAGTATTAGATTGGTTGGAGGCCAACCCCGTCGATGTTTTATGCTTACAAGAGCTTAAGTTAGCCCAAGACAAATTCCCTATTGACGCTTTCATCGAAGCCGGCTGGAAAGCCGAGTGGGCCGGACAGCCAACATATAATGGCGTAGCACTTATTAGCAGGCACGATGCAACCCATGTACAACGAAATCTACCGAACTACGACGACCATCAACAGCGTGTCATCGCTGCTACCTACGACACCAGTATTGGCCCAGTGCGAGTAATCAATGCTTATTGCCCTAACGGCCAAGCCCTAGACAGTGATAAGTATATTTATAAGTTAGAGTGGTTTCAGGCTCTACATGACTGGTTACAAGAAGAGCTTAAAAACCATCCTCAGCTTCTTATTGTTGGTGACTATAATATTGCACCCACCGACGCGGACGTCCATGATCCTAAACGATGGGAAGGCGAAGTCCATGTCTCAGAACCTGAGCGTGCGGCCTTACAAAAATTGATTGACCTCGGTCTTCATGACTCGTTTAGACTTTTTGAGCAACCCGAGAAGTCTTACACCTGGTGGGATTACCGCCGTATGGCATTTCGTCGCAACGCGGGCTTACGTATTGACCACGCCCTTGTCTCTAATTCGTTACAGCCTACCGTGACGGCATGCGAAATCGACAAAACACCACGAGCCAACGAGCAACCGTCAGATCATGCGCCCCTGACGGTCACCTTAGACCTTTCCAGCTTTCAAGCCACTCATTAATTGAGACCTGCTATGACTACGCACAGCCAACTTATAGAAATTATTGAAAACGGGGCCGTAATTGATATTTATATCGATGAGCACACGGTTCGCGCTTACGTTGTTGTTAGTGCTCCAAACGTGGATGCGGTAGCGGATATTGTGCCCGAAGAACGTTTTGAACAAGGGGGCGACATACATGTTATGGCGGTCGCACAAGCCGACGACGCTAACAGCACAGTAAATGATGCCCTTTTCAACGCAAACCCAGATGATACGATTGTTTTTTTGTGCCATGACATTGAATCAAAAGACGCAGTCTTGCATGAATTTTTAGGTACTGACGGTCTGAAAAAACAAATCAACTAATAAAAGACTAACTGGCGTCAGCCAGCGCTGATTTCGTGCGATTACCCTTATTTTTTGGTATGCTCTGATGCCACTAATTTTTAATAAAAAATCATGACCACCCCCTACCCCGGTAATGTTTTTATGATCGTTGCTCCAAGCGGAGCCGGTAAGTCTAGCTTGGTAAATGCCTTACTCGAGAATGATGCCAATATTATGCTGTCAATCTCATGCACTACCCGTCAGCCGCGGCCCGGTGAGAAAGAGAGCGAGCATTACCATTTCCTTAGTAACGATGGGTTTGAAACCTTGCGTGACGGTAATGACTTATTAGAATGGGCAGAAGTACACGGAAACTTTTACGGTACCCCGGCACCACCGATTCGCGCAGCCCTTCAGGAAGGGAAAGACGTATTACTGGAAATTGACTGGCAAGGTGCGCGTCAGGTTCGTGAGTTCTATCCTAAAGCAATCGGAATTTTTATATTACCGCCGTCAATTGAAGCCCTGGAAAGCCGACTTAAAAAGCGAGGCCAAGATGACCCTCAAGTCATCGCGCGGCGTTTACTGGCTGCTGGGGGCGAAATGTCGCATGTATCAGAATGTCAATATGTTATTATTAATCATGAATTTGACACTGCTCTTACAGAACTTATTTCGGTCGTAAAATCCAGTCGTTTAGGTATACGCGAACAAGCACTGCGACACGCAGATTTATTTTCTCAACTCGGCATCAGCGCCTCTGTTGCAGCTGGGCTCAAATAATCCCCTTATTTACACCACAGGTCCTATATATGGCACGCATTACTGTCGAAGACTGCTTAGATAAAATTCCAAATCGTTTTAATCTTACTTTAGCCGCTGCCTACCGTGCACGTGAATTAGCACAAGGTCACGAACCACGCATCGAAAGCCGCAATAAGCCCACCGTTACCGCACTACGAGAAATTGCAAGTGGCGATACTGGGCTAGAAATGCTACGTAAAGTTCCAACTTAATAAATAGATAAAGGCAGTTTATGGCTTTTCCGGGTTTACGTGGCGCGTCTTCAGGTTTATTAGCGGTCCTTAAAAAAGGCTCGCGGTTAGGCCGTCGTAAGAAAACCATAAACATCCCTAGGCTGGAACCGGCTAAAGCCACAATTGCTTCAATCGCGCCACTGACTAAAATCATTAGTGAGTACCTTGACCCTAAAGACGTTGAGAAAGTTCGCGAAGCATATCGACTCGCCGATAACGCTCACTTAGGGCAATTCCGCTCTAGTGGCGAGCCCTACATCACTCATCCTATTGCCGTCACCGAAATTTGCGCCGGCTGGAAGCTTGATGCCGACTCGCTCATGGCCGCCCTGCTTCACGACGTTATTGAAGATCAAGACGTTTCGAAACAAGAGCTCGCTGAAAAATTTGGTACGGATGTTGCCGATATTGTTGATGGCGTATCCAAACTAGAACGGCTAGAGTTTCAGACAAAAAGCCAGCAGCAAGCAGAAAGCTTCAGGAAAATGTTGTTGGCCATGTCGCGTGATGTGCGCGTCATCCTCATTAAGCTGGCTGACCGTCTGCATAATATGCGCACACTCGAGGCGGTTAGCCCCGAGAAACGGCGTCGAGTGGCGCAAGAAACACTCGATATCTACGCGCCCATCGCTCACCGTCTTGGCCTAAACGCCCTCTTCCGCGAGTTGCAAGATCGGTGTTTTCAAGCTATACACCCTAATCGTTATCGCGTATTACATAAAGCCTTGATGGCTGCCCGGGGCAATCGCCGCGAGGTGTTAGGAAAAATCACCGAAGCCGTTAAGATTGCGCTACCGGCCGCAGGCATTGAAGCCGATGTTAGCGGTAGAGAAAAATCGCTCTACAGCATCTTCTGTAAGATGCAGGAACAAAAAAAATCGTTCTCAGACGTACTCGATATTTACGGGTTTAGAGTCATCGTCCACACCTTGCCCGAATGTTACCTAGCGCTTGGCACCTTGCATCAGCTATATCGCCCCGTCCCCGGTAAGTTCAAAGACTATATCGCCATTCCTAAAATAAATGGCTATCAATCTTTGCATACTACGTTGATCGGGCCCTACGGCACACCTGTCGAGTTCCAGTTCCGCACTCAAGAAATGGACCATGTCGCCGAAGAAGGTGTTGCCTCTCATTGGTTATATAAAGACGAAAACGTTTCCCTCAATGAGCTACAGAAACGTACTCACCACTGGCTACAGTCTCTCTTAGACATACAAAGCCAGACAGGTGACTCTAGTGAATTTTTAGATCACGTTAAAGTTGATTTATTCCCTGACGCCGTCTATGTTTACACCCCTCGTGGCAAAATCATTTCCTTACCACGAGGCGCAAGTCCCGTCGATTTCGCCTACACCATTCATACAGATATTGGTAATCACGCCGTAGCAGCTAAGATCAATGGCGAGTTCGCCGCGTTGCGCACTGAACTAAAAAGCGGAGACTCGGTGGAAATCGTTACCTCTCCGGCTGCACGACCCAGCGCACAGTGGCTTAATTACGTGCGTACTGGCCGGGCACGATCTGAAATACGTCACTATCTTCGCACCGTTAAGTACGAAGAGTCCGTTGCCTTCGGGCGCCGCCTTCTTAAGCAGGCCTTTGAGCCCTTAAACATCCCCTTCCCTGACGAGACAGACCCCGTTTGGGAAAAGCTAGCCAAAAGCTCTGGGGCCAGCTCCAGAGACGAGATTCTCGCAGACATCGGATTAGGGAAACGCTTAGCTGCTGTCGTGGCCAGACGTTTTGCTCCCGAGCACGCCATTCTTGCAACGACCGCAGCCCAAGTCGACGAATTCACCTCAAATGGCTCTGCCCCAATCGTTATTCATGGTAACGAAGGTCAAGCAGTGCAGCTTGCCCCTTGTTGTGGCCCCCTACCTGGCGACGGCATCATAGGTGGTATACGTCTGGGACATGGTTTAGTCGTTCACATGACAGAATGCGCCATAGCGCAACGACAACAAGCTAAAGAGCCCGAGCGCTGGATTCCTGTGGTTTGGGATAGTAATACGGCCAGACACTTATCAACTCGTCTTGACGTCACGGTGTTGAACGAGCGCGGCGTACTTGGACGCATGGCTGCTGCCGTCAACGATGCAGACTCAAACATTCTTCATCTAAGCATGCCAGACGAAGTCTCAGCTACCGGCATTCTGCATTTAACTGTGCAAGTAGATAGTCGTACCCACTTGGCTAAAGTTATTCGAGCACTGCGACACGTTCCTCAAGTGCAAAAAATAGTGCGTATTAAGGGAACCAGCTAAAAGCACTCAGGCTCAGTTCACACATTTTTTGTCTTGGGCAAAATCTGTGCTATGAAATCACCATATAAGTCGCCACTGCATACGCACCCACACCGCTTAACGTAGCGACGGCTACGTTTCCCTTGCTTAGCTTATGGCCAATCCAGACGCCAAACAACCCAAATATTATTGGCGTGGCGGTTTCAGAAAACTGAGTTGGACTTAACTCAGCAGCGACTGAAACCACCAGCAAGGCGACAATCGCAGACGGCCCAATCGCAGCAAGAGCTTGATGTAACAAACGACTATATGTCGACGTTGATTTCTGCTTTTTCGTCAAAATCAAAGGTAAAAATCGAACTAAAAATGTACCTGCGCCGGACAAAACTGCAATTATCAATAATTGAAACGTACTCATTTTTTCGCTACTCCTGCAGCAATCACTCCACCTGCTAGCATTCCGACCATAATAGCAACGTAATTCGGTAACCAAAGTAAAGCGACCGCGGTGGAAACCGTAGCGCCAAAAACAATCAACCGAGGCACTGCTTTAGCGATATCGAGCAGCAACGCAAAGAATAACGCAGGAAGGACGAAACCTAAGCTTTTATCCAAGACGACGGAATGGCCTACCCAGTCAGCACCAAAATAGGCTCCAACTGCAGTTCCACCAACCCAAGCACTGTAGGCACCCAACTGAAGCCCTAGGTACCACCCTTCTTTGTTCTGAGCAGCTTGCTGCGAAAAACGTCCTATCGCTGCAGCAAATACCTCATCAGTTAGTCCAGCGGCCCACAATGCGAGAGGCCGTTTTCTATCGATGGGTTCTGCCGATTTCATCAGTGCCGGCCCGTAAAAAAGATGCCGAAGATTGATCAACCAAATAATAGCGACAATACTGAATAACCCAGTTTGCTGTGCGATCAAGGCAATCAGTAGAAACTGGCTAGCGCCTGCATAAATAAGTAGGGAGAATACGATAGCAATATAAGGTGGAATATCTAAATGGACGGCAGTAAGACCAAAAGATATAGCAACGGGGACATAACCAAGCGCTATGGAAAGGCTATCTTTTAAACCATAAAAAAAACCGTGAATTGCCATCTTGCCGCCATACTAAGGTTGAAAAGGCCCAATGAAGCTAAGAAGCCCTAAGGCTACGCGCCAAAACAAGCGTATTTTACGTAGCTTATTGGCAATTTAAAAAGCCTCACTTCCTGAGGACAGAAAGTGAGGCTTGTTGAGTTAAGCGTGAAACTTACAGTTCTGCGCTATCGTCTCGTTCAATAACTTGTTTTAACGCCGGTAGCTCTTCAACCTTAAGGGCATCACGCATGGCCTGCAATGTCGCCTTTTGCTCTGCGGTGGCCCAAAGCTGCTGCAGTTGTTGCGTAATAAACTGCATTAATGCCGGATCTAACTGCGCGTTTTCCTCGCCCACAACCTTAGCGATAGAATACCCACGTTCGGTTTCAAAACCGACATACGCAGGCAAAGCTTCTAGGTCGAGATTCATAATACGATCGATGGCAGTCTTATCTAAGTCGGCACTATCAAGACGATTCACAGCTTGAATGTCTGAGAACTCTAGATTATCGTCCGAGCCCTCACGTAGGGCGGCTAATACGGCTTCGCCCTGCTCTTCGGCTTTCTTAACTGCAGCCTCTCGAACCAATACCGCTTCGATACGGTCTCTTACCTGCTCAAGCTCTGGAAGTTTAGGCTCGTGAATCTCGGCAGCACGAATCGCAACCAACTTGTCGGACGCTAGCTCGATAACACCCGCATTCTGTCGTTGTACCAGAGATTGGGAGCTAAACAAAGCCCGTCTAATGCTAGCCTCATTTAATTCCGTGGCATGCTCAGACAGCGCGGCGGCTTGATCGTCATTAACTTCTTCGCTGGGCATCACGCCTGCACGAGAGATGCCTTTAGCATGCTGAAGCGGCAAGCCCAGTGTGTCGGCGGCTGCATTCAGTGAATCGCCGTTCTCATAGACTAAATTAGTTAATTGTGTGGCCATATCAGCGAAACGCTCTGCCGCTAATTGTTGACGAACCTCGGCCTCAACCTCATCCCTCACTTCAGCAAAAGTGGGGCCCTCTTCAGCGACATGCTCGTCGGCCTTGAAGATATGAAAACCATCGGGCCCGTCCACTACCTCAGATATCTCTCCGGTGCTTAACTCGAAAATTTGATCTTCAAGCACGGCAGGCCAAGTTCCCTTAGTAATCCAACCCAACTCGCCACCATTTCGGGAGCTACCCAAGTCATCAGACTCTGCTTGTGCAATGTCAGCAAAACTGTCGGGATCATCACGTAGCTGACTATGTAGCGCTACGGCTTTACTACGGATGGCCAAACGCTCGTCTTCTGACATGCCACCTTTAGTAGCAAGAAGAATATGTCGCAATTGCACGCGCGCTGGAGCAACGAACCGTGCCCGGTTCTGATCATAATATTGCTGAAGCTGCGCCTCGTCGATGGTCGGTACGCTGGCGATAGCGGCGGCTTCATCGAGTACGATGTAATCGACATCCACATATTGTGGCAAACGAAGCTCGTCATGGTGTCCGTCGTACCAAGCCTGAATATCCGCTGCCTCAATTTGAATATCTGCTGCGTATTCAACGGTATTAAAGTCGAGCAACTGCACAGTGCGAGTCGTTGTTAATGCTTGTTCTAGGTCGCTTAGCACGGGAGCAGGAAGCTGAACGGTGCTGACTACCGGCTCTAAGACGCGTGATATGGCCAGCTCAGCACGTTGAGACTGCTCAAAATCCTTAACAGATAACCCTGACGCAGTTAACACTTGGTTATAACGTTCAGCTGAAAAAACGCCATTATCTTGTAGTTCTGGCATCGCAGCGATTTGGTTGCGTAAAGCATTATCTGAAACGCTGAACTGCTCTTTAGACGCGATTTGAATGATAACTAAGCGATCAATTAATGAGTCGATCAAGGCTTTACGGGCTTCTGGCGTATTAACAACGGAAGGATCAAATGAATTACCGTATTGACGCTGCAAGCTATCAAGCTGATTGCGACGAGCGCGATCAAACTCTTGCTCGGTTAACGCTGTATCACCGACTTTGACTAACTCGTCGTTACTAGAGCTAAAGTTGGTATAGCTACTTACGCCTATTAATACAAAAGAAGGCAAGATTAAAATAAGTAGCACCAACTGCATAATGCGTTGATGCGAGCGGATTAAATTGAACATTAAACACCTACTTTCGCGTGTTTTCGATGGTTTAAAGGTTAATAATTAAGAATAAACGGCGTGAGTGGCTTATAACCAATACGAAACCCATTAAGACCTAAAATCTCAGGCAGTGTAACACCACGCTTTAGGATGTGTGTCACAGTAGCACTAGTAACCAGCTAAAATAAGCAATTCTACTGGAGTTTTACTCGTCTTTCATTTTTTGCGCTATTACCATTCATGCACACCGTTTTCCCTACTTGGCCATACCCGCATTTAATCGCACATCGCGGAGCAGGCCTGCATGCTCCTGAAAATACCTTATCAGCCTTTAGAGAGGGGGCTAAAGCGGGCTACCGCATGTTTGAGTATGACGTCAAACTTAGCAAAGACGGCGTTCCAATTTTACTGCATGACGACACGGTTAACCGAACCTCTAACGGAGACGGGCTAGCAAAACACTTAAGCCTTGCCTCGTTGATGGAGCTGGATTTTGGTTCATGGCACAGCCCGCCATTTATCGGAGAACCACTACTTACATTGGGTGGAATCGCCAGTTTCTGCCTTCCTAATCACCTACATAGCAACATCGAAATAAAGCCATCTGCAGGATTGGAGGCAGAAACTGGCGCCGCTGTAGCACGCTTAGCCGCCTCGCTTTGGCAAGGTGCTCCAGAAACCCCTCTATTATCATCGTTCTCGATTACCGCATTAAAAGCAGCGCGTTTAGCCGCTCCAGACTTGCCATTGGCCTGGCTTATCGACGACGAACTGCCTTCAAACTGGCGAAATACCGCGTCCGAGCTGCAGGTTATTGGCCTTAATTTAAACGATAAGCACGTAACAGCAGAACACATACAAAGCATTCAAGGCGACAGCTACGCCGTTTGTGTTTGGACAGTCAACACCATTGAGCGAGCTCGAGAGCTTTTAGGCTGGGGTTGCAACAGCGTCATCACAGACGCCGTTCACGAGATCCCTCCTGACCTCACCTCGTCAGTAACTTATACGTAAGAAGGAAGTTATTTTGTTCAGTTATCGACACGCCTTTCATGCAGCAAACCATGCCGATGTACTCAAGCATTCGGTCTACCTGCATATTTTGGATTATTACGGCACAAAAGACACCGCTTACACCGTGATTGACACCCACTCTGGTGCGGGCTTATATGACCTTGAAGGCGAATGGGCTCAAACCAAAAGTGAATGTGAGCAAGGCCTAGATTTAGTGATCGCTGCCGAACGTTCTCCTCCATTAATAACACGCTACCTAGAGGCCGTCTCGGAATTGAACCCGGATGGCATAGCACGTTACTACCCCGGTTCTCCATGGCTCGCCCTAACAACCATTAGACCGCAAGACAGTTTTCATGGCTTTGAATTACACCCCACTGAATTTCCCGCATTAACGCAAAATATCGAGCAACTCTTCCCACGTCCAAATAGACGGGTAAAAATCTACAATACGGATGGATTTCAAAACAGTTTGCGCCTGCTTCCTCCCATATCAAGACGCGGTATCGTCATGATGGACCCTTCTTACGAAGCGAAGACCGATTACAAAAAAGCACTTAACACCATCGAGTCCAGTCTGAAGCGCTTCGCTCAATGCTGTTTTATCCTTTGGTATCCCTTAGTACAACGGCAAGAAATTAAGGCTCTACAACGACAATTAGAAAAACAAACTCTTCCGTGGCTTCACGTATCACTGCAAGTGAAAAAGCCTGCCGCAGATGGCTTTGGTTTACATGGGAGTGCACTGTTTATTATCAATCCACCTTGGACGCTCAGTGCCGAGCTAAAAACGACAATGCCTTGGCTTAAAAGTCAGTTAGCTCAAGACGACCATGCTAGCTATCGTTTGAAAGAGCGCCAACCCTAAAACTAAAAAGCCCCAAATGCACTGATAGACACTTGGGGCTAAAAGCTTTACTTATCGAAGATCAAAACTGCTCGTCAGGCCTCAGGTAACGCCATTTACCTTGGGGAAGATCCCCCAACACAACATTTCCCATACGCACCCGTTTTAAGCCTATGACTTTAAGGCCTACCGCCTCACACATCCGACGTATCTGACGCTTCTTTCCTTCACGAAGCACAAAATGCAATTGATCATTGTTTTGCCATCGAACCTCAGCGGGAAGTAACGCTTTTCCGTCTAAGCTGAGACCATGTCGTAATAAGGCTAAACCACGATCTTCTAAATTACCTTCTACTCTAACCAAATACTCTTTATCCAGATCTGAGTCTTCACCAATTAATTTTCGTGCGATGCGGCCATCTTGCGTTAATACCAGCAGACCTTGAGAGTCAATGTCCAAACGACCCGCAGGGGCCAACCCTCTTAAGTGGGCTGGATTAAAGCGTGGTTGACCTGAAAGCCCAGCTCGATACTGAGTTGACGCTTGAATAAGCGACGCCGCGTTTCGATAGCCTTTCTCTGCTTGACCTGAAACATAACCAATGGGTTTATGCAGAATGATCGTTACGCGTTCGGTTTGTCGCTTTTGTGCTACTTTATCCAGTACAATTTTTGCGCTAGGCTTTGCCTTTTGCCCTAGAGTAGCGACTTGGCCATCCACTCGAACCCACCCTCGTTCAATAAAGGCATCGGCTTCTCGTCGTGAGCACATGCCACGTTCTGACATCAATTTAGAAATTCGTATAGTATCCATAAGCGTTATTTTACGGCTTCCTTGAGCAACACACTATGGAATTCATTCCCCCCTTAAACTCCCCTTGGTCTAGCACCCCGTTAGTTGATCTAAATTCTGTACAAAAGTGGTGGCTAGCTAAGCCTAATGCACTCACTGATGGTCTTCGGGCGTTAGGAACATTGCAGTTATCTGTGCTGAATGAGTACGAAGTAAATTCCGACACGTCAGAGGCGTGGATGGTTGGCAGCAAGACCATGACTCCACTGTGGGTGCGTGAAATTGTTATGAGCCTGAATGGCATTCCTGTTGTCGCAGCGCGTAGTTTGTGTCAATACACCGCCTCTCATGCTGAGTGGGAAGCCATACGTGGTTTATCAAATCGCCCCTTAGCGGATTTGCTGTATACCGATCCTCGCATTAGTCGGTCGCATTTTTGCTATGTTGATGCTCGGGACAGCCAACATTTGGCTACCCTGTGCCTCACCGCTTTTAACGTTAAGCCTTCAATAAGTTCAGAATATTTGGTTCGTGCTTCTCAGTTTTTACGAGGGGGGGAAGCCTTAGTCGTTATGGAGTGTTTTACCCCTGCTTTTTGGCAGCAATTCGCAAAAATACTGCCTGAAGCGTAAACCATTCGAAAATCGCTGTGGCTTGGCTTCGTTCGTCTCAATAAAGCTACGCAAATCCCCGCCTCTTCTGATGGTGACGATAGGTTTATAATATGACGTTAACTTCCGTTAGTTGCATTTTTATCGTTAACCCTTTTTTAGCCAGCAGAGAAGCGCTGGCTCTCTCTACTAGCCTAAATCATGGGTAAATAGCCAGGGTGCGCTAACAATGGAAAGGCAGCATCAATAAACATGATGTCCTCTTCACTTAAGCGTAGTGTTAAGGCGGCTGCGTTATCTAAAGTGTGCTCGACGCGAGAAGACTTAGGGATCGCCAGCACCTGCGGATGCCTGCATAAAAAGGCCAGCGCGACCTGTCTTGCCGAAACCCCATGGCGCTGTGCAATATCAATCAGTACGCCCCCCTCATCACTACCCTCCCACGGAAACTGACCATGTCCGAATGGGCTATAGGCGACTAACTTAACATCGTGCTCTATGCACCACGGAAGTATTTCATGTTCAATCGTTCGCTCTTCTAAGTGGTAAAGCACTTGGTTGCAGGCGATACGGTTTGCCCCTGCTATGGCATAAGCCTGTTGCAAGTCTTTTAGGTCGAAATTACTGAGGCCCCATGTTTTAATTTTTCCAACTTGGCATAGATGCTCAAGCGCTTCAATCGTTTCCGCTAAGGGGACAGAACCACGCCAATGCAATAAGTACGAGTCTAAGTAATCGGTTCCTAAGCGACGTAAGCTGGCATTACAGGCTGCTAGCGTCCCTTCATAACTCGCGTTATAGGGAAGGACTTTAGAAACCAAGAAAACCTGAGATCGTCGTCCCTGTATGGCTTCTGCTACCACCCTTTCCGCTTCACCATCACCATACATCTCCGCCGTGTCAATATGCTCTAGGCCCGCTTCTATCCCTTTTTGTAATGCATAAACCACCTGCTTTCTATCGGATGCTTCGTCAAGATACCAAGTTCCTTGCCCTACCGCTGAGACAGGACGCTCATAATCTACGAACTGGCGTGCATGCATAACATCTCCTCTGCTACTTTTTACTTATAAAGCCGAATGACCAGTTTCACCCGTGCGAATACGGACAACCTGTTCAACATTCGTGACAAAAATCTTACCGTCTCCAATTTTTCCTGTGCGCGCTGCATTCACAATCGCTTCAACTACGCTATCACATCGTTCCGCAGGGACCACCACATCAACACGTATTTTGGGTAGAAAATCCACCACGTACTCCGCCCCTCTATAAAGCTCTGTGTGGCCCTTTTGGCGACCAAAGCCCTTTACCTCGGTAACAGTAAGTCCGTTTACATCAAGCTCACCTAAAACCTCACGCACTTCGTCGAGTTTAAAAGGTTTGATAATTGCAGTAATTTTTTTCATCGTTCTTAACTATAAAAATATTGAGGTATTGTGATTAAGAGTTTTAGGAAATACGAGGCCCCTGACCAGATCTGTCGCCAACGTAGGCAGCCTTAGGATTTAACCTTGTTCCTTCCTGCTCAAGTACGGCAGGCAAGGAAACAGCGTCGTGACTAAACGCCGCATGCAAATCGCTTCCTGAGGGGGCCTGATACAAGCGTAAACCCATTTCAGGCAAAATCGACAGGAAATGGTCGAAAACGTCGCCTTGCACTTGTTCGTAATTAACCCAAGCGGTGTCATCCGTGAAGCAGTAAATCTCGATGGGAATGCCCTCGCTAGAAGGCTCCATCATCCGCACCATCATCAACATATCTTGGTGGATGCCCTTCTTCTGCTTAAGGTAACGTATGGCATAAGCCCTAAAGGTACCAATATTACTCAGTCGACGTTGATTGACGACTTCATTCGCCTGATTGCCTAAGGCTCGATTGCTAATGTCCAGCTCTTCTTGCTTCTCGTCCAGATAATCATGCAATAACGCGAAGCGTCGTAGATGCTCAATTTCTCGTCCTGTCAGAAACCGTACTGATGCCGCATCAATGCGCAGGGTGCGTTTAATACGTCGACCACCCGATTCGAACATATGACGCCAGTTTTTATAGCTTTCTGAAAAGAGCTTATAAGTCGGAACCGTAGTAATCGTTTTATCAAAATTCTGAATTTTTACGGTGTGCAGTGCAATATCAACGACAAAGCCATCTGCATTGGCTTGCGGCATTTCTACCCAATCACCGATACGCAGCATGTCATTACTATTCATCTGCGTACTAGCAACCATCGATAAAAGAGTGTCTTTAAATACTAACAACAATACCGCTGATATCGCCCCCAACCCCGACAGCATCAAGAAAGGTGAACGGTTAAAGACCAACGAAATCATCACAACTAAAGCCAGCGCCCACAGACAAATGCGTGCAACTTCTACATAGCCTTTAATCGACTTGGTTCGGCCTCTAGCACTTAACGCAAAAATGTCTTGTAAACTCGCCATCACAGCGTTGATGGCTAAAACCAGATAAATCAGCGCAACAACCGCAATAATTCGACTGATCGCATCACTTAACTCGGCGCTGATAGGCAACAGCCCCAAATTACCTGCAATAACAAACAGCGGTAAGGCATTGCTTATATAATGAGTGACTTTGTGCTTTTTGATGGGCGCGAGCCAATGCTCTTTACCGCTCGCTTGTAACGTACGTCTGGCCATACCGCTGAAGCCATATGACGCCAGCCAACTGGTTAGACGATACAGCAACAACAGCACAACGACCCCAGCAACAATCTGCATCCAGATTTCAGGTAAGTATTGTGCAAATAATTTAGTAGCGAACCAGTCGCCCAATAACGTTGTGTTATCCATTTTCTTCATCGTATGTAGCCCGCATCGTTATTTTATTCACGATTACACGGCTGTGCTTGCCATTAGCGTTAAAACAACCGTCTAATATAGCGTATAGAATGCGCCGCACGCAGCCCAATGTCACTACTTTCCATTTCTCATCTAATTTATGTCTAATAACTCCAATACAGCCAACCAAGATCAATTCGCGAATAAATCGCAAGCATGGTCTGCCCGTTTTTCAGAACCCGTGTCCGAGTTGGTAAAACGATATACCGCCTCCGTCAATTTTGATAAACGCCTTGCTCTTTTCGACATTCAGGGATCGTTAGCGCACGCCACCATGTTGGCAACCGTAGGCGTTATTAGCGATACTGATGCCGCCGATATTCATCGAGGCCTAACCCAAGTTGCCGACGAAATCCAAGAAGGTAGCTTTGAATGGCTATTAGACTTAGAAGATGTGCACCTTAACATCGAGAAACGACTTGTCGAAATCATTGGTGATGCAGGCAAACGCCTTCACACCGGCCGATCGCGCAATGATCAGGTAGCGACTGATATCCGCCTTTGGTTACGAGCAGAAATCGACAATGTAATTGAATTGCTGAATCAATTACGCCGTGCTCTTGCCACGTTGGCGCTTGAACATGCCGATACCATCATGCCGGGATTCACTCACCTGCAAGTTGCTCAGCCTGTTACTTTCGGGCACCACTTGCTTGCCTACGCCGAAATGTTCGGACGAGACGCAGAGCGTTTGGTCGACTGTCGCAAACGTGTGAACCGCTTACCTTTAGGCGCTGCCGCTCTGGCGGGCACAAGCTTTCCCATTGATCGTGAGCAAGTGGCAACGCTACTTGAGTTCGATGAAGTATGCCGTAACTCGTTAGATGCCGTGTCAGACCGCGACTTTGCCATCGAGTTCTGCGCCGCCTCAGCATTAATTATGACGCATATTTCACGGCTCTCCGAAGAGCTGGTGCTATGGGTAAGTCCTCGCATCGGCTTCATCGACATCGCCGATCGTTTTTGCACTGGTAGCTCAATCATGCCGCAAAAGAAGAATCCCGATGTTCCTGAGTTAGCCAGAGGTAAAACAGGCCGAGTCAATGGCCATCTTATTGCTCTATTAACGTTGATGAAGGGCCAGCCTCTTGCCTACAACAAAGACAACCAAGAAGATAAGGAAGGTCTTTTCGATGCCGCTGACACCATTCGCGACACGTTAACGATCTTTGTCGATATGGTATCGGGCATACGTGTGAATGCTGAAGCCATGCGAGAGGCCGCATTACAAGGCTTCGCTACGGCCACAGACCTTGCAGACTACCTAGTCAAGAAAGGTTTGCCGTTCCGCGACGCCCATGAAACAGTAGCCTTAGCCGTCAGACGCTGCGAAGAGAAAGGTTGTGACTTAGCGGGCCTTACGCTGTCCGAATTGCAAGCTTTTCATCCGGCGATAGACGACGACATTTACGATGTCTTGACGCTTGAGGGTTCTGTCAGCGCGCGCAAACACATTGGGGGTACGGCTCCTGAACGAGTGCGCATTGAAGCCCAACGCCTATTAGACAGCAAGAACTAGGCACCTATTACATCAATAACGCCGGAACGGTGATGCTGCACCGTTCCGGCGTATGGTATCAACTCAGCGATTTACTCGCACAGGCCAACCCGCGCAAGAAATCACTCAAGGCGTATCAAATACGGCAATAGACTCTACATGACCCGTATGGGGAAACATGTTAACGACCCCTGCGCTAGTCAGTTTGTAACCACCGTCGGTCACCAAGTAGCCTGCATCACGAGCTAAGCTAGCCGGATTACATGACACATACACAATGCGCTTAGGACGTTCAGCTGGCGTTAACTGCACTAACGCCTGACACACGGCTGCAGCACCATCTCGTGGTGGGTCGATCAGGATACGATCAAAATGACCTAACGAGCGTAGCCAATCGGCATCCACTTCAAATAAATTTAACGTACTGAAACTCGCCTTATCCTGCAAGCCGTGCGCCAACGCTGCTTCACGGGCTCGATCACATAAACTTGCACTACCTTCTACACCCACTACAGTCGCTGCTGTTCTGGCGATCGGCAATGTGAAATTACCCAAACCGCAAAACAAGTCCGCAACGCGCTCTCCCTCTTGGGTGTCTAACAAGGTTAATGCGCGGTGTATCAATGCCTGATTAATATGCGGATTAACCTGAGTAAAGTCCGCCGGTTTAAAAGGCATACGTAAATCGTATTCAGGCAGGCTGTAATACAAGCCAGACGCATCCTCTCGATCTAAGGGGTGCATCGTTTCTGGGCCTTTAGGTTGTAGCCACCAGACAATACCGTGTTTTTTTGCAAAGGCTCGCAAGGCGTCAATATCGTCTGTAGTGAGTGGGTTCAAATGACGCAAGGTTAGCGCCGTGTCGTTGTCACCCACTGCCACTTCAATTTGAGGGATTCGATCGGGTGTGGACATGCCAGTGATGAGCTCCCTCAGCGGTGTCAGCAAAGCAGACACATGGGCGGGAAGAATCATGCATTCGTGCATATCGGCAACATATCGGCTGCTGCGCTCTCTAAAACCTACGAGCACCCCACCCTTTTTATTGACCAAACGAACTGAAAAACGAGCTCGATAACGATAACCCCAATAAGGACCGTGCATGGCCGGCAACATGGTTTGCGCTTTAACACCCCCTAAGTGGTGTAGGGCATCTTCAAGAACACGTTGCTTTACAGCCACCTGCGCGCTGGGCTGCAAGTGCTGCATGACGCACCCACCACATAGATTGAAATTAGGACAGGGAGGCTCTACACGCTGCGCAGAGTGAGTTAATAGCTTTACTACACTGGCCTTATCATAAGACGTCTTAGCACGTACCGTTTTAACCTCTGCGCGCTCACCGGGCAGCACCCCATCCACAAACACCACCTTCCCTTCGTGATGCCCCACCCCACGTCCCTCTAAATCGAGAGACTCTATATCCAATATGTATGTCATCGTTAAACCACTAGCCCAATGATTCCAACACTAATTACTCGAGCTAGAGCGTACGCCCAAACCCGCTACTATAAAAACTCGCTGCTAAGTTTATCAACTCATGCCTCCCAGCGCATCAAAACGCAAAAACGCGATGCAAAGTACCTTTTTGCACCGCGTTTACGCTTATGGCTTTAAAAACGTTAGAGCTAAAATAGCCTTAACGCTCAGGCAAATACGATAAAGGGTTCACTGGCGTACCACGACGACGCACCTCAAAGTGCAGGCGTGGTGATGTGGTATCTGTTTGACCCAAGGACGCGATTCGCTGACCTTTTTTAACTTCATCCCCCGTTTTAACGGCCAAGGAATCGTTATGTGCGTATGCGGTGATAAATCCGTTTGTATGACCGAGCAAGATTAAATTACCTAAACCTCGCACGCCATTGCCTGCATACATAACTTTACCGTCTGCCGCTGCATGAATAGGGTCACCAACTGCTCCGGCAAGATCAATGCCCTTCGTATTGGCATTAAACGCTTGAATGATGTCGCCTCTGGCTGGCCAATCCCAAGAAATCAAACTAGCGTCGCTTGCTCGCGGCGCACTCGCGGGTTGCTCAAGCTTAGGCGGTGTTAAGGGCGCATCGGTTGCAGGAGCCGTAGGAGGCGTTGTGGTGACGGGGGGTGGTATGACAGCGACGGTTGGCCCTGTAGGGCTTGCACTGCTATCTAACACCAAACGCTGACCCACTCTTAACTGTGAGGGGTCAGTGATATTATTGATGTTGATTAACGTTGCCACATCCATATTGTGCATTTGGGCAATTTTGTACAACGTATCGCCCGACTGAACCACGTAGCTACCTTGCGCCGTAATGCTTGTCGAAGGGGCACCCGATGTGCCATCAACGATGGGGGCATGGTCTGTACGACTTGCACACCCAACCAATAGCACGGCGACCGCTGCAACGCTTAGCATTGCAGAACTAAAAGGACGGAATCGATAATCTCGAGCAGCTGATGACAAAGTTTTGCCTAAATGCTGCATAGGGCTCTCCTGAGAATCTTAAATCTGAGTACCGGATCGTAATGGAACAAAGCGAACTGCATCAAGCTCTTCGCGATTCCAAGACGCTGGACCAGTACGCTCTATCAATATTAATCGTTGCGTTGTCGAACCTTCGGGAGCAATTAAACGCCCGCCTACTGTTAATTGCTCAAGCAACGCTTTAGGAATGGCAATACCTGCGGCAGCAACAATGATCGCATCAAAAGGTGCAGCATGGGGTAACCCAAGCATGCCATCAGCATGGCTAAGTCTAACGCGACTTGATAACCTAAGTTCGCGTATTTTTTGATTCGCCAACTGATAAAGCCCTTGAATACGTTCAATTGCGTAAACATCAGGTATTAACTGCGCTAACACTGCAGCTTGATAACCACAGCCAGCGCCTACCTCGAGAATCTTAGCAGGCAGTTGATGCTCACACAACATCGAGATCATGTGCGCAACAATCCAAGGCTGAGAGATCGTCTGCCCATAACCTATAGGTAGTGCATCATCCTCGTAGGCACGGCTGGCTAAACCTTCGTCGATAAACAAATGTCTAGGCACAGCCATCATTGCCTGAAGCACGCGCTCGTTGTTAATTCCTTGCCGACGCAAGCGATCGATCATCATGCCACGCGAGCGCTCGGAGTTCAAACCCAAATTAACGCTACTTAACGTTGTGGCGGCATCCCACTGCTGTTTAGGCTTCAGTTGTCCCGGCTGAACGACTCGCGCGTTGCTATTGCTCGTGGTTAAACCACTTCCCAAACGCGAACGACCAAAGCGGTTGGTGGTGCCATCAGTCCAATTAAAACGATTAGTTGTGCGTTTCATTTTTGCTCATCCAACCACGCAACCCTGCAATATCGTCATAACTCGTCAAATCAAAACGCAGCGGGGAGATGGATACGGCACGATCCTGTATGGCACCAAAATCGGTGTCATTAGCAAAGTCGCGGACTTTACCCACCGGCCCAATCCAATAAATAGGTTCACCCGAAGGGGTCACGCTTTTAATGACGGGCTCTGAGGGATGACGTTTACCTAAGCGAGTGACTCGAGTTTCAGTGATCGCCTCGTAGGCAACATTCGGTATATTCACGTTTAGTAATGTTCCTGCAGGCAATGGCTCGTGCTGATAGCGCTGGACCACATCTTTCGCCACACGAGCAGCCGTATCTAAATGCTCCCAGCCTTTATCGACTAAGGAAAACGCAATGGACGGTATTCCAAACAAATGCCCTTCCATCGCTGCAGCAACGGTACCGGAATACAAGGTGTCGTCACCCATATTTGCCCCATTATTGATGCCTGACACAATAAGGTCGGGCCTGAAGTCAAGCAACCCAGTGAGTGCAATGTGCACGCTATCAGAAGGCGTACCGTTTACGTAATAAAAACCGTTTGAAGCTTGCTTTACAAATAAAGGACGATTTAACGTAAGCGCATTCGATGATGCACTGCAGTTAGTTTCTGGAGCGATTACCGTTAAGTCGCCTAAATCCGCTAACGCTGCATAAAGGGCCTCGATACCGGGTGCGTTGTAACCGTCATCATTAGAAACTAGTATTTTCATTTATAAACCAAATAATTTACAGAATTCAAGTTAATTGTACCCGTATGCTTTGTCGTTTTGAATGGAAGTGGTTAGAATCGCGACTCTAGCCTCTGGAGCCCTCATGGATAGTTCGTTACCGTTATTGATCGCTGCCCCCCTTGTCTCGGTTATCTCTTACCTGCTGGGATCCATCCCTTTTGCGGTAATTGTGAGCGCGCTGATGGGGCTGGAAGATCCTCGACATTTTGGCTCAAAGAATCCAGGAGCAACGAATGTCCTACGAAGTGGTAATAAAAAGGCGGCGGCCTTCACCTTACTGGGAGACACCTTAAAAGGCGTTATTGCCGTGTGCCTAACGAAGCTTGCTATTAGCCTATGGAGCTTAAGCCCCAGTCTTGCAGGTATCTCTGCGCTGGCCGTGTTTATAGGGCATGTTTATCCATTCACCCTTAAATTCAAAGGGGGTAAAGGCGTGGCGACCAGCTTGGGCATACTGTTTGCTCTCGAGCCCCTACTCGGCCTGCTTAGCCTCGTTACCTGGGTGTTGGTGTTTTACGTTAGCCGCTATTCATCACTATCCGCCATTATTGCCGCGGTATTAGCCCCCGTATATTACGTAATAGGGGGCAACGCTATTTGGTCTCTGAATCTAGGCATCGCTCTATGCTTAAGCCTTATTAGCGTTATTTTGCTGTGGCGTCACCAAACCAATATTAGTCGACTGCTACAAGGCAAAGAACCTAAAGTGAAATCAAAGCGGCGGTAAACGACTTATACAGACGAGGCCTCGTGTAGATCCCAGCGAGGTCTAACGGTAAAACTGGCCTTTTTCAGATTATCGGGTAACAAGCCCGCTCGCGCACGTAAAGCGGCGGCAAAAGCAATCATTGCCCCGTTATCAGTGCAGAACTCTAAAGGAGGAAAGTAGACTTCTGCCTGCAAGGCTTGCGCTTCACGCAACAAATGAGCACGCAAAGGAGCATTAGCACCGACCCCACCGGCAACCACCAAGCGTTTCAATCCGCTTTGCTTAAGTGCCCGTATGGCTTTGGTGGCCAACACATCAACAATGGCGGCTTCAGTGCCCGCAGCCAGATCCGCCAGATCTTGCGTAGAAACTGGTTTTTGTTCAGCCTCTAAGGCACGTAGTTTAGTAAGCACCGCTGTCTTTAAACCACTAAAACTGAAATCCAAATCTTTGCTGTGCTTCATGGGCCGAGGAAGCACAATCTGCTCTGGCCTGCCCTGTTGTGCCAATTTCGAAAGCGCCGGCCCCCCTGGATAGCCCAGCCCCATTAGCTTCGCACTTTTATCAAAGGCTTCTCCGGCCGCGTCATCTAAGGTCTCGCCTAGCAACGCATAGTCACCAACACCATTGACCTGCATAATCTGCGTGTGGCCACCTGACACGAGTAAAGCAATAAACGGGAACTCGGGCGTTGGCGTAGCGAGCAACGGCGATAACAAATGGCCTTCAAGGTGGTGAATGGGAATAGCGGGTAAATCCAAGGCCCATGCCATTGAGCGTGCGACACTGGCGCCCACTAATAATGCCCCAGCCAGCCCCGGCCCTGCGGTATACGCTACCGCGTCGACATCCGATAACTGTAAATTAGCTTGAGCCAGCGTTTGCTCTGTTAAAGGCAGCACCCGACGAATATGATCGCGAGATGCCAATTCGGGAACGACTCCACCGTAGGCTTCGTGCATCGCGATTTGACTGTGTAAGGCGTGGGCCAACAGGCCTCGTTCTGTGCACACGACGGCCACGCCTGTTTCATCGCAAGAGCTTTCATAACCAATAATAATCATAGTCAGAGTTTAACTCGAAATTAACGGATTCTGTATAATCCCCCCCGCTATCTATCAGTCATAGCCATAGATAACAAGTTTTTCCCATATGGGAAAACTCCTCGTTGCCACTTCCGAACCTAGGGGATAAATTCACTAATGGCTACTTCTATGAAAAGCGATTAGAATCCCACTTACAATTTGACACACTAGGTCATCTTGATCACGATAACAACACTCAGGGGAGACTTATGTTTGAACGTCTATTCAAGCTAAGCGAACACGGTACCAGCGTAAGAACAGAGATAGTGGCGGGCATCACCACTTTCCTGACCATGTCCTACATTATTTTCGTAAACCCAGACATTCTATCCACCACAGGCATGGACCGCGACGCCATTTTTGTCGCCACATGTTTAGCAGCTGTGATTGGTACCTTCATCATGGCCTTTGTCGCTAACTGGCCAATCGGTATGGCGCCGGGCATGGGCTTAAATGCCTTCTTCGCCTTTACCGTCGTAGCAGCCATGGGCTTTACTTGGCAACAAGCGCTAGGGGCTGTTTTTATTTCCGGTGTGATATTTATCATTCTGACCGTGACCGGCGTACGACGATGGATTGTCGATGGTATTCCTCGCTCTCTGCGCTCAGCCATTGCAGCGGGTATCGGTCTGTTTCTAGCCTTAATCGCCTTAACCAGTAGTCAGATCGTTGTCTCTAACCCTGCAACAAACATCACTTTAGGTGACCTGACCTCGCATCAAGCTCTTTACGCCATATTAGGCTTCTTCATCATCGCATCCCTGGACGCGCTTAAAGTTAGAGGCTCTATCTTAATTGGCATCTTGATCGTGACCGTACTGTCAATTTTTACAGGCCACACTCAATTCCAAGGCATCGTCTCCATGCCGCCAAGCCTCGCCCCTACCTTCCTACAACTGGATATCATGGGCGCCTTAAGCATGGGTTTAGCTCATGTGATTTTAGTGCTGGTTCTGGTCGAAGTGTTTGATGCAACAGGCACCATGATCGGTGTAGCCAAACGTGCAAACCTGATGGAAGAAGGCAAACCCAACCGTTTAGGCCGCGCGCTTTTTGCTGACAGTACTGCCATCGTTGCCGGCTCTTTAATTGGTACCAGTAGCACCACCGCTTATGTAGAAAGTGCCTCTGGCGTTCAAGCGGGCGGCCGTACAGGTCTTACCGCACTTACCATTGGTGTGCTCTTTTTATTGGCGCTATTTTTCTCGCCATTAGCAGGTGTGGTGCCAAGTTACGCTACTGCTCCGGCCCTACTTTACGTTGCGGGTCTGATGCTGCGTGAAATTACAGAAGTCGAATGGGAAGACGTCACTGAGGCCGCTCCAGCAGCCCTAACTGCCCTAGCGATGCCTTTCACTTACTCTATCGCGAACGGTTTGGCTTTCGGGTTTATTAGTTACGCTGCCTTGAAAATCGCTACAGGCCGTTTCCGCGACCTGCACCCAGCCACCATCATTGTTGCGCTGCTCTTTGTTGCAAAGTACGCTTTAGAATAACGCAGCAACGTTGAAAAACACGTTACACTAAGGTAGCGATACAGTTAAAACCAAGCGGCTTTGTTAAGCCGCTTTTTTTATAGGGGACTCACCAGATGAGCACAATCGACCTAAGCGAAGGTACATTTCAAGCAGCAGTAGAAGGTGATAAACCTCTTATCATTGACTTTTGGGCACCCTGGTGTGGACCATGCCGCCAATTTGCACCGACCTTTGAAGCGGTAGCGGCTAAACACGAAGACATCAGTTTTGCTAAAGTGAATACCGAAGAAGAGGAAGAGTTAGCTACTGCCCTGCGCATACGCTCCATTCCCACCATCATGGTGTTTCGTGAAAAAGTCCTATTGTTTTCTCATTCGGGTGCATTATCCGAGTCACAGCTTGAAGAGCTTGTCGCCCAAGTAAAAGCCGTAGACATGGAACAAGTTCATGCGGAAATTGCTGCCGAACAAAGCAAAGGCCCTGCGGCCCATTAGATTTCAATTTGCAAAAGCCAGTGGTATACCACTAGCCCTGTGAAATCTCAGCCCCTCGTTGACACCACATTTTGTGAACGAGGGGCTTTTAATCATTAGTTGATTCGTTATCATCAAAAAAGCGAATTTGCCCACGGCTTAGATTCGTAAAAGCTGTACGCAAATCATCAATCAAGCTTGTCGGCAACACCAAACGCCACTCGACCCCTTCTGCACCGAAACTCTCGTCAATGACCCTCGCATCGAACTGAGTCATTCTGGAACGCAGTAAATCAATATCGGGATAAGGGCAATGGCAGTGGAGCTCACTTTCATCTATTAGCTCTCGCTTTTCAGCTAGCCGCAAACATTGTGCGGCAACGCCCCCATAAGCACGCATCAAACCACCCGTGCCAAGCTTGACTCCGCCAAACCAACGAATGACCAGAACCACTACCTGATCACAATCTTGCCCCTCAATGGCTTGTAATATCGGCCTACCGGCAGTGCCACCAGGCTCACCATCATCGTTGAAACGATAGGCGCTACCTACTCGATACGCCCAGCAATTATGAGTGGCCTCTGGCACACTGTGCTGGGTGATAAACGCGAGAGCTTGCTCAGCCGTTGTCACGGGAGCGGCTAAAGCAAGGAATCGACTGCGTTTAATATCCTCTTCGTATTGAGCAAATTGGGACAGGGTATACAGCATGAACTCGCGTGATTAAACCTCAAGACCTCGGTAGGCCAGATAATCATCGTAATTGCCGATGAAGTCCTCAATTTTACCTTCTGGCAATACCTCAAGAATTCTCGTCGCCACTCCGGATACGAACTCTCGGTCATGCGACACAAAAATTAACGTACCCTGATACTTCTCAAGTGCAAACTGCAACGACTCGATGGATTCCATGTCTAAGTGGTTCGTCGGCTCGTCAAGCAACAGCACATTATGACGGCCCAACATTAAACGACCGAAGGTCATTCTGTTTTTCTCACCGCCTGACAGTACGTTGGTCATTTTTTTAATGTCATCAGCTGAAAATAATAACCGTCCTAACACTGAGCGAAGTGACTGATCATCATCGCCCTCTTGACGATAGTCGCTTAACCAATCGAACAAATTAACATCAGCCGAGAATTGATCGCTAACATCTTGGGCCATATAGCCAATATCGGCATTCTCTGCCCAAACAACCGTGCCACTATCGGGTGCAAGATTTGTTTGCAATAACCGTAGCAGAGTGGTCTTCCCTACTCCGTTCGCACCCACAATTGCGATACGCTCGCCAGCATCTACCGATAAATTAAGACGGTTAATAATCGGACGATCGTATGACTTCGATAGCCCCTCTACCTTTACCGCCAAACGATGCAAAGGCTTAGCTTGTTCAAATCGAATAAAGGGGTTTTGACGTGACGATGGTTTTACCTCAACCGTTTCCGCTTTAATGCGGCCAATTTGTTTGATACGAGAGGTCGCCTGACGCGCTTTGGACTTATTGGCTGAAAAGCGACGTACGAAATCTTGTAACTCGCCAATACGCTCTTTGGCTTTGGCATTGGCTTGCATCACACGCTCGCGCGCTTGGCTTGATGCCAACATATAGTCATCGTAATTACCAGGATAGACCCGCAACTCGCGGTAATCCAAATCGGCCATGTGCGTGCACACTTGATTTAAAAAGTGGCGGTCATGACTGATGATAATCATTGTGCTTTGGTAGCTATTGAGTACGTCCTCTAGCCAACGAATGGTATTGATATCCAAGTTATTCGTGGGCTCATCAAGTAGCAACACATCCGGGTTAGAAAAGAGAGCTTGCGCCAATAGCACTCGCAATTTCCACCCCGGTGCAATTTCACTCATGGGAAGCTGATGCTGCTCTACTGGGATCTCCAAGCCAAGCAGTAACTCGCCAGCTCGGGATTCCGCCGTGTAGCCATCGTATTCAGCAAAACGGGCCTCTAGATCGGCGGCTCGCATGTAATCGTCTTCAGTGGCTTCGGGGTTGGCGTAAATCGCATCGCGCTCGCTCATGGTTTCCCACATCTCTGTGTGCCCCATGAGCACCACATCGAGCACCCGATACTCTTCAAACGCAAACTGATCTTGTCTGAGTTTACCTAGCCTAACGCCGGGCTCTAGCGCAACGCTACCTGCCGTGGGCTCAAGGTCGCCCCCGATGATTTTCATAAACGTTGACTTGCCCGAGCCGTTAGCACCAATTAAGCCGTAACGATTAGCATCGCCAAATTTTACGCTGACGTTCTCAAATAAGGGTTTAGCACCAAATTGTATGGTTAAGTTTGCGGTTGAAATCACGAGAGCTTTACTTTCAGTGTGTAAGTGAACAACCCTCTAGTGTAGCAAGAGCCTGTTCTAAATAAATTTAATCGTGCTGATGTTCATCGAGCAATAAGTAGGCCATGTCGTCTTCCCATGCCACGCCTACCTGCTTGCCCACAGGCAACGTGGCCTTAATCTCGGTATGTCCGTAAGGTAGGCCCATAATAACTGCCGCTTTGGTGTTGCGCTTAAGCCACTGAATCACGGTTTCTAAGGAGTAACCGTTATCGTGCTCTGCTAAACGGTAGTCGCTGAACTTACCCAATAAAATGGCATGCTGACGATCGAGCACGCCCGAATAAAGCAATTGGCTTAGCATGCGTTCGATACGGTAAGGATGCTCACCTACATCTTCCAGAAAGAGTATGCCGCCATCAATTTGAGGAAAGTACGGCGTGCCCAACAACGAGCACACCATGGCGAGATTACCCCCCCACAATATACCGCGAGCATCCACGGGATCTGAGCCTACGGATTCGAAACTCAAAACCTCTAACTCGTGGCGCATCGTTTCAGCGAATAAATCAGCCGTCAGCTCATCAACCTGTTCGGCACCGAAATCGAACGCTGCGCAAGGCCCTGCATAACTAATAGCCCCTGTCTGAGCAAGCAGCGCCAAATTAAACGCCGTAAAATCACTATGTCCAACAAAGCGTTTGCCACTGTCAGCAATGGCTTTCCAATTGATATGGGGAAGTAAACGTGAGAGCCCATACCCGCCTCGGCTGGCTAAAACAATAGAATGCTCGCCAAGTAATGCTCGATCAAATGCCTGAAGCCGTTGCTCGTCCGTCCCCGCAAAGCGTTGAAAGGTTGCCGTAGCATCCGAATCAATCACACTGCTGAAACCCAACTGACTTAAGGTGCTTTGCGCCCGAAACAATGCGTTGGAATCAGGTAGAGCACTGGAGGGAGAAATAATGTAGATGGCATCATTTTCGGAGCGACAGATTTGACAATCATCGGTATGAACGTGACTCATGGGGCGATAGCTTCTTAAGTGAGGTAAGCGCTCATCATCGCGCTTTTAGCGCAACATCGCAAGCACCTATAGCAGCCCGTTTTCTTCTTGCTTTGCGTTCTGTTTGGCCTGCTTTGCTTGCGCTCGGCGCTGCCTAAAAAAATCGCGCAGCAGGGCTGAAGCCTCGTCCGCCAACAAACCGTGTTCGACCAGCGTTTGATGATTTAGGGCACTAAGGTGTAGGCTTAGTGCGCTGCCGCAAGCTCCTGTTTTTGGATCCAAGGCGGCAAAAACGACTCGCTTAACCCTCGCATGGATCAACGCTCCTATGCACATCACACACGGCTCTAACGTGACGTATAGCGATGTATCGGGCAACCTGTAATTTTTATGACGTAAAGCCGCATCACGCAACGCCACCATCTCTGCATGAGCACTTGGGTCATGCATGCTAATGGTCTGGTTATAGCCCGTGCCAATAACGCCCCCTTGAGGGTCTGTTAACACGGCCCCCACGGGTACCTCGCCCAACTCCCATGCTTTTTTAGCCAACATCAACGCCTGCTGCATCGCAGCCTCGTCGTAATCGGAAAAGCTAAATAACTGACTCATCACTTGCTTCACTTTACAAATACGAACTACATTTTAACGACTACCTAAGCGATCCACGAAGAAAGCACGGGTTTTAAGCTATTGAGCTACGCCATTACGTATACTGCTATCCAAGCCCTTCTTATTCATTTTATGCCCACTCGTTGCCCATGAACGACTCCATCATTGAAATAAAACACTTGTCTAAAGTTTATGCCAACGGCTTTACCGCGCTTAAGGACGTCAGTCTGGACATAAAACGTGGGGAGATTTTCGCCCTGCTGGGGCCCAATGGAGCGGGGAAAACCACCCTTATCAGCATGATATGTGGCTTGGTCAATCCGACCAGTGGAAGCGTAACCATCGGTGGCTATGATTACATTAAACAATACCGCCAAGCGCGTGCTCTGATCGGCTTGGTTCCCCAAGAAATTGGGGCCGAAACTTTCGAAAACGTATTAAATAGCGTGAGTTTCAGTCGAGGTCTGTTTGGTAAAGATAAAAACCCCGAACTGATCGAGCGTATTCTAAAAGAATTAAGCCTTTGGGATAAACGACATAGCCCGCAAATTTCGCTATCAGGGGGAATGAAGCGGCGCGTGCTGATTGCCAAAGCCTTGTCTCACCAACCTGACATCTTATTCTTAGACGAGCCCACCGCTGGCGTGGATGTCTCGTTACGTCAAGACATGTGGGCATTGGTTAGGCGCCTACGAGCCAAAGGAGTCACAGTCATCTTAACCACCCATTACATTGAAGAGGCGGAAGAGATGGCCGACCGCGTCGGCATTATTCAAAATGGTGAGTTATTGCTTGTTGAGTCTAAACAAAAGCTGATGCAAACCTTTGGAGAGAAACAACTGCAATTACACCTCAGCACCGCGCTTAAGCAACTGCCAGACTCCCTCGTTGAACTTGGTTTAACGTTAAGCGACAACGGTGAGTCCATTCTTTACACCTACGCCAAAGAGCAGATTGGTCTAACTGTTCCTGATTTATTAATGCGCGTGCAGCAAGCAGGTATCGAGATTAACGATGTGGATACACATCGCAGTTCGTTGGAAGATATTTTTGTGAGTTTAATGGAGGCGAAACAATGAATTTACGCGCTATGCAAGCGATTTACGCCTTCGAAATGTCCAGAACCCGACGCACACTGCTACAAAGCATTATTGCTCCCGTAATTTCCACTGCCTTATATTTCGTTGTGTTCGGTGCTGCATTAGGCACACGCATTAGCGAAGTACAAGGCATCAATTACGGTGCATTTATTGTTCCCGGGCTAGTGATGCTTTCGGTACTAACGCACAGTATCTCTAACGCCTCGTTTGGCATTTACTTCCCCAGGTTTTCTCGAACTATTTACGAAATTATGTCCGCACCGGTTTCGTATTTGGAGATCACCTTTAGCTTTGTGGCCGCCGCCGCGACCAAGTCAATCTTACTGGCCATCATCATTCTGCTTACCGCAAAGCTGTTTGTACCCTTTAGCATTGATCACCCCGTTTGGATGCTGGGCTTCTTATTTCTAACCGCTTTTACCTTCTCATTATTCGGTTTTATTATCGGTATTTGGGCAGATAACTTTGAAAAGCTTCAGTTAGTGCCCATGCTGATTATTACGCCGTTAACCTTTCTGGGGGGAAGCTTTTATTCCATTGATATGCTTCCGCCCTTTTGGCAAAGTGTCAGCCTATTCAACCCAGTGGTTTATCTCATTAGCGGCTTTAGATGGAGCTTCTACAGCATTGCCGACGTAAACGTATGGCTTAGTCTGGGCATGACCTTGCTGTTTTTAGCCCTTTGCATAGCCATCATTACCTGGATATTTCGCACAGGATATCGCTTACGCCCATAGTGCTTAATCTCTAAAGTTCTCAAACTGCAAAGGAAGCTCTATCTCGGTTTTACGCAGCAGAGCAATAGCCTGCTGTAGATCATCGCGCTTCTTACCAGTCACTCGCAATTTATCACCGTTAATTTGGGCTTCAACTTTAATTTTGGCGGCTTTTAATGCAGCAATGAGCTTTTTTGAGTTTGGCTGATCGATACCCTGTCGTACCGTAATAGCCTGTCTGGCTTCCGCCAAGTTTTCCTGTGCCTCGGCGATATCCAGACATCGAACATCAATCTCACGTGCCGACATACGTGCTCGTAAAATAGGTAACATTTGGCCCAGTTGAAACACGCTGGGCGCGAACTGAGTTACCACATACTCATTTAACTCGAAACGAGCATTGGTTCCCTTAAAGTCAAAACGATTAACCAGCTCGCGGTTAGCCTGATCAACCGCGTTTTTTAGTTCATGTTTATCGACTTCAGACACAACATCAAATGAAGGCATGGTAACTTCCTTATAAATCCGTACAGATGAAAAAAGTGGCGCGCAAAGTGTAACCCTGGAATCCAGCAACCACAATGCGACATTGCTTTTAGTCTAACGCTTGGTCCCTCTGCTAACACAAGCCCTGTTCACAGTGTAGACTTAGCGCTCGAAACCTTTCTATTTTAATCAGGCCATCGTAATTTTGACGTAGATATCAGCCATGCGCGCTTTCTTACTTATACAAGCGGGTACGCCACCCAAAGCCATCACCCAGCGAGTCGGGGATCAAAGTGACTGGTTTAAACAGGCTATAGAAATGGCCCATCAAGTGCCAATCGTTAGCGTTAATGTAGCGGAGTCCGAGGCGCCGCTGCCAGACCCAACTGACTATCAAGGAGTCATGATTAGCGGTTCTTGGGCCATGATCACTGACCGCGAACCATGGAGTGAGCGCACCGCTGTTTGGCTAAAAGAGGCTTTTCTTAAGCAGGTGCCTATTTTAGGAATTTGCTACGGCCACCAACTACTGGCCCATGCCCTTGGCGGCGTGGTCGGCAATTTGCAAGTAGGACGCGAGTTTGGCACTTTCAGTGTCGATCCTACCCCTGAGGCCAAAAACGATCCTCTGCTGGCACACGTGAACGACGCCTTTTTGGCGCATCTGAGTCACATGCAAGCGGTGCTAAAACTGCCAGCCAATACCCAAGTATTAGCGTCTAGCAAAATGGATCCTCACCAAATATTACGCTACGGCCTCCATGCCTTATCGGTTCAGTTTCATCCTGAGTTTACGCCCGCTATTATGCAAGCGTGTTTAATAGGACGACTCTCGCCTGAAATGGCGTCAGAATTAGACGCTGAGCACCACCTTGAGCAGTTTAAAAACACGCCCATTGCGCGTCAAATCTTACATAATTTTATTGAAACCTACCGTTAACCCTTCCGATGATTGCTAAGCTACGCCTTTTATTCGATAACTTCACGCTCATATTGATGGCTGTTGTGATCACAGCCACTTTTTTTCCCGCACAGGGAGTGGGCGCAACAATCTTTGAATGGATTACGAATCTCGCCATTGCCTCATTGTTTTTCTTCCACGGGGCCAAGTTATCACGAACCGCCATTTTGGCGGGGATCATGCACTGGCGGCTGCACTTACTTGTGTTTGCCTGCACATTCGTCTTATTCCCTCTCGTAGGCTGGATTTCAAAGCCAATACTCGTACCCTTACTTGGGGGGCCTTTATACGTTGGGATGCTGTATTTATGCGTATTGCCAGGTACGGTTCAATCCGCCATTGCGTTTACCTCGATCGCACGTGGAAACGTGCCGGCGGCCGTTTGTAGCGCCTCTGCTTCAAGCCTTATTGGTATCGCCCTAACCCCTTTACTGTTGAAGTTATTGCTGGATGCAGACCCCGGCAGTGCCAATACCTTAGACGCTGTGATCCAAATCAGTATTCAGCTGTTATTACCCTTTGTCGTTGGGCACCTCATGCGCCCACTCATCGGGGAATGGATCGATCGCAACCGAAAGTGGCTAGGAAACGTGGATCAAACCTCGATTTTACTTGTGGTTTATACAGCCTTTAGTGCTTCTGTGGTTGGGGGACTATGGCAAACCGTACCCATTGCATCGCTGTTGCTGTTAACCGCTATTTGCCTTCTTCTACTGGCCGTCATGCTGTACGCCACGACTCAACTGTCACGTCGTTTAGGCTTTAACCGCGAAGACGAAATTACCATTGTCTTTTGCGGATCTAAAAAAAGCATGGCTACAGGCGTACCCATGGCACAAGTACTATTTAGCAGCGCCGCAATCGGGCCAGCCTTATTGCCGCTTATTATTTTCCATCAAGTGCAGCTCATGGCATGCGCTGTGCTCGCCAACCGATACGCCTTGCAAACCAAACCAACGACGATGGCAACCAGAGAAGCGAAAGCGTAATAATCGGCGGTTAATTATCGAACCCCGATTTTTTCTAACTCATGGGCCAAACTCGCCGACGACACCTCACCCATACGCACCTGCTTGATAGTTCCAGAAGCGTCGATAAACAACGTCGTCGGAAGCCCATTACTGTTGACTAGCCCTGCAAGCTCGCCGCGTTTATCCTGCAATAGGTTGCGTAATTCAAGGTTCTCTGCCGCCAAATAACTCAGCACATCGGCATCAGACTCTTGTTGATTAGCGAAGACAAAATGTGCATCGCTATATTGTCTTTGTGCGGCTTGTAACACGGGCATTTCGCGCCGACATGGCGGGCACCATGTGGCCCACAGATTCAGCACAATGGGTTTTCCGAGATAATCATTCAAGTTTACGCTCTGATCGGACTCGAGGTTTAGGTCAGTAAGCGTTAGATTGGGTAATGACATCGACGGTTCTTGCTGTAACTGGACATAAGCAAACCCTGCCCCCCATACTGCTGCACCAGCAAGTAAACACCCAAAAATACCGCGTTTGCGCACACGACTGGATCGCCATAACGCAATGGCGAGCACAGCGGCCATGCCAAACAACACCCATTGCCAAATTAAGCCGCCATCACGTATATCGATTATTGATATGGGCTGTTGACGATAGTGATCCCAATATTGAATCACAAAGCTTAAACGGCCAAAGAGCAACCCAACAAAGGCGGTAAGCCAAACGACGATTTCAAGACGAGTCTGATAACGTCTCTCGTAAAAGGCGGCCAATAAGACTGCCGCAAGTAACGAGGCAAAGGCCCAAAACACTGTGGCATTAAAAACAAAAGGCCCAATGCTCACTGTCGTCATCTCTACACCTTAAGCGATAAAACAATACGTTATTGTGAGATATCCAGCATAAAAAGCATACGAATGCCCCGTTGCTGATGTGCCTATGCCTGTACTGCCTGCAAAAAGGCCTGCATTTTAGACGCTAGCTTTTGCCCTGGCGCCGACTCGATCCCACTGCTGACATCAACGGCAAAGGCAGCCACTTCGTTCAATGCGCCTTTAACATTTTCGGCATCTAGCCCGCCTGCCAGTATCATAGCAATGCCGCAACGTTGGCTGTACGGTTCGACCGCACTGAGCAATGACAGATCAAAGCGCACGCCAGTACCCCCATACTGTGGGCTATAGCTGTCAAATAACCACCCTTTTGCCGACTGATAAGGCAAGCACATGGTTAGCACTTGGTCCGCCGTTTCAGAGGCAGGCCCCCCCACTCGGAATGCCTTAATGTACGGGTGGTGAAACGACTCGCAGAAACTCACACTTTCATCGCCGTGGAACTGAAGCAAATCTGGCTGTACTCGTTCGATTACCTCGCGCACAAACTCAGAAGTAGGATTCACGAACAACGCAACACTAGACACAAAGGCAGGCACCTGTTGGCGAAGTCGTGCCGCCGTCGCAATGTTTACATTACGTTTGCTGGGCTCGTACATCACGAACCCCACGGCATCCGCACCCAGACGAACAGCAACATCCACATCGGCTTCTTGAGTAAAACCACATAACTTGACACGAACTCGGCTAAAAGACGACATGCTTACTCCTGTTTAATCATTTCAAACGGTACAAAAAAGAACCCCCACAAACGGACTCGTATTGTGGGGTATTCATTAAGACCAAACAACGCCAATCATTTACTGAAAGGCGGCTCCGGCGTCGCCACCAAAAGGGTCTGCCCCAAACGCGTCAGCCCCATAGATGTTCTCGGTACCAAACTCAATGCTGGACTCATCAAGTAAAACCACCCCTTGTTTATAGTGCGTGACCATACCGGGGAAAAGCATCACGGCAGCGACCATCAACACTTGAATCACAATGAAAGGCACCGAGCCCCAATAGATATCACCAGTGGTGACTTTTGCAATGCGCTGACCTGTCACTTTATCGGTGTAATCTTCTTTCGGCGCAACAGAGCGCAAAAAGAACAAGGCGAAGCCAAAGGGAGGATGCATAAACGAGGTTTGCATATTAACGGCTAACAATACGCCAAACCAAATTAAGTCTATTCCCATTTTATCGGCAATCGGGCCCAACAACGGCACGATAATAAAGGCCAGCTCAAAGAAGTCCAGGAAAAACGCCAGTAGAAAGGTAAAAACGCTAACAAAAATCAGAAAGCCCCACTCACCACCCGGTAAATCTATTAGCAGGCTTTCAACCCATAAATCCCCATCGATCCCCCTAAAGCTCAGGGTGAAAATGGTAGAGCCCACCAAAATGAAGACCACAAAACATGACAAACGCGTGGTGGAGACCATGGCTTGATTCAGCAGTTTCCACGACAAACGGCCTCGTCCCACCGCCATCAGTATGGCTCCTACCGCTCCCATTGCTCCACCTTCTGTTGGGGTGGCCACACCAATAAAAATAGTTCCCAATACAAGGAAAATAAGAAACAGAGGTGGGATCATGACAAAGGTGACACGCTCTGCAATTTGGGACAACAGCCCCAGCTTCAAGTGCTTATTTAACAAAGCACAAATTAACGCGGTAGCCCCCCATATCATTAACAGCACTACCACACGCTCATCGACAGGAATATTGGCTTGCTCACCAAAATAGTAGCCTGCACCAATATATGCAACGATGGCTGCCACCACCGTTAATACTAGCAACGAGCGTAAGCCTCGGCTACCGTCAGGTTCTATATATACCCGCGCTTCTTCGGGTAATGCGGGAGCACTTTTAGGCTTAATCAACGACAAGATCACCACGTAGGCAATATAGGACCCGGCCAAGATCAAGCCCGGTATCATGGCCCCTCTGTACATGTCGCCAATTGATCTGCCAAGTTGGTCGGCAAGAATAATGAGGACAATAGAAGGTGGAATAACCTGTGACAAGGTTCCCGAAGCGGCGATGACACCACTGGCCAAACGTCGGTCGTAACCGTAGCGCAACATGATCGGTAAAGAAATTAACCCCATCGAAATAACCGATGCAGAGATCACACCCGTTGTCGCGGCAAGCATAGCCCCCACTAACACCACTGCAATGGCTAAGCCACCACGGATGGGTCCAAATAACTGACCGATAGTATCGAGTAGATCTTCAGCCATACCCGAACGTTCTAGAATTAACCCCATCAGGGTAAAGAACGGCACAGCTAACAAGGTGTCGTTGGCCACAATTCCAAAAATACGTTGGGGTAACGCTTGGAATAATGCGGGCTGCATTAGGTTTAATTCAATCGCAAATAAACCATACAAAATGCCCGTTGCCGCTAACGTAAATGCCACCGGAAAACCGAGCAGTAAAAAAACGATTAAGTTCACAAACATGATGGGCGCCAAGTTTGCGATGAGAAGCTCCGTCATGATTGACCCTTGTTATTTTCTTTTTGACGCATCGCCGCTAAACGATGCTGTTCTTTTTCTTCTGCTAATCGACGGATGTCGTCAACAACCTCGAGTTCGGACTCGATGGTTTTACCCTTGGCAATGGGGTCAGGACACTTGCCCATCAAAAAGCCCACCGATTTAATAACGTGCGACACTCCAGCTAAAATCAGCAACGCAAAGCCCAACGGTATCAATAGTTTCACAGGCCATCGAATTAACCCGCCCGTATTCGATGACAGCTCGTGAGTGACATACGACTGCCAAAAATAAGGCAGAGACAACCAAAAAACAAGCACCGCTGCAGGTAGTAAAAACAGCAATACCCCAGCAATATCGATATAAACCTGGGTCCGGCGAGAAAAGCGCTGAGCCAACACGTCAACGCGAACATGCTCGTTATATAAAAAGGTGTAGCCAGCAGCCAGCAAAAAAATGGCGCCAAACAAATACCACTGCAGTTCTAACCAAGCATTAGAGCTACTGTTAAATATTTTTCGGATGACGGCATTACTAGCGCTGACTACGACCACCAGTAACGTAAGCCACGACACCGTCTTACCGACAGTGCTATTGAGCCAGTCGATAAATCGCGATAGTTGTAAAAGAAAGGACATAAATTAGTATTCGCAAGACAATGATGCGATCGGAAATGATGGCACCATGAAAGCCGACAATATAGGCTCAGGCTGCAATTTTATACTATTCACCTACACTACGCATGCTGTAGTAAACCCACACGAAATGAGTGCTCTACGCGCCTTTACTGCCCCAAGGCCCTAAGTGCTGTTGCAACAACTCGAAAGGCTCGTACACCGGCAGCCCATACTTAACGTCGTAGTTCACTTGAGCCAAATACAAACCATCGGGCGCATAGGTGGGAGGCGCAAACTGACGATTTTTACGCAAAATTAGATCAGCAACCTCGTCGACAGTCATTCGCCCCAATCCCACGTACAGCAAAGCCCCCATCAGATTACGTATCATGTGATGCAGAAAAGCGTTAGCTTCGAACTGAAAAAGCAAGAACCCTGAATATTCATCTATATGCAACAGGCTCAGATCACGCACCGGACTTTTAGCCTGACATTCAGAGGACCTAAAACTGCTGAAATCGTGTTGCCCTACAAAGCACTGCGCTGCCCGCTTCATTGCCGCTACATCAAGTGATCGATACTCCCAACCCACCTTAGCGTGAAGCAGCGGCGAACGCACACGATCCAGCCTAAGCACATACAAATAAGTGCGCTTTAATGCCGAAAAACGAGCATGAAATTCGTCGTCAACAGGCTGTGCCCAGCGCACCGAAATACTGGGTGGCAAGAGTGCATTCAGTCCTCTCACCCACGACTCTATGGTCCGATTCGCTGTGCTATCCAGATGCACAATTTGATTCAAGGCATGCACGCCTGTATCGGTACGCCCAGCGCAAATGACTGAAGTGGGCTGCGCTAAAAATTGACTTAATGCCCGCTGCAACTGATCCTGAATCGTATTACCGCTAGGCTGACTTTGCCAGCCGTGCCATGGACTTCCGTCGTAACACACCCCCAACGCCATACGTGTCATGAAGCTACAACCCTTAAAACTTAAGAAGACTTGGGCGGCTCATCAGAGGGAGGTACATCCAGATCAAGATTAATTTTTTCTAATTTTTCTCTGACCATATCGCTACTAACGGGTGCTGGCGAATCAATATCACCCCGACTCGTGTTAGCCCTGCGTAATATCCAAACAGTTAATACCACTAAAAGGACGAGTAATAGCGACATTACCATGAGCATATGCTCTTGAATCCAAGACACTGTTTTACCTGCTGTAGTCGGTGAGGCCACTGATGCGTTTGATGCAGCAGCGAGTTTATTAATAGAAGAGTCAGCGCCGTTGGCCTGATTCGTTGTGGAGTTCGAAGTTGAAAGAGACCCTAAATCTACGCCTAGCTCTTTAGCACCATCAAGCAAGGCATCTTTCGCTGCCTCACCTTGCTCGTGAAGCGCTCGACTTAAATGACTAAGGTTTTCTTCTAACTGGGAAACCTGCTGCGTAGTGTGGGCCAATGCCTCGGCATTGGACACTGCCTGATCAGCGCTAAACGATGTTCCATCTGTAGCAACGTTAGCAAGTTCCAAGCGGTCCTCTTGAGGCTCAACAGTCGGCGACGACGCTTGAGAGGAAGTTGTTATCCCCTGTGTCGCTTGCTCTGCGGCGAAAGACGGAGCGTTACCTGCAGCCAAGAGCGACTTATACTGCGTAAACCATTGCCCTTGTTGCACAAAGAAACGGCGAGCGTCTCGGTCTGAGTGTTGCAAGATCTGATCAAGACTTGGTTGTTGAAGCTGTGCACCAGCTTGAATAAAATTAATGTTCCCGTGCGTGAACCGGCTTTCATTTAACGCATGAAGCGCTGCGATATATTGGTAATCAGTATATTCAGCAGACGCGTTACGACGGGCAATAGCACTTAAGGTATCCCCTCGCTTAACCATCACACTGGCGTCAGAAGCGTCAGGCTCGGGCCGGTCTGATTGTTGGTTTGTTGATACCGGACCCGCTATCGACGGCGACTCGTCCTGTGCTTGGCCAGGAATACTGACCGAACTTAACGCTGAGGCGTTTAAGACACTTACTTGATGACGTTGCACGCCACTTGGACTTGAAACGTCAAATAATAAATCTATTATTTTTGAATCGCTAGGGTGCTCGCTTCGAATCAATAAGCGTGACGTCTTCGGGTCGAGCTCTATCTTCAAGCTGGACATCTCTGGCGGAGGCGTTAATGCGTAATTCGCCCAACTTGCTAGCGGCGCCATACTCGCTTTCAACGCTGAAAAGTCGTCTACATTGCGCAGTTGTACACTAATACGTAGCGGTTCGCTCGACGCAGAAACTACCCGAGCATGGCCTATATCCACAGCAGAGACTGCCCCGGAAAGCGCCGCCAAAAATACAGCCAACGACGTTTTTACAGTCATCACCCCAAGGCGGCGCTTAGTCATTTAGAGCTCTCCGAGTGCAATGCGTAGCATCCTGCGTAGAGGCTCTGCAGCACCCCACAACAGTTGGTCCCCTACTGTGAAAGCGCTGAGATACTCAGGTCCCATTGCTAGTTTGCGTGTGCGACCAACAGGAATATCCATCGTACCCGTTACCGCAACAGGCGTAAGGTGTTGCATAGTGGCTTCACGCTCGTTGGGAATAAGCTTCGCCCATTGCGTTCCTTCAGCAATGATTTGATTGACTTCATCCAAAGGCACATCACGACGTAACTTGATCGTAAGCGCTTGGCTGTGCGAGCGCATGGCACCAATACGCACACAAAGGCCATCAACAGGAACATAGCGGCTGGCATCGCGGCCCAACACCTTATTGGTCTCTGCTCCGCCTTTCCATTCCTCTCTGGACATTCCATCACCCAAATCAGAGTCGATCCAGGGAATGAGACTACCACCAAGAGGCACACCAAAATGCTGCTGACCCAAGTTAGGGTCTTGTTGCTTGGCTAAAACGCCACGATCAATCTCTAAAATAGCAGAAGCCGGATCGTCTAACAGCGGTTTAACCGCCTCGTTAAGATCACCAAACTGCGTCAAGAGCTCACGCATGTGCTGCGCCCCACCGCCCGACGCGGCTTGATAGGTCATGGAGGTCATCCAGTCGATCAGGTCATGCTTAAACAAGCCACCCAAGCCCATCAACATGCAACTTACCGTGCAGTTACCACCAATAAACTGCTTTACGCCTTTAGCCAATCCTGCATCAATCACATCGCGATTAATAGGATCGAGAACAATGATGGAGTCTTCATCCATACGTAGCGTGCTTGCGGCGTCAATCCACAAGCCATCCCACCCAGCTGCACGAAGCTTAGGATAGACCTCGCTGGTGTAATCCCCGCCTTGCGCACTGACGATAATTGGAAGTTTCTTCAAACTTTCAATATCGAACGCATTTTGTAAGGGGCCTGCGCCTTCTGCCCACTTCGGAGCCGCTCCACCCGCATTACTGGTAGAGAAGAACACGGGCTCAAACAATGAAAAATCGTTCTCATCGCGCATGCGTTGCATGAGCACTGAGCCAACCATACCTCGCCATCCGACTAAGCCTACCGCTTTTGTCATGAAAATCACCTGAAATAAATTTAAAAACTGGCTACCTTTAGTTTAATGCCTTAATGACCGCGTCGCCCATTTCACTTGTACCCACCAATTGTGTACCCGGCTGATGGATATCTGACGTGCGCAACCCTTGTTCTAATACCGATTGCACCGCATTTTCCACGCGTAATGCAAGCGCATTCTCGTTCAGGGAGTAACGTAACAACATCGCTGCCGACAAAATAGTGGCTAAAGGATTGGCCTTATTTTGACCTGCGATATCAGGTGCTGAACCATGGCTAGGCTCGTAAAGCCCCTGATTCGACGCATTAAGCGAAGCGGAAGGCAACATACCGATAGACCCCGTCAACATGGCGGCCTCGTCGGAAAGTATGTCACCGAACAAGTTACCCGTTACGATGACGTCAAATTCTTTAGGTGCCCGCACCAACTGCATCGCCGCATTATCAATGTACATATGGCTTAGCTCGACATCGGGATACTCGCTCGATACATCAATCATGATGTCACGCCAGAACTGCGATGTCTCAAGCACGTTTGCCTTATCAACACTACACAGTTTTCGACTGCGTTTTTGTGCAGCCTGAAAGCCGATGTGCGCAATGCGTCGAATTTCGCTTTCTGCATAGTGCATGGTATCAAAGGCTTGCTTCTGCCCTGCAAAAGGCCCCTCTTCTACGGTTCGCACGCCACGCGGCTGACCGAAATAAATATCGCCAGTGAGTTCACGCAGAATCAAAATATCAAGGCCCGACACAATTTCCGGTTTTAGCGATGAGGCATTTGCCAACTGCGGGTACAAAATCGCAGGACGGAAATTGGCGAATAAACCGAGCGCTTTACGTAAGCCTAAAATCGCTTGCTCTGGACGAAACTCGCGAGCCAAGTTGTCGTACTTCCAATCACCTACCGCACCAAACAACACGGCTGCAGAGGATTTTGCAAGCGCTAAGGTTTCTGGTGGCAAAGGGTGGCCGTGCGAGTCGTAGGCAGCGCCGCCTACATTCGCGTTGACCAATGTTAAGTCTAAGTCTAGAGAACGTAAAACGCGTACGGCTTGTTCCGTAATTTCTGGTCCAATACCGTCACCGGGTAATACTGCAATTTGTGTAGTCATAATCGTATCAACAAAAATTCAAGCCGCAATCAGTACGGCATGAACATAAAAGAAATAAAAACGCGGGCTCTGTCCGCCCGCGCTCACTGTATGAAATCTAGCCTTTAGCTGACCCTACCAACCATGGGTGACGCATCAATCGCTCAGCCTCGAATTGGCGAATCAAATCCGATTTTTCTAAGGTTTGACCAATTTCGTCTAAGCCTTTCAATAAGGTCTCTTTACGAAACGGCTCCATCTCAAAGTGGATTTCACGACCTTCTGGTGTGCTAATAAGCTGTTGCGCTAAATCAATGCGTAATTCGTAATTTGGAAAACCGCGTACCTCATCAAATAAACGAGCCACTTCTAGCTCACTTAACGTGATGGGTAACAACCCATTTTTAAAACTATTATTATAAAAAATATCAGCAAAAGAAGGCGCAATAATCGCTCTAAAACCATATTGCAACAACGCCCATGGCGCGTGTTCTCGGCTAGAGCCACAACCAAAATTCTTGCGGGCTAAAAGCACAGAGGCACCCTGATAACGGGGCTGATTAAGCACAAAATCAGGATTTAAGGGTCGCTTGCTGTTATCCATCCCCGGCTCACCGTGGTCCAAATAACGTAACTCGTCAAACAAGTTAGGCCCGAAACCACTGCGTTTAATGGATTTTAAAAACTGCTTAGGGATGATCAAGTCAGTGTCGACGTTTTCCCTATCTAAAGGGGCAACTAAACCCGTATGTGTAGTAAAGGCTTGCATTAATGGCTCCTAGCTATAGTTACGTACGTCGGTGAAATGACCCGCTACTGCTGCGGCAGCGGCCATGGCTGGGCTGACTAAATGAGTACGACCACCTTGCCCCTGGCGACCTTCAAAATTTCGGTTTGACGTTGATGCACAACGTTCTCCGGGCTCAAGGCGATCTGCATTCATAGCCAGACACATGGAGCATCCGGGCTCACGCCACTCGAAGCCCGCCTCGATAAAAATCTTATCTAAACCTTCGCGCTCTGCCTGCATTTTTACTAAGCCAGAACCGGGTACAACCATAGCCTGTATGACATTAGATGCCACTTTTCGTCCACGTGCCACGTGAGCCGCTGCACGTAAATCTTCAATACGCGCATTGGTACAGGAGCCAATAAAGACACGATCAATACGAATATCGCTTAATTCCTGATTAGGATTAAGTCCCATGTACTCTAGCGCACGAATCATACCGTCGCGACGACCGCTGTCTTTTTCTTTATCAGGATCGGGGACACGTGCATCAATCGGTAATACCATCTCGGGTGAGGTGCCCCACGTGACTTGAGGTGTGATATCAGCCGCGTTAAAACGAATCACCTCGTCGAAGCTTGCGCCCTCATCTGAATGCAGCGTTTTCCAGTATTCCACCGCCTGATCCCAGGCTTCGCCTTTGGGCGCATAAGGACGACCCACGAAGTAATCAATGGTTTTCTGATCTACCGCCACCATTCCAGAACGCGCTCCGGCTTCAATCGCCATATTACAGACGGTCATGCGCCCTTCCATGCTGAGATCACGAACAGCAGAACCACCAAATTCGATGGCGTAACCGGTTCCACCAGCGGTACCGATCTTTCCGATTACATACAGTATGAGGTCTTTCGCTGTGCACCCAAACGGCAATTTACCGTCGATCTCGATCAACATGCTCTTGTTCTTTTTCATCAACAAGGTCTGTGTAGCGAGTACGTGCTCGACTTCAGAGGTTCCGATACCAAAAGCTAACGCCCCCACGGCACCATGCGTACTGGTGTGTGAGTCGCCGCACACAACGGTCATCCCAGGCAACGTAGCACCTTGTTCTGGACCAATGATGTGCACGATCCCTTGGCGTAAGTCATTCATTTTAAACTGCGTGATATTGAAGGTATCGCAGTTGCTATCTAGCGTATCAACCTGCAGTTTTGAAATAGGATCTTCAATGCCCGCTGCTCGAGAAGTGGTCGGCACGTTATGGTCGGCAACAGCCAAATTTGCACTGATACGCCATGGTTTACGACCCGCCAGCTGCAGCCCTTCGAAAGCTTGGGGGCTGGTCACTTCGTGCAAAAGGTGTCTGTCTATGTACAGTAAACAGGTACCATCCGACTCTTGATGCACCACGTGTGCATCAAACAACTTGTCATATAAGGTTTTTGCCATGGTGTATTCTCTTTAAAAACATAGCGGTAAGCGTGATTTACTATCGATAATTCTTATTATGCCAGTCACTAAACTTCAAACAAGACCAGTATCTATACTAGTACCATCACTGCTAGCTTAAGTTGAAACGTCTGTTCAATAATGCATGACGCCCGCGGTGCAGCGGGCGTATTTAACGGTTTAGACTATTTGGCTTGCTGATACAAAGGAAGAACGCGCTCTGCTGCCACTTGCAAGTCTGCAATACGAGACTGTGGCGAGGGATGCGTAGAAAGTATTTCGGGAGGTCCGCCCGCACCAGAGAGTTGTTCCATTTTCTTCCACAAACTAATGGCTGCACGAGGGTCGTATCCGGCTCTAGCTGCTAGCTCAACACCAATCCGATCGGCCTCGAGTTCGTGAGTGCGACTATTGGGTAGCGTAAACATCACGTCTGTTAAGGTCGAGCCCATGTCTCCTACGGCGGCGTTCCCAATCACCGCAGACAACACGGATAAACCAATGTTTGTCGCCATTTGCTGCGATACTTGTTCTCTGGAGTGTTCGCGCAAAGCATGGGCAATTTCATGGCCCATCACTGCCGCAAGCTCGTCGTCCGTCGCATTGATTTTTTGAATTAACCCACTGTAGACCGCCATCTTGCCACCCGGCATACACCAGGCATTCACCTCATCCGACTTCAGAACATGCACCTCCCAGTTCCAGTTGGCGGCATCTGGTCTGAATACACCCACTTGCTGAACTAAACGTTGGGAAATCGCACGCACACGTTTGGTTTGCGCGGCATCGACATCAACGGCACCCTGGCTGCGCGCTTTTTGTATGGTTTGCGCATACTGTTGGGCAGCCGTTTGATTCAGCTCAGCCTCAGAGACGAGTCCGGACATGTATTGTTTACGCTCAACGCCCACCGCTCCGCTCGACGTCGTGTTAACCGCTGCACAACTGGCTAATAAAGACACACTAAGTGCGCCTGCCACTAAAGTTCGTCCAAAACGAAAGTGTTTTTTCATGAAAACGTATTCCTTTTAGGGTTGCCAGTGACCACACTGTGCGCGTTGACGTAGCGCTTGATCCATCAGAACGATGGCTAACAAGGCCTCAGCAATAGGAGCTGCTCGAATCCCCACACATGGATCATGCCTACCTAAGGTCTGCACTTCTACGCTTTCGCCCTGCTGGTTAATCGAGGGTCGCTTAATACGGATGCTAGAGGTGGGCTTAATAGCAAGGGATACCCGGATCTCTTGACCTGAGGAAATACCACCCAAGATACCGCCCGCGTGATTCGTCTCGAAACCATCGGGATGTATCGCGTCGCCATGCTCGGAACCCCGTTGTGACACACTTTCAAAGCCTGCTCCGATTTCAACACCTTTGACGGCATTTAAGCCCATCATGGCATAGGCGATATCAGCGTCTAATCGTCCGTAAATAGGCTCGCCCAATCCGGCGGGCACCTGTTCGGCCACGACCTCAATCCGCGCGCCGATAGAGTCACCGTCTTTGCGCAAGGAGTCCATAAAGGACTCAAGCTCTGGAACCACCGATGCATCGGGGGCGTAGAAAGGGTTATTAGGAACATCTTCCCAATTTTTAAAAGGAATCACGATCGGGCCAAGCTGGCTCATGTAGGCCCGTATTTCTGTTTCAAAGCTTTGTTTTAACCATTTTTTCGCAATAGCACCCGCCGCGACAGTAGGCGCCGTAAGGCGAGCCGATGAGCGGCCACCCCCACGGGGGTCGCGATGTTCGTACTTACGCCAGTACGTGTAGTCGGCGTGACCCGGTCTGAATGTTTCCAGCAAATTGCCGTAGTCCTTGCTTCGCTGATCCGTATTTTGAATAAGCAACGCGATCGGGGCGCCTGTGGTTTTCCCTTCGTACACACCCGATAAAATTTCAACCTTATCGGCTTCTTGGCGTTGCGTTACGTGCCGTGACGTACCGGGTCGGCGCCGATCAAGCTCGAACTGTATGTCGTCTACAGACAGGTCCAGACCGGGTGGGCAGCCATCAACCACCGCGCCGATTGCCGGTCCGTGAGACTCGCCGAAATTCGTGACGCGAAACAGTGTTCCTAATGTATTTGCAGACATAAACAATTTTCAAAAACAAGCCGATAGAACGGCAATTATTGCACTAATGCACCAGACGTGCATCGTAAAAACCGACGCATCAAGAAGAGCAGCTTAACGGCGTTGAACTAAGGTCAGGAGGTGGTGGTTTTGAATACGCTTCTAAACCTGCGTGTTCGACGTACGGATCCGCCAAGACTTTAAGCAAATCACGTATCACCGAGTTATCGCCTTTCTTTGCCGCATCGATCGCTTCTTGTGCCAAGTGATTGCGCAACACATAAAGAGGATTAGCTTGGTTCATTGACGCCCTACGCGACTCAACACTTAGGCTTTGTGCCGATAAGCGATGTTGATAGGCGTCCAACCATTCGCGGGCCTTATCTTTATCGTTAAATAAAGAGATAAAGTCATCCGGCTGCTCGGGAGCCCACGCTAAGGCTCGAAAACTTAAACTAAAATCCGCTTGATCATAATGCAATAAGCGCCACCAATTATCGACTAAGGCACTGTCGCCCTCTATCCATTCGCTTAGCCCGAGCTTAGCAGCGAGATTCGTATGGTAGCGCTCTAAAAAAGCAGACTCAAAGCCATCAAGGCTCTCGGTCAGTTGGTCCGGCGTTGCGCCCAGCGTTGTCAACGCACTGGCTAAGCGGAACAAATTCCAATGTGCCATAGAAGGTTGGTTGTTCCATGCATACCGGCCTTGCCTGTCGGTGGTATTACAAACATGATTCACCCTGAAGGCATCCATAAAACCAAAGGGGCCATAATCAATGCTTAAGCCCAGAATGGACATATTGTCGGTGTTCATTACACCATGACAAAAGCCCACTGTTTGCCAGTCGGCGACCATTTGGGCAGTGCGAACACTAACCTCACGCAACAGCTCGCGCGCTAGGCCCGCATCATCAAGCTTATTTTGCTGTTTAATATGCGGATAAAAGTGCTCAAGCACGTAATGCAAAAGCTGGCGCATCGGCTCGGGCTTACCCAACCAATGCTCAAAAGAGCCAAAACGCACGAAGCTAGGAGACACTCGCGTGACAATCGCTGCCGTTTCCACACTTTCGCGATACACAGGAACGGGAGATGTAACAAGGGCCAGCGCACGCGTTGTGGCAATGCCCAGCCCATGCATGGCTTCACTACATAAATACTCACGTACTGAGGAACGCAAAACAGCGCGCCCATCGCCCATGCGTGAATAAGGTGTTAGGCCTGAACCTTTAAGTTGCAATTCTTGAGGACCTGATGCACTGGGTAAGGCTCCTAATAGGTGCGCCCTACCATCACCCAATTGCCCTGCCCACACACCAAACTGATGGCCGCTATAGACTGCGGCCAATGTTCTACCATTAGGTAATGGCGCATTTCCAGAAAAAACCGATAGCATTTCCTTGCTGTGCAAGAGCGTTTTGGACAACCCCAATTGTTGTCCCAGCGCTTCATTCACATGCAGCAAGGTAGCGTTACGCAATCCTTCGGGAGACAGCTCGGTGTAAAAATCAGAAGGCAGTTCTGCAAAAGAATTGCTAACCCGAAGCTCGTCTAAAGACAATGACATGGTAGTTTTACCTTAATGGTCAAGTTCAGAGCTTTTCGCTGCTTTCGCCAACTTCGCTCGCGATTTTGCCGCCTTCTTGGCCGGCCATAAATAGAAAATGGCACAAAAATAAAACAGGCTAGAAAGTGCGATTTCAATCATGGCCAGATAGACCGACATTATGTCGGGGTCAGACCAGGCTCTCACGCAACCTTCCATGAAATACAGTAGTACCAACATGGATGACCACTGCAAGGTATACAAATTACCTTTTAATACCCCACGAAGTGGAAAAAGCAGCGGGATGACTTTCAGGACTAAATAAGAGCCGCCCGGGCGCAAGGGTGCCCACCAGAGCTCCCACCCTAAGCATAAAATGATCAATGCGAGTAACGCGAAGGCTGCAACTCGGTGTAATACGGGATTCAATCGTTGTTCCATACTGTTATTATCACCTGAACCGAACTATAAAGGCAGTAAAGGCCTTAATTTGTTTCACAAAGCGGTGACGCCCTATTATGACTACGAAAACACCTGTGCCAGAAACCCAGCCAGCAAAACCGGCCGAGGCCCCCGTCGTTTCAGTTAACGCTTCAGGGACGTCTTGGTGGACTGACACCAAAAGCACGTTAACGTTTATGTTGGGGCGTATTGCCGAGCGTAAATTAACACAAGTGGCTTCCAGTCTTACGTTCACGACCATTCTGGCCATTGTTCCGCTACTGGCAGTGGTATTGGCCTTGTTCACGGCCTTTCCGCTTTTCAACGAATTCAGAGGGGCCTTAGAATCTTTTTTAACATCGAATCTAATGCCTGCCGCCGTCTCTGAGACGGTAATGTCCTACTTAAACCAGTTCGCTGAAAAGGCATCAAGCCTGACGGCAATCGGTAGCTTATTTTTAATTGTAACGTCAATCATGTTGATCTCTACGATTGATGAAACCTTTAACGATATTTGGCTAGTGACTGAAAAACGTCCAATCGGACAACGCATTCTTGTTTATTGGGCCATTATTTCCTTAGGTCCCATTTTGGCAGGTGCCAGTATTTGGGCAAGCTCGGTGGTAGCCCGTGAATCACTGGGCTACATTGGCAATCTTCCTCTTATCACCGGGTTCGGCCTGTCATACCTACCTTTTCTGCTCACTGTCATTGGGTTAACCGCCCTATTTGCCTATGTCCCCAACCGACAAGTCTTATGGCGTGATGCGTTGGTGGGTGGTGTGTTCACCGCTTTCTGTTTAGAGGTCTTGAAAAGTGGCTTCGCTTTCTATATCACGCAATTCCCTACCTATACGCTTATTTACGGGGCGTTTGCGACGGTTCCTATCTTTTTGATGTGGATGTACTTGTCGTGGATGGTCGTACTGCTGGGGGCAACCGTTGTCGCCATTTTGCCCGACTTACGTAAACGAGAGCGTTACACTCGCACCTATTCCGGCGCCCCTTTTGTTAACGCCATTGCGTTACTGTACGAGCTTTGGCGCCATCAGGGCGGCACACCGATCGGCCTAAGCCTTGATGAATTAAGTGAACGCTTACATCGAGACCCCTCTGACTTAAGTGCCGTATTAACAGAACTTAAGAAGGAAGCCTACGTTGCCAATACCATTGAGAACGACGTGGAACGTTGGGCTTTGACGTGTAATACAGAAAACGAAGTCTTAGCGCCGTTAATCGATCGCTTCCTCATTAACCGCACACAAGCTGATCAGCCCGTGACCTGCTCGATGATGGCATTGCTTAGCGCGACATTGGGAAATCAAGCTTTAAGCTTAAAACAATTATTTCAGTCCCCTGAAACCCTTAACCAATTATCAAAATCATTAGAAACCACGCTAAGTACGCCCCTTAGCACTGTTCAGGAGTCATCACATGTTAAAAGTTAGTGAAATCTTACGGGTCAAAGGGAATATCCTGTATACGGCTTCACCGGACACTCTCATAAAAAAAGCGATAGAAATCATGAGCGAACAAGATGTGGGCTCGTTAGTCGTTATGGAGCATGGGGAACTGGTAGGTATGTTGACCTTCCGCGAGCTAATTCGGCACATTCATCATTCAAATAAAAGCAGCGAACAAACAACGGTCCGTGCCATCATGGATGACGCTCCGGTTAGTGTCACGCCCAACACAAGCGCAGACGAAGTTCAGCGCTTAATGCTCGCTAAACATGCTCGATACATGCCCGTCATGGATGGGCCTACCCTCATGGGGGTTATCTCGTTCTACGATATGGCAAAAGCCATTGTAGAGGCGCAACAGTTTGAGAACCGGATGCTTAAGGCGTATATACGCGACTGGCCAAGTGACCAAGAAGGTGCTGCTTAATCCGTTGCAAGCGACTGGGCCTGTTTTAGCTCTTCCCATGCCGTTAACAATACCGCGGGATCGTTAGTATTCATGGTTGGCGCATCTGACAAGGTGCGCCGCCATTTTCTTGCCCCTTGCTTACCGTGCGGCCAACCTAACATCGCTCGCGTAGCCATTCGTAAATTCAGCCCTTCAGCAATCAATTGCTGCGCATAATTAAACATACGTTGCACGATCGCTTCGTCTGGCTGATGTGCAAGCGTAGGCCATAAATGCTGACTGATTTCCCTAAGCACGCCCGGTGTGTGCCAAGCGGCTCGGCCCAGCATTACGCCATCAAAACGCTGTAACTGGTCTAATGACTGCTCGCACGTTGCTAATCCCCCATTCAATACAAAAATTGAGTCAGGAAAATCCAGCGTTAAACGATGGGCCCAATCGTAACGTAGAGGGGGAATATCTCGATTTTCTTTAGGCGATAACCCCTTCAGCACGGCATTTCGGGCATGAACGATAAAAACGCGTACACCCACATCATGCTGCTTCCCCACAAAGTCACGGACAAAGTCATAGCTGTCCATGTAATCTAAGCCCAAACGATGCTTTACCGTCACCGGAATCGATACGGCATCTTGCATGGCCTTGACGCAGTCTGCTACTAATTCGGGCTCGGCCATCAAACAAGCACCAAAAGCACCTTTTTGAACGCGCTCGGAAGGACAACCGCAATTCAGGTTAATTTCATCGTAACCCCACTGCTCTCCCAATTTAGCGCTGAGAGCCAACGCGCTGGGGTCGGAGCCTCCTAATTGCAACGCAATCGGGTTTTCAGATGCATCAAAACGCAATAAGCGCTCGACATCCCCATACTGCAACGCACCCGTGGTGATCATCTCGGTATAGAGACGAGCCTTGGGCGCGAGTAGGCGATGGAAATAACGGCAATGGCGATCCGTTACGTCAATCATCGGTGCTACGCATAGCGCCCAAGGACTTAAGCTATCGGGCGCCGCACCCTTGGCGGGTAAGGATACAGAGTCAGAGCAAATTGGAGCGGTCACAAAAAACTTCACCAAAACAAAACGAATAAAGACGTATTTTACGCTAGCAACGTGCTTCAGCGCCAAAACAAGCCTATTTTCACTAGAATAGGCCCCACTTTCTCGCAGCAACGCTATAAAAAGGTTAAAGTTAGCGATTCGATCGCCAGATTAGGCGCATTCTTACCTTTACTCGTAAATTCATAAAGTATGGCTGTTTTTACCACTGTTACCGATGACGACGCGCGCGGGCTATTGCTTAACTTCAATATAGGCGAACTGATCAGTTTGCGCGGTATCACCGCTGGCATTGAAAATACGAATTACTTTTTAACCACGACGAAGGGTGAGTTTGTACTGACCTTGTTTGAGGTACTCACCGCCGAGCAATTACCTTTTTATATCGAGTTAATGCATCACCTCGCTCAGAAAGGGATTCCTGTTCCACAACCTCAAACCCTAAACAACGGTGGCCGCCTCACGACCTTACACAATAAACCTACTGCCATTGTGAGCCGGCTAGCAGGTGGGTATGAGCCAGACCCAAGTGCAAAACACTGTGCGTTGGCAGGCCTCACCTTGGCTCGTACGCACCTAGCCGCCAAAGATTTTCATATTCAACAGCCCAACTTACGTGGTTTAGAGTGGTGGCTAAAAACAGCCCCCTCTTTACTTGAGTTTTTGTCAGTTGATCAAAAAGACTTACTGTTGACGGTGCTGGACGAGCAACGCGAATTTGCTGCTTCTGACGTCTACCAGTCTTTACCCTTTGGGCCTGCGCATTGCGACTTGTTTCGCGACAATGTGCTGTTTGCAGGCACAAGTGAAGCGCCGGTGATGGGTGGTTTCATCGACTTTTACTTTGCAGGCTGCGACACGTGGTTATTTGACGTAGCGGTCAGTGTGAACGACTGGTGCATCCATCGAAATACGGGTAAGTTTGATACTCACAAAGTACAGTCTTGGTTAAGCGCCTACCATTCAATCAGGCCCTTTACCGAGGCAGAACATGAGGCGTGGCCCTACCTATTGCAAGCAGCCGCCTTGCGTTTCTGGATATCACGACTTTATGATTTCTTTTTACCCAGACCCGCGCAAACGCTTAAGCCTCACGACCCTCGACACTTTGAACGAGTGTTACGTGAAAGACGTGCTCATAGCGCACCCAAACTAGGTTAATCCCGTTTTACCCTCAGAGATTCATCATGCAAGCAGCTACATTGCCACTTTCGTACGGTTGGGTTTGGGTTAAAGAAGGCATGCTTCTTTTTAAACGCCAACCCATGGCTATGTTCTTCTGGAGCCTAGTCACAAACATGCTCATTAACCTGAGCTACCTCGTACCCGTATTAGGACAAATTGCGCTAATTACCGCAACACCACTGCTGACATTTATCGTCCTTAACGCATGTCATCGCATTGCTAAAGGCGAAACCATGCCATTAAATGCGTGGCTAAAGCCCATTAAACCTGCTGAAGTGAAGGGCCCTTTATTGCGACTTGGGCTGCTCTATATGCTGGCATGCATGGCCGGAGGTCTACTTTCAACCCTGCCCTTTGTTGATGGCATTCTTAACGCCATTCCTCAAGAAGGACAGGTAGTTGAGTCCGACGTCATTGCGCTGATGCGAGCACCAATGATCACGTTTACGGCGATTTATATTCTTATTTCAGCAATCTTTTGGCATGCTCCTGCCTTAGTCGGCTGGCATCACATTCCAATAAAAAAAGCGCTTTTCTATTCCATGGTAGCCTGCTGGCGCAATAAGCTTCCTTTTATCGTTTACGGCTTATGCTGGGCAGGCCTGTATTTCCTTACCTACAAGCTGGGGCATTTGCTATTAGCCATGGGTTTAAGCCCATCCGGCGCACAGTTACTCAGCACACCCGTAACCCTCGCCTTGATGGCGGTGCTGTACTGCAGCTTTTATCCCATCTATTTAACTGTGTTCGGCCCCAGTGCCATGGCCAGACAAGCCGAATCCAATGTGAACGAAAACGAACTCGATCACTAATCGCCAGCACACATGATTTCGTTAAATGTTTCGAGCGCGTTTAAGTAGGGAAGTAATAGCGGCTTGTAGGACATCAACAGAATACGCATGGAACTCGGCGGGCAACTCGACCACATGAGTGGCTCTACGTCTGTAGTAATAGCCATAAGGCCGCATAAGTTGCTGGCCTTTCAATAGGTGATACTGTTCATCCAAGAAAACAACGGTATGAACACTAGTTAAGAAGAAACTATGTACAGCCCGGCACTCGGGCAACCAAAGCACCGTATCTTGTCGATCGTGAAGTGGAATGCCATGCAGCCCTAACAATCGACTTCTGAAGCTACGCGCCTTCAGAACACGAAGTTGCGTTAACCTAGCGGGTTGAATTAGCGCCCCATCTCTCATTACGTTTTTCATTAAAAAGAACTCAATAAACGATGGACGATGGGATAAGCAATCACCAAAAAGGTACAAGGAAAAATGCAGCTAACGATGGGGAACAGCATTTTCACCGGAGCCTCAAGCGCCGCCTTTTCTGCACGCAAAAATCGCTCTTGGCGGTACTGATCCGATTGTGCTCTTAATACCGGCGCTAAACTTAACCCCATCTGCACAGCATTCTCAATACTGCTTGCTAGCGCCTCCATCTCGTCGACCCCTGTTTCTACAGCGAGTTTTTTAAAACTGTGCTCACGACTGAGTCCAGAACGCATGTCGAACACCGTTCGTTCGATGACATTTTTCAATAAGCCTTCCGGCAACGCTTCAGCAGTGGTTTGCAATGCCAACACCGTGCCAGCACCCGCTTCAACAGAGAGCGCAAAAATATCAAGGAAAAAAGGCAATTGATGACGAAGTTGACGCTGGTACTTACGTTGCTGCGAACGATACTGTAAATAAGGCGCTAAGGTGGCGAATAACACCGCGACGGGAACCCACCACACATTTACTTTTAGTGCCAATACCCATCGAACAGCGACAAAACCTAGCGGCATTAACCCCGCTATCAGCACCTGCTTACCCAGCATGTGTTGGGCAGCTATTACATATTGAGCCTCATCGCCGTGAATTACCTGCCGCAGATGACGTCGTGCTGTCCAAGGTACATAATGCCAAGCCCTACGTCCTATTTTTTGAATAGAACGACGCGTCCAGTTTGACTCCATTCGCTTCAATCTTGAAGCAATGGCAACCACCCACTTCACCACATAGGGAGTTAACACCATAAAACAAAGACTTATTGCTACGGCCAGTAAACACGCCGATAAATAGAACCATAAATTTTGCATTGTCATACCTGTATACGCGCAATCTTGATGAGTAAGCGCAACCCGACAAACTCCAGTAACAACACAATGCCTATGACTACCCACCCACTAAACTCAGTCCACAATGGACGCATTAACTCGGGCTGCATCAGACTCAGTGACATGGCGATGAACAAGGGCATGACCGCCATAACCCAAGCTTGCAAGGTGGCTTGTGCCGTCAGCGCCTTAACCTTGTCTTCGAGATGAAGCTGGGTACGTAAACTTAAGGCCAATCGCTCCAGAATGTCCGCAATACGTCCACCACTGCGTTGCACCATCGTTAAACTAGAGGCTAATAACTGCGTACCCTCATGAGGGACGCGCAGATAAAGACTCTGTAGTGTTTGCTGCAACGTAATACCCAGTTGCTGTTCTTTTATACAAAGCTCAAGCTCTGAACGAAGGGGGTTCGCACAGCGCGGAACGAGCTGTATGAAAGCGGTCTGCACGCCCAATCCTGCTCTGGAACTGAGCGCTAACGCTTGAATAAAATCAGGCAGTTGCCTGCACACTTTTCGTTGGCGCTTTGTTTGTATTGCACGCAGTAAGGCAGGCCATGCCGTCATCAGTGCAGTCGGGGCGAGCAAAGCAATCAGCCAACTTCCAGTGGTAATTACAAGCAGAAAATAACTCAGTCCTAAAGCGACACTTAATGCGGTACGTAAGGAAGCTAAGCTGAAGAACAAAAATACGGTTTCAAACGCCTCTTTAGACTGCACATCAAGCTGTCTTTTTCGCTTAATCCATGACGCTAATGACCACGGCATCGCCACATACAACGCCAAAGAAACTGCCGTAATGATTAATAGAATAAAAAGAAGAAACAACATTCAAACACCTAAGAAAACGTGCGGTGGCTTACTATGACCTTTCGTCGAGGCCATCCAGTTATGCCAGCGTTTTTGCGGTAAACCACTCGGAACACAGCTCGTTAGCTTGAGCTTCAAAGCTCTGTGGAAATAATCCGTTGGCATTAAACTCCACCCTGTCTCCCTCGTGCTCTTTGGCATGAAACAGCTCTTGAAGCAGAATTCGACCACTTTCTTGCCCACATATTTCAGTAATAGAGCTCACTACACGGCGCCCATTATTCAACCGGCTTTGCTGAACGATAATATTGATACTTGCCGAAATGTGATCGCGCACCACTGTCAGTGGTAAATCCATTCCAGCCAGCATAATTAATGTCTCTAACCGATTCATCGCCTCCCGAGGCGAGTTCGCATGCAAGGTGGTCATTGACCCCTCGTGCCCAGTATTCATCGCCGCTAACATATCAAATGCCTCACCCCCACGGCATTCTCCTACCACGATCCGATCGGGCCGCATTCGCAACGCATTGCGCACCAGATCCCGAATGCTGATTAAACCTTTTCCTTCAACGTTCGCCGGCCTTGCCTCTAAGGTCACTACGTTTGCATGTTCCAGCTTTAATTCCGCCGCATCTTCGATGGTGATGATCCGCTCTGACGAACCAATAAAATCGGTTAATACATTCAATAGCGTCGTCTTGCCCGAGCCTGTACCTCCCGACACGAGGATATTTTTTTTATGTTCCACACACACTTTTAAAAAAGCGAGCATAGCGCTGCTCATTGCGCCTTTCGCCAACAGGTCGCCCCCTGCCAAACGATTGCGAGGAAACTTTCTTACGGTTAGGGTCGGCCCCTTTAAGGCAATAGGAGCGACCACAGCATTGACGCGTGATCCATCAGGAAGCCGTGCATCGACCATGGGAGAGCTTTCATCGATACGGCGCCCCAACGGTGAAACAATTCTATCGATCACGGCTAAAAGAGCGGTTTCACTACTGAACTGCAACGTCGAGCGTTCACAACGCCCTGCCCGTTCAACAAAGACTTCGGATGGAGAGTTCACCATCACTTCACTGATACTATCGTCCCTCAGCAATAGTTCTAGCGGACCCAAGCCTAGCGCTTCATCGACCACCCTTTCTGATAACGTCGTTCTACAAAGCGCAGGGGCCAAGTCAGGCTCGGAGTCGATCAAATCGACTAAGCAGCGCTCGGCTTGTGCTCGCAGACTGTCCACGGCTTCAGACCGATAGTTTTTACGCCGTAGATCCAGAGCGTTAACTAATTTATGATGCAGTGGCCCGATATAGGACACATAAGGATCGGCTCCATCAATCGATGAAAATTCTGGCTCTTTCTTCGCAACGGTTACGCTTAAGGGGGGGTCCTCTTGTTGTATCGCTTCAAACGACGCCTCCGTATCGGGAATAGCAACTGGTCTCTCATCACCCACGTTATCGGCAAACGTCGTCGACAAAATATGAATTTGGCAAGGCCCGATGACCACCGTGTCACTCGGCTGCAAAGGCCCATATTCTGTGATACGCACGCCATTCACCATCGTGCCACTTAAGCTTCCTAAGTCTTTGATAAAGTAGTCATTAGCAATTCGTAAAAGCTCGGCATGCTGTTTAGCGATACGCCACCCCTTTAACAACAGTTCTGCTGGAGCCTGACGGCCAATCATGAAAGGCACCTGCAATGAACGGTGCATCACCTCACCATTCTGATGTTCGACTTTAAGGTTCAGCATGAGATGTCCTCGTAGAATCAGACGTAGCAGGAAGCGCCATGGCGTTCAAGCCCGCATCTGAGCTTGTACGATGGGCGAACTCAGCCGCCGTCCATACTGGCATAGCCCAATCGGGTCGTGCTGCTGAGTTTTCTTGATCGGACGTCATCACCTGATGCCGAATCGGCGTGTTCAACACATCTTCACTGCCAAACTGCTGATGTATTACCGCCTCGGCGCGATGCACTCGCTGTTGCATGTCGGGATGCTTCGCATCCACCACAACGGGCGTCACAAAAATTGCCAGTTCAGTTTCATTACGCCTAAAGCGTTCAGAGCTGAATAGTTTTCCTAAAACCGGTAACTGACCTAGCCCCGGCAAACGATCCACGTTTCGGGAGACTTCACGTGATATGAAGCCTGCTAGCACTAAGGTTTGACCAGATTGCACATTAAACTCAGTAGCGGTTCTTCGGGTTTTTAGCGACGGCCCGCTGGGCACGGACAGACTCGGGTCAATAGAGCTAACTTCAACCTCAATTTGAGAACGCACAGCTCCAGATCGTTGAATAAGGGGCGTAATACGCAACGAAACCCCATAAGATTTAAACTGCGTGCTACTTGTCCCATTGCTATCGGTCGTGGTGTAAGGTACCTCGCCCCCAGCCAAGAACTCTGCTGTCGTACCACTGCGGGCTAAAAGCTGCGGCTGGGCTAGCACGGTAGCAGCTCCGATCTCACTGAGGGCGTGAACCCGCGCGGACAATAACGCGTTTAGACCAAAGTACCCGCCCAGCGCCCGCGTTGCACCTTGCGTCTCAAAAGGCCTCTCTCCGGGTAAAGCCTCAAACCGAGATGCCGCACCTTCCCATGCCAATCCCGCGTTCAACCCGCCCACACTCGCTTGGCCCCAACGCACACCGAGATCTCGCATGGCATTTCTTGGCACTTCGACCACCTGTACATCCAGCAGCACCATGTCATCCCAGCCTTGTGTGTCACTGAGGTCTAAGAGTTGCGGATAACGCTGGCTTAAGGCCTGCAACTGTTCACGCTGCCTATCACGTAAATGGGCTCCCTCTACAACAATCTTATCGCCCACGTCACTCAGCTCTAGACCCGGAATCTTTGACAGTAACTGTCGCAACTCTGCTTTAGCTTGTCGTACCCCTTCTGGAGTAATGTGGACCAAGTACTCAGAGCGTGATCCATCAATAGTCCAAACTTGAACCGCGCTGGTGCCCTCATTGCGTGCAAACACGATGACTTCTTTTTCGTCCGTCGTTACCGCATTAACTACATGCCCATCACCCACAGCCACTCTGGCCACATTTGGCACACTTAATACCCGCATATCCCCAACTTGCATTTTCCACGTCTCTGTCACCACCGCCATGACGTTGCCATTGACAACAAAGAGCCCGAGCGTCAAAAGTAAGCCAAAAGCTGGTTTGCAAAACCACGTACGCAAAAAAGGGGTTTGCTTAACGCTGCAAAATAAGAATTTAATAGTCATCGTAGACAGGTTGTTCCATATCAAAATTGGCTAAAGCCTGAGCTCCATTGGGGTCGTCCTCGTCGGCCATCCCGTGATCCGTCTCTGAAGAGGCTGGAGGCTGAACCATGCTGTAAGCATGTTGTGGCAAGGTAAATAACGCACGCGGGTATCTCGCTACTGCTTCAGTGGGATTCAAGCTTGGTACTCGCCGGCTTTCCTTATTTCCGTAAATAATCGGAGCTGTAGCAGGTCTACGCGTCACCGGAGCTTGCGCAATACCCAGCAGCGCCGCCAAATCCCCCCGGACGGCGGCATCGCTAAGTTTTGTATCACCGGGATGGCGCAACATTGCCGTTATGGTGCCCGCTTGCCGAGCTGCTAGGAGTGTCACACCATCTTCAGGGCTGACTTCCAGCGTTAACGTACTTACATTGGTATTTCCATCGTGATCATAAACATCACTGGCTTGATCCACCGCCAAAACCCGCACGCGCTGAAGAAGTGGCGCAGTAACTCGCCGTCGTTGATAGTCAAACGATACGTACACATCAATGATGTCTCCGGCACGAACCAGCCCAGCTACAGAGCTTAAGGCATCGGCCGGGATGGTTATCGCTCGACGCCCTTCCCTCAGCACACCAGAGAATGCTTCAAGCGGAAGTGGGGCCAAATGCGCGGGCAAGATCAAATCTCCCGCTTTCAAGGCGTAACTGAGTACCTGCCCCTCAAGGCGAAGATACTGTTCTGCTAAAACGCTATCGCTACTTACGCTTTCAAAAGGAAAATCTCGCAACGCTAAATGCGTGGAATCAATAACGGTGCCCGCAGCCAGAGTGTGTGCGGCAACCACACGCTGCACCTGAGACGACGAAACCTGAGATTCCAGCTCTTGCACTTTCGTTTGCAAGTAGCGACTTCCTGTCCATGCCGCCAAACCAGCACAAAGCAAAGAAATAAGAATCAGCACCCCTTGCATAGAAAACAATGCACTGACCATGGTTCTAAAATTCATTTCTGACCTATCTGCATAAAATCTGAAGAGATATCAACGTCTGGACGTACATCAATAAGGTAGGCCGTCTGCCTCCATTCCTTAGAGTCCAAATAACCGAGCACAAGATGACGTTGTCCATGGCGAGCCGCAAAGCCATTCACAGTTTGGTTCACACTCCAACCTTCCTTTTCTAAACTGGGAATCAACATTGAAGTGGCGGATTCTCGATCTTTCGCATTGATTTCTATAATTTGTTGAGTCACCCATTGCCCTGGGTGCTGTTCACGCCATTCCCACAGCACGTTTAGCCCTGTGCGTCGGATAAGCGGCTGAGCTTGAATCTTTCCGGTATCGACACAGCTAAGCACTATTTTCTGTCGATTCCAGTCAACGGATTCCAGTTGAATCAGACAATGTGTCAGCCCCTGCTGCCCGCTAAGCGTTAGTCGATTCTCGGCGACCTCAAGCTGAGTTAAAGCAGGAAACTCACGTTGTAAATGCCGTGCCAACGACAAAGGCGTAATACCAGCTACGGTTACGTTACTAGCACTAAGTCGCTCTCCGTTTAGGTTCATGACATCGACCGTGTTCGTAAACGAGGCATGTTGCCCTATGCTTTGAGTAAAACGCGTGACCATTTGCTTGTGACTTCCCCATGGCCGACTGTCTTGCAGCGCATCACTGGCATTAGACGTGGGCACGGCACAGACAAGTACAACAATCCCTCGTGCTAAATAAACGACACAACGGCGCAATACTCGCATCAGCGTTTCCCACCAGAACGATAGCGAGTGGGAATCGAATCTTCCCAACGCGTGAGCCAATCAAAATCAGGTCCAGCACGACGCCATGCACTATCGACCGGCGCGCTATAACGAGTAATAACCCGCCCTACTTGCGTACTATGACGGTGCGCTTCGGCCCAAAGCTGTTCGCTACTAGCGATACGACGACGTGTCCATTGCGGTGCCACAGCATGACCAGCGCCGGAGATAATCACATGAGACTGGGTCAATAATGGGGAAGTAAAAGTGGCCGACTCAAGTCTCTGACTGTGACCGACTCGATAAGCCCTCCCCTTATCCGTTGTACTCAGTTCTTCGGAAAGCCCTAAAGCGATCGTTGAGGTAGGGTCAAAACGAAGTAAGTTAAAAGCATGTCCTGTTAGCGCTGAATGCACCTTGCTGTGCGAGGAAAGACGCTGAAGTGGTGTGTGTTTATCGACATCGGCGGAGGCCAAACGAGTCAACAACCAAGCCGACTCGGCCGCTTTACTTTGTAAAGTGGACTTTTGATACTGTAGATTTAACAGCCAATGCGCCGCCATCACCGATAACAGCAACAATGGCAATAAAATAATAAGCTCAACCATCGCTTGACCTCGTTGCATCAGGACCCCTTTACCTGCGTAAGCTTCAGCTCATTAGCTGGCACCAAACGCGCTTGCCAGTACGGGTTAAACACATTGGACTTTTCATTCCTAAAATCAGGGTGCGCAAAGTACGCTTGGGCTGCGGCGTAAGTGTGAATATTGGGGCTTAAGGTTTTATTACTGACCTGCAAGGCCACAGAAACCGCCTCTACTTGCTCCTTTAACACCGTCACGGGTACCAAACGCGAGCTCGGTAAACGCATCCGTTGAGCTCGTGCGCGAGATGAAGCCATGGGGTTAGAGACGCCGGTATGAATATCCCACTTACCCACGGCCTCAACCCATCGCCAAAAGGCTTGATTCGAAAAATTCTCTGGTGGGCTATCCACTGTGGGCGCATCAATAATTTGCGTATTTGTCGTAGGTATCCATGCCCAGCCCATTTCGTACTCGCGGTAATAGCAAAGAATCCATCGATTCGATCGTAAGGCGTGATACGACTGCGTATCAGCACTTGCCCAACGCCCATCACGGTCGAGCGTCGTACGTCCCCTGCGTCGCAGTTGATGGCGCAAATGAGGGCAACGCTTACTGACCGACCACCAGTTATAAGCTGTTCGATTACGCGGTTTTAAAAACTCGTATTGTTGACTTGTGCTATGCAACCAGTCCGCAACAAAACTATTAATGGCTAAGGTGTTAAACGGTTTTTCCAAACTCAGCTCAATCTGCACATCAACGCCATCGCCTAATGCCTTATGACCCATGTTTTCAGCCAATACAAGGTGGGCGGCTTCTCGCGCCTCACTATTAAAATGGTGTACGAGCGCTTGTTGCAGAGCGAGAAACGTGTGATTGCTATAACGCTGATGCGCCGTTAGCGCTTGAACGAGTGGCGCTTCCAAGTGACCGTTCAACCGAAGGGCTCTGGCATCTGCTGCTTGCCGATAGGCAATGCCATGCGGGGGACCAAACATCATTGAAATCACCGAGGCCGGAGGGTTTCGCCTCCCTAACTGAATGGCCTCTTGGGCTGCAAAATTACCCCACGAAGCTAAGCTCAACATATGAGCCGTCGCAAGATGATGAGCGACGTAAGCTCTATTTAGATAAGCCATGTAATTTAAGGCACGGGCCTGTACTAAGGCCGCACTGTAAGCAGCCATATCTGTGCTACTTGTTTGGCGCATACGATCGGTCGCGGTACCACTTAGCTTGTAGAACTGTGTCATGGCGAGCAGTATTAACGCCATCACAATCACCGCCAGCGTTACGGCTTGACCCGACTGCAGACGAGGCCCGTGATTCATCAGTTACCCGCGCTAGCGTTGCCAGTGAAGGACTGTAAGTTTTTCGCTGCTGACTGCGCTCCGGCAGCGGCCGCCGCCCCTCCTGCGACTTCACTGAATCGAGTGCCGTCCTCTCCGGCAAGCTCATGGGCCATCGCCGCCGTCTGTGAGCGTATCACTTGACCAAAGAGCTGAAAGACCGCGATGGAAGCCACCGCTACCAACGCTACGATAATGACGTACTCGACCATACCCTGTCCCCGCTGACGTAAATGCAAACGCATATGCCTCTCCTAAAAAGCACCTAGTTTGCACGGCAACATCAGCGGCCACAATTCGGAGAAGCCGAGCTAGATCAAAACATCTTGGGCACGATATGCAGCAGAAAAACTTACGTTTTACAAAAAGTAGGACGGGAACAAAACTGGCTAGAAAACATAAAAGTAAGCACCGATGTTCGATGTGACGGCCAATAAAAAACCCACTTACACTAAGCTGTAACAGCTTTAGTAAGCGGGTTTCTCTCTAACAGGAGCGTGTAAGAATAAAGACGCTAAATAACTCGCAATTCTAGCGGTTTAAAGCCTTGGACCTCTGCTCGTAACCGATCGCCTTTTGTGACTGCGCCGACTCCGGCTGGGGTGCCAGTCATAATTAAATCGCCTGCCTTTAACTCATATAAGGTGGAAAGATAGGCGATGGTCTCCGTCACGGACCAGATCATTTGCGAAAGATCACCTTGCTGTCGCAAGCTATCGTTAACGTACAAAAGAATCGATCCGGCACTAAAGGACGACACTTGCTCTAGAGGATAGAGAGGCCCCATCGGAGCAGCATAATCAAAGCCTTTAGCTGTGTCCCAAGGCCGCCCTAACTTCTTTGCTTCAGCCTGCAGGTCGCGACGGGTCATATCGATACCTACAGCAAACCCCCAAATGGCTTGCTGAGCCTGCTCAATGCTTAAGTCTGTTCCGCCTGATCCCAAAGCCACCACCAGCTCTACCTCGTGGTGCACGTCATGTGTGCTTGACGGATAAGGCCAGTCAGTCGTTTCGGATTCTGACAATGCAAAGACAGCATGCGCTGGTTTGGTAAAGAAGAAAGGCGCTTCGCGACCACTGTGCCCCATTTCAACTGCGTGCTCGGCGTAATTACGCCCTACACAAAAAATGCGGTGTATGGGGAACAGCTCGCTACGGCTCGCAATCGCAAGTTCGGCGGGAGCTTGCGGCTTGATGGCCCAGTTCATTAGGCCTTGCGAGATTGCTCGTAACGAGCAATGCTGCTTGTGATTTCTTGCTTAGCCGCCTCAGGGCCTTCCCAGTCTTTCACTTTTACCCACTTACCTTTTTCTAAGTCTTTGTAACGCTCGAAGAAGTGCTTAATGCGAGCTAGCTCTTCTTCAGGCAAATCGTCAGGCGTATTAATGTGACGATAGGGAGGGTACAGTTTTGTCACAGGCACGGCGAGCACTTTAGCATCACCACCTGCCTCGTCTTCCATTTGCAATACCCCTACAACACGGCACTTAACTACAGCACCCACATTGATGGGAAAAGGAGATAAAACCAACACGTCTACGGGATCACCATCTTCCGAAATGGTTTTGGGAACATAACCATAGTTCACGGGGTAATGCATGGCCGCTAACATAAAACGGTCAACAAATACCGCACCGCTCTCGTCATCAATTTCATACTTTACGGGATCGGAGTTCATCGGGATTTCGATAATAACGTTGAACTCTTCGGGAGCATTTTCTCCGGGGGTAATACGATCTAAGCTCATGCAAGAACCTTAAAATAAACAGTAATTAATCGTTCCGACGCGCAGGACGATCGGAGGTTATGGATGTGTCGACCCCAGGGATAGGAGCCGAGTCAAAATAATCGTCGTCGCTTTCACTCGCCACTTCCGTAATCACATCTTTGGAAACGGGTGGTTCTATGATTAACGAGCTTTCTTCGTGCTGGTAATCGGCCGCACTGGCGGCAATGGGTTGACGAGAAGTCGTTTGAAAAGCCACTTCGCTAGAGGCCACATAAGCGCTATGAACCAAGGTGGGATCATCGCTAGTGTCGGCAGCGGGTAACGATCGGCTGGTGGCTAACAAGGATAATGAGCCTGCGACCGATGCCGATAAACGCCAATGTTTTATCGCTTCGTCAGTACGACCTAAACCATCATACAAGTTGCCTAGCAACGCATGAATACGCATATCGTTGCGAATTTTCATGCTGCGCTTAAGATAATGTTCGCCTTGTCCCCAAAGCTGGCCCGTCAAGCATAATTGGCCTAGAGCCGCTAGCAACACGGAGTCGTGGGGGTGTTTACGTAACCATTCTTCTGCTTTACTCAGACGACGTGAATAGTATTCTGGTGGGCATTGCGCATAAGCTTGTATTAATGCGGGATCGAAATGTACCGTAATGGCAGCTTCAAGTATGCGGGCCGCTTCATCAAACTCTTCGGCTTGCTCTTTGACCTTAGCCGCCGCTAGCGCGACCAAAGGAAGCGTTTTTTCATCCGAACGTAAATCGCCCCACAGCGATTTAAATTGCTCGGGCCCACCCGCCGCGATGCGAGCCGCCGCTGCAGACTGAATAGCATCCAGCGCCTCTGTTTTATCGATAGCGCTGCGCCTTAATAACACTCGCGTAAGCTCGTACACCCGCTCGTGCTCGCCTTGTTGGCGGTAAGCACGAAGTAACAATCGCGTGGTATGAAAATAACGAGAGCTTGCATCTTGCAATGGCTGCAATAAATCAATCGCCTTCTGCGATTGTCCTTGATCCACATACATCTCTGCAGCCGCTGTCGCTGCAGCGACCTTTAACCGCACATCACTTTCTGCAATGTCTGCAGTCAATGCCAAAGCCTCATCTCGGCGCTGATACTCACCTAAGTTATGTGACGCACGAGCCGCAGCCAGCCCCGCTAAAACCTTACTACTTTTAGATCGTGTTCTCGCCAACAGTTTAGACAAGTCTTTTTCTGCTTGCTCGTATCGCCCTTCGAGAACGTTTAACCATCCTTTCTCAAGTAAATCACGATCACGCTTTTGCTCTCGTCGACCGCGCCATAAACGAAACCGCTGCGGGCCACCGCTTACCCATGCTAAAAAACGAATAAAAACATAGATACCAAAGAAGATCGCTAGTGCACTAAGCACCCCGAACGTGAGTGAAAAACTCACGTGATACGGTGGGGCTGCGATCACTACATTGCCATTATGATCACGCAGTACCAAAGCAAGAGCAACGGCGGCGACCAATAAAATAACAGTCCAAAACCAAGTTCTCATTGCTAATTCCTATAGATGAACTGCTAAACCTGCATGTAATGCAGTGGTTGGCGTTAGCCATGCTCCAGCCTGCACATTATCGTCTTGCGTTGCGCTGTCGTCAGTCGCTTCTGCTGGTTGCTCCTCTGTTTGCGGGTCAAGCTGCTCGGGCTCGACCGGCTCAGCTTCTGTCTCGTTGGAGTCAGGGGAGCTTTGCTCGGGCTCGGTTGCACCTGAGTGAGATGCATCAGGTGCCGTCGTTCCCTTAGCTTGCAGCAAAGCCTCGATCGCACTCAAGCTATTATCAAGGCTCGGAAGCTCGGTCGTGATATCGATCTGACTAAGCGCCACTGCATTTTGCAGCGCGGAAGCCGTAGCAGACGAGCGCGAATCAAAACGCTGCTCTAATGCATTCACAATCGCCGCCGTTTCTGCTTTCCAAACGCTAGGCTGGTTTGTCATCAACGCTAGCTTAGCCGAGCTAACTCGCAACCTTAAACTGTCACGAAAACGATTCGCTTGTTCGGGAGACATTAACAACGCCGAGGCGTCATCAACGCGACGAACGGTAATAAACTCACCTAAGTCGTGACGTACTGCGGCCCAACCCTGCCCCGCCCAATGCCACGCTGTTGAAGCCGTTCGCTCCCACCAAGGGGCATCTGGGTTGTTATCATTTAATGAGGCCGACGATTCGGCACTGAATGCTGATGCATTACTCTCTACCTTGTCTTGGGATGACAGGTGCACGTCATCTGGCATCAAAAGTGGTGCGCTACTAAGCTGGTCAGCCAACTGTTCTAATTGACGGGACAAGCTCGCCACATCGGTCGTTGAGGAAGCCCGCAAGCGATCAAGATCGCCATTTATGGTTTGCTGCAACGACGCTAAAGTGGGCCTATTGGCTCGAGCTAAACGTGCTTGGGCCGTTTCTAATGAAACAATGGCATTCGCCACGTTGCCGCCCAACAATAACTGCTGTTGAGCAATGGTAACGAGGTGATCAATATCATTCAGCAAGACCACTTCTGTTCCAGCATCGGTCAAGGTCTGAAAGGCTTGGTGCAAGTCAGCGGTCTGCTCTTGTGAGCTTGCCAAACTACGTTCGAGCGCTTGTAAGCGTTGCTGTTGAGCTTGTAGTTGCGATAATGCCCGCTCGGCTTTCTCGTTGGCCTGATTACTGGCGCGTATATTTGCCTGTAACTGCTGCTGTAAATCGTGACTATGACGCTGATTTTGCTGGTGCAAATACCAAATAGTCGCCCCTGCCAAGGCCGCTACCACCACTGCAGTGACCAACACCGGGCCCGCAGCCGATTTCGCTTTTTTAGAGCCGCCGGGTGCGACGCCAAGCGCTGGACCGGAGGGAGGTGCACCTCGACCTCCACCTGACTGACTGGGCTTTTCAACCGCTTTCTCTGAGTTTTTTGGAGGAGGCATAGGCGCTGCAGGTTCGGATTTTGGGGCAATGTCCTCTGCAGAAGCGGTCTTAGCCGCTTCTTTTTCAGGAAGCTTAGGATTTGCAACAGGATCTCGCTCAGGTTTCACTGTGGTTTCGACCTGTACGTTTTTTCCAGTCTCTGTTTTCTTATCTGTTTTATCTGTCATAGCAAGATTGTAATCCGATAAAGACTAATTGGCTCTTGCAGCGTCTACGATGGCATCGCACATCGACTCGACGCTAGGCGAAGACCGAAAAAGCATCGTCGCTTGGGATAAGCCTAATGCTAGGTGCTCTGATTGTAGTCGTTCAGCGATACGTTCGTGTATCGCTACAAAACGCGCCTTGGCCCAAGGTATTTCCAAACCAAAACGCACAATATTTTGAATCATAGCGCAAACACTTTCAGAACTCGTTAATAAGAATACACAAGTATCGCTTAAAAGTGCTTGTTCTAAGGCTACACGCTGCTGTTCTGACCAAATTGACGGCACTCGCTGGTAAACAGCGACTCGTTCAACTTGAGCCCCATCGGCTTCAAATCGTGCGCCTAACCATTCACGCCCCTGTTGCCCCCGTATAATTAGTACGCGTTTGAAACGCAACTGACGACGTGTCAGTTGTGCCCAAAGGGCTTCAGAATCTTGATTGGGATCGTGTTCGTCAGGATGAACGATTACGTCAGAGCTTAAACCAGAAAAATGATAAAGCCTTGAGGCGGATGCTGACCCAACCGTGGCCGCGTAAACGCCCTGTGGCCATGCTATCGCCTGCTTCTGTAGTGCTGTTAAGTAACACTCTACGGCCTTACTACTCACAAATACTACGGCGTCATATAAGGAAGGATGATGGATCGTTACATCAAAAAAGTCCATCGCCTCTACCTGCAAAGCGGGCAGTGCCAAGCTGCTTACCCCCCGCTTTAGCAGTGCCTCCACCAAGGCATCATTTCGTCCTTCAGGACGGGTTAGCACTGCTGTAACGACCGGTGCAGCTTTTGTCACGCTTATTCCTGTGCGTTCTCGATCGCTAAACGTGAAAGTATGTCGCGGGCACCATTAGCTAACAACTCGTTAGCCACTTGCTCACCTAGTTTTTCAGCTTGAGAGACAGCCCCAGTGGTCTGTGCGCGGATAACACGTGTACCGTCTGGCTCTGCCACAAACGCTCGGATACGGATTTGATCTTCCGCTAATTCGGCGTATGCGGCTAAGGGTACTTGACACGAACCGCCCAATACTCGCGAAACGGCCCTTTCAGCCAACGCTCGACTGGTGGATAGCGGGCATGCTAGCGGGGCTAACCACTGTGCCACATCCGTACGCTCTTCTAACACCTCAATGCCCAACGCCCCTTGGCCAGCCGAGGGTAAGCTGTCATCACACGACAAATACGAACGAATTCTCTCACCTAAATTAAGGCGCTCTAAACCCGCAGCAGCCAAAATAATGGCGTCATACTCACCCTTATCTAATTTACCCAAACGCGTATCTAGGTTACCGCGCAAGGGGGTGACATTGAGATGGGGATAGCGCTCGCGAATTTGTGATTCGCGTCGCAAACTAGAGGTACCGACGACCGCACCCTCAGGTAGGTCGGAAAGCTGCGCATACGTAGGAGACACGAACGCATCGCGAGGATCCCCTCGTTCTAAAATGATAGGCAGCGCAAAGGGATGCTGTAAGTCAAACGGCACGTCTTTTAGCGAATGCACCGCTAAATGGGCCCTACCATCTAACAAGGCCAATTCAAGCTCTTTGATAAATAAGCCTTTTCCACCCACTTTAGAAAGCGTTCTATCGAGGATCTGGTCGCCACGTGTTGTCATGCTTAACAACTGCACGTCACACTGTGGGTACAAGGACTTAATACGATCGCGAACATGCTCGGCTTGCCACATGGCTAAACGGCTTGCTCGCGTGGCGATAACCAAGGTTTCTGGTGTTGCTAACGACATTACTTAACCTGCAAAATAGCGTGCGATGGCAGCGCCGACAATGCCGATAACAGCAAGAATACCAAGACCCTGTAACAGAGACAGGCCTGATTCGTGTTTTTTTCGATCTGAGTTGCGTAAAAAACTCATGATGTAATCCTTTCTTTAGCTAATGTTTTGCGTCTGGCCATCCATTTGCCGACGACAACGAGCAAGACAGCAAGGCCTAGCTCTATTGCTATTTTATACCCATTTGGTATGACACCGAATTGACGTTCGACAATAACATCCGTTACCAGCATGCCTCCGGCAATCCAGCCCAATAGACCTGCGCCCAGTGTAACAACAATAGGGAAACGGTCAATTAAACGCAAGACGATAGTACTACCCCAGATAATAATGGGTACGCTTAGCAGTAGACCAAAAATGACATACCCCATTTGGTGATCCGCTTGCACATTTTGAGCAGCACCTGCAATAGCAATCACGTTATCTAAACTCATCACAAAATCGGCCACTAGAATGGTTTTTACTGCGGCCCAAACGGAAGAGCTGGCTTGTATCCCATCATGATGACCGTCATCTGGCATCAATAGCTTTAAACCAATCCAAACAAGTAATATGGCCCCCACAATCTTTAAGAAGGGGATACCCAATAAACTTAAGGCAAAAAAGATCAAAATAACGCGCAATCCAATTGCACCTGCAGTGCCCCAAAAGATACCTTTCATCCGATTCTTATGATCTAAATTTCGACAGGCCAAGGCAATAACCACGGCATTATCTCCACCTAGCAAGATATCAATCATCACTATCTGCAGTAGTGCTCCCCAATGGAGCATTTCAAAGAATTCGATCATTTTTTTCCTTATTGGGAACGTTGTATAGCAAGTTTATAACGTAATGTCGTTTTGCTTTGCGCCATTGATGACGAAAAACAACCAAGGCAAACTGTATACTAAATACCGTTTGATCACAAACAGTAAAGTAAGAGGGTTGGGGTTCCAAGAAAGAGAAAACACCCCGTGCTAGATGAAGCAACGGGGTGTTTTAACGAAGCTGCGCTGATTTTATGGGTTCATAAAATTAGCGCCTACTTATCACCGATCTTACAGAATGGATTTAAGCAGTTTGCCCATTTCAGATGGATCGCGAGTAGTACGGATACCGCAAGCTTCCATAACCTCAAGCTTGGCATCAGCCGTATCGGCACCACCAGAAATTAGCGCACCGGCGTGGCCCATACGTTTTCCTGGAGGCGCTGTCACACCAGCAATAAACCCAACAATAGGCTTAGTCATATTGTCTTTAGCCCACAATGCAGCGTTGACTTCATCTGGACCACCAATTTCACCAATCATGATCACGGCATCGGTCTCTGGATCGTCGTTAAACATTTTCAATACATCAATATGTTTAAGACCGTTGATCGGATCACCACCAATACCCACCGCAGCGGATTGGCCCAAACCAAGCTCGGTCACCTGAGCAACCGCTTCGTAAGTCAGCGTACCTGAACGGCTTACCACGCCAATACGCCCTTTACGGTGAATATGCCCAGGCATAATACCGATTTTAATTTCGTCGGGAGTGATTAAACCGGGGCAATTAGGACCTAGCAATAAGGTCTTTTTGTTCTCGGCGCGCATGCGATTGCGTAGCTCAAGCATGTCACGCACAGGAATACCTTCAGTAATACAAATCACCAAATCCAGATCGGCATCAACCGCTTCCCAGATAGCCGCTGCTGCGCCTGCTGGTGGAACGTAAATAACCGAAACCGTAGCACCGGTCGCATCACGAGCATCGCTGACGTTAGCGTAAATAGGAATACCTTCGAAGTCTTCCCCTGCACGCTTTGGGTTTACCCCTGCAACGAAGGCCTCTTGGCCATTACCGTACTCACGGCACATGCGTGTATGGAACTGGCCTGTTTTACCAGTAATACCTTGCGTGATAACTTTTGTGTCTCTATTGATTAGAATCGACATTTATTAAACCTTTTCCCGTACTTATTTGGCTGCGGCAACGACTTTAGTGGCTGCTTCAGCCATCGTGTCGGCACTGATGATGGGCAGACCGGAGTCGGCAAGCATTTTTTTACCTAGTTCTTCGTTGGTGCCTTTCATACGCACCACGAGCGGCACGTTAAGGTTCACGGCTTTACATGCAGCGATTACACCTTCTGCAATGACGTCGCAACGCATGATGCCACCAAAAATGTTCACCAAAATGGCTTTCACTTCTTGGTTAGACAACATGATCTTAAAGGCTTCGGTAACTTTTTCTGCTGTTGCGCCACCACCTACGTCCAGAAAGTTTGCTGGCTCTCCACCGAACAACTTAATGGTATCCATCGTGGCCATCGCTAGACCAGCACCATTTACTAGACATCCGATATTGCCATCCAATTGAATGTAGGCTAAGTCGTATTTGCTCGCTTCGATTTCAGCGGGATCTTCTTCGTCCAAGTCGCGGTATTCGACCAACTCAGGTTGACGGTAAAGAGCATTGGTGTCGAAATTAAACTTCGCATCTAAGGCCATGATGTCACCAGAGCCGGTGAGAATCAGCGGGTTAATTTCAGCCAGTGACGCATCGGTTTCCCAATAAGCTTTATAAAGCTTTTGGAACTCAGCAGCCGCTTTGGCTTGAGAAGCTTCAGGAATACCAATACCTGCGGCTAAACCTACGGCCTCTTCATCGGTTAATCCTGTGGCAGGGTCAACAAAAACCTTAAGAATGGCATCGGGATTGCTTTCAGCGACCTCTTCGATCTCCATACCACCTTCAGCTGAGGCCATCACGCAAACACGCTGAGATTCGCGATCAGTGACGATCCCTACGTAGTATTCCGTTTTGATGTCTGCACCGTCTTCAACGAGTAAGCGGCGTACTTTTTGTCCTTCAGGGCTGGTCTGATGCGTGATCAGTTGCATACCTAGAATTTCATTCGCCAGCTCTTTAACCTCATCGATTGAGCGTGCCAATTTAACACCACCACCCATACCTCGACCGCCGGCATGAATTTGTGCTTTAACTACCCAGACGGGTCCACCCAACTCTTCAGCGATGGCTACAGCTTCGTCAACGGAAAATGCCGGCTTACCGCGTGGTACAACCACTCCGTACTTCCGTAGCAGTGCTTTGCCCTGATATTCATGAATTTTCATTTATTACCTGTCAGTCTTAAAAACACATTAAAAAAAACTAGAGTCGGCGTGCCGACAAAATATTAGGAACCAATCTACGCTTCTACCTCAACGGTTTCAGGCTCAATGTACCATCGGGGATATTTCGCTTTGACCACCTCGCCCGAACTATGCATAGCATGGCAGCCATCAACATGAAACGGACGTGTCGCCTCGTTTCCGGTGGGAGGATTAGGGCTATGCACACGATTTGCCATGGACTGAATCGCAACAGTAGGCAGGACATCAGTCAACTCTGTCATGTGGGTGCATCCAGCCGTTCTGCCAAATCGCTCACGCACAGCACGACGAAACCCTTTCACTAAATTTAAGCCGATAAGCTGTTGATACGTTGGCGTAATCGCGGTGCATGCCGCCCCGTAAGGCGCAGCATCGTAAGCCGCCACAGCCTCAGTGATCGTGAACGTTTTGTCTATCGTGATTCGCAATAATAGATGATGTACTGGCTTGCCGGCCTCATGCGTTCCACCAAATGCGGCAGGAAAATCATAAGCCTTGATATCAGTAAGCTGAGCCTCGATATCCCATTGCCCGTCAGCGCGCGTGAAAGCTTGCGCGCGAATGGTTCGAGTATGTAGAGCTTCGCGTGAGGCGGAAGGAGGAGGAAGCGGCATGTATTAAGGGTTTAAAGCGGCAAAGTACAGAATGATTCAAAGAGTATAACGCACCTCGTATCATGAGTATAACTAGACAAGAACTCATTTTTGTAGGCATTCAGTGCTGATAAGCTGTAGTAATACTAAGGTATAGCGTGGCAGACTTATCAGGTGGAAAGTCTGACGCTAAAAATATGGATGGCGACGCACGGTCAAATTGGCTGAGAACGGCATTTGGCTAGATTTATACGCAGCCGTGCGTACCGAAGATCATGACTCGGGCTATGTCAAAGCATTTTTAGAGCAAGCAAAACGTACTTGCTTTGAAACCCTGAGTGACATTCAAGCGTTTAATGAAGTTCGCTTTTATAATTACCGATCAGATTGGGCTGCGTCTTTTTTAGCAGCGCTGATGATCTTATTAAAAATATCGCTACTGAAACCACGACTTAGAATAAAACGGCATTGGCGCGCGTATTCTTTTTGGTCAAGCGGCGCAGCACCGAACTTTCGCTCCCATACCTCATAAGCGCGCTCGTATTCAGAGCCACTTAAGGACTCAAGCAGCTCTGTAACGCTATCGGCATCAATCCCATTCTGACGTAGCTCTTGCGCTATACGCCGAGAACCCAGTTTATGGGCCCGGCGGTTAAGCAAGCTTTGAGCAAAACGTTCGTCTGATAGCCATTTCTCACGTTCTAATTGATCAAGCAGTGACTCGATCTCGGATGAATCATCGCTATACCGCATTAGCTTGCGTTGTAACTCTACGCGGGAATGCTCACGACGAGAAAGGAAATCGATAGCACGAGCCTTCAAAGAAGGCCCTGCAGGCTTGTGAGACGTCGCTAAACGTTCAGCAAACTCGTCAGGATCGGACTCGAAAGGCTCGTTATCGTAGACCATAAAAACTAGTCTTTAATTTCAGGGCTATCTACACTTTCTGGCTTGGACTCAGCCGCTTTAGGCTCTGCCGCTGCCATTTGCACAACACCAAACTTTTCACGCACACGATTCTCGATCTCGCGCGCCATAACGGGATTCTCTCGCAGAAACTCGCGGGCGTTGTCTTTACCTTGACCAATTCGAGTGCTTTCGTAGCTATACCAAGCCCCTGCACGATCAACAATACCTGCCTGCACCGCTAGATCAACAATTTCGCCTTCACGAGAAATACCCGCGCCATACATGATGTCGAACTCTGCCTGCTTAAAGGGAGGCGCCACCTTGTTTTTAACAACCTTTACACGGGTTTCATTACCGACAACCTCGTCGCCACGTTTAATTGAACCGATGCGACGGATATCAAGGCGGACTGAAGAGTAAAATTTCAGTGCGTTACCGCCTGTGGTCGTTTCAGGGTTACCAAACATGACCCCAATTTTCATGCGTATTTGGTTAATAAAAATAACCATGCAATTAGCGCGTTTGATGGTGGCGGTCAATTTACGTAAGGCTTGACTCATCAGTCGTGCCTGTAGTCCGGGTAGGGAATCGCCCATATCACCTTCGATTTCCGCTTTAGGCGTTAAGGCGGCTACAGAGTCGACCACAATAAGGTCTACAGAGCCAGAGCGTACGAGAGCCTCGGTGATTTCTAAGGCTTGCTCACCCGTATCAGGCTGTGAAATAAGCAAATCACTAATATTCACACCCACTTTTTGAGCATATTGAACATCAAGCGCGTGCTCGGCATCAACGAAAGCGCAGGTGCCACCAATTTTTTGCATTTCAGCAATAACTTGTAGCGTAAGCGTTGTTTTACCGGAAGACTCAGGGCCATAGATTTCAACCACTCGGCCACGCGGTAAGCCCCCAACCCCCAAGGCAATATCTAACCCCAGTGAGCCCGTTGAGCAAACTTGGATATCGTGCTCGACTTGGTTGTCGCCATAGCGCATGACCGAGCCCTTACCAAATTGCTTCTCGATTTGAGACAAAGCAGCTGCGAGGGCTTTGCTACGCTCGGCTGAAACAGCTTTGCTTCGTTTATCGTCCATGAAGGATTCCTTGAATATAAATATACGGAAAAAGTCGTGCAGGCCACATCATACAATTTTGACCTTAAATAGCGAATCTTAAATTATACTGTATAAATACACAGATAACCAGTAAAGTAAAATAATCTGACTTGCCATAGGCTATCAAGCAACGATTACAACTTTCGTTAATTTTTGTGTCTGCACACCTAAACATAATTAGGCCATACGCGACAGAAAAAAGGGGGCGCTAACGTAGAAGTCACTCTGGATCAAAACGCCTACTTCCCGTACTATGCGCCGGATCAACGCTGGTTAAACACGGCTCAATTCTTTGTCAACGAAGGTCAAGGTTGCTAAGCTTAGACCAACGCTAAGCGCTCGACAGAGATAAATTTGGGCGTACAATCAACCTCCATTCTCTCACTCATTTGTCAAAGCGGTATCGCTACCAACGGCTTTGGCTGCATCCTAAAGTATTGTTCATGTGGTTTAAAAATTTACGTATTTTCCGTCTTTCCCAAGCTTGGTCTTACACGCCTGATGAGCTAGAAAGCGCTTTAGAAACCCACAGTTTCCAACCAGGAACCAGTCAAGACCCCGTTAGTGTGGGGTGGATCGCCCCTCGCGAAGGCGGCCCTTTAGTTCACAACCTTAATGGTCAGTTATTAATCAGCGTACGGTCTGAAAAGAAGCTGCTTCCCGCTACGGTCATCAACCAAGTCACCCGCGTTAAAGCGCGAGACATCGAAGATGAGCAAGGGTACAAGCCGGGGCGTAAGCAGGTTCGTGAAATCAAAGAGCAAGTCATTACCGAGCTCATGCCACGAGCCTTTAGTATTCATCGCGACACCAAAATCTGGATTGACACCAAAAACCACTGGTTAATTGTTGATGCAGCAGCGGCTGCCACCGGTGACGAGGTCATGGGCTTACTGGCTAAAAGCTTAGACCCCTTCCCCGTTTTGCCGTTGTACACCGAACTGTCGCCCGCCTCTGCCATGACGTCGTGGTTGGCAGAAGATCAAGCCCCTAGCAACTTCAGCATTGACCAAGACACCGAACTACGCTCAACCAGCGAGAGTCGGGCTGTCGTGCGCTACGTTCGTCACAGCATCGATATCGAAGAGGTACGTAAACACATCGAATCCGGCAAGCAATGCACCCGCCTTGCGCTCACATGGAATGACAAAATTTCATTTGTACTAACGGATGGGCTAGAAGTTAAACGACTGGCCCCGTTGGATGTACTGAAAGAGCAAAACGAGTCTCTATCAGGTGATGAGTCGGAACTGTTTGACTCTGATATGACATTGATGACCGCCGAATTAGCCCCGATGCTCAATGATCTGATTGAAGCCTTAGGCGGTGAAAAAACCGTCGTTTAACACAAGGATAACGCCGTCTTAACACAACTAACGCCATGCTTAGCATGGCGTTAGTTTATGTAGCAGCTGAAAAATTAGTACATTCCGTGGAACACGGCATCCTCAGGTCCAATGTGTGAAGGTGGACTCCACGTCACATCGCGCATTGAGTGTTGCACCAAATTCTCTACCCCTAACAACACCGCAAAAATGGCCATTCGTACAGGGATACCATTATCCGCCTGCCGGAAAATTCCCAAACGCGGGTCGTGATTCAAATCCACGTGTAAATCATGTGCCCCTTCTCGGCTATCTCGTGGCAGTGGGTGCAGCACAATAACGTCAGGACCACAACAACGATCGACCACATCTTTGTTCACTTGGAAGTCAGAGGTGTAGCCCTCTAGCTGCTCATCAGAAAAGCGCTCTTTCTGCACACGCGTGGCATAAATAACATCCGCCCCTTTTATCCCCTCTTCCAAAGAGTGATGTTGCTCGATAACGTGATTACCTTGTTTGGCCACTTGCTCAATGACATCGTCAGGCATTTCTAAGCCGGGCGGAGAGACCAACGTGAACGTTAACCCTCTGTAAAGGGCCAATAACTTCACCAACGAATGCACAGTGCGCCCATACTTTAAGTCGCCAGTAACAGCAATATGAGCTCCATCCAACAATTTCCCTAACCGAGAGAATTCGGTCAAGATCGTGTAGAGGTCTAATAATGCTTGGCTCGGGTGCTCACCTGCTCCATCCCCCCCATTCACAACGGGGATATTGGTCGCCCTAGCAAATTCAGCGACTGAACCCTGCTCAGGATGACGGATCACCATGGCATCAACATAGCCGCTCATTACTCGACTGGTGTCATAAATGGACTCGCCTTTCGCCATGGATGAAAACGTAAAGCCAGTGGTGTCACAAACCGAACCACCCAAACGGCAAAATGCCGCACCAAAACTGACACGAGTCCGTGTGCTGGCCTCGAAAAATAGATTACCAAGTACTGCACCCTCAAGAACCCTAGAAACCTTTTGTCGGCGTGCTATGGGTTGCATGATATCAGCCACACTAAAAAGCTCTTCTACCGATTCTCGTGTAAATTGCTCTACTGACAGTAACTGATGCTTCCCCCCAGTGGCAATACGTTCGCGTAAAGGGCCTGACTGTGCGCTCTGCGCATATTTAGCCAATAGCAATTCATTTTCTACGATTTCGGTGACGAATCGCTGTACTACCTCGGGCATACTACGAAACTCTTGCGACCCTTCGGGTAGCAGCCAAGTATCCAATGCTCTACGCTTCACACCGATACGCGCTGCGAAAATATCACGAGTCAGATTCAAGCGACGCATTGCGTCGCGTAAAAACACCTGTTGGGAGACGGCCATGGCAGTTCCTTTATAAAGAACATAAACAAAAATATACGCATTGCGTATATTTTATTTAGGTTGCTTGATAAAAGCGAGCGCCGTTGTCAATTCGATGAAGGAGTCGTCCAAAACGAGTAGAAATTCGCGAAAACACGACATTTATTCGTATCTTGGAACAACAGGAGGATGATTTTTTGGAAGTTCGTAAGACGTAGTAGCGTGTGAGCTTGCTACGCCCGCTAAGGCGACACTGAGCCAGCAGCCGGCTACAAAAGCAAGAAGACTTAAACCGTAAGACAAGGTGGCGCACAGCATAGGCAGCCAATGGCCTCGGCCTAGACGTCCAGCCACACTTTGAGCCAATAGGCTAACACTAAGCAAATGGGTCCAAAACAAACCCATAAAAGCAAATAGCACACCCACTACATAAATAAGTAATGGCATGCGTAACCACATCGGGCTAAAAACCGACGGAACAGTATCAAAGGCTGCTAATAGAACCAAAAATAGTCCGCCGGCATTCAGCACGACCACACTGTAGAAACCGATATGCAGGCTTCGGCTTATTAAGGTGCCATAAGCCGCAATACCCGTAGAGTGTGTCAACGCCGCTCTCTATTGTGCAGGAATGCTTGGTGCAGTGTTGGTAGCAGGCTGAGCATTTGGTCCACGATCAGGTGTAGCACCTTCGCCTGCAATAATACGGGCGGCGGTTAACGCATTTTGTTCTGACCCAACCATGAACACCAAACGTCCACCCGAAATCGGTTCAGAAAAACCCGGTACGGCCAGCATAGTTCCATCCACAACTAGCGCTAAACGCTTATTAATATTCTCTGAGGTTACTTTCGTTAGTAGTGCGGCTGCCTGTGGGTTCAAATCTAAAGCCAGCAATCCATCACCTGCTTCACTACGCCCTGCCTCGACACTCATTAAGTCCTCTACACCAATAAACGCCTCGGGCTGTACATACAGTTTGCCATTGGGTTCAATATCAACCTCTACCCAGTTTGGCTGCGATTGTGTGTCGGCTAAGAATACCAATACGGGGGATATCTGCTGTTCTGGCGCTGTTTGCTGCGCGGATGCCTCTGGCGTTACTGCGCTTTGAGGCTGGCCTGTCGCTGGCGCTTGAGCTGCCGTGTCCGTCTGTTGGGGCACAGTCTGACACGCGGCCAGCGCAACCAAACCCATCGAAGCAAAAATACGGCTGATCCATCGTTTACTGTGCATAATACTTCCTCTTATTTTCAAAGTTACTGTAAGCGCTGTACGGGGTAAAAAGTTTAACAGCTTAATACAATATGTTCCGCAGTAGAACGTTTATTAAACCTAATGCAAGAGTTTGGCTCCCCGCACCATAATTTCGCGACGATCTAAATGTCGCTCATGCTTATCGAATAAGTCGATAATAAAGCGACCTGGCGTGAGCGGCCACCAAGCAACGCTACCATTTGCAACCGTCGTACCGTTAAATTTCCAAATCAAGTCGGTGTCCCTGCTCGCCGCCAATCTAATTTTTTGATGCTCAGCAGGAATGTCAGGATCAAAAGCATAAACCGTACCCGCTACGGGAGACACAATCTGTGCCATCTGTATGAGCTCTTGTCCGAGCTGTAAATCAACAGCTGCTCGCTTTACAAGGTCGAACTCTGTTCCTGCCAAAAAATACTCATTTCGGTCCGGCTCAGCGACCCCTTCAAATCGCAGTGCAGTGCTGACCACATTATGAGGAGGCAATGGCGGTGTTGACGTGTGCTCGCTGTGCAAGTAGCGCATGACTTCATGCCAAACAGGGGCAGCCCCGCTCACTCCTGAGACATTCATCATGGGCTCACCATCACTGTTTCCCACCCAAACACCCACCGTATAATGACTGCTGTACCCTATTGCCCAGTTGTCTCGCATGTCTTTGCTGGTACCTGTTTTCACGGCCGTCCAAAACGGTGTGCTTAAGGCGCTATCCAACCCAAAGGTATAAGCACGCGCTTGGCGATCTGACAACATATCAGAAACAATCCATGCCGCAGCAGGATCGAGCAAAGCCCGTTTTAACGAGGGCTGCACTGGGTCAACGTCATTCCGCTGTTCGGCCATCCCACCAACGTTACAATTCGAATCACTTAGCTCATCGGAAGAAGCTAAAGATTTGTGAACAACTGTGGTTCTTCTCCAAACAGGAGCACTATGACAGCCCAAATTAGCAAGCGTTCTATACGCATTCGTGAGCGACAGAAGATCTACATCAGCACTGCCCAACGCTAAGCTGTACCCATAAAAATCTGCGTCTTGCTGCAAAGGCAGCCCTAAGTAACGTAACAACTGCCAAAAATCCGGAATGGGCATCAGTGTTAGTACCCGAACCGCGGGAATGTTTAGCGAAGACGCCAGCGCTTTTCGTGCCGAGACCCAACCCGTGAACTGCAAATTATAATTTTGCGGCACATACAAACCATTCAGCGTATTCAGGCTAAGAGCAGAGTCTTCGAGCAGTGACGCGGCCGTGAGCCGGCGGTCTGCAATAGCAAGGGCGTAAAGAAAGGGTTTCAGCGTTGAGCCCGCTTGTCGTCGAGCCGCCACATGATCCACTTCAGGCGCTTCAGAAAACGAACTAGCGCCAGCATAGGCCAGTATTTCACCACTGTCATTGTCGAGTACAACCACTGCCGCATCGTTTACTCGACTTTCTTGCAGCTCATGCAAGTTCGCATACACAATGCGCTGAACCGTTTCTTGCAGATCACGGTCTAATGTACTCGGCACCGTGGTCGGCAAACCCGCACGCACATCCGAACGGAAAAAACGTTGAGTAAAATGAGGGGCGAGTTGCACCGCATCCCACATCGGGGCATGAGCTCGATGAATAACGGCCGCTGCAATACCGTCTAATGAACGGCATAGCTCAGGTCGACCTAATTGAACAAGTACCGCACAGGCCCTTTGTGTTAGCACAATCTTGTTCGCATTCGGTGCGCGTAACATGGCGGCGGCTAGCGCTGCCTCGGCCATATTCAGGCCCGATGCATGTTTTTGAAACAACACCCTAGCTAACGCATCCACTCCGACGATTTCGCCACGGAAAGGGGCTAAATTTAAATACGCTTCAAATATTTCTGACTTGTCATACCGCCCTTCGACTTCATAAGCGGCATAAGCCTGATTTAACTTTCCACTTAGGGTTCTGCCTTGCGGTCCACGCCCTGTGCTTTGTCCCAATAAATCCGCTAACTGCATACTCAGCGTGGAAGCACCACGCCCCCTTGGGGTTGCAACATGAGACCATGCTGCGCCAGCGACTGACAACCAATCTACGCCCCTGTGCTGCATAAAACGCTGGTCTTCGGACGCTAAAATGGCTCGCTGCAAAGCCGGCGACACGTGGTCTAACGTTAACCAGTTACCACGTCGCTTATTAAAATCGGTACGCAACTCGTGAATCAGACGCTGCTCTCGATCGAGCAGTTGAAAGAAAGAAGAGGGGTTTTGTAAGCTTAACGCTTCATAAGGCACCATACCTTTGCCTACAGCGGCGTTAAGCACTAGCCCCCCTGTCAACAGTCCTAACAACCAATGCTTAACCATTGGCTACGGCTCGATCGTAAAAGGCGTATTTGGGACCAAAGCAAAGGCATCAGGCTCGTAAAGCGCCTCTGCTCGCGTGGCGGGTAAATTAAAAACACCTGAGGTGTTTAACCGCACGGTGTACTCCAGATAATGAGTGCCTACTGGCAAATAAGCAAAGTACGCTCTATAGGCCTCAGCAGAGCGTTCGACATAACTGGGTACAGACCCAGCAGAGTAACGACGCTCATGCCCCCCCTGCGCAATGACAGAGTCTCGTCCAAGGCCCGAACCGAGAATAGTGGCCCCGGCCGGAATAGGGTCATTGATCACTGTCCATGTCATGGGCGATTGCACCTGTAGGGTCAAACGCACCTTATAGGTGTCCCCCACAGCCCACCGTTCGGGAGAGCTTTGGCTCACCGGACTTAGCTCGCGCTGCAACGCATAGCCTGATTCTACGGCTTTCGTCACTGGAACCGACGCTAATGACCGTAACAACACCCATAACTCGCCACCCTCAAGATTATCAACGCTAAGCCTTCTTGTAGATGTCGTCCATGGCACTTCAAGATCCACCGCCTTCACCCCTTCCGTGGTTGATTGTGCCGTCCAATCTATCAGCTCAACGTCTTCGCCCTCGACACTGATCGAACTCTGCGTCAACACGGTGGAGGTGCGGCCTTGAAGAGCAATTGTTGCCCATACGTTCTCCGTGGTGGTGCGCCAACGTCCATTTTTCTGCTTTGCTACCAATCCCTGCATTAAGCGAGCAACATCGTTACCCCAGTCTGCCTGCGTTCGCGCCCAGAGCAGTAAACGGGCCTGTGCGGTGACATCACTACGCATTAGCCAAGGTGCTGCCACCTCAGTATCTGAGACCACCAACACCGTTCCACGCTCAGTCAGCGCCGATCGCAACAAGCCAACAACGTGCTGTCGCTGTTCAGCCATCGACTCTGACAACGTGATTTGATCTGTAATGCGTAACCAATCGACCAACATCTCGACGGACCAACGCTCGGGCGTCATACTCATGTTATCCAACATGGTTGCCTGTGCCATGTTGTACCGAGCTAAGGCCTCAAGCACCATCAACTGTCGCGGCACTCCTCGATGATTAGCGTCCCACACCTCTGGCTTAATTTTGCCTAAAGCCACCTGCTGTAATCCGCTTAACATACGCTCCTTTGCCGTCTCAGGAAGCGTAAAACGAGCGTCCTGTTGCGCAAGTTCGTCGGCCACGCTCAACACATACGCCGTTAACACATCACTACCTGAAACCGATGTACTAGGGAAATAGCGAATCAGGCCATTTCGATCCAAATAAGCATCGATACTTGCCAATACGTGATTCCAACGTGATAAATCTCGTAATCCAGCAGCCTTTGAGATTCGTTGCTCGTAACTGGTGTAGGTACGACGACTTAGCCACCGCCTTACCTCAGGCATGCTTCCGGCCAGACTGGAACGCAACTGAATAGCAAGATGCCCTAACACAGCGCCTGTATCGTCTTTTAACGCATTGGCCGGCGGCGCTATCTCCACCCCGTAACTGTCCCGCTCGCCAACGCGAATCAAAGTAGCTTGCTGAGCTTGAATAGGGTTCGCCGTTAACACATTTTGCGATACGGTTAAGGTGTCAACAGCCATGCCTTCTTCCGTAGCGACTGGATCCCGCTCTTTAACAGACACAGACCACGATAACGTCGACTCCGGTTCACCATGCTGATTCTGCGGAACACGCATCGGCCAACGAACCTGCTGCGCTTTAGCAGCCAAAATTTGAGTTGTTACTGGCGCTAAATTCTCGATAAGTGTGTCATCGCGAAAAACCTGCGCCTCGATACTGACTGTCATATCGCGATCACTGCTATTACGGACAGTGAACGTCGGCTCGTATTGATCACCTTCACGTACCACTAAGGGAAGCCCTGAAACAAGCTGAAGGTCTTGTGTTGTACGAATCGTTGTCTCACCTTTAGCGAATCGCTGTGTGCCATGCTCTGCCATGGCCACCAAACGAAAACTCGATAAGCTGTCATTTAACGGCACACTAAGCTGAGCTTCGCCCTGCTCATCCAATGCTACATCAGGTTCCCAAAGCAACAAGGTATCAAAGAGCTCTCGAGTCGGTGCGCTCCCCCCGCCCCCGCCTGCTGCAACAGCCTTACGACCATAATGTCGTCGACCAATCACTTCCGACTGCGCCGTCGCCGTATCGACACCATATCGGTGAGGAGCCATCATAGTCGTCAACGTATCCCAACTTGGGTTGGGAGAAAGCTCAAGCAAGGCCTCATCAACCGCCGCAAAGCTGACGCGCCCTCCCGCCGCAGGCGTCCCATCCGGCAGCGTCACCTTAAGCGTGACCTGCGCTTGATCTCGCACACGATATTGGCCACGATCAGCCTCTACCTTCACGTCCAACTGGTTTTCATCCGTACGCACATCGATCGCCGCCAAAGCGAGACGATAAGATGGCTTTGCCAAATCCACTGTAGCGGTAGGAACAGGTACTGCTGATTGATCACTCCATGCTTGATACCATTCAGTCGGCCGTTTCCAACCCCATGAGAAAAAAGATTGCCATGGCACCTCACGCACACGGCCACGCATCGCCAAAAGCGACACATAGACATTAGGCCCCCACTCTGCCTTAATCGGCAGATGGATAACGGGATTGTCACGACTGATTTCTATAATGCGGTAATCCAGTACGCCTTCACGTTCCACACTCAACAATGCCGTTGCCTGCGCAAAAGGCATACGGACTTGGAATTCTGCCGTGTCACCAGGGGCGTAAACTTTCGACTCAGGAATTAAATCAATACGATCATCATTTTCCCCACCAAACCACAAAGCCTCGCCTCGGCTTAACCAGAGAGTACTGGAGGCTTTCGCCACGTGATTCAGCTCATCTACGCTTTCGGCGACAACGGTAATGGAACCTGAGGTATCAAGCTCTACTTCGCACTCGAATTCGCCCTTCGCATTGGTCACACCGTGACAAAGCTGACCCAAATCCGTGTGCTCCTCATGATTATCATATCGATAGAAGCCCCCTACCATGCGCTTGCGCACTGTCATAATTTGACGTTGCTCAGCCAGTAACCTCACTTTCTGATCGGGCTGCGGCGTACCCTCGGGGCTGAGGACCACCGTCTTTATGCGTACAGGCTCTTGAGCGCTAGCCCACGATGGGGTGGATAGCCCCACGACATGATGAGCAGGCCACGCCGTCGCTTGCTGGGTCAAAGTTTGTAATTGCCCATTCGGATCTGCAAAGCTGGCTTCGAAAACCCACTGCTCAGGCTGAGCTAAAGGCGGCGCGTTGTCCAGCGTAATACGGGCCCCTCCCTCGTCATCTAATACGGCTGGGTACTTATCAAGAAACAACACTTGCTCTGCCGCGGGCCCTGCATCCTCAGAGAAAAAGCGACGACGATCGGTAAACGAGTACTCGCGATAGTCATTAAATGTTGGATGATAACGCCGCGAAACGGCAGAAACCGTAACCGGCAACTGGGCGGCAGCCCCACCAGATAAGTAATGCAGTTGCATATCGACCGTAATCTGCTCAGGCTTTACTAAAATGGGCGATAGGCTCTGATCCGCCACTTTGATCGACCCTGCCAGTAAGGGCAGTTTGAACTCTTCGACCCTAAAGTTACCGGTTCGATGCCAGTTATTTTCACCTGTTAACGCAAGACTGTAACGGCCTAGCTTGGCCTCTTTAGGTAACTCGAAACTGGAATAAGCGGCTGCCCCAGAATGTGGAGCGATATCCCAGCGCAACGGTAATTCCGTGCTTTGCCCTGTCCCATCATGAGTGATGCGCAGGGTGTTGGTTAAACGATCTCGTTGCGGGTTAACTAAGCCCTCTCGGGACTGACTGCGCATGAGGTGCTTCATGTGCACGGTTTCACCCGCGCGAAATAAATTACGATCTAAAATGGTATGCGCTACGGTATCGCGTTTGACGCCATAGCCGACGGGGACATTAAATCGCCACGATTCAATACCTTGATTCCAGTCCGATAGCACAAAACCAAAATCAGCTTTACCCAGTGCCTGAGGGTGATCAGCAGGAATACGAGCCGACACATAAATCGCATTACTGCTCGTCGCGCGACAATAGCGCTGCGACACCGCTTGCCCCACATGCAATACGCCGTGCTCGTTGGTATAGCCGCTAAACAGCTCCTCGCCAGCGCAATCCAATGCTCTGACAAAGGCATTACCCACTACCTTCGCATCGTCTAAAGTCGTTACCCAAACAAGAAAATCATCCCGCCCCTGCTTCATATGCACCGATAAATTGGTTACCAATACACTAGTGCGCACGTACATGGGCTGCTCATTCTCAAGCATAGCAGCGCCTAATTTTTGGGACTTTGCCTCTAAAACATGAAAGCCCGGCTCTGCGACAGGGATACCAATCACCTCGAAAGGTCGCTCGTCAGCACGGGGAGCCTGTGGCAGTTTAAGAGAGGTGGCTTTTATTCCTAAATGATCAAAAAGTGACAGCGTGCGCACATCCACGCGGGGTGCGTCTGAGCGATAACGGTATTCGGCCCCTGAGACAATGGCCTGAAAATGCGCTTTTGCAATACTGGACTCTCCTAAGCGCTGTAGACGATTCCACCAAGCCAATACCTCTACATCATCATCGGTCACGATCGAGGAGATCTCGCCTGCAGGAATAGAGACGCCATCAATTTGCAATTCAGATTCCACAGCACGCACACTTAAGGGAACCGTTGGTAGTTCATTCCCTTTACTCCCAACGTGCGCAAAACGTTCAAGCACCCCAAAGTTACCCGAAGCGAATTTCAATAATGGGGGGTAGTCCGCCGTTGCAAGCGGTACCGACTGGATCGACTCAGCGTTTTGTAATGAACGGCCATCCTCGTCACTAAAGTCATCAGGTAACCATAGCTTCAATGTCTGTTCAGCCGGGAACGGGCCTTCAAAGTAAGCCATCGATTGACCGGATACATAATCACTGTCGTCCTCAATCGCAGGAGCCCATTCGTCGCTTTCTGAGCGTAAGCGAATTTGAGCCAGCTGCTCTGGGGGCACATCCGCCGTAAAACGGACACGTATCGGCAATAAAGGATGGCAAGGCGCATCCGCCTTTGTACGCTCGCACAGTAACTGAGCACTAAAGCGATCACGCACCGTGAAGTCTAACGAGATTGGACTGACCAAGCTTACCGCCGCCCTACCTTCAATAGCAGTCGCTAGCCCCGTCGCAATGTGCACCGAAACCTTGGCGCCTGGGGGCAAGGTACGCTGACATTGCAGCACCTGATCCGCCGCCGAGTCGTCATCTGGATCAAAATCATAAACTGATGCCGACAAAATCGCTAGACGATCTTCTCCAGTCAGCAGCTTTACGGGGACGGCTTCCCCCAGCCCCTCGATTTCGCACGACGCAAGTGCTGTCAACTGGGCGGAATTCACAGGCGTAGCAAAGCGCAGGACAAAAGCCTGATCCTCTGCGATGTTTTCATAGTAAGGACGCTGACTTTGTAGCTCAGGCCCCATCGAGCTAAATGTATAGCGACTCGGGCCCTTTATGTTGACACCCTGCGTCTCGGCAAATGCAGCATTCGTGCTGGCTTGACACGTCACCCCCGCGGAAGGGGCCTCGGTAAACGCATAGGTCCAACGCCGATCATCCAGCCAACGACCCTCTCCGCTTAATGCAGGGTCATCGCAATGCACGACAAAAGGGGCTATTTGGGTCGGGTCGCCCAACGCATGAACGGGGGCGTTGAACTCTGCCACCACCGTTTTCAAGTTAGGCGTATAACCTTGTGGAGTAAAGCGTGAAACCTGTACCGCGGTTTCGGCGACCGCTAACGTAGTACCCATCAAAAATAAAACACTGGGCAAAAGAAGTTGTTTCATAGCACACACACTTTTAATGGGTCTAGATCTCACAGTGGCGAATCGTCTCTTCCAGCGTAGCGTACATTAAACAACCACACCTACTTTATAAATAGGTATGCTATAGGGTTTATACCTATCTCATTACTCACGCATTCCGCCATGCGATGGAAGGCATCCGTTTTCTAGCTGCTATTCTATGGCGATTAGCCGTAAGTTCGTTATTAATTTAACGCTTGATTTAATTTTCTAGCCCATGACGCCACGTTCAAATAAGCCAGAGACCGCCACTACGCTCAACGATAAGCCCAAAGCAAACCAAGAGCATCGTCGGTTTCTAGCGAAAAACATCCACCGCTACCCTTACCTTTGGGTCTGCTTTGCCATGTGCGTGGGCGTAATGGGAACCGCCCTTGCCAGTCCTTTATACCCACTCTATCAAGATCTCTGGAGCCTAAGCACTGGGGACATCACCGTAATCTACGTCGTCTATATGGCATCCGCCCTTTGCGGCTTATTGTTTTTAGGGAAACTAAGCGACCAATACGGATTTATGCCTGTGCTACGTGTCAGTCTCATTCTGGTCACCGTCGGCATCACGTTTTCGGCCGTAGCATGGAATTTTGCATCTTTTAGTTTCAGTCGAGTGCTTATCGGCATCGCATCCAGCCTAATCGTCACGTCGGCGTCAATCGGCCTTACACGGCTTACAAGATCATCCGATCTACAGCGCGCCGCGGCGACGACTAGTCTTATGTTGGCATTTGGTTTTGGCTTAGGGCCGGTAATAGGCGGACTGATTGCTCAGTGGGCACCTGCCCCATTACGGTCCAGCTACATCCCTTCTATCTTGATGGGGGTGCTATCCATCTACGCGTTGTTAACACTGAACGTAAAACGATTAGGCATTCAAGCAGGCCCTGAGATTCGGCAACCTTCGTCATTGAAAAACTGGCTACCTAGCATTTTGCTACCCAAAGGCGCCCTACGAAGACCCTTTCTGATCGGGAGTTTCTCAGCGTTTAGCGCCTTTGGCGTATTCAGTCTTTTCGCATCGTTAGCACCGACCTTTATGGGGATGATGCTGCCCTGGCACGGACCAGCCATCAGTGGCTTATCCATAGGCGTCATCTTGTTTTTATCTGCTTCTTTTCAGTTAATGGCTCGGCAGTGGCCAATACGACGAAGCATTATGCTGGGACTACTTAGCTTAGCCGTAAGCAATATTCTATTAGGCATCAACCTCTACACGAACTCAATTACGATCTTTGCGATTAGCCTACTAGCAACCGCTTTAGGTCATGGTCTGTGCTTATTAGCCGGTATGGCCGTCGTGAATAAAGTCGCTATGCCACATCAGCGATCTGCACTGACATCTACCTATTTGATAACGGGCTATTTAGGGGCGATTGCCCCCATTCTTGGGGTGGGTTGGATTGCTGACGCTTTCAGCTTAAACGTCGCCCTAATCATCTTTTGCGTGTTCCTAAGCTTATTAACTTTTATATTATGCTATCTCGCAAAGAAGTGTCCTGCCATCGTCTCACCTGAAGCCAGTCCCAATACGCTTTGAGACTGGCCTCATCCCGTAAACTAGTATCGGTAAACGGCAGCCACTCCGCTGCCGCTAGGCATGACTTCGGAAGGGATCACCATGACTCTGCCTCCATTTCTTAATACCAATTCAGCCATATCGTCTAATAAATCGGCCGCATCAGGCCCATCAAAGCCTCCTAAGAACTCAATGCGTTCTTGCTCTGCGTGAAGTCGTCCTGCGATGCGTAGATCGGCGTCGACGAGCAAATGCTCAACACGTCCCGCTAACGCCGCCACATAAACCTGTTCAATATCATCCTGTGATAAGCCCGTACCTTGAGCTTGCTTGAATCGCTCGATTTCATGGCGTGTGCGAGCATGGTAGGTAGGCTCCATAACCGACCAAACGCGCTCTAGCAATTCATTAGGCTCTAACGACTTAGGGTCGATAGACACCCCTTGATCAAGCAGGTTGCCATTATGCGATACTCGTCTAAATACACCTTGGTGTTCGGGTAAGGTTACCAAAACCAGTGGCAGATCAGAGGGCGCCGAATAGCTCTCTGTGGTGGCTCGGTCTACGGCACGAAAATAGTTTTCCGCCTCTCTATCAATCTCGTTGGACCGTTCAATATGATGTGTCTTAGCGCTCGTGACATGGGTGTCATCAATCGCTCCACCGATATTTTCGTTTGTATGAGGAAAACTGGATGCTGTCGCCACTTTATCAAGTGCAAAGCGATTGCCCTCGTAAAGCACGGCCGAGTCCCGGCTTAACGCCAAAACCTGAAAACGATCCGCCGTCTGTAAGCTGCGCAGCAAGGGCTTAAGGTGCCAAGAGTCAGCCACCACCGCAAAGTCAGCAACTGGCCGCTGAACTTTAAACACATACGATTCAGTTAGATTGCTCAGCACCACCAGCCCATCAAAATTGCGCTTCCAGAACTCGGTATCGGCTGCGAGCTTTTTAAAAGGTGCTAACAATACCTCTTTGTTGATATCTCCGTTTGCCTTGTCCAAGGCCCCTTCAAGTTGCTTGATGAGGTTTTTAAAACGAATCACATCTTGAGCATTATCGGGAAAAGATCGATGTGTTTTTTGTGAGATAGATAAGCAAGGTCCTGAGCGTTGATTGAGCAATTTAGCTAATAACTGATTGTTAAGTACGTGCATATAAACTCCTTAAACGTCTTCAGGCGTAGGATCAATACGCTTATGCGCATCACTACGGCTACCATTTCCACCCGCCTTCCCCTGGGCAGAACGTACAGCACGGGCAAGCTGCTTCGCAGCCCCAGTTAAGGCAAGTCCAATATCTGTCGCACGATGTTCGGCAACAATAGGCTGTAGGCCGGATACTCTGGCTTCCAACAGGCATTTTCGATCGGTAGCGCCCCCGCGATCGCTATTTACATCCCGTAAATGGGCCTCAATGCGAGTAATTGAGTCCGAAACGTGTTTAAGCTCTTGACGCAAGACCTGACTGACTCGCTCACGTAAATCGGCAGTGTTTTCAATACGGGTATCGGTGTTAGTAATTATTTCCATGCTTACGCCTTATTATAAAAATACCTAAGATCCGAAACTGCACACTACATTAACCATGCTAGCAAAAATAGCCAAAACTGACTTGTTACGAAGTTCAGAAATTCGCAACCCATAGTCGTTTGTCTGGACTCAAGTGGGTTGCTCAATCGAAGGTAGTGAATGCTGGTACCTGAACAGACTCCTTAAACGTATAACAATAGATTGCCTTTCCCATTGATCTAACTCAAGCCCCTTTGCACTATTTAGTCCATATATTTCAAAACAGATCGACACGTTCAATAGCCAATAGAAATGCAGCTAAATTGCGGCAGCCTAACAAACAACGATATAGTGAAGCTTACGTCGAACTCTTCGCAAGGATGCTGTTGAATGTCTACTCCTCTTGATCAATTTGCCATCACTCGCAAATGGCCAGCGACTTACCCTGACCGTCTGCAGCTCTATTCATTAGCAACGCCAAACGGGGTAAAAGCATCGATCATGCTTGAAGAGATCGGGCTACCCTATGAAGCACATCTCGTTAGCTTCCAGACCAATGATCAACTCACCCCCGAATTCATCTCACTAAGTGCCAATAATAAGATTCCTGCCATTCTTGATCCTAATGGCCCGAATGGCGAGCCCCTTGGCTTGTTCGAATCTGGTGCAATTCTAATTTATCTGGCCGAGAAGTCAGGCTCATTACTACCTCAAGACCCTGCACTGCGCATGGAAACCTTGCAATGGTTGATGTTTCAAATGGGGGGCATAGGCCCCATGTTTGGCCAACTGGGTTTTTTCCACAAATTTGCCGGTAAAGAGTATGAAGACAAGCGCCCACTTGAGCGCTACGTATCAGAAAGCAAACGTTTACTGCGCGTACTTGATGTACAACTGAAAGATCAAGATTGGGTAGTCGGAGACGAATACACCATTGCCGATATCGCCATATTTCCTTGGGTACGTAATTTAGTGGGGTTCTATGAGGCCGGAGATTTAGTCGAATTTCAAAAATACGGTAACGTAAGACGTGTGCTGGAACAGTTTCTTGCACGGCCTGCGGTGCAGCGCGGATTGGAAATCCCCGCCAACAACTAAAAAAATACCACGATGTTTTTTAAGCATCGTGGCATTTTTTAACGCGCAGGCAAAGGAATAAAGTCATCCTTATCGGTAGGTGGCAAAGCAATATGCCCTTTTACCCAATCTGATTTGGCCTGCTCAATACGATCTTTATTGGACGACACAAAGTTCCACCAAATGTGTCGATCTCCGATACTTTCGCCCCCTAATATCATCATGTGCGCTGGCGTTAACGCCACCACCTTTGGGTCACTCCCTTCTGCAAAAACCAGCATACGCCCGGCCTCATAGCGATGGCCTGCATGTTCCACCGTGCCACTGATGAGATAAATAGCGCGCTCTGCATACTGAGTGGGAAGTGGCACACTGGCACCGGCGCTTAGACTGAGATCAATGTAAAACAACGGCGAGTAAGTTTGCACCGGCGAGGTACAACCGAAAGCTTCACCCGCAATAAGGCGTCCTTGCCATGTGGGTTCTTCGAGTACCGGTAAATCATCTTGATCAACATGCTCAAAACTAGGATCAATCTCTTCAAACTCGGCAGGAAGCGCAACCCAACCTTGAACACCATCAATACGCCCCCCTTGCTGACGCATTTCATCAAATCGCTCAGAATGGCTAATACCCGAACCCGCCGTCATCCAATTCACAGCCCCCGGTTCAATCGTTTGCTCTATGCCTAAACTGTCACGATGAGTAAGACTTCCGTCAAACAAGTACGTAACCGTCGATAGTCCAATATGCGGATGCGGTCGTACATCACCTTGTAATGAAACAGGCCCCTCAAGTTGATGAGGCCCCATACGATCAAAAAAGATGAAAGGCCCCACCATACGGCGACGTCGAAACGGAAGAATTCGTTCTACGTCAAAGGCGCCAATACTTTGCACTCTTGGATCAATAACTAGCTCGAGCATCGCTGTTTCTCACTTATCACTGTCAATGGGTGCAAGACGAAGCAGTGTCCCATTAGACGAATCCGTTAACACATACACATAGCCGTCCGGCCCCTGACGTACATCTCGAATACGCTCATTACGTTCCTGCAGCAGCCTCTCTTCAGCCACGACCGTGTCACCGTCTAAGGTTAAACGAATTAACACTTTGTCTCGTAGCGCGCCGATAAACAATGAATGCTGCCATTGAGGAAAGCGGTCAGCATCGTAAAAGGCCATTCCGCTAATAGCGGGTGATCGCTTCCACCAAAAAAGCGGTGGTTCGGTCCCTGAAAGCACTTGGCCTTTCGCTTCAGGAATTGCAAAACCCGTGTAATTAATGCCATACGTCGCTAATGGCCAACCGTAATTGCGACCCGACTTGATCAGATTCACCTCGTCCCCGCCGCGTGGCCCATGCTCGTGGGCCCACAACTGCCCCGACCACGGGTTTAATGCCATACCCTGCGGATTACGGTGCCCATATGACCAAATTTCAGGCCTAGCCTCGAGATGCCCGACGAAAGGATTATCATCAGGAATAGCCCCATCGGGATGAAGCCGAACTATTTTCCCCTGTAATTTATCTAAATCTTGAGAGCTCGAGCGTTGATTGTTTTCACCCAGCGCCACGTACAACATACCGTCTGGCGCAAATACCATGCGATTACCAAAATGGTGTCCTGTAGACAGCTTAGGTTCTTGATGAAAAAAGGGGGTGAAGGCTTCTAGGAAGGAGAGGTCTTTAGCGAGCCTTCCGCGCCCGACTACCGTGCCGGCGTGCTTGCCATCAGACTCGGCATAACTAAGGTACACAAAGCGATCTTGTTCGAAACTCGGAGACAAAACCACATCAAGTAGCCCACCCTGACCTTTATCAGCCACTTCAGGCGTACCGCCCAATGGCTCTGAGAGTTGGCCTTCTGCGTTCAGTACACGTAAATTGCCTGACTTCTCGGTGATGAGCATTTGGCCATCAGGCAAAAAGGCAAGTGCCCATGGGTTGCGTAACCCGGAAACAAGCTCAGTCACCTGCACGGCTGCTTTAGTCGGTTCTGGCTGTGGGCTGGCGATACTCTGCCACGAGGGCAGAACCATAACCATGCCTAAGGCTACGCTACTGCATAATGAGCGACTACGCATAATGCACCTCAACATAACACCGCCCCCACATCATGAACATTACATGTCACAACCGAGCTTCTTCCTGTCCACCACGCAACGGACAGAAAACATCTTAGTGACTTAGCTCGGTGTGATCAGCATACGCTTCACCCATATCATCAAATGCCTTCGCTAAATAAGCGACCGTGCGATCGACGTTATGCAATTTATCTAAACCAAACAACCCAATTCTAAAGGTTTTAAAATCCGCTGGTTCGTCGCATTCAAGCGGCACACCGGAAGCCGTTTGCAAACCGACTTCTGCAAATCTCTTAGCGGAATGCAGGCCATCGTCATCGGTATAACTCACCACCACGCCAGGTGCCTCGAAGCCGCTAGCCGCAACGCTAGCAAAGCCTTTACGGCTGAGTAAGGCGCGTACTTTGTTACCGAGTTCTAGCTGATTCTGTCGTAAACGCTCAAAGCCATAGGCTTCGGTTTCGGCCATCACATTGCGTAACGTAACTAACGAATCAGTAGGCATGGTCGTGTGATAGGCAAAAGCGCCGCCCTCATAAGCTTCCATAATTTGGAGCCATTTACGTAAATCGCAAGCAAACGACGTGCTGGTGGTTTGCTCAATATGCTGGCGTGCGGTGGCTCCCAACATCACCAACGCACATCCGGCGGATGAAGACCACCCCTTTTGAGGAGCCGTAATCAGAATGTCCACGCCGGCTTGCTGCATATCAACCCACATAGTGCCTGACGCAATACAATCCAGCACAAAAAGCCCACCCTCTGCACGCACGGCATCGCCCACTTTTCGTAAGTAATCGTCTGGCAGCATAATTCCTGACGCGGTTTCCACATGGGCGGTAAGCACTAAATCTGGCTTATGCTCTCGAATGGCGGCAACCACTTCTTCAATCGGAGGTGGCGAGAAAGGAGCTTGCTTGCCATCATGAGCCGGACGTGCTTTAAGCACTACGGTTTCACTGGGAATATCACCCATGTCGAAAATTTGGTTCCAGCGAAAACTAAACCAACCGTTGCGAATAACCAGACATGACTTATTCGTTGCAAACTGCCTAGCCACGGCTTCCATGCCAAAGGTTCCACTTCCAGGAACGACAATCGCAGAATGCGCGTTATAAACCTGCTTTAGTGTTCTGGAGATATCCCTCATCACACCTTGAAAAGCACTAGACATATGGTTGGTAGCTCGGTCTGTATAGACCACCGAATATTCAAGCAATTCGTCATCGTCGGCGTGAGACGGCAAGCGAGACATAATAGGCTCCAGTATTAAAAATAGACAAAATTAGGTTTAATTTTAGTCTATTACGTCATCGTGTGCGGCCTTCAAACACCAGCCTAACCTTGTTAGCGGATGACGCAGACAAGGAAAAAGCCTGCGCGTTGACGCAGGCTTTAATCCCAACCCAAAAAATGGCTACAGACTTAGGTCACAGCATACGCTTTAGGGTGCCATCTTTTTTAACAAAGTGATGAAACAACGCCATCGCAATGTGGCCAACAATCATGATAAGAAGCAGCCACGCCAAGGGGGAATGCAGCCCACCCACGCTAATCATCCACGGAATTTCTTCACCGCCCGCAATAAGCTCTACGCCAAACGGGTCTAGGCCATATCCATTACCAACCATATACAAAATACCGGTAATGGGCATGAGCAACATCGCGGCATACAACAAAAAATGCCCTGCGTTCACTAAGAAGGCGGTTGCGGGCTCCTGTTCAGGCCGCTTACCTTTTTGTTGCAGAGCCCAAATACATCGCAACACGATAAGTACAAATAGCACCGCACCAATTGAAATATGCCAGGAAACGAGATTCTCCCCTACCCAATGCTCTCCGTCACTGATACGGTCAAAGAACTTTAATAGCTGCCAAGTAATGAAAAACGCCATCCCCCAATGAAATAATCGAGAAATACTACCGTAGCGCTCTTTAGAATCTGCCTTCATGTGGTGCTCCTTTACGTAAACATACTGACGGCACAGGTCTAACATAGTTTGGCATACTGTTTCATTACAGCGGTTGATACGTAAACGCAAAAAGCGTGCCTTCAATACATAAAGGCACGCTTTTTACCTATTCTATTTTCACAAAACATCTATCGCTACGACTCGAAGGTCGCCTCTAATGTAATTTCCGCATTCAACAACTTTGAAACAGGGCAGCCTTCTTTCGCTTGATTGGCGATTTCATGAAAGCGAGCCTCGTCAATTCCCGGTACTTTAGCTTGAAGACTTAAACGGCTTGATGTGATTTCAAAGCCATCCCCTTTTTTCTCAATAGTGACCGCAGCCGTCGTCGCCAAACGCTCAGGCGTGGCTCCCGCCTCCCCCAGCATCAACGATAACGCCATCGAAAAACACGCTGCGTGGGCAGCAGCGATAAGCTCTTCAGGATTGGTACCGAGCCCATCTTCAAAACGGGCATTAAAGCCATAAGGGGCATCGCGAAGCACACCCGTTTCGGTTGAAATCGTGCCGCCACCTTCTTTGATACTTCCTTCCCAAACCGCAGATCCTTTTTTACTCATAATGCCTCCATCTCTCAGTGTCATTACGCAAGGAAAGCACCTTTTAATAAAGATACCTAAACGCGCTTCAACCATAACGCATCACTTCAAAAAGGCCATTACCACACGTAACAACGCTAACCATCCGCTGGACGAAACCCACTTATTTCTATCAGTAATTAAGTTATTCAGTTATTCTTAACTTATCTTTGGGCAAGTCGGCCCAATTAACGTGTGTCATGTCATGACTACGAGGAGAGCTACATTGAATCGACGACGCTTTATGCTGACGCCCCCTGCCTTGGCGATCGGCTCACTTATCCTTCCCTCCACCGGCCTAACGGCCCCAGCTGCCATCCACAGCAAAACTCAACTACTCCCCCGCTCAGGCAAAGGGCCTCGCATTGTTATTTGCGGCGGCGGATGGGGAGGAATGACTTCAGCTCGCTATTTACGTGAACTGATCCCCAATGCAGAGGTTGTGCTTTTAGAACGTAACCCTACGTTCTGGTCTGGCCCCATGAGCAATAAATGGTTAATTGATATCGTTAATACGGATTTCCTTAACCACGATATGTTGCACCCTGCCACTAAGTATGGCTACACCTTAATTAACACCGAAGTCACCGCAATTGAGCGCGATAAAAAATCGGTCAGAACGTCTCACGGCACTATCGATTACGACTTCTTAATCTTGTCTGGGGGCATACGCAACGCCTACGACGCGTGGTTTGGAAACGATATTCACGCCGCTGAGTACACGCGTCAGCACTTTCCAAATGCTTACATCCCAAACGCTGAAATGTTGGCGCTTAAAAATAAGCTAAAAACATTCAAGGGGGGCACGATTGTCATGACGCTCCCCCCTCCCCCGCATCGATGCCCGCCTTCGCCTTATGAGCGTGCCTGTCTGATGGCTTGGCATTTTAAAACCAATAACATCCCAGCAAAAATCATCATATTGGATCCCAAACCCAATATTGCTCCTATTGGTGAGGGATACCGCGCCGCGTTCCAAGAACTCTATCCAGACATTATTACCCACGTTCCCAATGCCTCTGTCCGAGAGGTAGATCCGTTTAATAAACGCATTAAAACGACGGCGGGCGATTTCGAGTTCGACGATGCCGTATTGATGCCCCCGCATCAAGCCGCTGATATGATCTGGTACGCTGATCTTATTGGTACAGGCCCTGATGGTAAACCTACCGGCTGGGCAGATATACACCCTCGATTCTTTACCGCTAATGCCGACGAAGACGTCTACGTCGTGGGCGACGCGATGGGCTTTATTTCTGAACAATTCGGACATTACCCTAAAAGTGCGCACGTAGCTCACGCCATTGCTAAAATCGTCGCACAAAACATATACGAGCGGGTTGCCGACAAAGAGGTCGTTCCCGTATTACCTGATAACTTATGCTACATGATGGTTAATGGTGACCCACAAGAGGAAATCTCAGTTGTATTTGAATACGAACTCGACCCCTCGGGTAACGTGCTTCAAACCCAAATTGACATGGACGTGCGCACCGCTGACCTCGTAGCAGACGATTTCAAATGGATTAAGAGTCGTTTCAATGATTTTCTCTAACATCGATAAAACGAACTTCGCCCGACGCCGCCAATTACTAAAAGGGGTGGCATTCGGGCTGAGTACGTCCTTATTACCGACTGCGCTTCACGCACAACAAGCGCTACAGCAAGCGTTAAAATCGGCCAGTGAAACTGAAGTTCAAGCTGTTATTGACGCGTTCTTGCAAGGCGATCAGCCGGTAGAACAAGGCCTTAAATTGGATATGCCCGCTTTGGGAGACAACCCATCGGCTGTACCCGTCAAGGTGGTGTTCGAAACACCCATTACACCTGACAGTTATTGCAAAGAACTGATTGTGATCGCTGAAGGTAACCCACGCCCGCTAGCTTGCCGTTTTCAATTCACCCCTTTAGCGGGAACCACAGAGGCGGCAATACGACTGCGTCTAATTGAAACGCAAACCATCAGAGCGCTTGCGCGCATGAGCGACGGACGCGTCCTGATGGCTCGTCAACACATCACCGTGACAGCCGGCGGCTGCGGCATGTAATGAAGGCTTTAAAATGAGTAAACCACGTATCTGGATTAGTAATGCCAACCCTAAGGCAGGTGAAATCGTGCGCGTGCGCGCCCTCATCGTGCACCGTATGGAAACCGGCCTGCGCTTAGATCAAGACGGCAATGAGGTTGAGCGCAATATCATTCACACCTTTGAGGCTACGCTGGACAACGAGTTATTGTTCACCTGGCAACCCGAAACCGCCATTTCTCAAAACCCATACATTGAGTTCACCTTCGTCGCCACGCAATCAGGAATGTTGCAAATGAAATGGATTGACGACGAAGGCACGGTCATTACGGATGACGGTACCGAATTGTCCGTCGCCTAATAACGGCGCCTTAAAATAGTCGTGGATCGAAAGGAATGCCATTTTCTGCTTAAGCGGATATGCCATCCCTTATAACCAAAAGCTATATTCATGTACGAGAAAGGTTGTTTGAATCAAAACCGCCTCTAGGTACCATGCTTTTTATTACAAATTGAATAAAAGTAAAACCATGCGCACTTTATTTAGCTTAGGTCGATCCGCTGCTGTGGCATCTGCTCTTTTTGCCGCTTTTGCCATACAGCCTGCCGTGTCAGCCCAATCCACATTCGATGTCACGGTGCAGGCTGCCTCCTGTGCCAACTGTCACGGCACGGATGGTCGCTCTCCGGGGGTGATCCCTACCATCGCAGGACGATCAGAAAGTATTTTGCTTGATCAGTTACTTGCCTTCAAATCAGACAATCCGCCCGCTAATACCACCATCATGAATCGCCTCATTAAAGGCTTTAGCGATGAGGAAATTGCCGCGCTCGCTAAACACTTTTCGCAGATCGATGCCACCAAATCCGGCAATGAGGCTAAATAACATGAAAAAAAACATTAACTTCTCTCGTCGCCAATGGTTAGGCCAAGTCGGCAAAATCACAGCAGCTTCTGCTGTTTTATTATCTGTTCCGTCTTATGCTCGCCCAGCCGCCGGTAATGTAATCGTAGTCGGCGGAGGCTTCGGCGGAGCAACCGCAGCAAGGTACATTAAGCGCCGAAATCCCGCTATTAATGTCACCCTTATCGAGCCTTCAAAAACCTATTACACGTGCCCCTTCACGAATTTGCACTTTGGTGGTTTGCGTACCTTTGAACAACAAGGCCACAATTTCGACGACCTTCGCTCCATCGGCGTTAATGTAGTTCATGACTTTGCTGCCGCCGTTGATGCCGACACGAAGAAACTAAAATTAGCCAATGGCGACTCCTTAAGTTACGACAAGCTGCTACTCTCCCCAGGTATTGATTTCCGCTGGGGAACGCTTGAAGGTTACGACGAAGCGGCATCCTTATTGGCACCGCACGCGTGGAAAGCCGGCGAACAAACCGTATTGCTAAAAAAACAGTTGGAAGCCATGAAAGATGGGGGTACCTTCCTAATGGTCGCCCCAGAGAATCCGTTCCGCTGCCCTCCTGGACCGTACGAGCGCGTAAGTATGGTTGCGCATTATCTTAAGCACAATAAGCCCAAATCAAAAATTCTTATTCTTGACGCTAAAGACGCCTTCTCGAAGCAAGGCCTGTTTCAAGACGGATGGAATCAGTTTTATGGCGACCTGATCGAATGGGTACCGATGTCGCAAGACGGAAAAGTGGCTCGCGTTGACGCCGCTAACCTCTCCGTTGTTACCGAATTCGGTGAAACGCATCAGGCCGACGTACTTAACGTTATTCCTCCTCAGAAAGCCGGTGCCATCGCAGAACAAGCTGGGGTTACCGACGCAAGTGGATGGGTACCGGTAAAACACGATACGTTCGAGTCCGAACTCATCGCTGACATTTACGTTGTGGGCGACGCTACCATTGCCTCGCCTATGCCTAAGTCAGGGTTCTCAGCCAGTGCGCAAGCCAAAGTTGCAGCGGCGGCGATTGTAAACTCGCTAGAAGGCAAAGCACCTGCTAAGGCTGCTTTTACCAATACCTGCTATAGCCTTATTGCTCCAGATTATGGCATCTCCGTCGGCCACCAATACGCTGTTGAAGACGGTAAAATAGTAGAAGCGTCTGGTGGCGTAAGCCCCAAAGATGCTGACGCTAAATTCCGTAAGCTGGAAGCTGAGTACGGCGAAGCCTGGTACAACGCTATTTCCCTTGATGCGTGGGGCACACGGACTTAAGCTATTAGGCCGGTGTCCATTTTTCTACATTATTCATGATACAAACTGAACTCGTACTTTGGGCTGCCTTGGCCATCGGTCTTATTTTCGGCGTCACCGGACAAATTACCGGTTTTTGCCTACATCGCGGCCTAAGCGAGTTCTGGTCTGGACGCACAGGCTATAAGTTACATGCTTTTGCCATCGCTCTAGCGGTGGCATTAGCAGGTACGCATCTTATCGCATCGATGAATCTGGTTAACCTTAACCAGTCCCTTTACTTGATGCCGTCATACTCCTGGTTTCTACTGCCCCTCGGTGGGCTGCTGTTCGGCTACGGCATGAGCTTAGCCAATGGTTGCGGGGCAAGAGCCTTAGTTTTATTAGCTCAGGGTAACCTTCGGTCATTTGTGGTCTTGCTATGCTTAGGCATTGCGGCTTATATGACACTTACCGGGGTGCTCGCGCCACTACGTATTTACCTCAATCAGCTAACCAGCTTCACCCCTACTGCTGTCACTATTAGCGAAGGGCTTCTGCGAACAATTATTATTGGGTCGCTTGTCGTGCTGTTACTGTGGTTTGCGCTGGTATCTAAAGCTTCGGGGCAGCGCGCCAAAGACCTTATCAGCGGCGTTATCGTGGGGATACTGATCATTGCTGGGTGGCTAACAACAGGCTGGCTAGGAGACGACCCATTCGAACCCATACCGGTAACGTCGCTGAGCTTCGTAGCCCCTATCGGGGATACCATTCAATACGCCATGCTCTCTACTGGAATTAACCTGAAATTTAGCATTGCACTTGTATTCGGTGTGCTGCTAGGGTCGTTTTTCAGTGCACTAATTCGTCGTAACTACCAACTTAGTAGTTTTGAGTCTCCCAAGCAAATGGCCCGCTATATCGTGGGGGGCTTGCTAATGGGGGTGGGTGGTGTACTTGCCTTCGGTTGCACCATTGGCCAAGGCCTAACCGGACTTTCTACGCTTGCGTTTAGTTCGGTAATTGCCGCCATTACAATCATAATCGGCGCACGTATAGGCTTCAAAGCTACAACAGCTTGAAGCCCTGCCGGCTACCACGCAATCGCTATCTTATTTCGCAAACAATTGATCCATATCTTTAAACGCCTTGAACTCTAAGGCATTACCACAAGGATCAAGAAAGAACATCGTCGCTTGCTCACCAACTTGTCCTTGAAAGCGAACATAAGGCTCAATCAAAAACTTGACCTTAAACGATGCTAATCGTTCGGCCAAGGCCTCCCATTGCTCCCAAGCCAACACCACGCCAAAGTGGGGTACAGGCACATCATGGCCATCAACCGCATTCGTGTATGCTTTTTCCTGAGCTGGAGTCTTCGGGTGCTCATGGATAACAAGCTGATGTCCATAAAGATTAAAGTCGACCCATTGACGGCTTGAACGTCCCTCTTCTAAGTTCAATACTTCAGCATAAAACTGTCGCGCACCCGCCAAATCATAAACAGGTATAGCCAAGTGAAATGGAGTAAGTTTCATTAACCGCTTTCCTTATTGATTCGTTTACATACCGCCCGTATTGTAAGCAAGAACACAAGAAACGGATATTTTTACGTAGCGACCTGTCTTATGCTATAGATACTAGTGACTAACCGGAGGCATGCCATGAGCTCATCTTCTTCTCGTCAGACAAGCACGATAGATTTCGCAGTGGGCCAGTGCCAATTCGGTACTGTTCTTGTTGCACAAGACCAGAAAGGGATCTGCGCTCTCTTTTTAGGTGAAGGCCCTGAGCCCCTTATTCAACAACTGCGCGATGAGTTTCCGCAGGCACAACTTAGCCAAACACAGCAAGCGCTAGAACCGCTTGTCAACAAGGTCGTGGGCGTTATTCAAGATCCAAAATTAGGCGTAGAACTGCCATTACACATTCAAGGTAGCGATTTTCAAAAAAAGGTTTGGAAAGCATTACTACGCATTCCAGTTGGACAAACGGTGAGTTATTCTGAGCTTGCAGAAAGCATTGGTTCCCCGAACGCCTCACGTGCAGTAGCGAGTGCGTGTGCCGCCAATCGACTTGCCGTTGTCATCCCTTGTCATCGTGTACGGCGACGCAGCGGCGAGCTATCAGGCTACCGCTGGGGTGTAGAGCGTAAACGCGAGCTTCTAGATCTTGAGGCCGCTACGCACACCATGTAGCTCTGCCATACATTCGAAAGAGAACGAACTCTATTGCTTCAACTACGTTTGCTTGGGTAGAGATAAGGCCTAAATGAGGGGTTAATCGATTCGCTTCATTGCCTGACTTAGGGTAGTGTTACATATCCATTAACCTATTCATCATCTCATGCAAGCCTCTATAAATAATAAGACACGATGGAGCTCAGTCATCGCGCTGATTTTCTGCGGCGTAGTCGCAGCGATGCAAATTGGTAAACTTGCCATTGGTGCTCCACTTCTGCAACAACAGCTTCAACTAAGCTTCACGCACATTGGTTGGTTAACGGCACTATTTTCCATTCTTGGAATGCTCGGAGGCATTCCGTTGGGCACGTTGGTCATGCGCCATGGCCAACGACGCTCTGTTATGTTGGGTTTAATCATACTTGCTACGGCGTCTGCGGCTTCGACCTGGGCTGACAGCCTAATATGGCTACTTAGCTGGCGCACCCTAGAAGGTTTAGGCTTTGTATTAATCATCGTTGCCTGCCCAGCACTGATTGATAAAGCCACCCACCAGCGCAATAAAAACATCAGCCTATCACTCTGGAGCTGCTTTATGCCCATCGGTATGGCGATCTCTATACTGATAGGCGGCTGGTTTAGTGACTGGAGGCTTTTATGGTGGTTATGCGCCCTGCTTCCACTCATCGCTTTGGCATTGGTTTTATGCTTCACATCCCCTCCCCCCCCAGAACTGATCTTTCCAGAGTTTGAAGAAATCAAATCGCATCTAAAGCAATTATTCTCTACCAGTATTGCTCCTGCCTTTACCGCTATTTTTGCTTTGTACTCGATGATGTACTTTGCGCTGTTTAGCTTCCTGCCTCTGTTATTAGTCGAGCGCATGGACTTTAGTGTTAGCGCTGCGGGCTACTTCACAGCCTTGGCCACTTTCGCTAACGTGACGGGCAACCTCAGTGCAGCAACATTAATCACAGCGGGAGTCTCACGATCCACCTTATTGTTCATAGCAACATTAGGGATGGTCTTATGCGGAACAAGCTTATTTTTCACGCAGCCCACTCCGATTGTGTCATTGCTGCTGTGCTTAAGCTTCTCTAGCCTAGGAGGTTTAATTCCTGCCGCTATCGTGTCTTCCGTTCCTCGTATCGCACCTACTGCCGCAGCCATCCCTGTCACCATTGGTTTAACCATGCAGGGCAGTAATATGGGGCAAGTGGTAGGTCCTGCTCTGGTGGGCTCAAGTGTGGAACATTTTGGCTGGCCCTCGGTAGGGATCATTATCTTTCTATGCGGCCTTCTTAGCGTAGCCCTCATCAAACGATACATTTATAAAAGCTCACTTGCCTAGGTGCTTTTTTACACGTATCAATGACGCTTCTTAACCGATGACGAGGCACATTCAGCAAACAACTTCCGTCGCTTTGCTATGAGTTGTTAAGCTTTATTACTAAAGACAGAAATAGCAAGAAGTTGGTTTATAGTGAATTGACGTTCCTTTCTGTAGTGGTCTCCTCTTTAACCAGTCTTCGGACTGGTTTTTTTATGTGTAGCCCATCTTTCAGCACCTGAAGTGGCTTACCCACAGAAAATGTGCAGAAGCATGTTAGTAAGTCCCTAACAAGCACCGCTAAGCCTTATTCGTTGCGGCTTAGCGGGGTATGCATAGTTTTAGCTCAGGCTATCAAGGCGCTAATTTCGTGACCTTATCCCCAAATTATGTGTACAACAATGGGGATACATCGCTAATACATTCCGCTAACTCGCATACCGCTTAGCTATGCATGAGGTGAGTAGTTTTCGACCAACATTCGAATAACTACGAATTCTGCTGAAAACCGACCTTTTTTGGGGTGTGATCGGATGGCGCGTATTAGATCAGCGCATAAAGACAGCATAAAAAACAGAAATAATGTCGTGGCAGCGCTTACACACAACAACTGTGCAGAAGCTTGTTAATAACGGCATATTAAGTTGCTGTAAGCCTTATTAGACAAGGCTCACAGCCTATTGATCAAACATTAACCAACTGGCAACGTAATAAGAAAGGCAAAGTTATACGCAAATTATGTGCATAAGCCTGAGGATAATCTGTGCCCAAAGGCTCAGCAGCTACATCGTTACTTGATGTCCGCACAACTGAACAATTTATGATCGCCTTTTCACCCCTACTTCTTTCCCAGCGCTACAATAACGAATTGGGCCCAAGCATTTCCCCGATGCCTTTCTTATCTCGGGCCTTGGCACCTTCACCCTATCCCGATCAACCAGCCGCTCGGTGTTAAACCACTTCTGGCGACGAACATTATATTTAGCTGTGGAATCTCTCACTCATAGCACTACCTCACCCGACCGTGCCTCGCTTTCCGAATTAAGCCAATATCAGCGCAGCACCAAAGAACGGATCTTTCACGCCGTATTGTTTGAAGGTCTTGGCATCCTCTTTGCTACACCCCTTGCCATGTGGATCACGGGAAAACCGGTTGGTTCTATGGCTGCCTTGTCAGCGACCATCTCTGCTATCGCGATGCTATGGAATATGCTTTTTAATTGGTTATTTGATCGCCTGCAATATCGCTACGGTTTTAAACGCGGCTTCTGGATGCGCATTCTTCACACTTGCGCCTTCGAGTCCGGTCTTATTTTGATGGTGGTACCCTTAATCGCATGGTGGGTTGATACGACGTTATGGCATGCTCTGGCATTGAACATCGGCATCGTTCTCTTCTTCATGCCCTATACTTTCTTTTATAATTTAGCTTACGACACCTTGCGTAAACGTATCGTAAAAGCCCGTCAACTAAAGCATAGCTAAACTTTTCTAGCGTGACTCTTATGGCAGCGACTACTCTGAAAGAACTCGATGAAATTAAAAGCGCTTGCCGAAAGATGGTGAGCCGGCGAGCCTTATTATCAGCAGCCGCTGCCGTCGTACCCATACCCGGCGTCGATGTCAGTACCGACGTCGCTATACTTTTGCAGGTACTTCCGCAAATCAATGAAAAGTTCGGCTTAAGCGCCAAGCAAGTTGAAGAACTATCGCCAGAACTTCAAAAGCTGATCATTGTCAGTAGCGCAAGTTTTAGCGTAGGGTTGCTTGGAAAAATGATTACTCCTAGCCGCATCATTGCACTATTACAGTCGCTAGGGGCTAAACGATTGGCTGGAAAATACGCTTCAAAATACGTTCCTGTCGTAGGGACAGTGGTTGCCTCTACGATTAGCTACGTGGTTTTAAGTCGCGTATGCAACAAACACATTGATGAATGCCACGCCATGGCAAGCCGTTTACTTAACGAAAAACAGACGACCGACGCCGATGTGATTGATGTTGTCGCCACCGAAAAGACCAAGCTTAGCTAACAACGCTTCACCACCCTCAAATTAGGGCTGCGTTACAAAACGCAAGCAAGGTTTATTGCGCTAAATAACCCAAAAAAGCAATTTTAGTGTCTTGACATTAGAAATTCACTAACAGTGGATATCTCGTCAACGGTAGCTTGCCAAACCTACTTGCTTCAGTTGTTTATGAATTTGAAATGTCAAGACTTATAGGCCTTCATCGTTGCAAGATCAGCCTAATATTTTAACTAACGCTAATATAATAGTTTAATATATAAACGTAAGCTGCTGTTTATAAACCAAATTTTAATAAACACATCGGAATATTGATAAAAACATCACCAGATTTATAGTGGACCTATTTTAGGATCTATTCTATCGATCACAGCTAAATGTCAAGCGCAAAGTTATCCCCATTTTCTGTGCATAACTTTGGGGATAACCGAAGCTCAAATGCCTGTAGATCGCATAAAGTGGGAAAACGAGGTTCTTTGACTATTAATTAGCATCCACTCTGATCCAGCCGACTGTTACATTATTATTATTTTAAAAAATTGCTTTTCTGTCGTCTTAGCAGAAGAGCCATCGCCTTACGGCGAAAGAAAAATACCGTGTTGTTTAGTTAATTAACATCGATGTAAAAGCCCTCTTGAAAGCTCTCCTGCTCTCCATTTTTTTCGTATCCCCGTGGGTTTGCAACGACACGACAGCGGTAGGCTCTACCCTCAACAGTACCTGTCGCTAAAAAATCATTAGGACAATGTAAATGTCCATGCATCCAAATAGAGGTAAAGGGTAAGAAGCTCTCAAGTGCATTACAAAAGCCTGCTGTACCAGGGCTAACACCGTATCGTGGATCGGCACTTTCTAACGTAGGGGCAAAGTGGGTAACGGCGATAGTTGTTCCGTCAAAAGGTGTTGATAGTGCCTCGTACAACCACCCCTGACACTCTTTAGCCAAAAGGCGGATGTCCTCTGCCAACATAGGCTTACCGTGGCGTAAGCTCGTGTATTTATTCAAGTAATAATTAGCTGCCCTGTACGCTTTTTCTAATTCTCGCATCTGTTCAGTCATGGTGTTTTTATTCACGGCAAGTGCCTCGAAATCACTCCACAGTGTGGTACCTATAAAACGTACCTCACCAATGGTAATGGTCTCTCTGTCTAACCACTCTATTCCAAGGCTTTCGCAGAGACAACGCAATCGACGATAGGTGGCTTCATAATCGAGAGCATCAAATTCGTGATTGCCCGGAATGTACAGCACCCGAGGCCATTTAGCGTCCGGTAACAATGGTGAAAATCGCCTCAACCCAAAATCATCATCTACCATCAATGAATGTGAAGCGTACGACGCAATATCGCCCGCTAAAACGAGCACATCTACATTGTCGGCCGCCTCGGGCATGTAATCGGGGTCAACCTCAAGGTGAAGATCAGAAAGAAGCTGGATTCGCATAAATTAACCGTATTACCTCAAGACCGAATCAAGTGTACGTAGGCTTAGCGTTGCGTTTCGGCAAATAAACGCCTGAGCTTAGCGTTCATCGAAATGTTTAACGCTGAATCAGGATCAGGGTTCCGTTTCAAAGCGGTTTTAAGCGTCGATGCCAAGCGCTGCGCTCGTTTACTAAACTCTACATACAATGCGGCATCCTGCTCGGTGTAGCCACCCATCTGTAAAATCTGCTGCCTATCTGAAATAGGATTACCGTATACCACGTGCGCTTGCCTAAACTGACGCTCCGCCTCTTGCTGACTTACCTTAGCTGATTCAACTAACGCATTTTCATATAAGCTTTTCGACAAAGCATGAATTTCAGGAATTAACATCGCCATCAATAACGGTTGACTCCAATACTCGCGAACCTCGTCAGTGCTTAACCCACTTTCAAGTCTGGGAGCCATATATGACGCATCATTCACTACTTCATCACCATAATTTGTTCGACACACATCAGCCCCATGACGGACTTCGGTCACCGCTCGGGTTTGAAAGAACAAATCAGTAATAAGCTTCTCTTTAGTACGCCTTTCGATGGACTCGGTACTGGGGCTAAGCCGCTCTAATAACTGACGAGCTTGCGCCAAACACTTGGCCTCGTCGTTACTAAGACCACTTAACGCTAACTGCCGTGCTGCTTCGGCCTCCTGGCGCCTCATTTCGTCGATATCCAGAGCGCCCTTCTTGTTCGCGCCTGACGGATTGCCCTCCATGCCACTGGCCGCCGACGGGCTTTCGTTTTTTCTTCGTAACACCCAATACGCGCCAATGGAAATCGCCAGTACCATTCCTATCACTATTACTGTTTCCATAGGATCTACCTCAAGGTGGTTCTGTAAAAGTTAGCAAAAGAGATCAATACAGGGTCTTCTGCACGCGATCAGCCAAGGCTGCATCGTATGTTTCGCCATCGATTTCCGCATTACTTAGCGCTTCCAGTATCGCACCGGTGCTTGGCAAGGTATCGCGCTTCACATGTAAACTGGGGTCCCATAATTTCGACCGAAAAATAGCGCGTGAACACTGAAAAAACACCCTTTCTACGGTTATCACAAGCAAGGAAGTTGGTAGCTTTTCGTTCACGGAAAAAGGCTGTAGTAACGCTGGGTCGGTAGTAATCGAAGCGGTCCCGTTCACGCGTAACGTCTCTCCGACGCCGGGAACAAGAAAAAATAGCGCCACCTTAGAGTCATGAATAATATTACGTAGGCTATCGATACGATTATTACCGCGACGATCTGGAAGCAATAACGTTTGCTTATCGTAAACGCGGACAAAACCTGCGGGATCCCCTCTGGGGGATGCATCCACACCTTCAGGCCCATTCGTGGCCAGAACAACAAACGACGACGCCTCTACGAACTCTTGATAATAAGGATGAAGATAACTCACTTCCTTTCTGAGAGAAGCGCTAGAAGGCTGCCCGTAAAGCGCCTCTAAAGACTCAAGATCGTGAATTTGGTGAACAGTATTGAATACACTCAAAGCAGTAATCCATGTTGAAATGTTTATTCATCATACAACGGCGATCACACCGATGCCCTAGCGACTTCTTTTCTGGTTAGCCATGCAAAGGTAGCCAACTTTTGGTCAAACGGGATTGAGAAACAAAAAAGCGCCACCGGCTAGGGTAGCGCTAATTGCTTGATATACTTCGTATTTCTGGTGGGCCCAGCTGGACTTGAACCAGCGACCAACGGATTATGAGTCCGCTGCTCTAACCAACTGAGCTATAGGCCCTTTACTGCGCAAGCTCGCACTGCGGCGTGAATAACCACCAAAGGTAGTGCGATCAAAGACAAGGATTATTACACAGTTTAGCCGTCACTGGCTAGTCATAAATAGCCCTGCCTAGGCAATTAACTCCTTCCTTGCTGCTGAAATGCTTTCTCGATTTTCTTATCCGTTTTGTACTGACTAAGCGCATACACGGCCCAGATGGCTGCCGGAACCCAACCAATAACGGTGATTTGTAAAATCAAGCAAATGATTCCTGCAATGGGGCGGCCAATCGTGAAAAAGGTAAGCCAAGGAAGAATTAACGCAATAAGTAAACGCATAATAGATGCCCAAAATTTAAGACATAAAATTCTACTCGATATTGGGGTATTCCAGTACTTTTACAATAAACGCTTACCTTTAACACCCTTAGCTTGGTGCATTCTCGATACAATCAATGAACTCGCACACGATACGCCGTACCGATTAACGCTACATCAATGCCCTATCTTGATTATGCGGAGGCCTCTCATGACGCAAGATAATCCGTTTCAGCCCTACCCTCCTGGCCACCAGCCGGTTAAACCACCACCTTTAGAGCCTGATCCTAAACACCGTGAACCGCCTGAGCCCGGACGAAACCCGATCAAAGATCCGCACAACCCGGATTACGATCCCAATACGCCTGAGCCGATTGATGAGCCTAATGAGGACATTGATGACCCTGTACCCGAGCGGCGAGAACCTTTAAATTAGGTTGGTTTTAAGTTTTTAGGCCCTAAGCATGACCCCAGGTTGCGCTGCTTTAATACCAAATACAATCATCGCCACACCCACAGCAATGCTAATTAACATCGGTGGTGTCCAGCTACCCGCTTGTTCGTGCACAAAGCCTGCCACAAAAGGCCCCACTGCTGCCACCAAATACCCTAGTGATTGGGCCATTCCAGAAAGTGCTGTCGTTTGATCATTACTATGAGACCGTAGCCCCATAAACACAAAAGAAAGAATAATGATGCTGCACGATCCAATACCAAATAAGGACACCCAAACCACCGCATACTGAGGAATCGCTAACAGACCGAGGGTAGCGACAGTCATTAAACCAGCCATGCCTCCAGCCAATAGACGATGATCCTTAAGACGATGTACTACTGGCCCCAAAAACAACCCCGGCAATGCTGTGGCTAATTGCATGACGCCGTGCAAGGTACCCGCTTGTCCGGGGGAGTATCCACTTGACGTTAATATGGACGGCAGCCAACTAATTAACACGTAATAAAGATAGGAGTTCGCCCCCATAAACAAGGTGATATACCAAGCTAATGGGGTGTGCCATACGCCGAAGTTAGACGAGCTTGCTCTGGTTACTATTGGCGAGTTATCCGTTCCTAAGCGCATAAACCAAATCAATGCAGCGAAGAAGGCTAACAAAATATTGGTACTCAAGGCCATGCGCCAGCCCCACATCGTGGCAAGTGGCACCATCGCCATCGATAGCATCGCTGCCGTCAGCCCCATGGTTACTGTGCTTAAGCCTGTGATCGTCGGTATGTGGTTTGAGAAATCTCGCTTTATAACGGTAGGCAACAGCACGTTCCCGATAGCAATCCCTAACCCCACACAGATCGTTCCAATGTATAAGCCCCACACCGGAGAGAACGAACGCAGTACCGCACCAAATGCCACGGTAGACATCGCCACAACCAAACATAACTCAATACCAAACCGCCGCGACAGTGAGGCTGCAAAAGGCGACAAAATGGCGAAAGCAGCGAGCGGAAGCGTGGTTAACAGCCCAATGGCCGTTGCAGACAAACGATAACTTTCTTGAATTAAATCTTGTATGGGCCCTACATTGGTAAACGGCCCTCTTAAGTTTGCCGCGAGCAACATTAACCCAACAAACATCAGCCACGGCGGCAGACGTTGCCCCTGAGCTTTAGTAACACGCTCCATTCATTGCCCCAGTATCTTTGTTTTATTTTTCTAACATGACAGCTTAACAGCCTACGTCCCACCATAGCAGATTCAAAGCATTGAGCTCTAGCTGTTACGTTTAAGCAAACGCCAATAAAAAACACCCCAAAGGTTGGATCAGCGTCCAACTTTTGGGGTGTAGTAGTTATCAGTTCTCTTTTACGACGTGTAAATAGCTAGCGTATTCAATACGTTTCTTAATTAACCAGCCATCGCCAACGCTGGCTGACAAACGTGTGCAGGCAATAAAGAAGCAGCCGCCTCATCAACGATAATCATAGCTTTCGGGTGCTCTTTAAGCACTGAGGCAGGCATGTGCTCAGATACCTCACTGCGCCAGTAGTCGGATACGACTTGCGCCTTATGCTGTCCGGTAGCAACTAAAATTACTTCCTTAGCTTCTAAGATATCAAGAATTCCCATCGTAATAGCCTGCGTGGGCATTTCACTTTTATCATCAAAAAAGCGGCTGTTATCGATTCGTGTGCGTTCAGATAGGCCCACCACATGAGTACGACTATCAAACGACGTACCCGGCTCGTTAAAACCGATGTGACCATTTGAGCCCACACCCAGCAGCTGAAGATCTAGGCCTCCACACTCAAGAATGTGGCTTGAATAACGTGCACACTGCTCGTTTAAGTCTACGCACTGCCCATCAGGCAAAAATAATCGCTGTTCGTCAAAACCCACCAAATTAAAAAGGTGCTGGTGCATGTAAAAGTTATAGCTTTGGGGGTGACTTGCCGCTAGCCCTACGTACTCGTCTAAGTTGAATGTCGTCACCTTCGACACATCCAAGGCTTGAGCTTTCGCCTTCTGCGCAAAACGCGCATACAAAGGCTCCATCGTGCTGCCTGTGGCCAAACCAAGCACCAAGTCAGGCTTCGCCTGAATTTTCTCTACAAATAAAGAGCTCAGGTGATTGGCAATGGATTGTGGATCTGGAAAGACTAGGAACATAGATTCGTTATTTAGATAGTTGTGTCTGCATTAAAAAAGCACGTCCCATGAGATATCGACGTACCCGAACACGTGTAGCTACTACAATAATCAGTATTGAGAAAACAGCCAGCTACAAAACCACTAGGGTGGTTTACAAATGTAAGCAGCGTATCGGTGTCCAGAATTCGGCCAAGAAAGCACTATCTCGTTGGGTAATCGACGATATGTAACGCTCACAACGTGTTATTTGACCACAGACATCGTGTCTTATGTTGCAATACATCAAGCCTAAGGCCCAAAACCCAATTAGACGCGGTGTTTTTTGTCACAATTTTGACGCATTCAAGCCAATGCCAGCTTTCTAATAACGACTTTCTTCGCTTTTCAATACTCTATTTGAATTTATGACCGATCGTTTATTTCAGGCAAGCACCATACGTTGTCCTTGTGACAGCGCCCTTAAGTACAAAGACTGTTGTGCTCAATGGCACCATGGTGAACAACGATTACAGGCTCCAGATGCCAAAACCTTGATGCGGTCGCGATACAGCGCCTTTGTGCTGGATGAGTTTAACTATTTGCTTGAAACTTGGCACCCAAGTACTCGCCCCACCGAGCTCGAACCAAACCCTTACGGCCTAAAATGGTTAGGCTTGTCGATACGGGCCCATGATCTGGCCTCCCCTACAGAGGCTTACGTTGAGTTCGTTGCTCGCAGCCGCTTGGCGGGTCGAGCGTCACGGCTGCACGAGCGTAGCCGCTTTCTATACGAAAAAAAGCGCTGGTTTTATGTGGATGGTCTATTCTTAAATCGTTAAGTCATCACGGCGCGTTCCGCCGTGAACCTGCGCCAGCCGTTACGCTATACGCTCACCAAGCGATACTGCAATCAAACAAGAAATGCCCTAAGCTATACATAGAGTTCTATTAATGCTCATTACACTGGAGGCCGTTATGTTTTCCAGAACACTCTTTGACATTCTAGACGCTTATATTCTTAGCCAAGGGGACATGCACCACGACTACGAGCGACTCCAACAAGCGTTACTCGACACCGAGGCCATTACTGACTTTGCGTTGTTCAAGATTGATGCGGCGCTGGACGATACGCAAGCCAGACAAATTAGCCAAGTTGGTCTGAAGTGGCTAGAGCAAGTTCATCAGGGTGCGGGCTTAGAAAGCGCTTATCGAGAGGAAGCGAGAAGCGCCTTGAATGATTAAAAACGCAGCATTGCCCTCAGCCGCTACAGTGCATCGGTGCGACACATTCTCGTCGCCCTGCGTCAAAACACGTACTGTTAAACGCGGGACTTACAAACGCACTAGCCTGTGCTAGCAGCGTCCTAAGCAGTTGACTTTAATGCGTTATTTTGTCTATCAGGTGGACATAGAACAAAGCGATTTGCGCAATATCGCCTATGCTATGAAACACGACTGACATATACGCTTGTGCCCACTTAATAAAAAATAAAAAAACGTAGGCACCTTTAGAGACAACCATTAAGTGGCTGCCATGTACGAATTATTGACTGAAAAAAGCAATGTATTCAACGCTGTAGATCCTACCTTAGTATCGGAGTTCGTGAACGAGCATGTAGGAAGCCACTCTATTGCTGTATCGAAAATACGAAATCATGCCGCTCATTTGCGTCATCAACGTTATGGGGAACTTGATATCACCCACTTGTCGTATGGGCACCCCGTTCGTGTTCACTCTCCTCGTTTAGAGCACGTTTACCACTTCCAAATTCTGCTCAGAGGAACCTGCCTGCTGCGTACGCCAGAGGGCGAAGAGCTTATGCTCTCAGCAGGTAAGCTCGTTCCTATCAACCCGCTAGACCCTATCGACCTGACCTACTCTGCTGACTGTGCGAAGCTGATCTTATCCATTCCCACACGGGTGTTTAACCGCGTGTGCGATGAACATCAGCTACTTTTCCCCAAAGATGGCATTGTTTTTGAGAGCACCCCTTATCTCTTAGAACAAAAAATAGGGTTGCTGAACCTATTACAACTCGTTTGCTCTGAATCGGAATCATCGCCGCGAATCACGCTGCTTCAACGCCAGTACACAAATACCGTTGCCGTAAAACTCATGACGCTACTTGATAATAACGTCAACAACACCCGCACGGATCTTCCCCAAGCTTTACAAACTACGCTTAATTACATACATAGCCATCTACAAGATGATTTAAACATGAAGGTATTAAGCCGTTTGGCGCACTGCAGTGAACGCACGCTTTACACCTTATTTGAACGCCATTTATCAGTCAGTCCGGCGCACTACATTCGACAACGTCGGCTGCGCGAAATACGCGATCAATTAGAACTTAGCCCGCGCGATCGGGGCCATATCACCTCATTAGCCTTGCAATATGGCTTTCAGAACTTAGGGCGATTTTCCGCCACATATCGTGATTTTTTCGGTGAACTCCCTACCGAAACACAGCGTCGAACACAAGAGCCTTATAGGCATTTACCCTAATTTCAGCGCCCAATTGCAGGAACGGAGCATATTGCTGCAGTAAACGGATATTGAAAGTTATAAACCGTCTCTAGCATCCAACTTAGTCACACTACGTTAATGGAGAGGGTATATGACAATAAAGCCTGAACACTTGAACGCCCTGGCTCAAGAGGACAAAGAAAAAGGTATTTACCGTTGCAGCCGAGAGGTATTTACGGACCCTGCCCTCTTCGATCTGGAAATGCAGCATATTTTCGAGGGCAATTGGATCTATCTGGCTCACGAAAGCCAAGTTGCAGAAAACAACGATTTCTTCAGCACCTCGATTGGACGGCAGCCCGTATTTATTACCCGCAATCGAGAGGGAGAGCTACACGCTTTCCTGAATGCCTGTACCCACAGAGGTGCCATGCTATGCCGTCACAAAAGCGGTAACCGCAGCTCGTTTACCTGTCCTTTTCACGGCTGGACTTTCAATAACTCGGGCCGTTTGCTGAAAGTTAAAGACCCTAAGGAAGCTGGATATCCCGATAGCTTTAACTGTGAAGGTTCCCACGATCTTAATAAGATCGCGAAGTTTGAATCCTATCGTGGGTTTCTTTTTGGTAGCCTGAGCGCCGACGTAAAGCCTCTGCAGGAACATTTAGGTGAAGCTGCAAAAATCATCGATATGATCGTTGATCAAAGCCCAGAAGGTTTAGAGGTACTACGCGGCTCATCCTCTTATGTGTACGAGGGTAATTGGAAGCTTGCAGCTGAAAACGGGGCTGATGGCTACCATGTCACAGCCGTACATTGGAACTACGCGGCGACACAAGGACAACGCAAACAACGCGAGGCTGGCGAAGAAGTGCGCACCATGAGCGCCGGCAACTGGGGCAAACAAGGCGGAGGCTTCTATTCGTTCGAACATGGCCATATGTTGTTATGGTCACGCTGGGCAAACCCTGAAGACCGCCCCACTTTTGAACGCCTTCCTGAGTTGAGCGCCGAGTTTGGCGAGGCCAAAGCCAATTGGATGGTAGAGAACTCACGCAACCTATGCGTCTACCCGAACCTCTACATCATGGATCAATTCAGCTCTCAGATCCGCATCACTCGTCCGCTATCCGTTAACAAAACCGAAGTCACCATCTACTGTATTGCGCCAAAAGGAGAGACGGCTGAGTCACGTCGTCAGCGTATCCGTCAGTACGAAGACTTTTTTAATGTCAGTGGAATGGCCACACCCGACGACTTAGAAGAATTCCGTTCGTGCCAACAAGGCGCCTCAGCCGGTCTGGGTTGGAACGATATGTCACGTGGTGCCAACCATTGGGTCAGCGGCCCCGATGATGCCGCAAGCGCTATCGACCTAAACCCATTACTGAGCGGTGTCTACACAGAAGATGAAGGTCTGTTTGTGCTGCAACATCAGTATTGGCAAGAAGCCTTAACTCACCGATTAACACAGACGCAAGACGCTGAGCCAAGCCTGCGAGAAAAGGAGACCGTATAAATGATTAGCTACGACCATGTACGAGATTTTCTCTATCAGGAAGCCCGCTTACTTGACGACAAACAATGGGATGACTGGCTTGCCTTATACCGTGAAGATGTCACATTCTGGATGCCTGCTTGGGATGATCGTGACCAGCTGATCGATAACCCAGAAACAGAAATCTCATTAATTTGGTATGGCAACCGAGGTGGGCTGGAAGATCGGGTTTTCAGGATTAAAACTGAACGCTCGAGTGCGACCATCCCAGACACACGCACATCGCACAATATCAGCAACATCGAAATTCTGTCTCAGGAAGATGGCCGCTGTGACGTCCGCTTCAACTGGCACACCTTAAGCTTTCGCTACAACCACACTGACAGTTATTTCGGTACCAGCTTTTACTCACTAGATACGACAGGTGCCCGGCCTCTGATTCACAACAAAAAAGTCGTTTTGAAAAACGACTACGTGCGTCAGGTTATCGATATCTATCACATCTAGGAGCGACCATGAACTATTCCATTGCACTTAATTTTGAAGACGGTGTTACCCGATTTATTGACGTTGCTGCCCACGAACTTTTGGCAGATGCTGCCTACCGCCAAGGCGTTAATATCCCGCTAGATTGTAGAGATGGCGCGTGTGGCACCTGTAAATGCAAGGTCGAGTCTGGACAGTACGATTTAGGCGATGACTACATCGACGAAGCCCTTAGCGAGGAAGAAGCCGAACAGGGGTTTGCACTCAGTTGTCAGTTACGCGCTGAAAGCCACTGCGTTATTAGCATTCCAGCTAGCTCTGAGGTCTGTAAAATTGCAGCCGCCAGTTTTAACGCAGAAGTGACTGAAATCAAGCCACTCAGTGCATCCACATTTTTATTGCGTCTACGTTCCCCCGAGTTTGAAACACTTAAATTTCTAAGTGGCCAGTACATTAACGTAGGGGTGCCCAATAGCACCGAGACTCGTTCGTACTCGTTCGCCTGCTTGGTGGACGATAGTCAATCCATCGAACTATTGATTAAGAATGTTCCCGATGGACTGATGAGCGAATATTTAGCAAACCATTGCCAGGTTGGTGATCAACTGACGCTAACTGGACCTTTTGGCAGTTTCTACCTACGCGATAACGATCGGCCTGTACTGATGCTAGCGGGCGGCACTGGATTGGCACCATTTTTAGCCATGTTAGATCAGTATCAGCAACAGCAACTCACTCAACCAACGCACCTTGTTTACGGCGTGAGCGCCGACGAAGATCTGGTTCATCTAGAAAGGCTTGAGCACTACGCTGCAGCACTCAGCAACTTTAGCTACACCACCTGTGTTGCCAACGAGCTCACGTCCCACCCCCGCTCTGGTTACGTTACCGAGCATCTGAACACCGACTTATGGAAAAGCCACGGCGAGTTTGATGCCTATTTGTGCGGACCACCTGCCATGGTCGATGCTGTGCAGCAATTCTTTACAGCACAATCCTTAGCACCTGCTAATTTTCATTATGAAAAATTCAATCCAGCCGCTATTCCTGCATAAGAGTACAGACTATGAATCCTCGTTTTACTAATCAGGTCGTTGTCGTTACGGGTGCAGCACAAGGCATAGGACGACGAGTGGCAGAAACTTTTGCAGCCGAAGGTGCTCAGGTCTGGGGCATAGACCGTTCTCCCATTGTTGAAGAACTGGAAGGTTTAACAGGCGTGGCGCATGCTCCCCAAACACGGCTGGCAGACTTGGAGCAAGCTAGCGAGGCAACTGCTGCTATGGATGCCATCGCCGCAGCTGCCGGCCGTATTGATGTTCTGGTCAATAACGTCGGGGGCACGATCTGGGCCAAACCATACGAACATTATCGTAGTGAAGAAATTCAAGCCGAAATTCAGCGTTCGTTATTCCCTACCCTGTGGTGCTGTCACGCCGTGCTGCCTCACATGCTTCAGGCAGAAAAAGGCGCGATCGTAAACGTGTCTTCCGTGGCAACACGAAGCCTGCATCGGGTACCGTACGCCGCCGCTAAAGGAGGCATCAACGCCCTGACGGCAAGTCTGGCTTTCGAAACAGCTCAACGCGGTATTCGTGTCAACGCCACCGCCCCGGGAGGCACCGAAGCCCCAACACGCCGCGTACCGAGAAATGAACAACCGTTATCAGGACAAGAGCAAGAGTGGTACCAAGCCATTGTGGATCAAACCATAGACACCAGCTTAATGAAGCGCTATGGAACACTGAATGAGCAAGTGGGCGCCATTTTGTTTTTAGCCTCCGAACATGCGTCATACATAACAGGCATCACCCTGCCCGTAGGGGGAGGTGATCTAGGGTAATTGAACGCTAGCAACATGATTAATCGCTACCCCTAGCTATGATTTTGTTCGGTTCCAAGGCACTATTTCTATAGTGAAAAAATGTCATATACCCGCTAAAGAGAAGCAAAGCAAGCTCACTACTTCGCTTTCCTCGCTTTAGCTTTGTTGGAATAACCTATGTCCCAAGCCACTATCGTATCTGTAACAACTCAAATCGTTGATTTGCCCACGATTCGCCCCCACCGTTTGGCCATGCACACCATGAATCGGCAAAGCGTTGTGCACATTACCATCCGTTGTAGTGATGAAATCGTAGGTCTAGGCGAAGCCACCACCATTGGTGGACTCGCTTATGGTGGGGAAAGCCCAGAGAGCATCAAGACAAATATTGATGCGCACTTCACCCCATTGATGATCGATCAAGCCGCTGATCGTGTGGGTGCACTGATGCACCGTTTACGTACCCATATCAAGTCCAATACCTTTGCATTTTCAGGCATTGAAACCGCACTGCTTGATGCTCAAGGCAAGCGACTTGGCGTTCCGGTTAGCGAACTTCTGGGTGGCCGCGTTCGCGACCGTCTGGAAGTCGCATGGACCTTGGCCAGCGGCGATACCGCGACCGACATCGCCGAAGCCGAGCGCATGTTAGAACAAAAACGTCATCGCATCTTCAAGTTAAAAATTGGTGCTAATGCGGTGAATACCGACTTAAAACACGTACTGAACATCAAAAAAGCGTTGGGCGACAGCGCAAGCGTACGCGTTGATGTTAATCAAGCGTGGGATGAATCCACCGCACTCTATGCCTGCCGAGTACTGGGTGAAAACGGTATTGACCTTATCGAACAGCCTATAGGCCGACAGTCTTTAGCTGCACAAGCCCGGCTGAATCTACGTTCTCCAGCAGCCATCATGGCGGACGAATCCATTGAAAGTGTCGAAGACGCTTACAACCTTGCCGCCGCCGAAGCGGCCTCGGTCTTTGCATTGAAAATCGCCAAAAACGGCGGCCCCAGCGCCATGTTACGTAGCGCCTCGATTGCCAGTGCCGCAGGCATTGCTCTCTATGGCGGCACCATGCTGGAAGGCACAGTCGGTACGGCAGCAACCGCACATGCTTGTTCTACCTTAAGCAAACTTACGTGGGGCACCGAGCTGTTCGGTCCTCTATTACTTAGCGATGATTTTGTCAGTACCCCCTTAGTTTACGAAAACTTTGAATTAATCGTGCCTAATGATCCTGGTTTAGGAGTGGAAATTGATGAAGACAAGCTAAACCACTACACCCGATCGCACACTTAACAGGAGTCGTTACCCATGCTTTTTCATGTACGAATGGATGTCAACATCCCACTGGACTACAACCCAGAAGAAGCCCAAAAACTGATCGCTGAGGAGAAAGCCTTAGCTCAGAAGTTGCAGGAAGAAGGTAAATGGCGCCATTTGTGGCGCATTGCCGGACAGTACTCAAATTACAGCGTATTTGATGTAGAGGACACCGCAGCACTACATGAGCTGCTTATGAGTCTGCCCTTGTATCGCTTCATGCGAATTGACGTCACTGCGATTTGTCGTCACCCCTCCTCTATTCACAGCGATGACCGCTAACTTGTTCAATCACCGTATCTAATGCGAGAAAAATTATGACTATACGTGTTTCACATACTCAAGAAGTACAAGATCTATTCAAAGACGCCAGCGGTTTTAACAACACAGATGGCGATGCGCGCACTAAAGAAGTTTTCTTCCGTGTACTCAACGATTTAGCAAAAATCGTGGAAGATTTAAACATCAGTGAAACAGAGTTTTGGAAAGCCATCGATTACTTGAACCGACTCGGCGCAAGCGGTGAGTTTGGCCTGTTAGTGGCTGGTTCAAGTTTTGAGCATTTCATGGATGTGTTGCAAGACGAGAAAGACAGACAAGCAAACCTACTCGGTGGCACACCCCGCACGATTGAAGGTCCGCTCTATGTCGCAGGCGCACCCGTCGCTCACGGTGAAGCTCGTATGGACGACGGCAAAGATGACACGACCATCATGTTCCTAGAGGGTGTGGTGCGCGATCCAGCCGGTCAACCCGTACCGAATGCTACCGTTGAGGTTTGGCATGCCAACTCTAAAGGTAATTACTCGTTCTTCGATCAAAGTCAGTCCGAGTACAACCTTCGTCGTCAAATCATTACTGACGAAAATGGTCGCTATCGCGCTCGCAGTATTGTGCCCGTGGGTTACGGCTGTCCGCCCGAAGGCCCTACTCAAGAAGCATTGAACCAGTTGGGTCGTCACGGTCAGCGCCCTGCTCATATTCACTTCTTCTTGCACGCAACAGGCTATCGCCACCTAACGACGCAGATCAACCTCGCTGGCGATAAGTACCTATGGGAAGACTTTGCTTATGCAACACGAGAAGGTTTAGTCGCCGACATCAACTTTATCGATGACGAAAGCAAGTGGGCAGAAAAAGGCGTAGACCGCCGCTACGCTGAAGTTAACTTTGACTTCCAACTTCAACTCTCTGCTAACGAAGCTGACGAGAATCGAAGCCAACGCCCCCGCGCGCTGCAGGACACAGACAGCTCTGTTACCTCCTAAAACAATAACGACTACTCCCGCTCTAAACGGGGGTAGTCGTATTGACTCACATTGAAAAACACTAAATACAGGGTAAATCTGATGGTTTTCCTTCATAGGGAAAGCGTACCTCTGTATACCGATACGGCTGAAAGTGCACAGTAACACCACTGCTTCTCGGTAATATCACAGCGTAACTGCTGGGCTCTACGGTTGACGTAGCAACCCCTTCATTTTTTACATCCAGCTCATGTTGGTGGTTGGTTCCGTTTACCGTATAAAACGGCAGCCCGTGCCACATGCCCGCTGCGCTTCGATGCACATGCCCGGCAAACAAATAGCACGTTTGTTCTGCTTGCTTAATGAAATTCACCACTGACTCATGGTTAGCCAGCTTTAACCAATCCATAGCAGGAAATTGCAAATCCGGAATGGGATGGTGCGAAAAAATCAGAACGGGCCCCTTCGCCGCTTTCAGTTGAGCATTTAACCACTGCAGGCGGGTCTCACATAAATGTCCGTTGGTATAGCCCGTCGCCAAGGTATCTAAATAAATAGCCGTGTACTCGCCTAACTGCTCAACACCTTGCACAAAGGCATCAGGTTTTAATGACTGCGTCTGGATATAGTCCGCAAACACATCACTGAACACCTCTCTGTCGTCATGATTTCCTAAAAGCAATCGATAAGGTATGGGCAAGAACTCGTCCAAACACTGACGTAAGCGCTGATAGGCTTGGCGATTACCATTGTGGGTGAGGTCGCCCGTCAACACGCATAACTCCGCATCTCCGTGATGAGTCAGTATGTGCTCAAGGCATGATTTTAACTGTTCAATCGGATCCATCCCGAACAACAACACATCAGGTGCCGTAATATGCAAATCTGAAATTTGTATGATTTTCATGACCTTAGCCACCTATTAACGTAGACCTGAATGTAAAAACGCTTGCATAAACTGCTTTTGAAACAGCAGAAACCCAATTAATAGCGGCAGCATGGTCAACAATGTAGCCGCACTAATCAGCGAAATACTGACCCCACTTTCAGGAGCACCAAACAACGACAAACCGACCGTTAGGGGGCGCGTGCTAACAGAGCTGCTGACCACCAACGGCCATAAAAAATTATTCCAATGCGTAGAGACTGACACTAAGGCATAGGCTAAGTAAACAGGCTTGGCCAGCGGGACATATACTTTCCACAACACAGCCAGCCGACCACACCCTTCGATACGTGCAGCGTCTTCAAGCTCGGTGGGTACTTGCTTAAAAGCTTGGCGCAATAAAAACACACCAAAAGCACTTGCCATATACGGCACACCCATACCCAGAACAGAATCACTCCAACCTAGACGAGAGACCATGGCATAGTTCTCGACGATCAAGACCTCTGGCAAAATAAATAACTGCAGTAATACCAAACTGAAAAGAATGCCTTTACCCCTGAACTGGAACCGCGCAAAAGCATAAGCGGCTAAGGTGCAAAGTACAAACTGCCCGATCAGAATACTACCGACTAAAAAAGTGGTATTTCGTATATAGACAAGCCATGGGGCGCTGCTCCAGGCTTTTTGCACATTATCCAAAGTCCACCCAGCACTCATATCCAAATTAAATACGGCCGCTGGGTCGCGAAAGGCCGTCCAAACTGCATAAAGCAGCGGAGCCACCCATAACAACGCTAAAGCGTAGGCTCCAATGTGATCAAGATTAGGACGAGGACAACGGCGGAATGCGGTTGCAGCAGACACGACTAATAAACGCATGATAAAGGCCTATTGATAATGCACCCGCTTTTCAGCGTAGCTAAATTTAAACACCGCAATCCCCGCTAATACCAATAACAGCATCACCGTTAGCACTGCCGCACTGGGCGTATCCATGTAAGCAAACGCATTCTCCCAAATCCAATACAGCAACAACTTTGATGAGTTATTAGGCCCACCCTTGGTTAAGATGAACAAATGGTCGATAAGCTTCACCGAGTTAATCAACGCATTAATCAATATAAACAGAGTGGTGGGAGCCAGTAACGGCAACAACACACGACGTCCATACTGCCAGCGACTCGCGCCTTCAAGTCGCGCCGCATCTCGCAGCTCAGGCGAAACCGTCTGTAAAGCCGCCAAATAGAACACCATAAAAAAGCCGGCTTCCTTCCAGATGGTCACCACAATCACAGCCCCTAAAGCCGTTTGCGGTTGTCCTAGCCAATTGGTTGGAGAGGCGCCAAACAAGCCTAAGACCTGATCAAGCAACCCCAAATTTGGGGTATAGAAAAACAACCACAAGTTAGCAGCCGCTATCATCGGTAGCATCGTGGGGGTAAAGTAAGCGCACCGTACCCAACCCCTCATGTGCATCGCTTGATTCGCCCATAAAGCCATCAGTAGCGCTAACAACATTGAGACAGGAATAGTGATCGCGGCGTACCAAAGGTTATTCTTAGCGATTACCCAAAAAGCCGGATCCGCCATCACCGCACTATAGTTATCCAGCCCTACAAATACGGATGGACGTCGGGCTGTTCCTTTACTGAACAAGCTCGACCACACCGTGTGTACCGTAGGAATAAATGCAAACAAGCTAAGCAAGACAAACGCTGGCATTAACAGCAAGTAGGCATACAGAGACTCACGGTTAACGCCGCGGTGTGGTCTAGACATGGTTACTAGCCTCGCGCTGATTAGTTAAACGGACGCAACAAACGCTCAGCGGCTTGTTGCGCATCGTTTAACGCTGCCTCTGGCGTGGCAGACCCCGTTAGTACGGCCTGTACCGCGTTAGAAACCAGCTCACGTACACGTGCGGTTTCATACGTGGCAAACTCTGGAGACGCCACTGCTAACTGATCTTTTGCAACCAGAGCTTGCGGAAACTCTTCAGCGTAAGCGATCAACGCTTCAGTTTCATAAGCTGCCGGACTGGTGCCTACATAGCCCGTAGCCATGGACCATTCGGCAGCACGCTCAGGCGCAGTAACCCATTTAACAAAGCTCAGTGCAGCTTGCTTTTGCTCATCAGTAGCACCGCTAAACAAATAGAAGTTTCCACCTCCAGTCGGCGATGCGGGCTCTTTCTTGGCAGGAAGCATAGCCACACCAAAATCAAACTCAGCTTCATCCCTGACGGCTGTCAGATTACCTGTGGTGTGCCACATCATCGCGGTCTGCCCTTGCACAAAAGCTTGGCGTAATGTTCCCCACTCGATAGTGCCTTTGGGACTGACTTCATGTTTATCCGCCAAATCGCGGAAGAAGGTAAGCGCTTCAATCGCCTCTGGTGTATTCAAATAGACTTCCGTTCCATCCTCGTTCATCAGTTGCTGACCATTTTGCAGAGCCAAGGCTTGAAACATCCAATAAGGGTAGCCCGTCGATGGAATCATTAAGCCGTGACGATCTTCTGTTTTCAACGTTTTCGCCGCTTCAACCATTTCATCCCATGTGGTGGGCGCCTGCTCTGGATCTAAACCAGCCGCTTTGAACATATCTTTGTTGTAAAACATCACAATCGTCGAGCGCTGAAAAGGAATGCCCCAGACCTTTCCTTCCAACGTGCCATTTGCCATCAGCGCGGGGTAGAAGCTCTCTATCCATTGACGAGACTCTTCAGTGTTGGCAATGTCACTGAATGACTCCACTAGACCTTGCTCAACTAAATCATGCGTATCCAAAGCACCCAATACGGAAAGCTGAACGGGCTCTCCAGCACGTAGCGCCGATAGTGCTCTGACACGCGTTTCATCATAGTTACCCGAATACACCGCCTTAACGGTGATGTCCGGATGCTCGGACTCAAATTCGCTGATAAAACCATCAACCACTTCCGTCAATGATCCGCCCACTGCAATGGGGTAATACATCGTTAGCTCAGTATTGGCATAAGCATTGGCGCCAAAGGCAAAGCTCAGAGAAGTCGCAAGTAGAAGTTTTTTAAACATGGGTGTAGCCCCTTAATTCATGAATAGTTCTGTCGTGGTAAAACGGCTTAATTAACAAGGGGAGCATCCTCAAGACGCCCGCCCGTATGTGTATCGAAGTAGTAGGCATGTTCAGAAGCCCAACCCATACCGTAGTGTTGGCCCACCGTGTACTGGTCTGCGGCCGAGGCGCGAACAATTAACTTCTGCTGATTGCGCAATCGCACGTATACGTAGGATTCCGCACCTTGAAACTCTTGATGCTCGATTAGTGCAGGGATAGCATCGTCTTGTTCGGGGCCCAAGCGCAAGTTCTCCGAACGCACACCAATGCTGACTGAATGAGGTTGATTAAACCCTTTTCGAGTACGCCACAACCCACTTGGCACCACATCACTATGAATCAACATCATCGGCGGGCTGCCTATAAACTCAGCGCTAAACACACCGTTGGGTTGTTCATACAACTCGCGCGCACTGCCCTGTTGAGCAATTTCGCCCTCGCGTAGCAACACCACTTGATCGGCCATGCCCATGGCTTCGGTTTGATCGTGTGTGACGTAAACCACCGTAAGCCCCAAGCGCTGTTGTAAATCTCGAATCTCATGACGCACGGAATGTCTTAGCTTGGCATCCAAGTTGGATAACGGCTCGTCCATCAGGCAAATATCGTGGCCCGAGACAATACTGCGAGCCAATGCCACACGTTGTCGCTGCCCCCCTGACAATTGCCCGGGCTTACGATCACATAAAGCTTCTAAGTTAGTAAGGCGTAAGGCCTCGGCAAGTTGAGCCTTCTGTTCAGTTTTAGGCCTACGACGCACCTGCAACCCAAACAAAATATTGTCTCGAACCGACAAATGCGGAAAAAGCGCATAAGACTGAAACACCATCGAAAGTTGCCGCTTAGCTGGCTCTAACGCCGTGGCATCCGTTCCGTTAATCAGCACTTGCCCCGCATCCGGTTTTTCTAAGCCGGCAATCATCCGTAACAATGTGGACTTACCGCATCCAGAGGGGCCAAGCAATGCCGTAAATTGCCCCTTTTTAATGCGCAAGCTGACATCTTTGATCACGTGTTGCTCGCCCCATGATTTCTGCAGATGGCGCAGTTCGATCGCAATGTCACTCATACCCTTACCTCAGACGCAACGAACACTTGAACTCGCTCGGGAATCAGCGCCCGAAAAGCAGGCGCTATTTCTCTATCCGTAACCAAAACATCCACATCGACTAACGACCCACTACGCACTGGCGCTAAGCGTCCAAATTTAGAATGATCCAATACCAGAATGCGTTGTCTGCAGTTACTCCGTAAGGCGCGATGACAATTGGCTTCATCCATATCGAAATCCAGAAGCGCTCCATCGGTATCCAGCCCTCCGACCCCAGAAATACCAAAATCGGCCTTAAAATCGGAGAACAGTTGTACCGCTTCAGCGCCTAGTATTTCTGGATTCGGTTGTCGTATCTGACCTCCGGGCAAAACCACGTTATTACTCATGTTCTGCGTTAATGCCAGCGCTGCACATAAGTTATTGGTCACCACCGTCAAATCGTTATGATCTGCTAAGGCCATTGCCACCTGCTCTGGCGTCGTACCAAAACCAATCAATAGGCTCGCCCCTGACGGAATCAACCCCGCCACCACCGCCGCAATCTGCTCTTTCGCTTTCAAGCGCGATATACGTCGAGCATAAAAAGATTCGTTCTGTGGACGTGAGATGGGCTCCGCGCCCCCATGACGACGTTTCAGTAAATTCGCTTCATACAAATGGTTTAAGTCACGACGTATCGTTTGCGGCGTGACACCGAAATGAGTCGCCAAGGTATCGACGGATACGACTCCCTTGGCGTGTAGTAGCGAGACGATGCCGTCTTGCCGTGCAGATAGGTTCATGTAAACACTCTTGATATTCATTCGAACAAAAAGGAGTGTAGAAAACCTGCGTTACACCACCGTTACGCGCAGATGACGTCTAAATGACAAGTCACGATTGATCAAATGAACATCGGTTGCGTATGAACGAAAAAAACCCGCTACAGTAGCGGGTAAAGGGTGTTGCTCCATCAAAGGAGACCTCAAAAGAGACGAACTGCAGTAATGATGTATCAGTGCAGCGAGAAAGCTCGCGTCATTACATAGAGCCGACCATGTCTTCAACTTGCTGGCGCAGTTGGGGGTCTTGCTGCACAGCAACGCTAATACCGTTATATTCCTGAACGCTCATGCCCGTTCCTTCCACTTCACTGACCATTTTGGAGTCAGCCTCTGAAAGAATCTGCTGGCGCGCATTATCATCTTGTGCACCTTCCAACTTAGGCTGATACTCAGCTACAACGTCGGACACGCGCTTCGCTGCTTTTGCGTAATTGTTCAATTGCGTCGAATCAGGTTGTATTGCCTGTGGCGTGGCTGCTGGCGCAGCAGGAGCCGTTTGTGCGATAGCGACAGGTGCGCTCAAACCTAAAGAAACCACCGCCGCGCTTAAAAATGCTTTAACAGATAAATTCATACACTAACTCTCCTAATCGTGATCGTTAATGAGTTCATCATGCTTGGAAGCCCCACCCGCTTCAAGTTTCATTGTGTGAGTTCGTGTGTCTAGTCTACGAAACCCCAAACACTGATCTCTATCCATAAATGCACGTGGATTCTATCGTTGTGTCCTGCTCCTCAATAACCCCTCAGCCCTTAAAGCAAGGTGATGGCTTTACTCAAATGCAGGTGAAAGAAACCTAAACCCTGACACAACGGTGTGCCACTTCCAGCTATACAATCACAACGCAATATTGTACAACTCGTAGCATGGCATGTAGGTTTAGTAATATGTAGAAACCACAGATTCCCGCCCTTTTCTCTAAAAACAATTAACCCATGAATTCGTCACACCTTGGACGCTTGGTCACAACAAAAATGCCCTTTGGTAAATACCAAGACCGCCTTATCGCAGATCTTCCCGGTCACTATCTAGGATGGTTTGCGCAAAACGGCTTCCCCAAAGGCAACCTAGGGGAACTGTTAGCGCTAATGTATGAGCTAGACCATAACGATCTTCGACATCTGCTGGACCCTTTACGTCTCACAGCCTCGTCTTAGCCCACCCTTCCATCGCTTTATGTGACTACAACCTTCTCATGCCCGAATCTTCGTCTACCACCAAGACCGATTACCCCAAGCCCTGGTTTCAACTTTCTCACCTAAACTCAGGCTTTATTGCCGTGCTCGTCGGCTACACAAGCTCGGTCGCCATTGTCTTTCAAGCGGCACTTGCCGCCGGTGCCACCCCCGAACAACTTAACTCCTGGATGTGGGCACTAGGAATAGGCATGGGTTTAAGCTGCATTATTCCCTCGCTAATTTTTAAGGCGCCCGTACTCACGGCGTGGTCAACTCCCGGTGCAGCGCTGCTAGCAACAAGCTTGCAAGGCTTAAGCATGGGCGAAGCCATCGGTACCTTCATTTTCTGCTCAGCGTTAATTACGGTAGCAGGCATGACGGGCGCCTTTCAAAAAATCATGCAATGGGTGCCTCGGCATATTGCAGCGGCAATGCTCGCGGGCATCCTATTAAATTTCGGCATCGGTCTTTTCACCGCCATGCAAACCGAATGGTTAATGAGCTTAAGCATGCTAGCCGCATTTTTATTAAGCCGCGTCTTTGCCCCACGCTATGCCGTCGTCGTAGCACTACTCGTGGGAGTTCTCTATGCATTGCTAAACCAACAGCTTCATTTGAGTCAACTTAACTGGACTCCCGCCGTACCGATTTTCATGGCCCCAGAATTGAACATCAGTGCGTTGCTAGGAGTAGGAATTCCATTATTTATGGTGACGATGACCTCGCAGAATGTGCCTGGGCTAGCGGTATTACGCGCAAATGGCTACCAAACGCCTGCTACACCCCTTATCGCCGGATCAGGCGTATTTGGTATGCTTCTTGCCCCATTTGGAGGCTTCTCTTTTAATTTGGCTGCTATCACCGCAGCCCTATGCATGAGTCCCGATGCGGACCCCGATCCCACTCAGCGCTACAAGGCGGCAGTTTGGGCCGGCGTATTTTATTTATTAACAGGAATATTCGGGGCGACAGTCGTCGCGTTGTTTACGGCTTTTCCCGTCGAACTCATCGCCGCCATAGCAGGCATCGCCTTGCTCGGCACGATTGCCAACTCGTTGCACACAGCTATCGGCGACCACGACGGCCGCGAAGCGGCACTCGTCACGTTTTTATGCACCGCATCAGGCCTTTCCTTACTCTCTATCGGAAGCGCCTTCTGGGGACTCGTATTGGGCATGTTGGTGCACAGCTTAAGACAATGGCAGCAGCGTTAAGCAACGCTTTGTCACTCAATGTAGGTGCTCATCGTGTCACGCTAAAGTCTCGAACTGTGACGTTAGGAGAACCCTCATGCCAGCCGTATCTAAAGCTCAACAAAAGGCCTCCGGAATGGCCCTTGCAGCAAAACGCAAAGAAATTAAGGTTAGCGAATTAGAAGGTGCCGCAAAAGACATGTATGACTCGATGACGAAAAAAGAGTTAGAGGACGTTGCCTCAACCTCTCATGAAAACCTGCCCGAGCACAAAGACTAGCTAACTTATGCTTCTTAACTGAACGTTTTTTTCTTGTAACGCTTCACGTATAGCAGCGGCAAAAGCAGGCGCATTGGGATTGTCACCGTGAATGCATAAGGTATCCGCATGGATCGCGACCTCTTGCCCTTGCGGTGTCTGCACAACCGACTCTGTGACCATTCGTATGACTTGATTGATCGCGGCATCAATATCCACGATTAAGGCATCAGGCTGCGTACGTGGAGTGAGCATACCGTTGGCTTGGTAACTACGGTCAGCAAAGACTTCCTCGGCCACCCTTAGGCCGATACGACGACCAGCCTGCACTTGCTGACTTCCAGCTAGGGCATACAGTAGCAACTGTGCATCGACATCGTACACAGCTTGCGCTATTGCCCGAGCATAGTGAAGGGATTGCGCTGCCAGATTATATAAAGCACCATGTGCCTTTACATGACTAAGCATTCCCCCCTGAGAAGTCACCACTGCCTGTAACGCACCAATTTGCACCACAACAATATCGTAGACTTCTTCGGCGCTAATCGCCATTTCTCGTCTACCAAACCCCGCTAAGTCAGGTAACGAGGGATGGGCGCCTATTGCCACCCCATGCTGAAGAGCGGAAGCCACAGTACGGCGCATAACCGAAGGGTCGCCCGCATGAAAACCACATGCGATATTGGCTGAGGTAATCAACGGCAATAAGGCCTCGTCATTACCCATTGTCCATGCACCGTAACTTTCACCTAAGTCTGCATTTAGGTCTAACACCAAGCTCATTTGTTCGCCCTTTATTCATCAATCACGACAAAGCAAATAAGCCCAGTGTACAAGTAAAAAGCAATGACTTTAAATTGCCCAGCCACCCAAGTAGAAAATAGCTAATGAGACGGCAATGGCCACCGTTCCAACGTTTAGTTTCTTGATTTCACCGGATACAACACGGCCAATAACCAAGCTACAAAAGCCAATCATAATGCCTGTAACGATATTGCAAGTCAGCACAATGAAAACGGCACAGACCATTCCCGCTAGGGCATCGACCCTGTCGTCTAAGTTAAGCTGCGTCACGTTACTTAACATCAGCAGACCAACATACATCAGCGCTGGCGCCGTGGCGTAACTTGGTACTAATGCGGCTAAAGGTGAAAAGAACACCATTAATAAAAATAGTGAACCCACAACCACGGTTGATAAGCCGGTACGCGCACCTGCCGCTACACCCGCCGCCGATTCAATATAAGCCGCGGCAGGCGAACCACCTAAGGTAGCCGATACCATGGACATGGTTGAGTCAGTGGTTAAGGCTTTCTCACCATTGATAATTTGCCCGTCAGCATCTAATTGTTTAGCCTGAGCTGCCACAGCACGTATCGTACCGGTAGCATCAAACACAGCGGTCATCACCAAGGCCAAGACACTGGGGAGAACCAAGAGATTCAACGCCCCCATAATATCTATTTCTTGTACTCCAGTGGTGAGCTTATCTAAGGAAGGTATTGCCGCTACGCCACTGTATTTCACAGCAGGATCAAAGATCACCCCAATGACTGACAACGCAATAATAACCAGCAGAATTCCACCTGGCACACCTCGGCGCTCAAGACCAAAAATCACTGCCAAGCCCACCAAACTGAGTATGGCAGGAAGCGAACCAATCTCGCCCAAGGTAACAGGCAGTCCTGGCCCCGGGTTTTTAATCACTAAACCAATACTATTGACGGCAATCAAGAACAAAAATAGACCTATACCTATACCTGTTCCTTGTGCAACGCCAGCGGGTAAATTACGTAAAATCCAACGTCTCACACCAGTAGCGGAAATCAACGTAAAAATCACACCCATTAAGAAAATGGCGCCCAATGCGACACCAATACTAAGACCCTGTCCTAACACAAGGTCAAACGCGGTAAACGCAGTCAGGGATAAGGCACATCCCACTGCAATGGGTAGTTTTGCCCAAAAACCCATAACCAAAGAACCGATGGCGCTTGTTAAACAGACTGCCAAGAAAACGGAACCCGTATCAAAACCCGCCTGCCCCAGCATGCCGGGCACCACAAAAACCGAGTACACCATCGCTAAAAAGGTGGTTAAGCCCCCTACTACCTCTTGGCGTACGGAACTACCGTTTTCTGCGAGTTTAAAATAATTTTGTAACCATGCACCGGATGTGCCTTCCTTCGAAGGGTATGCCGGTGTTTCGACTTGAGCGTTGGACATTATGCCGTCTCCGTGATGCGTTTATTTATTCAAGTCTCTTCAAAGACGCTTTGAATAACCAAGCCCTTACGTCAGGGCTCAAAACACAATTCGTATGTAAAAAAGTGGATGTGTGCATATTGTAAAAACACCACTCAATTTATTTTTTGATTGTTAATGATGAGGGTTATCAAGCAGGAATGATAAATAACAGGCAAAAAAAAAGCTTCCTTAATCATAAGAAAGCGCTAAGCAGTTGATTAAAAACAATTATTAAACTTTAAGCTTTTGATAAAACCGTGGAATAGCTCGAAAAAAACGCTACCTAGTATTTACACTTAGTTAGTGGGTGGTTGCTCTTCCACTTCCTGCCCACGGCGCAATAAGGTGTTAGCAACATCCGTAATTCGGCGACGCAACCAAATAACATCCTGAGCCTTATTTGAACGCCGATGCCATAACTGATAAAACCGCATGGGCGGAAAATGAAAAGGAGAAGGCAGCACCGTAATGGGCAGATAATTGGCATAATGCTGTGCAAATTGTCTACCTGTAGTAAATATCAAGTCGGTGCGCATCAACACATACGGCACCAAGCCAAAATAAGGAACCGTCATTTGAATGCGGCGACTCATTCCCTCCTCGGCCAAACAGCCATCGATGAAATTTTTCCGTTGTGCCACGTAAGGCGTTGGTGCAAGTTGAGGCATTTCGAGAAAATTGCTCATCGTTATACCTCGCTCAATCAATGGATTGTGCGTTCCCAGCATACAAACCACTTCATCATCAAATAAGCGCGACATATGCAGCTGTAAAGGTGGCTCTAACCAGTTGGCAATCACAACGTCCAACGTGCCCTCCTCAAGCAATGATACATAATTAACATCATTACTGATGGGATGAATAATCAATCGTGTTTTGGGTGCCTCGCGGCGCAAACGCTCGGCGATGTTCGGTAAGAACACCGCATCTAAATAGTCAGGTGCCGCAATGTGGAACTCTCGCTCTGAGGTTTCAGGGTCAAAATCAATGGGCGGGTTGGCAATGCGTTCAATAGCAGCCAATGCTTCGTTCGCCTGACTAAGCAGCTCTTCTCCTCGAGCTGTTGGCACCATACCTGATTTACCTCGCAAGAGAACGGGATCACCAGTGATGTTGCGCAGTCGGCGCAACGCATTACTGATGGCTGGCTGGGACTGTCCCAGTAGTAACGCCGTACGCGATACGCTTCGCTCAGTAAGCAAAACTTGTAGTACGCGTAGCAAATAAGTGTCTAAGGGTTCTCGTGGTCTTTGCATGATGTAATTATGTAAGGGGTTTCCCTCAGAGTCCAGCTGTGGAAACCCATCATGAAGTTAAGATGATATTCATCATCACTACATACGGATAATTTTTCGTCTCAGCACTGGTATCCTGTAAATAAGTACATTATTAACCATTCATTTGAGTTGAGCTATGGAGACACAAGGAATACGCTTTTATTATCGTGGTCAAGTGCATGAGGTTACTCATGCCCCCACCACTCGTACCTTACTACAACACTTACGTGAAGAGTTACATTCTACAGGTACCAAGGAAGGCTGCGCCGAGGGTGACTGCGGCGCCTGTACCGTTATGGTGGCCGAGTTAAACGCCGACAATGAAATCGAAATGCGGGCGGTCAACTCATGCATCCAGCTTCTACCATCTGTCGACGGTAAAGCAATTTACAGCGTTGAAGACTTGCAACTCGACAATCAGCGACTACACCCAGTACAACAAGCAATGCTAGATTGTCACGGTTCGCAATGCGGTTTCTGCACACCGGGCTTTTTAATGTCCATGTGGGGCTTATACCTTGAGCACGCCGACGCTGAAACCCCACCCAGTCGCGAGCAAATCAACGTTGCCCTATCGGGTAACCTCTGTCGTTGTACAGGCTATCGCCCCATCATCGATGCCTGCGTGCGTATGTTCGAGCTACCTAAAGCGCAATTTAGTAAGGCAGCTTTACAAGCCACGCTTGAAAGCTTGCAACGCACCAGTACGTTTAACTACGAAAGTGGTAAGCAGCGCTTTGACGCCCCACGCACGCTAGACGAGCTTGCCCAGCTACGACTCGACTTCCCAGAAGCTCGCATCCTAGCAGGCTCTACTGATATTGGGCTCTGGGTAACACGACAGTTCCGCGAACTTCCACACTTAATCTACGTGGGTCAAGTCGCCGAGCTGAAAAACATCGTCGAAGAAAAGGATCATTTGTACATTGGCGCAGGCGCGCTATTGAACACCGCGTACGATGCTTTAGTCTCACACTACCCCGAGTTACACGAACTGCACATACGATTTGCATCCTACCCCATACGTAATGCGGGAACCTTAGGTGGAAATATCGCCAACGGTTCGCCTATTGGCGACTCGATGCCTGTATTGATCGTCATGGGTACCAAGATCGTTTTACGCAAAGGTGACGAAGTCCGCGAAATGCCGCTAGAAGACTTCTACCTTGCTTATCAAAAATCAGCGCTAGCTGAAGGCGAATTCGTACAAGGTATTCGTGTACCGCTTCACCAGCCTGAGCTTATTTTCCGCACCTACAAACTCTCTAAGCGCTTCGACCAAGACATTTCAGCGGTTTGCGCTGCGTTCTCTGTCGTACTAAACAACAACGTCGTTGAGAAAATTCGCATCGCATTCGGTGGCATGGCAGCAACGCCTGCCCGCGCAAAGCAAGCAGAAAGCCGCTTGCTAGGTAACGCGTGGACCTTAGAAAACATCGAAATTGCCATGCAAGCCTTAGCCGAAGACTATCAGCCCCTTAGCGATATGCGAGCCAGCTCCGAGTACCGCAGCCGTTCAGCGGCCAACTTACTGAAACGTTTTTACTTGGAAACGAATGCTGATCAGCCTTTACATGCTGGACAACTAAATGTGTTCGAAGCATCGCGTCAATTGCACCACGGAGTCGCGAAATGAATAAACTTGCCGATACCTTTCTGAATTTAGAGCCCACCCCCGCACAAGGCGAACGCGTAGGCGTCTCATTCTTCCACGAATCTGCCGAACGTCACCTAACGGGCCAAGCCGTCTACACCGACGACATTCCCGAGTCTTACGGCACAGCGCACATGGCGCTAGGCCTTTCAAGTGTGGCTCATGGAAAAATTCTTCGTATGGATATCGATGCCGTTCGGGCAATGCCTGGCGTAATCGAAGTACTAACCGTCAACGACATCCCCGGCAACAACAATTGCGGTCCTATTCTTGAAGATGACCCAATTCTAGCGGATGAGGTTGTTCACTACATTGGTCAGCCCGTCTTTGCAGTCGTTGCTACATCACATGATGCGGCACGCCGAGCCGTTCGTGCTGCCACCATCGAATACGAAGAACTTCCCGCTATCCTTACCGCGAAGGAAGCCAAAGAGGCTGGTGTCAGCGTACTGCCACCGATGGGGTTAGTGCGTGGTCAGCCAGACGAAAAAATTGCGTCGGCGCCCCATACTCTTAGCGGCACCTTTGAGTGTGGCGGTCAGGAACAGTTCTATCTTGAAGGACAAATTTCCTACGCCATTCCTCAAGACGACGATTCCATCAAAGTTTGGTGCTCAACTCAGCACCCAAGCGAGATGCAAACGCTCGTAGCGCGCGCTATGAACTGGCCATCGCACCGCGTTGAAGTTACCTGCCGTCGCATGGGTGGTGGATTCGGGGGCAAAGAATCCCAATCCGCGCTTTATGCTTGTCTGGCTACCCTAGCTGCCACTAAGCTCAACCGTCCTGTCAAACTCCGTCTTGACCGTGAAGATGACTTCATGATCACCGGAAAACGACACGGTTTTTATTACGAGTGGGAAATTGGCTTCGACAACGATGGTCAAATTTTGGGTGCTAAGCTAGACATGACCCTTAACTCGGGTTTCTCAGCTGACTTATCAGGCCCCGTCGCTACTCGCGCTGTTTGCCACTTTGACAACGCCTACTACCTAGAGCACGTTGATATTAGCGCGATGTGTGGCCGCACAAACACGCAATCTAATACCGCCTTCCGAGGTTTTGGTGGCCCTCAAGGCGCTTTAGTCATGGAAGTCATTCTCGACAATATCGGGCGTCATTTAAAAATCGACCCGCTCGTTATTCGTCAGCGCAACTTCTACGGTAAAACAGAACGAAACGTTACGCCCTATCAGCAAGTTATTAAAGACAACGTTATTGCTGAACTCGTTGAAGAGCTTAGTAGCAGCTCTAACTATCAGGCTCGTCGCGAAGCGGTACGAGAGTTCAACGCTAACAGCCCCGTACTCAAAAAAGGGCTCGCCCTTACGCCCGTAAAGTTTGGTATCTCGTTTAACGTTCCTGCCTTTAACCAAGCCGGTGCTTTAGTTCACGTCTACCGTGATGGCTCTGTTTTGGTCAATCATGGCGGAACAGAGATGGGCCAAGGCCTTAATACGAAAGTGGCCCAAGTTGTCGCTCACGAGCTAGGCCTAGATCTAGAGCGAGTACGCTCTACTGCCACCGACACAACGAAAATTGCCAACACGTCTGCAACCGCTGCCTCCACAGGCACCGACTTAAACGGTATGGCAGCGCAAAACGCCGCCGAACAAATCCGTGAGCGTCTAGCTGGCTTGATGGCCCAAATGCATAATGCCGAGGCAAGCGAAGTCCGCTTTGCTAACGGTACAGTCAGTGTCGGAAACGAAAGCATTAGCTTTCCTGAGCTTGTAGAAATGGCCTATCAGGCCCGAATTCAGCTCTGGTCTGACGGTTTTTATGCCACACCAGGTCTGCACTGGGACCCCGTCGCGATGATAGGTAACCCTTTCTATTACTTCTCTTATGGCGCAGCCGTATCAGAAGTTATCGTCGACACCTTAAGCGGTGAGTGGAAACTATTGGCCGCCGATGCACTACATGATGTTGGCCGCTCGTTAAACCCTGCTTTAGACATCGGTCAGGTCGAAGGTGCATTCATTCAAGGTATGGGCTGGCTCACAACCGAAGAATTGTGGTGGAACCCTAAAGGGCGATTGATGACTCACGCCCCTTCCACTTACAAAATTCCGGCGATTAGTGACTGCCCTGATCACTTCAATGTGCGCCTGTTTAACAATCAAGATGCTGAAGCATCGGTGCATCGCTCTAAGGCCGTCGGTGAACCTCCTCTACTTCTTCCTTTTAGTGTGTTCAACGCTATTCGTGATGCAGTGGCCAGCGTGGCTGACTACGAGGTACAACCACAACTTAATGCCCCAGCCACTTCAGAAGCCATTCTGAAAGCGGTTGATGCACTTAGCCAAGTACCCGTCCCGAGCCCTGCGTAATGCTGGATCTTATTTACCAAGCTCGGCGACATCTGGACTTAGGTGAAGCGATTGTTATGGTGACGGTAGCCCAATCCAAGGGCTCCACACCACGGGATGCTGGTACTCGCATGCTAGTTAGCCAAGCCCGTCAATGGAAAACCATTGGCGGGGGGCATCTAGAATGGAAGGCAGCGGCGCTTGCTCGCTCCTTGATGGAATCCCAGCCGTTCGGAACCTCCATACGTCAAGTCGAACACTACCCACTTGGCCCAAGCTTGGGCCAGTGCTGTGGGGGTGCTGTCACGTTGGTATTTGAGCTTTTGGGTAGCCAAGATCTACCATGGCTAAACGAACTCATCGAGACCTTAGAACGCGGCAAAACCGTACAGCGGCGTGTCAATTTGGCCCGCCCAGAGAACGGCAACAACGTCGAACTCCACGAGCAGGAACACGCCTCAAGCATCATCCGCTTTGATCAGGTCTCCGAAGACGTGCAGTGGTTTATCGACGAGCTATCTCCACCTTCTATGCACATCGTGCTGTTCGGCGCTGGCCACGTAGGAAAAGCACTGGTTCATATTCTGGGTAACCTGCAATGCACCATAACGTGGGTAGACGAACGAGAAAGCGAATTTCCAGATCACATCCCCAGTAACGTACAGCCCTTTATTAACGACATCCCCGAAGAGGCCGTTGAACTCGCTCCTCCTGATAGTTATTACATCGTAATGACTCATCGACACGACCTTGATCAACGACTATGCCAGTTAATTTTGCAACGTGATGATTTTCGATACGCAGGCCTAATCGGCTCAAAAACCAAACATAATCAATTTATAAAACGCTTTCGACAGCGCCACCTTAGTGACGAGGTTATCAATAAGCTGGTTTGCCCTATAGGCATTAGCAGTATTAATAGCAAAGACCCTGCAGCCATCGCCGTATCGATCGCTGCCGAACTACTGCGCTTAAACGAATCACGCTCATAAGAACAATATTCCGAGAACAATTATGTCTACAATTCCAAGCTCTACACCCACACAACAGCAGGTGGGATATCGTGCGCAACTACTCTATTTTAATGGCCGTCCATCGTCCGCCCTTTCGGCCGAAGAGGATCCGCACGTTATACATTATGCCGACGGATTGCTTATCGTTGCTGATGGAAAAATCGTCGCATCAGGAAACTACGACGACCTTATTAATACGTTAGACAACACGGCAACAGTGCATGACTGGCGTGGCAAACTGATCATGCCTGGTTTTATTGATACCCATATACATTACCCGCAGGCCGATATCATTGCCTCACCCGCACCTGATTTATTACCTTGGTTAGAAACATACACCTTTCCTACCGAAGGAAAATTTCATGACGCCGAGCATGCCTCAGAGGTGAGCGAGTTTTTCATTGATGAACTACTCAGAAACGGCACAACCAGTGCCATGGTCTACTGTACTTCGCACAAAAACTCGGTTAATGCGTTTTTCAATGAAAGCAGTAAACGAAATTTACGCATGATCGCTGGTAAGGTCATGATGGATCGTAACTGCCCTGATTTCTTGAAGGACACCGCAGTCGAAGGGGCCAAAGACAGTGAAGAGCTCATACAGCAATGGCACGGCAAAGGCCGTCAAATGTATGCTTTGACGCCTCGTTTTGCTCCAACCTCTACGCCAGAACAGCTAGGTGCTTGCGGTGAGCTGGCTAAAGCTTACCCCGAGGTGTACTTACAAACCCACGTTGCCGAAAGTAAGGCCGAACTTAAATGGGTCAGTGAACTGTTTCCTGGGTATCGTAGCTATCTTGATATCTACGATCAGTACGGATTGCTGCGTCCTCGATCCATGTACGGGCACTGCATCTGGTTTGATGAAACCGACCGCGGTCGCATGCGTGATACACAGTCCAGTGCAGCCCACTGCCCCACCTCTAACCTATTCTTAGGTAGTGGTCTATTCGACTTCGCCGCAGCCGACGAAAGTGAAATGCTTTATACGGTTGCCACCGATGTAGGCGGAGGCTCCTCATTCTCCATGCTACGCACGATGGATGAAGCACATAAAATTGGTCGCTTAGGTGCCTATCACCTTGATGCCAAGAACATGTTTTATCTCAGCACTGCAGGCGCAGCAAAAGCCTTAGACCTAGACGGAGTCATTGGTAGTTTAGCTGCCGGTACAGAGGCCGACTTCATTGTGCTCGACCCCGAGGCCACACCGTTATTAGCACGTCGCGCAGCCAGTGCCAACAACTTAGAAGAGCTTCTATTTGCTTTTGCATTACTCGGCGATGATCGCAGCATTAAAGCAACTTACGGCGCAGGTGTCTGTCTGCACGAACGACACTAAAAACCGGTTCAACTAATTATATAAAAACAGAGTCTTTACCTTTTATTTCTTGCCCATAGAAAAAGCCCAACGAGATAATCTCGTTGGGCATTTTTTTATACCGCTAAAAGCTGTTATTCGCTAAGCGTTCAACTAAAGCCATACAGAGTATGGCCTTAAACTGAGTTATTGCCCCTCTAAGAAGGACTTCAACTTATCAGCGCGACTTGGGTGGCGCAGTTTACGCAACGCTTTCGCTTCAATCTGTCGAATACGTTCACGCGTCACGTCAAATTGCTTACCCACTTCTTCCAAGGTTTGGTCAGTACTCATCTCTATACCAAAACGCATACGTAAAACCTTGGCTTCACGGGGTGTTAACGAGTCTAAGACATCCTTGACCACATCACGCATCGAACCATGCAACGCAGAGTCCGAAGGTGAAACGGTATTGTTGTCTTCGATAAAATCACCTAAATGTGAATCATCGTCGTCACCAATCGGTGTTTCCATCGAAATCGGTTCTTTAGCAATTTTCAGGATTTTCCGTACACGATCTTCGGGTAAATCCATTTTCTGAGCTAAGGTAGCGGGATCTGGCTCTACACCGGTCTCTTGCAAGATCTGGCGGTTAATACGGTTCATTTTATTGATGGTTTCAATCATATGAACCGGAATGCGGATGGTACGCGCCTGATCAGCAATAGATCGCGTGATCGCTTGACGGATCCACCATGTGGCGTAAGTCGAAAACTTATAACCACGGCGATACTCAAACTTATCAACCGCTTTCATCAAACCAATATTGCCCTCTTGAATTAGATCCAAGAACTGCAAACCACGGTTTGTATACTTCTTCGCAATCGAGATAACCAGACGCAAGTTAGCCTCTGTCATATCACGCTTCGCTTTACGAGCTTTAGCTTCACCCGTCAACATGCGCTTATTCACCTCTTTAAGGTCTTTAAGCGGCAGTACGACACTGGTCTGCAAATCAATCAATTTCTGTTGAATTTCTTGAATGGCAGGCACATATCGCTCAAGCGTTTCAGCGTACTTAGGCTCAGCAGCAACCTCGTTAACGATCCACTCTAGGTTCGTTTCGTTGCCCGGGAAACTCTTAATAAAATAGGATCTCGGCATCTCTGCACGATTCACACAAATTTGTAAGATTTCGCGTTCGTAGGCACGAACCTCGGCAACCGTTGCCCGCATGGTGTCAGCCAGTTTCTCAACCATTTTGGCCGTAAACCGCACACCCATAAACTCTTCAAGAATCGCTTCTTTAGCTTCGATATAACCCGGGCTTTTGTAGCCCTCGCTTTCGAAAGAACTACGCATTTTTTCGAACCATTCGCCGATGAGCTCGAACTTTTTCAGAGACTTAGTGCGCAAATGTTCAATTTGCTTACTGCTCATGCCACCAGCAGGCCCTTCGTCATCTTCGTCCCGAGTTACACCCGAACCAGCGTACTCTTCACCTTCGTCGTCAATAAGGCCGTCTACAACGTCATCGATTTCCATCGTGCCTTCGCGCACTTCGTTGACGTAAGTAAGCACTTCGTTGACCGTAGTAGGACATGCGGCGATAGCCATGACCATATGCTTTAAGCCATCTTCGATGCGCTTAGCAATTTCAATCTCGCCTTCTCGCGTCAATAGCTCTACAGAGCCCATTTCACGCATGTACATACGTACAGGGTCAGTCGTACGACCGAAGTCAGAGTCAACAGTTGTTAGTGCCGCTTCAGCTTCGTCTTCTACGTCATCGTCGCTAGAGGCTGCGGGAACATTGTCGCTCATGAGCAAGGTATCAGCGTCAGGCGCTTGGTCATAAACCGAAATACCCATATCACTGAAGGTACCGATAATGCCTTCAATCGCTTCCGCATCAACCAAGTCGTCAGGCAAGTGATCGTTAATTTCGCCGTAGGTTAAATAACCTCGCTCTTTGCCCAACTTAATTAAGGCTTTAAGTCGATTACGACGAGCCTCTTGCTCTTCAGGTGTTAGCTGCCCACGACTACCAAAGACATCGCGCTCAGCACGTCCTCGTTTTGCACCTTTTTTAGCGACGGGCTTGAGATCTGGAATGACCTCGTCGCTATCGTGCAAATTATCATCGTCATCATCAAAATTTGTATTCTTTGCTGGGCGACCACGACGACCACCGGTAGGCGCCTTAACGGCTGCCTTCTTTGCCGTCGCTTTTTTAGCAACAGCTTTTTTTGCGGCGGTTTTCTTGGTAGCCGCTTTTTTTGCTGTCGACTTTTTGGCAGCAACTTTTTTAGCGGCTTTCTTGGCAACGGTTTTAGTTGCCGCGCCCTGGACCGTTTCTTCGACGTTTACCGTAGTGTTGTCTGAACTCGTGGCTTGAGCCATCGTAGACGTCGCTGCGGTACTTGTCGCCGTAGATTTTTTACCAGTCGTTTGTGTCATAGTGGATTCCATAGACGCAAAACACACATAATGCACCGTGGTGCGGTGTGATGCAGGACAAAACGTAATTACGTAATAACTACTGCTATTAACCAAACATTACTTCACATCGTGTTCGCAAAGGTTCGAGTAAGAATAAAGTCCCTAGCTATGATGCTTAAGGGCAGCGGTAATCTATGCGTTGCTCGACTGTAAGTAATGCTTAAAAAAGAACATTCTTCTTGCTAAAGCTATGTGTAAACACAACCAGCGATAATATTTTCGTTTATTACCTAAACTTTCGATTTTACTTCAGTTAACTATTCGGTGCAGCATTAAGCAAGCTCATACGCCGAGTTAACTCTTGATATCGTCGTCGAGAAGCCTCATCGGGCAAACCGGCATTAATGAGTTCCGATTGTTCTGACTTAATAAGCTCGCGTTCAATGTGACGCAAGGCATCATTCCATTCAGACTGCGGATCGGGCAACTCTTCGTCGCCTAACACGTCAGTAGTCAAGGACATTAATAACGCCCCTAACTCACTATCTGGATCAGCAACTTCTAATAATGCTCCGGAGTGCTTGGCTTCACTGATATTAATTAAAGAAATTAATTCTTGTACAAGTATTAGATTAGGGCTTTGTACGATAATTTCAAGCTGTGGGTCAGGGATGCTTTCTACAAGTTGAGGATAAGCAGCTAAAAGACGCAATAAACGCTTCGCAATTGACGTTACGCTACGTTTCTGCGCCCCTAGGCCTACAGGCTGTACCTTATCGTTGACACGACGCCTTGAGTTTCGTGAACCCTTATACGATTTTTCTGTGGGAGCCAATGACGATGAAAACGAATCATAGTCATCGTACGCAGACAATGAAGCATCGTAATTCGCATCATCAAGCGCGTAATTTCCAGAAAAGTCCGGAGGGATGTCATCAAATGAGCTTGAGCTGGGCGTTTGACCCGACGCTACTGGGGCCGGCGCATAGCGAGACGTTTCCACCCCCTCTAACCGTTGCTGCAACTCGTCAGGGGTCAGCTGCACCAACTTTGCAAACTCGTGCTGCAATTGCAATGCCAACGTGGTGTCGGGTAAGGCCTTAATTAATGGCAAAGCCTCGTGTACACAAGCTGCTCTCCCTTCTGCCTCGTCCATACGGTGACGCGATGAAAGTTCGTTGAACATAAAGGTAGATAAGGCGTCAGCCGCTGTGGCGACCTCGCGAAATGCCTCGGCTCCGAACTCTCGAACATAAGAATCAGGATCATGCCCTTCGGGCAAGAACAAGAATCGTATCGTGACATCATCTCGAACTAAGGGTAAGCAACTTTCTAATGCACGCCATGCGGCTTGCTTGCCCGCCCGATCCCCGTCAAAACTAAAAACGATTCGATCACTTGCGCGCATCAGTTTCTTTATGTGGTGCTCTGAAGTCGCCGTGCCTAAGGTGGCCACAGCGTTCTGCAGGCCACTTTGCGCTAGGGCGACTACGTCCATATACCCTTCAACTACAACCACAAACCCTTCGTGGCGAATACCCTGTCGACTTTCCCACAACCCGTAAAGCTCATGGCCTTTAGAAAACAAAGGGGTTTCGGGTGAGTTCAGATACTTAGGTTCGCCCTGGGCAATCAGCCGACCACCGAAACCGATCAGATGCCCACGCGTATTTCGAATCGGAAACATGATCCGTCGACGGAATCGATCATAACGACGAGCATCATCAGACTCGATCACTAAGCCGGACTCGATCAATAAAGGATCTTCGTAGTTGGGGTAGACGCTGCTTAAGCCTCTGCGTTCGGTTCCACTCCAACCCAAACCAAATTGCTTAGCGATTTGGCCCGTTAACCCACGCTGCTTAAGGTAATTTTTAGCGTCATCGCTTCGCTTTAGTTCACGAAGATAGTGAGCTTGCGCCGCATCCAGTATTTGCTGATGCTGCGAAACCTCGGCCTTCCGTCGTTGATCTGCTGCGCGTTGATGAGGGCTACGCTGCGCCTCGGGCACAGTCAATCCCACCTCGGAGGCTAACGATCGAACGGCTTCTGGGAAACTGGCCCCTGTATGCTGAATGAGAAAACCAATCGCATTACCGTGGGCTCCGCAGCCAAAACAGTGATAGAACTGTTTCGTTGGGCTAACTGTGAAAGATGGGGATTTTTCGTTGTGAAAAGGGCAAAGACCAAGCAAGTTGGCTCCGCCCTTTCGCAACTGCACGTAGCGACCTACGACATCAGAGATGTCGACGCGTACGAGCAACTCCTGAATGAAAGATTCAGGTATCAATACAAACGAGGAGGCAACTGCTGGCTACGAATACGTTTGTAGTGACGCTTAACTGCGGCAGCATGTTTACGCTTGCGCTCGGCAGTTGGCTTCTCGTAGAACTCGCGTGAACGCAGTTCAGTCAGCAAACCTGTTTTTTCAATGGTGCGCTTAAAGCGGCGCATTGCGACCTCGAAAGGCTCGTTCTCTTTTAGGCGAACAATAGGCATGTAGTCGTAAAGCCTTGTAAATAAATAAGTAATAAATAGCTTTTTACAAAATCAAAAAGCGGCTAATGAGGTTTAAGCTCAAACAAGCAAACGTACTACATTGTGTTTGTTTGCCTGTTTGATTCATAGCAGTACAAAACCACGCACTGCCCTTACACCTAGTGTATTTAGCCAGCCTTTGCAAAAAACCGGAAAAAATAAATAGGTTAGCCCATAAGAGTACCATGAAACTTGGCACCTAACAAACAACCCAAGCTACGCTTTATTCAATTGAGCGGTTAAACAACGGCTCTAGGGCGTAAATTAATCTGTCTCTGGCGTAGTACCTTTACGCATCCACGACTCTAACTGGTGTGGGCGAATACTATCGTAGTCTTCAAACGGCTGGTGAATCCAAGGGTTTGTTGGCAAACGATCTACGTAATAATCCGGCTCCACTTCGGAGCGCCCTTTCCACCACAATACAGCGGTACGTAATTCACTGATGGCGGGAAACTGCTCTCGTAGATGATCTCTGACACGCATGAACGTCATACCAGTATCGACCATATCATCAACGAGCAATACCTTGCCATCTAAGGTGCCACGGGTAATGGTAATAAACTGAGCAATGTCGAGACTTCCTTGCTCTGTACCCGCCGCTTCACGATAGCTACTTGTTGCGAGTATACCTAGGGGTATGTCATAAATTCTAGACAATATATCGCCTACACGCATGCCTCCACGTGCCAAACACACGATTTTGTCGAACTTCCAACCCGACTCGTGTATTTGTAGCGCCATGCGCTCGATAAGACGATTGTAATCTTTCCAACTGACCCATAGGTCGCTATCGGTACTGGGGGGCAGACTCATAACAGTTCCTGACTGAATAGCTAAAGATGCGTAACCCTATACCGATAACAGACAGCTTAACAAATAGGTCAAGCGTCGCGGGTAACATCAACGTGTTTAAAAGCGATGTTAGTGTGCAACAGCCGACAACATTCCCAAGGTACTAACGGATAGATTTACGACAAATCTTGATAATAAAACGCAACAAGCGACTATAAAGAGTCGCCTGTTGAGAGCGAAAGCCAAGCCCTACTTATGCAGGACCACTTTCCGCGTCATTATACTTAATTTGTGAACGAGTCGCGTAATACTATCGTTTCATTACGGTCAGGACCGGTCGAAACCATATCGATAGGCACTTCACAAATCTCAGCAATACGTTCTAAGTAACGACGCGCGTTAATAGGCAACTTGTCGTATTCGGTAATTCCGACGGTGGACTCAGTCCAGCCCGGCATATCTTCTAGTACCGGCTCTGCTTCGGCCACCGCGTGAGCTCCGTAGGGTAAAACGTCGAGGAACTCGCCTTTATAGCGATATCCCACCCCGATTTTGAGCTGCTCAACACCATCTAACACGTCGAGTTTTGTAACGCACAAACCGGAAATGCCATTAATCATTACCGAGCGCTTCATGGCCGCCCCGTCGAACCAACCGCAGCGACGTGCTCGACCGGTTACCGAGCCAAACTCTTTACCGACTGTTGCCAACCGAGTACCTGTATCGTCAAGCAATTCGGTAGGAAAAGGACCTGCTCCTACACGGGTGGTGTAGCACTTAGCAATACCCAACACATAACTTAACTGCTGTGGCCCCACGCCGGCACCTGCAGAAGCGGCACCAGCCAAACAATTACTGCTGGTGACGTAGGGGTAGGTTCCATGATCAATATCGAGCAACGCGCCCTGCGCACCCTCAAATAACAATTTATGGCCCGCTTTCTTCGCTGCAAATAAATTGCTGGCCACGTCGGCGACCATTGGCTTTAGCTTTTCGGCATAGGCGTAAGCTTGATCCATTACCTGCGTGGCAGAAACCGCCTCGGCCCCTAAGTAATTACTGAGCACAAAATTATGGTAATCAAGCGCTTCACCGAGCTTCTCTTCAAAAATCTCGGGATCGTATAAATCTTGTACGCGCAACGCTCTGCGAGCCACTTTGTCTTCGTAAGCAGGACCTATACCGCGACCCGTGGTACCAATTTTTCCCTCGCCTTTACGCTTTTCTCGCGCCTGATCCACAGCGATGTGGTAGGGCAAAATTAGCGGACAAGCGTGCGAAATTTGTAAACGGCTACGTACATCCACACCCGCCGCCTCAAGCTCACCGATCTCTGCTAACAGCGCATCTGGAGATAGCACTACACCGTTACCGATATAGCACGTTACGTGCGGGTGCATGATGCCAGAAGGAATCAAACGTAGTATCGTTTTCTGACCGTTAATCCAAAGAGTATGCCCCGCATTATGGCCACCCTGAAAACGCACAACTCCTTGCGCCGATTCAGCTAGCCAATCAACAATTTTACCCTTACCCTCGTCACCCCACTGGGTGCCGATCACCACAATGTTTTTGCTCATGTTGCGTACTTAAAAAGTCGAATCAAACCAATTGGTTTGATAGATAAACATACGAATTCCGCACAAATACTACGCAGAAACCGCCCTCACCTGCCACGAACCATCCTGCTTCACGAGTTCTCGATCGATAATAAATTCGTCAAGCGTGTGCGGTTGGTCTGGCAGCATTTGAATAACAATCTCGCCCGCTTCACGCAATTGCTCAAGCATGGTTATCAGCGAAGCATCGTTGCCCCACGGCGCTCGTATAGCACGAGCCGCCTTAGCGGGCGGTAATCCACCCGATAATTTGCGTAAATCTAAGCTAAAGCCTGTGGCGGGGCGTGAACGACCATACATGGCTCCGACCCCGTCATAACGTCCACCTCGAACTAAGGCGTCATGCCAGCCGTCAGCATAAACAGAAAACACCACGCCCGTATGATAGCCATAACTGCCGCCCATATCAGCTAAATCGATAGTGATGACTTGCTCTGACAACGCCTGAATCAAACTTTCCAATCGATTTAATGAATCAACGATTTCAGGTAAAGCCGGTAAGCTTTTTCTAGCCTTAGCAATGGTTTGATCGGCCTCGCCGTATAAATGAGTTAACGCGAGCAAGTGCTGAATACTTTCAGCACGACAATCGGGTGCTTGTAAGCTTAAGTCGCGTATGCCGGGCGTGTCTTTAGCACTCAGTAAATTAAAAATCTCTGAAGCGAACGGTATTAGCGCACTATCATGATTAATTAAAGCGTGGCCAATTGCAGGAAGATTAAGATCTAACCTAGCGTGTCTCACCCCAGCGCGCTCTACGCTAGCAAGCGCCAACTGGATGATTTCAATATCGGCCTCTACACCTGCGTAGCCAAATATTTCGGCTCCGATTTGAATCAGCTCTCGGTCGGACATAAGACCCGCTGGACGTGCATGCAATACCGTGCCGCAATAACATAAGCGCGTAACCCCCTCGCGATTCAGCAAGTGGGCATCAATACGTGCCACCTGAGGCGTTATATCAGCACGTACCCCCATGGTACGACCCGAAAGCTGATCAACCAGCTTATTCGTACGTAAATTCAAAGTGGTACCGGACACAGCTTGGAGCGACTCTAAATACTCCACCAAAGGCGGAGCCACCAACTCAAAACCATAAGTACGGTAGAGATCTAACAAATAGCGACGCAATTCTTCGATGCGCCTGGCCTCTGCCGGTAAAATATCAGCAAGACTTTCTGGCAACAACCAATTAGACATGAATCAGCCTCGTGCTGCGTTCTCGATGCAGCGGACAAACAAAAAGCGACTTGGGGCGTAAGCCTGCCAAGTCGCTTGCGATATGGTGTAAATAACTTACACGTTAGTATAAACGAATCACACCCTAAGTTGGCAAGCTATGCCAACTCAATGTGACTTAACGATCCGCAGCAGACGTTTCCGTTGCTTTCCAATAGTTGAAAAACTCGGAATCAGGGCTAATCACTAAGGTATCATTTGGTGAGTCAAAAGCACCTCTATAGGCTTCTAAACTACGATAGAAACGATAAAACTCGGGGTTATTTTGATAAGCCGAAGCATAGATACTGGCCGCTTCACCCTCACCTTCACCTCGAATAGCCTGAGCTTTCGCATAAGCGTCGGCAATCAGTTCTTGACGCTCACGGTCTGCACTCGCACGAATACGTTCACTTTCCGCAGCACCCGTAGCACGAAGGCGGTTAGCCTCTTGCTTACGCTCGGCTTCCATACGAAGATAAACCGACTCGGAAATTTCAGGTGCAAAATCCAAACGGCGCAAACGTACGTCAACGACCTCTACACCTAAAGGTCTTGCACGAGCTTCGACGGCAGTCAAAATTTCGCGCATAATCGCATCCCGTTCATCGGACACCACCTCTTTAACAGTGCGGATGTTGACCGATGCGTTCAAGGCATCGCGAATCTGTGCTTGTAAGCGCTCTACTGCACCGCGATCCGTTGCCCCAAATGTCACGTAAAACAGACGTGGGTCTGCAATACGCCACTTCACATACAAATCAATCAGCAGGTTTTTCTTTTCTGCTGTTTGAATACGTTCAGGATCTTTACTTTCGATAGTCTGCAGACGTTTATCGAGCGTAACGATATTTTGGAAAGGAGGCGGAAGTTTAAAATACAGGCCTGGCTTAGCGATGGACTCTTTCACTTCACCCAGCGCAAAAACCAAAGCATAATCGCGCTCACGCACCACAAAGACCGAGGAGGATAATATCGCCAAGGCTATGGCCAGAGCGATCAGAGCAGGGAACAGACGTTGCATCATGACCTCCTAGCGTGCGTAAGGTGAGTAAGGATTCGCTAAGCTATTACTGCTGCCAAGCGAAGACGGAACGGATTGCGTTGAATTAGCATTGCCCGAGGAGGATGTACTAGCTGCTGCTGCACCTGCTCCGGCGGCAGAGCTTGTGGAGGCACTACCCCGCGCGTCCGTGGCTTGTGGCTGACGAGCCACCTGACCGGCTATTTTATCTAAAGGTAAATACAACATATTATTGCCAGTCGGAACATCGACCATAACCTTACTGCTATTTTCAAGAATTTCTTGCATGGTAGACAGATACAAACGATCTCGCATCACGTCAGGCGCTTTCACGTATTCACTTTCCACACTGGTAAAGCGTGCCGTATCACCTCGGGCATCACCCACAACAGTGGCGCGGAAACCTTCTGCCTCTTCAAGCATACGCGCCACATAACCCTGTGCTTCCGGTAATACTTTATTGGCGTAAGCATTCCCTTCGTTAATTTGACGCTCTCTATCTTGACCCGCTTTCACTGCATCATCAAAGGCGGCTTGAACTTGCTCTGGAGGTTGTACGTTCTGGATCGCTACGGTGCTAATTTCTATACCAGTGCGATAGCGCTCTAGAATACTTTGAGCCAGACGATGTACTTCTTGTGCTACCTCTGTACGACCTGAGTACAACACGAAGTCCATGGGCTTACGACCCACAATTTCACGCATTGCCGTTTCGGCTGCTTGGCGCACAGCTTCGTCAGGTTGATTCGTATTAAATACGTAATCGGGTGCACCCGTAGGTTGCAAACGGTACTGAACAACAAACTGCACATCAACAATACTTTCGTCAGCGGTCAGCATTAATGACTCGGGCAGTACCTTATTGCGAGAGCTTCCTCTAAAACCAATTTCAAAGGTACGCAATTGAGCAATGTTGACATTCTCGTGCGCCTCGATCGGATTCGGCAAGCGCCACTGCAGACCCGGCGCCATCGTTTTGGTGTATTGACCAAAACGCGTCACCACGGCCACTTGACCCTCTTCAACGATGACAAAGCCACTTGCTAGCCATAAACCCACTACGGCAATCGCCCCACCCAGAAAGATCTTAGGTGAGCCTTTAGGCATTTTTGGCATGGTAGGCCCTGAGCCACCGCCACCGGGAGGTTGATTACCACGACCGGGCTTACGACCAAACACTGAGCCTAAACGTTTATTAAAATCGCGCCATACCTCATCGAGGTCTGGAGGCCCTTCAGGATTGGATTCAGGACGACGGGGAGGCTGATCCTTCCCCTTCTCGCCATTTCGCCCCCAACCGGGGTCATTGAGATTATAAATTCTTGACATTGAACGCATAGTTTTCCGGAATTTGACCCGACTCGACAATTACTTGACGTAAATCATCCAATCCGATCCGCTGTAAAGCGCTTACAAAGACTCGCGCAATCTTACCATGCTCGTCGCGCTCGATTCTAGGCTTGAATCCAGCTTGATCTATTTTGTTATAGACCAATACACGAGGGATATGATCGGCACCAATATCTTCTAAAACTTTGTGTACCTCGTGAACCTGCTCATCGCGTTGGGGGCTTGCTGCATCGACCACGTGCAGTAATAGCCCAGCATGAATAGTCTCTTCGAGCGTAGCCCTAAACGCGGCAATTAAGGTAGGAGGAAGATCACGAATAAACCCTACTGTATCTGAGATGACCACCTGATTCGCACCTTCGATCCAAACGCGACGCGTTGTGGTATCTAGCGTAGCAAAAAGTTGATCGGCTGCGTAAGCATCAGCGCGAGTTAGGGCATTAAATAACGTGGATTTACCCGCATTGGTGTAACCAACCAATGAAACGGTTAAGGTATCACTGCGCATGCGAGAACGTCGCTGCGTACTGCGTTGACGTTGAGCCTTGGCTAAACGCTCTCGAAGTTTCCGAACCTTATCGCCGATCATACGACGATCGAGTTCGAGTTGGGACTCACCAGGGCCCCTCATACCAATGCCCGCCTGTCGGTCAAGGTGGGTCCATAAGCGCGTTAAACGCGTAGATAAGTGCTGCAACTGAGCTAGCTCTACCTGCAGCTTACCTTCGTGGCTTTGCGCTCGCAGCGCAAATATATCAAGAATGAGTGCCACTCTATCTACGACACGAAGGTTAAATCGTCGCTCTAGGTTACGCTGCTGGGCTGGACTAAGTGCTTGATCAAAGAGTATGAGGCCGACGTCATGCTCTTGCGCTAAAAGCAGCGCCTCTTCCAGCTTACCCGAGCCAATGAAATAGGCCGCATCAGGCTTACTGCGCTTTACCACCACACTATCGGCAATAACGGCACCTGCGCCTTCCGCGAGCATCACAAACTCTTCTGCGTGCGCTTGGTAGTCGAGTTCCCCCATATCAACACTAATAATTAGCGCCTTCATGGTTGAGCCTCTAAATAAATACCCGCTACCTTAATGCATAAAGTGGCGGGTGAGAGGGGGTACGACCGACGCTTACTCAGCGTCTTCATCCGATTTTAACGAGACCGGACGAGCGGGCACTACGGTGGAAATGGCGTGCTTATATACCATTTGAGTCACAGTATTGCGTAGCAGAACTACGTACTGATCGAACGACTCTATCTGGCCTTGAAGCTTGATGCCGTTGACGAGATAAATAGAAACAGGAATATGTTCCTTACGTAGGGCGTTTAGAAATGGGTCTTGTAATATTTGCCCTTTGTTGCTCATTGGTTATGCTCCAATTATGTTGTTTTTTCAGGTTAATCTATCGTAGGTATACTTTACAGGGTTTTCCCGCTAACCGCATCCAAAGATGCGACCTACACTGTATTTTGTTACTTAAACTAACGTTTTGCCTTCCATTACCGACGCAAGCGTTGTAATTAACCGGTCACATTGCTTCTGGCTACCTACAGTGATACGCAAGTAGTTTTGAATACGAGCTTGTGAGAAATGGCGCACTAAAATGCCTTGTTCACGTAACGCCCTTTGCAACTGGACCGCTTCGTGCTGAGGATGGCTGACAAATACGAAGTTGGTATGAGAGGGCAGCACATTGAAGCCCAGCTCGGTTAAGCGCTGACTTAAATCAGTACGCGACTGAATAATACCTTCACACGCTTTTTGTAAATGTGGCTGATCCTTAATCGCCGCCGTTGCGCCAGCCTGTGCCAAGGCATCCAGCGGATAAGAATTAAAGCTATCTTTCACTGCAATAAGGCCCGCCACGATTGCTTTGCTTGCAACAGCAAAGCCCACTCGCAGACCGGCTAAGGCATAGGATTTCGATAAGGTCTGTACCACAACAACATTATCGTATTTGGATAGCAATGCAATGGCCGACTTACCGCCGAAATCAATATAGGCCTCATCCACCACCACTACCGAGTCTGGATGAGCCTGAAGCATGGCCTCAATTTGCGCTAAGCTCAGTAACAAGCTGGTCGGCGCGTTTGGGTTGGCGAGCAGAATACCAACGGGGGCCTGCTCTCGCGGCTTAATGTAATCGTCTACACGAATACTAAAATCGTCGGCCAAAGGCACGACCTCGAATGGCACCTGATAGTAGCGACAATAGGTGGTGTAAAAGCTATAACTGATATCAGGGATAAGTAGCTTTCTACCTCCCCGCAGAAATAAGGCACTAAATATATGAGCCAGCACCTCGTCTGAACCATTACCCACAAAGACATTATCGGCGTCTACATTATGCAGCTCGGCGATAGCTTCGCGTAAATCGCGAGCTTGATAGTCTGGGTATAGGCGCAACGTTTCTGAGGCGGCTGCCTGAATGGCCTCAATGGCCTTGGGGGAAGGCCCACAGGGATGCTCATTCGTATTAAGCTTCAGCAGGTTATCAAGTACGGCCTGCTCACCCGGTACGTAAGGCTGCAAAGCGCTTAAATGATCACTTAAAAGACGGCTCACTTCTTCTCCGTAAGATAAGGGTTGCGAGACGATTTCATTTCTATACGCAGCGGCGTACCTTCCAGATCGAAAACCTCACGAATACGACCTTCTAAGTAACGCCTGTAGGAGTCTGAAATAGCCTCTAAAGCATTCCCGTGCACGATAACCAAAGGTGGGTTTTGACCACCTTGGTGCGCATAACGCAACTTAGGCCTAAAGATACCTTTACGCGGAGGCTGTTGCTGCTCAACAGCGTCATGTATTACGCGCGTTAGCTGCGGCGTTGGGAGACGGCGGAAAGCGGCTGCATGGGCTTTACGCACCGATTTCATGACCGGATTAATGCCCTGACCTTTCAGTGCCGAAGTCGTGTGAACTTTCGCGAAATTCAAAAAACGCAACTTACGATCGAACTCACGCTGAACCCACTCACGCTTGTAGCTATCCAAGTCGTCCCATTTATTAATCGCCACTACCAACGCCCTGCCCGTCTCTAGCACAAAGCCTGCGATACTTGCATCTTGGTCAGAGATCTCCGTTTGTGCATCAAGCATTAACAGCACGACATTACAAGCCTCAATAGCCTGCAAGGTTTTAATTACCGAGAATTTCTCGATGGTCTCAAAAACCTTGCCTCGACGTCTAAGGCCCGCCGTATCAATTAACGTGTAAGGAACGCCATCACGTTCGAATTCAATTTCAATGGCATCGCGTGTGGTACCGGGCTGATCAAAGGCAATGACCCGCTCTTCACCCAGCAAGGTGTTAATGAACGTGGACTTCCCCACATTAGGGCGTCCAACGATTGCTAGTTTGATACGATGATTGGTATCGGCGTCGATATCCACCGCATTTTCATCGAACACCACTTCTTCAGGCTGCTGCTCAGGCATCGGAACCAAACCTAACGCTTCCTCAATGAGCTCACCCACCCCATCCCCATGGGATGCGGAAATCAGGTGAGGCTCGCCTAAGCCTAACTCGTGAAAGTCAACCGCCGCAGCGCCATAACGCATGCCTTCTGCCTTGTTGACCGCCAACACGACAGGTTGACCCGAGCGACGCAGTAACTGAGCAATATCATAATCGAGTCGGTTAAGTCCTTCACGAGCATCGACTAGAAAAATCACCACATCAGACTCTGCAATGGCCTGATGCGTTTGCCGAGCCATTTCGCGCAGCATCCCTTCTTTAGATACCGGTTCAAAACCGCCAGTATCCACGATGAGATAAGGGCGTGACCCCATGCGCCCTTCACCGTAGTGACGGTCGCGTGTCAAGCCAGGAAAGTCAGCCACTAAAGCCTGACGCGAACGAGTCAGGCGGTTAAATAACGTGGATTTGCCGACATTAGCGCGGCCGACCAACGTTACAACGGGTTTAAATGCGATGCGATTCAATTGACGCCAACCAATACCAAATTACCGTTGCGTGCCTGAACTAGCACACCACGATCACTCCCTATTAAGGGGGATGTTATTGCACCGCCACCCACACTAACACGTCCTAATAAACGGCCATCGGTGCGAGACAACAAATGCACAAAACCTTCATAATCACCCACGGCAAGAGCCTGAGGAACTACGGCAGGTGCGGAAAGTTTACGGTTTCTTAAGCCGTCTTGCGTCCAAACGGGAGTTCCATCACGCAAGTTAAAGGCATGCAATACATCACGCCTGTCTGAAGAATACAAAAACTGAGCGTCTGAGGCGGGCCCTACGCTATTGGAAAACTCTTTATCCCATACGGGCACACCGCCTTGAGAGACATCGAAGCAGACAATACGCCCCTGATAGGCCGCTCCACATAACAACGGCCCTTGTAGTTGCGGCGCACCTACCACATCAATGATGCGTTCAAGATCGGTAGCGCCTTGAGAAACGGCCACCGTTCCTTCCCACTGGACTGCCCCACTACGCGCATCGATGATCATTAAGCGACCATTCGGCATACCCGAAATGAGTAAGCCATCAATCATTTCCATTTGAATGTTGGTTTTCAAAGCCAGAGCAGGGCCGGGACGCTGTAGACTCCAGAGCAAATCTCCCGTACGAGCATCAAAAGCTTGTATACGATAATCACTACTACGAACGGCAACCACACCACTGCCAACAATCGGTGGAACTGAAACTTCACTGGCCGCTTTGGCCGTCCACATTTCAACACCTTGGTCGTTTAATGCAATCACAGTCCCGTCAGCCGAGGCCACGGCGACCGTGTTTCCATCGGCTCCGACCCCTGCAGACAGCTTTTTATTAACGTTGCTCGTCCACAATGTTCGTCCACTGGCAATATCTACTTTTACAACCTGCCCGCCTTGTGAAGCTGCGTAAACATGGCTGTTAACCACTGTAGGGGCGAAACCAAAACCCGCGCCGCCACTTAAGGACACTGTCCACCGCACCCCTGCGGAAACCCCAGCCTCGTAGGATGCCAAAGGCGCTGGCTCGTAACGAGGGTCCTTGCTAGAAAACATAGAGCAAGCAGTAAGAGCCGTTAAGCCAAATACAATGGCGGTGCGTTTGGCTATATTTTTAACTGATGAACGTGATGTCATAATTATTGCTCTCCAATCGCATCGAGTTTTAGCTGAACAATTTGTGAAACAGGGTCACCATTTAACGCTGTAAGTGCCTTCTCCCATTCAGTCTGAGCTTGCTCAAATTGCTCTTGGGCCGCATACACGTCGCCACGTCGATCGGCATATAAACCCTCAAAGGAAGCCGGTGCATTACTTAAGTTGCTCAAGGCCAACTCGTAATCGTTAAGTTCAAGCGCGACTCCGGCAAGTCGTAATCGGGCGAGTGCGACCAATGCCGACTCTTGGCCATTCTTAACAAGCCATTCAAGTTGCTCTTTAGCTGCCTCAAGCTCACCACGCTCTTGAAATGCCCAGGCGGCAATAAGAACGCCGCGACCAGTGTAACCAGACCGTGCAAAATCAGATCGCAAGGTTTCGCTGGCTGCCGTAATACGTGCGTGGGCTTCAGGCGTGTTCTCACGACTTGCGCTCTCTAGTGCCTCGAAGTAACTCATTGCCTGTGTGTTCTGGCTACTTTGATACCACTGCCATCCGCGCCAACCTAATATGCCTGCCGCCACAGCAAAGGCAAGAATCACGCAAACCGTGCCATAGCGAGCCCACCAATCACGTATGGCGTCTAGCTTTTCCTGTTCTTCTAAATCGTAGGCCATGCTTTACATCCTTGCTTTCAGTTCTGTAGCTAATTGTTCAAATGCGATGCTTTGCTGCTGCTCGTCTGCGGTTATACCATCAGTACGTAGCCATTTCACGCTGGCAGACTTCGATGCCAGCTCGTTCTCGCCGATAATGACAGCCACAATGGCCCCACTATTATCAGCGCGTTTAAACTGCGATTTAAACCCCGTTGAGCCTGCGTGCACAATAACGCGTACACCGTGGTCTCGTAGCTGCTCGGCAAGCACCGCTGCTTGACGTTGAGCGGCCTCACCCTGATGAACCATGTAAACCTCGCATTCGGGCTGAACTTGCTCGGTGGCTTCTTGAGAACACAAATCAAGCAAACGCTCTACGCCGATAGCAAAGCCCACAGCCGGAGCCGACTTACCACCGAGCAATTCAATTAGCCCGTCGTAACGCCCACCACCACATACGGTCCCCTGGGCGCCAAGTCTATCAGTCACCCATTCGAAAACCGTGAGATTGTAATAATCCAAGCCGCGCACCAAACGCGTATTAAGCGTGTAAGCAATACCGGCATCATCCAATCGGCCGCAAACCCCTTGATAGTGCGCCAATGATGCTTCACCCAGAAAATCAAAAAGCCGCGGAGCATTATTGGCCATGTCTTGCATGACTGGATTTTTGGTATCCAATACACGTAAAGGGTTGGAATACATCCGTCGCTGCCCTTCCTCATCCAACACGTCTTTGTGTTGCTCAAGGTAAGTCACCAATGCTTCACGATGCGCCGCACGCTCATTCGCTTGGCCCAACGAATTAATCTCAAGACGAATATCACGTAGCCCTAGAATTTTCCAGAGCCTATTCAACATTAAAATAAGTTCAGCATCAACATCCGGCCCCGGTAACCCCAAAGCCTCGACGTCAATTTGATGAAACTGGCGATAGCGACCCCTCTGAGGGCGTTCGTGCCTAAACACAGGGCCCATTGCATACACACGATGAGGGCGATCATAAAGCAAATTATGCTCGATCGATGCCCTAACCATACCGGCTGTAAATTCGGGTCTCATGGTGAGCTTATCGCCGTTCAATGAGTCGGTAAATGAGTACATTTCTTTCTCGACGATATCAGTGACTTCACCGATACCACGCGCAAAAAGCTGAGTGTGCTCGAGCACCGGCGTGCGCATATTTCGATAACCGTAACTCGCCAACCATTGGCGTACGGTTTCTTCCAATTGCTCCCATTGAGCACTTGTGTCGGGAAGAATGTCTTTCATGCCAGTCAAGGCGCGGAGCTTTTGAAACGACTGCGTCATAACTCTTCTTTATCTATTCTTACTATTAAACCCTGACGGGGAGTTAGTTTGGTCGATTACCGTACCTACGCTCGACGTAGTTCAGTACGATATCTTGAAATTCTTTAGCGATCGTATCGCCCTTTAATGTCACCACTCGTTCGCCATCAACATACACTGGCGCCGAAGGAACTTCCCCTGTTCCGGGTAAGCTGATACCAATGTCGGCGTGTCGGCTTTCCCCTGGGCCGTTAACCACACACCCCATTACCGCAACATTCATCGTTTCAACACCAGGGTAATGGGTTTTCCATACCGGCATCTGTTCGCGTAGATAGCGCTGAATATCATCAGCCAACTCTTGGAAAACCGTACTACTGGTGCGCCCGCACCCTGGACAAGCAACAACCATAGGCGTAAAAGCACGTAAACCCATCGTTTGAAGGATTTCCTGAGCCACGATAACTTCGCGAGTTCGATCGCCCCTCGGTTCCGGCGTGAGCGAGATACGAATGGTATCGCCTATGCCCTGTTGCAGCAACACGGATAACGCTGCCGTTGATGCCACGATCCCCTTACTACCCATGCCGGCCTCGGTCAAACCTAAATGCAGTGGGTAATCACAACGTGATGAAAGGTCTTGATAGACGGTAATTAAATCTTGCACATGGCTGACTTTGCACGACAACACAATATTGTTAGGCGACAAACCAAGCTCTTCTGCCCGTCGTGCATTACTAATAGCAGAAATAACCAAGGCATCGCGCATTACTGCTTGCGCGCCCCATGGCTGAGCCTGCTTATTATTGTCATCCATCATGCGAGCCATCAGCTCGTGATCCAAACTACCCCAATTAACACCTATTCTGACGGGCTTATCGTAACGACAGGCCACCTCGATCATTTTGGCGAAATTATCGTCGCGACGCTTCCCTCCCCCCATATTTCCAGGGTTAATTCGATATTTAGACAGTGCTTGCGCACAATCAGGATAGTCGCTGAGTAGTTTATGGCCGTTGTAATGAAAATCACCAACCAAGGGGACATTAACCCCCATACGATCAAGTTGCTCACGTATGGCGGGCACTTCTTTAGCCGCTTCAGGCGTATTAACCGTGATACGAACCAATTCGGAACCAGCCAACGCTAGCTCTTTAACTTGAATGGCCGTAGCAATGGCTTCAGTCGTATCGGTATTTGTCATGGATTGCACCACAACAGGCGCTTGCCCACCGATCACCACCTTATTTTCGCCCCAAGAAACCGTTACCGCTCGAGTCATTGAACGTGGGTTTGCTCCGATCTGTAGCGGGGCCTCATTCGCGAAAGGAGTCAGGATTTGCGTCATTGTTTAAGATCTTTAAGCCAGTCGAATAACAACCACGAGTCTGGAATCCAGCCTCGATCTAATGCGTAAAACACCACCACCAATAGCAGGACGCCGATTATTAACATCCATCCCCAAGCTCGCTGTTTTGGCTCGGCATACAGTGGCATATCGGCGCTTACCCACGAGGCATCAGCGCTACGTGCGATAGCGGGCATGGGTGCCGTTCCTGCTTGCTGATCAAGCATGGACAGCACAGCATGTTCGTCAGTGTTCAAATAACGGGCGTAATTGCGAACCATACCACGCAAGGCCGCGCCCTGAGGCAAACGTTCGAAATCATCCGACTCTAAGGCCTTAATTTGCGCCGATGAATACTTTAGACGGGCCGAAACATCAGCAACGGATAATCGACGTGACTCGCGCAATTGGCGTATAAATGCACCCACATTACTGACAGCCGGCGACGCCGCATCTTGGAAATCTGACGTAGGGGGCTGGCTCATTAGGATTCCTGCTTAAGCATGATGGTGCCGCGCTCGGGTAAACGCTGATCAATGCGTGTCCGGTCACGAATATCGCCTGCCAACTGCCCACACGCCGCATCAATATCATTGCCGCGTGTTTTTCGCACCGTCGTGATGACTCCCCCGTCCATCAACTGTTGAGCAAATTCGCGAACTCGCTGATTAGAGGAGCGCTTTAATCCTGACTGCGGAAAAGGATTAAAAGGAATCAAATTGAATTTGCATTTCACTTCACGGGCAATATCGAGCAGTTGCTTCACATGCAAGTCGCTGTCGTTAATACCGTCAAGCATAATGTATTCGAAGGTAATGAAGTCACGCGGTGCATGTTCTAAATATCGGTTACAGGCATCAAGAAGTTCGCGCAACGGATGCTTGCGATTCAACGGCACCAACTTATCTCGCAATTCATCGTTGGGAGCATGTAAAGATACGGCCAGTGCTACGGGGCAATCTTGAGCCAATCGGTCCATGAAAGGAACCACACCCGATGTGGATACCGTTACGCGACGACGCGACAGCCCATAGGCATTATCATCAAGCATTAACCGCAACGCAATTAATACTTGATCGTAATTCAATAGTGGCTCGCCCATTCCCATCATGACCACATTGCTTACGACCCGATGTTGGGGAGCGGACGAGTTCGCGTTAATACGCGAACTATCAGGTTCTTGCATGAGCGCTCGTCGCGCGTGCCATAACTGGGCGATAATTTCGGCTGCCGTTAAGTTACGATTAAAACCTTGATAACCTGTCGAACAAAACGGGCATGCCACGGTACAACCCGCTTGGCTGGAAATACATAAGGTTCCTCGATCATCCTCAGGTATAAACACGGTTTCCACCGAATTGTTTTTACCTACATCGAACAACCACTTACGGGTGCCATCGGCAGAACGCTGCTCATGTACAACATCCGGTGCGTAAATGGAGCAGTGTTCTGACAATTGCTCGCGAAAACTCCGCGCCAAATCTGTCATTTGTTCAAAATCATCCACCCCTCGTTGGTGCATCCAACGCTGCAACTGACGAGCACGAAACGGCTTGCCACCCCATTGGGCGACAAGCTCGGTTAATTGCTCGGGAGCATAACCTAATAAATTAAGAGGAGTAGAAGTAGTATCAGACATATGACAATTTTTTGGCGCAGAGTAATCAGCGCGTTTTTAGCAATTAACGGCTGTAGACTTGGCTTGCCGGAAAGAAGTAAGCAATTTCAACTGCAGCCGTTTCAGCAGCATCTGATCCGTGAACAGCGTTCGCGTCAATGCTTTCAGCGAAATCAGCACGAATGGTGCCAGCTTCAGCTTCTTTGGGGTTTGTAGCACCCATTAATTCGCGGTTTTTTAGAATAGCGTTCTCGCCTTCCAACACTTGCACGAACACAGGGCCTGAGATCATGAACTCAACAAGATCGTTGAAGAAAGGACGCTCTTTGTGCACAGCGTAGAAACCTTCGGCTTCCGCACGGGATAAATGCACCATGCGAGCCGCAGCAATGCTAAGACCAGCCTGCTCAAAACGAGCCACAATTTGACCAATTGCGTTTTTTGCTACAGCATCGGGTTTAATAATAGACAGTGTACGTTCAATAGCCATGTAAAATTCCAGAATAAACGAAGAGTGTAGTCGTTCGCCCCCTTTATAGATGGAGAAAACGACCGATTAAATACAAGCGTTGTTTTTAACAATAAAAACAACCACTTTTAAAGCTTTTACGGCAACCGACCATTTTACCATGCCCACGAAGCATCGCAGCATCATAAAATGATTGCTTTTTGTACCTTATTTTTCGGCACACATAAGCGCCCTTTGGCGTGAAAAGCTGTGCTGCTATAACTCGCAACACAATGACTAAAACATCCCCTACCCTTAGTCCAGACCAACTCGCAAAAAGTTTCGAGCCCAATGAAATTGAAGCTCGATGGTACGCACATTGGGAGCGCAGTGGTTTCTTCAATAGTGGCCAACACGTAACGCCACAGGCCGACCACCAAAGCCAACCTTTTGTTATCCAGTTTCCCCCACCAAACGTCACGGGCACCCTACATATGGGACACGCCTTTAACCAGACGATTATGGACGGCTTAACTCGATATCACCGTATGCGTGGCGATGACACCGCCTTTATCCCAGGAACCGATCATGCGGGTATTGCCACACAAATCGTGGTTGAACGTCAACTTGATGCGCAAAACGTGTCGCGTCACGACTTAGGTCGGGAAAAATTTGTCGAGAAAGTTTGGGAGTGGAAAGAGAAATCTGGCAGCGCCATCACCGAGCAGTTCCGTCGACTAGGCTCTTCCTGCGATTGGGATCGTGAATACTTCACGATGGATGACAACCTTTCTGTTGGCGTTGCAGAGGTCTTTGTACGCCTATACGAACAGGGTCTAATTTACCGTGGAAAACGTCTAGTAAACTGGGATCCTGTTCTGGGTACGGCCGTTTCAGACCTTGAGGTGGTTAGTGAAGAAGAGGATGGCCACATGTGGGAAATTCGCTACCCACTTACCCAAGCCATCGATGGCCTTAGTCATTTAGTTGTCGCCACCACGCGCCCAGAGACCATGTTAGGCGACGTAGCGGTTATGGTACACCCCGACGACGAGCGCTACCAACACCTGATCGGAAAAACCGTCACTTTGCCGTTGGTAGGACGAGAGATACCGATTATTGCCGATGACTACGTAGATCAGGATTTCGGAACAGGCGTCGTCAAAGTGACTCCTGCGCATGACTTCAATGACTATGCCGTAGGACAACGCCACAGCCTTCCGCTAATTAACATCCTAAGCTTAGACGCCAAAATAGCCGATGATGCCCCCGAAGCCTACCGTGGACTAGACCGTTTTACTGCACGAGATAAAATCGTTTACGACTTAGACTCGATGGGCCTGCTTCAACACGTTAAAGCCCATAAGTTAATGGTGCCTCGCGGCGATCGCACTAACACTATTATTGAGCCCATGCTGACAGACCAATGGTTTGTCGCCATGAGCAAAGCTGCTCCTGCCGACAGCTTGCATCCCAGCAAAAGCATTACAGAAGTCGCCCTTGATGTGGTGGCCGACGGACGCATCCAGTTTTACCCAGAAAACTGGACCAACACCTACAATCAGTGGCTAAACAACATTCAAGACTGGTGTATTTCACGCCAGCTTTGGTGGGGCCACCAAATTCCCGCCTGGTACAGCGAAGACGGTCAAATTATTGTTGCTCGCACTGAAGCCGAAGCACAAGAAAAAGCCAAAGCCGCAGGGATCACAGGTAGCCTACGACGCGATGAAGACGTTCTCGACACCTGGTTTTCGTCGGCTCTGGTTCCATTCACCGATTTAGGATGGCCTACCCCTTCAGCCGACCTCGATAAATACCTCCCGTCTAGCGTACTGGTTACCGGTTTCGACATTATCTTTTTCTGGGTTGCCAGAATGGTGATGATGTCGATGCACATGACAGGAAAAGTACCCTTCCGAACGGTCTATGTACACGGCCTGGTGTGTGACATGGAAGGTAAAAAAATGAGTAAATCTCGGGGCAACACCATTGACCCCGTTGACCTCATTGATGGGATTGACCTCGAATCCTTAATTGCCAAGCGCACGACTGGTTTAATGAACCCGCGCCAAGCACAAAATATTGAGAAACGTACTCGCAAAGACTATCCCGATGGCTTCCCTGCATACGGCACCGACGCCTTACGCTTCACGATGGCTGCTTACGCCACATTGGGCCGTAATATCAATTTCGACTTAAAACGCTGCGAAGGCTACCGCAACTTCTGCAATAAGCTATGGAACGCCACGCGATTCGTATTGATGAATACGCAAGATCACGCCCTAGGCGAAAACCAAGGCGTTAGCGATTTATCAGTCGCCGATCGCTGGATTATCAGCCAGTTACAACGCCTTGAAAGTAACGTAGAACGTGGTTTCACCGAGTACCGCTTTGATAACATTGCCAACTCAATTTACCACTTCGCTTGGGACGAATACTGCGACTGGTATCTAGAGTTAGCCAAGGTTCAAATTCAGCAAGGAACCCCAGCCCAACAATTGGGCACTCGCCGTACACTCATCGCTGTTTTGGAAACCTTATTGCGCCTCGCGCACCCCATCATCCCCTTTATTACGGAAGAGCTGTGGCAGAAAGTGGCTGTCGTAGCCGGCAAACGAGGCGCAAACGAAGATACCAGCATCAGCTTGCAGCCCTACCCAGTGGCCGATCTCGGTAAAATTGATGAGACTGCCGAGGACGCCATTGCCGAACTGAAAGCACAAGTGGATGCCATTCGTGCGTTACGGGGAGAAATGAACCTTTCTCCGGCAGAGCGTGTCCCCCTGCTTGCTCAAGGCAACGAGGCCACCCTTAAGCGCAACAGTCCTTACTTGCGAGCGCTCGCCAAACTGGAAAGCGTAGAAATTCATGAGTCGCTACCTGACCTAGGCGCCCCTGTGCAAGTCGTGGGCAGCACTCAACTTATGCTGCAAGTAGAAATCAATATTGCCGAAGAAACCGCACGGCTAAACAAAGAGATCGAACGCCTACGTACAGAAATTGCTAAAGCAGAAGGCAAGCTCGCTAATGCCAGTTTCGTAGAGCGCGCACCCGCCGCTGTGGTCGAGCAAGAACGTTCTCGTTTAAGCCAATTTGGCGCAACACTTGTTAAAGTAGAAGCTCAACTGGAACGCTTATCAAGTTAAGCATAAGGTTTCTATAAAAAACAAAAATGCCGCACATTCCATAGTATGTGCGGCATTTTTTATTCTTAAACGCATCAACAAATCAGAGCAAACAAATCAACTTATAAGCCTTTTAAAAAGCACTCATCAGCTTCGCTTAACAAGCCAAGCTCTCGCGCCTTAAGTAATAAGTCGGGTCGACGTTGGGCCGTTAGTTTCAACGACTGCTGACGACGCCATACATTGATATGCTGATGATTACCGGATAGCAAAACCTCGGGCACCTTCACATCACGATAGCATTCAGGCCGTGTGTAATGCGGGCTATCTAAAAGTCCGTCGTTGGACTCATGAAAGGAATCTTGCGCCGCTGAGAGCTCGCCATTTAATGCACCCGGCAACAAACGCACTGCGCTATCAATCATTGCCGATGCAGCAATTTCACCGCCTGACAACACAAAGTCGCCCAACGAAAGCTCTTTGGTAACTCGGCTATCAATAAAACGCTGATCGACACCTTCATAACGACCGCATATGAATATCGCACCCTCGCTTTGAGCCAAAGACTGTGCCGTGGCTTGGGTAAACAACTCGCCCACAGGACTGAGCAGAATTACCTCTGGCGACTCGGAGTACCCGTGCTCACGACGGTGAGCTACAGCCTCGTCCAACGCCGCATCCAGCGGAGCAGCAAGCATCACCATACCCGGCCCACCGCCGTAAGGGCGATCGTCCACGGTACGATGCACGTCTGCCGTATAACTGCGGGGGTTCCATGTATGCAGGCTCCAGAGCTGCTTCTTAATTGCTCTAGCGCTTACGCCCTGCTCTGCGAGCATAGCCAACATGTCAGGAAATAATGTGACGACGTCAATACGCATAATAACGCTTTGCCTTATGACGATATCAGTCTAAAAATAACGTAGCCTGATAAAACTCGCCTAGATTAGGTAGGAATGACGGTACCGCACGATTTATAAATCGACCGGCCAATTACTATCCAAGCGCTGACGTTGAAGATCAACAGTATGAACATGCGCCTTAACGAAGGGCACCAATTCTATCGTTTTACCGCCGCGCGCTGTTAACGTAGGCGTGAAGTGGTTATCAGAATCAAGGGAACCGCACTCTACTTGCAAAATCGCATGGGCGCCATTCTCAAAAACATCAACCACTTTGCCCAGTAGCGCAGGCTGACCATCGTGTTCGCCGTAAAGCACACAGCCGATAAGATCGACCCAGTAATACTCTTCCGTGGCGGACTCGGGAAAACTTGCCCGCGACACCCACACCGTATGCGCCTTCAGCGCCTCAGCCTGGTCACGGTTAGTAAAACCGTCAAATAAAGCCACAACTGTGCCGCTATGCAGGCGCGACTGCTCTACCGAAAAAGGCAATACAGATGAAAAAACGCCCTCCTTTTTTGCATTAGGATTGGGCGCCTTTAACCACCACTGCTTAACTGCACGTAATGTTTCGCCACCAGCCGCGTGTGGTTGAATTTTAACCCAACCACGCACACCATAAGCTGAGGCTACACGCCCAAGTTCAACAAGATCGTCTGGAACAGCGGGCATTAAAACTCTGACTAAATGATATGGCGAACACTACGGGGTAGCACTTAAGCTGCTGCGTTTACAACTTTAGCGTACTCTTTAACGAGACGAGTAACGGCTGGCGACATTTGCGCACCCTTCTCTGTCCAGTATTCAATACGATCGAGTTGCAGGCGTAGGTTTTCTTGGTTCTCACCACCTACGGGGTTGTAGAAGCCCAGACGCTCAATAAAACGACCATCACGACGATCGCTACGGTTGGCGGCTACTACAGTGTAAAACGGACGCTTTTTCGAGCCACCACGGGCCAGGCGAATTACCACCATTGATAATCCCTTTTTTGTTAGGTAAAAGTGTAAAACGAAAGATTTTACCACCATCTAGGTGCGAACGGTAATTTAACTTCGTTCGCGATGGTAATAAACACGAATAAAAACAACATAAATAGGAAAAGAAGCTAGCGTCTTTGCAAAAAATGCACGGTAACGCCGTCACTCTCTTCTTGCTTAAGCAAGGTGTTTCCTGTTTGCCGCGCAAACGCCTGAAAATCAGTGATTGCGTGCGTATCAGTGGTTAACACCTTTAGGACTTGCCCACTTTCAATTTGAGAAAGTGCCTTTTTGGCACGTAAAATTGGAAGTGGGCACTTCAAGCCCGAAGCGTTAACTTCGAGCTGAAATTCTATGGTTTCAAGATTAGTCATGATCTTACCCGCCTGCGAGTCGCTGTTCGACCCAGCTTTGCACGGAGGCTAAGGCTCCCGGCAACGCGGCAGGGTCAGACCCTCCACCCATCGCCATATCAGGCCGACCGCCGCCCTTACCGCCCACTTGAACGGCCACATGGGACACCAAGTCACCTGCCTTAACCTGAGCGGTCAGAGATTTGCTCACGCCACCCACAAGACTAATTTTATCATCAGCGCTGGTGCTCAGTAACACAACGGCTGTTTGAAGCTTATCTTTAAGTTGATCTACCATTGTACGCAAAGACCGCGCCTCTACCCCTGGCAAATCGGCAACCAATAACTGCACGCCGCCTTCAAGGGTGATGGCTTGCTCTCCCAAGCTCTGCCCCGCCGAGGACGCCAGTTTATCTTTAAGCTGATCACGTTCGCGTTCGATGTCGCGTAACTGAGACTGCAACAACGCAATACGCGAAACCACCGCATCAGGCTGCGTCTTTAACAATGATGCAGCACCGAGCAAGGTGCTATGGGTCGCCAACACCCAATTCAATGCGTTCTCTCCGGTAATCGCTTCGACTCGGCGAACTCCCGCTGCGACACCGCCTTCGGAAACGATCTTAAACAGACCAATATCACCTGTTCTTCTAACGTGCGTACCACCACAAAGCTCGCGAGAAAAACCAATATCTAACACCCGAACTTCATCACCGTATTTCTCGCCGAACAGAGCAACCGCACCACCAGCAACCGCATCGTCGTATGACATCATTTGCGTTGCGACATCGTTATTCGCCAACACCTCGCTATTAACAATACGCTCTACCTCAGCTATTTGTTCGGCGGTCATGGCGCTGTCATGGGCAAAGTCAAAACGAGTCTTTTGCGCATCAACCAATGAGCCTCGTTGCTGCACATGCTCGCCTAACACTTGGCGTAGCGCCTTGTGCATCAAGTGTGTGGCTGAGTGGTTACGTATGGTCTTCTGACGCAAATCAGCGTCGACCTGAGCGCTAACAGCGTCGCCTACCGATAACGAACCATTTTGCAGCTGACCTTGATGGCCGAACACGTTAGCTTGAATTTTTTGCGTATCGTTAACACTGAAGAGCATCGCCTCGTTACGCAACACCCCAGCATCACCGGCTTGCCCGCCGGACTCGGCATAAAACGGTGTGACATCCAACACGACAATCGCCTCTTGCTCTGCCTGTATTGAGTCAACCGATAGGCCATCCACGTACAATGCAGTGACCGTGGCCGGTGTCTGTAAGCTTTCGTACCCCTCAAAACGGGTATCAACGCCTTTATAAGATAAATCGTCTACGTTTGCTTTAAACTTACCCGCTGCGCGCGCTTGATCGCGTTGACGCTGCATGGCCTGTTCAAAACCGTCAAGGTCAACCGCCACCTCTCGCTCTCTACAAATATCAGCGGTCAGGTCAACAGGAAAGCCATAAGTATCGTAGAGCGTAAATAAAGTCTGCCCATCAAGGGGTTGGCCAGACTCTAGTTCGGATAGGGCCGCATCCAGAATTTTTATGCCGTGCTCAAGGGTTTCAATAAAACGTTCTTCTTCCTGCTTTAACACTTGCTCAATACGCACTTGCTGTTGAGCTAGCTCAGGGTAAGCCTCACCCATCTGGGCCACCAAATCGGCAGTCAAACGATAGAAGAAAGGCTTGGTTTGCCCGAGCTTATGACCGTGACGCAATGCGCGACGAATAATTCTACGCAAAACATAGCCACGCCCTTCGTTGCCTGGAATCACACCATCGACAATTAAAAACCCACATGCGCGGATATGATCTGCAATGACCTTCAGGGAGTTATTGTTTAAATCCGAGCAATGCGTTTCGCGGCCGGCTGCACTAATCAGCGCCTGAAAAAGGTCAATTTGATAGTTAGAATGCACATGCTGAAGCACTGCCGCAATACGCTCTAAACCCATGCCAGTGTCCACACAAGGGCGCGGCAACGGATTCATGACGCCATCGGCAGAGCGATCGAACTGCATGAACACTAGGTTCCAGATTTCAATATAACGGTCGCCATCTTCTTCAGGAGACCCAGGTGGCCCACCCCACACTTCTGGGCCATGATCGTAGAAGATCTCTGAACATGGGCCACAGGGCCCTGTGTCGGCCATTTGCCAGAAGTTATCGGAGGCATAACGTGCGCCGTGATTATCACCAATGCGTACGATTCGTTCGGCAGGTACGCCGATTTCATTGCACCAGATATCGTAAGCCTCGTCATCCTCTTGATACACAGTGACCCAAAGTTTGTCTGCTGGCAAACCATATACCGAGGTCAACAATTCCCAAGAGTACTGTATTGCTTCGCGCTTAAAGTAATCACCGAAGCTAAAGTTTCCGAGCATTTCGAAAAAGGTATGGTGTCGCGCCGTGTAACCAACGTTTTCGAGATCGTTATGTTTACCACCTGCTCGCACACATCGCTGTGATGAAACAGCGCGATGGTAAGGACGGGTTTCTTTTCCGGTAAAGACATCCTTAAACTGCACCATGCCCGCATTGGTAAAGAGCAAGGTGGGATCATTCCCAGGCACCAGCGAAGCTGAAGGCACAATCTGATGAGCACGAGACTCAAAGAAAGAAAGAAACTTCTGACGTATTTCGGATGTCTTCATTGAAAGCAACGAGATAAAAATAATTAACCACTTATTATAGTGATAGATAGCCACTAAGCCTAACGATAGGCATACACGATGTGCTATTACGACATCAATAACAAATTAAGGGCCTTTGGTGTACGCCAAAAGCCCTTAATAAAACCACCACCAAACTTTCTATTTATTAGCACCCTGATAAGGATTGTGCTGCGCCCAGTGCTTAGCAATATCTACGCGACGGGCAACCCAAACCTGCTCGTGGCCTTGGATGTAGTCTAAGAAACGCTGTAAACCCTTAAAGCGCGAGGGACGACCAATAAGACGGCAGTGCAACCCTATCGATAACATTTTCGGGCGTTCAGCGCCTTCTTCGTACAGCACATCGAAGGCGTCTTTTAAGAAATGGTAAAAATGATCGCCGGTGTTGAAGCCCTGGGGCGTAGCAAAGCGCATGTCATTCGTATCTAAGGTGTAAGGTACGATAAGCTGCGGTTTAATCGTACCGTCAGATAGCGTTACCTCGTCCCAAAACGGTAAGTCATCGCCATAGTTATCGGAGTCGTAAAGGAAATTACCATTCTCTGCCACCAAACGACGGGTGTTAGGGCTATCTCGACCTGTATACCAACCTTCGGGATGATGCCCAGTGAGCTTCTTAATAATTTCAACACAGCGCTCCATGTGCTCAAGCTCAAGGCTCTCTGGCTTATCTTGGTAGTGAATCCAGCGATAACCATGGCACGCAATTTCGTGGCCTAGATCAACAAAGGCCTGCGCAACCTCGGGGTGACGTTCTAACGCCATACCCACGCCAAAAACTGTCAACGGTAAATCGCGACGCTCAAACTCGCGCAAAATACGCCATACTCCGGCACGAGAACCATACTCGTAAATGGATTCCATAGACTTATGTCTATCGGGATAGGCCGCGGCGCCAACAATTTCAGACAAAAACTGCTCTGACGCGGGATCACCATGCAAAACACAGTTTTCCCCACCCTCTTCATAATTCAGCACAAACTGTACGGCGATACGTGCTTTATTTGGCCAATTCGCATGCGGAACATTGCGGCCATAACCTACGAGGTCTCGCGGGTAATGGGTATTGCTAGACATAAGGTCTCCTAAATACGCTGAACGCTAAAAGCCTGCCATGGGTCTTGCTGGGTTTCGTCGTTCAAGTCATTAATACGGTGCTCACAAGCTTCTAAATGATGCGTCATGGCTTGTAACGCCCCTTCTTTATCGTAACGACTAAGAAAATTCAATATTTCTTCGTGCTCGAAGAACGAACAGGCGCGTTCTCCGGGCGTATCGTGGTAAGCAATAATGAGCGAAGTACGAGCACAAAGCATATGCATGAGCTCAGTCAGTACGTCATTATTTAATAATCGGGCCATCTCGACGTGGAAAGCATTCGATAAACGAATCCAGCTTATACGTTTTCCGGTCTCGAATGCATGGCGTTCTCGGGCTACCATGTCATAGAGCGTTTGCAGTTTTTCGCGTAAATCGGACAGCCTAAGTAATTTTTCGACGATTAAGCATTCGACATCGCGACGAAGCTCAAAGATATCTTCTGTTTCTTTGGGGTCAGGCTTCCAGACGAAAGCACCTCGATTCGTCTCTATACTGACAATTTTGTCATGTGCCAAAGCCGCCAACGCTCCGCGCACCACTGTGCGCGAACAGGAAAAAACGTCACATAGCGTAGTTTCAGTAAGTTTTGTGCCGGGTAGTAAACGCCGATCCATCACAGCGTCAAATATTTCGCTGTAAACACGGCCTACATCCGAATCTGGCTTACTGCCTTCGAGTAACGAAGATGCTGATGGCGCATCAGTATCTAGGTGGCTATTGCCATACTGATTAATCTGGAGCATGAAATATCCTCGTCATAAACCTTGACAATTATTGGATATCCGAACAAAATCGTCAACATAAATTGTCAACAATTTGAATTTGGGGCAAATCCCAGCGCACTGATCCTTGCACCGCTTGCCCCACGGCCGGTTCCCAAAACTGGGCTCGCTGGAATTTTCTTGTATTCACGGAAACCAAAAACCGGAGACACACATGGGAAAACTCTCTACCCACGTTCTTGATACTACACACGGCCGTCCAGCCCAAGGCGTTAAAATTGAACTGTATGTTCTTAAAGACGGCGCCCGTACTCTTATTAAAAAAGAGCAAACCAATAGCGATGGCCGTTGCGATGAGCCCTTGCTACAAGGTAATGACGTACGCAAAGGTACCTACGAGCTAGTCTTTCACGCTGGTGATTACTTTGCCGATAAAGGGCTTGATCTCCCCGAACCACGATTTGTTGACCAAGTCTCCATCCACTTCGGCATTAACGAAGACGGTGGCAGCTATCACGTCCCACTCGTTGTAACACCCTGGTCATGGTCTACCTACCGCGGTAGCTAATTCCAATATCAACCTCCTCAAAAAACGTAAAAACAATATCTGATATCAGAATATAAGGATAATCATGGAAGCGTATTTATTGGAATTTGCCAACCTCTTGCTGCGTTGGCTTCACGTCATCGCCGCAGTGGCCTGGATTGGTGAATCCGTTTATTTCGTTATGCTGGACCGCAGCTTACGCGCGCCCAAAGGCGAAGAAAGCATCAAACGCGGTGTGTTTGGTGAAATGTGGGCTGTACACGGTGGTGGTTTTTATCACAATCAAAAGTACTTAACTAACCCTGCTGAGCTTCCCGACGACCTACACTGGTCTTTCTGGAAGTCGTACACCACGTGGCTGTCTGGTTTCGCCCTGTTCGTTTTACTGTATATGGCAAAACCGACGTTCTATTTGGTCAACCCAAATAGTCCTTGGGAATGGGCAGCCAGCATGAGCGGTACCGAGGCAAACATCGCTGCAATTTTATTCTTAATTGCCGGCTGGGTTGTCTATAACGAGCTCTGTAAACGTATCAGTCCAAACATGGATCGCGACGGAATCCTCAGTGTTGCCGTAGCCGTCATGATGGTTTTGGTTGCCTACCTTAGCACGCAGATTTTCTCAGGCCGTGCTGCCTTCTTGATCACTGGTGCTGTGATGGCAACCAGCATGTCGGCCAACGTGTTTTTCTGGATTATTCCAGGACAACGACGCATGGTCGCTGATCTTAAAGCAGGTCGTACACCCAATCCGCTAGATGGTAAGCGTGGTACACAGCGCTCGGTACACAATACTTACTTCACCTTGCCTGTGGTGTTACTGATGCTCAGTAATCACTACTCCTTTACTTATAATAGTCCGTACGCATGGATTATTATGTCCCTCTTTATTTTCTCTGGCGCCCTCATTCGCCAGTACTTTGTATTACTCCATACTGGACAAAACAAACTGGGCTACCCAGTAGCCGGTGTATTGCTTCTCGTCATTATTGGTTGGTTAGCAGCACCAGCACCTCGTGCGGTCACAGCAGCCGATGCCGGTGAAACGGCGGTGAGCATACAACAAGTACAAGAGATCATGGACGCACGCTGCATTCAGTGTCATGCGGTCTCGCCAGAGGGCTTCGGCTTCACAGCACCACCGCTAGGCATGCTGCTAGACAGTGAAGACCAAACGCTGTTGCACGCTGCTGAAGTGAAAAAAGTCACCGAGAATCACTACATGCCCTTAGGTAACGTGACGCAAATGACAGAAGAAGAACGTGAAACGATTAGAGCCTGGAGTGGTGTAGCTGAGTAATTTTCAGCCTTAAGCACAACCTATACTTCTAAACTTTTTCTTTACACCCAAAAGCAACCATCTGCTTTTGGGTGTTTTTTATTGCCTTACGGTCTACACGCATACGTTAGGTAGGTGTCTGCCGGCGTGGTACCACTAATCGCAATTAACGCCTTTTGATAACCCACCGGACAAGTACATGCATTCGTATAGGGATTCGCGGTATTGCCCACCACCGGATGTGAGCACTGGCCATTAGGGTTTAGCGTGTAAGTGCCACCTGCAAAGGTATCCATACTGCGCCACACTTTCTGTGTGCTACAGATCAACAGGCTATTCGCTTGAGCATTTCTGCTAATCAAGCCTGAGGTTTGACACGAACTATTCTGCTCATGAGAGCCAACAAGCTGTAGTCCACCAACGGTTGACGCAACCCCTTCAACCTGCAGCCCTCCCCCCACGCTGACATGGTTTTGAAAATCCGGGTTTCGCTCGTCTCCCACGCGCAAATAATCTAATCCGAGCGTGTTAGGCGTAATAATCCATGCCACACTACCCGCAGGAAGCGCTGCCATGGTTGATTGAGGCGGATTCGCTATCTCGGTATTCACTGCACTAATGAAATGTGGCCGTTGAGCAGTGACAATAGCACCTTCTGCATTCGTGCTTAAGCGCCAATAGGCAAAGTCATGGTTGCTTTTTACCGCCTCAGGGGCCCAAATCAAACCATACATTGCACACACAGATGAAGAGCATGAGCTATTAGCAAAAGCCTGCAGCTTGACCTTGTACCGCTGCGCAGTGGCTAAAGGAAAATCATGTGTCAGGTAACCCGCCAGCTTTAACTCTGAAACAGTAGGTGCCAATGGATACGCTACCCCCATCACTTGGTACCCACTTTGATTAAGCAAGGTGCCATGATCGCTAAGGTAAGAATGAAAGGCTTGATGCACCGAGCGCATCCATAACGCTAAGCCTTGAATACGCAGCTCAGCATTACGATGGTTAAACGCAGACACCGTGTACACAACGATAAGCATCACCACACTTAACACCACCGCCAACTCGATAATTAACGCCCCCTCCTGCCCCCGTTTCGTGCGCCGAGGCTGAATAAAAGTGGATAAAAACGAGCGCAAGAAGAAATGACTGATCCGCCCTCTCGGGCGGATCAGAAGCATGGCTTTATGCATCACGATTAACCAGCAATAAAACTAAAGGTGTTCACATTACCTCGTCCACAAGCCGCTCTGGCCGTTAACGCGTTGTAGCTGGTTCCATCGCCTTTAACCACTGCTGCCGCGCCAGACCCGGACGCAATCTCGATATGATGACTTACCCGCTGTAAAACCGAGGCAATACCGGGGCACGCGGCATGGTGCACTTTATCAAGGACCAATCGATATCGCTCGCCTTGCTCTACCGCCTGTAATGTAATTTGCCCGTCCTTACCGAGGCCGTGCAAAATACGTGTACTGCCTCCTTGGCCGCGTACATCAAGCACCCCGCTTTCGGTGACATAGTGAGCCAACGTATTCATATCAATATGCGTATAGGGATTTAGCGTAGAAGTGGGCGCGGCAATTTCGCTGTTCAGCATAAACCGAGCCAACTCCTCTGCCACTTTAGGCACACGATTTTCAACAACGTAGTTATTGATAGCGGGTACCGCGATAACAGCTAAGAGCAGAACGATCGCAGTCACTAACGACACCTCAATTAATGAGAAACCCTCTTGCCCTTTTGAGACCGGCAAACTCGCTCTGGACGGCTTCGACGTATGATTAACCTCGTTCAATAATGGTTGGGTCAGCAGTCTCTTATCACATATAAACATTTTCATTTATTCCTTTAAACACACACAGTAGGCATTAACGCCTTAACTTGAATGAAACAACAACAGTCCTGAACGCAACTCTTCAATGGCCAAAAAATGCCACAATCCTAATGACATCAACCCAAAAACACTTCCTATAAGCAGGCTCCACTTCAACACTTGGGCGTAGCGCCTAAAAATTGAAAGTAACTGCTGATGTAGGTGTGACGCCGTAGCCGCCAACCCCTGCTCTAAGCCCTGAGCCGACGTAATATCACTGAAATACCAAGCCTCGGACAGGCGGAGAAAACCGTCATTAAAAGCGACGTAGGGCGTGGCACCTTCTCGTAAACGCTGTCTAACTTGGTTTAGCCGCCACCGTAGCCAACCATTTCCGCCCGTTTCCACCGCATCCAAACTAACGCTGAGTCCCTGTGAAGCGCTTTGCACTTGCAGTAGTACGCTTAACAAGGCAAAAACCCGATATGAGTGATAAAGCCTGTAGCTACTCCACGGCTGACATAGGTCAAGATAATGCCGAACTCTTCCATGCAAACGAGAAAGGCTTAAGCGTAGAAGTATTACGAGGAAAAGACTCATGCTTAGCGCCACTACTCCTAAAGCACTGAGCTGTTCAGCAAATTGACGTAAGGCGATGCTGTAGGTGCCCAGATACATGTCGGGCAAGTCCCCAAAAGCGGAAAACAGTTGTGGAACGCTATACAACGGCACCACCGCTAACATGGCAATAAAAATGGAGATGGCTAACACTCCCGGTCCAGCCATTTCCAGAAGTGCTCGTTTTATCTGGCGTTTGGTTAACAGCACATCTGCCACTTGCTTAAATGTTGTGATTAAGGCTTGCTCTCCCTGAGACTGCGCTGATTTCAGTAACGCCAATGTTTCGGTGTCACAGCAATCAAACCATGTAGCGTATAAATCGCCTCCCGAATGTTCATAGCGCTGTGACCAACGAGCGGCTAATCGCCCACGCCAGTGCTTAGGGCCGTAACGGACCACATCAATCAGGAAGACATCACGTAGGGTGCGACTACCCTTTAACGCCGAGAGCATGTGATGCAGATAAGTAAAATACTCGACTTGTGCTGTCACAAAGCGTCGTCTGTCTGCTCTGCGACTAGGTTTCCAGCTTTGATGCTGGCTGGCTCGCACAGAAAACCTACCGGCTTGTAGCGTGCTTTGCAGTTTCCTAAACATGCTGGCCCCACCCGCCCATCCGCTGCTCAAGATCGAAGGCATCCACCAGCCCTGCATTGCTTTTCTCTAAGCCCACCTCAACCAAACTTCCCGAGACGTAATGCAAAGCCGTTTGGTGTTTGGGTGAGGAACGAACTCCTCTTTCTTTAAAATCCGAGATGCCGTATTGCGCAATACGACCTAACCAGTCTCTATTGGTATGAGGGTTTAAAATCTCAGCCACCACAGTGCGGCCAGCGTAACCATTTAAATCCGGTACGCTTTCACGTCTACACAAATCGCACCCCGTTGTGTTTCGCACTACGTTTTGTTTAATTACCCCACCTGCACGCTCAAAATCGTCAAGCCACAGTGCAAAACTGGCTTTATGCCGAGCTCGTACTGGCAGCCACGAAGGGTAATCTGTGAGCGACGACATGGGTACTGCACACCCTTCACATAGCGTCGATATCAACATCTGATGAATAAGTAACCTAAGGATGCCGGGCGCCGCCAACAACTGAGGAGACACACCGATAAAATCAGACGCTAAGCGCTGGGGGATTAATGCGGCCGAGCCTGCATGTACGGTGGAGTACACACGCACACCGGCCGACGCTAAATCACTAAAGGCTCGACCAGTTTCTTGATCTCGTATTTCGCCCAATAGTACATCTGTCATGGCAGAGCGCTTTAAGGCTCGTAGCTTTGAGGCAAAGCCATCGTGGCTGTCGACGGCTAAGTTACGGGACAACGAATTTTGTACCGCGTTAGGTATGCGTTGTTCTACAGGGTCTTCTACCGTAATGACTTTGCGCCATGGCGGTAGCGCAGCCACTAATGCGGCTAATGACGTCGACTTACCCGAACCCACCACCCCCGAGAAAATGACAGCGCCCCCATCTGCCAACATCGCCTGATCGATTTCTGATTGTTGGGCAGCGCTATAGCCCAAAGAAGAAATACAAGGCAGATGGGCCCCACCCTCATCCACCAGTAAACGTAAACAAACACTAGGGCCCGCTTCGGCAGCTAACGACGCCCAGCGCAGCACAACTTTTTTGTCTGCAATCTGACATTGCAAACTTCCTTGCTGTTCACGGTGAGTATCAAAAACAGCACCGTTACCACCGTCAATATTCATCCATGCTGCTGACAGCATCGCCTTCACCATCGATGTACTCATGCCCTGAAAATGAGTGGGTGTGATGTACCTACCGTCGATGGTGTAACGAATTTCAGAGTAAGGCTGCTCTAGCAAAACATTAATGTGTAGGTCGCTAGCGTTCTGTCCTACCCCCCACTCGACCAAGCTCAAGAAGACGGTATAGAGCTCACCTTGCTCCCAACCCCCATCGTCTTGAATGGTTCGAGATCGATGCTCTACCCCCTGCTGCAAGGGCTGAAGCAATCTGATCACCGAGAGCAACTGAGCCGGATTAAGGACATAGCGAGCGGGTGTTTCGAGGCGATAATTTGCGCTCACTATCAGACGTAAAATTTCATTTACGTACGCACTATCGGCGTAATCATGAGTACACAGAACCGCCACACGTTGGCTTTCCAGCACAACCGGAAAAATAGTGTGATGCAGTTCTTGTATACCTAGCTCATGACTTAGCCCTCGTTCAATTCTGGCACTTAACTCATGAAGCGCAGCGCGGGTCTCAATGATGACAAGTTCATCACCTACATGGGATTCAATAAACAACGCCTGCGGCTCAGCTAACTTTCTACGCTTTCGCATCCGGCCTAGCATTAAGGCTCTCCTTGACTTAAGGCTGAATGCAAACATTGCGTTACTTCGTACTGATGTTTTTTTAAGCTAACGCATTGCTCGTTAATCCCTGTCAATCGATACATATCTGCTCGCCCCACATGCCCGATCGGGAACTCTTTACCATGTAGATAGACTGTGGTTAACCCATTACGACGAAACTCCGCCATGAGTCGTTTACCCACCCCATAAATAGCAATGAGCTGAGGCTCTTCTTCCACGTTACCCATTGCTTCCCCCCTTATCGGGAGCTCATCCGCGTTAAGCGTTGGGCTGATCTCGCGGCGTAGCTGCTGCTGTTCTAATAGCAGTAGTTCCCGCACCTGCATCGCTTGAGCGTCGAACTCGTTGCTTTGAGTGGCTTTGACTGTGGGTACGATGAGCAAGCCACAAAACAAAAGACTCATCCCCCGATCTATCACGTCAAACCTCCTCATCGCTGTTCTCCACTTAAGCGAAATACCAATCGACTTTTCTGCGCAGACGAAGGCGCACTAGCTGCTACTTCAAGCTTGACTTGAGGATTCTTAAGCTCTTGCATGGCCTCACGCGCTAGCACAAGCGTTCGCAACGGCCCTTCAATTTGCACCTTTGACCCTGAGCCGAAACGACGGTTATCGAGACTACTCTTGTCATCGCGAGAATCAGTGTCTTGAAGCTGAAAAACCGAATACAAGGTTCCGTAGTTTTGCCGCAAGGCGCGTAGAGACCCTTTATTTTGAGTACCTTGCCCTGACAAATAGGCAGGCGCCGCATAGCGGATATAGCGATGAAACTCCACTTGTGAGTTGGAATGCGAAACCGTGTCCCATGCTGGTAGTTTTGGGGTATTTTCAAAGACTGCCCCTTCATCGAGGAGCAAGATAGCTGAGCAAGACCACGTTTTAATGTCAGCGATCACGCAATCGCTCATCGAAAGCTGCCAACCGTCGACACGCAACGGCAAACGTTGCCATTCCACTAACAGCGCTTCTAAAGCGTAAGAACTGCCTAAACGATCAACCGCCACCGAGACATTATTTTGTTCGCTTGAGACCTCAGGTTTAGGCCAGCTTGGTCCGGCTAACCATAAAAAGCCGCCAGCCAGCACGCCACAACTTAGTAAGCCCATCGGCCAAACGCGACGAGAAAAAAGGGGGTTTAACTGCGTAGCCGTTGAACAATAGGTCTGAAGCGAGTCGAGAAATTCATCACCGTTGTCGACGTAACGTACTCGCAATTGGGGACTGCTTTCACATAAGGCCTCGGCTGCTGCCCTTGCAGCCTCCAAATCTGCAAACTGTTGATCCCCTTTGACCAACACGGCACCATCACTTGCCGCCAGCAATAGCCAACGCCCGCAACCTAAGGTTAATACCACGGCCTGCGCCGTCTTCGCCGTCATGCTGGCAAAGCAAGCTGCTGCACTGTGGTGCGTCAGCAAACGTCGTTTCTCGATAGTCGATTGCTTAAGAACGCCAAAGCTCTTAAACGTCGACCCACATAACACTCCATGTGTGTACTCGTGTAGACGGGCCTCTCTCTGAAGACGCTTAACACCACCGAAACCCACGACGACTTGCCAGGACAAACCGGCATACAGCACACAGTCCGAACCCGTGTGCATCAAGAGCTTCTGGCGCATTACTCCACTCCCTCTTCCACCTGTGCTGTCAGTAAAATCACCGTTCTTAGCGACTTCGCTGCATGCTTGCTTGAGCCGCCAAACGCCAAAGACGCCCCTGGGTTTAACCGTCTTTCACCACCAACCTGTTCAGATCGATCGAAACCCGAAATCAGTAAGGGTTTACCGGGGTCTAAAATTACCTGCTGCACCATACCGGCGCCTTCAATCGTCAACTGTTGCACCTCTAACGCCTGATCCCCTCGGCCCACACCCACTGTGTTGAGTGGTTGAGCCGTTGTATTGTCATAAGCAACCGACAACATAATTTGCCCATCATCTAAGGCCTCTGGGATCAAGGTAAGTAAGGAGCCAACGGTCTGCTCGCGCTGGCTGATGGATATGGACGGCGTTGCGCTACCGGTGTAACTAACGGAAGGCGTGCTTTCTACACGATCGATGTAAGTGAATGTAGTGCGTAAGGCGTGGGTCACAGGGCGACGATTCAGTGTCAAGACGGGGACCGTATTACGTCTTACCACGGTGCCTAAAGTACTAATGGCTGATATCACTGCCTCGCTGCTTTGAAAAGAGCCTTGGCCTAATTGCAACCCCGAAACAAACGAACCACTCACCGCCTGCTGAGGAGAGAGTAGTGACCCTGACCAACGGGCGGCATTAAACAATACGCCCCAATTCATCGCCGTTTCGCTATCGTCTCGTAACTCGACAGTCAGTTCTTCAAACACGAGACGGACACGGCGACTTAAGTTTCGATTTTCTCGTTGCAAATAATGATCAACAGCATCCAATACTTCCGGAGTATCCACGACCAGCAACGTAGAACTACCGCCGGACAGCGCACTGACCTTTCCCATTTCAGTTAATAAGGTCTCTACTCTGGCGCGAACCACTTCCATGATTTCGTGATCGTTACTTTGTATTTGCGTGCCCGATTGGCTATTGAACCCTTCGTCTGATCTGCTGTTGGACCCCAGCGCAGCGTGCGCACTGGAACGCAATGACAGCCCTTTTAACTCAAAGAGACGAGAATCCACTTTATAGAACTCAATACCAGTGCCCAACTGCCTCCAATGGATATCCAATTGAGCGCAAATCCGATCCAGTATGGATGCTAAGGCTTCATCAATACCGTTTAACTGTATGGTCGCTAACTCTTGCGTAGCGTAACCGCCCCCTGCCCCAGCGCGACTGCTGCCCCTAATAAAACGAGACGAAGGTAGTAATGCTTCGGGTTGAATTCGAACAGGAATTTGCGTAGTGATAGCGATGCGCTCTGCTACTTCTTTTAGATTGAGCCGCTTGTCTCCGAACACCAAAGTCGTACGAATATGTTGGCGTAACGGCAAAGGCAAACGTAACTCTCGGGCCAAGGGCTGGGCCCGACCGACTACCCATGGCCGATCTACAAAAGGATCGGCCCCCTTATGCCTGTCATCAACCCGTTGGTAAAAGTCATGCTGCGTAGAACTAATATGAGTCGCTGCTTTTCCAGCTTGTTTATCGAGATCTTGCAATCTTTCATGAACGGTACACGCACTTAAGCAGCCAGCCATTACGGCAATATAAAATGCCCTCATGAAAGCCCCCCATCACTGATGGCGACTTTAGGGGCGCAAGACTGGGCCATACGAACAATGCGTAATACCTGATTCGAATAGAAACAAGGTTTGAGAGGATGGGTACCCAAATGCGTGCTGGCCACTACGGCCTGTACCGCTTCGGTAAACTCGCCTTGGATACTAAAGCTAGCGGTGATCGGTAAATCCACATCCACAGCCCAATGCTCAGCCTCAAATGTCCAGCCGCTACGTTGCGCCCAGCGTTGCAAGACAGCACGTAGATTTTGATCGCTAGCTTGCGCGGCAAAGGTGGGCAGTAGCGTTTTAACATCTGCCTCTACAACGGCTAATGCCTCAGCCGTGGCGCTAATTTCAGTAAATTTCAGTTCGGAACCTGATACCTCTTTCATCTCTGTCATTTGCAGAGACCCGGCAGACGAAGCGTGATCAACAGAAGCCGTGCCACGCTCGCTCGAAACCGTTGTGTTCAATATCGGAGCATGGTCATTCAGCATGGGGGCCGTAACGGCCACCCCCTCGTATGAAGCGTTAGGCTCAACGGTATGCGCTAGCGTCGATGCAATAAGCGGACGTATGAAATGTTCGGCCTCAGACAAAAACGCCCACGCGGATTGCCGCCCGTTTTGGAACTGTAGGGCCTTAGCCGTGGTATCAACGACCCAATAACGCCCTTGCGCTCGCGCATCTAACATTTCGGTGTGCGCTGCCCCTATTGAGAACACGACTGGTGGGGTTTGCGTCGACGGGTACTGCAGCCAAACTTGCGTTTCAGAGCTAAAAACATGCAACGGCGCCGCCTGCTGGTCACCCACCAAACTCCACTCGAAATTGAATTGATTCGACCCGTGGCTAGACGCCACTGAGCCCAATCCATCCCACCACGATGTATTATTTGGAGCAGCACATGCACTTAAAATAGCGCACGTTCCCAGCATTCCCCAGCGTAACCACATACCGTTATCCCAAAAAAATAGCACTCAATGAAATGTATTGAGTGCTATGTTCGGACAGTCTGGCGCTAGGCGCTAGACTGGGATGTACGCATGGAGACTCTTGTCGTTACTTCGTATTCACCAATTTATTCGCTTCAGTTGCGGCCAAACGTAATGCTGTGACAGCAGGTTGCTTGCCTTCTAACGCTGTGGTCAGTGTTTGATGAAACATAGCACGAATTTGGTGATAGTTATTCACCTTAAAGCCACGAGTGGTGTGCTCGGGGTTTTGTGCATAAGTCGCTACTAAACCTTGCCAATCACCCAGTTTTTTATAGTATTTCTCGTTCGTGCTGCTAAAGGCCTCTTTCGTTAACGGAAGATAGCCCGTTGCCTGATACCACGATGACGACACTGGGGTCGACGCTAACCACGTCATAAACTGGGTGGTGGCTTTGTCGTGCTCGGCGTTATGGCCTTTAGTCGCCCATAAGCCTGACCCGCTAACAAACGGACTTCCAGGTTGTGCCGTAACTTCCGGATAATACGGCAACCCTGCTACCGCATAACTGACCTTAGAATCATTACTTAGCTGCCCGATGTTACCCGAGTTCGATAAAAGTACCGCGCACTCACCATCGGCAAAACGGGTTACCGACTGAGGACCAAACTCGGGGCCCACCATAATTTCGCTGCGAACCCAACTAATCATCGTTGAGAGATGTCGGATGTAGAGGGTGTCGAACTCAAACCCCGCCTTCGCCTTTGGTCCTCCCGCGTAAAACTGCTTATTCACCGCAGCCAAGTTCTCTAAATTAATGGAAACAGGTTGGTCTGAGGTTAAGGGGCAGCGTCTGGAACCATTATTTGCCAAGGTAACAAGTTGAGCTTGGAGGTCGTGCCAAGCGCGAGCAGGTTCAGCTGGTATCAGATCCGCTTTCTTAAACGCATCGATGTTGTAAAACATGACAGGAATCTCTGCCATTAACGGCAACGCCACCATGCGACCTTTAGTGTCATGCATGAAGTTATTCGCTGCAGGCAAAAACCACTCGCTATTCTTAACAGAGGATTTCGCCATTAAGGTATGAATAGGCAACACATAAGGACGCTTAGCTACGTCATCTAAACCTGATGTTTCACCCATTTGAAATAAGTGAGGTCGAGCCTTATCAGCCGCAGCGCTTAATGCTTGATTAAGGGCTTTTTCGTCGTTAAAAGAGCGTAATTCAACCTTTGTGTCTTTCTGGCTTCGATTGAAGTCGGACACCAGTTTTTCAAAGGTTTTTTTGTTGTAGTCTGACAGCGAGTGCCAAACCTGCACATCTGTGGCAGCCCATACGGTAGAACTGACACCAAATAAAAATGTAGCTCCCACAATGGGTAGCAGCGCACGGGAGACAGATAAATAGTGGGGGGTCTTCATGATACGATTCAGCGCAAAAAAGGAAATTCTGCCTCTGGCTTACGCCCAGCGATAACATCCGCTAGTGCTTGCCCAGAGCCGGCCCCCAACGTCCAGCCCAAGGTTCCGTGCCCCGTATTTAAATAAAGGTTACGTATCTTGGTTTGGCCGATAAGGGGAATATTGGATGGCGTTGCAGGTCGCAAGCCAGCCCAAAACTGCACATTATCAAAATCGAGAGCACTTGGGAACAATTCTTGAGCGTGCTTCACAATTGAATTGCAACGTTTCGTGTTTAAAGCTCTTGAAAAGCCACTTAGCTCGGCTGTTCCCGCGACCCGTAGACGATTGCCAAATCGTGAGTACACTGTTTTATTAGCGGAGTCACTTAGGCTCACGTGCGGTGCAGCCTCGTCATTCACAATCGTAAACGTGGCCGAATACCCTTTTGCAGGATAAACGGGGCAAGAAACCCCCAAAGGAGCCACAAGCTTAGACGAATAAGCGCCAAGCGCAACGACAACCGCATCAACATCGAGCTCGCTGTAGCTACCGTCTGGCTCGATAAGCTCGACTCGTTTCACTTCCCCGCCTTCTGCTCGAAGCCGCGTGACTTGTGTCGAAAACTTAAAAACAGCGCCCCGCTCTTGTGCCCGTTGCGCTAGTTCACACGTAAAAGCATAGGCGTCACCAGACTCGTCATCGATGTTGTAGTCGCCCCCTGCAATATTGTCTTTGATCGACGACAGCGCAGGTTCTACAGCCACAATTTCATCGGGACTTAACAGCCGACGCTCTACGCCTAAATCTCGCATCGCATCGGCCATATCTTGCGCTTCATCAAAGCTTCGAGCGTCGCGGTAAAAGTGCAAAACGCCGCGCTGTACACAGTGATATTGGATGTTTAAGTCAGAACGCATGTGCTGCAGCGTTGAGCGACTAAATTCGGCCAAATTCACGAGAGCTCGTACGTTTGGCTCGAACCTTGAAGGCAGGCACTCTGCTAAAAACCTCGCCCCCCACGCCCATTGTTTAGGGTCCAGCGACGGTCTAAACCAAAGCGGTGCATTATCTTTAAGCAACCATCGCGCTAAGCGCCATGGTGCTTGCGGATTAGCCCATGGCTCGGCATAGGAGACGGATATCTGACCACCCGTCGCCCGCGATGTTTCTTGCGCTGGTCCCGGCTGCCGGTCGATAACAATCACCTCATGGCCATCGTTTTGTAACCACCATGCCGTAGACACGCCAATAATCCCACTGCCAAGCACCGCAATTTTCATCGTTATCTTCCTACTGGACACACATGCGAAGGTACTGTCACTTGTAATCTACCTTTTAACGCTTTTAGACGGCGTCAGCCTCAGAGGTGAACGCATCAGCGTAATAGGCTTCATCTGGCAGTTTACACTGGGCGACAAAGTCTTTACGGGCAGTCTCAACCATAATCGGCGCACCGCACGCATACACTTCGTAAGCGGAAAGATCTGGCAAGTCTTCCATAACAGCATGGTGCACAAAACCAGTGCGTCCCGTCCATGCATCCTCAGTCGTGGCTTCAGAAATTACCGGTACGTACGTAAAATTAGGAAGGCTTTTCGCCCATGATTGAGCAAGCTCGTGCATATAAATATCGTGAGGACGACGCCCTCCCCAATACAACGTAACTGGCCGCTCAATCCCCTTATTCTGCATCAATTCAACAATGGCTTTAATCGGGGCAAAACCCGTTCCACTCGCGAGCATGATGATGGGTTTATCACTGTCTTCACGTAAAAAGAACGAGCCCAACGGTGCTTCCACACGAAGGATTTCACGCTCTTTCATTTGCGTCTCACCCGCACCAAACACATGATCTGTAAACGCCCCGCCCTTTAAATGACGGATGTGTAATTCAGCAATATTTTCTTCATTGGGAGGCGTTGCCATGGAATAACTACGTCGGCGGCCATCCTTCAAAATAAACTCTAAATACTGTCCCGCGTAGTAATGAAAGGGATTTGCTGAGGGAAGCTGCAACGTCAATACGATGACATCATCGCTTAGTTTTTCAAGGCTAATCGCCCTTGCAGGCATCTTTCGCACTTCAATATCGCTAGCCACTTGCGCTTGCAAGGACTCGATCACCATGTCTGACTCGGGCTGAACCTGACACAGTAAGGTGTAGCCCTCAGCCAACTCATCAGGTTCTAATATCTGCTCTGGCGCATCACCCGCTTGAAAATGACCTTCAACCACTTTTGCCTTACACGAGGAACAGGCCCCATTTCGGCAACTGTGAGGCAAAAGAATTTTCGACGCTAAGGCGGCGTCCAACAATGTTTGTCCAGACTCTACAGGAAACGTTAAGCCTGAAGGCTGCACTGTAATCGTAAAACTCATAACATCTTTCATCTTATAAAATCGTTGTGCATGTCACTACTGCCCATGCTTTCGTAATTTACGCAAATAACAGGTGGCTACTCAACTCGTTGAATCAACGGTTTAGTAATTTTAGTGTCAAGCAACCTACCCTTGCGGGCTCGTTTTGCTCGGTAAATATCGAGGTCGATCAGAGACAACGTTTCTGTTATCTCTCGTCGACGATAAATACCCGTAATTTGCAATCCACCCGTCCCTATAGGCGCCCACTGAGCCAACCCATCGTCGGGATCAAGCCCCATCATGACCGTGCCTCGCCCGCCACCCGAAAGTTGGCGTAGCTCTGCAATATCCACCACAATAAAACGACCTTTTTTACTTAATAAGGCGACGGCAACATCCGTGTCGCGTAGCGCAAGAGGCTGTAATAAACGATCAGCTTCGGCCACGCTCACAAACTGCTTACCTGCCCGTTGACGAGTCGTCATGTCCGCTAAGGTCGTAATAAAGCCGTAACCACTATCAGCCCCTAATAGATAGCGCTGTGGGGCCGGACCAGCTATCACGTGCGACACCGGCGCTTTAGGACTGACATCAACCATGGCCGTAATTGGCTGTCCATCACCGCGACCTGAAGGGATACTCGCCGCTGCAACAGTATAGACTCGGCCATCTTTACCTATCGCTATGACATCTTCTGTACTGCGACACTCGAGTACGGTATTGAGCCCATCACCTGTTTTGAAGCTGAGGCTTTCTATTTCCACCCCGTGACCTTGACGTCGACGCAGCCAGCCTTTATTAGACACGATAATCGTGACGGGCTCATCGGCCACTTTGACTTCTAGCACAGCCCGTTCGGCCTCTTCAATCACCGTTCGACGTTCATCACCGTAGGTCTGCGCATCCGTTTCGATCTCTTTGATCATCATGCGCTTAAACGCCGCTTTGCTATCCAGTAGCTGCTGCAGCTTTTCTTGTTCTGCTCGTTGCTTATTCAGCTCTTGCTCGATCTTGAACCCTTCGAGACGAGCCAGTTGTCGCAAACGCATTTCAAGAATGTCTTCAGCCTGACGCTCGGAGAGCTTGAACCGATCCATTAGTGCCACACGTGGCTCGTCCGCCTCGCGAATCGTTTGAATCACGGCATCCACGTCAAGATAGACCACCATCCGCCCTTCCAGTATATGGATGCGATCTGAGGTTTTATCTAAGCGAAACTGAGTGCGCCTACGCAAGGTGTGACTACGAAACTGCAGCCATTCCTCTAGCATCGCACGCAACGTGCGTTGCCCCGGTCGCCCATCAATACCAATACTAACCAAGTTAATGGTGTTGTTGCCTTCCATCGCGGTTTGAGCAAGCAAAGTATTCACAAAGTCTTGGCGGTTAATACGACTACTTTTAGGCTCAAAAACCAATCGCACCGGAGCCTCTTTACCCGATTCATCACGTACCGTATCAAGTAACCCCAATAGCAATGCTCGAGTTTGTTGTTGCTCGGTCGTGAGTGCTTTACGCCCGGCGCGAACTCGCGGATTCGTTTTCTCTTCGATGTCTTCAAGGATTTTTTGGGTAGAGGTGCCAGGGGGTAGCTCTGTTACCACTAGCTGCCATTGGCCTCTGGCCATTTCTTCAAACACCCATCGAGCCCGCACTTTGATACTGCCTCGACCTGTGGAGTAAATTTGTGCTAATTCATCACGGCTGGAAATGATTTGCCCACCACCCGGAAAATCGGGCCCTGGCACAATATCAAACAACTCGCTATCGCTTAACGAAGGGTCTTTAATCAAGCTAACACACGCCCTCGCCACTTCCGTTAAGTTATGAGGCGGAATTTCGGTTGCCATGCCCACGGCAATACCGGATGCCCCATTTAAAAGCACAACGGGTAATCGTGCAGGCAACAGTAATGGCTCTTGCTGCGAACCGTCATAGTTGGCTGCAAAATCTACCGTTCCTTCATTTAACTCATCCAACAGTAAACGAGAAAAGGCGGTCAGACGAGCTTCCGTATAACGCATTGCGGCCGCGTTATCCCCATCACGCGAACCGAAGTTACCCTGACCATCTACCAATGGATACCGCAAGCTAAAGTCTTGTGCCATGCGAACCATGGCGTCATAAGCGGCTTGATCACCGTGCGGGTGATACTTACCTAATACGTCGCCCACGACGCGAGCGGATTTAACCGGTCTCGCCCCTGCCACCAAGCCCATGGCCTGCATGGCGTACAAAATGCGCCGTTGCACCGGTTTCTGCCCATCTGAAACGTCGGGAAGCGCGCGCCCCCGTACTACGGACACGGCATAATCTAAGTACGCCTGCTCGGCATACACACCTAAGCTTAAACCTTCATCACCGTCATCTTGTATAAACAGGCCGTTCTGTACGAAATCCATAATACCTAATTCTTTATCGTTAATATGGCGTCTACCGTCAGACGTCGACATCCGCTAAGTTGCCCTTCGTTTCAAGCCAACTACGGCGCTGCGCGGCTTCGCCTCGTCCCATCAGCATGTCGAACAGCTCTTCTGTTCCATCGACGCCTAATGCACCATACTGAACCGGAAGCAAACGCCGCGTGTCGGGGTTTAAAGTGGTGTCCCAAAGCTGCTCGGCGTTCATTTCGCCCAAGCCCTTAAAACGGCTAATGGCCCAATGCCCTTCTTTTACACCTTCAAGACGAAGCTTCTCTTGAACACCCTCCAACTCGGCCTGATCCAAGCAATATATTTTGCGCGCAACACGCTTGCCCACCGCCGGAACATCCACCCTAAATAACGGCGGACGGGCGATAAAAATGTGCCCCTTCTCGATTAACTGTGGGAAGTGCTTAAAAAATAACGTTAACAACAACACCTGAATATGCGAGCCATCGACATCGGCATCCGACAGAATGCAAATGCGTCCATAACGTAGGCCTGAAAGATCGACGTCATCAGTCGGCGAATGAGGATCCACCCCGATCGCCACAGAAACGTCATGAATTTCCTGATTCGCAAACAAACGATCTTTGTGCACTTCCCATGAGTTCAGTACTTTTCCTCGCAACGGCAAAATAGCTTGTACTGTCTTGTCGCGTCCCATTTTGGCGGAGCCACCTGCAGAGTCCCCCTCGACAAGAAAGAGCTCAGTGCGTGTTGGATCTTGAGACTCGCAGTCAGTTAGCTTCCCTGGCAGCACCGCAACGCCCGAGCTTTTACGCTTTTCAACACGTTGAGATGACCGCACACGCGCTTGTGCATGCTTAATGGCAAAATCTGCCAGCTTCTTGGCCGCTTCGACGTTGGCATGTAATGTTAATTCAAACGCATTTCTGACGTAGGTGCTAACCATGCGCACCGCATCACGGCTATTAAGTCGCTCTTTAATCTGACCTTGAAATTGAGGGTCTAATATTTTGGCTGACAATACGAAACTAGCCCGAGCGAAAACGTCTTCGGGAAGCAACCGTATCCCTTTAGGAATAAGACTATGCAATTCAGCAAAGTTCTTCACCGCATTAAACAACCCATCGCGCAAACCCGATTCGTGCGTACCTCCGGCCGGTGTTGAAATCAAGTTAACGTAGGATTCGCGTACGATAGCGCCATCGGCTGTCCAGGCCACGACCCAGTGTGCTCCTTCGCCTTCAGAGTAGTCATCATCATCCGCCAAGGCATACTGCTGCGCCTCGAAAAGCGGGACCACGTACTCGGGCGCATCAAGCGTTTCTTCTAAATAACCGCGCAACCCGTTTTCATAGCACCATTCACGAATATCACCCGTTTTTTCCGTAACGAGCTGCACAGTGACGCCACTTAACAACACTGCTTTGCTACGCAATACGTGAATGAGCTCTGCATTAGGAATATGGGGTGAATCGAAATATTTGGCATCGGGCCATAATCGTACCCGTGTACCTGTATTGCGTTTACCGACCTTCGCAACTTCGTGCAACGACGTGATCACCTCGCCGCCAGCAAAGACAATTTGGTGATGTGCCGCATCACGTTTAACGTCGACTTCGAGTCGAGTAGAAAGCGCGTTCGTTACCGAGACACCTACACCGTGTAAACCACCTGAAAAGGCATAGGCCCCACCGTCCGCTTTATCAAACTTACCGCCGGCGTGTAAGCGCGTAAACACAAGCTCTACCACTGGGGCACCCTCTTCTGGATGCATTCCGACCGGTATGCCTCGTCCGTTATCTTCGACTGAGATACTGCCGTCGGTGTGTAAACAAACTTTCAATAAATTTGCATAGCCTGCCAACGCTTCGTCAGCCGCATTATCAATGACCTCTTGAAGTATATGAAGTGGATGATCGGTGCGGGTATACATACCGGGGCGCTGGCGCACCGGTTCTAAACCCTTAAGCACCCGTATAGAGCTTTCGTCGTAGTTAGGAATGGCCAAAGTAATCTCTAGCTGAATGCAGATTAAACAGGTATTTTACGAATTGTGGTCAAGAAGCCAAAATGACGGCTCGCGCCTTGTGGCAACAACCACTACAATGAACTCAATTCTACGACTAAAGCAGCCGTAGAGATGTATTACATTATCGTCCCCAAATAAACAGAGAACCAATTGCCCTCAATATAGGCATTGGTCTCTAAAAACCACTTCTTTAATTTTATATCTCTTATCCCTCATGAGCGATTCTATTAAACACGTAACTGACGCTTCTTTTAACGACGACGTCTTGCAAGCTAACTTACCCGTTTTGGTTGATTACTGGGCAGCATGGTGCGGTCCGTGCAAGGCGATTGCGCCTTTACTGGACGAAGCTGCTGAAACTTTTAAAGGCCGTGTTATCATTGCTAAAGTTAACGTCGATGAAAATCCGGAAACAGCCGCTAAATTTGGTATCCGTGGTATTCCCACCCTTATGCTGTTCAAAAATGGCGAAGTAGCCCAAACTAAAGTTGGCGCCTTAAACCGGTCGCAACTGAATGCCTTCCTCGACGAATCCCTATAAACTTACAAACAATTTCGCGCGGGCCTCGTCTAGGCTCGCCGCCGTTGGCTGAAACCCTTCTTTTCCTCTCATGCACCTCAACGAATTAAAAGCTCTGCACGTCTCGCAGTTGCTAGAAATGGCTGCCAGCCTGGAAATCGACAACGCAAACCGCCTTCGCAAGCAAGAGCTGATGTTTGCCATCATGAAAAAACACGCCAAGAAAGGCGAACAGATTTTCGGCGACGGCGTACTCGAAGTACTGCCTGATGGTTTCGGCTTTTTACGCTCGCCGGAAACCTCCTACTTGGCTAGCACTGACGACATTTATATCTCCCCTTCGCAAATCAGACGTTTTAATTTGCACACGGGGGATTCCATCGAGGGCGAGGTTCGCACCCCTAAAGATGGTGAGCGCTACTTTGCGTTAGTGAAGGTCGATAAGGTTAACGGCATGCAACCCGAGGCCATCAAACATCGCATTATGTTTGAGAACCTTACGCCCTTACACCCGAATCAACCCATGACGCTTGAGCGCGATATCAAAAGCGAAGAGAACATCACTGGTCGTATTCTGGATATGTTCGCTCCGGTTGGTAAAGGGCAGCGTGGGCTTATTGTGGCCAGCCCTAAGTCGGGTAAAACCGTAATGATGCAACACATTGCTCATGCGATTACTTCAAACTACCCTGACTCGGTCATGATTGTTCTTCTGGTGGATGAACGCCCAGAGGAAGTCACTGAAATGCAGCGTACCGTACGCGGTGAAGTGGTTGCCTCGACGTTTGATGAGCCCGCTACACGTCACGTGCAAGTTGCCGAAATGGTGATTGAAAAAGCCAAACGTTTGGTCGAGCTCAAAAAAGATGTGGTTATCTTGCTTGACTCCATCACGCGCCTAGCTCGCGCTTACAACACGGTAGTGCCGTCATCAGGCAAGGTACTCACAGGTGGGGTTGATGCAAATGCGCTACAACGTCCAAAACGTTTTTTTGGTGCTGCCCGTAACTTAGAGGAAGGCGGTTCGCTGACCATTATCGGTACTGCTTTGATCGAAACCGGTAGCCGCATGGACGAAGTGATCTACGAAGAGTTCAAAGGTACAGGAAACTCTGAAATCCACTTAGAACGCCGCCTCGCAGAGAAACGCATCTATCCAGCCATCAATCTAAACAAGTCTGGAACACGTCGCGAAGAGCTGCTTATTAAACCCGATTTACTTCAGAAAATATGGGTATTACGTAAGTTCATTCACGATATGGACGAGGTCGAATCCATGGACTTCATCCTCGATAAAATTCGAGCAACGAAAACAAATGCCGAATTTTTCGATATGATGAAAAAATAAGTTTTAAAATAAATAAGCCTCGATAACGAGGCTTATTTATTTTTGGTTCCATGCTATTTAACAAGCTGAATCTCACCTCTCCGTATACCTTTAGGGTATTGTCATTCTTAGCACCCCATTTAGGTGCTACGTTCCGATCCAGCACATCAAGCAAAACCATCAACGCAATAACGTCTTTAACGTTATCCCCGCAGCCGTTATTCATTAGCGGCTTTCTATCAACCTTCCTTTCTTTTAATCTTGCTGAGCATATGGTTTATTGATCTACGTACTCAGTTTTACGACAGAGCTTCTATCCATGAAAAACTCGAACCTAGAGCAGTTCCTAGAATCTGTCCGTGCCCGTGACCCACACCAGCCTGAGTTCATGCAGGCAGTCACTGAAGTTATGGGTAGTTTGTGGCCGTTTATAGAGAAGAACCCACACTACGCCGATCACGGCTTACTCGAACGCCTCATTGAACCCGAACGTATTATCCAATTTCGGGTATCGTGGGTTAATGATAAAGGCAAAGTAGAAACCAACCGTGCCTTTAGAGTTCAACACAGCAATGCCATCGGCCCCTACAAAGGCGGTATGCGCTTTCACCCTTCCGTCAATTTATCCATTCTCAAATTTCTCGCGTTTGAACAAACGTTCAAAAATGCATTGACGACCTTACCCATGGGCGGTGCTAAGGGTGGTTCGGATTTCAACCCGAAAAACCGTTCCCACAACGAAATCATGCGTTTTTGTCAGGCACTGACGCTGGAACTGTATCGACATCTCGGTCCTGATACCGATATTCCTGCAGGCGACATTGGTGTTGGGGGTCGCGAAATTGGGTTTATGGTAGGCATGGCGAAGAAGATCAACAACTCGAATGCCTGCGTTTTCACCGGCAAAGGTACGACATACGGCGGTAGCTTAATTCGTCCTGAAGCCACCGGTTATGGTGTCGTGTATTTTGCTCAAGAAATGTTGAAAACGCGCCAGCTCTCTATGGATGGTTTAACCGTATCGGTTTCAGGTTCGGGAAACGTTGCTCAGTACGCGATTGAGAAGTGCATGCAGATGGGCGCTAAAGTGCTCACCGTATCTGATTCTCATGGATATGCCCACGATCCCGACGGTTTTACTGTTGAAAAACTGCAATTACTGATGCGTATTCGTAATGAAGAGCATGGTCGCGTGGAAGACTACGCTAAAGCGGCACACATTCACTACTTCGCTGGCAAACGCCCTTGGGATGTTGCTGTTGATGTCGCATTGCCCTGCGCCACGCAAAACGAGCTAGAGCTTGAGGATGCAAAAACACTACTTCTTAACGGAGTGAAATGTGTGGCTGAGGGCGCCAACATGCCTTCTACGCTTGAGGCTGTTAACCTGTTCGTTGAAGCTAAAATTCTTTATGCGCCTGGTAAAGCCAGTAACGCAGGTGGGGTCGCTGTTTCGGGATTAGAAATTTGTCAGAACGCGCAACGACTACATTGGACCTGCGAACAAGTTGACGAGAAACTACACGAAATCATGCGCTGTATCCACGAGAGCTGCGTCACTCATGGTGAAACCAGCGATTTTATCAATTACGTAGACGGCGCTAATATCGCCGGCTTTGTGAAGGTGGCCGATGCAATGTTCCAGCAAGGGGTACACTAAAGCATTCATTTCCTATCAATAAAAAGGGGCGTTTCGCCCCTTTTTTTATGGCTCGATAAAAATAAACGCTTCCTTCTCAGCACGCGGTTTATCACTAGCGCTTTTAACCTCTTGGATTCGTAAATCATTCCAATCGCCATCGACCGAATAGCGTAAGGTCATTGCCTCAGATAAAGGCGATTGCATCAACCATTGTGTTAGAAACGCCCCTACCCCTAACAAGGGATTCACGACCACGCCAGCCGCAATCGCCGCACCACTAACGTCCAACTTAGGCACCACCACGGCATTCAAATCAACGCGCTCTGACTTCAGTCCCACGTTACCCTCAATCTCTATGGCACCCACAGGCCCAATCACGCTGTAATGTTGGGTGGTAAGCATCGCCTCATTCAGTTGTATTGAGCCATTGAGCGTATCGTAAGGAAAACCGTCTTGAGTTACCCCCGACAGGTTCACATCTAAACTTGCTAAACGCCCCAATGACTGTACCGACAACAATTCTAATAAACGAGCCGATCTGGAATTAATACCATTAAGCCGCCCCTTATTAAGGTCAACGTCGATGTCTGCCTGTAGGTTAGCTAGATCAATACTCCAAGGCAGGCGTTGCCAATTTAGCGTTGCTGTTACCTTCCCATTACCCGCTTGCACCCATTCAGGCCTACCCGCGAAACTAAAGTATTCGCCCAGATTCTCGACATCAATATTGGCATCAATACCTAAACCCCTTTCAGGTCCCGATAAGCGCCATGTGCCGCTACCCGCTAATGCCAGCCCAGGGCCCGCCACCTCTAAGGTGGATAATCTCCAGCTATTTTGATGCGACAGCCCTTCTCCAGTGGCATAAAAACGCCCCACATTCAGACCCGCCACACGCAACTGATCAATTTCTACCGTTAAGTCTGGTAGACGAAGATCCCCTTCAAAAAACGCCTCATCCGTTTCTGGTGGATCGCTTTGTATAAGTTCAGACGAATCTGATAAAAAGGCCGGTTCCCACAACACCAGACGCTGCAGTTTGGCATCGAGAACACCGTCTATTTCACCCTGATCATCTACCGCCCATTGCACATTTCCAGCAAGCTCAGTAGAGCTTAAATCAACCCGCCATCTTTGCTCAACCGGACGATGTGCCGTAAACGTCAACTGACTAAATGGCATACCCAGCATTTGCGACTCGCTACTTTGTAAGCGCAAACGCCTTAACTCAGGCCAAAAGAAATCATCGCTGTGTTCTGTATTTGAACGCGTGCTACGTATCCACTCGTACCATTGATCTAAATTTAAGCGCGGATAACTAACATCAATATCCATCCCTTTCTCAGGTGGGTTTGCACTCGTATTCGTAGAGATAATGCCTGCCTGAAGCGTGTTTTCACCCTCTACACGTTGAGGTGTGTAGCGAAACTCTGCATTTAACTCGTCCCCCAGTCGAGCCTGTAAACGATAATCAGACTGATCACCAATAGGGGTCCAGCTAACGTGAAGCGGCCAACGTTGCTCGGCCTTCTTACTCAAAGGCTCGGGAAGATCTGTGCTTATGCCCTGCAAGGTAGAGTTCCCCGCAATCAGCAATTGGCCCTGCGGCGAGAAACTGAAGTTGAGTGAAAAAGGCGTCTGGCCAGATAAAACGTGCAATGAGTTGTCCCCCAAATAGGACTGTAGCGCTGCTATATCTAAGGTTGCCTGCACCCCTAAACCGCTTTCACCAGGTGCTAATACACCTCGAATGGTGATCGCCTGACCGAGCCACCGCGCCATTAAATCATCGCTGCTTACCCCTTGATGATTAAAGCCTAAACTACCCTTAACATCGCTGAACGGAGGCAGGTTTGGCATCAGCTGCAGCGATGCGTCTTCCATCTGAATTTCTCCGCTTAGCGTCGTACGATCAGTGTCGAGAAGCGGTACACGCAGGCTTAACGGCACGCGCCACAAGCCATCGCCCTGCGCGTCATCTAAATAATGACTCAGTATGCCCCCTAACGGAGAGCGCGTCATTAATGCCAAGTACTCAGGTGCAGCCCCTTCAGTCAGCGCGTGGATCCCTAATACGGCCTCGGAACTCATATCCGGGATGTCGACTCGAATCTGCTTAGCCACCACAGGATGTTCAGGATCTATCTCTACCAAAGCATGGTGGAAGTCAGCATACAGCCCCGCTCGTTCGATGTATAAATGGCCTGTAGCCTGACTGACCTGAGGCCATGACGGCTCGTTATTTTCACTTGGCAGATAATCGACAGTCGCGTTCTGAATCGCCGCACCCACATAGAAATATCCTTGATCAGACTGTTCCGAAAAAGGGAAGTCCTCAAGCTCGCCAAGCAACACAAACTTAGCTTGTGGAGCCTGTCCCTCGACCAAACTCTGCCGCAACCACTCTGTGACATCGTCATCAATCGCTTGAGGAAAATAGCGATACAGCGACGACAACTCAACACGTTGTAAATCGCCATAGAGACGTAACTGGCCCAAATTTGAATGCAAGGGATTCGACCACTCGCCCGACGCTTGTGCCCAAAAGTCGCTGTTTTCTATGGATAACTGATTAAAGGCTAAAACCTCACCCTGCCATTGGCCACTGATGGCAGCCTGATCCAACACAATAGACTGATCCCAAACCGGGCCCTCAGCAATACTGATCTGAGAGGCCAAGGCCTTAAACTGCAGCGCCGAATCTGTGGCTGCCTCTGCTTGTATGAGGCCATTGATACTGCTCCAGTCTCCGCGCGCAGAAAACGAGAAGCGATTCGCTTCCAGCTTTTGTTCAGCCACCATCATGCTTAGGTCTTCAAGCTCTGCGTTCAACTGCAAAGCGGCCATCTGGCCGGCTTCAAGATCGGCCCACAATTCAAGCGTATTCAGCGATACCGCCCATCCCTCAGGAAGGTTCAGGCTACGGCTCCAGAGCTGGGCGCTGTCACCGCTCATTTGGACGTAAAGCTTGCCAAACACTTGCTCTATGGATAACGCCTGTCCCTCAGTAGGTTGAATGTCAGCAATGGCCAGCAATTCGTTTTGACCCGTATCCTGATTATCACTTCGCACCACAACATGATGTCGCTCAGGCAAAGCGCTTAAGGACAGTGTCAAACCATGTATCGCCACCGGAGCTAAACCGCGCAGCTGATCCGTCCACGTTAAGTTCGCGTCGATGATGCGGACACTAGGCTGTTGACTTAACCACGTTAACAGCGGTGCTTGCCCTGGATCCTGTGCTGGAGGAGCGACAGCCGCTTCGGAATGCGAGCCCAGTTTGATATGCTCAATATACAGGGCAGCCTGTGCGTCTCGGCGCAGCGACACATCAAGACCTTCTATTTCGATATGCTCGAAACCAATACGCTTGTCGAGAAGAGCACGCCAACTAGGCACTAACGCCACTCGGGGAACTCGTAACGCTGGCGCACTGTGAGGAGTGGTAGACCAGCTTATACCCCTTAGCTCAAGGCGGGGGTGTATACCTTTCCAACTCGCACTGATATGCTCGAACTCGACGGAAACCCCAAGCGCCGACGACAACTGCTCTTGTATGGGAGCTTTCCAGTGATTAATCTGTGGTAAAACCCAAAACCGCAAGACCGACACACCCACTACCACTACTACATACAACGTAAGTAGTAGATAGAGGCTAAAGCGGAACACCTTTCGCATCGGATCCTTAACGGGGAATAATTTGTTGATGCCTCATCAGCATAAACAGAGCGTTTAACGTCCCAGACGGGGCAATGATTTCTATTAAAAAAATCGAATGAATGAAGCCATTATATTGAAGTCTGCCCTGCAATGGTCTGGCGCTTTGCAACGTAAGCTCCTTGCCTCGCCCCAGTTCGCCATTGAGCTGCAACACTACGTTAAGCGGCCCGTCAGCACAGAGCAAATTAGCGCTTGGCTAAAAGAACTAACGGCGGGCGCAGTCGACACCAACATCCATGAGACAAAACGCGTTTTACGACAATTGCGCGAGCGTGTTTTCTATACACTGATGGTACGAGACACACAGGACGCCGCCTCTCTACAGGAAGTTGTGGAAGCCATGAGCTTTTTGGCCGACATCGCCATGGGCGAGGCCTACCGCTGCGCCATGAGCTTCTTAATCGAGCGTCATGGGGCTCCGACCGACCCTAAAACAGGACGCCTATTAGAGTTACTGATTATCGCCATGGGTAAATGGGGAGGTAAGGAACTCAACGTCTCATCCGACATCGATTTTATCGCGATCTACGACGCTGAAGGTGAAACGGATGGAAAGCGGAAAATTAGTTATCACGAGTTTTATCAGCGCTTAGTTAAACAGATCAACCTCATTCTTTCGGATATGACCGAGCATGGACAAGTCTTTAGATGTGACCTGCGTTTGCGTCCAGACGGCGATTCCGGGCCTTTAGCATGGAGCCTAACCGCCGTCGAGAACTACTTAGTGCTACAAGGACGCGAATGGGAACGATACGCCTGGTTAAAAGCTCGGCCATTAACACAGTCTTACGCCCCCAACAGTAATACGCAAGCGTTATGCGAAGCCTTTACACGTTTGCGATCCCCTTTTGTCTATCGCAAATACTTCGATTTTGACGCCTTAGCATCCCTGCGAAACTTACGAGAACGCATTCGCGAAGATTGGCAACAAAAAGCGTATGCTCGAAATGCTACCGATGCAAAGTTGAATATCAAATTGGGGGACGGAGGAATACGTGAAATTGAATTCGTCATCCAATTGAACCAGCTCATCCGTGGCGGACGCCAACCTTCACTACAAACTGAAACGCTTCTCTGCGCCATTGACATGCAGGTGCAGGCAGGCGTTCTTGATCAAACCGTAGCAACCAAATTAAAAGCGGCTTATCGCTTTCTACGTCGCGTTGAGCATATGCTTCAGTACAAAGACGACGCCCAAACCCACCTCCTACCCACGTCAGACGACACTTACGCCGCCTTAGCTAAGGTGCTTGGAATGTCGACAACGGATTTCAGCGCAGAACTTAATCAGCACCGACTGTTCGTTAATGAAAGCTTCAGAAATGCCTTCCGTATTGCGGGCTTAGGCGAGGAAAAAGATACACACCCAGCTTCCCCGCCTGCCCCATCAGCACCGGTAACAGAGCCATGCCCTGAACAAACAAAGTTTCAAGAGTATGCCAGCACACAACTTGAACTTATACGAAAGAGCCATCGCCTACGTCACTTACCCCGTCAAAGCCGTGAGCGCCTAGAGCTTTTATTGCCACTTATCGTGCAGGAAGCTTCGTTGTCGGAGGCTCCGCAAGAGACCTTATTACGCCTACTCAATGTGGTAGAAAGTATCTCCCAACGTAGTGCTTACCTAGCCTTACTTGCCGAATACCCCGATACCTTAAAACGACTCACCACTATCGTCGCTGCCAGCCCTTGGGTGGCGCAGTATCTGGCCCAGTATCCACTGGTGCTCGATAGCCTTATAGAGTGGCAATCGTTAATGCAAGAACCTGACTTTGAAGCCTTGAAACTTCAATTGCAGCGCGAACTCGATGCATGCCGGCTTCCCAACGGGCAACCTGACATTGAGCAACAGATGAACTTGATGCGCAATGTCCAACACCAAGTCACGTTTCAGTTAATCGCCCAAGATCTTTCAGGCCTGCACAGCGTAGAAAAACTTGCCGATTCGCTTTCGGCCCTCGCCGATCTCATGCTAGAGGAGACCATAAGTCGCACTTGGCCTCTGGCCCAGAGCCGAGACAACACAGGTGGCCCACTACGCCCACCCCAGTTTGCGGTCATCGCTTATGGAAAACTGGGAGGAAAAGAGCTGGGGTATGCTTCTGATTTAGATCTGGTTTTTCTCTACGACGACCCCGACAACAATGCTGTGGAACAGTACGTTCGACTGGGGCGCCGCATGATTTCTTGGCTGTCTACTCTTACGTCGTCCGGCCGCTTATACGAGGTCGATACGCGACTTCGCCCCGACGGAGACGCCGGCTTAATCGCCGTTAGCATCGATGGTTTTGAACAGTACCAAAGTCGTAGCGCCTGGAGCTGGGAGCATCAGGCGATCACCCGAGCTCGTTTTGTTGCCGGAGACGTTAGTATCGGGGCTCGATTTGAAGAGCTAAGGCGAAAGATCTTATTACGCCAACGCGATCCCCTTCAATTGCGCGAAGACATAAGCAAGATGCGCGAACGCATCCGAGCCGGACACCCTAACCACAGTGACCTGTTCGACTTAAAGCACGACAAAGGGGGCATGGTCGACATCGAGTTCATCACACAGTACCTAGTGTTATCGCACGCTCATCAACACCCTGTCCTCTTGAACAACCTAGGGAACATCGCCCTACTCGGCCTTGCCGCTGATCAGAAACTGATCGATCAAGCACTTAGTGCTAAAGTAATAGCCGCTTATCGGCATTACCGAAAACGTCAACACAACCTACGCTTACAAGCTCAGACATGGGTGCGTGTCCCTCCCGAACAACACGAAGCTGACCGCGCCGCCGTACAGCAGCTTTGGGATGTTGTGATTGGCAGCTAAAATACAAGCATTACTGTAAGGATTTTCATCAATGTCTACCCCTCCTACTACCCGCGTACCGCTAGCCCTTCCAGAGCAGCGAAAGAAAGTGTTATTGCACTCCTGCTGTGCCCCTTGCTCGGGCGAAGTGATGGAGGCCATGACGGCATCAGGCATTGACTACGCCATCTATTTTTATAATCCGAATATTCACCCCGTTCGCGAATACGAAATCCGCAAACAAGAAAACATTCGCTATGCTGAGAAGCACGGTATTGAATTTATCGACGCCGATTACGATGTCGACAATTGGTTTGACCGTGTGAAAGGAATGGAGAACGAGCCCGAGCGCGGCATTCGCTGCACAGAGTGTTTCGATATGCGCTTTGAACGAACCGCGTTGTATGCACATGAGCATGGCTTTGACACAATCACCAGCTCTTTAGGCATTTCTCGCTGGAAAGACATGGATCAAATTAACGGCTGTGGCCTACGCGCTGCGGCCCGCTACCCCGATTTACACTATTGGACTTACAACTGGCGCAAAGGCGGTGGCTCGCAACGCATGCTTGAAATTAGCAAAGACGAAGCGTTTTACATGCAAGAGTACTGTGGCTGTGTGTATTCCTTGCGTGACACCAACCGGTGGCGCCGTTCTAAAGGACGTGACCGTATTGAAATAGGCGTGAAATTTTATTCTTGGGATGCAAATCGAGAAACGCTAAACAGCCAAGACTAAGGAAAAACACCCCTAACGTCGCTTAAATTTAAAAAAAGCTCGACCTCATCTTAAGGTCGAGCTTTTTATTTCATCAATACCAAGCTGGGCAAGGTGACTTAATGCACGACGGGTGGCACCCCATCAAATACAAACTGATCGTTTTGCCAATCCACAGGCACGACGTCATTTTCACCAAACTTCCCTTCGAGTATCAACTTAGCCACCGGATTCTCTATATGTTGTTGTATCGCGCGCTTTAACGGACGCGCACCAAACAACGGATCGAAACCCACGGCTGCTAATTCGTTCAATGCCGCTTCACTCACTTCTAAATGCATATCGCGATCTCGTAAGCGCTCGGCCAAACGTTCAAGTTGAATTTTGGCAATTGCCTGAATTTGCTCAGCCCCTAATGCATGGAATACCACGACTTCGTCAATACGGTTCAAAAACTCAGGACGGAAGGCAAGTTTCACCTCTTCCCAGACCACTTGTTTGACCGTCTCGTAAGGCTCATCACTCATTTCCTGAATATGATGCGCCCCCAAGTTAGACGTCATAATCACTACCGTATTTCGAAAATCAACAGTGCGTCCCTGACCATCCGTCAAGCGCCCATCATCTAACACCTGAAGCAGCACGTTGAATACATCAGGATGCGCTTTTTCTACCTCATCCAGCAAAATCACACTGTAGGGTTTGCGTCTAACCGCTTCCGTTAAATACCCTCCCTGCTCGTAACCCACGTAACCAGGAGGCGCACCGATCAAACGCGCAACCGAGTGTTTCTCCATAAACTCTGACATATCAATACGAATCAGATGCTCTTCAGAGTCGAATAAGAAGCTAGCTAAGGCTTTGGTTAGCTCAGTCTTACCCACACCTGTAGGCCCTAAGAACAAGAAGGAACCGTAAGGCCTAGAAGGGTCGGACAGCCCAGCTCGCGAGCGACGTATCGCATCAGAAACCAACGTAACGGCTTCAGACTGCCCCACCACTCGGCGTGTTAGGTGGTTCTCCATCTGCAGCAGTTTCTCGCGTTCACCCTGCATCATGCGTGAGACCGGAATGCCGGTGGCACGAGACACCACCTCAGCGATCTCTTCAGCGCCCACCTCTGTGCGCAGCAGCTTAGGTTTATCTTCAGCCACATGTGTCTTACTGTCTTCCGCTGTTTGCAAACGTCCCTCTAGCGCTGGAAGACGCCCGTACTGTAGCTCGGCTAACTTATCAAACTGCCCTTTACGTTGCAGCTCGGCCATCTCGGCCCGTAGCTGATCAATTTCTTCTTTAATCGACTGCGTACCTTGCACAGCTGCTTTCTCAGCCTTCCAGACCTCTTCGTAATCGTTATATTCACGCTCAAGGCGAAGTAATTCATCTTCGATCACCTGTAAACGTCGTTGCGAAGCATCATCACTTTCTTTACGTACCGCTTCACGTTCAATCTTTAACTGAATCATCCGACGATCCAATTTATCCATGACCTCAGGCTTAGAGTCGATCTCCATTCGTATACGGGCCGCCGCCTCATCGATAAGATCGATCGCTTTATCGGGCAAGAACCTATCGGTAATATAACGATTCGACAACTCTGCCGCCGCCACGATAGCTGGGTCGGTAATAGCGACGCCATGGTGCAACTCATAACGCTCTTGCAAGCCTCGTAAGATCGCAATTGTGGATTCTATATCCGGCTCATTGACCTGAACTTTCTGAAACCGACGTTCAAGCGCGGCATCCTTCTCGATGTACTGGCGATACTCGTCCAGCGTTGTCGCACCAATACAGTGCAGCTCTCCGCGCGCTAGCGCAGGTTTGAGCATATTGCCAGCATCCATCGCCCCTTCCGCTTTACCTGCACCGACGACAGTATGGATTTCATCAATGAATAAAATCGTACGACCTGCATCATGCGAAAGCTCTTTTAAGACTGCCTTTAAGCGCTCTTCAAATTCGCCACGGTATTTTGCACCTGCTAACAACGCGGCTAAATCCAGCACCAAAACTCGCTTACCTTTCAAGTTCTCAGGTACTTCATTATTAACAATGCGCTGTGCTAAACCTTCCACAATAGCCGTTTTACCTACGCCTGGTTCGCCAATTAGCACTGGGTTATTCTTGGTCCTACGTTGCAATATTTGTATTGAGCGGCGAATTTCATCGTCCCTACCGATGACAGGATCCAATTTACCCAAACGCGCGCGCTCAGTAAGGTCGGTCGTGTACTTCGCTAGCGCTTCACGGTTAGCATCGCCTTCAGCATCATTAATTGAGCTTCCACCACGAACAGCATCAATCGCAGCAACTAAGGAGGCCTCTTGTAATCCAGCCTCTCGTAACAGACGTCCGGTTTGACCTTTGTCTCGACTTAGCACGAGTAGAAAAAGCTCACTAGCGATGTAAGTGTCGCCACGAGAGGTGGCTTCTTTTTCGCAGTGAGCCAAGGCCACCTGCAGTTCGCGGCTAATTTGAAAGTTACTTTCACTTCCTTGAACTTGCGGAAGCCCTTCAAGCGCCATTTTAAGGCTAGTTTGCAATCGAGGAACCGCGACCCCGGCGCGCGCTAGAAGGCTGCCCACACCGGAATCAGCATCCGCCAGCAACGCCGACAACACGTGTATAGGCTCTAAGTAAGGATGGTTATGTTGTAACGCTAAGCTTTGCGCATCGGCTAGCGCTTGCTGAAACTTGGTCGTTAATTTATCGATTCGCATATCTGGCATACCTACACAGTAAAGGCACGGATGCCGAAGCCTAAATGCTAAGAGCCGCGCCGGTAATAACTAAGAATTAACTTATAGATGAAGCCAATTTTATGAAATTCAAGCTAACCATCACTTGGCGCACCGCACGCACCCCGCTGTCAGCGTAATTACCCCTACTTTCTTCGATAACGACACAAGCCAAAGCATTCCATCGTCCCCAAGTCAAAGGATTACATTTCATTACGCAAAAACGTAACGAAAAGCGATACATAAAATCGTTATAAATCAAGGGTTACTGCGTAAAGGTATTAATAACAATAGGGGTAACAAAGAAATTAAGGGGTTCTTTAGGTACTTTCTCTAATCTATAGCTACAATTACCTTTGATCTATCTCAAAGCAACGATGCTTAATATGTTGGAGCAAACTTTGTCTATTCAAAAACGTTACGCCATCCCTGAAGATGCTATGCGGTGTTCGACATGTATGTTAAGCGACATCTGCTTGCCATTCGGCATGTCCAGTAACGACCGCGCTAAGCTTGACGACCTCGTCCAAGAGCGCGTGCGCGTAGCCAAAGGACAGGCCTTATTTCACCTTGAAGATGAGGTTAATGCCATTTATGCCTTACGTTCTGGGTGTATAAAAACCCAACTAGAAGATGCGGGAGGACAAGTCCAGATTACGGGCTTTATGCTGCCTGGTGAACTGATAGGCATGGACGGGCTGCTGCACAACAAGCACGTCTCCAATGCGATTGCTCTTGAAGACAGTGAGCTCTGTATTATGCGTCTGGAAGACCTAGACCGTATATCAAGCCAACTACCACAGTTGCAGCAACAACTGCGACGCCTGATGAGCAAAGAAATCAATCGCTCGCATCATCTGATTATGAATTTAGGCACGCTGCGCTCTGAGCAAAAGCTTGCCGCATTCTTGGTTAACTTGTCGCAACGATTGGGTGTATTGGGCTATTCGCCCTACGAATTTGTATTAAGAATGAGTCGCGAGGAAATTGGTAATTTTCTAGGCCTTACCTTAGAAACAATTAGCCGATTATTTTCTCGGTTCTCTCGCGAAGGCTTATTACGCATCCAACAACGCAATGTGCTGCTATTAGATCTAAACGCATTGCAAGAGCTCGCCGGCACTGACTGTGCCTAATGCCAAGGCGCTATGCATCATAGCAATTGCTTACTTAGTAAGCTCGGCGCCTTCGGTTGATTCGTATGGGTGAGATCAAGTAGCTAAAACCACTTGTTAACGCTAGCATTCCCCAAAAAAAGAAAAAGCTAAGCGCGTAAACCAATTGCCGACTGGTTGGTTGTATGCCATAGACGACGATATCCATCGGGTCTATCAGCGCAAACACAATGCCACTTGTTACACCAGCCATTAAAAATGAAGGCCACAATATCCACATCCAGGCTTGCCTGCTCATAAAAATCTCCTTAAGTAAGATCTTTAGCATCTTTACAGCCTATCAGAGAGAAGTGGCAGTCAGGCTTATGAGTCGGTTGAGGCGTCTGACTGCTCAACTTCAACAACAGCAGGTTTTGATACTACCAAACCCTGTTTTACTCCGCCATCTCTAATTACACCGTCTTGATTCTGGAAAGCCAGTGTAATAGTAATAATACACCCAACAACAGCAAGGAATGGACCGGCCATTAAAATCCAAGGCCATGGCTCTTTATACCAAGGTCTGTCATCCATATCTGTTTTAGCGGCTGTTGCCATATTTTTCCTTTAGTGTTTACACCGACTGTCGAAAAGAAAATTAACGCGGTATATAGAAGCGAGACTGTTCGGTGATGGATTCTGCCGAACCGCTAGCATCGGTTTCAACAACAGTACGTGCCGTTATTTCCACATCGTGCATCCCTTCCGCCAACCCCAAATCAATAGGTACCTGTACGTGAACCGGAATCAGCTCGTTGGATGCTGCAGGAACCATTACCACCGTGTTCCCCTCTTGATTGGTTGTGCTGATCGTAATACCAGGAATACCACCTGCTGATAACTCAACCGAAATCGGCTGTTCAGAGGTGTTCATCAGCTGCAATCGGTAAATGTTCTCAATGTACCCTCCGGGTATCTCTCTACCTAATACCCCTCGGTCACGAATGACATCCATGCGTAAGGTTTGACGGGTAACAAGCGAAAAGATGAACACACCGGTAATGACGAGCAAAATGGCGACATAAATCAAAACACGGGGTCTGAACATCTTTTGACGTACATCCGACTGAGTCAGTCGCTCAGTAATCGCTCGCCCAGAGGTATAGCGGATAAGCCCCTTATCGTAATTCATTTTGTCCATGACTTGATCACAGACGTCTACACAGGCCCCACAACCAATACACATGTACTGCAAGCCGTCGCGAATATCGATCCCTGTGGGACACACCTGCACACAGAGACTGCAATTAACACAGTCGCCCATTCCCGCTTCTTTATGATCGATACGGCGTGAACGCCCGCCTCGCGGTTCGCCGCGAATATGATCGTAACTGACAACAAAGGTGTCATCATCGACCATGACACTTTGGAAGCGAGCGTAAGGACACATGTACTTACAGACGGCTTCCCGTAAAAACCCAGCATTACCCCACGTGGCGATGGAATAAAACACCAGCCAGAACCATTGCCAAGGACCCAAGCTAAACGCCAACAACGCAGTACCTAAGTCACGGATCGGCGCAAAATATCCAATAAAGGTAAAACCCGTCCAGAAAGCAATGGCCAACCAAATGGCGTGCTTTGTTGCTTTAAGACGTAATTTCTTAGCGCTCCAAGGGGCCTCGTCAAGACGGATACGAGCTAAGCGATCGCCTTCGACCTTGTGCTCGACCCACATAAAAATCTGTGTATAGACCGTTTGAGGACAGGCATAGCCACAAAACAGTCGTCCCGCCAATGCGGTAAATAAAAATAGGGAGAACGCTGACAAAATCAGCAAAACCGCAAGATAAATAATATCTTGCGGCCACATCACCATACCGAACAGGTAAAACTTACGAGCACCCAGATCAAAAAGAACCGCCTGCCTATCGTTCCATTGCAGCCAAGGTAAGCCGTAAAAAATGATCTGTGTGAAATACACCATAATGATGCGCCACCGAGCATATATCCCCGTGACAGCACGGGGGTATATTTTGCTACGCACATCTGAGATGGCTTTTTCAACTTGAGGTGACGCTCCCCCAGCAGCTTTTGGTCGTGCTACAGGACGCCACTCTGGCACCTTCTCGTCTTCACGACCATTGTCTACGTTATCGGGAGCGTCGCTGCTCATAATGAACCTCTCAAGTTAATCTTTAACACTTAATGCCATGCACACCGTTAATTGTGTGCATCGTTACTTAAACCCCAAACCCAACCGGCTAACAAACGAATTTGCTCATCCGTTAAACGGTTCTTTTGTGCAGGCATTTCGTTATCACGACCTTTTAAAATGCCTTCAACAATTACGGCATGGGAACTACCATACAACCATGAGCCATCGGTAAGATCAGGAGCACCAAGTAACGTATTGCCCTTAGCCTCTGCGCCGTGGCAAGCCACACACGTACTATCAAAGCTACGCTTACCCGCCACGACTCGAATCGGATCGTGTGCAAGGTTATTCAGAGAGCGAACATAATGTGCAATATCGGAAGCCTCAGCTGGCGTCACCGCCTGAGGAGGCATGATGCCCCGACGACCTTCAGCAATGGTGTGAAGAATTTGTTCAGGTTCTCCGCCCCATAACCATGAGGAATCAGTCAGGTTCGGAAAGCTTGGGCTACCTTGTGCATCCGATCCGTGACATTGAGCGCAGTTATTCAAGAACAAGCGCTGGCCGATACTCATGGCTTCGTCATCCGCAGCGATAGCAGGAATAGGCATTTCGCGGAACCGCTCGTAGATCGGTGCTAAACGCTCGTTAACCTGTTGCTGCTGCTGTTGAACTTGTTTGGCTGCAGTAAAGCCGAACATGCCCTTATAGCTTCCTAGTCCGGGGTAAAGGAGAAGGTAACCGAAAGCGAACACACACAGAGCAATGTACATAATGGTCCACCAGCGTGGCACCGTGGTATTCAGTTCGGTAATGTCACCGTCCCAGACATGAGCGCTCTCTTCGTCTTCTTTGGTCGGACTGAGCCATGAACGTTGTGTCCATAATAGCCAGACACAAAACACGATCCCACCAATTGCAATAACGGAAACATAAATGCTCCAACCGCTATTGAAAAAATCACTCATTTGAGCCTCCAGCTTTATTGACTACGTCGGCTTCATCTGGCAATGCAAATGGAAGCGATGCTGCATCTTCATTGGCTTGCACACGTCCTTTAGACCAAGCCCACATAACGATGCCAAAGAATGTCAGCATTCCTACAATGGTGACGAAACCATTTAGATACGCCATGATCAATACCCTCCTTCAGCAACTGCACGCTCTGCGGCAGCACGACCTTGAAGCCCTAAACCTTGAAGATAGGCAATTAACGCATCTTCTTCAGTTTTACCGACCAACTGCTCAGGCGCTGCTTCGATTTGCTCATCGGTGTAAGGAACACCAATGGAACGCAACGCTTGCATACGACGCTGGACGTTAGCCCCTTCTACTGTTGCGTGCTGTAACCACGGGTAGGCCGGCATATTCGAAGCTGGCTCTGTATCACGCGGATTACGCAAGTGAATACGGTGCCAGTTGTCGGTATAGACGCCACCAACGCGAGCCAAATCAGGGCCCGTACGCTTAGAACCCCAAAGGAAGGGATGCTCGTACACACCCTCTCCGGCTAAGGAGTAAGGGCCATAGCGCTGAACCTCGGATTGCAGCATACGAATCTGCTGCGAGTGACAGCCCACGCAGCCTTCACGAATATAGATATCGCGACCGACAAGACGTAAGGGCTCGTAGGGTGTCACGCCTTCAACTGGCTCAGTTGTGGAGTGCTGAAAAAACAGCGGCACAATCTGAGCCAAGCCGGCAAACGAAATGACAAGAATACTTAGCACAATCAACAATCCAACGTTGCGTTCGATCGTAGCGTGCGTAAAACCTTTTTTCTGCTGAGACATTATTCGTTAGCTCCTTACTCTGTAACGACAGCGGGGCCAACGTTTGCTGGGTCAATCGCGTCAGGGTTTGTTAAAGGAACGACTGGATTCACACGAGGCTTGCCCCATACGGTTAGGAAGGTATTCCAACCCATGATGATGACACCAACGAGGAACATAAACCCACCGAGAGCACGAATCATGTAGAACGGATAGGTAGCTTTAACGCCTTCGACAAAGCTGTAAGTCAGCATGCCATCGGGCGATGTAGCGCGCCACATCAGACCTTGCATCACGCCTGCAATCCACATCGCGGCGATGTACAAAACCACGCCTAAGGTTGCTAGCCAGAAATGCAGCTCTACCAATTTTGGACGTGCCATTTGAGCCTGACCGTACAAACGTGGAATCATGTAATACAACGAACCGAAAGTGATCATTGCAACCCAGCCCAACGCGCCGGAGTGAACATGACCAATCGTCCAGTCAGTGTAGTGAGAGAGCGAGTTCACGGTACGAATCGCCATCATCGACCCTTCAAAGGTAGACATACCGTAGAAGGAGAGTGAGGTGACTAAGAACTTCAGAATAGGATCCGTACGAAGCTTATGCCATGCACCTGACAGGGTCATAATTCCGTTGATCATGCCGCCCCATGAGGGAGCCAACAAAATCAGCGAGAACGCCATACCCAGTGACTGAGTCCAGTCGGGTAGCGAGGTATAGAGCAAATGGTGAGGACCTGCCCACATGTAAGTAAACGCCAACGCCCAAAAGTGAACAATGGAGAGACGGTAAGAATAGACGGGACGGTTTGCTTGCTTAGGCACAAAGTAATACATCATGCCCAAGAAGGATGTGGTCAGGAAGAAACCAACCGCATTATGCCCGTACCACCATTGCACCATGGCATCCTGTACGCCAGCGTACACCGAGTACGATTTCCACAAACTGACAGGAACTTCAATATTGTTGAAAATATGAAGCACCGCAATCGTGGTAATAAAGGCACCGTAAAACCAGTTAGCGACATATATATGGCGTACACGACGTTTTACTAGCGTGCCAAAAAACACCACGGCATAAGAAACCCATACCAAAGCAATCAGTATGTCTAAAGGCCATTCGAGTTCGGCATACTCTTTCGTTGTAGTGAAACCTAATGGAAGCGTGATCACTGCGCCAACCATTGCTAGCTGCCAACCCCAGAAGGTAAACGAGGCCAGTTTATCGCTAAACAGCCGTACTTGAGAGGTGCGCTGCACAACGTAGTAGGACGTTGCAAATAACGCGCTACCACCAAAAGCGAAAATAACAGCATTGGTATGCAATGGCCGTAAACGACCAAATGAAAACCAAGGTGTCTCAAAATTTAGTTCCGGCCAGATTAGCTGCAAGGCGATCAGAACACCGACCCCCATGCCCACAACTCCCCACACTACCGTCATTATGGCAAACTGCCTAATAACCCCGTAGTTGAAGACTTCGGCCTGTTTTCCGACTACATCGGAAGTGCCCATTTGCTTCCCCTATACTAACGTTAAATACAAAGTATGTGCTTTAAGCATGATTACCCATGCTTGGCCTTTGCACTTTGACCTGCGTCAAGACGCACTCACCCTAAAACAACAACGTAATCCGAGCTTCTCTATTGCCTAAGCAATACTACGGAAGCGCGAACAACGCTTTTTCTTAGTGTTTTTTGATTTCCAACTTGCTACTTGTCTCGTCATCATCAAGTAAGACGGACTCGCCAGCCGCAGTGGAGTTATCGAACTGTTCTGAAAAAATCGCCCACCAAAATGCCACACCCATTAGGATTACAAAAAACAATGAGATAGGAATAAGGAGGAACAGAGATTCAAGCACGATATACCTTAAGCTGTCGCTTCAATAGCATCCATTGATGACGCCTGCACCCTACGGCGGAAAACACGCCAAGAGTTTAGCGCTACCAACATTGATGAAAGCAGCATAGATACCGCGGCAACCCAAGGAGACACTAGCCCTACTGCAGCCAAAGGCGTCATTAATAGATGCCATGCAATAGAGCCATACAAATTTTGCTTAGCGACTCGTTCGGTTTGTTTGCTTAGTGCGGTAATTTCAAAATCATTATTCGTAGGATTTGCGGTGAGGCCAGCTTGCGCTGCAGCAACGGCGGTAGGTACCGACATTGACATAGCACAGGGACAACTCATCACAAAAAGTGCCACCATTACCGCCACCGCATGATCCGGTTGGTAATAGTACCAAATTACGCCCAACACTAAAGCCAAACAGACCTGTATCAACACAAACCAAAACGCCAGAGTGTTTGATTTCGCTGAAATGGAAGCACGAAGGTCTTCAATACGCTGATAGGAACGGCCACGATGGATGGATTGACGGGCACACAGCTCGAAATAGCGAGCCGTTAGCAAAAAAGCTACAAACATTGTTACAGAGTCGAAGTAGACCTCTCCGTACCCTTTCAATGTGGAACTAACGCTAGGTAGGAAGGCAACAATAATGCCTAAGGCAACCGGAATATCCATACCGATTCTGCCTTGCTTCAAACTTTTGCTTGCGCCCTGCCAGATAGGATAAGCGCAATAGATCATGACCGGCACGGTTAGCAACAAGCCAGCCCAGTTCATTAAGTAGATGGCGTCATCTAGCATGGCTAGATTCTCTGGAGCCATGGATTCAGAACGCAAATAGCCTGGAAAGGCAAACATCATGACTTGCATCATGGCCAACCAAGCTAATCCAAGTCGAGCCAGCATATGTTTACGCTGCTGACGGTGTTCCTCGGGGAGGTCAGAAGGAATTGTGAAAATTGAATACGCGCGCATAGGGGTAAACTATAATACATTCAATTTAAAGCACAATTGATTTAGATCAATACCCGTTTTAAATTACGAGATCCCACTCTTTTCTGTCACCTTTATACATCATGTTTTATAAGGCTTGACGAACTGTTTACAGCCATAAATGTGGGATCCCGTTTATCAATAACGACGATGACTTAAGAAGTCGCTGTACTAAATTGTTCGGCCTCTGTAGAGCCCGACAATGCAGTGGTTGACGATTGCCCCCCTTCAATTACCTGCGTAACCGCATCGAAATATCCTGTACCCACTTCACGCTGATGGCGCACTGCGGTGAAGCCCCGGTCCGCAGCGGCGAACTCTTTCTCCTGCAGTTCAACAAAAGCGCTCATGTTGTGGCGTGCATATCCATGGGCGAGATCAAACATTCCATAGTTTAAGGCATGGAAACCTGCCAAGGTAATAAACTGAAATTTGTATCCCATCGCGCCTAACTCTCGTTGAAATTGCGCAATGGTCTGGTCATCAAGATTCTTCTTCCAATTGAACGACGGAGAGCAGTTATAAGCGAGCATTTTGTCGGGAAACTGACGCCTAATCGCTTCGGCGAACTGCTTTGCGTACGCTAAGTTAGGCGTTGACGTTTCGCACCAAATCAAATCGGCATAAGGTGCGTAGGCAAGCCCTCTGGAAATTGCTTGATCGATACCCGCGCGAGTGCGATAAAACCCTTCTACCGTGCGCTCGCCAGTAATGAAAGGATGATCATTTTCATCGATGTCACTGGTAATTAGATCAGCGGCATCCGCGTCAGTACGAGCCAATAATACCGTTGGTACATTCAATACATCAGAAGCCAAGCGCGCTGCACACAACTTAGCGATTGCTTCACGTGTAGGAACCAGAACCTTACCTCCTAAGTGCCCACACTTTTTCACCGAGGCAAGTTGGTCTTCAAAATGCACGCCACTTGCACCAGCTACGATCATCGCTTTCATTAACTCAAAAGCATTCAATACACCCCCAAAGCCCGCCTCTGCATCGGCCACGATGGGAGCAAAGTAATCAATAAAGCCGTCATCCTCAGGATTCATTCCTTCAGACCACTGTATTTGGTCGCAACGGATTAACGAATTATTAATACGGCGCACCACTTGAGGAACCGAATTGATCGGATATAAGGATTGGTCAGGATACATCTCACCCGCCCCATTCGCATCCCCGGCCACTTGCCATCCCGACAGGTAGATGGCCTTCAAACCTGCTTTAACTTGCTGCATCGCTTGATTGCCGGTCAATGCGCCCAATGAGTTAACGAAGGGTTCATCATGCAAAAGTGTCCACAGTTTTTCCGCCCCCCGGCGCGCCAGCGTATGCTCTTCAATGACTGAGCCCCGCAGTTGCACCACGGCCTCAGCACTGTAGTTGCGCTTAACCCCTTTCCAGCGTGCGTCCTCTGCCCAGCTTTCTTGTAAACGGCGTATTTCTGCTTCACGATAACTCATCACGAACTCCTAATAAAAAGTACTTAGATTGATGAGTATTAGTTTACGAGAACTACGCCACAAAAACACACTTATATCTTATATAAGACTATTAATTTAATGTAATTAAATCAACTAATTACAAAACAGTTTTCGAGATACGAAAAACAAAACCTAATTATGAAAACAAGTTTACCGCAACGCAACATGCCCTTTTTATAATATGAAAGCGTCTATCCACCATATGAGATAATGTCACCATTATTAAGCCTACCTCTATCCATGAGTCCACTGTCATGACGAAGCAAACTTTAGATCAATCGCCCTTGGGGCAACCGGTTCAATACCCCACTGCTTACGACCCCTCTCTATTATTTACGATTGAACGCGCACCCAACCGCAGCAGTTTGACGATACCTACCGTTTGGTTTGGTCAGGATGTTTGGACGGCTTACGAAGTATCGTGGTTAAACGCCAAAGGCAAACCCATCGTCATGATCGGCGAATTTGTCATTCCTTGGGATAGCCCATTGTTAATCGAGTCTAAGTCGTTAAAGCTTTATCTCAACTCGTTTAATGAAGTGCGTTTCGGCAGTATCAAAGAAGTGCAGCATTTGCTTGAGGCCGACCTCAGTGCCGCTGCACAAGCGCCCGTAGAAGTACGACTTTATGGCTTAACCCCTTACGATGGGCCAATGATGAACCCATTAGAAGGTGAAAATATTGATCTGTTAGATGTGGAAATTTCGCATTATGCGCCAGAGCCAACGCTTCTGCATTGCGAAACAAACGGCGCCACCGTTTACGAAACCCTAACCTCAGACCTATTAAAGTCGAATTGTCCGCAAACGGGTCAACCGGATTGGGGCTCCGTACAAATTACATACAGTGGCAAAAAAATCGCTGCTGAAAGTTTGCTCGCTTACATCGTATCGTTTAGACAGCACACCGAGTTTCACGAGCATTGCGTAGAGCGTATATTTAGCGACATTATGCAACGCTGCGCACCAGACTCATTGATGGTTCAAGCGCGTTACACACGTAGAGGCGGTTTGGATATTAATCCGTGGCGCAGTAGCCATAAAGTAAGCTTGCCATCACAGCGCACCCCAAGGCAGTAATACGCGTTACCTGTGTTATTTATGCTGCGCTACGAGAACGGTTGGCTTGCGCAGCCACCCAGACTGCCATCACAGCGGAAATACTAAACGCGACGGCCGCCCCCACCCAGGGGCCTCGCGTTAAACCTGCATCCAACATTGCGCCGAATAGCAAGGGTGCAAACGATGAACCCACATCCATCCCAGAGTAAACCAAGCCATACACCGTACCTGTAGCACCTTTAGGCGTCACTCGACGTATCAACATATCTCGAGATGGAGACGCCACTCCTGAACAAAAGCCAGCAAGCCCCACCGCCACAACAGCATAATGTGGTGGCAATAACCCCGAGGCTAACAGCACCAACATTAGCCCAGCAGCAATCAGCGATACGAACACAATACGTTCCGTTTTCGCCGTAGCGCCCACTAAAAACCCTCCCGCTATCATTCCTAGGGCTGCAGCCACCATGTATCCCGACAAGGCGGAGCCCGCTAAAACACGGCTAACCCCATACACATCACCCAACATAGGGATCGTATAGTTTTGCACGGATGATAACGCCACAGAACTGGCGGCAAAAAACAAAAAAGCGCCCCACAACGCTGGTTGTGACCCCAACGTAATCAAGGTTTGCCCAATACTTTGTTGCGATAGATCACTTTTACTAGAGGAATGGTTAATCGCGGGTTCGTCGTCACTTACCGCTTCCTTAGCGCTTGCCTTACCCGATAATAAATGGCGCCCTAGAATGGTTAATAGCAGCACAATCGCGATCAGAGCGGATGCAGAAAATGCCGCAATGCGCCAGGATGAGGCCAATGCTATTCCCGTTATGAATAGCGGGGTAAGCGCCCAGCCCAAATTCCCAGTAAGTCCATGCACACTGAACGCATGGCCTAAGCGAGAAGGACTGACTCGATGATTAATAATCGAATAATCAACCGGATGAAAAACGGAATTACCAATACCACCGATGACCGCCGCCAATAACAGCATTCCGTAACCATCGGACAAGCCGATCAGCGCACCTGATGCGATAAAACATGAAAGCCCGAAGTACAGAACCGGGGTTGGACCAATCCGATCAACGATAAAACCCGAGCTGGCCTGCCCTATTCCAGAGACCACAAAAAACGCTGTTGCTAACCCACCTAAGCGCACGAAGTCATAGCCAAACTCTTGCGCTAAAAACACATACAGAGTGGGGATAACCAGCTGAAAAAAATGCGAGCAAGAGTGAGCCGTTCCGATTAAGGCAATGATCCGCCAATCGCGTCGCTTGCGTTCGATGCTGTCCGCATTAATCTCTAACGCTGTAAGGCTCATATCACGTCTTTTTTAATATCTCTGGCCACGCTTTTTTCAGGTAGTAGCACATGGACCACACAGTTAATATGGCAGCAATAATAATGAGGCCTTTTCCAATTAGCCCTACCGATACGCCCATATAGTCTTGCCAAAAAAGCAGACACGGAATAGCTACCATTTGAGCAGCCGTTTTAAACTTCCCTAACCAACTGACTGCAACGCTTGAACTGGCACCGATTTTAGCCATCCATTCGCGAAGTGCCGAAATTGTGATTTCACGTCCAATAATAATAAACGCAATGACCGCATCAACCCGCCCCAAGTCAACAAGTACCAATAACGCGGCACACACCATTAACTTATCCGCGACAGGATCTAAAAAGGCCCCGAAAGCCGAGGTTTGCCTCCAGCGCCGAGCTAGCCAGCCATCAAACCAATCGGTTAGTGCCGCCGCCACAAATGCAAAACACGCCACCGTGTCGCGCAGGGGCACACTCATCCAGCTTTCGGGCAAATAAAAGAGCCCAAGCACCAAAGGGATCATAATGATCCGCAACCAAGTAAGCGCAATAGGAAGATTAAAAGGCATAATTAATGAATAACTTTGGAAGGCTGAATCTAGCGTAAAGCATAGTAGATGCGTTCGGCCAGCGCTGCGGAAATACCTTCCACAGATTGCAGATCATCAATACTGGCATCTACCACCCCTGAAAAACCGCCAAAACGTGCCAATAAGCGCTGGCGACGTTTAGCACCTACTCCGTCAATGTCCTCTAATCGTGACACATTCCGCGACTTTGCGCGACGTGCCCGCATTCCAGTAATCGCAAACCGATGCGCCTCGTCACGCACTTCTGCAATAAGCATGAGTGCAGGCGACTCTACCCCTAAGTTTAGGCTTGGCCGATTATCAGCAAAAATCAAGGTTTCTAAACCCACTTTACGCGCATCGCCTTTCGCCACGCCAACCAGCACTCGTGTATCAAGACCTAATTCGGTAAACACTTGTTTCGCCGTCGATATTTGACCTTTACCGCCATCGATTAACACCACGTCAGGCAGACTTCCCACTCCTTCGGCCACACGCGAAAATCGACGCGTTAATACCTGCCGCATCGCTGCATAATCATCACCCGGTGTGATACCCACAATGTTGTAACGGCGATATTGTGCGGTCTGCATTTCATGATGCCTATACACCACACATGACGCTTGCGTAGCCTCTCCTGCCGTGTGGCTGATATCAAAGCACTCGATGGTTATCGCATCGATGGCGTTTTCATCCGTATCCAACTCTAAAATTTGCGCTAAATCAGCCGTTCGTGCTGCACGCGTTACTGACTCGCTTAATACGCGAGCCAGAGCCAGCTCGGCGTTTTTAGTGGCCTGTTCTAACCAAGCCTTACGTACACCTTGCGGACGGGTGATTACTCGGACATCAACACCTGTCTGTGCCTTAAGCATATCAAGCACATTCTTATCATTCGGCCGATGCGAACACACTAAAATCGGAGGCAAAGGTCGCTCGATATAATGTTGACTGAGAAATGCCGCCAACACCTCGGCTTCGGCGTCGCCTTGAGCTTGGGTAGGAAAAAACGCACGATCACCGAGGTGACGCCCTCCCCGCACCATGGCCAGATTCACACAGGTTTTCCCTCCTGCCGCCACGACAGTAATGACATCCACATCATCGGTACCCGTATGTTCCATCGTTTGCTGTTGAAGCACGGTAGACAGCGCTTTCATCTGATCGCGTAATACAGCAGCCAACTCAAAATCCAATTGCTGGGATGCGTCAAGCATGCGCGCCTCGATTTCCCCTAGCACGTCACTGGCGTGACCATCTAAGAACCGCACCGCTCTTTTGACATCTGCTTGATACGCTTCGGGAGAAATCAAATCCACGCACGGAGCAGAACACCGCTCAATTTGGTGCAGCAAGCAGGGGCGCGTACGATGGGCGTACACACTGTCTTCACAGGTACGCAATTTAAAAACTCGCTGCAAAATCTGTATGGTTTCGCGTACTGCCCAAGCGTTGGGGTAAGGACCAAAAAACTGTCCTCCAGCCCCTGTACTGCCACGATAGTACGCAATACGCGGAACCACATGCGCACTAATACGCAAGTACGGATACGACTTGTCATCGCGAAACAAGATGTTGTAGCGGGGCCTTAAACGCTTTATGAGATTATTCTCAAGCAATAAGGCTTCGGCCTCGCTAGGCGTAACCGTTACCTCGATTCGCTCAATCCTAGCCACCATATGCGCAATACGTGGACTGCTCAGATTTTTTTGGAAATACGAGCTAACGCGTTTCTTTAGATCCCGCGCTTTACCCACATAGAGCACCTCCCCTTGCGCATCAAGGTGACGATATACCCCAGGCAGGTTGGGAAGTTCAGCTAGAAAGGATTTGAGATTGAAGGTCTCGGGCATATTGATAATGCTCATCGTCTTGTAAAGCATCCCAACTTAATGCGGGCTCGGAAGGCATAAGACTACGTATGCGCTGCACTGACTCATCGCTTAAGGTGAACGATAAACGAGATAACAAGTCATCCGCCAGTTCTGGCTTATTACATACCAGCACCATATCGCAGCCAGCGGTTAACGCAGCTTGTGCACGGGCAAGAATATCTCCCGCTACGGTAGCCCCTTCCATGGTCAGGTCATCTGAGAAAATAACGCCGTCATAAGCCAAAGCACGGCGCAATACTCGTTGTAACCAATACTCTGAAAAGCCCGCTGGTTTCTCATCCACTTTAGGATAAATAACGTGGGCAGGCATCACACTATTAAGTGTCATCGAACCTAACCAGCCATAAGGTGCCGCATCCGCATCGAGGATCTCTTCTAAGCTGCGATTGTCGATAGGGATCTCATGATGCGAATCAGCTTCGACGGCACCGTGCCCTGGGAAATGCTTGCCACAACTCGCCATCCCCGCCTTTTGTAAGCCACGAACAAGCCCTGCTGCCAGCATCGAGACCGCCTTAGGGTTCTGATGAAATGAGCGATCACCTATGACTTTACTGACGCCCCAATCTAAATCAAGCACCGGAGTAAAGCTGAGGTCAACCCCGCACGCCCGAAGCTCAGCCGCCAGCACGTAACCGGTATCTGCCGCAACACTGGCTGCTTTGATCGCATCACGCTCCCACAATAACCCAAGTTTTTGCATCGAAGGCAGTGTGGTAAAACCATCGGTTTTAAAACGCTGAACCCGACCGCCTTCGTGATCAACAGCAATCAACAAAGGCTCGTTACGCGTCTGATGAATATCCGCGCAAAGTGCCGTCAATTGTTCACGGGACTGAAAGTTTCTGGCAAAGAGAATCACACCACCCACTAAGGGATGCTGCAAACGAATACGTTCAGCCTCGGTAAGGACAAAACCCTCAACGTCAACCATCACTGGTCCAGGCGACTGTAGTGCAGCGCTACTATTTTGAATCATTGTTATCAATACTCGTCATGGAAGTTGAAGGAAGGAGCGATTCTACAATAACAAAAGCCATCACTGTGTCAGACTCGTCTGTAAGGCTTACATGCGCCACGCCGAACCGTTGCTCATACCAGTCTCGTAACTCGCCCGCCAGCACCACTTGTGGTTTGCCACTGGGGGCATTCAGTATTTGCACCCTTGACCACGCCATGGGCATACGCATACCCAACCCTATCGCCTTGGAAAAAGCCTCTTTTGCTGCAAAGCGTGTCGCCAAATATCGCATGCCGCGCCGTGGATCTCGCCCATGACGCCGCTTAAACACGTGTTGCTCTTCGTGTCCCAAGATGCGCTTTACAAACCGCTCAGGGTGGCGCTGAAAAACGCCGGCCACCCGCGATACATAACTAATGTCAGTACCAATGCCTGCGATCGCCGGAGGCAGAGAAGATAGAGTCAAAATGGCTCCTACCTTTTTAATCGAATACGTTACGTGAAATGGCTATTACAACTTGATGAAATGCTCTCTGTAATGCTTAAGCTCATCAATTGACTCGTAGATATCAGCCAGTGCCTCATGCTTACTTTTCTTCACGAAACTCGATACCACTTCGGGCTTCCAACGCATGGCCATTTCTTTAAGCGTACTGACATCCAAATTACGATAGTGAAAAAACTCTTCTAAACGCGGCATATACTTGACCATAAACCGGCGATCTTGCCCTACTGTGTTTCCACATAACGGTGACTTACCCGACGGCACATGCTGCTTCAAGAATGCCAACACCTGCTCTTCAGCTTCGGCCTCTGTCACCGTTGAGGCTTTCACTTTTTCAATTAAGCCACTGCGCCCGTGAGTCCCTTTGTTCCAATTATCCATAGCGTCTAATAACGCATCGCTTTGGTGCACTACAATAACAGGCCCCTCTGCCACAAACGTTAAATCGGCCTCGGTCACAATAACGGCGATCTCAATGATTCGTTCTTTTTCGGGATCTAAGCCCGTCATCTCCATATCAAGCCATACTAAACGCTGCTGAATGTTCACTGCCATTTATAATCCTTAGTTGAAGTTACTTTCATTTTCGCATAAACCGTACGCCTATATGTTCACTCTTCTCTTTCTGCTGTTTTTACTCTCTGATCTTTGTATCCGTTTTTGGCTGGCTAAGCGCCAAATACGACATGTATTGCGGCATCGGGCAGCAGTGCCTCCAGAGTTTGCCGAGCGTATCAGCTTGCGTAGTCATCAGCGTGCGGCTGATTACACGGTGGCTCGTGTGCAACTTTCTAGTTATGAACGTATCTTCGACGCCGCCGTTCTCATCTGCTTAACGTTTTTAGGCGGGCTAAACGCACTAGACCTGTTTTTTGCACAGCATATTTCTCACGAAATTTTGCGCCAATTGCTGTTGGTCTTCAGCGTATTCACGATTTCAGGGCTGATCAACCTTCCCTTTAGTATCTGGCGCCGTTTTAAGTTAGAAGCTAAGTTTGGCTTTAACCGAATGACACCGGCTTTATTTATTCGCGACACACTGGTCGGAACGGCCGTCGCGGCAGTGCTTGGCGCTATATTTATCAGTACGGCGTTACTGCTGATGAGCACTATCCCAGTGCTTTGGCCGTGGTTTGTCTGGCTGTTCTGGGTTGCTTTTAACCTTGTTATTCTGTGGCTCTACCCCAGCGTCATTGCCCCGCTTTTTAATAAGTTCACCCCGTTAGACCGTCCCGCTTTGCAGTCACGAATTCAACAGCTCGCTTCACAGTGCGGTTTTGAATTGAACGGCTTATTTGTAATGGACGGCTCTAAACGTTCGGCCCATGCGAACGCCTACTTCACCGGTTTAGGTCGCCATAAACGTATTGTATTTTTCGATACGTTATTAAAGCAACTCAACGACGATGAAATCGAGGCAGTATTGGCGCACGAACTGGGTCATTTTAAGCATCGCCATATTATCAAACGCATGGTCATCAGTTTTAGTGCCGCGCTGGGCTTTCTGTTATTACTATCGTGGCTCAGCACAAAAACGTGGTTTTATACTGACTTAGGCGTTGACCCCTTGCTAGGACGACCCAACGACGGTCTCAGCCTTATCTTATTTTTCCTTTGCATCCCTGTTTTCACTTTTTGGCTGCGCCCCTTCGGTAGCTGGTTCTCTCGGCGCGATGAGTTTGAAGCCGACGCATACGCTGCCCAACAATGCCCTCCCGCTGCACTTCGGAGCGCCTTACTGAAACTCTACAACGATAATGCTGCCACGCTAACGCCAGATCCTCTACACTCTGCTTTTTACGATAGCCACCCACCCGCTCTCGCACGACTACGACACCTAAAAACTCATGAAATCTAATTCGCTTCAAGAAGCTACCGTTGTCGCCGCACACGGAAGACACTATTTCGTAGAGTTAAGCGATGCCAACGTGATTAAATGCTACACACGAGGCAAACGCACGGGCATTTGCGTGGGGGATGTCGTAGACATCAGTATGCAAGGTACAGACCAAGGGGCCATTGAACGTATCCACGAACGGCGTAACTTGCTGTACCGCTCGGACGAGATGCGCACCAAAATATTCGCTGCTAACATTGATCAATTGTTGATTGTTGTCGCCGCAGAGCCCCCATTTTCTGAGGACCTGACCGGACGCGCACTAGTCGCCGCTTGGACAGCTAATATCGAGCCACTTATCATCCTTAATAAGGCGGACTTACCCAGTGTCGAGTCAGCGCGTAAACGGTTGCAGGTACTCTCTCAGTTGGGCGTTGACATTATTGAGCTCAGTGCTCTGGATACCACGTCTACACGTGAACGATTACTACCCTATTTGCACGATAAAAGCACGTTGCTACTCGGTCAAAGCGCCATGGGCAAATCCACTCTTTTAAACGCGCTGGTGCCCGATGCCAATGCCTTAACCCAAGAGCACTCTCAAGCACTCGGGGCAGGACGTCACACCACCACCAGCACACGGCTTTATCACGTGCCCAACTCATCAGGGAAACTCATCGACTCGCCAGGTTTTCAAGCATTTGGGCTCTCCCACTTAACACCTTCAGATATTGTGCACGGCTTTCCTGAGTTTGCTGAGGCCATCGCGCATTGTCGTTTTTATAATTGCACGCATCGACATGAGCCGGGCTGTGGCGTGGTTAGCGCCTTAAATGCGGCACAGATACAACCTGAACGCTATGCGCTTTATCAACGACTGCTTAGCGAGTATGAGGCTAAAAGTCGCTATTAACTCAACCTGCCGCCAGCGGTTGGTCATACCTTACACCTTACTTAACTGCATTTTTGCCGCTGCTAAGTAGCGATAGAGGTTTCGAACCAAAACCGCTGTTGCACCCCAAATGAAGTGATGTTGCCAGCGTACAGAGAAATACAAGCGACCACTGCCATCCTCGGTCTCAACCTTATGCAGATGAAAATTTCGTGGATCCATTAACACGGAAAGCGGTACTTCAAATACTGACTCCACCTCGTCTGGAGAGGGCTTAAGTTGATAGCCCTCGTGTATCAGCCCCACGATTGGACACATGGCGAACTGGGTAGAGCTTAAGAAAATTGGATGCTGCCCTAAGGGCTCGATAAACGTTGGCGCAATACCCACTTCTTCGAAAGTTTCGCGAATGGCCGCATCTTGAGGAGTGGAGTCGACAGTATCAATACGACCACCCGGAAAACAAACTTGCCCCGCATGGGCAACCAAACGCATGGTGCGCTTCGTAAAGAGCATCGAAAGGCCTGTAGGCCCTTGAAGCAAGCCCATTAATACTGCCGAGGGTACAGATTCAGGTGAACGCTGAAAGCTGTCTACAAAAGACGTCTTGAAGACAGGCTCGACTTGCCACGTAACAGGCGAGTTAAACGCTTCACGAATAAATTCAATTTGGATGGCGTCGTGCCCAAGCGCAGGTAATGCCTCCAGCGCCAACACGGGCTGGCTTTCGGGGTTAAAGCTCTGTGGCGTGATCAAACGCGAAGGAGCAGGCATATTTAGCGACGACATAGTGTGTACGATATAAAAAAGGCACTCGATCAGAGTGCCTTTAATACTACTACGTATTCAACTAAAAAGTTATTTAGCTACGTTTTTACGTACCAACTTCTCTTTAATACGTGCAGATTTACCTGAACGCTCGCGTAAGTAGTAGAGTTTAGCGCGACGAACCGCACCACGACGCTTCACTTCGATCGTAGCGATTTGTGGAGAGTACAACTGGAATGTACGCTCTACCGCTTCGCCTGAAGAAATCTTACGAACGATGAATGAGGAGTTTAGACCACGGTTACGGCGGCCAATTACCACGCCCTCATAAGCTTGAATACGCTTACGAGCACCCTCAACCACGTTAACATTTACTACCACCGTATCCCCAGGCCCAAACTCTGGATGAGGTTGACCGTTGGTCAAACGCTGGATTTCTTCCTGCTCTAAAATATCAATTAAATTCACAACTTGCTCCAATGCATCTTGACTGGGTATTTATTAAGAATGGCCATGTGCCTGCTACAACCCATAATTCGTTATGCAATAACTAACTAAAGGTCAGCATTTACCCATCAGAGGATGAACCGCACATTCTACCACTAATTCTCTCAAAGCCCAGTAAAAACAAATAACTATGAGGCAAAAAAGATGCAGTTAACGCGCAACTCGTATAACCAGTAGCCTGACAACGTACTACAGCCCCCCTAGGGCACCCAACCACATCACAGCAGGTATTGATGCCCCCCAAACCACAATAACAACAATATCAAGAATCTTATCGCGATTTGAAAGTGGCTTTGTATTTGCTTTTTTAGTGGCTATTTTTCTGCCCGCTTGCATAGCAAGTAAAACATCAGAACGACAATGAACTGACGCATGAGGATGACGCTGTTCTCGATAAGTAGTGAAAGACATGAGCAACCCCTTTTCCTGTTTATTTATACAGTACTGTATAAGAAAACAGCTTACGGTGCAATCACACTTAGCACTTCGGTCGAGTTAAAACCACAAAAAAGCCTCTGAGCCATGACTCAGAGGCTTTTCAAGACAACTCAAACCTAAAAAATTACTTATTTGGCTGAGGTGTAATACGTAAATATGGGCGAACTTCTGTATAGCCTTTAGGAAACTTCTGCTTCAACACCTCAGGGTCGACCAAAGAAGGCACAATAATCACGTCATCGCCGTCTTCCCAGTTAACCGGCGTTGCCACACTGTGGCTGTCTGTTAATTGCAAAGAATCAATCACTCGCAAAATTTCATTAAAATTACGTCCAGTGCTAGCGGGATACGTAATAATTAAACGAACTTTTTTTGCTGGATCAATCACAAAAACCGAGCGCACCGTTGCCGTAGTACTGGCATTAGGGTGAATCATATCGTACAGGTTAGAAACCTTACGATCTTCGTCCGCCAAAATGGGGAAATTCACGACGGTACTTTGCGTGTTGTTAATGTCTTCGATCCATTTGTGATGGGAATCGTTATCGTCAACAGAAACGGCAATCACTTTTACACCACGCTTCGCAAACTCATCGCTTAACTTTGCCGTGAAACCTAACTCTGTTGTACATACGGGTGTGAAATCGGCTGGATGTGAAAATAACACACCCCAACTGTCGCCTAAATACTCGTGAAATTTAATGGTTCCCGCAGAAGACGCTTGCTCGAAATCAGGGGCGGTATCGCCTAAACGTAAAGTTGTCATAATTGCTCCGTACGGTGAATACTTAATAAATAAGTCTCTATGTATGACCTAGGCCCACACCAGAGAAGATAGAAATATTTTCCCAGCAGGAGGATGGCAAGGCAAATAGCTTGTTGCTATTTACTTATTGCGCTATCGCCCTCGCTTTATAACGCTCTAGCATTAGCCCAGACTCGATGGAATCCGCATAAGCACTAGCTCGTGCAAGCAAATTGGCCGCATAAAACACAGCCGTTGCCATTTTCTGAGCATCGAAGGCTGCGGATTGCCCACTACCTTTTGTTGCACACACTAACGCTGAGCGAGCTAACTGCCATCCCGCCAAAACTGTACCCGTTAACATCAACAACGGGACGCTTCCATAAAAAACAGCGCGTAGCTGCTGCTTAGCATGGTTTAGCGTAAAAGCGATGGCTCGCTCATAAGCCACTACGGCTTGCTCTAAACGATCAGCAATGAACCCAAGCCCATCAGCATCGTCCAACCCTTCAGCTTGAGCTCGAAGCTCGGCTACGGTGTCACGCATACTCTTTGCCAAGCTATTTGCGACCTTCCCCCCATCTCGAAGTACTTTTCGCCCCACAAAATCATTAGCTTGAATTGCGGTGGTGCCTTCATAAATGGTCAGAATACGGGCATCACGATAATGCTGTGCCGCTCCGGTTTCTTCAATGTACCCCATACCCCCATGTATTTGTACACCTAAAGATGCCACTTCTAGTGACATCTCGGTAGAAAACCCCTTCACAACCGGCACCAAAAATTCGTACAGCGCTTTGGCCTGTGTACGTAACTCTATTTCACTATGATCTCTAGAAATATCATTGGCAACAGCTGCCCAATACGCAACCGCTCTGGCACCTTCTGTTAAGCCTCTCATGGTTCGCAACATGCGATCAACATCAGGGTGCTGAACGATGGCTACAGGGCCATCTGAACCCTCTAACGCTTGACCTTGTAAACGATCATGTGCGTAATGGTCCGCTAGCTGCAAAGCACGCTCTGCCACGGCGATACCCTGAACCCCCACGGCGTAGCGTGCCGCATTCATCATAATGAACATGTAGGACAAGCCCTGATTTTCTTCGCCAATCAAGTAGCCTACGGCGCCCCCCTCACCCACATCACCCTGCCCCGACCCGTAAAGCAATACCGCTGTTGGACTGCCATGTATGCCCAGCTTATGCTCAAGAGAAGCACACCATACATCGTTACGCTGCGTTCGCTCTCCATCGTCATTCACTAAATATTTGGGCACCAAGAACAGAGAAAGCCCTTTAACGCCTTGCGGCGCATTGGGTGTACGCGCCAACACCAAATGAAGAATATTTTCAGCAAGGTCATGATCACCATAGGTGATAAATATTTTTTGTCCTTTTAGGCGGTAACTGCCATTTTCTTGTGGCTCAGCACGACAAGAAACTAAGGCCAAATCCGAACCCGCTTGCGGCTCAGTTAAGTTCATGGTCCCTGTCCACCGCCCTTCGATTAAGGCAGGAATGTATTTTTTCTGCTGCTCTGGCGTTCCGACGATGGTCAAGGCCTCAATAACGCCATCGGTGAGAAGGGGGCACAGTGAAAACGCCAAACTAGCGGCATTCATGTTCTCGCCCACCACGGCACCAAGCACCTTTGGAAGTCCCTGCCCTCCGTAAGCAGGGTCATGCAGCAACCCCTGCCACCCCGCCTGAACATAGGCGGAAAAAGCGTCTTTATATCCTTCGGTGGTCGTAACAACACCATCGTGCCATTGGGCTCCTTGACGATCAGCTTGTGCATTTAATGGCGCGATAACTTCTTGCACAAACCGCGCATTCTCATCAAGCACTGCCTCCACAAGGTCCCGTGAGAGCTCTTCATTGGTGGGTAACTGTAATACCGAATCCAAATCGGCTAAATTACGCAATACGAAATTGATATCTTCACGCGGAACGCGATACGTCATACAGCCTCCAAACAATGAAAAGGGGCGTTATCAAATCGTCACGCAAGCGGCTTCATACTGACGCATGCGCCCCAAAAAAAAACCTGTGATCGCTACGCTACACAGGTTTTTTTATTTACAAAGCGTTAGTTAGCTCTGGCAGTACATCAAACAAGTCGGCAACCAGACCGTAATCTGCCACACCAAAAATGGGGGCTTCAGGGTCTTTATTCACCGCTACGATTACTTTAGAGTCTTTCATCCCTGCTAAGTGCTGGATGGCACCGGAAACCCCAAAAGCAAGATACAACTGCGGAGCAACAATCTTTCCAGTTTGCCCCACTTGCCAATCGTTAGGCGCGTAACCTGCATCCACAGCCGCTCTCGATGCTCCGAGCGCAGCCCCTAACTTATCGGCCAAAGGCTCAAGCAGCTTGAAGTTCTCTGCATTTCCTAAACCTCGCCCACCCGTGACAACCACTGTAGCAGCGTTTAATTCAGGACGATCACTTTGTGCATGTTCGCGATTCACAAACTGCGATGCCGTGTGCGCACCAACCGCATTGATCGTCTCGATGGAAGCATTGCCCTCGCCGGTAGCCTGAGGATCAAAGGCTGTGGTACGTACCGTAATGACCTTCTGCTGATCCGCCGATTGAACCGTAGCAATAGCGTTACCCGCGTAAATGGGGCGTTTGAATGTATCGGCAGACTCGACACTAATGATGTCTGATATCTGTGCCACATCCAACTTGGCCGCCACTCGGGGGGCTACATTTTTGCCGGCCGTCGTTGAAGGGAAAAGAATATGACTGTATTGATCCGCAATTTCAAGAATTTGAGCGCAAACGTTCTCTGCCAAAGCATTGGCCAGACTTTCACCCTCTGCATGCAAGACTTTAGTTACACCAACAATTGCACTCGCGGCTTCAGCAACCGACTGTGCATTCAAACCGGCCACTAATACATGGATGTCATCGCCCAACTTTGTTGCCGCTGCCACCGTGTTTAACGTCGCCGCATTCAGTTGCTGATTATCGTGCTCAGCAATAACTAATATAGACATCCTAGATCACCTTTGCTTCGTTTTTTAGTTTCTCTACTAGCGTTGCCACATCAGGCAAAATAACACCTGCTGAACGCACGGGAGGTTCTTCAACTTTCACTGTTTTCAGTCGGGGCGTTACGTCCACACCCATATCTTCGGGCTTCAACACGTCTAACGTTTTCTTTTTGGCTCGCATGATATTAGGTAAGGTGACATAACGCGGTTCGTTCAACCGTAAGTCAGCCGTAATAACAGCGGGCAAGTTAAGCGTAATGGTTTCTAAACCACCATCAACTTCGCGGGTAACCGTAACGCTATCGCCTTCGACGTCGATTTTGCTCGCAAAAGTCGCCTGTGGCCAATCTAATAGCGCCGCTAACATTTGCCCCGTTTGGTTAGCGTCATCATCAATCGCTTGCTTACCTAGAATAACCAGCTTAGGTTGCTCTTTTTCCACTACGGCTTTTAACAGTTTAGCCACAGCAAGGGGCTGCAACTCGGCGTCGGTTTCAACAAGTACCGAGCGGTCCGCCCCGATGGCCATGGCTGTACGCAGCGTTTCTTGAGAGCTAGTCGCCCCGCAAGAAACCGCAACCACTTCGGTGGCAACATTTTTCTCTTTAAGACGTATAGCCTCTTCAACTGCAATTTCGTCAAACGGGTTCATCGACATTTTGACGTTAGCGATATCAACATCGCTTTGATCAGACTTCACACGCACTTTAACGTTGAAATCCACTACACGTTTAACGGGTACCAAGACTTTCATCCGGTTATCTCCAAAACACTTTTAAAAAACAATTCCATTCACTTGGCTCTCAATACCAGTAAAAGCCATAACACGTTAGCTCGCTCATCAAAACGCTTAACTTACATCTGCCTAATCGTTTCTACCAACAAGCCTTGAACACACCCTTCCTGAATTCGGGGATACTAGCATAAGCACTACGTGTAAACCGATAAAGCACGGACATGAGCCTCGACACTTCGCGCCAATGAGGGGCAATCGTAGCCTCCTTCCAGCATGCTTAGCACACGGCCGTGGGTACTATGAGCACAACTGCGCATGACTTGCTCAGTGATCCATTGAAAGTCGGCTTCATGAAAGGCTAACTGGGCCATATCGTCGGCATCATGCGCATCAAAACCCGCAGAGAAAAACAGCAGTTCAGGAGCAAAGCTATGCAAACGCGGCAGCCAGTGCTCGTGAACCACTTGGCGCATTTTCTCAGCACCACTACCTACCCTCATTGGTATATTTACCATGTTTTGCGCTGGAGGCTCGTGAGTACCCCCCGGATAAAAGGGGTGTTGATACAAGCCACACATCAAGACGTTTGCATGACCCGCAAAAATATCTTCACTTCCATTCCCATGGTGCACATCAAAATCCACTAAGGCAACACGTTTCACCTGATACTGTGCGATGGCATAAGCCATAGCCACGGCAATATTATTAAAGAAGCAAAAACCCATCGCTTGATTCGGTGTCGCGTGATGACCGGGTGGACGCACTGCACAAAAAACAGAGCGCGCACGCCCCTGCATAATCGCATCCACGCCCACCAACCCCGCCCCCGCAGCAAAGCGCGCTGCCTTTAAACTATGTTCATTTAAAATCGTATCGGCGTCAATTGCGTAATAGCCATTGGCAGGAGCTTTCTCACCTAAGTATGATAGGTGCTCGGCGCTATGCACCCGCAATAAATCCACATCGGTTGCAGCCCGCGCCTGCTCCACATTATGTTGTGTCCATAAGCCACTTTCAGAAAGCTGGGTTTGAATCGCCTCAAGTCGCGCGGGCGACTCTGGGTGATCTAAGCCCATTTCATGTAAGTGGAACGACGGATGAGTAATTAATAGTGTCTCCATAAGGATGAATTATGTTCAAACCAGCACGTATTTTGCAAGTCGGGCTGATCGCTTTCTTCATAGTAGGGTGTGCAGTACCCCCAGCGCCGGTCGCATCAAACGTACAAAACTCATCCTCACAAGCCAATACCAATACCGCATTGACGCCGCAACAACAAACCGATTTCCCAAGCCTTCAAGCCGGAACGTCAGTTTCCACACGCACTCAATATCATTTGCCCAACGGTAACCTAAGCCCATGGTTACAAGAGTGGGCTGCAGAGGTAGCAACGCAACGTGCCATTCCGATCGAAACGGTAGAGAGTCTACTTAAAGACGTACGCTATAACGCCGATGTAGCACGGCTTATGGCCCCTAGCAAAGGAAGAGTAAAACGCAGTTGGGTAACTTATAAAAAGCGTTTTGTGGACCCTATTCGCCTTCGTTCAGGCACCGAGTTCTGGCAACAACACTACGGGCTACTGCAGGAGACCGAGAATAAATACGGTGTTCCAGCGTCAATTATTGTGGCTATTATCGGTGTAGAAACCGTGTATGGACGCCATACAGGTGACTATAGTGTGTTAAACGCCCTTGCAACGTTGGGCTTCTCGTACCCTGATGATTCCCGCCCCGAGCGTGGCGAACTCTTTAGAAACCAGCTTGCAGACCTTATTGATTTGCACCACAGAGAAAAACTGAACGCGCGTCATGCTTACGGTTCATACGCTGGAGCAATGGGCCTACCTCAATTTATGCCTGGTAGCCTGATGCGATACGCGGTCGACGGCGACAATAATGGAAAAATTGATCTGTTTAACTCAATGCCTGATATCGTGGAGTCCGTAGCAAACTTCTTGATTGTGCACGGTTGGCAGCCCCAACTGCCCATTTTCCCTGACGCTACCCTACCAACTAATCCTGACAAGTTCGTCAATGGCGGACTGAAGCCTACGTTGAGTTTTACTGAGCTTCAAGAGGCTGGTGCTAAAGCACTGGCAGAGACCCCGCAGCCATGGCAAACTCGGCCTCTGGGTGTCATCAACTTGGTCGATGAACCCCGATCCATTGTCGAGTACCGCATTGCTTCAGAAAACTTTTTTGCTATCACACACTACAATCGAAGCTACTTTTATGCCGCGTCCGTTGCTGAGCTTGCCAAAGCGCTAAGTCAAAACATGGGAGTGGATGCCCCTTAATCACACCGAGCATCACCAACGAAAAGAGCACTTGATCAACTCAAGTGCTCTGGCGAGGCCAAACCGACAAAACGCTACTTAAAAGCGGTGTGATCGCTAATTAAAAATACCCGTCGATAAATAACGGTCGCCACGATCGCAAGCAATAAAGACAATCGTGGCGTTCTCTGTCGTTGCAGCAACTCGCAAGGCCGCGACCAAGGCCCCACCTGACGAAATGCCAGCAAAAATACCTTCTTTAGCCGCTAAATCTCGGGCGGCGTCTTCGGCTTCAGCTTGACCTATTAATTCGAACTGATCAACCTCAACCGGACGGTAGATAGCCGGCTGATACGCCTCTGGCCATTTTCTAATACCAGGTATCTGCGCGCCTTCAGCGGGCTGCGCCCCTACGATGACCACATCGGGTTTTTGGCGACGCAGATAGGAACCCACGCCCATAATGGTTCCGGTGGTACCCATAGCGCTCACAAAGTGAGTGACACGTCCATTGGTTTGCGTCCAAATTTCAGGACCCGTACTTTGAATGTGGGCTTGCGGATTATGATCATTAGCAAACTGATCTAGCACAATACCCTCGCCATCGGCTTGCATCGTTAGCGCCAGATCACGCGCATACTCCATGCCCCCTGCCGAGGCTGGCGTGAGGATTAACTTAGCCCCATACGCCGTCATAGAGGCTCGTCGTTCGACCGAGAGGTTATCAGGCATGATTAATACCATCTTGTAACCTCGAACAGCCGCAATCATAGCCAGAGCGATCCCTGTGTTACCGCTCGTGGCTTCGATAAGCGTATCGCCAGGCTTAATTTTACCTTGTGCCTCAGCATGGCGAATCATAGAACTGGCAGCACGGTCTTTAACAGAACCCGCGGGATTATTTCCTTCAAGCTTAGCCAGAATAACATTACCGCGCTCGTCGGTAAGGGCTGGGGCTACTCGCTGTAAACGCACTAAAGGAGTTGAACCAATAGTGTCTTCAATAGTTGGATATGCAGTCATAGCGGAAATCAAAAACTGGGAACAATCAATACTACCGATTAAACACTAACACTACCACTACCCGCTAGATAAAAGCCACATAAAAATACGTCGCTGTAGACAGTGAAAAAGAGGGACATAAGCAGATCCAAAAACTAAAGTTTCACAGGCAGTAGTCGTTAAGGCTCTAAACACGATAATCATACTTCTTCGCTTAAAGGCCTCTCCATGAAACTATTCACCAATATGCGCATTGGCCGCAGGTTAACGCTTGGCTTCGGCACCGCCGTAACATTCGTCGTATTGGTCTCGGCTCTAGGAGCCTGGAACTTCAACACGCTGGCCAAAGAACTCCAAGACATGATGGTTAGCCCGCTTGTCAAAGAACGGCTCGTTAACGACTGGTACCGCATCACCACCAACGAAGTCACTCGCGCCACAGCCATTGCTCAAAGCACCGATTCATCATTGATTCAAGCTTTTGCTGCCCAAACGCAGATGGCCACTGAGCAATCTACAGCATTGCAAAATCAAATCGAGGGCATGCTCGTTGCTGATTACGAGTTCGAGATCTTCGAGCGCCTATTAGATCGACGTCAGCATTATCTGCAGGTACGCGATCACATGAACGACCTTGAGCTCGCCGGAAACGAACGTGACGCTCAACGCGTCTTTAATAGCGACTTCACACCAGCCGCACATCAATATCAATCTACGCTTAACGAGTTACTCGTCTCACAACAAACGTATATGGATCGCGTTTCTGCCACCCTTATACAAACCAGTAAGCAGAGCCAAATCATCTTGTTAGGCTCTTCACTTCTGATTGTCATTCTCTGTGCCTTCTTCGCATGGCGTTTAACTCGTGGCATCACCGTACCTCTCTCAACCGCTGTTAGTGCAGCACAACGCATCGCCAAAGGAGACCTTAGCGGGCATATTGTTGCAAACTCTAAAGACGAAACCGGTGAGTTACTGTCTGCTTTAGCCGATATGAATCACAACCTAAACCGTTTGGTTGGGAATGTTCGTAACGGCGCCGAGAGCATTGCTACGGCTTCCAGCCAAATTGCAGCCGGAAATACCGACCTTTCTTCGCGCACTGAAGAGCAAGCCGCCTCGCTTACAGAAACCGCGTCGGCCATGGAAGAGCTCACCAACACAGTCAGACAAACCGCCGACAACGCCCGTCAAGCCAACCAGTTAGCCCTCAACTCATCCAGCATCGCTAACCAAGGGGGAGAGGCCACCGAACAAGTCACACACACCATGTCGTCAATCAGCGACTCTGCTGCCAAGATCGTTAATATTATTAGCGTCATTGACGGTATTGCTTTCCAAACTAACATTCTGGCTCTTAACGCCGCCGTGGAAGCCGCTCGTGCGGGGGAACAAGGTAAAGGTTTTGCTGTGGTTGCCAGTGAGGTCCGATCCTTGGCTCAACGCAGTGCCACCGCTGCACGCGAAATTAAAGACCTAATTGATGACGCAGTCAGTAAAATTCAAGACGGTGCCAAGCTTGTCGAAGAGACCAGCGGCACCATTAACGAGGTTGTCACCAGTGTGCAGCAAGTGTCTAACTTAGTGAACGAGATTTCAATTGCTAGCGACGAACAAAGCGTTGGCATTGAACAAGTTAACAGAGCCGTGCTACAGATGGACGAAGTCACCCGTCAAAATGCGGCTTTAGTTGAAGAGGCTGCGGCGGCTACGGCTAGCCTTGAGGATCAAACGCAACGCCTAACGCAATCAGTGCAGGCCCTCAGAATTAAAGACGAATCATCCCCTGCCCCAGTGCTACTTACGTCATAAGTCTAACTTGTATACTTGATAAGGCTACCGTCGGTTAAGACGGTAGCCTTTCTTATTTTTACTGCTAGCTCACCGAGATCGCTACTGCCATGGGTGTGCCTACTTCATGCCCTTTTGGATAGGGCTAGGCGGCTCGTCAACTTTTAAACCCGCCTCGAGCAATTTAGCCAGTTTTTTTGGTCCCAAGCCTTTGACTCGCTCACTAAAATCTTGAGCGTCTTCAAACGGCCCGCCACGCTCTCGTTCTTCAATAATCAAGCTTGCTGTTTTCGGCCCTATTCCTTTGAGCGTTTGTAACTCGATCGCGGTAGCTGAGTTTAGCTCTACTGCCACGGCATGCGTTACGAACAACACCCCACAAACTACTACTGCTACGCGCAACGGTGTAGCAACAACCGAACGAATAAAAGGATTCATAATCCTAAGCTCCCAATCCATAACAATAATCGAAAGCCTATGATCCCTTTTTAAACAAAAAAAGGGCGCTCTTCGCGCCCCTCTTATCCATCCGTAAAACTCGCCAAAACCCTAAATCTGTTTAGCGAGCTCGGCTTCGACGTACTGCTTCACACCCTCAGCCACGGTACTAAAATCCGCTTGATAACCAGCAGAACGCAATTGCGTTAAATCCGCTTGCGTATGACTTTGATAGCGACCCTTTAGATCATTGGGGAAATCCACGTAACGAATAAGCCCCTGCGCTACCAACTGCTCTAAACTTAAGACCTCTAGCCCTTCGTGCGCGCGCATGGTGTTGACCACCGTCATAGCAACATCGTTAAAGGGTTGGGCTCTACCCGTGCCGCAGTTATACACACCCGACGACGAGGCGTGATCAAGAAAATGTAAATTTACATTCACCACATCCTCAACGAAAACAAAGTCGCGCTGCTGACCACCGTTCTCGTAACCGTCCCATCCTGCAAATAAACGCACAAAACCTTCAGCTCTGTACTGCTTCATATTATGCAAGGCAACTGAAGACATACGCCCTTTATGTTGCTCGCGTGGACCATACACATTGAAATAGCGCAAGCCCACCACCGGAGCTGTAAGACCTTGAAGACGACGTCGCAACACTTGATCAAACAGAAGTTTTGAGTAGCCGTAGACATTTAAGGGGGCCTCATAACGAGGGTCTTCAACGTACTCTGGGCCTGCTCCGTAAACAGCAGCAGAAGAGGCATACATAAATGGTATTTTCTGCTTTTGACTGTATTCGAATAGCTCTAGCGTAACGCGATAGTTATTATCCATCACGTACTGCCCGTTGCGTTCCGTCGTATCCGAGCACGCCCCTTGATGAAAAATAGCCTCGATGTCCGTGAATGCATTAGCGGCAATGCGCTTACGGAAGTCGTCTTTATCCATATAGTCAGAAATGGAAAGGTCGACAAGGTTTACAAACTTATCGCCATCCAAAAGGTCATCAACCACCAAAATATCGGTATACCCCCGACGGTTTAGCCCAGCGACCAAATTACTGCCTATAAATCCTGCACCACCCGTAACGACGATCATACGAGTTCTCCTACCGTAACAATTGAAGTACCTAATTTACCCACCACAATACCACCTGCAATATTGGCCCATCGCATCGCATCCGCCCAGTCTAATCCTGCTGCCTTGGCTACTGCCAACGTAGCTAGTACCGTATCGCCTGCTCCAGACACATCAAAAACCTCTTGGGCTTGTGCATCAGCATGGTGCGAACCTGCGGACGTAAAAATTGTCATGCCCTGCTCTGAACGTGTTATCAGAATCGCCTCTAGACCTAGCTTGGATCGCAACGCTTGCGCCCGCTGAGTCAAATCGTTTTCATCGACCCAAGAACCAACCGCTTGCTGCATTTCAGTGCGATTGGGCGTGATAATTGTTGCATTGTGATAGCGCTGATACTGATCCCCTTTAGGGTCAACCATCACGGGCACATTAAACTCGTTAGCTAATGCAATCAGTTGTTCGATGTGATCCAATGTGCCCTTAGCGTAATCAGAGAGCACCATCAAATCATGTCCCTCAATGAGTTGACGAGCGTAATCAAGCATCGTCACTAAGGTCTGCTCTGCTGGCCGCTCTTCAAAATCAACGCGCAATAGTTGCTGTTGACGACCCAGTACTCGCAGCTTTAAGGTCGTTGGCATATGAGGATCCCGAACAATATTGGCATGGATACCTGCACCGTGTGCCAATTGCTCTACATCAATGGCCGTATCGTCTTGTCCAGCAATACCCAGAAGCGTGGCATGGGCGCCCAGCGCCACGACATTTCGTGCGACGTTAGCAGCACCACCTAAACGGTCCTCTCGCCTCGCCACTTTCACAACAGGAACCGGAGCCTCTGGAGAGATACGCTCTACATCTCCAAACCAATATCGATCAAGCATGACATCGCCAATAACCAATACTTTTACATGCTTCACTTCACTCGAAGGAAAAGGAGTCATTGCATTTCCTCTAAACGTTTAGGCGCGTATGTCTCCCACGAGTTACACCCAGGACATTGCCAATAATAATGTTGCGCCTCAAAACCGCACTCTCGGCATGAGTAGCGATCTAAGCGTTGAGTATGTTTATGAACCAGACGGCGTAATAAGCCCAAATCGGCCCCCGCTACAACATCAGCCGCCGCCGAAGCAGGCAACGCCTCGATAGGCGCTCCGGTAAGGGGCACGGCAGAACGGTTGTCAGCAAAGGTAAGCTCTACCTCTAACATGCGGTCTAAACTTAGCAGTAAGGGCTGAGCTCGCAACGCCGCACGCGCAAAAGCCCAAGCACGCACATGGCCCTGCTGCTCGCGAAGCTCTCTAAACACGACGTTAAACACATCAATAGAGGGAAGCTCTTCGTAACGAGCTTTTAATAAGCTTAACCCCTGCGCTGCTTGATCCAAGTGTTTATAGCAAACCATCAGCTCAGCCGCGATAAGACCCGTATATTCGGGCGCAATACGCAACACTGAAGTCAGATGATCTCGTTGCGCCGAATAGTTTTCATTCAACTGCGCTAGCTTCGCCTTTAACATTGCAATTCTTGCCCGCGATGCCGCACTACCATTTTTTTCGCCCAAGGCGTCGTCTGCACGATCGGCCTCAGCTAACGCGGCTTGCGCTCGTTCAAGATTGGGTTCGCGTTGTTCTAATGCACTTTGAGCCTGCTCACATTGATAGTGAACCAATTGCGGAACGGGTTCATCGATCAGCTCTCGCAACCGCCTAACCGCTTCAATGGCTTGTGGCCAGTCGTGCTCAGATTCGTAAATGCGTATTAAGGAACGCACTGCTTCAATGGAGAAGCGGCTTTCAACAACGGCCTCAAAAGCCTCTTCAGCCCTATCTAACAACCCCGCCTTGAGAAAATCCTGTGCGAGCTCGTATTGTGCTGATTCGCGATCTTTAGCAGGCAGATCGGCTCTGGCTAATAAGCTTTGGTGAACGCGTATGGCTCGCTCTATCTCACCACGACGCCTAAACAAACTCCCTAATGCAAAATGCAATTCAGTAGTTTCAGGATCAAGCTTAGCAACCTCAATAAACGCGTCGATGGCCCGATCGGGCTGCTCGTTAAGTAAAAAATTTAACCCTTTAAAATAAGAATCGGGCAAATTTCTTGATTCAGATAAGACTTGCTTAAAATCGAATCGAGCAGCTAACCAGCCTAAGCCAAATAATACGGGAAGAACGATTAACCACCATGGTTCAAAATCCACGCTTCTTACTCCGTAAAACTTAAAGCGGTGCCAAAGGGGCAACCGTCTCTGGAGCTACGGCATCTGTCGTAGCGGGCGTTCGCGCCGACTCTTCAAGTCGTGCGACCTCTCGTTTCAACTTCGCCACCTCGCGACGCTTTCGCATCACCACACCCACCATCAACAACAAACCAAATATCAAACCAAGTAGCACTGCACTGAGCATGACCACGACGAGCGGCACATTTGTCAGACCGTAATCCGCAAAGAAATTAACGTTAACCGGCTCTGTGTTCTTTAAGGCAAATAACAACACCAGCACAAAAACCAGTAATCGCAACACCCATACGAGATAGCGCATATTTAACTCCAACAAATTGTAGATTCGTCTAATTGTAATTTGAATCGATGCTTAGGCACACACAGAATAACGCGAGCTATAAAAAAGAACCCTGACGTTAAAAACGACAGGGTTCATCAGCATTTTGCGAAGGTGATAGGCGTTTTCGTTATGAATGCATTAACGATAAGCCTTTTTAGCTATTACTAAGCTCTCGATCGGCACTTTGCTCTTCAAGGTACGCCGCATCAACACGTTCACGTAACTCTTTTCCCGCCTTAAAGTGAGGAACCTGTTTTGCAGGAACCATTACTTTTTCGCCGGAACGAGGATTACGACCAATACGTGGTGAACGCGTCGACAATGAAAAACTACCGAAGCCACGAATTTCAATCCTTTGGCCAGAAGCTAAAGAATGAGTCATGGCGTCAAGCATAGTTTTCACCGCCAAATCCATGTCGCGCAAGGCCAGCTGCGGATAACGGCTGGCCAATAGCGCAATAAGTTCTGACTTGGTCACGCTAATTAACCGTCGTCACGCTGTTGCTGGTCAAGCTTAGCACGTAACAAGGCACCCAGATTTGTTGTACCTGAAGAAGCACTTGCCTCTGAGATACGCTGAATGGATGTCGCTGTTTCGGCGTTTTCACGAGCTTTTACAGAAAGTTGAATTGAGCGTGTTTTACGATCAACGTTAATGATCATTGTTTCAAGCTCATCACCTTCGTTTAGCACGGTCGTCGCATCTTCTACACGTCCTGTAGAGATTTCGGAAGCGCGTAGGTAACCTTCAACATCGTGAGATAAGGTAATAACAGCGCCTTTAGCTTCGACAGACTTAACTGTGCCAGCAACCAACGCACCTTTATCGTGAGTCGCTACGAAGTTGTTAAAAGGATCACCCTCTAACTGCTTGATACCCAAAGAGATGCGCTCTTTGTCGGTGTCGATACCCAACACCACGGCGTCAACTTCGTCACCTTTCTTAAAGTTACGAACGGCTTCTTCACCTGTGTCTGTCCAGGACAGATCTGACAAGTGGACCAATCCGTCGATACCGCCATCAAGACCAACGAACACGCCGAAGTCTGTAATGGATTTAATGGCACCGCGTACTTTGTCACCGCGTTTGAAGTTGATAGCAAACTCTTCCCATGGGTTCGCACGGCATTGTTTCATACCAAGCGAGATACGACGACGATCTTCGTCGATATCAAGAACCATAACTTCAACTTCATCGCCCAACGTAACAACTTTACGTGGATCAACGTTTTTGTTGGTCCAATCCATTTCGGATACGTGAACCAAACCTTCGATACCATCTTCAACTTCAACAAACGCACCGTAATCGGTGAGGTTGGTGACTTTACCAAACAAACGCGTTGTTTGTGGGTAGCGACGAGCTAAACCGATCCATGGGTCTTCGCCCAACTGTTTCACACCTAGTGATACACGGCTACGCTCTTGGTCAAACTTAAGAACTTTAGCTTCGATCTCTTCACCCACTTGCAAGACTTCTGAAGGGTGACGTACACGACGCCATGCCATATCGGTAATGTGCAATAGACCATCGATACCGCCCAAATCAACGAACGCACCGTAATCAGTAATGTTTTTCACAATACCTTTGATCACAATACCTTCGGTGAGAGTCTCAAGCAGTTTCTGACGCTCTTCACCCATGCTTGCTTCAAGCACAGCACGACGCGACAACACAACGTTATTACGCTTACGATCAAGCTTAATAACTTTGAATTCGAAAGTTTTACCTTCGTACGGTGTGGTGTCTTTAACAGGACGCAAATCAACTAAAGAGCCCGGCAAGAACGCACGGATTCCGTTAGTCATAACGGTCATACCGCCTTTAACTTTGCCAGTCACTGTACCGTTAACCAGCTCGCCTGACTCGAGCGCTTGCTCAAGAGCCAGCCATGCGGACAGACGCTTAGCACGATCGCGGGAAAGAATCGTATCGCCGTAACCGTTTTCGAAAGAATCGATCGCTACGGAAACGAAATCACCGGCTTCAACTTCGAGTTCGCCTTGATCATTCAAGAACTCTTCAAGAGGAATGAGGGACTCGGACTTTAGGCCAGCATTAACCAACACATAGTTGTGGTCAATGCGTAGAACCTCAGCAGAAATAACTTCGCCAGCTTTCAGATCTTGATTCTTGACGCTTTCTGCAAACAAATCGGCAAAGCTTTCGCCGCCTAAAATATCGGTAGTAGGGATGGAGGACATTAAATATAAAATCCATCAGCCATTGCTGGCTACTGTACACACCAAAATGAACCTTGGTGGAGTTAAAAGAACCTTAGTGGCTTAGCCATTTGCTATTACATGCTCTAAGCCATAAGAACCAGAATTAATTCATTTTTTCTGACCAACGCGTTAAGACTAAGCTTACCGTTTCCTCTATGTTTAACGTAGAAGAATCAATAACATAAGCATCTTCCGCGGGAACCAAGGGAGCACTAGACCTGCTACTATCCCTAAGATCGCGCTTGCGCATGTCTTCCAAAAGACTCGCTAGATTAGCAGAAAAGCCTTTCTCATTCAACTGCTTAGCCCGTCTCTCTGCTCGAAATTGCACATCCGCAACAAGAAAAATTTTCAAATCGGCGTCGGGGAAGACTACTGTGCCCATATCCCGTCCATCGGCAACCAAGCCGGGCAAGACACGAAAATCGCGCTGTCGTTGCAGTAAGGCCTGTCTAAGCAACGGGTACACCGCTATTTTTGACGCGGTATTTCCAACCTCTTCGGCTCGGATTTGCTCGGTGACCTCTTCGTTGTCCAAAAAAACCCTAGCGTCGTCAAAAAGCACGTCTAAGCTTAAGGCGGCATTAGCGATCTCATTTTCGTCAGCTACATTTAAACCAGCTTTTAGACTGGCCAAAGCCGTTAAACGATAGAGCGCCCCGCTATCAAGCACATGCCACCCGAAGTGCTGTGCCACACGATTAGCAATGGTGCCCTTACCCGATGCGGTAGGCCCATCAATGGTAATAACGGGTACGGTAGAGATGGTTGGCTTCATGCGGTAACAAGCTCATCGAATACGGTGAAATAAGTGGGAAATGTCTTGGCTACACAATTCGGATCGAGTATTTCTACGCCTTTAGATCCAAATGCCGCCAATGAGAAGCACATCGCAATGCGATGATCATCATAGGTTTCAATTTTCGCCTTCTTCCAATCAGCTGTAGCAATGGGCCACACACGCAGCCAATCAGGGCCAGACTCTACCTTCGCCCCCAACTTAACAAGTTCGGTGTGCATGGCATGGATGCGGTCGGTTTCCTTAACCCGCCACGACGCGATATTTCGTAATGTACACGGACCATCGGCAAACATCGCTAATGCCGCCGCCGTCATCGCCGCATCAGGGATCAAGTTAAAGTCTAAGTCAAAGGCTTTTAAGCGGTCTCCGGCGGCCACATTCACACCTGTGACTTGCATGCTATACGGGGTAAAGGTCACCGTTGCGCCCATAGCCTGCACAACCTCAGCAAATGTGATATCACCTTGCACCGAAGCCGAGCCTGCGCCTTCTATCGTCAGTGGGCCCTGCCCGATGGCTCCTAACGCTAAAAAATAGGAAGCCGAAGACGCATCACCCTCTACATGAAACAAACCGGGTGACACGTAGGCCGCATCGCTAGGCACGACAAAAGCCTGCCAATCTTGGTTCTCAACCTCTACCCCAAAACGATGCATCATATCCAGAGTGATGGCAATATAAGGTTGCGATATCAACGTGCCTTCGACTTCGATACGCAATGGTGCCTTATGCTCTGCAGTCCATAACGGTGCTGCCATCAGTAGTGCTGTTAAATACTGGCTTGAAACAGAACCTTTAACGCGAATGGTCGAGTTCGAGTCTAATTTTGCCTGACCAATAGCAAGGGGTGGATAGCCCTCTGTGCCTAAATAGTCCACTGTGGCTCCAGCGCTTCGCACCGCATCCACAAGATCACCAATGGGACGCTCGTGCATACGAGGAATGCCGCGCAATATGAAATCGCCGCCCATGAACGCCAACGTGGCTGTCAACGAGCGCACGGCAGTACCCGCGTTGCCTAGAAACAAATCTGCTTTACGCTGACTAAAAGGCACCCCGCCCCGGATACTGACCTGATTATCTTCTAAACGTGTAACGCTAACACCCATCTGAGACAAGGCATCCAACATCACGCGTGTATCATCAGACGCTAGCAGGCCTGTCAATGTGGTTTCACCCGTGGCGAGCGCGGCCAAAAGCAAAGCGCGATTAGAAATACTTTTAGAGCCAGGCAATACCATACGCCCTTGTGCCAACCTGACCGGCAATAACTCAATACTAGAAACCGTTGTCATACCAAACCACTCCTGCTCGCCCACAAACGACGCGCCAATGCGGCACGTTCTAAAATGCTCTCAAGCTCAGGCCCATCCGCCTGTTTCAATGCTTGCTCAGCGCGCTCGAACGCCATACGAACCTCTTGCAGTTCGTGCAGCACTGCTTCACGATTACTTAAAAAAATGTCACGCCACATCTCAGGCGAGCCCGCCGCAATACGGGTAAAGTCTCTAAAACCGCTCCCTGCCACAGCCAGACGCATGTCGGAGTCAGTGGCCGAGGCCACTTGCCACATAAAAATCGATGATAAAAAATGCGGGACATGGCTGACTGACGCCAGCACCTGATCGTGGGCCTCGGGCTCCATCATTAACACGCTTGCCCCGCAGTGCTCCCACATACGCACCACCACGTCTTTGGCGGCACTTTCATTTTCGGCCAACGGTGTTAATACGACGATACGCCCCTCGTACAGCGCCGGATTAGCCGCCTCTGGGCCTGTCGCCTCAGAACCTGCAATGGGATGCCCAGGAACAAACTGTCTGCTGGCTTGCCCAAGCACCTCTCTGGCCGCCTTCACGACATCCGCTTTCGTGCTACCCGCATCCGTGATGACCGTATGTGGCTGTAAGAAGGGACGCATTTTTTCAAGAAGGCCACGCGTAGCGCCTACCGGAGTCGCTAAGACAATAACGTCGGCCTGCTGAGCGGCCTGCTCAGCCGTTACCACCTCGTCGATTAGGCCCAACTTACGCGCTTTATCTACACTGCCCGCATTACGACCCACCCCAAGAACACGACCTACTGAACCTTTCTGACGCAGCGACGCCGCTACGGAACCACCAATAAGTCCCGCACCAACAATCGCCAACGTAGGAATGATTTTCTCTGTCGCCGCACCGTCTTTTTGAAGCATTCGTTATTCCAAGAAATAAGCAGGAAAAAAACCACCAAGCGTTAATAACCCTTGATTAAAGCGAGTGTTCTTCTCGCTTCGACGCCTACAACCTCATTCTTACTGAGCAGGATAAGAGCCCAATATCTTGAAAAACGCCACACCCTGCTTCAATTCCGATAAGGCTTGTTTCACGGCAGGCTCGTCTTGATGCCCTAACAAATCCACATAGAAATAATATTCCCACTGCCCAGTGCGTGCTGGACGGGACTCAAGCCTCGTCATGGAAACACCGTGATTGGCTAAGGGGGCAAGCATGTCGTAAACCGCACCTGAACGATTAGGCACCGCCAAAATAATGCTTGTTTTATCGTTACCGCTAGGCAAGGTTTCAATGGCTCCGATGGCCAAGAAACGCGTTCGATTATGGGGATCGTCTTGAATTCCCTTTTGAATAACCGAAAGCCCCCATGCACTGGCTGCCGACATACTAGCAATGGCCGCCACACTGGAATCTAAAGAAGCGATACGGGCCGCCTCTGAGTTACTGGCCACTGGTTCGCGTGATAACTCAGGATAATGGCGCATGAGCCAGGACTGACACTGCGCTAAAGCCTGTGGATGCGCTAACACACGGGTAACGCCCTCAAGCGTGCCACTGCTGGTCAGCAAATTATGACGAATGCTTATTGAGCGTTCACCCAGCACTTTCAACGGCGAGTTCAACAATAGGTCAAGCGTGCGATTAACCGCGCCTTCTGTCGAGTTTTCAACCGGAACAATGCCCACATCGGCTTGCCCTGCTTCCACAGTCCTAAACACCTCATCAAAGCTTTCGCAGTGCACACTTTTAATATAGTGTCCAAAGTGTTCGTAAGAGGCCTCTTCAGAAAAAGACCCTTTGGGCCCTAAACAGGCTACTCTTGGGACGCTTTCCAAGCCCCTGCATGCTGAGATCACTTGACTCCATACGGCCAGCACCGATTCACCAGTAAGCGGACCTTGATTAATCGAGTTCAATCGACGGACAATTTTAGCCTCGCGCTCGGGCTTAAGAATGGCATCTTCAGCATCATAGTCCTGCTTAATGCTTCCAATCTCTAAAGCGGCCTGAGCTCTTTTATTGAGAAGAACCAATATCTGCTCATCAAGCTTGTCTATTTCTGCACGCCACGGTGCCAAACGTTCTTGTAATGTTTTAGCCATGACGTCGCTCAAAATCTTTCAAAAAATCAACCAAAGCGGTTACACCTTCAAGAGGCATCGCGTTGTAGATTGATGCGCGCATCCCCCCCACGCTTTTATGCCCTTTTAATTGCAAAAGCCCTGCCTGCTCGGCCTCTTTAAGAAAAACGGGCTCAAGCTGCTCATTATGTAGCTGAAACGGCACATTCATGCGCGAACGCACATTGGGCTCAACACGATTTACATAAAAAGCAGACGCATCTAAAAAATCGTATAAAAACTGGGCTTTTTGAGCATTTTTCTGCTCGATGGCCGCAACGCCGCCTTTTGCTTTTAACCACTTATAGACCAGGCCTGAAATATAAATGGCATAGGTAGGTGGCGTGTTAAACATCGACTTATTAGCAGCCACAGTTTCGTAATTAAAGGCGCCAGGACACAACGGATCCGCGGCCCCAAGCAATGACTTACGTACTACGACAAGCGTCACGCCGGCTGGCCCAGCATTTTTCTGCGCCCCAGCATAAAGCATATCGATGCGACTAAAATCAAAAGCACGAGAGAGTATGTTTGACGACGCATCGACGACCAAAGGCGCATCGCAACGCGGCCAATCCGTGAACTCTACACCGCTAATCGTCTCGTTACTGCACACGTGAGTGTAAGACGCATCAGCGCGTAAATCCCAACTCGCTACTTCGGGAAACCATGCATAAGGCAGACGCTCACAACCATCAATCTGACGTGTAGACGAAGACGATGCCGCTATGCGGATATCTCCATAGCGGGCCGCCTCTTCTTGTGACTTCTGAGACCAACTGCCTGACACCACATAGTCTGCTTTGCGTCCGGGCTTCAAGCCCAACAAGTTCATCGGCACGATTGCATTCTGCGCTTGTGCACCACCTTGCATGAACAACACCTCGAACTCGTCAGGCACATTCAGCAAATCACGCAAATCTCGCTCGGCTTCATTACGAATTTGCACGAACTCTTTGCCACGATGGCTCATCTCCATCACTGACATACCACTGCCCTGCCAATCCAACATTTCAGCAGCGGCTTGCTCTAACACTTCCACTGGAAGCACAGACGGGCCTGCAGAAAAATTCCACGGACGCATTTCCAATCCTATTCGTTATTAATTATCGCTAGTGTCGTCGCTATCTATTGCGGTGTCTGAGCCTGTTGACGCCTCGCTATCTGGGGCATTCTCTGTCCCTAACGCCTCGTCATCGTCCTCAGCATCCACATCGGTTTCAACCACACGGTAAACGCCTGAAAGCTTACTTTCCCCTTCAACGTTTATGAGCGTGACCCCTTGTGTAGCGCGCCCCATTTCACGAATTTCTTCGACTCGGGTGCGTACCAACACACCGGCGTTAGTAATGAGCATGATTTCGTCTGAGGTATCGACTAATACGGCGCCCACCAGATTTCCGTTACGGGCCGACGATTGAATCGCAATCATGCCTTTGGTCCCGCGACCATGACGCGTGTACTCGCTAATCGCCGTGCGTTTACCATAGCCGTTTTCTGTTGCTGTCAGCACAGACAAACGTCCCGATGACTCGACATTGTCAGACTCGGCGCTCTCGATTACCTCGCCGACCTCTAGCTCGTTCTCGGCATCCGCCACCAATAAGGAAATCACCGTCTGGCCTTCGTCTAAGCGCATACCACGCACACCGCGTGCCGTGCGGCCCATGGGTCGTACGTCGCCTTCGTCAAAGCGTACCGCTTTACCCGCGTCCGAAAACAGCATCACATCGTGCTTACCATCTGTTAGCTGAGCACCGATCAGGAAGTCACCCTCATCAAGATCCACAGCGATAATACCGGCTTTGCGAGGGTTCGAGAAATGAGAGAGCGGTGTCTTTTTAACAGTTCCGCGCGACGTCGCCATAAAGACATACTGTTCGTCGCTGAATTCTTTAATGGATAACACCACCGTGATCTTTTCCCCCTCGACCAAGGGGAACATGTTGACGATAGGACGACCACGAGAGTTTCTTGACCCTTGTGGCACTTCCCATACTTTCAACCAATAAACCCGACCGTGGTCCGAGAAGCACAAGAGGAAATCATGTGTATTAGCGATAAACAACTGATCAACCCAATCATCTTCTCGGGTTGTGGTGGCCACCTTACCTCGCCCACCGCGACGCTGTGCCCGATACTCTGAAAGAGGCTGACTTTTTATATAACCCGCATGAGAAAGCGTCACCACCATATCCATGGGCGTGATGAGATCTTCGGTGTCTAGCTCCGTCGCGTTGTGCTCAATCTCAGAGCGGCGACCATCTTTATCGCTTCGTGAATACTCGTCTCTGATTTGCGTTAACTCGTCACCAATAATCGCCGTGACACGCTCTGGACGTGCAAGAATATCGAGCAAGTCGGAAATACGAGCCATCACTTCTTTATACTCGTCGACAATTTTGTCTTGCTCTAAGCCCGTCAAGCGTTGCAAGCGCATGTTCAAGATCTCTTGCGCTTGAACTTCAGTCAGACGGTATAAGCCGTCTTCTTGCAAGCCATAGGCCGCAGCCAAGCCATCAGGACGGTAAGCAATACGGCCGCCCGGAATAGCGTTCTCGTCAGCACGAGACAGCATGTCACGAACCAACGCCGCATCCCAGTTACGATCCATTAAGGCTTGGCGAGCAACAGGTGGCGTAGGAGCAGCACGAATAATAGCGATGAAGTCATCGATATTCGCCAAAGCCACCGCAAGACCTTCCAACACGTGGCCACGCTCACGCGCTTTACGCAACTGAAACACCGTACGGCGTGTAACGACTTCGCGACGATGCAGCAAAAAGTACTCAACCAGTTGTTTTAGGTTAAGCAAGCGCGGCTGGCCATCGACCAGCGCTACCATATTCATCCCGAAAGTTTCTTGTAGCTGCGTGTTTTTGTACAAATTATTGAGAATAACTTCAGGCACTTCACCGCGCTTCAGCTCAATAACTAAACGCATCCCATCTTTATCGGACTCATCCCGAATATCAGAGATACCTTCAATTTTCTTCTCGTTAACCAGATCAGCAATGCGCTCTTGCAGCGATTTCTTATTAACCTGATACGGCAAGGCATCGATAACAATAGCCTGACGCCCACCACGATCCATGTCTTCAAAGTGCGCCTTAGCACGCATGATGACTCGCCCGCGGCCTGTGCGATAGCCTTCTCGAACACCAGACATCCCGTAAATAATGCCCCCTGTTGGAAAGTCTGGGGCGGGAATGTACTCAATCAGGTCATCTACTGAGCACTCGGGGTGCTCAAGACAATAGAGGCAGCCTGCAACAACTTCCGCCAGATTATGGGGAGCGATGTTAGTGGCCATACCCACAGCAATTCCCGAGCTGCCATTGATAAGCAAATTGGGAAGACGCGAAGGTAATAATGCAGGCTCACGCTCACTGCCGTCGTAGTTCGGTACAAAATCGACAGTTTCTTGATCGATATCCGCAAGAATTTCATGCGCGATTTTGGCTAAGCGAATCTCGGTGTAACGCATCGCCGCTGCACTATCGCCATCAACAGAGCCGAAGTTCCCTTGCCCATCGACGAGCATATAGCGCATAGAAAAATCTTGGGCGAGGCGAACAATCGTGTCGTAAACCGCGGAGTCGCCATGCGGGTGGTACTTACCAATCACGTCACCCACAATACGAGCCGACTTTTTGTAAGCGCGGTTCCAGTCATTATTCAATTCATGCATGGCAAACAGCACACGTCGATGCACCGGCTTTAAGCCATCACGTACATCAGGTAGTGCGCGCCCCACAATTACGCTCATCGCGTAATCAAGGTAACTGCGACGCATTTCTTCTTCCAACGATATAGGAAGAGTCTCCTTGGCAAAGGAATCCATATAAATGTCTTTATCGATATAGGTTAAGCAAGAAGCGGGCCATTCTCGGGCGAATAAGAAATTCTAGCACTTACTCCGCCCTTCTATAGAATTGATCCTTGAAAAGAGCGACAGATAGCGGCAACAAGGATCAAATTACTCAAAACGACGGAATACATGAGCAACTATTATCCATTACATCGTCCTTGTTGCCAAAAACCCACAATAAAGGGGTGTAACGGCCTTAATTCGACCTATCTACGGCATAACTCTTATTCCTGCTTAACGAACCGAGCATAAATGTCTTAAGATTCGGGCTAACACGCATGAAACCCAGCACAATATTATGGCGAGCCCATAGTCTTGTTATACTGGTTCCGTTAAATAAGCGGCAGGGGTTCGCTGCAGTCAATTAACAGCATCAGCTCAACGAGGAGAAACATGAATAAACCCTCCAAAATCGCACTTGCACTCGCCTTTGCGGCAGCCACAGCCTCTGGTGCTGTGTCAGCACAATCAGGCGAAGTAAATAACTGGCAAAACCCGTTCGGCGACGTATGGAAAAACGGCACGAACGAACTGTGCTGGCGCAATAACTTCTGGACTCCTGCTACCGGTATCGCCGGTTGTGACGGTGTACCCGTTGCACAAGCAGAAGCACCAGTTGTTGCTCCAACCACAACTAAAGTTGTTCTAAACGCAGACACTTTCTTTGACTTCGATAAATCATCATTGAAGCCTGAAGGCCGTCAAGTTCTAGATCAAATTGCAGACCAAGTTAATACGGTAGAACTCGAAACGTTAATCGCTACTGGTCACACTGACTCTATCGGTGCAGAAGCGTATAACCAGAAGCTTTCCGAGCGTCGTGCTAACTCTGTTAAAGAGTATCTAGTCAGCAAAGGCGTACCTGCTGATCGCATCTACACCGAAGGTAAAGGCGAACTACAGCCTGTAGCCAGCAACGACTCTCGTGAAGGACGCGCACAAAACCGTCGCGTTGAGATCGAGATTGTTGGTTCACGCAAGCAGTAATACGGGTTAAGTCACGTATTTAGCTGAAAAGCTATACAATAAAGGCTCCGCTAGTCGGAGCCTTTATTCATTTCTGTATAGTGTTTAGTGCCCATGCCTAATCGTAGCGTTAACGTCGACCCTGCCGAAATCGAAAAATTCAGTGCACTAGCCTCTCGCTGGTGGGACCCTACTAGTGAGTTCAAGCCCTTACATGCCATCAATCCCCTACGTTTAGGATGGATTATTCAACATGCTGGCTCGTTAGAAAATAAAAAAATAGTCGATGTGGGCTGTGGTGGCGGCATCTTAGCCGAGGCCATGGCAAAAGAAGGGGCTGCAGTCACTGGCATTGATCTTGCCGAAAAATCCCTCAAAGTCGCACGTCTTCATAGTTTAGATACCGGCATATCGGTAGATTACCAATTACGCAGCGCCGAAACTCTAGCTGCTGACGAGCCCGAACAGTACGATATTGTCACGTGCATGGAAATGCTGGAACACGTACCAGACCCAGCATCGATCATTCACGCTTGCGCTACACTCGTCAAACCAAACGGCTGGGTATTTTTTTCCACCTTGAATCGTAATCCTAAGTCGTTTTTGTATGCCATCGTTGGAGCGGAATACCTATTGAAACTGCTACCCACTGGCACCCATCACTACGAATCGTTTATTAAACCAAGCGAATTATCTCGTTCTGCGCGTCAGGCTAATTTAAGTACACACGATTTACGTGGACTTGAATACAACCCCTTAACCCAACACTACAGCTTAACGTCCGATTCATCCGTTAACTACTTGCTGGCTACTCGTAAACACAATTAAATCTATCATGCAAAAACTTGTACTGTTTGATTTCGACGGCACTCTGGCCGACTCGGCCCCTGATCTTGCCGCCGCCGCCAACCGTTTACGCTTAGCGCGTGGCCTGGAAGCTTTACCTTATGCCGCATTACGCCCCTATGCCTCGCACGGTGCCAGAGGCCTCTTAAAAGCGGCTTTAGACATCAACGCCGACGACCCCGACTACGAAACCTATAAAAAGAAATTTCTAGTCGATTACGAACAAAACATGACCCAACTCACCACCCTTTTTGATGGGGTGCAAACGATGCTGGATCACTTAGCCGAGATGGGCTTACCTTGGGGTATCGTGACAAATAAAACCGAATACCTCACTAAGCCGCTTGCAGAACACCTTGGTTTACATCAACACTGCGTGGTTTTGGTTGGCGGTGATACCACTCCACACATCAAACCGCACCCAGCGCCGTTATTACACGCTGCAGCTGCCGCTAAAATTGATGCTAAGCAATGTATCTATATCGGCGACGACCAGCGCGACATTCAAGCAGGTAAGGCCGCCGGCATGGCCACGGTGGTAGCAGCTTATGGTTACTGTGACTTTGACCCAAACATTGCTTCCTGGGAAGCAGATGCTGTCGTCAATTCGCCAATTGAGATTCTGCAAGCCGTAGAAAAATGGGCAACAGCAGAGGCTTAACCCCCAACCCATTTTTCGGACAAATGCATCATGACAGAATTAGAGCAAATTCAAGCTGAGATCAGCGGCACCACCCAAGCATTCGAAATGGTAATTGCCCTGCTTTTAGCAAAAGCATATGAAAACGAGGACTCCCCTGTTGATTACCTCGAGACCGTGCTGCAAGACTTCAAAAGGCTGATTAATAATTCATTAAATGAAGCCGAGGCATTGGGCGTTAACTTCCCCGAAGAGCAAGTGGGGCAATACATCAAAAATCATATTGAATCCGCCGAGTCCACGCTTGATGATGTATTCGAAAACGCCATGTACTTAATCACAAGCAAACGCCGTTAACCCTTTAACTGCACAGCATGCTGTCATACGGCAAGCCATAGAAAACGATCACAAATAAGGAGGCCATACGTGGCCTCCTCGCCTACTATCGAAATGTAACTTGTCAGTTTTCTCAAGAACGCCTAACATCCAATATGTTCGAAGAAACATATCGAGGAGAAACCCAGTGCGTTATATCAGCTCGGCCATATCTGCTGCTTTATTCATGTCGTCAGCTCTTTTCAGTCTATCCACCACTGCAGCCACAACACATGTTGCTGTAGCGGCTAACTTTACCGATGCTGCAACGGAAATTGCTGAAGCCTTCGGCCAATCAACGGATCACGAAGCCGTGCTATCGTTCGGTGCCACAGGACAGTTTTACACACAGATAACAAAAGAAGCGCCTTTCGAAGTATTTCTTGCCGCCGACAACAAACGCCCAACGCAATCCGTTCAAGAAGGATACGGCGTTGAGGGTACCGTTTTCACCTATGCTATCGGTCAGTTAGCACTATATTCAGCGCAAGAGGGCAAGGTGACAGGCCCTGAAACACTTCAGGCAGGAGACTTCAAAAAAATCTCCATCGCGAATCCGGAAACGGCTCCTTATGGCGCAGCAGCCGTTCAAACCATGACGGCGCTGAATCTTCTCGACACCTTACAGCCTAAAATCGTTCAAGGACAAAATATTGGTCAGGCCTATCAGTTCGTAGCCACACGCAACGCCGAAGTCGGCTTTGTAGCACTTGGCCAGATTTCTCAAAGCGAAGCAGGCTCACGATGGACTGTTCCGCAAAAGCTCTACGAGCCCATACGCCAAGACGCCGTCTTATTAAATAAAGGCCAAAACAACCCAGCTGCGATCGCTTTTCTCGAGTTTCTTCAAAGCGATGAGGCAAGTCAAATCATCCAAAAATACGGATATGCTCTTGGTCGTTAAGCGCACGTAACCGTTTTTTATTGAAGCGAGATGCACATGTTAAGCGCGGAACTCTGGCAACCCATTCGTCTAACCCTTGAATTAGCTAGCCTGACTACAGTCCTGTTATTGATCATCGGTACACCGATAAGTTGGTGGTTAGCTCGATCTCAATCTCGCTTCAAAGAAGTGGTTGCGACGCTTGTGGCCCTGCCTTTGGTTCTTCCGCCCACCGTGCTTGGCTTTTACCTACTCATCGTGCTGGGCCCCGATGGCTTAGGCGGCATGTTCGGGGGCCTCGTCGGACTGCGCACCTTTGCATTCACCTTCGAAGGATTAGTGTTCGGCTCTATTTTGTACTCGATGCCCTTCGTCGTTCAGCCTATTCGTAATGCCTTTGAGGCCATGGGACGTCGCCCGATGGAAGTCGCGGCAACTCTGCGCGCCTCGCCTCTTGATCGCTTTTTGAGCGTGGCCATCCCATTAGCCAAACCTGGCTTCTTAACAGGGGCTGTTCTCGGATTCGCACACACCGTAGGCGAATTCGGCGTCATCTTAATGATCGGTGGCAACATCCCCGGCGAAACCAAAGTATTGTCCGTCGCCATTTACGACTTTGTGGAGACCTTACGCTGGCGAGAGGCACATATTCTTTCTGCTGGGATGCTTATTTTCTCGTTTCTCGTCATTTTTTCCATGTCGATGCTGGCACGACGCTCTGGTCAGAAGGCACTTTAAGTCATGCAGCAAGAAAACAACCAGCAAAAAGAACAAGCCATCGATGTGCGACTTGAAGGCCATCTTGGCGTTTTTCATCTTGATGTGGCCTTTCAAGCCCCCATGACAGGGGTCACCGCGTTGTTCGGCCCCTCGGGTTGCGGCAAAACCTCCATACTGCGTTCGGTTGCAGGCCTGCAGCGTATACCCGGTAAAATTCTTGTAGGCGATGAGGTGTGGCAAGATACACGTCACTTTACCCCCCCTCACAAACGAGCGATTGGCTACATTTTTCAAGAAGCCAGCCTCTTCCAACATTTATCGGTACGAAAGAACCTTAACTATGGTGCACGCCGAGTTAAAGATGCTACCCCCCTTATACACTTTGACGATGTGGTGGATCTCTTAGGCCTATCACACCTCATTGAACGACATCCGGAGCACCTCTCCGGGGGAGAGCGTCAGCGCGTCTCCATCGGCCGAGCCCTGCTCTCGCAACCGCGCCTATTGTTAATGGATGAACCGCTGTCTGCACTGGATCGCATGGCAAAGGAGGAAATATTGCCCTATTTCGAGGCCCTACACGCCAATCTCTCCATTCCGATTATTCTGGTTTCACACGATATCTCGGAAGTTGAGCGTCTCGCCGATCATTTGGTTGCTTTGAAAGCAGGACGCGTTATGTCGCAGGGCCCTCTCAATCTAGCCCTTACCGACCCAAACTTGCCCTTCGGACGTAACCGCGATAGCGCTGCTATACTACCCGCGACAGTTCTAAAAAATGAGGCAGATGGCATTGCAGTGCTCGATGTACTCGGCACTGAAATTCTTGTTATCGCCAATGAACTTAAAACGGGTCAGTCTGTTCGTGTTCGTATCGCCGCCAGTGATGTAAGTATCGCTAGAGACCGCTCAACCCATAGCAGCATTCTTAACTTGCTCTCGGCTCACGTTGTAGGGATTGATCCCATCGGTAAAGCCGAAGCTAATATTCGATTGTCGTTAGCTAACCAAAGCGGCTTCGATTTCATCGCTCGCCTCTCTCAACGCTCACTGGCTGCGCTGAATTTACAGGTGGGCGAAACGGTGGTTGCACAAATTAAAAGCGTATCGTTTACGGCAATAGCGTAACAACACGATCAAAACAAACAAACCCAATCACTACAGCTTATTCACAGGAGGCTACCAGTGCCAAGAATTCGCTTGCGCATCGTACTTGAAGGCGGACGCCTCGGGCCAGGCAAAATTGATTTAATGGAGCACATTGCTGAGCTCGGGTCTATTTCCGCGGCGGGTCGGGCTCTGGGTATGTCTTATCGACGGGCATGGGCGTTGGTAGAAGAAGCCAACACCTTGTTTGAAAACCCACTGATAGAAAAATATCACGGTGGGAAGGCTGGCGGTGGAGCAAGCCTAACCCCTCTGGGGCACACGGTAGTCGCCCATTACCGAGAACTTGAACGCACCACCCTCGCCGCAACCCAATCGCACCTCGAAGCGCTGCAAGCCGAGATTGATGCCACACAAACACGCCAAGGCAATAACGATAGCAGCGCTAATGTGCCGTAACGCCTTATCGCGTTTAAAACCGCGCTGGGCAATCCGCTAAGAGCGAAGATAAACAGAGAAATCGAACATCAGCACAAAATAAAAAACCAACGACCGTTAAGTCGTTGGTTTTAAAGGAATTCTTGGTGGAGCCGGGGGGAATTGAACCCCCGTCCGCAAGCCCTCCGCAGGCAGTTCTACATGTGTAGTCGGAGCACTTTATGTTTTAACCTTGGATTATGCCTACCGACTGGCCTTTCCTTGGCGATCCACTAAGTTTTAGAACATATCTGAGTGGCCCAGACACATTCGATTCTTTGTATATGACGCTGCTGCTAGTTTCCTAGCCTAACCCAAAGACAAATTAGTGCAGCGGCTCATCCGGTTATTAAGCGGCTAGAGCGAAACGCTCATCATTGGCGTTTATACTTTTTCCAGTGGATTTACGAGCGAACTGGTGCTCGACATGCCCTGCTCTGTTTTGTGACCCACGTCGAAGCCAGGTCGGCCCCACGTAAATGCTGAACTTCGGTGATGCTTCGAATAATGCAATTTACCTTGCATCAGACTATTCACCTTAGAAACAGACATCTTGTAGTTATTATAAACCATTAACATGACATAACAAAATGGGCGTAGTGGTATTATTCTGAACTGGCTCTTACACCACACTTTTGGGCACATACCTTGTGGGCCACCTTCACCACCTCGCGCCTACTGCCATAAGCGGTAGGTCTAACCTTGGAGTTCACCGATGGCTACGCATTTAGCCCATCAACACCCTGTCATGAAATTCATCAAACAGGGCAGCATTGTTAAACAAATTGTTGTAGGCCTAATACTAGGCATAGCGCTAGGCGCCATTTCGCCGACGTGGGCACAGCGGACCGCACCACTTGGCGAATTTTTTATTACAGCTTTAAAGTCAGTTGCGCCTGTACTTGTGCTGTTTTTAGTGATGGCAGCGGTTGCAAACCATAAACGCGGTGCCCAATCAAGAATGGGTAAAGTAATATTCCTTTATCTTATCGGCACCTTCAGCGCTGCTATCGTAGCGGTGGTAGCGAGTTTTCTTTTTCCATCAACGATTCAGCTACAGATTGCAGAAGGTGCTCTCAACCCTCCTCGATCAGTAGATGAAGTATTACTGGGTTTGCTCATTAGCATTGTCGATAACCCTATTAACGCCCTACTCAATGCCAATTACATGGCGATTTTAGCGTGGGCGATTGCGCTAGGGCTGGCTTTGCGAAACGCTGCCGACACCACCAAACAATTACTCTCCGATGCGTCGAATGCCATCACTAATATTGTAAAGCTTGTTATTCGGTTGGCCCCTCTTGGTGTATTTGGAATTGTTGCCTCCACCATTGCCGCTACTGGTTTTAGCGTCCTCTCTGACTATGGACTCTTATTGCTAGTGCTGATTTTTTGCATGCTGTTTATTGCATTGGTCGTTAACCCTTTGATTGTTTACAGCCAAACTCGAAGTAACCCCTACCCTTTGGTGTTCACTTGCCTACGTGAAAGCGGCATTACTGCGTTTTTCACTCGAAGCTCGGCGGCAAATATTCCTGTAAATATGGCGCTTGCAAAGAAACTAGGGCTCAACGAAGACACCTATTCGGTATCTATTCCACTTGGGGCCACCATCAATATGGCGGGTGCGGCAATTACCATTACCGTACTGACCTTAGCCGCGGTTAACACCTTAGGTATACCTGTCAGTATCGGCACCGCCATTCTGCTAAGTATCGTCGCCTCTGTTTGTGCGTGTGGCGCATCAGGCGTTGCGGGCGGATCGTTACTACTGATTCCCTTGGCATGCAGCTTATTCAACATCCCTAACGACATCGCTATGCAGGTGGTAGGAGTTGGTTTTATTATTAGCGTCGTGCAAGATTCGGCTGAAACCGCTCTGAACTCATCAACAGACGTGTTGTTCACCGCCGCTGCTGGCGGTATGAAAAACATCTAAAGCCAAGTCAAGCCCTTCTTTTTTATCGTTAGCCCTATGGCACCTGCTATAGGGCTTTTTTTATGGCTACCCTCAGGACCATTCTAAGCCCAATAACTCCCAAGCATCCTGCTCTAATTCGTAACGCACGTAAACAATGAAATCGGCACGCTCACGAACTCCGGCATCAATCACTCGCTCTACCGAACCCATAATCTTAAATTCACAGTTTCCCAACGATTCTGATTCAGGGGCCGGTACAAAAGGAAATGAGAACGAAGCGCTCTCGACTTGCCGGATAAGAACTTGCGCGGCTTTGTAAGCACCAAGTACATCACTACAGTGAGCCTCGCCCTGAGTAAGCGCGCGCTGCTGCTTAGCCTCGGAACTGTTATAGCCCCACTCGTAAAGCAAACCACAACCCAACAAGGCTATGGCACACAGAGAGGCTTGAATAAGCGCTTTTCTCTTAGCTTGAGCACTTGGAGCAACTGTTAGTGATACGGACTTACCATCAGGGTCCACCCCTGTGCCGTCAGCAAAAATAACACCACCGGCACGCACCAACCCTAAGACCGCAATCAACCCAACAACAAAAATAAAAAACAATAACATTGAAAACGCACGTCGTCCTTAAAAAATACGAATCAAACGCGCCTTATGGTGGCAAGCAATGCGGCAGCAAGACCAAACATCAGCCCAAAAGCACGATTTAATCGCTTCAAATGCACGGTTTGCTTAAACAACTGAGCTAAACTCATTGCCAAGCTGGTGTAACCGCACATCACCACAATATCTACGATGACCATCGTTAGACCAAGTATCACATACTGCGTGATCAAAGGTCTGCTGATGTCTAAAAACTGCGGTACTACCGCTAAAATAAAAAGTATCGCTTTAGGATTACTAGCGTTAACAACGAAGCCCCGCCAAAACAATAAACCGCTGACACTCGTTTGTTTTAAAGCTCTTTGGGCCTTTAACCCACCGCTTGCCTGAACAGGGCTTACTGGTGCAACCCACTGCTTATAGGCTAAATACAATAAATAGATAACGCCAAACCATTTAACAACGGAAAAAGCGATATCGGAGGTGGCCAATAGCGCACCCAAGCCCGCGGCCACCACAGTCAGTTGCGCAATCAACGCAAGCTGTAGGCCCAGTACATTCCATATTCCTTTCTTAAAGCCGAAATTTAAACCCGACGACATGGACGCCACTGCACCCGCGCCTGGCGATACGCTAATCAGTACCGACGCTACTAAGAACGACAACCACATTTGAAAACTCATATCACTGCGCCGTAGTCTACTAACCGAATGGGAGCGCTACTGGCTTTTTAAAGTGTGGGCCATAAAAAGTCGTTGGGCGAAATACACTGGTTTGCATGAAAAAGAAAGCCAGTACAAGCTCAATACCTACCATTAAAGCATGTACTGCTAGGCCTTATAAGCCGACCCAAAACGCGCATCGGTGAAACCAATGCAAATATACTGCTTAGTTTAAGCTTATAATTTACAATTATTTAACTTTAAATACATTATTTGGGCAATTGTGTGCAAAAAGGTCTTGTATCTATCATTTACAAGGGTAAAATTTCATTACCTCAATGAAATCTATACTTCAATATACTCTCGGAGATATGCATGACTGATATTTTCGCTACCATAGCTGATTTCATACCCAGTGCTCTTATCGCAATTGGCGGCATTGTTATCGGTCTATTGGTACTGCTTACCATTGAAAATAAGTAAGAAAATTATAAACCTAAACGCAAATACTTATTGGTTAATTTAGCGTGGCGAATAAGCCCTCGCGTCAGTTTTAGCCACGAGCCCTTAACGCCACGACAAAACAGCTTGACACCACCCATCAAAGCATGTAATGTAGATTGGTTAACTACGAGATAGCTATAAAAACCTAGTCATAACAACTAGAATTATTTAACTCGGGCTATAGCAAGGGCATAAAAGCTATCTCATCAAAAGTGGTTAACATCATAGGGCTTATGCAAACCAGCTACTACTACGATGTTGAACTTAGCAAAAATTTCGCTTATTACAAAGCTAGGTTCTGACCGTAATTGTCGTTTGCACATCCCTGTTACACGTGAATAACATCAGGCCGGTTTCTAACCTTTGTAGCACCATACGCTACAGGCTAAACGATTAGGCTCGCGCCAACACCCTCCAACACACGATGCGGTAACGGCACGTACATCCACGCGTAACACAATAAAAATGCAGCAGTTTTAGCGATAAGCTTCTGCTGTCATAAAACACTCACAGTCGTTCTCTATACTGCTAGCAGCATTGAAATGCGATAGCGATAGCGAACCCACTTGGGCATCGGCTCAAGCACATAAAACAATAAGCCCAATTAGGGAGAACACAATGAAAACACTTTACCCAAACAGCTTGGTTGCTCGTCCTGAAAGCGAGAACCTGAATGAAACCGATATCCGTCTAGGCGATACCGTTTATCTACAACCTTTGCATGGCCCAAAAGTCGCAGGCACTGTCATTTTTAGCTCGCCTATCTTTGGCTGCACGACCTATACCGCCGATGCAACCATTGGTGATTCCGATGTACAACAGCGTTTACGCATACGCTTCCGTCTCAAAGACATCCATCATGTCGGAACGCGCCTCGCCACCACCCACTAAATTCAGATCCACGTAAATTACACACAACAAGAGAAGCAACTAGCCCTCCCGGGCTAGTAAACAGCCATAGCAGAAATAAAAATCCCTAACGAGACTTGAAGTCTAGTTAGGGATCAATCGCTAAACTCATCGGCTTAACAACTGGAATCGCCTCCTTAGCCAATCTCTGCCATTTCAGGCAACAGCTTACGATAATAATTAGGCAATGCGAATAACGCACCGTGCACTTCAGAATTGTAATATTGAAGTTCGCCAATATTGCGATGCTGTAGGCGCTGCTCTACCTCGCCAACAGCCAACGATTTAGGAATGACAGAGTCGGAGACGATCGCCATCGCCCAATATGAGCCATAAAGCGGTATGTGCAAACCATGGGCATTGACGTGCTCAAAAACGCCACTTAATTGCTTACTTAACGAACGCACTTGATCGGGCTCGTAAAACGGAGCGCCTAAGTGCAGTACCATCGCACCGTCAGCAGCCATCACCCGTTTGCACTCTTGAAAAAACGACGTCGTATAAAGGGGGCCAGCTGGCGTTTCTGGATCGGTAAGATCCAATAACACCAAATCGTAGGTTTCATGAGTCGTACGTACGAACTCAGCCCCATCAGCAGCTAAAACGCGCACACGCGGACTATCTAAAGCGCCATGGTTAATGGCACCAAGATACTGGCGTGACACTTCGATAACCTCTGCATCAAGGTCCACTAAAGTGACATGCTCTATGGTGCTGTGCTTTAGTAGCTCTTCTAGCGCCCCACCATCGCCACCACCAATAATTAAAGCCTTACGAGGCGCAGGATGACTAATCGCCAAAGGATGCACCAAGGCTTCGTGGTAGAAAAACTCATCGCGTTCGGAAGTCATCAAACAGCCATCTAAACGCAACGTCACACCCAAGTCAGGCGACTCAAGCAGCTCAAGGTGTTGAAACGACGTTTGCTTGGATAGAATTCGCTTATTGAACCTAAAGCCGTAAACCGCGTGATCGTTTAACCCTTCAAGCAATAATTCGCCACTGCCAACGGGGCCATTCTTATCGCCTCGTAGCAAGGTATTACGTTGAACTTGAGTGGGCTTAAAGGCACTGATTAAGCCATCTATCAGCTGTTGTGCTTTAGCCGAATTATCTTCGCTAAAGTTGCAAACGTAGACATCCAATGTGACGCCACCCGTTTCTGGCCAGGTATGAATAGCAAGATGAGACTCGGCTAATAACACAGTACCCGTGACACCACCCGGCTCACCCTGATACTCGGGAAAAGTGACCCACTTTTCACCAACGATGGTTAAGCCAGATAGCTGAGTCTGTTCACGACATAAGTCTGCCAGCGCGCGCTCATCGATAAAAATCGATAAATCGCCCGAGCAGTGATATAAATCTGCGGTAAGGTGCAGGCCTTGCATAACGATATTGCTCCTAGTTAAAGGATCTCAGTCTTACAAAGAGACTGAAAAAAGCCCGTAGCCAGAAAAACTGACGACACGAGAAAAGTCAATCACTATACCAGCAGAATTGGTAATATACATATGCCTTTTTGACTAAAAAAGCAAATTTACCGTAAAAAGCCCTAAGTGTGTTGGATAATCAACGCAAAACTCGTTATTTCAAACATAAAACAACGCAGGTGTTAAACACCCTATCGTTAACTAAAACCAATTCACTTTCCCCAGTGCTTGAAGCACCGCTAATACGCCCAGCACAGCAAAAATAACGGCCGCAATACAGTGTACGAGTCGCACGGGAAGCTTATGAGCTAAGCCCTTGCCGATCAACACAGCCGGAACATTGGCGATCATCATTCCCAGTGTCGTTCCAATAACCACCGCAAAAAAAACGTCATATTGCGCTGCCAAAGCGACCGTGGCTATCTGGGTTTTGTCTCCCATCTCAGCAATGAAAAAAGTCACGCTTGTTGCTACAAATACACCGTATCGCTGAAACGCTAAATCTGCATCGTCCAATTTATCGGGTATTAGCATCCAAGCGGCCATTAGCAAGAACGAGACGGCTAGTACCCACGCTAAAACTTGGGAATCAATCAGCCACGGCAACGCCACACCGATCGCTCCCGCTAAGGCGTGATTTAACAAGGTTGCTAACAAGATGCCCAGAATGATGGGTACGGGTCGCTTGAATCGGGCTGCGAGGATAAAGGCTAATAATTGAGTTTTATCACCAATCTCGGCGAGCGCAACAATACCCGTTGATACAAATAAGGCCTGCATGTGAATTTCCTGGCTGGATAGGTACGATTGACCATGCCACCCCTCCAGCCATACGGAGGACGACACGGTCAAAGGTCTTGCCAGGCTAAGAGCTGCCAGCGCCATGCAATAAAAGTATTGCAAGTATGTTGACGGTGGCCTCTAGAAGAAGAGCGGCTACTCCCCAATGACTGGCGACATCATACCACTTCGCTGAGTAAATTGCTCGTACTAAGGCTAAGTAAGCGAATTTTCCGTCAGTTAACGACCAGAAGCCAACAGAATTTAATTGAACATTATTGTTGCTTAATGGACAACAATAAATTGCCGTCTAGGGCATATATCAAAACGATAAGACAACCGATAATAGACCCAACGTATCAAATACACACTTTGGAATAAAACATGAAATTACTGCAAATCGACTCAAGCCTTAATGGAGAACACTCCATTTCTCGAAAACTGACACAACGCATTACCGAGCAATGGGTTGCTGCTCACCCCTCAACTAAGGTCGAGTACCTCGATTTGGCCGTAGAGGCTCCTAATCACTTCTCAGCGAATGCCATGGCATTTCGCAACCCCGCTTTTGATGACGAAACTAACGCCGTAATTCAAAAAGAGAACGAGGTATCTGAGCAACTGGTCACGCAATTTTTAGCCGCCGACGTAATCGTTGTAGCAGCCCCTTTTTATAATTTCACCATCCCCAGCCAACTGAAAGCCTGGATTGACCGTGTTCTGCAGCCACGTCGTACTTTCCAATACACCGAAAATGGCGTTGAGGGTCTAGCCACAGGGAAAAAAGTGATTATTGCTTCATCACGTGGTGGCTTTTACTCCACGTCTGAACAAGGCCAAGCCTTAGAGCACCAAGAAAGTTACTTAAAGGTAGTATTTGGTTTCGTGGGTATTAATGACGTGCATGTAGTGCGTGCAGAAGGTGTTGCTACCGCACCAAATGCGGCCGACGAAGCGCTGGCTGCTGCGGAAACACAAATATCCGAACTGATTAGCGAAACAGCGGCTGCGTAATAAACGCGCCGCGTTGAGTACGCAGCAATAATAAAAAAAGCCCTGCTCACACGTTTTAATACTGTGTGGGCAGGGCTTTTTATTGTATGAACGCCGAGCGGTTAGTGCATTTCGAGCTTTGCCAAACGCCCTTTCGCGCTAAACCTAATCGTTATCGTCGAATAAATGTCCAAGTTTTTCTGATTTGGTTTGCAAGTAATTTATATTAAAAGGGTTACCTGCAATCTGGTGGGGTACGCGCTCAACCACATCGAAACCCAAGTCTTCAAGAGCTTTAACCTTTTTGGGGTTGTTGGTCATCAAGCGCAAACTTTTCACGTCAAAATGGTTCAGCATTGGCTGACAAATATGATAATGACGCATGTCGGCTGGGAAACCCAACTGCTCGTTGGCCTCTACTGTATCCGCACCTTGATCCTGCAAGTGGTAGGCTTTAATTTTATTAACTAAGCCTATACCACGACCTTCTTGACGTAAGTACAACACGGCACCACGCCCTTCGTGAGCGATGCGCTCAAGCGCCTTACGTAGCTGTGGCCCGCAATCACAGCGCTGGCTAAACAACGCATCTCCGGTCAAACACTCTGAATGTATACGCATTAGCAATGGCTCGGGCGTGCTTAAATCGCCTAAAGCAATGACTAAATGCTCTTTATCAGAAACATCATCTACGAACACATGTAAATCGAAAACTGCCCAAGGCATCGGCAGCTTACTAGAAGTAATATAACTTAACAAAGTAACAACTCGATAAAAGGCGCTCAACCGTTAATAAGTATCGATACCTGAGACTGAGTACGCCACTGCCACAGACCGACTAAAGCCAAAGCTAGAGAATACCATTAGTCATAAAGGCATGTAAGGCTTTCGGGCTTAAATCCTGACTACGATGGTGATTAACACCGCCAATCAGGACAATTTCCTGAGCACCACCAGACTAAATGGGATGCAACTTACCCACAGTATGTGTGCTTAAGTCTGGGGATAAGTTGTGCACGGAAGTGCCTGAGGTGCATCGGAGCGTCACTTGAAGCGCTTAGGTCAGATCTTATACATGACTGAGCAATTAACATTTGTTTGCCACTTCATTCTAGTGCATACGTTAATGTCTACCTATGATGAGTACGAAGGTTAAGACTGGAACGCCCTGCCGTCTCTAAGCGTCACGCGAAACGGTAGTGACACGTTGGTGCGTTACCGTGATCTTCTATAACTGCTTTGGAGGTAACAAGAATGAGAAAACTAGCACTCGCGTCCTTAACTCTGGCTTGCTTAGGCATTACGGCCTGCACGAGCCCATCCCGCATGAATGAACCTGCGGTAGAAGGCTTAAACGTTAAAGGCGAACTGACTTACTTGCAGCGAATTGCCCTTAGCCCTAATTCTACCGCTCGCTTTTCAGTCCATGCCCTACCGGCCGCCGACGCTCAAGCCAATGAAGTGTGGCACCACGATATGAATTTAGAGAACCGACAGGTACCCATACCCTTTGCTTTCGCCGTCGATAAAAAACAATTGCCTGTTGATCAGCAGTATGGGTTAAGGGCCGTAGTTCTGGACGCACAGGGAAATAAGCGCTGGACAACTGACACTTTCATTCCCCTTGATGCCCAAGGCGATGTGGCTGACGTAGGGCAGATCCGATTGATGCAAGTCTCAGGCACTGACATGCCCGCCACACCAAGCGCCTTTAAGGCATTTGGCAACGAGCCTGGTTGGACATTCACCATACAGAACCAAATCGCCGATATTCTTCTGGACTATGGCCAGACTCGTTACACCGTGAACTTGCCGCCAGCCCAAAGCACGTATGCTGGAACCCATTACCGCACTACCTATAATGGTGCTAATTTATCGATTGATATGTTACGCACACCTTGTGTGGACACCATGAGCGGTGAAGCCTTTGACCACGAGGTGGCATTAACCATTAACAACCAACTTTATAAAGGTTGTGGACGTTATCAATAATGCGCTGCTGTGCTCGATAAAGCCCATATAGAATAAGCCGCGTCAAATAACACGGCTTATTCACTTTTTAAGGCATCAACTTAGCTATCAAGCGCTAATTGCTGGGCCAAACCGATATAACGACGAGGTGTGAGTTCAAGCAACGATTGCTTCGCCTCAGTAGGCAAATCCAAACCTTGAATAAAGCCCCGCAACGCCTCTTGCGTAATGCCTTTTCCACGAGTTAGCTCTTTAAGCTGTTCATAGGGGTTAGGCAAACCAAAGCGACGCATCACCGTTTGTACGGGCTCGGCTAAAACTTCCCAACACGCATCAATATCCGCATCGATGGCATCCGCGTTGAGTTCTAATTTTGCTAAACCACGCAAACACGAATCGTAAGCGACCATGCTGTAACCTAAACCTACGCCCAGATTACGCAATACCGTAGAGTCAGTTAAGTCTCGCTGCCAGCGCGAAATCGGCAGCTTCTCGGATAAGTGGCGTAACATTGCGTTGGCCAGACCTAGATTTCCTTCCGAGTTTTCAAAATCGATGGGGTTTACTTTATGTGGCATGGTTGAAGAGCCAATTTCGCCCTCTTTCAGACGCTGCTTAAAGTAGCCCATAGCAATATAGCCCCAAATATCACGATTAAAATCAAGCAAAATCGTATTGGCGCGACCAACGGCATCAAAAAATGCGGCCATCCAATCATGTGGCTCAATTTGAATGGTTAAGGGGTTTTGTGTTAGACCCAAACCGTTCAGCACATTTTTACTGAACTCAGGCCAATTCACATCAGGGTAAGCAGACAAGTGTGCATTGTAATTACCCGTGGCACCATTTAACTTCGCCAACGGCTCAACCTGAGCAATCGCATCAATCGCTCGCTGTAATCGATACGCCACGTTAGCAAACTCTTTACCCATGGTGGTCGGACTAGCTGGCTGACCGTGCGTACGAGATAGCAATGGCTGATCGGCAAACTGCTTGGCATAACTACGAATCGCATCAAGCACCGCGTTTAACTGTGGCAACACCACGTATTCACGCGTACGGGTAAGCATTAGCGCGTGCGAGGTATTGTTGATGTCTTCAGAGGTGCAGGCAAAGTGTATGAATTCTGCTGCTTGCTGTAACGCAGGATCGTCTGCCACTTGCTCTTTTAACCAGTACTCAACCGCTTTCACGTCATGGTTAGTGACTTTTTCAATTTCCTTTATACGCTGTGCGTCACGTTCAGAGAAATTCGTTACTAATTGCGTAAGCGTCGCTTCTGCCTTCGCATCAAAAGAAGCCAATTCTGGCAATCCCGCTTTAGACAGACCAATAAGCCAGGCCACCTCGACCTCAACACGGTGAGCCATAAAAGCTGCCTCGGAAAGTAAGCCACGTAACGAGTCACAACGGCTTGCATAGCGGCCATCCAAGGGGGATAGCGCATTAAGTGCGGTTAATTGTTCTGCGATTTGCATTAGACTAAATTGAGAAAGAGAAATAAAAAAGCGAAACCCTATTCTACCATCGCGCCCACCCAACACGAGCCGCTACGTAAAAACAGAGAGTGATACACCTAGCGGCAAGACAAATCATGCTTAACTCTGTAGATAAGGTAGAATTTTCATACCCCCACCTTGATTAGGAGGCTGCACATGTATACCTATGCTTTAACGGATGAAGGTAAAAATGCCGTCCAACAGTTTGTGCTCGAACATGGCTTGCCTGACCTTAACGTGAACGCCTATTTTGCTGCCGCTGAAGTGGAAGCCGATAATTTTAATGTGGGAGAAAACGAAGCCCCTCAACTAAGCATTGACGCCAACTGTAGCAAAGACGGTCTAGAGCATCATTTATTTTTAGATCGAAATTGGTATGTGGCTCGCCCCATTAGTGAAGCTCAAGAATAAACAACCATCTGGGGTAACTCGGGGCATCCTTCCCTGAGTTACCGCACCGCTACCTAAAGCATTTTGGTTAAGCAAGTTATTCGCTGAAATTCGTAAAATCACAGCTTATTAACCACACTCTTATTCATCAATTGTTAACTGTATGCTTAAACAGCCCAATTTAGGGGTAAAAGCAACGCTACCTGCTATACTTTTTGTTGGCAATTAACAATACTCATCTATGAAACTCCTAGGTTCACTCACCAGCCCATACGTTCGCAAAGTGCGAGTAGTGATGGCCGAAAAAAAGCTCGATTACGAATTAGTACTCGAAGACGTGTGGGCCGACGATTCAGAAATTCAACAACACAATCCGATAGGCAAGGTTCCTTGTCTCATCATGGACGACTACGGTAGTTTGTTTGATTCCCGCGTTATCGTCGAATACTTAGACACCCTATCGCCTGTTGGACGGCTACTACCCCAGTCGGGTAGAGAGCGGGCCGCAACGAAGTGTTGGGAAGCTCTAGCTGATGGCATTCTGGACGCCTCGGTCGCTATCTTTATCGAATTACACCGTCGCCCTGCCGAGCTACGAAGCTCAACATGGATTAAACGCCAAGAAAGTAAAATTCATGCCTCGTTAGCACACATGGAAGAAGCGCTTGGTGAGCAAGCCTTTTGTATGGGCATAAGCTTTACTTTAGCTGACGTCGCCGTCGGCTGTGCCCTAGGCTACATCGACCTACGTTTTCCTGAAATCGATTGGCGCAGCCAACATCCGAATCTAAAGCGTCTAAACGAAAAGCTTCAAGAGCGCCCATCCTTTCAAGGCACCGCTGCCCCCACAAGCTAAAACAGCACGTACGTAATAAAAAAAGCTACCATATAGTATAGGTAGCTTTTTTCAATTACACCGTTCTACGTCGTTCTAACGTATGATTCCGCCGCCTAGGCAGATATCCCCATCGTATAACACCGCTGACTGTCCCGGCGTGACCGCCCATTGGGATTCGCTAAACTGCAGCTCAAAACCCTCTGCATTAGACTGCATCAATCGACAAGCAGCATCCGCTTGTCGATAGCGTGTTTTAGCGGCGTAATCGCCCAATGCTGGCGACTGCCCGTCAATCCAACTAATGTCTTCGGCCTTTAACTGCGTTGTTAGCAGCCAAGGGTGGTCATGACCTTGGACGGCATATAAGGTGTTGTTAGCCAGATCTTTACGCGCAGCATACCAAGCATCTGCCGTGCCATCCGCTCGTTGTTGACCTTTGACACCTCCGATGCCAAGACCTTTACGCTGGCCATAAGTATGAAACGCCAAGCCCACGTGTTGACCGATAACTTGGCCTTCTGGCGTCTTGATAGGCCCTGGTTGCGTGGGCAAATAGCGATTCAAAAACTCCCTAAAAGGACGCTCGCCAATAAAGCAGATTCCGGTCGAGTCTTTCTTTGCGGCATTGGGTAGCGCTAGCTCTTCTGCAATACGACGCACCTGCGTTTTGGGCAACTCGCCGAGCGGAAACAACGTGCGGGACAATTGCTCTTGATTCAATCGGTGTAGAAAATAACTTTGGTCTTTACTTGTGTCCACACCTTTAAGAAGCTGATATCGCGTACTTCCCGACTTGGCTTGAACAGACCGAACACGAGCGTAATGCCCCGTCGCAATAAAATCAGCGCCCAACGTCATAGCATGATCTAAAAACGCTTTAAACTTAATTTCAGCATTACACAACACATCGGGGTTAGGCGTACGGCCGGCCGAATACTCACGCAAAAACTCGGCAAAGACACGTTCTTTATAATCCGTCGCAAAATTCACCGCATCAATATCAACGCCGACGAGATCAGCAACGCTTACCGCATCAAGCCAATCTTGTCGCGACGAGCAGTATTCACTATCGTCATCGTCTTCCCAGTTCTTCATGAATACCCCGAGCACGTCGTAACCCTGCTGTTTCAGCAGCCACGCACTGACCGACGAATCCACGCCACCTGACATGCCGACAATGACACGTCCTTTACTTTGAGAAGAACCAGACATAACGATAGTTAACAATACAAAAATAAAAGAGCCATCACTTAAATGAGTGATGGCTTAATACACATTTACATCATAGCGCCTGAGCGCTGAGCTGCCTACTACGTAGACAAAAGCCCGCGCCGCTAGACACTACCAGATTACGCAGCGACGCTAGCATGTTGACGTCTGACCTGTACCGCTTTCGCTAAACGCTCAAGCACAGCAACGGAATCGTCCCAACCGATGCACCCATCGGTAATACTTTGACCGTATGTCAGTTTTTGTCCGGCCGTAAGGTCTTGCTTTCCTTCAACCAAATGGCTCTCTACCATAACGCCGAACACACGCTCGTCACCCGCTTCGATCTGAGTGCAAACCTCTTCGATGACCTGCGGCTGACGTCGGTAATCTTTATTACTATTGGCGTGGCTTGAGTCAATCATAATGCGTGGTAGCAAACCTGCCGCTTCCATTTCTTTACCGGTTTTATCAACGCTTTCTGCATCGTGGTTAGGCGCCTTACCACCACGTAGAATAATGTGACAGTCGGCGTTACCACCCGTGGAAACAATCGCAGAATGACCGCCCTTGGTCACGGACAAGAAGTGATGCGATGACGCTGCGGCTTTAATCGCATCAACAGCGATGCGCGTACTTCCACCCGTGCCATTCTTAAACCCGACTGGGCAGGATAAACCCGACGCTAGCTCGCGGTGTACTTGGCTTTCGGTGGTACGGGCCCCAATAGCACCCCAAGAAACCAAATCAGCAATATACTGAGGGGTAATCATGTCAAGAAACTCGCAACCCGCCGGTAAACCCAGTGAGTTAACTTCAAGCAACAACTCCCGTGCGGTACGTAAGCCCTGATTGATATTAAAACTACCATCTAAATTAGGGTCGTTAATAAGGCCTTTCCAACCTACAGTGGTACGGGGTTTCTCAAAGTACACGCGCATGATGATAATTAGCTCGTCGCTAAAACGATCACGCTCGGCCAATAACCGCTTTGCATACTCGATGGCCGCTTTAGGGTCATGAATAGAACAAGGCCCGATGACCACAACCAAACGGTCATCTTTGGCATGTAAAACCTCGTGAACAGCGCGACGAGTGTCGTGCACTGTTTTTGCCACGTCTGTCGAACACGGAAACTCACGCATCACGTGCGCGGGTGGACTTAGCTCTTTAATTTCCCTGATACGTAGATCATCAGTATTGTGCGACACGATTCAACTCCAGTAGGTTTGTGCCAGTTTTGCGGTAATGCGGCACAAAAAAAGCCGCCCTGCTTTGCTGGCGGCTTTTTTAGGATTTCGTTTACTATTTTGCGTATGTACGATTCATCCCTTCCTGCGCCAGCGGCCTTGGAAAAGCAAAAAAGTAAAAGAAAAAATAAACTTGTTTGGTGTACATAGGTACCCATGCTAGCACAGCACCCAAGGTACCGCAAGCAGATTCAATGCTTTTCAAGCCGCTTTCGCTATCAGCCTAGCAACGGCTATTGAAGTCGCAAACACAATAGTTTGAAACAATATGATTTGTCTCATAATAATATGGCGTAGTATCATTAACTCACCAAATCATTCGTGTGCTAATGATTTTCGCTGTATATATTTATAAAAGGACAACCATGCGTCTCAACACCTTTTCGTCAACACTGACCGCTATTGCCGCCGCTAGCTTGTTGACCGTAGCGGGAGCCGCCCACTCTGCATCATTAGAAGAGATTCAAAACCGAGGTTCAGTGCGCATTGCAGTCGCTAATGAAATTCCTTATGGCTATATGGATTTAGAAGGCAATGCCAAAGGGGCAGGCCCAGACGTCGCTAAAGCCATCATGAAAAATCTCGGCATTGATCGCATTGAGTGGTCCACCACAAACTTTGGTTCGTTAATTCCCGGCCTTCAGGCCAACCGCTTTGATATGGTAGCCGCCGAAATGGCCATACTGCCCGAGCGCTGTAAGCAGGTGCTTTACTCCGAACCAAACAGCTCTTACGGAGAGGGCCTAATGGTTGCTGAGGGCAACCCCAAAAACATTCACGCTTATGAAGACTTTAGCGACAGCGATTACACCGTCGCCATCATGGCCGGTGCTGATCAGCTAGAAATGATGCAAGCCTTAGGTGTGGACGAAAGCCGCATGGTCACCATCGCGAATAATGCCGATGCCATTTCTACGGTATCCACAGGCCGTGCGGATGCTTACGCAGCGACCAGCTTAACCGCTAGCGAGCTCGCCTCCAAGAGCGACAAGGTCGAAATCGCAGCGAACTTTAAAGACCCTGTCATTGACGGCGAAGCCATACGAAGCTGGGGGGGCTTTGCATTCTCGCAGGGCTCCGAAAGTTTTAGAGACGCTGTGAATGAAGAGCTTGTTAAGTTTAAGCAAACTGAAGAATGGAAAGACATCTTAGCGGGCTACGGTTTCACTGATGCTGACTTAGAAGCGTCTCCTACCCGTACAACCAGTCAACTTTGCGAAGGCTAAATTACGCTTTGTACGTAAATCTCATCCCCTACTAGGTCACTAGTAGGGGATGAATTCTCCCCAATTACTCTTACAAAATGAGTTTAAGACGGGGATACGGCGGATACAGTTATGGACTGGATGAATTACAGCGGCCCGTTATTAAGCGGCGCCTGGGTCACGATCAAGTTGACCGTTTACTCAAGTATTTTTGGCACAATAATCGCCTTTATGTTCGGTGTAGGGAAGCTGTCGCCGAACTGGTTGGTTAAGTCGTTCTCAATCGCCTTTATTGAAGTCTTCCGAGGCACCTCGTTACTCGTACAACTATTTTGGCTTTTCTTCGCTTTGCCAGTATTAGGCCAAAGTATCGGGATAGATTTGCGTCTTCCTCCGGTGGTGGCAGGAACACTGGCATTAAGTCTTAATATTGGCGCCTACGGCGCGGAGGTCGTCAGAGGAGCGATTCAAGCGGTTCCCGCTTCACAGCTTGAAGCCGCTCAAGCTTTAGACTTCACGCCAAGGCAAACCATGTGGCGCATTTCTGTTCCGCAAGCTATACCCGAAATGATGCCCAGCTTTGGGAATCTGGCGGTACAGAATCTAAAGGACACCGCTCTGGTTTCCTTGATTAGCTTGGGTGATTTGGCCTTTAGAGCCGAACAGATACGAAACTACACCCAAGACAGCACCACCATCTACACCCTTTTACTCTTCATGTATTTCGGAATGGCTTTGGTATTAACGGCCTTCATGAAGACCCTTGAACGACTAACTGGGCGTTGGCGCGCTGGACGGAGCTAATTATGCTATTTGGTTATGCATGGGACACCAGCAATAATTGGGCATTTGCCGTCTCGATACTACCCATTTTATTACGCGGATTAATCGTTACCATACAAGCAACACTGCTCGGTTTTGTTGTTGCCGCTGTATTAGGATTAATTCTAGCGGGCCTGAAAAGCGTGCGTTTTAAGATCATCTCGTGGCCGGCTCGGTTTTTAACTGAGTTCATTCGCGATACCCCTTTACTCGTGCAATTATTTTTTCTCTATTATGTACTTCCCGATTACGGCCTAGTTCTACCCGCCTTTTTAACCGGTGCCCTCGCCCTAGGCGTTCAATACAGTGCGTATACCTCCGAGGTTTACCGAGCAGGTATTGAGTCCATCACGCGAGGTCAAACCGAAGCCGCCCATGCTTTAGATTTATCACCGCTGCGCACCTTCGGTATTGTTATCCTCCCGCAGGCTATACCTCGAATCGTTCCCGCATTGGGTAATTATTTAGTCTCCATCATGAAGGATGTGCCGATTTTATCGGTAGTGTCGGTGTTAGAGGTCTTAAATGTCGCCAAAATCATTGGCGATCGTACCTTCAATTACATGGTGCCGCTCTCTATGGTGGGCGGCCTCTATCTGATTCTGACCTTAGTCGCATCGTGGGGCGTGCGCTATTTAGATACAAGGCTACCCAAACAAGGAATACCACTACGATGAATACCGAGCAAAGCCACGACGAGGCAATTATAAAATTCGACAATGTCACCAAAAAGTTTGGTGACATTACGGTGCTTGATGGCTTAGATTTTCAAGTTAGTCGCGGCGAGAAAGTCACGATTATTGGCCCTTCAGGTTCAGGAAAATCGACGGTCTTACGCATACTCATGACCCTAGAAAACATACAGGATGGCGTAATTTGGGTGGCTGGTAAGCCACTGTGGCATGAGCTGAAAAATGATGAGCTGGTCGCTGCCAGCGAGGGGCATCTACGCACGATGCGTAAAGAAATGGGGATGGTGTTCCAGCAGTTTAATCTTTTTCCGCATATGACGGTGAAGCGCAACGTGACCGAAGCCCCTATACACGTGCTGGGACTGAGTAAAGAAAAAGCGAATAAACGCGCAGACGAATATCTGGAGCTTGTAGGGCTATCCGATCAAGCCGATAAGTTTCCCAGTCAACTATCTGGGGGTCAACAGCAACGCGTAGCCATTGCTCGCGCCTTAGCCATGCAGCCCAACATTCTACTCTTTGACGAGCCGACTTCGGCTCTGGACCCAGAGCTCGTTGGGGAAGTATTAAGCGTCATTCAACGTCTAAGCAAAAAACATGACTTAACCATATTATTGGTCACCCATGAAATGCAGTTTGCCAAAGAAATCTCTGATCGTATTTGTTTCTTTGATAAGGGAAAAATCGTTGAAGATGGAAGCCCTGAGCAAATATTCGTCACACCGCAGGAAGAGCGCACTAAAGAGTTTTTAAGCAACTTCATCGTGCAAAATAACGGCCATTGATTCGAGCTCTCTCGTCTCGCTGATAGCCTGATAAAAAAAAAACGCCCTCTTAGTACTTACTAAGAGAGCGTTTTTTATGTGTAACTACGCTGTGATATTGCCGATTACGACACAAGCTCTCCGGCGCGCTTTAGCACCTCGAAACCCTCTCGGGTTGCAATATGCTCTGGCCGCGGATCGAGACCGTACTTTGGCTCTTGCAGCACATTTTCTACACTGTTATAAACCGTAAATACGTTAGCACGTGGCCACGGCGACAGGTTTCCTGTCGAGGCGTGCATGGTATTGCAATCAAAGAATACCACCGAGCCTGCTTTTGCACACACGGGGTGAAGGCCTCCGTTATCCACCAATAACTTAAGGCTAAGGGGGTCAGGAACCCCCACCTCTTGTTTCTTCAACGAGCGCTCGTAGTTGTTCCTCGGCGTAATGCCTTCACACGCAATAAACTGCTTATGCGATCCAGGCACCAACATCAAAGGACCATTACACGCGTTGTTATCGGTTAATAATAACGAACAACTTAAGGCTCTCATGGTGGGCATACCGTCTTCAACATGCCACGTTTCAAAATCTGAGTGCCAATAAAACTCTTTGCCATTCAAACCGGGTTTCAAGTTGACTCGAGACTGGTGGATATAAACTTCAGACCCCAGTATTTGTCTCGCCACGTCTAAAACCCGAGGGTCTCGCACCAACTCTTTAATTTTCTCACTTAACTTATGCACGAGAAAAATCGAGCGCAATGCGTTTCCGTTAGGTTCGGTGACTAATTCAGCACGGCCTTGTAGACGCTCATCCTTACCGAGTCTGTCGACCTCAGCAAGTAATTCATCCACTTCCGCCGCACTAAATAACTCTTCCATCACAAGAAAACCGTTATTTTCGTAACTGGTCAGTTGCTCGGTTGTGAGCGCCTGAACATAAGTGCCATCCTCATATACCGTCGGCTCTTGGCGAGCGATGATCGCTGACCCGCGTTCGGTTCTCGATACATATAAGTCTGCAATCGAGGTATTCATGATTCGACTCCTTTAATTTGCTGTACTTTCATCCATTACTAATGGATACACCCCTTCTGCGTCATGGACTTCAAGTCCGGTTAAAGGGGGATTGAATACACAAATCACACGCAAAGGCTCTTTTCCACCGCGTAACCAGTGTTCATCATTCTCGTTAAGAGCGTAAACCACACCTGCGTGTAGATCGTATTTTTTACCGTCGGCAATGGTTTCGATTTCGCCATCGCCCTCGATGCACCACACTGCTTCAAGATGATTTTGATAATGTATGTGCGTTTCGGTACCCGGAAAAATGGTGGTTTCATGAAACGAAAAACCCATACCATCTTTCTTTAACAATACCCGACGGCTAACCCAGTTATCCGTACGCATTTCATCTTTGGTACCAATCACATCTTTTACATTTCTAACAATCATTTTCCTGCTCCTGCAATTTTCACAACCTTCTTTCGACTTTGTTGGTCTAAGGCATAACCAACGCTTTGCTCAATCACTTCTAAACCATGCTGCAGTTCCTGATCACTAATCGTTAGCGCAGGCAATAGCTTCAACACTTCGTCATTCGCGCCTGATGTTTCGATTACCAAGCCTTTCTGGAAGCACTGAGCACTAATCACAGACGCTAAACCCGATCGCGCTGGGGTTACCAAGCCCTGAATCAAGCCTCGCCCACGTGCATTAAAACCAGCATCGGGATAGCTATGAACAATGTTTTCTAACCAGTCACCAACGATGGCTGCTTTCGCTTGCGTTTGCTCTTTAAAAGCGTCATCACTCCAGTATTTATCCAATGCATGAGCCGCGGTAACAAAAGCCAGATTATTCCCTCTGAACGTACCACTATGCGCTCCAGGTTTCCACTGGTCTAGCTCGGGCTTAATCAGCACAAGCGACATTGGTAAGCCAAATCCAGATAGTGATTTTGACAAGGTAATGATGTCAGGCTGAATATCCATTTCATCGAAGCTGAAAAAGCTTCCTGTACGCCCACACCCTACCTGAATATCGTCCACGATAAGTAACATGTCATGACGACGGCAGAGGCGTTGTAGCTCTTGCATCCATGCGCGAGTGGCTACATTCACCCCACCTTCGCCCTGCACGGTTTCCACGATAACGGCCGCCGGATGGTCTAAACCGCTACTTGGGTCTTCCAGCATACGCTCGAAGTACGCCAAGGTATTGACGTCGGGGCCCATGTAGCCATCGTAGGGAAGAAAGGTCGTGTTAGACAGACCCGTGCCTGCTGCGGTACGAAACTTTCGATTGGCAGTAGCGGCTAGCGCACCTGCACTTACGCCATGAAAACCATGGGTAAAGGAAACAATATTTTGTCGCCCTTTAACCTGTCTCGCCAATTTCAATGCGGCTTCGACAGCGTTAGTACCGGTAGGCCCGGTAAACTGTAAGATATATTCCCAATTGCGGGGCTTAAACAGACGGCGCTCTACGGTTTCCAGAAAGTACTTTTTAGCGCTGGTGGCCATATCCAAACCATGCACAACCCCATCAGAACTTAGGTATTCAATAACCTTTTCTTTAAGATGTGAGTTGTTATGACCGTAGTTTAAGGTTCCAGCGCCACTGAAAAAGTCCACATACTCTTTGCCTTGTTCATCAAAAAGTATGGAACCTTTGGCCTTCTTAAACACAACGGGAAACGAACGGATATAGCCTCGAACTTCAGACTCCATTCTGTCAAATATTTTTAAATCAGTCATTTTTCTCTCTCCTTCCTTGAACACAACTTCCCTCCGAATACACTTTTCCGCACGAAAGCTGAGTTCTCTTCATTTACATTAAAAATAGAACCGAGCAGTAACCCACTACAAGTCGTGCGAAAAGGGTCCGATCCGAAGCAAAGGTTCGTCTGCGTGTGTCTGCTCACCAAAGTGATGCGACTGAAACAGAACACCCTCATCAAGTTGCGTATTAAGTTGACGCGCTACGTTATTAAACATAGAACGAGATGCTTGATTTTCGGGACTGACAGTTGTTTCTAAATATTGAATAGACTTTAGGCTCGAACGGTCGAGCAAATGATGCAACATACGTTGCCCCAAACGCTGCCCTCGCGCATCGGAATGCACGGCTACTTGCCAAATGAATAGCACGTTAGGCTGATTGGGAAGAATGTATGCAGAGATGAAGCCTACAAGGCTGTCTTGATGCTCGGCCACTACGCAGGTTTCTGCGAAATGTTCGGCTAAAAGCAAGTATGCGTAAACTGAATTTACGTCGAGTGGTGGGCACTCTGAGATTAACTGATGTATTCGTGCCCCATCGTCGGCGATGGGAGCACGAAATATCAGCGGGTCTTCTGGTTCAGAATCACCATTTCTCGGTTTTTCTGTTTTATGTTGTGGCTTCTTGAATATGAGGTTTTTCACACTACTAACCCAGATTCAGGAGGAACACTCCCGACCGGGACCTCCAATATCGGTGAAACAGTATCTGAGGCCTCTGTGGCCATTTCAGAGTCTGAATCTATTAATCGAACGATACGTTCTAACGATAACGTGATGGTAGCTTGTTCTAGCTCCGGCAAGTTATTCAACGCATCAGCGAGTTGTTTCTGCAGGGGCGATGGCGTCTCTGAAGCCAACGTCTTACCTGCAGGCGTAGCAGTAATAAACACAATACGTCGATCTTCGCGGCCACGCTCACGAACGATAAGCTCTTTGTCTTCGAGACGATCCAGAATACCAACGACAGTGCTGGGACTGATGTGCATCTCGCGGCTAATCGCTGTCGCCGTTAATGGACCTTTCTCAATAACCGTACGCAAGCAAATAAGCTGGGGAGCCGTAATATTGCTGCCAGCGGCTAACTGCCGTGAATGCAAAGCAATAGAACGAGTAATTTTGCGTAAAGCGCGCAAAATGCGCAGATCGTATTCGTGCTCAGTGTTCATTTATCAGATAGGCATCCAAAACAAATCCAAATTAATTAGTACACTAATCATATGCCGTCGAATAATTAGTGTCAATAACGGTTTTTGATACAAAAAAAGGGACATCGTTACCGGATGCCCCTTTTTTACTACCTTATTTTCGCTCGTTACTGATTAAGCCGTCCCCCCGACGGTAAGCCCATCAATACGAATGGTCGGCATGCCTACACCCACCGGTACGCTTTGCCCTTCTTTGCCGCAAGTACCAACGCCCGAATCTAGCGCCATGTTGTTTCCAATCATGCTGACTCGGTTCAAGGCATCGAATCCATTACCAATTAATGTTGCTCCTTTTACAGGACGCACCAACTTACCGTTTTCTATTAACCACGCTTCTGAGGTAGAAAAGACGAACTTGCCGCTGGTGATATCGACCTGCCCACCAGCGAAATTAGCAGCGTAAATTCCATTTTTGACGGAAGCGATAATTTCATCATGCTCGTGCGTACCATCTAGCATGTAGGTATTTGTCATTCGAGGCATGGGAACATGAGCATAAGACTCGCGTCTACCATTGCCCGTCACCTTTGCATTCATAAAACGAGCATTACGACTATCTTGCAGATAACCTTTTAATATACCGTCTTCGATTAGCACGGTTTTCTGGGTTGGATTACCTTCATCATCAACGTTTAGTGAACCCCTGCGGTCGGCTAAGGTACCGTCATCAATGACCGTCACCCCTTTTGCTGCAACACGGTCACCAATACGACCGGCAAACACGCTAGAGCCTTTGTGGTTGAAGTCGGCCTCTAACCCATGCCCTACCGCTTCATGCAATAAGATACCAGGCCAACCTGAGCCTAATACGACCGTCATTTCACCTGCTGGTGCCGGCGTGGCCTCAAGCGATGTCAAGGCCGAATTGACAGCTAAGCTAACATAGCTATCGATCATGTCATCACTAAAGTAGGCCAAACCGTAGCGACCGCCGCCACCTGAACTGCCCACTTCGCGTCTACCATTACGCTCTACGATAACCGAGACAGATAGGCGAACTAAGGGACGCACATCAGCCACCAAACGCCCGTCACTGCCCACCACCATCATGACATCATATTCAGCCCCTAAGCCTGCCATCACCTGAATGACCGCTGGGTCTGCAGCACGGGCTTTCGCCTCGACTTTTTCCAGTAAAGCCACTTTTTCACTGGCACTTAAACTGTTTAGGGGATCCTGTTGTGGATACAACTGATGGGGTGTACTTGCCTTACCTTTTTGTCCATTAACACGTACCCGCTTAGTCGCACCTTGCCGACCAATGCTACGTACGACATGAGCTGATGAAAGCAAGGCCTCTTTGTTCAAAGCATCTGAATAAGCAAAAGCCGTTTTTTCACCGCTTAACGCCCTTACCCCAACGCCCTGTTCGATAGAAAAGCTACCCGCTTTAACAATGCCTTCTTCCAGACTCCACCCCTCGCTACGCGTATACTGAAAATAAAGATCCGCGTAGTCGACTTGATGTTCAAAAATTTCAGACATCGCCGTATCAAGGTCGCTTTCGCTTAACCCCCACGGCTCAAGCAATAACATTTTTGCGGTACCTAGGGCTTCAATAGCGGGGTTTGTGATGTTCATATATCCTAAATATCCTTAATGCTTCTACATCATTCGATGCTGTAATGCAGGTAAGCTCTGGCGCACCGAACGTAAATAACTTAACTCGACTTCACCAGCAGCATAACCCGAGCCTTCAGAGACGTTGTCAACAATATTGCCCCAAGGGTCAATTAACATAGAATGCCCCCAGGTACGCCGCCCGTTCTCATGTTTCCCACCCTGAGCCGGAGCCAACACGTAACACTGATTTTCTATAGCACGTGCACGCAACAATACCTCCCAGTGTGCCTGACCTGTGGTGTAAGTAAAGGCCGAGGGAATAATTAACAAATTAACATCCCCCATCGCTCGGAATAACTCCGGAAAGCGCAAGTCGTAACAGACGGCTAATCCAACACGTCCCAAAGGCGTGTCAAACACTTGTGGATGACACTCTCCAGGGCGAATGGTGCGAGACTCGTCATACGACTCGTCGTCTTTCTTAAAACTGAATAAATGAATTTTATCGTAACGGGCCACGCGCTCCCCCTGCGGGCCGTACACCAAAGCACTGTTATAAATTCGATTTAAATCGGGACTTTCAAGAGGCAATGTGCCACCAATTAACCAGATTTGATATTTACGAGCTTGTTCACTTAAAAATTGCTGCACTGGGCCTTCGCCATCTGACTCTAGATGGGCCAATTTATCTCGATCGCGTAAGCCCATAAAACAAAAATATTCAGGCAGCGCCAGTAACTTCGCCCCAGACTGCACTGCATTTTCGATTAAATTTTGTGCCTGACGTAAATTCTCATCTAAATCAGTTGAAGACACCATTTGCAAGGCAGCGACCTTAACTATCTTAGTTCTACTCAGTGTGTTTTTCACCGGTAAGTTGTCCTCGTTAGTTGTGCTCACAATAAATCAAAACTCTATTTTCAAGTTTCTAAAAATAGAGTTAAAATTAAATCAATGTGACGCCATAAATTAAGCACATACAGTAAATACCAATAACCGCAGATTTCACTAAGGAATTAATAATGCCACAAGAGTCGTTTACTTTAGAAAAGCAAAATATCGAAAAAGAAATTCTTAAGCTACAACGTAAAATGCGTACGCTAAAGACACGCCAACGGCGGCCCGTTATTAATTCGATTATCCGTTCTATGCTTGAGTACGACATCAGCATCGATGAAGTCACTGAAGCGTACAACCGTCGTGCCAAGCGCGAAGAGAAAGTAACGACAGCTCCTAAAGCTGCTTTACCTGCACGCTATAAAAATGCCGATACCGGAGACACATGGACAGGTCGTGGTCGCCCTCCCCGGTGGATTGTTGACGCTGAAGCCAAAGGCATTAAACGCGATAAGTTTCTAATTGAAAAATAATATCACACCTGATAACAAATGATTATCAATGGCGTAATCGTTAATTAGCGATTACGCTGAAAGGTTATCTCTCTGACCTCACCATTATTGCCGGGAAACTGATCAAAAACGGCCTGCGCTAAACCACTCATTACTTCCATCAAGTTATTTCCACCGCTTGAACTCGTAGCACTTGAGCGATACACCTCAGAATTATTCTGAGTGCTATCGTTAATAATTACGGTTAACCGGTATTCTTGATACTGCACCGGCACACTAACAATGCGGGGGCTGTAATAGATACCACCCCCAAAACCACCGTAATGGCCACCCCAAATCGAGCCAAATGGCCTCATGCCGTCAAAATACGGATCGTGGTAATGCTGAACCCACTCTTCCTTACGTTCAGAGCCGTAGCTAAGGTGCACGACAAATCGAGCGTCTTCTTTACCTTCCACTAAACCCGTGGCGCCTATCGCAGCACGCACGGTATCGGCAACAGACTCATACTCTAAATTGCCTAATTGGTTTTCCGTAGGCTGCAAACGATACCGCTCGCCAACCACGTTATCAGGCCAACGCTGATAGCTACTTACCTTGGCCGACCAACTACTTGACGCGCAACCTGACAGTAAAAAGGCCAGACTACCTAAAGCCAAGTAATAGCGCAGCGTTAAAAATGAGCGTTTAGTACCCAGTAACATAAGCGCTCCTTTATTGAAAATAAAAAGAAAATGGTTAAAACCATCATACGCCCAGCTTTGCAGACCAAACACATATTGGCTCAAACAGTTGCGCTAAGGCGACGTGAAGCTTTTATCTTTTATCACATTACAATAATAGCAACTTTATATATCAGCGATTAATCACTATGCGTACTGACACTGGCAGAACCACCATCCATCGCCAAGACTGGCAACCCTTTCCTTATTCCATTGAGCATTTTTCTCTGAATTTCGATTTAAGCCCGCAAACCACTACCGTCACAACACGATTCACCGCAATATCGAAGCAAGACCCCCCCCAGCCGCTGGTGCTGGATGGCGAGCAATTAACGCTGCTTAGTGTCAGTGTGAACGGAAAAGCACTTCAGGCAGATGAATACACGCTTAGTGAACAGGCTCTGACCCTTAATTTGCAGGCCGAGGAAAATCTCATTGAGATCGTCAATACGTGCAGCCCTATTCAAAACACGACCTTAATGGGCTTATACGTGTCGGGCGAACAGCTTTTCACCCAATGCGAACCTGAAGGCTTCAGACGAATTACTTGGTTTCCCGACCGCCCAGATGTGATGACTCGCTACCAAGTTAGCTTGGTTGCTGATAAAGACGCCTACCCCATCATGCTGTCGAATGGCAATTTATTGCGACACACTCTATTAGAAAATAATAAGCACCAAGTTATATGGGAAGATCCCTTTCCTAAACCGTCTTATCTTTTTGCTGTAGTCGCTGGCGATTTTGATTGCCAAGAACGCACCGTTCAAACCGCAAGCGGGCGCGACGTATTATTACAGGTTTATAGCGACAAAGGCGATGGCGCAAAAACCTTATGGGCCTTAGATAGTTTAGAGCGCTCGTTACGATGGGATGAAGAGCGTTTTGGATTAGAACTTGATTTAGACCGATACATGGTCGTAGCGGCTCACGACTTTAATATGGGCGCGATGGAAAACAAAGGCTTGAATGTCTTTAATGCCGCCTATGTGCTGGCAGACCCTCAAACCACGACCGATACCACGTATCGCGATATCGAAGCCGTTATCGGACACGAGTATTTTCACAACTGGTCTGGTAATCGTGTTACTTGCCGAGACTGGTTTCAATTATCGTTAAAAGAAGGCCTTACTGTTTTTAGAGAACAAGAGTTCTCTGCGGATATGCTGGCCGCCCAGTTGGACGCTGCTCAGGCCGACAGTGCTAAAGCTGTTAAACGCATTGATGACGTTAGCACGCTGCGTTTAGCGCAATTCCCCGAAGATGCCGGGCCCATGGCGCATCCGATACGGCCGGAAAGCTATGAAGAAATCAGTAATTTCTACACCGCCACAATTTATGAAAAAGGCGCTGAAGTCATACGCATGCAGCACACCTTACTTGGCGAAGCGCTTTTCCAACAAGGAATGCGCGAATACATACGTCGCCACGATGGTCAAGCCGTAACCTGCGATGATTTCATCGATGCCATGGACAGTGTTTATCAAGCAGAGAATCCAGGTAAAAGTCTTTCCATATTTAGACGGTGGTATTCCCAAGCGGGTACACCAAAGGTGATTGCCTCAACGCATTACGACCCAGCTACTCAACACTACACCGTTCACCTCACCCAACACAACGAAGTCGTCGGGATCGAACGGCTGCACGAGGGTTCGCTAAAGAAAGAACCATTATTGATACCCATTAAGATAGGCTTAATCGGACCTCAAGGGCGCGTGTTGAGCGCAACGCTAAATAATAAAACGTCAGACGAATTCTTATTGGAATTGGATACCTCAGAACAAACGTGGACATTCACACAGGTTGCTGAAGCGCCGGTTCTTTCTCTATTGCGCGATTTCTCGGCACCGGTGGACATCGAGATTAGCCGTAGCAATGACGATTTACAACTGCTGGCCGAACATGACTCCAATGCCTTTGGACGCTGGGAAGCGACCCAGTCGTTGATCAAAAGTACGATCTTAAATGCCGCACTGTCTACACAAAACCGTACAGAGGTAACGGCTCAACGCGATATTGTCGTTCAAGTCTTTGAGCGACTATTAAACGACGACGCGCTCTCGCCCGCTTTCCTCTCCCGAGCCCTCAATATTGCGGCCGTGCGTGAAATACAGAATCTGCACCATCCGATGCAACCTGTTGCGATTGCAAAAGCACGCCAAAGCCTACAGTCCTATCTAGGCACCGCCTTAGCTAAGCAGTGGCAAACTCGCTATCAGGAACTTCACGACCCTAACGAAAGCTACAGTCCTGACGCCGTCTCCTCAGGCCGACGCGCCTTAAAAAATCTGTGTTTACAGTATCTTGCCGCCGCACAAGTTACCGGTGCCTACGAGCTCGCTATACAGCAATATCACGAAGCTCAGAATATGACCGATCGCTTCGGTGCATTGCAGTCACTGGTGAACTTTTACGATGAAAGCCAAAGCGGCGAGGCCTGCGCCCACTTCTACGAGACGTGGCAGCATGATCCTTTAGTCGTGGATCGTTGGTTTACCTTACAGGCTTGCGCCCCCAGCACTACCGTAGACACCATCCAATCGCTCATGCTTCACCCCGCATTCACCTTGCGTAATCCGAACCGAACACGGGCGCTCATTTTCCAGTTCTGCAACAACAACAGCTTGGGAGTACACTCTGCTTCGGGCTATCAGTTCTGGGCAGAACAGGTCGTGGCTCTTGATAGCATCAACCCCGAAATTGCAGCACGTTTGGCTCGTACCTTTGATAATTGGTCGTATTATGACGCCCCCTATCGAGATCAGTTACATGACGCCATTCTGCACATACAAAAGAATGCCGTTTCTGCCAACGTGGCGGAAATCATAAATAAAGCACTCACACTTTGATTTTTCTGGAGCTCAAACCTTGAGAAAGAATTTAACGCAGTATCTTGTTGAGCAGCAGCGCCAAGATAACTCTATATCAGCCGACGTACGACTACTCATCGAAACCGTATCGCGTGCCTGCAGAACCATTGGTCATGCCGTCAGTAAAGGCGCTTTAGGCGATGTGCTAGGAAGCTTGTCCACAGAAAACGTACAAGGCGAAGTGCAGAAAAAACTTGATGTCTTGTCTAACGAGATTTTATTAGAGGCCAATGAATGGGGTGGGCACCTTGCCGCAATGGCTTCTGAAGAAATGGAAGATCTACACCCTATTCCCAAGCACTTACCCAAGGGTGAGTATCTTTTGTTATTTGACCCTTTAGACGGCTCATCTAACATTGATGTGAATGTCTCAATCGGGACCATATTCTCGGTATTGCGCTTACCTAACGATGCCAAAGATCGTGATATTCAAGAAAGCGACTTTTTGCAGGCGGGTGTTAAGCAAGTCGCAGCAGGCTATGCGGTATATGGCCCTCAAACCATGCTCATCCTTAGCCTAGGCGCAGGTGTTGTAGGCTTTACCCTCGATAAAGAAACTGGCGCTTGGTTACTAACACACGAAGACATTCGTATCCCCGAAGACACCAGTGAGTTTGCCATTAACATGTCAAACATGCGTCATTGGGAAGCCCCCGTGAAACGCTACATTGATGAGTGTCTAGCAGGTGTAGAAGGCTCATTGGGTAAAAATTACAATACCCGTTGGATCGCCTCTATGGTGGCTGATGTGCATCGTATTCTGACTCGCGGAGGCGTGTTCTTGTACCCTCGCGATCAACGTGAGTCGGTACGCCACGGTAAATTACGTCTGATGTACGAAGCAAACCCCATGAGCTTTTTAATTGAACAAGCTGGTGGTGCTGCCGTAGATGGAGCAAATCGTATTCTTGACGTACAGCCCACACATTTGCACCAACGCATCGGCGTAGTATTGGGCTCAAAAAATGAAGTAGAGCGTATTCAGCGCTACCATACTGAGTCATAAACGTACGTTTTTTTGCTAGGCCGTCTACTAATAATCGTTATGAATAGACGGCCAGCCGAACACCTACATTTTCAATCTTATTAATCAACAGTTAATACTGTTGCTCCTACCGTGCTACGTGATGCAAGAGTCTCTTGAGCTTTTGCAGCATCTTTCAGCGCATAGCGCTGTCCAATTTCCACTTTTATTTTCCCCGTTTTCAACAAGTCGAATACGTCTTCTGCTGCCGCTTGCATGGTCTCTAGCGTTGGCACGAAGGTGGAAAGTAATGGTCGTGTCACGTATAACGAACCATGCTGCGCCAGAATGCCCAAGTTAACGCCCGTAACGGGGCCAGATGCATTACCAAAACTGACCATTAAGCCTCTGGGTTGCAAGCACTTCAGTGAAGTTTCCCACGTGTCTTTACCGACACTGTCGTAAACCACAGGCACCATCTTACCGTCCGTTAGCTCACGCACCCGATCAATGACGTTTTCTTTACTGTAATTGATCACTTCCCATGCGCCATTCGCCTTAGCGGCTGCGGCCTTCTCTTCGCTGGACACTGTACCAATTAGCTTCACGCCGAGTGCTTTGGCCCACTGGCATGCGATGGAGCCTACACCACCCGCCGCTGCATGAAATAAAATCGTATCACCCGCCTTAAGTTGGTATACCTCGCGAAAAAGATACTGCACAGTCAAGCCTTTGAGCATGATCACCGCCGCGTCTTCGAAGCTGATCTCATCGGGTAGTTTTACCACGCGGTCACCGGGTATATTGCGGGCTTCAGAGTACGCTCCTAAGGGACCTTGACCATAAGCGACGCGATCGCCAACGTTGACATGATGCACCTCGCTACCGACGGCCTCGACAATGCCTGACGCCTCGAAACCCAAACCATGTGGCAACGTACTTGGATACAAACCGCTACGGCAGTAAATATCAATAAAGTTCAAACCGATGGCTTTGTGTCTGATGCACACCTCATTCGCCTTAGGCGCCTCAAGAGGGATAGACTGCCATTGCAATACTTCGGGCCCACCGTTTTCCTCTAAACGAATGGCCTTAACGCTTTGCTGCATAACCTTCTCCTTACTAACACTAATAATATGCTGACCTTCTGGGTAGCGAAATGCTGGACACTAATACCCAAGGTCTCGTTTTACTAAACCTGAAATAGACTGATTGCGAGACAAGGCATTAATTTTCTCTGATACCTGATTAACGGTTTCAGGAATCATTGTCATGCCTGAAATATGAGGAGTGACATAAACATCAGGGTGAGACCAGAAAGGATGCGTAGACGGCAAAGGCTCTACGGTGAAAGCATCCAACAAGGCCCCCATTAATTTCTTGTCATTCAACGCCATCAATAAATCGTCATCCACCACATGACCACCGCGCGCCATATTAATTAAATAAGCGTCAGGTAGAAGTTGATCCAAGGTGTGCTGATTAAGAATGCCTTGCGTGTCATCGGTTAACGGTAGCACGTTAATCAGTATCCGCGTGTGAGATAAAAACTGGCTTAATTCCGATTTACCACTGTAGGTCTGTACCCCGTCAATCTGCCGTGGCGTTCGGGTCCAGACATGCAAAGGATAGCCCAATGCCAACAGTGCATTCACCACATGCTGCCCGATCACCCCCATCCCCATCACGCCAATAGGATACTGCTCACGATAAATCGGTGCTTGTTTTTGCCATTGTTTAGCGACTTTGGCTTGCTCGTAAGGGACAAAACGCTGCGTCGCCTGCAACACCCCATACACTGCATATTCAGCCATCTGGTAGGCCATTCCCGCATCTTCTAAACGGTAAATAGGAAGCTGCTCTGGAAAATCGCTTAATCGTAATGCATCCACCCCTGCGCCCAGATTGAATACCGCTTTCAGTGAGGTCTCAACCTGAAAAAGCGCTAAAGAAGGCTGCCAGACCACCGCGTAATCAGCACCCTGACAGTCGCTATGTGCGTTCCACGCTAATAGCGTCCACGACGGATTACGCTTACGAAAAGCCTCAACCCACTTGTGATTACTATCCTCTGTTCCCGCCGCCACAATCACTTTAGGCATGACTCTTCCTTAGCGCTTCGCTTTTGACAATGAGCCCAAAATACCGCGTACCAACTTGGTCGCCCCCCGTCGTGCTTCGGCCTTGATCACGGACTGAAGCAAGCCGTCTTTCTTTCCACCGCGAGGCCCAGTTGATCCAAAAATAAAGTCACTCAGCATCCCACCCAAACCACCAGCCGACGATTCATCTTGCTCCGCCAGCTCAGCGGTTTCGGCGGCTCTTTTTGTTAACACCTCGTAAGTCGACTCTCGATCTATGGCGGCATCGTATTTAAGACCCAAATTAGAAGCGGCACGAATCTGTCGTTTCTCGTCCTCGGTAGCCGGTCCGATACGACTGCCCGGAGCGTACATCCAAGACTGCTGTGTCATTTCAGGAATGCCTTTTTCATTAAGCATTGAAATCAACGCCTCACCCACCCCTAAGTGGCTAATGGCTGCTTCAATATCTAGGTCTGGATTAGGGCGCATCGTTTGCGCCGCTGTCTTCACAGCCCGTTGATCACGCGGCGTGTAGGCACGTAAAGCATGCTGAATGCGATGACCTAGCTGCCCTAGAACCGTTTCAGGTATATCCATCGGGCTTTGCGTAACGAAGTAAATACCAACACCTTTAGAGCGGATGAGCCTTACCACCTGCTCTACCTGTTCGATAAGGGGCTTAGGGGCGTCATTAAACAACAAATGGGCTTCATCAAAGAAAAAGACAAATTTTGGCTGTGCCAAGTCCCCTACTTCAGGCAGGCGCTGATAAAGCTCAGCCAGCATCCACAGTAAAAAAACAGAGTACAACTTTGGGGACTGCACCAACTTATCGGCGGCCAACACATTGATGATGCCTTTGCCCGATGAGTCGGTGCGTATCCAATCCGCTATATCCAGCGCAGGCTCGCCAAAAAAGGCTTCTGCCCCTTCGGCTTCTAAGCGAAGTAAAGCTCGCTGAATGGCCCCAACCGACGCTGGCGAAACATTACCATAGCGTCCCCGTAGCTCGGTCGCACGCGAGCCAACGTGCTCAAGCATCGCTCTCAAATCCTTGAGATCAAGAATCAACTGCCCTTCATCGTCAGCCAATTTAAAGACAATGTTCAACACCCCTTCCTGTGTAGGGTTGAGCTCTAGCATTCGTGCTAATAATAGGGGGCCCATGTCAGATACCGTGGCACGAACTGGATGCCCCTGATCTCCGAACACATCCCAGAACACCACAGGGTTAGCGCCAAACTCGGGCTCTGGTAGCCCCAAATCCTGCAGCCTAGCGCTTAACTTAGGGTTGCGAAGCGCCGCTTGTGAGATTCCGCTTAAGTCGCCTTTAACATCGGCAACGAATACCGCCGTACCTAAACGGGAGAAGGATTCCGCCAATAGCTGTAAACTAACGGTTTTACCGGTTCCCGTGGCACCGGTTATGCAACCGTGTCGATTCGCCATCTTGGGTAACAACACAACTTCAGACTGTTGTCCACGAGCAATTTTTAATGTGTCTGACATACTGGGCCCCACGTATTAAAATGACCAATAATAAGGTGTATAACCCTGAGCCCGAAGTGTAGTTCAGACTAACTTCTGCGCACAGGCTAAAATACCAAGCAAAACGTATACTGAGTAACCTTTAAAATTTGGTAAGAGTTTATGGCCGGACATAGTAAATGGGCGAATATTCAACATCGCAAAGGGCGTCAAGACGCTAAGCGTGGAAAGCTCTGGACAAAAATCATCCGAGAAATCACTGTCGCAGCTCGCGAAGCTGGCCCTGATCCCGATGCCAACCCTCGATTACGCTTGGCATGCGAAAAAGCCACCGCTGCCAACATGCCCAAGGATAACGTTAATCGAGCTATTCAGCGCGGTGCTGGCGAATCCGATGGTGCAAACTTTGAAGAAATTCGCTTCGAAGGCTACGGCGTAGGCGGCGCTGCTGTCATTGTTGACTGCATGACCGACAATCGTCAGCGTACTGTCTCGGACGTACGACACGCCTTCTCGAAAAACGGCGGCAATCTGGGCATTGACGGTTCTGTAGTTTTCCAGTTCCAGCACTGTGGCCAATTCATATTTGCGCCGGGTTCATCGGAAGAGAAAGTTATGGAGATCGGCCTAGAAGCCGGTGCCGACGATATCATCACAGACGAAGAGGGCCTCATCGAGGTGGTCTGTCTTCCCACTCACTACGGCGACCTGAACAAGGCCTTTGCTGACGCAAATTTAGTGCCCGAAGTACACGGCGTCGTGATGAAAGCACTCAATGAAACCGAGCTTGAAGGCGATGACGCCATCACCATGCAAAAAATGCTGGATGCGCTCGAAAGTCTCGACGATGTGCAAGAGGTCTTTACCACTGCCGTCATGGACGAAACCGAATAACAACTCTCTATGGATCGCAAAGGGCTATTAAGCCCACGCACTACAACTTATGAAGCTACTCGTCATCGGCGGCGGCGGCCGTGAACATGCGCTCGCTTGGCGCTTATCCCAGTCACAACGGGTAAATACCGTATTTGTTGCACCGGGCAACGGCGGTACCGCCACAACCCCCCGATTGAAAAACGTTGAATTAACCGACGTTAATGACTTGGTCGACTTTGCTCGTTCCGAGAACATAGCCTTTGCTGTCGTGGGCCCAGAGGCTCCGCTTGCAGCAGGAGTGGTCGATGCTTTCAAAGCGGCAGGCCTACGCATTTTTGGTGCGACACAAGCTGCTGCTCAGTTAGAAAGCTCTAAAGATTACGCTAAAGCCTTTATGCAGCGTAATCACATCCCCACTGCCAACTACGCCACATTTACCGACCCTGAACTCGCTAAACAGTACATACGCGAGCAAGGCGCCCCCATCGTCGTTAAAGCGGATGGTCTGGCGGCGGGTAAAGGCGTTATCGTCGCCATGAACGAGCAAGAGGCGCTCGACGCTGTCGACGACATGCTTGGCGATGGGCGTTTTGGTGCTGCCGGTGCTCGAGTGGTCATCGAAGAGTTTTTAACAGGCGAAGAAGCCAGCTTTATCGTCATGTGCGATGGCATCAACGTACTACCTTTAGCCACTAGCCAAGACCATAAACGTTTAAAAAATGGTGATGAAGGACCGAATACAGGCGGTATGGGTGCCTACTCTCCTGCCCCGATTGTTTCCCCCACCTTACACAATCGCATTATGCGCGAAGCCATTCTGCCTACAACGCAAGGCATGGCTAAAGAAGGTATTCCCTTCTCGGGCTTTTTGTATGCTGGCCTGATGATCGGTGATGGCCCCGATAACAGTCGCAGTATTAAAGTACTTGAATACAACTGTCGCCTTGGCGACCCCGAAGCCCAGCCCATCATGATGCGGATTAAAAGCGATTTAAGCGCCGTGTTCGAACTGGCGATTGCCGGCAAACTGAATGAAGCCGATATCGAATGGGACCGCCGTACGGCTCTGGGTGTGGTCATGGCCGCTGCTGATTACCCTGAGAACCCGCGCTCAGGCGATCTCATCCAGCCACTTCCCGAAGACGCCGAAAACTGCATGGTGTTTCATGCGGGCACTACACTAAAAGACAATCAGCTCTACACGTCTGGCGGACGCGTATTATGCGTAACGGCCTTAGGTGAGTCCATACGTCGTGCGCAAGAAAAAGCCTACGCGGCAACCACCAAAATACAATTTGAAGGCAAGCAATTCCGCACCGATATTGGTTGGCGCGCCATTCCTAATTCCGATGCCTCGTAATTCAAGGAGTCACTCCCTGGCATGACAACGACTATTACCGACGTTCACGACTATTTTCTTGATTTGCAGCAGCGTATCGTCGCTCGTCTCGAATTGGCTGATGGGCAAAAATTCCAGACTGACCAATGGGATCGCGACGAAGGCGGCGGCGGTGTCTCACGCTATCTCGAAGAAGGCAATGTGTTTGAGCGAGCTGCGGTTCTTTTTAGCCATGTGAAGGGAAAGAAGCTGCCTCCGTCGGCCAGCGCTCAGCGTCCAGAGTTAGCGGGCAGACCTTGGGAAGCGATGGGTGTTTCACTGGTCATCCACCCTCGTAACCCACATATTCCAACCACTCACATGAACGTGCGCCTATTCGTTGCGCACCCGCACAACGAGGGTGATGAGCCGGTTTTTTGGTTCGGTGGTGGGTTGGACTTAACGCCCTACTATCCCTACCTGGATGACGCCAAACATTTTCACCAACAATGTGCTGATGCGTTAGCGCCATTCGGTGCTGAAAAATACCCCAAGTACAAAAAGTGGTGTGATGACTATTTCTTCCTTAAACACCGTAACGAAACGCGGGGGATAGGCGGTATCTTCTTTGACGACGTGAATGTAGAAGGTTTCGAACAAAGCTTTGCGATGGTGAAATCAGTAGGAGATCACTTCGTTAAAGCGTATATGCCAATCGTCGAACAACGACGCCATACAAAATATGGTGAACGCGAACGCGATTTTCAGGCGTATCGTCGCGGGCGCTACGTTGAGTTCAATCTGGTGTTTGATCGAGGCACCCTGTTTGGGCTGCAGTCTGGCGGGCGGACCGAATCCATTCTATTATCGATGCCTCCTATTGTGCGCTGGCGCTATCAGTGGGAGCCAGAGGCCGGATCGCCCGAAGCCCGTTTGGCTGATTTCTTAACACCACGCGAATGGCTTTAGAACGCATAGGTCTGTTGGGCGGTAGTTTCGATCCGGTGCATACCGCCCACATTAAGCTAGCACTTCATGCCGTCGACGCACTGCAGCTAGACCAACTGCAGTTAATACCCGCGGCAAACCCATGGCAACGTGCTCCGCTTGCCGCTACGGCGCAACATCGAGTCGAATTATTAACCTTAGCCTGCGCCGAGCACCCCGCACTACACATTAATACAAGCGAAATCGAACGGGGCGGTGCCACCTATACCATCGATACCGTCAATGAACTTCGCTCAGGCCCCGTATACTATTGGATAATAGGGTCAGATCAACTACAAAACTTCTGCTCATGGCGCGACTGGCAAAAAATCGTTCAGCAAGTTGAGCTTGCTGTAGCGCAGCGACCGGGAAGCGACGTACAGGCTCCTACTCCCTTAACCCAACAACTATTGGGCTTGGGCAAAAGCTTGCATCGCCTACACTTTCCTCCTACTGAAATTTCTGCCACCGACATCCGCAACCGTCTACAACACGGGGCCAGCACTGAAGGACTGCTTGATCCAAAAATCAAGCAATACATTCTTCAGCACGGCCTTTACAAAACTGCTTAACGGCTTAAAACCACATGAATATAGAATCTTTACAACGCCTTGTGATCGACGCTTTAGAAGATGTCAAAGCACAAGACATCCGTGTTTTTGATACCACCCACCTAACGGGTTTGTTCGATCGGGTCGTCATTACAAGCGGCACGTCCAACCGCCAAACACGCGCTCTGGCCAACAGTGTGATTGAAAGCGCGAAGAAAAACCAAGTACAGGTTTTAGCGCATGAAGGCGAAGACACGGGCGAGTGGGTACTGATCGATTTGGGCGATATTGTTATTCACTGCATGCAACCCACTATTCGCCAGTATTACAACCTCGAAGAGCTTTGGGGCGACAGACCGGTTAAGGTCGATTTACTTCCCGAATCGACACTGCCGCTTGTGGGCGATACCTTTAGCCACGACCAAGAAGACGACTAAGCCTCTCTGCCCACGCCTCATCATTACGAGACAAGGGGGCGTGAACTGTCTACGCCTTCCTGCATAGCTTATGAAAATTTATATTGTTGCTGTAGGCCATCGCATGCCCGATTGGGTGACCCAAGCATGGAATGATTATGTACGCCGGATGCCTTCTGACTACAGCATCGAACTCAAAGAAATTAAACCTGAAGCGCGTAATACAGGCAAAACGCCTCAACAATTAATGATGGCAGAGGCTAAACGCATCGACGCCGCCATACCCGCCCAGACTTGGCGTATTGCCTTAGACGAGCGGGGGCGCGATCTCAGTACCGTGCAACTGCGAGACCAGCTTCAATCTTGGCGTGATCAGTCTGTCGATATTGCACTGATCATTGGCGGCCCCGACGGCTTAGATCCTAGTTTTAAGCGTGATTGCCAACAACAAATACGCATTTCCTCGTTAACCTTGCCCCACCCAATGGTTCGCGTTCTATTGGTAGAGCAGCTATACCGTGCATGGTCAATGTTAACGGGGCATCCCTATCATCGTAGTTAACAGGAGTCTTCATGTCTAAACGTCGTACGAAAATTGTTGCCACATTGGGGCCAGCGTCAGAAAGCGCCGCTGTTATTGAGCAATTAATTCTTGCCGGCATGGACGTCGCCCGTTTGAACTTCTCACATGGAACGGCTGACGATCACCGAAAAAAAGCCGCTCTTGTACGGCAGATTGCCGAAAAACATCAACGCTATGTCGCCCTCATGGGTGACTTACAGGGTCCGAAAATTCGCATCGCTCGTTTTGTTAACCAACGCGTGAACCTCGAAGTCGGCCAATCGTTTGTGTTATCTAATGAACACGCCGCCGATCAAGGCAATGCAGAGATTGTCGGTATTGATTACCCCCCATTGGTACACGATTGCGCTCCAGACGATGAGTTGCTCTTAGACGACGGTAAAATCATTTTGCGCGTACGTGAGGTCAAAGGTGAGTCCGTTCACACAACGGTTATCACCGGGGGCGAGCTTTCCGACCACAAAGGCATTAATCGTCGCGGGGGTGGTATTTCTGCTCCCAGCCTTACCGACAAAGACCGAGAAGACATCAAGCTTGCAGCCGAGCTTGATGTGGATTACATCGCCGTGTCGTTTCCACGCTATGGCAGCGATATGGAACAAGCCAAAGCCCTTATTCAACAAGCAGGCAGCAATGCTTGGGTGATTGCAAAAATCGAACGAGCTGAAGCCGTCGCAGACGACGCGGCATTGGATAACATCATCACAGCCAGCGATGGGGTCATGGTCGCGCGTGGGGACTTAGGCGTTGAGATCGGCGACGCCCGTCTGGTTGGCATACAAAAACGTATTATTCAACACGCTCGAACGCTAAACAAAGTCGTCATTACTGCCACGCAAATGATGGAATCTATGGTGTCCAGCCCTATTCCTACCCGTGCAGAAGTGTCCGACGTAGCGAATGCGGTATTGGACTACACCGATGCCGTCATGCTTTCTGCAGAAAGTGCTGCGGGCTCGTTTCCAGTAGAAGCTGTATCCGCTATGGCTCGCATCTGTGTCGGCGCAGAGCAAGAGCCTGTGACCACTACTTCTCAACACCGACTCGGCGAACGTTTTGATCGGTGTGATGACACGATCGCGCTTTCAGCCATGTACGCGGCTAACCACTTCCCCGGCATTAAGGCCATTATCAGCCTTACCGAAAGTGGCCGCACACCGCTGATCATGTCCCGTATTCGTTCGGGTGTCCCTATCTTTTGCTTCACACGCCATGCTCACACCTTGAATCGCGCAGCGATGTTCAGAGGCGTTTACAGCTTGCCTTTTGACGCCTTAGCTTTTGAGCACTCTGCAATTAGCGATGCCGCTATTGAGTTGTTAAAGCAGCACAACGTCGTCAAAAGCGGCGATTGGATCATTCTGACCAAAGGCGATTTGCACGCTGATAGCGGTGGCACCAACGGCATGAAAATTTTAACCGTGAAGTAAAATCGATGCTTAGCCTTCCTTTACTCTTGGCCTCTGCTAGTCCTCGTCGTCACGAACTGCTAAAGCAGATTGGTATCAACCATACTGTGGTGCACGTGCCAGCCCCACCCGGCGAGGATGAGCCTCAAGAAGAAGGGGAAACAGCGATTTCCTACGTAACGCGCACCGCCGCAGAAAAGGCCGTGCAAGCGCAACATTATCTTCTTACGCAGCAAATAGACACTGAGTATGCATTATTGTGCGCAGACACAACCGTAGAGCTAAACAGCGCTATCCTTTCTAAACCCAGCGATTTGAACGACGCTAGCCGCATGCTGCGCCTGCTTTCTGATCAGACCCATCACGTGCACACGGCCGTAGTATTGATAGCAAAAGGTCACCGCTACAGTGCGTTATCAAGTAGTCAAGTCACAATGAAAGCCTTAAGCAACGTAGAGATAGCGCGTTACTGCGAGTCCGGTGAGCCCTTAGGCAAAGCCGGTGCTTATGGCATTCAAGGTCAAGCTGCTGCCTTTATCCGTCACCTTGAAGGAAGCTATAGCGGTGTAATGGGTTTACCTCTGCATGAAACCTACGACCTCTTTGTTCAGTCAGGACTTATAGAAACATAAAAAAGCCCCAGAGCGCTTTAACAAAAAAGCCAGTCTGGGGCGATATGTTGCAACCGAAGGGCTTAACAAAAGCCCTCTACCTCTGTCTTAGAAACCAAATAACGGCTGCATCTCTGAGCCTGCAAGTACCGCAAACTCGTCGACGGACATGGTTTTTCCGTTTAAACGAACTTGCTTGCTTTGGCTGTCATACTGAAAATCGACCATAGCCGTATTGTTTTCATAAGTAATTAACTGCTTATGACGGAGATCTTGTACTTTCTCATCAAAGATCATTTCAACCATAGACGACAAAAAGCCTGCCTCACTGCCTAAAATCGCCGTGACCATATCACGGGGAATACTGGCAGACACCGCTAAACTTTTTACGATTTCTTCAGTCGAGGTTTGCGTGTTTTCCGCCCCTTGAAGTACCGTTTGAACTTCTATTTTTGATTCTCCACCGCTGTTACGCCATATAAACGGCTCGATTCCAAGCTCTGGGTTTTTCACCAATAACTTATGTAACAACGGTTCCAAGATTTCAACGTTTTCTTCTGCTTGCGAGGACAGCGCACTGATTTCTTTCAACACCGTATTATCAATATTTTTTGCATACGTACCCAGCTCGAAACTACCAAAGCTTTGCGTGTCAATTCGCGCATCGGCTATGCGGTAATTTAGACTCACATCAACCATTTCATTACGCTGACGCCCTTCTCCGCTTAATATCACCTGGCTCAAGTTAACGTCTGCGCCTAGAGCTGAATGGATAACAATACTTTCAATATCAGCAACGTATTCGTTATTGACTTCATCATTCGTTTCGGCGCTTTTGCCCTCAAAACGAATGTTATTGATGTTTACGCTGTCTTCGCTATTGACGTTCTTGAACGACACGAGCGGCAACGTACCTTGAGCAACATGATTTGCAATATTCTCTTCAAAGTCGAAATGAACCATGGTCTTCGCGACGTCAACTGAAAAGGCGTCGTTACTCAGACTGACTGGTGCTAACACCATCTCTGACGCTACGCCGCCCCCAAAGCGATAGACCGTTTCGGCTGTTAAAGGTATTTGACCATTAGCCCCCTCAAACCATACCTTAGAGCCCTCGTTTTCCAACAGCTCAGTTTGGCTGTAACTTAACATGGGACTGAGCTTTCCGGCCCCTATCGCCGCAACTGGCAAAGGTCCATGATAATAAGTGTCTTTAAACTGTAAATTGATCGTGTCATCAGCCAGCTTCATTTCAAACTGATATATCGCTTCAGACTTAAACACTTCTCGCTCAAAACTAAGAATGCTAAGACGTGCGTAATCATCGGAGCTTTCAGTGTGAATTTGCTCATGTAGCTTCGTGTTAACGATAGCGACCTGATCACGTACCACCGCTTCAGTTTGGCCACCCACATAAGCCGTTGCTGCAACATAGCCCAGACCTAGGACAGCTACAGCTCCTAACACTACGATCTTTTTATTCATAAATAACCTTAAAGAGGCACATTAACCAACAGACACCGACAAACCGATGGCTGTCTTTTATTAAAAACCAGATACTTCGTTAACGATAAAGCCTGACTAGACTTCAGTGTGTAGGTTTGGCAGTCAATGCCTTAATAATCTGAGACACATCCGACTGGCCTAAGCCCTGTTGAGTGGCCAATCGATAAAGTTGCTGCGCGCAATGACTGACTGGCATTGCTGTATTATTACTTTGGGCTAAGTGCGCCACCGCATCTAAATCTTTAAGCATGGTAGCAACCGTCGCCGTTACCGAAACACCTTCTGCTGCTGTCATTCTTGGCACAAAAAGCTGCAACAATACGGAATCGGCCCAGCCACCAGCTAACGCTTCACTAAGCAAACTGGCTTCGACGCCGTCGTCAGACGCCAAACGTATTGCTTCGGCTATCACCGCAATGGTTGAGGCCACAATCGCTTGATTGCAAAGCTTAGTCGTTTGGCCTGCACCATTTAGCCCCATCAGCGTCACGCGCTGCGCATACGACATGAGGTAGGGACGCACGGTTTCGATATCGGTGATATCGCCGCCCGCCATGATGGCTAGGGTACCGTTCTCGGCACCACCTGTTCCGCCTGACACAGGTGCGTCTACCCACGACGCACCCGTTTTTTCTTTTAACCGTAGCGCATACTCTTTAGTAATCGCTGGAGGAATAGAAGCATGATCCACAAATAGCTTCATCGCCCCCTCTTCATGACTTAGACCATGGGGGCCAAAAACCAGCTCTTCTACCGCCTTGGCATCGTAAACGCACGCAAAAACCACCTCGCACTCGGCGGCCAGCTGCGCTGGGCTTGCTGCCACCTTCGCCCCCTGCTCTTCCAATACACGAGTTTTTTCTACGCTACGATTCCACACCGTAAGGGAATGCCCGCTGTCTAGCAATCGCTGTGCCATACGCGAGCCCATCAAACCTAAACCACAAAAACCAATACGCATAGCAATAGGTTGAACCTTGTTATTAAAGGTGTTTTAAAGAGAAATTGTATTCTGCATCGGGCTGCGCTAAAGGGACGTGCCCTTTAACGGCTTAAGGATTCAACTTTCTTGATAACTCGCGGGGCAATGGGAACGATACATTTTCTTCCACGCCATCCAGAGTACGGACTGAAATGGCGCCTAACTCTTTCAAACGAGCGATCACTTGCGACACGAGCTCTTCCGGCGCAGAGGCGCCTGCCGTAACCCCCACTCGGCTACCTGCCTTTAACCAGTCAGCCTGAATCATGTCAGGATCGTCTAATAAATAAGCATCGGCCCCTTTACGTTCAGCCACTTCACGCAAGCGATTCGAGTTAGAACTATTCGTGCTTCCCACTACTAGCACCACATCGCACTGTGGAGCCATCACTTTCACAGCATCTTGTCGATTTTGAGTGGCATAACAAATATCACTTTTCTTTGGTTCGGTGATATTAGGGAAACGATCGCGTAAGGCTTGCGCAACTTGAGCCGCATCATCCACCGATAGCGTGGTTTGCGTCACAAAAGACAAGTTATCCGGATCTTTCACAGATAAAGCCTGCACATCTTCGGGGGTCTCGACCAAATACATTCCCACCTCAGACTGACCCAACGTTCCCTCTACCTCGGGGTGGCCTTTGTGCCCAATCATGATGATTTCACGACCGGCTTTTCGCATACGCGCGACTTCCACGTGCACCTTCGTTACGAGTGGGCAAGTGGCATCAAAAATCTTCAGTCCACGCTCTTGCGCTTCCGCTCTGATCTGTAGCGATACTCCGTGCGCTGAAAACACCACAATAGCGCCTTCGGGAGCTTGTTCAAGCTCATCGATAAAAATGGCCCCTTTCGCCTTTAAGTCTTCAACCACATAGCGGTTGTGCACAATTTCGTGGCGTACATAGATCGGTTTCCCATGTAGCTCAATGGCTCGTTCTACTATGTCAATGGCGCGATCCACGCCCGCACAGAACCCACGAGGTTGGGCCAATATCACTTCTAAACCGGATTCTGTGGAAGTCGATGTCGTCATAAAATTCCCAAAATTTTCACATCTAAACGGATGTCTGCCCCAGCTAAGGGGTGATTAAAGTCAAACAACGCGGCATCCGCGCTTAACTGTTTTAAAACGCCAGAGTATCGGGAGCCATTACGCGCACTGAACTCAACCATATCACCTGGATTGAAGCTTTCATCTTTTGCCGTATTTTCACGCAACATGTCATGACTAACCCATTGCAACAAAGCGGGGTTACGTTCACCGTAAGCTTGCTCTGGAGGGAGATCCGCATGCAATGTCGCGCCCTCTGGTTCGCCCAACAACACGCTCTCAAGACCCGTAGCCCATTGCCCCGCACCCATTTGCAAGGTAGCAGGTCGTCCATCAAAGGTATTAATAAAAAGCGTTCCCGCCGCAGGCCCCGACATAATTTGTATGCAATAGTGCAATGTTAAGTAGGAATCCTCACGGACAATTAAGGGATTTTCATCTGAGAGCGCGGTCAAAATCTGCCATCCTGTGTCATCAATATATAGACTTCATTTTAGTGCTTCTTATGCTTTCTAACAGTAAATTCCTAAATAATTTGCGGCCTCGAGAACGCCTGCTTAAGCACGGTGCGGAATCATTAGCTGACGAAGAGCTTCTGGCAATCGTACTGCGTACCGGTACAGCGCAACATCACGTCATTAACTTAGCAAAAAACGTATTAGCCCATTTCAAAGGCTTTAGGGGCTTACTGGCCGCTGATGCCAACCAGCTACAAGGTATTAATGGCATAGGCCAAGCTAAAAGCTGCGAACTACTCGCCATTAGTGAAATCACTCGCCGAGCGCTAAAAGAAGATTTGGTGCAAGGCGCAATGATGAACCAACCTCAGAAAGTCAAACTGTATTGTATCTCGCGTTTGGGACATTTGAAGGTTGAGCACTGCATTGCCCTATACCTTGATAACCAACTACGGCTAATCAACTGCCAAGAGCTATCAAAGGGCACGATTAACCAAGCCTCTGTTTACCCACGAGAGCTAGTGAAAGCGGCCCTAACGCATCACGCCACGGCGGTCATACTGGCACACAACCATCCATCGGGGGTCCGAGAACCCAGTCAAGCCGACTTACATTTGACCCAGCACATTAAACAAGCGCTTCAACTTGTTGATATTCGCTTGCTTGATCACCTCATCATCACGGCCAATCATGCCACCTCGTTGGCCGAACGCTCTCAAGTGTAGCGACGTTGAGTTCTTCTCTCTAAAACAACAGTCGAAGTAAAAAAGCCCCCTCTGGCTGAAAGAAGCCGCCTATTACTTTGAAAAATATAAAGGCAATGGTAGAATCTCTCGATTTACTGGATACGTGGCAGATCGTTTTCTTTTGATATCTGTTGGCGGTCCTACTATGAACGACAGGAAAACCATCATGAAAGAAGGCATCCACCCAGAGTACCGCGAAGTGGTGTTCTTGGATCAACAAACGGGTAATTCCTTCATTACCCGTTCGACGCTCCACACGCGCGATACCATCGAAAAAGACGGTAAAACATACCCTCTTTTCAAATGTGACGTAACGTCCGAGTCACATCCGTTTTACACCGGCGCACAAACCCGCATCGTTGAAACAGGCCGTGTTGAGAAATTCCGCGCCCGTTTTGCTCGTACTGCAGGTACACGCAAAAGCAGCTAATCGCTTTTCGTAATAAAAAAAGCAGCCTTGGCTGCTTTTTTTTCGTCTATCGTATCTGTCGCGTCCCTACAGCTATAATCATAAATCCTTCTCAACATTAGTACTTGTCTGTGTCGATATCCCAGAATCTTTCTACGCCTGCACGCCTAACGACTCCAGGCGCAGCTAAACTGCCGCGCAGCTTACTGTTGCTGGTAGGGTTAATCTATATATTTTCAGGATTACTCTTCAGAGACCCCTGGAAGACAGACGACGTCGTCGGCTTAGCTGCCATGCTAACCGCCTTAAATCACGATGGCGGCATCGCCTTATTACTACCTCAAGTGGGTAGCTTGGCCTATGCCGAGAACGGCCCCCTCGTCACGTGGGTAGGCGTACTATGCATCACCCTATTTAGCCCTGTTTTTGCACTATTCACCTCAGACATAAACGCGACAATTCTCGCCTCTCGCATCCCTAACCTTGTTTGGTTTGGCATGCTTACCTACTGCATTTGGTATGGTACGTTCAAGCTGGCACGGCTTCCCGAAGCACAACCTTTGCCCTTACCTTTTGGTGGAGAGCCCTCGCCAACCGACTACGGTAGGATGCTCGCCGACGCCGCATTGCTCTTTATTATTGCTACGCTTGGCATCATGTGGCGTATGCATGAAAGCTCTGAAGTACCTGCCATCATCGCTTTTCAAGCCCTCGCTTTCTTTGCTGCGGCTCGCTTGCCTGCCAAACCCGCCTCTAGCTCTATCCTTCTAGGTCTTGCCCTTGGCTGCGCCCTACTCACGCGCGGATGGGTGGGTGGGCTGCCCATCATACTAGGCATTGTGGCCCTGTTAAGCGTGAAATCTGTCTATCGAGACGAAATAAAATGGTTTGCGATGACAGCCATCGTCGCTATTGCCGTTTTCTTATTCTGGTGGCTACCTGCAAAACGCTTTAGTCTGTTTTGGACACACAACTGGGTACTCTGGAACCTTAGCTCGTATGCATGGCCGTCCCTCTCTAATACAGCTAAAACGCTGCGCGACTTGCTTTGGTTCGTTTGGCCCACGTGGCCACTCGCGCTAATCGCCTTGTGGAACTGGCGCCAATGGTTACGTGCTCCACACATGCTGTTACCCACCGTTTTACTGGGTGCTGCATTACTTTCGCTGATGGTCCACTCGGCCCCTTTCGAGCCAGAGTATGCCTTATTGGCTGTGCCGTGTGCGGTACTCGCCGCTTTTGCACTGCCCACCTTGCGTCGAGGCGTGATTAACACGCTAGACTGGTTTGCTGTGATGTGTTTTTCACTCACCGCCGCAACGGTGTGGCTAGGATGGATCGCCCAACAAACGGGGTGGCCGCCCAAAATCGCACACAGCATTGCTAGACAAACCACGGGCTACGAAGTTTTTGTTTCGATTCCTGCACTTAGCATTGCGATTGCCGGTTCATTAAGCTGGGTTTTATTAGTTATTTGGCGCACTCGTCGCCACCCACCCGGCCTTTGGCGCGGCACAGTATTATCGGCTGGCGGTTTACTGACCACATGGTTGTTATTGGTAACACTATGGCTTCCCGCATTGGATTACGCTCGTAGCTACCGAGGCGTTTCAAACGAACTCAACACGGTGTTAACCGAACATCGTAACGCCCGTGAGTGCATACGAGGCCTAGGGGTAGGTATTGGGCAGCGAGCTTCGTTCTATGTATTCAACCACATTGATCTGATTTTTGATCATCGCTGCCCACTGGTCTTGCAACAACTAAATGCCAAGGAAGTCGAAAGCGGGCTACACCCTGTACCCGCTACTACTACCGAGCTATGGTCTGGACGCCGCGGAGGGGATCGCAACGAAATGTTCCGACTCTTGCGTAACAACCCCTGACGTGTCCAAAGGGTTACCGTCGATGCTACAAAGCGCCTTTCACGCGCAATGTGACATGCATCGGTAACCACTGTGCCCAAACATCTTCATTCTCGCTAAGAAACTGACGCGCCGCTTCCTCTGCATTAATAGACGAGGCTTGCATTGCTTTTAAGGTGTTAGCCATCAAGTCGGGCTCAATCCGCACATTCGCAAAAAATGCACTGAGCTGTGGAGTCTGCTCTGAAAACCGAGTATTCAAACCCGTAAATACGGCGTGCTCTGGGTAGGCAAGCGGGTCTTCACTGCAATTGGCGTCAGCCCCACACCCGCCAATCAACTCGTCGTCAGCTTGCGCTTGCTCGACGGCTTCTTTAACAGCGTCGGGAGCAAAAGATCCGCCACCCCCTAGGTACAATTCGCCTAAACGCTTAACCTGTCCACTGGACTCAGCTTCTTGCCACGGCGCAGAAACACTGCTGAGCCAAACTTCCGAGTGCACATCGACATCCCCTTGCTCTAGCGCTTTCACCCCGTCAAGCACCTCGGCACTTTGAACCTCTGTTGAGCATCCGTAACCTTGTTCAATAATAAAACGCTCAACCTCTAATAAAAGACGATTACTATCCCAGTCCATTGCCACAAAACGCACAGGTCGATCAATCTCACAAACAGCAGTGGCTTCTACCGCTGCAACATTGGATAAGGTCAATATCCCAGCCAACCCTACTGCCAACTGAGCGGCCACTTTGCGTTTTAAAGATTGACTGAACCCACGATGTTGAAACGCAGCCACTCCGGTTATGGGCATGCTTAACTCCTTAAGACTGATTCTTTGAAACAGCATCCACACTCAACATATCGCCATGCGCCGATGCCATTGACGACCCAAACAAAAAGGTCACAGTCAGTTTAGTGGTTCTCGTGCACTAAAACAAACTGCGACCTATTACGTTTTGAAAGCAAAACTTAAGCGTATGACGATATATCTCTAACCTTACACGACATGCTTACTGTGGATTAGTATAAATATAATCACGACGCCACGGGTAAGCCGACGGGTCAGATGGCGCAAGCTCGTCGCTTTTACCGTCGGGTGAACGCTGTGCCAGCACTTGATGCAACGCAATCCAACCATGTTCAAAACTCATTGCGCATCCTGCTAAATACACCCGATAAGCCCGTAGCGACTTTTGCCCCTGCTCTCCGGGTAACGTCACCTTCGCTTCGTTTAACTTCGCCTCTAAGGCATCGCTCCACGCCCACAATGTTCGAGCGTAATGAGGACGCAAGTTTTCACTGTCCACATCTTCCAGACCACCTTCAGCTAAATGCCGTAATACGTGACTGATATGCGTCAACTCGCCACCAGGGAAAATATACTTTTCAATGAAATCCCCCATTCCTGCCCCTAATTGACTATGGTCGACTCCACCCGAGGTAATACCATGATTTAAAACCAGCCCATTTGGTTTTAGCAAATGACGTAAGGTATTAAAGTAGCTGGATAATTGCGCACGCCCTACGTGCTCAAACATTCCCACCGAGGCAATTTTATCGAAAGGTTGGCCCGTATCTAATTTACGATAATCGAGTAACTGCATACGAACGCGGCTTGTTAAGCCCTTCGCTTCGATCAGTTGAGTTACATAGGCATGCTGGTTTTTGGATAGCGTAATCCCCGTCGCATCTACACCATAATGCTCTGCGGCCCATAACAATAACCCTCCCCAACCAGCACCCACATCCAAGAAACGCTCGCCGCTTTGCAAGCGCAATTTACGACAAATATGATCAAGCTTTGCTTCTTGAGCCTCTGCCAAGGTGTAATAATTCTCTTTATAGTATGCGCAAGAATAGACGCGTCTAGGATCTAACCACAGCTTATAAAAGTCGTCTGACAGATCGTAATGAAACTCGATTTGTTTAGCATCGCGTTCGACAGAATGCCGCCAGATCGAACGCAGCTTATAAATAAGGCTGGTGAAAGCGCCAGCACGCATCTGGTTCATCGGCGAATCAGGCAATATGGCTGCAGCCACCTCCATAAGATCGCGAACCGACCCGTCAAAATCGAAGGTACCCTCAACATACGCTTCCCCAAGACTTCCCACTTGGCCCGCTGCCAAATGCGCCAACGTCGCGTTATCGCTAATACGAACGGCTAATTGGGCATCCTGAGGCCCAATCATTTCGCCACTGGGTAACGACACACTGACCTTGATAGGCAAATCTGCCAGTTTAGACTCAACCATCGCTGTAATAGAACTCAAACCCGCCTCCCTGAGAATCACTAAAGAATGCGTTCCGCTCTACTGCATAGCGTCAAGCCACCAGCCTATGATGGCTTCACATGCTAAGATTGTCCGCGGCTGCTCATACAGCGATTAATTTATCACTTTCACGCCTGTTTTGCTAAAGCCCCCACCTGACCTACGGTTGTTTCCCACCCACTCCCCACCTTTTCACATGCAACCCTCTCACGAACGTTCGTCACTAACCGGTTTTCCCTCTTGGCTTGTGCTAATGGGATTACTTACCGCGTTAGGGCCTTTAGCTATCGACATGTACCTGCCTGCCTTTCCTGCCATGGCAAGCAGTTTAAATACAGACTTGGGAAGCATAGAACGCACCTTAGCCAGTTATTTGTTGGGGCTTTCGTGTGCTCAACTTATCTACGGCCCTGTAGCGGATCGTTTTGGTAGGAAAAAGCCTCTTTTGTTTGGCTTGGCATTATTCACGATAGCCTCGTTAGGGTGTGCCCTCAGTACCGATATCCACCATTTAACCGGGTGGCGGATATTACAAGCATTTGGGGGTGCCGCGGGAATGGTGATCACTCGGGCGGTAATACGTGACAACTTTGATACCCGAGACGCAGCCAAAGCCTTATCCATGTTGATGTTAGTGATGGGGGTTACACCGATACTAGCCCCTATCTTGGGCGCGCAATTACTTCGGTTTAGCAGTTGGCACGCGAGCTTTATTTTTATGTGTCTTGTGGGCGTGGCGCTGTTCATCGCCACATGGCGCTCAATGCGCGAAACACTAGACCCAAACAACATCATCCCTTTGCGCTTAACGGTGATTGCAAAGAATTACTACGAGTTAAGCCACCATCGCCGATTCCTCTTTTATTCTCTGGCGGCTGCCTTTGGCTCTGCGGGCATGTTCGCCTATATTGCCGGTTCGGCTCGTGTATTCATCAGCATTTATGACGTAGACCCCTCTTATTTCGGCTTACTTTTTGGCCTAAATGCCGCATCACTCATTGCCGCTTCACAATTTAGCGCTCGGCTACTTAACCGCTTTACGCCGGATAGGCTACTAAGATGGGCCCAAAGCTCACAACTATTTTTCATCGCCACGGCCTTACTACTAACAGTCACACAGCAGCTTGGTCTGATCTCGTTAATGATCTGCTTGATGGGCTTTATGGCATGCCAAGGCTTTATAGGGCCTAACTCAGCAGCCCTAGCACTGGGCGAGCAAGGTCACCGCTTAGGCGCAGCGTCGGCCTTAATGGGTACAATACAAATGTTATGTGGTGCGCTAGCTGGGCTAGCAGTCAGTGCTTGGCACTCGGCAACACCCTTACCGCTTACCGCGGTTTTAGCGGGTTGCGCCACACTATCGTGGCTTGCAAGCCGCACCGCCGAAACTAAAAGCCGTTAATACTTGATTAGGCGCCGTTTTTCATATTAGAATAGTCTGCTTTACGAACAATTAATTTCGGTTTCTTTGATTGTAGTAATAGCTTTCTGTGCAGGTAACAGCGGTAACAACAATTGTGCGGATCAACGTCTTGTTAATCCATAACACTCTCTGTCAGCGCCAGTTATTACGGGCAGCTACTACTATAACCACGAACCACGAGCTTAAACCGCCTAGTATTAATTACTATAGTTGATTGGCTGTGTGCGGTAGCCGAACTAGACTCTCAAGGGGTATAACCATGGCACGCGTATGCCGAGTTACAGGAAAAGGCCCAATGGTGGGCAACAACGTTTCGCACGCTAACAACAAAACAAAGCGTCGTTTTCTTCCTAATCTTCAATCTCGTCGATTCTGGGTTGAAAGCGAAAACCGCTGGGTTCGTCTGCGTGTTTCCACACAAGCTTTACGTTTAATCGACAAAAACGGTATCGACTCCGTATTGGCCGACTTACGTGCACGCGGCGAACGCGTTTAAGCGTCTCCCAGCACTAACCTAATACAAGGAGCACATCATGGCTAAAGGTATACGCGAGAAAATCAAACTCGAGTCTTCCGCTGGTACTGGTCATTTCTACACAACGACCAAAAACAAGCGCAATACGCCTGAAAAAATGGTGATCAAAAAATTTGATCCCGTCGTCCGCAAGCACGTAGAGTACAAAGAAACACGTCTTAAATAAAAGATGTGTTCTCGGTGCAGCGCTTTTATCTGCCCGTACCCAACGAGCTGCCTACGGCACCAAAGCCCTGCTTCTAATGCAGGGCTTTTTTTTGCCAAGCTAAAAGCACTCGTGCCCTACAGCACGACACACATTACGTCCATATCAGGCACTCAAGACTGGCTATTGCAGCCTATAATGTGCCGATTCGCCTTCACTTTTTTTGGTCACTAATCTCATGCAGGAACGTTATAGTCACACCGAAGTAGAGCAAAATGCGCAACAAAACTGGCAAGAGCGTGATGTCTATCGCGTAAGCGAAGACGCTACCCAAGCCGACGGCTCGCCCAAACCCAAGTTTTATGCTTGCTCCATGCTGCCTTACCCAAGCGGTAAGCTACATATGGGGCACGTGCGCAATTACACCATCAACGACATGATGGCCCGCCAGCTTCGAATGCGTGGCTACAACGTATTGATGCCAATGGGCTGGGACGCCTTCGGCATGCCGGCTGAAAACGCAGCCATGAAATCCAACGTACCTCCTGCTAAGTGGACGTACGACAATATTGCCTACATGAAAAAGCAAATGCAGGCGATGGGCTTAGCCATAGACTGGTCCCGTGAAATGTGTGCGTGCGACCCCGAGTATTACAAGTGGAATCAATGGATTTTCTTGAAAATGCTTGAGAAAGGCGTGGCTTATCGTAAAACACAGGTCGTCAATTGGGATCCCGTCGATCAAACCGTACTGGCTAACGAGCAAGTGATTGATGGTCGCGGATGGCGTTCAGGCGCTGAGGTTGAAAAACGCGAAATCCCAGGCTACTACTTACGTATCACCGATTATGCTGAAGAGTTGCTTGATCACGTCAAGCACAAGCTACCCGGATGGCCTGAACGCGTACGCCTGATGCAAGAGAACTGGATTGGCAAAAGTGAAGGGGTGCGTTTTGCTTTCACTCATGACATTCGCGACGATCAAAACCAGCTTATACAAGATGGTCACATGTATGTGTTTACAACACGTGCCGACACCATCATGGGGGTTAGCTTTTGCGCAGTGGCTCCCGAGCACCCCTTGGCCACTCATGCAGCCAGATCAAACCCCGAACTGCAAACCTTTATTAATCACTGCAAGTTAGGCGGCACCTCAGAGGCCGATCTAGCCCATCGTGAAAAAGAAGGTATGCCTACAGGTCTGACCGTTACGCACCCATTAAGTGGCGAGGAAATCCCCGTCTGGGTGGGTAACTATGTCCTTATGACTTACGGCGACGGCGCCGTCATGGGCGTACCCGCACACGACGAGCGTGATTTCGAATTCGCCTTAAAATACTCACTGCCCATTAAACAGGTTATCGGGGTAGAAGGTCGAGACTACTCCTTAACCGAGTGGTCCGATTGGTATGGCGACAAGCAAATTGGTCGTACCATCAACTCAGGCAAATACGATAATCTACGCGTTTCCGAAGCCGTCGATGCCATCGCTGACGACTTAACACGTAAAGGCCTAGGCGAAAAGAAAATCACCTACCGTTTACGTGACTGGGGCATCTCGCGCCAACGCTATTGGGGCACACCTATTCCCATCATTCACTGCGATGACTGTGGCCCTGTGCCCGTGCCTGAATCCGATCTTCCGGTAGTGCTTCCTGAACATCTCATCCCCGATGGCAGTGGCAACCCCTTGAACAAAGACGCGGACTTCTTGAACTGCAAATGCCCGTCGTGCGGCAACGACGCTAAGCGCGAAACCGACACCATGGATACCTTCGTAGATTCATCTTGGTACTTCATGCGCTATGCCTCAGCAGGCAATGACCAAGCCATGGTCGACGCCCGAAACGATTACTGGATGCCAATGGACCAGTACATCGGTGGTATCGAACACGCCGTTATGCACCTGCTGTACGCCCGTTTCTGGACCAAAGTTATGCGAGACATGGACTTGCTTAATTTTGACGAGCCCTTTACACGCTTGCTGTGCCAGGGCATGGTGCTCAATCACATTTATTCGCGTCGTACCGCAAACGGCGGTATCGAATACTTCTGGCCAGACGAAGTCGAAAACGTATTCGACAGCAAAGGCAACATCGTCGGTGCCAAATTGAAAGCAGACGGGTCTGACATTAGCTATGACGGCATTGGCACCATGTCTAAATCCAAAAACAATGGCGTAGACCCCCAAGAGCTGATTGACTCAATGGGTGCCGACACCGCTCGCCTCTTTGTGATGTTCGCCAGTCCGCCCGAGCAAACTCTAGAATGGGCTGATTCGGGAGTCGATGGTGCCAATCGTTTCCTACGTAGGCTGTGGAACTTTAGCCGCGGGCAACAAGCTACCATTAAAGCCGGTTTAGCTACCCCCATAGATGCCGCTACCTTAAGTAGTGCAGCAAAGTCTTTGCGCCTTGAAGTGCATGGCCTTCTAAAACAAGCCGACTACGACTATCAACGTATTCAATACAATACCGTCGTTTCTGGTTGTATGAAAATGCTGAATACACTAGAGAGCGCCAAGCTAGAAGCCACCCCTGCCGACAACGCGGCACTGGCCGAAACAACGTCTATTTTAATTCGTGTCCTCTATCCCGTCGTACCGCACCTGTGCTGGCAACTATGGAACGAGCTCGGTTATGCTGAACAATACGGCGACCTGCTGGATACCGCATGGCCCATCGTTGATGATGCTGCTCTCATCGCTGATGAAATCGAATTAAGTCTGCAGGTTAATGGTAAGCTTCGAGGCACAATTAGCGTGGCCTATGATGCCGAAAAAGCGGACATTGAAAAGCAGGCCACCTCGCATAGCGCCGTACTTAAATTTCTTGAAGGTCGCGAACCCAAGCGTATTATTGTGGTTCCTGGTCGTTTAGTTAACGTTGTAGGATAGTACTTATTATGCACGCTCCCCGTTCATGGCTACGCTCATTCACCCAGCTGCGCTGGCTATGGATGGGGTCTGCGCTCTGCTTAATTATTATGCTAAGTGCTTGTGGTTTTCGTCTTAAAGGACCGCAGCCACTTCCCTTCGACACCCTCTACACTAACTTCTCAGATAACTCCTTATTCGGAGCTCAACTGCGTCGTGTACTGATTGCCAGCTCACCCAGTTTACGATTCGTTGAACGTGATCAAAACCCAGAGGCTCAGCTTATTCAGCTCAGCAATCAACGTTTGACTCGTGAACTTTCCATTGACCCCCAAGGCCATGTTGAAGAGTACGAACTGACTGTTGCCATACGTTTTCAATTACTGGATGCCGCAGGCAATATATTGCTTCCTCCGACGTTGCTTCAAACCGTACGGGAAGTTCCGCACGACCCGAGTGCCGTACAAGCTAAGCAGGGCGAAATGGCCACCTTATTTTTAGCCATGGAGCAATCTCTAATCGATCGTCTCGTACGCCGATTAAGCTCACCGGATGTCGAAGAGAACTTCAACTCGCCAACGTCCATTCCTAGTACCGAGTTTGAGCTTTACAACGACCTGGAAGAGCGCCCAGAGACCCTTCCGTTTCCTTTTGATGCCGTTAACCCCTCTCTAAACCGTACCCAGTAATATGTCGTGTACAGTGGATGCCGACGGATTAATTCAACAACTACGTAGCAGCGATCACCTTGCTCAGTGCTTTGTGGTGTGTGGCGACGAAATATTACTGCAAACTGAAAGCGTTGATGCCATACGTCGCGCCGCTCGAGAGCACAACCACACAGAGCGGCATTCTTTTCATTTCGATGGTCGCTCGGATTGGGCTCCCGTGTTTCATGCCACGCAAAGTGTGTCACTCTTTGGTGATAAACACACCATTGAAGTGTCTCTACCCGCTGGAAAACCGGGCAAAGCCGGTGGTGACGCCCTACTTCGCATCGCCAAACTGATTGAAAATAACGAGGCCCCCGACTCGCTGTTTATCCTTCAGCTACCACGCCTTGATCGCGCCACGCGCAATAGCAAGTGGGCTCAAGCCATTGAGCGTGTCGCTGTATGGGTAGACGTTCCAACCATCGAACGCGGCGCTTTAGCAAACTGGCTAAACGCTCGCCTACTGAAACAACAGCAGCAAGCAGGCCGTGAAACGCTTGAGTGGCTGTGTGAGAAAGTCGAGGGTAACTTACTTGCGGCCTACCAAGAGGTGGCCAAACTCGCGCTGCTTTATCCCAAAGGCGAATTAAGTCTTGAAGACGTTCAACGCGCTGTATTAGATGTAGCACGCTACAATGTCTTTGACCTACGCGACGCAATGCTGGAAGGGAATGCTAAGCGCGCATTGACCATTCTGCGAGGCTTAGAAGGAGAAGGCGAAGCCCTACCCTTAGTGCTCTGGGCGGTGGGCGATGAAGTACGCTTATTAGCTCGCCTTGCTCAAACACAAAGCTCGGGTCAAGACCTCGGGGCAGAACTGCGTAAACATCGCGTATTTGGTAAACGCGAACAACTACTGCGCCAGACTCTACAACGTGTGCCTGCTAAAAATTGGCCCCCAGCATTACAGCATGCTCAAGATATCGATCGTATTATCAAAGGATTACGGCCAAAAAATCGCCTTAACGATGCATGGGAAGAAACCGCAAGGTTAATTCTACGCGTCGCGCTAGCTGGCCGCACACGCCCTCGTTCCTGATACCCATCCATATGCTTTATAGTAGTATGGATAACTCTACTTTATTATTGTCATTATTATGTCTGAAGCCTCTACTACTGCTGATGAAAGCAAGCTCAGTCTGGCTGAGTATATGGTTCAAACAGGCCAAAAGGCTCGCTCTGCTGCCCGTTTGATGCGCAATGCCTCAGGGCGTGAAAAAGCGTTGGCGCTGCATGCCATGGCCGACCTACTTATTGAGCAAAAAACCTCACTTCAAGAGGAAAATGCTAAAGATTTGGTCGCCGCCCGCGAGCGCGGCATAGAAGCCGCATTACTTGACCGTCTTACCTTATCGGATCGCGCCCTTGAGCTCATGGCCACAGGACTGCGGCAAATTGCTGAGATGCCCGATCCCGTCGGAACGCTTGGCCCCAGCACATTGCGCCCAAATGGTATGCAAATTGCTCAAATGCGAGTCCCTTTAGGCGTAATCGGCATTATTTACGAATCTAGACCTAACGTCACCATTGACGCCGCCGCCTTATGTTTAAAATCGGGCAATGCCACATTGCTACGTGGCGGCAGTGAAGCCTTTCATTCAAATCTGGCATTAGGAAAGATCATCAGCGCAGGGCTACAAGCGGCAGGCCTACCAAAAACAGCTGTGCAGGTCATTGACACCACTGACCGCGCCGCAGTTGGCCACTTAGTAACCATGACCGATTATGTCGATGTCATTGTTCCTCGCGGCGGTAAGGGGTTAATCGAACGGCTTAGCGCAGAGGCTACCGTTCCGCTTATTAAGCACTTGGATGGCAACTGCCACCTCTATATTGATGCTGCGGCCGATGTGGAAAAAGCGCATCGCATTGCCATTAATGCAAAAACCTACCGTTATGGTATTTGCGGGACCATGGAAACGCTATTGGTACATACTGACATTGCTCCTTCGGTATTGCCAGAGCTTGCGCAAGCCCTTATTGACAAAGGGGTAGAGCTCCGAGTTTGCGAGCGTAGCGCTACGCTTATCAGCAAGTCTACGCCTGCAACCGAAAGCGATTGGGAAACAGAGTTTTTAGCCCCCATTCTGGCTATTCGTATCGTAGACAATATTGATCAAGCTATTGAACACATTAGCCAATACAGCTCAGAGCACACCGAGTCCATCGTTACCGAGAACCTCAGTGCAGCCAGACGCTTTCAGCGCGAGGTCGACTCAAGCTCGGTCTATGTGAATTTGCCCACCTGTTTTGCTGACGGTTTTGAGTATGGCTTAGGCGCTGAAATCGGTATCTCTACAAACCGCCTGCATGCCCGAGGGCCCGTAGGGCTTGATGGATTAACGACCTATAAATGGGTATTAACCGGTGACGGACAACTTCGAGGCTAAAGCATGCTTTGGACTAAGGTCTTTCACCTATTATTCGTTACCTCATGGTTTGCGGGGCTGTTTTATTTGCCCCGCATCTATGTCAATTTAGCGCAATCTCATACCACTGAAACACACACGGTATTGCTCGGTATGGCGCAGCGACTTTATCGCTTTATGTTTCCACTCGCTGTACTCAGTGTAGTAAGTGGAGCAGCGCTATTTCTCTATTATGGTATTGGCCAAAACCAAGCTTGGATTCACGCCAAACTTTCGCTCGTATTTGTACTTATTCTGTACCACTGGTGGTGCGGACGCATACTCGAACAATTTAAGCAGAATCGCAATAAGCGCGACCATATTTACTATCGCTGGTTCAATGAAGTTCCAGTACTGTTACTTTTGCTGGTCTTGATTCTCGTCGTTTTAAAACCTTTTTAGCCTTCCTTATGTCAGAACAAGATAAACGCAAAACCTTATCGATTAGCAAACGCACTACGGCTAACACCGATAAGCCCGGCGAGCCACGCCTACGAAGCGGCGCACGCGCCAGAGCCGCGATGACTATGCAGCGGCTTCAACAACAGCCAGAAGCCAGCGAAGACGATAAGCGTACGCCTCGTGCAGGGAAAACCGCTTCGAAACGCTCCTCAAGTGAACCGGCTGCCCGTCACCCCAGAGGCAACAAGCAACAGGAATCGTCCTCTTCGCACGCTTCACGCTCACGCAGTCGACCCAATGCAAACCACGACACGCAAGACACCCCGCGTCCTGCACGCGCGCAGCGAGAACGTCGAGGAGCTCGTTTTGACAACCCCGACCGCCAATACCCAAAAAAAGAAAGCACACATAGCAATGCTCGTTTAAGCGAAATATTCAAAATATTTGCTCCGTGCCCGCAAGGTTTAGAGGAAGTGCTCAGTGCAGAGCTGCAAGCATTAGGTTATGAGAACGTAAAAATCGGACGTGGGGGTTGTCACTTTCAAGCCGATTGGTCTGGTGTGTTACGCATCAACCTTTACTCAAGAATTGCCACTCGTATTCTTGTACAAGTAGCCCACGCCCCCGTTCATCACGAGGACGATATTTTTGAGTTAGCCTACCAAACGCCTTGGGAGCGATGGTTCGGCGCGGAACAAACCCTAAGGGTAGACACCTCGGCCATACGTAGTCCGATGCAAAGCCTCCAGTTCTGCAACTTACGTGCCAAAGATGGTATTTGTGATCGTCTACGAGACCGTGAGGGTGAGCGTCCTAGCATCGATACCGTCAGGCCTGACGCCAGAGTCCATCTGTTTCTTGACGAGCAATCTGCAACACTCTATTTAGACACCAGTGGCGAGTCATTGTTTAAACGCGGTTGGCGTCACAACAAAGGGGAGGCGCCCCTCAGAGAGAACTTAGCGGCCGGTATTCTCGCCCTTTCAGACTGGGATCCCAATCAAGCGCTAATGGACCCCTTCTGTGGTAGCGGTACGATTTTGATCGAAGCAGCATGGATCGCGCTAGGCGCCCCTCCAGGGATCTGGCGCCCTTTTCACTTTGAGCGCTTACGAAATCACGACGATCGCATCTGGAAAGACATTAAAGCCGATGCTCGTTCACGCATTGCTACAGAGCTTGAGGTTCCACTGGTGGGCTACGATCTTGACCCTGCTGCCATTCAAGCCGCTAAAGCAAACCTTGATCGTTCGCATCTTAGTGAAAGCACCGTTCGCTTTGAAGTCGCCAACGCTGTTGATGTCATGCCCGTGGCAGAAACAGGCTGGATCGTCAGCAACCCACCTTACGGAGAGCGTTTGGCGGGTACAGACGATGCCTTCTGGCGAGACTGGTCTGCCCATTTAAAGCAGAACTACGCGGGTTGGAACGTCAACCTGATTACCAGCGACCTCGACTTACCCAGCTACATGCGTTTAAAACCCAAACGCCGCACCCCACTCTACAACGGTGCCTTAGACTGCCGATTGTTTTCCTTTGAAATGGTCAAAGCCGGTTATCGCAAAACATAACGTGCACGTTTAACCACAGTTTTTCAATGCGTTTCACTTGATAAAACAGAGGGTTAACCCTATAATAGGGTTAACCCTCAACTAACTATTTGGTGACGCTATGTGGAACCCTAACACTCAAACTTATTTAACTGACGAAATCGAGCGTAAACTCATTCAACACGCAATTGAAGAGCAAAATCGTCTACGTCCAGTACGTGCGCTAAAAAACCTTTTCTTGCGCATGTCTCGTAAAGTTTAAAACCGATTATCGGGTGGATTCTTTCAGGTAGGTACACTGATTGAGCCATTTTGCGGGATAATAAAGCGTTCTTGATCATTTCCTGCAAATTAAGATGTCCTCATCTGCCGTAAACGTTACTTCTGATTTTTCCTCACCCAGCCGTCGTCGCCGTTTTGCCTCGATGATGTACGAAAGTGTTTTGCTGTTTGGTGTTGTAGTACTCACCGCCCTCATTTTCGACGTCGCTACGAAAAGCTATCATGCACTCTATATGAGGCATACACGGCAGTTTGTTCTCTTTCTTGCCATCGGTCTTTATTTCATGTTGTGCTGGCGCCGTACAGGCCAAACGCTGCCCATGAAGACCTGGTACATGCGCATTGAAGCCCTTGATGGTACTAAACCCCATTATTTCAGGCTGCTACTGCGCTACTTATTGCTATGGCCTCTTCCATTAGCAAGCGCGTTAATCGTTCAATATTTATCCATACGCAGCGGTTATGCCTCGACTGACTTACTCGTGGTCGTGGCCCCCTTTAGTATTTTCATCTGGTCTTGGTTCGACAAAGACGGTTTGTTCATGCACGATCGTCTCGCTGGCACACGCCTTGTAGATCTTCAAGCTCGCGCCACCACGGCTAAGGCATAGGCGGCGACTGCTGCCCCTACCCAACGGCTAGCAGCTATTGCAAACAGCCCATTCGTCCCCATTTATTAGATATTCTTTTTATCGCTATTTGTACGTTTAGGCCCTTACATGACCGATCAATTAAAAAAATACCTGTTTGCTGATCACAGCACTCGCGCCCAAACGGTGTCGCTAGAGCAAGCTTGGCGCACAGGTTTGGCACACCAAACCTATCCGGAAAATGTGCAAAACCTGTTGGGCGAACTCGCCGCAGCAGCGGTATTACTAGCAGGAAACTTAAAATTCGACGGCTCACTGGTGCTTCAAATTCAAGGAGACGGACCGATCGCATTGCTTGTTGTTGAGTGCTCATCCGAACTGAATATTCGAGCCACTGTCACTCTTCGTGAGGGACAAAGTGTGGACGCAAACGAAGACTTTCAACAATTACTGAATGCCAACGGTAAAGGACGTTTTATTGTCGTTCTGGACCCCAACTCAACCGACTCCACACTACAACCTTACCAAGGTGTGGTGCCGTTGGAAGGCGACACCGTCGCTGACGTACTGGAAGACTACATGCGCAGCTCAGAGCAACTTGATACGAAAATCTGGTTGCAAGCGCGTAATGACAAAGCCGTCGGTTTACTCTTACAGAAACTACCCGGCAGTGGCGGAGAACAACCTCAGGTCGACACAGACGAAACGTGGGAACGCGCCAAACAGCTAGCCGCCACCATACAACCCGAGGAACTACTTTCGGTATCACCTGACACCCTGATTCACCGCCTATTTTGGGAAGAAGAGCTGATCGCTTTAGCGGGCGAACCCGTGCAATGGCACTGCCCCTGCACACGTGAGCGTGTAGCAAAAATGCTGAACATGTTAGGACGTGAAGAAATCGACAGCATTTTGTCCGAACGCGAAGTCATCAGCGTTTCGTGTAATTTTTGTGGCAAACCTTATGAGTTCGATGCGGTGGACTGCGCCAGCTTATTTCTTGAAAACCCTGATAACTTGCAAGATGGCGGCAATACCCTGCACTAACGTAAAACGTAGTTAGCACAGTGGATGAGTTTGGCTTTTTTAAGAACAACCCGTCTTAAAACACTACAAAATGGATGCTTCGGCATCCATTTTTGTTATCAAGAAAAGCCATGCACCCATGAAGAAAAAAAACGTAATTCATCCTCCCAGCTCCTGCAGTCAACAAGGGGCTAGCAGCACCGAATTTATGATCGCGGGCATCGTGATTCTATTCATCGCCTTAAGTGCTTACGACCTCATCCGGGCTCAAACACTACGACAGCTTTATCAAAATGCCTTGTTAGAAGGCGCTCGAGCCGCGGCCACCCACCATGTGGACCCAGCCCAAATACAAAAAAAAGTAAATGAAGCCATGCTGGTGTGGACAGTAAATAGCACAAATAACCCCAAAGAGCTGGCCCAACAGCAACGATACGATCGCTTTACCGCACGCTATCAACTACATCCTTGGAAAGTTTCTATTCTATCACCCAACGCCCAAAGCTTTACTCGGTATGCAGACCGCCGCGCACAACGTGAAGTTGGTACATCGCATCCGACGATTAACCAACACTATCAGTATGAGCATCATAAAGGTTTGCTAAAAATGGATCGCCCTTTCTCGTTTAGCGCCCAGCCAAGTCCGGCTGAACAACACAGCATTCTTGATGCCAACACCATTACTTTGCAAGGCGTTTATCTTTATGAACCTAGCTTCTTGCTTCTACGTAGTGTTATCGCTGCGGCATCTAAACTTAACATCGCCGAGAGCTATACACATCAAGCCTTAGCTAAGGGCCTAATCCCTTTGAAAGTGACGCTATCGGTGGCAGCACAAAGCCACCCTGTTCAGTGGCCAATAAAGCCCAATGAGGCCATACAGCGAGCTAACTCGTCTGAGGATGAGACGATGCTAAGCACGTATTAAGAACACGCAGTAAGGGTCGTCGCAAAAAGCAGGCAGTAATTTATAGCGTATAGAAAATTGCTATGGGCGTGGCGTTGTATTGCTGTTATCAGCAGGAAGGATTTGAACGAAGATTTCGTCTTCTTGAAACATGCCTAATTCAGAACGCGCTCGCTCTTCAATGGCCTGAGTGCCTGATTTTAAATCTTGTACTTCGGCAAGTAATGCATTATTACGCGCCTGTAAGGCCTCATTCGTTTCTTGTTGGCTATCAAGCCGCACTTGCAGTTCACGCACGCGTTCCCAACCACTTTTACCAAACCACAACGCGTATTGGGTTACGAGGTTCAGAACGATTAATAGCAGTAAAAGCAGGCGCATAGTCTCTGGCAAAAAAAGGCGACCTAAGTAAGGTCGCCTAGGAATCAATACTTAGCGCAGATTATAGAACGCATCGCGGCCTGGGTAGGTGGCAACTTCAGCTAATTCTTCTTCAATACGTAACAATTGATTGTACTTCGCCATGCGATCTGAACGGGACAAGGAGCCTGTTTTGATTTGCATTGCATTCGTGGCCACTGCGATGTCGGCAATGGTGGAGTCTTCGGTTTCGCCTGAACGGTGCGAAATAACAGAGGTATAACCATAACGCTTCGCCATTTCAATCGCGGCGAAAGTTTCAGTTAAGGTACCGATTTGATTGATTTTGATTAGGATAGAGTTAGCAATACCCTGATCAATACCTTGCTTAAGAATTTCAGTGTTGGTCACGAACAAGTCATCACCCACCAGCTGAACTTTTTTACCCAATTGATCGGTCAGGATTTTCCAGCCTTCCCAATCATCTTCAGCCATACCGTCTTCAATCGAAATGATGGGGTATTTATCACACCAGCTTTCAAGTAGATTGGTCAGGTCTTGGGCTGACAGGGAAACACCCTCGCCTGCTAAATGGTACTTTCCGTCACGGTAAAACTCAGAGCTAGCGCAATCCAGGCCTAACGCAATTTGAGAGCCTGCCTCGTAACCTGCTTCACCAATGGCTTGCAGAATTAACTGAATAGCCGCTTCGTGGTTAGCGACGTTAGGTGCAAAACCACCCTCATCACCAACGGCGGTAGACATGCCTTGCTTATCAATTAATTTTTTTAGCGCATGAAACACCTCGGCGCCCATACGCAAGGATTCGCGAAAACTTTTTGCGCCGATAGGAAGAATCATGAATTCTTGAATATCAAGCGTATTGTTGGCGTGAGCACCACCGTTAATCACGTTCATCATCGGCACAGGCATTTGCATTGCGCCACTGCCACCAAAGTAACGATATAGTGACAAGCCAGAGTCATCGGCCGCTGCACGCGCGACAGCCATACTGGCCGCCAACATCGCGTTCGCGCCCAAACGACTTTTATCGGCTGTACCGTCTAAGTCGATTAACGTACGGTCTACAAAAGTTTGTTCTTGTGCATCCAAGCCCATCAATGCTTCAGAAATTTCGGTGTTGAGGTTCTCAACAGCGCGAAGTACACCTTTACCTAGGTAACGAGCAGCGTCACCATCTCGTAGCTCTAGTGCTTCTCTTGCACCCGTCGAGGCACCTGAAGGTACGGATGCACGGCCCATGGCACCGGATTCAAGTAAAACGTCACATTCAATAGTTGGATTACCGCGCGAATCTAAGATTTCACGGCCGATAATGTCTACGATAGCACTCATGATTTTGGCAGTCCTGCTCTAGATAGCGATTAGGCTAGTGGAAAACGATCCGAAACGAAGGTATGAACACCTGTTTCGGCTACAACGACAAGTCCAGATTGTAACCTTTAGACTTCCCGCTCAACAAACATTGTGAGTAAAAGCGCGAGGAAACACAAGGTACCCGCCGACCAGCAAAAGACTCATTCTTGAAAATTAGCGGGTAATTCACCATTTTTAAGAGAAAAACCGCGATTTTAAGTAGAAAGTATGCGGTGAAAGTACCAAAAGTACACTTAGGCACTAACAGCCGCACACATCATTTACTGGTGTCCGTCAGATTTATAAACCTTGCACCACATACATGGTCATCTCAGCAGCACCCTCACGCTTCTGGCGTGCAGCCACGTACTCGGGGGAAGCATGAAAGGCTTCGGCTGCCTCAAGCGTATCAAATTCCATAATAACGGTACGAGTGGGTGCATTGCCTTCCAACGTACGCGTTTCACCACCGCGCGCTAAAACACGCACACCATGCGTTTTTTGTGCATGAGTAGAGAGTTCTTGATATTGCTTATATTGCTCTGGGTTTGACACTGCAACATTTGCGATTAAATAGGCGGCCATATATTCTCCGTTATTTCCAATTCAAATTAAGTACGTTATTACTTTTCACCACATTATCCAGCTCTTTTAATGAGCGAAGTAATGCGGGCATATGCTGCAGTGGCACTGCATTCGGTCCATCCGACATGGCTTTAGCGGGATCAGGGTGTGTTTCCATGAACAAACCTGATATGCCCACCGCCACAGCCGCGCGCGCTAAGACAGGAACAAACTCGCTTTGCCCACCTGAGCTTGTCCCTTGCCCTCCTGGCAATTGCACAGAGTGGGTCGCATCGAACACCACTGGACACTCAGTTTCACGCATGATGGCCAAAGATCGCATGTCTGAAACCAAATTATTGTAACCAAACGATGCGCCGCGCTCACACACCATGATGGTGGAACCATCACCGCCTGCGTCTAAGGCTGCCGCACGAGCTTTTGAGACCACGTGAACCATATCGTGAGGCGCTAAAAACTGGCCTTTTTTAATATTGACCGGTTTTAGGCTGGCCGCACACGCTTGGATAAAATCGGTTTGTCTGCATAAAAAAGCGGGAGTTTGCAGTACATCAACAATCGCCGCCACATCGTCGATTTGTTCTTTCTCGTGCACATCGGTCAAGATTGGTACGCCTAGTTCTGCACGCACATCAGCCAGTATTTGAAGCCCTTCATACATGCCAGGCCCTCGATAGGAGCTACCCGAACTACGGTTGGCTTTATCGAATGAGCTTTTATAAATAAAGGGAATTCCCAGCTGCTCAGTTATCTCTTTAAGCGCACCGGCCGTGTCGAACGCCATTTGACGCGATTCGATCACGCACGGACCTGCGATCAGAAAAAAGGGCTGATCTAAACCCACATTAAAACCGCATAACTCCATAAGAGCATCCTTTTTAAGTAAGTGTAGCTGCCAAACCTCGCCGGCTATCACTATAAATTAGGCCTTGATTGTCAGCGTCACAATCAAGGCCTAAGTTCGACGCCTATCGACGATTTCCTAAACTTATTTCTGAAACTCCAAAGCAGCCTTGATGTAACCGATAAACAAAGGGTGACCATCACGTGGCGTGGAAGTGAACTCGGGGTGAAACTGCACACCCATGAACCAAGGATGCTCAGGCAGCTCCATGATTTCCGGCAAGTTTTCCGTTGGTGTGCGAGCACTAATCACCATGCCTGCCTCTTCCAAACGCGGCACATAAGCGTTGTTGACTTCGTAACGGTGACGATGTCTTTCGTTGACCGTGTCTCCGTAGATAGACGCTGCACGGGTATCCGGCTTCACAGGACAACTTTGTGCCCCTTTACGCATGGTGCCGCCTAAATCATCCGCAGCACTACGCGACTCGAGTTGGCCTTCACGGTCGTGCCATTCAGAGATCAATGCCACAACGGGATGAGCTGCAGAAGGATCAAACTCGGTGCTATTTGCGCCCCCCAAGCCTGCGACATTACGTGCGAACTCGACCACGGCCAATTGCATACCCAAACAAATACCTAAATAAGGCACTTGATTCTCGCGAGCGTAACGAATGGCCATAATTTTGCCTTCGGTACCGCGTTTTCCGAAACCACCAGGAACAAGAATAGCATCTAAGCCTTTCAGGCAGTCTGTGCCGTCATGCTCAATATCTTCCGAATCAATGTAGTGAATTTTTACTGCCGTACGGGTGTGGATTCCCGCATGAATTAACGCTTCACTCAGTGACTTATACGACTCGGTCAGCTCGACATACTTACCGACCATACCAATGGACACCTCGTGCTCTGGGTTCTCTAGGGCTTCAACCAAGCTATCCCACATGGACAAATCGGCTGGGGGTGGAGATAAAGCCAGTGCATCGCAAACCAGTTGATCCAAACCCTGCTTATGCAACATGGCTGGTATTTTGTAGATGGAGGTCTCGTCCCACACGGAAATTACGGCATCCAACTGCACGTTCGAAAACAACGAGATTTTTGCACGCTCGTCGGCAGGAACTTCGCGATCAGCACGACACAACAAGGCATCAGGATATAAGCCGATCTCACGCAGCTTCTGGACAGAATGCTGGGTGGGTTTGGTTTTAAGCTCGCCCGCAGAGGGAATAAAAGGCACTAAGGTCAAGTGCACTAACGCGGTGTTATTACGTCCTAAGCGTAGGCTCATTTGACGAATGGATTCGAGAAAAGGTAAGGACTCGATATCGCCAACCGTACCACCGATTTCAACAATCGCCACATCGGCTTCACCGTTATACGCCGCTTTAGCACCGCGCATAATGGAGTCTTGAATTTCATTCGTAATATGGGGAATGACCTGTACGGTTTTACCGAGATAATCACCACGACGCTCTTTACGCAGCACGGATTCGTAAATCTGACCTGTCGTAAAGTTATTCACCTTGCGCATACGAGTCGAAATGAATCGCTCGTAATGACCAAGATCAAGGTCAGTTTCGGCACCATCTTCGGTGACAAACACTTCGCCGTGTTGAAAGGGGCTCATGGTGCCTGGATCGACGTTGATATACGGATCAAGCTTGAGCATGGTGACGCGTAGGCCGCGGGATTCAAGTAGCGCAGCCAGTGACGCTGCAGCAATACCCTTACCCAGAGAGGAGACGACTCCTCCCGTTACAAATACGTATTTGGTGGTCATTTTGATACAAGCCCGACGATTAGATCGGGCTAGAGCTGGAAATTTGGATTATATAACGGCCAGTAGCAATCTTATGCATAGGGTGCAAACGATGCACCTGTTTTACAACACAAGCAGTACCAGTACGAGGTATTTTAGACTATGTGGGCGGTTCTATGTGTGAGCCACTGTAAAGCCTCTCCGCTCAGTAGCGGCGATAACTCGGCGCGCACTTTATCATGATAAGCATTTAACCAATCTTTCTCGATGGGTGTCAGCCATTCTGATAACACGCACCGCGTATCAATGGGGCAAAGCGTTAACGTTTCAAAGCTCAGAAAATGACCGAATGGTGTTTCTTCAGGTGCTTTAACAACAATGAGATTTTCGATACGAATACCCCACTGGCCATCTCGATACAGTCCCGGCTCGTTCGACGTAATCATCCCTGTTTGCATGGCGACACCCGGCCCGCCTCTTCCGCGCCATGAAATGGACTGAGGCCCCTCATGCACATTTAAGAAGTATCCTACGCCATGCCCTGTGCCATGACCGAACTCTAAGCCTTCTTCCCAAAGAGGTTGACGCGCTAAAACATCAAGTTGCTGGCCGGTAACACCTTGAGGAAAGCGAGCGCGAGACAACGCGATCATTCCCTTAAGCACCAGCGTGAAGTCACGTTTTTCTAACTCACTGGGGTTACCTACAGGTACCACTCGGGTGATGTCGGTGGTCCCCCCTAAATACTGCCCCCCTGAATCAATAAGCAGTAAGCCATCACCCCGAATCTCGCTATAAGATTCGGGCGTCGCTTGATAATGAGGCATGGCTCCATTAGGACCGTAAGCCGCAATGGTTCCAAAGCTGGGCGACACAAAATTAGGTTCTTTAGCACGCTCTTCGAGTAAACGCCGATCAACATCAAGTTCGGTAATCGTCTGCGTGTTTACCTTCGAGTCGAACCAAGAGAAAAATCGACACAATGCGGCACCATCCGACCGCATCGCGACACGAACGTGCTCGATCTCAGCATCGGTTTTTAACGCTTTCATCAACTGGCTCGGATTCGTAGCGCGGCATAAATTGACATGGGAAGCAGGTGCTACCACACCACTGGTCACGCGTTGCGGATCCACCAAAAGCGTAATTGCGCTGTCTAATTGAGCCAAATCGTCGGCAAGCGAAGCATAGCCACGCAAGCTGACCCCCTCTTTGCCTAAACGCTGCTGCAAATCAGGAGGTAGTTTGCTTAACTCTACATACAAACGAAGCTCGTCCTGCGAGATCAAGGCATGAGCAAGAAAAACGGGGTTGTAAGAAACATCAGCGCCCCGTAAATTAAATAGCCATGCAATATCATCGAGGCTAGATAGCAAGTGCCAGTCAGCACCTACATTGCGCATGGCGTCACGCACTTGACCCACGTTCTGAGCACGCTCGCGTTGCGCAAAAGGCGCGATATGCTCGTAAACCGGCTCATTCGGCAAGCCCGGGCGATCCGGCCATATTTGGGTCAGCAAATCGCAACTATCATCAATGGCATAACCCGCATCGCTTAACGCCAACCACTCGTCAAGCTGCGCCAGCGACATGACTTCGCCATCAAAGCTGATCACGCTGCCTGTTTTCAAATTTGCACGGACCCATTCAATGGGCGTAGCTACACCCTCTGCCCCCGCTTTCATAAGCGTAAAATCAGAACCATCCAGATCGGTTTGCGCCTGAACCCAGTACCGACTATCCGTCCATAAACCAGCGAAATCTTCGGTAATCAGCACACTACCTGCCGAGCCATGAAAACCACTGATCCAGGATCGCCCTTGCCAATGCTCAGGCAAGTACTCAGACAAATGAGGATCAGAGCTAGGGATATACAAAGCGGCGACTTGATCGGCGCGCATCACGTCACGAAGAGCTATTAAACGTTGGTTCATGGTTAGGCGTTGTGTGGCTGAATAATGAAAAGACAAGGGCGCATGCTTACGGCGATGCGCCCCCTAACTAGCGGTGAGGCTACGATTAAATTTGCTGAACGACCGCCGATACGTCTAAAGCGGCAGAGGTTTTCTGAATGACCTCATCAACACTGACACCAGGAGCCAGCTCAGTCAGCACCAAGCCGCTCTCACCCACTTCAAATACCCCTAAATCCGTGATGATAAGATCGACTACCCCGACTCCGGTTAATGGAAGCGTACACTCGGGTAACAACTTCAAATCTTCGCCACCCTCTTTACGTTTTGCGACATGATCCATTAGCACAACGACCCGCTCAACCCCTGCAACCAAATCCATGGCGCCGCCCATGCCCTTAACCATCTTGCCCGGAATCATCCAGTTAGCCAGATCACCGCGCTCGGACACTTGCATCGCACCTAAAATAGCCAAATTGATCTTGCCACCACGGATCATGCCAAATGAATCCGAGGACGAGAAAAAGGATGAGCCAGGTAAGGTCGTTACCGTTTGTTTTCCAGCGTTAATTAGGTCGGCATCAAGGTCTTGCTCTGTAGGGAAAGGGCCAATACCTAACAACCCATTTTCAGACTGCAACGATACCTCTACGCCCTCGGGTACATAGTTAGCCACCAACGTAGGCATCCCTATGCCTAAATTAACGTAAAAGCCGTCTCGTAGCTCACGCGCTGCGCGCGCTGCCATTTCATTTCTGTTCCAAGCCATGATGATACTTAGCCTCCTGTGGTACTACGTACTGTGCGCTGCTCTACGCGTTTTTCGGGGGTGGAATTCACAACGATACGGTGTACGAAGATACCCGGCAAATGGATATGATCAGGGTCAAGCTCACCGTTCTCTACGATTTCTTCCACTTCAACTATGGTGATTTTTCCAGCTTTCGCTACGTCCGGATTAAAATTTCGTGCCGTTTTTCTGAATATTAAGTTGCCACTTCGATCAGCAACTTGCGCTTTAACCAGTGACACGTCCGACACCAAAGCATGCTCAAGCACATAGTTCTTGCCATTAATTTCACGCACTTCTTTGCCATCCGCAACCACGGTGCCGACGCCCGTCGCCGTAAAGAAAGCGGGAATACCAGAACCACCCGCCCGTAATTTTTCGGCAAGGGTGCCTTGGGGCGTAAACTCGAGCTCAAGCTCTCCGGCTAGAAATTGCCGCTCAAACTCTTTATTCTCGCCCACATAAGAAGAAATCATTTTCTTTACTTGGCGAGTTTCCAATAGTTGGCCTAAACCAAAGCCATCAACACCGGCATTGTTGCTAATGCACGTTAGTTCGCCCACACCGGCATCACGCAACGCAGCAATCAGCATTTCAGGGATACCGCACAAGCCAAAACCGCCAACAGCGATCGTTTGCCCATCGGCCACGACCCCAGCAAGCGCTTCGGCTGCGCTTGAATACACTTTGTTCATGCCACATTCCTTAAAAATGATTGGATGCTATGCCTTAGGAATTTATAAACACCTATCGAACAAATGAGAAGACTTAGCAAAGCGCTTCTCGTTGCACGATGACTAACGTAATAAATCCGACGCTTAAAGCCGTTTAGCTTCAACGGACTCATCATAGTATAGCGATTTGTATTGACCGAACCCCCTTTCAAACAAAGGTGTAACTTGGAGAGGTTTCTCCATCCTCTTCATCCTGCTCTACAATGAGTTTATTCTAATCCTGATTGTGCCACTGCCACCACGAACGGTTAGCCGGCCATAATAAATTTTATACGGAGAGCACTACGCATGTCTGAACGCGAATCGATGGAATACGACGTTCTTGTCGTTGGCGGAGGTCCCGCAGGCTTAGCTGCCGCTATTCGGCTAAAGCAGCAAGCTATCCAGAACGATCAAGAAATTAGCGTTTGTGTACTTGAAAAAGGTGCGGAAATTGGCGCTCACACCCTTTCCGGTGCGGTGATGGACCCACGAGCACTGAGCGAGCTCATACCCGACTGGAAAGAAAAAGGGGCTCCGGTGCAGGTAGAGGTTAACGAAGACCGTTTTTTATTCCTCAGCGAGAAATCCTCTCAACGCACGCCATCGTGGATGCTTCCCAACTGTTTTAAAAACGACGGTAACTATATCGTGCGCTTAGGCGAGTTATCGAAATGGCTTGGCGACTATGCAGAAGGTCTTGGCGTGGATATCTTCCCCGGCTTTGCCGCTGCTAGCCTTCTATATACAGAAAGCGGCGCCGTACGCGGTGTGGTCACTGGTGATATGGGCGTAATGCGCGATGGTAGCCGAAGCGCTAACTACCAGCCGGGAATGGAGTTGTTGGCGAAGTACACATTATTCGCTGAAGGCTCACGCGGACACTTAGGTCGCGAACTGATCAGTAATTACCAACTGGACGCCGACCGAAATGCCCAAAGCTATGGCATTGGTATCAAAGAAATGTGGGAGGTCGACCCTTCGCGCTCGCAACCCGGCTTAGTACTGCACTCGGCAGGGTGGCCCCTTGATGCCGACACCTACGGAGGAGCCTTTCTCTACCACTTAGATAACAACATGGTCGTTGTAGGCTTGATCGTTGGTCTGGATTACGCAAACCCCTGGATTTCTCCTTTCGACGAGTTTCAACGTTATAAAACTCATCCGCATATCAGCCCCACCTTCGAAGGCGCTAAACGCGTTGCCTACGGGGCTCGTTCGCTCACAGCGGGTGGCTTATTATCGTTACCTAAATTTGTTTTCCCCGGCGGTGCCTTATTGGGTTGCGAGGCTGGCTTTCTCAATAGCGCCCGTATTAAAGGTAGTCATGCAGCGATAAAAAGCGGGTTAATGGCTGCTGACGCCGTTATCGAGGCCCTTACTGCCGCTAGACAGCACGACGAGCTTCACGCCTACACGCACGCCTTTGAACAATCATGGCTCTTCGACGAACTCAATCAGGCTCGCAACTTCAAGCAATGGTTTAAAAAAGGCAGAACCGTAGGCACCTTAATGACAGGCATTGAGCAACTTGTACTGCGTGGAAAAATGCCTTGGTCATTAAAAAACAAAAAGGCTGATCACAATAGTTTGCAGCCAGCGGCGGAGTGCTCGCCCATACATTACCCAAAACCCGATGGCGTATTAACGTTTGATAAGCTCAGCTCGGTTTTTATTTCCAACACCAACCATGAAGAAGATCAACCGGTACACCTAACGTTGGTCAACCCAAGCATTCCTGTGACCGTTAATCTTGCCAAGTATGCGGGGCCCGAAGCGCGTTATTGCCCTGCAGGGGTTTACGAGTTTGTGAAAGACGATAGTGGGGCTGATCAGCTGCAAATTAATGCGCAAAACTGCGTGCACTGTAAAACCTGTGATATCAAAGACCCTAAACAGAACATTGTTTGGGTTCCCCCGCAAGGCGGCGAAGGCCCCGTTTATAACGGTATGTAAAAAAAGGGCTGCATAGCCCTTTTTTACACTAGCCACTTAACGCTGGACGTCGACTGGGTAGATTAACCACGACCAAACCCATCACGACCATCGCTACCCCGATTAAATCTAAGGTGGTTGGTTGTTCTCTAAGCAATAACCACGCTAGTAATATCGCTAATACCGGCACACCTAAGCTGGACATACTGACCACCGGCGTTGAGACACGCTGAATCACAGCCAACCACATCAACCACCCTAAGCCAGAGGCCAACACAGACATGTAAAGCAACCCCACATATAAGGTAGGGACCCAAACGGTTTCTCGCTGAGGAACGAAGTAGGCCAACGGCACAGTAATAATCGCCCCCATCAACAACTGCCACACAGTCAGGTTCAATACATTGGGCTTATGCCTATCAAACAGTATTTTTGACAATACTAGACCAAAACCTCCGCTTGCCCCTGAGGCCAATCCCAGCAGAGACGCCCCCACATTATCGAGATGACTCCAGGGTCTTAACACCAACATTAGCCCCAATAGACCAAAGCCCAAAGCGATCCACTGCTTCACATTGGGGCGCGACTTTAATAAGATCCACGAAAATAAAACCGCCCAGAAAGGCATCGTGTACGCTAGCAATACAACATGGCCCGCCCCACTTTGAATCAAAGCGAATTGAGACAGCACTTGAAATGCCACCGTTTGAAAAACAGCAATACCAAAAGAAAGCAGCAAAGGCGGCATAACAAATGGAATGCGTTGATAACGTTGCACCAAAAATAAAAAAGCAAAAGCAATAACGTAGCGATAAGCCACTAAATCGATAGGTCCAATATAATTGACCATCGTCTTCATGACGATCCAACTAAAACTCCAAAAAGCGATCGTGGCACACATTAATGCCAGCGCGCCCTGCTCAGCTGTCTTACTCAAAAACTTCCCCAGAAAACGATGTATCTACAGCCCGCCATCTGGGCGATACGCTTAATAAACATCATGATTTGAACAATTTAGGTTGCCCGCTGTTTTTGCTCCATCGCACGATAAAAATCAATGCGAGACAACACCAGTAAACCGGCCACAAAAAACAAACTGGTAAAACTCAACGCCAAGCGATGATTACCATCCGTTAGCCAACTAACCAACCCATAACAAAGCGGCCCGACAACGGCGGCTAACTGAATAGCGAAGGTCCATAGCGCATAAAACTCGCCCAAACGCTTGGCAGGAGCAAAAGCGCCCACCATAGCGCGTCCGGCACTTTGACTGCTGCCTATACATACGCCAGCTACACCCGCAGAGAGCCAAAATTGTGTGCTACTTTGCGCCGTCGCGGCTAAAGCCACCATTACCAACCAGCCGACTAAGGTAATCGCTAACGCCAGTTTATGTCCGACACGATCTTGTACAGACCCAAAAACCATCGCCCCTATTGCCGCGGCGATATTCACCGTAAACACCAACAACATGGTCTGACTCATGGAAAAACCCATGGCCTGCGTTGCATACACCGACGATAAGGTAATAACGACAGCGATACCCGCCTGATAGAAAGCACCGCAAATTAATAACTTACGTAAATCCGGAAAATGATCACGCGTTTCACCCCACGCCAACGCCAGTCGTGTCAGCATCCCTACCGACGGACGCTGACTGGCAGGCGAACGTTCTTTTAACCAGAGAAAAGAAGGAATGGCCGCCAGCAAAAACACCACTGCAGCAATGGCAATCACCCAAGGTACATATTGTTCAGCGGAAGCGCCTGCAGCCTCTCCTTGCGTCACTACGAACAAGGCAATACCCAACGTCAGCATTCCGCCAAAATAGCCAAACCCCCAGCCCCACCCCGACACTCTACCCAGTGCCTCTTGTTTGGCAAGTTCGGGTAAAAACGCGCCGATGATCGACTCGCCGACGCAGTAAAAATAGTTTGAAAGCACAATAAAACCAAGGGCCCACCATACATCTCCGCCCACCGAACGAGATAGGAACAGGGTCGCCACCACGCACCCTAAGGTAGAGCTGAACAGCAAGCGCCGTTTCTGGGCGCGTGCATCGGCCTTAGCGCCCAACGCCGGCATTGTCAGCATCACCATCAGATATGAGAGGGACAAGGCCATTGTTAAGGCTAAAGTCCCCCACGACTCGCCCGCTGCCACCACGCCAACAAAGTAAGCGCTGAACACCGTGGTTAATACCACGGTGGTATAGCCAGAGTTAGCGAAATCATACATAGCCCAAGCCCACAGCTCGCGAAGGGATACATCGTTTTGTAACGCGGCGCGAAAGCGTAATCTTGGTTTGGAATACGTGGACATGAGACCTTTAAATTCGTGATGAACGACGCTAAATCATACGTTAAAACCGGCATTTCCATTTAACGTCGATGTAATAGGAGCGTTATCGTCGTGATTTACATATTAAACTGGGCTTTGAGGTTTACGAGATAGGTTTCCTTAGGTAAACTCGGTCACTGAATATTGTTCAATTTGCACATCTTGACGTTCTCGAACCGTACTTCTCTTTAAATCAGCTAATTTGTTTTATCTACACGTAAAAACAATAGGCTTATTGCAATCCTTAAAACGTCATGCAGGCCATAACAGTAGCTTAAAACACCATGCCACCACACCTACGGTTTTACCAGCGCTTAACCTCTGCATTTTCAGCATCCCTCGTTATACGTCTCGCCCCTCTGTGCGGCGCACTGGTATTAACAGGTTGTGCTTCCACCGGCTCTAATAACGATTACGCGGCGCTTGACGATCTGTTCTCTGATCTCAGTAGCGACTATAGCTACCGTACGCAATCGGATCCCCTCGGCTCCTACTTAGCAAACCGTGCTCAGGGCGACATTCGAATATCTTATGGCTCAGACCGACACAATCAATCCGCAGAAGCCGGCCAAGAAGTTGTAAGCACGGCCTTATCATTTTTAGGTGTTAATTATCGATTTGGCGGTGAAAGCCCCAACACAGGGTTTGATTGCAGTGGCTTGGTTAGTTATGTCGCAGAAAAGTCGTTAGGGTTAAAACTGCCGCGTCAGTCAGCTCAGATGGCATCCTTTGGCGAGTCGGTAAAGCGTAATCAACTGGAAGAAGGCGATTTGGTGTTTTTCAATACCCGCGGCGCTCGTTTCTCGCACGTGGGAATCTATCTTGGCGACAATAAATTTGTTCATGCTCCCCGTACAGGCGCCGTAGTGCGCGTTGAAGACATGACCGTATCCTACTGGAAAAGCCGCTATAACGGTGCCAGACGTATCGTCGCAGCGAAATAACAAACTTAGCGGAAGTACCCAAGCTGCACCCAACGTACTTCTAATGATTAAAGCCCAGTGTTAATGCCTTAACACTGGGCTTTTTTCTTACTGATCATTATGTCTGTCTCGCTTACTGCAGGGTTACCGTTTTTTCTGCTTTCTTGCTGTATGGACAAACCTCACAAAAACCCTCTTGCGCTAGCGCCTGCTTAATGCTGCACACAGACCTTCTGCAGGCTAGCACTCGCACACCGGAACGCTGCGCAGCTGACCTAAAGGTCTTCATCACGTTATGCCCTAAAAAATCTGTTAACAAGATCAACAGTTCTGTACCGGAAGGTAGCTGTAACGATTTTTTTTGGTGCGAGGGGTCGCGACCGCTAATGTGCTGCTTCACTTTAATATTATGTAAATCAAGCAATGCTGGAATATTGCCTAACCTATCTGCCCCAACGATAATTGCACGCACTTGCTGTGACATATTCACTCCAATAGAAGATTAATGCCTAAACGATAATCATTCTCATTAGTATTGTCAAATTAATTTAGATATCCAGCAAGTTTGTCAGGTTAACGACAACGTTTTCACCATTAAAACACTACAACGCAAGCACCTTAAGCACAAAAATGGCGACCTAACAGCCGCCATTCTCTTCTTAAAAACGCTAGTGCCTGTTAATTTGGAGCAATGCCATCTTCTATGGCTTTCTCTACGACGTCTCGAGTTAGCTCTGACGCCAACATTTCAAGCAAGACATAAACATAGTCACGCAAGAAAGTACCTTGCTTAATGGCGACTCGGGTCATATGCAGACCAAACAAATGTCCTGCATCTAAACCCACTAAACCCTTGTCGCGTCGCGGATCAAACGCAACACCGGCAATGATTCCAATACCCAGACCCACATCCACGTAGGTTTTGATGACGTCAGCATCAATAGCCTCAAGCACGATATCGGGTACTACCCCGGCCCTCTCAAACGCCTCATCAATAGAGCGACGACCAGAAAAGGCCTTATCGTAAGTAACAATAGGATATTCAGCGATTTGCGCTAAGCTAATATTGCGTGCGGCCTGCGTTTGCAGTTGCGCTAGAGGGTGATCAGGGTGCACCACAATGGTGTGTTGCCATTCAAGCACCGGTAATGCCACCAAGCCCGGGGTTTCTGCCAAGGTCTCTGTAGCAATCGCTACGTCAGCTTGCTCGTGCAAAACCATTTGCGCTAGGTGGGGCGGGTTACCTTCAGCCAACGACATATGCACTTTAGGAAAGCGTTTACGGAATTCAGGAATAACTTTGGGTAATAAATAGCGTGCCTGAGCATGCGTACACGCAATCACCAACGCACCCTCATCATTCTTCGCAAAGTCATCACTGACCCGCTTTAAATTATCAACCTCTCGCATGATGCGGTTGATCACCTCAGCCACTGCGACCCCTGGACGAGTTAAACCTTTGATCCGTTTACCATGACGTTCAAAGATCTTAATGCCCAGCTCGTCCTCCAATTCGATAATCGCTTTCGATACGCCAGGTTGTGACGTATATAGCGAGCGAGCGGCGTCCGTAAGGTTAAAGTTGCGACGAATGGTTTCGCGCACAAAACGAAATTGCTGAAGATTCATATGTATATAGCCCCTGTTGTCTCTCAATTATAGGTAATAAGAGACAGCCTTTATATTCTATTTGAGTATATGCATAGAAAGATAAAAGCTAAGCTATACCGCTGCAACAGCAAAGCAAGCGGCTACATGTATCGTCAGCGACTTTCTGACGACGAATGCGTTAGCGCTTTAGGCGCCCTAATTCGCGTTTTATGCCATAGCAAAACTAAGGTTAGCGCCATAAATATCACGTGCACTAACCACACGCCTGACCAGAAACTTAACACACCATTCGTGATCCAACCCCGCGACAGGTTGATAAGATTCATGTAGAGCAACGCCAATAAGCCTGCCATCAGCATGTTTCCTGATTTACCTATACGCGGGTTAACGGCCCCTAGAGGTATGGCCAAAAGCGCTAAATTCAGCGCAGCGATCGGCAGTGCCGAACGCCACATCAGCTGTGCAAACGCCTGATCCGTGCGATCACTAAGCAGTTGCGCATTGGGTCTGGCTTTAATCTGTTGTAAGGCCTGAAGCCGTATTTGCTCGGGTGAGCTCATGTCGTCTCGGCTTTCAAGGCGCACCCCGTAACGTTCGAAGTCAGTGATACGAAATAAGGGGCTCTGAGGCTTCATGTCGTACCGATGCCCTTCGTTTAACACTAAAAATCGATCGCCATTTTCTTCAGTTTCCACATGAGCACTTTGGGCAGTAATTACACTAAACCATTGCGGATCAATGACTCTGGCCACCACATTTCCCAGCTCATCGCTGTCATTGGTAGGCGCTTCAGTAAAAAACACACGCGCACCATTTTCTACCTCAACGAACTGTCCCACAGTGACTTTGCTAAGATCAGAGCGTAGCTCGAAGCGCTGTCTGTACTCGGAGATTTGGCGGTAAGCCCAAGGAGAGGCAAAAAAAGTCAACATGGCGATGATCAGTGCTACCGGCACCGCGCAACGCAATGTGGGTGCTATCCAACTGCGCAGTGATAAGCCACTTGCAAACCACACTACCATTTCGGATTCACGAAACGTACGCGTGATGGTAGTGAGTACAGCAATAAATAGCGAGGCGGATAAAATAACCGGCAAGGCGGTTATGGTTGAAAACAAAGCCATGCCCAGCACAACGTCAGCGCCAATGCTACCGCTAGCTGCTTCGCCTACCAAGCGAACCAGCAGTACACTTAGCCACACGATCAAAAGGGTTGATAAGACCACCCCTGCGTGACTGAGAATTTCAGATACAGCGCTACGTTTAAATAAAGACATGAGACAATAGGCAGGTTAACGAATTATTGCCTGCATTAATAGGAAAAACGTATGGAATTTAGCACACAAACCTCGGCCTCTTTGCATCAAATTAAGACTGCTGCGTTGGCCGTCGGTCTATTCACCAACAACGTATTATCTCCGGCTGCCGACATTATCGACCGCGCAAGCGATGGCGCAATACGTGCTGCGTTAAAAAGTGAGTTTAACGCCAAAGCAGGTTCTCAGCTTGTTTTGCGTAATCTTTCGGGCGTGAAAGCCGAGCGCATCGTACTGGTAGGCCTAGGCGAACAAAGCAAATACTCAGCAAAAACCCACGCCCAAGCTGAGAGCAGCTTTGCTCGGTACTGCATTCAGGCAAATCTTAAAGAAGCCGTATCAGCGCTAACCACCATTGATTGCGATGCTACAACGCTACGTCAACGCAGTAACGCTGCTGCCCAAGCTGTTGTATCAAGCACCTACCGCTTCGATGCGACCTTAAGCAAAAAAGCAGACCCCATCGCACTGAAAAAATTTGCCGTGTGGGTCGCTCGTACACAATCAACCGAAGCTAAAGAAGGTCTACGTGAAGGTGCTGCCGTCGCAACAGGCTCTAATTTTACGCGCTTACTGGCTGACCTACCTCCCAACATTTGCACCCCCACCTACCTAGCAGAAGAGGCTAAGAAGTTGGCGAAGCAATACCCAACGTTGAAGGTAGAAGTACTACAACGCAAGCAAATGGAAGCGTTGAAGATGGGGTCCTTTCTTTCTGTAGCTAAAGGCTCGGAGCAACCTCCGGTCTTTATTATCTTTACTCACACCCCCACCACCAAAACCGATGATCAAGATGGTCCTATTGTTTTAGTGGGCAAAGGCTTAACTTTCGACGCTGGTGGTATCTCTCTCAAGCCTGCTTCGAATATGGACGAAATGAAATACGATATGGGTGGCGCCGCCAGTGTGTTCGGCACCATGCTCGCTATTTCAGAGCTAGAGCTAGACCGTAAAGTCATTGGGCTGGTTGCCGCCTGCGAAAACCTTCCCAGCGGCACCGCCAACAAGCCTGGTGACGTGGTCACGAGCATGGCCGGTAAAACCATTGAGATCCTGAATACAGACGCCGAAGGCCGCCTCGTATTATGCGATGCTCTGACCTACGCAGAACGATTCAAGCCCTCGGTGGTTATTGACATGGCAACGCTAACTGGTGCTTGCGTGGTGGCGCTAGGACACGTCAATACCGGCTTGTTTAGCCCTGATGATGCATTGGCTGATGAACTCATCGCTGCTGCTAAAACCAGTGGTGATCTAGTTTGGCGCTTACCTTTAGATGAGCAATACCAAGAACAGCTAAAATCTAATTTTGCTGACATCGCTAACATTGGTGGTCCTGCTGCAGGCGCCGTCACAGCAGCGTGCTTCTTGCAACGCTTTACCGCAGCGTACCGCTGGGCTCACTTAGATATTGCCGGTACCGCTTGGCGTAGTGGCAAAGATAAAGGCGCAACCGGACGCCCTGTTCCACTGCTCGTACAGTTCCTGTTGAACCAAACGCCGTAATAATGGTTCGCGTCGACTTCGCATTTGGCGCCTCAGATCGCTTACGCACGGCATGTGATGTCGTGCGTAAGCAGTATTTACTTGGACGACGCCTTATTATCTTTATTGACGACAACAGGCAACTGACACGCTTTGACCACCTGTTATGGGGGTTTCAGCCTAGCGCTTTCGTTCCGCATGTTAAAGCCGATGACGAACTGGCTGCGAACACACCCATCGTATTGTGCCAGCGGGACCCCGACCCGAACATCAGCCATGTAGGTTCAGAACCTGCTTGGCTGATGAATTTGTCGTCCAATTACCCTCCCAATGTCGAGCGCTTTGCACGTATACTGGAAATTGTCTCGCACGACGACATTGATCGTGACGAAGCACGGGCCCGTTGGCGGCAATACCAAGCAAACGGTTGCGTCGTTAAAGCGCACCAATTAAAAGGCTAAAAACAATTTGCGTGTTCAGCTTATTGTAAGTTAACCTTAAACTTATTATTTTGCTTTGAAGGATGCATCATGAGCGACTTTCGTCATTCAAGCCTGCCTGAGCATTCTGGCTCAACAGGCGCTCAATCACAACTCGCGCAAAACCGTGTTTTGCGCAACACCTACCTGCTTCTTGCTGTGTCCATGGTGCCTACGGTACTGGGCGCTATGGTGGGCTTACGCACCGGCATTAATCAAATCATGGGTGCCAGCCCCGGCATGACAGTCATGCTGTTTTTAGTCGGTGCTTTTGGCTTGATGTTTTTAATCGAGCGCAATAAAAACAGCTCTCTTGGGGTAGCGCTATTACTGGCGTTCACCTTCTTTATGGGCATCATGCTGTCTCGAATGTTGGGCTTTGTTCTGGGGATGTCCAACGGTTCGCAGCTGATCATGTTAGCGTTTGGTGGCACGAGTGCCGTTTTCGCAACGATGGCTACGGTAGCGTCTACATCCAAACGCGACTTTAGCGGAATGCACCAATTTTTAATGATTGGCGCTGTCATACTCATCGTGGCCGTTATTGCAAACATCTTTTTGCAAATGCCTGCCTTGATGTTGACCATTTCGGTTCTGGCCATCGCCATCTTTTCAGCATTTTTACTTGTTGATCTACAACGCATTATGCGTGGCGGCGAGACCAACTACATCACAGCAACGCTAGCTGTTTATCTAAGCCTCTATAACATCTTTACTAACTTATTGATGCTATTGGGTATCTTTGGTGGTAATAACGACTAAGCCTTACTGTTGCCGAAGCGAACAACGAAAATGCCCCCAATTATTGGGGGCATTTTTTATATGCGTAGCCGCCTTAGCGCTATTTACGTGTCGGTGCTATAACTCGTCGCTTAACAATATCATTACGCCACGCTAGAAACCCTTCTAAGGCTACGATTAACACGGCAATCCAGATAGGAATGTAGGTGAGCCATTCGTGTGCTTGAACGGGTTCGCCCAGCAATAGGAAAGCCACCCAGAACAATAAAACGGGCTCTACATAGCCCAATATCCCAAATAAGCTAAGCGGTAATAAACGGCTAGCGGTTAAATAACCCAATAGCGCCGCCGAACTGATAATACCGAACACTAATACCTTTACATACAAGAACCCGTTGCCACCGAACTGCTGAGCGACGCCGATGTCCTGATTCATTAAAATGTAAGCGGCAGGGAGTAATAAAAAACCAAAATCAAAATACAGTGATGTTAAGGAGCCCACTTTCAGAAAACGCCGTAATACGAAATACGGTGGGTAGCCAAACACCACTAACGCTGTTGCCCAGGAAAACGAGTAAGTGCGCAAGAGTTCATGTGTGACCCCAAGCACAGCAAAACCGACGGCTATCCACTGCATGGTGCTCAGTTTTTCTTTATAGAAAAGCCTACCCGACAACACCATCATTAAGGGCAATAAGAAATAGCCCATCGACACATCTAATGCTTTTTGATGCAATGGCGCCCACACAAACAACCACAACTGCACGCCGAATAATACAGAGCAAAGCACCTGCAAAAATAGATACCGTATATCGGTAACCATTCGCTTAAGCACCATCCAGACTTCGGGCCACCGCTTAAAGTGCGTAATCACCACTGCTAAAGCGGGGAAGCCAAGCAAAACGCGCCACGCGAACACCTCGGTGCCATCTAAGGGCTTTAATAGCGTCGTGTAATAATACAAAAGCGCGAATAAGCCCGAAGCGCCAACCGAAAGGCCAATCCCTTTTTTCATTATTTACCTTTTAACAGCAACATTTGCTGATAACGACGATTTAGGCCGAATAAGCGCTCTCGTTTTAACAGTGCATCGACACTTAATAACGGTTTATCTGACAGTTTAACCGCCGCGGGCAATTGTTCTAACAGCGTGGCCATAATAGCGGGATGCGTACCCAGAACATTCAACAAAAATTGATCTAAAGGCAGTACCGACAACCCCAAACGCTTGAGTTCAGAACGATTAAAGTCTTTCACATTCTTGGTCAATATGTGCACGTGATGTTCAGGATAAGCCAGCTGAGCAGAGCGGGCAGCGGCAATGACATGCCAATCTTTAGGGTCACTGTACTTCAACCCTTCTTTATAAGCTTGAACATTTGCTTGATCCGCATGGGGGAATTCTCGTTGCCACGCCTCCCAATCCTGATGCAGAGCCTGTACCGGCACCTTCCATAATCGGGAAGCATTACGAGCCCACTCATCGCCGATAATCGCGCTCCATGCAGGCAGATAGACGTCTGCTCGAGCCAAACCCAAGCAGAGAAATCGCAATACATTTGAAATGAGCACGCAGGCGTCCAACACCAAGACAAGTGCTGCTGAATCTGACTGCTCAGGCAATGAAGGCTTCAACACAGAACCCATTATTAATACTGCTGTAAATCCATTAATACATCACGAGTACGTAGCGGACGACCAAGCTGCTGATCAATGCGCTCGCGAAGCAAGGTACGCAGATGCGGCTCGAGCTCAGGATCTGAAAAATCAGGCATCTCGTGATCCAAACCATAACCGATCTGCTGCAGAAGTATCCACTCAAAGCGCCGTAATGCCAACGGCGCCGTACGGGGCTCTTGAGCCAACTGCTGTAATGCCTGCTCGTAAGCATCGAAGAGCAAAGGATGTGGGTCTTCTCGAGGTAGTAAACGCAGCAGTAGCTCGTTCATATACCAGCCAGACATCATTCCCGTACCTGTCAACGGATAAATGCCTGCGCATTCGGCTTGGGTTAAGGTTTTAACCTCATTCGCGCCAGACCAACTAAGAAACAGTGGCTGAAATACCGACAAGACCGGCTTTAAGGCAGAGTGAGGTCTTTTCGCACCTTTGGCCACTAAAGGAATACAACCATACCCTTTAGTAAAGACCTGAAGGATTAGCGACGTTTCACGCCACGCCGTGTAATGTAATACGTAGGCACGTTGGTGGCGTACTTGTTGGCGCCTTCTACTCATACCCCAGCTCACGAAGCGATGCGTCGCGATCCGACCACCCTTTGCGAACTTTTATATACACGTCTAAAAAGACTTGTTTCTCAAGCATGCGTTCAATGTCTTGACGCGCCTCTGAGGCAATGCGCTTCATGTGTTCGCCACCCGCCCCAAGTAATATCGGGCGATGACTATCTCGTTCGATAAGTACACAAGCCGCAATGCGGGCACCCGAATCATTTTCTTCCCACTGCTCGATCACGACGGTGCACTGATACGGAAGTTCGTCACCAACCAGCCTGAAGATTTTTTCTCGAATAAGCTCTGTCGCAATAAAACGCATCGAACGATCAGTCAGGGTATCGGCTTCAAACATGGCTTCGCCTACCGGCAAGTGCTTTGCGATTTCATCCAACAAAACATCCAGTTGAACAGAGCGCGCCGCACTTAAGGGGATAATGGCGTCGTAATCGAAGTCTTCACTTCGTTGTGCCAAAAATGGCAGCAATTCAGCCTTGTTTTTCAGAAGATCAATCTTGTTAACCACTAAAATAACACTTCTGTTTTTTGGTAGCAGTGGAACCACCTGAGCATCGCCTTCCGTCCACTTCCCTGCCTCGACCACCTGCACAACCACATCCACGTCGGCCAATGCTTGGGTTACCACGCGATTCATCATGCGGTTCATCGCGCCACCATGCCGTGTCTGGAACCCTGGAGTGTCAACGAATACGAACTGCTCATCATCGCGTGTCAACACGCTGTGAATTCGATGGCGTGTCGTCTGGGCTTTACGCGATACTATCGATACTTTAGAGCCGACCAAGGCGTTCGTTAATGTGGATTTCCCAACATTAGGGCGCCCTACTACGGCTACAAAACCACAACGAAATTCGTTGGAGCTCATTTGTTCTCCTGATTAACAGCTACGGGTAAACTTAGCTGCGCCTGACGTTGACGTCTGGACTGACGTGAGCCACGCGCTGGATGCTGCGTGGTGACAATTTCAATGGCCTGTAATGCAGCCGCTTGCTCGGCTGCGCGGCGACTGCTGCCATTGGCCTCCACGGTAATGTCTAACTTCTCGATTCTACACTCAACATCAAAAATCTGATCATGCGCCGCACCGTGTGTGGCAATCACTGTATATTGAGGTAAATCCAGACGACGGCTTTGCAGTATTTCTTGCAATAAGGTTTTAGGATCTTTTCCTAATGTTTTGGGATCCACATTGGTTAACAACGACTCGAACTGTCGCGTGACAGCACGCTCTGCAGCATCGAAGCCACCATCTAAGTACACCGCTGCAAAAACAGCCTCTAAGGCATCGGCCAAAATGGAAGGACGCTTGAAACCGCCACTTTTCAGCTCGCCTTCACCTAGGCGCAAATATTCAGACAAAGAAAGTCGTTGCGCAATTTCCGCTAGCGTCGCTTGTTTCACAAGATTAGCGCGCAAACGGGACAAATCGCCCTCGTCTATTCCAACAAAACGCTGATACAACAGCGAAGCCACCACAAAGTTCAAGACTGAATCACCAAGAAACTCAAGGCGTTCGTTATGCTGAGAGTTATGACTTCGATGTGTAATGGCCTGCTCTAGCAACGAAATATTCAGAAACTGGTGGCCAATGGATTCTTCGAGTTTTTTCAAACGCGCCATTATTGAAATCGTCCTATGCGACTCGGTTCACTAAAGTTCATCCAGATTAAAAATGCTCGGCCAACGATATTTTCGTCAGGTACAAAGCCCCAATAACGACTATCCAGACTGTTGTCACGGTTGTCTCCCATGACAAAGTACTGATCTTCTGGCACCGTACAGCGCACACCCGCGTTGGAGTATTCGCAATTATCAATATGAGGGAAGCGAACAATAGGCATATAGCTTTGAGAACCGCGCTTATCAAGCAAGATGTGATGTTCAGTGGCGCCGAGCTCTTCTAAATAGCGACCCGTATATAGCGCACGATCGGGTTCAAAAAATTCGCCATTACGAATTTGCTTCACTTCAACCCCATTCACATACAGCGTTTTATTATGGTAGTTAATGGTGTCACCCGGTAGGCCAACCACACGCTTAATGTAATCAGTATCGGGTTCTACAGGAAACCTAAAAACCATCACATCGCCACGACTAGGGTCGTTAACCTCGATAACTTTCTTATTAATAACTGGAATCCGTACACCATATTCGTACTTATTAACCAGTATAAAATCACCGTTTTGCAAGGTAGGTAACATCGAGCCCGAAGGGATACGAAACGGTTCGAAAATAAACGAACGCAACACGAAAACAAACAAGATGACCGGAAAAAAACTTACCCCGTACTCAACCCACCAAGGCATACGTACCGCTTTTGCATACGCTTCTTTACGCAAGGTTTCTGTATGAAGTGCGTTCCCTCCTGCCCCGTCTTGAATAGCACCCATCGCTTCGCGACCACGCTGACGTCGACGCGGTGCCAGCGAGAAACGGTCCAAAAACCAAATAATGCCGGTAACAACCAACAAAATAAATAAGATCAGGGCAAAGTCCCAACGCATTGCTTACCTCGATGGTTATTATTTATCTTCGACTTGCAGAATTGCTAGAAACGCTTCCTGAGGAATTTCCACATTCCCCACCTGTTTCATCCGTTTCTTACCCGCTTTCTGCTTCTCGATTAGTTTTTTCTTACGAGAGATATCCCCACCATAGCATTTTGCAAGAACGTTTTTACGCAATGCTTTGACGTTTTCCCGAGCAATAACCTCGGCACCAATCGCGGCTTGAATAGCGATATCAAACATTTGGCGTGGAATAAGACTGCGCATTTTTGATACCACCTCGCGGCCCCGATATCGTGCATTAGCACGGTGCACAATCATCGATAGTGCATCGACACGATCACCGTTAATAAGCACATCTACTTTCACCACATCAGCAGGTCGGTATTCTTTAAACTCGTAATCCATCGAGGCGTAACCGCGAGACACTGACTTAAGACGATCGAAGAAATCAAGCACGATCTCAGCAAGTGGAATCTCGTACACCAAGCTGACCTGGCGCCCCAAATACGTCATGTTCATTTGCACACCACGTTTAGCATTACACAAGGTCATCACTGGCCCTACGTAATCTTGAGGCATCAGCAGCGTCACCGTCACAATCGGCTCGCGAATTTCAGCAATGTGACTGATTTCCGGCATGCGTGATGGGCTTTCGATCATCAACACTTCACCGTCGTTACGCTGTACCTCGTACACCACCGACGGAGCAGTAGTGATAATGTCCATGTCGAATTCGCGCTCTAGCCTTTCTTGCACAATTTCCATGTGCAATAAGCCTAGAAAACCACAGCGGAATCCAAAACCTAAAGCTTGCGACACCTCTGGTTCGAACATTAAGGAAGCATCGTTTAACTTCAGCTTCTCAAGGGATTCGCGCAGTTGATCGTACTCACTACTTTCTACCGGATACAAACCGGCAAATACTTGTGGCTTGACTTCGACAAAGCCGGGTAAAGCGTGTGCTGCGGGTTTAGCGACATGCGTAATGGTATCGCCAACCTTAGCGTGCTCTAGCTCTTTCATGCCGGTGACAATAAAGCCCACTTCGCCAGCTCGTAACGCGTCTTTAGGCTCGGCTTTAGGCGTGAAAACACCAATTTGCTCACAATTATGCGTGGTGCCATTTGCCATTAACTGTACGCGGTCTTTCTGCTTAAGTTGGCCGTTTACTATGCGCACCAACATCACAACACCCACGTAGTTATCAAACCACGAGTCGATGATGAGTGCTTGAAGTGGCTCGTCAACATTACCAACGGGCGGCGGCACCTTAGCCACAATCGCTTCCAAAATTTCTTCGATACCCATGCCGGTTTTTGCACTGGCAGGAATCGCATCCGTTGCATCGATACCGATAACGTCTTCAACTTCCTGACGCGCTGAATCGGGATCCGCCGACGGTAAATCCATCTTATTGAGCACCGGAATGACTTCAAGATTTTGTTCGATGGCGGTATAACAGGTTGCTACCGTTTGCGCTTCTACGCCCTGCGAAGCATCAACGACTAAAAGCGCGCCTTCACAGGCCGATAACGAGCGAGAAACCTCGTACGAGAAGTCAACGTGCCCGGGGGTATCAATCAGATTTAAATTATAGGTTTTGCCATCTTTGGCTTTATATTGCAGGGAGGCTGTTTGCGCCTTAATCGTAATCCCACGCTCTCGTTCGATATCCATCGAGTCGAGCACTTGCGTAGACATCTCACGATCTTCTAGCCCGCCACAACGATGGATTAATCGATCGGCTAGTGTGGACTTACCATGATCAATGTGAGCAATAATTGAGAAGTTGCGGATGTGATCCATAGACCAGAAAAAGAAAACGACTTGTTAATAGGAATAGAGGCCAGCCAGCATTGTCATGATGCGACAAAAAGAAGGGGGCGCTTAGGACGCCCCCTTCTGCATGGCTAATATTTTAACCGGTTTAAGGGAGTTTATTTCGAAGGAGTGACAAGAACCCACTGAGAGTTGCCACCACGCACCACCAACAGTGCTGCTGCCTTCGATTTGTCCAAAGCATCTATTACTTTTTTGTATTGATCAGGGCTGTTTACGTCTTGATCATTTACACGAACGATAAGGTCGCCCTGTGTGAGCCCAGCCGATGCCGCAACACCCGTTGCTTCAACAACCACTACCCCTGACTCCACACCAGCATCTTTGCGTTCTGCATCGCTAAGGGATGCCACGCGCAAGCCGATACGATCAACGGCGGGGGTTGTCTCTTGGGGCTGAGCCGCAGACGCCGCACTGGTAGCGCTTGGCATTTCATCGACAGTGGCTCGAACAGTGGTGCTTTTACCCTTACGCCAAACTTCCACTTCGACGCTATCACCAGGCTGACTGGCACCGACGATACGTGGTAGATCGCTCATTTGTTCGATCTTCTTGTCACCGAAACGCAAAATAACATCGCCTGAACGGATACCCGCTTTCGCAGCCGGCCCTTCTGGCTCGACATTACTGACCAAGGCCCCTTTGTTATTACTTAAACCCAGAGCTTTGGCCACATCATCGCTAACCTGCGTAATCTGCACACCAATACGACCACGCGTTACTTTACCATGCGCCTTGAGTTGTTCGACGACATTCATGACTTCATCGATGGGAATTGCTAAAGAAATCCCCATAAAACCACCACTGCGAGACACAATTTGTGAGTTCACCCCCACAACTTCACCATTCAAGTTAAGAAGTGGGCCACCTGAGTTTCCTGGGTTAACGGCAACATCGGTTTGAATAAAGGGTAAGTAATCGCCCGTATCGCGATTAATCGCACTGACGATCCCTACTGTAACGGTAGAATCCAAACCAAAGGGCGAGCCGATGGCCAACACCCACTGCCCTTTTTTAAGATCAGCTGGATTACCAATGGTCAGTGGCGCTAAATTCTCGCCTTCAATTTTTATTAGCGCAACGTCGGTACGATCATCGGTACCCACCACAGTGGCTTTATATTCCTTACCATCTGTCAACGTCACAAAAATATCGTTGGCATCGGCTACGACATGATTGTTTGTTAACACATAGCCATCTTTAGAAATGATAAACCCTGAACCTACACCACGGGGGACGATTCGTTCTTGAGGCTCTGGTGTGGAAGGCCCTTGCTGCCTAGGATTGACTCCGGGTGGCATAAAGTCTGGGCCGAAGAACCAGCGAAACAAATCGTAAGGATCATTACTGGAACCGGGCCCGCCGCCTCCCATTGAGCGCCTTACCCTTACGGACTCTGTCGTACGGATATTAACCACGGATTTTTCCGTTTTTTCAACGATACTGGAAAAGTCAGGTAACACCACAGCCGGGGCTGCACTGGCACTTTCTTGTGCATGCGCGACTGGAGCCACGCCAGCAAAAGCCATGCCGGCAGCGACTAATGTCAATGATCCAGCTAGTTTTTTATACCCTGTACTCATGATTTGCATCATTAAACTCCTTTAAATGCGCGTCAATGCTTTTTAGCTAATGGGACAAACTCTGCACTACGCCCTAAATCAGCCAAAGTGCTAAGCGGGACTTCCCCCGTAGTGGTTAGCCAGAAGTCGCCAATTCGTGTTCTAAATAAATTCATACTGCCACGTTTGGAGCCTTTGTTCTCTTTAAGTCTGGAGCCTTGATCTTCGACTGGCTCGATAAAGACTGAAATCGCTGCAAGACCGTCAGACAACACCAATTGTGAAACCCTTCTGCCCGCACCCATCGAGCGCGCCACTTGAGAAACGGCTTCAAAACCCGCTGGGTAATCGATACGCCACCCTTGGGCAGACAAATCCACATCTGTCATTTTAGCTTCGATCGTGCGCCAACCTGAAAAGTCGATATCTGACTGTAAGTCCGAAGCGCTCACTTGATTTCCAAACACAATGCTTGCAAAAGAGACTTGTTGGATTAGGTCGCCATTACTGTCTAAGGTCTGTGCTTGTAATAACAAGGCATTTTTTGCGTCGGCGCATAAGCGATAGCCATAGCGCAACGCATCGTTAGGCTGTAATTCATACATCACACACTCTCGTCCGGCAACACGGTGCAAGGCTTCATCTTGTCGAATAGAGTAATGTTCGGGTATGCGAGTTGATTCGCCTAATAAGACAGACGGAAAGCGATCTGCTCGTTTACGCTCTACAAGCACAACTTCTCGTTCAGGAATCAAACACTGCACTTGATCGTTTGTGCGTAAAAACTCTCTGGGCTTACCGTCTAATAACTCTAAGCGTTCACGCTCACCTGTTCCGTCTACCATGTGCACAAGCCGCATAGACTGTGTAGCACCGCCCTGCGTATAAGTGACCACGCCAGCATAATCGAGTTCACGCGTTGCTTGCTGCATCGCGCTAAGAAAATGAAGCGGATCAGTCGCCTCTGAACTGTTGGCGGCCGACGCGCTGCTTTGCACAAACGCAACGCTAGAGACAACACTTAGCAGCGCTACGATCACATTTTTAAAAGGTGTTTTAAACAGCGGCAATGCTCGTGACCCCACTTCAACTATCATTGATTTGTGGCCCCTACTAACTCGTATGAAACCTGCTTCGCTGGCCCAATGCCCGACAAGTCTCGATGAGCGTCAACATAATCGGCCCATGCGTCTTCAGACACACTTGCCAAAACAGGGGCGCTATCGGGCAATAACGGACTTGTAGAGAAATACGGCAAAGCGACCCACGCGACAGCAACAATAGCGGCCGCAACGGCCACACCTGAAACACCCCAACGCATGCTCTTGGTATGCGTTTGATACACCGGCGCTAAAACCGTAGGTTCATCATCAATCGCTTTCGATAAACGAGCGTAGAACTTATCCGACGGCGTAATGGAAAGCTCGTCGCTTCTCAATACGTCCCCAATCAGATGATAGGTGTCCCAAAGCTGTCGACCATAAGGGGTGTCTAGCTCGTCGGGACGAACTTGAGCAACACCATCCACCCACGCCGACACAGACTCTTCCCAAGAGCTGTAGTCAGAGTGATCGACGTTATTAACAGTATGACTAGACATGAATTACTCCTTACCTACCGCGATCTGTATCACCGGATTCGCGAACGGGACGCAGCTCTGTGGCAATCGCCTCGCGGGCACGGAATATTCGTGAACGAACCGTCCCGATGGGACAGTCCATTGTTTCTGCAATGTCTTCATAACTCATGCCTTCGATTTCTCGTAGAACGATTGCGGTGCGCAACTCTTCGGGAAGCGCGCTTATCGCCGCGTTAACGGCCTCAACAACCTGACGACTTACCATTTCAGACTCGGGTGTGCTGATGTCTGTTAGGTTATCAATTGGGCTAAAAGTTTCACCATCTTCGCCTTCGTATGAATTTATCAGTGAAGGCCGACGATTACTGGAGGCCTGCCAGTTACGCGCCGTGTTAATCGCAATGCGATACAACCAGGTATAAAACGCACTGTCACCACGAAACTGTGGCAAGGCTCGATACGCCTTAATAAATGTTTCTTGGGCTACATCTTCAATTTCGCCAGCATCATTCACCATGCGCGATAACAGACGCATAATGCGCCGCTGATACTTCAATACCAAAAGATCGAAAGCTCGTTTATCGCCTCGCTGAACACGTGCGACCAGATCGGCATCGACATCGCGTTCACTCATAGTGATTCCTTAGGCTGTGATAGCCCCGCATAGGCATGGCTACGACTGAGGGCCACATTTAATTCGCGCCACTGCTTAGCCCCAATTTGCTGGCGCCAAAAGCTAAGGTTGAAATAATATGGCTTTGACGAAAAGCGCTGTCTGTTTAGCACAGTAGTAATGCCCCACCTCTCTTCAACCTGCAGCTGACTGACCAGCTGTAAACTTATACACCAAGGGCTACGCCAATTACGCAACAAGTACACCTCGTACAGTTCTCCTAGATGATCCACAACATACCATTGTTTATCAACAAACTGCAGAAATAATGTATGCCGACGTTTTGCTTTGATATGGCACTGCATCAGCACAAAAACGGTAATACACCCTACCAAGCCGTACGACCACAGTGAAGGTGCATAGCGCCACACGGCCATTGCCAAGAACACGCAAAGTAGGCAAGACAACAAAAAGCCCGACCACACAACCCAAAAGGGCTCTTGGGTTGTGTAAGGTCGGGCTGTAGACGAAGCTAAATGAGTCTTCGCCACTATTTGGCGTAACGCTTCACCACCATCGAACCGTTGGTACCACCAAAACCAAAAGAGTTCGAAAGTGCCACATCAATTTTCATCTCACGCGCCTCGTTGGCGCAGTAATCAAGATCACACTCAGGGTCTTGATTCAAAATATTGATCGTAGGCGGAGAAATCTGATGGTGCACCGCTAAGGTAGTAAAGACGGCTTCTATGCCCCCAGCTGCGCCTAATAAGTGGCCCGTCATCGATTTGGTTGAGTTCACAACCAAGTTCTTCGCATGATCACCAAAGGCTAACTTAATCGCCTCGGTTTCATTCACATCACCAAGTGGCGTGGATGTACCATGGGCATTGATGTAGTCAACGGATGTAGGATCAATTTGTGCATTACGCAGCGCGTTGTCCATGCCCCGTTTTGGTCCGTCTTTATCAGGAGTCGTTATGTGATGGGCATCAGAACTCATTCCATACCCTACGAACTCGCCGTAAATACGGGCGCCACGTCGGATCGCATGCTCGTACTCTTCAAGCACCAATACGCCGGCCCCTTCCCCTAGCACGAAACCATCGCGGTCTCGGTCCCATGGACGAGAAGCTGTGGTGGGATCATCGTTACGAGTTGATAACGCACGCATGGCAGCGAAACCACCGACTCCTAAGGGCGAAACCGTTGACTCAGCGCCACCAGCTACCATCACATCGGCATCGCCGTACTCGATAAGCCGAGCCGCATCACCAATAGAATGCAAACCTGTTGTACAAGCCGACACGACTGCATAACTTGGCCCTTTTAGACCAAGAGCAATAGACAACTGACCTGACACCAGATTAATGAGTGAGCCCGGCACAAAAAATGGCGATATACGCCTTGCACCACGCTCTAAGTAATCTTTTTGTGTATCTTCAATACGAGGTAAGCCACCGATTCCTGAGCCCACGATCACACCCATACGATCAGCGTTCTCGTCGGTAACAGCTAGACCAGAATCTTCCCACGCTTGTAACCCAGCCGCTAAACCGTAATGGATAAACGTATCCATTTGTTTAGCTTCTTTAGCGGTAATGAGTTGCGTGATATCAAAATCTTTGACCTCACCCGCAATTTGGGCATTGAGAGCAGATGCATCGAAACGTGTAATACGTCCTATACCTGAACGCCCATTAACGATGTTATCCCATGCACTGGCAATATCGTTGCCGACTGGGGACACTATACCCAGCCCGGTAATCACGACACGTCGCTTCACGGATGACTCCTAAAACAAAAAAAGCGGTTTGAAGAGAATATCAATAAGGCCCTACGCTTTAAAAGACTAAGGATCACGTCACAGATATTCGCTATAAACCGCCTAGCGGGGGCAAGCCTAAAACCTGCCCACACTCGGATTTGAAATTACTGCTCGCTGTTTGAATTAATGTAATCAACAGCTTGCTGAACCGTCGTGATTTTCTCAGCTTCTTCATCTGGAATTTCGGTTTCGAATTCGTCTTCGAGCGCCATCACGAGCTCGACCATGTCGAGCGAGTCGGCACCGAGGTCGTCAAGAAAAGAAGATTCGTTCTTGATCTCGGCTTCGTTTACGCCAAGTTGTTCAGCGACGATCTTCTTGACGCGCTGTTCGATGCTTTCCATGCAGATTCTCCAAGTTGGGGATTAATTCCCGCGAATTATAGCCAAACGATACATTAAATGGGTGTAGGCTATGACAAAAAAAACAGCAGTACCAATAGTCAAACAATAGCTCGGAGGCTATTAAACACCAAAAGGTACGCCCCTTACAAATTAAATGATTTTACCTTAGAACTGGCCTGAGCCAAACTCTTTACATATACATCCCGCCGTTTACGTGCAGCGTAGTGCCAGTAACATACTCGGCTTGAGGCCCTGCTAAGAACCCTACCGCATTGGCAATGTCTTGGGCTGCGCCTAAACGACCCAGAGGAATCTGGCTTAAAATAGCAGCAGATTGTTCTTCATTCAAGGCCCGAGTCATATCAGTATCGATAAAGCCAGGCGCCACACAGTTTACTGTGATATTACGACTACCTAACTCGCGAGCTAGAGCGCGGGACATACCCGCCACGCCGGCTTTTGCCGCCGCGTAATTTGCCTGCCCAGGGTTACCGCTATAACCCACCACTGACGTGATATTAATGATGCGGCCCCAACGCGCCTTCATCATAGGACGTATGACAGCACGACTTAGACGAAACACCGCTTTTAGGTTGGTATCAACCACCGCATCGTAATCATCGTCTTTTAAACGCATCATCAAATTATCACGCGTAATGCCCGCGTTATTAACAAGAATATGCGGGCCACCGAACTCTTTCGTCAATTGAGTAATCAGCGCATCACACGCTTCGGCGTCGTTGACATCGAGTACAACGCCCCGTCCACCAGCAGGCGACAACATATCGTTGATTGAACTTGCCCCTGCCTCGGAGGTCGCTGTACCAATGACAATAGCGCCCAAAGACTGCAAGTGTTCAGCAATTGCCTTGCCCAAGCCACGCGTTGCACCTGTTACAAGAGCAACTTTTGAATCTAATGGTAGAGAGCTCATTATTATCCTTTTAATGCCGCCAACGCGTCATCTAATGATGCAGGGTCGTTCACTGAATACACAACTAGGTCTCGGTCTATGCGTTTAATTAAGCCAGCCAACACCTTACCTGGTCCGCATTCTACAACATGGGTCACACCCATGGCCTTCATCGCTTGTATGGTTTCGACCCAGCGCACTGGATGCCAAGCCTGTCGTACCAACGCTGAACGGATATCGTCAACATTTGAAGGGTTTTGGACATCAACGTTATTGATCACCGTTACAGCAGGTGCCTGCATGTTAACTTCCGCTAACGCCCCTTCAAGCACCTGCGCCGCGGGCTGCAACAAACTAGAGTGAAAAGGAGCTGACACGGGAACGACCATCGCACGACGCGCACCTTTTGCTTTCGCTACGTCACAGGCACGTTGGACAGCATTGACATGCCCTGCAATCACAACTTGACCCGGCGCATTGAAATTAACCGCTTCAACCACTTCGTTTTGAGCGGCTTCTGCACACGCCTCAATCACTTGTTCGTCACCCAGACCGATGATGGCTGCCATCGTACCTGTTCCTACAGGAACGGCCTCTTGCATGGCACTAGCGCGGATTCTGACCAAGCGCACAGCATCAGCAAGACCGATCACCCCAGCGGCCGTTAACGCCGAGTACTCACCCAAACTATGACCTGCCATTACCGTAGGCACCGGACCGCCTGAAGCTTCCCAGACGCGATACATCGCCACAGCAGCACTTAACATGGCGGGCTGTGTATTCACGGTGAGGTTTAAGTCTTCAGCGGGACCTTGCGCTATTAAAGCAGAAAGGTCTTGGTCCAAGGCTTGATTTACATCAGCCATTAGTGTTTGGACGGTTTCATTATCCTGCCATGCATCGAGCATTCCAACGGTTTGCGAGCCCTGACCTGGAAACACCAAAGCAAATTTCATATTCGTACTATCTCTGATTCAAATAATGCCTAGCCGATAAAAGCAGCATCTATTAATCAAACAGCTACATGCGTACCAACACAGAGCCCCATGTGAAACCACCACCCACACCCTGCAAGAGTACAAGGTGGCCAGACTGTATGCGTCCGTCTTTGCGGGCTGCATCAAGCGCTAAGGGCACACTTGCTGCCGAAGTATTAGCATGCTGATCTACAGTGACCACGACTTTCTCGTTATCAATGCCGAGGCGACGACCGAGAAAATTAATAATTCGCAAGTTGGCTTGATGAGGGACTAACCAGTCAACATCGCTTAGAGCGACACCGGCTTGCTCACAGACGTCGTGCGCCGACTGCGTAAGAGAAGTCACGGCAAATTTAAAAACGGCTTGTCCATCCATGCGTAAGAAGGGGTCGCCCTCAACCGCACCATGAACCACGTTTCCAGCTGCCGCCAAGATATGTGTTTGTGTTCCGTCCGCACTGAGTTTTGCACTGAGTACACCGGGTTCATCACTAGCACTTAACACTACAGCCCCGGCGCCGTCACCAAACAAGACACAAGTGCTGCGATCATCCCAGTCAAGAATGCCTGAAAACACTTCGGCACCAATCACCAAAACGTTCTTTGCACGCTCAGCCTTGATATACGTTTCGCCCGTGGTTAGCGCGTACACAAACCCACTACATACCGCTTGCACGTCGAAGGCTGCGGCATTTTTCGCGCCTAACTCGGCCTGCACAATACACGCGGTGCTAGGAAATATAAAATCGGGGGTGGAGGTTGCAACAATAAGCAGATCGATGTCGCTAGCACATAGGCCTGCATCATCCAAAGCGGCTTGAGCGGCTTTGACTGCTAATTGACTTGTTTTTACGCCAGGCTCAACGAGGTGACGTTGTAGAATACCTGTGCGTTCGCGTATCCACTGATCTGAGGTTTCAATGCCACGTTGCGCAAGCTCTGCAGCCAAATCATCGTTTGATACCACCCGTGGCGGCAAATAACTGCCGGACCCAATTATTTTGGCATATGGCATAGCGTTAAACTCCTGAGAGCCGCGTACTACTGCGCAGCTTCTGATTGTTCGCCCTGCGAAGAAAGAGGCGGCGCGACTTCGGCCTCAGCAAAACTGAGTCGTAAACGCGCAATGGCCTCGGTGGTACCTTCAAGCAAGCCGTTCTTTACAGCGAACCGAGCTCGCTGTAGTGCATAGCCATAAGCGTATGCATCAGCAGAGCCGTGACTTTTTATGACAATACCACGTAAACCCAATAGCGCTGCGCCATTATAACGACGGTTATCAACACGATAACTTAAGCGGTTCAGTACAGGTTTAGCGATAACTCCAGCAGCCATGCTAACGGTATTTCGCGTGAACTCTTCTCGCAGCATGCTGGCCACCATTTTAGCCAAGCCTTCAAGCGACTTCAGCACAACGTTGCCTACGAATCCATCACAAACCACCACATCGACCGTTCCTTTACAGATGTCATCACCCTCGACATTTCCGTAAAAGTTCAAATCGCTATTACGCAGTAACTCGGCTGCCTGCTTAACCACCTCGTTACCCTTGATCACTTCTTCGCCGATATTAAGCAAACCCACAGTAGGCCGCTCTCGACGATCTAAGGTGCTGGCTAGCGCTGTTCCCATAATGGCAAACTGCAGCAAATGGGCGGCTGAACAATCCACATTCGCGCCCAAATCAAGCATGGTGGTCGCCCCCCCTTTTTGATTGGGGATGGAAGTAGCAATTGCTGGGCGATCGAAGCCATCTAGCGTTTTCAATACATAGCGGCTAATCGCCATCCAAGCGCCGGTATTACCCGCCGAAACGCAAGCATCCGCCAACCCGTCTTTAACGGCTTGAGCGGCGACGCGCATGGACGAGTCTTTTTTACGACGCAACGCGACCTCTACGGAATCATCCATAGTGACGACTTCAGAGGCGTGGAGTATGTCATACCAATCATCGGAGCGGTTGGAGGATTCGGACAACTGCTTTTGAATTGCAGCCTTATCACCGACCAACAAACACCGAGTATCAGGATGCTCTTGTGCGAATCGCATGGCAGCGGGAATGGTTACGGCTAAGCCGAAATCCCCGCCCATGCAATCGATAGCGATACGTATTGATTTTATTGTCATCAAGCACGCAGAGGTGGTTAATGCGGAACGTTAAGCAACGAATTAATCGTCGTTTTTCGTTTTTAACACTTTGCGGCCACGGTAGATACCGTTAGGACTGATGTGATGACGCAGATGCAATTCACCCGTTGTGGATTCAATTGCAGTGGAAGGACCTGTTAAGGCATCGTGTGAACGACGCATGCCACGACGCGATGGGCTTTTTTTGTTTTGCTGAACGGCCATGATGACTCCTGTGTACAGGGCTAACCAGAATGCGACTGGCCCCGCAGAATTAAATAATAGTTAAAAAAATGAGCTAAGACTTCTTAAGCTTGCTCAACACCGCAAACGGATTAGGTTTCTCGGCTTCAAGATCTGGTTCATCGCTGCTCGATAAGGCATCAGGCAACGAAGGACAAATTTCGTGGCGAGCCACATAGGGAAAATTGAGAATAATCTCGTCTTCCAGTAGCTCAAGCAAGTTTAACCGTTGAGTTGATAATATCCGATCTGAACCCTCGAAATCTTCATCATCGAGTTCGAGCTCGGCTTCGGTATCAACAGCCTCGAACGTATTCTCAACGTTAATGGGCTGCTCAAACAGCGTTAAACACCGCTGACACTCTAGGATGACAAACCCCGTAGCGTGCAAATGTATAAAACGACGTCCGGCCGAATCAAGTTCACCCTTAGCAGACCAACTAAACTGCTGCCCTTGCTGCTTCGGCAAACCCTCGCCAGCACGTTGAAGAACATCAAAACCAACGTCACCCTGCCTGTTATCGCCCAAGCGTGTAAACGAGGCGACATCCAGAAGATATTGCGTAGTGTCCACAACGACCTCCGGCATTCCAATAACAAGGAAAACATTAGATAATACAGCGCACACAGTTAAGCAGTCAAACTTTTCACTGAATCAGCACTACTATGCGTCTTATCCTTGCATCGAGCTCGCCATATCGCCGCGATATGTTAGCGCGGCTTGCCCTACCATTTACGTCCATCAGCCCAAATGTGGACGAAACGCCACAGTTAAACGAGTCCCCTTTAGCCTTAGCCCGACGATTAGCGGCATTGAAAGCCGACGCCATCGCACAAGCGAACCCTGACGCCTACGTCATCGGAGCCGACCAAGTAGCAGCGATCGGCGAGTTATCATTAGGCAAACCTGGCGGTTATGATCAGGCAGTACAGCAATTACGGCAACTACAGGGCCAAACCGTTATATTTCATAGCGCCATCACCGTTGCACACGGCTCAAAGCGCTGGAGCAGTGACACACCCACTACGTGTACCTTTAGGTCACTTAGCGATGAGGAAATTCACTACTACCTGCAGCATGACAAACCTTTTGATACGGCCGGCAGCGCTAAAGCCGAAAGCCTTGGTATTGCCTTAATGGAGTCCATGCAATCAGACGACCCTACCGCGATTATCGGCTTGCCCCTGATCGCCTTAAGTCGCTTATTGCGTCTGGCAGGCCTTAACCCCTTGCTGGGCGGACCTACCGCTTCCGCCCTTTAACCGATCCATCAGGACCACAACGTGCCTTCTACCGCTTACTTACACCTTATTCCCGTTAGCTTAGGCGATGCCAACATTGGCCTTTGGCTTCCCAGTAGTGTGCAGGCCAAAGCCCAATCAATCGATACCTATATCGCTGAAAACGCAAAAACCGCACGTGCTTTTCTAAAACAAATTAGCCACTTGAAACCCATTCAAGATATCACCATCCACACCCTAGACAAACGGGGCACAACCCCTCAACAGATACGAGAGTGGCTGTCCTCCATTCAAGACGGTGGCGAAATTGGCTTGGTATCCGAAGCGGGCTGCCCTGCAGTAGCCGATCCAGGTGCCGCCGTGGTGGCGATAGCCCACGAATTAAACATACACGTCATGCCCCACGTGGGGCCATCATCCATCCTGTTAAGCCTAATGGGCAGCGGTTTAGACGGACAACAGTTTGCCTTTCATGGATATCCTCCCGTCAAAGCTCACGAACGCGATAAAACCCTAAAAGAATGGGAGCTTCACTCAAAAAAACATCGCCAAACACAAATATTTATTGAAACTCCCTACCGCAACGACGCCATATTTGCTGCTCTGCTTCAAACTCTGAATAAAAACACCAGGCTGTGCATTGCCCGCTCTTTGACCACCCCAGAGCAGTGGCTGCGTACACGTCGCATTGAGCAGTGGCTTAGCGAACCGCATCCCGAATTCGCTAAACAACCCTCCATTTTCTTATTTCAAGCTTAAGCTATAGGGCACATCAACCGCCATGTCTTTGCTACGAATTTTTGAGTCTCGCCATCAACGTTCTTACGGTCTTAGGCTATTGCTCGCCTCTACCTTGATCCTCTCGGCCTGCAGCACGGCACCCCGCATCGGCAATACCAAAATCGACGATAGCCTTCAGGCACAAGGACAAAACAGCAGGGTACGGCATATTGTTTTGCACTACACCGCTGGCAGCACACCCACTTCACTTAAGGTGTTAAGCCAACACGATGTCAGCAGCCATTACCTCATCACTGATGACAATCCGCCCAAGCTGTATCAATTGGTCGATGAGAATAGGCGAGCATGGCACGCTGGCGTAAGCCGCTGGGGCGAGTACAGTGATCTCAACACGAGCTCGATAGGCATTGAAATCGTCAATGCCGGTAAGCACAGCGACGGCACGTGGGCCCCTTATAGCCAAGCGCAAATAGACTTAACCATTGAACTGCTTAAAGACATCGTGAATCGCCACCGTGTCACACCCAGCAATATCGTGGGTCATAGTGATATTGCCCCCCAACGTAAGGTCGATCCTGGCCCGTTGTTTCCATGGTCAGCTTTGGCCCAAGCTGGGCTTGGACGCTGGTACAACCCAGAGCTTGCCGCTGAGTATCAGCAGCAATTTCAAGCGCAGGGCTTACCCGACATTCAGGAAATACAACGCCTGTTAAAAGCCATCGGTTACGACATCACCTTAAGTCACGAGCTGGACAAAGCCACCATCAATGTGATCGCTGCCTTTCAGATGCGCTACCGACCGCAACGTTACGATGGACAGCCGGATGCACAGACCGTGGCTATCTTAAAAGCCCTACATAACTCGGCTCGTTAAGCCTAAGCTTCACAGCGGCGTTTAGACTAACGTCGCTGTGAATGACGTTGGCGCCTGTAGCGGTAATCCACCAAACGCATGCCTAACAACACACCCAGTACGGCAGCGTAGCCATACACGTCAAAAAAGTCGTTTTTCCCGCTGCGAACCAAATAAAAGTGCACAATCGACAAAACCGCAATCGCATACACGCTGCGATGCAAGCGCTTCCAGTTCGCACCCAAACTACGCATCGCACGGTGGGTAGAAGTACAGGCCAACAACAACATGAGCAACGTTGCTATCGCACCCAAGGTAATGAAAGGACGGACAAGGATGTCCGTCCACATGCGAGATAGCACGAAACCATGTTCCCATAAGGCCCATCCCACTACGTGCAGCACGGTGTAAAAGAAAGAAAATAGCCCTAGCGGTCGTCGTATGCGCACCAGTGACGGAGCTGAAAACAATTGACGCAATGGGCTAACGGCCAACGTAAGCCACAACAGCACGGTTGCCCAAATACCCGAGGATCGAATTAAAAACTCTGCAGGATTAGCACTTAAGCCCTGCGTAAATCCCAAATACCCCCAACGTAAAAGGGGAAACATACCCACAATGAAAACAAGGCTACGCAGCCAAGGCAGATAGCGAGCAACAGGCTGCTGAGTCGTCATCAGTAAAACCGAGCCAAATCCATGCCGCTATACAAACTGGCCACCTCATCGGCATAGCCATTAAATAGCTCTGTGTCCATGCGTGGCGCAAAAATACCCGCACCAATACGTCGCTCTGTGGCTTGACTCCACCGCGGATGTGGCACATCAGGATTCACATTTGCGAAAAAACCGTACTCATGCCGCGCAGCTTGCATCCAACTGGTCACCGGTTGTCGTTCAACAAGACGGATGCGCACAATCGACTTTGCCGATTTAAAGCCGTACTTCCACGGCACAATTAAGCGCACAGGCGCACCGTTTTGATTAGGAAGCTCGGTGCCATATACCCCCAACGCCAATAACGCGAGGGGGTGCATGGCTTCGTCTATACGCAGCGCTTCGATATAGGGCCAGTTTAAAACCCGTGAACGCAACCCAGGCATATGATCTGGCATGGCGGCCGTTTCAAATAATACGTATTTTGCATTGGCCGTTGGCTCTACCTGCTTTAACAGTGTGCTGAGTGAGTAGCCCAACCAAGGAATAACCATGGACCACCCTTCCACACAACGCAGGCGATAGACACGCTCTTCCAACGCCTGCAGGGCATGTAAATCATCCAAATCGAAAGTTTTGGCCTTATGTACCTCTCCTTCGATGTGTAACTGCCATGGACGTGTGGGCATCTGCCCTGCATGCCGCTTGGGGTCGGACTTATCCGTACCAAACTCATAAAAATTATTATAGGACGTGACATCAGCGCGCGTGGTTAATACCTCAGGCGAGGCCCACCGTTCTGGGCTGCTGTACGTAAGCGGACGCTGATCCGACTCGCCAGCAATAGCACTACGCCATGGAGCCGTTAAGGCCAACGCCCCTGTACTTAATCCCGTTTTCAATAGCAATCGACGATTACGCCACAGCCTTTCCTCTGTAATGTCAGAAGCCAGAATTTTTGCTTTATGTTTAACGTAATTCATAAGAGCTCGCTGGTTAACGCCTAAATGCGCTGCAACACCACATCTCGCAATTGCGCGACACTATCCACCATATAAGTGGGCTCTGCGCTGCCTAAGGTTTTAGGGTCATGCGCACCATAAGTCACCGCTAAGCAATCAATACCCGCACTTCTCGCCATCACCATATCGTGCGTTGTGTCACCTACCATCAGTACGCTTTCGGGATTCAGTGAAAGCTCATCCATTAATTCATACAACATCAAGGGGTGTGGCTTACTTTGCGTCTCATCCGCGCAGCGTGTTGCCGCAAAATAATCACTTAAATTCACGTTTCGTAGTACCCGATCAAGACCGACACGACTTTTTCCTGTTGCCACTGTTAAGACGACCTCACCGGCCTTAAGTTCATTCATGAAGTCCAGGACTCCGTCGAACAACTTAATCTGCGGATCACGCTGCATGAAGTGATGACGGTAACGTTCTAAAAACAGCGGCATCTGCTCGGCCTCTAGATCAGGCACGGCTCGATACAACGCACTTTCTAGCGACAACCCTATAACCCAACTCGCCAAAGCCATCGTCGGCACGCTTAAACCCAAATCCTCGCTTGCCATCCGAATGGCGGTAGCAATAGCATGGGTCGAGTCCATAACGGTTCCATCCCAATCAAAGACCACCGCTTCATAACGTTTAGAACGACTCATTCAATACTCTCCAGCTTACGTAATATGTCTTGGCACTCAGTCGGCAGCGGCGCCAAGAAAACCAAGTCCTCTTCTGTAATGGGGTGTTTCATTTTCACCCCACTGGCATGTAAGAACATGCGCTTAAAACCTAAACGAGCAAAGTGCTCGCGCACTTGATCCTGACCGTACTTATCGTCTCCCACAATAGGAAACCCAAGATTGGCCAAATGGACACGAATTTGATGGGTACGACCGGTTTTAAGATCGGCCTCGACCAAACTATAACGACCATAGCGCTGAAACAAATTAATGATCGTATGGGAAGGCTTACCATCAGGATGCACTTTGACACGCCGCTCGCCGCTGGCTGTCATCCAACGTAAAAGCGGGTCGCGTATATGCTGGCGGTCGTTTACCCAATCACCCACCACCAGTGCCTGATACACCTTTTCAATCGCCCCTTCTCTGAACATATCATGCAAACGCACTAAGGCTGCTCGACGTCGGGCTACGATTAACAGGCCGGAGGTGTCGCGATCCAAGCGATGGGCGAGCTCTAAGAATCGCTCGGCAGGTCTGGCGGCCCGCAACTGCTCAATGACACCAAACGAGACTCCACTACCGCCATGAACGGCAACGCCCTGAGGCTTATCAATCACCAATATGTGCTTATCTTCGTAAACAATAGGAAAGGAGGCTGGGGGAATAGGAACTGGCTCATCGCGCTGCGCTAACCGCATGGGAGGAATACGTAAAAGATCACCACTTTGTAAGCGATAGTCATTTGACACCCTTCCCTTATTAACTCTGACCTCGCCATTACGAATCGCCTTATAAATATGACTTTTAGGGACTCCCCTACATTCACGGACAAGGTAATTGTCAACGCGTTGACCGGCCAGTTCAGCCTCGATTTCGATGAAACGGACACGTGGAACTTGGTTTTCAGTATCTAATGGTTTGCTCATGTCCAAAAGAGGCATATAATCGCCTCAGCCTATGAAAACTGTGACACCGCCAAACGTAGAGATGCAAAGGGTGCGTCTCCGTTAGGCTGGAAAGGTCTCATTGTAATACCTGAGTTCCAGTTTTCGGGGTCATAAGGTCGCCGGAGCGAGCCTGCTTGCTTGTACACGTGTTGCGTTACGCCCGTGTCCATTCATTTCTCGCCCTCCGCGTGCGGCACTGAACAACTGCGAAAAAGTCGTCGCTCTTTAGAATTTAGCACCAGACGCGAGCAAAACCCGAGTCTGTCCGTTCCCAGCAATTTACTTATCGTCAAACACTATAGTGAACCTGACCTTTATGCTGATTGAACCGCGCGCTTACCCGCGCACTGTGCCCCCACGACATTACACGGTGGGCATGGCCTGATTCCTATCAGCCTTCCCTCTGCAGCGAAAAGTGCCTCACACCGAGTGACCCGCGGTCGTGCTCCGATTATCGGTGCGCCATGACTACGGAGAATCACGCTCATGAAAAGAATGCTGTTTAATGCAACGCACCAAGAAGAGTTACGCGTTGCAATTGTTGATGGTCAAAAACTGATTGATCTCGATATTGAAACTGCCGGACGCGAACAGCGTAAAGGAAATATCTATAAAGGGGTTATCACTCGAATTGAACCAGGTCTAGAAGCTTGTTTTGTTAGCTACGGCGAAGATCGCCATGGCTTTCTTCCCTTTAAAGAAGTCGCACGCACTTACTTTAAAGAAGGCGTGGATGTGCGCTCTGCCCGCATTCAAGACGCACTAAGCGAAGGCCAAGAGCTTATTATTCAAGTTGAAAAAGAAGAACGTGGTAACAAAGGCGCTGCGCTAACCACCTTCATTTCGCTTGCCGGACGATACCTAGTCTTAATGCCGAACAACCCTCGTGGAGGCGGTGTCTCACGTCGAGTGGAAGGCGAAGATAGGCAGGAATTACGCGAAGCCATCGACCAACTTAATATCCCATCAGGCATGAGCATCATTGCTCGCACTGCTGGTATAGGTCGTAGTGTTGAAGAACTACAGTGGGATTTAAACTATCTACTTCAACTGTGGACGGCTATCGATGGCGCAGCCAAAGACAATAGCGCTCCGATCTTAATTTATTTGGAATCCAGTTTAGTCATCCGTGCGATTCGAGACTATTTCTCCCAAGAAATTGGCGAGATTCTTATCGATACCGATGACATTTACGAACAAGCCACGGCTTTCATGAGCGTGGTGATGCCCGATAATGTGCAGCGCGTCAAAATGTACCGCGACGACATCCCATTGTTTTCTCGGTTTCAGATTGAAAACCAAATCGAAACAGCCTACTCCCGTACTGTACAACTGCCTTCAGGCGGTGCTGTGGTTATTGACCACACCGAAGCGCTGGTGGCCATTGACGTCAACTCTGCGCGCTCAACACGCGGCGCCGACATCGAAGAAACCGCTGTACGCACTAACCTGGAAGCCGCCGATGAAGTCGCTCGTCAGTTACGGCTGCGTGACTTGGGTGGCCTAATTGTTATCGACTTTATCGATATGGAAGACGGCAAGAACCAACGTGCCGTCGAACAACGTTTACGTGATGCGTTATACGTGGATCGCGCTCGTGTACAAATGGGTAAGATCTCACGTTTTGGCTTGATGGAACTTTCTCGCCAACGCCTACGTCCCGCTCTTAACGAGGGCTCTCATATCACTTGCCCTCGTTGTACGGGCACTGGCGTCATACGCGATGCTGAGTCCAGCGCCTTACACGTGCTGCGCCTGCTTCAAGAAGAAGCCATGAAAGAAGGCACCGCGGCCTTACATGCGCAAGTTCCTGTTGATGTCGCCACCTACTTACTGAATGAAAAACGCGCTGACGTTTCAAAAATTGAATCACGTTTGAACATTAACTTAACGCTGATTCCTAATAAAAACCTTGAAACGCCTCACCACATTATCGAGCGCCTGCGCCACGATGATGCCCGCTTAGACGAAGTCAAAACCAGCTTCCAACAAGTTCAGGAAGAGGCTCCCTCTACCCTGACCCCACATCGTACGCACGAAGTGAAAGCGCGACCTGAAGCACTGGTAAAAGGCATCACCCCCTCTCAACCTGCCCCTACTGCAGCAAGTGTTGCGAAAGTAGCCGATAAGCCTAGCTTATGGAAACGGATCATGGCGTGGTTCAGCCCTACTGAAGAGGCGCCTAAGCCAGAGCAGAAAAAAACGTCAGCGACCAAGCCACACCACCGTCGCCGAACACGTAATACATCAGAGCAAAATGCTGCTGGCTCCGGCGAACGATCAAACCGTCAGCGCCGTGGACAACGCCCAACGGCAGGCGCAGAGGACACGACTGAGCAGCCTCAAACCAAAGGTACCCCTACAGGGCGTAACCGTCGTCGTCCAGCCCAAAACACGGCCGACACAACGCCTAGCGCCGAGAATCGTCAGGCACGCGCTACAACTGCAGGTGCTGAAGGTGCGGATGCCGCAGAAACAAGCACCACACCGTCATCAAACCGTCGCCGTCGCGGTGGACGAGGCCGACGTCGTGAGCCAAACAACACAGAAAACACCAGTGCCAACCACGAGGAAAATACTGACGTTAACGCTGCTAAGCTAGCTGCTACTGCGGCCACTGCAACACCCGCCGCACAAAGCGAAAAGCATAACGACGACAGCGTCGAGAGCAAAGCGCTTGAGAACGATTCCGTCGTAGCAACTGACGAGTCACAAACTCAAGGCGATCCCGAGCGCCGTCGTCGTCGCCGTCGCAGCCGTCGCGGACGTCGTTCGCCCGAGGCAGCAGCTACCAACGTAGACCAAAACGACAACGCTGACGCCGCCGAAGCCGCCAACGCAGAAACCACCTTTGTGGCACACCAAACACCCAGCTTTGATGCAGCGGCGTTTGAAAAGCACGAAGATGTCAAAGCGTCTACGCCTGAAAGCACTGAGGGCGAAGCCGTAACCGTTGTTCCTACTGCCTCTGAAACGACAGCACCGAAGGCCACAATTGAGCCAGAAGCCGCTATCGTTGAAAAAGCAGACCTTATCGATTCTAAAGCCTCAGAGGTCGTTACACAGCCGGTAGAAGAAGCAGCTGTGGCCGCGCCTAGTCCTGCCGTTGAATCCACCAAATCGGTGAACTCGGCAAGTCAAGCGCTTGATCAGTTATTGGCACAAAGCTCGTTGCAGGTTGTTGAAACTCGTACCGATGCCAAGTCAGATCTGGATGCGTACCGAGCTCCTGTTGCCTCTTCTGAGCGCCCCACCCGCACACGCCAAAAAGTGGTGATCGAAAACGTACCTTTGGTACAAATCGAGACGCAAAACGAGGCCTCTTCCTCCGCAGAGCGAGCCATTGAACAACCGCTCGTAACCAGCGAGGCTGAAGACAACACAGCGACTATCGACAGCACTCCTGAGCGCGTGGATGACGCCACATCAAGCCCAGAGGCTGTTGAAGCATCAACACCAGCGATTGAGCAAACTCACGAAGAAGTCTCTGAGCCTGTTGTCGCTGAGGACACCACGCTGGATACCGCTCCTGAAATCTCTGTTGACCTCACAACGACAGAGGATGTGGTTACAGGCGACACAGCTAACGGCACGAACGACGAGACAGCACCGGCGCCCGCCCTTATGGCCTCGGAAAGCACTGACATACTTTCTGACGAGCTAAAGAGCGTATTGGAACAACGTGGTTTAGCACTTGTTGAAACCTCGACAAGCGCCAACAACGATTATTACCAAGCACCTAAAGCTAAACTAGGACGCCCACGTAAGACGGCTGTTAGCGTTGAACCAGAAGCCTTGGAACTTGTTGAAACCAAGTAAGCGTTAGCCTGGCAAACGCCGTAGCACGTAAAAAAGCCTTGCTAGGATTTTCCTAGCAAGGCTTTTTTAATGACTGTGCAATACCGCTAAGTCGGCAACAATCTTTTTACAACGACCGCTTAAGAAATCGGCTTGTGCACAGACTCGGCGGGTTGACGAGTTAGTAATGCAATAAGCTGAGCAATTTCAACCTGCATTTCACGGCGATCCACAACCATATCGATGGCGCCTTTCTCTAATAAGAACTCAGCCCGCTGAAACCCTTCAGGAAGCTTTTCACGCACGGTTTGCTCAATAACGCGAGGACCAGCAAAACCAATCAAAGCATTGGGCTCAGCCACGACCACATCACCCATAAAAGCAAAGCTGGCGGATACTCCACCCATGGTGGGATCAGTCAGTACGCTAATAAAGGGTAAGCCTGCTTGAGAAAGCTGTGCCAACATGGCATTGGTTTTTGCCATTTGCATCAGCGAAAATAAGCTTTCTTGCATGCGAGCTCCGCCAGAGGCGGCAACACAGATAAAAGCGGATCGGGATTCAATCGCTTCTTTTACCCCACGCACAAAACGTTCACCGACGACCGAGCCCATGGAACCGCCCATGAATTCGAACTCGAACGCAGCAACCACGGCCGGCACGGCTAATATTGTGCCGCGCATCACCACCATGGCTTCGCTTTCTCCGGTACTACGGGTAGCTTGTACGACGCGATCTGGGTACTTTTTGGAATCCCTGAATTTTAGCGGATCAACGGGACGCGTATTCGCGCCGATCTCAACCCGCCCCTCGGCGTCCAACAAGGCATCAATTCGACCACGTGCATTGATCCGCATGTGATGTGAACACTTAGGGCACACATTTAAGGTGGCTTGCAAGTCTTCTTTGTACAGCACAGACTCACATGACGGGCATTTCACCCACAGGCCCTCCGGCACGCGACGGCTACTTTCTTGGCCGCGGTTAATCATCGGAGGAAGAATTTTTTGGATCCAACTCATGGTGCAATCCTGTTATTAGGCGGTGATGACTGCACCGCCAAAAATTTTGACAATATAGGGCCGTGCTTTAAAAGGCACAAGCGCATGATTCTATACGGAAATGCATAGCATGGGCTAGTTTAAAGCACGATGAATTTCATGTAACCACGATGACGCCGCATCAATCGCCGCCTGATCCGTGCCGTTATCGGCATAGGCTTGTTCCATGGTTTCAATTAATTTACTACCGATCACGACCGCATCGGCGCACGCACTTAGGCGTTTAGCACTGGCTGCATCGCGAATACCAAAGCCCACGCCAACTGGAATCGTAACGTGACGACGGATAATTTCAAGCTGTTTGGCAACATCATCCGTGTTGAGTGCCCCTGAGCCGGTTACCCCTTTTAGCGACACATAGTAAACATAGCCACGAGCCACCTTCGCAATAAGCTTCATGCGCTCTTCGGTTGATGTAGGCGCCAATAAAAAGATAGGGTCAATACCCGCTTGGGCCAATAGCGCCGCAAACTCGACGGACTCTTCGGGTGGGTAATCTACCGTAAGCACACCATCAACCCCGGCTTGACTGGCAGCGCGCGCAAAGTTTTCTTGGCCCATGGCTTCGATTGGATTCGCATACCCCATCAGCACAACCGGAGTTTGATCATCATTTTCACGAAACTGTCGGACCATATCCAACACAACGTTAAGACTGACGCCTCGTGCCACAGCACGTTCGGCTGCACGCTGAATAACAGGCCCATCTGCCATGGGATCAGAAAAAGGCACACCAAGCTCGATCACATCTGAGCCCGCTTTAACTAACGCATGCATTAAGGCTGGCGTTGCCGATACAGAAGGGTCCCCTGCTGTGATATATGGAATTAACGCGGTACGGCCATTCAGTTTGTTAAACGTGGCCAGCAGCCGCGCATTAGAAATTTGAGACATAGTAAGTTCCATTACAACTACAGGCTGATGCCACTGTACTCGGCGACCGTGTGCATATCTTTATCACCGCGACCCGATAAATTAACGAGAATAATACGATCGCTGGGCAACGTGGGGGCCACACGCACGGCGTAGGCAATAGCATGTGATGATTCCAACGCCGGCATAATGCCCTCGATACGGCAGCAATCGTGAAAGGCCTGCAGCGCTTCATCGTCTGAAACCACGGCATATTCTGCGCGACCGCAATCTTTAAGCCAAGCATGTTCGGGCCCTACCCCGGGGTAATCTAAGCCTGCTGAAATAGAGTGCGTGCTTTGAATTTGTCCTGCTTCATCTTGAAGCACATAGGTACGATTACCGTGCAACACACCCACAGCGCCTTTATTTAATGAGGCCGAGTGCTGCGCTGTGTCGATGCCTTTACCCCCCGCCTCTACACCCACTAGGGCCACTTTTTCATCATCGATATAAGGGTAAAAAATACCCATGGCGTTCGAACCGCCACCAACCGACGCAACAATGACATCAGGTTGACGACCAGTTTCCTCTGGCATCTGCGTTAAACACTCAGTGCCTATTACCGACTGAAAGTCGCGAACCATCATGGGATACGGGTGTGGGCCTGCAACAGTGCCGATAATGTAGAAGGTGTCCTCTACATTGGTGACCCAATCGCGCATGGCTTCGTTCAATGCGTCTTTTAACGTTTTTGAGCCTGAATCAACCGGAATAACCGTGGCACCCAAAAGCTTCATGCGGTACACATTGGACGCTTGGCGGCGTACGTCTTCACTGCCCATATACACCACGCACTCAAGACCATAGCGTGCCGCTACCGTGGCGGTGGCTACACCGTGTTGACCAGCACCCGTCTCGGCAATAATGCGTGTTTTACCCATGCGCTTAGCCAATAACATTTGACCAATGCAGTTATTAATTTTGTGGGCACCCGTGTGATTCAGATCTTCGCGCTTAAGCCAAATCTGTGCACCGCCTAACTCTTGAGACCAACGACGAGCATGATAAATAGGCGATGGACGGCCGACGAAATGCTTAAGTTCGTAGGCAAACTCCTGTAAAAATGCAGGGTCATCTTTAAACGTATCGTAGGCGTCGCGTAGTTCATCCAAAGCATGGACCAATGTTTCGGCCACAAAGGAACCACCAAACCGACCGAAATGACCTTCGTAATCAGGCAGTGTATAAGATTTCAAGGCTTAACTCTCTTTTGAATCGGTGCGCATCGGCTCTAATCAGAGTCGATACATAAATAAGTATTTTACCAGCTAGCGAGGCGCTATTGACGCGAGGCGTCCACTCCTGGAATTTCTTGTAACGCTGTGAGTGCGCGCTGAATTTGCTCACCATGGGTAACTTCAATAGTAATGGTCATTTGACTGAGTGAGCGACGACTTAAGGTATTAACACCCACTACATTGAGTCGTAGGCGCGCAAACACTTCAGAGATATCGCGCAACAGGTTGGGACGCTCTTGTGCATTAATATGCAAGTCGACACTATACAGGGCATCGCCAGTATCACCCCAGTCTACGTCAATAGCGCGCTCGGGTTGCTTCAAAACCAGCCCCGCATACGAGCTACAGTCGTCGCGATGTATAGAAACGCCTCGCCCCCTCGTCACAAACCCTACGATGGGATCAGGAGGAGCTGGCCGACAGCAACGCGCTAATTGTGTCATAAGTGAGTCCACACCCACCACCAGCACCCCACTTTTTCCGGTACGCGTCACACTGGCATGAGCGGCAGAGAAAACCTTAGCTTCGGTCTCGGGCGTCGCGCTTGAGGTTGGGTGAAAAGCATGATCAATGTGGCGCAGCCTAAACTCGTCTTTCGCCACCGAAACATACAGGTCATCTGCTCGGGCAAAACCCAAGCGCTGAGCTAACTGCTCTAGGTTGGTGGCGGTTTTTCCTAAACGTTGTAGCTCTTTCTCGACCATATGCTGGCCTTGTGAAATCCGCTCTTGTAGCTCTACCGCGTTAAACCAAGCCCTAACTTTGGCACGAGACCGAGGGCTTGCTAAGAAGCCCAACTGCGTATTTAACCAATCGCGTGAAGGTCCGCCGGATTTCGCCGCGACAATTTCTACGGTTTGACCCGTTTGCAGCTTCGTTAATAACGGCACCATCTTGCCATCAACCTTCGCTCCTCGGCACCGATGGCCAAGATCCGTATGCAGGTAATACGCAAAATCAACCGGTGTCGCTCCCACGGGTAACTCAATTACGCGTGCCTGAGGCGTTAAAACGTAAATGTGCTCGTTGCCGCCTTTACTCGATTCGGGGGCTGGGTCCGTTTGACTGCCCTCTGCGGCTGAACCGTGTCCATCAACGCCAGGACCGGTGGACTTATCCCAGGCCAAAAGTTGACGCATCCAGGCTATTTTTTGTTCATCTGCCGTGGCAGCCACCGTGCCCCCTGCACGCCCTGCCTCTTTGTAGCGCCAGTGTGCCGCCATTCCGAACTCGGCAAACTCGTGCATTTCTTGTGTTCGAATCTGGACTTCAAAACTACGCCCTTGCTCGTCCGCCACAACTGTATGTAGCGAGCGGTAGCCATTGGGCTTAGGACGAGAAATATAATCATCAAACTCGGCTGGAACAGGCGTCCATAACGCGTGTATTAGGGCTAAGGCGCCATAACAACTACGTTCGTCGTCAACAATAATACGCAAGGCTCGCAGATCAAATAACTGATTAAAGTTAAGATCTTTATTCCGCATCTTATTCCAGATGCTGTAGATATGTTTAGGCCTACCGTACACCTCGGCTGTGATGCCCTCGTCTGCCAATGACTCGGTCAGTTGCTTCACAACAGAACGAATAAACGCCTCTCGCTCGGCACGCTTTTCTTCGAGTTGCTTAGCGATATCTTTATAGGTATCAGGCTCAAGAAAACGGAAAGCCAGATCTTCCATCTCCCATTTCACCTGCCAAATACCCAATCGATTCGCCAGCGGCGTGTAAAGCTCCATGGTTTCTTGGGCAAAGCCTCGTGGACAAGGCGTTTTACTTTGGGCAAACCAACGTAGTGATTGCAACCTTGAGGACAAACGCAACAATACGATGCGCAAATCCACAGCCATCGCTAGCAGCATGCGCCGCTTCATTTCTTTTTGGTCACTGCCTGGGGCGGCTTGATCATGAGATTGTCCCGTTATCGCCCCTAAGCGATACAAGGCTCGCGTGCCTTTCACTAGATTCGCAATTTCCGAACCAAATTCTTTCTGCAACATATTGCGCTGGCTGTCATCAGCGCCAGATTCAGGCTCGGGTAACACCGCCAACAATGCGCTCGCTCGGGTAAAAGCATCCGAACCCAAATCCTTTAGAATTTCGACCACATGGGCGCAATGTCTATCTAGTGGTTCACCAGTATGGGCCATTACCCCGCTCAAAGGCCCTGATACCGTATCAACGGCCTTACGTATCCATTGCTGGCCTGTCTCATCAAGATCGGCGCAAACGCGCTCGTACCACTCTGGGCTAAAGACCGAAGTGGAGGATGAAGGATGAGGTTGAGTAAAAGACTCAGGCATAGTCATAAACACGTCACGTAAAAGACAGCAATCAGTTTTAATATACTAGCCTGTCTGAACCGGTACCGCGAGCACTCTGACGTGTGAAGACACCTATTTAATCGTATGACTACGCCGCGCGTGGACTACAATTGACCCCTAACGATATGCCAAAAACCAAATAGCTGATCTACCACAATGCACGTAAGGCCTAAAAACGGTACTTTTGTGCCAAACAACGAACATCACGATGATATCCATCGTTGCTGAGCTGGATATTACAAGCCTTGGTCTGAATATTCGTTAAAATCATTTAATTATTGCGGCAAAATGTCGAGTCCCCCGAATGGACCATGGGTTTGCCATTGTTGCTATGTTTTAAGCTGGAGCTAAAAATGACTCACGTCGTGACTGAAAACTGTATTAAATGCAAATTCACTGACTGTGTGGACGTGTGTCCGGTAGACTGTTTTCGTGAAGGTCCTAATTTTTTAGTCATTGACCCCGAAGAATGTATTGACTGCGCCGTCTGTATCCCCGAGTGTCCGGCAAATGCGATTTTTGCTGAAGAAGATTTACCCCAAGATCAAGTGCACTTTATTGAGCTTAACGCCGAACTAACCCCCGTTTTCGGTATGATCAATCGCTCTAAAAAACCCTTGGAAGACGCCGATGACTGGAACGGTGTAGAAGGAAAACTCCAACACCTAGAGCGCTAAGTCGTCGCGCTGCTATCGCCACGCCGCAAAGCATAATCATAAAATCAGTTGGCTTTCTTATTGCTGCAACGCAACACATCGATAATTATCGTTAAGGCTAAGGCTATCGACAAATGAACTGCCTTACACTGCAGTCGCTTGTACACCTTAGCTTTTTGATGTGTTACGGTCCCTTGCACTATACATAAGGCCTATATGCTCTACGACTTGCACGAATTCCAGCGTTCCATGCTGGCCCCTTTAGTCACACTATCGGGGCAAGGCTCTGCCTTATTCTCTAACCCCTACAGTCCGTGGTCGTACACGCCATTGTCGAAACAGCTTGCTGCAAGTTACGAGCTTTTATACCGACTGGGCAAAGACTACGAGAAGCCCGAATGGAATGTGGCCCCCGTCGGTGCTCAAGGCCATCTTATAGAAACCACAGAGAAGTCAGTCATTCAGCTACCCTTTTGCCAGCTTTTGCATTTTGAACGGGTAGAGAGCGTGGCTTCGTTGCCAAAAGTGCTGATCGTTGCGCCGATGTCAGGGCATCACGCTACGTTATTACGCGACACTGTGCAGACCATGCTCAGGGATCATGATGTTTACGTTACCGATTGGATCGATGCCCGGATGGTAGCGCTTCATCATGGGGCATTTCATCTGGACGACTACGTCCACTACATCGAGCATTTTTTAACCACCTTGGGCAAAGATATACACATCGTATCCGTATGCCAACCCACCGTGCCCGTGCTCGCCGCGTTATCCATTACCGCAATAAAGAACCCTGCCGCCCTGCCTAAAAGCATGGTGATGATGGGTGGCCCCATTGACCCACGCGAATCGCCAACAGAAGTCAACTCACTGGCCATGACCAAGCCTTACTCTTGGTTCGAAAACACGCTCATACACCGCGTACCCATCCGTTACCCCGGCGCGGGACGCCGAGTCTACCCAGGTTTTCTACAGCATGCTGGGTTCATTGCCATGAATCCAGACCGTCATATGCAATCGCATCAAGACTTTTATCAGCGCCTGATTAAAGGCGACGACAGCGATGCCGAAGCCCACCGTCGCTTTTACGATGAATACAATGCGGTAATGGATATGCCTGCTGAATTCTATTTGGATACCATCAAAATCGTGTTCCAAGAGCACCGCCTACCCAAAGGCGAATGGGAAATTGACGGCACTCGAGTGACACCCCAATCGATAGTGGGCACCAGCCTTTTCACGATAGAAGGCGAACTTGACGATATTTCTGGCCTTGGTCAAACGCGAGCAGCGCAACGCTTATGTAGCGGAATTCCTGCGAATCGCAAATTACACTACACCGCACTGGGTAGTGGCCACTATGGTATTTTCTCGGGCCGCAAGTGGAGAAATCAAATCTATCCTAAAATAAAGGCGTTTATTGCAACAGCTGAGCAGCTGAGCACATAACTACAGCTTCCTTTTTAATTTTACGAATATTGGGGCCTGCTAGAGGCCCCTCTGTTATTGACTTATGAGCGTTGTCCCCTCTTTAACGGAACGCATTAACCAATTGCTTCCGCAAACCCAATGCACTCGGTGCGGTTACGACGCCTGTCAACCCTACGCCCAAGCCATTGCTGAAAAAGGCGAAAAAATAAATCGGTGCCCACCAGGCGGAACTGCAGGCATTCAAGCACTTGCCGAACTTACTGGCCACCCAGTAATCGAGCTAAACCCCGAGTGCGGGGAGTTCGGCCCCCAAACGGTTGCGCTGATCGACGAAGCCCATTGCATTGGCTGTACGCTATGCATACAAGCCTGTCCTGTTGACGCCATTTTGGGTGCGAATAAGCTCATGCATACGGTCATTAGCGATCAATGCACTGGATGCGATTTATGCGTAGCCCCCTGTCCTGTGGACTGCATCACGATGGTCGAAACCACCCCATGGACTCAAGTGCAGGCAGATCAGGCCCGTGTAAATTTTGAGCGACGCAAACAGCGCTTAGAAAGCAAACACAATGAAGACAGCGGTTTAGCAAACCGAGTGCTAGCCAATAAGCCCGAGGTTACTCAAACCGCTGACGACCCTGAGCGACGCAAAGCAAGCATTGCAGACGCCTTGGCACGTGCCCGCGCACGACGCGCCAATCCGGACTTAAACAAAAAATGAACGCCACCATACGCACCGAGATTTTCAGTCGCTTTCAAGCGGCTAACCCCAAACCCACCACAGAGCTTGAGTACGACAGTACTTTCCAGCTGTTAATCGCGGTGATTTTGTCCGCTCAGGCCACTGACGTTTCGGTAAACATTGCCACTCGTCGCTTTTTCCCCACTCACGGCACTCCTGAAGGTATTTTACGCTTAGGCGAAGAAGGCTTAATGGAATGCATTAAAACCATCGGCTTATTTCGCACCAAAGCTAAGAACGTCATTCGTACTTGCGAAATATTGATGGAGACACACCAAGGAGAAGTGCCTGACGATAGAGCCAGCCTTGAAGCGCTGCCCGGGGTAGGACGAAAAACCGCTAATGTGGTGCTCAACACTGCCTTTGGACAACCTACTATCGCTGTGGACACACACATCTTTCGCGTATCTAACCGCACGGGTATTGCGAAAGGAAAAAACGTCGTAGAGGTTGAGAAGCAGTTAGAACGCCTTATCCCCAAGCCTTTTTTATTGGATGCGCATCACTGGCTTATCTTGCATGGCCGATATATTTGTGTAGCCCGAAAGCCCAAATGCCCCCAGTGTGGTATTTCAGACCTGTGTGAATACAAAGCGAAGACACCTGCACCGGGCTAAATATAATAAAACCCCAACAGACTATGTAAAACCCGCATAGTCTAAAGTGGCGCAAATGCGCATAATTTTGCCATAACACACGATAAACTTCGGGCGCCACAGTACCTAGATAAAAAACTGCTGCCCCGTTATTCGATCAAAGGTGGGGCATGGGTGATACCACTCTAGAAGTGATTAACTTACACGTATGGCGTGGCCAGCAATATATTTTGCAAGGCATCAATTTGCACGCTTGCCGTGGCGAGCTCGTGTGTCTCATCGCCGACGAACACCAGACACGTCGTGACGCTCTGCACGGCCTTATGGGTATCAGTGCAAAACGCGAGGGTTCCGTACGCGTCCATAACATCGAATCCGTACATTTAGACGTGCTTGCCATGGGCAACTTAGGCATTAACTATTGCTCTAAATCCACAGGCGTGGTGCGTAACCTTAGCTGTGAAGAAAACCTCTTATTACCACTAACGAATATGGGCATGGGCGGTGGTCTACCCTTGGGCGAAATCTACAACCTTCTTCCCATGCTGAAGTCCAATAAGGATGTGCCTGCCATACGCTTACCGCCCGGTGAGCAACATATTCTGTCGGTAGCTCGTGCATTACGAGGCGGTGCCGATCTGCTCTTAATCGACAACCTATTGGCTGGCATCGCCCCCGTCTATCAAAAAAGTGCGCTTGATTTACTTGAAGCCTTAAAAGACCGTGGTTACACCTTAATCATGGCAGAAAGTACCAGCGATGCCCTTCAACACCTCACCGATCGCTTTTACCACTTACACGACGGGCAACTACAAGAGGCTCGTGTCCCGATCAGTTGCTAGTAATGTCGCCGTCTATCGTGTATTTGCACCTCTAGGCTACGAAACAAGGGCTAAAAGCTTTACTATGTAGAGATAGCCTTTCAATCTCGTCTGTTTATAGGTGTTATTTTGACTAAAGTTCACAAAACCACACAAGAGTGGCGAGCCATTTTGTCCCCTGAAGCCTTTCACATCACCCGTGAGCAAGGTACCGAGCGGCCTTACACTGGCGAATACTGGAACAGTACTGAAACCGGAATCTATCGTTGCGTATGTTGTGATACACCGCTTTTCGAATCCGATACCAAATTCGATGCCGGCTGCGGTTGGCCCAGCTATTTTTCTGCGCTGAACCCTGATCACGTTCGAGAAGAGCTAGATACCTCACACGGCAGGACACGTACCGAAATCGTGTGCAATATTTGCGATGCACACTTAGGCCACGTTTTTCCTGATGGCCCCCCACCCACCGGCTTGCGTTATTGTATAAACTCGGCAGCCCTAACATTTGAAGCCACCCCTGACGCTTAACTATGAAAAAGCTTTTATTCGATTTATTTCCATTAATTCTTTTCTTTATTGCTTTTCGCAATTTTGATATCTACACCGCAACAGCAGTGACTATTGTCGCCGTTTTTGCGCAAATCGCGTGGCTAAAACTACGACAAAAAACCATTGAAACCACCCACTGGATCAATCTGGGTGTCATCGTTGTTTTTGGTGGTGCTACACTTTTTTTCCAGAACGAAGCCTTTATTAAATGGAAGCCCACCGTGTTGTATTGGTTATTTGCGTCGATTTTGATTGGGAGCCATCTCATTCTTAGACGTAACTTAATGCAAAAAATCATGGGTGGACAAATCGTTTTGCCTGCTAAGGTGTGGGACAAAATGAACTATAGCTGGGCCTTATTTTTTATTGTGTCGGGAGCCTTAAATTTATATATTGCCTTCTCTGGCCACTTCAGCGAAAGCCAATGGGTTAACTTCAAAGTATTTGGCTCGCTTGTATTATTAATTATCTTTGTGATCGCACAGTCTATCTGGCTAGGACGCTACCTAAAAGACCATAACGCTGCCAACGACGATCAAATTTAAACTATTATGTCTACAACCATCAATTTAGAGCGTATTGATACGCTAAAAGCTCGTCTGGCCGACCTCGAGCCCTCGCATATCGAGGTTATTGACGAGTCACATATGCATGTGGGCCACGCTGGCGCTAAAGACGGCGCTGCTCACTTTAAGCTGCTTATCAGCTCGCAACACTTTGAAGGACTTTCTACACTTGCCCGACACAGACTTGTGTATGATCGCGTTCAAGACCTTATGCCACACCCTATACACGCGCTAACCATACAGGCTAGCGTTAACGCTTAACGAAGGACCCTCATGAAACGATTTGCTGCACTGGCTTTAACTTGCGCTTTTGCCCTTCCTGTTCACGCTCAGAACGTTGCTACAGTCAATGGTAAGCCCATCACTGAAAAGCAATTAAATGACTTTGTTGCCCTGTTAGTTGAGCAAGGTGCTAACGATTCTCCGCAACTGCGTGAACAAGTCAAAGAAGAACTCATCGGCCGCCAAGTTGTGGTTCAAGCTGCTGAAAAAGCGGGTTTAGAAAAACAAGCTGACATCAAACAAGAGCTTGAGCTTGCGCGCCAAGGCATTCTCGTTCGCGCTTTAATGTCTGACTACCTGAAAAAGAATCCCGTCACAGAGGCCGAAGTTAAAGCTGAGTACGAGACCTTAAAAAAGCAAGAAGCAGGTAAACAAGAATACAAAGTTCGTCATATCTTGGTCGAAGAGGAAGCGGACGCCAAGAAAATTCTTGCTGACTTAAAAGGCAAAAAAACCTCGTTTGAAGAAGCGGCCAAAACACACTCTATCGACACAGGCAGTGGCCAACGTGGTGGCGACTTAGGTTGGTCTAGCAGCCAAAACTACGTACCCACCTTTGCACAGGCTGTAGAAGCTCAAAAGAAAGGCGAGCTCAGTGCTGCCCCCATTCAGTCAGAGTTCGGCTGGCACATTGTGCAGGTTGACGACACCCGTACGATGCAATTCCCTGAGTTTGATGAAGTGAAAGCGCAAATTGAAGACATGATGCGTCAAACTAAACTGAGTCAGTATCAAGAAAGCCTATTTAAGGCCGCCGATATTAAGTAATGCATCCTGATAAGGTCTCGGCTCAGGCTAAGACCGCATCGCCAAAAAAGGCGGGTTCCCATTTCGAGAACCCGCCTTTTTTATATGGAACGTCAATTGACGATGCTAAGCCTTAATCCGGTTGACCCAGCAACGCTTTTAAACCTGCTTCGTCTAGAATCGATACGCCCAACTCTTGAGCTCGGCGCAGTTTAGACCCGGCCTCGACTCCCGCTACCACATAGGCTGTTTTACCCGAGACAGACCCACTTACCTTACCACCCGCCTCTAAAATATGGCGTGTCGCATCATCACGTGTCCAGTTGGGTAAGGTACCCGTAATAACAAACGTCTGACCGGCTAAAACGTCTCGAGATGACGCCGCCGCTACCGTCTCGTCAATACTGACACCCGATTGCAAGAGTTTCACGATCGCTGCGCGGTTATGAGGCTCGGCAAAGAAGTGAGCAATAGAGGCCGCAACAACTGGCCCTACTTCGGGCACCGCTAGCAAGCCCTCTTCATCCGCCTCCATGACATTTTCAAGCGTGGCGTAGTGCTTGGCTACATCCCGAGCTGTGGTTTCCCCCACATGTCGAATACCTAAGGCATACAGCAAACGCGCCAAACTGGGATGTCGCGCTTTATTGAGCGCATTAATGACATTTTCAGCAGACTTACGTCCCATGCGTGGTAAGGACAATAGCTCTTCTACACTCAGGGTATAGAGATCCGCCAACGTTTTAACCCTACCGGTGTCCACCAATTGCTCGATGAGCTTCTCGCCTACTCCATCAATATCTAAGGCTTTACGTGATACCGCATGCGATAAGCTTTGTTTACGCTGAGCCGCACACACCAGTCCACCCGTGCATCGGGCGATGACTTCATCTTCAGGCTTCTCAATCGCCGAGTCACAGACAGGACACGTCGTCGGCATCACGAAAACCTGCGTATTTTCTGGGCGTAACTCGAGCACCGGACGCACCACTTCAGGGATAACATCACCCGCTCGCCGAATAATGACGGTATCGCCAATGCGTACATCTTTACGGCGGATTTCATCCTCGTTATGTAAGGTGGCATTGGTGACGGTCACCCCACCCACAAACACTGGCTTTAAGCGTGCGACTGGCGTAATGGCACCCGTACGCCCGACTTGCACATCAATGCCCAGCAGCTCAGTGTTTGCCTCTTGAGCAGGATACTTATGCGCAATCGCAAACCGCGGAGCCCGTGCCACAAAGCCCAGAACACGTTGCTGATGCAGATAATTTACCTTATAGACCACACCATCAATATCGAAAGGTAAATCGGTACGTGCTTCTTCTGTGCGTCGATAAAAACCCAATAACCCGTCTACGCCTTTGACTACAGCGTGCGCTCGATGAACGGGAAAGCCCAATCGTTGTAACCACATCAACATCTCGGCTTGTGTGGCATAAGGCTCGATGGGCTCGTGATTCAACTGCGCTAATAAATCTTGCTGTGGACTGGGTTCGGTCACACTGATCTCACCCCAACCGTAGGCATAAAACCGTAAGCGTCGTTGGGCCGTGATACGAGGATCAAGCTGTCGCAAGCTGCCTGCTGCCGCATTACGAGGGTTAACAAACACTTTCTCACGTCGACGCTGCTGCTGACGATTCAGCTCTTCAAAGTCATTGTGGTTCATCAGCACTTCACCGCGAACTTCGAGCACGGCGGGCCAAGTCGTAGGCTTACCTAACAGACCAAGCGGAACCGAGGGGATCGTACGGATATTGGACGTAATATCTTCACCGGTTGCGCCGTCTCCACGTGTTGCCGCTCTGACCAAGACGCCATGTTCATAACGTAAACTAACGGCTAAACCGTCAAACTTATATTCGGCGTTGTACTCTACCGTGTCTGCCATCCCAATCAAGCCCGCTGCCTTTAACGTGTCTCCGACGCGCTTATCAAACGCGATCAGCTCGTCGTCTTCGAACGCATTTCCCAATGACAACATAGGTACTGAATGGGCAACAGTGTTAAAACCTGCCATGGGTGCAGCACCAACCCGTTGGGTTGGCGAGTCAGCCGTGACCCAATCTGGATGTTGGGCTTCTATTTCTTGCAATTCGCGCAGTAACGCGTCGTACTCAGCATCGCTAATCGTGGGAGCATCTAATACATAATAACGATGGTTGTGTAGCCTAATTTCCTGCTTTAAATCATCTAAACGTAATCTGGTCACGCAAATACCCTTGCCGTACGCGGTTCACCGGCGGTGAAGCCCGCTCTTTCTAATTGCTGATACATCGCAAAAAGCTGCTCATCTATACTTTGATCGGCACTTTCGGGAAGCGGACGCCCTTGGTCATCCAATAACTCACCCCCCAATCGCAACGCTAAGTCGCGACCCACACAAGCCATGCGACTAAAGGCTTGCTCGTCGGTAGGGCTATTGGGCAAATCAAGCAGCAAATCGACTCGCTCGATACTGGCCGACTTCACCTCATCCGCTAATAAACCATCGAATAATACGCTAAAACGGGGTATGCCCGAATCAGCCAGCCAGGCCACTTGGCGGCCATAGTCTAAAAACCCCATTTCGCGAATCACAGCCATGACTTGCTGGAAAGCAACCGGCCCGGGAAGACGCAAACTAAGCCCCACTTGGGCATCCAACTCGGCACACAACGCATCCAGCTGATGCGCTCGGCGCACCACATCGTCTTGTTCTGGGCCTTCGACCGCCGCATCGAAATGTTGCGCTACGCTTTGTGCTGCCGACCATAATCGCGACCATTCGATATCGGTTAATGGACCGGCTCGATTGGCCAAAAGCACGGCCAGTTGCATCGAGCTATACAACTCGTCACCCGCCAACTGCGATCGAGGAGTTCCATCTTCGGCGATCGCAAAGAAACGCAGGGGCTTTGCATCGGCACGTAAATGATCATGCAGAACCTGAGCCAATTCGCGCCCCATAACTGGTGATGCAAAGGCAATATCAATTACGGCTTCACAGGCAGCATCAACCTCATCGAATGAGTCAGTGGCGCTATCGCTTAACGAATCCGCAATGTGTACGGTGGGCTCTTTGCGTACCGCTGAACTTGCAACGTGGCTCATGAGCGGATCATGCTCATCTTCGGGGAACTGCGCTTGCATTTGCTGTCGAACTCGTCGGTCTTGCCACCAGTTAAACAGCAATACAAGGGCAATAATGATGACCCCCAACGAAATCAAACCTATTTGTAAATCACTCATAGTGCGACCTGTATAAATAAAACCGTGTTTGCGGCGCTGTTAGGCTTCGGCCATTTGTAAGGCTGACTCGACATCCACAGCCACAATACGCGAAACCCCCTGCTCTTGCATGGTAACCCCAACCAATTGTTTCGCCATATGCATTGCTATTTTATTGTGAGAAATGAATAAAAACTGTGTCTGCTCGCTCATGCTCGTTACCAATTTAGCGTAACGCTCGGTATTGGCGTCATCAAGGGGCGCATCCACCTCATCCAATAGACAAAAAGGAGCGGGATTCAACTTAAACAGGGCAAAAACCAGCGCTGTTGCCGTTAAGGCCTTCTCACCGCCAGACAGCAAATGGATAGTGCTATTACGCTTACCCGGAGGCTGCGCCATAATAAGCACCCCTGAATCCAGTACGTCTTCCCCGCTTAAACTCAGCTTGGCCTCGCCACCGCCAAAAAGCTGGGGAAACAACTCACCAAAATGCGCGTTAACCGCGTTGAAAGTACCCATCAATAACTCTCGGGTCTCTTTATCAATTTTACGTATGGCATCTTCTAGCGTCTCAATCGCCAAACTTAAATCAGCATGTTGTTCGTCTAAATATTGTTTACGTTCTTGCGCCGCCTTGAGTTCTTCGAGAGCCGCTAAGTTAACCGCCCCCAGATTATCGATTTGACGAGAAATTCGCTGAGCCTCTGACTGTAACCAACCCAGCTTTTGCCATTGCTCCGGCTTCTCTGAAATCGTCGTAGCCAAAGCGGCTCGATCAACCTTTCGTTCGTCAAGTAACTGGCTGTATTGCTCGACCGCCAAGCGTGCGGCTTGTTCCTGCAACTGCAGCTCAGTCACTTGTGCGCGTAAAGGATCGACGCCTTGTTCAATCTGGCTCTTTTCAGTTTCAGCTTCTCGCAACTCGGTAGCAGCAAAATCCATCCCACGTCGAGCGGCGCTGAGTCGCTCTTCCTGTTCCGCCCGCGCTTCCAGCGCTTGCTGCAACCCTTCCTGAGTGGGCGAAGCATCCATCTCGCTGAGCTCGCCCTGTAAACTACTAAGCTCGGCTTGTGCACGTTGTAATTGCTCTTGCGCCAATCGTCTCGTTCTTGCCAACTCTTCATGGCGAGCTTGAAGCAAACGCTCGGCGTGCTGAACCTGCTGAAGATCGCGCTCGCGATCTCGTGCTTGATGACGAGCCTCTGCCACGGAAGCGTTCGTTGCCTCACTGACTCGCTCGGCCTGCTCTTGCTTGTCTTGAGCCTCAAATAGCTGCTCGGACAACTCGCTTTGATCGTGCTCGGCCTCGTCTTGTTTGGCGGCTAGCTCTTCGTATGTGTCGGCCATGTCGTCTAATTCAGCTTGAACACGATGGGCACGCTCTTGTGCCTGATACGACTGTTGCTGCAACGAGGCGCAATCCATCTGTACGGTATGTAAACGACTCGTGAGCTCTGCCACCCGTTGACGAGCGGACGGTAGCGCTTGCGACAATTGCGACCATTGTTGATGGCAGCGTTGAGCCTTGCCCTCTACTTCGTGCACGGACAACTGGCTGGCTTTAATCTCTTTTTGGGTATTCAGAATGTCTTGCTGACGGGCGAGTACACCCGCTTGGGCATCATCGGGCGCATAAAACTGTACCGACCATTGATCGACCAGATGCCCCTGAGGCGTAACAAAACGCTGTCCCGCTTCAAGCTGCTCGCGCTGTCTCAACGCCATCTCAACGCTATCGCAGATCAAAATATTCGCCAACCACTGCGTGACCAACTGCTGCAGCCCCGGATTGGATAGGCTGAGTTTACGCGCTAGGCTATGCTCAAGCGTCACCGTCGTCTGAAGCATCTCAGGCGGCTCAATAAAATAAAGGCGTGTAGGCGGTGGATCTTGAAGAACGGCCGACAACGAGTCCAATTGGGCTACGGGTATACCACCGAGGTAATCACGTAACGCGGCCTCAACGGCAGTTTCCCATCCGGGAGAGATTTGGATTTGCTGCCATAGCTTACGCACATCGGAATACTGATGCTTAGCTAACCATGGCTCGAGCTTATCGTGACGTTGGACATCGGCTTGCAACTGCTCTAAGGCAGCTAAGCGCGCCTCAAGTTTTGCGTGTGCAGCTAGGCGCTGCTGCACGTTCGCTTGCGCTTCGGCACGTTGGCTCTCAAGCTCGGGAAGCTCGGATTCAAGGCGCTGTAATTGCTGTTGTGCGCCCCCTAGCTGTTGTTGCAATTGTTGCTGCTCCCCTTCCAAGCGTTCAATATCCGAGTTGTCCACCACCTTGAGCTCGGCCTTTTCTTGCTCTAATCGCTGTTGTCTTGACGCCAATTGTTCTCGCTGTCTGTGCAAATCAGCAATGGCTTGAGCACGCAGCGCTAAGGCTTGTTCTAATTTAGCGACCTGCTGTCGTACCTCATCGCGCTGCAGGCCTAAACGTCTGACCTGCTCTTCAAGCTCTGGCAAACTGTCTTGAACCTGCTCTGAGCGAGCCTCGGCTTCCACAATGGCCGCAGCAGCGTCTTCAAGCTGCACAGTTAACGCAGAAAGTTCGTCTTCACAATACTGCTCTTGCTCTGCCCATTCGTTTTGTTGTGCGGCAAGCTGCTGCTGGCGGCTCTGCATCCGTGCACGCGCATCCAAAGCATGTTTAATTTCGGCCTCAAGGCTACTGACTTTAGCCCCCGCCTCAAGCAATTCCGACTGCGCTTGATGAACCGCATCACTGGCATCAAAATGCGCTTGGCGTAAGCGTTCAATGCGTGCCTCTAGCCCGCGCACCCCACCCACAGCCGCTTCCACCTGCGTTTGCGCCTGTTGTATGGCTAGGCTCTTTTTTTGTTGATCTTCTTTGGCGTTACTTTCACGTAGCCACCACAATAAATGTTGTTTTAACTCGCCCTCTTGCTGTAGCCCTTTATAGTGAGCAGCCACTTCGGCCTGCTGTGTCAAACGCTCGAGTTGGGTCTCTAGCTCGCGTAAAATGTCATCCAAACGAAGCAGGTTTTCTCGGGTATCAGCAAGACGACTTTCGGTTTCTCGACGCCGCTCTTTATAGCGCGACACCCCAGCGGCTTCTTCTAAATAAACACGTAGCTCTTCAGGTTTGGCTTCAATCAAGCGATTGATCATGCCTTGTCCGATAATGGCATAACCGCGTGAACCCAAGCCTGTACCCAGAAAAATATCGTGTATATCGCGACGACGAACTTGCTGGTTGTTTATGAGGTATGTGCTCGTGCCATCGCGGCTTAGCACCCGCCCCACCGAAATTTCGTTAAAGGCTCCCCACTGCCCACTGGCGCGACCTTCTGAATTATCGAACACCAGCTCTACCGATGCACGAGCCGAGGGCTTACGATTTCCACTTCCGTTAAAAATCACATCCTGCATTGACTCGCCACGAAGCTCGGATGCACGGCTTTCACCCAACACCCACCGCACGGCATCAATAATGTTGGATTTACCGCAACCGTTGGGACCCACCACTCCGACCAACTGACTTGGCGTTGGTATCACAGTGGGATCCACAAAGGATTTAAATCCAGCAAGTTTTATTTGTGTTAAGCGCACGATCGAGGTTGGCGTATAGTTAATGGTTTAGCAAAGCAGTGGCGCACAAAATAAGTGTGAAACAACCAAAGTTCAAACGAGCCTCTAGTAGGCTCGTATGATAACGCACCGCTACTCGCTCTAGTAAAAACAAAGCAATCAAAATAGCGCATCTACGTTATGATTTCCCTCGTTGCGTCTTTCTAGCCGCTATACTCAATATCGTTTCAATCGAACACTTAGTTTCCACTTAACACTTTGCCTTACAAATGTAGGTAGACGTAGAGAAATTGTTTTGAAAAAAGGCTTCTATCTGGTTATGGCTGCCCAAGCGCTGTCGTCTATCGCCGACAACGCTTTACTCATTGCGGCCATTGCTCTTATTGCTGACCTACAAGGTCCAGACTGGATGGCGCCCATGATGAAATGGTGGTTTGCATTGGCTTATGTGGTGCTGGCCGCATTTGTCGGCGCCTTTTCTGACTCTTACCCTAAAGGTAAAGTCATGTTTGCCACCAACGCAATCAAACTAATGGGTTGCGCCATCATGTTTGGTCATCAATACATTGCGCCAACTGAACACCAGCAACTGCTATTGGTCTTTGTGTCCTACACCCTCGTGGGTATTGGCGCTGCAGCCTACTCGCCTGCCAAATACGGCATTGTGACCGAGATGCTGCCACCCGAAGACTTAGTGAGAGGAAACAGTTGGATAGAAGGCTTAACGGTCTTATCCATTATTGTCGGCACCGTTGTTGGCGGCGTACTCGTAAGCCCCAGCATTTCCGAACAACTACAAAGCGTTAAATGGATTAGCGCTGTGGCCCAAAGCCGCGTCGAAGTTGCCATCCTGTTAATTAGTTTGGTTTACGTTGCAGCGGCGCTTTGCAATTTAGTCATACCGCGCACCAATGTGGTCTACCCCAAACAAAAAACACAGCCGCTCGCATTACTTCGCGATTTTCGCTTCTACGTGAGCATTTTGTGGCGCGACAAACTCGGACAAATTTCCTTAGCGGTCACTACCCTTTTTTGGGGTGCCGGCGCCACACTGCAGTTTATCGTCATCGAATGGAGTAAACATCAACTGGGCTATCGTCTTGATCAGGCCTCGATTTTGATGGGGGTGGCTGCTTTGGGTACGGTAATCGGTGCCATCGTTGCTGGCCGCGTTCCACTTCAAAAAGCCCTACATGTTTTGCCCGTAGGGGTAGCCATGGGTTTAGTAGTCCTGTTAATGCCCTTTGCCTACTCGACATGGGCCGTGTATGCACTGCTGCTGGCGATTGGCGCCTTATCCGGCTTTTTTGTGGTCCCCATGAACGCCCTACTTCAGCACCGAGGCCATGTGCTGCTATCCGCCGGACACTCTATCGCCGTACAAAACTTTAATGAGCAATTAAATATCTTATTAATGTTGAGTTTCTACAGTCTACTGCTGTGGTTAGACCTACCCATTAACCTCATTATTGTATTTTTTGGCTTACTGGTCGCCTCATTAATGCTGGTCATCATGCGCTGGAATCGACACAACCACCGTCGTAACCCCGACCTGAGTAAGCAAATTGGGCATCGAGGACGAGGCAGAGCACTAAAGCGAACTTAAGCGTTTTGGCTAAGCCCTTTCACCAACGCTAAATCGCGCCAGGCATTGGCTTTATGCTGGGGGCGTAACAATAACGAAGCAGGGTGATACGTGACCACCACAGGTAAGCTTCTGCCTTGCGGCGATTGCCAATGGTGTATTTTAGAACGCAGCTGTTCAATATCGTCGTTAACACCCAATAACTGATTCGCTACCTGCTGCCCTAAAGCTAGTATGTACTGCGGTTGCAGTAATTCAATTTGCTTCAGTAAGTACGCGCTACACGCTTGAATCTCCGTACTATCAGGCCCTTGGGGTTCAAGGCTGCGACACTTCACCATATGAGTGACATAACAATGTTCAGTCGTGTTCAACCCCACACTACCTAACATTTCGTCCAATAACGCCCCCGTATGACCATCGATCGCTATTCCAGATTTGTCATCCGCATCACTGGGAGCATCGGCCAACACAAACCATTGCACCGTCTGCGTTCTTCCTTTACCAAACACCACCCTTGAGCGGTTCTGATGCAAAGCGCACGAAACACACGCTGCTGCAGACTGTTCTAAAGCCGCTAAGTCATCAGGAATGAGGCGCTGAGCCGCTGTTGTTGCTACGGTTTCATCGGGGGTAGACGTGGACGACGTTTGCGTTGGACGGATATTCGCCGCGCGTCGCAAGGCATTAATGGACTCTTGCAAAGACCGCGGTTGTGGTGCTGGCGTTTGCTCTTGATTTTGCTCAACAGAAGTTGATACTACGGCAACCGACTCCACCGCCTCGCTGCTTACGGTGGGCTGAACCGCCTCAGAATGAGTGGGATGAGCCACCATAGTCGGTTCAACATTAAGACGAGATAAATACGCGCGATCAATGCCCAGTTCTTGCAACCACGCATATTGAATGGCCTCTAGCCTTAATTCACGATCAACTGAACCCGTCACATGTCATCCTGTAGAAGTGTTTTACGTAATAGCAACGCATCCTCACGCTCGCCTTGCGCACTTTGATAATAGTTTTTCCGCCGCCCCACCGAAACAAAACCTTGTTTCTCGTAGAATCGTTGCGCTTGTGCATTCGATTGACGCACCTCTAACATAACCGCCGTTAATGATTTGGCGCGTATGCGTTGTTCAACATCAAGCATCAGGCGCTGACCCACCCCCATATTTTGGAGATCGGGGCTGACGCCGATTAATAATAACTCGCCCACATCGGGCGCCATCAACACCACGGCATACCCCACAATTTTTGCTTTTAACTCGGCAACCGTCATGGTGTAGCACGACATATACGCATCTTTAAAACTTTGAACTGTCCAAGCTTGATAAGGCTGCACCGCCGCCTCGATCTCGGCCACCGCCGAAATATCCGCGGCCTTCATGTCCCGAATAGCAAGCTCGGCTACGTTCTGGATGCTTGATGGCATATTAAGAGTTCACCTCATTGTTAAGAGGACGCCACTGCGCTGAAGGGTTTCCGCCCATGCCCTGCTCGCGCTCGGACGTGGTGAATGCCACTTTATCTCGCACATACAACGGCATGGCCTGTTCAGGCAAAATGGTATCGCCGCGCGCTAACGCCTGCTGAGCCAACATCGCTACACCCTCAACCGTCGGTTTACTGGCTGGAGCGACCTTTAAATGGGGAATTAACTCAAGATCAGCGATCAAGTCGGGAAACGTCTCTGGCACATCACCGTTCAAACGTATCAAAACGTTAACGTCGTGCTGGCGTTGAAGTTGTCGTATCCATAAAGCCAAATGCTCGGTATCGAGCAGTATGGGCTCGTGTAACGTTTCCCACCGTTGCTGATCATAGCGATAAGCCGCTACATAGAGCTCACCCATTCGTGCGTCCAACGCTACCACCTCGATTTGGCCTTCTTGGGGATGCTCTGATACCGCTACTGCGAGTAACGACGGTACCGCAATAACCGGTAGCTTCAAGGCATAAGCGATACCTTGTGTCACGCCACAAGCGACTCGCAAACCGGTAAAACCGCCAGGGCCTTGTCCAAACGCGACTGCCGTTAAGTTAGCACGCACCAGCCCCGCTTCTGCCAGCAGCGTTTCCACCATCGGCAGTATGCGTTCGGCGTGCTCGCCACTTCCTTCGTGTTTTTGGACCAAAAGCCGCATAGGCTGCTGATTCTCTGCGCTTAATAGCGCGACCCCACAAACTTGTGTAGAGGTTTCTAAAACCAATATGTGCGTATTCATCCCGCCATTTTACTGTGTGGATGACGTTCGTGGCGTTTTATAGGGACGACCGTGTGGATAACGCGTCGGGGCTGCCCCCTTGCGACATGCAGCCTGAATCGCTCAAAAAGGCATTTTTACCCAACCAACAGGTCAAACATTTTTTTTCACGGATTAACAAAGATGTACAAAGCAATGTAAATAAAGCCTTTACAAGCTCTGTTACATCTATAGAATAGAAAATCAATGAAGCTTCAAACGTATGGACAAACTGGTATTTCCCTTAAACTTCGTACTAAACGCTTCAAGTGTAATATTTTTCTACCGACCTGTACGAGCCACTCGGAGCCTGTTACATTTTCATCATGAATACGCAGAATCAACCCCTATCCCGCAAGATCCTTGTCGTTGACGATGACCCCCGCCTTCGGGACCTGCTTCGTCGCTACCTTTCTGAGCAAGGCTTTAATGTCTTTGTTGCAGAAGACGGTAAGGAAATGTCTAAGCTTTGGCAGCGCGAGCATTTCGACTTACTCGTACTTGACCTTATGCTTCCCGGTGAAGATGGACTTTCCATCTGTCGTCGCCTACGTGGTGGGCACGATAACACCCCAATCATCATGCTTACGGCCAAGGCCGAAGAGATTGATCGAATCGTTGGCCTTGAAATGGGTGCTGACGATTACTTAATCAAACCATTCAACCCTCGCGAGCTGTTGGCTCGGGTGAATGCTATCTTGCGTCGTCGCGGTACTGAAGAACACCCCGGTGCGCCAAGTCAAGAAAACGAATCCATCGAATTTGGCCCTTATGTGTTGAATTTGTCGACTCGTACCTTGACCAAAGAAGAGGAAGTCGTGCCAATTACTACCGGTGAGTTTTCGGTATTAAAGGTGTTTGCTCGACATCCTAAAATCCCACTCTCGCGCGATAAGCTAATGGAACTAGCACGAGGACGTGAATACGAAGCCTTTGATCGTAGTCTGGACGTACAGATCTCTCGCTTACGTAAGCTCATCGAGCCCAACCCGTCAAAACCTGTGTTTATTCAGACTGTGTGGGGCTTAGGTTACGTCTTCATTCCTGATGGTGGGAACTAGCGCCTCGCCCCGTGAATGGCCACTAATTTAGGTACGCCCAAATCGGGGTCTGGCACTGTCAGACCCCAAAAGTCGTCTCGTTTCCGACTCGGCTTATTTAGTCGATCCTTTCTTTTGCTGGCGGCACTTATGCTGGTCAGCTTAGGCGCTTGGCTGCAAGTTTTTTTTAGCATGGAAGAAGGCCCTCGTGCGCGCCAAATGGCACAGCGCGTCACCACGGCCGTCAGTATCACGCGATCGGCACTGATCTATGCTCCCGGTGAAGACCGCCCTTCCCTGATGCTCGATTTAGCCACCAAAGAGGGGCTACGGGTACAACCACGCGAAGAAAGCGACGTACTGGAACCACTGCAACGCACCAACTATTGGCGTCACGTTTCTAAAGAGATACGTAACGGCTTAGGCAGCCAAACTTTAGTGATGTGGTCGGTGAACCAAATGCCGGGCATCTGGGTGTCGTTCGACATTGATGATGAGCAGTATTGGCTGGTATTCGACCGCGAGCAATTAAGCCTTACCGCCGGGCCCGAATGGTTGGGCTGGGCCGCGACAGCCTTATTGCTTGCTCTTATCGGGGCCGCTGTCAGTGTGCGTTTTGTGAATCACCCTTTGGCTCGTCTTGCTAAAGTGGCGCGACAGCTAGCCCAAGGAGAGACCCCTTCGCCTTTGCCCGAACGGGGTCCAAATGAAATACGCGATCTTAATATTGCGTTTAATCGTATGGCACGAGACATACGTCAAGCCGAGGCCGACCGTGAAATTATGCTGGCAGGTATTTCGCACGACTTACGCACACCGTTGGCGCGCATGCGACTTGAGATTGAGCTCAGTGCAGTCAGCGACGAGACACGTCATGCTATTGACGAAGACCTCGCCCAAATTGACCATAGTATTGGCCAGTTAATGGAATACGCTCGCCCTGCCAGCATCGCCCCCGAAAAAGGCATCAATATTTCTACGGTTTTACGCGAAATCTACGAGCGCGAGCGTTCACACACCGAAAGTCTGGGCGGACAACTGACCGCTCATATTGAAGACAGCCTCTACGGGCGTATTCAAGCGCACGATTTAAAACGGATTGTGGTGAACTTGATTGAAAATGCTCGTCGATACGGTAGAAGCCCTGTGGATGACAAGGCCTACATTCATCTCTCAGCAACACAAAGCGGCAACATCTTAGAGATTAGCGTCGAGGATCAGGGAACAGGCGTAGAGCCCCATGACATCGAACGGCTATTGCGCCCCTTCTCTCGCGGTGAGACTGCCCGCACTGGCGTCAGCGGAGCCGGCTTAGGTTTATCGATCGTAGAACGACTATTGGGTCACGTGGGCGGTAAGCTCGATTTAATCTCGCACCCGCCCCAAGGTTTATTGGCACGCATCACCATTCCCAAAATTCGTGTGCGTTCACCGCAAGACCGTAAAAGTTAGACGACGACCACGCCGCGTGTTTCTAGGCGCTGTCGCGCATGAGTAATACCACCACATTGGCGGCAATACCTTCTTTACGGCCCAAATAGCCTAAATGCTCGTTGGTTTTTGCCTTCACGTTGACACAGTTTTCAGGTACGTTCAGGTCAGCAGCGATATTCGCCACCATGGCTGGCGCATGCGGCGCCATCTTAGGTGCTTGTGCATGTACAGTGGCATCCAAATTAACCACCCTCCACCCCTGCTCTGCTACGATTGCCATGGCGTCACGCAATAACACACGGCTATCGGCCCCTTTGTAGCGAGGGTCCGTATCCGGGAAGTGGCGGCCTATGTCGCCTAAGGCGGCAGCGCCAAGTATGGCATCTGTTGCTGCATGCAGCAGTACATCGGCATCAGAGTGGCCCAACAGACCGTGCGTATGAGGAATCGTCACCCCACCGATAATCAGGTCTCTATTTTCGACTAAGGCATGTACATCAAAGCCATGACCCACACGTATTCCCATATTCACAACCATTTTTCCATAAGATTAAAATCTTCAGGCCAAGTCACTTTAAAATTACGATTTGACCCCAATATTAATAAGGGCTGGTAGCCAAGGTTTTCCACCGCCGACGCTTCATCCGTAACCTCAGTATGATGCTGATGTGCATGCTCTAAGCTTGTTAACAGCACCCCCGCTTTGAACATTTGCGGGGTTTGGGCAAGCCAAAGCGCTGCTCTAGGTACCGTTTTTTCTACTACATGTATGTTGTCTGATTCTGTTCCGCGCTTTATGGTGTCAGCTACCGGTTGGGCTAATAGCCCGCCTTGGTTTTTTTCGAAACAGCAATCAATCAAACGTGCCAAAGCGTCGATGGGCAGGCCTGGCCGAGCGGCGTCGTGCACAAGCACCCAATCATCGCTATCCGCATTGAGATCGATGAGGGCATTACGAACCGTATCGGCGCGAGTTTCTCCCCCGCAGTCTCGCCAAATGGTACGCTCAAGGCCTTTAAGGCTTTGCTCTACCCAAAGGTCTTGCTTGCTTACAATCACCCTGACCTGTGCTATGCGCGGATCACGCAATAAGGTTTGCACTGATCGCCTAAGCATCGGGACTCCCCCTAACAACTCGTATTGTTTGGGCTTGACCACTGCTGTGGTTAACGATGTTTTATGTCTTGCTCGCGCGCCAATACCCGCAGCGGGCACAATTGCAATTATTTTTTTGTTCATAAGCCAGTAATTCTACTATGACCACCTTGATGGATACTGAAATTCAAACATCACTTTCACTCTCCAGTACCAGTCAGGTGCTAAAAGCGCTTAAACCCGGCCAACGCTACGTTCAAGCCTTGCCGCCGGGTTCGGGGGATGCGTGGTTAATTGCCGACCTAGCGATCAAAAGTGCAAAACCAGTGGTTATTATGTGCAGTGACCCGCTGGACGCCTTACGGTTAGCCGATGAAATTCCATTGTTTGCTCCAGCGTTACGCGTGCGGCAATTTCCTGACTGGGAAACCTTAGCCTACGACAGCTTTTCACCGCATGAAGATTTAATCTCTTCACGCCTAGAAGCCATGAATGCCTTGCTTCAGAACAGCGTTGACGTCTTGACAGTTCCCGTTACCACCGCATTGTATCGCCTTCCACCACCTTCCTTTTTGGCCGCTTATACCTTTGCATTCAAACAAGGTGAAAAGCTGGACGAGGCGCAACTACGCGATCAAATGTTATTGGCGAACTACAGCCATGTAACTCAAGTCACGGCACCTGGCGAATTTTGCATTCGAGGTGGGTTAATTGATATCTTCCCTATGGGCTCGGTCTTGCCCTACCGCTTAGATTTGTTCGACGACGAGATTGAATCCATACGTGCCTTTAATGTCGACAGCCAGCGCAGCCTCTATCCCGTCCCATCGGTAGAGTTACTACCCGGACGCGAGTTCCCCATGGACGAAGCGGCGCGCACCCTATTTAGAACGCGATTCCGAGAAGTATTCGAAGGTGACCCTAGCCGAGCCCTACCCTACAAAGACATTGGTAATGGCATCGCTTTCGCTGGGGTCGAATACTACCTTCCACTATTTTTTGATCAAACCGCTACCTTGTTTGACTACCTTCCTACTGACTCCATTATTGTCAGCGAAGGAGACGTTTCCACCGTCATACAACAGTTTCATCACGAAACCTACGGCCGCTATCAGTTCTTGAAAAGCGATAACGAACGCCCCGTATTAGCACCTGATGCGTTGTTTTTAAGTGATGACGAGCTACATACTCACATTAAAAACTTTCCCCGACTCAGCCTCGTGAAAGGGGAAGACAATGACGAGTTCTCACCCTTGCCCGAAGTCGCCATCGCACGGCGCGCCGAAGATCCTGTCGCGGCGCTACGTCGGGAAATTACCGACGCCAGCCGCCGTACCGTGCTGTGTGCCGACTCGTTAGGACGCCGAGAAACGCTGTCGCAAATGCTTCAAGAATTCGGCATTACGGTGTCGGGTGAAAGCCGCGACCTGCAAAGCTTTTTACATTCCGATGAGCACTTTGCACTTGTTGTCGCTCCGTTATCACAAGGCTTTGCCCTGCACGATGCCGCCCTCAGCATCCTGACTGAAAACGACCTGTATCCCACTCAGGCACGCACCCAACGTCAACGACGAAAACAAGAGAATGCTACCGATGTAGAAGCCATGGTCAGAGACCTTTCCGAGCTTCGGGAAGGCGATCCGGTGGTACACACCCAGCACGGCATAGGCCGTTATTGCGGTCTGGTCGAAATGGACTTAGGCGAAGGTCCGGTCGAGCTTTTACACCTTGAGTACGCGAAAGCGGCAACCCTTTATGTCCCTGTCGCGCAGCTACACGTCATCGCACGCTACAGTGGCTCTGACGCCGACTCAGCACCCTTGCACCAGCTAGGCTCAGGGCAGTGGGAGAAAGCACGTAAGCGAGCCGCTAAACAAGCCCGAGACACCGCGGCAGAATTGTTAGACCTTTATGCTAAACGGGCTGCACGCACAGGCAATCAATACAAGATTCCACTCAACGATTACGAAAACTTTGCCGCTGGCTTTGGTTTTGAGGCGACACCTGATCAAGATGCCGCTATCGAAGCCGTCATGGACGATATGCGATCCAGCCAACCCATGGACCGCTTAATTTGTGGTGACGTGGGTTTTGGAAAAACAGAAGTCGCCCTACGTGCTGCGTTTTTAGCGGTGGCCAACGGAAAGCAAGTAGCCTTGCTGTGCCCCACCACCCTGTTAGCCGAACAACATGCGCAAACCTTTAGTGATCGCTTTGCTGACTGGCCGGTTCGGGTGGCCGAACTCTCGCGCTTCCGTTCAGCGAAAGAAAGTAAAACCGCCATCGAAGGCTTAGCCTCTGGGCAAGTTGATATTGTCATCGGCACTCACAAGATTCTTTCAGAAAGTGTACGTTTCAACGATTTAGGTCTGGTTATTATTGATGAAGAACATCGCTTTGGGGTGCGACAAAAAGAACGCTTAAAAGCATTACGCTCTGAAGTCGATATTCTGACCTTAACCGCCACCCCCATACCCCGTACCTTGGGCATGTCGTTGGAAGGAATACGCGACTTCTCTGTTATTGCCACCGCACCGCAAAAGCGCCTGGCCATTAAAACCTTCGTACGTCGTGAAGATGGCAGCACCATTCGCGAAGCACTATTACGCGAACTGAAACGAGGCGGACAGGTCTACTTTTTGCACAACGAAGTAGAAACCATTCAAAATCGACGCGCCAGATTAGCTGAACTGGTGCCCGAAGCAAGTATAGGCGTGGCCCATGGGCAGATGCCCGAGCGCGAACTTGAAAGCGTCATGAAAGACTTCTACCAAAAACGATTTAATGTGCTGCTTTGCACCACCATTATCGAAACAGGTATTGATGTCCCCTCGGCAAACACCATCGTCATCCACCGAGCGGACCGCTTAGGTTTAGCCCAGCTACACCAATTACGCGGACGCGTGGGTCGTTCACACCATCAGGCTTATGCCTACCTACTTACACCGGGCGAAGACGCGATCACCAATAACGCCAAAAAACGCTTGGAAGCCATTCAAGCCATGGAAGAATTAGGGTCGGGCTTCTTTTTAGCCATGAACGACTTAGAAATTCGCGGCGCGGGTGAAGTGCTGGGCGAATCACAGTCAGGAAACATACAAGAAATCGGCTTCTCTATGTATTCCGATATGCTAAATGCCGCCGTCAAGTCATTAAAATCGGGCGAAGAGCCTGACTTAGACTCGCCCTTTAACGCTGATTGTGAAGTTAATTTACGCGTTTCAGCGTTGCTACCCTCGGATTACTGCGCCGACGTGCATGCACGATTAGGGTTTTATAAAAAACTATCGCACGCCAAAGACGCAGCACAACTGAATGAACTGCAAGAAGAGCTCATCGACCGTTATGGGCCATTGCCTGAAGCCGCCAAAACCTTGATGGCCGTACACAAGCTGCGTATTGCTGCTGAGCCCATTGGTATTACTAAAATCGACGCTAACGCTGAGTACGCCACCTTGCAGTTCTCGAATCAGCCCAATGTTGACCCCATCACCTTGATAGAACTGGTACAGACTCATAAAACGATCCGCTTCGCAGGCTCTGATCGCTTACGTATCACCTTCAAAGAAAACAGTGACCTGTTGACTCGCGTGTCACGACTGCTTGAGGTCTTAAGCTTAATTTCGCGTCCGAACTCGTAAGCTGGCCATTTCAAGCCATCAAAGCAAAGACCCTCTTTCTTTCTAGGGCTAGCTCAACAAAAAAAAGCGGGCTTCTGAATGACACAGAAGCCCGCTTTTTTATACTGCACACCAAACAACGTTGCGTTCAACCCAACCCTTATCCTTAATGACTTAAACGAAACCAGTTTAAGATTCCGTCTAAAGGAACGACGTTTAAGGCATACGCCGCCTGCTCTTGCACGACTGGCTTCGCCCGATAAGCAACAGAGAACGCGGCATGGCTCATCATTTTTAAATCGTTGGCGCCGTCACCCACCGCAATAATCTGCTCGGGGGTAGCATCCAGCTGTTTAGCTAAGCGAGCAACATGATCCGCCTTAACTTGTGCATCCACAATATCACCCAGCACTCTGCCCGTTAACGTGCCATCAACCACTTCTAAGGTGTTGGCATGAGTCTCATCTAAAGACAAACGCGCCTGCAATTTTTGCGTGAAAAACGTAAAGCCACCCGACACTAATAAGGTGTGCAATCCGTGTTTCTTTGCCGTGCTTACCAAGTTCTGTGCGCCTGGATTTAACTGCAAGCGTTGCTCGTAAACCGATAACAACGCCGATTCGGGTACACCCTCTAACAACTTCACACGACGAATCAAGCTTTCAGCAAAATCAGTGATTTCACCGCGCATTGCCGCCTCGGTAATGGCGGCCACTTGCTCTTTACGCCCCACTGCCGCTGCAATTTCATCAATGCATTCGATGTTAATTAGCGTGGAATCCATGTCCATCGCTAAAATTTTACATTCTCGTAAAAGCTGGATGTGCTCTAAAAAAGCAAAATCAATGCGAGCACGCTGGCACTCAGCTGCCACCTCGGCTTTCACCGAGTTATCGGCTCCTAAAACCCGTACCGCTGTCGGGCCAAGCTCTTGTACACCATCTGCACAAACCATTGCAGCGATTTTTTCTACCGTGGCCTGATTCAGCGTCGGTGATTGAAGTATTAAATGAGACATAATTTCAGACGGAGCACAAAAGTAATACGCTTTAATCGCTTAAAAGCAATCAGCAACGTTAACAGTAAGTAGAAGACGCCAAACAGCGTAACGGGCTATTGTATCCCGCAAGCGTAAAAACAACAGGTGCAAACGCAAGCTTATCGTCACCAACTTCACTGTAACTTGTGCCAATAACCGAGCTAACGATATGATGGGTGCTATCGCCCCTATTCACAGGTAGGCCATTGCTTAAACAGGGCCACACCCTACGCTGACACCAAGGACCAACGCATGACACAACATTGGCCAACGTATCGCATACAAAAACTGCTGGATGTCCCCAAGCCCCTAATCTTAGCTCCTATGGCCGGAGCCGGCGGCCTAGAGCTTGCGCTGGGTGTAGCGAAAGCCGGAGGCCTTGCCTCATTACCCTGTGCGCTATTAGATGCGGCCACCATACGCGAACAAGTGAACGCCTTTAGGGCGGCCTCTTCCCAAGCCTTTAATCTGAACTTTTTCTGTCATGCCCCGCACGACGTCGATCAGGACGAGCAACAGCGATGGAAAGACACGCTACAGCCCCACTATGAAAAAGCAGGGCTCGATAGCCAACGTATCAAAATAACCACGCCACGCGCTAGCTTTAACGACGAACTGTGTCGTCTCGTTGAAGAACTTAAGCCTCCGGTGGTGAGCTTTCATTTTGGTTTACCAGCCCCAGAACTGGTAAACCGCATAAAAGCCACTGGTGCCGTGATCATGTCAACGGCAACCAGCGTACGAGAAGCGAAACACCTAGCAGCAGCCGGTTGTGATGTGATCATTGCCCAAGGGGCCGAAGCGGGCGGACACCGTGGCATGTTCCTTGAATCCTCTAGCGAGCAACAGTGCAGCACCATGGCACTGGTTCCACAAATAGTGGATGCGGTCACCTTGCCTGTAATCGCGACAGGCGGCATTGCAGACGGCCGAGGCGTCGCTGCAGCCTTTGCATTGGGTGCCTCAGGGGTGCAACTCGGCACTGCTTACTTAAGTTGCCCTGAATCGTTAATCTCTGAAGTCCATCGAAAAGCGCTGGCGCAAACAACCGAAAGTGCAACGGTCATTACCACGCTATACACCGGTAAGCCCGCACGCGCCATCAACAACTATGCCATTCAACAACTCGGCGCGAAACCGGAAACAGTCCCCACCTTCCCCCATGCCTCGCATGCCATTGCTCCGCTGCGCGCACATGCCGAGCAGCAAGGACGCGGTGACTTCTCACCACTTTGGGCTGGGCAGGCCGCCGGATTGAACCGAGCCTTAGCCGCCGATGAATTAACCTATGTGATATGCCAAGAAGCCTTAACGCGAATGCATTGGCTAAAGTGCTGAAGCACTTATTGGCGAGAGAGTTGGCGGGATTAAGCTCCCGCCAATGGTGACTAGCTAGATGCTTTACGCTTTGCCGTCGTCGAAGCGGCTGAAGCCTTAAGGCTTGCGGAATTCGCCTGAACAACACGGCGGCGCTTAACCAAATAGCGGAATACGTAGCCTGGATAGCCCAAAACCACATACAAACATAAGGCAATCGCATAGAATTCCCAACCCTGTGGGAAAGGATTACCAATGCTGGCTTCAAACGCAAAACCTAAAACACCCATCAAACAGAAGAAAACGAACATTTCGATAAGACGATCGAGTACGCTTTTATGAATCGGATGATGGCGTTGTACGTAACCTGGAAAAGTGAAAAGCAACGCGAACAACGCAACGACACCCACCACGGTTAATACCAAAGGCATGGCAGAGTTAAAGAAACTCTGCGCGATATAGCGGTGGGCAACGTAGGCAATGCTGATCATTACCGCCAAAAACAATAATGAACGAGCGATTCGATACAGGGCAGAACCCGCAGGTTCGCCCTGTTGCTGCCATGGCATAAAAACTAAAGGGCGTTGCGTAACGAAGGTTAAATTAGCCGTAACAAGCGACAACCCGATTAGCATCCAGACAGCTACACTTTGATTCATGAATAATACCGATTAAAACCGTAATGATTCCTGTACAACTTGAATACAAAGCGTCAATAGACCACCGGGCAAAATACCGAAGATAAAGATCAATAGACCGTTTAACGACAGTACACCACCTGTGGCCCAACCTAGGTTTAATGGCTGTTGTGCAAGCTCTTCATCGGGCTCTTCAAAGTACGCCACTTTCACCACGCGAATGTAGTAGAAAGCACCGATTAAAGACATCACCACCGCAATCACCGCAATCGCAATATGTCCGGCACCCACAACCGCTTGCAGAACGCTAAGCTTTGCGTAGAAACCAGCCAAAGGTGGAATCCCAGCCAATGAGAACATGGATAACAACAGTACCAATGCCAACAATGGATGACGGCGATTTAGCCCTTTAAGATCGCTAATGTTCTCGCACTCGAAACCTTGACGACTTAACAACAAAATCAAGCCAAAGGTACTTAATGTGGTCAACACATAAATGATCACGTAGAACAAAGCCGAACCATAAGCCTCGCTAGCCACAGCACCGTCAGCCCCTACCCCAGACATCAGCCCCAGGAACACAAAGCCCATGTGGGAAATCGTAGAGAACGCCAGCAGACGCTTAAAGTTCGTCTGCATAATGGCGGTTAAGTTCCCGATCACGAGTGAGGCTACAGCCAACAACAACAACATTGGCTGCCAGTCGATAGCAATACCGTGTAGTGCTTCGACTAACAAACGTAAGGTGATCGCAAAGGCCGCAATTTTTGGAGCCGCTGCAATAATCAAGGTCACCGTTGTGGGAGCGCCTTCGTAAACGTCAGGTGTCCACATGTGGAAAGGTGCGGCCGTTAACTTAAAGGCCAAACCTGACACCACAAACACCACACCGAATACCAAAGCTAGACGCTCTGCCCTGCCTTCTGACACAACCGCGGCGATTTCACGTAGATCTAAGTGGCCTGTAGCACCGTAGATCATGGACAAACCGTACAACAACACACCCGACGCTAAAGCACCCAGAATGAAATACTTCATTGCCGCTTCAATCGCAGGACGGTGTTCACGACGTAATGCCACCAACGCATACAACGCAAAAGACATGAGCTCGACGCCCAAGTAGACCATCAGCATATTACCGGCTGAGATCATCAACATTTGCCCTAGCAGCGCCATCAGCGTAAGCGAATAGATCTCTCCGCCATTTTGCATCATGCCACGGTTTTCAGCGTAGGCACGACCGTAAATCAAGGTGGCCGCCACCGCGATATACGAGGCAATCTTCAGGAAGTGAGACAGTGAATCTACAAGATAGAGCCCATGAAAGGTGCTTCCGGTAACGCCGCTGTTCCATTGCCAGCACGAAACCAACACCATCACCACTAAACTACCTAACGCTAAAACGAAGGTATTTTGACGGTTTACTTCTTTACTGAACGCATCAAATAACAGCACGCCCAATGCCAAGATTAAAAGCAGAATCTCGGGCAGTGCCAAAGCGAAATCAAATGAGTTTTGCATAATGTTCCAGGTCTACAGTTTCGATACAGCAACATGCTGCAACAGTGCATCAACCGAGACGTGCATGACTTCCGTAAACGGTTTGGGATACACACCCATGAACAACACGGCAATGGCCATAACGCCCAAGACTAAGAACTCGCGTCCGTTAAGATCTTGCATGTTACGTACGTTGTCATTCGTCACAGGACCGAAAGCCACACGCTTTAAGAGCCACAACGAGTAGGCTGCACCAGTAATCAACGCCGAAGCGGTTAAGAGACCGATCCAGAAGTTGTACTCTACGGCCCCCATAATCACCGTGAACTCACCAACGAAACCACTGGTGCCGGGAAGGCCGCAATTCGCCATTGAGAACAGCACGAAAAACGTGACGAACCGTGGCATAACGTTCACCACACCGCCGTAATCGGCGATCTCTCGCGTATGCATACGGTCGTACAACACCCCGATACACAGGAACATAGCGCCCGATACGAAACCGTGCGAAATCATTTGAATGATCGCGCCTTCTAGGCCCGTTTGGTTAAAGACGAAGAACCCTAAGGTCACAAAACCCATGTGCGCTACGGATGAGTAGGCCACCAGTTTTTTCATGTCTTTCTGAACGATCGCTACCAAACCAATGTAGATAACGGCCACGAGTGACAGGGCAATCATAAACCCTGACAAGCTGTGTGAGGCGTCTGGAGCAATAGGCAGCGAAAAACGCAAGAAACCATAAGCACCCAGTTTCAGCATGATGGCTGCCAACACGACTGAACCACCAGTAGGTGCTTCAACGTGAGCATCCGGCAACCACGTGTGCACTGGCCACATCGGCACTTTTACGGCAAATGCCATAAACAAGGCCAAGAAAATTAACACTTGCGGTTGGAATGCCAATTGCACATTATGCCAATCTTGAATCGCAAAACTTCCACCGGAAGCGTGCCATAAGTAGATGAAGGCAATCAGTGTCAGCAACGAGCCCAACAAGGTATATAAGAAAAACTTGAAGGACGCATAAACGCGACGCGGCCCGCCCCAAACACCAATAATGATGTACATGGGGATCAGCGTAGCCTCGAAGAAGATGTAGAAAAGCATCCCATCTTGCGCTGCAAACACACCCACCATCAAGCCCGATAGAATCAGGAAGGCACCCATGTATTGCGCAACGCGGTTGGTGATGATTTCCCAACCGGCAATCACAACAATCACCGTAATGAATGCCGTGAGCAATACAAACCACAGAGAGATCCCATCAATACCTAAGTGATAATTCACCGCAAAGGTTTGAATCCAGGGAGCAATCTCTTGAAACTGCATGTTCGCCGTAGACGGATCGAAACCCGTGTACAGCGGGATTGTTACCACGAAACCCGCAATCGCCCCAATTAAGGAAAGAGTACGAGTGAACTCAGGCCGCTCGTCTCTGCCCAATGCCAGAACCAAAAGTCCGGACAAAATGGGCACGAAAATTGCGAGCGATAACCAAGGAAATGTAGAAGACGCCATATCGCTTGCCATTATTGAACCGTCAGCACGAAAAAGGTTAGGAGGGCCATAATGCCAAGAATCATGGCAAAGGCGTAGTGATAAATAAAGCCTGACTGGATTTTGCGAGAAGCCGCAGCAATCCAGCCCACTACACGTGCGCTGCCATTAACGATGAAACCGTCAATAAGGCCAGCGTCTGCCCCTTTCCAAAGGCCGGTACCCAAACAGCGGGCACCGCGTGCTATCACTTGCTCGTTGAACCAGTCCACGTAGTACTTGTTCTCTAGTACCTTGTTAATACCCGCGGTATTACGCTTAATCGCTGCCGGTACGGCAGGATTCACAAGATAGCAGTACCAAGCCACTACAAAGCCGGCCACCATTAACCAGAAAGGTACCGTCACAAAACCATGTAGACCGTAGGCCACCCAATCAACCCAATGGCTACTTAAGTCGGCCATGGCCGTGTGCTCTGGTAATACGGTAATCACGCCGTCAAAGAAGCCACCAAACAAGAGTGGATCAATAAACCAAATACCGGCAATGACGGAAGGGATAGCGAGCAATACTAACGGCAACGTAACCACCCATGGAGACTCTTTAGGATCGCCCTCTAGTACATGATGCTCGCCTAAGGCTTCAGGAGTTGGATTACGGAAGTTTTCTTTGCCGTGGAAAACCAAGAAGTACACACGGAAGGAATACAACGAGGTCACAAACACACCGATCAGTGTGGCGTAGTAGGCAAAGTTAGCGCCCCATAAGCCACTTGCTGCCGCAGCACCTGCCGCTTCAATGATGTGTTCTTTAGAGTAGAAGCCCGAGAAAAACGGTGTTCCTACCAATGCAGCCGTACCCAGTAAGAAGGTAATCCACGTTACAGGCATGTACTTACGCAAGCCACCCATAGCACGGACGTCTTGATTATGGTGCATACCAATAATGACCGATCCCGCGCCTAAGAACAGCAAGGCTTTAAAGAACGCGTGAGTCATCAAGTGGAAGATAGCAACTGAGTAGGCAGAAGCCCCTAGCGCCACCGTCATATAACCCAACTGTGACAAGGTGGAGTACGCCACCACACGTTTAATATCGTTCTGGATAATACCCAATACGCCAAGGAACAAGGCACCGATCGCACCAATTACAATGATGAACGACAACGCTGTTGGCGATTGCTCGAACACAGGTGAAAAGCGAGCCACCATAAAGATACCCGCCGTAACCATCGTTGCGGCGTGAATCAACGCCGAAATAGGCGTAGGACCTTCCATGGAATCTGGCAACCATGAGTGCAGAGGTACTTGAGCTGATTTACCCATTGCCCCAACAAACAGTGCAATGGAAACCACAGTCAGAAGCTGCCAATCTGTACCTGGGAACGTTAAGGTCGCTAGGTGCGAAACCTGCTCGAAGATTTCCCCATAGTGCATGGTACCGGTGTAGGCATAAATTAAACCAATGCCCAACACAAAACCGAAGTCACCCACACGGTTAACCAAGAAGGCTTTCATGTTGGCAAAGGTTGCCGAGGTACGGTCAAACCAGAAACCAATCAACAGGTAAGAAACCAAGCCCACCGCTTCCCAACCGAAGAATAACTGCAGCATGTTGTTAGACATGACCAGCATTAACATCGAGAAGGTAAAGAGTGAGATATAGGAGAAGAAGCGTTGATAACCGGGATCGTCAGCCATATAGCCGATGGTGTAAATATGCACCATCAACGATACGGAGGTAACCACCACCATCATTAATGCCGTTAAGGTATCGATTAGAAAACCGATTTCCCAACTGATATTAGCGATGGTAATCCAGGTGTACACCGCACCATCAAAGGTTTGGCCGTCCAGCACTTGTAGCAAAACGGTGACCGAACCAATGAAGGAAATTAACACTCCGGCAATGGTAATTAGGTGTGCTCCGGTCTTACCAATAGCACGACCTAAGAAACCCGTGCCGAACAGGCCGGAAAGTAAAGCACCAACCAGCGGCGCAAGAGCAATTATTAAATATAGACTTGGTGAGTTCATAGTGTATGCGTTCCCATCAACCCTTGAGCTGGTCAAGTTTATCTACGTTAATCGTATTCTGATTGCGGAATAGCAAGACAAGAATCGCTAGGCCGATAGCCGCTTCAGCAGCCGCTACGGTGAGCACGAAGAAAACGAAGATTTGCCCGGAGGTATCACCAAACCAGGAAGAAAACGCGATAAAGTTCATGTTGGCCGAAAGCAAAATCAGCTCTACTGACATCAACAAAATCAAAAGATTACGTCGGTTCAAGAAGAAGCCAAATAATCCAATGGTGAACAGTATGGCACCCAAAACCAAATAATGAGCCAAGCTAAGTGTCATCATTGTTTGTCTCCAGCATTTCCCTCTACCTGATGAGTCGTTGATGAACTTTCGGTTTGTGAAGCCATGCTAACGATGCGTAAACGATCTTTGGCACGTACTTTCACCTGATCGGACGACACCGTGCGCTTCACATCAGCACGTTTGCGTAGCGTCAAGGCGATGGCTGAAACCATGCCAACCAACAGAATGACGCCACCCACCTGTACAGCGAAGATGTATTCCGAATACATCAGCTCGCCCAACACGCGTGAGTTGTTGTAGTTTTCAGGCATGATCGCAGCAGGCCCAGCGTCTACCCAGGCTCGGGTTAACACAAACGCCATTTCTAAAATCATGATGCCACCCACGATAAGGCCTAAAGGCAAATAAGCCTTCAGCCCCTCGGTGATGGACGGCATACGCACGTCAACCAACATGATCACAAACAGGAACATGACCATTACAGCCCCTACATACACTACGACCAGTAGCAATGAGAGGAACTCGGCACCCAATGTCATCCAGATCATGGCCGCTGTGAAGAATGCCAAAATCAAGTGCAATACCGCTGTAACGGGACTACTTGCCGTCACCACTCGGAAAGCGGCAACCACGAGTATCAGCGCCAAGACATAGAACAGAACAGTAGTAAAAATCATAAAGTCTGACCTCGGCTTTAGCGATAAGGAGCGTCTTCTGCACGACGCTTAGCAATTTCAGGCTCGTAACGATCACCGATCGCCAACAACATATCTTTGGTGTAGTAAAGATCGCCACGTTTTTCACCGTGATACTCGTGAATATGAGTTTCTACGATGGAGTCAACTGGGCAGCTTTCTTCACAAAAACCGCAAAAAATACATTTAGCTAAATCGATGTCATATCGAGTGGTACGACGTGTGCCATCATCCCGTTCGTCGGATTCGATGGTAATCGCTAACGCAGGACACACCGCTTCGCATAACTTACAGGCAATACAACGCTCTTCGCCGTTAGGGTAACGACGTAAAGCATGCAACCCGCGAAAACGAGCGGAGGTAGGCGTTTTTTCTTGAGGGTAATGCAGCGTTACTTTACGACGGAAAAAATACTTTCCGGTAAGGCGCATCCCTTTGAGCATCTCGGACAGCATCAAGCTGCCGAAAAAATCTTTGATAGCTTCCATAATTAGCCCCCGTGCCCTATTGCCAGATGTTCCACGGCGTTTGCATCCAAATCGCAACCAAGACTAACCAAATACCGGTGAGCGGAATAAATACTTTCCAGCCCAAACGCATAATTTGGTCGTAACGGAAGCGTGGGAACGTCGCACGGAACCACACAAACATTGAAACCACTACAAAGGTTTTCAACCCTAGCCATAACCAGCCGGGAATCCAAGTAAATGGTGCGAAATCTACGATTGGCAGCCAACCACCTAAGAACATGATTGAGGCCAACGCCGACAAGAAGATCATGTTGGCGTACTCGCCCAGGAAGAACAGGGCAAAACCCATACCTGAGTATTCCACCATCGGACCGGCTACGATTTCGGACTCACCCTCAACCACGTCAAAGGGGTGACGGTTCGTTTCTGCCACCGCGGAAACCACGTAGACAACAAACAGTGGTAACAAGGGCAACCAGTTCCAAGACAGGAAGTTAAGTCCGCGATCAGCAAACATACCGCGATCTTGGCTGAACACGATTTCACTTAAATTTAAGGTACCCGAAACCAGCAAGACCGTAATCAGCACGAAACCAATGGCTAACTCGTAAGAAAGTACCTGAGCCGCTGCACGCAAACCGCCCAGCAATGCATACTTAGAGTTAGAAGCCCATCCGGCAATAACGACCCCATATACACCTAAAGAGGTAATGGCCAAGATATAAAGCAAACCCGCGTTAATGTTAGCCAAGACAAGCTCTGGCCCAAACGGTATGACTGCCCAAGCCGCCAAGGCCGGCATCAGCGTTACCACTGGAGCCAAAACGAATAACACTTTATTCGCTTTAGCTGGAACAATAACTTCTTTGGTTAACAGCTTAAATACGTCAGCAAAGGGTTGTAGAAAACCGCGATATCCCACACGGTTTGGGCCTTTACGTGCATGCATAAAACCAATCATTTTGCGTTCCCAGTACGTTAAGTACGCAACGCAAATAATGATAGGCAAGGAAATGCAAACAATCTTGATTAAGGTCCACACCACATACCATGCGGTCGGGCCGATCAGGCCCTCACCAAAACTTTGAATAGCAGACAGCAATTCCATCTTATGCACGCTCCACTGTCAGTTGACCAAAGCTGCTACCTAATGCAGCAGTTTCAGCAAAAGCCGTTGCCACGCGCACACAACCGTTAGCGACGGTGTTATCCAGCTGTACTAGCAACGCCGCGGCACCTTGTGCGGAACGAACGTTGACTGCATCGCCGTCTACTAAAGCTAATTGTTCAATAGTTTGTGCGTTCATACGCGCGGTGGGCGATGCGCTAGCAGGTGTCTGCTGCAACGGTAACGAGCGGCGAACTAAAGCATCACTGCGATAAATTGGCACATCCGCTACACGCTCAAGGCCTTCAGGTGCAGCAACCAGAGCCGGAGCTGCATTAATCACGTTGCTAAGACGAGAAGCCACACCACCTGACAACACTAAATCACGCACGGACTCGGAGGTTTCATCATCGAAACCTTCAAGCTGGAACAAGTTACCCAATACACGCAATACTTTCCAACCTGGACGGGTATCGCCATAGGGTGCAGCAGCGCCCTTAAAGCTTTGAACGCGTCCTTCTGCGTTCACGAACGTACCCGACGTTTCTGTGAAAGGAGCAATAGGCAACATGACATCCGCCCACTCTTCTGCCGCACTACGATACGAGGTTAGCGCAACCGAGAATGTCGCTGATTTCAATGTTTCTACAGCACGAGCCCCTTGATCGCTATCGAAACCAGGCTCGGCGTTCAACACAATATAAGCACGTAGTGATTGCGCTAGCATTTGCTCGGCAGTCAATGCACCGCTGGCTGGAACCGCACCGGCCAGATAACCGCCGACCGTATTACCACCTGCACCAAGGAAACCTAAGGTAGCGCCTGTAGCCTTAGCCAATACCGCTGCATTGGCAGCGATTACGCTAGCTTGATCACTTGATACCGCCATATTGCCAAGCAAAACAGCGACTTTCTCGCCAGAAGCAAGGCTGCTTGCAATGGTTTTTGCGATATCAGAAACCGCTACATTGCTAAATGCGGCGGGAACCTCTTGGTTGGCTGCTTCAGCAGCGGCCACACACACTTCAGCAACCGCATTGGCCAATTGGCTTGGAGCCACTGTCATGCGACCTGCAATACGCTGGAAGAGCGGATCGTCAGCAGCGGAGTCAATAAAGGAAACCTGAGCGCCCAACTTAACGGCTTGACGTAAGCGTTGTGCCATTAGTGGGTGATCTTTACGCAAGAACGAACCCACGACCAACACACGGTCAACTTTATTCAAATCAGCAATGGGCATACCTAACCAAGGCGTACCCACTAAAGCCTGATCTAAACGAGCATCAATTTGACGTAAGCGGAAATCAACGTTCTCTGAGCCCAAAGCGCGCACAAGGCGTGCCAATAAGGCCAGCTCTTCAGTGGTTGCGACTTGGCTACCAATACCGCCAATTTGATCTGCACCAAACTTTTCGCGTACGGCATTAATGCCGTGTACGACAAACTGTAGCGCATCGCTCCAGGAGGCTTCACGCCATGAACCGTCGTTCTCGCGAATCATGGGATGAGAGAGGCGGTCTTCGGTGTACAGGCCTTCGTATGAGAAACGATCACGATCGCTGATCCAGCATTCGTTAACGTCTTCGTTTTCGTAAGGCAGTACACGTAACACGCGATCCATTTTTGCCTGTGCAACCAGATTCGCCCCTACGCTATCGTGAGGACTAACGGTGCGACGACGGGCAAGCTCCCACGTACGTGCTTGGAAATGGAAAGGCTTAGACAGCAATGCGCCAACCGGACACACATCAATCATGTTGCCGGACAGCTCGGACTCGACCGCTCTGTCGACAAAGGTCGTGATTTCTGCGTGTTCACCGCGGTTCAACATACCGACTTCTTGCATGCCGCCGATCTCTTCACCCACACGTACGCAACGCGTACAGTGAATGCAGCGCTGCATTCCTTCGGTAGAGATCAGTGATCCCATGTTTTTCGCTACAACCACGCGTTTCTCTTCTTTATAGCGTGATTGTGATGCGCCGTAGCCCACAGCCAAGTCTTGCAACTGACACTCACCACCCTGATCACACACTGGGCAATCAAGGGGGTGGTTAATGAGCAAGAACTCCATCACGCTTTTCTGAGCAGCAATGGCTTTTGCGGAACGAGTGTGCACCACCATATCTTTGGTTACTGGCGTTGCACACGCGGGTAACGGCTTGGGTGCTTTCTCTACGTCTACTAAGCACATGCGACAGTTCGCCGCAATGCTGAGTTTCTTGTGATAACAAAAATGCGGCACGTAAACCCCAACGTCTTGTGCAGCTTGGATAACCATGCTGCCTTCTGGGGCTTCCACTTTGATGCCGTCGATGGTGAGTTCAACCATTAGTTTGTCCTGAGCCTACAAATATTGGGGCACCACACAGCTTTTATGCTCGATGTGGTGTGCGAACTCGTCGCGGAAATGCTTAACAAAACTACGTACTGGCAGTGCAGCAGCGTCACCCAAAGCGCAAATGGTACGACCCATAATGTTCTGGGCGATCTCATCAAGCATGTCGAGATCTTCAAGGCGACCTTTACCGTTTTCAATACGGTGAACCATGCGCCACAACCAACCTGTACCCTCGCGACACGGCGTACACTGACCGCAGCTTTCGTGATAGTAAAAGTACGAGAGACGCAACAGGCTTTTCACCATACAGCGCGTATCGTCCATCACAATGACCGCACCCGAACCTAACATCGAGCCCGCCTTAGCGATAGCGTCGTAGTCAAGATTCGTTTGCATCATGATGTCGGCCGGCAGTACCGGCGCCGATGATCCGCCTGGAATAACCGCTTTAAGGCTACGCCCTTCACGCATTCCACCAGCGAGCTCGAGCAAGGTAGCAAACGGTGTACCTAACGGTACTTCGTAATTTCCGGGACGCTGTACGTCACCCGAAATGGAGAAGATTTTTGTACCACCTGCATTGGGTACACCAATATCTAGGTACTCTTGACCGCTATTGCGAATAATCCAAGGTACCGATGCAAAGGTCTCGGTGTTGTTAATGGTGGTGGGCTTACCGTACAAGCCAAAACTTGCAGGGAAAGGAGGTTTAAATCGAGGTTGGCCTTTTTTGCCTTCCAGTGACTCTAATAGCGCGGTTTCTTCGCCACAAATATACGCTCCATAACCATGGAAAGCATGTAGCTGGAAATCAAAACCAGAACCTAGAATGTTATCGCCTAAGAAGCCACCCGCACGAGCCTGTTCTAACGCCTCTTCAAAGCGCTGATAGACCTCGAAAATTTCGCCGTGAATGTAGTTATAGCCCACGCTGATACCCATCGCGTAGGCAGCAATGGCCATACCTTCAATGACCAGATGAGGGTTAAAACGCAGTAAGTCACGGTCTTTAAAGGTACCTGGCTCGCCCTCGTCAGAGTTACATACCAAGTACTTTTGGCCGGGAAGAGTGCGAGGCATAAAGCTCCACTTCAAACCCGTAGGGAAACCCGCACCACCACGACCGCGCAACGCCGATGTTTTGACTTCGGCAATCACATCGTCGGGGGTCATGCCCGTGGTTAATACTTTGCGTAAGGCTTCGTAGCCACCCCGCTTCACGTAATCTTCTAGGCCCCAATTCGTGCCGTCTAAGCCCCCTAACATTTGAGGGTTTAAATGGCGGCCATGAAAGATCATGCTACGCGACAGGTCGTTAGCCGGATTGGGCTCTAGCCCTTGCGCAAGTTGTTTAAAAATATCGGGAGCGCTCATGCTGATTCTCCGTGTTTCTTGAGTTCGTGCAGCATGGCATCAATACGCTCGGACTCCATGTGCACGCACATATGCTGGTTATTCACCAACATCACCGGTGCATCACCACAGGAACCCATGCACTCGCCCATTACCAATGAGAACATGCCGTCGTCTGTGGTCTCGCCGTAATCGATACCGAGTTTTTCTTTTAGGTATTCGCCTGATTTCACACCGTCGCGTAATGCACATGGCAAGTTCGTACACACTGAAATGGTGTACTTACCCGCGGGTTTGGTATGGAACATGTTGTAGAACGTCGCGACCTCTTGTACGGCAATAGCGGGTACGTCAAGGTAGATGGCAACATCCTCAATGATGTCAGCAGACACCCAGCCCTTTTCTTCTTGGGCAATAGTTAGCGACGCCATAATGGCAGAGCGCTTTTGATCTTCAGGGAATTTGGTTAATTCCTTGTCGATACGTTCATAAGCTTTTTCGGAAAGCAGCATAATTTGATTCCGTTGATCCGTAGCGCCGCGTCAGCGGTCGATCTCGCCAAACACAATGTCTTGCGTACCAATGATAGTGACCGCATCAGCGATCATGTGACCGCGCGACATCTCATCAAGGGACTGCAAATGGACAAACCCAGGGGCGCGAATTTTCATGCGATAAGGCTTGTTAGCCCCATCAGACACCATGTAGATACCAAACTCGCCTTTAGGGTGTTCTACACCCGCGTACACTTCGCCCGGTGGAACGTGCATACCCTCGGAGAAGAGTTTGAAATGGTGAATTAGATCTTCCATGTCCGTTTTCATACGTTCACGGCTAGGTGGTGCTACCTTATGGTTGTCGGTAATGACCGCACCTTGGTTATGACGTAGCCATTCAATACACTGGCGAATAATTCGATTACTTTCACGCATTTCAGCGATACGCACCAAGTAACGGTCGTAACAGTCGCCGTTAGTGCCGACAGGAATATCAAAGTCCACACGGTCGTAAACTTCGTAAGGCTGAGTTTTACGTACGTCCCACTCTACGCCTGAACCACGCAACATCGGGCCAGTAAAGCCCAAGGCTTTGGCTCGGTCCGCCGTCACAATGCCCACATCGACCAAACGCTGCTTCCAGATACGGTTATCGGTTAGCAAGGTTTCGTATTCGTCGACACAAGCCGGGAAGCGATTGGTAAAGTCTTCTAAGAAATCAAGCAGCGAGCCAGAACGTGCGTCGTTCATGGCGTCAAGTTCTTTAGCACTACGGTATTTATTACCGTGGTACTGCGGCATGTGGCCGGGAAGATCGCGATACACGCCACCCGGACGATAGTAAGCCGCATGCAAACGCGCACCTGACACCGCTTCGTACGCATCCATCAAGTCTTCACGCTCGCGGAAGGCATACAAGAACACGGCCATCGCACCCACGTCTAGCGCATGAGAACCGATGGACATCAAGTGATTAAGAATGCGCGTAATTTCGTCAAACATGACGCGAATGTATTGCGCACGTAACGGTACATCCACGTTTAACAAGCGCTCTACTGCCAAGCAATAGGCATGCTCGTTCACCATCATGGAAACGTAGTCGAGCCTATCCATGTAGGGCAAGGCTTGTAAATACGTACGGTGCTCGGCCAGCTTTTCAGTGGCGCGGTGCAGCAAACCAATATGGGGGTCAGCACGTTGGATGACCTCGCCGTCTAACTCAAGCACAAGACGTAATACACCGTGTGCGGCGGGGTGCTGTGGACCAAAGTTTAATGAGTAATTTTGAATTTCAGCCATGATGCAATTAGCGCCCTACTCCGTAATCGTCTTCACGTACAACACGCGGCGTAATCTCGCGCGGTTCGATCGTGACTGGCTGGTAAACAACACGCTTTTGCTCGGCGTCATAGCGCATTTCCACATAGCCAGAAATGGGGAAATCTTTGCGGAATGGATGTCCGATAAAACCATAGTCGGTCAGAATACGACGTAGATCAGGGTGGCCTTCGAAAACAATACCGTAAAGGTCAAAGGCTTCGCGTTCGAACCAGTTCACGGTGGGCCACACATTAAATAACGTCGGCAATACCGGAAAGTCGTCACCCGCCACAAACGTACGTACGCGTAGGCGCCAATTATGCTTTACCGAAAGCAAGTGAATCACCACCGCAAAGCGATGAGGAAAAAGCGTAGGATCGTACTCGAAGGTTGGTGCACGCCAGCCCGAGTAATCGATACCGCAAAGGTCGATGCAGATCTCAAAACCTAAGTCTGGATGATCGCGTAACGCGGTACAGGTTTCTATCCAGCTATCGGTAGGAACCTCGAGGGTAAGCTCGTTGTGAGACAGCGCTAGCGACGCCTCGTCGCCAAACACTGTCAGTAGATTTTTTTGTAGCGTTTCAAGCCGTGTCATAGTGATGAAGTCTACCTAAAATGAATGGGCCAGACGCTTAACGCGCAATGGTGTTAGTTAAACGAATTTTGTTTTGCAACTGCAAAAGGCCATAAATTAGGGCTTCTGCCGTGGGTGGACAACCCGGCACATACACATCAACAGGAACAATACGATCGCAACCCCGAACCACAGAATACGAGTAGTGGTAGTACCCACCACCGTTGGCACAGGAGCCCATAGAGACCACCCAGCGGGGCTCGGCCATCTGGTCGTAGACCTTACGTAGGGCGGGACCCATTTTGTTGCACAGCGTGCCGGCGACGATCATGAGATCGGACTGGCGCGGACTGGGGCGAAAGATAATACCAAATTGGTCTAAGTCATAACGGGCGGCGCCGGCGTGCATCATCTCGACTGCACAGCAAGCCAAACCGAATGTCATAGGCCACATGGAACCTGTCTTAGCCCAGTTCAGAACCTTGTCTGCGCTGGTGGTGATAAAACCTTCTTTAAGAATGCCGTCGATAGCCATTTTATTTGCCTTTACCCAAGCGCTACACACCCCAAAACTGTGTTTAGCACCTTTTACTGTCAGGTCTGCTACTGGAGGTCTTCCGGGGGCAGAGATTTTTTAGCGCTGATAGCTGGTGTGACTACGCATACCACCACAGCGCAACAGAGTTAACGGGCTTACTCCCAGTCGAGAGCGCCTTTTTTCCATTCGTAGATGAAGCCAACGGTAAGTATCGCCAGAAACACCATGACAGACCAAAAACCGACTAGCCCTACCGTGCCGTTCGCTATTGCCCATGGAAACAGAAACGCGATTTCCAAATCGAACATAATGAACAAAATAGCAATAAGGTAGTAACGGATGTCGACCTTCATGCGAGAGTCGTCAAATGCCTCAAACCCACACTCGTAAGGCGACAATTTTTCGTCGTAAGGACGGTTAGGCCCCAAGATACGGCCTGCCGTTAGCAGCGCCAAACCAATGCCTGTAGCCACTAAGATAAATAGCAGCACGGGAAAGTAATGTTGCAGGTTCATGCAAAGCACCCAATCGCAGTAAATAAACTCTAGGATTGTAGCATTTTGAGAGTGGAGTTTAAGGGGATAACCCTGAGGGCAGCACAGAAAGTGCAGTTGAATACAGGCCTAAGCCGTAGAAGCCTTGGTGCATAAGGCTTTTGCCAGAGGTGTGTCGATATTACAACGATATGACATGACAATGTAAGCTTAGCACTTTTGGTAACAAACGCATCTGCCATCCCTATACACCACAGTAATACAAGCACCCCTGCAATACAAGCAAGACCTTTTCCAGCGTCCACAACAAAACCCGCCAACGCAAAAAAGCCACTCCGAAGAGTGGCTTTTAATGCAAGCAAGCTTGCAAGTTCTAGCGGCCTAAATAATCAGACCCTATGTGCGTAGTTGCCTACGCGCACAATTAGAACTGGTGACGCAGACCTACACCGATCAAAGTAGCTTTTGCATCAGGCGCGAAGTGTACGTTTTTGGCGTATGAACCAATAGCGTATACGTTAGTGCGCTTGGACAATGGGTGTGTGTAACCCAAGCTAAATGTGTGCTGATCTTTGAACTCTGTACCTGTTCTCCAAGCCGCACCATTAGGAGCTTCGTCCAAATCAGCCATAGTCCATGAGAACATTACGTTACCAGCGCCTACAGGTGCACTTAGGCCAGCCATGTAGGAGTTAATACGTAGACCTTCTAGACCACGGTAGCTAGGCAAGAAAGATTCGCCTGCGTAGCTTTGTGTTTGGAACATACCGTCACGTGTTTGACCACCGGCCAAGTGCAGTTTTACAACTTCAAAGTCGTAAGTACCACCCAAGTTCCAGCTTTTCGCTGTCACGTCATCACCAGTGTTTACAGCGCTAGGATCTTTAAACTGATCGTATGTCAAAGCAACATTGATTGGGCCGTTAGCGTAACGAAGACCTGTCGTCCAGGCTTTCATGTTTTCGTCAGGCTCACCAGCTACACGCCACTCTTGATCACCGTTTACGTTAAAGGAGTAACCAACGCCAAACTGGAAACCAGAGAAGTTAGGTGTTTGGTACATGACCATGTTGTCGTAACGCGCGGTGTTAGCTGCGGAAATTACGCCACCGATGTTCGCTTGGTCAAAAGCTGTAGCAAACGGATCGATAGAGCCGAAGTACTTGGAAGCGATGTTAGTTTGACGACCAAAGTCTAACTGACCCCAGCTATCGCTAGCTAGACCCAATGTAGCTTGACGACCGAACAAACGACCACCCTGAGCCGAGTTACCTGTACCCAAGTTAAAGCCGCTTTCGAGTTGGAACACAGCGCGCAGACCGTTACCCAAATCTTCAGAACCTTTTAGGCCCCAACGGTTACCGGATTGGATACCATTAATCAGACCTGTACGCTTTTGATCGAAACCTTGGCGACCGTTCGCTGCATATGGATTAAGAACGCGATCACCATCAGCGTCTACGCCAGCAACAGCCGAGCCTTTGATTTTGTTGTAACCAATACCGCCGTCAAGGATACCGTAAAGTGTTACTGATGTGTCTGCCTGAGCAACGCCGGCGAAACCGACCATCAGAGCAGCAGCTAGCAGAGTCTTTTTCATGTAAGAAATCTCCGTGGATTTTTTGAGTAAATCAGAGCAGCCCAACAACCTAGTGTGTGCTACTGCTCCTTCTAACTCCGCAATGGGAAGTTGGAGCTATTGCATCAAACTTCCAGCGGGTTGACCATTGTTTGTGTGCTTTATCACCCAGATAAGCCTGTTTTTGTAGCCTATTCGCCACAAAACCGTTAAAACCACACCACAAACCTAGGGTTTACCCGCATTAGAAGAACAGCGTTAAAAAGTATTAAATTCCGTTCAAGCTAACTCTTAGGAAATAGACTTAATTAGCTGAATTTTAAGGGCTTTTATACGCCCAACCAGAGGCGTTGATTTTAACCCTCAAAACAATCTCTGGCTCGTGATAAGCCAAAAGCAGTCGATCTAAGCCAGTTTGACGTCACCTGACCCCAATCCGCCCCGAGAACAACAACAACAACAACAACAACAACAACAACAACAACAACAACAACAACAACAACAACAACAACACAAAAATTAAAGGCACAAAGATCGCGGACACAAAAAAACCGAGCAATGCTCGGTTTTCTGTGCAGCGATAAACGCTAATTTAACTTGGTGCCGACGGCGAGAATCGAACTCGCATAGCTTTCGCCACTACCCCCTCAAGATAGCGTGTCTACCAATTCCACCACGTCGGCAGTGCCTTTATTAAACAACCACAAAAGCAAGTAAGAGCGGTATTCTAACATGGAAAACAAACTTGGCAAGTGAATGACTACCGCTTTGGATGAAAAACAAATAAAAGCACAGCATTCACACCACAACTCGCTCGATATTGCTCAAGCAAGCCTAAGCGTTTAACCGCACATTTACATCACTTACTACATCACACATTAAAACAAGTAGGTGTAATTAAGCTGTATAAGATCAAGCCCCGGGTTTGGTTTTTTTACCCCAGCGTTTGAATAGTGTGAATAGCGCAAACTTAAGCGTTGCTTGTCGCTTAAGCGTAGCCCCACCCCAATTTGATCGGCAAATTGAAAGTTAGAGCCGATGTCGCGATCGGCGAACTTAACCGAGAAGAAAACCGACGGCCCTATACCTGCCTCGGCAAACCAACGATCGGTAAACCAATACCTCAACATGGGGGTGGCTGTAATTTGCCAAACGCTGGACGCGGACGAGCTACTGTTAGCATGCCAATAGGCCAGCCCTACCTCGGCATCAAGATCAAGCTTGCGATTAAAAAGAGTCGTGGACCACAAGGTCGGGCTATTCCAGGCCGCACCAATGCGCTTATAGTCGTCCCCCAACCCCATACGCATACTAAAACCCTGCAAACCGTCAGCATGAGCCAGTGGCGCAGCTAGCGCCACACCACAACCCAACACCAACAGCGCTTTACGCACACCTTTTAGAACGAATGCACTTCCAGCTTGTTTCGTCACGCTCATTATTTATCGCCTTTATTCGTTATTGTTTGTGCCAATGACGCCAATGGCCTCATTGATACCCGCGTCAACGCATTATGCCTAAGCTCACAACCTATTGTGTAGTTTTTACCGCACTACAGCACGCTGGCTTTATAGCAATGAAACAGCGCGTAATCAAATGAGACAACACAGCCTTAAAGACACCACCCCAAGCTCACGCCTTAACAAAAAAGCCGATACTCTGATGAGATCGGCTTCTTGTTATTGCGTCAATGCAGAGCTACTTATACCCTGCCCCCGCACAGCAGTGGGGACTACGCTCACCCAAAACAGAACGAGCCACCACTTAGTTAGCAGGCGCTATGTTATCAGCAGGTGCATCGGTTGTTGGCACGGTATCTTCAGCGGTTGGCGCTTCGGTAGATGACGCTTCTTCAGGCTGATCCGCACCCTCGGCACTTGGACTTGATTGCGGCACCTCAGAAGTTTCAGGAACAACCGCAGGAGCCTGTGGAACGCTATCGGTAGTAGAAGGAACGTTAGGAACGCTGACGTCGGGCGACTGAGGAATAGCGGGCGCAGGCGCTGCACTACCCGGCACGACTGATTCGAAGCCCTGCATGACACCACCCGCATCCGGCGTGGCAGGCTTAAACGCCACCCAAGCCAAAGCACCGGTAGAAACAAAGAAAATGACGGCAGCCCATTTGGTCATGCGCGACAAAAAGTTGGCCGCACCGGCTGAACCGAACATACTACCTGCAGAGCCACCACCAAAAGCAGAGCCCATGTCGGCCCCTTTACCTTGTTGCAGCAAAACCAAAGCGATAATGGCAAGCGAGGAAATAACCTGAACCGCTTGCAACATGGATGACAGCGTTAACATTTAATGACTCCGAGGCCTACACGGCCGCAATACGTAAAAATTCGTCGGCATTTAACGCCGCACCACCCACCAACGCCCCATCAATATCGGGCATAGCAAAGAGCTGCGCGGCGTTAGTGGCATTGACACTGCCACCATATAATATTTGGACTTGCGCCACACCAGCCTGTTGCAGAAGACTGCGTAGGTAAGCATGCACCGCTTGGGCTTGCTCGGGTGTTGCGCTTTTACCGGTACCTATGGCCCAAACGGGCTCGTAGGCAATGACGGTTTTTGCTACGTTTATGGCACCCAAGTCGAGCAAAGGCTGAAGTTGCGCCAATACCACATCTTGCGTTTCCCCCGCCTCGTGCTGCGCTTCGCTTTCACCCACGCAAAACACGGGTGTTATACCCGCGCCCAGTGCTTGCGCTGCTTTCAGTGCTACATCAGCGTTAGATTCAGCATGGCCCGAACGACGCTCGGAGTGCCCGACCAACACAAACCGACAACCAAAATCATGAAGCATGGAAGCGGAGACTTCTCCGGTGTATGCACCCTGTGATTGCGTACTGATGTCTTGAGCCCCCCACTGAATGTGGGAACCATCAAGCTGACTTTGCACTTGCGCTAAATAAGGGAATGGCACACAAACCGCAAGCTGCGTCGAAGCGGGTGTAGGCGCCGTGCTAAGTAGGGAATTCAATAATGATGCGTTAGCTTGCAGCGACGCATTCATTTTCCAATTGCCTATTACAAGGCGTTTACGAGCTTCGTGTTTTGTCATTGCCCTCGGGAATAAACATTGCCGCAGCCACCCCAAAAAACCAAGGCAATACTGCGCTATTAAACCAGTCAACCGGCTATTGTAGCGCGATGCAGCGATTTGCACCTAATAACTCGTGAATTATTTCCCACATTGGCTTCAAGGGAGCAGCGCTTAGATACCGCCGTCAAGCGCTGCATGCCCCATTGGCTACTTAGTGGCTAACTTCAAGAATGATTTTGCCTACCTGTTCGCCCGCATCCATCATGGCATGCGCCTTTTGCACCTCTTCCAAGGGGAAGCTGGCGTACACCAATGGCTTTAGCACCCCCGACTCAAGCAATGGCCAAACTTCAGCTTTTAAATTGGCCGCAATGTCCGTTTTAAACTCGCTATGACGCGGACGCAAGGTGGATCCTGTAATCACCAAGCGGCGCGTTAATATGTGGGCAAAATCAACTTGCCCTTTCGCTCCGCCCAACAACGCAATAATAACTATGCGACCGTCATCTGCTAAACAACGAATATCACGGTTAATGTAGTCACCCGCCACCATGTCTAGAATGACGTCCACCCCTTTACGATTGGTGGCCTCTTTAATGACTTTCTCGAATTCCTGAGTTCGGTAATTAATTCCTACCGCCCCTAAGGCTTCGACAGCCGCTACGCGCTCGTCACTACCGGCGGTAGCAAAGACCTTATGGCCTCGAGCCACTGCCAGTTGAATCGCCGTGGTGCCGATGCCGCTTGCCCCACCGTGCACCAAAAAGGATTCGCCGGGCTTCAGCTGTGCTCGATCGTACACATTGCTCCACACCGTAAAGTAGGTCTCTGGCAAGCCGGCCGCTTCGATGTAGCTCATGCCCTTAGGAATTGGCAAGCAATGACCGACATCTACCGCGCAATATTGTGCGTACCCACCACCGGCAACCAACGCGCACACCTTATCGCCAATACTAAACCCTGTTCCGTCTACTTCACCTTCTACAATCTCGCCCGCTATTTCTAGGCCCGGTAAGTCGGAAGCATCGGGAGGCGGTGGATAAACACCTGTGCGTTGCAACACATCAGGGCGATTGACCCCTGCAGCATGAACTTTTATAAGCACCTGCCCCGTTTGAAGCTCGGGCTTCGGGCGCTCTGCTATTTTTAAAACCTCGGGCCCGCCATGCTGGGAAATTTCCACCACTTTCATGAATGCCTACTCCTAACTCAAGATCGTCGGACGTTGTGTTTAGCCCTTACACCGCGCCAAAAAGCGGGTGGGCATGACACACCATTAAATTTAGTCCATAATAGCGCGCTTGATATGCAGAGTACACGCCCTGTTCGCAACGACGTATTCGCGTCGTTCCGGTTAATCACTTCCTTGTTTTACACAAAACAAAAACAAGATGTGACAAAAACAAAAAACACGGGTATAATTTTGCCCTTTGGTAGTTAATTAAAAAGTGCTTACTTTATAACGAGTACGCGCCACTTAATAACCATCAAAGAATGGCTTTAGTAGTACGCATGCCTTAGCTGGTCATGTATCTAGCCAAAGGAAGCGTGCCAGAGTGGTTGAATGGACTGGTCTTGAAAACCAGCGATGGGGTAACTCATCCGTGAGTTCGAATCTCACCGCTTCCGCCAATAGCATATTGAAGTCCGCACCCATGGCGGAATAGGTAGACGCAAGAGACTTAAAATCTCTCGACCACTGGTCGTCCCGGTTCGATTCCGGGTGGGTGCACCATCATTAGATGGTTCGTTTGATTTCAATGCTACGCTGCAAACATAAAAGCTCCGCAAGGGGCTTTTTTTGTGCCTGTTAGGTTTGCACACTTGCTACGTCCGCACCGCTTTCATCGCTTTGCACACGCAACCCACCTCAGCAGCCTGCCCTACCTTTAAACCAACCCCTCACTCAATTAACTCGCATACGCTGCCAAACGCAAAAATGCCATAAGAGGCATGGACAAAGTGCAATCGTTGATTACACCCTGCTTTGCAACCTATGGCATTCACAGCGCGTGCTGTGCGGGTTTTATGTCACCTGCACAGCCTTTGCATTGTGCTACTTACTCTTCAGTGGCAGGCGCCGCATTTGGATCCTGAGGGCCACCTTGGGCTTCAATGCCCCCGATTGCCTTAATGGACAAACGCAGACGACCTTTGTCATCAGCTTCGATCACTTTAAACTTCACTAACTGACCCACTTTTAGGATGTCGTTAATGTTAGCGATGCGGTAGTTAGCGATTTCAGAGATGTGCAACAAGCCATCACGGCCTGGCAACACTTGAACAATAGCACCGAAATCTAACAGACGTAGCACAGGACCTTCGTACTCTTGCCCAACTTCGACGTCAGCGGTTAGCTCTTTAATACGACGCTCGGCTTCGTGAGCTTTTTCCAAATCAGCGCTGGAGATCGTGATGGTACCGTCGTCGCCGATATCAATTTGCGTACCGGTTTCTTCAGTTAGGGCACGGATGGTTGCTCCACCTTTACCAATTACATCACGAATTTTCTCGGGGTTGATTTTCACTGAAATCATACGGGGCGCAAAAGCGGAAAGCTCGCTACGTGAACCCTCTAGCGCCGTTTCCATGCGATTTAGGATGTGCAAACGACCCTCGCGAGCTTGCGCCAACGCGACCTGCATAATTTCGGTGGTAATACCTTGGATTTTGATGTCCATTTGCAAAGCGGTAATACCGTTTTCGGTACCTGCCACTTTGAAGTCCATGTCGCCAAGGTGATCCTCGTCCCCCAAGATGTCGGTTAGCACTGCAAACTTGCCGCCATCTTTAATTAAGCCCATCGCTACACCCGCTACGTGATCAGCAACTGGCACACCAGCATCCATCAACGCTAATGAACCACCGCAAACGGTAGCCATGGATGATGAGCCGTTGGACTCAGTCACTTCGGACACGATGCGCAATGAGTATTGGAAATCTTCTGGCTCTGGCAATAGGTGTGTTAACGCACGTTTAGCCAAGCGACCATGACCAATTTCACGACGACGCGGCGCACCAAAACGACCTGTTTCGCCAGTAGCAAAAGGTGGGAAGTTGTAGTGCAGCATGAAGCGGTCACGTGACTCGCCCATGACGGAGTCAAGAATTTGCTCGTCTTGACGTGTACCCAAGGTGGCAACCACCAACGCTTGTGTTTCACCACGTGTGAACAACGCACTACCGTGAGCGCGAGGTAAAACGCCTAAGCGGATCTCGATAGGACGCACAGTGCGTGTATCGCGGCCGTCGATACGTGGCTCGCCGTTTAGAATTTGGCTACGTACGATGTTGCTTTCTAAGTCGAACAAGATAGAGTCGACTTCGACGCTATCAGGCGCAGCTTCGCCTTTGCTTTCGGCTTGTTCTGCCAAAGCCGCTTTAACGCTCGCGCTAACGTCGTTTAACTTTTGCGTACGGGCTTGCTTCTCGCGAGTTTGGTAGGCGGCTTTCAGGCCCTCTAAGCCAGCTTCGCTAACAGCGGCGATAAGCGCTTCGTTAGCGGGTGCTGGCTGCCAATCCCACTCGGGCTTGCCGGCTTCTTCCACGAGTTCGTGGATGGCGTTGATGGCAGCCTGCATTTGCTGGTGACCAAAAGCAATGGCGCCTAGCATGACATCTTCAGATAGTTGCTGAGCGTCGGACTCGACCATCAACACAGCCGCTTCGGTACCCGCAACAACGAGGTCTAATTTAGACTCTTCAGCCATGGCTGTGCTGCTAGGGTTAAGTACATACTCGCCGTTTACGTAACCCACACGTGCCGCGCCCACTGGTCCATCAAAAGGGATACCTGAGATGGACAACGCTGCCGATGCACCAATTAACGCAGGGATAATGGGATCGATTTCAGGGTTTACGGATAGCGTGTGAATAATGACCTGAACTTCGTTGTAGAAGCCTTCAGGAAATAAAGGACGCAATGGACGGTCGATTAAACGTGACGTTAATGTCTCGCGATCGGACGGCTTACCTTCACGCTTGAAGAAACCACCAGGAATGCGACCTGCCGCATAGGTTTTTTCAACGTAATCAACGGTTAGCGGGAAGAAATCTTGGCCAGATTTTGCTTTTTTGGCCCCAACAACGGTAGCTAAAATAACAGTGTCTTCGACAGAAACCAATACAGAGCCAGAGGCTTGACGAGCAATCTCGCCAGTCTCAAGCACAACCTCGTGCTCGCCATACTGGAATTTTTTAGTAACTTTATTGAACATTAGTCAGTTCCTTACAATAAAAAACCGTGCCTGCTACGACACGTAGTTCGCAGCAGGCACGGTTATTTCGCGCGGGGCGTGCCCCGATATATCACTTACGTAGACCGAGCTTTTCGATCAAATCGCGATAGGCATCGGGCTTACGATCTTTTAAGTAATCGAGTAGTTTACGACGACGGCTAACCATACGTAGCAAGCCACGACGTGAGTGATGGTCTTTAACGTGAGTTTTGAAATGCTCGGTTAAATGAGTAATACGTGCAGTTAATAGTGCAACTTGTACTTCGGGCGAACCGGTGTCGCCTTCTTTACGTTGGTATGTCGATACGAGATCGGCTTTTTTTACTTCTGTAGACATAATAAATATCCTCTAAAACATGCGACAAGGCCGAGGAGCCTTGACGTGCAAAAGAAACCTTCGCTGACCATTCAGCAAATCCCGTAAATTATAACGATAATCGTCGGGATAAAGCAAAGAGATTACACCTTTAACGTATTTATACGTCAAAATAGCGCTATCCCTATTACTTTTGTGGACTCGGAGAGACTAATGCGTACTCCTCTACTGAAAATCACCGCCATGCTTAGTGCAATAGGCCTTCTGGCTTCGTGCTCAAGTATGAGCGATGTCACCCCTGGAACGCCATTAGCGCAAGTGATACAGTCGTTCGGCTCGCCACATACCCAGTGCGTTGATGACGGCCAACGTTTAGCGACATGGACCACGCAACCCATGGGTCAATACGCGTGGACAGCCGAGCTGGATGACAATGAAACGGTGATAGCCATGCGCCAAATGCTTTCAGACGCCGAGTTCACCCGTTTAAACGACGGTTACTGGCCACCTGAGCGCGTGCAGTGTTGGTTTGGCCCGCCAGCCGACCGAGAGATTGTGCCGCTGCGTGGGGTGCCCATGAACACGTGGTCGTATCGGTACCGCCAAGGCGGTGCATTTAATGGAATGCTGACCATTTACTTCAACGACAACAATGAAGTTGTGCATTACCACTCGGGGCCCGATCCCATCGAACTACGTGATGGGATGTTCCCCTTCTTAAATTAAAGCGGTTTATCGCCTTCGCTTGCTCGTCGCTGCTGAAGCAGCTGACGGGCACGCCGCCAGCGCCACGCCATGACCACCCACCCCGACAAGCCGTAAAGAATAAACATCGAGAACAGCACAATGGGTGGGTCAGACGACACGAACACAAAAAGCAGCACTAATAGCAGCATGACCCAAAACGGGACACTTTTGCCCATCGCAAAGCTTTTTCCACTATAAAACGGGGCGTTGGTTACCATGGCGATGCCGGCGTATACCGTTAGCGCAAAGGCACACCATGCAAGGGGCTCTCCGGATACACGTAGCTTGTTATCAACTGCCAGCCAAACAAAACCCGCGATCAACGCGGCTGCGGCTGGGCTGGGCAAGCCTTGAAAAAACCGTTTATCAACCACGGCAATGTTGGTGTTGAAACGAGCCAACCGTAACGCCGCACCGGCTACAAAGATAAACGCCGCTAGCCACCCCCACCGCCCTAAACTTTGCAGTGCCCAGACGTACATCACCAGCGCTGGCGCTACCCCAAACGAGGTGAGATCGGCCATAGAGTCGTACTGTTCGCCGAAAGCGGACTGCGTGTTGGTAAGACGCGCGACGCGACCATCCATACCGTCGAACACCAAAGCCAGAAAGATGGCAATGGCAGCAACCTCGAAACGGCCATTCATGGCTTGAACCACGGCATAAAAGCCCGCAAACAAATTAGCTGTGGTGAACGCATTGGGCAGTAAATAAATACTGCGACGGCGTTTTTCTTCCGGGGTTTTAATGGGCATAGTCCGAACTAAATACAAAGACAATAAAGATTAAGCATAACCGATTGCGTTAGCCCTCGATATAAAAAAACCCTGTTTCGGGCCGAAGAATACGACCTAAAACAGGGTTTAGCCAAACTAAATAAATTTAGTTTTTGCTTTTATCTACCAATTTGTTCGCTGCAATCCAAGGCATCATTGCACGAAGTTGCTCACCAACCTGCTCGATTTGTGAGTCAGCATTGATACGACGACGCGCTGTCAATGTTGGGGCACCTGCAGCATGCTCAAGAATGAAGTTTTTAGCGTAAACACCGTTTTGGATGTCGGCCAAACACTTGCGCATGGCTTCGCGTGTTTCGTCGGTAACGATTTTTGGACCTGTCTCGTACTCGCCGAACTCAGCGTTGTTAGAGATGGAGTAGTTCATGTTGGCAATACCGCCTTCGTAGATAAGGTCTACGATAAGCTTCAACTCGTGCAAGCACTCGAAGTAAGCCATTTCAGGCGCGTAACCCGCCTCAACCAATGTGTCAAAACCGGCTTTGATGAGCTCAACCGCACCACCGCACAATACAGCTTGTTCGCCGAATAAGTCAGTTTCGGTTTCTTCGCGGAAGTTGGTTTCAATAATACCAGCACGGCCACCACCGTTAGCACTAGCGTATGACAACGCGAGGTCGCGAGCGGCACCCGACTTGTCTTGATGCACAGCGATAAGGTGTGGAACACCACCGCCTTCTGTGTAAGTACCACGTACTGTGTGACCAGGCGCTTTAGGAGCAACCATGATTACGTCGATGTCTTCGCGTGGAACCACTTGGCCGTAGTGAATGTTAAAGCCGTGTGCAAACGCTAAGGCAGCACCTGCTTTGATGTTATCGGCAATTTGTGAGCGGTAAACTTCAGCGATACTTTCGTCTGGCAACAAGACCATTACGACATCCGCTGATTTAACGGCATCAGCCACTTCTTGCACTTTTAAGCCAGCGCCTTCAGCTTTGCTCCAGGATGCACCGCCTTTACGCAAACCAACAACCACATTAACGCCTGACTCGTGCAGGTTAAGCGCGTGTGCGTGACCTTGTGAACCGTAACCAATAATCGCAACTGTTTTACCTTTGATTAAAGAAAGGTCGCAGTCTTTGTCGTAAAAAACTTTCATGAAAACCACTCCAAAATTTTATTCCGCTTAATTAGCGTTATCTTTTTTACCTGCAACAATGCAGGAACAATCGTTGTTATGTCGACGCCTGAGCGCGTAAAAACGCCCAGACGCCGAAAACCTTTATAGCTTCAGCACTCGCTCGCCACGGCTAATACCCGAAACGCCCGTACGAACGGTTTCTAGGATAGCGGTGGAATCTAGTGCTTGAATAAATGCCGCAATTTTTTCCTGCACACCGGTTAACTCGATGGTGTAGGTTTTATCGGTGACGTCGATAATGCTGCCACGGAAAATATCAGCCATACGCTTGATTTCTTCACGCTCTTTACCGACTGCGCGCACTTTAATCAGCATCAGTTCGCGCTCGACGTGTGGACCTTCGGAAAGATCCACCACTTTAACCACATCAATTAAACGGTTTAAGTGCTTAGTAATTTGCTCGATAACATCGTCTTGACCCACAGTGACGATTGTCATGCGTGACAAGGTTTCGTCTTCGGTGGGAGCTACGGTTAAGGTTTCGATGTTATAGCCACGTGCAGAAAACAAACCCACCACACGTGATAGCGCACCCGGTTCGTTTTCAAGAAGAACGGAAATTACGCGTTTCATAATTTCTCTCCTTTAAGGTCGTCTGCGCTAAGCAACATTTCTGTTAAGCCTTTTCCGGCTTTCACCATCGGCCACACGTTCTCGGTTTGATCGGTGATGAAGTCCATAAACACCAAACGGTCTTTGTGTTTAGTGAATGCCTCTTTGATGGCAGGTACGACGTCAGCCGGTTTGTCGATATGCAAACCTACGTGACCGTAGCTTTCAACCAGCTTCACAAAATCGGGTAAGGCATCGACGTAAGACTCGGAGTAGCGCGAACCGTAATCGATTTCTTGCCACTGACGAACCATACCCAGATAGCGGTTGTTTAAACACAATACTTTAGGGCTTAAACGATATTGCAAGCAGGTGGAGAGCTCTTGGATGTTCATCTGAATGGATGCTTCACCCGTGATAACGGCCACCTGTGAATCAGGGTTTGCCATTTGCACACCCATCGCATAGGGCAAGCCTACGCCCATGGTGCCCAAACCACCGGAGTTAATCCAGCGACGAGGCTGGTTAAAGCGGTAGTACTGAGCCGCCCACATTTGGTGCTGGCCTACGTCTGATGTCACAAAGGCGTCACCACCGGTGACTTCCCACAGGGCCTCAACAACGGATTGCGGCTTAATGACCTGATCTGAGCCTTTGTAGCCCAAGGAGTCTTTAGCGCGCCACTCGTTAATTTGCTGCCACCATTGCGCCAACGCCAGCTTACTTTTTTCAGTGTCTGGACGAGATTGGGCGTAAAAATCGTTGAATTCACCCAAGACGTCTTTAACGCACCCTACGATGGGCACATCAACTTTGACGCGCTTGGAGATTGACGAAGGGTCAATATCTATATGAATGATTTTGCGCGGTACTTGCATGAAGTTGCGCGGATTACCGATTACTCGGTCATCGAAACGCGCACCCACTGCGACCAAAACGTCACAGTGTTGCATGGCCATGTTGGCCTCGTACGTACCATGCATGCCGGGCATTCCCACGTACTGATCGCTGCTTCCAGGGTATGCACCCAAGGCCATCAGTGTGGTGGTACACGGAGCACCGCTGGCTTCAACCAGTTGCTTAACCTCGTCGCAAGCGTTGCCTAAGATGGCACCGCCGCCTACGTAGATCATGGGGCGCTGAGCGCCGGCCAGCAATTGCACTGCTTTTTTAATTTGTCCTTGGTGGCCTTTTACGACAGGCTGATAAGAACGCATTTTTACCTCGCCCCGTTTAGGCTGGTAACGAGCAGTGGCTACGGTAATATCTTTAGGAATATCAACCAATACGGGACCTGGACGGCCGGTATTAGCGATATAAAATGCTTTACGTATGGTATCGGCTAGTTCGCGTACATCGCGCACTAAGAAATTATGCTTTACGCATGGGCGCGTAATACCAACGGAGTCACATTCTTGGAAAGCATCTTCGCCAATCGCTTGGCTAGAAACTTGTCCACTAATGATCACGAGCGGAATAGAGTCGGTGTAGGCCGTAGCAATACCGGTAACGGCATTTGTTAGCCCTGGGCCACTGGTTACCAGCGCAACCCCAACTTTATTGGATGAACGTGAGTACGCATCGGCTGCGTGCACGGCTGCTTGCTCGTGACGAACCAGAACGTGACGAAATTTGTCTTGCTTAAATATTGCGTCGTAGATGTAGAGTACGGCACCGCCCGGATAACCAAAGACGTGTTCTACGCCTTCGTCGGCCAAGGTGCGCACGACGATATCTGCGCCATTGAGTTCCATGATGAAATTCCTTTCAGTCTTTGCGCTATTATCTCGACTGGTATTTAAACCGGAGCCTGAACCAAAGCCAGCAACATGATCTGGCGCTTTATGGCCCACGGGGCCACGCCACCCAGACACACTACTGATTGACCTGAGCTCTTCGAAACATAGCACTTGCGTAACATTACGCGATAGCTTGAAACGGAAGCCCTGGCAACACACGCTTGTGGCGCGGCCAGCGGCGACAAAAGAGAGGCGCAACAACACGGGTCGATAAACCCGCTTAAAAGAGCCCTACTGCCCAATCGGATGAGATCGGGCAGCCCGTACTCTAACCTATCGGGCAAAGTCAAGCAACTCTGTTTGTTGGAAAAGTACAAATCATTGGGGGCAAGGTAGTGCCCTTTCCCTATATACGTAGCGCTCATCCCCTATATACTGAGTAACCCATGCACAGAATATGGTTTTATGGTTAACCCCATTCCTCCGCTACAGCGCTTCATACACAGTCACTATCTACTGGGTGGTTTACGCCAGTCGATGGGGGTGTTGCTGCCTGTCATTATTCTGGGCGGAATATTCAAACTGTATTACATCGGTATTATTGCGGCGATGGGTGCCATGTGCGTGGCCATCGTCGACTCGCCTGGCGGCCCCCGACGCTTTCGTAGCAACGAAATGCTAGGCGGGGTGGCACTGGGCACATTAACGGTGGGCTTAACCGGTTTTGCCTCGGGCTCTACGTGGGCTATCTGGCTAGTTATTCCGCTTTTATGCTTTAGCTTTTCGATGCTCAATGTGTTCGGTAAGCGCGGCAGTTTGATGGGCTTCGCCTGCTTGCTGCTTATGTCGCTAACCTTACGTAGCTCGATGGAAAGCAGCGATGTTTGGTTGCATACGCTTTATTCCTTTATCGGCGGCGTCTCGTATTTCACCTTCAGTAGCCTATTTAGACGTGTGCTGTGGCTACGCGAAGAGCGACGTGTGCTGTCCATGGCGTTATTTGCCACCGCCGAATACATGGCGGCGCGATCCAATTTCTACAACGTCAACACCGATTTGGACGAAAACTACCGAGAACTCATCCGTGCGCAATCGAGCATGAGCGAGCTTCATCAAGCCGCTCGCGATATGGTGTTGCGTGAACTCCCTCAAGGTAAAGGTAGGGGGGACCGTCAACGGGTGGAACTGCTTAGCCTGTACACCAACATGGTGAAGTTGTTAGACATTCTGGTGGCTACGCATACTGACTACACCACATTACGGCATAAGCTAGCGGCTAGCGATTTCATGGAATTTGCTCACGACGCTTTGAAGTATCTTTCGGTTGAGGTCGGACGTATCGCTTTGAATTTCTCGCGCTACCGTCAATCTGAAGAGCGCATTAGCGTCAAAGCCCAAGTGCGCGCCATGGAATACGAGTTAGATCGATACAAAAGCAAAGGCATGGCACAAGACGAGCCTGAGGTGTACGCCCTGCTGGTTCAAGTCGTAAGACGCTTGCGTGTCGCACGTCAAATTGTTGAAAACATGGCCAGCCAATCCGAATCTCGTGCTAGCGACCTTCCCATTGAACAGTATTTAGATAAATCATTAAGTCGTTTTTTATCGCGTGAGGAAATTCGTTTCGGCCTACTGACCAGTAACTTGCGTCTCAGCTCGTCAAGCTTTAGGTATGCCGTACGCGTTACGGTGGCGTCACTGCTTGCGCTTGCGCTACCTGCGTTGGTGGTCACGTTTTATCATGGCGACACCGAGATTCTTACCGCTCTTACCTCGCACAGTCATTGGATTATTCTGACCATTGTCGTCATTCTTAAGCCGGGCTTTGCCTTAACGCGCCAGCGAAATACCTGGCGTTTGATGGGTACGGCGCTGGGGTGTGGCGCTAGCTACATTATTATTAGCCTGAGCAGTAATCCCGAACTCTACTTTTTAGCCATGCTGATTGCTCATGTGCTGGGCAACGCCTTAGTGCAGATCAACTATATGCTATCGGGCTTATTTAGCACCATATTCGTCTTACTGTCGTTTCAGTTTTTATACTTGGGCAATAACTTTGTGATTGGCGAACGTTTGTTCGACACCTTTTTAGGGTGTGCCATCGCCTTGATTTGTAGCTACGTTTTGCCTCAGTGGGAAGCCAGTTCGATGGACGACTTTGCTAAAGAAGCTCGCGATGCAAACCGGCAGTTTTTGGTATCGGGGTTGCAGTATGCGGCACTGCACCGCCAATTACATCAAGACAATAAGCGGGTCAATGCCCTTCCCGACGAACGTGAAGACGCGCTGCAATCGCCCTTAAGCTCGGCTGACCGTCTTCAACTTGAAAGCGATCTTAGCGAGGCCGATACGCAATGGCAACTTGCGCGCAATAAAGTCTATATCGCCTTTAACAACTTTGCTTCTGCGTTTTACCGAATGATGGATGAGCCAGCAAACAAGCAAAAGAATGTAGCACTGCTGAACAACCTCATGATTCAAAACCATGTACTGGCGTCACAAACCGGGGCTGCGGTACCGCTACTTGCATCGCTTAGCCATGTACCGCCGGGCATAGAACAAGCAACCAATGCTGTGGTTTCACTACTAGACGGCGAACGAGTGGATCGCGTGGGCAGCCTTGAGACCGAGGGCGAACTGGCCATGCTGGCCTACCCGCTACGACAAATGATGAAGGCCGGACAGCTTATTCAACAGGACATGCGTGGCTTAAGTTTTGTCGTCGGCCCGCTTACTCCGGCCATGCTAGAAGAAAAAACGGCTTGAGTTTTATTGCCTCAAGCCGTTTTTACTCGGTATGACTACGGTGCCATTATTTAGCCAAAGCCGCCTCAGGGCGTCTGAATACTAACTTGGTATCAGACGATAACTCGGCTTGAAAGGCATAACCTGCCACATCGAAGCCTTTCAGCCCTTCTACGGTGTTAATACGATGATCAATGGCATAACGCATCATTAGGCCACGTGCTTTTTTTGCGTAAAAACTAATGATCTTCCAGACGCCATTCTTCTCGTCTTGAAACACACATTGCACCACGGGCAGCCCTGCGGCACGTGTATCCACCGCCTTGAAGTATTCGTCGGATGCCAGATTTAACAACACCGCATCCCCCTCTTTTTGCTGGGTGGCACGTTCAGCAAGGTAGCTTCCTATTTTAGTGCCCCAGAATTCATAGAGGTTTTTACCTTGTGGGTTCGCTAATCGAGTGCCCATCTCTAGTCGATAAGGACGCATTAAATCCAATGGACGCAGAGCGCCGTAGAGGCCACTTAAAATAACCAAGTGGTCTTGGGTCCATTGCAATTGCTCATCAGAGAGCTCATCGGCCTTTAGGCCTTCGTACACATCCCCATTAAACGCCAGCACTGCCTGTCTGGCGGATTCGGTCGTGAACGTAGGCTTCCATTGTGCGAAACGTTCGGCGTTTAGCTGAGCCAAGTCATCGCTAATGCGCATGAGCGTGGAAATTTCTGCGGGTGTTTTTTCCTGCATGATGCCGTTCAACACTTGGGCCTCGTCCACAAAAAGAGGCTGGCTACTTTGCGTGGTGCGAACGGGAGAGTCGTAATCCAGCTTTTTCGCTGGCGAAAGTAAAAACAACATGAGTCATCCTTAAGGTAATACTGGTCTTAAGCCTTAGCGTGCTGTCCAGCCGCCATCAAGACTTAAACTGCTACCGGTCATTTGATCGGCGGCCTCGGTACACATGAACACGGCAGCACCTGCAATTTGTTCTGGCGTGACGAACTGCAGCGAGGGTTGCTTCTCTGACAGTAGCATTTTTGCGGCCGTTTCTATATCGACCTCGGCACTTTGGGCCAACGCTTTAATTTGGGCTTCAACTAATGGTGTGCGTACCCAACCCGGACAAATGGCATTGCACGTAATGCCATTGCCTGCATTCTCAAGCGCCACCACTTTGGTTAAGCCTATGACACCATGCTTTGCAGCCACATAGGCTGATTTTTGCTCGGAGGCGACTAAGCCGTGAGCCGAAGCAACATTAATGATTCGCCCCCAGCCTTTGTCTTGCATCGACGGCAACACCGCTGCCGTTGCATGGAACACAGCTGATAAGTTTAAGGCAATGACGGCGTCCCAACGATCAACTGGGAAATTTTCTGTGGTGTCGGTGTGCTGAATGCCCGCGTTATTCACCAAAATATCGATGCCACCTAGCAAATCGGCCGCTTGCGTAATCAACGATCTGGCACCGTCGGCGTCACTGAGGTCAACGGGGATATAGTGCGCCTTGACATCGAATTCCAGTTCAATATTCACCCGCAACTTTTCAACGTCTTGCTTCTCACCGAAACCGTTCAATACGATATCGGCCCCATGAGACGCCAAGCCTCTAGCAATTGCTAAACCGATACCACTGGTTGAACCGGTAATAACTGCCGTCTTATTCGTGAGCATAATCAGCCTTTAATCGTTAATGATTCAATAATATTTTATTCTAACGGTTTTAACGCCCTACTACGATTAGACCGCGCATGGGGTTGTTCTGGCGACCACCACAGGTCGTCGTCTATAAACTATTCTGCCGTTTGCGCGATAAGATTTCTTAAAAAACCAAGTGCATACATCACACCTTAATTATTCGCTATGCTTTAAAAAATTCTGCTAGAATAGCGGTCTTGCCTTTTACAGGTAAGCTGCAATGCATGCAGTAAATCGGCCTAGCGGGTAGGTGGCAGAGAGGTCGAATGCGCTGGACTCGAAATTCAGTATACGTGCAAGCGTATCGTGGGTTCGAATCCCACCCTGCCCGCCACTATTAAAAAAGGCCATCCATTGCGATGGCTTTTTTTTCGACTAGGGAAAACCATATGGAACGTGGGTCCCGCTTAGCCCTATAGTGAAAGTGTAGAGTTTTTAATGTGCGTTGTGTGCAGGACTTCTGGAACAGGAGGCAATCATGCAATTTCAAACACTGCAATGGGTCATGGACGTTAACGGCGATGGTAGCCTTAGCGTATGGGAACTTTGGGAAACCGCACGTTGGGTTTTTCGTATTCCCGGTAATCTCATCATCGAGTTTGTAGGGCAGTTCCCCGCCCTTGCCGCATTATTAAACGTCAGTGCGTCGCCAGAGACCGGCTATGCCAGCTTGAATGGGATCGCAGCTAAGGCGCTAACGTTACTGGTTTGGGTACCATTATTATTATGGGTATTGAACCGAGGCTCGACGACCCCAAGACGTGCTCAAACGAAAAAGATAAAGGACGAGAAGCCTTTATTACTGGGCTTGTCTGACGACTACCCGATTAAATACCACTAAGCGCCGTTCAGCGTTAGGGTTGTGCATTACACGGTAAATGCGGCAGCACGGGTAGCGATACCCGCGCTGTACGCCTACGTTATTACTTACTTCACACTTGATAAAACGGTCGCGCCACCCAGATAAGGTTGCAGCGCTTCGGGCACGCGTACTGAACCATCGGCTTCTTGGTAGTTTTCCAATACGGCCACTAAGGCACGACCCACTGCCAAACCCGAACCATTCAGGGTGTGTACGTATTCAGGGCGGCCTTTTTCGGGACGGAATCGGGCTTGGAGACGACGCGCCTGAAAGGCTTCGCAGTTCGATACTGACGAAATTTCTCGCCACGTATTTTGTGCAGGCAACCACACTTCAAGGTCGTAGGTTTTAGCGGCTGAAAAGCCCATATCGCCTGTGCATAAAGAGACAACTCGATAAGCCAAGCCCAGACGTTGCAATACCGCTTCGGCATGCCCTACCATTTGCTCTAGCGCGTCGTAAGACTGCTCTGGAAGCACGATTTGCACCATTTCCACTTTGTCGAATTGATGTTGGCGAATAATCCCTCGGGTATCACGCCCTCCACTTCCGGCTTCAGACCTAAAACAAGGGCTGTGTGCGGTTAACTTAACGGGAAGCTCGGTTAGGGGAAGAATTTCATCTCGTACGGTACCGGTTAAGGTGATTTCCGAGGTGGAAATAAGATACAAGTCTTCGGCAACGGTGTCTTCTTCATCGTGCCCTTGCCCACCTTTGGTGACCCAGAACATGTCATCTTTGAACTTCGGAAGCTGGCCCGTACCGTACAAGGTCGAACTGTTCACAATATACGGCGTATAGCATTCGGTATAACCGTGCTCTTGGGTTTGCATATCAAGCATAAACTGAGCCAACGCCCGATGCAGACGAGCAATACTCCCGCGTAACACCATAAAGCGAGAGCCTGACAGCTTTCGGGCCGCTTCAAAATCAAGGCCTATTTTTTCCCCAACCTCAACATGATCTTTAGGCTCGAAGGCTAAAGGAGCCGGATCCGTAGAAGGATCAGAGGCATTGGGTACCCAACGTCGAATCTCTACGTTCTGCTCTTCAGAATCGCCCACTGGCACACTGCTGTGTGGCACGTTAGGCAAACCGCCTAGCCAACCCATCAGTTCGTGTTGGATCGTCGAGAGCTGTTGCTCAAGCTCATGCAATTGCTGGGGTATCTGTTGGGATTCGGCCATTTCTGCCGACGCATCTTCACCCTTAGACTTTAATTGTCCAATTAACTTGGACACCGCATTACGTCTGGCCTGCAAGGTTTCGGTTTCGACCTGTACCGATTTACGCTTCGCTTCGAGTTGATTAAAGCGTTGAGTATCAAAGTCGATGCCCCGCGTAGCCAATGCTTGAACCACACTGGGCAAATCTTTACGCAAAAGGTTTATGTCTAACATGAGTGAAAAAGCCGTTTAAAAATAGAATCTGAAGATTGTAGCGAATCTATGAGCGCTTATTGCGATACTGTCGATCTAGCTCTGCCAAAGACTGTAGTTTTTGCCCGATTTTTTGTTCCAAGCCCCGATCTGTCGGACGATAAAAAACGGGATTCAAGCCCTGTGGAAAGTAATGCTCGCCCGCGGCATAGCCATTAGGCTCGTCGTGCGCATAGCGATAGGCTTTGCCATGGCCTAAGTCTTTCATGAGTTTAGTCGGGGCGTTTTGCAAGTGAGGCGGCACCAGCGCACTACCGTGCTCTGCAGCGAAGCGTCTAGCCAAATTATAAGCGTTGTATCCTGCATTGCTTTTGGGCGCTGCAGCCAAATACAACACCGCTTGAGCCAGAGCGAGCTCTCCTTCTGGTGAACCAAGTCGTTCGTAGGTGGCGGCGGCGTCATTAGCAAGCTGCATGGCTCGGGGGTCAGCAAGACCGATGTCTTCCCACGCAATGCGCACAATACGTCTGGCTAAATAGCGTGCATCCGCGCCGCCATCTAGCATTCTGCAAAACCAATACAACGAGGCATCAGGGTCCGAACCCCGCACTGACTTATGCAATGCACTGATCTGATCGTAAAAGGCATCGCCACCTTTATCAAAACGCCTAAGGTTTTGGGATAAGGCGACTTCCAGCCAGTCACTATCTACTACATCACGCCCTGCACTTTGAGCCGACTCGGCCACCACCTCTACAGCGTTCAACAAGCGGCGCGCGTCGCCATCGGCCCAACGGCACAACTGGCTTCGGGCATCGTCGTCGATGAGCAAGGCGCCATCGTAACGTTGATCGGTATTCAGTAAGGTGACAGCCCTGTCTAATAATACGCGTAGTTCAGCCTCTGAAAGCGGTTGCAATACGTAGACACGGGCACGAGACAATAAGGCAGAGTTGACTTCGAACGAGGGGTTCTCGGTGGTGGCGCCAATAAAGGTGAATAAGCCGCTTTCAACATAGGGCAAAAAAGCGTCTTGCTGTGCCTTGTTAAAACGATGTACCTCGTCAACAAATAAGATCGTACGGCGGCCCTGACCTTGGGCAACTTGCGCTTTGACCACCGCTTCGCGTATGTCTTTAACGCCCCCTAATACGGCTGATATGGCCAAAAACAAAGCGTCAAAACCTTCAGCCATCATGCGAGCCAAGGTGGTTTTCCCAACCCCAGGAGGCCCCCAGAAAATCATGGAGTGCGGCCTACCTGACTCGAAGGCGACTCGCAACGGCTTACCGGGCCCCACAAGGTCTTGTTGCCCTGCTATTTGATCAAGATTACGTGGACGCATACGCTCGGCCAAGGGCGCATAAGTCTGCATGTGTGCCGCGTTAGAGAAAAGGTCAGTGTCATCCATAAAACTGTTACCGTGCCCTTAAGGCATGGTCACCACATCCACCCCTTCGGGTGCATCAAAAACAAACAAAGCTGGGTCTAAGGATGATTGCGACGTTAACTTACGTAGTTCAATATGCGTGGTTTGACCGAACGAATCAAGCAGCTCAATACGCACCGGTAGCTTCGCATCAAAAGCAATGTTGACGTGAGCAAAGCCCGCATCCGCATTTTTTGGAACCGCCTGCAACCACGACAAGCCATCGCGATCGGGCATCTCAGAAAGAGTGAACGCGTCATCCAGACTGCCTGAGCCAAATAAAATAGCAGCGGGTGAAGCGCCTACAGCTGAATCCACACCGCGCTGGGTCACTTGCATTAAATCAGCGTCGTACTGATAAACGAATTTGCCATCGGACAGCACAAGCTGTTCGTAAGGTTCACGGGTCTCCCAACGGAACTGACCTTGCCGTTGAAAAGCGAAGTTACCCCTTTGCTCGGTTCTGGACGAACCTGTCGTATCGGTCGTACGTTGCGTAAACTCGCCGGTAGCGGCTTGTACGTCATCAATAAAAGTGCGTAATTGCGCTGTGGCGCCCTCTGCCCATGCCACGCTACTGGCACACACCAATAACGCGGCGCCTACAAGCTGTTTAACTTTCTTCATCCGAAGCACCTCCGGTGGGAACTAAAATTTCGCGATTTCCATTAGGCTGCATCGCCGACACCACGCCAGACTGTTCCATCTGTTCCAGCAGGCGCGCAGCACGGTTATAACCAATGCGTAAGTGACGCTGTACGGATGAAATCGAGGCACGACGGTTCTTCAGAATAATAGCCACAGCCTGATCGTATAAAGGATCAGACTCGGCATCTGCCATTCCCGTTACCGGGTTGACACCATCACCCGTTTCTCCGGCTTGCACGCCATCAAGAATACCGTCTACGTAATCGGGCTCGCCACCTTGCTCTTTAAGGTAGTCCACCACGCGGTGAACTTCATCATCGTGAACAAACGCACCGTGTACCCGCATAGGTATGCCCGTGCCGGGTGGTAAATACAGCATATCGCCCTGCCCTAATAGGGTTTCGGCGCCCATTTGGTCAAGAATCGTGCGTGAGTCAACACGCGAAGACACTTGAAAGGAGATACGTGTAGGAATATTGGCTTTAATCAAACCCGTGATGACGTCAACACTGGGGCGCTGCGTTGCCAATACCAAGTGGATACCGGCGGCACGTGCTTTTTGGGCAAGTCTGGCGATAAGTTCTTCAATTTTCTTTCCCGCCACCATCATCAAATCGGCTAGCTCGTCGATGACAACCACAATAAATGGCATTGTGCTTAACGGCTCTGGCGCATCAGGCGTAAGCGAAAATGGGTTAGGAATGACTTCACCCTTTTTCTCGGCGTCACGTATTTTGCTGTTAAAACCCGCTAGGTTACGTACACCCATTTTACTCATTAGACGATAACGCTTTTCCATTTCGTTAACGCACCAATTTAAGGCATTTGCCGCTTGACGCATGTCAGTCACTACCGGTGCCAACAAGTGCGGAATCCCTTCGTAAACACTCATTTCTAACATTTTGGGATCGATCAGGATGAGCTTAACCTCGTCGGCGGTAGCCTTATACAGTAACGAAAGGATCATCGCATTGATCCCTACCGACTTACCTGAACCCGTCGTTCCCGCCACCAATAAATGTGGCATGCGCGCTAAATCGGCCACAACGGGATGACCCGCAATGTCTTTACCTAGCACCATCGTTAATAACGAGCCACTGTTGTGATAAGTTTGCGAGGCTACGATTTCCTCTAAGCGCACCATTTGACGCTTAGGGTTCGGCAGTTCTAGGCCCATTAAATTCTTGCCGGGAATGGTTTCTACCACTCGAATGCTAACCAAGCTAAGTGATCGGGCCAGATCTTTGCCCAAGTTCACAATTTGGCTGCCCTTAACACCCGTTGCCGGTTCAATTTCATAACGCGTGATGACCGGGCCTGACTGAGCCTGAACCACAGTAACCGTTACGCCAAAATCAGACAGTTTTTTCTCGATCAGTCTGGACGTAAACTCCAGTGTTTCGGCGGAAACCGTTTCTTGGTTTTCATCGGCCGGATCCAGCAAGCTAATAGCCGGTAAGTCGCCTGACACTTGTCCCGTCGCCTTAGACTCTTTAAATAAGGTTTGTTGTTTTTCTTTTTGCACACGCTCGGATTTTGGTACCACACTGACCGAAGGCTCGATACGTACCGGCTTTTCGTGCACAAACAATTCTTGCTTAGTGGCCACACTTTCTTTGCGTTCTGCGCTTTTTGTCTCGCCTACACGGCGATCTTCGCGAGCGGCTTTTAACTCAAGCAGATGACGCGCCGCTTTCTCTACGCCTTGACCTAGTTTTTCGGCAACATTTAACCAAGAAAAGTTAAAAAACAAGCTGGAGCCAATCGCAATAAAACTAAGGAATAGCAGGGTCGCGCCCGCAAAGCCAAGGCTGGTGGATAACCAACGGGCTAATAAATAGCCAAGTTGCCCCCCTGCGCCAGCAGGTAGACTGTGGCTGTCGCCCCAACTTCGAAACTGCAGGGCCTCAAACCCCATACAACCCATAAACAACAAAAAGAAACCGATTCCGATTTCCCAACGAACACGCGGAAGCGGCTCTTCCGTTTTGGTGTTGGGCATCACCAAATGCGTGAGGCGATAAAAACCTACCGTCACGCGTTGCACCAGCAACACAACCCAAAGCCATGCGGAAAAACCGAATAAAAACAGGAGGAAATCGGACACATTAGCGCCGAAGGTTCCACCCCGATTACGTATGACCCCCGCATGCACAGACTGCGACCACGCTGGGTCAGCGGCATTCCAGGTAGCCAACACAAGACCTAACCAAGCGGCGACGGCAGCGAACACAAACCATCGCGCTTCGCGCATGAGCGAAGTCAAGCGTAACTGTAAGGGAGAAGGCCCGTTTCGGACATTCTTTGAGGATCGATTTGAAGTTGCAGGTAATCTAGCCATGGACTCATTATAATTGGCTGGTTATTGAATTATTCGGAATTTCTACGATGTCTACTGTTAAACATGCAAAAGTATTGATTTTGGGCTCGGGCCCCGCTGGCTATACCGCCGCCGTCTACGCTGCCAGAGCCAATCTTAACCCCGTGTTAATCACCGGAATGGAACAAGGTGGACAACTCATGACCACCACGGATGTTGAAAACTGGCCTGCTGACGCCAATGGTGTACAAGGGCCGGACTTAATGGCGCGCTTTCAAGCTCACGCCGAACGTTTTGAAACTGAACTGATTTTTGATCAAATCAGTTCAGTAGATCTTAGCAAACGCCCGTTCACCTTACACGGTGATGGGGGCAATGTGTATACCTGCGACTCATTAATCATTTCCACCGGCGCTTCGGCCATGTATTTAGGCCTAGAGTCCGAGCAAAAGTTTATGGGTCGTGGCGTATCGGGTTGTGCTACCTGCGATGGCTTCTTCTACAAAAACCAAGATGTCATCGTTGTCGGTGGCGGTAACACTGCCGTCGAAGAGGCATTGTATCTGTCTGGGCTATGCAAAACCGTTACCGTTGTTCACCGCCGCGATACATTTCGTGCCGAGCCCATCTTAACCGACCGTTTGATGGATCGCGTTAAGAACGGCAACATTAAACTAAAGCTCTTTCACGAGTTAGACGAAGTATTGGGCGATGACTCCGGCGTCACGGGTGTGCGCTTACGCAACAACCAGACGAACGAAACCGAAGACCTGGCTGTGATGGGCGCCTTTATCGCTATTGGCCACCACCCTAATACCGAGATTTTCCAAGATCAGCTAACCATGAAAGATGGGTACATTATTACGCGTTCAGGCCACGAAGGCATGGCAACAATGACATCCGTGCCGGGTGTATTTGCCGCCGGAGACGTGCAAGACACGATTTATCGCCAAGCAATTACCAGTGCCGGTGCAGGATGCATGGCCGCTTTAGACGCGCAACGGTGGTTGGAGAATGAAGGCTTATAAGTCCAAGTTAGGCAAGCCTCGTCTTGCCGACTTGAAAACGCTACGCGCTCATCAAGCCACACTCGAACGGCCTGCCTTAAAAAAAGACGGGCCGGTTCTTGTCACGCCTAAAATGCAAGCGGCGGCCAAATACGCGGTGCCTGAAAGCCATGTGCTGAAGCGTGAATTTCAAACGCTGCTGCAACCTGCACACAAAACCACCTCGCCCGTTACCCATACGGACAAGCTGCTGTTCGAGCGAGAAATGCACGACGTTACGCCTTTACCGTCTTCAGATCGCATTCCACTCAGTACCGTTAGCCTAACGCCCCCAGAAATGGCCGAGGCCAAACAGCACCATGCAATGGGCCCCACCACTCATGCTCTCCCGTTGGTACAGACCTCGGATCAATTTATTTCTTCGTCTTTTGAACACGACCCCACCGAGTATTTAAGTTCGGCATGTGGGTCTGACGTCATGCGCAATCTGAGAAAAGGAAGGTGGCCCATTATGGCCAACCTAGACCTGCACGGCGCCACACTGGATGAAGCCCGATCGTTAGTCAGTGAGTTTATTGCTGAATGCATCGAGCACCGTCTAAAGTGCGTACGCATTGTGCACGGGGTGGGTTATGGCTCGAAGGGGCAAGATGGTCCCATCCTACTTCCTACGGTAAGACGTTGGCTTTCACAGTTGCACGACGTCTTAGCCTATGCTGAGTGTGCACCACACGAAGGTGGAAAAGGGGCGGTGAAAATAATTTTACGCAGCTATCGTTAATGACGATAGCGGGTTTAAAGACGCGTATTTTTTATTAAGTAACGTCATAAACTAAAAGACGTCATTTATAAATAAACAAAGGCCAACAGGATCACTGTTGGCCTTTGTTTATTTTATTCTAGTTATGGATACTGCTTTATTAAAATATACCGCTATATTGCGGCTGCCCTGTTAAACCGGGCTGCATAGTCTCCTCACCTGCATGAAACGTATTTTGCAATATTTCTGCGGCTTACACACTTAGGGAATGCACTGATACATTACTAAAATAATACAGGTTCATCTTAAGCGCGCCGAGCAATAGGCATCATGTCTGGCAAGGCATAATGCTGATCTACATACGATACAGCAAAGGCCTCTGGGTCGGGGATAGCGCCCCGTTGCGATGCCCAGCCACTGTACTTATTCCAAATACGCACCATGTCGTGTTGCTGAATCGGCAAATCATTTAGCGTGGCACTGATCATCTCAAACCAAGTATCGGTTAATTGATATTTTGTTTGCAAATGAGATTCAATTCGTTTTGCTTCTGCTTGCTTATCATCGGTAAGTTCACCAATACTATGCAGCACATAATATTCAAGCAATTTAACGAATAGTGCATCCTCCGAAGGTCGTTTCATACCGAGTCCTGATCGTCGCTTTATTTAATATGAGTCATCACAACATTATCGTTATTGCCCTACCCCAAAGCACTCGCGATGATTAAGTCCGGGGTAGCAGCCAGAGTACTCATTCTAAGCAGCGATTAAGTCTTTATTAAGACGGCGTTCTTACAAGTCAGTGAAAAACAGCCTCTAAACCGCTTACGCTAGGGAAAACACCAACGACACCCTGCGAGGCGACGTAACGGCCAGCTTTCGGGCATTCACGCCCATGTCTTCACGTTTTCATCTACGACCAAAGTCGCCTACTCGGTTATTTAGACTCGTTTTATATTTCATCACAGGAGCACCTCTAGGCGTTCGACATAGCGAGATTGTGCTGAAAAAAATTCCGATGCATAGAATCATCAACCAAAGGAGACACAACGATGAGTGCACCCAATGATGTGGTGTCGGCGGTTATGCAACACCCCGCCTATCAAGAACTATTACGAAAACGTAATCGCATGAGCCTGATTTTTTTCAGCTTAACGATTGTGATTTATGCAGGCTTCATACTTACCCTCGCCTTTGATCCCGAATTATTCAGCCGCCCCGTGGGCAACATGACGATGTCCATTGGCGTGCTCAGTGCAGTGCTGGTCGCTGTAAGTGCGGTCGTGCTGATTTCGGTCTTTGTTTATATCTCTAATAAAGTGTATGACCCTTTGCTCGCCCAGATTGTGAGGGATGCAACATGAAAAAGACTTTCTTCGGTTTAGGGCTTTGGGCGGCAGCCACCGGTACAGCGTTTGCAGCGCCGACAGGGCAAGCCAGCACTTCCGCTATTGTCATGTTTTTGACCTTTATCGCGGCCACCATGGGCATCACCTGGTGGGCCGCTCGCCGTACTCATACAACGTCTGACTTCTATACCGCCGGAGGCGGCTTAAGTGGCTTTCAAAATGGTCTAGCCATTGCGGGGGACTATTTATCTGCAGCGTCTTTCCTCGGTATTGCAGGGATGGTTTATGTCTCCGGCTTTGACGGAATGATTTACGCGATTGGCTTCTTATTTGGTTGGCCTGTGGTGATGTTCCTTATCGCCGAACGCCTACGAAATTTAGGTCGCTATAACTTCGCCGACGTGACCTCCTTCCGCTTGTCGCAAACCCCCATGCGTGTGCTAGCAGCCAGTGCCTCGTTGCTTATTATTGCGCTGTACTTAATTGCACAAATGGTGGGCGCGGGTAAATTAATCGTGTTGCTGTTCGGCTTAGACTACAACATCGCTGTGGTCATTGTGGGTTCACTTATGATGATTTATGTGGCCTTTGGTGGCATGACGGCCACCACATGGGTGCAAATCATCAAAGCCGTGTTGATGCTGGTAGGCGCAACCCTAATGACTGGCTTGGTACTGGCGGCCTTTCATTGGGATATTGACGCGATGCTTGCCGAGGCGGTTGCCACCCACCCCACTGGCCATTCCATTCTGGAGCCCGGTGCCGCAGTCAGTAGCAACCCGCTCAATGCGCTATCACTAGGTATTGCACTGGCTTTTGGTACAGCTGGCTTGCCGCATATCTTGATGCGTTTCTTTACCGTCGCGGACGCAAAAGAAGCTCGTAAATCCGTCATTTACGCCAGTAGCTTTATTGGTTACTTTTACCTGCTGACCTTCATTATTGGTTTCGGTGCCATTGCCCTTTTAGTTAAACACTCTGAGTACTTCATGACAGGACCCGACGGCACCTTCGATATGCTCAACGGCCTGATCGGTGGTACCAATATGGTGGCGGTGCATCTGGCCAACGCGGTAGGGGGTAACCTGCTACTGGGCTTCTTGGCTGCAGTGACTTTTGCGACCATTGTTGCCGTGGTGGCTGGCTTAGCCCTTGCGGGTGCCGCGGCTATCTCACATGACTTGTACGCCAACGTTATCGCTAAAGGCCGCGCTACAGAACGCGACCAGATGCGCATTTCGCGAATCTCTACCGTGGTACTGGGTGTGTTAGCGATTCTGCTGGGTATTATTTTCGAGAACCAGAACGTGGCCTTTATGGTGGGCTTAGCCTTCGCCATTGCCGCCAGTGCCAACTTCCCTGTCTTGGTCTTATCCATTGCATGGAAAGGATGCACCACTCGCGGAGCAACTATCGGTGGTTTCTTAGGCTTAGCCACAGCAACCATTTGGGTAGTGTTAAGCCAAACCGTATGGGTAGACGTCTTCGGCTATGCTGAGCCCATTACGCCCTTCCCTAACCCAGGCATTCTATCCATTCCATTAGCCTTCTTCTCGATCTGGTTAATTTCCACACTGGATAATAGTGCTCGTGCTATTCAAGAGCGTGCTGCCTTTGCCGCACTGACCGTACGCAGTCAAACCGGTATCGGAGCCGCTGCAGCCAGTCAACACTAAACGCTGATTGCAGGCCTTAAGTTCGTCAAACAGGGTACTTCGGTACCCTGTTCTGCTTCTAGGCAAGGGGTAATTACACTATGCAGAACGTCGCAATTAAGCCATGGCATAATTCCCCCATGACTGAACTGCTAATTGCTGATGACCACCCTTTATTTCGTGAAGCCTTACGAGGCGTCGTGGCGCGCTTATTTCCGCATGCTACGATTTTTGAAGCCGACCGAATCGCGAACCTGTATCAGCTTGTCGATGACCACCCAGATGCAGATTTACTGCTACTTGATTTAGACATTCCGGGGGCCATTGGCTTTAGTGCTTTAGTGCATTTACGCGCCTCTTACCCCACACTTCCTATCGCCATGATCACGGCGCATGAAGATCCCAGCCTAATACGCCGAGCCATCGAACATGGCGCCGCAGGCTACATACCCAAATCGGCTGACTCACAAACCTTGGGCACCGCCATACAGGAAATTTTAGATGGTGGTACGTGGCTGCCTGAGGTCTCTGATGCCACACTCGGTCTTAGTGTGGAAGAAAAACAAGTGGCCGCCCAGTTGCAAGAACTAACGCCGCAGCAGTTCCGAGTTTTGCAAATGGTAAGTACCGGTCAACTCAACAAGCAAATCGCACACGAACTGAATGTGTCTGAAGCCACCATCAAAGCCCACATGACCGCTATCTTACGTAAACTTGGCGCCTCCAATCGTACGCAAGCCGTTCTGATCGCCAGCCGCTTAGGCTTGCATCAAGAAGAAAGTGTCGAGGCCAAACTTATTTAATCTGTGCCGTTAAGAACGCACGTAAGGAAGCCGGCTTCATGGGTTTGGTTAATACCAAATAACCCAATTCGCGGGCCGCTTTTTTAAGCTGATCACTGCCATCGGCTGTGAGCAACGCACCTTGTATATGCGGAGCCTGTAGACGCAGTAACTGCAACGCCTGCAAACCATCCAAACGATCATGCAGGTGATAATCCACCAACAGCACATCCGGTTTTTGCTCCATCTTATCAAGCGCTTCGTCTACCGTGGTTGCGGTAATGATATGTATACCCCAGCGCCCAAGCAACGCCTCCATCCCGGCGATAATATCAAGGTCATTATCCAAACACAGCACCCGTAATCCCGCTAAGGCATGCTGATCATTGCGTTGAGTCGTTGCGTTCGCTTGCGTTTGCGGTGCTTGAGGAGCCTGCGCCAATGGCACACTAATCGAGAACATACTGCCGCGCCCAACCTGAGAGCGCGCATCCAGCTTATGGCCCAGCAGCAGAGCAATGCGCTGACAAATGGATAAACCCAACCCTAAACCTCGCCCGTCCCAATCAAAGGGCTGCTCGTAACGATGAAACTCAGCGTAGATCTGCTGAATATGATGTTCAGGGATACCCTGGCCCGTATCCCACACTTGAAACTCAACGTGATCGTTGCGCAAACGAGCACTCAGCACCACGCGCCCTTTTTGCGTATAACGCAACGCATTCGCCAAAAAGTTTTGCACAACCCGACGCAATAAACGCTGATCGCTGTAGACGTAGAGATCTCTGGCATAGAGGCTTAAGCTTAAGCCTCGGCGCGTCGCCATGGGCGCATATTGATCAGCCAGATGCTGTAATAACTGACGCACGCTAATCACGCTTAATTCGGGCTTAAGCGCTCCGGCATTTAATCGAGAAACGTCCAACAAGCCTTCAAGCAGTTCTTCTGCCGTACGCAATGAGGTATCGATACGTTCGGCTAAATGAGGCATTTCTTTGGGGTCCTCACTGTCGTGCAAGGCCGAAGCAAATAACCGTGCGGCATTAATGGGCTGCAAGACATCATGACTAACAGCGGTCAAAAAGCGAGTGCGTGACTCTTGGGCTTGCTCGGCCTCTTGCGTACGCTCGGCCACCCGCTGTTCAAGGTTCTCATTCATTTCACGCAATTCGCGTTCTACATGTTTATAGTGCGTAATATCACTGTAACTGGTGACATAGCCACCGCCCGGTAGCGGGCGCCCCCTTAACTCGATTACCTGCGTATCGTTTAAGGTGCGTTGCGACACATAGGATGAGCCATCACGCATAAATTGAATTCGACGGTTGATGGCCTCGTCAATGTCTTGTTTGGTGGTTTCAATTTTTCCACGCTCTGCGTTAAAGCGAATCAAATCAGCGACCGGCCGACCCACATACAACATGGCTCTGGGGTATTTAAATAGCTGCTGATAACTTTGATTCCACGCAACCAACCGCATATCTGAATCGACAACGCTTACGCCCTGATCAATGTTTTCAAGCGTGGTAAGCAAAATATCACGATTAAAGCGTAGTTCTTGTCCAGCCTCATCAAGCACCGCTACCACCGCAGCGACCTCCATGCCTGAACCCCGTAATGCACTGGTTAGCACTAATCGTGCCGACGCCGCACCCACTGCAGCGGCCAATAATAGCTCGGTAAAATGTACCCAACTGCCGTCAGCTCGCAAGCCTGGCTCTAAGGTTTGATTACGTTGTCTGGCTTGTGCAGTAAAGGCACGTTCTGCGGTTTTTGCCCCCACAATTCGACCGGCTAGCAACAGCAAATCGTGCACGGATAAATCGCCATACGATTGACCCGAAGACAGGTTTTGTCGTTGCGCGTAGGGGTCTAAAAAAGGCTCGGCCCGTAAGCGATCACCCAACCCTGGGCGGCGGCGTAACGAGACCCACAGAAAAGCGGCAATATTGCAGGTTAGCGACCAGAACGTGCCGTGGGTGAGTGGATCCCAGCCTTCTACCCCGAACAAGTGATAAGGCCTTAACCACGATACCCCCCATGGCCCATAATGCAACCACTCGTCGGCAAGCCAGCCGACCTCGGCTAAGGTGGGTAGCAACAAGGTATAGACCCAAAGCGCAAAGCCCAGTACCAAACCGGCTTCAACCCCTTGGCGGCTTGCTCCGCGCCAATACAACCCACCAATCAAACCCGGACCAAATTGAGCAACCGCCACAAAGGCCATCAAACCATAAGACGCTAAGGCCGTATCTTGCCCGCTAAGCATGTAGTAACCATAGGCCGCCCCCGCTAACGCCATAATGGCAATGCGCCGTATCCACAGTACGGTAGAAGCCACGTTGCCTTGCTGGTATTGTGCCCAGCCACGACGTAGTAACAGGGGCATGACCAAGTCATTACTAACCATGGTCGATAAGGCAACGCTTGTCACGATGACCATGCCTGTCGCTGCTGAGAAGCCCCCGATATACACCATTAGGGCGAGCCCCACCTGATTTTGCGATAAGGGTAAAGCCAACACATAACTGTCTGGAGCCACATCCGCGCCGGCGCCAAACAAAGAAACACTGGCCGCCGCGATGGGTAACACCATCAGGCTAATCAACACCAGATAACCACCAAATAGCCATCTTGCGCGACGAATATCGACGACATCACCACATTCGACGATCGCCACATGAAATTGACGCGGCAAGCAAATAATGGCCGCAAACGCCAACAGCGTTTGCCCAACAAACCCCACAGGCACGGTATTTTCAAACAGCGTACTGACGGCTCCAACCATGTTCAGGTCAGCCTTAACGAACCACTGAGCCGCAAACAAGCCAACCGCTACCAAGGCGATTAACTTCACCAACGATTCGAAAGCCACCGCGAGCATCAGTCCCGGCCTGTGCTCTGTGGCATCGACTTGTCGTGTACCAAATAAAATAGAAAACAGCGCCATTAAAATGGCCACATACAATGCGGGATCACCCAACACACCACGATCAAAATCCGTACCGGCCAGCACACTTAAGCTCAGGGCCACCGCCTTGTATTGCAGCGCTAAATACGGAACAGCGGCCACCACCGCAATGCCTGCCACCATCGCCGCTAAGCGCTGCGAGCGACCGTATCGACTTGCCATGAAGTCAGCAATAGACACCGTGTTTTGACTTTGAGCCACCAGAGCCAAGCGCTCAAGAAGTCGCCAGCCAAAAATCAGCATCAACAGCGGGCCTAAATAAATCGGTAAAAAACCCACCCCATAACGCACCGCCGAGCCCACTGCCCCATAGAAAGTCCACGACGAGCAATACACCGCCAACGCCAGACTGTATACGGCTGGCCGCAACCAAGGCCGTTGTGTATACAGCGGATTCCTGTCACCTACCCATGCGATCGTAAACAAGATGGCGGCATAGATTAGCGAGGCCAATACGACCCAACCGGCTTTCATTAAGGCTGTCTCCTACTTTGGTATAAGGCGCTGATATATCTTGTAATTGTGAGTAATAATAGGACAGTTGCATCAGGGCCACCACTATGACAAGACATGATGATCATACTGCCCAACAAGACGTTACCACTTTAGCTACCCAAGGTATTGTTCGTTTTCTACAAGAACATGAGCAGCTTTCGCAAATGGAAGTTGCGCACCAACAGTTCTTAGCTGAGCAATGCACACGACGCACTTTCGTAGAAGGAGAGCCTCTGCTTTCTCCTGAGTCAGGTCAAGTTAAACAATGGTATTTATTGTTTGATGGCAAGGTGGAAGGGGCACAACAGCTCGCTTCAGCCGCACAACCCGAAGTGCGTTTTTATTTAACGCCCGGTGACGGCTTTCCTGTGGCTGCGTTATTTGATGAGCGCCCAACACGAACCCATTACGTTGCTGCAACTCAATGCGAATGTTTGGTTGTGGACCTGAAACCTTTCTCTACGTTAATACAGGTTTCTGACGTTTTTAGAACCTACATCTACCAGAATCTTAGCCCCCTGCTTGGTCGCTTACAGCGGCAAATTCAAGCACGCGCGACGCGGGCGCTGGGCTCGGATCAAACGCTAGATACCCCGTTGCAGCAACTGGTCGTACGCACCCCCACGACCTGTACGCCCAGCACGCCTCTCGGCTTAGCCGTGCAGAAAATGCACGACCGTCAGGTCAGTAGCATTGCCATTTTAGGTCAAAACGATCAACTCGAAGGTATCTTTACCCTACGAGATCTGCGACGTGTATTCAGCGATGAAGACACCACCCGAGCGCAACCCATCGCGCTGTTTATGACCAAAGCGCCCTATGTACTGCACGCTCAAGACACCGCTTATGATGCGGCCATGTTAATGACGCGTCATCACATCGGGCATATTTGTGTGGTAGAAAATGGGCAATTACTGGGGGTGCTCTCCGAGCGTGATCTGTTTTCCTTGCAACGCATTGACCTCGTTCGGCTATCGCGTGCATTGCGTCATGCAGACAGCGTAGAAACCTTACAGACACTACGTTCCAACATGACTAGGCTGGTTAGCAACATGCTGGCTCACGGAGCTCAAGCCAGCCAAATCACCGCCCTGATTACGCAACTCAACGATCACACCACCACTCGGGTGATTGAGCTAATGCTTCGCAAGCACCCAACGATCACGACGAAATTTTGCTGGTTAAGCTTTGGCAGCGAGGGAAGAAACGAACAAACCCTGTTAACCGACCAAGACAACGGCATCTTGTTTTATCCCAAACACCCTGACGAGACCGAAGCCTGTCGCCAACAACTATTGGCCTTGGCGCAAGATGTGAACGTGACATTGGATCAATGCGGCTTAACGCTTTGCCCCGGCAACATCATGGCCAGTAATCCAGCGCTCTGTCTATCGCTGTCTGAATGGCGACAAAAATTTGCTGAGATCATACAAACGCCGGACCCCGACAACTTACTTAGCGCCAGTATTTATTTTGATGTACGCAGTATTTGGGGACCAGCGTGGGGGCTGGATGAGCTTAAGCCTTACTTATTAGGCTTGGTCAACGATCACCCTCAGTTTCAACGCATGATGGCTGAAAATGCCTTGAAGTATCGCCTTCCCGTGCAGTCTGTATTCAATCGGATCGGGCATGTGCTCGGATTAGCGGACCAAACCATCAACCTAAAAACACAGGCCTTAAGCGCCTTTGTGGATGCCATTCGGGTACTGGCTTTAGCCTACGGCATTCATCATGCGTCCACCTGCAAGCGATTGGATCGTCTGGGGGTACAAGGCGCTATACCCGTGGACGAAGCCAAAGCATTACAAGATGCCTACCTGTATTTGCAACTTTTGCGTCTGCAACTGCATTTACAACAAAGCGAAAACAAACAAGCCTTAAGCAATGTATTAAGACCTGACTCGTTAAACGCCTTAGAACGACGCATCGTACAAGAGGCCATACGTCAGGCTCAGCGCTTACAAGACGTCTTGCGATTTAAGTATCAACTTTAAAGGAGTAAAACGATATGATCATCACCTATACCCAAACGCACAGCGTAATATATAGCACCTAAAATAACGAGATCGGCATACCCCTTTTGTTAGCGATTTGCTAGCATTTAGAGTGATCAGCCACTACAAGGCCTATTGGCTTTAGCTTAAAACACCGATTTTTTACTTACCTTAATTCGATAGCGGCAATCCCGTTTTAACCTCTGGTCTATGACGGTCACGCTACTCAACTGATAAGCCTAACGACAGTCTCTGTCGTACAAGGCAAACTACTGGAGGAATCATGGAGCAATCTACGATCGCGGAGCAACAGACATTAAATTTTGATAACTATCCGCAAAAACCGCACGGAGGGACGTTGGTGAACCAAGTGGTTCCCGAGCACCTCGTGCAAGGTGAAATTGAGCGGGCTCGTTCATTACCTAGCATTCGAGTCGACCTTGAAGCTGTGATCACCATCGAGATGATTGCCACCGGCGTACTCTCGCCCAATAAAGGGTTTATGAACGAAGCGGACTATAAGTCTGTTCTTAAAGAAGGCCGCTTAAGCAACGGCGTGGTATGGCCCGTTCCCCTCAGTTTTGCCCCCATCGGCGAGCGCAACAGCCAGACCATCAAAGGCCTGTCCGTTGGTGACGAGGTGGCGTTAACCGACAGCAATAATGAGCCTGTCGCCATTTTAGTGATTGAAGACCTGTTCGCTTACGACAAAGGTGAACGTGCCCAACAACTTTTTGGTACCACAGACCGTAACCACCCCGGCGTAGACTCGGTTTATCGACGCATGGGCGACATTTCCTTAGGCGGCACCCTACACCTGCTGCAACGTGTGGATTGGGGCCCCTTTGAAAAGCTGCGCCAAGAACCTAAAGATACCTGGCGACTGTTCTATGAAGAGAAAAAATTTCGCTCGGTCGCTGGTTTCATCACGGGTGCCAACCCCTTGCACCGTGGCCATGAGCACATTCACCGCAACGCACTCGAAGAAGTTGACGGCCTATTTTTGCAACCACTGGTAGAAATGGCCAAACGCGAATACGTGCGCCACGAATACCGCATGCTGGCTTACCGTAACGTACTTGAGACCTACTACCCTGGTGACCGTGCCATTTTGTCTCCGTTACGTGTGACCTATATTTTTGCTGGCCCCCGCGAAACCGTTTTGCACGCACTGATCATGAAAAACTACGGGTGTACACATGCCCTTATTGGACGTGACCACGCCGGTATCGGAAGCTATTACGACAAGTACGCCAGTCACAGCATCTTTGATCAATTCTCACCAGAAGAATTGGGCATTGATGTGCGCCTGTTTCATGAAGTCTTTTATTGCACCCGTTGCGCCAGTCATGCCAGTACGCAAACGTGTTCACATGATGAGCGCTATCGCTTAAACATTTCAGGCACAGGCATTCGCGAAATGCTGCGCCACGGCATCATGCCGCCTAAAGAAGTGGTACGCCCAGAGTCAGCAATTTCCGGCATACAAGGCGTGCAGCCCAAAGGTGTGGATGAAAACGATCAAGGCACACTGCCTATCGCCAAGGTCATTAAAAGCATGTTCCCCTTCTACACCAAATACACTCGTCTAGGGGGCGCTCCACGGGCTAAAGAGTTGGAAGACAACGACCTAACGATTCGTGATTTAGAAACCGCCAGTCAAGATGCTCGCTCGCATGCAGGTGATGTTTATACCGGTGTGTACGACGAATACACCTACTTAGGCGATCACAACCGCGGTCTACAGCCAGCCTGGGTTGCCCAAGCTCGCGATACCTTACGCGCCCAACAAGAACGCATCATTAGCGACTTGGAAGAGAAGCTAAGCCAAGCACCAGACGAGGCCTCGGATGAGTTTATGTATCAAGACAAAGCGGAGGTCGAACGAGAGTTACGCGCGGCACGTCAACTGCTTAGCGAGATCCCATCCTCTATCTGCCCAGAAAACCTAAAAGACCGAACCTGGAACGTATTACCTTATAAACGTTACCGTGGTGCTGATAACGATTAATCTTATCGCGATCATTATGTAGTTCAGCTAGGCATAAAAAGCCCCTGCAACGTTGTGAGACGTTACAGGGGCATTTTAACTTTCACTCGGCGTTAACGAAGGGTGTAAATTCGTCAAATTCTCGTGAAGCCCTGCTGTATTTGCGGTACAAACGTCATAATCGCCAGCATCGTTAAGAGCAGTAGAACGAAGGGTAAACACCCTTTAAACACCCGCATCACTGGTACACCACTGATCGCACTGATAGCGAACAAATTAAGACCAATGGGGGGTGTAATCACCGCAATCTCCATGTTCAAAATCAATAGCATTCCAAAAAACACGGGATCAATTTCAAAGCCCATAAGAATAGGCATCAAAATAGGCATGGTAATCAGAATGACCGAGATGACTTCAAGAGCCAGCCCAATGATTAAAAACAGCAACATCACCCCTACTAGAAACTGCGTTTCGCTTAGGTTCATTGCCATGATGATGTCGAATAACGCATGTGGCACACGTTCGCTGGTCAAGGCATAGCCAAACAACTGTGCTCCGGCCAAAATCATCATAATAATGCTAGACATTTTGGCTGCACTGGTCAGGATAGGAAGTAGGTTTTTTAGCGATACCCCATAACCTAAAGCCAGACCAATGGCATAAACGCAACTGACTGCTGCCGCCTCCATCGGGGTGAAGTAGCCCGAGTAAATACCGCCTAACACAATCACCGGAGACAGCAACACACCGTAGGCAGCTTTAAAGGCATCGATACGCTCACGTCTGGTCGCTTTAGGCTTAGGGGGTATTCTGGAGGCTCGGCCATAGGCATAGGCAATTACGACAAGCAAGGCGCTTAGTATCAATCCAACAATCGCTCCAGCGGTAAACATTCGTGCAATCGATGTTTCTGTAACAATGCCGTACACCACCAAAGGCACAGAAGGTGGTAGCAGAATTCCCAGACCTCCTGCACTGGCGATTAGCCCCACCGTAAATGTTCGGTCATAGCCACGCTGGACCATTTCTGGGATAAGAATAGTTCCAATTGCTGCAGCGGTCGCTACAGAGCTTCCGCTGATAGATGAGAACATCACCGTTGCTATGACCGCCACCACTGGCATGCCACCCCGTGTATGGCGCATAAACACGTCAATAAAATGAATAAGTCGGGTTGTGGCCCCAGTCCGGCTCATGATCTCAGCCGCCAGAATAAAGAACGGTATGGCTAGTAGACTGGGCACACTTAAGGCACTGAACAACTGAGAGGCCAACGTAGCAGGTGCCGCGTCTTGGAGCACAAAATAGGCGAGACCGCACAGCCCGAGTGCAAACGCCACGGGCATACCGCTAACCAATGCGGCCGAAAATGTCGTCATGATCGCTAACATGAACGAACTCCTACAAAGGTGAGGTGAGATCGAGGTCTTGATTTACCTTCGCTTTACCACTGATTAGCCAGATGAAACGTTGAATCAGTCGCAGTGACAGCAAGGCTCCCCCTAGCGGAAGAATGATCTGTGGAATCCATACTGGTAAACGCAACATGGTCATGGTGAGCTCACCCAGAATGTAGCTTTCCACCATTAACTCCCATCCTGAATAGGTCAGGTACAGCGTAAAAATCAGCGATAACAATGTCCCGACCATATCGATCACACGCACCATAAACGTGGGCACAATGGTGAAAATAATATCGATACGTACATGCTGATTCGATTTAACGGCAAGCGAGGCCGTAAACAAAATGCTCCAGATGATGGCGTAGGCGGCAATTTCATCACCGCCCACCAAGGAGATTGAAAAAAACGAACGCAGCACAATTTGAATAACGATGATAAAGACCGACAGGGTGAGAAATAAACCACCGATAAACAACTCGATACGGTCCCAAACTCTACCTATGGTTCTTAGCGTCTTGTGCATAACCATCCTTAGTTAGGGTTCGAGTTTTACTCGTCAGTGCTTTCTTTTATTCGAGCGATCAGCTCTTGAACCTCTGCACTTTGACTGTCATAAACACCTTCATAGATTTGCCGCCACTCGTTCAATAGCTCAGGCTCCAAATCCTGAATTTCCATGCCGTTATCCATTAGGATTTTTTCTGATGCAATAGCATTACTTTCGGCGAACTCACGGTTCCACTTAGAGGCATCCTGCATCGCACGCTCAACAACATCTCGTTGCTCATCGCTTAACTTATCCCACCGTGCTTTATTAATGACCACTGCGTAACCGCCATGCTGCTGCATAACTCGGGTCATGCTATTGAGCACCTCGTACCAACGTGCCGAAGCGGCTAAAGTCACGGTAGTCACCACACCACTTACCAAGCCCTGTTGTAAACCTAAATAAACGTCAGGAGCCTGAAGCGTCACAGGCACACCCTCCACAGCCCGCACACCCGCTTCTAACGGGGCTGACGGCGTTACGCGTATTCTCATGCCCGCCGCATCCGCAGGCTTACGTATTGGCTTATCGCTGCTGTAGAGATATCCCGGCCCATCGTGCCAAAGCCCCAGCCCATGAACCCTAAAGCGCTCAAGATCCCCCAGTAGCTCTTGACCGATATCCCCCTCCAGTACGCTCATGCTGTGAGTGAACGAACTAAATAGGCCCGGTTGATTAAACACTTCCCATCGTTCATCCAAAGGCACGTAATAACTGGTAAGCGGCGCGACAATATCCACCTGTCCTCGAATCGCCGCACGAATCTCGTCTTTGGAGGCCACCAACTGGGCACCTGGATACACATCCACGCGCATACCCCCTTCGCTGTATTCATCTACCTTTTCTGCAAACAGTTTTATGGTTTGAGCCTTAATCGTATTCTCGGGTAAATCATGTGCAAACTTCAGCGCCACCACATTCTGGGCAAGCGCTGTAGACACGGCAAAGCTACCTACAATGGCAAATAAGCAATGGAGTGGTTTCATTCCTCTGTTCCTTTGGTATTGTGCTATCGCCTCGTATGAGATGTGAACAAAACGACAACGAGAATTCATCGCGCCAAAAACGAAATGACGTAGTTAGACATTATTTATTATGAATTCATTATGTTAACGTACCATCTTTGGAACAATAGGTGGTACTACTAGTAATCTTATTATTTATTCGCCGAAGCCCGCTACAGGTATAGTGAGCAGCGTATTGTCTTAAAAACAAAAACGCCCGCAAAAGCGGGCGTTTTAAATAATAATCAGAGCAACTACATAGGGCGGACGATATCTGCTTGGGCAGATAGCAAACAGCGAGGGCTTAGCGACCTCGCTGGACAATAAGGCAGTGCATCTTCATTACGTTCGATTACTGTGAGCTAAACCTATTTCAGGTTAAGTCAAAAAAACGTCTGTTAACGATTTACGTTTTTTACTGATGTTAGTAAGAACGTGGTAAGCCACATTCACACACGATAGGTTTACGACTACGTGCCTCTGCCATCGCACCGAAATAATCTTGTGCAATACTGTCGACTTTACGAATAGCAGCCATTGCCACTTTCGCCAGTTTTTTCAAGCGTAGCTCAATGCCACCAGAATGAACAACACCCTCACTGGGTACGTTGCCCACAGAAGCCAGTTTTACAAATTCGTTTGCCATTTTGAAATCCCCCCAAGAGAATTGCCTTCAATGACTTCATTATAGGGTAAACCCTATTCAATAGCTAGGGGTAAACCCTAGAACCCTAAAGAAGGTGAGTTAATACAACATCCACGCACCCAAACGAAACAATGGCCATGAAAAAAGCCATGTTTTTAACGAAAAAACCTCGTATCGACTTGATTTAGCGTCATTATCCCAGCGTACTTATCGCACCGATAATAAAGCTATTACTTTAGGTTATTAAGATAGTTTGCCTCTATCAGAACAATGTCATTTATCTAATTCACATTCTCGCTGTAGCAGGCTAAGATAATCTTCGTAACGACGTCCTACCAACTATTAGGAGTTCTGCTTTGAGCAAGCCAACTGACAAGCCTACCCATCTCACTACGCAGTTCGGTGCCCCAGTACCGGATAACCAAAACAGCCTTACAGCCGGACCACGTGGCCCTTTACTATCACAAGACGTTTGGCTAAACGAAAAACTCGCTAACTTCGTACGTGAAGTAATCCCAGAGCGCCGCATGCACGCCAAAGGGTCGGGTGCTTTTGGTACCTTCACCGTCACCAACGACATCACAAAATACACCCGCGCCAAGATCTTTGAATCTGTCGGCAAAAAAACTGAAATGTTTGCCCGCTTCACCACCGTCGCCGGTGAGCGTGGTGCAGCCGACGCTGAACGCGACATTCGTGGCTTCGCGTTGAAGTTTTATACCGAAGAAGGTAACTGGGACATGGTGGGTAACAATACCCCAGTCTTCTTTATCCGCGATCCACGTAAATTTCCTGACCTTAACAAAGCGGTGAAGCGTTGCCCACGCACTAACCTGCGTTCTGCTACCTACAACTGGGACTGGTGGAGCCTACTGCCTGAGGCCCTACATCAAGTCACCATCGTCATGAGCGATCGCGGTATTCCTGCTAGCTATCGTCACATGCATGGTTTTGGCTCGCATACCTACAGCTTCTGGAATGACGCTGGCGAACGTTACTGGGTGAAATTCCACTTCCGCACACAGCAAGGTATTAAAAACCTAACGGATGCCGAAGCCGCTGACATCATCGGTAACGATCGTGAAAGCCACCAACGTGACCTGTACGACGCGATCGAACGCGGTGACTTCCCTAAATGGAAGATGTACATTCAGGTCATGCCCGAGACCGAAGCCGAGAACGTGCCCTATCACCCATTTGATTTGACTAAGGTTTGGCCTAAAGGCGATTACCCGCTAATCGAAGTGGGCGAATTCGAACTTAACCGCAACCCCGAGAACTTCTTTGCCGATGTCGAGCAAAGTGCATTCGCTCCGGGCAATCTGGTTCCAGGTATCGCACCTTCACCAGACAAAATGCTGCAAGCGCGTTTGTTTAACTACGCCGACGCACAACGTTACCGTTTAGGGGTTAACTACCATCAGATTCCGGTTAACGCTGCTCGTTGCCCTGTGCACAGCAACCACCGCGACGGTGCCGGTCGTACAGACGGTAACTACGGTAGCCTACCCCACTACGAGCCCAACAGCTTCAATCAATGGCAAGAGCAACCCCAGTTCCGCGAGCCACCACTGAAAATTAATGGTGATGCAGACTGGTGGGATTTCCGTGACGATGACTCGAACTACTACAAGCAACCGGGCGATCTGTTCCGCTTAATGAGCTCAGATCAACAGCAAGTACTGTTCGACAACACCGCACGCGCCATGGGCGATGCACCTGACTTCATTAAACGTCGTCATGTTGAAAACTGTGCTAAGGCTGATCCAGCCTACGGTGCAGGTGTAGAAGCTGCACTGCGCAAACTCGGCGCTTTTGCCGGTGAAGATTCGCCTAACAGCATCGAGTAAATCTGTTTTACTATAGTTGCCCCTACTCCTCTTTTTACGAGGGGTAGGGGCAACGGCTTTTCAGCGACCCAGAAAAGCATAATAAAACCCAAAGACAGAAACTCTGATCTGATACTCAAGACAAGGCAGACTTGATGCATTTCAACGACTCCACTGAATCCCTTAGCACCACCTTGGCCCGTACCATCGACAGCATTCAAGGCGAAACAGTGACCTTACGCGAGCTAATGAGCGCCATCGGTGAGCAAGGGCTCCTGCTGCTGTGCGCACTCGCAACCCTTCCCTTCCTGATTCCCGTTTCAATACCTGGGGTGTCTACGGTATTTGGCGCCGCCATCGTGTTGCTGTCAGTGGCCGTCACTCTGAACCGGATGCCGTGGTTGCCAACAAAAATTCTGGACCGCAAGCTTGATGCACAAAAACTGCTTCCTGCCCTGCGTAAAGGCGTAAAAATCGTGTCACGCCTTGACTCCTGGGTACGCCCCCGCGCACTCGCCATGACCGCCGGCCGCATGGCAGCGATCAACGGCGGCGTATTGGTGTTTGGTGGAATACTGTTAATGGCCCCATTCGGGCTCATCCCTTTCTCCAACACTGCGCCCGCTATCGGCATACTGCTATTAACGATCGGGATGATTCAACGCGACGGTGTGTTCGTACTGCTGGGCTATCTGGGTACCGTATTAACCGTGATCTATTTTAGTGCGCTGCTATACGCCGCATTTTGGGCTGGCGGTGCTTTATTTGGCTAAATATTCTGGATCATAGCGAACAGGAATCCAAAAGTGACTACGCCATTGTGAGATTTGAACAACTCATAATGTAGAAAAACAAAAAACCCGCATAGCTAATTACTATGCGGGTTTTTTCGTCTTAGGCAGACTACGATCAACTACATTACATGTTTTCGATCATTACATCGCCGAAGCCCGAGCAAGACACTTGATTTGCACCTTCTAGCAAACGTGCAAAGTCATAGGTCACTTTCTTGGACTTAATGGCTTTTTCCATGCTGGAGATAATTAAATCTGCAGCTTCGGTCCAGCCCATATGGCGTAACATCATTTCAGCTGACAAGATTAAGGAACCTGGGTTCACGTAATCTTTACCAGCGTACTTCGGTGCAGTACCGTGAGTGGCTTCGAACATGGCCACCGAGTCAGACAAGTTAGCACCTGGTGCAATACCAATACCACCCACCTGTGCAGCCAAGGCGTCGGAAACGTAGTCACCGTTTAGGTTCAGCGTTGCAATGACGTCGTACTCGGCTGGGCGCAGCAAGATCTGCTGTAAGAAGGCATCAGCGATAGAATCTTTAATGGTGATTTCTTTGCCCGTTTTCGGGTTTTTGAATTTGCACCATGGGCCGCCATCAATAGGCTGTGCACCAAACTCTTTCTGAGCCAGCTCGTAACCCCAATCGCGGAAGCCACCTTCGGTGAACTTCATGATGTTACCTTTGTGCACCAAAGTAACCGAGGAGCGATCGTTATCAATCGCGTACTGAATGGCTTTACGCACTAAGCGCTGTGTGCCTTCACGCGAAACAGGCTTAACACCCAAACCGGATGTGGCTGGGAAGCGAATTTTATTAACGCCTAGTTCGTTTTGTAGGAAGTCGACCAGTTTTTTAGCTTCTGCAGACTCGGCTTCGAACTCGATACCAGCGTAAATGTCTTCTGAGTTTTCGCGGAAAATAACCATGTTGGTTTTTTCAGGCTCGCGCACAGGCGACGGTACACCGTTGAAGTAGCGTACAGGGCGCAAACAAACGTAAAGGTCGAGTTGCTGACGTAGCGCTACGTTCAACGAACGGATACCACCACCAACGGGTGTAGTAAGCGGACCTTTAATGGATACAACGTAATCTTTAACTGCCTCGAGGGTTTCTTCAGGCAACCACACATCAGGGCCATAGACCTGAGTGGATTTTTCACCTGCAAAAACTTCCATCCAGTGAATTTGACGTTTGCCTTCGTAGGCTTTTTTCACTGCCGCGTCGACCACTTTGATCATAACGGGAGAAATATCAACACCAGTACCATCGCCTTCGATATAAGGAACAATGGGCTGTTCGGGTACGTTGATTGAGAAGTCGGCATTAACCGTGATTTTCTGCCCCTCTGCAGGGACCTTAATATGCTGATAGGTCATGATGCTCCAGTAATGCTCCAGAATAGAAAACAAATGATCGCGAAACGACACTATAGCTACAGCTCGTTTCAGTCTTATATAAGAGTTTAGCCTAAAACTCGCTCAAGCACGAAAATAGATGATAAACAACAGACACAGCAGCCTATCACCCGCTATCTCAAGCAAGGGCTAACAGGTAGAATATAGGGATGACTGACTATATATCAACGCATTACCGCCATGTTTAACCCTACCCGCGAGCAAGTTCGCCAGTTTTTCTCAGAAGCGTGGCAAAAGCACCAGAACAAAGGTGTGTTGACGCCGCTAGAGCTGATCGCCATGGATTGGGTCCATGAGCATCCCGAATACCACGAACTGCTCTCTGACCCCGACGCGGTCAATGCCGACTACAGCGTAGAGCAAGGGCAAACCAATCCTTTTTTGCACTTGTCCATGCATTTAGCAATTCATGAACAGGTGTCTATTGATCAGCCCCCTGGCATCAAGGCGGCCTATAACCGGCTAATCGCACAGATGACGCCACACGAAGCGGCGCACCGCATTATGGATGCGCTGGGCGAAGTCATCTGGGAGGCACAACGCTTAAATCAGCCCCTTGATAACGAGCGTTATCTTGAGCTAATCAACCGTTACACCACGCGTTAAGCCAGCGTAGCTACCCCCACCCTGTTATGTCCTTAGCGTCGATTCGACAACGGGGACTCTAAGGTTGCCAACCACGTCGACACCGCATCGATCTCGTCGCCGGTTAAGTTAGCGACCAAGGCGCCCATTACCGCATTGGTGCGTATATTGGATGTGGCAGGTGCCCCGGCCACACCGCGCTGATACGCTCGCAACGTTTGCGCAAGATACTTGGCATGCTGCCCTGCTAAAACAGGATAGGTATCCATAATGGGCGTTTTGGCATCAGCCCCATGACAGGACGCACAGTTGTACTTTTGCCAGACCCCCTCGCCATTAATGACCTCTTCAGCCTTCGCCCCCATACTACACACTGAGGCAAAAAGTGCCGCTACTAATAGGTATTGACGCATCATTGCCCCCTTATTTTAGGTTAGAAAAATAAGCCGCGATGTCGGCAATATCTTGAGGGGACAAACTGTGTGCTACCGCCCCCATAGTGGGAAAAGATCGGGCCCCACTGGCATAATCGTTCAAGGCCGTAATAATGTATTGTTCGCTTTGGCCGGCGATCATGGGGACGGGGTAGACTTCGGGAAAACTGGCTCGATACCCTGGTATGCTGTGACAACCGATGCAGGTTGAAATTTTACTTTTTGCATCGTCAGGGTTGCCCTGAATGATTTCAGGCGAGTCTTGCGCTAAGGCAGAGTAAGAGAATAAAAGTAAAACCGGTATCGCTACCAGTTTAGATAAGGCGGTACTTCCTGGTTGCAACTTCATCATGGCGTATAAGACCTTTTGAGTTGGAAACCGGTCTGCCCGCAGCCATTACACATGGGGAATAATGGTTACGATGACTTTCTAGCGACCGTCATAAACATGCATAATTGTACGCTAGGCTATGTGCCTAAACCATATTAGTGTTAACACCTTATTGCTTTATACCGCTTCTATGACCGATTTACAAAATGCTTCTGACCCACGTTTTTCAGGAACCGAGCAATACATCGCCACCGACGACTTAAAACTGGCGGTGAACGCTGCTCTTACGCTTGGCCGGCCTTTATTGATTAAAGGAGAGCCCGGCACCGGTAAAACGCACTTAGCCCAAGAAGTGGCTGCCGCCTTAGACCGGCCATTGCTGCAATGGCATATTAAATCCACCACGAAGGCACAACAAGGGTTATATGAATACGATGCTGTTTCACGTCTGCGTGATTCGCAGCTTGGCGACGAGAAGGTGCATGATATTCGGCACTACATCGTAAAAGGCGTACTGTGGGAAGCCTTTGAAGCCGAGCAACCCAGCGTCATATTGATCGATGAAATTGATAAAGCCGACATCGAGTTCCCCAACGATTTACTGCGAGAAATCGACAAGATGGAGTTTCATGTCTATGAAACCCAACAAACCATTAGCGCTCGTCATCGACCACTGATCATCATCACCTCTAACAATGAAAAAGAATTGCCGGATGCCTTTCTGCGTCGATGCTTTTTTCATTACATCCAGTTCCCCGATCGCGAGACCCTTACGCAAATTGTAGGTGTGCATTTCCCCACATTACGGGAAGACGTATTGAACACCGCACTGGATGTGTTTTACACGCTACGCGACACCCAGGGATTAAAGAAGAGGCCTTCAACATCCGAGTTTTTAGACTGGTTTTATCTTCTGTTAAGCGAATCCGTCGACCCTGACGCCATACATGAAGACCCCAGTGCTCCCGATGCAACAGGCCTTCCGGTTTTTGCGGGAGCACTATTAAAAAACGAGCAAGATGTCAGTCTGTTAGAACGTCTGGCAAAGGTAGCCCAATCGACAAGCCATCGACGATAAATCGAATATAAACAACGGTTTATCTGCCGTTGCTATAAACTACTGCACGCTATCGCTGGCCTTTTTTATCTTGCTTCGTTTATCACCATGTTTATCGATTTCTTCTACCACTTACGTGCTCATGAAATACCCGTCTCAATCGGTGAGTACCTGAGCCTGCTTGAAGCGCTACGCCAGCCCGTGATGCCGCCCACACTGGACAGTTTTTACGTGTTGGCGCGTACGATTCTGGTGAAAGATGAAAGCCTTTTCGATAAGTACGATGTCGCATTCGGCAAGTTTTATCGCGAGCATCTAAAAACGGTGGCCAGCGACAAAGAAATTCCGCTTGACTGGCTAATCAGTGATTTTAAACGTCACTTAAGTGCAGAAGATCAAGCCGCCATCAAAAAGCTAGGCTGGGAAGCACTCATCGCGCTTTTTAAACAGCGTTTAGAAGAACAAGAGTCGCGGCACGCGGGCGGCAGTAAGTGGATTGGTACCGGGGGCACATCCCCCTTTGGAAACAGTGGTTTCAACCCCCAAGGTTTACGTTTGGGTGAGCAGTCCGCAGAGAACCGTAGCGCAGTTAAAGTCTGGGAGCAACGCGAGTTTAAAGATTACGACGACCAACAAGAACTGGGCCCTCGTAACTTTAAGATCGCCCTACGACGTTTACGCCGCTTCGCACGGGAAGGCGTCGCAGAAGAGCTAGACCTACCAGGTACCATTCGTAGCACTGCCAGCAATGCGGGCATGCTCGATATCAAAATGACGGCCGAACGCAAAAACACCATTAAGGTGCTAATGCTATTGGATGTGGGCGGCAGCATGGACGATCACATCCGCTTAGTGGAAGATCTTTTTTCCGCCGCTCGCAGCGAGTTTAAACACCTTGAGGTGTATTACTTCCATAACTGCCCTTACGAGACAGTATGGACGCACAACGACAGACGCCATCACGAGCGCACCCCCACGTGGGATCTTATTCATCGTTACAACAGCGACTGGCGATTAATTCTGGTGGGCGACGCCACCATGAGCCCATACGAAATCATGACGGTAAACGGATCCGTCGAACACAACAACAGTGAAACTGGTGCGGTATGGCTTCAACGCCTGTTAACGCAATGGCCCAAAGCCATCTGGCTAAACCCACAGCCCAAACGTGTGTGGCAGTATCCTCAAACCATCGCGATGGTTCAACACATCATGCAAGACCGTATGTACGACATTAGCCTGTCGGGCTTAGAAGCCGGTATGCGTTATCTATCAAAATAACAATGCCCCCATCGCTGGCAGCCATGAGGGCATCGTTGTACGTTCAAACTGGTAGAGATTGATTACGGCATTTCAACTGCCGTTATTAGTTACCGTGCAATCGACGTAAGGTTGCGCGTTGGCGCTCTAGCTCGCGAATTTGATTTTGCAATACCTGCAACTGCTTACGCGCGTCGCGCTCTTGCTCGGCCAACTGCTCAGCCTCACGTTTTGCGCTTTGCTGCTCGGCAAGGATAAGCGCTTCTTGTTGACGCTGGTATTCCATGTCGTTTTGCAACGTGGTTAAGGCATCAGCACTATCGCTAAGCTCGGCCTCGATTTTGTTGTACTCTGCCTCAAGCCGTATGCGCTGTAGCTCGGAACGTGCTAAAGCCACCGTTTCTTGACGATAGGCGGTATAGCTTTTCTCGGCTTCAGATAAGGATGTGGTTTTTAGAATGCGCCAGAAGCGTTGCTGCTGAAAAAGCGCAACATAATAGTCCAGTGTGCTGGGGTTAAACAGCATGCTAACACCGTAAGAGCCGTTATAGGCCGTGCGTAACTCGCGCACCTCTCGGCTTTGGATCATCGCTTGTAGCTCGTCGGCAGTACTGCCCAACGCGCGCGTTGCAACGGGCGCCACCTCGGGCTGAGCAATCGGTTCTATGACGTCAGTGGTTTCTGCTGCGGTTTCCGTTGGTGTTTGCTGCACCACAGGCCGCGACACGTCTTGTGTTGGTGAAATTGCACTACACGCACTAAGGCCCAGTGCCAGCGCCACTAATGAACACAGTTTAATGGTCATGGTTTGCTTGCGCATTAACGTACTTCCCATTGTCATCCTTTCCCTGTTTTAGACTTCGCTGCGCTCGCTCTGTTCAGTAATATCGAACTTGCGCATTTTTTCCCACAAGACTTTACGGCTAATTCCTAAATCGGCTGCACTGTCCTGACGACGCCAAGCATTACGCTCTAGCGCTTCAATAATTTTTTCCCGCTCGGCTAATTCGGCTGCACTGAATTCAGTTTGGGCCTCGTTTAACGTTGCGGGTAACGCTTTGGGTGCATTTAACATCAACCCAACACGACTAAAACGGTCAAACACCTGCTTAATGGCGTTGCTGTCTAGGCTACGTTCACGCTTATATAACAACGCCACCCGTTCTACCAAGTTCGCCAATTCGCGCACGTTACCCGTAAACACCATGTTATCAAGCGCCGCGCCAATCCAAGCCGGCACATCCAACGACGTCGCCTTTAATTCGCGTTGCAGCAAGGCCGTGAACAGCGCCAACTTTTCTTCAGCACCCCGCTCTTCGAGATTGGGGATGTGTAACTCAACGACGGCCAAGCGATAATACAAATCGGCCCTAAAATCGCCGTTGGACACAAGCTGCACCAAACTGCGATGACTGGCGGCCACCATACGGAAATCAACGTCAATTTCCGTCGTTGACCCCAAACGGGTCACCGTGCGTTGTTCCAGAACTCGCAGTAGTTTAACCTGTTGATGCAACGGAAGGTCACCAATTTCATCAAGAAATAGCGTTCCACCGTTCGCCTGCTCAAAATAACCACTGTGCGCACCAATGGCACCCGTAAACGCGCCCTTAGCATGACCAAAAAAATGCGCCTCGAACAAGCCTTCGGGTACCGCACCGCAGTTAACCGGTATAAAAGGTCCATTACGGCGACTGGACTGGTCGTGCAACAGTTTTGCCACCCGCTCTTTACCCACGCCAGTTTCGCCATGAATCAACACACTCGCCCGCGTGTCAGCATATAAACGCACGTCGTCTAAGCAAGCTTGCATCGCTGCTGAGGTCGCGATCAGCGGCTCGCTAGGGGAAGCGTCGGCCTGATGCTCAGCACGTTCTAAAGCGGCACCTCGGCTGATTTTCTCAACTAAGTGCCGAAGCTCGGCGCAATTAAAATCGGACGATAACGTGTGCGACAAACGTTCTGGAAAATAACGAGGGTCAGCAGCACGCTCAGATGAGGCCACCCAAATCACCGGCACCGCATATTTACTTAGCCATTGCTGTGCAAAAAAGTCAGGCGTGGCAATCACCGAGACAGACACCAGCGCAATAGCCGAAGCCAGCCCCTTTTCCGTTGTAGGTAATGAGGAATCTGACTCCACCCGGACCACGCCCACATCACTGCTTTCCAAGCATCGCATCGCTCGAAAAAACAGATCTGAAGAACCTTCAATTACGTACAGCGTTGGTGTCATAGAAAGATCCACATTCAATGGGACGATAAATAACGTTGAGGAGTTTAGTCGTGAGAGAGGTTGTGAATGAGTACGCCTTCGAAGTGATCGTGGCTGAAAAACTCGTCCACACGTACGACTACGTCTCCTAGATCTACCCCAAGCACGTCAAGTAAGCTATCTAATACAGGGTTAAGTACATCTTCCAACGGCTCAAGCAATAAATCCAAGACAGTCAAAAGGAGCATTACAACCCTACTATCGGACGAACTATCTTCCAGCGCTCCCGCCAACTTCTCGTAATCTTTTAGCGGCTCATCTGAACAAATCCAAGGAATAATGCAAACGATGCCTTTTAGAAGATCACCGATCAGGTTTAGTACTCCCTCTAACAAGCCAGTAACCAGAGATGTTACTGATCCTAAGAGTCTAACCACCTCATGTGCAACGCCTGCGTTCCTAGCATTCGTTTCTATCTCTATCAACATCTCCTCAGCGTCTTCCAAAGACTGATTGAAATCCTCTAGGTTCTCATAAGGGGGATCTTCTATGTTGGGCCCTCCCACTAAACTCTTCGCTAAATCAGTTAGCTTCGAACGATTAGAAGGTATTTCATCTTTAGCGTCCAACAAACTTCCCAGAACCCCTCCTACGGTTTCACCCACTACTTGATGAACAATTGAACTTAGATTCAACTCGAAGGTAGGCACAGGTTCTGACTCAAAAGGCCCCTTACCGATAAGATCCACATACACAGGCGGGATATCTTCCTTTGAAAACACAGCGGGTTTTAAACTGGTTTTTATAGGGATGCCCAAGGCATTAACAATCTCATAATCTGAGACTACGCTCTCCTCCGTGCATCCGTTTTCGCGAGAGAACAATTCTGTATTCGCAAATCTACCCATACAAACATTCACTAGCGCACCGCTCACTTCGAATTCAGCAACTCCCTCTCTACTTACTCGACTAAACGCTAAAGACTGTAGAGTTGCATCCCCCTGACCCAACTCGATAACAATAGGTAAGTCAACTTTCAAAAGTAGTAAGTTAAGTTGCGCACGTATATAAACCCGAGCATTGGCATGACTCGCTTTAGCACCCACTATCAGCGGTGCACTGGAGGGAGGCTCTATCACCCGCACTGCTGAATCGACTTTCACAATGCCTAAATTCAAGCTTTCGGAAACCTCAAGAAACGAATCGCCCTGAGCAAAAAGCACAGCGGTATTTAAAAACTCGCCCCAATCGATACGAGTCCCAAGTGCCGCTTTAGCACTTTCATAATGAGCAATACTTAAAAAACCATCGGGACCAAACAAAGGAACTTTTGTTCCAAAGCCAGAAACTCCAACTAAAGCATCGATTGCATTCAAAACATTAGCCTGACTTACTCCCACAAGCTCCTGCTGCCCTAAAACCGTAGCACTAGCTTTAAGAATTTCTGCCACGCTTAGCCGTTCGAGTTCCAATAAATCCAAAGGTGTGGCCACGTTTAAATCCAAATCAACGGGCAACTCTAAGGCAGCTAATAAACCCGATGGCGAAACTTTTGCATTCGCTAATCCGTTATGCGTTAGTACATCAATATGATGTGTCTCTAAGCCCACCTGCGTGAGAAGCTGCGAGATCAAACCACTATTATTCACACCCAACGTATCGTATTGCACACTGAAACGCTGCTGCTCCAAGAACTCATCAATAGGCGGTAGGTAGGCGGTGGCGGTGGCGCTGATTTTTTCTAGACCTAAGCTTCCGAAAAACGCATAGGCTTGGGCTTTTAGGTCTAATCGAACTTCCAGAGCATTTGCAGGAAGTGTGGCAGCGGTGTCGAGGGAATAGTCGCCATTGCTTTCTATTACTCGTTTGCAAGTCACACTTAACGACTCACGGTGTTCGTACAGCGAGGGATAGTTTTCAATGTACTTCTCTACATCGCTCTGCATGTCACCACACGAAGGGCTATCGCCATACCCGTTCATATCCAACAAAATCACATTATTCAGCGCGGCTAAATCAACGGCGTTTTGCGCTTCGCGTTTTACCGAGAAGTACAAGCCAAGTTGCGCGGCGCCGAGGAGGATGACGCACACCAATACGGCAGCGGCGGCGGGGATCAAGATTGAACCGCGTTGTCGTCGAGTCAGCTTGTTAGCGTGTTGATGTGGGGTCATGTTGTTCTCCTTGGGCGCCTAAGCCTTCGCTTAGTTAGCGGCTCGTTCGTTGTGCCTCTAACTGCTCAAATCGTTCGGGTATCTCGTGCTCGAAACTACGTAAGTAGCGTTCCCAAGTGCGTGTCGCGGTAATGCCCAATACGGTGTGTTCGGTGCCACGTCGATCGGGCCGAGCTTGGGCGGTCAATAAGCTGCGGGTCACCTCACCGATTTGTGCGCGAGGCGCATAAGTACGGCTGGTTTGCTGCACAGCTTGTTGCTGAGCTGCAGGGCTTTGGTTACGAACCACCGCGTTGGTGGATGAGTTTGTCACAGGGGCTGTGCGCGCTTGCGTCTGTGCGGCCACGGAACGGGTTGCCGAAGCAGCGCTACTTACAGTCAGCGCTGAAGAGCGCTGGGTGACCACGGCGGATTCGGCTGTGCTGACTGGGTTGATCACGTAGCTTTGTGCTTGAACCGGTGCAGGCGCATTGTTCTGCAACTGTTGCGTTAAAGGATGCTGAGTTTGCTGTGCAACGCTGGCGCTACTAAATGCCATTACAGCCAGCCCTATTACCCAAAAAGTGGAGGTGTGCATCGTATTGTCCTTATTGAATCAGGCGTGAATTCGTAAAACCAAAAGGCGCTTCGGTTGCGCGATGGACTTCACCTTGTTGTTGCGCACTGGTGGTAACACGAGTGCTTGGGCTTGGGTGCGTGGACGCCACCGCTTGCGTTACGTTTCGCACCACACCAGACTCGTTTGCAGGGCGAGACAACGCCTCTGACGCTGGGGCTTGCTGTGCATCCGTTTTAAGCTCTGCCATCATTACCGGTGCGGCCACTGCTTTTTTTGAATGTTGAATGTCATACGCCAACTCATGCACCGCGTGACGTACCTGATCGGACATACGCCGCTTGGTCATCAGTTCTTCAGCCTGCTGCGTTTGATCGTTTAGCAGTAAGTACAAGGCTAAATTACTTAATACTTTGGCGTTATCGGGCTCAAGCTCTGCTGCCTTACCCAATGAAACTCGTGCCTGCGCTAGGCGATGCGAGCGCAATTGCGCAAAGCCCAGATCACTTAACAACATGGCATCCGTTGGGCGTTGTTGTACTGCTTTCGCTAAATAGTCAGCGGCTTGCGCATAATTCTGTTGCTGTCCGGCAAGCAAGCCTAAACCGCGATAGGCCAGTGCCGTTTCCGAGCCCGCTAACAATTGCTGGTACAAGGCTTGGCTTTGTTCTAACTGACCGGTATTACGAAAAGCCTCGGCTTGCATCACATCGATTTCAGGGTTTCTGCCAAACTCTGCGACATATGCATCAATAAAGGCCAATGACGCAAAGTAACGCCCTTGTTGCTGCACTTCGCTGATGCCGTTTAAGGCAATTTCACGTTGATTCGGCGCATTTCTTTTCCATTCTTGCGCTTCGTGTTGGCGTATTAAGGCTTGTTGAGATTGCTGCTGCTCGATCAATTGGTAAGCACTTTCTAAACCGCTGCTTGCACACCCAGCAAGCAGTAACGTCGCCACCACAGCCCAGTATTTAGATTGACGCTTCCACATTATTTTTTTAGCTTGCACCATATTTACCCCCCTGACATCTGTGACAAGCCTCGAAATAAGGCCAAAAAACCGGAGCCTGCCGTGACAATTAATAAGGCGGGCAATAAGGTGATGACCATGACTCCTGTCATTTTTACGGTTAGCTTTCCCACTTCTTCTTTTAGGTTTAACCGTCGCTGCTCGCGCAGTCGCTCACCAAAACGATTCAGCGGCTCTTGCATGCCACCACCGTGCTGATCCACTTGCACGATAAGTCGGCAGATCGCGGCTAAATCGTCGTTACGGTAATTCTTTGAAAGTCGCTCAAGTGACTGTTCGCGAGTACGCCCTCGGGAATACAGTTCAAGCGACAGGGTTAACTCGTGCCCCAACACCGGAATCACATTTTGAAATTCTTTTTCTACGGTGTGTAAGCTTTGATCCATGGATAACCCCACGCCTTGTAATAAGCGTATTAAATCCACAAATAGCGGTAATTCTTGTTTGATGGCGTTGCGGCGTTCGGTAGTGCGGCGTTGTAACACCCACTTGGGCAGCATCCAGCCCAAGGCGAAGCCTAAAAACACCCCAATAAAGGGCACCTTGGCTAAGAAGCCCCCAAAAGGGAAAGCGGAGCCCACTACCACAAAACAAAGTGTGCTAACAATACGTAGCCCCACAAACAGTAGGCGGGCCTGAGCTAGGTTTTTGAAGCCGCTACCGTCGACCAGCTCACGATCTTCGTCGGCCAACACGCTTTTACCCAATGGCCCCGCTAACGCCCACTTACCCAGACTTTCTAGTAAGCCGATAAGCTGCTGCTTCCAGCTACGCTTTTGGGTAGCGGCCTCGCCACGGTTTTGACGCTGCTCAATGGCTGCATCCATATTTTTTCGTACTTTGCTACGCTCGCTGCCCTTTCTCAACAGCAACCATCCACCCACGCCCGTTGCCATGGCTAAACAAAGCACAGCACAAGCAATCAATAAGCCGATCAGAAGGTGTTGATCCATGGCGCCCTCCTAGACCTGTCGCGTCATACGGTAAAGCCAATAGGAACCAAAAATCTGTAGACCAGCGGCAAGAAAAAGTAGTTTTTTCCCGGCAACGTCGTTCCACATTCCTACTAACAATGCGTTGTTGAACATCAAAATATAGCAGGCTAATAACAACGGTAATAAACCCAACACCCACGCCGATAAGCGTACTTCGGCTGACAAGGCGTGAAGCTCGTGCCGTGAGTGCTCTCGGTCGCGCATAAAACCTGCCATGCGCTCAAGTGTCTGGTCGCTACGTCCACCAAAGCGCATAGCCACGCCAATCACCGCTGCCACTAAAAACAAGTCATGCAGCCCAAATTGACGCGAAACGATACGCAAGGAATCATCCAGTTCTTTGCCTGAACGATGCAAAGACACCACCCGCTCAAGCACACCTTGTATGGGCTCTGGGGCAGCTTCACTAGCACGAAGAAATGCGGCATTCATGCTGTTTCCAATGGTCATTAAGCGCACAATCATTTCCAGAAAATCAGGAATCTGACTGTTCATTTTTCGTAGTCGTTTATCCGCTCGTAGCCATAACCAAAAATACAAGAGCAGTACCGCTGAAACCAGAAACAAGAACCCGGCAAAAGCGCCTAGGCTCATCAGCACCGTCACTAACAACACCAAAATAGGGGTCAACATTTTGATGTATAAGGTTCTGGAACTGGTCAAACCGGCTCGTAGCAATAGCTCTGTCCAGCCACGAGGTGCCCGCATCCAAGCGCCACGCTGTTCAGTAAGGACACTGGCTAACTCGGTAGGCGCGTGCCGGCTTAATTGCTGAGACAAGCGTTGGTCCACCCGACGGTGCTGCTCACGTAACAGCGCGTAGCGCCATATCCAGTGCGCACCGGCAAACAGAACCAAACCCAGCATCAGAAGCACGAGCCCTATCATGGTTAGCGTCTCCAGTCCCAAAAGCCGGATTCTTTATCGCTATCGTGCTTTGCTTGCGCACGTGCACTCAGGGCATCGCGATAACTGGCCAATTTACGGTTATGAGGATGAATACCTAAACTGACCCAACGATCCACTTCCTCGTCATTGGCGTCCACAACGCTTTCGTGCTTATAAAGTTCTTGGGTAGAGATCACCCCATCGCCCATGCCTGTGACCTCGGTGACCGACACAATACGTCGACGCCCGTTAGGTAAGCGACCAATTTGTACGATAAAGTCCAAGGCGCTGGATATTTGGCGACGCAGGCTTTCTTCACTACCCTGAAACCCCGCGAAACCCGCCAGCATTTCCATGCGATACAAACACTCGCGCGGCGAGTTAGCATGAATGGTGGCCATCGAGCCTTCGTGACCGGTATTCATGGCTTGAAGCATGTCGATTACCTCAGAGCCGCGTACCTCTCCTACCACCACGCGATCAGGGCGCATACGTAAACTATTACGAATCAGGTCACGTATCGACACTTCGCCACTGCCGTCATAGCCCGTTTGGCGTGCCTCAAGACGCACCACATGGGGATGATTCAGCGAAAGCTCTGCCGTATCTTCAATCGTCACCACGCGCTCGGTGCTGGGAATAAAAAAGGCCAACGCATTCAACAGCGAGGTTTTACCCGAGCTTGTACCACCTGAAATTAAGATATTGCATCGGCTGGCCACGGCCGCTTCCAACAAATCAAAAATCGCCTGATCAAAGGTATTTAGCTCAAGTAAGTCTTTGGGCTTAAGCGGGTCTTTACGAAACTTACGCACCGACACCATCGGGCCGTCAACCGCCAAGGGGTGTATGACCACGTTAAGGCGGCCACCATCTGGCAAGCGTGCATCCACCATGGGCATGGACTCATCCAGTCGTCGGCCCAATGGCGCTAAGATGCGCCGCACAATACGCAGCACATGGTTATTGTCGTTAAAGCGCACGTTCTCTTGAGCCAGTTGCCCACGACGCGACACGAAAACCTTATCAAAGCCGTTGATCAGTATGTCTTCGACTTCGATGTCGGCCAGTAAGTCTTCTAAGGGCCCAAGGCCTGCTAATTCTTTAGTAAGCGCACTGACAATTTGCTGTTGCTCTAGCTCATTAACAGGAAGACGACGCAAGCGAGCAAAATTTGCCACTTCGATGCCGACAAATTCCTGTATGGCCTCACGCGTCCAACGACCGAACTCGGCGCCCAGCTCTTCAATGCGAGCCAGTAAATGCTCGTGTGCCGCCTCTTTCACCCGATGGATGTCCACGCCACCCAATAGCGAATCACTTTCTGGAAAAGACGTTGCGCTCATTGCACGTTCCTTTGTCATTATCGTGAATGGCTAACCCAACGGGGTAACCACTTAAGTCTTGCTTTAGAAGGCGGCGCAGACAGCGACTCGTCTTCGTGATAGATGCTGTTAACCATGGCAACAATGGCTTTGTTGTACGAATCGCGCTCGTCGCCTTGGCTAATAGGCTCTGCCAAATTAGCGGCCTTCATCATTTCCCAACCCCGATCCGGTAATGTAGCTAAGAGGTTCAACGAGAAGCGCTCAGCGATTTCCTTTGCGGTGAGGCCGGCCCGGGCGTCGTAGCGATTGATCACCAATTGCACAGAAAGCCCTTCAAAATGCGGTAATAAGTCAGCCACGGCGATTAACGACGCCATGTTTTGATCGCAGACCAACCAAATATCATCCACACGATCGGCTACCTTTCGAAGAAAATCGATATTCGGAAAACCATTTGCCTCGACCACTAACGCGCCATAATGGTGATCCAGCACTTCGCCCAGTGCCAAGCAATCGGTTAGCGATGCCTGCCTTACCGCATTCGGATCCGCCGGTAAACTAATGGTGTTCATGCCACTGCTATGCTGAGGCAACGCCGTTTTCAGCAAAGTGCTGTCTAAGCGGTGTACCTGTTGACTGGCTTCAATAAAGTTGAAGTCAGACACCAGATTCAAATACAAATTACTTTCACCCGTGGGCCAGCCTAAATCCACCAAACACACCCGATTGGCCAGCGGTAAGATTGACGTGTCGCTAAGCAAAGGGGTGGACCCTTTTTTTACATACTGTCCGGCTAACTTCTTTTGCAGCGCTGCGGCCACATAGGTGGCCACCGTGGTCGCACCCACCCCAGGTCGTGCGCCCAGTATCAACACACTACGAGCCCTAGGTGGGCTGTCTTGCTCGTGCGATTGCACGCGTTGTCGCACATAATGCAGTGCGCGCTCTACGGTCTCTTTCACTTCATCCGGTCGAGACAAATCGATAAACTCGTGCACGCCGGCGCGTAGCGCCCGAATGACACTTTGCGAGTCTTCGCTTTGCCCGATCGCCACTCGGCCCACCCGAGCTGAAAATTCGGCCGCTAACCGAGCCAGCTCGACTGCGGCATCAAAGCTTGTTTCTCCCTCTTGACCCGAACACCTAAAGTCAAAAAACACCAAATCTATCGGCTCTTGCTCTAAAGCCTCTGACACGGCTTGCGGTGCCGCCTCTACGCTGCGCACCACGCCCAGCTCGCTGCACACTTCGCTTAACCGCGTAGCCAGTACACGATCATGGCTACATAGCAAGAAATTCCACTTATTCGTCAATGATTTCACTCCCGAACACGACAATGGCCGAATTAATTTGAAAACCCAGGCATAAACTCGCCCCCTTGAGGCCCTAATAAGTAGTAGCCCCAAGCATTCGTCGGCGTATCACTACGGTCTTGACCCGCACCGGGTAAGGGTAAGGTCACATCACGTGCAATGGGCTTCACCAAACGCGGTGTCACCACAATGATCAGCTCAAGCTCTTGCTGTGAATAACGAATACTTCTGAAAAATGCGCCAATAATGGGTAGATCGCCCAGAAACGGCATCTTAGAAACGTCAGCAGCCGTTTGGCGCGACACTAAACCACTAATGATGTAGCTTTCACCATCGCCCAGTTCTACGGTGGTTTCAGCCTTTCGTGTTCTAAAGGCAGGCATCAGCGTGACGTTCTCGCCCGACGCTACCGGTATGGCGTTGGCGTAATCCAGATCACTGGCCTCAGGGGCCACTTTTAATGAAATACGATCACGCGATAGCACTGTGGGCGTTACCGTTAAGCCAATACCAAAAGGCTTGTACGACACACTGGTGGTTCCTAAGCCGCCCGACTCGGGCACAGGCACTTCGCCCCCCGCCAAAAAGCTGGCACTTTGCCCCGACAACGCAACTAAGGTGGGTTCGGCTAACACACGGGCCATACGATTTTGTTCAAGTAAATTCAAACGTGCGTTAAAACTGTTTGAGCTAAACATTAAGTTAAAACCATTAGCGCTGGTTAAGGGCAACGCCAGATCAGCAGCCCAACGGCCACTGGATCGCTGTGCCTCGGCACTAATGCCCACATCCTTCATTACCGAACGTGACACCTCTACCACTTTCACATCCACCTGCACCATGCCACTGAGGTTGATCTCAGACAAATCCACGACATCTGCACCGCTTTGCGATGCGCTTGCCATAGCGTCACGGTGCGCCAACAACGAACTCGAGCTACCGCTGATGGTCGCCACGCCACCGGCAGCACCCACATCGGCCTCAATAGGGCGCCCACCTTGCTGCAATGCTTGCTGTACGGCACCTTTTACCTGCACTTGATAACGTATGGCTTGATCGCTACCTCGTAACCACACACGCAAATCGGTTTGACCCGCCTGTTTCGCAACCAACAATAATTGGGTGGCTCTACCGCCTTGGCCATCCAACACTTGTACATCGGCCACACGTTCATCGCCCACCGCTACCCTCACCAAGGGCTGCGCAAAACGCAAAAGCTCTTGATCGTTGACCACCATCGCTACTGTATTGGCATGAGCGCTCCACGACATCACTAGCCCTGTGATCAGCACCACACTTAAAAAGCACAATTGTTGAAGCTTAAAACGCATCATAGTTACTCTCGCAGCCGCGGCACGAAGCCCGACGGTATTAGTAAGACTCATCAGACACTTTCCCCGAACGTATAATCTGCACACGGTTGCTAGGCCCTGCCCCGCGATTCGTACTGGCTGCCGGTGCGCTATCCGTTACGTCTTCCTCTTCGGTAACGGCAACGGACTCTAAGCTTAGGCCTGCGTAAGCCAGATTTTCTGGTGAGCGTAATTGCGCTTTTTGTGCAGGACTAAGATCCGCTCGCCCTGCACGTAGCGGTGTGTAGGCATCGAATAATTCCGGCGTGGGCATCGCAACGTCAGCTGCCGGGCGCAACACCAGTTGCAGTCGACCGTTTCGACTAGCCATCAGCAATTCATTGACTTGATCTAAAGGCACGGCCAGCATGGCATGGCGTGCCGTAGCATCTTGATTACCCCTACCGCCTTGTGTTGCAGCCGCTTCGGGGCCATCAACACTGTCTCGGCCATAAGCCAAAACGCGTGCTGCCGCGAGTAATAGACGTGACTGGGTGTGGCCCACTTCACCCGCTTTAGTCAGGGTAAAAAACACATCAACGTGATCGCCGGGCTGTATGCGATGTGCCGCGCCAATTTGTTCATCCACCGCAATCGTCACCGCGCGCTCGGACTCAGCCAAATGTTCTGCGATTCCGCGCTTAAACGCGCTGTCTCGTAAGGGCTCGCCCGCCGCCACATCAAAACGCAAATACTGACCCACGGCCAGATCAATCTCAGGCAAACTTTGCTGGGGCTGCACAGGCCACTGGGCAATTTCCACATCGGTGGCCATAATCTGAGTGCCCGCTTCGAGTTCGCGTAAGCTAACCACCACCGGATAGGTGGGCACCACCACCGCCTCAACCGGTGCTTCGGTATGAACCTCGCGCACCACCACACGCTCTGGCTGTGGAGCGGGCGCAAAAATCAGCTTAAGCGCTAATAAGATCAATATCAGCGCCAACACACTTAATACAATAGCGGCCACTTTCATAAAACGCGTCATAGCTTGTTATCTACCTATTATTTTGTAGTCGTACCACGACTGAAGCGCTAGCAACGGTAGGTACCCAATTTGCCGAATCCGAAAACGTTCTACCCACATGCCTAAGTAAATCGGTTAAAAACCACCCTTCTATTTCTACGTCTACAGATACCCTGACGCAGTGCTGAACAGCCACCGCATCGGCGGGAAACCAATCGCAGTCTAAGGATTCAATAGCGGTGCGATGGCATAACGATTGGGCCGCATCGCAATTGTCTTTAAAAGCGTGTAGCCAGCCGTCGTCACTCAGTCGTTCACGTATGAGGGTTTTATAGGAATCCGTACCGGTACTGAAGGCGGTTTGATTGTCTGGGTCCAAGGCCACGCGCTGCACGCTAACCATACGCGCCACATCGCCCACTGTATGATTCACGCGTTGCTGCAACAAAAAATAGCTGGCGTAAGACACGATGGCACACAGCAGCAACAGCACCGGAATTAAGATCAGCACAAACTCTAAAGCCGCCGCGCCTTGTTGCTGTGGGTGTAAATCGCTGCCTTTGGCATGAAGTCCCTTCACATTACGATGGTTCATGGCCGCCCCACCCTGGCCGTGATCTGTGTATCGACACTGGCGGTGGCAATAAGCTCATCAGGAAACAACACACCACCAAAAGTCTTGGGGCCTAGCCACGGCACAATGGGGTGATTCGCGTAGTCATAACGAAAGATGACTAGGCTTTCGAACTCGCCCAGACTGGGGTCATCTTCCTGCCTGACGATGGTTGTACTAAGTGCCGATGCGCCACCTAAACTTCTTAACCAATCAGCCGCCGTGGCTTGGGAGCTTTCGTCGCCGCTACCGAATAGCAGCGACTCACGGGCCATGGTTTCAGCGGCGTAATTCATGCTTTGTTGTGCCGCGAAGATCAAGCCGTAGGCAATGGCCATGTATAAAATGAAGAACAATAAGGGGAACACCAAGGCGAATTCAAGCGCCGACACACCGCGTTGAGCGTGTCGTAAGCGCTGTAGCCTCTGTTTGCTATCTACTGAGCAAGGTTCCATTGCATCCACCCTATTGCTGATAACGCGAGCCATCCCCCATAGGGTACGGATGCAGGCAAGCGAGCAATCATAAATCCGAAGGTGGTTTGAATACGCTGCAAGGTAAAAAGCACCAATGCATGCACACCCGTTGCTACCGTGCCCAGCAATACGATGGGTAGCAAGGCCTTCAAACCAAAACAAAAACCCAACACGGCAAGCAGCTTCACATCGCCGCCGCCAAATAGCTTGAAGCGCCACAACACGAACGAGACGATAAAAGCCAGCGCAAACGCCAAACTGCCATCAATGAAACTGCTGTACGAATAAGGTTGGGCCCAGCCCACGGCTGACAGCACATGGGCTAGGGCCACCACGACCATCATCAACACCATCGCTGTATTATGTATTTTGCGACCTAAAAAATCGCTAGCGGCGCAAAAGAGTAGAGCGAGGGTGAGGAAGAGGGTCATGGCACAGCCTTAAAACACAATCAGAAGCCCAATCCATAAATTGCATTTGTCGTTGTTGCTAACTATCACAACAACGAAAAATGGGTATTAATGACCTCTAGGGTGTTTAACCAGCTTAATCTTCACCTGCACCCGCAGCAGCCGTATCCAGCTCCTCGCCGATTGAACTAAATAAACCCTCGATTTGCCCACCGAGCAGTCCCAAGGCACCGATAAGAACAACCGCAATCAGCCCCGCGATCAGCGCGTATTCAATCGCCGTCGCGCCGTCTTCGTCACGCCAAAGTTGAAGTAGTTGCTGTTTCATAAAAACCCCTCCAAATAAACATAAAAGCGCAATCACAACGTGACAATGCGCGGATACTTAAGCCTTACAGACTTAATGTTTCGGATTCAAACAACACACTAAACTTTAAGTGTTTTCTTCTTTACAGCTTTCGGTATTAAACAAAAACCGCTGAATTATTTACTTTCAAAACCACTACTTTTGAGACTTAATTATTGATTTTATTCTAGCACCTAATTTCTTTTATGCTTTAAATGTATGCAATGATAAATATACATCTGAAAAGCGTCATAAAATTTTTTACAATTCCGTTTCTTTTGCGATACTTAGGTGTTGTTAACACAGCTCTATAAATTTTTTTGTGTCAGGCATCAATTTTTTACGGTGAATTATCAACTACCTAGCGGACAATCCGGTACGTTTGTTGATGTTTGTTGCAATTTATAGACACAATAGAAAAAGCGAACATCACTGCAATTTATGAGATTTTAAGCGATAATTCAAGCATTTAGCAGTGCTTAATTAAGGGACAACACCTAGGAAAAACTTGCCATTTGAAACAAAATATTAAAAAAGAAACCAAAGAGCACGTTGCATTTAGACAACTTATGGCTAAAGAAGTCAGTTTGTGTTCTGATTTATAGCTGTTAGCAGTACAAAGAAGCACATCAACAATTCAAACACCCTCTTTTTACAGCTGCATTCCTATGCATCCGTAATTCCTCTTTCACTTGAGCGGCAGCCCTTTCAACGCTGCCATCACCTATTAAGAGCCATGCTTAGTTACGCACCCCTACCCAACCACAGACTTCTAAAAACTTGCCTTGCGGTAGCGGGTTTAAGCTGCTCGGTAGCTTACGCTGATGCCCCACTGCGAGGGAATCCGATGGATGCCTTGCCCCGTAGCGCCACCGAAACGCCGGCCCCGGTGGCACCAGCGCCGGCCATGCAATTACCCCAAGCGCCCAATGCTGCGCAAGACGCTATATTGCAACGCTTACAGCAGGTGGTGGTGCCCCAACATTTTGATGTCAGTGGCAGCCATTCGATTCCGTTTGAAGAGATCGTGGCGATTATCGAGCCTTTAGCTCAGCAACAACTCACCATTGCTGAACTCGTTAATCAAACCAATCGCATCACGATGCTCTATCAAGAGCAAGGCTTTCCGTTATCGTTTGCGATTTTGCCTGAACAAGATTTTGCAAATGGCTTGGTTAAAATTACTGTGATTGAAGGGCATGTTCGATCACTACGCATAGAGGGTGACCCCGGGCGCACCTCGGCACGCATCCATCGTTTAAGTGAAAAACTGCTAAGCGAGCGCCCGCTTACCCGAAAAACACTAGAACGCACCTTAAATTTATTGCGTACCATTCCGGGCCTGCAGTTAACGCCTTCATTAGACATGCCACGCACTACCGATGGTGGCACCGAACTGGTCTTAAACGTTCAGCATTCAACACTGGGCGGTGGCGTTAGCATTTCTGATTTGGGCACAGGCCGCCAAGCCATCGCCGAACTTGCCATAAAAAGCGCCACGCCGCTGGGCGAAGAGCTTCGTATCAGCGCCGCCATCCCCACCGAAAGTGACGACGTACGTTACTTCGCCGGAAAACTATCCGTCCCCCTAACCGGAAACGGCTTAAGTCTGGACATTGATGGCTATCATTACCGCTCTACCCCACACGACTCGTTATTAACCCAGCTAGGCTGGGACCGTCGCGTGACCAACGAGCGCGTAAACGTGGGCCTAAGCTATCCACTGATTGCCGAAAATCAGCGCAGCCTAAAAGCCAGCGCGTCCATTGGCGCTTCACGCTCGATTGACGAATATCATAACCGCCTGAATGCTGGCTATCTGGTGCAAGTCACCGACTTACGAGTACTAAGCGGCGAACTGGACTATCGCGGTGCCAGCAGCAAGCAATCGCACAGCGCTCAGTTAGCCGTGCACAAAGGGCTAGACAGTTTGGGGGCTAAACAACGTCTGGATTCGGCCTTTGATCCAAACGCTCGATTAAATACGCGACTTGATTTCTGGCGCACCACCTTAACCGCACGCCAAAACATCAATTTAAGCGACAAAGTCGGATTAAGCCTACACGCCAGCGGCCAATACAGCCCGCACATACTGCCCAGCACCGAACAGGTTTCGTACGGGGCATGGCGTCATGGTTTTGGTTACCCCGCGGGTGAAGCCGCCGGCGATAAAGGGATAGGCTTAACGGCAGAGCTGAACACGCGCTTTAGCTTGAGCAATGCCGTCATCAATCACATACAGCCTTACGCCGCCATCGACTGGGCCCGCTCTTGGTATAACGACAGCAACTTGCGCGCCTATAATGACCGTAAACTCAGTTCGGCCGCATTGGGTTTGCGCATTGGCAACCCAAAACACTTTATTTTTGACATCAACGTGGCCAAGCCGATTGGCGACCTGCCCTTAAACACCACAAAGCGCAAATATCGTGTTAACGCGAATGTCCTGTTTTCGTATCAGTAAGATACAGCTTTAACAGCGTAATGCTTCCCAAGTAAGGCGGCCCATTGCCGCTTTACGCGTTCTCGCCCTCACTGCTAAACCGTCATAACGCTTGCCGTAACGCCAGAACCCTACGCAACGGCGTCACCCCCTCTTTGCCCAATCTTCTTTGAACGTTACGTAACAGTGTTACGAAAAACCCCAGAAATATCGTTTAAAAACGATATCTTTGAATAAAAAGCTATTCAACCCATTTCGAAAACAACAATTAAATAACAATAAGCAGTTGATTATTAACAATAAAAATAGACAACTGAAAAACTGGCATGCTTTTTGCTTTAGTGATATCAACAATTGGTATTCACTACAGGAGCATTCCAAATGGAACCCATTTCTACTACAAAAAACGGCACGTTACTACGCAAGACCTTATTGGCAACTGTACTGCTTAGCGCATTTGCCTTAGCGGGTTGCTCTGGCACACTGAAGTATGGCGACGCCAACATCACCCCCCCAACAGAACAGCCTGGAAATGGCGGAAATAACGGTGGCGGTGATAATGGTGGTGGCAACAACGGTGGCGGTGACAACGGCGGTGGTGACAACGGTGGTGGCGACAACGGTGGTGGCGATAACGGCGGTGGTGACAACGGTGGTGGCGATAACGGTGGTGGCGATAACGGTGGTGGCGATAACGGCGGCGGCGATAACGGCGGCGGCGATAACGGCGGCGGCGATAACGGCGGCGGCGATAACGGCGGCGGCGATAACGGCGGCGGCGACAACGGCGGTGGTGACAACGGTGGCGGCGATAACGGCGGTGGTGACAACGGTGGTGGTGACAACGGCGGTGGTGACAACGGTGGTGGCGATAACGGCGGCGGCGATGGAACCACCTCTGGACTATTAAACCCCGCTCTGAAAAACACAGGCGCTGCGGTGGATAACGTCATTGACCTCAAACTTGCGCAAACCGGCGAGCAGTTAGGCGACATGCTAGATGCGCAATTGGCTCCGGTTACAGATACCGTTACCAACCTTACGCAAAGTCTGGGTCAGGCCACTGGTCTGGGTGAACCCGTGGATGGCCTGTTGAACGAAGTGGGCAACACCTTAGTGGGCCTCAGCTCAAACCTTAGCGAAAGCGGCCTACCATTAAACCTAGGTGAAGGCGTGGGCGGCTTAGTGGGCGGAATTGGTAACGCACTGGGAAGTGCCGGTGGCTTACTAAATCCAAACGGTAATCCAAACGCACTCGGTGACACCTTGGGCCACGTAACGCAAGGGGTCGCGCATCTGACTGGCGCTCTGCTTGCCGAGGGCAGCTTACTTTCGCCCGTGACAGGACAACTTGGACTCGGTTCTTTACTTGAAGGTGAGCAAGCTCCAGTGCTGCAACCTGCCTTAGGCAACGTAGGGCAAACGGTGGATAACCTTGCCGGACTGGGTCTAAGCGAACCACTGGGTCAAGTCGGTGCCACCTTAGACCAAGTTGTCTCCCCCATTACAGGAACAGTTAGCAACGTCACCCAACAAGTGGGCGATGGATTGGGCGTGGGTGAACCCATCAACGCCTTGCTTGGCGGCTTAGGCTCAGCCTTGCAACAAGCTGGCACACAAGTTTCTGACGCCACACCCCTAGGTTTAGGCGGCACGATTGCTCACTTAGGCCAAGCAGTAACAAGCGCTGGCGGTCTGGTCCACGGCGATGCGGCGAACCCAGTGGGCGCGGTATTGGATAATGCCACACTAGCCGTCGCTAGCCTTACCGACGGGATTGGTATCACCGGCGGTGAAGGCGGCCTATTGGGTGGCTTAACCGGTGGCTTGGGTGGTGGCGATGCCGCCCAAGGCGGTCTACTTGCCCCCGTCACTAACCTCGTTGGTGGTCTAACCGGAGGTCTAGGTGGTGGCGATGCCGCACAAGGCGGTCTACTTGCCCCCGTCACTAACCTTGTCGGCGGCTTAACTGGTGGTCTTGGTAGTGGTGATGCCGCACAAGGCGGTTTACTCGCCCCTGTGACTAACCTTGTTGGTGGTTTAACTGGCGGCCTAGGTGGCGGCGATGCAGCGCAAGGTGGTCTACTTGCCCCCGTCACTAACCTTGTCGGCGGCTTAACTGGTGGTCTTGGTGGTGGTGATGCCGCACAAGGCGGTCTGCTTGCCCCAGTAACTAACCTTGTCGGCGGTTTAACTGGTGGTCTTGGTGGTGGCGATGCCGCACAAGGCGGTCTGCTTGCACCCGTCACTAACCTTGTTGGTGGCTTAACTGGCGGACTGGGTGGAGCAGCAGCCCCAGCAGAACCCGGTACTGGCAACAACGGCAACCAAGGTGGCTTATTAGCACCCGTTACTGGACTAGTGGGAGGCCTGCTGGGTGGTGGACGCTAAGAAAACCCATCGTTAAGCAAACCTCACACTCATAAAGCAAGGCCACGATTCAGCAAGATCGTGGCCTTTGCTTTGAGCTTTGTTACGTAACACGATGAAAAAAAGTAACAAGAAACCACTCCCCAAGCCCTTAACGCTCACGCACCCTTTCAAACAACAGCAATAAAAACAATCAGTTAAGCACAAACCCAAGGGGTAAAACAAAACTGGCACGGTAATTGCTTAATAGATATTAATACTGTAATGCCTTGTTTTTTGATCCGCAGCCACACATGTTGTAAAAACATATCGCGGCTTACAAGACCCACACGGAGAACATCAACCATGCTTAATACACCCGAATGGAATGTAAGCTCCTCCGCAGCCTACCCCACAATTAATACGCCTAATTTCAACGTGCAATCTGAGGTGCTGTCTCGGCAACTGGTGAACGACGTGGCTGCAATGCTGGTCAGACAGCTTTCCGTCTACACCGAAGCGAACAAAGCCAGAATGGCCGAACAAGCTGGGCTACCGCTTAGCGATTACAAAGCACTGGAGTACATTGTTGAACTTGAGCCGTTGGCCACGGGTCAGCTCGCCCAACTTATGCATCTCAGCGCCAGTGGCGTAAGCGCGTTAATCAGCCGATTGGAAAAGTCAGGCTTTATTAAACGCGGAAACCACCCTCTGGACAGACGGGTCGTGGCGCTGCTGCCCATTAAAGAGCAGTGTGAGCACATCATTTCTAAAAGACAGGACACGATTCAAAATGCGCTAGAATTTGCTGCGCAAGAGAACCCCAATCAAGTCTTAGCCATGTACGACTTCTTACTTGATAGCATTGGTGGCCTTAAGCAGGGCACGCAGAAATGGCTAGATAGCAAACACGGCGTCGGCGCCTAAGCCAAACGACACCGTTAACGCCCTGAATGCCCTTCTAGGCTAAAAAACGAACTTGACCCTACCGGAGATCGCTGATGAAGCTCATTCGGTAGGGTTCTTTTTTTTGAAAAAACTCTTCCAGCATAGTCGCAGCCACCGCTACCGCCCCTAAACTGGATAATTACGCCAGTTTCGCTGCTAAGAAAGCCGCTAAAGCAGCATTATCTTTTTTTCATGGCTTAACTGATACGGTCTTTAGCCTTCTTTCTATGCTCATCCCGATCCGTCATCGCTTAAAAGCGGACTATTTCTCTACTTTGTTACGTAACGCTGTTACGAAAAGCCCATAAAAACCCCTGAATTCACTCTTAATACGAAGTAACGGAACGAGAAAAAACACCGAAACCGTTATCAAAAACACCTAACCTTCTGTTTTAAAACAATAAAATAAAAATAAACAAAAACTGGCACGGATATTGCTTTAGTGAGATTAAGACAACAAATTCACTACAGGAGCATCCCAAATGAAACCCTTTTCTACAACACAGAGCACACGACTACGCAAACGTGTATTAGCCACCGTTTTATTAAGCGCCTTTGCCTTAGCGGGCTGCTCCGGCTCTCTCAAGTACAGTGACAATCCCACCCCACCCCCTTCACCCTCTTTACCCGATAACGGAAATGGTGGAAATGGCGGGAACGGGGGCAATGGTGGTAACGGTGGAAATGGAAACGGCGGTGACAACGGCAATGGCGGCGGCACCCAATCCAGTTTATTAAACCCAGCACTGAAAAACACAGGCGCTGCGGTGGATAACGTCATTGACCTTAATCTTGAGCAAACTGGCGAGCAACTGGCTAACGCATTGGACACGCATTTAGCACCCGTTACGGACACGGTTACTGACCTGACGCAAAGCGTTGGCCAGACTACCGGCCTAGGTGAGCCTGTAGATGGCTTACTTAACGAAGTCGGTGGCACGCTAACCGGACTTAGCGGTGACCTAAGCGATAGCGGCTTGCCATTGAACCTAGGCGCTGGTGTCGGTGGTTTAGTGGGTGAACTTGGCAACGCTGTGGGAAGTGCAGGCGGCTTACTGAACCCCAATGGCACGCAGAACCCACTAGGCGCTACCCTAGGACACGTGACACAAGGGGTGGCAAACCTGACCGGCTCACTTCTTGCCGAGGGCAGTTTACTCTCACCCCTGACCGGCCAATTAGGCTTAACAAGCTTAGTCGATGGCGAGCAGACTCCCGTTCTTGAACCCACATTAGGCAACCTCGGCCAAGCCGTCGACAACTTGGCTGGACTGGGGCTGAACGAACCCTTATCAGCCGTCGGCGCGGCACTCGATAATACGCTTTCCCCCATTACCGGAACCGTCAGCAATGTCACCCAACAAGTGGGCGATGGTCTGGGTGTGGGTGAACCCATTAATGCGTTACTGGGTGGTTTGGGCTCAGCAATACAACAAGCCGGTACACAAGTTTCTGGTGCCACACCTCTAGGCCTGGGCGGTACGGTGGCTCACTTGGGTCAAGCGGTCACGAGCGCCGGTGGACTTGTGAACGGTAATGCAGCAAACCCTGTAGGTGCTGTGCTGGATAACGCCACCTTAGCAGTGGCTAGCCTCACCGACGGCCTCGGTATCACCGGCGGCGAAGGCGCCCTATTGGGCGGCTTAACCGGTGGCTTGGGTGGCGGTGATGCAGCGCAAGGTGGTCTACTTGCACCTGTGACTAACCTCGTCGGTGGCTTAACCGGTGGATTAGGTGGTGGTGATGCCGCACAAGGTGGTTTACTTGCCCCCGTCACTAACCTCGTTGGTGGTCTAACCGGCGGCCTGGGTGGTGGTGATGCCGCACAAGGCGGTCTACTTGCACCTGTGACTAACCTCGTCGGTGGCTTAACCGGTGGATTAGGTGGCGGTGATGCCGCACAAGGTGGTCTACTCGCACCTGTGACTAATCTCGTTGGTGGTCTAACCGGTGGCCTAGGTGGCGGTGATGCCGCACAAGGCGGTTTACTTGCACCCGTGACTAACCTCGTCGGTGGCTTAACTGGCGGTCTAGGTGGTGGAGCCCCAGCAGAATCTGGCACAGGCTCTACTGGCAACCAAAGCGGCCTATTAGCGCCGGTTACCGGACTGGTTGGAGGCTTGCTTGGTGGCGGGCGTTAAGCATTAACCCACTGTGGCGCTAACACCGTCTTATCGTTAGCGCCAAGCGGACTGGCTTGACCTCCACACCATCGTAGTAAGCCAACGCCATGTCCGCACCCCATTGCAGGAGACCATAACCCGTGCTTTCGCATCAGTTAGTCGACGATGTTGCTGTCATGCTCGTCAGACAGCTTGCCCTTTATATTGAGGCGCATAAAGCCCAAAAGGCCGAACAGGCTGGCCTAGCATTAAACGATTACAAAGCCTTGGAATACATCGTAGAGTTTGAAAAACTCGCCACGGGCGAGCTAGCGCAACTGTTGAACTTAAGTGCAAGCGGCGTCAGCGCGTTAATCAAACGCTTAGAGCAACGCGGCTTCATCAAACGAGATAGGCACCCTTCTGATCGACGCATTGTCGCCATCATGCCTGTGCTGGAAAAGTGTGAAAAGCTGATTTCCTCCCCTCAAGATGACATACTAAGAGCCCTAGAACTTGCCGCTCAACAAAGCCCCAACCGCATTCTTGCCATGCATGATTTTCTACTTGAGGCGACGAGTCAAATCAAAAAAGACACAAAGTTGTGGATACAGGCCGATTAAACTACCCGCACGACACCGATGGCTACCATCAACACGCCTGCCATGATTAACGGCGGACCAAAGGGAACTGCCCCATGTCGCGTGCCAGAAAACGCCGCAAAAAGCAGCGCTAACAACGCCGCGATGCCGATAAACGGCAAAAAATAATCAACGTCAAACCACAACTGCAGAACGGCGATTAACTTACTGTCACCTGCCCCCATGGCCAGTTTTTGGCTAACACGCTCGTAAACCCAACACAGCAAACGCAGGGCCAAGTACACAGCGATAGCCAAAGAACCCCTTGTGCCCAGCGCTTCGGCATCGACGGCATACACCAGCCCTAACAGCAAAACGCCCATGAGCAAGGCATCAGGTAATAGCAACGTTTGTTGATCGATACGACACAGTGCCAACAAAAGTGGCATCAGTAACACCAAAAGCACTACCGACACGAGCGAAGACTGCCACAACACAGCCAGCGCCAACAATAGACCCACATAGAGCGACACAAACACAGAAGCGAACGATCTCGGGCTCGTTATCTCAACGCCACCGCTTAAGCGCAAGCAGGCCATCGCCGTCGCCCAATTCGGAAGCTCCCCATCGTTGATTGCCTGCGCATAGGCGTGCGCATAACGCAAGCCCGCCCAGCCTCCTGCCGTTAGTAACAGCGCTATTAGTGCGCCATAAAGAACCGTTAGGATCATCGCTTTCTTGTTTCATGATAAGAGGGACACAGCCACAGCCCTTAGTTTATGATAGGTGCAATCAACCATAGGAGCCCACATCCATGCCAACTGCTCGTCTCTCACGTATTACCTTTGGCTTAAGCATGATTTTCGCAGCCTTTGCTTTCACGCCAAATCTGGCCTACGCCTTACCCGAGGGCATTAGCGAAGGAGCGACAGTAGAAGGCGTCACTGAATATACACTTGATAACGGCTTACGTGTTTTACTCGCTGCTGACCCCTCTCGACCCAACACCACTGTCAACATGACCTATTTAGTGGGTGCAAGGCACGAGAACTACGGTGAAACGGGCATGGCTCACTTGTTAGAGCATATGCTATTTCGAGGCACCCCCTCGTTGCCCAACGCCCTTGGCGAGTTTTCGAAACGTGGGCTGGCTGCCAATGGCACCACCTCAGCTGACCGAACCAATTACTACGCTAGCTTCGCGGCTAACCCCGAAACCCTGAATTGGTATATAGCGTGGCAAGCTGACGCGATGGTTAATGCCACCATTTCTAAAGACGATCTCGACGCCGAAATGACGGTGGTTCGTAACGAAATGGAACGCGGCGAAAACAGCCCTTTTCGTGTGTTGATGCAAAAAATGCAAGCCTCAGCCTATCAGTGGCATAACTATGGCAAAAGCACAATTGGTGCACGTTCGGATGTAGAGAATGTCGACATCTCTCAACTTCAGGCCTTTTATCGGGAGTACTACCAACCGGATAACGCGGTACTGATTATTAGTGGGCAGTTTGATGTCGATGCCACCCTAGAACAAATCGCCGCAAGTTTTAATCCGTTAACGAAACCGTCTCGCACGCTTCGCCCCGAATACACCCAAGAGCCTGTACAAGACGGTACACGCACCGTCGCCCTACGTCGCCAAGGTGGTTCGCCCATTGTGGCGGCGCAGTACCATATTCCGGCCGAAGCGCACCCCGATTACACTGCCGTCAGCATTGGGGCAAGCATACTGGGTGACACACCATCAGGACGCCTGTATCAATCCCTAGTAGAAAACAAACTTGCCACGAGTGTCTTCGGTTTTGCAGCAGGTCAACATGATCCTAGCTATGCGTTTTTTGGTGCTGAACTTGAAAACAGCATGGACCAACAACAGGCCCTTGACGCCTTAAATCAAGCTCTGGAAACCCTAGCAGACCACCCCTTCACCGAAGAAGAGGTGAATCGCATACGCAGTAAGTGGCTAAACAGTTGGTCACGCGCATACGCTGACCCTTCTCAGTTGGCGGCAGCCTTATCCGAAAGCGTGTCCAGCGGCGACTGGAGACTGTTTTTCTTGGCACGTGATCAGGTAGAGGCCATTACGGTGCAAGAGGTTCAAGAGGCCACCACGCGCTGGCTCGTGGCGGATAACCGCACCAACGGCCTTTATATTCCTACCGAAACCCCTTTGCGCGCCCCGGCCTACGAACCCACCGATTTATCAGCTCGACTTGAAGGTTACGAAGGCAAAGCCTCTGCTATCGCTGCGGAAAGCTTCACCCCCACACCTGAAAACATCGACGAGCACACACAGCGCGAGTCCTTAGAATTGCCGAACAATCTGGGTGATGTCAAACTGGCTCTGCTACCCAAAGCCACCCGCGGAGATCGCGTGGAAGCTGTGTTGAATATACGCTTCGGCGACCCTGAAAGCCTAAAGGGTAGCCGCGCTATCGGTTCGGCTACCGCCAGCTTACTGAATTACGGCACTGACCAGTTAGCGCGACAAGACATTGCTGATGCCTTTACCAAACTTCAAGCCAATGTCAGTTTTAGTGGAAGCAGCAGCGGCGTCAACGTCGGCATTTCGACATTGCGCGATAACCTCGCCCCTGCACTTGAACTTGCTCTGGAAGTACTGCGCAACGCCAACTTCCCCGAAGCGGAACTTGAAAAATATAAAGCCCGTGTTCTGACCTCGTATGCCAATGCCAAAAACGAACCCACCGAGCTGGCCGCTTTAGCCCTTGCGCGTCACGACAACCCATGGGGCAAAGACGACATTCGCTACACGCCTAGCTTTGAAGAAGCCATTGCCGAAACCGAAGCCTTAACGCGACCCGACGTCATCGCCTTCCATGATCGCTTTTACGGCACCGGCAATATCCGTTTTAGTGCGGCCGGCAGCGTCGACACCGAGGCCATTAAACAGGCTTTACTTAACGGTTTAGGACAGTGGAAACAAGCACCTCATTACGAACGTGCGGCCCATCCTTATCATGAATTAGCACCTGAAAATTTCATGATCGACACGCCTGATAAAGCGAATGCTTTCTATCTGGCCAAACAAAACATTAAGCTACAAGACAGCGCCGATGACTTTGCTGCGCTCTATTTAGCTAACTACATGTTGAGCCAATCTGAAACCTCGCGCTTATGGAATCGGGTGCGTGTGCAAGAAGGCTTATCCTACGATGTACGAAGCGTGTTAAACGTGTCGTCCTACGAGCCAAGCTCGACGTGGACACTCTACGCCATTCATGCCCCTGAAAACTCAGAGCGAGTTAACAACACCATCCGAGAAGAAGTCGATAAGGTGTTAAGCGACGGTTTCAGTGAGGACGAAGTGCGCGAGGCAGTCGAGGCGATTTTAAAATACCGTCAGTTAGCACGTAGCCGAGACGATGTCTTAGCAACAACGTGGGCAAGGTACCTAGATTTAGACCGCAGTTTTGCGTGGTCCCAACAAATTGACGACGCCTTAAAAGCCTTAGATGCCGCCACGGTAAATCGCGTTGTGCGCCAATACCTAGACGCCGATGCCTTTAGCATTGCCATTGCTGCCGATCAAAGCAAACAGGAAACGGCTGCAACACAAGCGTCAGAATAAAGCACTACGTTTTCTTTCGTAAAAAAAGCCCAACCTGAAATAGGTTGGGCTTTTTTTATGTAGCTTAAGCGAAGCGTTTATAAGCGAGTTTTAGGAGAAAAAGTTTTTCACCTTATCGGTCCATGATTCGCTTTTAGGGGAGTGCTTATCGCCACCGGTTTTTAATGCGTCTTCGAACTGCCTAAGAATTTGCTTCTGATCTTCAGATAAGCGCACGGGCGTTTCAACCTGAATATGACAGTACAAGTCGCCCGGATAGCTAGAACGAACGCCGCGAATTCCCTTGCCGCGTAACCTAAAGGTTTTACCCGCTTGCGTGCCCTCAGGGATGGTAATCTCACCGCGACCCGTTAACGTAGGCACTTCAATATCACCACCCAACGCTGCCGTTGTGAACGGAATCGTTAAGCTGCAGTGCAAATCATCACCATCGCGCTCGAAAATACCGTGCTGCTTGAGGTGAATTTCCACATACAAATCCCCCGGAGGGCCACCGTTAACACCCGGCTCACCATTGCCGGATAAACGGATACGCATACCGTCGTCAATACCAGCGGGAATTTTCACCTCTAAGGTTTTATCGATGCGCTTACGCCCCACCCCATGGCACGAGGCGCAAGGATCTTTGATCTCTTTACCGGTACCGTGACAGGTTGGGCAAGTTTGCTGTACGCTGAAAAAGCCCTGCTGCATTCGAACAGCACCCGCGCCATTACATGTGCTACATGTAGTGGGTTGAGTACCCGCTTTTGCTCCCGAGCCATCGCAGACGTCACAGTTCTCCCAACTGGGAACACGAATTTCGGTATCAAAACCTTGTGCGGCTTGCTCTAAACTGATGTCTAAAGAGTATTTTAAGTCAGACCCTCGGTACACCTGAGGCCCGCCACCACCGCGGCGACCGCCCCCGAAGATTTCGCCAAAAATATCGCCTAAGTCGCCAAAGCCACCGCCGAAGCCGCCCCCCATACCACCCATGCCTGCATTGGGATCAACACCGGCATGACCGTATTGGTCGTAAGCTTGACGCTTTTGCTCGTCATAAAGAATCTCGTAAGCTTCTTTAGCTTCTTTAAATTTTGTCTCGGCTTCTTGGCTATCCGGATTTCGATCGGGATGGTATTTCATGGCCATCTTGCGATAAGCCTTCCGGATCTCATCTTTGCTAGCGTTCTTCGCAAGCCCGAGTACTTCGTATAAGTCGCGTTTTGCCATCTTGACTGTAGGAGCTTAAAGCTCTTTTATAGAATAATAATGCCCGGTGCCCACAAAATTTCGTGAGATACCGGGCCCGATACTAAACAGTCACCGCTTACTGATCGCGCTTAACTTCCTTGAAGTCAGCATCAACCACGTTCTCGTCTGTAGGCTGTGACGCATCATTCGCATCACCTTCAGACGCAGCAGCTTGTGCTTGCATATCAGCGTACATTTTTTCGCCTAACTTCTGCGAAGCTGTGCTGAGTGCTTCAACTTTAGCATCGATGGTTTCTTTATCACCGTCTTTCAGACTTTCTTCCAGTTCAGTGATCGCTGTTTCGATTGCTTCTTTCTCGCCATCTTCCAGCTTATCACCATAGTCAGCTAAGGACTTACGTGTCGCGTGAACGAGCGCTTCACCTTGGTTACGAGCCATGGCTAACTCTGCGATGCGATGATCTTCGGCCGCATTCACTTCGGCGTCTTGAACCATACGCTGAACTTCTTCGTCGGTTAGACCGGAGTTGGCTTTAATCGTAACTTTGTTTTCCTTACCTGTGCCTTTGTCTTTAGCCGACACATGCAGGATACCGTTAGCGTCAATATCAAACGTGACTTCAATCTGTGGTGTGCCACGAGTTGCTGGTGGGATACCTTCGAGGTTGAACTCACCCAAGGCTTTGTTACCCGCTGCAATTTCACGCTCGCCTTGGAACACTTTAATGGTCACGGCAGGCTGATTGTCATCAGCGGTTGAAAACACCTGTGCATGACGCGTTGGAATCGTGGTGTTCTTCTGAATCATCTTCGTCATCACACCGCCCAAGGTCTCGATACCTAAAGACAAGGGGGTTACGTCTAGCAGCAAGACGTCAGTGCGATCACCAGACAAAACCGAACCTTGAATCGCGGCACCTGCGGCAACGGCTTCATCAGGGTTCACATCACGACGAGGATCACGACCAAAGAAATCTTTCACCAACTCTTGAACTTTAGGCATACGAGTCATGCCGCCGACCAAGATCACGTCATCAATTTCTGAAACTTTAACACCGGCGTCTTTAATCGCAATACGGCAAGGATCGATAGAGCGTTGAATTAAATCTTCAACTAGCGCTTCAAGCTTGGCGCGAGTGATTTTTAAGTTCAAGTGCTTAGGACCTGACGCATCAGCGGTGATGTAAGGCAGGTTGATTTCAGTTTGCTGTGTAGAGGAAAGCTCAATTTTTGCTTTCTCTGCAGACTCTTTCAAACGCTGCAATGCCAAGACGTCTTTAGAAAGATCGGCACCGCTTTCTTTTTTGAACTCGTCGATGATGTAATCGATGATGCGTTGGTCGAAGTCTTCACCCCCTAAGAAGGTGTCGCCGTTTGTGGACAGCACTTCAAACTGCTTCTCGCCATCAACGTCAGCAATTTCAATAATGGAGATATCGAAGGTACCACCACCCAAGTCATAAACCGCAATTTTGCGATCGCCTTCGGCCGCTTTATCCATACCAAAAGCTAAAGCCGCAGCGGTAGGTTCGTTAATGATGCGTTTAACATCTAAACCTGCAATACGACCGGCGTCTTTGGTGGCTTGGCGCTGGCTGTCGTTAAAGTACGCTGGTACGGTAATAACAGCTTCAGTAACCGGCTCACCCAAGTAGTCTTCCGCTGTTTTCTTCATTTTACGAAGAATATCAGCCGACACCTGTTGTGGTGCAAGGGCTTTACCTTGGGCTTCTACCCAAGCGTCGCCGTTATCCGCCTTAACAATTTTGTAAGGCATTTGTTCAATATCGGTTTGCACTGCTTTTTCAGTGAACTTACGACCGATTAAACGCTTGACCGCATACAGTGTATTTGTAGGGTTGGTTACTGCCTGACGCTTTGCGGGTGCGCCAACGAGGATTTCACCATCGGGCATATAGGCAACGATGGAAGGCGTAGTGCGAGTACCCTCGGCGTTTTCAATAATTTTGACCTGATCACCATCTAGCACAGCAACACAGCTGTTGGTAGTACCAAGGTCAATACCGATGATTTTGCTCATGTTTTTTACCTTGTAAAAAATAGAATGCTTGCTTAGTTAAGCAATAATTGTTTGATAAAGAGTAAGTGGGGCCCGCTTTGCTTATTTCAAGAGTCGAACCGCAAACGGCGCTAAACCCACTAAATTAGCCTGCTGACACCATCACTAAAGCCGGTCGTAGCACGCGGTCTGCAAGCGAATATCCTTTTTGCAAGGTTTGCTCGATCGCGCCTTGTGGATGCTCGGAAGGTACCGACGACATTGCCTGATGGAGGTGAGGGTCAAACTTGTCACCCGGCTGAGGGGCGATTTCTTTAAGCTGATTACGTGCAAAGGCGTTATCAATTTGGCGTAGGGTGGTTTCTACCCCCTCGCGAAACGTTTCTACCGTTTGCTCGCCTTGCGCCAACGCCGCTTCGAGGCTGTCACGAACAGGCAACAGGCTTTCTGCAAACGATTCAGTACCGAATTTTCTGGCCTTGGACACTTCGTCTTCGGCACGGCGGCGGATATTTTCAACCTCTGCTTTAGCACGCAATAACTGATCATAGTATTGGGCAACTTTAGCCTGAGCCTCGACGAGCTCTTCTTCAAGCTGCGCGCTGTCGATGCGCTCGTCAGCAGTTGGCTCATTCACGTTTTCAATCGATTCGGCAGATTCAACGGTCTCGACCTTTGCATTCGGGTCGGACGCGTCATTTGGGGTATTATTTTCATGCTGATCTGTCGATGCAGACATAAGGTTCTCCACGGCTAAAAAACATCAATATATCGAACATGGGGCCAAGCCCCTCGCTTTCAAGTGCGTTGTTCTACTTTTTTATGAATTTTCTTCCAACGTAGCCGGCGCCGACAACCACCCTTGTAAATGCTGACGTGCTATCTGATGCAAGCCTTCGATCCACGCCGGATCATCGTTCAAACATGGAATGTAAGCAAAGTGTTGGCCTCCGTCTTCTAAGAACGCATCCCGACACTCGACTTGGATTTCTTCCAATGTTTCCAAACAATCGGCAATAAACCCAGGACACATCGCATGCACGGATTTCACCCCGTCTTTCGCCCACTGCCTTAACAAAGGCTCGGTATAGGGCTCTAGCCAACGCTCGGCTCCGAAGCGACTTTGAAACGACGCATAGACGGGCACTTGAGTGTCAGACAAGGCTTTACGTAATGCCGACGCCGTCAGCATGCACTCGCGATAATAGGGGTCACCTTGTTCCGCGCAACGCCGAGGCAATCCATGAAAACTTAACAATAAACGCTCGGGCGTGCCGTGCTGTTTCCAATAACGACGCACCGACTGCGCAAGGGGCTGAATGTACGCGGGATCATCAAAGTAATGTTTAACGAAACGCATCTCTGGCTGATTGCGCACTTTCGCCAAATGACGGTTTACGGCATCCACGGCGGTGGCCGTGGTGGACGCTGCGTATTGTGGATACAGCTGCAACACGAGGATCTTCTCGCAGCCTTTCGCTCGCAGCGCATCGATCGCATCAGGAATGCTGGGGTTACCATAGCGCATGGCCAACTCAACATGGATATTCGCCTTGGCCTTTCGCAGCATTTGCTCTAGCCCGACAGCCTGACGTTGGCTGTAAACCAGTAAAGGGGCCCCCTCTTCAAGCCATACCAGTTCATATTTGGGCACCAGCTTTTTGGGACGCAGCGGCAAGACAGCCACATTCAAAATCACCTGCCATAGCACTTGCGGAATCTCAATAACACGAGGATCCGATAAAAACTCGCGCAAATAGCGTCGAATGGCTGGCGCAGTAGGTGCGTCCGGCGTACCCAGATTAATCAACAATACGCCGATAGCCGCATCTGGAGACGCGCTGACCTCGCTATCGAGTAATGTGGGGTCAGTCGCTTCAGGAAGGTATTTAGTCAACAACATAAAATCCATGACATCAGGTGGATAGGCTACGTTTGCAACCTTGATTTACTGTGCATCCTCGGGCATTGCTCTTCACTTCTGGCTTAGCGCATTGGATAACAAACGCGCCGTAATGTCCACGATAGGAATCACTTTCTCGTAAGCCATTCGGGTAGGCCCAATCACGCCTAAGGTTCCCACCACTTCACCACCCACGCCATACGGCGCAGTGATCACTGAAACCTCGTTCAGCGGCATCAAATTGGAATCACCACCAATGTAGATCTGTACGCCCTGCGCATGGCTAGAAACATCCAACAGATGTAAAAGGTCGGTCTTCTTCTCAAACAACTGAAACAGACGCCGTAGCCTGTCCATATCTTCGGTCATTTCACTAATGTTCAAGAGCTTATTCTCGCCAGAAATAACCACGGCCTCGTCGGTATCGGGTTCGGTCGTGCCCGCCACCACGGCGGCCTGCATCAGCTTAGAAATGTCTTCCTGCAACGATGACAGCTCGCCAGCTAAGGATTCACGCACCTCAGAGAACGACTTACCTGAGAAATGCTGGTTAAAGAAATTGCTTGCCTCAAGTAGCTCTTGAGACAAAAACTCTCGGGGCATCGATAAAATCCGGTTTTGCACATCGCCATCAGGCGTGACAATAATAAGCAAAACACGCTTACCCGATAAACGAATAAACTCGATTTGACTGAAGGTTTGCGCCCGTTTTGGCGCCATAACCACACCCGCGAACTGCGATAAATTTGACAGCAAAGCAGCCGCTGAAGTGACTGCTCGTCCGGGCTCGTCGCTAGGAAGGTGCAACCCCGCGGGCTCGACCATCGGTTGATCAAAACGCTGCACTGCCAACAAACGATCAACAAAAATGCGGTAGCCTTGGGGGGTGGGTACCCGCCCTGCCGAGGTGTGTGGGCTTTGAATCAGCCCCATGTCTTCAAGGTCGGCCATCACATTTCGAATGGTGGCAGGCGACAAATCGAACATTTTTGATAAGGTTCGAGAACCCACAGGTTGCCCATCGGCGATATATCGCTCGATTAATACTTTTAGCAATGCATTCGCTCTATCGTCCATAGCTCTTTACATAGTTGTTGTTGGTACGCTTACGTATAAATTCGATCAATAGAACGCCCTAAATTGTTGTGCAACTCTATAATTCACGTATTTCTACTTACTTAATCCGATCATAAGGCATTTTCCTCATGCACTTTAAAACGGTCGCCATCATTGGACGATATCAAGACACCGGCCTTGATGCTCCATTGCGCGCACTGATCCAGACACTAAAAACCGCTGGCTGCACAGTGTTAATGGAGGTGGAGACCGCACGCAACACAGGCATCCACGACATTGACGCTATCTCGTACGACGACATGGGTCGCTATGCCGACTTAGCCATTATCGTCGGCGGCGATGGCACCATGATTGGCGCCGCACGTAAACTTGCCTGTAGCGGCATCCCGCTTATTGGGATTAATCACGGGCGCTTAGGCTTCATTACTGACATCCCACTGGCCGACGCTCACGATGCCATTATTAGTGTCATTAACGGCAATTACGAGGCCGAAGAACGAAGCATGCTCGAAGGCAGGATTGTACGTGGTAACGAAACACTGATATCAAGTATTGCCCTGAACGACATCGTCATCAACCGAGCGGGTCGAGGCGGAATGATCGAACTGCGTGTCGAATTGGATGGCGTTTTTATGCACCGCCAACGCGCTGATGGGGTCATTATTTCCACCCCTACCGGCTCTACCGCCTACGCCTTAGCCGCTAACGGCCCTATTCTACACCCTGCCTTGAATGCGATCTTACTCGTTCCTGTGGCACCACAAACCTTATCGAACCGTCCCGTGGTGGTTCCCGATAGCAGTACACTCAGTTTAACGATCACCACATTGGGGCGCGTAGAATCCGGGGCCAGCGTACACTTTGATATGCAAACCTGGTCAGACTGCCAACCGGGTGATCGTATTGATGTGCGTACCGCCAAAGAAACCGTACGCTTTATTCACCCCACAGGCTACAGCTTCTTTTCCACGTTACGCCAGAAGCTTGACTGGAATCGCATGCCCCTACCCTCAGACGAAAACGATTAATACTCAACTTTATGCTGCGTTCTCTGAACATCCGTGACTTCGTTATTGTTAGCCATGCGCACATCGAATTCGAGGCTGGCTTCACCGTTTTCTCGGGCGAAACCGGCGCCGGAAAATCCATCTTAATTGATGCCTTATCGTTAGTGCTGGGTGCTCGCGGCGACACCAAAGTCATTCGCGAACACTGCGACAAGGCCGACATCAGTGCTCAGTTTGACTGCTCAGAAGCGGTGACGAACTGGTTGATCGCGCACGAACTTGAAGCCGATGGCGACTTACTGTTGCGCCGCATCATCGACAGTCAAGGTCGAAGCCGAGCCTTTATCAACGGCTCTCCCGCCACCTTGACGCAATTGCGTGATGTGGGTGAGTTTCTCGTGGACATCCACGGCCAGCACGCCCACCAAAGTTTATTGAAAGCAGCAAAACAGTACGAGCTACTCGACTCGCAAGGTGGGCATAGCGCCGTGGCTAAAGGCGTGCAACAGGCTTGGACTGTCTGGCAAGAGCTTCGCCGACAGTACCAACAGGCTGCAGAACAGGCGGACCAGCTTGCTGCCACGCGCGAACAACTGCAATGGCAACTGGATGAACTGCAGGCCTTGCAATTGCAAGAAAACGAATGGGAAACCGTTAGTGACGAGCATCAACGCTTGTCTCACTCGCAAGCCCTCATTGCGGGCACTTCTAAAGCCCTACAATTACTGGATGCTGAAGAAAGCTCGGCACAAAAAAACCTAAATGCTGCGGCCCATGAGCTTCAACATTTGCTTGATCACGACGCACAGCACTTACAACAAATTTTTGACACCGTAGAGTCGGCACGTATTGCCTGCGCTGAAGCAATTTCCGATTTAAACAGCTACGTGTACAACATGGAACTCGACCCCGATCGATTGGCCGTGGTCGAAGCACGAATGGCAGAAATCTTTGCCTTATCACGCAAACATAAGTGCCAACCCGAAGAACTGTTGCAGGTTCAAGCCGAACTTCAAGTTCGCATGGACGAACTCAATGAAAGCAGTAACCTCGAGAACCTTCAAGAGCGACTGCAACGTGCCGAGCAACACTACCAAAAGCTGGCTGGCGAGCTTAGTCAAGCTCGTGCCAACACGAGCAAAACACTAAGTAATCAAGTCACTGCGGCCATGCAAGAACTCTCCATGCAAGGCGGTCAGTTCGTGGTGTCATTAGCGCCATCCAAGGCCAGCGCCCACGGTAATGAAAGTGTAGAGTTTTTAGTCTCTGGACACGCTGGCGTCAGCCCTGCCCCCTTAAGTCGAGTGGCTTCTGGCGGTGAATTAGCAAGAATTTCATTGGCCTTGGCCGTCATTGCAAGCCAAGCAGCTCGGGTTCCGACGCTGATTTTTGATGAAGTGGACACCGGCATCGGAGGCGCCGTCGCCGAAGTGGTGGGCACTTTACTGCGCAAGCTAGGAAATCGGCATCAAGTATTGTGCGTCACACACCTACCGCAAGTGGCGGCCCAAGGCCAACACCACTTTCAGGTAAGCAAAACCAGCCACGACAGTGGTACCAGCTCAAGCATTGATGTTTTGAATGCTGCGGGTCGCGTGGAAGAGATATCACGCATGCTGGGTGGTATAGCGATTACCGAAACCACCCGTCAACACGCCAAAGAAATGCTACAGCAATAATAATGGTGCGCGAAGGATAAGAACCTAAGGCATATGCCATAGGCCCCTATCACTTCATTTCAATGTTGCACGTTAGCGTGTGGGCGTTTTTGCAGAAAGACGTCCACCCGTATTCACACGGCTGGCACTAATACACTCTTCGCAAATACCGTACAACACCAAGGTATGGCTTTCGAGCTCGAAGCCTAGGTCTTCAGCAATTTTATACTGTCGTTGCTCAATTTCCGGATCGGAGAACTCAACTACCTTGGTGCAGTTGGTGCAAATGAAGTGGTCGTGATGATCACCATCATTTAGCTCAAAAACAGCTTTTCCACCATCAAACTGACTGCGCATCAAAATACCGGCTTGCTCAAACTGAGTAAGAACGCGATAAACCGTGGCCAGTCCGATGTCTACGTCTTCGGCAATAAGAAGGCGATATACATCTTCGGCGCTTAGATGACGCATTTCATCTGTATCATCGTTACGACGGAAGACGTCGAGAATCTTGAGGCGTGGAAAAGTCGCCTTAAGCCCCATGTTTTTCAGTTCATTCTGATCTTTCATAGCTAAAATTATATATCTGAGGGGGTAAGGCTCGTGGCCCATCAGAAAAATACCGACGGATTCCGAGACGGATTTCACGGCGTATTATGCGCCGAAGTCGAATCCCTTATATGATAACGATTTTATTCTAACAGGGGCATTGCACTCAGATGAAAGCGAAAAAACTTATTCCTGCCCTACGCACGAGTTTAGCCATCTGCCTTAGCGCTGCAGTATTAAGTGCGTGTGGCGGTGGTAAATGGGGATTTCCCTATAAAGCCGATGTGCAGCAAGGAAACTGGATTACCGCTGAAGAAGTTAGCCAACTGCAGCCCGGAATGACACGCGAGCAGGTTCGCTACGTATTAGGCACACCCACATTACGGGATATTTTCCACACCGATCGTTGGGAATACCCTTTTTACAGCAAGCCCGGTTACGGTGAAGAAGAACTGCGTTTGTTCACTGTTTGGTTTGAAGGTGACACCTTAGTACGCTGGGAAGGTAGCGCTCAGCCACAGCACCAACCTTTCCAGGAAGCCAGCACCAATCGCACTCAACCAACCACCTCTGACACCGAGGATGACAATGCGGCACATACTCTGCCCATTAATCAGCCTCAGCCTGCGGGTGCCATTCATGACGGCTCACACCACCCCGAGCCGCTACGTTAAATAGGATTAAAAATGCGTATTGCAATTAGCGGCGCCAATGGACGCATGGGCCGCATGCTGATCGAGGCGGTATTGAATCACCCTGAGCTTCAACTTAGCGTGGCTCTCGATCATTCTGGCTCACCTGCCATCGGAAACGATGCCGGTGCGTTCTTAGGTCGAGACACCGGCGTCATCATTAGCGACGACCTGAACTCATTAGCCCAAGCCGATTGTTTAATTGACTTTACTCGTCCCGAAGGCACCCTTACTCACCTTGAAGCTTGCATCCAGCACCAAACCAAGTGTGTTATCGGAACAACCGGCTTTAGCGAAGAGCAGAAAGCACGCATTCAACAAGCTTCTACAGATATCGCCATTGTTTTCGCACCCAACATGAGCGTAGGCGTGAACGCTACGCTTCGTTTGCTCGAGGTCGCGGCCAAGCTTTTAAATTCCGGCTTTGATGTGGAAGTATTTGAAGCGCATCACCGAAATAAAGTGGATGCGCCATCCGGTACAGCACTAATCATGGGCGAAACGGTAGCCAATGCGTGGGGCAAAAACCTAAATGATATTGCTGACTGGGCACGACACGGGGAAACCGGTGCTCGCGAGACCGGTAATATCGGTTTTTCAGTCGTACGAGGCGGGGATATTATTGGTGATCACACGGTGTATTTTTGCGGTGAAGGTGAACGCATCGAAATTTCACACCGCTCTAGTAGCCGCACCACTTATGCTCAAGGCAGTTTGCGCGCGGTACAGTTCTTGACCGATAAAAAGTCAGGTTTGTATTCTATGCACGACGTTTTAGGCATAAAATAAAAGCTAAACGCGGCCTAGCGTTAGCGGCTGTACTGCCGTTAACGCTGGGCGATTCGCCCTAAAGCACTGTGGCCCTCGCTATCCAACTTAGTTTACGTTAACGGGCTCTTGTTCAAGCATGACCCCAAAACGGTGGTCAATATCCGCCTGAATTGCCTCCGCTAAGCGCTTTACATCTTCGGCGTTCGCCCCCCCAAGGTTCGTCATCACCAATGCCTGTTGGGTATGCATTGCTACCGACCCTAAGGCCTTTGCTTTCCAACCCGCCGTATCAATTAGCCAGGCAGCTGCAAGCTTATACGTGCCATCAACCTGCTCGTAGCCTTTAATTTCTGGGTATTGGGCGCGAAGACTTAACCACTTATCACGGTTAACCACCGGATTTTTAAAGAAGCTTCCCGCATTGCCAATTTTGGTAGGATCAGGCAACTTGCGCTGACGAATCTCCACCACAGCATCGAAAACCTGCTGTGCAGTGGGCGATTGAGCTAAAAGCGCATGGGCCTGTAAATCGGGATAATGGGTGACTGGCTCCCACTGCTTGGCCAACAAAAACCGAACCGCCACGATCAACCACGTGCCGGGTGACGATTGTTTAAACACACTGTCTCGGTACGCGAAGCCACACTGATCGGCGGACAATTCGCACAAGGTTTCGTGCTTAAAATTCCATGCCAGCACACTGTGTAAACGCTGATCTAACTCAACCCCGTAAGCACCGATGTTTTGTACGGGTGCTGCCCCTACCGTTCCAGGGATAAGCGCCAGATTTTCCAGCCCTACCCAACCTTGGCTTAAGGTGTAGCGAACAAAATCATGCCAGTTCTCGCCTGCTTCCGCTTCGATCACCCAATGATCCGCCGTTTGTGCCACCAAACGTATGCCCTTAGTATCCGTTTTGATGGTTAGACCAGACACTTGCGGGGCCAACACCACGTTACTGCCGCCCCCCAGCACCCAATGACGGTCGTACGCTTTGCGTAAATGATTGAGCTCGGTAAGTTGTTGACGGTCCTGAAAAGAAAACAGGGCCGCCGCTGACGACGCTAAACCAAAACTGTTAAAGGGCGTTAAGTTAAAATGATGCTGTGTAGTCACGGAATGGTTGAGACACGTAAAAGCCGGTAAAGCCTAAGCATAACGCAGCCAAAACACTCTGTGCAGTCAAAATAAACAGAAACATGCTTGACACAATTAAAAATTGGGTGCTATAGTTACGTCTTTACTTCAGCAGCAAATGAAAAGCGCAACGCCAAAGGCGCACTTTTTATTTAATGTGCTAAGTAAATTTTGTTTAGACGTTTTTAAGGGTACGAACCCTAAAACGGCAAAACAAATAAAGATTAGAATTTTTCGCAATGATTTAAAAAATCGCTTGCAAAATAAAAAAGCTTAGCTTATAATTCTATTCTTTCTTAATAAGCACTAAACACCAACGCTTATTAAACGTCTTAAAAAGACACATGCGGGAATAGCTCAGTTGGTAGAGCGCAACCTTGCCAAGGTTGAGGTCGCGAGTTCGAGCCTCGTTTCCCGCTCCAAATTTTGATTTATAGATATTCTCTGAAATCTGTGAATCCTCAAGAAAGGGACCTTCTAGGTCCCTTTTTTCGTTCTAGCGAAATCCACAGCGATCAGGCGGGACAGACTGAAGACGTTAGCTTGCCGGCCACCCTGCTCAAAATCAAGGCAATCGCACCTTCGAGAATAGCTACATAACGAAGCAACAACCATGCAATGCCCCAATAATACCGGCACCGATTAAGCAAACGTGCGTTACCATCCTCTGGCGCTGCATACAGAAACAAAAAATATTCATTAGCCTTTCACGTAGAAGATCGGCTTATCACCAGTGTGACCTCAATTTACGGTAAAGTGGCGTCTGTCGCTCGGAGCTTAAGGCAACACGTATTATGGATATAGCTTTACTTCTTATTGTTGTTCTGGTTGGTTGGCACCTATTGCGCCAGCGTTACCAGCGGGAACACATCTCTCTATTAGGCAAGCACTTAAATAACTTGCAACTTGAGCGGCATATGGAAACGCTCACCCAAGGTTATGCGCGTGCCATTAACGAAGACTCTGAAAGTCGCCAGCTTCAAGTGCTGGACACTTTCACGCAAACCGAACAGGCTGTAGCCGCACAGGCTCAAACACTGGCCGACGCGATGCGAGCAGAAAACCAACAAGCAGCCCGTCTTGTCGCCTTACCTTTTTGTGTTCCTTATGCAGAACGCTTCTTACCTACTCTAACCCGTGATTTTAGCGAGCTGCTACGTATTCATGCGGCGGGTTTTCGCCGCGTGGTCGATAACGCTCGTAACCTTAGTCCCAAAGACCGTGCCTTTCATTTATCAGCCGAGCTCTACTTGTTTCAGCACAGCTGTCACTGGTTCTGTAAATCACGCGCCGTAGCGGATGCGCGTTTGGTTGTACGCCATCAAGTGAACCACGGGAAAGTTTTGGAGTCGGTTAGTGACGAAACCCGCAGGGCTTACCTACGCTGGTTACACGAAAAAGCGCTCGATTAGGCGATTTTGTGCTGCAGGCGAGGCTTCTTGCCCGCCAAACGCCTCCTTTACCGCTTTCTTGCTCATGGCGGATCAAATTGCTTGGCCCTATAATCAATACCATCTAACCGACTGATTATCCCTTAGCTCAAAGAGTCTTTTTTATGAAAGTCGTGGTGTGTGGGGCAGGCCAAGTTGGCACGACTATTGCCCGCCATTTGGCCTCTGAAGGCATCAGCGTCACGGTCATCGACATCGATGAAGAGCAAGTACGTCGTGTGGATGAAAGCTACGACGTACGCGGTGTGACAGGGCATGCCTCTCATCCGGCCGTGTTACGCAAAGCCGACGCTCAAGATGCTGACATGCTGATCGCTGTTACTCGCTCAGATGAAGTCAACATGGTTGCCTGCCAAGTTGCCTATGCCCTTTTTGGTGTGAAACGGCGCATCGCTAGGCTGCGACACTCAGGCTATTTTGATCACGAAAGCGCCGAACTCTACGTCAGTAAACACCTCCCCATTGATATTATTATCTCGCCCGAGATCGAAATCGCCGATGGTATCGCTTGGCGTCTACGTGCGCCCGGTGCTTTCGATATGGTCCCCATGGCTAAAGGTAGGGTCGAATTATTAGGCATACACACCGAAGGGGTGGATGGCCCCATCATCGGTGAGCGAATTAGCGATGTCGTACAAGACCAAAGCTTTGACGACGTCGCCATCGTTGCATTGGCCCGTAAAGGCCGCTGCTTCATCCCAAACGAGCAAGATCGCATCGAAGCCGGTGACGATGTCTATGTCATCGCCAAAACCGAGAAAGTGAAGGGTTTGATGCAGGCCTTTGGGCATCGAGAGCGCGAAGCCAAAAAGCTTATTATTGTGGGTGCAGGCAATATTGGTTTACACCTTGCACAGAAAATTCTGCACGACTCCCCACGCGTCGATATCAAAATCATTGAACAAAACCAAGGACGTGCGAGGTATATCTCGAACACCTTAGGATCACGAGTGATCGTACTGCAAGGGGATGTTTTAGATCCCGAGCTGTTAGAGGAAGCACAAGCAAGCACAGCCGAAACCATTGTTGCAGTCACCAACGATGATGAAACCAATATTTTCGCATCCGTTCTTGCTAAACAAGCAGGCTGCAAACGCGCAATCACATTAATCAACAAACGTAACTACGAGGCTTTCACTCCCCTCTTAGGCATTGATGCCGTTGTTAGCCCCAGTGCCGCCACCATTTCCACAGTATTACGACACGTTCGTCGAGGCACCATCGCCGCGCTACACACCTTACGTGAAGATTTTGGCGAAATTGTAGAAGCTGAAGTAACGGATAACTCAACACTTTGTCGCCGCACTTTGGGTGAATTGCGTCTAAGCGCCGGCATTAAGATCGGCGTGGTCGTGCGTGACGGTGAGGTCATCATTCCCACCCCCCAAACACAACTACAAACTGGCGATCACATTGTGGCGCTGGTTACGTATAAGCATCTGCATTATTTTGAATCCCTATTGGGTGCACGGAGATAAGCCTTGAACAATCTGGCTCCTCGTCACCCAGCCAAGCACACGATCAATTCCACCCCCGGGCTTAAACCATTAATGCCGATCGTGGGGCTAATCTTGCTGAGCGCCGCCGCATTAATGCTGCTCCCCCTATTCGTCGACCTTTACGACGACAATAACGATTGGCAAGCTTTTGCCACCTCGTTTGCGATTACCGTTACGCTTGGTGTGTTCTTACTGCGCGGACATCGACGAGCGCTAAGCAAAGCACTTTCCATCCGGCAGATTTTTTTACTGACGCCATTAAGCTGGTTTAGTGTAGCGGCGGTTAGCGCGCTGCCTTTTTACTTTTCGGACTACGGCAGCATCAACGCCCATCTCACCAACGCCGTTTTTGAATCCGTTTCAGGTATTACCACCACCGGCTCTACCGTGCTTTCGGACTTAGAGCGCGCCCCGCCAGGCATCCTATTATGGCGCGCACTTTTACAATGGATGGGGGGAATCGGCATTATTGCCACTGCCATTGCCGTGCTACCCATGCTAGGTATTGGAGGGATGCAGTTATTTCGCACCGAGTCATCCGATCGCTCAGAAAAAGCCACACCACGTATTCGTCAGTTTGCGATACTTCTCGGTGCGGTGTATTTAGCACTCTCCGTGGTTGCAACACTGGTGTATTGGCTAGCGGGTATGCCGCTTTTTGATGCGATTGCTCATGCGCTTAGCTCAATATCAACGGGCGGGTTTTCAACCTCAGATCAGTCCTTAGGCGCGTGGGACGCAAATGGCATTCAATGGTTCGCAGCACTCTTTATGCTGTCTGGAAGCATACCGTTCGTGCTGTATGTGCGTTTTATCGTCGGCGACAGTAAGACCCTTTGGGACAGACAAGTCAAAACCATGCTGGCGTTCATCCTGTTGATTACCTTGTTGCTCGCCTTGTGGTTGCTTCTTACTGGCCAATACCCCCTTGAAGCCGCCCTACGACATGCTACGTTTAATGTCGTCTCGGTATTAACGACCACAGGCTTTACGACCACCGATTACACCTTATGGGGCAACGCGATCGTTGGTCTCTTTTTCATTTTGACCTTTGTAGGCGGCTGTACAGGCTCTACAACAGGTGGAATAAAGATATTTCGCTTTGAAGTCATGGCCATCATGCTCAAAGCCCATTTCTTGCGGTTGTTGTATCCAAATGGTGTTTTTCCGCGTGCTTACGGTGGAAAAGTGCTGGATGATGACATTATCTGGTCGGTGATCGCTTTTCTTTCGGTCTTCTTTCTCTGCTACGCCTTCTTCACCATCGCGCTAATGGCCTTAGGGCTGGACTTTCTTACCAGTGCTTCGGGGGCGGCCACAGCGCTGTCTAATGTGGGTTCGGGCCTAGGAGACACCATTGGCCCAGCCGGCAACTTTTCGCTGCTGCCTAATGGAGCAAAATGGCTTTTATGTTTGGGGATGCTGCTGGGGCGTCTTGAGCTGTTTAGCGTGCTTATCTTGTTTGCTCCACGATTTTGGCGGCGCTAACGGCCCTACATCTTATGGTAGTGTGATGGCTTGTCTCAATGACCAACCAAAGGAGAGGAAAGTTTCACTGGCCGCAAGGTCGACGCCCTGACGCTCACCCTAGCCTAAGTGAATTAGGGCTGTAATCACACACTGTACGAAGAATTAAGCATAAGTAGAGGCTGATTAGTAACGACAAAACATAAGGCCTCTGCTTTTCAACGAATAATGGACACTTCCCACCTCGCATTCGTTTCTTATGCGACAATTCGGCCCTCTTACGTCATTTAGTTACTCAAGGTAACATCAGCTTAATTACGGTTCTTATTGTCACCAAGCCGTTACTTTTACCGTCATCCCTAAGGAGCAGCACAACATGGTAAGAACACGATCTCGCCATCGTGAGCAGTTGCTATTAAGCTTGGCATCGGCCCTCGCTGATTACCCTCGCGCATCAATGGAACAATTAGCAAAAACTGTAGGCATAAGCCGAGCCACATTGACCCGTCACTTCTCAACGCGCGAAGTCATGATTCAGGCCATATCTGAAGCCGCCATCATTCGTGCCGAGCAGGCATTCGAACGTGCCCGCCCCCATGAAGGTGTGGCAGAACAAGCCATTAAACGCTTGCTTGGCGAGCTATTACCGATTGCCGAGTTATATACCTACGCCTACCACGACGAAACGGATCAAGTGGTACAAGCCCGAGCTGAGCCCTTGCGTGAGTCCATGATCGCTCTGTTTCAACAGTGGCAAAATGCGGGCCAAATACGAATTGATTCGCCCGCGCTATGGTTAGTTGAGTCCATGTCAGCGCTACTTCGCAGTGCTGCCACGCTAATCCGCTCTGGTCGTTTAGCCCGTCACGACGCCATCGAGAATATTTTCTGTGTGTTTTGGCAGGGTGTGCACAAGTCGGATCTCGCTCGTTAAAGCAGCGGTAATACTTCGGTTCCTATTTCCGCAACCACATCACGCGCCGTACGTTGGCTGTTTACCAAATTAAGCAGCACATGCGCTACGCCTAGCCGTTGGATACGATGTAAGTAAGCAATCAGTGCCTCACGCCCACAACGCATGCCTAAATTAATAGGCTCAGCGTCGGCTTTGGGGTCGTCCACCAAATCGAGCTGTAACGACTGGATGAACGGTTTCGCTTCACCCTGAGCGCGTTGCTCAAGCGCCTGCTGCCACATCCGAATACGATTTTGTTGGCGGTCTTCTTCTCGATGATAAGTTGCCCAGGCGTCGGCATGCTGCGCAATCCACTGTACCGATTGACGTGACGAGCCCACCACCAGCATGGGCACGTGCTGACTAGGCGGCTGCATTAACGGGTACCCTCCGGTATTCTTCAATAAGAATTCGTATTGATCCTTATCTGGACTTAGCGCTGCACGTATTAGCATCCATCGTTGTCGAAACTGTGCTTTACGCGTTTCCAAATCAGCATCAAAAGCCGCGAACTCTTCAGGCCTATCCCCGGACCCTAAGCCCAATATAAAACGTCCTGCACTTAAGCGATTGAGGGTCAATGCAGATTTTGCCACATGCAAAGGATGCCTTAATGGCGACACAATCGCCGCCACACCTAAGGCAATATGTTGGGTCACGCCGGCCAGGGCCATCAGCCATAAAAAAGGATCATCTAGCGCATTCGCGACATTGTCCGCGCCTTGGGGCACCATTAACGGTACATCGCGGGCCCACAAGGCTGCAAAGCCGTATTGATCGGCCAGAGACGCTAAGGCTAATGACTCATCGACGTCCGCCATGTGGGACGTCACATTACTGAAGGGAGTCATAATGCCCAGCGTTAATCGCTCTGGCTGAACAACCTGATGATACGCGGCGTTAAACGGATGCGTATTAGCTAACACTGTCTTGATAGGCTTGCGAAATAATGCGAGCACTTTCCTTAAGTTGATCCGCTTCATCCGAGCTTAAGTGCGGCGTCAGACGTCGTATCACCCCTTGCTTACCCACTACACTTGGAACAGAAAGCGTTGTGCCGTACTCGGGCACATGCGAACCGACGGGCAGTACCAATTGTTCGTCATGCAAGATAGCGCGTGCTAAACGTGCTGCGACCACCCCGATACCAAGCTGGCTAGCGCCGGTACCCTCGATAATGGTGATGTTCGCATGGCGAACCTCTTCCTCAATCTCTGCTTGAAAGTTTTCGCATTGTCGTTGATTGCAATCCAACACCTCCATTAGGGGCACCCCACACACGCGCACGCTTGACCAGATGACAACTTGAGAAGTCCCGTGCTCGCCCAATACCAGCCCTTCTACCGCACTCGCATGCACACCTAAGCGCCGAGCGATGTGAAACCGCAAACGCTGTGAATCCAAGAAGGTTCCGCTACTGACCACCTTGTCGTGCCCAGCCAAGTTTCGTGCCAACTCGGCAAGCGGGTCTGGCGGGTCGGTGACGACCAACAGCACCGCTTCTGGCGCTGCTTTAACAATCTGAGGGATGATATCTTGATAGATTTTGACGTTATCTTCTAATAGGCGCAAGCGTCCTGCATCGTCATCGCGATCCGTAGCCCCACCCGTTTTTTCATTCACGCCAGCGGTAATCATCACCACTCCGGCACCGGCTAAATCGGCATAGTCCCCAGCAGAAAGACTGACCGCTGGCCCTAATGTCGCGCCGTATTGCAAATCGGTAATCATGCCTTCAGCACGTTTACGCGTACGATTCACCAATACGATCTCACGAGCAACGTTTCCAGTCACCAAAGACATCAAACAAGCACTGCCTACCGCCCCAGCTCCAATAACTCCAACTTTCATAACGGCTCCTTAGCGTGATTAGGTCAAAACCAGCGTAATCCACATGACCTCAACATGCAGTAAATAACTGAAAGGCTTGGTTAACGTAACGCCATAACAGTGATTTACGTTAATCCATCAAAAAAATAACGCCATGCGTAGATATAACATGCTTTATTTTTTGGTCGCTGTACTTCACGCGGTAAACTCAGCAACACACCCTTCATCTACATAGGGTGCTAATTTAATCACCACTGATGAAGGCTTTATGATCCACTTATCTTCCGCTAAAGGATTTAGTGCCGAACTACTGCTAGCTGTAAGACCAACAACGTTAACATTTTCATCATATTAAAAACGCATATACAATGTATATATCTTTTGGTTTGAGTTTTATTTTTTGAGTGTGTCCTATGTCTGATAAACCCAGTAAATCAAAGCTCAATAAAAAAGATAGTCAATTGCTGATTCGCATCAGCACCGCAGAGCGTGAGCAGTTCATTCAGGTCTGTGAAGAACTGGATACCACTGCCGCTCGTGAAATCAGGCAATTCATTCGTGCGTTCATCAAGAAGCATAAGGCCACGGAATAAGCCTATCACTTAAAGGAACTTAACATGTCCAAAAACGTTAAATCCATCAAGCAAAAAATCAAAGCTCGTCAAGCCAAGATCGAGAAACACGAAAGCAAAATCAAGTCCTTGAAAAAGGCAATGAAAAAAGCTTAAGTTCTCTGTAGCCTCAAGACGTTGAGCGCTAAGAGAAAAAAGTATAAGGCCTGCCTTTGACTTGCTTCAAAGGCAGGCTTTTTCTATGGTCGCTTATGGGCTCACCTTCCCTCGAATCTCCCCTGCGGTTCCTTTAGGCTTAAATCGCATGCTGGGCAACCCACCGCCATCGCAACCGCGCATCCCCTTTTTCACAAAAATACGACGCAAACTCACTTTAGCTTGTAACAATACTTAATTGCGATTCATTATCATTATCGTTATCAGGTAGTATAACGAACTAATTTGAAGCCGAAGCCGTATTCATAACGAGCCTTTTACATCTGTATCAATAACTCATCAGGGAAGAGAGAATGATTGAAGCAGCAGTGCACTTTAACGTGCATCGATTGACACTCGCCGTAGCCAGCGCATTGATGCTAAGCGCGTCACCCACCGTGTTGGCGCAAGACGTTGATCAGTCGGTTCAGAAGCTACAGTCTGTCGTGGTTACCGCAGCAGGTCATGAGCAAGAAATTATTGACGCGCCAGCCAGTATTTCGGTCGTGACGCGTGAAGAACTAGAGAAAAAGTCGTACCGTGATGTCATTGATGCCGTCAAAGACATACCCGGTGTGTATGTAACGGGCGGAGCGGGCACACAAGACATAAGCATTCGCGGTATGTCGTCGTCTTACACCTTGTATTTGGTAGATGGTCGCCCCGTATCGGCGGGTCGCTCGGTCAATACCAACGGACAAGACAGCGGTAAGCAAATTGGTCTCCCCCCTTTATCGATGATTGAACGCATTGAAGTCATCCGAGGGCCCATGTCTTCGCTTTACGGTTCTGAAGCCATGGGCGGTGTTATTAACATCATTACTCGAAAAGTAACGGATGCTTGGGGAGGCACCGCCAGCGTTGAGTACAACAAATCGGCCAACGATATTAGCAATGACGGCCAAAATGCTAACTTTTTTGTGGGCGGGCCTTTGATTCAAGACCGATTGGGTCTAAAAATCAACGGTGCCTACAGCGGTAATGACGAAAGTGATTTCCAAGGGGGTGGCGATAGCGCTGCCAGCTGGCCAGAAACCAAACGCCGCTCTGGGGGGGCCGAATTAGTTTTTACGCCTAATAAAGCCAATACGTTCACGCTGGGCGCACAGGCATCCAAACAAGAAACCGTGACCACGCCCGGCAAGAGTGTTCCATTGGTTGCCTCTAACGGTCAGCCAAATACGGGGGGTAGTTACGATTACAAAAAGAACGTTTACACCCTAACCCATGAAGGCCAGTACGGCGACCTCTGGACTAACAGCTACTTACAGCATGATATTTCAGAAAAAATACAGGACTTGAGAAAAAAAGAAAAAATCACGGTCTTAAATACTCAAGGCAACTACCTGCTGGGTGCCGGCCACATGCTCACCTTCGGCGCACAATACAAATACGAAGACTTCACTAATGAAACTAACGGCTTACTATCGGCAAATGTGCCAGGTGCCGTTACCAATGTAAACCGCTGGATTGGCGCCGTTTTTGCCGAGGCCGAGTGGGCATTGCGTGATGACTTCACCCTAACAACCGGTTTGCGTTACAACCAAGACGAATTATTCGGAGGCCACCTCTCCCCTCGCCTTTACGGTGTCTACCACCACTCTCCTCGTCTTTCATTCAAAGGGGGGGTCTCGACCGGCTACAAGCAGCCTTCGCTAACTCAGGCCACTGAAGGCTTTGGTGCCACAACAGGAGGCGGTGGATCTCCGGCCCCACACTCACGCGCCATCAATATCGGCAACCCGAGTCTCGAACCTGAAACCAGCACCAGCTACGAGTTGGGTTTCGCCTTCAATGATCCAGACATGGGGCTAAACAGCAGTGTCATGCTGTTCCATACCCAATATAAAGACAAGATCGCCGAAGACCGCTATTGCGAAAGCCCCAATGCAGACCGCCAAGACCCTTCCACATGGTCGTGCCCATTTGGTGAAAACACGTATTTATTCGTCGGCACATACCGCAACATCAGCAAAGCCATGATGCAAGGTGTAGAGGCATCGTTCGACTACCGCCTGTTACCGACTGTGGGCCTTAATACGAGCTACACGTTCACACGCTCTGAACAGCAATCGGGAGAGTTCAAAGGTCGCCCTCTGAATAAAATACCGAAGCACATGTTGAACGTACAGTTAGATTGGGACGCCACCCATAATCTAAACCTGTGGGCACAAGGCTCAGTGCGTGGAAAAACCTCAGACTATATGGGCCGAACCAGCATGTCATCCGGTACGCCAGGCTATGCTTTATATGATCTCGGTATGGTTTATCAGGTCAACAAACACGCCAAACTCAAAGCCGGTATTTACAACGTAACCAACAAGAAAATCACCAACGATACTTATGGTGTCGTGCTTGACGGCCGAAAAATCATGGCTGGACTAACCGTTGATTTCTAAGTAAACGTTAGTTTGCAATCTACGTAAAAGGCCTGTGGTGACACAGGCCTTTTTCATTACGGCCGCTGTTTATCTTCACGCCATTCGCCTGGTTCCAACTCAGCCAAGTCCCAAGGACCGATTTTCACTCGCACCAGTCGTAGAGTCGGCAGGCCTACCGCCGCTGTCATACGCCGAACTTGTCGGTTTCTTCCCTCGGTAATGGTCAATGCAAGCCATGAGGTGGGGATATCGGCCCGATAACGTACTGGCGGGGTCCGTGGCCATAGGGTTGGTTCCGCAAGCCTTTGCACTTTGGCGGGTAAGGTAAGACCGTCTTTCAACATCACCCCTTTTTCAAGATGAGCCACTTGCTCTGGGCTAGGCGTGCCCTCCACCTGCACCCAATAGGTTTTTGGCATTTGATACTTAGGCTCGGCAATACGGGCTTGAAGACGTCCATCATTCGTTAAAAGTAATAACCCTTCGCTATTACTATCAAGACGACCGGCGGGGTACACCTCTGGCACTTTTACATAGTCTTTTAACGTCGTTCGACCCAATTCATCACTAAACTGTGTCAGTACGCCGTAAGGCTTATTCAAGACAATCAACACAGAAGGCTTGGCAGACTCCGATGGTTGAACGCCTTTAGCCCTTAACGCAGGGGTTCGCATTCTCGTACGATGTGTTTGTCCTGAACGACGAACACGGTTTCTCTCAGACGCTGCAGACATAAATTTCACCAAAAAACATAGCTATCTTGAGCAGTGTACCGGCTTAAGACCCCGTTGGCCGCCGTACGTGCAAGCCCCAAAAACCACGAACCCACCACCCCAAAATCGTCCACTATACGGACAGACTAAAACATAAATATCATATAGTGGACGTTTATTTTGACAGTAATAAGACCCATCTTTACTATATTTTCATGGCTTGAGGCGTGAAATCTGCCCAATATAGCTCTGTAACACTGCGATTCTTTATTTCCTTGTCACAACTATCGCAGATTTAGCCCATTAGTGAGGAACGAACATGATCAACAAAATCTACCAGTCAGCAGCCGAAGCTGTTGCACCGGTACACGACGGCGCCACCGTTATGATTGGTGGCTTTGGATTGGCGGGCATGCCAGCCCACCTAATTGATGCGCTGATTGATAATGGAGCCCGCGATCTCACCATTATTAATAATAACGCGGGTAATGGCGATACGGGGCTGGCAGCGCTTCTCAAAGCGAAACGTGTTAACAAAATCATTTGCTCTTTCCCTCGTCAACGCGACTCGTATGTGTTTGACGAGCTCTACCACGCAGGGGAAATTGAGCTGGAATTGGTACCACAAGGAACCCTAGCCGAACGTATACGCGCTGCAGGCGCGGGTATAGGCGGATTCTTCACCCCTACCGCTTATGGCACGCTATTGGCAGAAGGCAAAGAGACGCGCGAAATTAACGGTCGTCATTATGTATTAGAAGGCCCTCTGCACGCGGATTTTGCATTAATCAAAGCTCAACAAGCCGATCGCTGGGGAAATTTAACCTACCGTAAAACAGCGCGTAATTTTGGTCCTATTATGGCAACCGCCGCAAAAACCACGATCGTACAAGTCAATGACGTCGTGGAACTTGGCGCCATGAACCCCGAACATATCATCACCCCAAGCGTGTTCGTAAACCGGGTGGTCGCCATTGGCTCTACAGGAGAAACTCATGAAAAAGCTTAGTCGTAATGAAATGGCTGCTTTGGTGGCGGCCGATATTCCAGAAGGCTCTGTGGTCAACCTAGGAATCGGGATGCCCACTATGGTGGGCAACCATTTGGATCCCGCTCGTGAAATTCTGCTACACAGTGAAAATGGCGTGCTGGGCATGGGGCCTGAGCCCGCAGAAGGCGAAGAAGACGAAGACCTGATCAATGCGGGCAAACAATACGTCACCTTATTAGATGGAGGATCGTATTTCCATCATGCTGACTCGTTTGCCATGATGCGCGGTGGCCACATCGACTTCTGCGTACTGGGTGCTTTTCAGGTTTCGGTAGCCGGTGATCTAGCGAACTGGAGTACGGGTGCTCCGGATGCCATCCCCGCTGTGGGTGGTGCGATGGACTTAGCCATGGGCGCTAAAAAGGTTTTTGTTATGACCGAGCACCTGACTAAGCAAGGCGAGAGCAAGATTGTTGAGGCTTGCACTTATCCCGTAACTGGCATTGGCTGCGTCAGTCGTATCTATACCGACTTAGCTGTTATTGATGTCACCGACTCGGGTTTGGTGGTGCGCTCTATACACTCTGATATCGACTTCGACGAACTGCAACAACTCAGTGGTGTGCCCATGCGTTACGAGCCGCTAGTGAGTGAAGGAGTGCTCTAATGGCTGATGCTTACCTTTGCGACGCCACACGTACCCCCTTTGGTAAATATGGCGGTGCACTAGCACCGGTACGCGCCGACGATTTAGGCGCCGTACCCATTAAAGCACTGATCGAACGCAACCCAAACGTCGAGTGGGACAAGCTGGACGATGTGTTGTACGGCTGCGCGAATCAAGCCGGTGAAGATAACCGTAACGTTTCAAGAATGTCCTCGTTATTAGCGGGGTTGCCAACAAACGTGTCGGGTACCACCATTAATCGCTTATGTGGCTCAGGTCTTGATGCAATTGGCACCGCCGCCCGCGCAATTCGTGCTGGCGAGGCTGGGCTACTTATCGCTGGTGGCGTAGAAAGCATGAGCCGGGCCCCCTTTGTGATGGGCAAAGCTAGCGGTGCGTTTTCCAGAGCACAACAAATGGAAGACACCACCATGGGCTGGCGTTTTGTTAACCCTGCGCTAAAAGCCCTTTATGGGGTAGACACGATGCCCCAAACCGCCGAGACGGTGGCATCCGAATACAACATCAGTCGTGACGACCAAGATGCTTTTGCATTACGAAGCCAAGAAAAAGCCGCTAAGGCCCAGCAAGCGGGTTTATTTGCCGAAGAGATCACCTCGGTATGGGTACCCCAGCGTCGCGCCGACCCCATTGAAGTGGCCCACGACGAACACTTGCGCGGCACCAGCCTCGAAGCACTGGCCAAATTACGTGGCGTAGTGACGGCTGACGGGACGGTTACCGCGGGTAATGCTTCGGGTATCAATGATGGAGCGGTCGCCCTCTTACTGGCCGATGCAAGCAGCGCCGAGAAGTATGGCTTAAAAAAACGAGCTCGCGTATTAGGAATGGCCAGCGTTGGCGTCGAGCCGCGCATTATGGGTATAGGCCCTGCACCGGCAACACAAAAGTTGCTCGCCCAACTTAATATGACGTTAAATCAGTTCGATGTCATCGAGTTAAACGAGGCTTTTGCAAGTCAGGGGCTGGCCGTATTACGACTACTGGGTATTGCCGACGACGATCCCCGCGTCAACCCTAACGGCGGTGCCATTGCTTTAGGCCACCCCTTGGGGGCCAGCGGCGCGCGTTTAGTCACAACAGCACTGCATCAACTCGAACGCACACAAGGGCGCTATGCCCTATGTACGATGTGCATTGGGGTGGGACAAGGTATCGCCCTCGCTATAGAACGCGTATAGCAGCAACTCACATCAGCGGTGTATTTCAAAACGGCCTATTAGCAAACACTAATAGGCCATTTTCATTAACGATTATCGTTAGCACACCCTATTTTTTGGGCAGATAACGTAAAGCATCCACCGGTTTACCGTTATAGCGAAGCTCGAAATAAAGCTGCACCGCACTACTATCGGTATCGCCCATTTCGGCAATATTCTGCCCTTGCCTCACGCTTTGGCCTTCAGAAACCAAGAGCTTACGATTGTGGGCATACACACTTAAAAAATTCGCATCGTGATTGACGATAAGCATGTTGCCATAACCCCGCAAGCTGTTTCCCGAGTAAATGACTTTACCTGCAGCAGCCGCTTTAACTGGGCTACCTGCCGAACCACTGATGTATACCCCTTGCGAGTGCGAAGCGGACACACCTCGTCTAGAAGCCCCGGTGGCAGGCCATACTAAATTAATAGAGCGCGGGGCCGCCACAGAAGCCGTAGACGCTTGTGCCGCCGGTAAGGCCGTCGTACTACCTGCCCCACCCGCTGCTACCGCACCACCTGAAGCCGCTTTACCCCCTTTCACGCGTAACATTTGCCCGACCCGGATACGGTTGGGGTTACTGATATTGTTAACCCGCATTAACTCGGCCACCGTTTGACCGTGTTGTCTGGCAATTTTGGTTAAGGTGTCACCACGTTGCACGCGGTACTGTCCGTCCGAACCCGATTTTGTGCTAGAACACGCTGCCAACACAGCAACCAGACAAAACAGGGCAAGATAACGAAACAAAGACGGTAGTGAAGGTAGCGTAAACATGAAAGCAGTAAGTAAAAGGCATTAAGGCAAGCGGCCAGCACGCACTAAGATAGTGATAATTGAACACATCTGCTCGGCCTTGCCAAGGCTTAGTGATCGCCACACAGATAAGGCTGTTAAAACCGAAACCATTAAGACCTTGATTTATCGACACATAGCACAGCATCGTGGGGATGCAACATATTGTAGTTGTCTCAAGCCGTGCGACAAGAGCGCTCAGCGCTTCGTTAGCGTCCATAGCGAATTAACGAAGGGTTAGGGAATAAACTTCTTGCTAAAATCGCATATTAAAGCTATAGTTTTGCTCTTTGGTTGTGCGCCTAGATAATAGTTGCTGCGAACCAGTAAGGCGCAATGGCAGAGTGGTTATGCACCGGATTGCAAATCCGTGTAGGTCGGTTCGATTCCGGCTTGCGCCTCCAAATTATAAAAAGCCGTTTTTAATTAAACGGCTTTTTTGCGTCTAGTCTAGCTAGAACGCGTTATCTCCCCTTCTGTCCGCTACACTATTGGCATACTGTGTTCTATACATAGGATTCTGCCTCGTGGATAAACTCGTTAACGCCGCCATGAAAAAATGGCCAAACGTACCGGCCATATACTATCGACTTTATCTCTCCGCCCGTGGCCAATGGCATCTGTTCGACGTGGATCATGCCAAACCCTCAGCGGCAACCCTCGTGCTCTCAGAGAAGCTTACTGCATTTATACAGCGTAACTATGCGGTAGACGAACGCGGCTGCTGGTATTTTCAGAACGGCCCGCAGCGGGTCTACGTACAACTTGCCAAAGCTCCCTATATTGCCTATTTAAGTGCATCGGGGCAGCTATACACCCACACCGACCTTCACATTACAACATTTGAATCGTGGTGGTTAAACGATTTGGGCGAGCTGTATGTACAGTGCGAACATGGCCCCGCCTTGATTGCTAGCTCTGATGTAGAACGAGTGTGCGCATACTTGCACAATCCAAGCGGCGCGAATATTCTCGACTTGTTGCCCGAAGACGATGGCGGTGTGCTCGCTTCAACCACTCTTGTCTGGAAGACTCGCCCGTCAGATTCATCCCCGAGTGCGCCGTTTTGTTTTACTCTAGATAGTAAACTTCCATTACGTCTGGGTTTTATCCGACAACCCTCTCCTACCGTGTAACGATCTAATCATTTCCTCATGACTTTGCCTGCACCCGACTTCTATTTCCCTGTCCCACGAACACAAGCTTTTTGCAGCCAGTGCGCCCATCCACTTAGCCAGATCATTCCGCCCGACGATAATCGAGTCCGCGATGTCTGCGAAAACTGCGGCGCAGTGCATTATCAAAACCCAAGAAACGTGGTCGGCGTATTACCCATATGGGAAGGCAAAATATTACTGTGTCGGCGTGCCATACAGCCCAGACATGGCCTATGGACCTTACCTGCTGGTTTTATGGAGTTAAATGAAACCACGTCCGAAGGCGCGTTACGAGAAACCGATGAGGAAGCCGGCGCACAATTAGATTTAGGCCCGCTCTATACCGTCATTAATGTACCCTACGTGAACCAAATCCATTTTTATTATCTTGGCTATTTGCGCAACGCCGAACTCAACCCGGGCGTGGAAACCTCGGAAACCTTATTTGTTAGTCCTGATGATATTCCTTGGGATCAACTGGCTTTTCACACCGTCGCAACCACCCTAGAACACTATTGTGCAGACCTAAAAAGCGGTCATTTTGGGCTTCACCATTACTCGCTGTCTAAAGGTGACTTTACTAACGCCACAGCATGAAAAGCAGCATTGCCTTTTTAGACAACAGCAGCCCATTTCCTGATCCTGAGAACGCCACAGAAGACGGGTTGCTGGCCATAGGGGGCGATCTCAGCCTCAATCGTATGATCACGGCGTACCGCCAAGGGATCTTTCCCTGGTACAGCCCAGGCGACCCCATCTTATGGTGGAGCCCTGACCCACGTATGGTTCTCGCCTGTGACGAACTCTACGTATCCCGCTCGTTAGCAAAGCGCTGTCGTCAACTCGCACGACAAGAAACGCTTCCCACCGGCAACTGGAAGGTACTGACCAATCATCGCTTCTTACAGGTTATAGCGCTGTGCGCCGCGACACGCATGCAGAACGAAGGCACATGGATTAGTCCTGAAATTATTCGAGCCTATTTCAACTTACACCAGCAGGGCTACGCCCACAGCGTGGAGGTTTGGAATGATCAACAATTAGTCGGCGGGTTATACGGCGTGTGCATGGGGCAGTTTTTCTTTGGCGAATCCATGTTTTCCACACAAAGCGATACCAGCAAGATTGCACTGTACTACCTTGTTCAGTTTTTAAAAAAACAACGCATTACTCACATTGATTGCCAGCAGGAAACCCCACATCTTGCGAGCATGGGTGCCAAACCCATGGCCAGAAGCGAATTTAACCAATTATTAGCCGAACGCCATGCACTGACATCGCCCTTATGGCATGCAGGCCAGTTGCTTGCTGACGGACACCTTGCCCCTTTTGCCTAGCACTCTCATAATCAATATACAAACGCAGTCCCGTATTGGCGTAATGGAGAATGCATGAGCCATCCCACCGATATCAAGCCTCAAGCGATACAGTTTTACTCGACGGCAAGTTACGCCTGCAGTTACCTGGAACACAAACAAGCCCGATCAATGGTGGCAGCACCATCACATCTGGTCGATACAAAAACGTACTCAAGACTTGTTAATCAGGGTTTTAGACGCAGTGGCGCGTTTACCTACAAGCCCTATTGCGATCATTGTCAGGCCTGTGTTCCTATTCGTATTGATGTGAAGCGGTTCAGCCCGGACAAAAGCCATCGTCGTACCCTAAAACGTCTTTCGGGCTTAACCACTACGGTGTCACCACTACACTGGAATGACGAGCATTACGCGCTGTATCAGCAATATCAACGACAACGCCACCCTAGCTCAAGCATGAATGATGACTCGTCGTCGCAGTACGTTCAGTTTTTGCTCTCAAGTCATGTAGACTCTAAGCTAATTGAATTTCGAGATGAGAAAAACACCCTAAAAATCGTCGCAATCATCGATCGACTTGAAGATGGCATCTCGGCGGTCTACACTTTTTTCGATCCAGACTCAAAACTCAGCCTAGGTACCTATAGCATCCTAAAACAAATAGAAATGTGTGTGGACCTGAATCTGGAGTGGCTCTATCTGGGCTATTGGATCGAAGAAAGTCGTAAAATGGCCTACAAAACCCGTTTTAGCCCTTACCAACTGCTGCAAGATGGAAAGTGGTTCCATCCCGCACCCTGACTTACCTACCTCTATGTCCCTTTTGTTTAAAAGCTATGCTGCTGTGCGCCCTTTACTCTTTGCTATGGATGCCGAGCGAGCGCACGATTTTACGCTCCAACGGCTCAATACCTTGCACCAAAGCCAGCTTGCTAAACGGTTAATGCCCAAGGCGCCTACGGCCGCTCCCTACCGCCTGATGGGCCTGACTTGTGCCAACCGCGTCGGTTTGGCCGCAGGTTTAGACAAAAACGGCGCCTACATCGATGCCTTAGGCTCGCTGGGCTTTGGGTTTATTGAGGTGGGTACCGTTACGCCGCTGGCCCAGTCCGGTAACCCACAGCCTCGGCTGTTTAGATTAGCCGAGCGCAAATCGCTAATTAATCGTTTTGGTTTTAATAATCAGGGACTAAATCAATTTCTCGATAACGTAAAAAACAACCATTGGCGTCAACAAGGCGGCATTCTGGGGCTAAACATCGGTAAGAATGCCGTAACCCCGATGGAATCGGCCGTGGACGATTACCTCATTGGCCTTACCGGCGTGTATGAACATGCCGATTACATTACGATCAATATCTCATCGCCTAATACCCAAAATTTACGCGAACTGCAGGGTGAAGACCAGCTTGGGGGCCTATTAGCCACCCTAAACGAGAAGCGCAAAGCGCTTAGCGATCAGCATCAGCGCTATGTTCCAATTGCCGTGAAAATTGCGCCTGATCTGAACCAAGAGCAAGTTAAAACCATTGCCGAGGTGCTCATTCAAACAGATATCGATGGCGTTATTGCTACGAACACCACGCTAAGTCGAGCCTCCGTCGAAGGCTTGCCTCATGCGCAAGAGCAAGGTGGTCTTTCCGGTCCGCCCGTGCATGCGCTATCCCTAGAGGTCATACGTAGCTTACGCAAACAACTGGGCAAAGACTTCCCTATTATCGGAGTGGGCGGCATCAATTCAGCCCAAGACGCCATAGAAAAAATCGAGGCAGGAGCCAACACGGTGCAGCTCTATACCGGCCTGATCTACCAAGGCCCGCAATTAGTACATGACTGCATTCATGCACTAGACCGGCATTCCTAAAAAAAGCCCCTTAAGTCATCACTTAAGGGGCTTTTTCATACTACCTACTACACCTGCACTGACATCTGACATCCGTGCAGCTGAATACAAAAATTAGATTTTTGCTGCTTTTGTTGTTTGCGCCATGGTTTTCTCAACCGCGCCCGCCGCTTGCTGGCTAGCATTGGCTGCCGCAGTACTTGCGGCCACCACGTTTGACTCGGCCACATCAGCAAACTGACGCGATGTTCGCACCATACTGTCTGCAGCGTGGGTCATGTTCAATAAACCCGCTTTGAACAGTGCGAAAAAGCTCTCGCTACCCGCCGGTGCGTTTTTCTCTGCTTGCTCAATAAATTGATTAAGCTGCTGCTGATTTTGAGTAATTTGTGCTTCGGACAGCTGACCTAAATCGCGCTGAACGCTGGACACGATATCAAACACGTCTTTGCTGTAATTAGCTGCCTGCTCTTGCGCGGGTTTCACTAAACCCATGGCAAATTGATTTACTTGCTGCGCGTCTTTTACGTCGGCTGCCGTTTGTGTTTTTTCGTTAATTTCGTTTAACGATGCCTTAAGCACCTGCATGTTAACGTCAAGCAACTGCTCAAAACCCGCAAACAAACGATTTTGCGCAGCGAATAAATTGTCTAAGGTCGCCTTATTATTGGCGAGAAAAGGTTGTTGTAGTGAGCTCATGAAATACCTCTTAATAAGAATATAAACAAGGATTAAAGCAGCGGTTATAAAGGCTGAACGATAACGCTACACTACGAGCAAACCCCTAATGCTGCAATGCAACATAATTCCATTTTACTGTATTAACAGCAGAGGTCAAGGTCACCGTGACCCGAACCCTACAGATAAACACCTGGTAAGTAGATCAATATAATCAGTAACTTAAGAAAAACCACGCCAGGGCATCGCACAGCGAGAACCCGTATTTGCGGATCGGTGTTATTTCGCCAAAACGCGCTAACACCACCCTTAGAGTAATCAAACAATATGACAGGCGAAAGAAAAGGCGAACTTCAGTGAAGTTCGCCTTTTCTTTCGTATCCACACCCTTGCGCTCTAGCTTCCGTACCCAAGCGCCTCGGAAATTTCTTGGGCTGTTTTCTGCAGCAGAGGGATCCAATCATCACGCAATCGTGCCGCAGGAGCCGAAAGCGATAACCCCGCCAACAGCTTACCCGTATCGTCATGCACGCCTGCAGCAATACAACGTACGCCCAGCTCTAGCTCTTCGTTATCGCGCGCGTAGCCATGACGCCGCACGAGCGCGAGCTCTCGCTCTAGGTCAGCAACTTGCGTAATACTGTTTCGAGTGGTGCCCGCTAAACCGGTGCGCATCACATAAGCCCTAACTTGACGCGGCTCCCATTCTGATAAAAACAGCTTACCGGTGGAGGTTAAATGCAAAGGGGCATGACCACCAATCGCTCGAACCACCTGCATACCCGAGTTTTCACTCCACGAGCGCTCGACGTAGACGATCTCATCGGCCTGTTGTAGCGATAGGTTAACGGTTTGACCCGTAAGCCGATGAAGCTCGCGCATGGGTTCTAAAGCAACCGCCCGCACGTTTAATCGGCCTTTCACCAAAGAACCTAGCTCAAGCAAGCGCATACCCAGACGATACAAGCCGCTATCGACTCGCTCTACGTAACGTCCAATCACCAAATCGTTAAGGATGCGATGAGCCGTAGAGGTGTGTAAACCCGTGGATTTAGCTAAATCTTTAAGCGCTACCGGTTCAGACTGCCGAGCCAACTCGTCAAGCAGTATCATGGCTCGTTCTAAAACCTGAATGGTAATAAGACCTTGACCAAAAGGTGAGACGGGTGCAGAAGAGGAAGTATTTAAAGTGGACATAGGTTAAAGTGACGCAGCGCAACAATTCCATAATATGAAAAATATGCGTTTCGAGCAAGTGTTTTATATGGCACTCAACTCACCACCAAGACGTATGACTTCAGTACGTAAAAAATCCAGAGCCTGAGCACAGCGCTGAGCCTCTCCTTTCACACCAAGCTCGATATGCGGTCGATCGCCTGATTCGCCCACACTGGGCAAACTAAAAGCTTTAACACCGGGCCAACGAAGCTCGAGCTCTTCCAGAGCAGGAGTAATACGAGACTCGGGCATAGAAAAGACTAAAAAAGACTGCTCAACACTGGGCTCGCGATCGTGCCATTGCGCATAACGGGTGTCCAAGGTCCACTCCATCATCGGCCACGCCATGACGGGGAATCCGGGCGTAAAAGTGTGATTCTTAATATAGAAACCCGGGATTTTATTAAAACTGTTGGGAACGATTTCCGCGCCTTCGGGAAACACGCCCATCTGTAAACGCTGTTGATTTTCAGGAAGGCTCATATCAGCACTTCCCTGACCTGCACGTTCATTATCCGCACAGCGCTCGGTAATTAACGCCTCGGCCTCGGGGTGCAGCACTAGCGGCAGTCCTAAGGCTTTAGCTGCCGATTGACGGGTTTGATCGTCGGGTGTGGCACCAATTCCACCACAGCAGAACACGATATCATCGGATGAAAAGCTGCGTTTCAATGTTGACACAATATCAATAGGATCATCAGAAATAATCTCGGCTGAGGTCAAGCGCAAACCTCGTTTCGCGAGCATGTCGATCAGACTTGTTAAGTGCTTGTCTTGGCGTCGGCCCGACAAAATCTCATCACCAATAATAATCAACCGAATAGCGGGCACAGCGGCTACGAAATTAGACATACAAGCTAGTTCCTTTCAAGAAGCTCGGGGTTTGTATCATCAGTCGCCGGAATCTCTGAACGAAGCATCGCTAACTGCCTTAACGAAAAATGGGCAAAAACCAGTGCTGAAAATACGGGCATGATTAACCACGCTGGAGGAATCAAATTGAATAAGGCCATAATGGTACCCAATATCCAATAATCTCGTCTGTAGCGCTTACGCAAAATCACGCGTTCCGTTTTGGTGGCGTGTTCGATCATGGAATCCACACGCAAGATTTTAGTGAAGGCATAGGCCCACCAAAACACCGGTAACAACACACCTAAGAAGGGAAGTAACCAAAAAGGGAGAGTAATCAGCCACCCAATTACGAAGCAAAGCCCGACCCAGCACGCGTTGCTTGCGCTTAATACGGTGGAGAACTCGCCCGAACGCTTTAGTTGTGGGTGATATCGTTTTTGAATATGCTGCAAGGCCAGCGGCATAACGAACACCGCCGCCACAATCAAACCTAAAATGCCAGAGGATGGTAAGACGATCAAGGCCACCACAATAGGCACGATGTAAGCTTTCAGTGAGAACAACCCCACCTCTACCATCCACTGATCGACGGCCTCTATTAGCCCTACGTCCCCTAGCACCAAAAGCAGCCAATTACTTAACGGCGTCCAAAAGAACCAGACTAAGACGAAAGCACCGACTAACGCCACAAGCAGCGGCAATAACAACGCCGCAAGCATCTTAGGGTGTAGCTGCGATACAACCGCGCGTTTTAACGCGATGCCTACGCGTTGAATACTGTTTTCAGTTTGAGCAAAACCATAAACATTCATAGTGATACATGCTTTATTTATACTAGACAGCGCTATGATAAAGGCAATTACGTTTTAATTTACTGACATGACGACATTTACTCTGCCAGAGTCTTTAACTCAACTCAATACCGCACTGCAAGAAAGCGAAGCCGTGATCGTAGCTTGTTATTGTGCGGCTTGGTGCAACACGTGTGGCGCCTATCAAGCATCGTTTAACGAACTTGCAGCCCAATACCCCCACCACCACTTTGTGTGGGTCGATGTAGAAGAAAACGAAGCGTTATTGGGCGATGAGGATGTGGAAAACTTTCCTACACTCTTAATACAAAATAAAAAAGGGACCCTATTTTTTGGTCCCCTGCTACCGCATATCGAACATCTGCAACGCCTGTTAGATCACGTAGACGAAATGCCGGTTCAGTCCAGTGTTGGCCCCGGCGAATTTAAAGCGTTAGTAGCTGCCGCCGCCCAATAATACGCCAACCGAACGTTTTTTATGGGTGCCGTTACGTGTGTTGCCTTTGGTAGGCGCCGCAGTAGTAGAAGGCTCGTAGGGCTTTAGAAAGAACTCGTCGACGGGTTGCTGTCGGTTACCCGAGTAAGACGATTGACGCCGCTCGGGTTTATTACGCCCTGCCGTTGGAACCCGTAACTCGCCCCGCGGGATTTTCGCGCCGATTAACTTCTCGACAGCCTCAAGTAAGTGCAGCTCTTCAGGTGCATACAATGCAATAGCCTCACCACTTGCCCCTGCTCGTCCGGTGCGACCAATACGGTGCACATAGTCTTCGGGGTTAAAAGGTAGATCAACGTTAATTACGCATGGCACACCTGCTACGTCCAAACCACGCGCAGCCACATCGGTAGCCACGAGAATTTCAAGGGCATCCGCCTTAAAGGCATCAAGCACCTTCATGCGTTCGAGCTGACTTTTATTACCGTGTATGGATTCCGCTTTTAAGCCTTGACGTTCAAGGTCTCGTGCCAAACGGGCAGCCCCAGCTTTGGTGTTGGTAAAGGCAATAACCTGACTTAGCTTTTTGGTTTTCATGATGTGCAGCACAGCAGCGCGCTTTGCATCACCTTTTGCCTCATAGGCAATCTGACTGACATTCTCGGCGGTCGCATTACGCGCGGCCACCTCTAAGCTAATGGGGCTCTGTAAAAAGTTAGAGGCTAACTTGCGAATTTCAGGGCTAAACGTTGCCGAAAAAAGCAAACTTTGGCGCTGCTTAGGAAGCAGACGCACAATACGATCGAGGTCAGGCATAAAGCCCATATCGAGCATACGATCCGCTTCGTCAAGCACGAGTATTCCGACTTGCGACAGATTCACATTACGCTGCTCGATATGATCAAGCAAACGCCCCGGCGTAGCGATCAACACTTCGCACCCACGTCGTAAAAGGTCACGTTGCGGTGCAATATCGACGCCACCGTAAACCACCGTGGAACGCAATGGCGTTTTTTTAGCGTATAACTCGATACTGTCAGCTACTTGCACGGCCAACTCACGGGTTGGCGTCAACACCAAGGCCCTGACTGGGTGGCGAGCAGGCGATGCGCTGCTATTGGCCAACGGCATTAACCGATGCAAAATAGGTAGCGAAAAAGCAGCGGTTTTACCCGTGCCTGTTTGAGCCGCCCCCATGACATCGCGCCCATCCATAACGGGCGGCAATGCTTGAGCTTGAATAGGGGTGGGAGAGCTGTAACCAGCCGCTAGCACCGACGCCAAGATGTCAGGATGTAACCCAAAATCGGCGAAACTATGTGTTATTTCAGAGATATTTTTATCTTTCATTGAAAAAGCTTTAAGCTCGATACTTGCAATTACCGAGCGTTTTCGAGATGGCTGGTATGCAGCCTTACAGACTCGGCCTTGCAATTAAAACCGATGAGGTTGCATAACGTAGCTAGCCAATAAGCGCCTTAAGCAACCAAAACATAAGCATTCCGGAGACAATGACCAATACCGTGCTTCGAGTACGCATATACACCAGCACGGCAACCACTGCGGCAACAATTTGCATGTCGAAAACAGGGGGTGCACCCTCTTCCCAAGGCAGTAGCTCTGGCACAATGATAGCAATTAACGCTGCAACAGGGGCATAACGAAGTGCTCGACGCACTGAATCGGGCAACGGTAAGTGATCTCCAAACAACAGATAACTAACCCGTGTTAAGAAACTACATACGATTAACAGCCCAATAGCCCCTAATAGGTACCAATCATACTGCCAATACGTCATCATGGTGTGGTCCTTTTGCTTTGCAGTTGTTCAGCTACCACGCCAGCCACGACTCCGCCGACCACCGCAGCCACCAGCCCTAAACGCAGGGGTAATAACTGCCCGACCCAAGCAATCGTCCCAGCAACCACCAAACAAGTCAGTAAAGAACGCGTTGCCACTAAGGGCACTAAAATCGCAATCAACGCTAATACGGCGGCGTATTCAAGCGACCAAGAGTCAGGAATAAAAGAACCGAAGAAAATCCCCAACAATGAAGAGATTTGCCATGTTACCCAACCCGTAACGACCACACCAAGAAAGTACCAAACATGCTCTGAGGACTCTCGCTTGGTGGTTTCCGCATACCGACTCATAAACAAGACAAACACCATATCACTGGTGATGTAGCCCAAAGCAACGCGTTTCTGCCAGGACAGGTGTCTAAAAAAAGGCTGTAGCGCAGCGCTAAAAATAATGAAACGAATGTTCACAATGAAGCCAGCCGCAAAAACCAGCCATAAGGGAGCACCTGACTCGATAAGAGGAAGGGCCGTTAATTGCGCTGAACCGGCATACACCAATACGGTCATTAGGGTAGCCATTGACTCGGTTAAGCCCGACTTCAACATCGCAATACCCGTAACAAACCCCCAAACAGTGGTCGCAACAAGCGTGGGTGCTAAATCCCTAACACCATCCGCAAAGTGTTGACGTTGTTCGGCTGTAGGTAATCTATCCAACCCTCCAATCTTAAAGCGTCCCCCCTTCACTGCTCCCACCTCACGCTATCGATTAATACAAGCTTGAAATGGTAGCCCAGTTAATCACTCTTGGGCGCCTAACAATGGCAGCTTTGCTGCACAGCGACAAAAACAGAATACGAATGTGCATTATTAAGCATTTCCTGTGATGGGCTTGCTACAATCGAGCTTCAACTATAAGAACCCTCTTGTTTGTTACAGGACATCCAATGAGCAGTACCAGCGAAACTCATACTCCCCAATTCGACATCATCGAAGTCCGCGAGGAAAACCTCCCCGTCTATTGCCCCGGCCCCCAATCACCGGTCTGGAGCATGCATCCACGTGTGTACATCGACACAAGCAAAACAGGCACAGCAAGCTGTCCTTATTGCAGTGCCACCTACAAAGTGGTGTCCGCCTCCACAGCTAACGACTAGGTCGAGAATTCACTACCCCTCGTGTACGTCTTCTCGCCCACTTAATTACCTATCTATGCCTCAATCGATTCGTGACCGCTAAAATCGATTTATCTCCTTGCCCTGTTCCAGTGTGGTTGCCAGGTGGTCATTTACAGACCATCTATGCAGCCTATTTTGCTCGGCACCATCGTATTGCTTTCGTACGCGAGCGAGTGGAGACGCCCGATGGCGACTTTATTGACCTAGACTGGACTGGCCCGGGGCTTTTTGCCGATAGGCTAGCCAATGGCTCCAACGCCATTCGAGACGCGCATTTAAATCAAAGCGCCGCTCGCCGATGGTTACAAGATGACGATTGGGCTAGTCTGCCACAAAGCGCTGATACCCAAGCCTTGGTACTTTTCCATGGTCTGGAGGGGGGTAGCCGCAGTCATTATGCCCAAGCGATTGCACAGTACTTTAGAGCAAGGGGCTGGGTGGTCGTAGTGGTTCACTTTCGTGGATGCTCGGGTTTTCCGAATCGCATGGCGCGTGCCTATTATTCGGGCGACAGTGAAGAGATCGGCTTTTGCCTCAATACGGTGCGTAGTCGATTACCGCAGGCGCGCTGGTATTGTGCGGGGGTTTCCTTAGGTGGAAACGCCATGTTGAAACACCTAGGTGAAGGCGGCAGTGATTGTGATTGGCTTACGGCCAGCGCCGCTGTTTCTGTACCCACTGATCTAGTCGCCTGCGGAGAACACCTCTCTACAACACGCTTAGGGCGATGGGTCTACTGCCCACACTTTTTACGCAGCATGAAGATTAAAATCTTCGATAAATCTCGTCGTTTCCCCGGAATGATCGATGTGCTTCGCCTTGGTCAGGCTCGCACCTTGCGTGATTTCGACGATGTCTACACGGCGCCCATGCATGGTTTTAAGCATGCGCTTGATTACTGGAGCAAGTCGTCCAGCAAGCAGTTTCTTCATCAGATAACGGTACCCACCTTAGTTCTTAACGCCAAGAACGACCCTTTTATTCCCGTCGAATCGCTTCCTACCGTTCAAGACGCTTCTTCACAGGTGTTATTACATCAACCCTCTCAAGGGGGACATGTGGGCTTTAGTACGGGCGCTTTCCCCGGAAACATCAACTGGTTACCCTCGCGTCTTGCTCATTTCTTTGAGACAAAAAAATAGGCTTCTGCGCTAGAAGATACCCTAAGACCTAAAACGCTCAAGTAACAAACGTTCTGACTCTAAGCGCTCTCGTAAGGTACGTATTTGCACATCAAGCTGTGATTGTTCGTAAAAGTCTGTGCTACGGCTACGCGCTTGTTGTAATTGCTCAACGGCCGTGGGTAAGGCACCAACCAATACATAATAATCAGCCATCGCCTTGCGCGACTCGATGGGGCTGCCCATACGTTCTAAGCTTTGTGCGAGCAACTGCTGAAAACGTGGCACATTGGGCCACTGCGTAATACGCTCACGAAGAAAGCCTATTGCTTGTTGGTCCTGACCTTGCTGAATCATCACTTGTACGTAAGCTAATGCAATACCTTGATGATTCGGCCATGCCTGCCATGCGCGCTGCGCCAACGACGCCGCTTCAGTGAATTGCCCTTGTGCTTGCGCCACGCTGATCGCCAGTGCATCAAGCGTGGCATTTTTGTAAGCACCCTGCGCACGCGCATTTTCCAATGCTTCTTGAGCGGTGTGATAGTCTTTGCGCTGCCAAGCCGCATACGCAAGCCCATACCACGCGGCCGACTGCTCTACCCCTTGTTTAGTTGAGGTCTCGCTGGTTAGCGTTTGCACAGCCGTCTGCAATGCCATTCCACCTCGTGCTTGAATCACACGCAATGCGGCGCGTACATACCAAAACTCAGGGTCTTGTCGCGGCTCGGCCACCGACACACTGCCCAGACGGTTTTCAATATCAGACATGCGCTGCACTGACAAAGGGTGGGTGCTAGCGTAAACATTACTTGGCCCTTCATTTAAGCGTGATGCATCCATTAAGCGCTTAAACATGGCCGCCATACCCGCTGGGTCATAGCCCGCTTTTTGCAGCATTTGCAGCCCGGCTCTATCCGCCTCATGTTCTGCTTGGCGAGAAAAGCCCAACTGTCGATCCACCGCGGCTGCCTGACCAAACGTCGCTACCCCCATGGCTAAATCGCCGCTACCCGAAAGCGCCGCCAGTAGAGCGCCGGCAAGCGCTGCCATCATAATGTGGCCCGTTTGTGCGCTTTGAGTCATGCCTCTGGCCACGTGACGTTGCGAAACGTGGCCGATCTCGTGTGCAATAACCGAGGCCAGCTCGGCCTCGGTTTGAGCGTTCACGATAAGACCACTGTGTATACCTATGTAGCCCCCTGGAAGTGCAAAAGCGTTGATGCTGGGGTCGCGCACAGCAAACACATTGATCTCTTGCTGTAGCGAATCGGGTGCATGACGTGCCAGACGATGCCCCACATCGCTTAAGTATTGCAAAATAGAAGGATCAGAAATATAGGTAGGATCTCGCCTACCTTGCTCCATGATGGCATTACCCAATGTACGCTCTAAGGCGGGTGATAACTCAGCCCCCGACGCCGCCCCCATTGACGGGATGCCCACAGGTTGAGCCACCGCCACCGGTGTCACGGTTGCGCCAAGCGACAACGACAACACTGTAAGCCGTATAAATCTGGGTACCGATATAGCCATGAGGACTCCGTATCACTAAGACGATGCCACACTCGACTGTGGCTTCACCTTATGTTTAGCGCGTTTTTTGGGCGGGGCCAAACGGTTCTTCGCTGAAAGCCTCATGAATGTACCCAAGGCATAGAGCACTCCGAAAGCCTCAACCAAACCGGCGAGCACCCACATGATCAACCCACCCATTGCCTGATCTTCAATTGCTGACATCGACGTGATAGCGCGTCCGCATAAATCGAAAATCGGGTAAAGATCAAACTCAGCAAAAGTGATGATGGCGCCCGCAACAATTTGAGGCACCATCGTAATAATAGGCGAAAAGATTCGACCGCCCGGTGATAGCGCCGCTGGAGGGTAAGGCCTTCTATCGAGAATTAAGTTCCAGTATAAAAATCCACTGATGACCACCGACCAATTCATAAAGCGGTACAAACGCCAGTCGATCATGGAATAGAACTGCGGGGTGGGTAATAGCCAAATCAATACAAAAAACACAAACAAAAACGGAATCAAAATTCGGTTAGTGAGTGTCTTTTCGATTAGCCTACCTAAGGTGCCACGCCTAAAATCGCGCAATTTGATACGCCAAGACATGGGGAGCCCAGCCCGCATGACTTGACCTGGATAGGCCCCCATGACTAACAAGGGCCCCAAATGATGCAGAACCAAATGCTGCAAACGATGGATAAAAAACATACGTTCGGCGTAGTAATCCACACGTGTATGTAGCGATGCATACAACATGACTACGCCGAACCAAAACAAAAACTGACGTCTACGATTGACCTTATGACTACGTGTACCCCGCCAAAATAAAACGCAACCGATGACGAACATCAGAATCAGCGTGGGTGAAAACTCCCAGGGTATTAACCAATTAAGCAAAGTCATAAGGAAACGGAAAAAGGCAACAAGCCCTTAGTTTAAAGCATTACGCTGACGACGCTTCCACTGCACATTCAATACTTCAGGATAGGCTTGTATTTGCTTGGCTTGAGTCATCAGCACAGACCGCATTTCAGGAGGACAACTGATGGTTACGCAGGCCCTAGCGGTTTCGTGAGTATCAGCGTGATCAATACTTAAGTTAGTGACTCGTAAACCCGCAGCCTCAAAACCTGTGTAAATACGTTTACGAACAGCGGCTAAGTCATTGCGCGGACACGTGACTGATAAACGTGATACTGAAACATCAGATGGACGCACCATGGTGGGCGTTACGCCAGCACGGCGTAGGAATAAATTAAAGATTTTCATCGCTATCCCCTTAATAAGGCTGCGCACAAGCACAAACCTTTACTGCTTTGGGCAATAAATACGTTAGGAGTACGACGGGGAGACTAGTTTGCACTGAACGTGAAACTAATAACCACGCCCTGGAGTTTTTAGGACCAGGGCGTGAGGGCTGTGTGTAGGCTAATTAGCCTGCGCCAAAACGCACCTGGTTAGGAGTTTGCCAGCCAATGCTGGCTCAAACTTTCACCGGGGTCTGAATTCACCACACAGTCCTTTTAAAGTTGAAGTGGGCATATTTTAACCAGCCTAGGTCCATTACACAACCTTAGAACCCAAACCAGCGCCAGCCTTGCCCTTGGTTAAGTTGGTAAAACACAACGAGCTAGAATTAAAACTAATAACTCAGCCCATCAAGCCATCCCATGTGGTGATACACCCTGAATACCACGTGCGCCAACCACATGAGCGAGATAATAGCGCCGGACAACACAGCAAAAATAGCCAGCAATATCGTTTTAAGATCCGATCGATTCGTTCGGGTTGTCGTCGCGTTGTAGACCGCATCAAATCGCTTGTCGCTAATCAAACAAAGACACACAGCCTCTACCGCACCGGCAAAGAAAAATAAACCTAAAAGCCAAAACGCAGCACTGTCCCACCACACCTCGGCACGCCACGTTGTGAATAGCAGAGCGAGGGCCATCGCGCTTAGCAGCCAAGCGTAGCGACGCCGTAAATACCAATGCTGTATTCCCAGAAGCCCCCCTGCCAAGGCCAGTAACGCCGCCATAAACTTCGATTTAAAACGTACTTGTTGTTGGGACATGCCCTGTCTCCTGTGCAGAACTACCAATATGCCAACGAACCGCATGCATTACAATCCCTAAACGCCATACTCTCTGTGTGATTATTTTAGTTATGCCTCAACCCGATTTCGATATCGCCATTTTTGGTGCTGGCCCTGTGGGCTCGGCCCTTGCTCTGCTGCTTGCTCAACACGCCCCATCGCCTGAGCGTATCGCCCTTATCGGAAAACCACCTGTCGCATCAGACACAACAAATACGCCAGATCCGCGTGCTTTGGCACTTAACCATGGCAGCATCCAATTACTCAAAAGTATCAACGCCTGGTCAAGTCGATCTGCCCCTATTCATACGGTTCATGTTTCACAACAAGGCCGTTTGGGCCGCACCTTAATTTGCGCTAACGAGCTGGACGTCTCAATGCTTGGTGCGGTAGTCGCCTACCCCGATGTCATTAGCACACTGCATGACGCCCTCAAAAACAGTGGTGTCACGTTGCTCTCGGCGGCTCACGATGGCCGCGATAATCGTGCGCACACCAACGTTGTACAAACTGACAGCGATTCTGTTAGCTATGGCATCAAGGTTATTTCGGATGGCGCCAAACCCATGGGTATACAGCGACATTACAACCAACAAGGCTTAGTGGCTACGGTGCGTAGCCATCGTCCACAATTGGGTTGGGCTTACGAACGCTTTACCCAACACGGGCCCTTTGCTTTACTTCCCCACCCCGCCTCGCCCGAGCTCTACGCCTTGGTCTGGTGCAATCCTCCTGAAAAGACCGCTACACTAAGCTCACTCAGCAAAGCTGACTTCGAAGCTCAGTTATTACATACTTTTGGAGCCCGCTTAGGTAAGCTAGAGCTTGCAGGTGAACGTTTTGTGTTTCCCTTAAGTATGTACGCAGGGCCGTCGTTGCCCGCTCGCCACACGGTTGCTATCGGGAATGCAGCACAAACCTTGCATCCAGTAGCAGGTCAGGGGTTAAACTTGGGCCTTCGTGATGCCGCACAACTTAGCCAGACCCTTAGACCTTGGTTGATAACGCCGCATGTAGACGCTGCGTCGGTGCTTGAACCGTATGCAAACAAACGCCACCTTGATCGGTTATTAACCACATCCGTCACAGACCTTTTGCCCAGGTTATTTGCTGTTAATAATCCGTTAGTACAACATGGTGGCGGGCTTGCCCTCTTAGCAATGGATGTTGTTGAGTCGGTTCGGTTGCCGCTGGTTAGGCATTTACTTCAAGGTACCCGTACCTAAACGCCGTTCGTTTTTATATTGCCCTTGGTTGGGATTAAGTTAGCCCATGTATATCGGTTCCTGGTCATTTCCTAATGCTGTCTTTGTTGCCCCTATGGCGGGGGTAACCGATCGACCGTACCGCCAGCTTTGTAAAGCCTTAGGCGCTGGGCATGCGGTATCGGAAATGGCCGCAAGCAACCCCAAACTTTGGCATAGTGTTAAAACATCAAGACGTATTAATCACGAAGGCGAAACGGCTCCTGTTACCGTCCAAATCGCCGGTTCTGACCCTGATATGATGGCCGAGGCCGCTATTTTCAATATCGAAAAAGGCGCCAAAATTATCGATATCAATATGGGTTGCCCTGCTAAGAAAGTGTGTAATGTCGTGTCCGGCTCAGCCTTACTTCGCGACGAAGCGCGCATCGCTGCCATACTTGAGCGGGTAGTCGAAGCCTGCCTTCCTTTGGGCATTCCGGTCACCCTTAAAACGCGCACCGGTTGGGATCGCGATTCGATCAATGCCCTACGTATTGCCCACTTGGCTCAAGAGTCCGGCATCGCCGCCCTCACCTTACACGGCAGAACGCGGTGTGATTTTTATAAAGGCGAAGCCGAATACCACACAATCAAAGCCGTTAAAGCGAACTCAACAATTCCCATCATCGCTAATGGGGATATCGATAGTCCCGAAAAAGCAAAATTCGTACTAGAGTACACAAAGGCCGATGCGATAATGGTGGGTCGTGCCGCCCAAGGGCGTCCTTGGATATTTCGCGAGATCAACCATTATTTGCAACATGGTACACATCTTGCACCACCTACCTGCGGTGAGCTACGAGACTTATTACTCGAGCACTTAGAAGATCATTACTCATTTTACGGTGAGTTTACCGGTGTGCGCACAGCACGAAAACACATAGGCTGGTATTTTGCACACCTACCTGATGCCAAAGCGTGGTTAGCATCAGTCAACCGTATTGAAAGCACTCAAGAGCAGCTTCAAGCCGTTACTCAATGGTTTGATCTGCAAGACGCCCACGCCCCTTTTATTCACGAACCTGTAGCGGCTTAACCTACGCTATTGCTAGGTTAGCCGTTCGATTAGAAAAAAATGTCCAATATCAATCCATTAGAGCAATCGGTTAGAGATCGCCTTGAACGCTATTTCTCAGACCTCGGGGAATCAGAGCCACGCGACATGCTGGCAATGGTGATCAGTTGCGTCGAACGCCCCGTTCTGGAGGTCGCGCTAGAGCGTACCCAAGGCAATCAATCCAAAGCAGCGGAAATGCTAGGCATTACTCGCAGCACCTTGCGTAAGAAACTGCAATCACACAATATTCAACCTTAATTTTTTAATGCACCATCATTCATCCATGACGATCCAGACAGCTCTGCTTTCGGTTTCTGACAAAACCGGTATCATCGAATTTGCCAACGCCCTCGCGCAACGTGGGGTCAAGCTTCTCTCTACAGGCGGCACTGCCAAACTTTTACAACAAGCGGGCCTTGCCGTCACAGAGGTAGCTGAGCACACTGGTTCACCAGAGATCCTAGATGGTCGCGTTAAAACATTACACCCAAAAATTCACGGTGGGTTATTGGCGCGCCGAGACGACCCCAAACACTTAGAGACGATTAGCGAACACAACATCGATCGCATTGATCTACTTGTCGTGAACTTGTATCCATTCCGTGAAACCATCGCGCGTGAGGGATGCAGTTTCGCAGACGCGGTAGAAAACATTGATATCGGTGGACCAGCCATGTTGCGTGCCGCAGCAAAAAACCACGGCACTGAACAAGGTGGTGTCACCGTCGTCATTGACCCTGCGGATTACCCACGCGTTTTAGCCGAAATAGATGGCCCTACCGGCGCGACTTCATACGCTTTGCGCCTAGAGCTTGCCACTAAAGTTTATGCTCACACAGCCTCTTACGATGGTGCGATTGCCAACTACCTTAGCAGCCTAAGCCAAGCGGAACCTGTGCAAGCACAAGCTCCTGAGAAAAACCAGTGGCCTTCAGTCTTAACGTTACAACTACAACAAGCTCAGTCACTGCGTTATGGTGAAAACCCACATCAGTTAGCCGCCTTCTATAAAGATAACGAGTTCGGCGCCGGCTTATTAGCTAACTACCAACAACTGCAAGGCAAAGAGCTGTCTTACAACAACATTGCCGATGCGGACGCCGCTTGGGAATGTGTGCGTAGTTTCGACACGGGTGCTTGCGTGATCGTAAAGCATGCAAACCCATGTGGTGTGGCGCTAGGAGAATCCGCCGAAGCCGCGTACTTAAAAGCACTAAAAACGGACCCCACTTCTGCCTTTGGAGGCATTATTGCCCTCAATCAAACGGTGGACGCCGCGGCCGCTAAAACCATTAGCGCCCAGTTCCTTGAAGTGCTTCTCGCGCCCGCTTACACACCGGAAGCACTGGAAATTTTGGCGGCAAAGAAAAACGTACGTGTTTTATTAATTCCCGAGGGCGATGCACAAAACCAATACACACTTAAACGCGTCGGCGGCGGTTGGTTAGCCCAAACCCCTGACTCATTACGTGACGATATCGACTCTTTTAAAGTCGTCAGTGCCAAGCAACCCACAGCCCAACAACGCCTTGACTTGCACTTCGCCTGGACCGTGGCTAAGTTTGTGAAATCAAACGCTATCGTTTTTTGCGCTAACAGCATGACTCTAGGCGTCGGTGCAGGCCAAATGAGCCGAGTCGACTCTGCCCGCATCGCCGCCATTAAAGCTGACAATGCAGGTTTAAGCTTGCAAGGCTCTGCAGTCGCCTCCGATGCTTTCTTCCCATTTAGAGATGGGTTAGACGTGGTTGCCGATGCCGGCGCAACATGCGTGATCCAACCCGGCGGCAGCATCCGTGATGACGAAGTCATTGCCGCCGCCAACGAGCGCGATATCGTGATGATTTTTACCGGCACCCGTCACTTTAATCACTAATGCGCATATTAGGCATTGACCCAGGCTTACGTCGAACCGGTTTTGGTATCATTACCGTCTCGGGTTCGACCCTAAGCTACGTCGCTAGCGGCACCATTGTTGTCCCTACCGATTTAAGTTTGGGTGAACGCTTGAAGGTTATTTTGGACAACGTCAGGGACGTAGCGACACAGCACGCTCCTGATCAAGCCGCCATCGAGCAAGTCTTCGTCAATGCCAATCCGCACTCTACCCTGCTATTAGGACAGGCTCGTGGCGCCTCTATCTGCGCCTTAGCCGACAGCCAACTACCAGTGCACGAGTACACAGCACTGCAAATCAAAAAAACCGTCGTCGGACGAGGCCATGCTTCTAAAGAGCAAGTTCAATTAATGGTGCAGCATTTACTACGGCTTAACGGGGTACCCGCTGCCGATGCGGCCGACGCTTTAGCCTGCGCAATCTGCCACGCACACCACCTGCCGCTAACGGCGCAATTGGCCGACAATGGCCATGTAACATCTACAGGCCTACGCATACGTAGCGGACGCCTACTACGCTAACGAGGAAGTTATGATTGGACGCATTACCGGCACGCTTATTGAGAAGCTGCCACCGTCTGTGTGCATCGACGTTAATGGAGTGGGGTACGACATCGATGTCCCCATGAGCACCTTTTACGATTTGGGCGATTTGCATAGCAAGGTAACGCTCTATACGCACCTTAGCGTGCGCGAAGATGCCCATGTACTTTACGGTTTTGCAACGCCTTCAGAACGCAGCACCTTTAGAACACTAATCAAAGTCAGTGGTATCGGAGCCCGCACGGCACTGTCGATTTTATCGGGTCTAAGCGTCAATGACTTAACCGCTGCCATCGATCAGCAAGAAACGGCTCTGCTAACCAGCGTACCGGGCATCGGGAAAAAAACAGCCGAACGGTTATTACTGGAATTACGCGGAAAGCTAGGTACACCTACTGACGCATCGGGCCCAAGCTCCAGCAGTGCCGCTCCCAACAACCGAAGCGACATCTTAAATGCCTTGCTGGCTTTGGGTTACAACAATAACGAAGCCTCTAAAGCGTTGAAGCAACTTGCTGAAGACGTGAGCGTGTCAGACGGTATACGTTTAGCCCTGCAAAGCCTTTCCAAGCGCTAAATAACGTCCGTAAGCGGTGGCATCCACATTGCCCCCGCTTAACAACACGCCTACACGTAGGCCTTTAACCGGCACTCGCTGATTGACCGCCGCCGCGGCACCAAGACAACCCGTAGGCTCAACGACCATTTTCATGCGTTCTGCAAAAAAACGCATCATATCCATTAAGGATGCATCGTCTATGGTTAACACACCGGCGGCATACTGCTGAATCAGGCTAAAGGTCAGCGGTGATAACGAGGGGGTTAAGGCCCCATCGGCAATAGACTGCGGCGCATGCACCGACATCAGCTTATTGTGTTTCAACGACTGTTGAGCATCATTTCCCGCCTCTGGTTCAACACCATACACTTGGCAAGCCGGTGAAAAGGCTTGCGCTGCGATCAACGCACCTGACAGCAAGCCGCCCCCACCCAGAGGAACAAAAAGTAGGTCTAAGCCACCTACCTCTTCAAAAAGCTCTTTGGTGGCTGTACCTTGACCCGCAATAACACGTTCGTCGGCGAAAGGAGCAATAAGCTGCAAGCCGTGGTTTTGCACCAAAGCAGCCGCAATGTCTTCACGATTCTCTGAATGCCTATCGTAATTGACCACGGTTGCCCCATATCCCAACGCGGCTTCTTTCTTAGCACTGGGTGCATCGGTGGGCATGACTACCGTTGCCGGAATCTGGTGCAACGATGCTGCTAACGCCACCGCCTGCGCATGGTTTCCTGAGGAAAAAGCCACTACACCACGCTGACGTTGTTCGGGCGTCAAAGAAGCGATGGCATTAAACGCTCCTCTAAATTTAAATGCACCCGCCCGTTGAAAGTTCTCACACTTAAAGTAAAACTCGGCACCCAACAGCCGATTTAACGTGGTCGACGTTAAAACGGGCGTGCGATGGGCAACGGATGCTAAACGTCGCGCCGCCGCCTCAACGGCGTCATAACCCAAATGGCATTGTGTAGGCATGCTTTGACAGCTCCAAAGAAGAACGAGGAATGGCTGTATTATGCACTAGCTATAGGCTGACCAACACTGCGTACTTAGCCCGCTTGGTGTACCATACTGTGTATTCAATCAGTGACATCGCTATGGCCATACTTTCAGACACCCTCAGCAGCTTAGACCCCACGACCCGTGTCGTCACGGCGTCTCCGTTATCGTCTAACGAAGAGTCCATCGAGCGCGCTCTGCGCCCTAAAACACTTCACGATTACGTAGGGCAACATCGCGTCCGAGAGCAACTGGAAATTTTTATCCAAGCCGCAAAGGGCCGCAGCGAAGCACTAGACCACGTGTTGTTATTTGGGCCACCTGGTCTTGGAAAAACCACGCTTGCCCATATCGTGGCGCACGAAATGGGGGTGAACTTACGACAGACCTCAGGCCCAGTGCTTGAACGTCCTGGCGACTTGGCCGCCATTCTGACGAATTTGGAAAAGAATGATGTGCTCTTTATCGACGAAATACATCGCCTGTCCCCAGTCGTTGAAGAAATTCTTTACCCAGCGCTGGAAGACTTCCAAATCGACATCATGATTGGCGAAGGCCCCGCTGCACGTAGCGTAAAAATTGATTTACAGCCTTTCACACTGGTGGGGGCCACTACCCGCGCCGGAATGCTGACCAACCCCTTACGTGATCGCTTTGGTATTGTGTCTAGGCTCGAGTTCTACAACACCGCCGACCTTCAACATATTGTTGAACGTAGCGCAAGCCTACTTAACGTGCAGTGCGTCGACGACGGTGCCGTAGAAATTGCCCGTCGTGCCCGTGGTACGCCTCGTATTGCCAATCGCTTGTTGCGCCGAGTTCGCGACTACGCCGATGTCAAAGCGCAAGGCATCATCAGCACCGCTATCGCCAGCGATGCACTTGCCATGCTAGAGGTCGACCCACAAGGTTTAGACTTAATGGACAGAAAGCTACTGGAAGCCATTGTTCACCGCTTCGATGGTGGGCCTGTTGGGGTGGATAGTCTTGCCGCCGCCATCGGTGAAGAGCGAGACACCATTGAAGATGTCATCGAGCCCTACTTAATTCAGCATGGCTTTTTACAGCGCACCCCACGGGGCCGCATCGCCACACGTACTACGTGGCTGCACCTAGGCTTAGAACCTATTACGCCACGCAACGGGCCACTATTCGATTAAAAACCGACTGTGCGTTACAAGCCAGTTGTTGCTTCCGTATTCGCCACGCACTCAAGTAGGGCTTCACCGTAAGCTTCAAGCTTGCGCACACCAATACCCGAGATACAACGCAAATCATCGGTAGTCTGCGGCACATCAATCGCGACCTGTCTTAGGGTAGCATCGTTGAAAATGATGAAAGCAGGTACCCCATGCTCTTTCGCAACCGTTGCTCTCCATTGGCGTAACAGTTGAAAACGCGCACGGGCATCAGAAGAAAGCTCGGGGTGTACGACCGCTTTGCGTTTCGGCTTACTCGCAACGGTGGCCTCGCGCCTGAACATCAAACTACGTTCGCCCTTTAATACCTCTCTGGAGGCCTCGGTTAGACTAATCGTGCCATAACCTTGGGTATCGATGCGTAGCAAATTTTGCGCCAGTAATTGGCGTAACACACCACGCCAACCTTGTTCGGTAATATCAGCCCCTACCCCAAACACAGATAACGTGTCGTGGCCGTATTCTTTGACCCTATCGCTTAATTTGCCACGCAAAATATCAATTAAATGCCCTGCGCCAAAACGTTGGCCTCGTTCTCGCCATAATCGATAGACGGCAGACATCAGCTTTTGCGCTGCTACCGTGCCATCCCACGACTCTGGAGGCTCTAAACAGGTATCGCAATTACCACAAGCCGTCATTTCTTGGCCAAAATAGGCCAGTAGCCCCTTACGGCGACAACTTACCGTTTCGCAGAGTCCCAACATGGCATCTAACTGTTGGCCTTGATTACGACGATGAAACTCTTCGGCCATCGAATCGTTAATCATACGGTGCAGTTGCATCACATCTTGTAACCCATAAGCCAACCAAGCGGTAGCTGGCTCGCCATCACGTCCGGCCCTTCCGGTTTCTTGGTAATAACCTTCAACCGATTTCGGAAGATCAATGTGTGCTACGAAACGCACATCTGGCTTATTAACCCCCATCCCAAACGCAATCGTCGCCACCATTACAACGCCTTCTTCGCGCAAAAATCGGGCTTGGTTTTGCGCGCGTAGCTCGGTGCTTAGACCTGCGTGATACGGCAACGCGTTGATACCCTCACGCACCAAATACGCTGCGGTGTCTTCCACACGAGCACGAGAAAGGCAGTACACAATGCCGCTGTCGTTGGGGTGTTCATCTTGGATAAGGCTAAGTAGTTGCCGTCTTAGCTCTTTCTTTTCGACAATTCGATAACAAATATTGGGGCGATCAAAGCTGGCCACAAAATGCGGCGCGTCTTGCAACGACAGCCGTTCGGCAATCTCGCGTTGTGTCTCGGCTGTGGCCGTTGCCGTTAGCGCAATTCGAGGAACATCAGGCCAGCGTTCGCTTAGATACGAGAGCCCTAAATATTCGGGCCTAAAATCGTGTCCCCATTGCGATACGCAGTGCGCTTCATCAATGGCAAACAAGGCAATGTCGGCACGTGACAGTAAGTCTAAACAACGATCGGTAAGTAACCGCTCGGGTGCCACGTACAACAAATCAAGCTCGCCAGCTAGCAATTCCTTTTCAACACGGCGAGATTCCTGCCAATCTTGCGTAGAATTTAAGTACGCCGCCTTGACCCCTAACTCGGTTAGAGCATCCACTTGATCTTGCATCAGCGCAATTAACGGTGAAATCACCACGCCCGTTCCTTTACGAACAAGCGCCGGAATTTGATAACACAACGATTTACCGCCACCCGTGGGCATCAAGACTAACGCATCCCCACCTTGAACAACATGCTCAATCACCTCGTGCTGGCTTCCCCTAAAGGATTCGTAGCCAAACACCTGTTGCAACATATCGAGTGAAGAAGTAGACATAAATAATTAAGGTAGAGGAACCGCAAGACGCAAGATCATATTGTAGTCACCATTATGTAGCTCGCGCTGCGCTTGTAAACCAACACGCAGATTAGGACTGTACCAGAACTGCTGACTAAGCCCCAACTGCTGCGTTGGTGCCCCAAACTGACTACGCTGGCTGCTAAAACGACCTTGCAAGGTACCCCACCGGCCTAGGCCCACATTCGCATCAATGGCTCTTTTCGCGCCCGTGCCCAGTGAACTTTGGCCGTAACGACTGAGATCCACAAAGTCCCCCTGATAGCGCTCACTTAACAGCGCCACGTTTAGAGAAGGGAGAACATCGGTGTCATAACGCATTTGGTAGCGCCAGCCGCTTCCGTAGGCATGCGATGCACGCGCCACACTGCTTGCCCAAGCGCCCCAGTCTTGCGTTTCATAGCGCGCACCAACGCCGCTGAGTTGCATGGAAGGAGCCGCTTCAACCAAGGCCTCAACCTGCATCTGCTGCGAAAGGTCGACATCGACCCATAAGCCGCCAGCGGTAGGCCCGTATTTTAGGTCGCCTTCGGCTACGCTGCCACCATGATCCAACGCCCCCACCGACAGGTTATATCGCCACGGGAAGCGTTCGCCATTATCACTAAAACGCTGCGAAAGCTGTATGCCCCCAACTTTGGGCGAATTCATCCATTCGGGCGAGCCCATGCTAGCATTTCCGATCAGTAAGTCAGTGTTTGCCAGCCCTTGATAGCGCCACGCATTACTGCCTAGCGCCCACTCTGACAATGCGCCACCACCGCTTTCAAGCTCAGGACTAGCCGTTAAACGTAACGATGCCATTTGCTTATGATTCACACTAAAGGGGCGCAACGACTGCCCGGCCCCTAAAAGACTGGTATTTAACGAGCCGCGTTTAGTGCCAACGGGTAGGGACTCAAAGGTGTGGCTGTACAACAAATCGTCGAACATGCCCGGAGCGGGTGGTAAACGCACGCCTTTGGAGGTACTAACGAGGTCAACACTGAAGCTTTGGGCAGGGGCTAAGCGCTCGATCCCTTGAGCATGAGCCACCATAAAAAAAGGCATCCATAATGCCATAGCGATGCCGCTAACCACCTTCGTCAGACTATCAAAGGCACACATCGAAAAGACCCCTAACCATTACTTTTTTGTCATCACGATGCACGCGTATCAAACATGGCTTCACCGGTCGCATCAAGCGAACGCTTAATGGCGGAATATTTCTCTAGCACGGCCGACTTATATACCACCCCAATAAGGCGCGGACTCTCGTCGGTGCTGAGCACAGGTAGGCGTTCGCCCTGAAAACTAACAAAGTAGCTTTGTGCCTCATCGAGGCTCATGGAGGCGGTTAAGGTCTTAACAAAATCCAGACGTATCACCTCACCCACGAGTTGCTCTTGAGCATCAGCATGATGAAGCAGTAAACGAGTCAGGTCTTGTTGCGCAATCACGCCTTGATACACGTTCTCTTCATCTACAACATACAGGTATTTGACGGGGTATTCCAAAAACATTTGTAACGCCTCGCTGACTTTAGCCGTTGTAGGGATAACGGTATCAGCGGGCCTTACTAACTGATTAATACGCATATTACGTAGAGTGTGCCGCAGACGTTCATCACGCTCGCGCACCAAAATAACATCGTACATCGAGACTTCAGCCAGCATTCTGGCCACAAAGTGAGCGATAACGCTAGCGACAATAAGAGGTAGCACCAACTGATAACTTAAGGTCATTTCAAAAATCATCAGAATCGCCATAAAGGGCGCACTGGTTGCCGCCCCTAGAAAAGCCCCCATACCCACCAAGGTGAATAAATAGCCCGCAATGCCAAGATCAGGAAATAAAAACAACAGTAAATGCCCATATAAGGCACCGAAAGCGGCGCCTACAAAAAGAGCTGGGGTAAAGACCCCTCCGATCGCACCAGACCCTACGGTAAGCGCCGTGGCTAACACCTTAGCAAACAGCATCGACACGATGGCATGAGCCGCCCACTGATCGTGTAGCAAAGACCACACCACGTTATAACCATTACCGGCGACGTCAGGCACCATGATCAAAAGAATGCCGAGAATAAAGCCACCCAATGCCAAACGCCCCCACAAGGGGAAGCCCGTTTTAGCAAACTGTTCTTTAGCCAAACTCATTAACTTAAGAAAACCCGGGGCAGCAATACCAATGATGCCGCCCAACAGAATGAAGGCCCAAATCTCAGGCCCTGCAATACGTTGGACATCCACCATTTCATAAAAAACGTGATAGTCACCCACCATGCGCATCGTAATATTGGCGGAGACGGCTGCAATTAATAGTGGCCCCAAACTTTGAATGCTTAAGGTCCCAAGCACGATTTCGGCAATGAAAATGGCTGCCGCCAAAGGCGTGCCGTACGCCGCCGCAACCCCTGCCGCCCCGCCACAAGCCACAAGCACGCGTAAGTGCGCTGTACCAATATAGATGAAGCGCCCCACCAGCGACGCGGCAAGTGAGGACAAATGCACCATCGCCCCTTCACGCCCAATCGAGCCACCTGAGGTCACCGTAAATAATGATGACAAGGAACGCAACAAGCCTTGCCTGAATGACATACGTCCATCACCAATGGCGACTGCTTCCATGTAATCAGAGGCAGCTTGGGTTTTCTTTCGACTCGCTAACCAAAGCAACAAGCCCGCAATGAGCCCGCCCACTGTGGGAAACAGTAATCGTCCGTACCAAGGTAAATCGCGGGTTACCTCGGAAATCTCCCCAGAGTGCCCCACAACAATTTTCTGAATAAGGTAGATCCCTTCATGGAAAAGGATCACTACCGCTGCACCTAACACGCCCATCAATGCCGCCCAACACAACATCGCCGGAGTGTCGGAGAGCCACTCCACCCCTTTTAAGCGACGTCGGAAAGACCTAATTGAGCGTTTCAGCATGTTTGTTTACCTACCTTTTATAGTCAGGCGGCAGCGGTGGTCGCGATAGACCAAACATTCCCCAATATACCCAAATGTTGAAAATAAACAGTATAGGAATCGCCACTACAGCGGCGGCAAGAATGATGCGCAACACAGTAACCGAGGCCGCGGCATCCCAAATCGTGATTTCATCAAGCACCAAAAAGGGGAAAAAACTAAACGCCAAACCTGCCAGCACGGCTAAAAACACAACAAGGGTCAGTAAAAATGGTAATGCCGTCGTGCGATAGCTACTGTTGATCATGCGTTGCAGACACATCTCTATCGAGACAAAGCAAAGCAGTAACATGCCCCACAGCAGGAGCACGAACACCCTGTTGAGCCCTTCGCTCCACTTCAGTAGCACCCCTGCATTGGCTAAGGCCAACACCACTGCAGCCCCAATAGCCCCGGCAGCAAACCAACGTACCGCCAAGCTACCCCAACGGACTGCCCGTGCTCGAAGCTCGCCGGCTTCGCGCATGATGAGCCAGCTCGCCCCTAACAGCACATAGGCCGCTACCGAACAGAATCCCATAAACACGCCAAACCACGAGTAACCCGCACCTTGGCTAAAACTTACCACTACTTTGGCTAATAACAACCCGTGTACAAACGCGGTGATCAGGGAACCGATGCCAAACGCGATCTGCCATTTCACTTGTAGCTCAGAGGGGGCTCGCAATCGCATTTCAAAACTAACGGATCGCAGCATGACCCCTAAAGCAAGACCACACAAAGGAAGGTATAGGCTTCCCATGACAGGCCCCCAAGCTTTAGGAAACGCCGTTACAAACAGCCCCATTCCTAAAAAAAGCCAATACTCGTTCGCATCACGCCATGGACTAAGCAATGACAACATACGAGGACGCAAAGATTCAGGGGCGACTAAAGACAAGCACCCTACGCCAATATCGAAACCGTCTAAAACAGTGCCTGCTGCAATCACTAAAAAGAAGCAGGCCAAAAACAATAGCGGCATCCAAAACTCGGGATCGTAAGCCCCCAAACCCACTGCGTTTGCCAATGCATTAATCATGCGCGCCCCCTTCTACGAGCTACCGGAACAACGCCATAACGAGCCACGTACCTTACCAACATAAAAAAACCGGCCAAGCAAAAGGTATACACAATAGAGTACGCGATGATGCCGGCAATGACCTGATTCACCGAATGGTTGGCAAACACCTCGCTAATCGTCACGGTGCCTTGCACCACATAGGGAAGCGAGCCAAACAGCTGAAAGGCCAAGCCCGCTACCAACAACAACCATCCGGCACATGACTGAAACGCAAGATAATGACGCCAGCGCAAAGACAAGGCCGCAGCATCATAGTGCTGGGTAGACACCTTCCACAAACTCAACGAAGCGCTGATCAATATGACGATGCCAAGGATGACTGCCAACCGAAAAGCAAAGAAGGTCAGAAACACGGGTGGCAACATGCCAGCGGCCTGATCTAAGCCGATGAGCTGTCCATCAACGTCGCGAGATAACCACATGGCCCCCGCCTGACTCCAGCTAATTTCGAAAAGATTACGTAAGTCGGCACTAAACGGCACCGCAAACCAAACGAAGCGAGACACCTCGCCCGAAATCCAGTAACCAGCGGCGGCAGCGGCCTTAATCGGCTGATACTGCGCAACCATTAAGCCATTTCCGATCACCGCACCACCTAGCAGCAGCAGGCTGACAATTAGCACCCAGAGGGCTAATCTAAAAACACGTCGCTCACTTTCATCCGAAGGGCGACGCAATGCCTTGGCGGCCGTCACGCCTGCTACAAAGCACGACGCCACGACCATACTCAACAATAAAAACTGAGCTAAATACCACCCAAAGGCGGGGTTGAGCAAAACAGCAGACCAGCTTTGCACCACGTATGCACCGTCTACCAGCTCGGCCCCATGCGGCACGTGCATCCATGACACCAACGCAACAAAGCACATTGCCGTAAAGATATTGCCCACAGCCACCAGCAAGACCACCAAAGTATGTAGCCACGAAGGCATACTTCGGTAGCCAAATAGCATCGCCCCTAGAAAACACGATTTAAAAACGAATACACTTAGCATCCCCACCGTGAGGATAGGGCCAGATACCTCGCCGATTTTCGCGATTAAATCAGGCCATGTACTGCCCAACTGAATCAGTACGGGTAGGCTAGAGGCAAAGCTGAGGATAAAGGCCAATGCAAACACCCGCACCCAAAAACGGTAGGCTGAGACCCATACCGAATGCGGTCCTGACATTGCACGGATGCGATACAGCAACAACAACCACGATAGACCAAGCTGCATGGAGAAGAAAATCAACATGAAACTTAAGCTACCGAAAAATTGTAGCTGTGATAACCAAAGGGCAGAATACGTCATAATGATCGCTAGTTTAGAGCTTGTTTGTTATTTCTGCTTATAAAATCAGAACATGGCAAAATGAGCTATTCGCACCATTTCTTTTATTTGTAATATTACGTATGACCACTGAATCTACCACGGCTCCTGTTTCGAATTTTTTACGCACCATCATCGACCAAGATCTAAAGGCTCAACGTCATGCGTCCAAGCGGTGGGCGGGTACTCCCGGCCCAGCCAACATACAGAATAAAGGCGAGTTCGATACCGCCCAAGTCAGAACACGTTTTCCACCCGAGCCCAACGGCTACCTTCATATCGGTCATGCTAAAAGCATCTGTTTAAACTTTGGCCTAGCGCGCGATTACAACGGTGCGTGCCATTTACGCTTCGACGATACTAACCCCGAAAAAGAAGAACAAGAGTACGTCGATGCCATTATTGACATGGTGCAGTGGCTAGGCTTCGACTGGAAATACCAAAACGAAGACAACTTGTACTTTGCCAGTGATTACTTCGGCTTTATGTACGAGTTTGCGCAGGCCTTAATTTCCGCCGACTTGGCCTACGTCGACGAGCAAAACGCTGAACAAATGCGTGAAAACCGGGGCACCTTAACCTCAGCGGGTGTGAACTCACCATGGCGTAATCGCCCCGTTGAAGAGTCGTCGCGCCTTCTCGCCGAAATGCGAGATGGCCTTCACCCCGACGGCAGCATGGCCTTACGCGCAAAAATTGACATGGGCTCGCCTAATATTAATATGCGCGACCCCGTCTTATATCGCATTCGTCATGCAACACATCATCGTACCGGAGATGCTTGGTGCATTTATCCTATGTACAGCTGGGCGCACCCGGTTGAAGATGCCCTAGAAGGCATTACTCACAGTATTTGTACGCTAGAGTTTGAAGACCAACGCCCATTTTACAACTGGATTCTCGAACACTTACGAGACCTAGGCTTTCTTAACGACCCCTTACCCCAACAATACGAGTTTGCGCGTTTGTACTTAAGTTATGTCGTAACGAGTAAGCGCAAACTACGTCAACTGGTGGTTGAAAATCACGTTGATGGCTGGGACGACCCTCGCTTACCCACCTTAGCAGGCCTACGTCGCCGTGGCTACACGCCCGAATCCATCCGTTTATTTTGTGATCGAATCGGCGTGTCGAAAGCCGACTCTCGTATCGACTACAGCATACTAGAACAAGCCTTACGTGATGACCTTGACCCTAAGGCACCACGAAGCGTGGCAGTACTTGATCCCATCAAACTGATCATTACCAATTACCCTGAAGGACAAAGCGAGGCGTGCTCTGCACCCATCAATCCGCATAACCCAGAAGCCGGTCGCCGCGAATTTCCGTTCAGCCGCGAACTCTGGATCGAGCGTGACGATTTCCGCGAAGTACCCGAAAAGCGCTACTTCCGTCTCTTCCCCGACAATTTGGTTCGCCTGAAGTACGGCTATGTGGTGAAATGCACCGGTTTCGTTAAAGACGCCGATGGCAATGTCACCGAGGTACATGCCGAATACCTTCCTGACACCAAAAGCGGCACCCCCGGTGCTGATTCGGTCAAAGTAAAAGGCAACATCACGTGGATAAGCGTTCCGCACGCTGTCGCAGCAGAAGTCCGTCTTTACGATCGTTTATTTAGTGACGCGCACCCTGACGTCGGTGATAAAGACTTCCTCAGCTTAATCAACCCTAATTCACTCAGTGTTGTGCAGGCATGGGTAGAGCCCGGATTAAAGGCCGAGCCTGGTGCTCACTGGCAATTTGAGCGTTTAGGGTATTTCGTGGCCGATCGTATCGAGTCCACCCCTGAAAAACCCGTACTCAACCGCAGTACGACACTTCGCGACACTTGGATCTAATAACTCGTGGGGCATACGCCTCACCCTTTTATACAAAGCCATATTGTGAACCAATCTAGCCCGCGTAAAGGCCCACAGGCCTTAGACTTTAAAAGCGCCACGCTCTACACCGTACGCTTGGTCTTACATAGTAGTGATACCGCTGAACTCGTCGACGCCCTTGCACAACGTATGAAAGATGCAGGCTCGTTCTTTGAGAACGAACCCGTGGTGATTGATGCCAGCCACATCGAATCCCCTATCGATTGGGCTGTGCTGTTAGAAGCCTTAACAACACACAAACTAAATCCTGTTGGTGTTGTTGCTGAAAACGCGATACTCGACAGCGCCTTAGAGGCTGGTCTGCTCGAAGTGGATGTGTCCAGTGCGCCCTCTCGACCAGCAAGCCCCACGGTGGCCGAGGCAGACATGCCCACCCTGGCCTCCTCTGCCGACGTTCAAAGCAAGCCAACACCCATTGAAAACACCCCTCGAGTGACAACCACAGTGGCACCCGCCGCAATGGTCGTTAACCGGCAATTACGTTCTGGCCAACGTATTTACGCCCGCGATACCGACTTAGTCATTATCGGCGTCGTAGGCCAAGGGGCCGAAGTGATCGCCGACGGGAACATTCACGTCTATGGCCCGCTTCGGGGTAAAGCCATGGCAGGAGCCCGAGGTGACACCAGCGCTCGAATTTTCACCACCGAGCTTGACCCCGAACTCATTGCCATTGCAGGCGTGTACCGCGTTATTGAAGATACGCTAGACGATTCATTACACAAAAAAACGACGGTGATTCAGCTTGACGATGACAATTTGAACATTCGTGCGCTTTCTTAACGTTTTTTAACAAGCGCAGTGACCGAGGTAGGTACACTGCTCTCTGTATAAAAAACGTAAATAGGCGTAGTTTGGTACAGTAATGTGTAATATCTTCGTTAAAATAAACGGCTATATGCAATGACTTTCAAAGTCACCATCACGTACCATGGGCTAAGCGTGCCATATAAACAGACCGATAAAACTTAAGGAAAAAATTTGTCATGACGCGAATTGTAGTGGTGACATCAGGCAAAGGTGGCGTAGGTAAAACAACCACTAGCGCCAGCTTTGCAGCTGGGCTTGCCATGCGGGGCCATAAAACAGTAGTAATCGACTTTGATGTAGGCTTACGTAATCTTGATTTAATCATGGGTTGTGAACGTCGAGTTGTGTACGACTTTGTGAACGTCATTCAAGGCGAAGCCAGTTTAAATCAAGCCTTAATACGCGATAAACAGCTTGAAAACCTGTATATTTTGCCTGCCTCACAAACGCGTGACAAAGATGCCCTCACTCGCGAAGAAGTGGGTAAAGTCATTGAAGACCTTAAAGCCATGGACTTTGAGTACATCGTCTGCGATTCCCCCGCTGGAATCGAGACTGGTGCACTCATGGCTTCATACTTTGCTGATGACGCTTTGGTGGTAACCAACCCCGAGGTATCCTCCGTACGCGATTCGGATCGTATTCTCGGCATTCTTTCAGCGAAGTCACAACGCGCTGAAAAAAGCGACACGCCCATCAAAGAATACTTACTGCTAACACGTTACAGCGCAAAACGTGTTGCCGATGGCGAGATGCTGTCGCTGCAAGACGTAGAAGACATTTTGCGTATTAAGCTCATCGGGGTGATTCCTGAGTCTGATGTTGTGCTCCAAGCGTCTAATCAAGGCTTACCTGTTATTCACATCCGCGACACTGATGTTTCCGCCGCCTACCAAGACGTCGTTGACCGCTATCTAGGTGAAGAAAAACCCTTACGCTTCGTTGATTACGCCAAACCGGGTCTGTTCAAGCGCATTTTCGGAGGAAAGTAATATGTCTTTCCTATCATTCCTTCTGGGAAATAAAAAAACCTCTGCAACCGTTGCTAAAGATCGCTTGCAGCTCATTTTGATTAACGAACGGGGTCATGGTGGCGTTACACCCGACTACCTGCCCCGTTTGCAAAAAGAACTGATTGAAGTAATTTCACGCTATGTCGCCATCAATCCTGATGACATTCGGGTGAATTTAGAACGTCAGGACTCGTTAGAAGTGCTAGAGGTAAAAATTGAAATGCCTCAGCCCGACGGTGACACCAGCAAGTAAGTAGTACCGTTCAAACTGTTATTCCCTTAGGGCGATAACACAATGCAAAAAGCGCTCGTTCACCGAGCGCTTTTTTAATATCCTTATCGCTTCTCTCATCAAAAAACCTCTTCGATTGAAGAGGCTTAATGACGATCACATCGCTAATCAAAGCCTGTAAGCGGATTATCGATTTTTCCCAACTTGATCCCCAATCACACCACCGATCGCTGCGCCACCGACTGTACCCAGTACGCCGCCACCTGTGACTACAGCCCCAGCTACACCGCCTAGACCAGCGCCCGTAACCGTACTTTTTTGGCGATGACTCATGGAATCCCAGGATGAACACCCAGCCATTACGATAACCAATGCACTCGTAACGCCTAGCTTGGCAATACTTTTAATTTTCATGAAATGCTCCTTAATGACGCAATGAATATCTATAGCTTAACGGACGAAAGAGCCCTAGACACCGAACCACTTCTTGCAAGGTGTGAGTCAACGAAACATTTGTAAGCTGAAGGCTATTTAATCAAAGGAAGTATGCTTTTAAAGTTCGGGTTAGCGGGCGTTTCTAACCATTCAAAAAATGCCATCTCGATGGTGACTGCCTCTAAGCCGTGATGACGCCACCGTTCAAGGGCTGCCTGCTTACTGGACTCTAGCCTTGAAGCAATACCATCCACCACCAGCACAGGGCTATAGCCCGCCTGAGCTAAGCTAAGACCGGTCTGTAACACGCAGATATGGGCCTCGGCACCAATTAACAACACTTGATGCCGCTTTGCGGGCAAACTTTCTAACACGGCCGCTTCTCGCGTAGCGTCAAAGTGCTGTTTAGCAATGACCGTGCCCATCAAATCTCGTAAATCAGGGTGGGTACTACCTATTTTTTCAGGCCAATGCTCGGTCGCCACAATCGGCACCGAGCACGCATTCGCACCGGCTAAAAAGCGTTGTACACGTTGTACCAGAGCCTCGTGATCGCTAATAGCAGGCAGTAGTTTCGTTTGTAAGTCGATCGCCAACACTAAACTTTGATGTGCTGTTAACAACGCCATAACCTTATATCCTTTACTTAAGTGCCTTATAACGTATACGACGAGGTTTTGCTGCCTCTTCACCTAAACGACGGCGCTTATCCTCTTCGTACTCTTGGTAGTTTCCATCGAAAAATTCAACGTGCGAATCGCCTTCAAAGGCTAAGATATGCGTCGCGATACGGTCTAAAAACCAGCGATCATGACTGATCACCATCACCGATCCTGCGAACTCAAGCAAGGCATCTTCAAGCGCTCTTAAGGTTTCTACGTCAAGGTCATTAGAAGGTTCGTCAAGCAGCAGCATATTACCGCCGGAGATCAGCGTCTTTGCTAAATGCAAACGCCCCCGCTCACCGCCGGATAACTCGCCCACGATCTTATTCTGATCTGAACCGCGGAAGTTAAACCGCCCGATATAAGCACGTGAAGGCATCTCAAAGCGCCCCACCGTTAACACGTCGGCCCCGTCCGCAATGCTTTCGAACACGCTTTTATCGTTGGGCAACGAATCGCGTGACTGATCAACATACGCTACGTTAACGGTTTGACCAATCTCGACAGAACCCGAATCGGGTTGCTCCTCGCCAGCAATCATACGGAACAGTGTGGATTTACCCGCACCGTTAGGACCGATGATACCGACGATCGCACCAGGCGGGATCTTGAAGCTTAGGTCATCAATAAGCAAGCGATCACCAAAAGCCTTGCTCACGTTTTTAAACTCAATAACTTCGTTACCCAAGCGCTCGGACACGGGAATAAAAATCTCCTGTGTTTCATTACGTTTTTGGTACTCATGTGAAGAGAGCTCTTCAAAGCGATTTAAACGCGCTTTGGACTTGGCCTGTCTGCCCTTAGGGTTTTGGCGTACCCACTCAAGCTCTTTTTTAATCGTGCGTTGGCGAGCGGACTCAGACGACTCTTCTTGCTGGAGACGATTATCTTTTTGCTCTAACCATGAACTGTAGTTACCTTTCCACGGTATACCGTGCCCACGATCTAGCTCAAGTATCCATTCGGCAGCGTTATCCAAGAAATAGCGATCGTGCGTCACCGCCACGACCGTACCGGGAAACTTGCTTAAGAACTGCTCTAGCCAATGTACGCTTTCTGCATCCAAGTGGTTAGTGGGCTCGTCAAGCAAAAGCATATCGGGTTTAGCCAACAACAACTGGCATAGCGCGACTCGACGCTTCTCACCACCCGATAGATTTCCAATAACGGCATCCCAGGGCGGCAACCGTAAAGCGTCCGCTGCAATTTCCATCTGGGTTCCGATGTCATCCGCACCGCTTGTAGCGGCTGCAGCAATCACGGCCTCGAGTTCAGCTTGTTCAGCCGCCAGCGCATCGAAATCGGCGTCGGGCTCAGCGTACTCCATGTACACCTGATCTAAGCGTTGCTTTGCCGCAAACACATCGCCTAAGCCAGCCTCGACTTCTTGGCGCACCGTATTTTCAGGATTCAACTGTGGCTCTTGTGGCAAGTAGCCAATATTCAAGCCAGGCATCGGAATGGCTTCGCCTTCGATTTCCTTATCAACGCCTGCCATGATCTTCAGAAGCGTTGATTTTCCTGAACCGTTCAAACCAAGCACACCAATTTTTGCACCCGGAAAAAACGACAGCGAAATGTCACGCAAAATTTGCCGCTTCGGCGGAACAATTTTGCCAACTCTATTCATTGTGTAAACGTATTGAGCCATATATACCTGAACAAGAAAAAAACGCGTAATTGCAATGCACTGATTGTAGGCCAGCGCCTGCCTGATAACGAACTATCCAAGTGTTAATACATCAAATTTGCCGTTATCTGTCAAAGGATGCCCTCAGATGTACAACACTCGTTAAAATAGCAGCATATTAACGACTTCCTGCCTTGAAAACAGATCATGCCTCAGCCTTTAGTATTTACCAGCGACGAACTTGAACTGCTCGCTCGCACCGCCGATGCCCTTAGTGCCTACTTAGGCAAACCCGTGTTAGCTGAAGTGGTGGACGCCAGCGAGACCGGCTTTGAATGGGTGATTTTCGCTATCCCTTTAGCCGTTGATGACGATGATGATGAAATCACCGTTGTGCAAGTCGGTGGCGCAAAGGCCAGACTGCTTGGCAGCCAAGGCGGCCTACATATCGCCGAAAATGAAACCTATTCGTGCCAGCTTCTGTGGGCAGTCCAACTTTCTGATACTGAAAATATACGGTATATCAAGTTGGATGATCAAGGCGATGACGTCGCTTGGAGCAACGAGCTAAGCGACATTTTGCCCTTCCAGATTGACGGCGACGTATACGGTGACGACGAGGAAACAGATTCGTCTGTAGACCCCATACAGCTACAACCCAACCCTAAACCGGACACCCTACATTAAGCGTTGACGTGTGTGCGCATCCGGTCACGTAGATATAGCACGATGCCTAAGGGCCACATGGCTACCACTAATAATGTGGGCCCCCAGCCATGTAACTCGTAACCCGAAGGCGGTAAAAGCTTGCTATGACGCATATGCAGCATAAAACGCGTATACCGAGCAGCGGCCATAAAGAAAGCCTTAGGTCGGTACTTGAACCACGGTAAACAATTCATGACAGTGTCATGGGCCAACAGCCATAACCCCAAAACATGCTGTTGGCTGTTGTCGCGCCCTTGCACAGATAAGGAGTCGGGGCTTTCGTAATAAACCCGATACACTTGATTCACAAAGCGCGTTAAGTATCCCGCTCGCGCGATGGCCCGCCACACGATGCTTTCAGGCACAAAACCATCAATTTGCTCAGGAAATGGAAACTGTCTTAGCACGGCGGTACTAAGACAACCGAATTTCTCTCCTTTTACTGAATACTTAAAGTTCAGGTCTAAGGAACTTGCATCAAACTGCTCATAAGGGTAGAGATCGCCCACGACCTTGCCATTCGGTCGTTGGCATAAACCCGTGACAGCAACATAGTTATGCCGATTTATTTGGGGAATATCTCGCCAAGCCCCTGCCATTTGCTCAAGCGCATTCGGCTCTAACGTATCATCACTATCTAAGGCGACCACAAGCTCACCTTGCGCGAGTCGTACCCCATGATTAAACGCTGTCTTTTTATGTTGATTTTCTTGCCATTGATAAACGATGGGAAAACTGGCTTCTTGCTGCCAACGGCTAATTAACTCACGCGTGTGATCGGTAGACCCATCGTCAATCACAATCCATTCAAAATCTTGGAAGCTTTGCGCGCAAAGCGAGCGGTACGTGCGTTCTAACGTAGTAGCTCGGTTATACGAGGGCGTCAGAACCGTAAACTGGTATTGCCACGAGTACGGGAAGTCGACTGGTTTCATCATCGCTATTTACCTCACGCTGACACAGTAAGCTGCACAACCTACGCTTTAATTCTACGCCTTCTGACTACCATCAACTTCTACCCCTCTACCTTACACGCAAAAAAAACCACAGCATAATTTGCTGTGGTTTTTTACGTTAGCTAACGCTACGTAACGCGCTTTAGTGAAAGAACTGCTTCACTATAGGCAACGCTCGTATACGCTTAAGCGCGTTTTACTTTCTCAAGCATTTTGAAAACGCTTTTAGGCGAACGCACGTAAAGACGTTTAAATGCTTTGCCTAAGCAACGACGCTCTAGCGTATTGCGGCTTGTGCGTTTGATTTCTGCCATGGTGTTCTCCGAATTCTACATTTGGGCTGGCAGCCCACGTAATTGAGGCTACCATAAAAGACAATCTAAAATTCTACCGTAAACCGAGCTAAGATACAAAAAGTCAGTACATTATTGTGCTTTTACCCCTCTTTACTGTCGCTTTCCTTGCACTATGAGTCGTCACATTCGAATTTTCGGCGCCCGCCAAAACAATTTAAAGAATATTGATGTTGAGTTTAAAACGGGCGAATTAACGGTGCTAACGGGTGTCTCCGGCTCGGGTAAAAGCTCTTTAGCGTTCGATACGTTATACGCAGAAGGCCAGCGGCGCTACGTGGAAACCTTCTCGCCTTATGCCAGACAGTTTCTCGACAGAATGGACAAACCACAGGTAGATCGCATTGAAGGGATATTACCCGCCATTGCGATCGACCAAGTTAACCCCGTGCGTAACTCTCGCAGCTCGGTCGGCACCATGACAGAGCTTAACGATTATCTGAAGCTGCTCTATGCACGCATGGGTACGCTCTACTGCCGAGGCTGCGCACAGGAAGTGAAGCCAGACAGCGCACAAAGCATTCTTAGCGACTTAAAGAAACGATGCGCAACCGAAGACCCACGACTGGTCATCACCTTTGCCGTCGCCATTCCGCTTAACTTTAGTCAGGACGAAGTCGAAGGTTTTTTAAACCAACAAGGCTATACGCGCATTCATCACGAAAGCGCTAAAACCATTGAGCAACGGGAAGGGAAAAAAACCAAGCGACTACAACAACGCGTTTTGCATGTGGTGCAAGACCGCTTTCGCCTGAAGAATGCCGAGACCGAGCGCGTAATGGAAGCGCTGGACGCCGCTCTAAATCAGGGTAATGGCCAAATTATCGTGTTTGCCTCGGCTGACGCTAATGCCCCTGAACAACAGTGGCATTACAACAATAGGCTGCATTGCGCACACTGCGATATTGATTACAACCGTCCATTACCCAGCACATTTTCGTTTAACTCACCCTTAGGGGCTTGCAATGACTGCCGTGGCTTTGGCCGTGTGATGGGTATCGATTACGGCTTGGTTATTCCTGATGAAAACAAAAGCTTGCTTGAAGGCGCAATACGCCCTTGGCAAACAGCCAGCTACAAAGAAAATCAAACGGATCTGCAAAAGTACGCTCCGGCAGCAGGAGTACGTTTATCCGTCCCATGGAAAGATCTCAGTGACGCTGAGAAAACATGGGTGATCAATGGGGCTGAGGACTGGAAAGGCGGCCGCAATGCATGGAATACACAGTGGTATGGCATTTCTCGTTTCTTTGATTGGCTAGAAAGCCGCAGCTACCGCATGCATGTGCGAGTCATGCTCTCTAAGTACCGCAGTTATACCCCTTGCCCCACATGTCAAAGCTCACGCCTTAAGCCCGATGCCTTACTGTGGCGAGTGGGCTCACAGACGCATGCCGACGAAAACAGCGACGGCAACTATCAGCGCTTTATGCCTGTGCATGCCGCATGGACGCCTGCACAATTAAATGCCTTGCCCGGTTTGCATGTGCACGATTTGATGCGCATGTCGATCGATGAAGTCCATCATTTCTTTGAAACCCTAGCGCTTAGCCAACAATTTGACACGGCCTCGAGCTTGCTTCGAGCGGAAGTGTTGTCTCGACTTCGTTTTTTATCTGACGTCGGGCTGGGCTATTTGTCGCTAGACCGACAAAGTCGCACCTTATCGGGCGGAGAAGTCCAACGCATCAACCTCACCACAGCGCTAGGGACATCGTTAGTCAATACCTTGTTCGTATTAGACGAACCCTCTATCGGCCTTCACCCCCGCGACATGCACCGCATTGTGGAAGTCATGCACCGCTTACGTCGCCACGGTAACACCTTAGTGGTGGTTGAGCACGACCCACAGGTCATGATTGCTGCTGACCGAATTCTGGACATCGGGCCTGGGCCCGGCGAGCGAGGCGGAGAAATCCTTTTCGATGGTGATCCTTCACAGTTACGAAACAGCACCACCTTAACGGGGGATTACCTCAGCGGGCGCAAACACATCAGCGCCCCTCGCCCCATGCCTGTGCTTAATAACACGCCCAAGCTACTACTCGAAAAGGTTAGCGCACACAATTTAAAAAACATTTCTGTTGCCATCCCATTGGGGCGCTTAGTCTGCTTGACCGGTGTATCGGGCTCTGGAAAGTCAACGCTCATGCAAGACGTGCTCTATCCCGCCATACGTAAACTTCAAGGCCTAGCCACCGAGGCCCCCGGCCCGCATGAAGCCCTCTTTGGCGTTGAGCAAATCACTGACGTCGTCATGGTGGATCAAAGCCCGATCGGTAAAACCGCCCGCTCAAATCCTGCCAGCTACGTGGGCGCTTTTGATGCCATACGCAAGCTCTTCGCTCGCACGCCAATGGCGGTCGAACGTGGTTACAAGCCCGGTACCTTCAGTTTTAATACAGGAGAAGGACGATGCCCCACCTGCGGGGGCACGGGGTTTGAACACATCGAAATGCAGTTTCTATCAGATGTGTACTTACGCTGCCCCGACTGTGATGGCGCTCGTTTCAGACCAGAGATACTAGAGGTCAAAATAGAGCACTTAGGGGTTAGTGCGTCGATCGCCGATGTCTTAGAAATGACTGTGCGCGAAGCCCTCGACTTTTTTGCAGGGCTGCGGGACGTACAGCTAGGTCTCGCCCCCTTACTCGATGTGGGGCTCGACTACCTCAAGCTTGGACAACCTGTTCCCACCTTATCGGGGGGCGAAGCACAACGCCTAAAACTGGCTGGCCACTTAGCCGAAGCGGCTAAAAGCCGTCTCTCTAAGGCCAAGGTGGCGAAAAAGGGAAGCTTGTTTTTATTCGATGAACCCACCACAGGGCTGCATTTTGACGATATCGCGACACTCATGCTCGCTTTCCGTAAATTGTTAGCGGCCGGTCACTCGCTGCTGGTCATCGAGCACAATCTAGACATGATACTGGCGTCGGACTGGGTCATCGATTTAGGCCCAGAAGGTGGACATGCAGGAGGTGAAATCGTCGCGACCGGAACGCCCACTGAGCTCATGGAGCACAGTGACTCGTACACCGCTAAAGCGCTTAAGGAATACACCTACTCTATTGTGGGCGATGTGGCCCATACCAAGCTCACACAGGTTGCCGAGCCCCAACATCAATATCGCACTGACGACAACATCACGATTGTGAATGCCAAAGAGCACAATTTAAAAGGGATCACCGTCAGCATTCCCCGCAACACTTTCACGGTGATTACCGGTGTGTCCGGATCAGGAAAATCCACCTTAGCGTTCGATATTTTATTTAACGAGGGACAACGACGCTATTTAGAATCCTTAAATGCGTACGCACGCTCTATCGTCCAACCAGCGGGTCAACCGGATGTGGATGCCATTTATGGCATTCCTCCAACGGTAGCGATTGAACAGCGGACCAGTCGTGGTGGTCGAAAATCCACCGTCGCCACCATGACTGAAATCCACCATTTTTTACGCTTGCTGTATGTAAAACTTGCCACGCAAATGTGTCCCACTTGTCAGGTGCCGGTCGAACCACAGTCTGCCGAACAAATTGTGGCCCAAATCATGAGCCAGTATCGTGGACAACACATTGGGCTTCTCGCCCCCTTGGTTAGCGCTCGTAAGGGTTATTACACCGATCTGGCCACGTGGGCAGGTGCTAAAGGCTATACCCACTTACGCGTCGATAACGCGTTCATTCCTGTCAGCCCATGGCCACGTCTTGATCGCTACCAAGAACACACCATCGAGTTACCCGTTGCCGACTTGGTAGTCGATCCGCGCCATGAAAGCCTACTGCGTCAAGCCGTGGCTGATGCCCTTGAGCACGGGCAAGGCACGTTGATTATTCTTTCTCAGCTTAGTAATGCAGCCCAAGGCTCACTTGATGAACGTAGACGTAGCGGACTGCACGCTCAACCCATCAGTTCACAGTTATCGACCAAACGCGCTTGCCCCTGCTGCGAGACCAGCTTTCCTGAACCTGACCCTCGCATGTTCTCTTACAACTCTAAGCACGGCTGGTGCACCCAGTGTTACGGCACCGGTTTAAGCCTAAAGGGATTTGATAGCGAGCAAACCGGCGAAGAGAACAACTGGACGACGGGATACGAGGGCGAAGAGCAGGTTTGCAGCGCCTGCAACGGACAGCGTTTAAACCCTGTCTCCTTAGCCTTCAACTGGCGCGATTTATCGATTGCCACCCTTGCCAGCATGCCGGTGACGCAAGCCAGTGTTTTCTTTACTGGCCTAAGCAGCCAAGGACGCGAGGCGGAAATCGCTAGAGACATTCTTTCTGAAGTACGTAACCGATTGAATTTCATGGAAGAAGTGGGCTTAGGCTACCTTGCTTTAGATCGCTCAGCGCCGTCATTATCCGGCGGAGAAGCTCAACGCATTCGACTGGCTGCGCAATTAGGCTCGAACTTACAAGGCGTGTGTTATGTGCTGGACGAACCCACCATTGGTCTACACCCCCGCGACAATCGCATCCTATTGAACGCGATTAAGCGCCTAGAGGCCAACGGCAATACGCTGGTCGTGGTCGAGCACGACGAAGACACCATCCGTCAAGCAAAGCACGTCATTGATATGGGACCGGGCGCCGGTACACGCGGTGGCACGGTGGTTGCGCAAGGTACCGTCGATGAGTTGATGGATGACCCTAACTCATTAACGGGTCGCTATTTACGCGAACCCATTGCCCACCCCATTCAAGAACGCCGCCCTATCGAAGCCGATGCCCCCATGCTTGAGGTGGTGAGTGCGCATCTACATAATCTGCAGAATGTAAGCGCACGCATTCCTGTGGGCCGTCTCAGTGTGATTACCGGCGTGTCAGGTTCGGGAAAATCCACCTTTGCCCGAGAAGTGCTATTGGATAATTTGCACCGCAACCTCAGTGCGCGTAGCGATGGCCCTTGGACTGGGTGCGTCACCATTAACGGTTGGGACGCGTTGGATAGAGTATTAGAAGTTGATCAAACCCCGATTGGTAAAACACCACGCTCGTGTCCGGCGACGTACATCGGCTTTTGGAACGACGTCAGAAAACTGTTTGCCGAAACCCGAGACGCGCGTATGCGAGGGTGGAATGCCTCTCGTTTTTCCTTTAACACGGGCGATGGTCGGTGCGCAGAGTGCGGTGGCCAAGGCATGCTAACCCTAGAAATGAGTTTCCTGCCGGATGTGAAGGTGCCATGCGAGGCGTGTAATGGTCAGCGTTTTAATGACGATACCTTGAGCGTACGCTGGCAAGGGAAAAATGCAGGTGATGTACTCAATATGGAGGTCGATGAAGCCGTCGAGTACTTTGCTTCTAACTCTAAAATCCTGCGTCCGCTAAAATTAATGCAAGATGTGGGCTTAGGTTATTTAACCCTAGGTCAACCCTCGCCCACTTTATCCGGCGGTGAAGCGCAGCGCGTGAAGCTGGTCACTGAACTAAGCAAAGCCCGTCTTGATGAAGGCGTGATACGCACCGGAAGGGCCAGTCGCACGCCCCATACCTTATATGTGCTTGACGAACCTACCGTTGGTTTGGCTATTGCTGATGTAGAAAAGCTACTACGCGTGATCCACCGCCTAACCGATGCGGGCAACACAGTTGTTGTGATTGAGCATAATCTGGACGTGATTGCCGAAGCCGACTGGATCGTAGACTTAGGCCCCGAAGGCGGCTCCGGAGGTGGACGCCTTGTTATCGAAGGTAACCCTGACGATGTGCAAAATATGGCTGCTTCGCACACTGGACAGGCCTTGAAAGATTTTTTACACCCGCTCTAATGTATTGTCGTTTTGAAAATCGCGTGGCCAACCACGCTCTTGAACTGCAACACCCTGTTGGTCGATCAGCGGCCTATTGTGCAAGCGAACTGAACACCGTTTTTGCGGCAATTAATGCTGCACAAAAGAAAGGCCATTGGGTCGCTCTTTTACTGGACTACGAATTGGGCGAGGCGTTGCTATCAGGCTCTAAACAGCCCGCCCGCTCAACCTCGCCGTTAATCACGGCGTTGTTCTTTGAACAAGCGATACACTGCGACGTTTGGCAGGCGCCGACGCAGCCTGTCACGTTGCAATGCCATGTTAAGCAAAGTCTCGCAGAGTATATGGCCGCCATCGAAAACATTCGCGCTCACATACACGAGGGCGAGTACTACCAGATCAATTACACGGTTAGCGTAGATGTCACAAGCGATGCGTCCCCCGAGCTCGTCTACCGGCATATTGCGCATCAGCACCCAAGCAGTCATGCGGCCTTTATTATCGATGCCGAACGCAGTATTGCCTCGTTTTCTCCCGAGCTTTTTATCAAACGCGAAGGAGCTTTGTTGACCGTACGTCCCATGAAAGGCACTCGCCCCCGTTTTACAGACCCCGCTAAAGACGAGGCTTCGGGCAATGCGTTGAAACACAGCAGCAAAGACTGTGCAGAAAACATCATGATCGTTGACCTGCTACGCAATGATCTAGGCCAAATTGCCACGCCCGGTAGTGTAAACGTTCAGTCGTTGCTTGAGCTTGAGAAATACCCTTCGGTGTGGACCATGACATCCACCGTTACGGCACAGCAGCGTCCCAATGCGTCCCTTTGCGATCTTTTGACCGCCTTATTCCCATGCGGCTCGATTACCGGGGCTCCAAAAATTGCTGCCATGCAAGCGATTAAACAGCTAGAGCAACGTGAACGCGGCATTTACTGTGGCAGCATCGGCTGGCTTGCTCCAAACGGAGACATGAACCTGAATGTCGCCATTCGCACCCTAGAGTTTCACGAAGCGAATCAGGCCCGTTTTGGTGTGGGCGGCGGTATCGTTTACGACTCGGATGCCGAGCAAGAGTGGCAAGAATGCCTTTGGAAGGCAAGAATACTGGGTGTGCCCATCACACAAAGCTCAATATGAAGCCGAATACTATGCCTCTGTTAATTGAAACCATGCGAGTAGATAAGGGTGAGCGTATCCACCTGCTTGACCTTCACTTAGAGCGCTTAGAGCGTTCGGCTCTGCATCTAGGCTATCCCTGCCATATCGATGTTATTCGCACCGCCATTCAGGCGCATTGCGACAACGTAACTGAAGGTGTTTTTAGGCTTCGCCTGACCTTATCCCACCTTGGTGAGCTCGTGCTTGAACACAGTGAGCTTAAGCCCACGGTTGAGCCCGTTTTAGTAGGCATCAGCGACACGCCCTTGAAACAAAGTCCTTGGCTACATCACAAAACAACAAACCGAGCATGGTATGAGCAAGCCGCGGGCCTATTACAGCAGCAACCTCAACTGTTCGACATCGTATTTTTCAATGAGCAGGGACAATTATGTGAAGGCAGTCGTAGCAATATTTATGTCAAACGTAATGGTGTCTGGTTCACCCCACCCACTGACTGCGGTTTGCTTGCAGGTGTTCAACGTACTCATCTGCTTCGCACCCAAGCCGTACAGACGGCTGTGATAACAAAAACGGAATTCTTAGCCGCCGATCAGCTACGTGTCTCGAATGCTTTACGAGGCTGGCTGGATGCCACTGTCGTACCCATCGCACCTTAAGCGCTTAGCAAATAGCGAATGGCCAGTTGAGCCGCTGCAAAACCCATCGGAGCCGTAACCGTAACCGCCGAACCGTAACCCGCACACGATAACCCCTGAAGAGCAGAAGCCCCGTCATCGTTCTGCCCCCACTCTGCGGGCAATAAAGCGGCTTGTTCAACCCACAAACAACTCACGCCCATTTTGGGTATACGCGGCTTCTTCTGTCCCACCTTAGGACGTGCATAGCCGTGCTGCTTGCGAAGTTGATTTCGTAAACGAGCTAATAAGGCGTCGTGAGAGCTTAGCGATAAATCACCGCTACGCAACGCGAGAGCATCTGTTTTACCGCCCGCCGCACCGCAAACAATGACCTTAATGCCCAAACGTCGAGCATGAATCAGCATCGCTATTTTTGCTGATACCTGATCGGTGCAGTCAATCAGTACATCAGGCTTACTTTCCAAGCACGCCTCTGCATTATCCGGCCCGATAAAATCATCAATGATGTCGACCTGACAGGCTGGGTTAATGTCGACGATGCGTTCAGCCATTGCCAAGCATTTGGCTTTGCCCAATGTGCTACTTAACGCGGGCAATTGGCGGTTGATGTTGGACTCGGCCACGTGATCCATATCAATCAGCGTAATACGCCCTATGCCGGTACGTGCCAAGGCCTCGACACACCAACTGCCCACACCACCGATGCCCGCCACCATCACGTGCTTAGCACCAAAAAGCGTCACACTACTGGGTCCGTAAAGGCGCTCTAAGCCGCCAAATCGGCGTTGGGTGCTAGCGATGCGTTGTTCTGAATCCATATCAACCTTAAAAGAGGAATGCTGCGCGAATGTCATTGTAAAACGACGGCGCTTCTTACTACGCCCACTTATAACTAAAAAATCCGCTTATCATTCCTTTATATCTAAATAGAATATAAGCTTATAAGAATAAACTCTGGCTTTAGGGCGCCGTTTTATCGCTTACTACGCCTGCTTTGTTTACAATACACAGGTATCTTTTGTTAACGGAAAACCTCTTACTGTCGATCATACTGTGAACGCTTCCCTATCCGCCCCCCTCCAATTCGTCCCAGAACCCACTCGTTTTCGCGTGCTTAGCGATATTGAACGTGAGCAGTCCATGCACGAGTGTTTACTGCAATGGACACCGGGGCAGGATGTTTGGGTTTACGGCTACGGCTCCCTGATTTGGCGCCCCGAGTTTTCCTTTCTTGATCGTCAACAAGCCCTGCTGCATGGCTACCATCGCTCACTGTGCTTATGGTCTCGTATTAACCGCGGTACCCCTGAAAAGCCCGGCTTGGTCTTTGGTCTTGACGCTGGCGGTTCGTGCCGAGGCGTCGCCTTTAAGATTGCTGGCGAGAACGTACCTGAGGTTTTTGAGGCGTTATGGCGTCGAGAAATGTCCAGTGGCGCCTATACGCCTCGCTGGCTACCGTGCAAAACAAAGTCTGGATCCATTCAAGCTTTAGCCTTTGTTATGAACCGCAACACCGACGCCTACGTACCCCGTATGCCACTTGAGCAGCTTGTCGATGTCATCCACCATGCTCATGGCATAAATGGCCCATGTATTGAATATGTCACTGAAACAGCCCAAGCGCTAAAACAGTCAAAAATTCAAGACAAGCGTCTGCAAAATGTGATGGATGCCTTAGAACGTCGTACTATAGAAGCATTATCTCTTTGTGCTGTGTAATCACGTTCATGAGCCTTTCCGACTACCGCAACGAATACGCTAAATTCGCTTTGGGCGAAGCAGCCCTCAATGCCGATCCACGACTACAGTTTTTAAGCTGGCTAGATCAAGCCATGGAAGAAGGGGCCCCAGAGCCCACTGCCATGACCTTATCCACGGTTAACGCAGAAGGCCAGCCTACATCGCGTATTGTTCTGCTTAAAGGCTACGATGCCGAAGGCCTGCAGTTTTATACCAATTACGAATCCCGTAAAGGGCGTGATCTCGCCCAGAACTCGCAGGCTTGCTTGCAGTTTTTTTGGCCTACCATGCAACGGCAAGTCCGTTTTGAAGGCCGAGTTCATAAGCTAAGTGCCGAGCAATCCGACCAGTACTTCTCAAGCCGCCCGCTCGAATCTCGCATCAATGCCATTGCCTCACCACAAAGTGCAGTGATCACTCGTGAAGAGCTCGAAGCCCGTTCTGTTGCGCTACATCAACAATTGGGTGACACCCCTTCTCGACCTGATTTCTGGGGGGGCTACCGGCTAGAACCCGCTTATATTGAATTCTGGCAGGGGCGTACATGTCGGCTGCATGACCGTTTTGCCTTTACACTAACCCCACAAAAAGACTGGGCCATATCGCGCTTAGCGCCTTGATGTGGTAGTGTATCTGCCTCTATGTTTGATACAAACCCCGATTCCAACTTCGATACCGCGTACTTTAGGTCTGCCCTAGGGCGCTTTGCCACGGGCGTTACCCTCATCACCACTGAAAGCGCAGAGCCCAACCCTCGGCCTCTTGGTCTTACGGTCAGCTCATTTAACTCGGTCTCGCTTGAGCCGCCCCTCATTTTGTGGTCATTGGCCAAGAAAGCATCGTCGCTGCCGCATTATCGGGCCGCCCAACGCTACGTGATCCATGTGTTAAGTGCGAAGCAACTTGATATGGCTAAACGCTTTGCTTGGGGTCCACAAGCTGATCGCTTTATGAATGTGCCGCTTGGCCGAGCGCCTCATGGCACGCTCATGATTGATGACCCGCAAATTTCAGCGTGGTTCGAGTGTAAAAATGTTACGCAGCATGAAGCAGGCGATCATTACATCTTTGTAGGCCAAGTTGAAAACTGCTCGCGTAATTTCGAACAGCCCTTAATTTATCATGCTGGTGACTTTGAGCTCACACCGGTTAATCAGCCTTGGGATGCTGCAGACGCTTAAACGTCCTACCCAACGTCCGCTTCTTTAGTTAATAAAAAATGACTGACTACATCTTGACCCTTTCTTGTCCTGACAGAACCGGCATTGTGCACGCCGTAAGTGGCTGGCTTGTGAAACAAGAAGGTAATATCGTTGAAGCTCAACAGTTCGGTGATGCTGAAACCCACCACTTCTTCTTACGTATCCACTTTACGGTTCCAAACGGTAGCAATGTTGAAACGCTCAACCAGCGTTTTGAATCGGTGGCATCGCAATTCGATATGGACGCCCATATTTATGACGCCACACGTAAAGCAAGACTATTAATACTGGTAAGCCGTCAAGGACACTGCTTAAACGATCTGTTATTTCGCACACACACGGGGCAATTACCCGTAGAAATTGTAGGCGTTATTTCCAATCATACCGATCACGCCGCACTATCGGCTTCGTACAACGTTCCTTTTCATCACTTACCGGTCACACCCGAATCTAAGCCTGAGCAAGAACATCAAATTATTCAGTTTGTGAACGATTTAGACATTGATCTGGTTGTACTAGCCCGATACATGCAAATTTTGTCTCCCAAACTATGCCGTGCCTTATCAGGTCGCGCCATTAACATTCATCACAGTTTCTTACCCAGCTTTAAAGGGGCACGCCCTTACCATCAAGCGCATAAACGTGGTGTGAAAATTATAGGCGCTACAGCGCATTACGTAACCGAGGACTTGGATGAAGGCCCCATCATCGAACAAGACGTAGAGCGAGTCACTCATGCCATGAGCCCGACCGAGCTCACACAAGTCGGAAGCGACGTAGAATCCTTAGTGCTGTCTCGCGCCGTAACGGCCCATGTACAGCATCGAATTTTACTTAATGGCCAACGTACCGTCGTCTTCCGTTAATACCCCATCACGCTACCTTCTCGACGTGGGTCTGCACCGCCTACCCACATCCCACCTCGGCGCTCTATGCCGTGAATACCGCTGGGGAACGACACCACATTCAGCTCGTGACCGATGGATCGCAGCGCGTCTGCCTGTCGATCCAATCCTTGATTTTCCTCAATTTCGGTCGCCTGATTACGGCTTCCGTAATTGGGCAAATTAATGGCCTCTTGAATATCTAAGCCCCATTCCATCACGCCCATTAACGTTTTCGCCACGTACAGAATAATAGCGCTACCCCCGGGTGAGCCCACTGCAATAACGGGCTTCTCTTCCTTGAACACCATCATGGGGGCCATCGAACTGCGGGGGCGCTTATTGGCAGCCACTTGATTCAGTATCGGTTCACCTTCGGGCGATTCACTGGTAAACGAAAAATCGGTCAACTGATTATTCAATAAAAAACCCTGTGTGAATATCTTGCTGCCAAACACAAACTCAATGGATGTGGTCATGGACACCACGCCACCGTACTCATCCGCTGCAACAAGGTGTGTGGTTGAAGGAATTTCGTGCGCAGGCTCGGCGTAGTGTTGCGTAAGCACGGCAGCAGGCTGACCTGGTTGCGCTTTACCCATGCTTTGATGGGCGTCAATTAACCCAGCGCGTTGCTGTAAATAACGCGGCTCTAACAACCAACTGGGATCGATGGTCATGGCGGAAGGGTCCGCTATGTAGGCATCTCGATCGGCAAAGGCCAAACGACTGGCTTCAGAAAAGTAATGGATCGCCGGAGCCGACGTGGGCTCGTATTGGGCAATGGGTGTATTCGTCAGCAAACCCAAAATTTGCATCACCGCAATAGAACCCGCACTGGGTGGCACCATGCCACACATCATGTAATCACGATAATCACTACAAACGGGTTCGCGCACAATGGCTTGATAGTTTTTTAGATCGGACAACGACAACTGACCAGAGAGTCGATGCGATTGCACAGCGGCCACGATCTCGGATGCAATGGGGCCTTCGTAAAAGGCGGACGGCCCCTCTGATGCGATCGACTGATACACCCGTGCTAGTTGAGGGTTGCGTAGACGGTGCCCGACGGGCCATGCCTCTCCTGAGGCGTCGTAAAAATACCTTCGGGCCGCCTCTTGCTGTATCAAGTGCTCATCAGCGCTTAACAATTGATGTAAGCGTGGGGAAACCTCAAAGCCATCTGTGGCAAGCGCAATGGCAGGAGCAAACAACTCGGACCACGCCAATTTTCCTTGTCGTTGATGCGCTTCAGCCATCGCCGCCACTAAGCCGGGAACCCCGACTGAGCGACCGCTGTTTACCGCATCAAAAAATGCCATAGGCTGCTTAGCGTCGTTCAAAAATAGTTCAGCATCCACCCCTGCTGGTGCCGTTTCACGGCCATCAATCGTCGCTAAACCTTGCTCTGGATTAAAAGCCAGAATAAAACCACCACCACCAATGCCGGACGACTGTGGCTCGACTAAGCCCAGCACCAACTGCATGGCAATCGCCGCATCAACCGCACTTCCCCCTTTCCTTAAGATGTCATAACCCGCCTGCGTTGCTAAGGGGTTAGCGCTGGCAACCATGGCTTGCTCGGCAAGGACTTTATCGCGATGTTGATATCCTGTCGCCGCCTCTGGATTCAAGTGCTGATGGCCCTCGGGCGTGTTGATTGAGGCGCACCCCATGACCACTAGCACCGACAACAAGCTCATGACACGAGAAAAAGCAAACTTCATGGGTGGTATTCCTTAATAAACATAGGGTTACAGGCAGAACCGCTTCTTATCCACTACAAGGCAAAAAGACTAGCCACCTCAAGCTCCATGACTTGTGTTTCTTTTTGATTAAATACTCGCCACGTCCAACGCACAATACCTAAATCAGGTCTTGAGTTTGATGTGCGTACGCTATCAACGGTAGCCTCTAGGCGCAGACTATCTCCTGCTCTAACCGGTGCTAGCCAACGCAGCTTCTCTACTCCCGGAGAACCGAATGACTCGGAGTCGTGTAACACAGCATCACATGCCATACGCATGGTTACCGCGCAGGTAAACCAACCGCTTGCAATCACACCTCCCCAGTGAGTGCCCTGAGCAGCCTTCTCGTCAATATGGAAACCCTGCGGGTCATAGCGCTTAGCAAACTCAAGCATTTCATCAAGGGTAATTTGCACAGGACCAGCTTTCATCACTGCACCCGGCACAAACTCATTGAATTTCATAAAAGCCTCTGAAGATTATTTTTTATCGCCACGTTCGTCCGTTACGACGCTATGTGAAGCGTTACACTGAGAACCATTGAATCATTATTCCATCTCAATGAACACCATGCTCAAACCTGCAAACTCTCAATTTACGCAAATTTTCGAAAAAGAGCGATCATTACGTATTGAATATCAATGGGTAGGAAGTACCAACCCAACCGCCCCCTTGCTTGTTTTTTTACACGAAGGTTTGGGTTCAGTTCAACATTGGGGACCTTGGCCAGAAATGCTGGCTTCTGCATTGCAATGTAGGGGACTGGTGTATTCACGCGTAGGCTATGGTCGAAGCACGCCAAGAGCGCAAGACGAAACACTTGCACTCGATTACCTTCATGTCGAAGCCCAAGAGCGTCTTCCTGCCTTTTTACGCGCTTTACAACTAGAGCATGAAAGGCCTTTATTATTTGGCCACAGTGATGGTGCCACCATTGCCCTGCTTTTTGCGGCCATGCCGAACAGCCCCGTTAAAGCCGCTATCGCCGTAGCCCCGCACATTAATGTCGAAAAGCGCACTCAGCTTGGTGTGGCGGCCAGTGCAGACTGGTACCTTAAACGCGGGCTAAGAGAGCGCTTAATGCGCTATCACGACGACGTGGACTCTACCTTTTGGAAATGGTGCAATGCGTGGTCAAGCGATGCTTTCAGAGGCTGGAATATCGAATCTGAGCTAGCTTCCATTCAGTGCCCCCTACTTCTCGTGCAAGGGGACGAAGATGAGTACGCCTCGCTAGAGCAAGTTTATGGCATCAAACGCGTGCTAACTCAGGCTGAGTTGCGCGTAATGCCTAAGGTCAGGCACACCCCTCATCTTGAGCGACCTGATCAGCTTATATCGCACTGCGAGAACTTTTTGCGAGACGCCATCGGCGCCCCCACCGTCACCGACTAGGGTGACTCAAACGCCGCTGCTGCACGTCGTATGCGATCGCTAACGGCCGCCCACAGCTCATCCTCAGGGGGCTGCTGTAGGTATAGCGCGTCAAACGATTGCTGATCCAGCTCGCGCAATAAGGCATACAAACTGTGGGCAAAGCGCACGGGGTCATCATTTAAACGCACCCAATGCACATTGAGGCTAATGGCCTCGGGTTGAGAGCCAAACCCCAACACCGCGATACGCTTTGAGGTGTTTGCGCACGCTATTTGTAATAGTTGTTCACGACCTAGTAAATGCAACGGCGTGGTTGGCGCGTAGTGCGCTTTTAACGAACCGGACACACGGGGTGCTGCGGTATGCCCCGTCTTTGCTGCCACCACGTTCAATGAGCGCCCCAGCGCACTTTCCAATTGCGCCACGCTAATATGTCCTGGCCGCAACACCGACACCAGCGTTTCACCCGCATCGGTGCTACGCGACAGATCCACGATCGTTGATTCAATACCCACTTCGGCCGGTCCGCCGTCAAGCACGGTCAACGTATCGTTGGTTAAGGCTTCAAACTCGGCATGCACATGGGCAGCTTGAGTAGGGGAAATGCGACCAAAACGATTCGCTGAGGGCGCCGCAACGCCACCGTTTCCGCCTTTTAGTTTGGCGAACTCGCTAAGCAGTGCTTGAGCTACGGGATGCGAAGGCGCGCGCAAGCCTATACTGTCTTGCCCGCCCGCAACCTCAGCAGGAATATGATTTGCTCTAGGCAAAATTAAGGTTAAGGGCCCCGGCCAGAAGCACTCGATTAAACGCCACGCTTCGGCCGGCACCGTACGAGCCCAATAGTAAAGATCAGCGCCCGGCGCCACGTGCACAATAACGGGGTGGTTAGCCGGCCTACCTTTGGCAGCGTAAATCTTAGCGATTGCCGATACATTCTCAGCATCGGCCCCTAAGCCATAGACCGTCTCGGTGGGAAAAGCGACGAGTTCTCCGTCAAGCAACTTTTGGGCAGCAGCCTGAATAAGAGTGAAATTACTGGGCTGCACTGAGGGGCTCATAAGCGATTCCTAGAACAGCAGCAACCTTGGCTACTTTGTGCTGAAGCTGCGCCGGATCTGAATCAAGAATATTGATGTGGCCCATTTTTCGACCACGTCGGGCTTCTGCTTTGCCGTATAAATGCAAACATACTCCGGAAACAGACAGCACCGCACTCCAGTCGGGCTCTACGTAGTCGCCCTGCGCGTCAAACCAAATATCACCTAACAGATTTAACATCACTGACGGGGTGTGAGCCGTAGTATCGCCTAAGGGCAGTGCCGTCATCACACGAACTTGCTGTTCAAACTGACTGCTCACACACGCGTCCATCGTAAAGTGGCCACTGTTATGTGGGCGCGGAGCAATTTCATTGGCAATAAGTGTGCCGTCTTGCAAGATAAAAAACTCAACGCATAACACGCCATGATATGCCAATGCGGTAGCGATCATTTCCGTTGCCTTGATCGCTTGATGATAAACGGGATTATTCGTATCTGTAGCGGCCGTCGACACCGCCAAGATGCCATCACGGTGCTCGTTGTGCGACGGCACATAAGCGTTAATCTCGCCGTCTAGGGCTCTGGCAGCAACCACCGAAATTTCGTCTTTTAGCGGTTGTAAGGCCTCAAGCACACAGGCCACGCCTTTAAATTCAGAGAAAGCACGCAAGGCCTCGTCACGATTGGCGACTCTTGCCTGACCTTTACCGTCATAACCGAAACGAGCAGCTTTCAAAATACCGGGAAACAAGGCATCAGGTGCCGCCTGCAAATCGGTAGTGGATAAAATAGCCACATACGGCGCGACCGGAACGCCAGCAGACACAATAAAGGCTTTTTCAGTAATGCGATCTTGCACCACGGCAACCGCATCCCCCGAAGGCGCGACACGACGCTGAGCGCCTAAACGTAGCAAACTGCTTGCCGGTACATTCTCAAATTCAGTGGTAATCGCCTGACAGAGTGCAGCTAACTCGTCCAAAGCCTGCTCATCGTCGTAAGCTGCACAAAGATGACGCTCAGCAACGGCTCCAGCGGGACTTTGCTTATCAGGATCCAACACGGCCACTTTATAGCCTAGTTGCTGTGCTGAGTGGCAGAACATGCGTCCTAATTGCCCACCACCTATCATGCCCAACCACTCGCCGGGTTGCACCGGTGCAGTCTTAGAAGCCTTGCTCATAATATAAAAATAAGTTTGGAAATAAAATTAAGATTCAACGGGTGGGACCACCATATTGCGCGCAATTTGAGTTTGCCGTTGACGAAACTCGATCAATTTTTCACGCAAATTAGGACGATGCATCGCTAAACCTGCCACCACATGCAACGCGGCGTTTGCCGCTCCGGCCTCGCCGATTGCAAACGTTGCTACAGGCACCCCTTTGGGCATTTGCACAATAGACAAAAGTGAGTCTTCCCCGCGCAAATAACGCGACGGAACGGGTACGCCATATACAGGAACCTCTGTTAGCGCTGCTAACATGCCAGGCAAATGGGCCGCACCGCCTGCGCCTGCGATGATGGCTTTCATACCGTCGGTGGAGGCTTTCTTGCCGTATTCGACCATATCCAGCGGCATACGATGCGCTGAGACCACTAAGGTTTCGTAAGAAATGCCAAACTCATCAAGAATGGCGATAACGTGCTGCATAACGGGCCAATCACTTGAGGAGCCCATTACCACTCCCACTTCTGGGTGTGACGCTTGTCCCTCGCCTGCTGTCTGGTTCATGACTCAACCTTAATAAACAACTCAAAAAACTATTTTAGCCTAAAGCCTAAGCGCTATTACGCTAGCCCTACCCAATAAAAACGAACAGCATGATTAGCGAGCTAGACGCTCAAGCGCTTCTCGGTATTTTGCTGCAGTATGCTGAATAACATCGTCGGGAAGGCGCGGTGCTGGAGGCGTTTTATTCCACCCCTGAGTCTCCAACCAATCACGTAGATATTGCTTATCAAACGAGGCAGGACTGCTTCCCGGCTTGTAGGTATTGGCGTCCCAGAAACGAGAAGAGTCGGGCGTGAGCACTTCATCCATTAAGTGCAGAACGCCATCGTCATCTAAACCGAACTCAAACTTAGTGTCAGCGATAATAATGCCTCGCGACGCCGCAAAATCAGAAGCCTCGCGATACAGACGCAACGTGATGTCGCGGATCTCAGCAGCCATGCCTTCACCAACTTCGGCAATAACGTGAGAGAAATCAACGTTCTCGTCATGCAAGCCCACTTCTGCCTTAGCAGCAGGGGTAAAGATAGGCTCGTCTAACTTACCAGCCTGCTCTAGGCCGTCAGGCAACCGTATGCCACACACTGCACCCGTGCGCTGATAGTCTTTCCAACCCGAACCGATCAAATAGCCTCGTGCCACAGCTTCGACCATAATGGGTTTCAGACGCTTAACGACCACTGCCCTACCCTCAACCAGATGACGCTCGTTAGCCGCTACAACATCAATAGGATTAACGGTGGTTGAGTGGTTAGGAATAATATGCGAGAGTTTTTTTAACCAGAAATCTGTCATTCCGGTCAATACCGCACCTTTACTCGGAATGGGATCATCAAAAATAACATCGAAAGCCGAAATTCGGTCTGACGCAATGATCAATAGCTTGTCATCACCCACCGCATACATATCCCGAACTTTGCCCCGTGCCAAAAGTGGTAACGAAGATAGGGTGGATTCATAAAGCGCGTTCTGCACGATGTATTCCTTAACGCAAAAAACATCCCGCTAAGCAGTCAAGTAACGGGATCACACTAAAAAGCCATAACTCGGCCTAGAACTAAACAGGCCATCTGAGAAGATGGCCTGCAACCTAAAACTACTGTACGCGCTGAGCGAGCTGACCCGCAGCATAGCGTCGTGCCATTTCATCTAACGCTATCGGTTTGATTTTAGACGCGTTTCCGGCTGTACCGAACTGTTCGTAGCGCGCCTTACAAATCGCCTTCGCCGCCGCACGGGCAGGCTTTAGGTAGTCGCGGGGATCGAACTTATCGGGATGGGTGTATAAGAAGCGACGAATGGCCGCCGTCATCGCTAAGCGAATATCGGTATCGATATTCACCTTGCGCACACCATACTTAATGGCTTCTTGTATTTCAGAAACGGGAACACCGTAGGTTTCTTTCATGTCGCCACCGAACTCGCGAATTTCAGCTAATAGCTCTTGGGGCACGCTAGAACTACCGTGCATCACCAAATGCGTATCGGGTAGGTGTGCATGGATTTCTTTCACGCGTTCAATAGACAAGATATCGCCTGTGGGTTCGCGTGTGAATTTATAGGCGCCATGACTGGTACCAATAGCAATCGCTAAGGCATCCAACTGAGTGCGTCGTACAAAATCGACCGCTTGCTCGGGGCTGGTCAGTAACTCGTCGATGGTTAACGTACCATCAAAACCGTGGCCGTCTTCTTTATCGCCTTGCATGGTTTCTAGCGAACCTAAACAGCCTAACTCGCCCTCTACGGTGACACCCACTTTATGGGCCATTTCGACGACACTACGCGTGACTTCAACGTTGTATTCGTAATCGGCTACCGTTTTACCATCGGCCTCAAGCGAGCCGTCCATCATGACGCTGCTAAAGCCCAAATCAATCGCACCCTGACAAATCGCAGGAGACTGACCGTGGTCTTGGTGCATCACCACCGGAATATGGGGATAGGTTTCTACCGCTGCTTGGATGAGTAACTTTAAAAAGCTTTCTCCAGCGTATTTTCGGGCGCCCGCCGAAGCCTGCATAATAACTGGGCTATTGGTTTCGTCAGCCGCTTCCATAATCGCTTGAACTTGTTCAAGATTATTCACATTAAAAGCGGGAATGCCGTAGCCATTTTCAGCTGCATGATCGAGCAACTGACGCATGGAAACCAGGGCCATGGGAGATCTCCTGAATACTAAAATAAATAACTGTATCACCCTTAATTTTAAGGGTGATTGCGAATTCTTGCTTGTCTACCTTAAGAGGCTTTAGGGCGACGCGCGGATTTAGGCCTAAACGCCGAAACAACAGACTCGTGTGTCTCGATATAAGGGCCACCAATAAGGTCTATGCAATAGGGGATCGCCGCAAACACTCCGGCCACCACTACCGTGCCGTCTTTATCACGTAAACCTTCAAGCGTCTCGCGAATGGCCTTAGGCTGGCCCGGCAAGTTAACAATCAACGCGGCGTGATCCTTCGTTTCACGAATCACAGCTACCTGTCTGGACAAAATCGCCGTTGGTACGAATTTTAGACTAATTTGCCGCATTTGCTCGCCAAACCCAGGCATTTCCTTTGTTGCAACGCTTAATGTTGCCTCTGGTGTGACATCGCGTCTGGCAGGACCGGTCCCCCCTGTGGTGAATACCAAGTCGCAGCCGTACTCATCAACCAACTCAACAATTGCCTTGGCAATGGACTCGGCTTCGTCAGCGATTAAACGGGTTTCAAACTGTGCAGGCCCCTCTAACGCTTGGGTTAGCCAATTCGTTAGTTCGGGAATACCTTCGTCTACGTACTCACCTTTAGATGCACGATCCGAGATTGAAATCAAACCCACCAATAGCTCGTCTGGATGTTGTCGAGTTAACCGTTTATTACTAAGCATAACTATACCGATTCCATTTATAAATTACCGTTTCTTCAAGTATAAGGCGTGACAAAGCCCTACCGCTGTTTCAGCACAAAATTTGCTAAGCTACTACCAAACAGGAGATTAGCCATGTCTAAACCAATGCACATTCTTTATGCTGGCGCTGGCGAGATAGCGACTCAGTGCGCAAACCTATTACAAGATCGTGCGAAACAACAATGGGCACTTCGACGCAGCACACCAGAAACCGCCGACTCTTCCCTACAATGCTTGCAAGCCGATTTAACCTTACCCCGTAGTCTGGCTCGTTTACCCAAATCGATCACTCATGTGCTGTACACCGCAACCCCCGGCGAGCGATCCCCTGAAGCATACGATGCGGTTTATAACACCGGTTTGAACAATTTACTGGCTGCACTTGATCTTGAGACACTTGAACGCTTCGTATTTGTGTCGTCAACTGCCGTTTATGACCACAGTTTAGAACGACTTAACGAATCCAGCCCCACCTTCGCACCCAACTTTAATGGCCAAGCTTTATTGGATGCAGAGAATCGCGTGCAAACCGCCTTAGGAAAAAAAGCCGTCATTCTGCGCTTAACCGGCATATACGGGCCTACCCGCGTCGCGTTTTTACATCGCCTCATGAAAGACACGGTCACGGTCGCTGCCGCCCCAGGAAACTGGGCCAATCGCATTCATATTGATGACGCCGTGGCAGCTTGCGCACACCTATTACAGCTCGCCAACCCTCAGCCGGTATATATCGGTACTGATGACACCCCAATGGAAATTGCAACCTTGTACGAACAGATTGCCACGTTAATCGGAGCGCCGGCCCCCATCACTAATCCTGACGCCCCAGCGTCGGGAAAGCATTTTTCAAATGAAGCGCTAAAGCAAAGTGGTTGGTCATTAAAATGGCCCGATACCCTTGAAGGCTATCGAGCCATTATTTCTACGGGTGCTAATGTGTTGTAAAACAGACAACCCCAACAACGACCGCACGGCTTACTCGGCGGCTCGCTGCTCTAAAATAGCAACCGCAGGTAAGCTTTTGCCTTCTAAATACTCTAAGAAGGCGCCACCTCCCGTCGAGATATAGCCGATTTTATCGGCAATCTTAAACGTAGAGATAGCCGCTAAGGTGTCACCGCCACCCGCGATAGAGAAGGCGGATGAATCTGCAATGGCATTGGCAACGATACGAGTGCCCTCTGAGAAAGCAGGAAACTCAAAAACGCCAACAGGACCATTCCAAACAATCGTACCTGCCTCACGAAGAATGGCAGCTAGTTCGTGCGCACTGTCTGGCCCGATATCTAAAATTAGATCATCGTCTTCAACATCATTAACCGATTTGATGGTGGCTTGCGCATCCGTGGAAAAGCTTTTGGCACAGACCACATCAGAGGGAATAGGCACTTCTGCCCCTCGCTCTTTCATGATGTTGATCACTGCTTTCGCTTCGTCGATCTGTGTAGGCTCGGCCAGCGACTGCCCGATGGGCAAGTCCTTGGCAAGCATAAAGGTGTTAGCAATACCACCGCCAACAATCAGTTGATCGACACGACCCGCCAGCGCTCGTAAGATCGATAGCTTCGTGGAAACCTTAGAGCCCCCCACAATCGCCACTAATGGGCGAGCAGGGTCGGTTAATGTACGAGCCAACGCTTTCAGCTCGGCTTCAAGCAAAGGGCCTGCACAGACCACAGGCGCGTAACGAGCAACGCCTTCGGTGCTGGCTTGTGCGCGGTGTGCGGCACCGAAAGCGTCATTGACGTAAACGTCACAAAGCGCCGCCATCTTTCTAGACAGCGCCTCGTCGTTTGCCTTCTCGCCCACATTACAACGGCAGTTTTCAAGCAATATCAGCTGACCGGGCTCAATTTCCACCCCGCCATCTACCCAGTTGCGTTGTAGAGGGACCGGCATGTTTAGCATTTCGCTGAGGCGCTCGGCAACAGGTGTAAGGGTATCGCGAGGCATTATCTCGCCCTCTTTAGGGCGACCTAAATGGCTCATTACCATCACGGCTGCACCGGCGTCTAAAGCGATGCGCATTGCTGGCAACGATGCTTTAATGCGCGTATCCTCAGCAATTAAACCTGCTGCAAAGGGAACGTTCATGTCTGAACGTATCAGCACACGCTTACCTTTGAGCTTACCCTCTTGGGCAAGCTGGGTTAATGTTTTTACGGTTAAGGTCATGATGTGGATTATTTAGCTGTCATCATGGCCTCAGCCGTGTCTAACATACGAATAGAGAATGCCCATTCGTTGTCGTACCATGCTGAAACTTTAACCAAACTTCCAGAAACCTTCGTCAATAATGAATCGACGGTGCTTGAGGCCGTTGTGTGGTTGTAATCGATGGAAACCAAAGGTTCATCGCTATACGCCAAAATGCCTTTCAGAGGGCCTTCGGCCGCGGCTTTCAACACACCATTTACTTCATCAACGGTAGTGGGTCGGCCTGCTACAAACGTCAGGTCAACCATTGAAACGTTGATGGTGGGCACACGCACGGCGAAACCATCCAGCTTGCCATTTAATTCGGGCAACACCAAACCCACAGCGGCAGCAGCCCCTGTTTTGGTTGGAATCATACTCATGGTGGCTGAGCGAGCACGGCGCAAGTCTTTATGAGCAACGTCAGTTAAGACTTGATCGTTTGTGTAAGCGTGAATGGTAGTCATCAAGCCGTTCACAATTTCAAACGCTTGATGTAATGGCTGCACTAATGGCGCCAAACCATTGGTTGTACACGACGCATTGGACACCACGGTATCTGTGGATTTCAAAATGTCATGGTTCACACCGTAAACGATCGTCGCATCCACATCTTTACCACCAGGAGCAGAAATTAATACTTTTTTAGCTCCCGCTTGCAGGTGTGCATTGGCGGCTTCTTTTGTGGTGAATCGGCCTGTGCAATCAAGCACCACGTCCACGTTTAAGTCAGCCCACGGTAATTTAGTGGGATCACGTTCTGACAACAAACGAATACGATCACCGTTAATAATCAAATAATCGGTGCCTTCGAGCTCAACATCCGCATTAAAACGACCGTGTACGGTATCAAAACGTGTGAGATGACGCGCAACTTCGTCCTGACCCGGAGCATTAATCGCCACAATTTCAATATTGTGCTTTTTCCCGTACTCGTAATGAGCTCGTAGGGTCATCCGCCCAATTCGGCCGTAGCCATTAATCGCGACGCGAATCGTCATAGTAAATCTCCTAATTACAAAACTTGTTCAACGGCTTGGGCGACCAAGGGGGCAGTCAGGCCAAAGTGCTCAAACAGCGCACCGGCTGGCGCAGATTCGCCGTAGGTATCAATACCGATTACGGCACCATTCAGACCCACATACTTATGCCATAAGCCTGTAGAGCCTGCCTCGACCGCAACACGCGGGAGGTGTGCTGGTAGAACCTGATCTCGCCAAGCGGCATCTTGTTCATCAAACACATTGGTACACGGCATCGACACCACACGCACTGCAATCCCTTTATCGGCTAAAAGCTGCTGCGCCTGCAAGGCAAGCGCCACTTCAGAGCCGGTAGCGATAATAATCGCTTTCGCATCCGCTGCATCTGCCAGCACATAACCACCACGGGCGATAGCCTTGATGCTTTCCTCATCGCGCTGCACAAAGGGCAGATTTTGACGAGATAGCAATAGCGCACTAGGACCGCCGTCACGTACGTTCATTCCCACGCTGGTGGGACGGCTTAACGCATGCACCCAAGCCACCGCTGTTTCTGTGGTATCGCATGGACGCCAAACATGCAGATTAGGAATCAAACGTAAACTTGAAGCATGTTCAATGGATTGGTGTGTAGGACCATCTTCGCCTAGACCGATAGAGTCATGCGTAAAGACATGCACAACGCGTTGCTTCATCAGCGCGGCCATGCGTATCGCATTACGTGAGTAGTCTGAGAACGTAAGGAACGTACCGCCAAATGGCAAATAGCCGCCGTGCAAGGCCATACCGTTCATGACCGCAGCCATTCCGAACTCGCGCACGCCGTAATTAATATGACGACCAAAAGCCAGACCCTTATCCGTGCTTCGCAATGCGTCCACACCGGGCCAATTGGTTAAATTAGAGCCTGTTAAGTCAGCAGAGCCGCCCACCATTTCAGGTAGCACGTGTACCAACGCCTCAATCGCCAGTTGCGACGCTTTTCGAGTAGCGACTGTTTGAGCTTGCGTATTCGTTTGGGCAACAAATTGTCGAGCTTGCTCGGCAAAATCGTCGGGTAACTCACCCTGCATGCGACGCAAGAGTTCGGCAGCCAATTCTGGCTCTGCTTCTTGGTACGAATCGAAGGTTGCTTGCCAGTTCGCTTGCTGCTGAGCCCCTGCGGGACGCGCATCCCAGTATTCGTAGACGTTATTGGGAATCTCGAAGGGGGGATGATCCCAGCCTATCGCTTCTCGCGTGGCCTGAATTTCATCGGCGCCCAACGGCGCACCGTGTGACTTCTCTGAACCTGCCAGTTTAGGCGAGCCTTTACCGATAACGGTTTTACAACAAATTAAGGTAGGCCCCGTATTTGCTAACGCGTTAGCTTTGGCTTGGTTCACCGCCGCATCCAACGCCTGCACATTGTGTCCGTCCACGTCGGCAATCACATTCCAGCCATAGCTGCGGAAGCGCTCAGGCGTGTTATCACCAAACCACGAATCGACCTTGCCATCAATAGAGATGCCGTTATCGTCATAAAACACAATAAGCTTAGAGAGCGCTAAGGTACCCGCAAGCGAGCAAGCCTCGTGCGATATCCCTTCCATCAAGCAACCATCACCCACAAAAGCATAGGTGTGATGATCAACAATAGTCTGTTCTGGCCGGTTAAATTCTTTGGCTAGCATGGCTTCTGATAACGCCATACCCACCGCGTTAGCCAAGCCCTGCCCCAACGGCCCCGTCGTGGTTTCAATACCTGCGGTATAGCCCACTTCAGGGTGGCCGGGTGTACGCGAATGCAACTGACGGAAGTTTTTAAGCTCTTCCATCGGCAAGTCGTAACCGGTTAAATGCAGTAGCGCATAAATTAACATTGACCCGTGCCCATTCGATAACACGAAACGGTCGCGATCCAACCATGTGGGATCAGCAGGGTTATGTTTAAGGTGTTTAGTCCAAAGCACTTCGGCAATTTCTGCCATGCCCATTGGGGCACCTGGATGTCCAGAATTAGCACGTTGAACGGCATCCATGGCTAATGCGCGTATTGCGTTAGCCATAGGGGAGACGGTGGAAGGAGGAAGATCCATTAGAAGCTCTCGAAGGGTGCAAAAGCCAGCCGCAGGGGGGCTGGACCCCCAATCGTCAATCAGAAGTTATAAAGCGGCTCATTTTAACACCGCAGCGCACAATGCGCCGAAAGCACTGTCCGCCCAGAGTCGAGTATGCTGTAATTCTTGCTGACACCATCCCACGCTAAGTTTATGAATCTGCCACGTTTTTACTGTAACGCCCCGCTTCAAACAGGCGCGACCATTGAGCTTGACGACGATCTCGCCCATTACATGACGCGCGTTTTGCGCTTAAAAGAAGGCGCGAAAGTATGGCTATTTAACGGTCAAGGCGGGCAATTTTTAGCATCTTTACAACAACAGGCCAAAAAAGTATCGGCAACGATTACCGAGTTTCACGATATCGAGCGTGAGCTTAAGGGCAAGGTCACCGTTGTTCAAGGCCTAGCCTCTGGCGACAAAATGGACTGGATTGTCGAAAAATGCACAGAAATTGGTGTAAGCACTGTCGCCCCTATTTCGGCACGTCATAGTGTGCTTCAACTTTCTGGATCGCGTTTGCAAAAACGTCATGCACACTGGCAAAAGGTTGCGCATTCAGCGTGTGAACAATGCGGTAGAAATCGCGTTAACCACATACTACCCCCACAAAATTTAGCCGATTTTTTACAAAGTCTTGAAGCTGAGCAAACGCCCACTACACGGCTTATTTTTTGTGATCCTGACGCCGAACACGATTTAGACTCGGCACTGGCGAACTTAAGCGACGCACAAAACGTGCATTTACTCTTTCTCATCGGTCCTGAAGGGGGATGGTCGGAAAAAGAAAAAGCCCAAGCTATGCAAGCTGGGGCTTATGCCATGCGTTTCGGTTCACGTATTCTACGCACAGAAACCGCAGCCATTGCATTGGTCTCTGCTGCCAGCGCACGATTAGGCTGGCTTTAATCTCACTCGCTACTATCGTGCCCTGAATAAGGGGTGGGCGACACGCCGGGCTCAGGGTCAGGATGTTTACCTGCGTGTATCACCGAATAGGCAAAGATACGCTCTTTGGTGCTGGCAAAATCGGCCACGTCATTACACACACTAAGGATGGCATCGGCATGATCGGTCAACGCCGGATCGCCTGTGTGTAACTTGTTAAACCACAAGTACAAGCCGGTTTTTTGGTCAAGCACGGTATCGGATAAGCAATCGTACAGTGCATCAAGGTCACTACCGAAAAAATCCGGGTAATCAACGGCCTTCACAATGGCTCGTAGTACGGCCGAACAATTACGCGCCCGATCGCACTCGGCAACGCCTACGGTGATGTCAGCCGCCTCGGCCACCGTAAAAAGATCGTGTTGCTGTGCTGGCGTTGCGTCGATTTGCCCGCCCCGTTGCAACAGCTCCTGCAAGGTCAGGGATTGGCTCATTGCGGCGTCTCCTTAAAAAACGCTTTGACTTCCTCAAGTCGATTCATGGTGTCTGTTCTACCCAACTCGATCAGCTCTTGTGTAAAGCCTGATTCGAACAATAAATAAGAGATTAATGCTCCGCCAGTAGTGGGACCGGACTTTGCCGACACTCCCAACACTCGAAACAAGGTACGCGCCGCCTTAGGAATGCTGTGATAATGTTTTACAGCAATCGCACCTAAAGACTGGCTAGGTGAAATGGAAAATGTACTAACTGGACGTAGCGACTGGCTTTTTAATACATTTGGCGGTAACTCTGCAAGCAAACTATTAATTCGCTCCATTCGCTCAATATCGACGGCCACACTGTCTAAAAATATGTTTGACAAAGCATGACCTCCCATTTGAGCTAATGATGGATAGGGTGGATCAAATTCATGGTCTTCAGGATAGGTTTCATCGTTATACCCTGTACCTATAATCACGATTTTTTTTGCGCCCAAATGAATAGCTGGACTAATCGGCGCCAATTGTCGCATTGTGCCGTCTCCACACCACGTGGTTCCCCCACCTACAAGCATTGCCTGCGCGGGAAACACAAAAGGGATAGAACTGGAAGCGAGCAAATGGTCTACACCAATACGACAAGGTATAGCCCTACGTAAAGAACGCCTCCAGGGCACAATTTGGGTATCAGATTGGTAAAACGTTAAGTGCTCACCCGAGGTGTAAGCTGTTGCAGTTACCGCTAACGCTTTAATATGCTTGTCGCGAAGATTAACACTTAATCGCTCAAAATCAAGTGCATTTGTGAGCAACTCGCGCAGCGGCGAGTTATCCAGTAGTGAATGTGGTACATTTCGCCGCAACGACGGCATCATCCAGCCAAAACCCAGTGTCCCAAACCAGCGTAGTCCGGTGCGTAACAACGAGGGTGTATCGGCATGGAACACCATACTGGTACGCAGCCCTCCCCAGAACGAACACAAGCGGTCTACGCCTTCGTGAGGCTTATCGGCATGGCACGCCAAGCCCGCAGCATTCAACGAGCCTGCTGAACTGCCGCAAATAATTGAGTAAGGATTTTTAAAGTTTGGGTCACGATCAGGATCGAGTATGTCGTTAATTGCAGACAGTACCCCGACCTGATAGGCACCCCGTGCTCCACCCCCAGTTAGGACTACGCCTACTGGGGAGGAGTCTTGCACAGACGTCTTAGTCTCGGTGGGTATTCGCATCGACAACCGTCAGCGCGGTCATATTGATAATGCGTCGCACTGAAGAGCTTGATGTCATGATGCTAACCGGCGCATTCACACCCAATAAAAACGGCCCGATAGCCACACTGCCGCCGCTATCTGTTTTCATCAAGTTATACGCAATATTGCCAGCATCAACGTTCGGACAAATTAACAAGTTGGCCGAACCCGTTAAGGTGGTGTTTGGCAAAATACGCTGGCGAAGTTTCTCATCCAGTGCGCAATCACCGTGCATTTCACCATCGATCTCTAGGTTAGGATCGAGTTCGCGAACCAATGCTAGGGCTTCTCGCATTTTCTCACCCGAGGACGAGCTGCCTGTACCGAAGTTAGAGCGAGACAACAAAGCCGCTTTAGGCTCAATGTTCAACGACTTCATGCGCTTAGCCGCTGCTACGGTAATTTCCGCAATTTGCTCTGCATTCGGGTTGTCATTGACGTGTGTATCAGCCAACGCCACGGTGCGCTCGCCCAGTAGCAAGATGTTCATGGCACTATAGGTCTTCGCACCGGCTTGTTTACCAATGACCTCGTCAATGAAGCGCAAGTGGTTAGCGTAGGTCCCTACGGTTCCGCAAATCATGCCATCGGCATCACCGAAATGGATCATCATCGCCCCGATCAGCGTTAAACGACGACGCATTTCAACACGAGCCATTTCTTTAGTAATGCCACCACGACACATCATTTCCCAGTACTTCGTCCAGTACTTGTGGAAGCGATCATCTTGCTCAGGGTTGGTGACATCCACATCTTCACCCAGACGAATACGTAAGCCGTATCGCTCGATTCGTTGCTGCAATACCGCAGGACGGCCAATAAGAATGGGGCGCGCGAGCTTTTCATCAATCACAACTTGTACTGCACGCAACACGCGCTCGTCTTCGCCTTCAGCAAACACGATACGAGCTTTAGCACCGTCTTTAACCAAGCCTTTAGCCAGACTATAGATGGGCTTCATGAAAGCACCTGAACGGTACACGAACTGGCGCAATTGGTCGGTATAGCTGTCGAAATCAGTAATGGGACGCGTTGCTACGCCATCTTCCATACCCGCCTTTGCTACAGCCGGTGCGATACGCACAATCAGGCGAGAGTCGAAGGGCATGGGAATCAAGTATTTGGGACCAAACTCTACATCTTCTAAGTTGTAGGCCGCCGCCACCACTTCATCTTGCTCTTCACGGGCAAGCTGACAAATGGCGTGTACAGCTGCAATTTCCATGTTTCGCGTAATCGCCGTCGCACCGATATCAAGCGCGCCACGGAAGATATAGGGAAAACACAGTACGTTATTCACTTGGTTTGGGTAATCGGATCGGCCCGTGGCCATGACCACGTCGTCTCGCACAGCATGAGCCTCTTCGGGAAGAATCTCAGGTGTGGGGTTCGCCAATGCCAAAATCAAAGGACGAGGTGCCATACGTGCCACCATATCAGCCTTCAATACCCCACCTGCTGACAAACCTAAAAACACGTCGGCGTCGTTAATAACATCGCCAAGCTTACGCAAATCGGTATCTTGTGCGTAAAGTTGTTTGGTGTCGTCCATCAACGCAGTGCGACCGTTATAAACCAAACCTTCAATGTCGGTAAGCCACACGTTTTGAACGGGCAAGCCAAGGTCAACCAATAGGTTCAAACATGCTAGCGCGGCAGCCCCTGCGCCAGAAACCACCACCTTCACTTCTTTTAGGTCTTTTTCAACAACCGCTAGCCCGTTAAGAAAAGCAGCGGCAACGCAAATGGCCGTTCCGTGCTGATCGTCGTGAAAAACGGGAATATTCATGCGTTCGCGTAGTTTTTTCTCTACGACAAAACACTCGGGTGACTTGATGTCTTCAAGGTTAATACCACCAAAGGTTGGCTCTAGCCCTGCAATGATATCAACCAACTTATCAGGGTCGTTTTCGTTGATTTCAATATCGAAAACGTCAATACCTGCAAAATTCTTAAAGAGTACAGCCTTACCTTCCATCACCGGTTTCGACGCGAGCGGACCGATATTTCCTAGCCCTAACACCGCTGTACCGTTAGTGATTACGCCAACCAAGTTACCTCGTCCGGTATAACGAAACGCGTTCTGAGGGTCGTCCACAATCGCCTCGCAAGCGGCGGCAACGCCGGGCGAATAAGCCAACGCCAAATCGCGCTGGTTAGAAAGCTGCTTCGTTGGTGTAACTGCTAATTTGCCGGGTCGACCTTGTTCGTGATATTCAAGTGCCGCCTTGCGAAGGTTTTCATCCATGATCTTCAACCGCCTAGAGTAGAAATACCGAGTAGAAATCGTGCTTTAAAGACAAACATTCTAGCCGTTGCAGCCAAAATAAAACATGCTGCACAGCAGCATCGTCTCGGCCAAGCATAAAGCACGACATTAAAAAGCTTGACCTGGGTGCGGAAACACACCTTGAGGATCAAAATAATTTTTTACGGCCGCATCAAGCTCTGACGCTGGCACTGTTAAATTCGGATCGTCGCTTAAAAGCGGCGCCTGTTGTAGAGGAGGTAAGCGTTGGCTAAGGCGTGTTTCGTCAATAACCACCCACTCTACCCACCCCAAGTCGCCACCACTACCGACGAGCAGATGCGCTAAGTTTAATTCCTGACCGCCAGCTGGTTGCAATGCGTCTAAGCGATAGCGCCCCAGCCAACGTTGTGAATTCAAACATAATAACGCGGGAGCCGACCCTACCAGCATAAAAAGCTGTGGAACGAGTTTACGCAGTGAAGCACAATTCAACGGTTTCGTATTCGCCGTACCAAAGGGCCCCAGACTGGCGCTACTTCCATCCGCCATCAATAGCGAAGCATGTACCACGCCACAACCATGAGTTTGCCCCGTAGGCCAATCATGGTGACGCCTATCGGCTAACCATGCCCCCACACTTAGATTAGCAGGTACTTGGGAAAACGCCGATAGACCGGCGGCTTCGAGTTCACCCACTAGACATCCTGGCTGTACAAACCATTGGGTTGATTCAGGTGAAAGCCGTTGAAAAGCGTTTAAATGAGCGAGCGGATTCACCCATAAAACAGGCTGATCAAGCTCAGTATTTGACTGCGCTAGACCCTCTATCGCCATGCACACACCGTACTCAGCACATAGCGCGCGAGCGTGATGAAGATCCGCTGTGGTGTTAGGGATGAAACGTGCTTGTTGAGTTTGCGCCTCATCCGAAATACGATGTAAGGACACACCCGTTTTACGCTCAAGCTGCAAGCAAAACGTTTCCCACACACTGGTTGTAGGGCGACGACCGCCAAAAAAAGCACGGCGAGAGACAGAGTGCATTGTTTTTTCCTACTATATGCTTAAACTTATTAGCATTATATGTATGGTCATACCGCCGTTTCTAACGTTCTGACACTTTTATTCAACAACTTGGTTTTATATGCTTCGCCTTGCGCAACGTACAGAATTAGCTGTGCCCTTTCATGCCGTAGAACTTTTTAAACAGGCCGGTGCGCTTATCGCGCAAGGCAACGATATTATCAGCTTGGGAATTGGCGAGCCAGACTTCACTGCGCCCCCTGCTGTTGTCGAAGCGCTTAACCAAGCCAGTGCTGCCGGCAATAGTCAATATACGCCGCCCGTAGGCATTGCCCCATTACGAGAAGCCATTAGCCGCTATTACGCAGAGCATTTTGGGGCGACGGTATCCCCCGAACGCATCGTGGTAACAGCCGGCGCATCGGGAGCCTTAAGCTTAGCTTGTTTGACTCTGATTAATCCAGGCGACGAAGTCCTCATGCCTGACCCCTCATACCCTGCTAATCAAAATTTTATTTTGTCAGCGGGGGGTATCACCAAACTTATCCCAACAAGCGCCGAACACCGCTTTCAACTCAGTGCGCAAGACATCGAAGCAAACTGGGGACCTAGCACTCGCGGGGTACTGATTGCATCACCGAGTAACCCCACTGGAACCACAATCGCCAAGGCAGAGCTACAGGCGTTAATTGAAGCCGTAAAAGCTCGCGGTGGATTCATTATTATGGATGAAATCTACCTCGGTCTTTACTATGAGGCACGCCCTGAAAGTGCGCTAGTAATTGACGACGACATTATCGTTATTAATAGTTTCTCTAAATATTTTCACATGACAGGTTGGCGTTTGGGCTGGATGATCGCACCAGAATCGATCGTGCCGATGATAGAGCGTCTAGCCTCAAGCTTAGCAATTTGTGCCCCATCGTTGGCTCAGCATGCTGCCCTTGCCTGCTTTGAACCAGAGTCGATGGCGATTTACGAAGAGCGGCGCTTAGCCTTTAAAGCGAGACGTGATTTTTTACTGCCCGCTTTAGATCACTTAGGTTTGCACGTTCCCGTGAAGCCGGACGGCGCCTTCTATATTTATGCCGATGTCAGTCAACATAGCTCAGATAGCGATGCGTTCTCGCAGCGCTTACTACACGAAACCCACGTTGCGGCGGTACCCGGCTTAGACTTCGGGCCCGCTTTTGCCCACAAGATGCTTCGTTTCTCGTATTCGACGTCGCTAGAACGTCTGCACGAAGCCGTAGAGCGAATGAAAAAACTGCTGGCCTAGCCGCCTGACACGGTACGCGCGCTTACTCATCACGTATCGGTATGCCGGAAGCCAGCGCTATACGTCTACGTTCTGCCAACACGCGGGCCCCGTATCCTCCATCACCGGGGCCTGTTGCTCCCACATAGCAACGTAGCGCTCCGGTAATTGAGCCCCGTCTGCGTCGACAGTCATACAAAATTTGTGTGCCCGCACGAATATTTGCTTCGGGACTAAACACAGCAAGATCCCCTTCGATATAGTGCTCTAGCTTGTCTTGGTGGACCCTCGTCATCACTTGCATCAAGCCTTGGGCCCCAGCGTGACTCTCAGCAAAGGGGTTGTAACTCGACTCGATGGCAATCACTGCTAGAATGAGCTGCGGATCGATGTTTTTTTCGCGCCCTACCTTAAACGCCGTATGAATTAACGCTCCGGTCACGTTATGCGCTACTTTATACTTACGTGCAATGTAACTGCGTAAGGCTTGTTGTTGAGCACGTGATACTCCGGCAATATTCGCGCCGCCAGCGCTAACTTGCAACGCATCGGCAAAACTTTGGTAGGCAAGCACATTGGTATCGTCTTCTTGCTGGCCTGCATTATTAGCTTGATCGCGAACGGCGGGGTCCACCGTCGTCGATAACCACCCGATTTGCGAAAAGCTATCATTTTGCAATGCCGCTGGTCGCAACGCTTCCACTACAATCGTGTAAAGTTGTGTCGCTTGCTGTCGCATTGAGGGCACCACCAAGCCAGCAGCAATGGTTACCAGCACGGCAATACCTAAATAAATAGCGGCAACATGCATGAATTCTTCAAGGCGATAGCGTAAAAACTGTACGCCTCGACTAACTATGGGATTGAACCGACTTAGGTTCATATCGTTATCCTTGTAAACTAGACTAGGGGCATCTTACCCCCCAACGCCCAGAACTAAAAACCGGAGCATCCAGTCGTTGTGAAATACCGTGACTTAAGAGACTTTATCGCACAGCTTGAAAAAGCCGGTGAACTCAAACGTATCCAAACCCCAGTTTCAACGCATTTAGAACTGACTGAAATTGGTGATCGAGTCCTAAAAGCCGAAGGGCCTGCCCTACTTTTTGAGCACGCTGTACACCAAAACAAACCTGCCTCTATGCCTGTGCTAACCAACTTATTTGGCACGCCAAAACGCGTGGCTTGGGGAATGGGAGCCGACGACGTGTCGGCACTGAGCGAGGTCGGTGAGTTATTGGCTACCTTACGCGAACCCGAAGCACCTCGCAATTTACGTGATGCGTTTTCCAAAGTGTCGATGCTGAAGTCGGCACTGTGGGACATGGCCCCTAAAAATATAAAAAGCCCGCCATGCCAAGAGATCGTACTTGAAGGAGATGATGTTGACCTCAACAACATTCCCTTACAACTTTGCTGGCCAGGTGACGTCGCCCCCCTACTGACGTGGGGTCTAGTCATCACCAAAGGACCAAATGCGAAGCGACAAAACTTAGGTATTTATCGGCAGCAGCAAATCTCGCGTAACAAGTTAATCATGCGTTGGTTATCACATCGCGGTGGGGCACTTGATTTTCGTGATCATGCTTTGGCTAACCCAGGCCAGCCCTTCCCAATTGCTGTGGCGTTAGGCTGTGATCCTGCAACCATACTTGGCGCTGTCACTCCGGTTCCGGATAGCTTGTCAGAATATCAATTTGCTGGCTTGCTGCGTGGGTCTCGTACCGAGCTTTCTAAAGCCATAGGTAGCGATCTTTCAGTACCAGCGTACGCTGAGATCGTACTCGAAGGGCATATTCTGCCTGCCGATCACCCTGATGCCTTACCCCCCCATGTGCCTGACGGGGCTCCGCAACCTTCGGCTAGTGCTTACGAACAAGCATTAGAAGGGCCTTACGGCGACCACACCGGTTATTACAACGAGCAAGACTGGTTTCCTGTCTTTACGGTTGAGCGCATCACCATGCGTCGCAACCCCATCTATCACAGCACCTACACCGGCAAACCGCCTGATGAGCCTGCGGTACTCGGCGTTGCATTAAACGAGGTTTTCGTGCCACTCTTAAAGCGCCAATTACCAGAGATCGTCGATTTCTATCTACCACCCGAAGGCTGCAGTTATCGTTTAGCGGTCGTCTCCATACGCAAGCAATATGCGGGGCATGCTAAGCGGGTGATGTTTGGGGTTTGGAGCATATTGCGACAATTCATGTACACCAAATTTATTGTGGTCGTAGACGAAGACGTCAATACCCGAGACTGGAAAGAAGTCATCTGGGCCATGACCACGCGAATGGATCCGGTGCGTGACAGTGTGTTAGTTGAAAACACCCCCATCGACTACCTAGATTTCGCCTCACCTGTTTCGGGCTTAGGTGGAAAGCTGGGCATGGACGCTACGAATAAGTGGCCAGGAGAAACCACTCGAGAATGGGGCCGCGTCATCGAAATGGATGACGAGGTCAAACATAAGGTTGACGCTATGTGGGATACCTTAGGTTTGTAAGACGCCACCTTATCGTATAAAAAAAGCCAGCGGTGATAGCCGCTGGCTTTTTTCATGATGGGTTTAACCATTTCAGGTTAATTAGCGTTTACTGATACGGCTCAATGACTCGACCACTACGAGATGTCGCATTGGTTTTGCGGGCCGAGCGTAGCAAAAACAACTTTGCCAAACGCCATCCAATTAGGCCTAACGCCCCAGCTTTCATTCCCTTCCCTCCTACGCCCCCTACAACGGCCGATAACACAGAGATTAGCATTGGATAGCGCTGTGTAGAGGAAAGAAGCAACCCACTTAAGCGGCTGAATGTCGAGCCTTGCCTTGCACCCGAAAGTGACTGAAACAAGTTCCCTGGGCGAATATCGTCTCGTAAGTGGCGCATGTGACGACATAACTCGCCGCGCTCTAGCGCAGCTTGAGCCCGAAGTAACTCGATACGAATCTCTCGGTCCAAACTCTTTTCACGTGTGCGCATCAGGCGTCTCCAGAGCGATTCGACGAAGGGGCTCGTAAGCGATCCACCACATCAATATCTCGTTGCAACTCGGCAATCGTCGCGGCGAACGGATAGGGCCCTTTATTAAGACGATTAATCAGAGCCCAAAACATCGCCATGCCCAAGACGGCATAAATAATACCCAAAGCACCGATCGCCCAATAACGATACTCGGTGGGCCAAAACAATAGCGCCACCCATAACGACAAAACCAATAAGGTTAAGGTAGAAAATAACAAAGCGCCGAACAACAGCCCTAGCAATGTAAGCAAACTGGCTTTTTGCTGACTAGCCTCTAGGGAAAAGAGCTCTAAACGCGTCTTAACAATGGAAAGCAAGGTACAAGAAATGTCGCCCACAGATTGCCGTAAAGACATATCACCCCTTTTTTGTCATTATCAATACAGGTCATTTCGGAAATGAAATGACCTGTATTCTTAATAAAACGTGAGCTTATCGACGGCCAACCAAAAGGCCAAATAACAGACCAACAACGCCCGCCACCCCTATCGCCTGCCAAGGGTTATCGTGCACATAATGATCAGTAGCTTTTGCTGCTTGGCGTCCACGTTCGACCACTGCCTCTTGTGTGTCATGCAGCGTTTCACGCGTATTGCGCAACGAACGCAGCGCTGTTTCACGTAGCTCAGTGGCTTTATCACCGGATGCTGAGGCAGCTTCTACTAACAGTTTTTCTGCCTCATCCAAGCGCGTCCTGATGGTGGAAATAACATCATCTTCAAGCTCTTCAACTTTTTTCTTTGTGACCATTAGTCGCTCCTTAAAGCAAAAGTAAAACTTACCGATTAGTGAAGCCTACAACAACCGCTAACGTAGCTCTTGAACTTCTATATATGAGGGTACTCCGTTCTGAATACTATCTTGTCGCATGACCATTTGCACCGAGGGACAATACCAATCGGTTACCTGTGACGTCATTTCAGGAATGGGCATAACCAAACCACTAAATGACGCTTGAGTCGCCGCGATGGTACGCTGGTATTGGACCGGGAAGCACTGATGTTGACCCGCAGCGGTAGACATCTGTTTGGGGTTCCCCACCGTTTTCGATGAGGTATGTACCGCGACGGGCTCTTCAGAGCGCTTATCGAACTGAACGCTAAAGCGTTGTTCAGACAATTGCTGCCCTGGCTCGTGAATAGCTTGGTCATAATTAAAAAGACCCAAAAGATTCAAATCGAACCCGCCTTTAACCGGCTCACGCCCGCCCTCGCCGATGTCACGCTCAAAGCGTGCGAAGCCATCTTTAACAGTCATCCAATAGTTTAGCGTCGTATTTCCCGCCGGCAAGCCTGCCAAACCAAAAGACGCGTTTCCAGTAACGAAGGCCTCGCATTCATTAGCGTTCTTGACTTGGACTTGTGACAGCGCCATCTCAGCCTGAACCCTAAGTAAACCACTTCCGTTCAGCTTCAAATAACCGTCATCGTGCATAAACGGCGCCTCACAAACCCCCGCATTTGCTACCGTACCAAAAACGGTTAACAGCACACCAATCAATTGGGACTTAAGTGTTCGCATGAATCAGCCTAATTACATTTAATTCAACATTCAGCTTACATGATTTTGCCGAACACTCTAGCCTTTGGAGCAAAAGGATTGTAAAAAAAAATAGCAGGAATAAAAAAGCCGGTAAAAAACCGACTTTTAATTTCACTACATATTACCTTTTACTATTCGACTTTTTGACGCGTGCCAAAAATACGATCTCCGGCATCGCCTAAGCCAGGCACAATATATCCATTCTCATCTAAATGACTATCGATAGACGCCGTATAAATCTGAACATCGGGATGCGCATCGTGCACCGTTTTTATTCCTTCTGGCGCTGCCACTAACACCAAAGCCCGTATGTTTTTACATCCTGCTTTTTTAAGTAGATCGATCGTGGCAACCATTGACCCACCCGTGGCCAGCATTGGGTCAATAATAAGTGCTAGACGCTGGTCGAGCTCGCCAACCAAACGCTCTAAATACGTTTGCGCCTCAAGCGTTTCTTCGTTTCTGGCGATACCAATCACCGAAACCTTTGCTCCCGGTATTAAACTAAGCACCCCATCGAGCATACCAATGCCCGCACGCAAGATTGGCACAACCGTTACCTTTTTACCCGCGAGCTTTTCCACAGGTACCGTGCCGCACCATCCTTCGATTTCCACCGCCTCTAACGGCAAATCCTTAGACGCCTCATAGGTTAATAAGGCAGCAATTTCTTGTGACATTTCGCGAAAATTCTTGGTGCTTAAATCTGCGCGACGCATTAAACCAAGCTTATGGCGAATAAGAGGGTGACGAATTTCGTGTATAGGCATGAAACATCCTTGAGACCAATATACAGCCATGCCTAAACGGCATGTCGCTGAGCATGCATCGATTTTAAACCAAAGCCAGCGCGATTACTGATTAGCGAGCCACTTAACCACAGCATCATCGAAAGGGCGAACAGCAGAAGAGCGATCGTCATTCACCATACTAATCAAAACATAGCGTTTACCGGATGCCCCTAAAACGTAACCCGCCAAAGCGCGCGCATCTCGAAGTGTTCCTGTTTTTAGATGCGCTCTACCCATGACTTCATCATCTCGCAGGCGACGTCGCACCGTACCATCCACTCCTGAAATCGCCAGAGAAGAGATGAACTCAGGCATGTAGTTGGAACGCCAAACCACCTGAAGCATCGAGGCTAACCCTTCGGCTGTTAATCGTCCGACTCGGGACAAACCGGAGCCATTGTCGATACGCCACCCTTGTGTATTAATACCCTGTTGGCTTAACACTCGCATTGCGGCCTGTTCGGCTGAGGCAACTGTTGCCCCCTCACCGTTAGACTCCACCCCCACTGCTAACAACAGCAAAGTGGCCATTAAGTTATTACTTTGCTTGTTAATGGTGCGAATGTACTCAGCAAGCGGACGGGAATCGTGCCAGACAATGGCGCTTGCATTTCGCGGCGCCACACCAGCTGAAACGTCATGCGCCAAGGTTCCACCTAGCTCTTTCCATAAAGACTTAAACACACTGCGAAAGAATTCGTTTTGACTTTGTGTCAACCGGTAAACGCTGAACTCGCCACACGAGCCAGCTGCCTTACCACTAAGGCCTACCACGACCTCGTGACCAACGGTACGCACACTGGTAGCAATGTTGGGTGAGCCGGAACAGACAGCGTTGGTCCATTCGATCTCACCCTCTACTCGTAAGCCTGACGCGGGCGGATCAACAAAAGCCATCCACTTACGATTCTGCGCATCCGGCTGAAGCACAATGCGTGAAGCACCAAAAGCCACCACAGCGGCGTCCGGACTGGCATTGTAGGGACGGTCACCCGCACCATCAAAGGCATGAGGATCAATGCTCACATTCCCAAAAACCGAACGATCAATAATCACTTCGCCCAGGTTTTTAACCCCGCGCATACGTAAATTTCGTAATAGTGACCACAGATCAGGTACTGTCATCAACGGGTCACCACTGGCTTTCACGTATAACGGCCCTTGCAAAGAGCCTTGCGCATCGACCCTCCCGCCCCTCTGGGCCATCAAGCTGGTACGCCACGTATAATCGGGGCCTAAGGCAGAAAGCCCAGCCCACGTACTGACTAACTTCATCACCGAGGCTGGGTTACGTGGCACCAAACCATTATGGTTAACCAACGTCCTGCCATCCACATCTTGAATCACTAAGGATAAGGACGAATCAGAAAGCCCTGTGGCTTTCCAAGACGCCGCCAACTCGCTTGGCAAGCCGACGATTTGTGCCTGACTTACGCCGCCCCACCCCACGAAACCCGATATCACCAAGCTTCCGGCATACCGAGCCCACCGCGTTGCAATCATGCCGAACATACGTTCCCTTTGAGCAAAATTAGACATCGTAAAACCATGAGCATACCGAAATTTACGACAAAACACGGGAAATCTAGGCCTAAAACGCACAAGCGCGTAAAATGATCGCTTATCATGGGGCCAGCCCCTTTTTTGTTTTTATCATTTATGCCTGTAGACCCCACCTTAGACATTCGTCAATTTCATTACGATTTACCCCCAGAGCTTATTGCCCAAGCTCCAGCCGCAACCCGAAACGCTAGCCGTCTATTGCATGTAGACGAACACGGCGAGCTTCAAGATCTCACCTTTAAACAACTGAGCTCACTCTTGAGCGCAGGGGATTTGCTGGTCTTTAATAACACCAAGGTGATTAAAGCGAGGCTAGTTGGTCATAAAAGCACGGGCGGAAAAGTGGAAGTCCTGATCGAACGGGTCACCGGATCACACACCGCGCTAGCGCATATTCGGGCCAGCAAATCGCCTAAGGCAGGCACGCGGTTACTGCTCTCCGACGAACAGGTCGAGGTTGATGTCGTAGGACGACATGAATCATTGTTCGAATTAGTTTTCAGCCAACCTGTGTTGGCGTCATTGGAAGCGTACGGCGCAACACCCTTACCGCCTTACATTGATGTCACGCCTACTGAAGACGATGATATTCGTTATCAGACCGTCTACGCGACAGAGCCAGGTGCCGTCGCGGCACCCACAGCAGGGCTACATTTTGACGAAGACTATCTGTCATTATTGGCGGACATGGGCATACAAACCGCGTTCGTCACCTTACACGTTGGCGCAGGTACCTTTCAGCCGGTGCGCGTAGAAAAAATCAGTGAACACGAAATGCACGCAGAGCGCTATCATGTCCCTGCCGAAACGCTACAAAAAATCTCGGCTACGCGCGCTGCAGGTAAACGAGTGATTGCCGTGGGCACCACAAGCGTCCGTGCTCTTGAGTCGGCCGCTCAACCCGAGAAAAGCAACGGCCAACGCCATGCCGATGGCAGTATCGAGGGGGACACCACGCTATTTATCACTCCGGGCTATCAATTCACCTGGATTGATGCATTACTTACCAACTTTCATTTGCCGCAGTCCACCTTACTGATGTTGGTTTCGGCTCTCTCTTCTATAACAAACATCCAGCGTGCCTACTCGCATGCCATCACCCAACGCTATCGCTTTTTTAGTTATGGCGATGCCATGTTTATTGAAGCAACAAAAAAATAATGAATGGATTACAGTTTAAATTGCTTAACACCGACGGCGGCGCTCGTCGTGGTGAAATCACGCTCAATCACGGTAAAGTGCAAACCCCCATTTTTATGCCGGTGGGTACTTATGGCAGTGTCAAAGGCATGTTGCCGCACGAACTAGAAGACATCGAGGCACAAATTATTCTTGGCAACACGTTCCACCTATGGCTTAGACCCGGAACAGAGGTCATGGATACGCATGGTGGTTTACATGAGTTTATGCAATGGAAAGGTCCGATCCTAACCGATTCAGGTGGGTTTCAAGTATTCAGTCTTGAAGGAATGCGAAAAATCACCGAAGAAGGTGTTACCTTTGCCTCGCCGATCAATGGTGACCGTAAATTTCTAACGCCAGAAGAGTCCATGCGCATACAGCGCTCGTTAAACTCGGACATTGCGATGGTTTTCGACGAGTGTACGCCCTACCTTATTGATGGCCGCGCTGCCACTCATAGCGAGGCGGCGACATCCATGCGCATGTCACTGCGATGGGCGAAACGTTCTCGTGACGAATTTAAAGCCTTAAACAATCCCAATGCTCTTTTTGGTATCGTACAAGGTGGTATGTTTGAAGATTTACGCGACGAGTCATTAGCAGGTCTGGTGGACATCGGCTTTGAAGGCTACGCCATTGGCGGGCTTTCAGTGGGTGAGCCTAAAGAAGATATGTTTAGAGTGCTGGCCCATACTGCACCCAAACTTCCCACGAATGCCCCACGCTATTTAATGGGTGTGGGAACCCCTGAAGACTTGGTCGAAGGGGTAAGCCAAGGCGTGGATATGTTCGATTGCGTTATGCCCACCCGTAACGCCCGAAACGGATGGTTATTCACCCGTTTCGGTGATTTAAAATTACGGAATGCACGACATCGAAATGACACGCGCCCGCTAGACCCTAGCTGTAGTTGTCACACTTGCACGAATTTTTCACGCTCGTACCTGCACCACCTACACCGCTCAAATGAAATGACAGGAGCACGGCTGAACACCCTTCATAACTTGCATTTTTATTTACAAATTATGAAAGAAATGCGCGAAGCCATTGAGGAAAATCGCTTTAACGAGTGGAAAACAACATTTGCGCGTGACCGTTCGCAAGGTATCGAATAAGCTATGCCTCGCTCATGTCTTTTATATACCGCTACAATAGCACGTTGAGTTTTTTCAAAATTTAAAAATTACCTTACACCACACAGGAGCACCTCATGTCCGTTGCTGACATTCTAACTTTAGTACCAGCCCAAGCGGCAGGCGGCGAAAACGCCTTGGTAGGCATGCTGCCTATCATTTTGATGTTCGTTATTTTGTACTTCTTGATGATTCGTCCCCAAATGAAACGTCAAAAAGCGCACCGTAACTTAGTATCAAACTTAGCCAAGGGCGACGAAGTCATCACTAGCGGTGGCTTTTTAGGCCGTATCACCAAAGTGAATGACAACTACATCACTATTGAAGTTTCAGCGCTAGAAGACAAGCCTGTAGAGCTCATTCTTCAACGCCAAGCTGTCAGTTCGGTTCTGCCTAAAGGCACAATCAAAACACTGTAAGCTATCTCTCAACCCGAACAATCGTTCGGGTTTATTTGTACCGCTCTTGCCGTGAAGCGCCCATGAATCGTTATCCCATTTGGAAATATCTCACTGTCTTAGCTGCTTTAGTCATAGGCATTGTTTATACCCTACCCAACTTCTTTGGTGAGTCACCAGCGGTACAAGTCGCCGGTGCGAAGTCTACGGTTAAGGTCGATGTCGACATGATGTCGCGCGTTGAAAGTATTCTTCAACGTCATAATATCGAATCCACCGGCTCATCCTTCGAACAAAACGGTCCCGTTGGCTCCGTTAGAGTCCGTTTCGACTCTACCGACGTGCAGCTACGTGCTAAAGATGTAATCGAGCACGAGCTCATTACTGACCCCGAAGACCCCGACTACACCGTTGCTTTAAACCTAATGCCAGCTTCGCCATCGTGGCTTACCGCCATCGGTGCCAACCCAATGCACTTAGGGCTGGACTTACGTGGTGGGGTTCACTTTTTGCTTCAAGTTGACATGGAAGGGGCTCTCACAAGCCGCTACGAGTCCTTAGCAACAGAAGTGCGTACCGTATTGCGTGATGAACGTCTTGCTAATCAAGGCGTAGAGCGTCAAAACCAAAGCGTTATTGTCCGCTTTGATACGGCGGACGAACGAGACAGCGCCTTTAACCAATTACGCCGGCTAATTCCTGACCTGAACTTCGAACGTGCGTCTGGCGATAGCGTTGAATTACACGGCTCATTAGCGGAAGCGGCTATCACTCAGGCTCAAAGCAACGCTTTGCGCCAAAATATCAGCACGCTTTACAACCGAATTAATGAACTCGGTGTTGCAGAACCGATCATTCAGCAGCAAGGAACTGATCGCATTATCGTGCAACTTCCAGGCGTACAAGATGTGGCCAAAGCCAAAGAAATTCTTGGGCGTACTGCCACGCTGGAAATTCGTTTAGTCGATGACTCGCCTACTGCCATCGCTGCACTGAATGCCGGCACGGTCCCCTTTGGCCTAGAGCGCTATACCGATAGGGATGGCCGCGACTTACTCTTGCGTCGCCAAGTGGTGTTAACAGGTGAGAACTTACAAGACGCACAACCCGGTCGTGACTCCCAGACCCAACAAGCTTCGGTAAACCTAACGCTTGATAGCAAAGGTTCGCGCATTTTCCGAGACGTCACACGGAACAATATCAATAAGCGCATGGCGATTGTATTGTTCGAAAAAGGCAAAGGCGAAGTGGTTACCGCCCCAGTCATTCGCAGTGAAATTCCAAGTGGTCAGGTGCAAATCACCGGGAGCATGGACCCCCGCGAAGCCGCTGATATTGCTCTGTTGCTTCGAGCTGGCTCGTTGGCTGCCCCCATGAGCATCATCGAAGAACGTACCATTGGGCCAAGCTTAGGGGCTGCAAATATTCAACAAGGCTTTAACTCCACCTTATACGGTTTTATTGCCATCGCGATTTTCATCATTTTCTATTATCAGTTGTTCGGTTTGTTCTCAACCATCGGCTTAAGCTTTAACGTCTTGTTATTATTGGCAGCCCTGTCGATGTTGCAAGCCACACTGACCTTACCCGGAATCGCTGCGATTGCCTTAACGCTGGGTATGGCCATTGACGCCAACGTACTGATTAACGAACGTATACGAGAAGAAATACGAAATGGTGCATCGCCTCAACAGGCCATACATTTAGGCTTCGAACGCGCATGGGCCACCATTTTCGATTCAAACTTAACCAGTTTAATTGTGGGTGTTGCCTTGTTAGCCTTTGGTAGCGGGCCAGTGCGTGGTTTCGCCGTCGTGCATTGTATTGGGATTCTTACCTCGATGTTCTCGTCCGTTGTGGGCGTACGAGCATTGGTTAACCTTTGGTATGGGCGTAAGCGTCGCCTGCAACACATTGCCATTGGTCAAGTATGGAAACCCGATAATAAGAAGTAAGCCTTTGCAGAGGCGCTTGTCGCCTCTCCTCTCCCTTACAGGCATAGCAACATGGAATTTTTTAGAATCACTCGCACCATTCCCTTTATGCGCCATGCATTGGTGCTAAACCTGATTAGTGCGCTTTTCTTTTTACTCGCTGTATTTTTCATCGTATCTAAAGGTTTTAACCTTTCGATTGAATTTACAGGCGGCACGGTTATTGAGGTCAACTACGACGTACCCGCCCCCCTTGAAACCGTCCGAGAAGCGGTCAACGGTCTAGGCTACTCTGACTTTCAGGTCCAGAACTTTGGTACGTCACGTGACGTAATGATCCGTCTACCTACCGATGAAGGTACGGAAAGCACGGCCCAAAGCCAAGCGGTACTTAGCGCATTACAGGCCTCTCATGCCGGCGAGGTAGAACTACGCCGCGTCGAATTTGTTGGCCCTCAAGTGGGTGAAGAGTTAGTTCACAACGGCTTAATGGCGCTGCTGTTTGTGGTAGTCGGCATCATGGTGTATTTGGCTTTTCGCTTCGAATGGAAATTGGCCGTATCGTGCGCATTGGCAAACTTGCATGACGTGGTCATTATTTTGGGGTTCTTCGCCTTGTTTCAGTGGGAGTTCTCTCTCTCTGTACTGGCAGGGGTCTTAGCGGTATTGGGTTATTCGGTGAACGAATCCGTGGTGGTCATGGATCGTATTCGCGAGAATTTCCGTAAGCAACGTCGCATGCCCACCGATGAAATTATTAACTTATCCATCACTCAAATCATTTCTCGTACCGTGATCACCCACGGCTCTACGCAAATGATGGTGTTGTCCATGTACTTTTTTGGTGGTCCTACGCTCGAGTACTTCTCGCTAGCATTAACCATCGGTATTTGGTTCGGTATTTACTCGTCGGTCTTTGTGGCAGCTGCCATATCCATGTGGTTAGGGGTTAAGCGTGAAGACTTGATCAAACCCATTAAAAAAGATGAAGACGGCACCGCCGAGTTTGTTGAATAACACATAACACTCATTGATAAATAAACGCGTTTTAAGCCATCCCAAGGCGTCATAACCACGGGATAGATCAAAACATAAAAAACGGACTACCTTCTATCGAAACAGAAGATAGTCCGTTTTATTATTCTACGTAGACGCCATTAATCCAGCATTTAGCGCCTTAACGTAAAAACGCCTAGTTCAATGCGCTGTGTACGTATTCCACAATGGCGTCTCGTTCTTGTTCAGACAAGGTGGCCTCAAAGGACGGCATCGCTCCCATCCCTTCAATCATTACCTTCTTCATTTGTTCACGCGTTGGTTGGATATCGTCCAGATTGGGGCCAATGCTACCCGCTGCACCCGCATCTTTTAACGCATGACAAAGCGCACAAGCCATGGGCTTAGCATCGCTAGTGAAAAGCGCTTTACCTTGTTCTAATACCTCATCATCGGCCGCGTAAACAGTGGGCGTCAAAGCCAGCGTTAACGTTGCAGCCGTTATTCCTAGCCACTTTTTCACAAACATCTTTACTCCTCAATAATAAACAGGCTGAACCGATGCCAGCCTGTTTATTGTGCAGCGAATGGTATTAAGCAACGGTCACTTTCAACATGTGATCACGCCAGCTATTATTCAAATAGCCACGGTTATTGGAATCGCGTTCCTCGGGCTGGGTATCGCCTTTTTCATTGGTGGCGCGACTGGCTAATTCATACTCACCAGCTTCCAAATCGACTGACAAGACAAACTGACGCCATGCATAAGGGCCTAAATCTGGGCCAATAAACGACGCCTCTTCCCAGTTCTTACCACCATCAATTGACACCTCGACCTCGTCTGCGGCCGACATACCACCAAAAGCCACACCCGTAATTTGAACGCGACCCGCTTTCAATTGATCATGCTCATCACCTGGGTAGTTAATCCAAGACTTGACGGGCATTTCCCATACGGATGGCCTGTTTGGAGAGCCGGATTCACCCACTGGCGACAAGCGATAACTGTTCTGTTGAATATTGGCAGGAGACTGATCTTTAGTAAAAGCCACCTGACGAATATATTTAACGTTATTCACACCGGTGTAGCCCGGAATAATAGTGCGTAGAGGACCACCGTGCGCCAATGGTAGGGGCACACCGTTAACCTCCCAAGCTAAAATGGCATCTTCAATCGCCTCGATAGGTACCGAACGTTCAACTTTGACGGTATTCGCATCAATGCCCTCAGGTATCTCTTCGCCACCGCTACTTGTCATGTAATCCACATCGTCAGCTAAACCACCCGCCGCTTCGATAAGATCTTTGACGGGTACGCCTGTGAACACCACACAACCAGCAGCACCTACGGTCCATTGTGTACCGCTGGGTTTTTCAGGAAAGTAGCCACGCCCATTACCCGAACACTGCAACACCACCGGCACGGCCTGCACACCAATGGCTTTCAGTTCAGCCAGCGTAAAGGTACGTGGATTTTTTACGCCTTCCAGCTTAAGTTCCCATGCATCGGGGTCTTCAGTAATGGAAGCATTAGGCGGGTTTAAGTTGTTACGGATAAAAAGACGATCTAAAGGTGTAATAACCCCCGTCCCAAAAGCCGAGCGTTTGGTTTCAACCGTATTCGCGCTGTGCACAATAAGACTATCAGCGTGTTTCCAACTTAAATAATCTGGAAGCGTAGCCGCATTACTCGACTTATCTGTTGAAGCAAGTGCAGCACTTAACGGGCTTAACGCACCAATACCAACCACACCGGCTACACCACCTGTGCTTTGCAGCCAGGTTCTACGCGATAAATTTACCTGTTCCATTTACGATCTCCTTTTTTCTATTTACTATTTATTACCCAATGTCAACGATACCGAAGCTAACCCCTTATAACCAGAAGACATAACCCTAATATATAGCGCTTATGTCTCTCACTGTACAACATATAAAGAGTAAGCCCAGCCAGACGCGTTATAATTAACGACTTTTAACTTTTTTGCCCGCGGGGTCTACACCCGTAACGGCGGTACTATGCAAGAGAACACTATATCCCCTAGCGATAACGATGAAACTCGTCCGGTTCGTAAACTGTTTATTCGCACCTTTGGTTGCCAAATGAATGAATACGATTCCGAAAAAATGGCTGATGTGCTTAACGACAGTGGCCCTATCGAGGTAACCACCACACCAGACGATGCCGATATCATCTTATTTAATACCTGTTCGGTGCGAGAAAAAGCACAAGAAAAGGTGTTCTCAGATTTAGGCCGCGTCCGCCATCTAAAACAAAAAAATCCCAATCTCGTCATTGGTGTGGGCGGTTGTGTTGCCAGCCAAGAAGGCAAAGCTATTGTGGCTCGTGCCCCTTTTGTGGATGTGGTGTTTGGCCCTCAAACCCTACACCGCTTACCCGAGCTGATTGCCAAACGCAATAACAGTGGGAAATCTCAAGTAGATATTAGTTTTCCAGAAATCGAAAAATTCGATAACTTGCCACCTGCCCGTGTTGATGGCCCCACGGCCTTTGTCTCCATCATGGAAGGCTGTAGTAAATACTGTAGTTTCTGTGTGGTGCCCTATACCCGCGGTGTAGAAATCTCTCGTCCCTTTGAAGATGTGCTAATTGAAGTGGCTGATTTAGCAGATCAAGGGGTAAAAGAGGTAACCCTGCTAGGGCAAAACGTTAATGCCTACCGTGGTCCCATGAACGACAGCGCCGAGATCGCCGATTTCGCCATGTTGCTCGAATACGTGCACGACATTCCGGGCATCGAGCGTATTCGTTACACCACCTCGCACCCTAAAGAAATGACCTCTCGCCTTATCGAGGCGCATGGCAAGCTACCAAAACTCGTTCCCTTCCTACACTTACCCGTGCAAGCAGGTAGCGATGCAACGTTGAACGCCATGAAACGCGGCTATACCTCGCTAGAGTTCAAGTCAATTGTTAGACGCCTACGAGCTGCCCGTCCAGGAATGACACTTTCATCGGACTTTATTGTGGGCTTTCCGGGCGAAACCGAGGCCGACTTCGAAAAAACCCTACAGCTTATTCGTGACGTGGGCTTCGATACCTCCTTCTCTTTTGTCTATTCGCGTCGCCCAGGCACCCCCGCAGCGGACCTACACGACAACACGACGAAAGAAGAAAAATTCGAACGCTTGCATCGCCTACAGGCATTGATCAACGAACAAGCTAACGCGATCAGTGAATCCATGATTGGCACCGAGCAAATGGTGTTGGTTGAACGTTTATCACGTCGGGACGACAACGAGTTAATGGGGCGTACGGAAAGCAATCGTATCGTCAACTTCCCTGCCAACCCTCGCCTTATTGGGCAGATGGTGAAGGTTCGTATCACCGAAGCGCTCACCAATACCTTACGCGGTGAAATCGTAACGTCTGAATCCACGATCACCACAGCCTCATGATCAAGACCCAGTCGAGCCAAGTCCGTACCGTACACTTAGACGGCGACAATACGAATCTCGCCAATTTTTGTGGGCCACTCGATGAAAACCTACGTCAAATCGCTAGCGCCTTTGACGTAGATCTAAAACGCAGAGGCAATCACATTACCATCGAAGGACACGAGGCAGACGTAGCTGCCGATGCCGTACAGTGGTTCTATGATCGAGCTGTACACGTGGCGTTAAGCATTGATGATGTGCAACTCGGCTTAGTCGAACTCAAAGCGCGACACGAAGCTTTACAACGTAAACACACTAAAAAGTCGTCCACCCCATCACGACGCCCAGCTCAGTCTGCATCGGACGAGGCCAGTGCATCCACGCAGGCACCCATTCTTACCGAAAGCGAGCTAACGCTACGCACTCGACGCCGCGATTTACGGCCGCGAACAGAACGTCAACGTGCCTACATGAGCCACATACTGCAGCACGACATCAGTTTTGGCGTGGGCCCTGCCGGTACGGGTAAAACCTTTTTAGCGGTGGCGTGTGCCATCGACGCACTGGAACGCGAAAGTGTGCAGCGTATTGTATTAACGCGGCCCGCCGTAGAGGCCGGCGAGCGCTTAGGCTTCTTACCCGGTGACTTAGCCCAAAAAATCGATCCCTATCTACGCCCTTTATACGATGCCCTCTATGACTTAATGGGCTACGAAAAGGTGCAACGGTTGTTCGAAAAACAAATCATTGAAATTGCACCCCTCGCTTATATGCGCGGACGCACCTTGAACCACAGCTTTGTCATTCTCGACGAGGCACAAAACACAACGGTGGAACAAATGAAAATGTTCTTAACCCGTATTGGTTTTGGAAGCAAAGCGGTTATTACGGGTGATCCTACGCAGGTTGATTTACCACGTGGTCAACGTAGCGGCCTAGAACACTCCATACATGTTTTAGCTGACGTGTCAGGCATTGCCATTAGCCGCCTAAACAGCAAAGATGTGGTACGACACCCCTTAGTAGGCCGTATTATTGACGCCTACGAGAAACACGATCATGAATCCTAAGCTCAACCTAAGTATTCAATACGCCGCCGCTGGTGCCACGCCAGTACCTGAAGCGCAGGTACAACAATGGGTTCAACATGCGGTCGATAGCGTTAATCAAGTTTACGTCGAAGCCGATCAAGCCGTGCCTTACCAGCAACTTGAAATTACCGTTCGTTTCGCCGAAGCATCCGAGGTGCAGGCGCTTAACAAGCAGTACCGGCAAAAAGATGCCCCTACCAATGTACTTAGCTTTGAGTATGGAATTGATGACAACGCCACACTTACTGGCGACGTCATCATTTGTTGTGCCGTACTCGAGCGCGAAGCACAAGAACAGCAAAAGCCGTTTCTGCATCACGCTGCCCACCTCACAGTACACGGGGTATTGCATGCCCTAGGCTACGACCACATTGATCCCGACGATGCTGAAGACATGGAAGCCCTGGAAGCTGAAATTCTTCAACTAATGAATATCCCTAACCCTTACATCACGAAATAGAGCATATGGCGGCCGACTTTTCGGTTATGCTAAATGTTTTCACTCTTCGTCCATTGGACATGTCAGAATCTAACTCACTAGACCCCGAGCCTCGAAAGAGACGTTACTCACGCCTTAGCAAACTCTTTAAGCGCCAACCCGAGCCTGAAGATCGCGAAGATATCAAAGTCATTTTAGAAGGGGCCCACGAACGTGGTGTCATTGATAGCGAAGCCTATACAATGATCGCCGGCGCTCTTGATGTCGCCAGCAAAACGGTAGCGGATATCATGGTGCCTCGCTCAAGAATTGATATTCTGGACATCACCAAACCCCTAACCGAACTACTCCCTTCTATTGTAGAAACTGGACGCTCTCGCTTTCCAGTCTACGAAGAAGACCGCGACAATATCGTTGGAATTTTGTTAGCCAAAGACTTACTACTGTCTATCGCCAACCCCGCCATCGATTTACGCCCTCTTGTACGCCCAGCCGTCTTCATCCCCGAAACCAAACGTTTAAACGTATTGCTACACGAGTTTCGCAGTAGCCGAAATCACATTGCCATCGTTATCGACGAACACGGCAGCACCGCCGGCTTAATCACCATGGAAGATGTGCTTGAGCAAATCGTGGGCGATATCGAAGACGAATACGATGACGATAGCGAACAAACCATTTTCCAAGCAGGCAACAACGGCTGGCGTGTGATGGCTATCACCGAAATTGCTGATTTCAATACCGCATTCGGCACCGAGCTTAGCGATAACGAGTACGACACCATTGGTGGATGGGTAGCTTACGAACTGGGTCATATCCCTCGTCGTGGCGACACACTCACGCGTCAGGGCATGGTAGTTACTGTCGTAAAAGCCGATGCTAAACGTGCATTATGGCTGCATGTACAACGCGCCCAAGCTTCTGATTACGCGCAACAATGACCTCTACCCCTTCGGTGAACGCCACACTGCCCCGCAACAAACTTAACTTTTTACTTATTTTTGTTGGCGCGGCACATGCCTTAAGTTTCGCTCCGGGCCCCGTACCCGGTTTTGCGTTGCCATTTCTGCAGCTTGCCACCTTAGCTATCTTTTTAAGTAGCGGCCTTAATGCTTCCTCTCAGAAGCAAGCGGCTGTTAGTGCGCTTTGCTTCGGCTTTGGCCATTTCGCCACCGGTGTGTACTGGCTCTACATTAGTATGCACTGGTACGGCAATATGCCGGCCCCGCTAGCGGCCATTGTTGTTGCTCTGATGGCTGTAGCACTGTCCGTTTTCATTATCGCCGCTCTGCTGCTCATACGGTATTTAATACCTAAAGCACGAGAGCTAGAATGGAAAGCACAAGTGCTAGGTGCAGCGACCATCGCTTCAGTATGGACGCTTAGCGAATGGTTGCGGGGCACTTTATTCACAGGCTTCCCTTGGCTGAATATCGCTTACGCCCACGTCGACGGCATGTTTGCTGGATGGGCTCCCATCGGGGGTGCTTATGCCCTCGCGTGGTGCGCGGCGTTTAGCGCGGCGGCAATCAGCCTATTTGCGATTAATGCCGAACAACGAGAAAACGGACGCAGCGCGATGGCCATGGCGGTTGCCATCTTACTGGGCACAGCCGGCATTGCTTTTAGCCACATCAAATGGGTAGATGCGCATGGCGAAGCCATGATCATTCGCTTAGTGCAAGGCAATGTCAGCCAAACCCAAAAGTTCGACCCGGTTCACTTACAAGCTGGCATCCGTAACTACCAAGAGTTAAGCGCCCTCCCCGCCAAAGAAGAAGGGGCAGCACCACGCATTATTGTTCTACCCGAAACCGTTATCCCCCTCTTTCAAGACCGTCTGGCTCCTGATGCATGGCAACAGTGGATAGACATTGCCAAATCTCAACAGGCACAGATACTGCTTGGCGCGCCCTTAATAAGCGCTGATGACGATGCACGTTACACCAACAGTGTGATTGCCATTGATGCCGATTCGACTCCTGACGATATCGTTAGTCTCCAGTTGTCTCACCGTTACGACAAATCGCATTTAGTGCCATTCGGCGAATTTATTCCTTATGGATTTAGGTGGTTCGTCAACCTGATGGAGATTCCTCTGGGCGACTTCCATCGTGGTGAGCCGCGTCAACAAAACTTCAACTTACACGGTCAATACATTGCACCTAATATTTGCTATGAAGACGTGTTTGGTGAAGAGATCATACGCGCAGTAAAGCCCGACGAAGCCGCAGGCCCCGGCGCCACCATGCTCGTCAATGTTAGTAACTTAGCCTGGTTTGGCGACTCGTGGGCGTTACGCCAGCATTTACAGATTTCACGTCTACGGGCTATTGAAACAGCAAGGCCTATGCTGCGTGCCACGAATACCGGCATGACAGCCGCCATTACCCACCGTGGCGACATTCAAGCTTTACTACCGGCCCAACAGCGCGGCGTACTGGATGTCGAAGTGCAAGGCACCACAGGGCTAACTGCGTACGTACGCTGGGGCAATGCCCCGATTCTTGTGTTGTCTTTACTCTTTTGCCTCTGGGCAGCGCTTCGCTTTAGACGCCGAAGCGCCTAAACCGTTAATTAACGTTTTCTTTACTCATAAAGCCATTATTAACCCAGCTCTGGTGCCACACAGCAAACTCATCTGCCGGCACGGGCTGGGTAAATAAATACCCCTGCACATAGTCGCATTTAAAGCCTTGTACGATATCCAATTGCACGTGGGTTCCGACACCCTCGGCGACGACTCGTAAGCCTAACTTATGCGCCATCACAATAATGGCTTCACACAGGGCAAGATTATCGCTTTCTGGCACCACTCCACGCATGAAGGCCTGATCAATTTTAATGTAATCAATAGGGTGCCGCTGTAAGCTCATCAATGAAGAAAAGCCCGTGCCAAAATCGTCTAATGCGATTTCAAGCCCTGCTTCTTTTAAAGTATCTAAACTTCTACGTATACCCGGGTTCGCCTCAATCAACACCCGTTCGGTAATTTCAATAACCAAGGTAGAAGTATCAAGATCGGCCTGTGCAATTTGTTCTAACCACTCTTCAGCATTGATGCCCGCCGCAAGAAACTGCACCGGGGAAACGTTGATGCTCATCTTGCAAGGCCGCCCCTCGGCTTTCCACCTAGCGGCTTGCTCTAATGCGGCGCTAAACACCCAGTTACCAATCTCGACGATCATGCCCGTTTCTTCGGCAAAGGGTAGAAACTCTGAAGGGGGCACCACACCCATTGCAGGATGGTTCCATCTTAATAAGGCTTCAACCTGCATGACCTCACCGGTTTTGGCATCGATAACTGGCTGAAAATAAAGTGAGAACTGTTTTTCTGTGATTGCGGTTTGCAACTCGCGAGAGAACTGCAGCCGCGCATGTACCGCCTCTCGCATCGCCGGTAAAAAGAAGCAAAACTGATTACGGCCACACGCTTTCGCGGCATACATGGCCATATCGGCATTCTTCATCAGCTCGCCAGCATCAAGGCCGTCTTCTGGATACAGTGTGACCCCTACACTGGCAGAAACCATCGCGACCTCATCACCCAGAATATAGGGCTTAGCGATTTTACGTAGTACTTGCCTGCAAATGCGTTCGAGCACCTTCGTGTCTGAAACTTGAGAAATGATGATGGTGAACTCATCTCCTCCCACCCGCGCTACCGTGTCGGACTCTCGTACGCAGGTTAATAAACGTTGTCCGACCTCTTTTAAAAGTCTGTCGCCCGCACTGTGCCCCAAGGTGTCATTGACCTCTTTAAATAAATCGAGATCGATAAAAAGCAAGGCGAAAGGCGCACCCGTGGTGCCAGAGTCATCAATGGCCTCCTGCAAACGCTGCTGAAACACTTGCCGGTTAAGTAAGCCCGTCAGGTGATCGTAATGGGCTTGATGCAACATAATGGCTTCACGCTTTTTATGTTGGGTAATATCGGAAAACAAACCAATGTGACGATAAACCGTGCCGTCAGCATTCCAAATCGTAGTGATATGCAAACGTTCGGCGTATTCTTCGCCATTTTTCCGCAGGTTCCAGATATCGCCCTGCCAACGTCCAGTTTCATGCAGTTCTGCCCACATCCGCTGATAAAACTCTGGGCTTTGTCGCTTAGACGAGAGCAAGCTCATTCTCTGGCCTTTTACCTCGTCAACGCTGTATCCCGTAATACTACTAAAGGCCGGGTTTGCATCGACCACGATCCCGTCCTTATCGGTCACGACGATGGCTTCAGACGTATTTTCGTACACGAGATGGGCCAACTGGGCCGCGGCATCATCTGCTTTTCCTGAGCCCACAGGATCGATGACAACAAAACTTTTTAACTGCCCCTTTACCTCTAGGCTGACACAATGGAAATCAACCGCTATGGTTTGCCCTGACTTCGTGGTTAATTCGGCAACACGAGGCACGCCATGGCAATTAGGCTTAGTCTCTTTTACTAAAGCGCTAGACCCTAACAGATCTTGAAGGGTCAACGTATTTTGCAGCTCGTCAAGACGATAGCCAGTTAATTGCAAAAAACGCTGATTTGCATAACAAAACTTGTCATCTTGGATGACACTCATCCCGATTGAAATATTATCTACTAAGCGTCTGAACATAGAAACGATGTAACTCAGTCTAGCTGGTTGGTTATTCAAAAACCGATAGTGATGCACCCGCAGCATCGGGGTATTGTTTTAACGTTAACGAACTAACCCTACGCTATGGCACTATTAATTCGCCTTGATGACCCACAGCGCATGCAAGAAATTGCGTCTTACGGTTGAAGTTCAAACGTTTAAATGCTTTAAACCTGAAGACACAAACAGAACCAATATGTAACAAAGCAAATCATATCACTGAAAGCCGCAGTTTCCTCTTAAACCGTCCGCTTGTATAACAATACGATACCGTAAACAACGGTTAGATATATTAAACAGGAATAACCAAATTTAACGACAACTCTAAAGTATGGAAAATGTCTCGCCCTCTTGAACCTATCCCTGGACGATGCCATGTGCCTTCCTATCAACTCCGTGAAGGGTTTAATTTTCCAGCCTCTTCGTAAAAAACGCTTTATTTCACTATTTATGCAAAAAGACTTGCACTATTCCAAAATACAGTGCATAATCTCTTTTCTTTGTTGATGAGCAGCTTCAAGCAACTCATTGAACGGGGGTATAGCTCAGCTGGGAGAGCGCTTGCATGGCATGCAAGAGGTCAGCGGTTCGATCCCGCTTACCTCCACCAAACAAAGATTGCTAAAAATTAGTTGACAACAAATTTTTAAGTTGTTATAATTATTAGCTTAACGGTTTAAGTCCTGTCCCCATCGTCTAGAGGCCTAGGACACTGCCCTTTCACGGCGGCAACCGGGGTTCGAATCCCCGTGGGGACGCCAAGGTTTTCCTTGGCAAGATTTAAGCAGCTACTGCTGGAGTGGTAGTTCAGTTGGTTAGAATACCGGCCTGTCACGCCGGGGGTCGCGGGTTCGAGTCCCGTCCACTCCGCCAAAATACCGAAACCCTTGTAATTCAATGAGTTACAGGGGTTTTTCTTTTGGGTTTCTACCCAGCATTTCTACCCAAACTTTAGGCACTATTTAGTTTAACCGCTTGCTTAGCTCTTTGCACGGTAGAAGGTGCAATATTGAAGAGTTTGGCAGTAGCTCTAATTGATGTACCCCTGCTTAGTTCCTCCACTATAGCAACGTCATTTACACGCTTCCTAGAGCCTTTATAGCGCCCCTGAGCCTTCGCTAAGGCTATCCCCTCCCTTTGCCTCTCTAAAGCCATTGAACGCTCGAATTCGTATACAGCGCCTAGCATAGAGAGCATTAGGTCTTGCATTGGATTAGCCTCGCCAGTGAAATGCAAATTCTCTTTATGAAACTTAATCGATACCCCCTTATCGGTTAACCCTGTAACCAAACTCAGTAGATCACTCAAATTACGTGCTAGACGACTTATGTCGTGTATATGTATGCAGTCTCCCTGCCTTACATACTCCAGCATCATTTTAAGCTGGGGGCGATTCGTATCCTTACCTGAACACTTATCCTCAAAAATCTTATCTAACGTTAAGTCAGCAAGCTGACGCTCAGTATTTTGATCGACTGTAGAAACACGTATATATCCAACATTAGCCATAACCTGTACCGATTGAAGTCTTAGATGTTTAAATAATATCAGAATTTCTAAATGAATACACTTGTATCGGTACACTTAAGGTACAAATATGTACCGCCCCCACTGTACCCACTAAGGTATACCTCAATAAATACAGCAACGACTCAGCCATTAACAGCAAGAGAATTTAATTTAGCAGCTGCTCTTCTACAATTTTTAATAATTCAGAAGCAGACAAGCCCAGTGGCTTTGCAACCACAAGCAGAGTAGCCAGAGACGGCAAGCGTAGGCCCCGCTCAAGCATAGAAATAAATGTCCTATCTAGACCTGACTCAAAGGCGAGCGCTTCCTGCGATAACCCACGCTTCACCCTAAGTGAACGTAATACGTTACCAAACACGCTTTCTAGATGTCCCTTTGGTGCAGTTCCCATGCGTGGGACAATGCATTACAATGCAGACTATGGTCTACGGACAACTGTCTACAATCTATGTATCATTTCTTTTCTTATATAACTTTAGATTTCAAGCGAATCAGAACATGAAGCTAATTGTTTACTTAATACTGGGTTTTTTGTGCTTAGCTTTTCTACCTATTGCGGCTCCCATCTTACTGATAGTCGCAGTTTTTCATATGCTTGAAGGACAAAGAAGCAAGAAGCAGAAAAGACTGATGGTTGAAGCAATACAAGAAGCTGAGCGTCGTAAACACAAATAAACAGCCCATTACCAAGAACTACAAATCATGAAACTTAAATACTTATTACTGTCCAGCCTGACACTCTCCTGCACCTTATTTAATAGTGCTTCTGCTCAAAACCATAGCTTCAATCAGGAAGATATTTGCAAAGCTACCATTGCTTTACTAATGGTACAGAAGCCTTCCATCATGACAGCCCATCAAGAAAGCAACACAATTGTTGTTAGTTACATCCGTCCAAGTGATCGACAAAAATTTATCAACAGATGCCGTATCGACGAGTCTAATAACAAAGTGGCGTGGGCTGGAAAATTCGATCATGGCTGGGGCAGATGGAGAGACGGACGACTAGACCCAACAATTACGTATCGTATCAGCAACGACGCTATAACTATTGATGAAGATGGTTATTCCAAAACATTTAAACATGGCGATTTCTAGAATGTATAAACATATAGCATTAGCCTTCCTATTAACGGGGCTTTCCTTTTCTTCATACTCTCAAAACGCAACAACAATTAGAACTACACACGATGCAATCGTATGCACAAAATTCAGCGATGCCAGAAAACTTGAAAATTCCATTAGATACCAAGATGTTGCTTCTTTAATGAGTCTTCTAAGAAGCGGTAAATGCTGGGAAATTGGCGAACGGTCGTTAATGGCCTTTGACTTTAAACGAAGCGACCCAGTTCAGCACGTAATGATCTCGCCAAATTCAGGAGCAGCGCTACTAACGATTTTCGTTAAGTAAAAAATTTGCAATTGTATGCAAACCAAACTAGAACTTCATTAAGGCATCTCTTAACCACTTTTTATATTTGGTTGATATCGTGCTTATTTTAGAAAAGCACTACCTTTTATATTAAGGGCACATAAGGTAATGGAAAGATTTAAATGGCTGTGGTTCGTCTTAGGTGGCTGGCTTCTATTAAGTTTCTTCTTTGGGCTCCTAGGCTATGACACAAAGATAACTTATACGGAAGAAGAGATAGAAGAGCAGCTCTTACAAGAACGGATAGCTGAGCAGAGGGCTCTAGCTAACATGCCTAGAGTAACTGCCGAGGAGCTTGCTACAGCTTACGATGAGAATGCGATTGCTGCAGATGCCAAGTTTAAAAATGTACAATTTAGAGTTTCAGGTATTGTCGAAGATATTCGCAATGATGCTTTAGACAGGCCGTATCTAATACTAGATGGTGGAGTAAACCGCTTCCTTAATCCTCAGTTTAATTTTGATAGAGAAAAAACAGAAGATTTATTAGTAGTTAAAAAAGGTAGCAAAATAACTTTAGTATGCACTGGTAATGGTGACATAGCCACAAGGCCCATATCAAAAAACTGTAGAGTTCTTCAGTATTTCTAAATAACGAACAGGAATCTACTCTAAATATTTATAATGGATCATTAATCTAGAATCTCTTCCTGCAGGCTCTTAAGAGCCTTTTCATTAGGCTTATGAGCAGAATTTAGGAAGGAGTATCTTTTGAACTTCTTTTCACCGAAATGAATAGTAAGATCAAAAACTCCTTCTTGTCTTATTTTTTCTGCTGCACCTAATATACGTTTTGACCCAAGCCTTCTACTTATTAACTTTCTTCTAACATTTGGCCTTTCACCAACCACTCTATACTGATACTCTTCTTGCTTCTCTAGAACAGATACACCCACCAAACGATCATACGAATAGAAGCAAATATAAGGCTCTATTTCTCCCGTTTCTTTATTAATAGATTGACTAACAAAACACATAATAAAGGTTTCAGGATTATCTTTCTGAATCATTCTTTTTATAATATTTATTTGTTTTATATTATCTTCTTCATTTAGGTTAGCGAGGAACACAGTGGCTTGATAATTAAAGCAATATTTCCTTAAATATCCCGCTATTCTTCTAGAAGCCCTTTCTTTTGGTGTCTCACTCATACTATTACCATCTCTGTTATTTTATCTGTTATATATTCCTGTTATTCTAACTTTAAATCAACTCTTTTACATCCTTGAGTACTCTACGCTTAACCCCCTATCAATACTCTCTACTACTGGCACTCAACCCCCTACGGAAATAGACCAAAAAACATTTAAAATCAACAATCTACATATAAAACAACACGTATTAGATCATGAACCAAATAATAATAAGACGGCGTTTTCTTATAATAAGACGGTAAGCATGCTAGCTAAATGAAGGGCTTAGCCCTTACCGTCTCTAACTTTGAGTAAAGCTAATAATCTGGAAATATCCAAAGGAAAGCTAATCTTAGATATAGCTTCTATTTTATTTTCCATATTAAGGCCATCTAAATATGTTCCTCTAGTAACATCAGAAAATTTATGACCTACCATAATCTGAGCTAGTTCATGCTGAACCTTGTTATTATACAATTCATTTACGAAGTTTGATCTAAATGAATGAAACGCTCTACTTTTATCAAACCCAAGCTTAGTTTTCAACCTTCCAAATCTTTTAGATAAATAATCCAGCCTCTTCCCTGCTGAGTTTGTTTTTATAATGAATATACTTTCATCACTATAATCAGACAGAAGGAGGTAGTCATGCAGGTCTTTTAAACATGGATGTATTGGAACCTCTCTTAATCCTGCAACTGTCTTAGAGTCTTCTATACGAAAACCTATTATCTTACCGTTTTCTTCTATTTTGTTTCTTTTGTTTATTTTCCCAATCTCTTCAAGCCTAGCCCCAGTATATAATCCATATGCAATTAGACAGGCCAAATCCAGATCAGGCTTAACACCATTCAAACATGCTTCAAATAGCAGCTTAATCTCTTCCTTTTCAAAGCCTTTATAGCTTTCCTTTACCCCTTCACCATATCGATCAAGCTCATGATCAACTGTTGGGTCTTCTTGTCCTTTATGTATTTTATAGAAAGAAGGCTGTTCCTTCATAGCCCATTTCCAGTAGCCTCTTATAGTAGTTAGGTATCTTTGCTTAGTTTTATTTTTATTGCTTACTTGATTTATAAAGTCCGAAACTGAAAATCTATCAAGTTTTCTATTACCATCGTTTAAGAACTTTTGAAATCTCTTTAACTGCCCATAATAGTCATTTAAAGTCTTACTAGTTTTATAACTATTTTTCTTAGCTTTTTTCCAATCATTTATAGATGAGTCTGATAACCCATGCTGATACCCAACCTGCTTAGTTATGTCAAATTTATCGTATAAATCATTAGCAATAGAGTAACTTTTTTTATATCCCTTATGGTCACTAATACATGCCAATTGCATTGTACGATCGTATTTTATCTCCAAATCAACAAGATCAAATGCTTTACCCCGTGTGAACTCTTTTCCTATATTCTTTTTTATATATAAAATAATAGCTACTATAGATTTTATAACGTCTTCTCTATAATCACCAAAAACAATTTCATAGTGATTATCATAAACACCCATCCAGCTCAAAAGCAGCTCATCAGCTTTATGAGGGTCAGAAAATATTTTCACTAACTCATTAACTCTTTCATCATTCTGGAGTATTATTTTTTCATTATTATTAGCCAATCCTATATTGAAGCTATCCACAGCTTCCCTCAAATCTTGAACTGCATTTTCCTGTTCATTTCTAGCGTTATATGCTTTCCTCTTCCATTCCGCTACCAGCGTAGCAGCCATGATGGAAGCCTGATTTTTATCTGCACTTAGACTTCTTTTGATAACGCTTTTGTTGCCAAACGCCCAGCTGACATCTTCCGGAACATCCCACCTAACGTGCCATATGGAACTACGCAGCTCTAAGAAATTTCTTTTTTGATTTTTTCTCACGTTTCTACCCAAGAATTCTACCCAGATACAATTACTAATCCTTATTATGCCTATGTATGCTGGATTTTTGGTAATTGGCTGCGAGTCCCGTCCACTCCGCCAAGATTTAAAAAAGCCTGATAATTGAAAAATTATCAGGCTTTTTGCTTTTCTATTGCCTGTTAACGACTAGCAGTCTACACAAGCGCTTCCTATTACGATAAACGCGACAGCTACAAAAAAATTGCTGTCGCGTTAACAACGTTCAATCAACCTCTCGTCACATCAAACAGCCTTCTCAAGAAAAGCAAGTACGCGTTGCCAAGACCATAGATCTGCCTTGGCATTCGCTGCGGGCTCGCCACCACCTGTACTTATCTTTTTAGATACAGGGTGGCTGTAAATGCTTTGTGTTGTGGGCACATAAGGAAACAAAATGGCGTGCCCTGCATCCTTTACATCCAGCCAATCCACATCGTGCTTGAAATGTCGTGCCTGTAATCGATCTACAATCATCTGACAATAAAGGCTAGATGGCCACGACCCATCGTCAGTGGCCGACAATAGCATGACAGGCCCGTTAATTTTTTCAACACGAATACGCGCGGGCTCAATGGCTTCTTTGTCTTCTAAGGCCGTTAGCATGGCTAATTCGTGTCGATACGGGGGCTCGCCTTCATCAAAAGGCGCCCACGAAGCATAGCGGTTGTTCTCCCAAATATGTGGAAGTGGCTTTCCGTTATAAAGCCAAGTGGGCCCTTCTCTGCCCACGGCTGGGTCGGCGGCGTTTTGAGCACTGTGAACGAATGCACTTGGCACGTAGGCAATCACCGCTGATACTTCTTGCGGAAACAAACTGCCAAGCAATAGGGCGAGCTCTCCGCCTCGCGATTGACCACTGACCGCGACAAAATCATTTTTAACCGGCACATGCTCGCGTAGCCATTGCATTCCTTGCAAAAAATACTCAAGCTCGGTGTTAGAGATATAATCTGAACGGCCGGGCGTTTTAAAATAACCCAGTGCCAACGCCGCGTATCCCCGAGATGCGTACAAGGCGGCCCGCTCTTCATTCATTCCGCCTCCCGAACCATTTAACACCATAATCGCAGGGTGCGGTCCCTCAGTAGCAGGCAAATACAGCACGCCGACCAAGCCGTTCTCGTCCACTTCTACGCGCTTCACCCCATCAGCAGCTAAACGCTGGGTTAGGGTTGTGGTTGAGCCTTGCCCCAAAGAGCTGACCGATACGCTGGTTACGATGGCATCAAAAACAGAAAGATTGAATAAGTGACGGGCTCCATCCACCTGCGGAACCTGTGACCAAATCAACCCCATCGCATCGGCGCACTCATAGGTGCTGCCCTCCAGAGGAACCTGCTGGCCTACATGCACCTCACCCTTATCGTCAGCAATATAAATCGCGTAACTTGCCCAACGCACACCATAACGTACCGTTGTTGCACTAATTTCAACTTGGGCTCCAGGTTGGGCGCCAAACACGGTGAATTCTCGCTCTACATCAATTAAAGCATCGGCCGGCTCTATTTTAAGCGTTAACATTTCAGTTCCTCTGTTTCGTAGTCGACGTTGACACTAAGGCTAATAAGATGACTACATCACAATACAATAATGCCAATAAGTTAAATCCTCGAACACTCGTGTGATCGCCTGATTATTAAGAACAGGTGGATTTAACCCTACAGCACATCCCACTAAACACCCTACACAAATCATAAAAATGGCGAGTCTTTACATGAAAGCACTCGCCATCTTAAGAGGATGTTGTTCAGCGCTTAACGCTTACTCAGGCTTCACCATTTGAGCAATCGTGCGATCGCTTGTCCACGGGGCCACTTTTAGACCTTTCTTGGCCGCCCAAATGTTTTGATAGTGAAAAAGCGGGAACACACCGGCATCTTCCATCACAATCGCCGCCGAATCGCTAAGTATCTGTTTACGCTTGTCATTATCGAACTCGGTGGTGGCTTGCTCTAGGGCTTGATCCACTTCCGCATTGCTATAGCGGCCCCAGTTTGATGCCCCTAAGCCTTCCGAAGGGTTAGTCGTGGCAAGCACGTTCACCAATGCATAACGGGCCTCACCGGTGCCATTACCCCAAGCCAACATCGTAACGGCGTACTCATTCTTGCGGGCTTGGCTTGCATAGACCGCCCATGGCACAACCTCTACCGTTGTTTGCACACCGGCTCGCGTCCAAAACTGAGCCACCGCTTGGGCCACTTCAGGCCCTTGAGGGTAGCGGTCGTTTGGTGCATGAATGGTTAACTTAAACCCTTCGGGATAGCCGGCTTCAGCTAATAACGCCTTAGCGCGGTTTACATCGTAAGGGATATCAGATAGTTGGTCGTTATACCCAAAAGTATCCTTAGGCATCCATTGATTTGCCACGGTCGCCGCGCCTTGTAGCATGCGATCCACGATGGCTTCGCGGTTGATTGCCAGCGTTAAGGCTTCACGTACTCGTTGATCAAGCAAGGGATTCGTGTCTAGCGCATTTCCGTCGTTATCAGTGATGTAAGCATTCGACGCTGGATTAAAACTAGGCTGCAACAACATCACACGCAAGCCATCAAAAGGAAACACGTTAACATCGGGTGCTTGCTTCAAACGTTCAAGATCGGAAACCGAAACCTTATCAATAACGTCAACATCACCCGCTAACAGCGCTGCTGTGCGGGCCGCAGCGTTATTAATGTAGCGGTAATTCACACGCTCCCAAGGCTGGGGCTCGTCCCAGTAGTTTTCATTTCGTTCCATAATGACGCGATCGCCCGGCGTGTAGGAAACGAGCTTATACGGCCCTGTTCCGACCACAGCCACACCCGCGTTGTAATCCTCTGTGGTCGATTTCTCACCGATGTGTTTGCTGACCACGTGCACCGAGGCCAAATCCAAGGGCAAGTCGGGGTTAGGCACGTTCGTGTTCACGATCAACGTGTGCGCATCGGGTGCACTCATGCTTTCGATGGTGCGCAAGTATCCCGCAAACGTTGCCACACTGCCCGGCACGTTCGTGGCGCGCTCGTACGAGAAAATCAAATCCTCAGCCGTAAAAGGCTCGCCATCTTGCCATTTCACGTCGTCGCGCAGCGTAAACTCCCATGTGTGATCATCCAGCGGCTTCCAACTGGTCGCCAAGCTTGGCTCTAATCCATTGTGGCGATTCTCAATGAGTAAACTCCAAAAATGTAAGGAGGTGGAGCGATCGCCGGCATGGTTATTAAGCTGTGGATCTAAGGATGACAGCGGATCAGCAAAACCAATGGTTAAGGTTTGTGCGCTGGCTGCCACGGCCACTGACGCCATCAGCGCAGCGACCGAGGTCAAAACAAACTTTTTCATCATTCTCTCCTGAAGGACACCTTAAGGTATCGATTTAATTATCGGAATCACTTGTGTTTAAGAAACACGCGCTTTGGTGCTGTGGCGCAACTTGGGTGAGTGCGGGAGACTCTTGACTACACTTGGGCATAGCAAAAGGACAGCGCGGGTGAAAATGGCAACCCGATGGCGGATTTAAAGGGCTGGGCATTTCTCCTTTGATCACCGAGTAGCTACGTTTGCGAATGCGTAAACTCGGAATTTCCGCCAACAACGCTTGTGTGTAAGGATGCTGCGGACGCTCAAAAATCTCCTGCACTGGAGCCGACTCGACAACTCGCCCTAAATACATAATAACGACTCGATCAGAGATGTGCTCGACCACACTTAAGTCATGACTAATAAACAAATAACTCAGGTCGAGCTGGGCTCGTAAGTCGGTAAATAAATTCAAAATCTGTGCCTGTATCGACACATCCAAGGCCGCCACCGCTTCGTCACACACAATAAGCCGAGGGTTCACGGCCAACGCACGTGCAATACCAATGCGCTGGCGCTGGCCACCGCTAAATTCGTGTGGATATCGTTTACGCAACGAGGGGTCTAAACCCGCGGTAAGCAACAGCTCACAGACTTTGTCATCCCATTGCTTGGCGGGCACCAACTTATGTATACGCAAAGCATCGCCAACAATGCGATCGACGCGCAACCGCGGATTTAAGCTAGCATGCGGGCTCTGAAAAATCATTTGTACGGCGAGGCGCGTTCGGTATCGGGTTTGGGCATCCATTTGAGCGATAGCATCGCCCTCAAAGAACACCTCTCCCTCATTGGGCTCTAGCAAAAAGGCCGCCATTCTTCCTAAGGTGGACTTACCACAGCCTGATTCGCCCACGAGCCCCACTACCTCGCCGTGGCCCACGGCGACACTTACGTTATCCACAGCCCGCACCACCGGCTTCGTTTTCACCAGCCCAGTACGAACCAAGCGTTGATGAAGCGCACCATCTTGTTCTTGTCCAAAGCGCTTCGATACGTTTTTTAGTTCAAGCAAAGGAGGAGTGCTCGCTTTAGTCATCGCTCACCTCAGCATTTCTTGGAAAATGACACCGCACCTGCACTCCATTACGCCACTTCAACATAGGCGGATCCGTATCACATAAGGCTTGCGCGAAAGGACAACGCAACTTAAAAGCACAGCCTTCAGGTATATTTTTGATACTGGGTGTCATGCCCGGAATTTGATAAAGACGTTCACCACGCTGATTATTCGCTGGCAAACTGGCAATCAGCCCTTCTGTATAAGGATGTGCCGGATGATCTAGCACAGTATCCACTGGACCTTGCTCTACGATTCGACCGGCATACATTACCGCAATCTCATCGGCCAGCCCTGCGACCACTGACAGGTCATGAGTAATCCAAATTAGACTGGTGCCCTGCTCTCGCACCCGCTTTTGTACTTCAGACAGTATTTGCGCTTGAATTGTCACATCCAATGCAGTTGTAGGCTCGTCAGCAATAATCAGGTCGGGTTGATGCAACATCGCGATGGCAATCGCCACCCGCTGACGCATTCCACCCGACATTTGATGCGGATACTGCTTAATGCGTTCGTCCGGGCTGGGGATACCCATCAACGCTAAAGTGCTAATCGCACGCTCTCGAGCCGCCTTCTTACTAATACGTTCGTGGGCGCGGATGGCTTCAATCATTTGTACGTCTATACGTAATACAGGATTTAAGGTCATCATGGGGTCTTGGAAAATCATCGCCAGGCGATTGCCTTGTAGCGCGCGCATTTGCCGAGGTGTAAAAAGACGTAAGTCTTCGCCCATAAAGAAAATCTCGCCGTTTTCCACTCGCCCGGGCGGATCAATGAGCCCCATCACCGAGAAGCCCGTTACCGATTTCCCCGAGCCCGACTCGCCCACCAAACCCAAAATACGGCCACGCTCTAATCGCAGCGAGACGTCGTTTACAGCAGGATAGAACGTGCCATCATCGCTTTTAAAGCTGGTACGCAGGTGCTTTAATTCAAGTACAGGTGTCTGCATTATGTCTGCCCCCGAGGGTTTAATACATCTCGTAAGCGATCACCCACTAAATTCAAAGCAACAATCGTCAATAACAACGCTAGGCCTGGGTAGACGCTAATCCAGTACTCGCCCGACAACATATATTGGTAGCCATTAGCAATCAGTAAACCTAAAGAAGGCTCTGTGATCGGTACACCTAAGCCCAAAAAGCTTAACGTGGCTTCGAGGGTAATGGCCCGTGCCACTTGAAGCGTCGCAATGACAATAAGCGGTGGCATGCAATTGGGCAAAATCTCGCTTAGCATAATGCGCCAATGCGGTATGCCCAAACAACGCGCGGCCTCAACGTATTCTCGCTGCGTTTCAACTAAAGCCTGCCCTCTCACCGTGCGCGCATAGTAAGCCCACTCGAGAATGACCAAAGTAAGAATGACATTGGACACCCCCTTGCCCAAGTAGGCCAAAATCATCATCGCTACGAGGATGGAGGGAAAAGACAGCATGAGGTCAACCACACGCATAATTAAGGCATCGGTACGCCCTCCGGCATACGCGGCGAGTAGCCCCAGACCCGTGCCCAACAATGCCGCGATCACCGCAGAGCCGAGACCCACCATCAGGCTAATACGTAAGCCATAAAAGATACCTGAATAGATATCACGCCCTTGCCCATCAGTACCCAATAAATAATGATAAGTGCCCAGACCATTTTCACTGCCTGGTGGCAAACGGGCATCCATCACGTCCAACTGCATTAAATCGTATGGATTCTGTGGCGTGATCCAAGGGGCAAAAATAGCGACACAAACCAGAATTAAGCTCAGACCCAGACCAAAAATCGCGCTGTAAGACCGTAAAAACTGTTTTGCAGCAACGGCCCACGGCGAACGGCTAGAGGCCAACTCGTAACGAGGTTGCGTTGTCATCATTGGTCTCCTTGCAAGCGGACCCGAGGGTCTAATAGCCTGTACGCAATGTCCACTAACAAATTCAACAACACGAACATACAGACGACCACAATTAAGTAGGCAACAATGACCGGTCGATCAAGGGTATTAATGCTATCTAAAATAAGTTTTCCAGCACCTGGCCATGAAAAAATGCTCTCGGTAACCACCGCAAAGGCAATGGTAGAACCAAGCTCTAAACCCAACACCGTGACCAGCGGAATCAGAATATTCCGCAACACATGCACACCAATGACACGCCATGGCGATAACCCCTTGGCTCGTGCAAACTTAATAAAGTCTTGCGGTAGTATCTCGCGTACTCCAGCGCGAGTCAGCCGAATGACCAACGAAATTTTAAACAAGGCCAAGTTAAGTGCAGGCAGCAGCAAATGACGCCAGCCATCTAAGGTTAACCAAGACCACTCTAAGCCAAACACGGTGACCGTTTCACCTCGCCCACTGGCAGGCAACCACCCCAGACTTACGCTAAAAGCCATGATTAGCATCAGCCCTACCCAGAAAGTGGGCAGAGAAAAACCTAGAATACTTCCCGTCATAATGAGGCGGGAACTAATGTGGTTGGGTTTTAATCCGGCCCACAACCCCAATGGCACACCCAGAACAACCGCAATACCTAAGGCTGCGAAAGCCAGCTCAAGGGTGGCGGGAAGGCGTTGAATAATTAGGGTGACAGCCGGAACGTTATAAACGAAGCTGTTGCCCAAATTGCCATGAATGGCGCCGTTTAAGAACGAGAAATACTGCTTCCACAGCGGCTGATCTAACCCTAACTGCTCGATAATACGAGCCCGTTGAACCTGATCGACATCAGGACCAATTAAGGTATCAATAGGGTTACCAATCGCGTGTAAGCCGATGAACACAATCAGGCTCATCATTAGCACGACGACCAGCGCCTGAGTCAGGCGACGTATTAACCAAACTGTCACGGTGCTTCCTTGTGCGCACCAGCGTCAACCCATTCATCGCCGAATACCTCGGGTTCGTCATACGCAAGCAGCGCTTCAAAATGCGACTCGATGTCGTTAACAAACAGGCGACTTACTATGCTTTGGGCTAATTTACGGGCGCCGTCGCTAATGGCGGGGATGTCACCGGTAATGGTGCCATGGGATAAAACGGCTGGGTAAGCAAAACAATGTATGTTTGAGAGCCCCGGAAGTTGCCCAGGCTTATTTTCAGTGAACTCAAAATGCTCAGACAGATCAGGTAAGCCCTTAAGTTCAGCATCCATTTGATGTGCCGGTGGCTGATAGCGATCCCCCCAGACACGAATATACGGAGCAATGTTGGCAAACTCGGGTCTCGCTTGCCAATCCACGGTAAAGCCTGTGGAAAAAATAACAAAATCAAAACTAAAGTCGCCCTTAGGGGTGGACACCACCAGCTCGTCGCCCTGCAAACGAATATCCGTAAAAGGACAATCTAAATAAAATTTAGCATTGGCATGCTTAGAAACCCGAAGCACACTGTCGCGAGGCGGGGGCACCTGCTGACTATTAATGTATTGGCGTATTTGCCAACGCCAGCTATCGTCCAATGACGAAAAACCATAGACCATACCGGGGCTGCCCGCGCCTTTGCCTTTATTCACTCGCGGGAAATCAGGCCGACGCACCAGCACACTGACTTGCTCAGCACCCGCTTCTAAAGCTGTGGCGGCGGAGTCCATTGCGGATGCCCCACCCCCTATGACCCCCACACGCTTATCTTTTAGCAACGCGTAGTCGTTCGTATCGGAAGAGTGTGCCCAGTGAGTTTTAGGCAGAGAATGCGCAACGGCGGGAACACTGGGCCCACCTAGGCCATCTCTACCTGTTGCCAACACAAGACGCCGAGCATAATGCGTTTCAGTATCGCCATGTGGTGTTCTAATTTGTAGCGCAACCCAATCCGCCTTGGAGGCATCGATGGAAAGCAGTGTGTGCTGATTATTAACCTTAATCGCCAGTACACGCTTATACCAATTTAAATACTCCAACCATTGCAAGCGAGGTATTTTATTTAATTGCTCCCACGATGACTCGCCGAATTGCGCCACATACCAAGCTTGAAACGTTAAAGACGGGATTCCCAATGCAGGGCCCGTTAGTTGTTTAGGAGATCGCAAGGTTTCCATTCGCGCCGTCGTACCCCACGGCCCTTCCAGATCGGCAGGCGAGGCATCAAAAATGCAGGCGCTAACACCCATAAAACCCAACGCGGCATGCAAGGTCAAACCCGCCATGCCGCCACCAATAATGACCACATCATGGTGGTTATCACCTAAGCCATGGGCAGGCATCCACGTTTTTGCGGGTAAATCCAAATAGCGTAACTCTTCGCGCAATCTGGCTTCAAGCTGCACTAAACCCGCTGTTGATTTGCTTGTATCTGTACTCATTACTCTGACACCTTAATCGCGCTGGCCTCGTTCTGCCGCACATGCAAAATTTCTCGATATTGAGAAACCTTGTGTAATTGAAAACCTTTTAGTTGCGATGCCTCTGATTTGAGGGATTCGATAACACAATCGATGGCGGGTGTTAACGGTTTACCTTGCAAGGTAATCACACCAAAATGAAAAGGAATCGCCACGCTCAAGCACCGCACACTGACGCCTTCTAACGGCAATCCGGTACAACTAAGCGGCTCTAAAACCGCCACCCCCAATCCAGCTTTTACTGCACACAGTGCATTCACCGACGAGTTAGTTTCAATAAGATTGGGTTGATTGAGAAAAGAAGGCAACGCTAACTTCAACCGCTGTCGCAAACGGAAAGGATTTGCCATTGTAATAGGGGTATAGCCGATTAAGTCCGATTCACTTAAAACGGTTTTGGCTGCTAAGGGCGAATGACTCGGGACCGCTACCACGCACGGCGCGCTGGCGATCCAATGCAGTTTAATGCCGCTGTGCTCTAACGGTAAGCTACTCACCCCTAAATGGGCGGCCCCACTGAGGACATCGTGGACAACCTGCTCAGGTGCCGCACTGCGTAACACCGTGTGCTCGTTCCAATCGCTAAGCCTAGCTAAACCTTGCGGCACGATCCCACACAGCAAAGCACTGGTTGCGCTGATACGCATAGGCTCTGCCGAACGGCCTGCAATGGCTACGGCTTTCTGTGCGACACGAGTCACCCCGTTTAATGCGCTGATCACATCATCGTAAATCAGCATGCTTTGCTCTGTGGGTAAGACCTTAGGCCCCTGCCTGATAAACAGGGCGTACCCCAGCCTTGTCTCTAACTCTTGGATGAGGCGCGTGATGGTGGGTTGCGATTTGCCTAACGACTGTCCGGCAGCGGTAATGCTGCCCGTTGACATAACTGCTGCAAAGGCTTGAAGTTGACGAATGTCCATGGATGCCTTAACTATTCAATTACTGCATTCTTACGCATGCTGCATACCTATTACAAATACTTATCGCCCATACCCTTATAACCAAAAGAAATTAGTAGGTACATCATAAAGCATAACGGCAACGTAACATTTACTTTCAATCTTAAATGTAACTAAAAATAACAACAAATAAGTAAAGTTAGTCGCCAATTTGCTCAAATTCTCGCATTTTCAACAACAAGCAGAAAAAAGGGCGCTTTTTCAACAATGCGCACAGAAAGTTTTGTTCACGGCTTTTATCTATATTGACGTTTTACCCATACGGATAGCCCCATGACAACCACCACACCCCGTTGGCCTGTAGCCGATGTTATTGCGCTATACCAACAGCCTCTAATGGATTTACTTTGGCAAGCTCAACGCGTCCATCGTGAACATCACGTTGCGAACGAGGTTCAACTTTCCAGCTTACTTTCAATTAAGACGGGGGGATGTCCAGAAGACTGCAGCTATTGTCCACAATCTTCAAAATACGATACGGGCTTAGAGAAAGAGCGTGTGCTTGAACTCGACCGTGTGGTGCAAGCTGCTAAGACGGCGCAAGCTGGCGGAGCCACACGGTTCTGTATGGGTGCCGCTTGGCGTTCACCCACCGAGGCGCAACTGGATGACGTGATTGCGATGGTTGAAGGCGTTAAAGCCTTAGGCATGGAAACCTGTGTGACCTTAGGCATGTTGAAAGAAGGTCAGGCCGAACGCCTAAAAGAAGCCGGACTCGACTATTACAATCACAACCTTGATACCTCTGAAGACTATTACAGCGAAATCATTACGACGCGTACCTATCAAGATCGTCTAGACACCTTAGATCGTGTTCATGCTGCAGGCCTTAACACCTGCAGCGGCGGCATCGTAGGCTTGGGCGAGTCTCGAGAGCAACGCGCAACATTCATTGCCCAACTGGCCAATCGCCACCCTTACCCTAACTCGGTTCCCATCAATCAATTAGTTCGCGTTCCGGGCACCCCTTTAATGAACAATGAGGACATCGACGAATTCGAGTTCGTGCGAACCATCGCTGTTGCGCGCATCACCATGCCTAAGGCTGCCGTCAGACTCTCTGCCGGTCGCTCTAGCATGAGCGACACCATGCAAGCCCTTTGCTTTCTCGCCGGAGCAAATTCGATTTTCTATGGCGATCAGCTCTTGACCACCGGCAACCCGCAGTTCATCGCCGATCAGCAATTGTTTGAGCGCATCGGTTTACAAAGTCATAAAACTCACGAGACGCCGTCTACAATAGACGCCCTCGTGCCCGCTAAGCGCTCGTTAGCCACACTTGAGTCTCTCACGTAACATGCATCTACTCATCGCCAGTATTTTCTGCAGCGTTGCCGTTTCAATTTTTTTGAAATTAGCTCGTAAACATCAAATTGATGTAGCACAGGCCATTGGGGTTAACTACCTTACCGCCATCGCACTTTGCATTGTGCTTCTTCGGCCTGCCCCCATCAGTGTCATCGAATCCAACACTCCCTTATGGATTCTGCTTTTACTGGGCTTTCTATTACCAACCGTATTTATCGTGATGGCACGTGCCGTTGACAAGGCTGGCATTGTATTAAGTGATGCCGCACAACGTTTATCGCTCGTCTTGCCATTATTAGCCGCTGCTTTTATTTTTGGCGAAACCATCGCGGGAACAAAGCTACTGGGTGTCGCACTGGCGATTGCTGCTCTGGTTTGCTTAGTCATTAAGCCCACTAAAGGCACATCAGGATCGCAGCAGCATCAGGCGGCACTGTACTTAGTACTGGTGTGGCTAGGCTATGGCCTTATTGATATTCTGTTCAAACAGTTATCTAAGGGGGGAGCACAGTTTGCGGGAAGTTTGGTCGTTACCTTTGTGATGGCGGCGGTCGTCATGTTTGGGTTCCTACTGTTTAGCCGCACGCTATGGCAACGTAAAAGCTTAGTATCAGGAATCGTCTTGGGCTTGCTGAACTTCGGCAATATTTATTTTTACATCAAAGCTCACCAACACTTTCCAGAAAACCCGACCCTGGTGTTTTCAGCCATGAACATCGGCGTCATCACGATGGGGACGTTAGTGGGCGCTGGCTTCTTTAAAGAGAAACTTAGCCGTGCTAACCTACTGGGTATTGCTTTAGCGATTAGTGCTATCGTCGCCCTGATCCCTCGTTAATAACGAGTCTACGATCTCGGTGGACTCTGGAGGCAGCGGCATCATGGGTTCTGGGTCTGGGTCTAGCTCGCGGGGCAGTTCGGCCTCGGGGTCGGGGTTCAGGTACTCGTCTTCCATCACCGGATCGTGCGAAATATCGCTAGCGATATCAACACGTGGATCAAGCGCTGCTGTTGCTGTAGAGCTGGGCAAGGTATCTGGCATTGGCACAAACTCGGTCGGCGCATCGACGCTTAAATGGTCTCCTGAGACTTTTTGTGGACGTATCAACAACACAAGCGAAGCCCCACACGCTGCCACAAACACATAATAAAGCGAACTGCCAAAATGGTTCATTAAGGCACCTGCCGTAAGGGGCCCAATACAGGCGCCTAAGCCGTACACCATATATAAAATGGCACTTAAACCCACACGCCTTTCTGGATCAACGTTGTCATTCGCAAAAGCCGCCCCCAATGGGTATAAGGTAAATTGCAGCACACCAAAGGCGGCAGAAAAAACCAATAACAGGGCAAAAGAGACGTCAAACCATCCCCATAACGGAATGGCCAGCGCGAGAATAAAGACAGCGTTTATGCGCATCATTTTGACGCGATCGAAACGATCGGCTAACCACCCTACTGGCCACTGCGCCATGACCCCGGCCGCCACGGATGCGGCAACAAATAGCGCCACTTGTTCACTGCTTAAATTAACGCGCACCCCATACACTGGGGCCAAACCATAAAAAGCACCAGTGATCATACCCGCCACAAACAATACGGTCATGGACAACGGTACCCGCTCAATGTAGTAGCGTGGATTAATTGGGGCAGGCACTTGCAACGCGGGGTGCATTCGCCGCGTTATTGCAATAGGAATTAAGCTAGCCACTGAACAAATTGCCACAAACACCAAGGGTTGGTAATTCATGGTGGGAAATAATGTCAGGGTTAACTGCCCTAAAACGGTACCCAAACTGGATACCAACATATAGAAAGCAAAGACAGTTCCGCGTTTGTTATTTTCTGTTTGCTGGTTAAGCCAGCTTTCTATACCCATAAACTGTGCGACCATGCCCGCCCCCGCGACGAAACGCAAGGCCAACCACACCCACATGCTGTCTACCATGATTTGAACAAGCACACAGACCGTTACCACAGCGGCGCTGGCAGCGTAAGCTCGGATGTGCCCAACGCCCATAATAAGGCGATGCCCAACTCGGGCCCCAAACACCAAGCCCAAATAATAGGCGGCAATTAAGCCACCGACCCAAATTTCGGACACAGCGGCATCGGTTAACCGCAAGCCTATATAGGTATTGAATAGGCCCGAGCCCATCAATAACATCAAGGTGGCTAAATAGAGCGAGAAAAAGGGGCCTACTGCACCGATCATGGATGACTCAAGACAAAAAAGAAACGATGCCGACCCTCAGGCCGGCACAAGTGAACTAGGCTACGCCATAAGGTAGCTAGACACTAAATCATAACAACTTAAAGTTGCTTCAATAGCGTATCGGCATCGCTTTTCTCTAGCCCGCCACCGGCATCAACGTTAAGTTGCTTAACAACACCGTCATCCAATAGCGCAGAGAAACGCTGTGAGCGTACGCCCAGCCCTTTAGCACTTAGATCAAACTCTAAGCCCAATTTACGTGTCCAGTCGCCGCTTCCATCGGCTAACAAGCGCACTTTATCGCCAACCTGTTGATCTTTGCCCCATGCTCCCATAACGAAAGGATCATTAACCGAGATGCACCAAATTTCATCCACCCCTTTGGCCTTGAACTCGTCGGCCTTGCCAATAAAGCCAGGAAGGTGCTGTTCAGAGCACGTAGGTGTAAAGGCGCCTGGGACGGCAAACACAGCAATTTTTTTACCCGCGACCAGATCATTGACCTCAAAGGTATTTGGGCCAACGGCACACGTATCAGTCGCCGTTTCGATGTACTGAGCCAAGGTTGCGTTTGGTACTTTATCGCCTATTTTAATCGACATAATCTCTCCACATTAATAGAAGGTTGCGACATCTGCATCGCAACGCTGTATGAATATGATACTAAGCTAAAAGCCAGCCTCAAAGTACGTATAGCGCATACCAAAAGGGGCTAACTGTAAAAAATAATTAACGACGATTTTATGACCCGATACAGGCCTAAATGGTTTGCAGCCAAGCTATCATTTTACTCGAGGCGACAGGGCTCGTAACCAGATCCAAATGCCCTACGCTCTCAAGTTGCTCAATCACCGCGTGAGGCACCAAAGGTCGAATCACGGGTTCAAAATGTGGCGCTATAAAAGCCTCGTCCTGATCACCAACTAACAGCAATAGCGGCACCTGCAATCCACGTAGGTCTGATCGGAAACCGGCAGGATTAAACCCCCTCATCATTCTATAAGTTATAAAAAAAGCCCCCTAAAAGGGGGCTGGCTGAGCGTTACATCCATCCACTAATTCGCGGCAACCACAAGGTGATTTCAGGAACAAAGGTAATCAACATCAAGAAGACCAGCCCAGTTAATAACCACGGAATGGTTGATTTTGTGACTTCGGTTAATCCCAGCCTCGATATACTTGAGGCCACATAAAGGTTAAGCCCCACAGGAGGCGTGGCTAACCCAATCTCCATATTAACAATCAACATAATGCCAAAATGCACAGGGTCCATGCCTAGCTTCATGGCGACGGGGAACAAAATGGGGGCCATGATAAGAATTAAGCCTGAAGGCTCCATCACCATGCCAATAATTAGCACTAATAAGTTAACAAACAGTAAAAACGCGATCAGGCCCATTCCTTGATCCACAATCCATGCCGCGATGCTTTGTGGAATTTGCTCTGACGTCAGAATAAACGCAAACATCACCGCGTTCGTAATGATGTAGAGCAACATGGCACTCATTGCTGAGGCTTCCAGCACAATACGGCCAACCTGACGTATCTTGATATCCTTATAAACCCAGACCGCGATAAAGAAGGCATAAACGGCACTAATGGCAGCGGCTTCGGTCGGTGTGAACACGCCAGAGTAAATTCCACCCATCACAATAACGATCAGCATCAACCCCCAGATGGAATCCTTAAAAGCCAACCAGCGCTCTCGTCCAGAGGCTTTGGGCATGCGTGGATAATCGAGCTTCCATGCACGATACATCGTCGTCATACCCAGCATAAAAGCAAGGATAAGACCGGGCACCACACCAGCAATAAATAGCTGTCCGATAGACGCTGTTCCCACCCGCGCACCGTCCGGACCTTCCACCATCATGCCGCTGGTTGCTACCGCATACATCACCATCACGATAGACGGCGGCAACAAGATGCCCAGACCGCCAGATGTTGCGACAATCCCTGTCCCAAATTGTGCTGGAAAGCCTTGCTTCACCATGGCCGGAATCATGATTGAGCCAATCGCCGCCACCGTTGCAGGTGAAGACCCACTGATGGAAGCAAATAGCGCACACGCCAGTACCGCGGCCAAGCCCATACCTCCTGGCAAATGCCCTACCATGGCAGCAGCAAAACGTATCATTCGTTGCGCCACGCCGCCGTGGGTCAAAAAGCCCCCTGCCAGAATAAAGAATGGAATCGCCATGATTTCAAACTTCTCAATTCCGGTGAACAGTTTCAAAGCGATACTGTCCATCGGCACACTGGTCATGGTGAATAAGAAGGTCATCACGGTCAGACCGAGTGCAATCGACACCGGCATTCCCGTCAACAACAACACGCCAAGCAGCGCGAAAATAATAAAACTAATCATGCGGCGTCTCCGTTGGCGGTGGATTCTTCAAGCAAACTTCCGCCCGGGGTATAGTGCGCTTGCTCTCCTGTTTTTAGGTAGTGATACAGCGCTTCAAGGAAGCGAAAGCACATCAACACTGAACCCGCTGGTACGGCCAGATAAACGAGCCAGACTGGCACCTCTAAGTCGGCTGAAACCTGTGCCGTTTGGCTAATGTCATAAACGAAGCTGCCGCCAATCCATGCGACCAGAGCGGTAAAAATCGCGCCCGCTAACAATGAGATCACCACTAAAATTTTTTGTTTTGCGGGTGACACCATATTTACTAAGACGTCCACACCCACGTGGATACCAATGCGTACGCCATAGGCCGCACCAAACTTCGCCATCCACACAAACAGATAAATACAGAGCTCTTGGGCCCATAACATATTCAGCCCCACTACCGTGCGATACACGGAGCGGCTTTGCGCTAAGAGCTGTGGATAATCATTGGCTCTGGCCCAAGCGACAATATCCGCTATCAGGGTCATGGAATACCGCTGACAGACTGCAACAAAAATGATGAGTACAGCCGCGATCATGAGCACAGAGACAAAGATCTCTTCGAACTTATTTAAGTAACGTAAAAACATGGCTTCTCCGTGGCCTGAATCGATCAGGCTGCATGAGCCGTCGATATCGTTGCCGAGCCTACAATGAGTTGGGCGCTGAGGTGGCCCTGAACCGGAACTTCCCGATGTGCCCGTTGCGCACATCGGGAGCGTTCATTACCTATGACCCAACGGCCTGATAAACCGCTTCAATGGTTTCAGCACCAATGCGTGATTCCATGGCTTTGTGTACAGGGCGTAATTGCTCAATCCACTCTTGACGCTGCTCGGGTGTTAGTTCGTGAAAAGTCGTGCGCCCGGACTCTCTCATGGCTTTCATCGAGTCGTCATTTTCTTGCTCTGAAATGTTATTGGCGTACTCAGTGGCCTCATCCAGTGCTTTTTCTAATGGATTACGAATGGCTTCGTCTAGCTCATCCCAGAACTTTTTATTGACGATCACGGCATAGCCTAAATAACCGTGGTTCGAAAGGGTCGCATGCTTTTGTACCTCGTGCATTTTCTGAGTGTACATATTGGATGGTGGGTTCTCCGTACCGTCCACAACCCCCGTTTGCAACGCCTGATACACCTCAGAGAACGCCATCACCTGCGGTACTGCATCCAGAGCCTGCATTTGCGACTCGAGCACCTTGGATGATTGAATCCGCATCTTCAGACCCAAAAAGTCATCAACGCTATGCAACGGTGAATTGGCACTCATGACCTTGAAACCGTTATCCCAATACGCTAGACCTTTAATTCCCTTAGGCTCTAACTTAGCCAGTAGCTGCTTACCCACGTCCCCATTCGTAACCTTACGAAGTTGATCTTTGTCTTGAAAGATAAAAGGCAAGTCGAACACTTCAAACTCGCGCGCACCCAGCGGGCCAAACTTAGCAAGTGAAGGCGCCAACATATGTACTGCCCCTAATTGCAAAGCCTCTAGCTCTTCTTTATCTTTATAGAGCTGTGAGTTTGGGTAGACTTCCACAACGACCTTGCCTTCGGTGTACTTCTCGGCAAGCTCTTTAAAGCGGTCTGCTCCTTTACCTTTTGGTGTATCAGGAGACACAACATGGCTAAACTTAATCACCAAAGGCGCATTTGCCATGGCGTTAGACGCAAAAAAAGCCGATGCAACAAGGGTAGCAGCAAGAATTTTTTTCATTGTTTCCTCCGTGCCCGAACTCAGGGTTTAGGCCCGATGTAATTATTAAGAACTAGCTAGTACGTAGATTACGAAGCATCCAACCTTTTAACCATTGTGGAAATCCGAAACGGCCGTTCATGATTACCCTTAGAAAGACTGATCGTCGCAATCACGTCGAATCAACGCTTAGCTCGACAGTAATGAGCTACATGCCTATTTTGGCAATTGCCATTATTGTGATTCTGATCGGGTTATTCATTGCAGTGGTCAAAAATGATCGTGCTGAAGAGCAACGTAACAAGCTGATCGAAGATGCGTTATGGGTAGAACAAAATCTGGTGTTTCACCTGCGTATTTATGAATCTAATTTAGAACGTATTGCCGCTGACTTAAGCACATCAACACAGCAATCCGAGCTTTATGCACGCTTGGCGCACATGAAAACCATTCACTCTGAGTTGATGAGCATCACGTGGATTAACACCCAAGGGGAGGCGTTGCTTACCCTGCCACAAGGCTACAGCCCTGATCAGCCTCCGTTGTTACCCGTGCCCCAAATGAAAGCGTGGCGTCCGGCCTATTATTCGGCGCAGCATAACGACACGCTGGTCGATATTGTTTTTCCGATTTTCAATGAAAAAAACGAAATAAGCGGAGCGCTGCAAGCCTCGATCTCATTAAGCCAATTACTGACTAACCACGTTCCTTGGTGGGTGGCCGAAAACTACGAGGTGGTACTCATTAATAACAGCGATCAGGTCATCGCTCGACGAGTTAAAACCGCCTCTACCACCAATGCACTGGATCACAGCATGTCGGTGGACCCGCCGCTACACGGTGTGCGTTTACGACTCACACCCTACCTAAGCCCCTCCACCCCCACGCTTACGCTTCTTATCACGGTTATCGTTGGCTTAGCCATACTGGCTATTATTAATCTATTGGTCCAACACTATTACGCCCGCAAACGTCGCCAAGCCGAACAGGCATTGCTGGATGAGCAAGCCTTCAGGCGAGCCATGGAAAATTCCATTACCACGGGTTTACGTGCTCGCGATCTACATGGACGCATTCTGTACGTCAACCCAGCATTTTGCCATCTAGTAGGACGAAACGAAGCCGATGTAATCGGCTTAACGCCCCCGATGCCGTGGTGGCCACCCGAAATGCTAAGTGAAACCTTAGAGCGGCATTACCAACAAAACCAAACCCCTAAGGCACAAAGTTTCGAAACTCGTTTTATGCAGCCCGATGGTACGTTGCTTGATGTTCAGGTACACGAAGCCCCCTTGGTCAATAGCCAAGGCAAACACATGGGATGGATGGGATCGATTATCGATATCACGGGTCGTAAAGCGCAGGAAGAATATGCCAGTCAACAGGCAGAACAACTGCAACACACCGCGCACCTGATGACCATGGGTGAAATGACCACCACACTGGCACACGAGTTGAATCAACCACTTTCTGCTGTTGCGAGTTATACGGCAGGATGCATGAATCTCTTAAAGCAACACGACCCCATCGAGCATGAGGTACTGAAAGGCTTAGAACACATCGCTGAGCAAAACCGACGTGCGGGAGAAATCATCCGTCGCACTCATGACTTTGTGCGCAAACGCGAGCCGCTATTACTGGAAGAGAATCTGCGGACTATGATACAAAGTAGCCTCTCTGTTATGCATGCCGAACTTCGCAAACATCAGGTCACGCTAAACACCAAACTTCCCGCAACGTCCGTTACCGTGATGGCAGATCAAATCATGGTCGAGCAAGTTATTCTAAACTTACTGCGTAATGCGCTTGATTCCGTGCGTAGCATAACCACTCGCCACCGCATCATTGAAGTCAGCGTCGAATGCCACGATCAACACGCACTCATTATTGTTAGTGATAATGGCGCAGGAGTCGAAGACGCCATGGTTCCATTGCTATTCCAGCCTTTCGCCACTACAAAAAAACAAGGGATGGGCATTGGCCTTAATATTTGTCGCTCAATTATCGAGCTACACCATGGCACCTTATGGTACGAGGCAACAAGCACGCCCGGTGCTGTTTTCGTTTTTACCTTACCGTTAACCACATGATGAAAACCTTAACTTCAGAAGCCCTGGTTCACATTATCGATGACGAGCCCGCAATACGTGACTCACTTTCGTGGCTTTTTAAAACCAGAAATGTGCCAACTCAGTGCTGGGAGTCCGGCGAGTCATTTTTGGCGCACTGGACGCCTGAGTTAACAGGATGCTTACTACTCGACATACGCATGGATGGCATGTCGGGGTTAGAACTATTTGATGCCTTGCTAAAGAGGGGAGCCACACAGCCCGTGATATTTCTCAGTGGTCACGGTGACTTGCCAATGGCCGTGGCGTCGCTTAAGCAAGGTGCGGCCGATTTTATCGAAAAGCCCTTTAACGATAATGACCTCGTAGACCGCGTGCTAAACGTACTGCAGCAATACGAGCATGACAAAGAGCAGCGCGAACAACACCTAGAATGGGCCACTAAAATATCGTCGCTCTCTAATCGCGAAAAACAAGTATTGGAACTTGCGCTAAAAGGCATGCTGAACAAGCAAATCGCCGATGAGTTGGACATTACAATGCGCACTGTAGAGGTGCACCGAGCTCGAGCGCTTGAGAAAACAGGGGCAAAAAATTTATTAGAATTAGCGCACCTACTTCGGAATGAAGATTTACTGTCTACCGATGCTCCCCAAGCTTGAATGTCATGCACAACCATGATTACTTGAAGGGTTAGCGACCTACGATAGCAACGACTACGTCTATACTAATTCATCAGTCTGTGTGTAGGCTCCTTAGCAACAACACGCAGACCGCATCAAAACACGAGAGAGAGATTGTGAATTCGAATCATAAACCCACTGGATATACCGTGGCCGATAGTACCGCCCACTTAAGTCACCTCGACGAGCACGGACAAGTGCGAATGGTAGACGTTAGCCATAAACAGCTTAACCCGCGCACAGCCATTGCCGTCGGCCATATCCGCTTAGGCACAGAAGCCTTCAAACTGCTTTCTGCTCAAGACAATGCAAAGGGTGAGGTGTTGAATACAGCACGTATTGCTGGCGTTTTAGCCGCGAAGCGTTGCGCCGACCTTATTCCACTTTGCCACAGCTTACCGCTGGATTTTGTGGGCATCGACTTCGAAAGTGATGCCAGCACTCGCCGCATTACGGTTCGAGCCACCTGCAAAACCACCCATAGCACGGGCGTTGAAATGGAAGCCATGACGGCTTGTAGCGTCGCAGCACTAACCATCTACGACATGTGTAAGGCTGCCGATAAGGGCATCATCATCGAACGGATACAACTCGAATACAAGGCGGGCGGGAAAAGCGGTGAATGGCATGCTGACCCCGCCACGCTTTAGGAGATAACCATGCCAACGCATATCAATGTTTTATATTTTGCACAGGTAGCAGAAATTACCGGAACGCGCAGCGAGCGCTGGGAAATCGGCCAGCCCATGTTAGTTCGTGATTGGCTCAATGATGTGGTCAAGAAATACCCCGATATCGCTCCCTTACAACAGCGTTTGAAAGTGGCGATCAATCAATACTATGTCAATCACGAGTCCACCATTAACCCAGACGATGAGGTTGCCGTTTTTGAACCTGTGACCGGAGGCTAACCATGATCACCGTACAAGAACACGACTTCGACGTTGGGGAGCTGGTGTCTGAGCTTTACGCTACCAACGAGGGGCAAACTGGCGCGTTGCTCAGTTTTGTAGGCTACGTGCGCGATTACGATACAAACTCTGTCACCCAAACCTTAGAGCTCGAACACTACCCAGGTATGTGTGAACGAGAAATACAAGCCATCTGTGATCAAGCCCTAAAACGCTGGGACATTCAAAACGTTCGCGTAGTGCATCGGGTAGGTTCACTCAATCGCAACGAACAAATTGTGTTTGTTGGCGTGAGTAGTGCCCATCGCGGCGAAGCCTTCAAGGCGGGTGAGTACATCATCGATGCGCTAAAAACTCGCGCCCCCTTCTGGAAGCGGGAAATCTTAGCCGATGGAAAACAGTTCTGGGTTCAACAACACGAAAACGACGCCTTGAAAACAGCCCAATGGGACAACCCCGACGCGGAAAACACATGAGCACCCCCGATAAGAAAGTTCTGAACTGCGCTGTATTGACCGTCTCGAATAGCCGCAATATCGATACCGACACATCAGGGCTGTATCTACGCGAACGCCTTGACGAAGCGGGCCACCGTTGCATAGCCTCAAACATTTTGCCTAACGATGTGTATCGCTTACGGGCCCAGCTAAGCCAATGGATCGCCGACCCTGATATTCATGTCATTCTTTGTAATGGCGGAACCGGTTTCGCTGACAAAAAGAAATCCACTATTGCCGCCGTGCGACCATTACTGGACATGGAAATCACCGGCTTTGGCGAGCTCTTCAGAGCCTTATCCTACGCCGACATTGGCAGCTCTAGTCTGCAATCCGATGCCTTAGCTGGCATCGCGAATGCGCATTATATTTTTTGTTTACCCGGCTCGACTGGGGCGTGCAAGCTCGCGTGGGAAAAAATTCTTGATTCCCAGTTAGATAGCCGCCACAAGCCCTGTAATGTGGCTGAGAGTTGTGCGTAGCCTTTTTATTTTCACGATTTACACTTGAAGCTTATGACCTTACTCGATTTTGATATTGCCCAAGACCAACTTATTCAAGCCGGCACTCGGCCTCAATCGTCTGAGCGAGTAACCGTTCAACAGTCTCGTGGGCGCGTTCTGGCTGAAAACGTCAACGCCACCATTAATATCCCGCCAGCCGATAACAGCGCAATGGATGGCTACGCCATACGTTTTGCCGATTTTGCTGAAGGTGTTCGCTTTCCTATACAACAACGCGTGTACGCAGGCGACGTTCCTCAAGCACTGCAACCGGGAAATGCCATTCGACTGTTCACTGGCAGCCTACTTCCTGAGGGTGCAGACACTATCGTCATGCAGGAGCACGGCACCGAAACCGACGAGCAATTGCTGGTTAATGTCGCCCCCCGACAAGGCCAGCATGTTCGTATCGCCGGTGAAGACATGGCAGTAGGCAACGTGGTGATCGAACAAGGCACCGTGATAGGCAGTGCTCAAATTGCCATTTTGGCCTCGCAAGGTATTACCGACGTCAATGTCTACCCTACGTTAAAGGTAGGTATTCTGACCACGGGCGACGAACTGATACAACCAGGCTCCACCTTGCAACCCGGCCAAATCTATAATTCTAATGCCGCAATGCTAGCGGCTCTCGCTGAGCAATTGAAGGTTGATGTCACTCACATCATCCATGCAAAAGACACCTTAGAAGCCATACAAGACGCCATTCGCTCCCTGAGTGAGTCTTGCGATGTGGTACTAACGGTAGGTGGTGTATCCGTGGGCGACAAAGATCTGGTGAAGCCAGCCATCGAATCGCTAGGTGGTGAAATGCAGATGTGGCGTGTACGCATGAAACCAGGCAAACCGGTCGCATTGGCACGCGTCAATAACACGCCTATTGTAGGTTTACCTGGAAACCCTGTTTCCGCCTATACCGTATTCACACTGATGGTCAGCCCGTTAATTCGCAACATGCAAGGCCGAAGCAACGTACTGCCGCGCATCCTACAAGGCCGCCTAAACAGTGAACAAAGCTACCGCGGAGATCGCGACGAGTTTCTGCGGGTTCAAGCTGGCGACGCCAACAACGGTGTCATCCAAATCACTCCCCATGCGCTACAAGGTTCAAATATATTGAGCTCTCTGGCGTGGGCCTCCGGCTTAGCACGTGTCCCCGCAGATAGCACCTGCTCAGACGGCGCCAACGTTGCGTATTACGACTTCGATATCTGGGGCTATTAACGCGAACGTCTTACGTGGCGCCCTACTCATCCGATAGGCGCTGCGCTTCGAGCCACTGCTCTACGGTATTAATATTGGCAAACAGTGGCTCGGCCTCGACCCCAAAGGACACAGACTGAGCCCCAACCTCTTCTAACCAGCGCTGCACACGCCGCTCTCCACTTTCAAGAAACGAACGTAAGCTTGCTCGAAGCTCTTGATGCACCAGCAAGCAAAGTGGATGCGCTCGTTCAGCAGTTGCAAAAAAAGCCTGTGCCTCCACGTTCGATGCCTGAGCGTTAAGAAGTCGCGTAATGACTTGCTGTGGCAAGAAAGGGCTATCAACGGGAAGGCAGACGAGCCATGGGGTTTGAATGTGCTCAAGCGCCGTCAAGAGGCCAACCAGCGGCCCCTGCCAACGACTAAAGCTGGGATCATCATTGACGACCTCGCCATAGCGGGCATAAAGCGCTGTGTGCTGATTCGCACTAATCAATACGGTAGAGGCGTACGGCTTTAATTTGGCGACGGCATGACTAATAAGCGGCTGGCTAGCCAATTGCAGTAAGCCCTTATCGACCGCCCCTAAAGCTTGCAGTCGACGGGATTGGCCACCGGCCAATACCAAGGCACTGAGGCTACGTTGATCAATCATCCGCCGATATGGCTCATTTCGACTTTCTGTCGTGCCACCGTCTGATCACCTCGAATTTCTGAATATCGATCGCCCCGTCGACGCCATGTGCTCGACACAAAGCCTGCGATCTCATCGTCGCTTGCGCCGGAACGCAGCAACTCACGCACGTCATAACCTTTAGAGCCAAATAAACACAAAAACAGCTGGCCCTCGGGCGACAGTCTCATGCGCGTACAGTCGCCACAGAACGGCTTGGAAACACTGGTGATAACACCCACTTCACCACAACCGTCAATATAGCGATAACGCCCAGCGACCTCGCCCACGTAATTCGCCTTCACGGGCTCGAGTGGAAAATGCTCATGAATAGCAGCACAGATTTCTTCGCCTGTAATGACCTCACGTAGGTTCCAGCCATTACTATTGCCCACATCCATGTACTCAATAAAACGCAGAATATGAGAGGTTTCACGGAAATAGCGGGCCATAGGGACGATTTGATCATCGTTAAGCCCCTTACGTACCACCATGTTGACCTTAACGGGGCTTAAACCCTCTGCATGCGCCACCTCAATGCCGTGTAATACCGTATCCACTGACACTTTGCTGTCACTAAGGTTGGCGAAGCGTACATCTTCCAACGCATCCAAACTTACCGTGACACGATGCAAGCCTGCCGCTTTCAATGCTTTAGCTTTTTTCGCCAACAAGGTGCCGTTCGTGGTCATGGCCAACTCAATTGGCTTGCCTTCAGGCGTGCGCAGCTCGGCCAGCATGGCGATTAAATCTTCGATATGACGGCGCAACAGGGGCTCGCCACCGGTAAGCCGAATTTTCTGCACGCCCAGATTCACACCCAGTTTCGCGATACGCGTAATTTCTTCGAAACTTAGTAATTGCTGCTGCGCGAGAAACTCATAATCAGCACCAAAGACCTCTCGTGGCATACAGTACGTACACCGAAAGTTGCATTTATCGGTAACTGAAATGCGTAAATCGCGTAGAGGGCGATGCAATAAATCGCCCACCCCTTGCGAAGCGACAGGAATGACTCTAGGACGTTTCTCTTTCAAACTGTTTTGCTCCGTAGTCTCTGCTTGCGTGACAACATTGTGAGTGGCACTGTTCATAATGGCCCTGTAGTAGACAGGATATAATAATTGACTTGTGCATTAATCATATACTCGAATAGGCGGCAATTTCGCCAAAAGCCTCTTCAAGCGTCAGGATTGCGCCATTGCCTTCGGCGGAATAGCCAACCAACTGACCCATATACGCTTGATAATCATCGCCCGTGATTAACTCTAAAAACCGCTGCACGGGGGCCGAATCAATCAAGTCTTTATGAACCGCAAAAAAATATCGTTCTTGCGCTAAGGGTATGTAGTCAAGCCCGCACCGCCATGCGGCAGTTTCTACCCCAAAGCCCACATCAGCCATGTTGCTCGCCACCAGTGCTGCGACCGCCATGTGGGTGAGCTCGGTACTATCAAAACCGTGAATATTCGACTCGTTCAGTTTAAGGTCATGAAGGATTAAGTCCAATAAATAACGGGTGCTTGAACCGATCTGCCGATTCACAAAACGCACTTCAGGCCTGACTAAATCAGCGACTGAATGTACGCCACGTGGGTTTCCCTGCTGTACAAACAAACCCGTGTTTCGATTACTGAGATAAATCAGCCGATGCTGTTCTGGATTCAACCATTCTCGGTAACGACGCACTGCATTGTCTTGATACTTACCTAAAGGCACCTGAAAACCGGCCAAATCACATTCGCGTCGAACCAAGGACCCTAAGGCTTCGATCGCTGTTCGGTAGCGAAGTTCAAGTGGTAAATAATCTTTATCCGTTGCTAAACGGATCAAACCCTCTACCGCAAAGCCGTGGCTCGCATGAATACGTAAATGTTGAGGCTGCTCGCTATACAGTCGCAAAAGCTCTTCTTGTAACTCAAAAGCCATGCTTTCAAGTGTTGGGGTAAGTCGAGCATGGACGCGTCGATTGGCCCACAGTAGCCGTTTCGCAAACTCGGTCAAGGTAGAGCCTTGCCCCCTTGAGGTTTCGATAAGCGAGGCTTTGAGTTGCGCTTCAGCAGAGCGAATCAAACCCCATGCATGACGATAAGACAGCGAGCTAGCTTTCGCGGCAGCCGTGATATTGCCTAACGATTCGATGGCAGCAAGCAAACGCAAGACGTCACCTAAGTACAGAACGTCCCCACCCGTGCTTTCTAGTACCCATTCAGATTGGATTCTGGCTTTCAATGCTTACCCCACAATGATCACAATGCGATGCGCCTTAATATGTTTATCAAAACATATGAAAAAGGCATATATGCACAAATTAACCTATTGATATATGGCTCATACCTTTGTAGATTATAGGTGCAGCTACAACAATAATATGCAAAGCCATACATATAAGCAACGGCGATTCGTCGCCAACCCTGGTGGTTAAGGACAAATTTATGCACATACCCTCAAACGCTGATCAGTTCGAGCCAGCGGGTGTTGATTATCAGCAAGTCGTCAATGCGGCGCTAGAACAACACATAGACAAGCGTGGAAATCTATTACCTATTTTGCACTGTATTCAAGATGAAATAGGTCATATTCCCGACGCCGTACTCCCTTTGCTTGCGCGGGCATTGAATTTGTCTCGTGCCGAAATATACGGCGTGATTAGCTTCTATGCCCACTTCAGACAAAAGCCCACAGGCAAACATGTGCTTGAAGTCTGTATGGCCGAGGCCTGTCAGTCGATGCGTAGCCAAGAGCTTGCGCAGCATGCTCGTAACAAGCTCTCCTGTGACTTTCATGAAACCTCGCCAGATGGTTCGGTCAGCTTAGAACCGGTTTACTGCCTTGGTCTCTGTGCTCAATCTCCAGCCGTTATGCTGGATGGAAAACCTTACGCAAAAATGAGTCCCGAGCGGCTTGATCATTTGCTTGCATCCGAAGGAGCGAAATAATGAATCATTCCATTCGTGTTTTTGTACCTGCCGATACCGCAGCCGTTGCTGTGGGGGCTAACGACATTGCAACTGCCATTCAAGCACGTGCAGCCGAGCAACAACTCAACATCGAACTGATCCGTAACGGATCGCGTGGCATGTTGTGGCTAGAAACGCTCGTTGAAATCGAAGGCCCTGAAGGTCGCGTTGCTTATGGCCCCGTCACCCTTGACGACCTTGATTCGCTGTTTGAGGCGAACTGGCTAGCGTGCCAACCTCATCCGCTGTGCCACGGCTTAACGGAAGACATTCCCTACTTAAAAAACCAAGAGCGTCTTACCTTTGCCAGGGTGGGCATTACCGACCCCTTGGATTTAGCGGCCTATCAGGCTCATGGTGGTTTCGAAGGCTTAAACAACGCGCTCGCCATGTCAGCAGCCGATATCGTAAAAACCGTGACTGACTCTGGCTTACGCGGACGCGGAGGCGCCGCTTTCCCTACTGGGATTAAGTGGAACACCGTATTACAAGCCCACGCTGATCAAAAATTCATCGTCTGTAATGCCGATGAAGGCGACTCAGGCACCTTTTCTGATCGTTTGCTGATGGAAGGCGATCCCTACACCTTAATCGAAGGGATGATCATTGCCGGCCTAGCCGTTGGTGCAACAGAAGGTTATATCTATGTGCGCTCTGAGTATCCCTTAGCGATCAACGTGTTGTCCGCAGCCATCGACCGCGCTCAGACCGCTGGATGGTTAGGCGACAACATCGCTGGCTCAGGCAAAGCGTTCCACCTTGAGGTACGTAAAGCGGCTGGTGCCTATATTTGCGGTGAAGAGACCTCTTTACTTGAAAGCTTAGAAGGCAAGCGCGGCGTCGTACGCTTTAAACCTCCCCTCCCCGCCCTTGAAGGCTTCATGGGTAAACCTACCGTTGTGAATAACGTGATTTCGCTGGGGTCTGTACCCATTATCTTAGCCAAAGGCAGCGATTATTATCGAGATTACGGCATGGGACGCTCACGCGGCACCTTAGCCTTCCAGATCACCGGTAACGTGAAGCACGGCGGTTTAGTCGAAAAAGCATTTGGCATCACCTTACGTGAACTTCTGTTTGATTTTGGAGGCGGCTCAGCATCGGGACGCCCCTTACGTGCTGTGCAGGTGGGCGGACCTCTGGGTGCTTACTTACCCGAACACCAATGGGATGTACCGCTCGATTACGAAGCCTACATGGCCACATCCGCGATGGTCGGCCATGGTGGAATCGTCGCCTTTGACGAAACGGTCGATATGGGACACATGGCCCAATACGCGATGGAGTTCTGTGCTATCGAATCCTGTGGTAAGTGTACGCCCTGTCGAGTGGGCTCCGTACGCGGAGTCGAAGTGATACAAAAAATTCGTCAAAACACCGAGCGCGAAGCCAATACGATATTGCTGCGCGAACTGTGTGACACCATGATGGCTGGATCGCTCTGCGCTCTAGGCGGCATGGCCCCCTATCCTGTGCTCTCTGCAATGGAACATTTTGCTAGCGACTTTGGCCTTGAAGCCACCGCCACTGATGTTTCATCTACAGACCAGCAAACCGCTTAAAGGAGTCCGTCATGCTAGAGACTGTCGCCATTCGTGACCGAGATTTCGGTACCCCTGCTTCACTCAGCACCCAAATGGTAGCGCTAACCATTGATGGGCATCAGATCAGTGTGCCCGAAGGCACCTCCGTCATGCGTGCTGCAGCCATTGCAGGGATTAATATTCCCAAGCTCTGTGCTTCCGACACCCTCGAAGCCTTCGGCTCTTGCCGTGTGTGCTTAGTTGAAATCGAGGGTCGTCGTGGTCAGCCCGCTTCGTGCACCACGCCGGTTGAGGCCGGCATGGTTGTCACCACCGAAAACGAGCGTCTTAATACGCTACGTAAGAATGTGGTTGAGCTTTATATCTCTGATCACCCCTTAGACTGTTTAACCTGCCCAGCCAACGGAAACTGCGAGCTTCAAGATACCGTCGGTGTGGTTGGCTTACGTAACGTGCGCTATGGCTTCGAAGGAGCTAACCATTTTCACAGCGAGCAAGATGAAAGCAACCCGTACTTTACTTACGATCCCTCGCTTTGTATCGTCTGTAGCCGCTGTGTGCGTGCTTGTGAAGAAGTCCAAGGTACCTTTGCATTAACCGTAGAAGGCCGTGGCTTTGACTCACGCATTGTGGCCGGCCAAAACGATGGGTTTCTGGAAAGCGATTGCGTCTCGTGTGGCGCCTGCGTTCAAGCTTGCCCAACCTCGTCGTTAATGGAAAAATCAGTGATCGACATGGGTCAACCTGAACATGCCGTCCTGACCACCTGTGCCTACTGTGGCGTGGGCTGTGGCTTTAAAGCCGAAATGAAAGGCGAGCAAGTTGTACGCATGACCCCTTGGAAAGACGGCAAAGCTAACCGAGGGCATTCCTGCGTTAAGGGCCGTTTCGCCTTTGGCTACACCACTCACGAAGATCGTATTCTCAACCCCATGATTCGCTCCAGCATTCATGACCCATGGAAAGAAGTATCGTGGGAAGAGGCGCTTAGCTATGCCGCCTCTGAGATGAAACGCATCCAAGCCAAGTACGGTCATGATTCGATTGGTGGGATTACCTCGTCACGTTGTACGAACGAAGAAACCTACCTTGTTCAGAAACTGGTACGTGCTGCTTTTGGTACCAATAACGTGGATACGTGTGCTCGCGTCTGCCACTCTCCTACTGGCTACGGTCTGAAACAAACGCTAGGCGAGTCCGCAGGAACCCAAACCTTTGACTCGGTGATGCACACCGATGTAGCCATTGTCATAGGCGCGAACCCAAGTGATGCGCACCCTGTGTTTGCTTCCCGCTTAAAGCGTCGTTTACGTGAAGGCGCTAAACTCATCGTTGTGGATCCCCGCGCGACGGATCTGGTTAGCTCGCCCCACATTAAGGCTGATTTCCATCTGCCGTTACTACCCGGCACGAACACGGCCTTACTGACCGCCTTAGCTCACGTTATTGTCACCGAAGGTTTGGTAGACGAAAACTACGTACAAGAACGCTGTGATCTGGATGCGTTTACTGACTGGAGAGAGTTTGTCAGCCAACCAGAGCACTCTCCAGAAGCCACCGAAGCAACAACGGGCGTATCAGCTGCTGACGTACGTGGCGCAGCCCGTCTGTATGCTAAGGCCGGTAACGGTTCAATTTATTATGGTTTAGGCGTTACCGAACACAGCCAAGGCTCGACGACAGTCATGGCGATCGCCAATCTGGCCATGGCCACAGGAAACATTGGTCGCGAAGGCGTCGGTGTGAACCCCCTTCGCGGACAGAACAACGTTCAAGGTTCCTGCGACATGGGCTCGTTCCCTCACGAACTTCCGGGCTATCGTCATATTTCTGATGATGTGGTGCGCGCCGAGTTCGAAGCCGCATGGGGCGTAACGCTGCAGTCAGAACCTGGGTTACGTATTCCCAACATGTTCGATGCCGCCGTCAGTGGTTCATTCATGGGCTTATATTGCCAAGGCGAAGACATCGTGCAATCTGACCCAGACACCCAGCATGTAGCCGCTGCGCTATCTGCAATGGAATGCATCATTGTTCAAGATTTATTCTTGAACGAAACAGCCAAATACGCCCACGTTTTCTTACCCGGGTCGTCATTCCTTGAAAAAGACGGCACCTTTACGAACGCCGAGCGACGTATTTCTCGCGTGCGTAAAGTGATGGAACCGAAAAATGGTATGGCCGATTGGGAGATCACTTGCGCTCTTTCTAACGCGTTGGGCTACCCCATGAACTATAACCATCCTAAAGAAATTATGGATGAGATTGCCAGCTTAACGCCTACCTTTACTGGCGTATCTTTTGACTTGATTGACGAGTTAGGCAGCGTGCAGTGGCCGTGTAACGAGGCCGCGCCTGCAGGTACCGAAACCATGCACATTGATGAGTTTGTGCGTGGCAAGGGCAACTTTATTGTGACGCAATACATTCCAAGCGAAGAACGTAGTACACGACGCTTCCCACTGCTTCTGACCACGGGCCGCATCTTGTCGCAATATAACGTAGGAGCGCAAACCCGCCGAACCCATAACGTCGCATGGCACCAAGAAGATCTGCTCGAGCTGCACCCACAAGACGCCGAGGATCGCGGCATACGTACGGGTGACTTTGTATCGATTAAAAGTCGTGCGGGGGAAACGGTTCTGCGTGCCACGGTCACCACCGCCATGCAGCCAGGCGTGGTGTACACTACGTTCCACTTTCCTGAGTCAGGCGCTAACGTGGTCACCACTGACAGCTCTGACTGGGCGACGAACTGCCCTGAGTACAAAGTGACTGCCGTACAGGTAAATAAAGTCACCCAAGCTCAATCCTCCGAGTGGCAATCTAAATGGACGGATTTCAACGACTTACAACAACGCTTGCTCAGCGGAGCTGATTCAGAGTCAGCAGAACTCAGCGACACAACGGCTGAAACACCCGTCATGCAACAGTAAGAATCGGAGCTAAACGAGCACAGCTACATACTAAGCATCATGACAACACAAACCACACCCCCCACTGCAACCGTTGCACAAGGGGGGCTTACAACGTATGACGTTTGGCGCCAAAGCCCCTCTAAAACGGGGGGTTCCGAGCCCGACCTTATCGCCGTTGAAGTCCCTATTGCCTTACAGTTCAATGGCATTAGTCACGCGGCACTGCTCGCCACGCCTCTTGACCTTGAAGATCTGGCTGTAGGCTTTGCTTTTACAGAAGGCATTATCAGCAGCGCTAGCGAGGTATACGACGTGCAGATACACAGTGGCCCACAAGGCCATATCGTCGACATTGAAATCGCCAGTGCTTGCCTTCACAGGTTGAAGCAACGGCGGCGTCAATTAGCGGGGCGTACCGGTTGTGGGCTGTGCGGTTTAGAAAGCTTAAACGAAGTACGACGTGAACTGGATCCGGTTGCAACACCCCCAGAACGCGTCACAAGCAACGCCGTCTTTAATGCTTTAGACCAGCTACGTGCGCGACAACCCCTACATCAACAAAGCGGAGCCACCCATGCCGCTGGGCTTGCTTTAGCCAATGGCGACATCGAGGTGGTTCGCGAAGACGTAGGCCGACACAATGCGCTAGATAAACTAATAGGACATCTACTGCGGTCAGATGAACTTAGCCAAGCGCAACAAAAAATGGTGGTGGTGTCCAGTCGCGCGAGCTTCGAAATGGTACAAAAAACGGCTGCTGCCAATATTCCCACCTTAATTGCCGTGTCAGCTCCCACGTCGTTCGCTATTGATTTAGCCTCGGAACTTAACTTATTGCTGATCGGTTTCGGTCGTTCTCACCAGTTTAGTGTTTACAGCCACCCTCACCGTCTGCAGCCCCTCTAATTTGTAAAGCGTTTCTGACTATGAATATTAAAAGCCTAATCCCCATGGTCAATCGTATTGGCCAGTTTTTTGAGTCCCAACCCAAGCAAGATCAACGCACGATGGGAATCGCTAACCATATACGACAGTTCTGGGACCCGCGTATGCGTCGTTCGTTATACGAGTTTCTTGATCAACACCCCGACGGCCAAAGCTCAGACGGCGCGCTTTCCGCTATTGTGCTTGAAGCTGTCACCCAACATCGTGAGTTATTACAGCCCGCTAAGGCTAACTAGGGCGGCATGACCGAAAATAAAAAAAGGGATCGTTATGCTTCGTAACGATCCCCTTTTTTTGTCTAACGCTTGTTATATAGAGCGTAGACTCAGTGTACTTAGTCGCTGTCTTTGACTCGATAGACCAACACCGCGCAACGCGCGATATTTAATACTTTAATCGTTACGCTACCCAGTAACAGACGAGACAAACCACTGCGACCGTGCGAACCAATAAAGATTAAATCGCAGCCCTCTTCTTCCACGGCACTAACGATACCGTCAGCCACATTAAAATTCGAAACTGAACGTGAAGTCGCGGCAACACCCGCGGTTTCAGCACGATCCAGTACCGCTTTTAAGTATTTATTAGATTGCTCGGCTGCTGTCTTCTCGTAGTCTTCATCCGTAATGGCGTAAGCTGCCGCCATACCATCAAAGCCAACCGTTGCGGCAAAGGGCTGAGTCACGTGCAACGCTACAATTTCAGCCCCCGTTTTCTTAGCGAAGCACACTCCCTTATTTGCTGCTTGAGCTGATAGCGCTGAACCATCAGTTGGGATAAGTATTTTTTTAAACATGATGTTCTCCCTTAGTTAAGCCGTTCAATTAAGAGTAGCGCGAGACTTTCACCGCAAGCAAGCCTTCATTCGCACTCACTTGAGTTATATCAACTCTCAGTAGCCGCCTGATAAAGCTGAGCTGACCGGCTGCCGCTGCGACAATAAGCCAGTATAGGCGTTGGCAAACGATCAATAAGGGCGGCAAACTGCTGAACGTCAGTGGGGCTGATTTGCCCACTAATGACAGGTAAGTACTCAACGGTTAATCCGGCGGCTTGCGCTGCCGCGGTCACTGCCGCTGACGTTGGTTGCTCGGTGCCTCCTTCAAAATCTGGTCGATTAATGATGACACTTTTAAACCCAGTATTTGCCAACACCTGCATGTCTTCGGGTTGCAGCTGTGGGGCTACGGCAAAATTATCGTTTAAATTGTGATATTCCAATGTCATGGATTGCTCCGACTTAATATACTTAGCACTACGCTAAGAGTCATTATATGAAACCTCAGATAATATCAGCACCTACGATGCCTACCCTCAACGACGACAAGCTTACCGTTAGAAAGGCAGAACTAGACGACCTCAACGCTATCCAAGAAATTTATGTTTTTCACGTGCTGAATCGTACGGTCTCATTTGAAGAGCGAGCTCCTTCCGTACAAGAAATGCAACAACGCTACACGCTTATTACATCACAGGCTCTGCCTTGGCTGGTAGCAATAATTAACGAACAGATAGTCGGCTATGGCTCTGTGGGTAGTATCGCCCCCGCGTTCACTATCAATAACGCGGGTTTCTAAAAGACATTGCTTGTTTACTCACAATGCCGGACAATAAGATACATATTAAATATATGTTTGAGAAAACGCGAGTCATTTCATCAGTTAAGGATTTTTCATGATTGTTTCCGAGCACAGCGAGGCTGATATTCATCGATTAGTACACGACTTCTACGACGAAGTGCGTGAGCATGAAACCCTCGGCCCAGTTTTTAATGCGCATATCAAAGACTGGGACACTCACTTAGCCACCATGGTCGACTTCTGGTCTTCTTTGCTGCTAAGAACAGCACGATACTCGGGATCACCCATGGTTAAACACGGCAACTTACCTGAGCTCAGTGCAGAGCTCTTTGAAAGTTGGTTAGCACTCTTTAGCCAAACCACCGCAAAACATCCTAATCAGGCACTTGCCACTCAAGCCAGAGCCTACGCCCAGCGCATTGCCCGTAGCCTTTGGATGGGCTACCAAATAACGCACAACCCTGAAGCCACTCCACTTGAGCTAAAGCATGGCGAACGCTAAATTTTCTTTCAGAACGGTAGAGCTTGAAGCCTCGTTGTCGATGGGGTTTAGGCCGCTCTATCTGCTCGCTGTTTTGTGGGCGATATTGAGTGTCAGCCTATGGGTTTATGCTCCGGCTTACCTCTCACCCTCGCTTTTTGTCATGTACTGGCACGCACATGAAATGCTGTGGGGTTTCGTGGGCACCATTGCCGTTGGCTTCTTACTGACGGCCAGTGCAACCTGGACAGGAATTAACCCACTTTTTGGTCGACCCCTCGCCTTGCTTTGCTTGCTTTGGATCAGTAGCCGCGCCCTGTTCTTATGGGGAACACCCGCAACGCTAACCATCGCCGGAGCGCTCGATAGCCTTTTCTTTTTACTTGCTGCCGTCGCCATCGCTCGCAGTGTTGTGCTTAGCAAAAACTGGCGCAATTTAATGATGCCTTTGCTACTCTGCTTCTTAGCCGCTACGCAATTCGTTTTCGTACTCAGTGCCGCGCAATTCAATACGGCCCTAATGTGGCAAAGCTTCAATATCGCTTGGGTAGTCATGGCAGTGATTAGCTTGCTGATTAGCAGTCGAGTCATACCTTTTTTTACCCAGCGCCGCTTGGCTAACCCCTCGATTCCTCTTTTAGCATCGCTTCAGCCGGTTATTCTTGCGCTTGGTGTGATGACCATCGCGGCTTTGATGGCGGCCCTAAATGCCGTAGCTGGTGCGCTACTTGTCGTTGCTGGCATCATCGTTTTCTACCAAATTGCTCGCTGGCATCAACGTGAGATTTGGCAAGAAAGCTTACTGTGGATTTTATTCGTGGGTTATGCCTGCATCGGTGCTGGCCTGCTTGTCGCGGGTGCCTATTTCGCTCAAAGTACGTTGGGGTTACAAGTACGTCTGGCCGTTCCCATACACGTGGTAGGTGTTGCAGGCTTCGCCACCTTAATCATTGGTATGTTGGTGCGCACATCTCAAGGACATTTAGGCTTGGCGCTAAGTACGACGCCCTCGCTACGCATGGCTTTTTATGGCATGTTACTTTGTGCTGTTTTTAGATTAATCGCGCTGTGGCCATCTGCCTTTGCGATTCAAGCCTTGCACCTCTCCACCTTATTTTGGGTACTAAGCTTAGGGCTTTATATCAACTTCTTCGTATTCAGGCTATTAAGCCCTAGGCCTACGGTTTCTCAATAAGCGAGTTAGTAATGCGACTAAACCTAAGCAGCGATTATGCATTACGTTTGCTCATGTATTTGGCGACTCACACCGAGCGACTGTGCACCATTACTGAAATAGCCAATCACTATGCTATTTCCCGCTCTCATTTAATGAAAGTCACTCATGGTTTGGCTCAGAATGGTTGGATTACGACGGTACGTGGTAAAAATGGTGGCATGCAGCTGGCTCGCCCTGCCACAGAAATTCGCATCGGTGCCGTCATTCTCGATTGCGAATCTGACTTTCAACTGGTGGAATGCATGAGTGACACCAGCCAATGTGTACTCGACGGATCGTGTAAGCTTAATGGCATCCTTAATGGTGCCATGCAAGCGTTTATGAGCCATTTGCAGCAATACACCTTAGATCAATTAATCACCCCAGCCAGCACCGCTGTGCTGTTCTACCGGCCTTCTGCTGCTGTCCAATAAAAAAAGGGCTTAACGCCCTTTTTTATTTTAGATCCGTTCGCAACGAACCGTACCCGGGTGTGCACGTAAGCGATTCAGTAAGTCTTCAGTGACTTCACCATCAACGTCAGTGATGGCATAACCAAACTGCCCCAAGGTTTGTAACTGTTGACCCACAATGTTCAACCCGCTTTCTGCGAAAATATTGCTTAACGCCCCCATTGTACCGGGCACGTTCTTATGGACATGCAAAATACGTGTTTCACCAGTGATGGGTAAATAAGGGACCTCTGGAAAGTTTACTGCTCCTTTCGTCGCACCACTGCGTAAGAACAGCACCAACTTCTCGGCCACCTCGCGGCCGATATTCTCTTGCGACTCTTGTGTGCTTCCACCAATGTGTGGTGTCAGAATGACGTTCATCATGCCAATCAATGGGCTTGCTAACGGTTCGTTAACGCCTTTGGGCTCACTGGGAAACACATCCAGCGCCGCACCCGCCAAATGCCCACTTTTCAGCAATTCGTGTAAGGCATCAATGTCCACTACCGAGCCACGAGAAGCGTTAATCAAGACCGCACCTTTCTTCATTTGCGCCAAGGTAATGCTGTTCATAATATCTTCAGTGGTAGCCCCACCCGGTACATGCAACGTCACCACATCAGATTGCTCAAGCAAACGCTTTAACGATGGGCACGATTTCGCATTACTAAGAGGAAGCTTAGACTCAATGTCGTGGAACAACACGCGCATACCCAAAGCTTCAGCTAGCGTACCGACTTGGGAACCAATATTTCCGTAACCCACAATGCCTAAGGTTTTTCCGCGTATTTCAAACGCGCCTTCTGCTGACTTGTCCCAAAACCCTTGATGCACACGCGCATTTTTCTCAGGGATTCGACGAAGCAATAAAATCGCTTCGCCCAGCACCAGCTCAGCAACAGAACGCGTGTTGGAAAACGGAGCATTAAAAACAGGTAAACCGGTTTCAGTCGCGTAATCCAGATCAACTTGATTTGTGCCTATGCAAAAACATCCCACCGCTCGCAATGACGGTACAGCCGATAACACGCGCTGGTCTAACTGTGATCGGGAGCGTATACCCACGGCGCTAGCACCCTGTAAGGCCTCAATCAGAGCCTCTCCGGTGAGTGCGACTTTATGCGTGACAATATCGCTAAAACCCGCCGCCTCAAAGACTTCGCGGGCACTGGGATGGATATTTTCAAATAGGACAATACGAGTCATGTGGATTCCAAATTCAAATAGTATCTAAACGGTACTATTTCATGGTAAACCCTAGCCACTGATGCCGCAATAGCAAAAACAAAAATGGGCCCCGCAGGGCCCATTGTGCACGTCATGCTTGATCAGTCCATGCCATATTAGGAATCGAACGGTATGGGTCTAGGCGTGCTGTCATGTGATGGAGGCAGTATCGGCAACACGATTTCAGGTTGCTTACCGGTCAAGGCCTTCAAAAACTCGACGATATTGGCGTTCTCTTCATCCGTAAAATGACGCCCTAACTGCAATCGTCCCATAATATCCACGGCTTCGGTCAGGGTATCAACCGCTCCATCATGGAAATAAGGATACGTCATTTCTACGTTGCGTAATGTTGGCACTTTAAAACTAAAGCGGTCAGCATCAACACCCGTTACTGCCACACGCCCTTCGGCGGGGTTCGCCGTTTGGTAAGGCTCAATGACGCCCATTTTCTGGAATGAGCTGCCTCCTAAGTTAGGGCCATTATGGCAAGCAACACAGCCACTACCTTTAAACAGCTGGTAACCCGCTAAAGCTTGATCACTCAGCGCGTTGTCATCGCCTTTTAACCAAAGGTCAAAGGGTGAATCCGGTGTTACGAGCGTTTCCTCAAAAGCGGCAATGGCATCTGTCACATCGTCGATCGATAGGTCTCGTGTACCGTAAACGTTTTCAAATTCGTCCACATACTGCGGAATGGATTCCAGCACGTCTAACGCTAACTCGTGCGTGAACCCCATCTCGAGAGGATTCGCAATTGGCCCGCCCGCTTGCTCTTGCAGCGTTTTTGCTCTGCCATCCCAAAACTGGGTCAAGTTCAGACTAGAGTTCAATACCGTAGGCGAGTTGATCGGGCCTTCTTGCCAACGATCACCAATCGAGGTCGATAAGTTATCCGAGCCGCCGCGACTCATGTTGTGACACGAGTTACAGGAAATAAACCCAGACTTCGATAAGCGGGGTTCGAAAAACAGCTTCTTTCCCAGTTCTACCTTCGCAGGATCAGTAATGGTGGCATAAGGTATGGGCTGAACGGGCTCAGTTCTCTGCGCATGCGCAACGCCCGAAAAGCCCAGACTGATCGCAACGGCAAATAATGAAGCTTTAATCGGGGACATAATGACTTCCTTCAAATAAGGTAAACACAACGACACAGGCCAGCACCGTTGCATAAGCTATGCTGCAACCGCACCTTAGGTGTCATGTTTACTCTAACGAGCTTTTGTTAACCCTTGATTGAGCTAACTCAAGCCATTCAAACTTGAAGTAACATTCCGTACCGTTTGTAGCATAAATGCTACATTTATTAGAGGGCTACTTTACACTCCCAAGTAGCGTTCCCACACACCGGTCGCTTTGGCTAGGCTTGAAGAGTCCCCTTCCCACACGCACTGCCCTTTTTCCATCACCACATGGTGATCAGCAATTTCCATTAAACGGTGCACGTACTTATCGACGATAAGCACGGTTTGGCCTTCCCCTTTAAGACGGGTCAGACAGGCCCAAATTTCATCTCGAATTTTTGGGGCTAAGCCTTCAGTCGCCTCGTCGAGAATCAGCAGTTTCGGGTTGGTCACCAACGCTCGGCCAATGGCCAACATTTGTTGTTCGCCCCCCGAAAGTTGATTGCCCATATTTTTCTTGCGCTCGGCAAGTCGTGGAAACATGGCGTACACGCGATCATCATCCCATTGCCCGCTTGAATCAGCATTGCGATGCGCCAAGAAAGCACTTAAATGCTCGTGCACCGTTAGGTTAGGAAAGCACTGCCGACCTTCTGGCACGATCGCCACTCCGGCTCGTGCTATTTTGTCGGGCCTCCAGCCCGCAATCGCCTTATCATCAAAACGGATTTCGCCTTGTGTAGGGTGCAACAAACCCAATATGCAGCGTATTAACGTGCTTTTACCCATTCCATTGCGCCCTAACAAGCTTAATACTTGCCCTGCCTGCAGCTGCAATGTTGCGCCAAATAACACGGCGCTAGCCCCGTATCCGGCGTGTAAATTTTTGATATCAAGCATGCTCTTCATCAAGCTCAGTCCCTAAGTAAGCCTGTTGCACGTGTACGTTATGCCGTATTTCTGCTGGCGTACCACTGGCCAAAACCTGTCCTGCCACCAGCACCGTGATGCGGTCAGCCAAGCTAAACACCGCTTGCATGTCATGTTCGACCAGCAGCACAGTAAGCTGACCTCGCAAGCCGGCAATAAGCGTCGCTAAGCTCTGACTTTCGTCTGGCCCCATACCTGCCATGGGCTCATCAAGTAAAAGCACGCTGGGCGACGCTGCAAGCGCTAACGCGAACTCAAGCTTACGTTGCTCACCATGCGGCAAATGAGCCGCCTGCAAATCTAAAAGCCCGTGATCCACATTGCAGCGTGTGGCAAGTGCCAACGCCCACTGGTTTAAATGCACACTACTATCACGCTTCGCAAAAAAAGAGAAAAATCGAGTTTCTGCCCCTTGTACGGCTAAGAGCAAGTTTTCTCTGACGCTTAACTGATTAAAAATGGTGGTGATTTGAAAAGAACGCGTCAAGCCTGCATGCACCCGCTGGTGTACGCCTAACGCCGTTATATTTTTACCGCGCAGATCAATGTGCCCTTCATCCGGCTTTAGGGCCCCTGACATTAGCTGTATTAACGTAGACTTACCGGCGCCATTGGGCCCGATGAGTGCGTGAATTTCGCCTTTCTTAAGCGTTAATGACACGTTATTCGTTGCATGCAATGCCCCGAAACGCTTATGCAATCGCTGAATGGTCAATACGGAATCAGGCATTTTTGTGCCCCGCGCCTGAGGCCTTTACAACACTCGGCCAACGTATCGCCGCCAAGCCTTTAGGCGCGAAAAAGACCACACATAACAACAATATGCCCAACGGCATATGCCAGTAATCCGTCCACATTCTTAAGAATTCTTCGAGCGCCAATAGCAACACCGCACCAAATACGCCAGCCCACCGCATTCCTAGCCCCCCCACCAACACCATGATGAGCAGGTTGGCTGACTGCGTCCAATGCATCATCGACGGGGAAACAAACTGGTTGTGATTCGCCAATAACGCTCCAGCTAAGCCAAGCGCTGTACCACTTAACACATAGGCAATCAGCTTTAGCCAATACACCGGATAGCCCAAGGCCGCCATTCGTGTTTCATTCTCTTTAATTCCTTCAAGTGCCCTGCCAAATCGCGAAGACACCACCACATTAAAAACAATGAAAAAAGCCACAGCAATGGCCAGCACCAGATAATAAAACCCAAACTCGCTATACAGGCTCAAACCCGGCAACGTGGAAAGCTGGTACAAGCTGATGCCGTCTTCGCCTCCGAACTGTCGCAACGAGATAAATACGTAGTACGCCATTTGTGCAAACGCCAAGGTGATCATAATGAAATAGACTCCTCGGGTTCGCAATGAGATAGCGCCCGTGATCAGCGCAAACAATGCCGCGACGAGCATTGCAACCGGCCAGACGATAAAAGCGTGGGTATAGCCCTGTTCGGCCATCATCACTACAGCGTAGGCACCCAACCCTAGAAAGGCAGCGTGGCCCAAAGCCACCATGCCCCCAAACCCCACAATTAAACTTAAGCTGGTGGCCGCCAAAGCGAAAATCAAAATGCGACGGACAAAAGAAATATAAAAACCCAGATCAAGCGCCTCTGCCACAAAGGGGAAGACGCAAAGCAACAGCAATAAACACAATGAAGGGATGTAGCGCTGCACAATTATCCTCTTGCCGGAAACAAGCCGGAAGGCTTAAACACCAACACCACAGCCATCAACACGTAAATCGAAATTGCGGCCAACATGGGGCCTACACTGGTTGCAATGTTTCCAGGCAAAACCTCTCGCAGCAGTAACGGTAGGAAGGCTCTACCAGCGGTATCGACCATGCCCACAATCAGCGCACCGACTAGCGCACCGCGCACCGAACCTATACCCCCTATCACGATGCATACCAGTACCAAAATCAGAATATCTTCGCCCATACCGATTTGCACCGCGCTGATCGGCCCCATCAAGGCGCCTGCCGCTGCCGCCAACATGGCACCTAGGGTAAATACACTAAGAAATAAAAGGGGGACTCGCACACCCATTAGCGTCGCCATTTGTCGATTTGACGCGCCGGCCCGTACCAAGGTACCCGCTCGCGTGCGGGTCACAAAATAATAAAGCCCCAATGCCAGCATCACCCCTAAAGCAATCATCATCAGTCGATACGATGAATACAAGAGGTCGGGCAACAGGCGTACGGGACCAGAGAGCAACGAGGGCATATTAAGAAGTTGTGGAGCCGGACCCCATATCATTTTCACCGCATCGTTGGCGATTAAAATGATGGCGTAACTGCCTAATACTTGAGCCAAATGATCGCGTACGACCAAGCGTCGCATAATCAGTAGCTCGACGATAATAGCCACAACCCCCGTGGCCAACACAGCCACCAACACCGCCAACACGAACGAGCCCGTGCGCTGCATGGTGTCGGCTGCCACATAGGCCCCCACCATGTAGAACGATCCATGCGCCAGATTCATGATGTCCATAATGCCGAACACCAAGGTGAGCCCAGCGGCAATTAAAAACAGCATTAAACCGAACTGAAGGCCGTTTAACAATTGCTCGAAAACTAAGATGGGGGTCATAACATCTACCAGCGTCTAAACGCCGCGTTACAGCTTACACTCGTCAACATACACGTCTTGGTATTGATCAAAGACCTGCTCTACCAACCGGTTAATCAGTTGACCATTTTCGTCTTTATCTACAACACGCAAGTAATACGATTGAATGGGATAATTATTGCTGCCATACACGTAATCGCCACGCACCGAATCGTAGTCAGCGGCTTTCAAGGCTTTTAGTACGGCTTCTTTATCATCCACATTGCCATCAACTTGGCGCACGGCAGCATCTAAGGCTAACAACACGTCATAAGCTTGCGCTGCATACACGGATGGGTAACGGCCATCGTACTCGGCCCTAAAGGCTTTCACAAAAGCACGGTTAGCGTCATTATCAAGGTCTTGAGCCCACTGCGCTGTGTTATACATACCCAGCATCGCGTCGCCCACTGCTTGAATAATATCCTCGTCACCGGAAAACCCAGGACCAATTAGCGGGGTATCAATAGACAGCCCTGCAGCCACGTATTGCTTAATGAAATTAATACCCATTGTGCTGGGCATGAAGATATACACGGCATCAGGCTTTGCTGCGCGAACTTGTGCAAGCTCTGCGCCGTAGTCAATCTGACCTAAACGCGTATAAATTTCCTGGTTTACGGGTTGATCATAGCCGCGTTTAAAACCCGTTAGCCCGTCTCTGCCGCCGGGATAATCGGGCGCTAAGATCACCATGTTTTTGTAGCCGCGAGTCGCAGCGACTTTTCCTGCTGCCTCATGGAAAGCATCATTTTGATAGGCTGCGCCAAACCAATAAGCATTGCACTGCTTACCCGCAAACTGGCTGGGGCCCGGATTGCTTGAGACAAAAGGCACCTTAGCGTTAAACAGTGTAGGGCCTACCGCTAACGCAACGTTTGAGCCCACCGGCCCCGTAAAGAAATCAATATTTTCTCGTTGCACATAGCGGTTCACAAGTTGCCGAGCCTGATCTGGGTTGCCGCCCATATCATTTTGCAAAAACTCGGCAGGAAAGCCACCTAACTTACCGTCAAGCTGCTTAATTGCCAGATTAAAACCATCACGGGTTTCTGCGCCAATCGCCGAGAAAGGCCCCGAGATATCATTAGCAATACCGACCTTGATGGGTTTCGCTACGACTGCAGCCGGCAGTAGGCACATCGCCACTACCATTGATGCTAAACCACGCATGTGTCAACTCCTTGCGCTACGCGCATTATTTTAATTTTTAGACTGACTACCAACCATTTCATCATGTATGGGTGTCGCGATCCGTGTCGCAACACCCATACATTCGAGTCAATCGGTCAAACCGAATATCGTTTATACAGACTCTGTAACCGCAGTGCTAACCACCGCCGCTACTGCCTCAACAAAGTAATCGATGTTATCCATATTAAGACCAGGCACACTGATACGACCCGAATCAATAATATAAACGGCAAACTCGTCACGTAAACGCTGTAGTTGTGCGGTACTTAAGCCGGTATAACAAAACATACCTTGCTGTTTGACGAAGTAGCTAGAATCGTACTCTGGGGCTTTATGTTTTAGCTTATCGTGAGCCGCTTGCCGCATTCCGGCAATACGCTCTCGCATGGCGGTTACCTCGGCCTTCCATTCGGCAACAAGCGCAGGGTCATTCAAAACCCCTGCTACCGCCTGACCACCATGAACAGGTGGGTTTGAGTAGATACGGCGTACCGCGGCTTTAAGCTGACCTAATACACGACTGGCTTCATCCGCCGTCGCACAAACCACCGAAAGCCCACCACAGCGCTCGCCATAATACGAGAAATTCTTAGAGAACGAGTTAGCAACAAAGAAGGTTAACCCTGCTTTCTCCATCTCGCGGATGGCAAAAGCATCCTCGTCCAACCCTTTACCAAAACCCTGATAGGCCATATCCACAAACGCAATTAACTGTTTATCGCGTAAGACCGGAATGAGGGCCAGCCATTGTTCGGCACTGAGATCGACCCCAGTTGGGTTATGGCAGCAAGGATGTAATAACACAATGCTATGAGGCTTCAATTGACGGATGTCCTCGAGCATTCCTTCGAAATCCAAGCCTTGGGTTTGCTTGTCGTAATAACGATAAGAATGGGTAGGAATTCCAGCGCCCTGAAAAATAGCGTGGTGGTTATCCCAAGCGGGGTCGCTAATCCACATTTCAGCATCGGGATATGCCGCATGGAGGAAATCCCCACCGACTTTTAGCGCACCTGTCCCACCCAGGGTTTGAATTGTAGCAATACGTCCCTCTGCTAGCGCGGCCGAATCAGCACCAAACACAAGACCTTGTACAGCCTTACGGTAGCTTTCTAAACCTTCTATAGGAAGGTAAGGACGAGGCTGGCGCTGTGCAGCCCAACGCTGCTCAGATTTTTCAACGCAACTCAGCAGGGGAATTTCACCCGCATCGTTATAGTACAAACCTACCGTTAAATTCACTTTTTTCTGACGAGGGTCGGCATGAAATGCCTCGCCAATTTTGAAGATGGGATCTCCCCCAAAAGCTTCAATATGATCAAACATAATCTCGGTATCCTTAAGAGCGAATGCGGCTAAAACCACCCGTTTGTGTATCACGGCCTTTCGGCAGCACGATCACATCACGACGCACGCGATTAGACATTAAATAAGAAATTCAGTACGTCACCGTCTTTTACTACGTAATCTTTTCCTTCCGCACGCATTTTTCCGGCTTCTTTAGCGCCCTGCTCGCCTTTGAACTGGATAAAGTCATCGTAGGCAATGGTTTGAGCTCGGATAAACCCGCGCTCGAAATCCGTATGAATCACGCCTGCTGCTTGAGGCGCTGTGGCACCAATAGGCACCGTCCAGGCTCTGACTTCTTTTACACCTGCCGTAAAGTAGGTTTGCAAACCGAGTAAGGAGTAACCGGCACGAATGACGCGGTTTAATCCGGGCTCAGTCATGCCCATGTCTTCAAGGAAAACGCTTTTATCTTCGTCATCAAGCTGTGCGACTTCAGCTTCGATGGCGGCGCAAACGGCCACCACTGGCGAGCCTTCTTTGGTGGCGTAACCCACAACCAAATCAAGCAGAGGATTGTTCTCAAACCCACCCTCTTTGACATTGGCCACGTACATCGTCGGCTTGGCGGTGATGAAATGAAACTGTTGAATAGCGAGTTGATCGCCTTCGTCAAAATCCAGTGCGCGCACAGGCGTACCTTGATCCAACGCCGCAATAATACGTTCTAGCGCCTTACACAAACGAATGGAGTCTTTATCACCCGAACGAGCACTGCGTGCATTGCGCTGTAAGGCGCGTTCAGCGCTCGCCATATCAGCGAGAGCCAATTCAGTATGAATGACTTCGATGTCAGCAATAGGATCAACCTTCCCTGCTACGTGCACCACGTTGTCATCTTCAAAACATCGCACCACGTGCACGATGGCATCGGTTTCACGAATATTGGCCAAGAACTGGTTGCCTAGACCCTCGCCCTCGGATGCCCCAGCAACAAGACCTGCGATATCCACGAACTCGACCACGGCGGGTAAAACACGCTCGGGGTTGACGATGTCGGACAAAGGAGCGAGACGCGCATCGGGTACCTCAACAACGCCGACGTTGGGCTCGATGGTGCAGAAAGGATAATTTTCCGCGGCGATCTCGGCCTTGGTTAGCGCGTTAAACAGAGTGGATTTACCAACGTTGGGCAGGCCAACAATGCCGCATTGAAGTGACATGACGTTCCTGAAAACAAGGGGATTAAAAAAGCGTTATTGTAGCCTTAGCGAACCAGCGATAACGAATCTCGTTGCTAATAAAGCACTACGCTGCCAGTTCTGGCATAAAACGGACAATAAGCCACACTAACAAAAGTGGACCACCATTAAACACCGCGTGCAAAACAATGGCGGCACCAATACCCCGCCGTACGCGCATCCATGCCAAAACCAGACCCGTTACAAACTGGGGCAGCACCATGAGTGGCAACAACCAAAGGGGTATTGTTGTAAAAATAAAATTATATAAATGTAAGGCCGCAAAAGCCAAGGTCGAGCCGTAAACGATCCAAATAAAATGCTGTCGATAATGCGTTAAGACGGCATAATCCAGCGCCCGTTTCGCTAACGTAACCTGTAATAGACGATTAACACCTGTACTAACAGCACCAGCACTACGCTTAGGCCGATACGCGAAGCGCTGATGAGGAAAAAAAATCGGCTGCATCAATAAAAGCAAGATCAGTGCCACCAGCGCAGCACTATACCAAACAGGCCCAGTCACCATGCACACGGCCGCAATCGGCACCACCCACAGCATCAGCGCAGGACGTCGTAAGCCATATCTAAAGACCAGCTCCTCGACAATGGGCGCCCAAATTAATGCCTGCAACCACGGAATACTATGCAAATTCAAACGGTGTTGGGCCCCTGCTGCTCCGGCTGCCATGGCTGCTAAGGGACCAAATACCAAAAGATTGATCGCCCATAGACACAACGCCCAAAGCAGTATTCTGGAGAAATCCAGCCCGCCAAACCAATCTGTCGATACAGCATGGCTCGCCGCACGCTTAATTGGGCGACGACTTAAGGTTGGCGATCGTAAAAATCCAAAAAAATCATGTAGCTCGGCGCGAAACGGGGATTTTTTCATACCATCCTTACGCACGATTGCTGGCATGTAACTCGCGCGCTACTGCCTCCATATCGCCACTCAACAAATCAGGCAGCGCACGATCACAGCGCGTGAGCATATCGTGAATATCGTCGAGCTCTTGTTTGCGAGGCGCATTCAAAACAAAGGCAGCAACCTGTTGCGCTAAACCTAAGGTGCGGGGATGACCTATACCCAAACGCAAACGCCAATAATTCGGGCTACCATACACGCGGTGTATGTCACGCAATCCGTTATGCCCCGCGTGGCCGCCTCCGAACTTAATCTTTACCTGACCCGGCATTAGGTCAAGCTCGTCATGCAGCACGAGCACTTGATGACTTTCAAGCTTATAAAAACGAGCCAAGGCGCCAGCCGCTAAGCCCGAACGATTCATAAAGGTAGTGGGTTTGGCAATAATCACCGCCTCTCCGTTGAAACGCCCTTTAGCCACCCACGCTGAAAAATTCTTTTCTAAGGTAAAACGCGCATGTAATTGTTCGGCGAACTGATCCGCTAACCAAAAGCCGGCATTATGCCGAGTTAGCTGATACTCGGGGCCCGGATTACCGAGGCCAATAATTAAGCGTATAGGATCACTCATAAACCCAAAACACCTTTATAGCGATTGTTACTATACAAAAACAAACCCCTGCCAGCATAAGCCGGCAGGGGTTTGGAAGCAAAGCAAACCAAATCGGTATACGCTAAGCCGTAACGCGATTGGAAGTTACTCTTCGCTAGCGCTGCCTTCGCCTTCAGCGTCGGCTTCACCTTCGTCATCACTTGCAGCTTGACCACCGCCTGTTGCTAACGCAGCAGCAAGTACGGGATCAGGATCAGTGCTTGCACCAGCGTATTCAACGCCAGCAGGCAAAGTAACCGATGCTAAGGTCAATGTAGCACTGGCTTCCATTTGACCCAAGTCCACTTCAATAGAAGGTGGTAAATCACCAGGCAAACATGTAATTTCGAGGTCAGTAAGAACCTGACTGATTACTTGGTTGTGCAATTTAACAGCTGGTGACTCGTCACCATTAATGAAAGCCAATGGTACACGAGTAGTAATCGCTTCTTTGGCTGACACACGCTGAAAATCGACGTGTAAAACCTGCTGTTTATAAGGGTGCCACTGCACTGAACGCAGTAGAACCTGTACAGGCTTACCATCTAATTCCATCGTAAGGATGGAAGCGTGGAATACATCTTTACGTAAATCGTGATAGATCTGGTTATGATCTAAAGCGATACGTTGTGGTTCGGCTGCACCGCCATAAACAATGGCAGGAACCTGACCAGCGCGACGCAGGCGGCGGCTCGCACCCGAACCCTGTACGCTACGCGTGGAGGCTGAGAATTTCATGGGATTAACTCCAAATTGGCCTTAAGGCCGGTTTACATATGCTAGGCATTAACACCCGCATACAACTAAGGCTTACCGCGACCAGTAAGCCTAAAAACTTAATCTACGAATAACGAACTGACGGACTCGGCATTGGAAATCCGCAGCATTGTCTCACCTAACAGCGCGGCACATGACAACTGACGAATTTTACTGCATTCGCGTGCTTCGGCTGATAAGGGAATGGTATCTGTGACCACTAGCTCGTTGAGTTGCGAATTGCTGATGCGTTCTACCGCCTCACCGGACAAAACAGGGTGAGTGCAATACGCGTAAACTGCGCCAGCACCGCGTTCTTTTAACGCTTCAGCGGCCTTACACAAGGTACCTGCTGTATCAACCATGTCGTCCATCAAAATACACGTGCGTCCGTTTACATCACCGATAATATTCATGACTTCGGAGACGTTTGCACGGGGGCGGCGTTTATCAATAATGGCCAAGTCCACCTCAAGTTGCTTCGCAAGTGCTCGTGCACGTACTACACCGCCAATATCAGGCGATACCACAACGAGGTTTTCGTAATTACAACGCCAAATGTCGCCCAGCAAAATAGGCGAAGCATAAATGTTATCAACAGGGATATCGAAGAACCCCTGGATTTGATCGGCGTGTAAATCCATTGTCATCACACGATCAACCCCGGCCACTTGCAACATGTTAGCAACCACTTTGGCTGAGATAGAAACACGGGCTGAGCGAGGACGACGATCTTGGCGAGCGTAACCGAAATAGGGAATGGCAGCAGTGATGCGACCCGCCGACGCGCGACGCAGAGCATCAACCATGACCATAATTTCCATTAGGTTATCGTTGGTGGGTGCGCAGGTGGGCTGAAGCACAAAAACATCGCGACCGCGAACGTTCTCGTTGATTTCGACCATTGCTTCGCCGTCGGAGAAGCGGCCTACCGTCATTTTACCCAAGGACATATCTAGGTGATTAACCACATCAACAGCTAAACGTGGGTTAGCTGTGCCGGTGAAAATCATGAAGCGGTCGTGTGCCATGAGGTGTGCGGATGTATTGAGAGTGCAGTGAAAAAGCAAAGCTGTTGGCCGCAGCCCGACAGGATACGACTCAACAGCTTTACAATACCGCAGACGGGTTAGGTCTGGAAAGTGGCTGGGGAAGAAGGATTCGAACCTTCGCATGCCGGAATCAAAATCCGGTGCCTTAACCAGCTTGGCTATTCCCCAAAATTCAATTTAACCAAGAACGTAGCGGGTGATCGCTTAGGCTTGATACCAACCAATGCCCTTCAACCAACTTCCGCCCGTTATTAGTCAGATCTAGCATATTACTGCTAATACGATCATGCTGTCTAACAGCGACTTCGTAGTTACTGTGCCCTACAAAAACACAAGAACCCGAGCCCGTCATTCTAGCATTTAAATCTAAACCTTGCAAGCTATTTAAAACATCTGCCACCGGCTTATGTTTCTTGCAAACAATAGACTCTAAATCATTCTTGCCGAACAACGGCAGTGATTCTAGCACGTTATTTTTTTGCTCACAAGCCCCAGAAACCTGTTCTGTTTGCCATCGAGCAAAGTCCGTCATTATGATCGTAGGAGTATCTCTTGTCAAGCCCGCATCAGAGAAAACATCAGCGGTAGAAACGAAAGCTGCTGGGCGCACGATGTTGTAATGACATGTAGGCAAATCGACGCCTTGCAATTGCTCACCAATGCCATCCGCAAAAGCGTTAACACCATAGATAAAAACCGGAACATCGGCACCAAGCTGTAGGCCCAACGCCATGAGCTGTGGCCGTGACAATCCTGTGCCCCATAACCGGTTCAAAGCAATCAGTGTAGTCGCCGCATCACTTGAACCGCCCCCTAAGCCCCCACCCGCTGGGATACGCTTCACGCAATCCAACTGCACTCCATAGGATGTTCCCGTTGCTTGTTGCAATAAGGTGGCTGCTTTTACGATCAGGTCATCCGCAGGCGCTAAACCCACCAGGCTTTCGTTCTCTCTGACAATTTTTCCATCCGAACGACGTTCAAAGCTCAACACATCTTGCAGATCGATAAAATGAAACACCGTCTGCAGAAGGTGATAACCATCGGGCCGTCTGCCCACCACATGCAAAAACAAATTGAGCTTGGCGGGAGCCGGAACATCATAAAGTCGCAACGACATCAATTAAGCCTTACTGATCAATAACCAAGCGCACACTTATGTTGCTCTGGCTGTCATTACGATTCAACACTAACAAACGAGGGCCATACGCATCATAACGTTGTAGGCGAACGCGCCACCCGTCATCGGAAAATGAGACGGGGCTGGAGTCGGAGTGCGTTACGTTATGCGCCGTATTAGCAACCTCGCCACGCAACCAACTGCGTAATTTAGAAACGGGGATAGGACTGCCTAAGACCTGCTCGACCAGAGCATCCGGATCAGCCGCTTGCTCGGTACTACCGTCGGTACGATATAAGACGGCTTCATTATCGCTAACCATCACTCTGGCTAAAATACTGCCCATCGGGTTATGTAAATCAAGCTGTAGTTGCTGATTTACCTCAACCCAAGAGAAGCCCCCTTGGACCGCATCGCGCTGCCCATTGTGGTATTGCACGTTAATAGCGAAACGTCCATTACGCGTAAAGTCACTGCTTTGCGCTACGTGGTCAGAAACGGTGGGCACTGTTGTACACGCCGTTACTAAGATCAGGGCAAAAATGACACTAACGCGTAGCAACCACGATATCGCAGTGTCTGAGCAAAAACGTATTTTATTCATGGTAGCTGCACACCGAAACGCTTAAGCGTTTCAAGCAAAATAGGGTTCTGGGGATCTAAACCGAAACCCTCAGTCCAGACTTGTTTTGCATCATCTTGAAAGCCTTTTGCCCAGTAGACCTCGCCCAAATGCGCAGCAACCTCAGCTTCTGGCAATTGCTCGTACGAACGACGCAAATACTCCAAGGCCCCTTGGTTATCACCAATTCGATACAAATACCAACCCACACTATCTAATATGTAGGGATTATTGGGGTCTAGCTCTAGCGCTTGTTCGAGTAGATCTTGCGCTTCGTTGAGCTTGCGGTTTTGATCCGCATAGGTATAACCTAAGGCGTTATAAGCGTTTGCATCGGTCGGCTGTAAGTCGATGACCTGCTTCATTAAACGCTCGAATTCATCATAACGAGACTGACGCTCGTAAAGCATCGCTAAGTCATACTTAATTTCAGCGGTATCAGGCAACTCGCGATCGGCTCGCTCTAGCACCTCAACAGCTTCATCCGTACGGCTTGCCTGCCGATAAATCGAGGCGCGCGTTAAGGCCACTACCGCTTGTTCTTGAGTGCCTTGCGCACCGCTCATGTCGAGCGTACGCTGAGCGCGCCGCATGTCTCCTGAGCGCGCTTCTAATACCGCCTTATGCACCACCGCCTGAAAGCGTAAGGCGGGCTCTTCAATTAACTCTAACTGTTTAATGGCTTCGGAGTAATTTCCCTGTTGCTCAGCTATTTGCACCAACGCTAAACGCGCATCCGATATATTGGCTAGCGCATTACTGGCCTGGTCGTGCACAGAACGACGTCGCTGGCTTTGCACACTGATAAATTCATTCAATAATGTTCTGGCTTCGCCAAATCGTTCGGCTCGCGCATTAATTTCGGCCTCGGTGTAGAGCAAATCAAAATCTTCAGGGTTACGGCTTTGCATTGTCTGCACAACCGCTAGCGCTTCATCGTAGCGTTGATAATCAACCAAGCGATTAATGAGCAACAAGTGCAATTTGCGTGACTCGGGATATTGCAATGCGAACTGTTGGGCATCGGCCAGCGCCTGATCGGGATCAAGCTCTAACCCGTACTCAAGCACTCGCTGAGCGGCCGCCTCAGAACCGGGGGCTTGCACTAAGGCTTGTTTAGCCTCGTGCAAAGCACGCTCTTTGCGTTGAGCCCCCCAAGCGGTATCCGCTAACGCCAAATGAGCGATGGCCAAGTTTCGCACATCGCTGGGTAGCGCCTGTTCTAGCACGTCAAACGCCAAGCGGGGATCAACCATTTTACTGACAATACCCAGCGCTTGAATCACCGCTTGCTCTTTATTTCGAGCGCTTTCAATTCGTTGATACAGCGCCTGAGCCAATCCAGTGGTATTACCCGTGGATGCTTCCAAAGCCAAGGCAGTCGCTTTGGCTTCTGGGTCATTAGGCGCCAGCAGGCTCCAATCTTTTGCTGCTCGCAACGCGCGTGCTAAGTTACGATCGGCCATCGAAAACTGGAAGGCTCGTTGCGCAAAGCGAGGGTCTAAGGTGTCGCGCGCTAAACTCAAGAACGTTTGACTGGCGGCTTCAAAATCGCCCTGTTGCACAGCCACTTCTGCAACCAGAATACGATAAAGTATGTCCGCACTGAGGCTAACTTCGGGTAATTCACCACTACGCAAATGAATACGCTCTACTGACTGCTCAGCAGGCAACCTTTCATTTGCTAGCGCCACAGATAACCCAAAAGAAAGCGGCCCGAGTAATAACGTGCTAAACAGTAAGGAGTAAAAATTCATCCAATAAAACCAGCGCAACGGCGCATAAAATTAAGCGTCAGATGGCAACATAAGACCGCATGATTCATTGATGTTATCACCCCCCTATGCCAGAACTACCAGAAGTTGAAACCACGCGTCGCGGAATTGCGACGATCATGAATGGCCAAACGTTAAAACAATTTATCGTACACGAGTCTCGGATGCGTTGGCCTATTCCCGCCGAGTTACCTCGCCTTATCAACAACCAAACCATACTGGCCTGCGAGCGCCGAGGAAAGTATTTACTATTGCGCTTTGCACATGGTACCCAATTAATACATTTAGGAATGTCGGGATCGCTGCGTCGTGTAGCGCTTGATGCTCCACGCTTAAAGCACGACCATGCCGAATGGATACTGGAAGACGCTCGCTTTCTGCTGCATGATCCGCGTCGCTTTGGTTCGGTGCTTTGGCACCCTACTGAAGAGGGCGACTTATCCGAGCATCCATTACTAAAGCGACTGGGCGTGGAACCCTTTAGCACCGATTTCACAGCTAAGCTGCTGTTTGACGGCTTGCAAAAACGAAGTATGGCCGTTAAACCGGCGCTATTAAGTGGCTCGATCGTGGTTGGTGTTGGAAATATCTACGCCTCTGAAGCCCTATTTAGAGCGGGGATTCATCCAATGGCCACGGCCAACACACTGTCATTAACGCGAATCAAACGGCTACACCAATCCATTGTGGACACCTTACACGACGCGCTAGAGTCCGGCGGCTCGACGTTACGAGATTATGTCACTACTACGGGCGAGCCGGGTGCTTATTTTGAGCTTCATGCTCGCGTTTACGACAAAGTGGGACTTCCTTGTCCTAAATGCGAGCGCCCTATTAAACGTATCGTACAAAACCAGCGCGCCACGTATTTCTGCTCGGCCTGCCAACGCCGATAGCATCAGCGGAACCGTGATGCAAAGCGCAAAAGCAACGCATCACGTCGGCCTTAAACGTTTAATACTTTCCCAGGATTGAATAGGTTTTCTGGGTCAAGTGCGCGTTTAATACTATGCATTAAGGCCAGCTCTACAGGATCTTTATAATCAACAAGTAAATCTCGCTTTAATTGGCCTACCCCATGCTCGGCGCTAATCGACCCCTGATAACGGTGCACCCTGTCATGGACCACACGATAAATGTCGTCTTGCTTAGCTAGCAATTCGTCTTCGCTAAAAGCACTGCCTCGTGCCACGTTGTAATGCAGATTACCATCACCTAAGTGCCCAAAAATGACGTGTTCGATGCCAGAAAACTTGGATTGCAACGCCTGATTCGTATTTGCTACAAAATCGGGAATTAACGATACCGGTATCGAGACATCATGTTTAATACTTTTTCCAAACGCTTTTTCCGCCAGTGGAATGCTTTCACGCAAGTGCCATAACGCCTGACTTTGGGCCACGCTTTCTGCAATGACGGCATCAGAGACCAAACCTTGTTCGATGGTCTCACCCAGCACTTCTTCAAATCGCTCGCGCGCATGGGCTTCACTTTCGCTATCGGATAACTCAAGTAAGGCATACCAAGGCTGCTCAGCGCTGTCTCCCGTGAAAGGCAAACGCTGCTCGGGATAGCACGTAACCACCCCTTCTAAACAATTACGGGCGATCACCTCAAAGCCCGTTAAGGCGGCCCCAAAACCTTTACGCGCCGACGCCAACACCGCAACAGCATCGTCTAACGAATCAAGTGCAAGCAAAGCCGTACATTGCGCCACGGGTTTGGGATAAAGCCTGAGGGTCGCGGCCGTAATAATGCCTAATGTACCTTCGCTACCAATAAACAAATTTCGTAAATCGTACCCAGTGTTGTCTTTACGAAGACCTCGTAACCCATTCCAAACTTGGCCATCGGCACACACTACCTCTAAGCCCAAGCAAAGCTCACGAACATTGCCATAACGCAATACCTGAGTGCCCCCAGCATTCGTGGCTAGATTTCCACCGATGGTGCAACTTCCTTCTGCCGCTAAACTTAAGGGAAACAGACGATCCACCGAGTCAGCCGCTTCTTGTACCGATTGCAGTATGCACCCCGCCTCGACCACCATCGTGTCGTTATCGGTATCAATGCTACGAATAGCGTTTAAACGCGCCAAAGATACGACAAGGCTTTTTCCTGTTTGATCGGGTGTCGCTCCGCCACATAACCCTGTATTACCGCCCTGAGCAACAATGGGCACACGATTCGCTCTGCACCATTGCACCACCTTAACGACCTCTTGCGTGTCTGCAGGGCGAACCACCGCTAACGCCGTGCCTTCATAACGTCCGCGCCAATCACTCAGGTAGGGCTCCATCGCCTGACCCGTTAATACATTTTCTGTGCCAATAAGCCCAACCAAGTCAGTAAGCTGCGTCATAAAAACCTTTATAAACAATATTGCCAGTCCGCTGACACGCGGACCCTACCTTAAGCATACGCCTATGAGTGATAATAGAGATCTTAACACTCCACCATATAAGGGATTTTCTGCTATGCCTACCCCAGCTTTGCCTGAGGCCGTCTTTAAAGCGTATGACATTCGCGGTATTGTGCCTGAACAACTGAACCCCAATTTTGCTTTCGCTTTAGGCCAAGCTATCGGTGTAGAGTCAATGCGACTAGATGTGGATACGGTGGTGGTGGGCTATGACGGCAGACATAGTAGCCCCGAGCTTGCCAAGACTCTACATCAAGGCATCAATAGCGTCGGTGTTCATAGTGTTGACCTTGGGCTTGTGCCTACGCCTTTGGTTTACTATGCGGCTCATGTCCTAAAAACAGGTACAGGTGTGGCCATTACAGGAAGCCATAACCCACCCGAGTACAACGGTTTCAAAATGATGATTAATGGCAAAACCCTTCACGGTGATGACATTCAAAACATTAAGAAAACCATGCTGTTGGGTCCCCACGCTACAGATAAGTTCACAACAGGCAACTGCCTACAGCAGCAGTTGGTGCCTCAGTACATCAACGAGATCTGCACAACGATCAAACTGGCTCGTCCAATGAAAGTAGCCATTGATTGCGGCAATGGCGCGGGTGCTGTGCTGGCCGAGGCCCTGTACACCCAACTGGGCTGCGAGGTCGACATGTTATTTGGCGAGGTTGATGGCAATTTCCCCAACCACCACCCAGACCCCGCGGTTCCCGCCAATCTAGCTGACCTTATCGCACACGTTCAAGCTACCGACTGCGAACTGGGCTTGGCGTTTGATGGTGATGCCGACCGCCTTGGCGTCGTTACCCGCAGCGGCACGATCATTTGGCCCGACCGTCAATTGGTGCTCTATGCCCAAGACGTGCTTGAGCGCGATCCCGGCGCCACCATTATTTACGATGTCAAATGTAGTCGACATGTGGGCATAGAAGTTGAGAAGGCCGGTGGCGTACCCCTCATGTGGCAAACCGGACACTCATTAATCAAAGCGAAGCTAGCAGAAACGGGCGCCCCCCTAGCGGGTGAAATGAGTGGCCATATTTTCTTTAAAGAGCGATGGTACGGTTTTGATGACGGGCTTTATACCGGCGTGCGCTTACTGGAAATCTTGTCTAAGCATGCCAACCCTAGCGCCGTGCTTGAGGCGCTTCCTGAAGACCTCTCTACACCTGAACTAAAATTAGAAATGAACGAAGGCGAGCCTCACGCATTTGTCGCGCAGCTTCAACAGCAAGGCACGTTTGCAACAGCGGCTCATCGCATTACCATTGACGGAATCCGCGCGGAATATGAAGACGGGTTTGGGTTGGCTCGTGCTTCAAACACCACGCCAGTTGTAGTGCTACGCTTTGAGGCTCAAAGCGATGAAGCACTGCAACGCATTCAACGCGAGTTTCGCGATGCCATCCATAGCCTGAGGCCCGATTTGGTCCTGCCCTTCTAACGTTCCTATCAAAACCAGTCGGCGCCATGCAAACAGCCCTGAACACCACTCTGGTATCAGGGCTGTTGCACGTAGCGATACGGCACTTTATTTTAAGGCCGCCCACCGCTTAGAAAGTCGTACAGCGCAATGTGTTGCTGAACAATTTTCTTAATATCAAAGGCTTGCTCAGCCAATCTACGCCCTGCGGCACCCATCTGAGTTCTAAGCGCTTGGTCTTCGGCAAGCCGTTGCACGGCTTGTGCTAAGGCTGTGGCGTCTCGAGCCGGAACCAATAGCCCCGTCTGATCAGCCTCAATGGCATCTCGGCACCCAGGCACATCGGTTGTCACCACAGCAACCCCAGCTGCCGCCGCCTCAACCAATGATTTAGGCAGCCCCTCTCGGTACGACGGCAAGACCGCGATATGCGACTGCGCATAAAGCCCCGCCACATCATCACTTTCCCCTAACCACTGAATAAAGCCGTTATCGTGCCAACCTTGCACTTCCTCCTGCGTAATACTGGCGGGGTTACCGGGATCAGGGCTGCCTGCTAAACGCCAAACCATGCGGCTCGGGTGTTTGGCGCTTAATCGCGCTGCTTGCACAAACTCTCGAACGCCTTTGTCTATTAATAACCTAGACACCATCAGTACCACGACGGGTGGCACTGGCTCGTTAGCCGCAGTGGAAAACCGACTGAGATCCACCCCTGAACCCCGTATAAGAACGGCTTGCTCGGGTTGAACCACCTTAGCTTCAATCAAAACATCACGATCACTTTCATTTTGAAAGATCACTCTGCTACGCCGATGGCCTAATGCAAGACGATACATCTGTATGGCCATACGCCTTGTCATGCCCGCATCTTGTTGGGTAAAGATATAACCAAGGCCCGACACCGCAGCAAGATAAGCCGGCACCCTCGCCATGCGAGCAGCGATGCCACCATACAGTACCGGCTTAATCGTAACGGCATGCACAACATTGGGCCGTATACGTTTAAACAAACGATACAACGACCAAAGCGTGTTAAGTTCTTGCAGCGGATTTTTACCGCTACGTGTCATCGGAATAACATGATGCGCCAGCCCTAACTCGACAATGGTGCTTACCGCTGCGCCCGCCATCGTGGCGACATGCACCTCATACCCCTGCCGCTTAGCTTCTAGCGCAATCTCCACTCGGTGAGACAAAAAGAAAGCGGGATTATTCACCACCATCAATAAGCGCTTAGCCCCTTGCGCTCGTGCGACGGACACATGGGATTCGGACGAATGGGTAGCCTGCCAAAGCTGATCATAATTATCGACCATCGTTGATAAGCCAAATAAACGAGTAACGCGTTCACGCCCTTTACGCCGCCGCTCGCTGTCTTCCACGCTGTGCAGCTTATCAAGCACCGAAATGATGCCTTGCGCTAGGGCCGCCGCATTTCGAGGAGGCACCACAACGCCTTGCTCGCCCACAATCAATGCGGCATCGCCTACATCAGTGACCACGCAAGCGACCTCCGTCGCCATGGCCTCGCAAACCACATTTGGAAAGCCTTCGGCATTACTCGATAGCACGTGCACATCCAAGGCTGTCATCAACCTAGGCACATCATCACGGCGCCCCAACAGCATCACATTGCTCTCGAGCTTGAACTGTTTGATTAAATCCATTAAGGCTGCGTTGCTGGTATCGAGACCATGCCCAATCAGCACACACTGTGCCTCAGGATAGCGCTTTACCACCTTAGCAAAAGCCCCCAACAAATTAGCGTGATCTTTTAACGGGTTCCACCGAGCCACCGCGCCGATCAGCACCGTAGCATCCGAGACGCCAAGCTCATGACGAATGTCCGCCCTTAGCGCTGGGTCAGCTTTCCATTGATCGAACTCATAGCCATTGGGAATCACCTGAAACTTGGAGGCATCGTACCCCCACTGTTTATGTCGACGAGCGGCGTTCTCTGCGCAAGACACAATGCTGCTCGGCACCCGCTTCGATAGCCGCGCACAGACCCACGCCACAACACGAGACTTCAGGCTACTGCGGTGCAAGTGTTCTCCCGAGTTTCGTATGCACCACACCACATTCTTGATGCCCACAGAGCGGGCAATAATTCCACCCACCAAATCCGAGTGATACATCCATGTTTGCACCACACCAGGCTGTAACGACTTAAGTAAGCGACGCAAGGCCAACACGCCACGAATAAAAGCCAACGGTCCTTTCATGCCTAAGCAATGCACTGGAACGCCAGCATCCGTTAGCTTAGGTCCGAACACATCCGCATCGCCAAGCGAAATCACCACATTGTGATGACGCTGAGTTGGGGCCGTGACAAGGCGGTACAAGACAGTCTCGGCACCACCTTGACCCAATCCGGAAATAATATGAACAACGGTCAGAGGCGCTACGTCAGAATCGGACATCATGGCTCCTGATGTGGGGCTTGAGTTAGGGCACCCACTTCGTTAAAAATGTCATCCCACTTTGCAAGCACAGTGGAAATGGCGTAACGCGAGCGTACAGACTGTGAGGCTCGTTGACCCATTACCCCGCGTAAACGCGCATCATCCATTAATTCGCCCAAAGCTTCCTGTAACGCAGCAGGATCAGCAAGCGGAACCAGCTTCGCATCTTGACCCTGGCGCGTCATTTCCGCAGGGCCACTAGGGCAATCCACGCTTACACATGCTAAACCTAAGGCCATCGCTTCCAACAAAGCATTCGGAAAACCTTCGTAATGAGAGCTCAATACAAAAATCTGTGCTTTATTCAGCTCGTGCCACGGGTGCTCGGTTCGCCCTGCCAAGTGGATGCGATCTTTGAAACCCACGAGTTCAGCCTTGCGCTCTAGCTCTGGACGCAAAGGCCCTTCACCGTAGATGTACAACTGCCAGTTCGGCCGAGAGGGTGCAAGCTCGGCGAAAGCGGAAATCAATTCACTGAAGCCTTTTGCAGGCACCAACCTGCCCATCGCCACGATGCGCGCAGCGGACTCTTGCTCTACCGACACAACTCGCTGAACATGCAGTAGCTCGTCCGGCAAAGGGTTCGGCACCACAGCCAAATCGCCCAAGGAAGGCTCAAGCCTTTTAAAGTCGCTGACACTCGCCTCAGTTTGCACCGCCACCTTTGCCGCCCATCCATAGGTTTTACGGCGTAGCCAACGTAAAATACGGCCCGCACTTTGACTAAACGCAGGATTGGTTCGCTCACACACCACGATGGGCACATTAATACCGCGACTACCCAACAAAACCATCACGTTCACATTCGTTAAAAAGGAAACCGCCACATCAGGCTGCTCGGTTTTTAGTACACGTCGAATGGCTAACCATTTTCGCAGAGGCTTTGGCAACGGCCAGCGGGCAAACTCCGCATTCAACCAGCGTTGCTTAACGCGATCACTCAAGGGGTAAAAGCTCGTTTTTGACGCTAAGTGCGTCGGTACAAGTACCACCTCTTCCCCGCGCTCGGCCCAGGCATTCACCAATGTGGCCGCAACACGCTCAGCGCCGCCTGCATTCATAGAGCCTACGAAAAGTACGATCTTCATCTGCTACGCCCTCAGAGTAAGCCTTAAGGTCAACGTTTTATTGGCGATACGGGTTGACGAAGCAGTTGCTCCCATTGCGCCATAATGCGTGTCGCCGAAAAGCGGTCTCTGACATCAATCGCTCGGCGACCCAGCGCCACTCGTTTTAACGGATGAGCCATTAAGTCAGAAAGGTGAGCCGCCAAAGCCTCGTGATCTTCAGCAGGAGAAACCAACACCCCATCGAGTCCGGAACGGATAATCTCACGTGGGCCGGTCTCGCAATCAAAAGCCACTACCGCCAAACCACATGCCATGGCCTCAAGTAAGGTGTTCGATAAGCCTTCCGTACGTGAACTTAAAACATAAAGGTCAGACTGCTCGTACCAATCGCTCATGTTCCCTACTCGGCCAACTAAGGAGATGCGATCCGTTAATGAAAGCTCATCGATTTGAGCCTGCAGTTTTTCACGCTCGGCGCCTTCGCCCACTATCACTAAATCCCACGCCGGAAAATAGGTGGATAATAAGGAAAACGCGTTAATCAGCACATCAAAGCCCTTAACCGGATGCAGACGCCCCACCGCCAGTAAACGAAAGCGACCTTTGCGCTCGGGCGGCAGTACCTCTGGCTCGGTTGAAACCAGGGGCCACCTTACCGAATTAGGGATCACTGTTACCTTAGCGCCGGGAGTGTGTTCGTTTAACCACTCTGCTGTACCGGAGGTCAAAGCCACCACCGCATGTGCCCGCGGGTACGCCCAACGACGCAATTTCTGCCAGACTTCTGGAAGCTTTTGAACGGGCGGATGAGTGTGCTCCGTTGCAATCACTTTGCACGCTAAATTTTTAGCTGCGGTCACACTTAATACAGAAGAGGTTGTCATCATGCCTAGAACGCAATCAGGCCGATGACGCTTAAATAACCCGCGTAATTTACGCACCCTATGCCAGTTCGCCAAGACGCCACGCCACCCACCGCCCGAATCACCTGCGGTACCAAGCTCATAGCGGGTCACCCCCTCTGCCACGAGATAGGCATCGGTATCTTTTGTGTCTTGAGTGACCAATGACACCGCGTGGCCCAACTTTAGCCAATAGGCGGCCAAGTCAACCGCAACTCGTTCTGCTCCACCCCCAGCCAAAGAGTGAATAACAATCATAATATGCATGGTTTATGTCTACGACTTCTGTGTGTTGGTGCTACTGGCCGCGTCACTCCGTAGTGGAGTCTTAGACAATGCAGCCAAAAAATAACAAATAAACGAGGTGGTATACATCAGGCTCGTCGCGAGCATAATACCTTGTACACCCATTTTAGGTGCTAACCAGATATTCATCGCTGCTTTCACCGCAAAGTTCAACACAGCGATTGAGGCCATTAAGGTATAGCGACCTTGGCTTGCCAGCAACTGCACTAAAATAAGCACGCCAAAATAAAAGGGAAGCTGAAACAGACCCCACCGTAATACACTGGCTACCCGAGCCGTGTCCTCGGCTGTAAAAGCGCCTCGCTCGTACAGTATGGCAACACCCCAAGGGGCTAACCATAGGGCCAAAAGCGAAACCGCCATCCCGACACCAACCATGATCAATGACCAACGCAGTGCGATGCTTCGGGCTCGGTGACGATCTCCACGGCTATTGACATCAGCAAGCACGGGCAAGGCCGCACGCCCTACCGACGCCGCACCCACCCCCAACATCAAGGAAATGAAACGGCTGGCATAGCCTAAGGTGGCGTTCGCGTTATCGCCTAAATTTGCCGCTGAATATTGATCGATAGGGCCGACAAAGCTCATAGCCACTTGCCCAATCAACATGATGCTGGCTGCCGTTAGCAGCGCTGGCCACTGTTCGGACTGAAAGCCGGGCTTAGGTAGCACAACGACTTGATCCGCGCGTTGCGCCAAACCATACAACCAAACACACTGCACCACATAGCCAACAAGCGTCCCCCACAGCAAAGGGCCCACTTGAGCGTCAGGCGCTGCCAGCAACACCCATATTAATATCGAAAAAGCAGGAACACTGTCGAGTAAGGTATTAATATGGCGCTCGTGCGCACGTAATCGCGCCGCGCTAATTCCCGTTACTAACGTCAGTAATGCCGCAGGCGCAAAAGCCGAGATCAACTGGGTACTCATTTGTTGGGCCGCAGGACTTAGCCCAGAGCCCATGACGCTAACCACCCAAGGCCAACTGAACCAAATCAGCGCAACCAATAACGCCCCTAGCATTAGGGCTGCGGCCACCAGCTCGTTAAGAAAACGATGACGTATTGCCGTATCTTGGTAACGCGCTTGCACTAAGACGGGGATGAGTACCACTGACAACACCCCCACCAGTGTTACCGGCAGCCAATTCGCCATCACCATGGTGAACTGGTAGGCATCAACCACATCGCTAATTCCATAGCGATAGGCCACGGCCATTTCTTTGAAAGCCCCAGCAGCTTTACCTAAGAGTAAAAAAAATGCTACGCGCATCGCCCCTCGGGCGATGCGCTGGTGATCGGAATGCACCGATTTCAAGCGTTGTTTTATTTTTTTGACGCTCAAGCTAAGAACCGTAAATACCAAGGCATGGCTTGCGCTAAGCCCTGTTCAATCGTATAGGTGGCATCGTAACCCAGTAGCTGATTGGCTTTTTTGACATCAGCCTGCGAGTGCCGCACATCACCCGCTCTAAACTCGCCATGAATCGGGTCTAACTGATACGTGACGCCATTACGCGCGAGCTCGGCCTTCAAATAATCAAAAAGCTGATTCAGGCTGGTTCTTGCATTGACCGCAACGTTATAGACCTGCGCGGTCGCTTCGCCTTGCGCCAGTGCCGCCAAAATATTGGCTTGAATCACGTTATCGATATAACAAAAGTCACGGCTGGTCTCGCCATCACCGTTAATTGTGATTTGCTCACCCGCCACCATCGTCGAGATCCACTTAGGGATCACAGCAGCATAAGCACCGTTCGGATCTTGGCGTCGGCCAAACACGTTGAAGTAACGTAAGCCCACGCTATTAAAGTCATAGGCACGTTTAAAAACATCGGCATACAACTCATTCACGTACTTAGTCACGGCGTACGGCGACAGGGGCTTGCCGATCACGTCTTCAACTTTAGGCAGCCCTGGGTGATCGCCATAAGTAGAGCTAGAGGCCGCGTAGACATAACCGCTAACCTTCGCGTCGCGTGCGGCCACCATCATGTTTAGCGCACCACTAATGTTCACGTCATTGGTCGTTAAGGGGTCGTTTAGCGAGCGAGGGACAGACCCGAGTGCCGCCTGATGCAACACATAATCCACCCCTGAGCACGCTTTTTGGCAATCATCGGCCTTGCGAATATCACCCTCGATAAAACGGAAATTTGCCCATTTATCAGGCCCCACCGATGCGGCCACCTCGTCTAAATTGTGCTGATGTCCAGTGGCAAAGTTATCCAACCCCACCACGTTCTGGTCATTCTCAAGTAATGCCTCAAGCAAATTAGAGCCAATAAAACCAGCACACCCCGTCACCAACCATGTTTTAGGTTGTTGACGAAGTTGCGCGAAGGCCTGATTCAATGCACTGCTCATACCTTACCTTTTCCTTACAGTCTGAGATCAGACTCGCCGTTTGCAAACACATACTTCAAGTCGTAGAGCACGTGTTGCGCTCGACCCAACTTACGAATAGCTTCAGCGCCCATTTCAGCAAACTGCTCATGAGCCACCGCCAGCACCATCGCATCATAGGCATCGGGCTTCAACTCTGAAATAACGTCAATACCATATTCACGCTTGGCCTCGTCAGCATCAACCCACGGGTCGTACACATCCACATTCACATCGTAATCAGCAAGCTCGTGAATAATATCGACCACTCGTGTGTTACGTAAATCGGGGCAGTTCTCTTTAAACGTCAAGCCCATCACCAGCACCTTAGCGCCTTGAACCTGAATACGCTTCTTCGTCATCGCCTTCACTAACTGGGATGCCACGTAACCGCCCATCGAGTCATTCAAACGGCGACCGGCCAGAATAATTTCTGGGTGATAACCAATGGACTGCGCTTTATGCGTGAGGTAATACGGATCCACACCAATGCAATGCCCACCGACAAGACCTGGGCGGAAAGGGAGAAAATTCCACTTGGTTCCCGCTGCTTCCAAGACATCCAGAGTATCGATGTCCAGCTTATTAAAGATCAGTGCCAGCTCATTGATCAGAGCAATGTTGACGTCACGTTGCGTGTTTTCAATTACTTTAGCTGCTTCTGCTACGCGTATTGATGCGGCCTTATGCGTACCCGCCGTGATAATTTCCTGATAAAGCGCGTTAATAAGATCAGCGATTTCAGGCGTCGAGCCGGAGGTCACTTTACGAATATTTGGTAATCGATGCGTTTTATCGCCAGGGTTAATACGTTCGGGGCTGTACCCAGCAAAAAAGTCCTCATTAAAACGCAAGCCTGACACCTGTTCGAGCACCGGCACACACTCTTCTTCGGTGGCACCAGGGTAAACGGTGGATTCATAAATCACCACATCACCACGCTTCAAAACCTTAGCAATGGTTTCACTGGCGCGGATCAGGGGGGTTAAGTCAGGCTGCTTATACTCATCGATTGGCGTGGGAACGGTGACAATAAACACGTTCGCCTCGGCCAACTCAGCGGAATCATGGGTGTAGCGCAGATGCGTCGCTTGTTTTAACTCTTCTGGCTCGACCTCAAGTGTGTGGTCCTCGCCTTGCTTCAGTTCGTTGATGCGTCGGCTATTAATATCAAAGCCAATGACAGATCGCTTTTTTCCAAACTCTACGGCCAAAGGTAGACCCACATAGCCCAAACCAATAACAGCGAGCTTAATATCTTTCACTTGCAACGTAACTCTCCCAAGCATCGATAACAATGCAAAAAAACTACCGTTTACGACGGGCGCGCCGCACTGACGGCAGCAGCAACCAAGCCGGCCTACGCCAACGCACTAAACGCGTGTATAACCAGACATAACTAAAAGAAAACACCACTATGCTTGCACAGAGTATCCACGCGTTATTCCACCAAATCGTCGCCGGAATCAAACCAACGAGTGCTAAGCCCCATAAGTAAGGGGATGCCATCGCATTCGACATGGGCGGTACATAGCGCTTATTCGACGCCACCACGCTGACTCTAACCATTCGTCTGAAAATCAGTTGATGTAAATGCAACGCATCAGGCTGGTCCACTGGGACCCCTCGCTTAAATTTACGCCGCCAAATTGAAAACAAGGTTTCAAACACCGGATAAAACAATACGGCTAACGCATAAAACGGCGATACGCTTGGATTACGTACCACCAGCTGCACCGCCAGCTCGGCCAACATGAACCCTAAAAAATATGCGCCCCCATCCCCCAGAAAGACGCGTCCAAAAGGGAAGTTCCACGCCAAGAAACCCAATGTCGCCGAAGCCAATGCCGAAGCAATAAGAAAAATTGGATAATCTTGTACCTGCCACGCTACTAACGCCAATGAAATTGCCATCAGCGTAGCAATCATTCCCGCTAGACCATTAATGCCGTCGATAATGTTCAGGGCATGCGTACAGCCCCCAACCGCAATCATGGTAAACAATAACGATACAGGCCAATACGCCAGTATCCAATCAGCCCACGACACGCCGACTCTGGACACTCCTCCCAACAGCCACCAAGCAATTGCAGCCGACAAAAAAGCGGCAAGCAATCGCTTCATCGAGCCCACATCTTTCGTAATGTCTTCAACTAAGCCTGCCACAAACACAGGAAGAGCAGCCACGAACAAGACGGGCCACAGCCACGTCAAGGTCATATTGCTAGGTCCCAAAACTAACAAACCAGCGAGGGAGCCCGCAAGAATAGCCAAGCCCCCCACTCGAGGTGCAGGACGCAAATGAGTCGCTTGGGGCTTAGACATGTCGCTGTCACCCGTAAGCTTTCCATGCCAGCGCTCAGAAACCACAATTAAGCCACCAACAAAGAAGGCAACAGCGCAAATAGAAAGAAGAGTGAGAGGGTCCCACATTTGAGGCGAATACACTAAATACTCAGTTAACAGTAAAGCAATCGTTATTATCGGACGAACATGTAACAACCGGAGCATTGCTCTCGATACACATGCAACAAAAAAACACCGCCCTTCTTTTTTTTGTACGCCATGCCCCCGTAAAAGCAGCTAGGTAAAAAGAAGAGCGGCAATGATATCCTGAGTACGCCGAGAACGGCAAAAGCTAGGCTTCAACAGAGGTGGATGTTAATGCCATGCCACACTCGCTAAGCAGGCGTCTTAACCACCTATGGCTAGGTGAGTGTCGGTTTCGTTCGTGCCACAACTGATAAAACCGCATAGCGGGAAACTCGATCGGGGCCTCAATAATAGCCAAGGGCAAAAGCTTAACGTAATACTCGGCGAAATGACGCGTTGTGGTGAAAACCAAATCTGTGTTCTGTAACAAATACGGCGCCATGGCAAACGACTGCACCAAGACACGCTCTTCTCGACGTATACGTAAACCCGATAATGCGGTGTCAATAACACCTCGTTGATTAATCGAGTAAGGCATCGGCACGACATGACGCGCTTTCGTGTAATCATCAAGTGTGATCTGCCCCTTTCGTACAAGCGGATGATTGGCTGACACCAAACAGACAATCTGATCCTCAAGCAAAATAGACAAATGCATACGATCTGGTGGCTCTGGCCAGTTTCCGATCACCAAATCCAGCTCACCTTCGGCCAGTGAGCGCTCGAAGTCGAAGTTCGAATCTAATGAATGCAGGTTCAGTGTGGCCTCAGGCGCGTCTCGTCGCAATCGTTCAATAACGTTACCCACGAAGACAGGAGCCAGATAATCAGGAGAACCGATATGGAACTCGCTACGGCTAACCAAGGGGTCAAAGCTATCCTCAGTATTAACCATGCAATCAATTTCAGCCAACGCCCCTTTAGCATGTGCCAACAGCGCAATCGCACGCTCAGTAGGCACCATGCCACCCTTTTCACGCACCAATAACGGATCGCCAATGATATCGCGCAAGCGGCGTAATGCAGCGCTAATGGCAGGCTGCGACTGATTCATTTTAAAAGCAGTGCGAGAAACACTTCGTTCTGTCACTAATAAGCAAAATACTCTTAATAAATAAGTATCTAGCGGGTTATCTCCTCGTCTTGCCGCCATCGACATCCTCCAAAAAGCGCGATTGTCACTCTAAAATCATTCCGTTTATGGAATACGTAATGACATATATCAGTTATACGCGTAATTCTATTTTATTTATGGGCAGAATACTTAAACTGGATACAGATAAAACATACCAACTAAAAGACTGCACCGGCTTTATACTTAATAACACGCTTATTTTGTATAGAGACTGAGCCAATGCAGCCTAGCCATGGATTAACACTCTTTACAAACTACACCGGACTATCTTCATAATGACACAAACACTTAACCCGGAGACGACTGTTGCTCAGTTATCAGAACAGTCCCAAGAGCAATTCGTTAGTACCTTAGACGGCATATTCGAACATTCCCCCTGGGTTGCCGAACGCGCATGGACCAAACGCCCTTTTGCTTCGGTTGATGCGTTGTTCAACGCCATGTTTCAAACCGTTGAGCAAGCCAGTCACCAAGAACAGCTTGATCTAATTTGTGCTCACCCCGAGTTAGCAGGCAAAGAGGCTGAAGCAGGCACTTTAACCAAAGAATCCACAGGCGAACAAAAAGGGGCCGGTCTTGACCAGTGCACTCCTGATGAGCTTGAGCGCTTACGACAGCTTAACGCCAGCTACCGCGAAAAGTTCGGCTTCCCTTTCGTGATTGCTGTTAAAGGCCTCACACGCCATGAAATCATGGACAAGGTAGACGCTCGCCTGAACAACAGCACCGAAGACGAATTCCGCACTTGTCTTCAAGAAATCGGTAAAATTGCCCGTTTTAGACTGGACGCTCAGTTTGACGCCTAGTTTTTAGTAATGTTGTAGGCATAGTAGCTGTCTATTCATTGCCCCTCAAGGGCGACAACGATGTCGTCCTTGATTACACGCCGGTACGCGTATCAGTCCATTGGTTCTTCACACACTGTAACCGATGACTGAAAACTCTTTTTGCTCAGGCATCGGCTTATTCTGCACGAGGTCTTGCCATGGCGAAAACGTTATTAAAAAACATCCATACCCTAGCCACCATGAATGATACCCGCGACGAACTCAACGACGCGGCTGTTGTTATTAATAACAACATCATTGAATACGTGGGTAGTACTCAAGGGGCTGAGCACATTGATGTCGATCACACCATTGATCTCAGCAATCATGTGGTCTTACCGGGGTTAGTCAACACCCACCACCACATGTATCAAACCTTAACTCGAGCTGTGCCCAAGGCCCAAGATGCCGAGTTATTTGGTTGGTTAAAAACGCTATACCCTATCTGGGAACGCATCACCCCAAACATGCTTTACGCGTCCACGCGTACAGCAATGGCCGAACTTTTACTCAGTGGTTGCACCACAACTTCTGACCACTTGTACCTCTTCCCTAACGGCAGCACACTCGATCACACCATCGAAGCCGCTAACGAGATGGGCATGCGATTTCACGCAAGTCGCGGCGCCATGAGCCTAGGGGAAAGCGACGGCGGTTTACCACCAGACTCCGTCGTCGAAGATGAAGACCACATTTTGCGTGACATGCAGCGTCTCGTCGAACGCTACCACGACGCTAGCCACGCCTCTATGCTACGTATCGTCTTAGCCCCCTGCTCGCCTTTCTCGGTGTCGCAAGACTTAATGCGAGAAACCGCCAAGCTGGCACGCGAGCTAAAAGTATCTCTGCACACACACTTGGCCGAGAACCAAAACGACATTGCTTATTCTCGAGAAAAATTCAATCGTACACCGGCCGAATACGTCGAAGAGCTCGGTTGGATCGGTCCGGATGTTTGGCACGCGCACTGTGTACACTTAGATGACGCTGGCATTCAGCTTTTCGGTCGCACCAAAACGGGTATCGCCCATTGCCCTTGTTCCAATATGCGTTTGGGTTCAGGGATCGCTCCTATCCGAAAGATGATTGACCACAACGTACCGATAGGGCTTGGCGTAGACGGAAGCGCATCGAACGATGGTAGCAACATGATTAATGAGGCCAGACAAGCCATGCTACTGCAACGCGTCGCGCAACAAGACCCACGACATTTTTCAGCGCGTGAAGCCTTATGGGTTGCTACCCGTGGTGGGGCCGATGTCTTAAATCGCGACGATATCGGGCAGCTCAGTCCTAACTATGCTGCTGACTTAATCGCGTTCGATCTCGACCAACTTAGTTTTACCGGTGCACTGCACGACCCCATTGCCGCAGCCGTATTCTGTGCCAGTGCCTCCGTTTCATATAGTATTGTAAACGGCAAAATATTAATTCAAGAGGGGCAGCTTACACAAAGCGACTTGCCGCAAATTGTGCGCGCCCATAACTCGTTAAGCTCTGAGCTGTTAACCAGCTCATGATTTACCATTACAAAGGATGAGTACATGACCATCACTCTAAAACTAGAAACATTAACCCGAGAGGCTTTTGCTCAGTTCGGGGATGTTATCGAAGCGTCAGATGACGTTCAGCATTTCACCATTAACGACGGCAACACCGAGCGTTATCATGATCTAGCTAACATCGATCCTGGTGAGGATGGCCAAGCAATTGTCTCCATTTTCCGTGGCAAGCCCCGTACGCTACCTTTTGAAGTCACAATGATGGAGCGCCACCCCAAGGCCAGTCAGGCCTTTATCCCCACCTCTGGGCAGCCTTACCTTGTGGTCGTTGCTCCAGCAGGTGACGCTCCTAAAGCAGACGAACTACGTCTCTTCTTGGCGCGCGGCGACCAAGGGGTCAACTACGCAACGGGCGTGTGGCACCATCCCTTATTGGGTTTAGAGCAAGTGGTGGATTTCATTGTCATCGACCGCAAAGGCCCTGGAGATAACTGTGATGTTATCGATCTTGATCAAAGCGCTATCATCGCTGAACTGGAGCAAGCTGCCGTATGATGTTCCCTTCTGATCCACGCTTAGACCCAAGCAGCACGCTATACGCCGCCCGCCCGTCGACAGTGAGTCAAGAAGAATGGCAAGCGCGGGTTGATCTCGCAGCCTGTTATCGCTTAGCTGTGCAGCACGGCTGGGATGATCAGGTTTACACGCATATTTCTCTGCGTGTGCCGGATCGCGACGATGCCTATTTAATGAACCCCTATGGCCTTCGATTTGAAGAAATCACTGCCTCGAACCTGCTATTGGTTAACACCAGTGGAGAGGTCATTGATGGCACCGGACGCCGAGGCAATCCCACTGGGTTCGCTATACACGGAGCCGTACACGGGGCACGTGCCGATGCCCATTGCGTGATGCATTTGCATAACGACGCGGTCATTTCTGTCTCAGCACTGGAAGAAGGCTTGCTGCCCATGTCGCAACACGCCATGCGATTTTGGAAGCACATTTCGTACCACAACTATGAAGGTCTTGCCTTAAGCGCCGCCGAGCAAGAGCGACTACTTTCCGCTTTAGGTAGCAACCACGCGATGTTGCTGCGTAACCATGGGTCTCTTACCTGTGGACGCACCGTAGCCGAGGCATACACGTTAATGTTCGACCTAGACAAGTCATGTAAAACGCAATTAGCCGCCATGGCCGCCTCTACAAACATCGTGTTACCCGCCCCCGAGGTACTCGAAGTGACGCAAGCCCGTCTCTCATTAGGCCCCAAACCGAGTGGTGAACTTGAGTGGGCTGCGCTACTGCGCAAACTGCTGCGCGAAGAGCCTGACTTTGCTACCTAATTAATTTAACCATAAGGAAATCGTTATGCCATCCATTACAGTTAAGCTTTTTGAAGGCCGCACGGTTGAAAAAAAACGTGAACTGGCACAAGTGCTAACCGCTGAATCTTGCCGCGTTTTGGGCTGCTCGCCCGAAGCCGTCGATATCGTCTTTGTAGACGTCAAACGCGAAGACTGGGCAACCGCTGGCGTGTTGTGGTCTGATCAGTAACGCATAAGGCTGCAACCCAGCCTAACTGCACTGCAAAACCCCCTCGTTGTTCAATCAACGAGGGGGTTTTCTTTTGTCATCTTCTCTAAGCCGCGCCCATCCTACTATCCACGAGCAGAAACACCTTTTTCACACACCACTTATCGAGCTCATATCATAAATAGCTGATATCTACTATTAGGTTATTACCTCAGAGATGTACTACGCGGTCATCTTCACCGTTCTGCACCGCAAAGCGTATTAAGCAAGCCACCATCTGATGCGACTTCACGCAAACTCAATTTTCATGCTTTTACAATATACGTATTTCATTATGTCCCTTATGCACCTAAAGATGCTTCCAGTAATAATGCTCATCCGATAACGTTATAGCCGTACGCTGCCAAATGCTGTCGTGAAGCACTCTCTTGGATGCATGTCCACCTTCCCAAGATGGCCCATCCAGCTTTTACTCTCACGCACATGGCCGATTCCCCCGACTGGGTTCTATCCCGTCTTTCGTTGCGTAGATTGTCATGGAATCGATACCGTATTAACTAGGAGACTAAAAAATGTCAGAAACTACGACGGCAACGTCGACCCTGCCAGGCAGCAGCGTTGATGAAGTCTTGCCAATGGGCCGTTTGTCCACCTTAGGCCTGCAGCATGTCATGGTGATGTATGCAGGTGCCGTTGCCGTGCCCCTCATTATTGGTGACGCACTTGGCCTAACAAAAGAACAAATCACGATACTGATTAACGCTGACCTACTGTGCTGCGGACTCATCACCTTGATACAGGCGTGGGGCGTGGGTATTTTTGGAATACGTTTACCTGTGATGATGGGTGTATCGTTTGCCGCTGTCACCCCCATGATTGCTATTGGTACCAACCCCGAACTCGGTCTGACCGGTATTTTTGGTGCTTGTATTCTGGCTGGTTTGTTTAGCATTCTTATTTCACCCGTATTTAGCAGGCTTATGGGTCTGTTTCCCCCTGTAGTCACCGGTACCATCATCACCGTGATTGGCGTCACATTGATGCGTGTGGGTTTAGACTGGGTAGGTGGTGGTAGACCCATGATCCCTAACGAAGCGGGACAAATGGTAGCGAACCCTGAATACGGAACGTTAGAAAACCTAGCCATCGCTTTCACCGTGCTCGTGATTATTCTGCTTATCACTAAGTACGCCAAAGGCTTCTTATCCAATGTGGCCGTACTGATTGGCTTGGCTGCCGGCTTTCTCATTTCTCTAGCATTAGGCCGCATCAGCTTTGAAGGAATTAACGAAGCATCATGGGTAGCCGTGGTGACTCCTTTTCACTTTGGTCTACCTACGTTCAATTTTGGGGCTGCCGCTGTAATTTCATTAATCATGATTGTCATCATGGTCGAATCACTGGGTATGTTTATTGCGCTAGGCGAAATTTGCGAAAGACCACCTACCCGTAAAGACTTAGTTCGTGGGCTACGCACCGATGGCTTGGGCACCTTAGTAGGCGGAATTCTGAACACCTTCCCACATAGCTCTTTCTCACAAAACGTGGGTTTGGTTAGCGTCACAGGCGTACGTAGCCGCTGGGTCTGCGTGATGGGCGGGTTCTTTTTAATCGCTTTGGGCCTTTTTCCAAAAATGGCTTTTGTGGTCGCATCCATTCCCCTTTACGTCTTAGGGGGTGCAGGGATTGTGATGTTTGGCATGGTGGCGTCCACCGGAATCAAGATTCTATTGTCAGCCGACCTAAATCAAAATCGACACAACCCATACATTATCGCCATCAGTCTGGGCTTTGGCATGATTCCTTTGGTCGCAGAACAACTGTTTCATCAGTTGCCACCCGCACTAGAGCCCTTGCTACATAGCGGAATTCTGTTAGCTGCAGTCTCGGCCATTACTCTGAACTTGTTTTTCAATGGTATGAGCTACACGGCTAAAAAGAAACCAGCAGCATCCACGCTAAACCATAGCGACGCAGAGCAGAACCTCGCTACGAATCAGCACTAATAAACACCTATACACGCTATATACGAAAAAAAGCCGCAATTTGATTTGCGGCTTTTTGCGTTCTGACTCAGTCGATACTTATTCTGTCGACTACACCACCCTGCTCGAGAGCGATTTAGGCAAAGCCTACAGTTTGGCCTCCCCTTCCCAATAGCCCGGCTTATTGTAAATATTACGTAGGTAATCAATAAAGCGTCGAACCTTCGCGGGCAAATAACGCTGTTGCTGATAGACCGCCTGGATGTCATAACTAGGAAGCGCATAATCATCTAAAACAGTCACTAACTCACCTCGTTTTAGCTCGGCCTGAATCTCCCACGTAGAACGCCAACCGATGCCCCAACCTTGCTTGACCCAGCCATACAACAACTCGCCATCATTACAATCAAGATCACCATCTACGCGCACTGCGAAAGGCTTACCGTCCCGCATAAAGGTCCAACCTCGCTGTTGCCCACCCTGCAAATTAAAGGCCAAGCAGTTATGTCGTGATAAGTCTTCGGGGACACGCGGTATCCCGTAACGATCAAAATAAGCGGGGGTTCCACACACCACCCGATGATTCTGAAACAGCCTAACTGCCACATAGTTAGGATCGGTAACTTCACCAATGCGAATCGCCATGTCGTAGCCCTCGCGCACGAGATCTACCACGCTATCCGTAAAGTTAAATGAGACTTTTAGCTCGGGATAACGCTCTTTAAATTGCAAAGCATGGGGTGCCACATGTTGGCGCCCAAAGGCGGCGGGCGCTGACACCACTAAATGCCCACGAACCACTCTACGCTGTGCGCTAATTCCGGCCTCAGCCTCATCAAAATCCTTAAGTATCTGGCGACACTGTTCTAAAAACTGCTCACCAAGATCCGTTAAGGTTAATCCTCGTGTTGACCGGTGCATCAGACGTACACCCAAGCGTTTCTCAAGCGCATCTAAGCGGCGCCCCATGACAACGGGGGTTACCCCCTCAACAACGGATGCGGCGGCAAAACTGCCTTTTTCGGCAACCAAGGCAAAACTTCTAATTTCTGTATATCGGCTCATTCAATACTCCAAGTATCGATAGAAGCAATGCTATCACTATTTCTAGCTAGGCTTTCACTCTTTATCATGAATACAACTACTTTCAGTTAGATTCGATACCCTAGGAGACTTGAATGGCCCGAATGAGAGCTATTGACGCCGCGGCTGCTGTACTACGCGCTGAAGGCGTATCTACCGTTTTTGGTGTGCCCGGTGCTGCCATTAACCCACTGTACTCTGCCATGAAAAAAGATGGTGGCTTCAATCACATTCTGGCGCGCCACGTCGAGGGTGCTTCACACATGGCTGAAGGCTATACCCGCGCCACGCCAGGAAACATCGGTGTTTGTATCGGTACGTCAGGCCCAGCCGGCACCGACATGATCACCGGCTTGTACTCGGCATCTGCGGACTCTATCCCAATGCTCTGTATCACGGGCCAAGCACCACGCGCTCGTTTATACAAAGAAGACTTCCAAGCGGTTGATATCGAATCCATCGCAAAGCCTGTCACCAAATGGGCCGTAACCGTACGCGAACCTGCTTTAGTACCTTACGTGTTTCAACAAGCGTTTCACGTAATGCGCTCAGGCCGTCCAGGTCCTGTGCTAATCGACTTACCCCTTGATGTACAGTTAGCCGAAATCGAATTCGATATCGACACCTACGTACCACTCGAAGTATACCGTCCAAGCGCCACTCGCGAGCAGGCCGCTAAAGCGATCGAAATGCTAAATGCTGCCGAGCGCCCCCTGATTGTTTCCGGTGGTGGCGTTATTAACGCTAATGCCAGCGAAAAACTACAAGAGTTCGCCGAGCTTACCGGTGTGCCGGTTATTCCTACCCTAATGGGCTGGGGCACAATACCCGACGACCACCCACTCATGGCGGGTATGGCGGGTCTACAAACCGCGCATCGTTACGGCAATGCCACGGTACTCGCTTCCGACTTTGTTATCGGTATTGGTAACCGCTGGGCAAACCGCCACACAGGTTCTATCGAAGAGTACACCAAAGGCCGTAAATTTGTGCACATCGATATCGAGCCCACCCAGATTGGCCGCGTGTTTGGTCCTGACTTCGGTATCGTATCCGATGCTGGCGTTGCACTGGATCTGCTCATTGATGTTGCCAAAGAACTTAAAGCCGCTGGTAAGCTAAAAGAACGTTCGGCATGGGCTGAAGAATGCCAAGAGCGCAAACGCACCATGCAGCGTAAAACACACTACGATAACGTGCCGATGAAACCACAGCGCGTCTATCAAGAAATGAATAAAGTGTTCGGTCGCAACACGCGCTACGTCAGCACCATTGGCTTGTCGCAAATTGCTGCAGCACAGTTCCTGCACGTGTACGAGCCACGCAACTGGATCAACTGCGGCCAGGCTGGCCCATTGGGCTGGACAATTCCTGCAGCACTGGGTGTGGTTGCTGCCGATCCTACAGCAGAAGTTGTTGCTATCTCAGGCGACTACGACTTCCAGTTCATGGTCGAAGAGCTCGCCGTCGGCGCACAGTTCAAGCTACCTTACATTCAAGTTCTTGTTAACAACGCCTACCTAGGTCTAATTCGTCAAGCACAACGTGGCTTTGACATGGATTATTGCGTACAGTTAGCGTTTGATAACATCAATGCACCTGAAACTGAAGGCTACGGCGTGGATCACATCACCGTTGCTGAAGGTTTGGGCGTAAAAGCCATCCGTGTGCATTCCCCTGATCAAATTCAACCCGCTTTCGAGCAAGCTCGTCAGTGGATTAAAGAATTCCAAGTGCCAGTTGTGGTCGAGCTAATCCTCGAGCGCGTAACCAACATCTCGATGGGTACAGAGTTGTTTAACGTGAACGAATTCGAAGAGCTAGCCATTTCCGCTACGGATGCGCCTACCGCAACCCTGCCACTGCCCACCGAATAATTTGCGTTTTATCTAGGAGCTTTACTATGCCAAAATTCGCCGCCAATCTGACTATGCTGTTTAACGAAGTCGATTTTTTAGAGCGTTTTCAAGCCGCTGCCGATGCAGGCTTTAAAGGTGTTGAATACCTCTTCCCTTACGATTTCGATAAAAACACATTGGCAGAATTGCTGCAAAAGCACGGTCTTACGCAGGTACTACACAACCTGCCCGCCGGCGATTGGGCGGGCGGCGAGCGAGGCATCGCCTGCCTACCAGATCGTGTGGATGAATTCCAAGAAGGTGTGGGCCGCGCTATCGAATACGCGACAGCACTTAATTGCAAACAAGTTAACTGCTTGGCAGGCATCACACCAACCGGTGTTGATGCAGATAAAGTGAAACAAGTTTTCGTCGATAACTTACGTTTCGCCGCCGACAAACTTAAAGACGCGGGTCTACGTTTACTTGTAGAGCCCATCAACACTTTTGATATTCCAGGCTTTTACCTCAATCGCACCGAACAAGCGGCTTCATTGCTTGACGAAGTCGGTTCAGACAACCTCTTTATCCAATACGACATCTACCATGCACAACGCATGGAAGGCGAATTGGCTAACACGATCAAAAAACACCTGCCGCGCATTGCGCACATTCAACTTGCCGACAACCCGGGCCGTAACGAACCTGGCACAGGTGAGATCAACTACGAGTGGCTGTTCAAATACATCGACAGCACTTCTTACGATGGCTGGATCGGCTGCGAATACAAGCCTGCAGGTGCAACAAAAGATGGTCTAGGTTGGATTAAAGCCCTAGCTAACTAAAAAACGTACTTCTATTTTCGTCATTCAGTACTGGAGAATTAATCATGGCAAAAGTTGGATTTATTGGTTTAGGTATCATGGGTGCGCCCATGGCAGTCAACCTTGTTAAAGGCGGTCACGAGCTCTACACCTACACACAAGGCGATACACCTAAAAGTGTTATCGAAGCCGGTGTAACGGTTTGCGAAAACTCAACCGAAGTGGCTAAGCAAGCCGACATCATCATCACAATGGTACCTGACACCCCTCACGTGGAAGACGTGTTGTTCAGTGATACAGGCGTGGCTGCTGGTCTTAGCAAAGGCAAAATCGTCGTCGACATGAGCTCGATCTCGCCTGTTGCAACTAAAGAGTTCGCGAAAAAAATCACTGACCTTGGTGCCGAATACCTCGATGCTCCGGTTTCCGGCGGCGAAGTCGGCGCTAAAGCCGCTTCGTTAACCATCATGGTTGGTGGTAAAGACGAGGTTTTCGAAACCGTGAAGCCTTTGTTCGAGCTCATGGGCAAGAACATCACTTTGGTTGGCGGTTACGGCGACGGTCAGATCACTAAAGTGGCTAACCAAATCATCGTAGCGCTTAACATTGAAGCCGTTGGCGAAGCGCTGTTGCTCGCTGCTAAGGCCGGAGCAAACCCCGCTAAAGTACGCGATGCGCTAATGGGCGGCTTTGCTAACTCACGCGTACTCGAAGTTCATGGCGAGCGTATGGTTAAACGTACCTTTGATCCAGGCTTCCGTATCGAGTTACACCAGAAAGACTTGAACCTCGCTCTGACTACAGCGCGTCAGGTCGGTGTTTCCTTACCTAACACGGCTACCGCACAAGAGTTATTCAACTCATGCGCCGCCAATGGTGGGGCAGCATGGGATCACTCCGCTATGGTGCGTGCACTAGAGATTATGGCTAATTACGAAATCGGCCAATAAGCTTCAGTCACAGAAAAAGCGGGCCTTAGCCCGCTTTTTTTCCCTAATAAGTTAAGGCTCGCTTCCCTTACGTGGGCAACACGCCAATAATAAGAAATCTGCGTGTTTTGAATTCTATCAATACCGCCAGATCAACTCGTATCAAGTTTTAACCCTAAGCATTAGTCGACCGTAAAGGAGCCTGTTAGATGGATATCGCACCACGTGAATTACTCGAGAACATGTTCAAGGCAGCAATTCAAGCCGCACAACCTGAATCTTGTATTCCCCCATTCCTTCCTGAAAAACCCAAAGGACGAACAATCGTTATCGGCGCAGGAAAGGCTTCTGCTGAAATGGCCAGAGTGCTTGAAGCAAATTGGGATGGCCCCCTTGAGGGCACTATCGTCACGCGATACGGGCATGCCGTACCTTGCAAGCAAATAAAAATTCTTGAGGCCGCTCACCCTGTACCCGATGAAGCAGGCCTTCAAGGATCCAAAGAGTTACTTAACACCGTTGCCAACTTAACAGCCGATGACTTAGTCATTTGCTTGATTTCAGGCGGCGGTTCATCGCTACTTCCCCTACCCGGTGAAGGCGTGACGCTCGAAGACAAACAAAATATCAGTCGCGCCTTATTAAAATCCGGTGCAAACATCAACGAAATGAACTGCGTACGCAGGCACTTGTCCGCCATCAAAGGCGGCCGATTAGCAGCGGCTTGCTATCCAGCAAAGGTCGTGAATCTGCTCATTTCAGATGTTCCCGGCGATAACCCAATGGATATCGCCTCAGGGCCAACCGCGGGCGACCCAACTTCTTGCGCGGATGCCCTCGACATTATCCGACGCTACAGTATTGATATCCCTGCGGGAGTACGAGAACTGCTTGAATCAGGAAACGGTGAAACCATCAAGCCTGACGACAAGCGCCTCGCTAATGTCAGCACTCATTTAATTGCCACGCCGCAATTAGCCTTACTCGCCGCCGCCGAGGTGGCAAAAAAAGCGGGCGTGAACCCTGTCTTGCTGGGCGACAGCATCGAAGGCGAATCCAAAGACGTCGCGAAAGTCATGGCGGGCATCGCGCTCAGTGTTCGCGCACACGGCCAGCCCGTAGAAGCGCCCTGCGTCTTGCTTTCAGGTGGTGAAACCACCGTAACCATCCGAGGGGATGGGCGTGGTGGCAGAAACGTAGAGTTCCTATTGTCCGTTGCAGTATCACTCAATGGTGCCGATAATGTGTACGGCATAGCAGGTGATACCGATGGCGTAGATGGTCAGGAAGAAATTGCTGGCGCCATCTGCACCCCCGACACCATTCGTCGCGCCTGGGAAAAGAAAATACACCCACGCGATAGCTTGGATAACAACGACGGACATAGCTTCTTCGAGGCATTAGGTGACTCTGTAATGACAGGGCCCACCTTAACGAACGTCAATGATTTCCGAGCCATTTTAATTCTCTAGCTACCGCTATCTAGCTACTAAAAATGCACAAGGAACACTCATGAACACAATCAAACAACTCACGCTAGCGGATGTAAAACGCATTGCCAATGCAGCAGAAGCCGAAGCGCTGAAGAACAACTGGGCAGTGTCTATCGCTATTAGTGATGCTGGTGGCCACCTTCTATGGCTACAGCGTTTAGATGGCGCTCCAACAATGAGCGCCATGGTTGCCCCCGACAAAGCACGTACCAGTGCGTTAAGTGGCAAACCAAGCAAAGTATTTGAAGATATGGTGAATAACGGTCGCACCGCAGGGCTGGCTATGCCGATTTCCACGCTCGAAGGCGGCGAACCTATTCTCATAGACGGCGTCGTTATTGGCGCAGTAGGTGTTTCAGGTGTTAAGGCACCTGAAGATGCTCAAATTGCTCAAGCTGGCATTAAGGCTTTGCTTGAGACGGAAGACTAACAAAGGATAAACATGAGACGACAGCGACGTGCCCGCATTTTGGCTACACTAGGGCCCACCAGCTCTACCCCCGAGCGCATCCGTGAACTTTTCGAAGCCGGAGCCGATGTGTTCCGTCTTAACTTCAGCCATGGCACACAGGCTGATCATGCCGAGCGTTTAAAAACGATTCGTGCACTGGAAAAAGAAAGCGGACGAAGCATTGGGGTGTTAATGGATCTACAAGGTCCTAAGCTGCGAGTAGGCCAAATTGAAGGCGGTAAAGTTCAACTTGAGGTCGGACAGCCATTCCGTCTTGATCTGGACGCTGCCATGGGTAACAACCAGCGCGTTAACCTTCCTCACCCAGAAATTTTTGCTGCCCTTGAAGTCGGCACCGACCTGCTATTAGACGACGGTAAACTACGTTTGCGCGTTGATAGCTTTGGGGCTGATCATGCCGAAACCACCGTAATCGTGGGTGGGCCGCTTTCTGATCGTAAGGGCGTTAACGTGCCGGGAGTCGTACTGCCGATCTCACCTTTGACCCCTAAAGACCTAGACGACTTAAAGTTTGGTCTTTCACTGGGCGTAGACTGGGTGGCGCTGTCATTCGTACAGCGCCCTTCAGACATTGTCGAGGCTCGCGAGCTTATCGGGAACAAAGCCTGGATTATGGCCAAACTCGAAAAGCCATCTGCCATGGAACACCTAGACGAAATCGTCAGACTCTGTGATGGCGTAATGGTCGCTCGTGGTGATCTGGGTGTCGAGGTACCCCCTCAATCGGTTCCAGTGCTGCAACGTAAAATCATCACATCGGCACGTACCTATGGTCGTCCGGTAGTGGTCGCGACGCAGATGCTTGAATCCATGATCACCTCGCCTGTGCCTACACGCGCAGAAGCTTCTGACGTGGCGACTGCCATCTACTCGGGCGCTGATGCCGTGATGCTTTCGGCAGAATCCGCTTCTGGACAATTCCCGCTCGAAGCCGTCGGCATCATGGATAGTATTATTCGTGAAATCGAAGCTGACCCAGAATGGGCCAAAGGCTTACTACAAAGCCATATCCCTTCGGAAGCCAATACACCTGATGCCATTTGCTGCGCCTTACGCCGCGTTACTGACATCTTAGAGCCTGCCACGACCATTGCCTACACGACGAGTGGCTTTAGCGCTTTACGAGCCAGCCGTGAGCGTCCAGCGGCGCCTATTATGGCTCTTACCCCCAGCTTAGATACGGCGCGGCGCCTAACGCTTGCTTGGGGTGTACACGCTGTACCTTTCGAGCACGTCTCTGACGTATCAGAAATGGTATTGCACGCTACAAATATTGCTGAGCGCCATCAATTTGCCAAGAAAGGCGACACCGTTGTGATTATCGCGGGTCTACCTTTTGGGCACAGTGGTAGCACTAACCTACTGCATGTGGCCACGATCCCAGCCTAAGTTAAAGCTACGATAAAAAGCTGAGAACACCTTATGCCAAGCCGTTAACAAACGGTTTGGCTTTTTTTTGTACATTTTTCGTGATGAAAAGATGGCGTGATGCTTTTAGAAGTTTCGCTTTCTACAAGGCAAAAAAAACCCGAGATCATAAGATCTCGGGTAAATCCACCAAAGGAGGAGGGTGGAGGAGACAACCGGGGCATGTCGGGCTGCTAAGGGTTTTCCTGAGCCTTGAAGCGTTAGGGTTATTACTCTTGCTTCTTTTCAACATCCAATAACTAAAGTGTATACCGTAATTTTGTGCAATGCAAGACTACAATGTAAGAAAACGAAAAATGTAGCCTATAAACAGCATCTTACTCAAACTACGGCCTAAATCTGTCATCCACAACGTGGTCAGATTCAAACATTAGTTTCAATATACCCTATTCAGAAGATTGCTGCCATACCAGCAAAATAAATGCGTTATAGCGTGGACACTTTTTAAAGTCGGTAGGCGGTGGTGGTCATTACCTTAGACATGAGACGCATCGCTAACTTCACCGGCATAGGCAGCGAACTGGCCCCATGATCTTCGGCTGTCGTGCGATGCGCAATCTCATCTTCGCGCATTTGAGAGATGATTTTTCGTGAACGTAAGTCTTGCTGAGGAAGCACTTTTAAATGCTCGTCAAGATGCTGCTCGACTTGCCGTTCGGTTTCAGCCATAAAACCTAAGTTGTATGGCGTACTTACTCGGCTGGCAACCACGCCTAGGCCGAAAGACGCCGCGTACCAAAATGGATTAAAAATACTAGGGCGACTACCCAACTCTTTCAACCGGTCATCGCACCACACCAAATGATCAACCTCTTCTGTGGCGGCGTCGTAAAAAACGTTTCTAACTTGCTCATCTTTGCAAAGCATAGCTTGACCACGATAAAGAGCTTGCGCGCACACTTCGCCCACGTGATTCACACGCATCAAACCGCTAATATGTCGCATTTCCTCTGTGGATAAGGTTTCCGCAGCCTCTGTGGTATTTCGTCCTGCAGGATTTGGCCGCGTAGCTAACGCCGAACGGCTAAGCACATGCATTGCTCGCCCTAATTCTGTCACCATATTGTCCATCAGACTTGCTCGTCGCTCAAAAACAGGGTGTGAAATAGCTTGGGGTTTTTCCTGCGACATCGCAGCTGTACGAGATGATTCAGACATACAAATCCTTAAACAAACGTGAACATGCCCATATTATTGTTTTAAATAATGTAATACTGCTCTGATCTCGGACAATAACCAAAGCAATGGCAAGGTTATCGCCATAACAACCAGCCCAATACCCGCAATTTCTTGATCGCTTTGCAAATAGAAGTTGCAGAGCCTGACGGGTTCTTCTTGATACATTACGCCAACAATAGCGGCCATCCAACAAAAATTGCCTAAGAAGAACAACTTAAGCACAAGATGAGCCCGCTGCCATGATTCTACCAACACCATGCCAGCAATGAATAACACGACGAACTTGAGTAGCTGCATGGGATGTGAGACCAACACATCATCTAATGCCTTAGGCACCATCCAATACCCTGCAGCCAGTGAAGCAAACAAAAGCCCTGGAATGCCGTATTTATTCAAATAACGATAAAGGCGGTATATAACCTGAATGACACCGCGCCGTGTGGCACGGGCAGCGGACAACGATAGGGCTGCAAAAGCCCCGGCGACCATAATTAAGGGGATGTGCACTAGCATGTGCACAGACATATATTGGGTTAGGTATGCATTGCCCCAGGCGGCAACAAAAAACAGCAATGCTGAAAGCAAACCATAAAGAGTGGCTCGCCAAGGATGAAGGTCTGATAAGCGCAACATCGTTAAACCTCGTAAGACGATAGAACAGTACTTAATGGTGTTGAACGCCCTATCGTTTGTGTGCTGTCGTTCTTAGTCGCTAGGTAAAACGCAAGACTTAGAACGCACGCTTTTGTGCTAGTTGCAACGCATACGCCAAGGCATATTCTGCCTCACCATAATCAACGATACGTGATAATAGGGCATCTGAAGACACCACGTGGTAGGCCGCGTTATGCTCGTATTCGCCGTAAGGGGCAGGAATCACCACGATCCCAAAGGCGTCCAGCAGGGCATCACGCTGTGCCGTATTTTGCAGCGTGTAGAAATCCCACACACCCGACTGGGCGCGCATAAGGTGGCTATAGCGCTGAAGCCGGTCCGCCGTATCGCTGGGATCAAAGCTAATACTGACAATACGCACCTGCTCTGTCAGGCCACGCTCTATCATGCTGGCTTGCAACTGCTGTAACTCTGTTCCCATGGCCAGACAAAGCGTGACGCAACGCGTATAAATAAAATTGACGATGAGCATACGCCCATCGTCACGAAATAACGCATTTAAATCTTGTACGCTAGCATCACGCGTTAACACCTGCGTTTCTGGCAAGGCACGAGGCGAACTCGCAATGCTATTGCGTCTGGCCGTTTCTGCTGTCAATGCTGTAAAACCTTCGGTTAGCTGATGTAGGGCAGCATAGGCCGTAACACACACCAACAAAACCGAAAGCAGCAAACGCATGACGTATACCTTACTTGAGCGCCTCTAAGTCAGCATCACCGTTCCAGGGTGTAGTGCGGTCAGCCGTTTCAGCACGCTGCGCTTGAACGAAAGCAGCATCCACGGTATCAGCACTGTTCTCAAAGTTTGTACGCAAGTGATTCATTAACCCAGCCAGCTCGGCGTCGTTTAACTTGTCATGAAAATGGGGCATAGCGCCATTGTAGGTATTACCCATCACGGTTAACTCACCGGTAATCCCATGCAGCAAAATTTGCGCCAGCACCTCTGGCTTACCTACCACCCACTCTGACCCAGCGATGGGCGGGAACACTCCCGGCACCCCTGCCCCCGTCGCTTGGTGACAGGCCACACAGTGCGCCGTATAGAGTTGGGCTCCGTCTACTTCTCCACTTTCATCAATACGAAAATCAGCAGCAATACGGTTATCGCCAACAGCGGCCGGATTACGTAAGTCAGCCGAGAATATGTAATACATGCCCCACATAAACAACGCACCGATCACTAGCAACACTACCATCGGAACCGGCATCCCCTGCTCTTGGGGATCACTTTTTTCGCGCAACTGCGGTTGAATATCGTTTTTATCTGTCATTCGTCATCTCCGGTGGCCCTGACAACAGGGTGCCACGTAGGCATCCTGTAATTAATCACGTACCACGCCGTACGAGGGGGTAATAGGATAAGTGCGGTCAAGGGCGAGCAAGTAAGCCACAAGATCTAGGGCTTCAGGCTTTGCCACCACAACCTTGCCTTCAGGCGCAAACCCTGGAGGCAAGTTAACCACTTTATCCCCCTCTTCCGCCTCGTCTTTTACGTCGAACAAATACGGATAAGAAGGCATATTACTGCCCGGTGTATAAGCACGAGGCTGATACAAGTGCCCCAACTGCCAATCTACGCTAGGCTGACGAGCGCCGATATTGAGCAAGTCAGGCCCCGTACGCATTGTGCCTAACAAATGGGGCTTGTCGTAATAATAATCACCTGCCACCGACGCTCTACCCCAGCCCCGCTGGAAATCAGGAGCTTGAGCCTGACTGCGCGGCTGCTGCGAGTGACAGTACACACAGCCTTGAGAAATATACTCTTGACGCCCTCTAAGCTCTGCTGACGAGTAAGGCTCTAACCCTTCTGGCGGCTCTACCTTAGATATTTGTAAGTGCGGCACCACTACCAGCGCTGACGTCGCCAAGGCCAAGGTCACCATGGCCCCAATAAGTAACTTATATTCGCTATGCATCTTTACTGTGCTCCTGCTACGTGGCCGCTAACTTTATCTTGATGGAACAACGCAGGACCCACACGGCGACGACCGTAACGTAATGCCATCGCTACAAAGTGAAAAGCGAAAACCAAATGCCCTATAGTCATCAACCCACCACCCACGGTTCTAGACTGTAAGTAGGGAATTGTGACATTGACTGAATCCATAAACGGACGAGCGGCATCCAACATGTACAAGCCTTGCAACCAACCCCCGATACTTAAACCAATGGCATACACAGCGAAGCCGAGCAGCACCAGCCAGAAGTGCCACGAGATCAGTTTGGGGTAAGGCCACTCCCATGCCAACACACGTGGCATCACGTAATAAATCGCGCCAAACATCACCAGAGTAAAGAAACCATACAAGCCAATGTGAGCGTGCGCGACGGTGAAGTGTGTAAAGTGAGCAACCGTATTAATGCTGCGAAGCGCTTGGAAGGACCCCTGCACAGAGCTCACGGTGTACATCATGCCACCCAGCACAATGAAACGTAGCGTCGGTGAATGCAACAACGTACGGAAATGGCCTGACAAGGTTAAATGTTGGTTAATCGAGAACGCTAACACCGGAATAATCATCATCATGCTTTGCACGATAGAAAGCGTGACCATCCAACCAGGTACCGGCCCCCCAATTAAGTGGTGTCCGCCGACTTGGCCATAGAAAAACGCCAAACCCCAAAAACCGAGTAACGACAGGTTGTAGGAAACGATGGGTTTACCAATAATTTTAGGCAGAAAATAGTAAACCGCAGCCAGCGCCATCGGCGTGTAAAACAAACCCAGCACGTTATGACCAAACCACCAGTTCATCGTGGCTTGCTCTACCCCGATATGAATGGCTGGCATATTGCCCACCAAGAACAAGACTGGGAACCAAAACAGGGCCGCACCCATATACCAAATCGAGACATACAAATGCTCGACACGACGGTTTTGCAGCGTGAACACTAAGGGCAAAGCAGCCAATGCACCACCGATGACAAGTAAGATATCCACTTGCCATGGCATCTCTAGCCATTCCATTCCATCATTAATACCGACGGCAATTGACCCTAGCCCTGCAATAAGGCCAGCATTCCAAAGCATGCCCCCTAGCAAGGCAAACCGAGCACCGATGAGGCGGGTTTTTAGCAAGCGAGGCAACATCCAGACGGCCACGCCAAAGGCCGCCATCGGCGCCCATCCATAGGCAATGATATTCAGATGCAGCGTACGCATACGACCAAAGGTGGTCCATGCCTCACTGACCAAGAAGTCGGGCGAATGCAGCTTAATCGAACTAATTAAGCCCGCGACCGAGCCCACGACTAGCCACACCACCGCACAGGCAATAAACAAAAACGCCACCAACGCTGAAGAGCGGTCGGCGTCAATGCGTTCGGCTAATTCTTGACTTAGGGTGTTTTGGGCCTGCGGCTCAAGAGGAGGTTTCTGCCCCATCTCATCTTGCAACGCTTGACGCTGCTCGGGGGTGGCGGATGGCTCATCTACTTGGCCAATCTCACCTTCGGAGAAAATTTCCTTGGCGGCATGTGGATTGGGGTCAAACAGTCTCCAGCGCAACGACCAAATAAAAACGAAGAGCCCAGTAACGGACAAAATAAATGCTAAAAGCAATACGGATACGGTATTCACAATGGTCCAGATCGGGTGAATGTGAAACAAATAACACGACAAAGCCTTATTAAGCACAAACTACGGGTGGCGAAGTCGCAAGAAAAAGCACTACAAATAGGCCACGGTCAAATCACCGACGGCATCGAAATGTTAGAACATTTAAACAACAAGCCCCACGATGACCCTTTCAGAAATAAGGATTTATTGATGAATAACAATACTAATATGTCAATAATCTGATAATGCCTATCACCCAAGAAGAACGATGGCAAAGGCCCTATGCCCCCGTCTCTGCCCCTCAACTCTTGAGAAAAACTGGCTACAATAAGCCATTGGAATAACCTATTCCACGCTCCAACTCAGCAGGAGGCTGTCAAATGGAATGCACGATAAATTGGGGCGGCCCGGAAGGGATGCTCTTTGTAGCCACTACAGGCAGTGGCCATGTCACCGCCATGGATGGCGCGCCTGAAGGTGGTGGCAACAACCTAGCCCCCCGCCCCATGGAAATGATGTTAGTTGGCGCTGGTGGCTGCGCGGCTTATGATGTGGTGTTAATCTTGAAACGTGGCCGTCATGCCATTGAGGGCTGTCAAGTGAAGGTGGCTGGCGAACGAGCAACGACGGACCCCAAAGTATTTGAAAAGCTACACTTCACGTTCATTGTGTCAGGCAAAGATTTACCCGAAAAAGCCGTAGAGCGTGCGGTTGCTCTGTCACACGAAAAGTATTGCTCAGCCACCGCCATGCTCGGTAAAACGGCTGAAATTAGCAAATCCATTGAAATTCGCGAAACCTAAAAGCGTCTCGCCCACGCCCTATTCTTATGTACAACGAATACGAAAAACTGATGCGCCTTGTGTACGAGCACGGTGTAAGCAAAACTGACCGCACCGGTACAGGCACTCGATCACTCTTTGGTCATCAGATGCGCTTTGATCTCAGCCAAGGCTTTCCAATGATCACCACAAAAAAATTGCATACTCGTAGTATCTTCATCGAGTTACTGTGGTTTTTACGGGGAGACTCCAACATTCGCTGGCTGAAAGAGCACAACGTAAGTATTTGGGACGAATGGGCTGACGCCAATGGCGACTTAGGGCCCGTGTATGGTGTGCAATGGCGCTCGTGGCCAACCCCCTCAGGCGAACATATTGATCAAATTTCTCAAGTGATTGATCAAATCAAGCGCAATCCAGACTCACGGCGACTGCTGGTCTCAGCCTGGAACGTGGCAGAGGTCAATAATATGGCACTACCGCCGTGCCACGCCCTATTTCAATTCTATGTGGCCGAAGGCAAACTGTCTTGTCAGCTTTATCAGCGTAGCGCTGATATCTTTTTAGGCGTGCCTTTTAATATTGCCAGCTACGCCTTATTAACCCATATGGTGGCACAGCAGTGCGAACTCGAGGTCGGTGACTTTATCTGGACCGGTGGTGACTGCCACCTCTACAGCAACCACTTCGAACAAGTCGAGCTGCAACTGGCGCGTACTCCTCGTCCATACCCTACGCTTACCATTAAGCGTAAGCCTGACTCGTTATTCGATTATCAATACGAGGATTTCGAAATCACCGATTACGATCCACACCCCCATATTAAAGCGCCTGTTGCCGTATGAAGACCAAGAAACCCATTATTCGCATGGTAGTGGCTTATGCCTCGAATCGTTGTATTGGTAAAGATAACGACATGCCCTGGCGTCTGCCTTCCGACTTAGCCCATTTCAAAAGGGTTACCCTAGGGCACCCTATTATTATGGGCCGTAAAACGTGGGAGTCATTGGGTAGACCTTTACCGAGTCGAGCCAACATCGTGGTAAGCCGCGATGACAGCTATCAAGCTGATGGCGCTACCGTATACGGCTCATTCGGCGCCGCCTTGCAGGCAGGAACCAGCAACAACACCGACGTTTGCTGCATTATTGGTGGCCAGCAGATTTTCACCTTGGGTTTAACGATTGCTGACGAAATTTATGCCACTGAGATTCAGTCCGTCATTGAGGGCGACACTTTTTTCCCCGCGCTACCCACAGATCAATGGGTAGAGACAGATCGTCAACCGCAGCCAGAAGAAAATGGCCTACGTTACGACTTCGTTATTTATCAGCGCAAAAAATCAGCCGTTCCTAGTTAACAACCCATCAGGCTTCACAAGCGTCATTCACTCTATTTCTATGGAAGAAAAAACCTCTCGTGCCGAACTCGCCTATGCCAAAATTTTAGAAGGCATACGTGATGGCTCACTCAAACCAGGTAACCGAATTACTGAAGCTGAAATTGCTACCTGGTTAGGCATGAGCCGCACGCCGGTGCGCGAAGCCCTTAGGCGTTTAGAGACGGCAGGTCTATTGACCACCGCGCCGTACAGCGGAATGCGTATCGCCCGCCTTGATTATCAAGAAATCATGGAGCTTTACGACATGCGGGCTGTTTTAGAACGAACCGCAGCGGGCTTAGCGGCAAAGCACGCAAGTGAGGCCGAGATTTACTCGTTAAACGAGATCATGAAACGCTATGAGGCCGCCAGTTCAGCGCCTGAATACGCTAAACATAACCGCTTATTTCATAGCGCCCTGTACTATGCGGCCCATAATCGTTATTTATTGAAATCGCTGAACTCCATTCGCGATTCTATGATTTTATTGGGCAAAACCACCTTTGAACTGCCGGGTCGAGCGGAACAAGTGCGCCGTGAGCACCGCAAGATTCTTGATGCGATCATCGCCAGAGACGCTCTTGCCGCGGGCAATGCCGCCGACGAACATATACGCGAAGCCCAAAAAGCCAGAATTATACTGTTTGGCCAAGAAAGCGATCTTAACAATAACGATTAAATCACTCCAAGCAGGGTGCTAACCGCTATCCACCAAATAAAAAGCGATGGCATCCGTGTCATCGCTTTTTTCGCTTCACCCTAACACCGCGGCTACCACTAACAGGTAATCAAACCGCGGGGTGCTAGTTATCTTCTTTTTGCTCGTCGTATTGCTCTGCATTCAGCATACTATCCACATCGCTGATTGCCGTAGGACGTAATTTAAAAATCCACGCGTCGTAGGGCTCAGTATTTAACAGCTCGGGCTGCTCTGCCAGGGCCTCATTAAAAGCGACGATCTCACCCGCAATAGGCGCATAAATATCTGATGCGGCTTTTACCGACTCGACCACGCCAGCGGTTTCACCCGACGCGAGATGTTGTCCTACCGTAAAATCACCCACATAAACCAAATCACCCAGTTGCTCTTGAGCGTATTCGGTAATACCCACCAACAAAACATCGCCCTCAATTAACACCCACTCATGGGTTTTAGCGTAGCTACGATCGTTAGGAAGACTCATCCCCACCTCTACTTAAAATAGGTCAAACAACAACGACAAACAACATAAACAGGCGAGGCCGTGACAAGCAAGCTATTGTGCACCCACTGCCCTTCCACACGCCACCCCCGACGCCCATGCCCACTGAAAATTATAACCACCTAACCAGCCCGTTACATCCACCGCTTCACCAATGAAATACAAACCCTTTACATGTTGAGCTTGCATCGTTTTTTGGTTCAGCATTTTTGTATCCACACCGCCCCGCATCACCTCAGCCTTTTTGTATCCCGCCGTGCCCACAGGAAAAAGCTCCCAATGATGAATTTGCTCGCCCAGTTGCTTTAAGGTTTTATCGGGTACATCGGCAAGACGTTGCTGGGCCAGCCCTTGTGGTACATGCGGGTTAGCGTCTAACCATTGTTCAACCAGGCGTTTAGGCCAAAAAGCAGTTAATACCGTTCCCACCTGCTGTCGGCTACCCTGCTTTGCATTCACTAAGGCATCGGCAATATTAAGCTCGGGGGCCAAGTCAATGGTGATGCTTTCACCAGGCTGCCAATAGCTGGAAATTTGTAGAATACCCGGCCCAGATAATCCCCTGTGCGTAAACAGTAAATCTTCACTGAAGCGAATGCGTTTTTTCGGAGCATCTTGATTGGATAATAAGACCTCGGTGGCCACCCCGCTTAACACAGAAAACGAACGCCACAACTGACTGTCGAAAGTCAATGGAACCAGCGCCGGGCGCGGCTCTATAATCTTCAAACCGAACTGGCGCGCCAGCTGCAACGAGAAGTCAGTAGCACCGACTTGCGGCAGGGCCATTCCACCTGTTGCGATGACCACCTCAGTGGCCCGCAGGAGGCCTTGATTGGTTTGTAACTCAAACCCTTGTTCGTAAGCGGATACCGACTCTACGCTGCAAGGCATGCGCCACGACACGCCCCCTTTGGCACACTCATTGCGTAATAATTCGATAATAGACTCGGACGAATCATCACAAAACAACTGACCTTTATGCTTTTCATGCCAAGGAATACGATGGGCATTGACCAGCTGTAGAAAATCATTAGGCCGATAGGCAGATAAAGCAGAACGACAGAAATTAGGGTTCTGCGATACAAAATTAGCAGGCGTTGTCCCCACGTTAGTGAAGTTACAACGCCCACCGCCTGAGATCCGTATTTTTTCGGCAAGCTTGGTTGCATGGTCAATGAGCACAACACGTAGACCGCGCTGCCCTGCAACACTTGCCGCCATCATCCCAGCCGCACCGGCCCCAATGACGGCGACATCAAACTGACGACTTGCCTTCATTATTCGCGAATACAGTCTACGTAGTAGCGAATGTGACCGGTTTCATCAATGTCTTGCGCCAAGCCGTGCACATAGGTTTCAAAACCTGGGAACTGTGCATTGAATTCGCGGGCAAACTGTAAATAATCAACGATCATGGAATTGAAGCGCTCGCCTGGAATCAGCAGTGGGATGCCAGGAGGGTACGGCGTCAACAGCACACCGGTTACGCGACCTTCTAAATCGTCAATATTGACCCGCTCGATCTCGCGATGCGCCATCTTCGCGTATGCATCCGACGGCTTCATGGCTGGCACCATATCACTTAGATAGACTTCGGTCGTCAGACGCGCTAAGTCGTACTTACGATAGACCTCGTGAATACGCTGACAAAGGTCGGCTAACCCTAAATGCTCGTACCCCGGTTGGCTTTTGCAGAAATCAGGAAGAATGCGCCATAGTGGTTGGTTACGGTCGTAGTCATCTTTAAATTGCTGCAAGGCCGTCAACAAGGTGTTCCAGCGACCTTTAGTGATGCCGATGGTGAACAAGATAAAGAAGGAATACAAACCGGTTTTTTCAACCACCACACCGTGTTCAGCCAAATATTTCGACACGAGGGCGGCGGGTATGCCGGTATCCGCAAAGGTGCCAGAAATATCCAACCCTGGCGTGACCACCGTGGCTTTGACCGGATCAAGCATGTTGAAGCCATCTGCTAGCTCACCAAAACCATGCCACTCATCGCCGGACTCGAGCAGCCAATCTTCGCGGTGACCTATGCCGTCGGAGACCAAGTCATCGGGGCCCCATACTTTGAACCACCAATCGTCGTCACCGAACTCGGAGTCGACCTTACGCATCGCGCGTCGGAAATTCAGGGCTTCTTTAATGCTTTCTTCGACCAAAGCGGTGCCACCGGGTGGCTCCATCATGGCTGCAGCAACATCGCATGACGCAATAATGGCGTACTGGGGCGAGGTTGAAGTGTGCATCAAGTAGGCTTCATTAAACACGTTGCGATCAAGCTGACGTTCTTCAGCATCTTGAACCGTAATTTGAGACGCTTGAGACAAACCCGCCAACATCTTATGCGTTGAGTGGGTCGCGTACACCATGGTGTTTTTGCTACGCGGACGGCCGGGCCCAATCGAGTGCATGTCTTTGTAAAAACTATGGAATGCCGCATGAGGCAACCAGGCTTCGTCAAAGTGCAAGGTTTCTAAGGTGTCGTCTAAGGTCTCTTTAATTTGTTCGACGTTATAGATCACCCCGTCGTAAGTACTTTGAGTCAGAGTAAGGATGCGTGGTTTTTTATTCGGTACCAAACTAGCAAACGGATTGGCCTCGATTTTTTTCTTGATATTTTCAGGCGAAAACTCTTCGCGCGGGATCGGTCCAATAATACCTAAGTGATTACGTGTAGGACGCAAGAACACAGGGATTGCACCTGTCATGGTGATGGCATGCAGAATGGACTTATGGCAATTGCGATCAACCACCACAATATCGTTATTCGCCACATTGGCATGCCAAACAATCTTGTTGGACGTCGAGGTGCCGTTGGTGACGAAGAAACAATGATCTGCATGGAAAATGCGCGCCGCATTGCGTTCGGCCTCGGCCACTGGTCCGGTGTGGTCGAGCAACTGCCCGAGTTCATCGACTGCGTTACAAACGTCGGCGCGCAACATGTTCTCACCAAAGAACTGGTGAAACATCTGGCCTACAGGGCTCTTTAAAAAGGCAACGCCCCCCGAATGACCGGGACAATGCCAGGAGTAAGAACCGTCTGAAGCATAATCGACCAATTCGCGAAAGAAGGGAGGCGCCAAGCCTTCTAAATACGACCTTGCCTCGCGAATAATATGGCGTGCAACGAACTCTGGCGTATCTTCGAACATGTGGATAAACCCATGAAGTTCACGCAAGATATCGTTAGGAATATGCTGAGACGTACGCGTTTCACCATACAAATAAATGGGAATGTCTTCGTTACGAAAACGTAATTCGCCAATAAAGTCACGCAAGCTTTTAATAATAGCCGCTACGTCTTCCGGAGAGTCCACGTGGAACTCTTCATCGTCGATTGACAATATAAATGCACTGGCTCGACTTTGCTGCTGTGCAAACGAGCTAAGGTCACCGTAACTGGTGACCCCTAAAACCTCGACGCCCTCGGCTTCTATGGCATCAGCTAAGGCTCTGATGCCAAACCCAGAGGCGTTTTCAGAACGGTAATCTTCATCAATGATGACAATCGGAAAACGAAATTTCATGCCGCGACTCCTAAGTGCGAGGCAGGGTTACACCACGCTGACCTTGGTACTTACCACCACGATCGCGATACGAGACTTCACAGACCTCGTCACCCCCAATAAACAGCATCTGTGCACACCCTTCTCCTGCATAAATTTTTGCAGGTAACGGCGTGGTATTAGAAAACTCGAGGGTGACGTGCCCTTCCCACTCGGGCTCTAGCGGCGTTACGTTTACGATAATGCCGCAACGAGCGTAGGTGCTTTTACCCAAACAAATGGTTAACACATCACGGGGAATACGGAAGTACTCTACCGTGCGCGCCAAAGCGAAAGAATTAGGCGGAATGATACACACATCGCCTACAAAATCGACAAACGACCCCTCATCAAAGTTTTTAGGGTCCACGATTGTCGAATTAATGTTAGTAAAAATTTTAAATTCGTTAGCGCAGCGCACATCGTAGCCATAACTACTGGTGCCATAGCTAACAATTTTACGACCGTCAACGGAGCGGACTTGACCTGGCTCGTAGGGCTCGATCATCCCTTGCTCGGAATGCTGGCGTATCCAGCGATCACTTTTAATACTCATGAATACCTCTTACGCATAAGGCGCTATTTTATTCACTTAATCTCGGGTTGGGACGATACCATGCAAATAAGGGCCATCGGTGTATTAATCGCGCGAAAACCAACGATAAATTAAGGCGATACCACTTACCGTGCCAGCACTAATTTCGGCTGTTAGACCTCGTGCTAAGCGATAACTGGCTCTACCCACGGTGCCCGTATCCGATAGCGCCTGCTGAGCGCTAAGCGTGATGTCAGAACTAATCTGCTTCGTAATTTGCAAAAACTGACGCTCGACATCGCTGGTGCCACCATCTAAGCCACTGACGCTGCTTTCTACCGGCAAGATACTTCCTGCACTACCCAGCTCGCCCGATCGCATAGCAACTTCGTCGATTCCAAATTTACGGTAAAACGGCTCATCGCCACCCAAGAAAGACGTGCCAACCGAAAATAGTAACGCGATATCACCTGACGAGTCATCCGAAGCATGACCAAAAAGCAGCCACGAGAGTTTTTCTACGTGATCCACATCGGGGTAGGAAACCAAATCAATTTTCGGCTTACGCGCCGTGCCCACCACTTTAACACCCGCTTGCACAGCTAAACCGGTTCGTAAGGCCTCGATATCAAGAATAGGATTCGCAATGTCACCCTGAAAGGTGATGGTGCCCCGACGTAATTGCAGCCGTTGCCCATATTGCTCGATCGCGCCACCCCGTGTACGCAGAGCACCAATACCCGTTAGCGAGCCGTCGATCATCGAGATACGCAACTGGCCCACCAAGCCCGAGTTCACGCCATAGCCCGTCAAATAAAAGCGAGGCCCTAGGTCAATGTCCAGATCCATACTGATATCAGTGGGCGGGTCGATCTCGTCGTCATTAATGGTTTCACCTGCGCGAAGCACAACAATGTCACCATCAATCGTGGGGATTCCCCCTAGCATATCCAAATTGAACCAGCCTGCATCCGCAACGATCTTTCCAGTCAGTGTGACCTGAGGCAACGCGATACTTGCGTTGAGCTGGCCGGTTACCATGGCATAGCGGTCGGCGCGTTGAAGAATGGGGTAGCGGTGTAGATCAGCAACAAACTGGCCCGTGGAATCGTTCAATCGCCACTCGCCACTTAAATTTAGACTGCCACCCTGCGCGTCAGGGTCTTCACTCACCCAGGTTGCCGTACGCCACTCTTTGGGCTCGACGCGCAGCACTGCAGGAAAGTGCAATCGCTCAAGCACAAAAACGTCATCATCAATGCGGGCTTCTAAGGTGCCATCTAAAAGACGTACGCCATCATCAAGTCGGGTGACACGCAAGTTTTCCCCGCGTATGTAGCCTTGGCTTGTGAACTCGCCAGTTGTGTGAATTTCGGCGTTAAGCTCAGCATCCAGCGAGCCCCCTAATTCCATGGCATCACCCAGAATCAAGCTCGTCCAACCCAAATCATCGATGTCCGCATTTAATGTGGCCTGTATGGGATCCGTGTCGAGCACATGGAAGCCTTGCTCTGCGTTATAGCGCAAAATACTTTCGACCTCGCCCTGAATGGCCCCCATCTGTTCGGTGGAAACGAGTAAGTCTGCCTGTATGCGACTATTGGCACCGCGACTGGGCGTGATGTTCACAATTAGCGATAAGTCTTCAAGACCCAACGGAAACGACGGTTCCATGGGAACTAGAACGTCTCCTGACAACCGCTGTAAAGCAACGCGGCCCGCTAAGGCGCCATCAAAAGACACATCCCACTCTGCGCCCACTACTAAATCCGCTAATGGGGCGACTCGTGCCGTACGAACCTTAACCCCACCTTTTTGCTCTTGATTATCCGCCAGACCAAGCTTCTGGCGAAGTAACACAATACGCTGTGGCTCAAGTGCAATCGGGTCAATGTTGCCTTTAGTTTCCCAGCGACTTCCCTGAACACGAGATCCATCATGATTCAATACAAACCAGTTTTTTCCATCAAGAACCGTCTGCAAACTGAAGGCCCCTAAGCGTAATGCCAAGGGCTGATCATCAGTCGCTAAGGTAAGGTCCAACGGAAAGGACGATAAGCTTTGTATGGCAACACCGGCATGGTCAACCGCTACATTAGCGATATTTCCTTGCCAACGCGCCAGCTCGGTCGCTGAGGCATCGGTTAACTTACCGCTTAAGGCCAGTTTGGCTTCCAGCGGCCCGTGAGCAAACTGATCAGAGGCATCATCCGCACTGAGTGCATACTTCACTTGCAAATCAGCCGTGTGCGCCAGCACAGACCCACCGACGGTACCCTCAGCGCTTAGGGCTCCTATGTTTGATAGTGCTTCGCTAATTTGGCCTAGCTCGGGCGCATTCACACTTAACTTAAGCTGATCGCTCTCTAAGCCCAGCTTTCCTACTAGCGAGATATGATTGCTGCCAAGCCGCAAATCCACATCGCTGTCGTTAATCACGTAACCATGCCAAAACGGCACATCCGCATCCAGCTCACGCACGTCTACATCCACGTTGACATGACCGGCTAGGTTCTGAGCGTTCCAAGACGTAGGCTCTGCGACATGTAGATCAACGGTTAAGCGACGCGGCTGAAAACCCGTTGCTAACAAGGCGTCGTATGTTCCATCAACACTAATCACAGCAGGCAAGTTGGTGTCGCCAAGTAACGCGCCAACATCAATATTTCGACTGTGTACAGCGCCTTGAAGGCGATCAAAAGGAGCGTTATCGATCGTCTCTTGCGACCACGCCAAATCCGCCTTCAAGACCGCGTCGTTGGCGAGGCGAAGATCGATTTGTGTATCGCGCAATGGGAAAGAAGCGGTGGGCGCCGCATTCACCACAGCATGGGCAGCCAAGCCTTGCCCTTCACCAGCCAGCACAAGCTGAAGCTGGTCTAACGAACCTTCTACAGTGGTTTGCAACTGAAGGGCACAAAACTGCCCGTCTTGCTCGTCACCTTGCATGCCCGGCAAATAACGATCGGCACACAGCATCGAGTCAGCGTTATCCGCATACGCATTCACATTAAGCTCTGCAGACAGCGGCCATGGGGCCTGTAAGTCATCGAGCACGACCGTCGCGTTGGCTTGCGCAACCACCTCTTGATAACCCACTTCGATGTGATGGACTCGTGCTAAGCCACGTCCATCAGCCACACGAAAGTCAGCCACCAAATCCGACACCGATACGGGTAACGGCTCGCCTTGCTGAACAACCTTAAGCTCGCCTAAAGCAAGCCGATCCACGTAAATATCAACGGGGAGCTCAGGCATCTCAAAAGCCTGACTGTCATCGTCTGGTGTTGGCTCGCCCTCTAGGCGAAGCGACAAGTGATCGAGAGAAAGCTCATGTACATGCAGTTGTCGTTTCCACAAGGCAGACCAGTCAACCTGTAAGCTTAAGCCGCTTAAAGCAACTTGCGTATCGGGCAGATTGGCCTCGAAGCTGTCGACTTGTAGCCCACTCCAGATGTCTCCGCGCACGCCTCGGCTCTCGCCATCTAACTGATGCGCCGCAGTACGTATTAACCATTGCGCCCCCGCCTGAGTTGCTAATAACCAATACGTAAATGCGCTGAGCGTTAACACGAATAGCACCAGCAATGGCCCGAGCCATAACAATAAACGTCGACGCAAACTTTTTTTGGGGGTTCGACTCAAAACGCGATTCCTAAGGAAAAGTGTAATCGAATTCGCTTCTCTCTTTGTCCGTGCGCCACACTAACAAAAAAAGGTCCGGCGGGTGTCCGAACGGCGGCACCCACACCGTATCCGAAATGCGGCTTCCAGTCGCCGAATGAAGCCGCCGCATCACCCACGTCAATAAAACCGGTGATGCCATACATACTGGTAATGTAATGCGTGTATTCAATACTGGCCACAGCCAACGCAGGGGCACCAATCACAGCGCGACCACGATGAACACCAATGCTTTGATAACCGTAGCCTCGAATGGTGCGCGCGCCACCCGTTCGGTACCCAAAATCAGGTGGAACACGGTCGGTATTCGTCCAGACCTTACCCACTTCACCGCGGATAGTCAGTACATCATCGCCGTTCACGGTCCACCATTGTTGTGCCCTTAAGCCAGCTCGATAAAAAGGCTCTTGCTTATCAAGCGTTAGACCAGCGCCCAAACCCAAGTCGATAAGGTTACCTTCTCGTGGGTCATACACACTATTTACGTCGCGCCTTAGCCACTGCCACGTCGCAATAAAAGAGGGAACTTCGTAGCGGGGGCCACCTTCAATTCTGGTCTCATCCCACGCCGTTATAAAATTCCACTGGGTTTGATAATCAACACCGTCACGGTTTTGTCGCTCTTGACGAATCTTCCAGCCCAGCGCAGCGCGGGTCGTATCAAGACCTTGTATGTCTTCATGTTGATACAGTACACCGAGGCTGCTTTGATACCCCTTGATGGAAGGAGGCAAGTACACATCCGAGAAGAACCGCTGCCGATTTTTATCCAGCCCTATCCCCGTCTCTGTCCACACAGGCTGACCCAGAACGATATTTTGACGATAAAGCCCTTCAACGCGCACACCGTGATCGCTGTCTACCCCAAGAGAGCTGGTAAAACGTCGAGCCGGCGCTTCAGTGACTCGTACACTGACGGGAATTTCGACCTCGCCGTCCGAGCGCACTTGTTGATCTGCCGACTCGGTATCCAGCGTTACAAAAGCCCCTCTGAAAAAATTTGTGCTTTGCAGCGCTTGCTGCCATTCATCCAATTTTTCTTGATCGTAAGGATCACCCGGCGAGTACCGTACATAGCGATCGATCAATGATGAGGGCACTCGTTTTAAGCCGGTCGTATAAAGCTTGCCCATACGCACACGTGGACCGCTACGTACATCCAGCTGCAGATCGGCTTTGGCCTCGTCGGCATGAACGACGGCTCGGGTGCGTTCGTACCGAGCGAAGTAAAAATCTTTACTTTTGACGTTATTAATGAGGTCTTGCTTCGCATTACCCCAATCGTCGTTCAAGAAAATATCACCCTGTTCTAAGGGCCAATCAGCACGTAGCCCCTCAAGTCGCGTTTGGAATTCAGGATTCGTGATTTGCCCGCTAAAGTTCAGACTTACCTCATTCACCACGGTACGTTCACCTGGCTCGATGATAATGTCCCAACTTTCTTGTTCGCCGATTTGCCCCACCTCAAGCGTCACCACAGCATCGTAATAGCCTTGCGTCTGCAAAGCCGACACCGTGGCGTCGTGAGCGCGCCTACGCAGCCGGGAGACCTCGCCGAGATCTTGGTCCTCGGCGAGGCGCGTAATCGCGTCAACAGCTCTATAAATGGACTGCAGAGATTGAGGCCCTACTCCGCCCGGGTCAATAATAACCTCAGGAACTGTGGCCGCGGTCACAGCGTGACCGGCCAAAAGGCTAAAAACAAGCCAAGCTCTGCGGGCAAACATAGTGAGTAGGTGCCTAAGATATCTCTGAGTTTGTTTATAGGGGACGTGGGACCACTTTAGGGCGGTGGGCCGACGTATCTACGGGAAGTATGGCCACATTCGCGGCAACCCGGCTAGCAATTTCATGGTAAATTTTCGCTTCTTTACTATTCGGTGCCGCGATTACAGTGGGTACACCCGAATCGGTTTGAGCCCGAATATCCATCGCCAGCGGTAATGCTCCCAGCCAGGGCACATTGTATTGTTCAGCCATACCACGACCACCGTGCTGCCCGAAAATGGCCTCTTCGTGGCCACAGTTACGACAAATATGTACCGACATATTTTCCACGATACCCAGTACCGGTACATCCACTTTTTGAAACATTGTTAAACCTTTGCGAGCGTCCGCTAAGGCAAGATCTTGAGGAGTGGTCACCACAACCGCTGCCGTCAATGGCACTTTCTGCGACAGAGTCAATGCGATATCGCCCGTACCTGGGGGCATATCAATAATCAAATAATCAAGGTCGTCCCAAGCGGTTTGTGCAATAAGTTGCGTTAAGGCCTGTGTCACCATCGGGCCACGCCAAATAAGCGGCGCATCTTCGTTAAGCAAAAAACCAATAGAGTTCGCTTGTAAACCATGGCCAATCAAGGGCTGCATGGTTTTATTGTCAGTGGTTTTCGGCTTGCCGCTGATCCCCAACATAATGGGCACACTAGGACCGTAAATATCGGCGTCCAGCAACCCAACCCGCGCACCCTGCATATGTAAGGCCAAGGCTAGATTCACCGATGTAGTACTTTTACCTACCCCACCCTTGCCGGAAGCCACGGCAATAATATTGCGAATGTTAGGCATTGGGCGCAAACCGGGCTGCACAGCATGGGTAATTACTTTTAGATTTAACTTTAAATCAACTAAAGTGCCCCCAACTGAAGTAATAGCCGCTTGCACACGTTCGCGTAGTTGGCCCTGTTCATCAAGGGTGGGGTAGGCGAGTGTTAACACAACACTTACCTCTTTCCCCTCAATCGTCACCGCACAGCGTTCGGGACTGACATCCAGTTTTTTCCGTGTAAACGGGTCTGTGATATCACGTAGTGCATTCAGCACCATTACAGAATTTACGTTCATTAATAGGCCCTGCTCAAAATAGTAACTACAATGACCCTTAACAATAAGAATAGCGGATTAAGGGAATTTTTTTCTTCTAAAACTGTCATACTGAACATTATGAATACATTTAACCAGATTATCCGAGCCGCGTTGTTTGCGCTACTGACTATCATTGGCATGATTATGGCCGTTATATTCATGGCATCAACAGCGCTCGCTATTGCAATCCTTTACGTCGTGGCCCGTATCAGCGGCAGGCCTTTCGGCATAAAGTCATACTGGGAACAGCGTCGGCGTCCAAACCCCGCTCAGGTTTTTCAGCAGCGTGCTGAGACGAACCGCCCAAAACCTTCGGCCAAACGTCAAAATGTCAGTGACATAGAGATGCGAGAAATTAACTAAACTCAGTTTTTACCACAGCATCTGCTATGCTCGGTCGTCCCCCCTCCACTCTTTGAGGGTTTAGTGCGGCCGAGTTGTTGTGTATAAACCTCTGGCACTACATTTACTTACCAACTGGCGCCTAAAATTTACTTATTTTCTGGCTTTACGCTCTTTTGCTACCCCAATGCAGCAAAAGCCTTTACTACTTCCCCCTATTTCCAAGAAGCATATGTCGCGCACGATTTTCGTCACTACCGCACTCCCTTACGCCAACGGCTCTTTTCACATCGGCCACATCATGGAATACATTCAGGCTGATATTTGGGTTCGGTCGATGCGAATGTCAGGACATACCGTACACTTCGTAGGGGCGGACGATGCGCACGGCGCACCCATTATGCTGAAGGCCGAGGCTGAAGGGATTAGCCCCGATGAGTTAGTCAGCCGAATTGCGGCAGAGCGTCCGAAGTATTTGAATGGTTTCCATATCGAGTTCGATCATTGGCATCGCACCAACTCGCCAGAGAACATTGAGCTCTCCCAAGAAATTTACCGCCAGCTACGCGATGCGGGCTTTATTGAAAGCCGTACTATTGAGCAGTTTTACGATCCGGTAAAAGGCATGTTTTTGCCTGACCGCTACATCAAAGGCGAATGCCCTACTTGTCACGCTAAAGACCAATACGGCGACTCGTGCGAAGCGTGTAGTGCTGTGTACTCCCCTACCGAACTGATTGAGCCTTATTCAACCCTCAGTAAGGCCACTCCGGTACTGAAAAGCTCAGAACATTTTTTCTTCAAGCTATCCGACCCGCGTTGCGTACAGTTTCTGCAAGAATGGACCTCGTCTAACGATCGTATGGGCCGTCCTCGCTTACAACCAGAGGTACTGGCAAAAACACGAGAGTGGCTGGGAACCGAAGCGGGAGCAACCGCCTCACTGAACGATTGGGATATTTCACGGGATGCACCGTATTTCGGGATTCCTATTCCCGATGCCCCCGGCAAGTTCTTCTACGTATGGCTGGATGCCCCTGTCGGCTATTTAGCGTCATTAAGTGCCTATTGTAAAAAGCAAAACATCGATTTCGATGCTTTGCTGGACCCCGAAGGCGACACTGAACAAATCCACTTTATCGGCAAAGATATCGTGTATTTCCACGCGCTCTTTTGGCCTGCTACGCTAAAATTCTCAGGGCGTAAGACACCTGACTCGTTAGCCGTACACGGTTTCATCACCTTAAGTGGTGAAAAGATGTCAAAAAGTCGTGGGACTGGCATTTCGCCACTTCGATATTTAGACCTCGATATGGACGCCGAATGGATGCGTTACTACATCGCGGCTAAGCTCAACTCGCACGTGGAAGACGTAGACTTCAACCCTGATGACTTCGTCGCCAGAGTCAATAGTGACCTTGTGGGTAAATACGTCAATATTGCCAGTCGAGCGGCCAATTTTATTGCTAAATACTTTGATGGCAAACTAGGCTACGTCGGCGACACCGCTGCCATGAGCCAGCAGTTTCAAACCGTGGCCGATACCGTTAGCCAAAACCTAGAATTACGAGAATACGGTCGTGCCGTAAGACAAGTGATGGCGCTCGCCGACATCATCAACCAGCAGTTCGACCAAGCCAAACCCTGGTTACTGGCTAAAGACTGGGCGAACGTAGAACAAAGTCAAAAAGACCAACTGCAAGACATCTGCTCACGAGCTCTCGCCGGCTTTAAAGCCTTGTCCGTGATGTTGACACCCATCACGCCCACACTCAGTCATCGAGTGGCCACCGAACTATTTGGTTTGGATCGCACCTTTTTATGGTCTGACGCATCGGTTCTTCCGCAACAAGTTGCCACCTTCAAGCACTTACTACAACGCGTAGACCCCAAACAATTAGACGCGTTATTCGAGCCACCCGCAGAGCCTGTCGTGACCCCTGGTGGCGAAGCCATTGCCGAAACCATCGATATCAAAGATTTCGCTAAGCTGGATTTGCGTATTGCAAAAATCGTAGCGTGTCACCACGTTGAAGGCTCAGACAAACTGCTGCGCTTAGAACTTGATGCAGGCGAAGGGCGGTTACGCAATGTGTTTTCTGGCATTAAATCTGCCTATAACCCTGAAGACTTGGTCGGCAAACTTACCGTTTTGGTTGCCAACCTTGCCCCAAGAAAAATGCGCTTCGGTGTATCCGAAGGCATGGTGCTCGCCGCTAGCCACGCTGACGAAAGCGTCGATTCAGGTCTTTATATTCTTGAGCCATGGCCCGGCGCAACGCCAGGTATGCGAATCAGCTAAGGCCGCATACATCGCGCAATCACAAGAAGGTCGGCCCAGTGCCGGCCTTTTTTTTGTTTCGCTATAATCACAGACATGAAAAAGATCACTGCTGCCGACTTAGAACGCCACTCAGCCAGTAAAACCTCGACCTTGGTCAGCGTTTTAGTCAACATTCTGCTTACGGTATTACAGCTAATAATTGGTATTTTCGCTAAATCTCAAGCCCTGATTGCGGACGCCATACACTCTCTTTCTGATCTAATTTCTGACGGCATCGTTTTAATCGCTAATCAGCACAGCCATAAAGCACCTGATGCCGACCACCCTTATGGACACCACCGTTTCGAAACCGCCGCTACCTTAGGGATCGGCGTACTGCTACTGACGGTAGCTGCTGGTTTGCTGTGGAACAGCATCACCAAATTACAAAACCCTGCGGCCATCGAGACAGTTCACCCCATTGCCCTAGTCGTTGCGTTAACCGCCCTTCTTAGCAAAGAATTTCTATTCCGCTACCTGCTACGAGTGGCCAAGCGGGTGCGCTCGACGATGCTTGCCGCGAACGCGTGGCATGCTCGCTCTGATGCCGCCTCATCCTTAGTCGTGTCTGTGGGTATTATTGCCAACCTACTTGGCTTGCCTCTGGCTGACCCCTTGGCCGCCATGATCGTCGCATTAATGATTTTAAGAATGGGTTGGAAATTTACCATCGGCGCCTTTCACGACTTAACGGACCGAGCCGTTGACGATGAAACCGAGCAGAAAATTCGAGAGCTTATTATCAGCACACCTAAGGTGCACGGCTTACACGACTTAAAAACTCGTAAGCTCGGCGATATGATCTGGGTAGAAGTTGACATCGAGCTTGATGGGTCACTGACCATTGAAGAAGGCCACGAGATCGGGGTGCAAGCCAAACAGCGCGTCATGAACGCCCTGCCCGTGCTGGACGTCATGATTCATCTTGACCCCGTCGATGATTATCGTGATAACGGCGCTGCGGCTCCTGAAGAACACACTACGTAATTTTTACGACGTGTTGAAGATATACGCTTATCCGAGCCGGCCCAGAAACGTGGTAAATACGTTTCTGGGCCGGCTCGAACAAGCTTAGGGTATGAACGCTTAAGCGCCGTTAGCTAACGGTAAGTTTGGCTTCAGCAATGGCTTCCTCAAGCATCTCTAAACGATCTTGCCCCCAGAATAGCTCGCCATTGAATACGTAAGACGGAGAACCAAACACGCCTGCCGACACAGCCTCATCGGTATAAGTCCGATACGCAGCGACGACATCATCCTGCTTGGCCTTTTCCATTAAGAATGACGCATCCAACCCTTGTGCTTGGACAATTTCTCTCAAGGTTTGAGGCTCAGAGATATCTTGCTCTTCGCACCACTCTGCCCGCAAGATGGCTTTATACAACTCATGCACATCTAGCCCCTCACGGTCAGCAGCGATAACGATGCAAGAAGCAAGATCGGCATTTGGACACATGTATGCAGGCGTAGGATTCACGCTAATGCCTAACTTTTTACACCACCTTTCTAACTCAATGATGCGATAAGCTTGTCGCTCTGGCGAGCGCTGACTTAACAGCACCCCACCAGTCCGTGAATACACATCCGGCAAATCCACAGGTTTAAAACGTATCTCTACATTCTGTGCTTGCGCAATGTCACGCAAACGATCAGCACCCAAATAAGCCCAATCGGAATTCATCCAGAAATAATAATCGATATGCTGGGTCATGCACGAGCCTCCTTAATAGTGACCTCTGGGATAGCAAAACGGGAGGGACTATGCATGCACAATGCGCTTGCGATAGCAATCACACCCAAGCCACTTAAATACCAAACAATATACTTAGGATCACCATCACCAAGCCCTAACAGCCACGTAGCGACTAACGGTGCCATGCCTCCACCAATTGCCCCAGATACCTGAACAGCAATTGAAATACCGCTATAACGCACTTCTGCTGGGAACTGAGCCGAAAACAATCCCCCTTGCGGACCATACAAGGCCGCATACACTACGCCTACGGCAATCATTAGCGCGACCGTAATCGTACCGGGGTTTGTGGTCTCTAACATCGAGAAGAAGTAAGTTGAGAACACCAGAATTCCGATTGCCCCCAGCGTAAACATCCACTTGAAACCAATACGGTCACCAAGAATCCCAAACAATGGCATGGTAAACATCGCAACAACAGCGCCCCAAACCGTAGCATCAAGCATGACCGTACGTGGTACTCCCAGCGTACTGGTTGAATACGCTAACGCAAAGGTTACGACGGTATAAAACCACGTCACTTCAGCCAAACGGCCACCGACTACGGTTAATACTTCTCGAGGGTACTTTCTTAGCACTTCTAGCGCTGGGACTTTCACCTCTTCACCTTTTTTCTGAATTTTTTCAAAATCAGGTGATTCGGCCACTTTGACACGTATAAACCAGCCCACCAGCAACAAGACAACGCTAGCTATAAACGGTATACGCCAGCCCCAAGAAAGCATGTCTTCTTCAGGCAAGGTCGCGACGGCCCCCATGGCTAGAGACGATAAAATCAGACCCGGCGCCACACCCGTTTGCGGCAAGCTACCAAAAAAGCCTTTCTTACCTTCAGGTGCGTGCTCGACCGCCATCAACACGGCGCCTCCCCACTCGCCACCAACCGCTACGCCTTGCAAGAAACGCATCAACACAAGCAGTACTGCAGCCCAGTAACCGATGGACTCGTAGGAAGGTATCAAACCAATCAAAATGGTAGGTATACCCATCAAAAACAAGGTGATAATTAGCATGGACTTTCGCCCTACCTTATCGCCAAAATGGCCAAAGATTAGGCCACCTAAAGGTCTTGCAAAGAAACCTACTGAATAGGTTGCAAAAGCAGCCAATGTACCCGTTATGGGGTCAAACTCTGGAAAGAAAATCTTGTTAAATATCAGCGCAGCAGCGGTGCCATACAAGAAGAAATCGTACCACTCGATTGTGGTACCCATCATGCTGGCTAAACCTGCTGTTACGTATTGGCGACGCGATCGTTCGCCTTCTTTATGTACGGTATCCGTCATTACTATTCCCTGCCTTTAAGAAAAAAAGTCAACGAATTACTTCACGGATAACGCAGGAATGCCATGCGTCTGACGACACCAGTAGTCGAACGTCGCATTAACAATCGAGGGCTTCAACAAATAATCATGCGCCTCGGCAGCAAGCGTGTCATCTACAGGAGTTAAAGGGCCATACGCTTGAGCACGAATCTGCATACGAGCCGCGCGCTCTAAATACACCGATAAATAGGTCGCCTCTTCGCACGTGGCTCCCGCCGTCAAATAACCATGGTGTGCAAGAATAATGGCTCGCTTTTGGCCAATGGCTTCAGAAATAATTACACCCTCATGGTCTGCAATCGGCACACCAGGCCACTCACTTAAAAAAGCACAATCGTTATGTAGCGGTGTCATGTCCATCTGCGAGATCACTAACGGCTGGCGTGCAGCGGCCAAAGCAGAGGCCCAAGGCGAGTGGGTATGAATAATTGAATTCACATCAGGTCGAGCGTCATAGACCCATAAATGGAAGCGCGTAGCTGGGTTGGCCATTCCCTCACCCGTTAAGGTGTTAAGGTCTCGATCCACTTCAATAAAATCATCAGGTGTCGCCTCGTCAAAACCCAAACCAAAACGTAGGGTCCAGTAGGCTCCGGGACGTTCTGAGCGCACGCTAATTTGTCCAGCCAAACCGGCTTCTTGCTCGGTCATGGCGAGAATTCGGCAAGAATATGCCATGGTTTCCTGCATCGAACGCTTAACGCCATGCAAGTGCTTTTGCATATCCTGGCTGGCGCGCTCATCAAAATAAGACTTGTCTCTAAGTTGAGTTGTCATTTGCTGTCTCCAATTATGTAAGCTGTGGGCAGAGGTACTAATGCCCTGTACATGAATTATTGTTGATTTACATCAGAGACAGCTATGGCCTAAAAGTGATAGCTGCTATTCTTCACTTCGCCCGCTAACTAAGCTCGACAGCCACTTGGTTAATGCACGAAAGTAGCTCTTCCATTAATGGTGCAAGAGGTTTCTCTGCATGGGTAACAACCACTATACTGCGACGCAGCATGGGTTTAGAAATGGGTAGCTTACGTAATCCGTAATCGGCTAACAACTTATCAGGAATGCGGGAAGGCAATATGCAATCACCCATGCCGGCGGATACCAATTTCAGCATAGCATCAATAGTTTCGGCCTCTGCCACAACCTTTGGATTTAACCCCGCGCTATGAATCATACGGCGCAGTGCGTAATGGGAAGGAAAACCGACAATGCGCAGTTCAGTGCTGCTTAGGTCTTGCTCACCTTCACGCGGGGTGTTGTCTTGTACCACCAATGCCATATCATCATCAAACAGCTTACACGTCGTTAAATTTCCTACATCCACCGCCGAGTCGTACACCAAACCTAAGTCGGCTTTTCCACTTTCAACCAAGGCTACGACTTCGGGCGAACTACGACCTAATAGCGACAAGTTCACCTGTGGGTATGCACTAATAAAGCTCGCAACCACATCGCCCATGAAGTAATAACTTAAGGTATGAACTGTAGCCAACGTGACGGTTCCCTGCTTCACGCCCAATTGCCGAACCTCGTCTACCGCTTGATCAATGCTCCAAAATGCAGGCCGTAATGCCTCATAAAGCTTCTGCCCAGAATACGTTAAGGTCAACCCGCGTCCCGTTCGATTAAAAAGAGGCTGCCCGATACTACGCTCAAGCAACGTCAACTGCTTACTTAAACCCGATTGAGATTGGTCTAGCTCGTCGGCGGCACTTGTCAATGAACCACACTCTGCTATACGCAAAAAATAACGTAATTGTCGATCAAGTCCATCTCTAGACATGGGGCACCTTATAACTGTGTATTGAAGATCTCAACCTATAGGTATGGGCTGCGTCGTTATTATTATTTATCGTGCGCTACCAAATGACAAAACGCTATGGCTCATGCACAAACCGTCATTCTAAACGACTTAGGGCATGCTTATTCAAGACTCAACGACAACAAAAAAACGGACTGGGATTAAGGCAAGCTATCCCAGTCCTTATTACGATTAAACGGTAACCACGCTGTTATTGAGCCGATGCGTTTAGATCGTCTCTGTTGGTTTCTGGGCTAGCGTAGGTCGCCCACAGGGTAACAAAGCACAACCCTATGACCATTGCAATAATGCCCCAATAGTGACCATATAGTGCTAACAACCACGTTGCTAGCATCGGTGCAATCCCTCCGCCTATCCCCGCTGCAATTTGACACCCTAAAGACGCCCCGCTATAGCGTACTCGCGTACCGAATAACTCAGGCAAGTAAGCGGCCTGCGGACCATACATAGGACCATGACCGAATACCATGCACGCAGCAATGGCGATCATAATGACAGTGGGGTTTAACGTTTCTAGCGCTAGAAACAAGGGATAGACCGCGGCCATTACAAAGAAGGTGCCCAAATAGTATAGGGTGCGACGACCCCATTTATCAGACAGCCAACCGAAGAAAGGAATGAATGCAATCTCTAATGCCGCACCTAATAACACACCATTCAAAATCACATCCCGAGACAACCCTAATGTATTAACCCCATAAACAATGACGAACACGGTCAGGATATAGACCCAAGCCACCTCACATACTTTAAGACCGATACTTAGCGCCAGATTTTTCTTATGCGTTGCCAGAATCTGAAAAAGAGGCGCTTTTTCTTCCTTGGGTTCATTTTTTTGCTGACTGGCGGCAAAAACAGGGGACTCCACCACCTTCATTCGTATGTAAAAGCCGATAGCCACTAAGACGATACTGAGTAGAAAGGGCACCCGCCAGCCCCAACTTAAGAACTGCTCGTCAGGCATTAGGCTAAGCCAGGCAATCATTCCTGTAGACGCTAGCATCCCTAACGGAAAGCCCACTTGCACTAAGCTACCAAAATAGCCACGACGTTTTACAGGAGCATGCTCAATCACCATCAACGCTGCACCACCCCACTCGCCGCCAATTCCTATACCCTGAATCACACGAAGCAAAACCAAAGCAATGGGGGCCCAGATACCAATTTGCTCGTAGGTGGGTAACAAACCAATGGCGAAGGTTCCCCCTCCCATTAAAAACATCGTTAGCATCAGCATAGACTTTCGGCCTATGCGATCTCCGAAGTGCCCAAAAATAACGCCTCCTAAAGGCCGGGCAATAAAACCCACCGCGAATGATGCTAATGCCGCTAAGGTCCCCATCAACGGGTCAAAGGCGGGGAAAAAAAGCCGGTTAAATATCAGAGCAGCTGCCGTTCCATAGAGCAAGAAGTCGTACCACTCTACCGTTGTCCCAATCACACTGGCCATAACCACACGACGCATAGACTTGTCGTTGTCTACTGCTGGCGTCGCGGGTATGGCCACCTCATTGATAACGCTCATCTCTACCTCCTCGTTCGGGACTAACGCCCCTTGGCTTAACCGCATAAACCGCTCACGGTAAGGAAATACTATAAGGAAACTTTTTTTCCTGAAATAAGGGTTTACTAGTAAACTTTATTAGAATTACTTAGAAATAGTTGACTGATAGGAAATATTTAGTTAGATTCTTTCCATCCGCTGCATCTATTTCAAGCGGCCCAACTCAAGGAGACGTTATGAGCACCCAAATTAACGAAACAGTAGGCCAAAACAAACACTTTTCCGAACGCTTGCAAGGCAAGCTTGAGCCCACAGAGGGCGGCTCGACCTATGTCGACCCCGAGTCCTTGGAATGGGAGCCCTCGCAGTTTGAAAAAATTTGGATGAAAGTCTTATACCGCAATGATGCGGAAGGTGAAATGACGGTATTACTGAAGTGGGAGCCAGGTGCTGTTTTACCGTTTCACCGTCATCCAGAGCTTGAACAAAGCTTTGTATTAGAAGGCTCATTCTATGACCACGACGGCATCTGCCGCGCAGGCCAATATGTGTGGCGTAAACCGGGCTCTTTACATGAAACACACAGTGATGAAGGCTGCCTACTCTTAGCGGTTTATCGCAAACCCAACGTGTTCTTTGGCACTGCTGGCTTTAGAGCCGCATCGTAACCTACCTCGGCAGGGCACGCGCCCTGCCCATTCAGGAGCAACTATGACTTGCGTTGTCACTGAACCGTGCATAAATTGCGTCTACAGCGAATGCCAGAACATCTGTCCGGCTGACGCCTTTCATCGCGGTCCAAATTTCATGGTGATTAATCCGCATACGTGTATCAACTGCACCTTATGCATCATTGCATGCCCTGCTCAAGCCATTGTCAGTGACTACGAACTGGGCCCAGACGAGCATGGCTATATCCGCCTAAACGAAGTGTTATCTGCCAGATGGCCTGTGGCGCCAATCAACGGTTCTGCGCTACCTGATGCGGATTACTGGGCCACACAAAACAATAAGCATGCACTTATTCAGCCTTGACCCTGCCCATCAACTCAAGGCTTAGCAACTTTCCACCTTATTCCATGCGTTATAATTTAAGACTAGGTCTCCCGCTCTGAGGCGCCTCAGTAGTGGCCTATTATCTCTTCAGGGGCTTTCTTGTCCCCACAACGTGCTTAAAAGCGAAAGTAGCGCTGCACACCACGACCTAGACTGCGCATGAAAGAGGACATCAGCAAGTGACTCAAATCAACGATTTTATTGACATTAACGAATCCCCCGAGGAAGAAGAAGCAGCGGTTTGCCAACGATTGCGTGAGTTACGAAAAGAACGTCGCTTAACGCTAGATGTATTAGCCGAACGCTCTGGTTTTACGAAAGGCTATTTATCAAAAATCGAGAATGGCACGAAAGCCCCTCCCATCGGGACCTTGGCTCGTATTGCACGCTCAATGGGCGTTGATTTAAGTGTTTTTTTCGTTGATGAAAACACCCCAGGCAATCCCCTTTTTCTTGATGCCGACTCCCCTATTTCGGTAGTGCATAGTTGGGAACGCAAGCCTGTAAGCCGTGGGGGCACAGAGTACGGTTACGATTACGTCAGCCTGGCTCACAAAAAATCCAATCGCAGCATGGACCCGTTCATCTTCACCTACCCGCAAACGACAGAAACGCACGAATTTTTCGAGCACACAGGCGAAGAGTTTATCTACTTATTAACGGGCAAAGTCGAATTTGAATTTAAAGTCCATGGGCAGTTAACACGCTTTATATTGGAAGCAGGCGATAGCGTTTACTTCGAATCCAGCACCCCCCACCGAGGCCGCGCGTTAGAAGGCGAAGCACAAGCCATCGTGGTAATTACCGAAACTGAAGAGTAAAGACCATCTAAAGCATCAAATAAAGTTGACACAAAGGAAACAATTAAGCACCATTAGGAAACCAACAATAAGGAGTTTCCTATGCGTATCGGTATTATTTTTTATGATGACGTTGAACCCATTGAGGTCGGCATCTTAGGCACGCTATCCATGGCGCGCCGTGTAGCACCCGAAATCAGTTTCCACACCATTTCCGAACACGGAAAAACCGTTGTGCTTCGAAATGGCTTAACCATCGAGACTGACTTCAGCTTTGCTAATGCACCCGAGGCAGACATCACTCTTATTACCGGCGGCCCCGGTTGGCAAACTCAAATCAAGAACCAGCAGCTACTGGATTTTTTGCAACAACGCTCTGATCAAGGAGACACCCTTGTTAGCGTCTGCACCGGTGCCCTACTACTTGCCGCAGCGGGGCTACTGAAAAATCGTAACGCCACTACCAAAGCCGTTTACGCAGCCCCCGAACATCCGCCTTTAGATACCTTGGCATCAATAGAGCCTACTTGCCACGTCCAAACCGCATTAGCTGTGGATGAGGGAGACATCATCACGGGTGGAGGCGTTAGTTTATGCATCGACTTAACGCTCTACCTGATTGAGCGTTTTATAGGCGAAGAAACGAGCCATGAGGTAGCGCGGATTATGGAGTACAGCGCTGCACGGAAAGCGAATCTTGATCGCTTACCCATCGTACAAGGCACTTGCTCCCCCTTATCTGATTAGAAAACACGATCTAGAGAGTAGGCATGACAATTGTGCTTGGCTGAGTTGAGCGCTATGTGATGTACTACTCAAAACAAATCAGGGGAGCAGTATCGTGAAAACCGCAAGTGGGTGGCTTAACGGCTTCATCGGAGTCACTATCTTCTCTGGCTCGCTACCTGCAACGCGAATAGCGGTCATGGACTTTGATCCGTTGTTTCTAACGTGCGCAAGGGCCGTGCTGGCTACAGGGCTGGCCATCGCCCTCTTGATGGCTTTCCGAGAACGTCGGCCCACCCTCACCAACCTACTGCCGCTTACCATTGTTTCTTTAGGCGTTGTGATTGGGTTTCCTCTGCTCACTGCCATGGCCCTGCAGCATATATCCTCGGCTCATTCAGTGGTCTTTTTGGGACTATTGCCATTAAGCACCGCTTTTTTTGGCGTGATTCGGGGCGGTGAGCGCCCGCGTCCCGTGTTTTGGTTATTCGCGTTGTTAGGAAGTGCCTGCGTGATGAGCTATGCCATCATGACGAGCAACGGCGGCTCTACACAGGGAAACCTATTAATGCTTGCCGCCATTGTTGTTTGCGGTCTGGGCTACGCTGAAGGCGCAAGCCTTTCACGTACCTTGGGAGGATGGCAGGTGATCAGCTGGGCCTTAGTGCTTGCCTTACCCGTTATGATCCCGCTGCTTTTATTTTCCATGCCAACATCATTCGATCACGTGGGTGTCCCTGCATGGATTAGCCTTGCCTACGTTTCGTTCTTTAGTATGTTGATCGGCTTTTTGTTCTGGTATCGAGGCTTGGCCCAAGGAGGGATTGCTGCCGTCGGACAACTACAACTTATACAACCCTTCATGGCCTTTGGGCTAGCCGCTTTATTTCTACGCGAAACCATTAGCGCCGCCATGCTACTCACCACAGCTGGCGCCGTAATTTGTATTGTAGGGGCGAGAAAGTTCGCTAAGTAATCACGGCACGCCAGAAAAAGGGGCGTCATTCGCTTGTCACCACTCACTGCGTCGATGCGGTTACAGTAGACCCTGTGGATATAACTCAGGACGACATCATGACGCAAATAAAAGTGAACGGGCAAACCGCTGAGATTAGCGCCCCCGCAGAAATGCCTCTGCTATGGGTGTTACGCGATGAACTGGGCATGACCGGCACTAAGTTCGGATGTGGTAGAGCGCTCTGTGGCGCCTGTACAGTACACATGGACGGCGTGCCAGTCCGCTCCTGTGTTACGCCTATCTCTGCGGCAGACGGCCAAGCCATTACTACCATTGAAAACATGCATAACCACCCCATTGGTCGCATCGTGCAGCAAGCGTGGATTGAAAATAATGTAGCGCAATGCGGTTACTGTCAGGCTGGACAAATTATGTCAGCCGTTAACTTGCTGGAAAACACGCCCACTCCCACGGTACAAGAGATCGACGAAGCCATGAGTGGCAATATTTGTCGCTGCGGCACCTATCCTCGTATTCGAGCTGCCATTCAGCAAGCCTCGACACAATTACAGCAAGAGGGTTAAACATGCCATCGACTTTTCAACGCTCAAGACGTCGTTTCCTACAAGGCAGCCTCGGCGTTTTTACACTGGCCATTAGCACCAAAGGCTTAATAACGAAGGCGTGGGCATCCGAATCGAGCACCACCAAATATGGCGCAGACTCAATGCCGGGTGGCACTGTTGATAACCCTCTTGTCTTCGTTTCCATCGCTACAGACGGTACCGTTACGCTTATCGCGCATCGTGCAGAGATGGGAACCGGCGTGCGTACTAGCCTCCCGATGGTGATCGCCGATGAAATGGAAGCCCGTTGGGAAAAAGTAAATGTCATTCAAGCAGAAGCCAATGAGGCTCGCTATGGCAATCAAAACGTTGATGGCTCCCGTAGCATGCGTCATTTTCTGACGCCGATGCGACGCGTCGGCGCTGCAGCCCGCGCTATGCTCGAAGAAGCGGCTGCACTGCACTGGTCCGTACCCCGCGCTGAAGTCAAAGCCGTACAACACGAGGTCGTGCACCTCCCAACCGATCGCCGCTTAGCTTATGGCGAACTCGCGGCTCGTGCCGCAACCTTAGCCATACCCGACACAGACACACTAACGCTAAAAGATCCCGCAGACTTCCGCTATATAGGTAACGATGTCGTACGCCTAGTCGATTTAGAAAACATAGGACAAGGCACTGCCACCTACGGCACCGATATCCGTTTACCCGATATGGTTTATGCAGTCGTAGCGCGCCCGCCTGTTGTGGGTGGCCAACTACGTCGCGTAGATAGTCGTAAAGCGGCAGCGCTGCCTGGCGTTTTAAAAATTGTTGAACTCCCTGCTTTTCAAGGCGCCCCCGCCTTTCAACCCTTAGGTGGGGTTGCAGTGGTTGCCAGCAACACGTGGGCAGCGATACAAGGCCGGGAAGCCTTAGAGATTGAGTGGGACGACGGCCCAAACGGTTCGTATGACTCGACGGCTTATCGCCAGACACTCGAAGCGGCTGCTCGCGAAACCGGCATCGTCATGCGTGACGAAGGCGACGTTGCACACACTTGGTCAACAGCACCTGAAAACCAACGTCTAAGCGCCGAATATTATGTTCCGCACCTTGCCCACGCAACAATGGAAACGCCCGTTGCCACGGTGAAAATTCTTGAGAACAAGGCCGAAGTCTGGACCTCAGTGCAAGACCCCGCCGCCGCACAACGCGCCGTTGCCAGCCGCCTTCAATTAGAGCCCGAAGACGTTAAGGTCAATGTATTGTTGTTGGGTGGCGGCTTCGGACGTAAATCCAAGCCTGATTTTGTCGACGAGGCAGCAATCGTTGCTCAAGCGATGCCCAGCGGCACCCCAGTTCAATTGCTGTGGACGCGCGAGGACGATATTCATCACGACTACCTTCATACCGTATCGGTAGAACGAATAGAAGCCACCTTAGATGATCAAGGGCAAGTGCAATCATGGCTGCATCGCAGTGCTGCACCCACCATCGCTTCGCTGTTTTCCGAAGGAGCTAAAGGGCAGCAACTGTTCGAATCTGCTATGTCAGCGATCAATATGCCCTACCGTATTCCTAACGTACGCGTAGAAGCGGCAGAGGTTGCTGCCCATACTCGCATTGGTTGGTTCCGTTCTGTCTCTAACATCCCCCATGCTTTTGCCGCACAATGTTTTATTGCCGAGCTTGCACATCAAGCTGGAAAAGATCATAAAGCGTTTGCGCTGGAACTGATCGGCCCTGCCCGCCAAATTGACCCCCGCACCATGGCGGATACGTGGAACTACAGCGAGTCGCCTGAACGCTACCCCTACGACACTGGCCGTTTACGGGATGTGATTGAAGCGGCAACACGTGGTGCTAACTGGGGACGCGAACTACCCGAAGGCCACGGACTGGGGCTGGCTTTCTGCTATAGCTTTATGAGTTACACGGCCACCGTTATTGAGGTAGCGGTAAACGAAAAGGGAGCGGTCGAAATTATTGCCGTCGATATGGCCATCGACTGCGGGCCACAAATTAACCCCGAGCGCATCCGAGCTCAAATGGAAGGCGGCGCTATCATGGGCCTAAGCCTTGCACTAAGCAGCGAGATCAGCTTCGAAAATGGGCGCGTTAAACAAAGTAACTTTCACGATTACGAAATCATGCGACACCATCAGGCCCCTCGCACGATACGCACACATTTAGTGAACAACAATTTTGACGTGCCACCAGGAGGGGTAGGCGAACCACCGGTTCCTCCTGTTGCCCCTGCATTATGTAATGCCATTTTTGCTGCGACAGGTAAACGGGTACGTAGTCTGCCCCTACGAATCACAAGCTAGCGTCAATTCGGCAGTACGCTAGAAAAATGGAGCGGGTGATGGGAATCGAACCCACGCCGTCTGCTTGGGAAGCAGAGGTTCTACCATTGAACTACACCCGCACCGCCACCGCACAGCGTATAAATAACGCGCACAACGACGCGTTTATTGCGATAATGCAGTATAACGTTGCAATAACGTAGTCGAAAAGACCTTTATTTTTCTTTTAAAGCGTCAACGTCAGCAGCATGGCGTAACCGCCACGACATTTTTAGCCGAATCTCTTCTTTACCCCTGCTCTCTTCGCAAGCGGGGCATTTACGCGTCAATACTTATGAGCACCGAGAACACTCCTACCACGCCACCTGTGACCACCGGCCACATCAAAAGCTTCGTACATCGCCGGTCACACATCACACCAGGACAGCAAGAAGCTCTAGAACGTTTACTGCCGCTTTGGGCCATCGATTACCAAGCTCAGCGCTTAGACCCCGCCAAAGCGTTTGGACGCGACGCCCCACTGGTACTTGAAATCGGCTTTGGTATGGGGGAAACCACGCTTAAGATTGCGCAAAATCGCCCTGACGATAACTTTCTAGGCGTTGAAGTGTTTAATTCAGGCGTCGGCGCGTTACTGAAGCGTATCGATGAAAACGATGTTCACAACATACGAATCATTCAACATGATGCGGTAGAAGTGGTGCGCGACATGATTGCCCCCAACAGCCTAGCTGGCGTGCACATCTATTTTCCTGACCCGTGGCCAAAAAAACGTCATCACAAGCGTCGCCTAGTGCAAGCCCCTTTTATCGAGCTCCTTAGTAGTCGTCTACGCGTTGGTGGCTATATTCATTGCGCCACCGACTGGGAGCATTATGCTCATCAAATGCTTGACGTGCTGTCAGCCCAACCTTTGCTAGAAAATACATTTGATGGCTTTGCTGAGCGCCCTGATTATCGCCCTCTTACCAAATTTGAAGCACGTGGCTTACGACTCGGCCACGGCGTGTGGGACGTCATTTTCAAACGCGTGTAACCCTTCTTTTAGCGCATTGGATAACGTTATTTTCGGAATACATTATGAATATCATGCTAAATGGCGAGAGCCGAAAACTACCTAGCTCATCTTATACCATCTTCAATTTACTCAGCGAACTTGGCTACGTGGGCAAGCGTATTGCGGTGGAACTTAATGGTGACATCGTCCCTAAAAGCCAGCACGAAGCACATCAAATCCAAGACGGCGACAATATAGAAATTGTGGTCGCGGTGGGTGGGGGTTAGTTAGCTTAGGACTTTCCCTATATCCTCGCCATATCAATTGCCAAAATATAAATTTCAGCTACTATAGCGACTAATGTGTTTAGGGCAACGGCGCCCATGCTGTAAAAGCAAGTAAATACATACAAAGCAATAAAACATATACAGAGACATCGGCAAAAAGGCCAACAGCGCAACAGCGTTGTTGGCCTTTTTTCGTTTGCACTAATAGAGTCGTCATGGCAAAAAAAACAGTACGTATTGGAGTTCTCGCATCTACCACTGGACCTTATGCTGCCGTAGGCATAACAACGTGGTATGGAGTCATGCTAGCAATTGACGAGCTACGCTCTCGCAATACAAACATCGAATTCGACATCACTTGCTGTGACCCTCAAGGCGATAACGATCAATATTTTCAACAAACTCGCAACATGCTGCAGTCGGGTATTCGACATGTTATTGGCTGCTATACCTCATCGAGTCGCAAAATCATTCTGCCTTTATTCGAAAAATACGAAGCTTTGCTCTGGTATCCAGCCCACTACGAAGGTTTCGAATCAACAGATCATGCGATATATACCGGCACAGCACCAAATCATCATATTTATCCGATGATTGAGTTCATGACATCAAACTTTGGTCATAGTGCTTACTGCATTGGGTCGGACTATATCTGGGCATGGGAAAGCAACCGCGTTTTCAAAGATGAGTTTACGCGGATGGGTGGCACGGTGTTGGGCGAACGATACCAACCGGTGGGTGGCACATCCATGAGCGCTGTCATTGATGAAATTTTCGCGCTTGAGCCTACATTTATTCTGAACACATTGATTGGAAAATCCAGTTACCACTTCTTCAGAGAGTTTCGTGCTCGCTGTATTGCTCGCGGCATAGAGCAAACACAAAAATACCCCATTGCAAGCTGCAACTTGTCAGAGGCCGACCTCGACGGGATAGGAACGCAAGCAATGGATGGCCACTATAGCTCTAGTGTCTATTTCTCAAGTGTCGATAGTGTGGAAAACAAGCGCTTTGTTGAGGCCTATCACCGTAAGTTTCCCGAGGCCCCCTTACCACCAGTAGAGGTCGAAGCAGCCTACATTGCAACGCATTTACTGGCCGCTGCGTTAGAGAAAGCTGATGCGGATGATCTCCCAGCGGTACGAGAGGCGGTATGCCAACTACGTTTCCAAGCCCCTCAAGGGCTCGTCTATTTAGACCCCGTAAACTTCCATAGCTACCTAACCCCGCGCATCGGCTTATCCAAAAGCAATGGCGAGTTTCAGATCGTGGCACAGGCGAACGCCCCTGTCCGACCAGACCCTTACTTGGTCAACTCCTCTGCCGAAACCATGTTGTCTGATCATGCTATTGGAGATCACGAGCCATGATTCTTCAACCTCGCATCCAAAGCTTTGCTCGCCGTAAGGCAACGATCATCTCAACAAGCAAAGAGTGTATTGACCGTCTGCAGAACACGTTGATAAAAATCGGCGTGCAATTGCGTCGAGTCGAAGACACGGTCGACACACCCTGCTTTCAAGATTATCCCCTGGTGGCGAACGAAGACGTGATTTTTCTTGATGGCGATCTGAGCGGCACGTTAAATGTCCCCCTGCATCCGCATACAGGATTTCCCGTGGTGCCAATTATCGGCATGGTGGGAAGCGAGGCACCGAGCCGCTTAGGCCGTTTGATGAGCAATGGGGTCACCTCATTTATTAAAAAACCGATTCACGTTGATACCGTTTTTTCCACCCTATTTTTGGCCATAAACACGCATAACGACAGGATAGCGCTGGCAGAAAAAATAGCAGAACTTGAAGAACGTAGAAAAGAAAGGCGCTACGTGATTAAAGCCGTAGCCATACTCATGCAACATTTTTCTGTTGATGATGAAAAGGCGTACGACATGCTACGTCGCCAAAGTATGCATGAACAAACCACTATTGAGATGTTTTCGAGAAAGGTGATCGAACGACAAAGTCAGTCGGTCGATTCACTTCTAGCTTAATAGGGTTGGCCATTTAACTAGCCAAAAATTCCTATTAATGAATGGGATGGGTCGCACTACGCACCCATTATTTTAAGCTTCAACTATTTTAAAAATGAACCTTAAGTTTATTTCGAGGAGAACAACATGAGAAAAACATGGATCGCTTCAGCCTTAGTTGCCGCAACGGCTTTCTCTGGGCAAGCCATTGCTAATGACAAGCCTATAAAACTGGGGGTACTAGAGGATCAGTCTGGCGAGTTTGTCGTCCCTAGCATCCCAAAAGTACGTGCCATTCAGATGGCGGCCGATGAAATCAATGCTGAGGGTGGTATTGCCGGTCGCAAACTAGATCTCGTTGTCTACGACACACAGTCAGACAACACGCGTCATCAAGAAATGATGCGTCGTGTGTTGCAGCGCGACAAAGTGGATGTTGTGTTCTCGGGGTTCAGTAGCGCATCCCGAGAAGCGTATCGCCCAATCATCAAGCAGTTTGATGGCTTTGCCTTCTATAACAACCAATACGAAGGCGGCGTGTGCGATGCCAACATGGTGGTCACCGGTGCAGTGCCTGAACAGCAAATTTCAACCTTAATTCCATGGATGATGGAAAAGTATGGCAAAAACGTATACGTGCTTGCCGCTGACTTTAATTTCGGCCAAATATCCGCGGAATGGGTACGTAACTTTGTGAACGACAACGGCGGAACTGTGGTTGGCGAGGACTTTATTCCTATCGGCGTTTCACAGTTTTCAGCCAACATACAAAACATTCAACGGACCAAGCCTGACTTCGTTGTGACATTACTAGTGGGTACGGCACAAGCGTCTTATTACGAGCAAGCCTTAGCGGCAAACCTCAAACTGCCAATGGCCTCGTCCGTTAACGTGGGTCAAGGCTACGAGCACAAACGCTTTAAAGCCCCTAGCCTAGAAGGTATGTACGTCACGACTAACTTCATCGAAGAAGTCGAAACGCCTGAGGCCAAAGCATTCGTCGCTAAATGGCATGAAAAATACCCCGACGAGCCCTACATTAACCAAGAAGCCGAAAACTCCTACCATGCTGTGTATTTGTATAAACAGATGGTAGAGCGGGCAGAAGGCTCCACCAAAAAAGCGGATCTACGAAAGGTGATTGCGGAAGGCGATGTGTGCGTAGATGCCCCTGAAGGCCGCGTATGTATTGACCCGAAAAGCCAGCACGTTTCGCACACCATTTACTTAGCACGTGTGGGCGCCGATCACTCCATTACGTTCCCTAAAGTTTGGGAAGACATCCAACCTTACTGGTTAGGTGAAGTGGGCTGCGATTTAACGCAAAACGATCCTTACGCCCAGTACACACCATCGGAAAACCCATCGGTTAAGTAAGCCTCTTTCACTTAACCCATACTCAGTCTCACCTGTTTCAAAAGCCTCCTATGCCTTACTCAATTTGAGTAAGGCATGAGGAGCACTGCGCCCGTTTTTCTCAAACTGGATGCACTGACTTGGAATCAGATATGGAATTTTTCAGTACTTTCTTTGCTTTCCTCTATCAGGCCGGCGACGCTTTTGCCTTTTTAGTGCTGGCCTCGTGTGGTCTAGCCATCATTTTTGGAATGATGGGCGTCATTAACTTAGCGCACGGAGAATTTATTCTTTGTGGCGCGTACGTATCAACCTTTGCGATTAAGTCGGGCATGCCGTTTATCGCCGCCGTTATTGCTGGCGCACTCGCAGCAGGCATGGCCGGAATGGTTGTTGAGCGACTGGTCGTCAGGCACTTGTATCAACGCCCCTTAGATACCATCGTTGCCACGTGGGGAATTAGCTTAATGGTTACCCAAGGAACCCTCATTATCTTGGGTTCTACGATGCAAGGAACGGGTACGCCTTTAGGCAGTTTTAGCATCGGTTCTTATTCATATTCAGAGTATCGCGTGGCATTAATGTTAACGGCCATTGCCTTGCTCGGTCTGCTTTATCTTGTGTTCCGCTTCACGCGATTCGGCGTATTAGCACGCGCCACTATTCAAGTCCCATCTATGGCTGACTCCTTAGGCGTGAACACAAGTCTGATTTATTCGTTCACTTTCGGCATTGGCGCCGCACTAGCTGGTCTCGCTGGAGCGCTCTATGCACCAACAATGACTCTGGTTCCAACAATGGGCAGCTCTTTTGTTGTGGATGCCTTCGTTACGGTCGTCATTGGTGGAGCCGATATATTCTTGGGCACTGCGCCCGCTGCAGCCATTTTAGGTGTTATGAAAGCTGGGTTGACCTCTTGGAAAGGACAAATGTTCGGTCATATCGGCATGTTAATAACCGTCATTATTGTGATCCGCGTATTGCCAAATGGTATTTCGGGATGGTTACTAAAGGCGAGAAAATAATCATGAAATTAACTAATTTTCTAGGCCTACTCGAAGGACCTCAAACGCTAGGAAAAGGGAAACGATTTTGGTCAAGCGCCGGTTTGATCGCTCTTCTCGCGTTCATTTACCCCCTCTTCGCTGATGGGTACGACGTAGGTAATAACGTTTACTTCTTCAACTGGGTGTTTATGGCTCTAGGCCTAAGCTTAATCTGGGGCTACGGCGGCATTTTAAGCTTTGGGCAAACCGCATTCTTCGGTATTAGCGGTTATGTTTATGCGGTACTGACGATCAACATTGGTGCCGAATATGGCTTCACATGGCTCGCTTTACTTATCGGCCTTGGCGTAACCGCCATTTTTGCAGCCATTTTAGGTTATTTCCTGTTTTTTGGACGTATCGCAGGTGTGTTTCTAGGCATCGTTACCTTGTCGGTGACCTTGGTACTAGAACGTTTCATGGCGCAAACAGCGGGCCCTGAATGGGCGATCGGAAAAGCACGCTTAAACGGCTTCAACGGAATGAGTGGCATGCCCCCGTTAACCATTCCATGGTTTGGTGAAGACATTGTTCTTTACGCTGATGTCACGCTGTACTACATCACGCTTACGCTACTCATCCTCGTGTATCTGGGCCTGCGCATGTTAGTGAACTCTCGTTTTGGGAACGTTCTTGTGGCCTCGCGAGACAACCCTTTGCGTGCTGAAATGCTGGGCTATGACATACGAAAATACCAGTTGGGTGCATTCGTCATCGGTAGTGTGCTTGCCGGACTTAGTGGCGTTCTTTATGTGTCTTGGGGCCAATACATTACGCCATCCAACATGAACATGACCGCAGCGGCATTGCCTGTAGTGTGGGTGGCTGTAAGTGGACGAAGCGATTTAACCGCCACACTGATTGGCACCTTACTCGTCCTAGCAGGCTTTCAAGCGCTCACCATTTATGGAAGCCAGTACGCCCTTGTTGTAATGGGTGCGTTACTTACATTGACAGTCTTGCTCGCCCCTAATGGCATCTTTCTAACACTGGGTCAACGTCTTAGCCGCCGTAAGCGGGTTAACACGGCCAGCATCAAACCATAGATACGGTGACGAACGTTATGAATTTACTAGAGACTCGACAACTAAATAAATGGTTCGGCGGTTTGCATGTGACAGGCAACGTGGACTTTGAGCTTAAGCGTGGCCAAGTGCACTGCTTAGTGGGCCCGAACGGCGCTGGAAAAAGCACTTTCTTCAAACTCATTCTAGGTGAAATAGCGCCAAATAGCGGCACGATACTTTTCGATGGCGTCGACATCACACGCGAACCTTCCTACCAACGCATACGCCGCGGTATCAGCGTTAAGTTTCAAGTGCCCGGTGTCTTCCCAGATATGTCCGTCGCGCAAAACCTGACCGTGGCTTTACAACAAAAACACTCGGAACGTGCTGAGGTTGAAAAGAAAGTCAATCAGCTTTTGCCTTTCATCAACTTAGCCGAGGACGCTGAGCAGTTAGCAAAAAACCTAAGCCATGGGCAGAAGCAATGGCTAGAAATTGGTATGGCCGTGAGCTTACAGCCAAAACTACTCATGCTTGATGAGCCCACTGCGGGCATGACACCCGACGAAACATTGCAGACAGGACAAATGATTCTTGATCTGAATAAACAAGGAATGACTGTTCTCGCTGTGGAGCACGATATGGCGTTTGTCCGACAAATTGCTGATCGAGTCACCGTACTGAACTACGGGGAAGTATTCGCAAGCGGCTCTATTACAGAGATAGAAAATGATGAGCGCGTCATTGAGATTTACTTAGGAAAAGCCCATGTCTAAGTCCCTGCTATTAGAAACCAACAACCTGCGGTCAGGTTATGGAACCAAACCTGTACTTCAAGGCGTGAATTTACACGTTCAAAAAGGGGAAATTCTCGCTGTCATTGGTCGAAACGGAGTGGGTAAGTCAACACTGATGAAAAGCCTAATCGGCTTATTACCCGCGGGTAAAGCTGATATTCGCTTCGAGGGAAACAGTATTTCCCACCTCCCCTCTTTTAAACGTGCTCGGCTAGGTATTGGTTATGTCCCTCAAGGCCGCGACGTTTTCCCCCGCATGAGCGTTGAGGAAAACCTACAGGTCGGCGAGGCACTGGGTCGCTCAGTACCCGCAAGCAAGTACGACGAGATCTATAGCTATTTCCCGATTCTGGCTGAACGTCGTAAACAAGCGGCCGGCACGCTCTCGGGCGGACAGCAGCAACAGCTTGCGATTGGGCGCGTACTTATCGGCTCCCCGTCTCTCATCTTGCTCGACGAACCATCTGAAGGCATTCAGCCGTCAATCGTTAAAGATATAGCACGCTTAATGGTGGAGTTAAACAAGTCTCAAAACCTAACCGTCGTGTTCGTCGAACAAAATTTAGAAATGATTCAATCCATGGCCCAGCGCTGCTATGTCATGGATAAAGGTCAGTTTACGGAAGAATTGGATCCTTCCGAATTACATGATCCAGAAGTGGTGAAACGGTGTCTGTCAATTTGACGGCAAACAAAAACAGCTATTAAGGAATACATATGTCTTGGTTTGAAACATCATTAATGGCACGCAAAGGCGTAGCACGCGGAAAAGCACTATCTAAGCACCGTATTGATGAGGAACTACAGGGAAAGTATCACTACGTATACGGCCCTTATGTTGATCCTATTATCCGCGTAGAACCCGGCGCTGTCTTAGAGGTAGACACACACGATGCATTTGAAGGCGCTTTAGAAACAGAACAGTGCGTCCCCAGTGAAAAACTGAATTTTCCCTACCTAAACCCCCAGAACGGCCCTATTTATGTAGAGGGTGCCGAAAAAGGAGATTGTTTAGCGGTTTATATCAAAGAAATCGTACCCAGAGGGCCACAGCCATGCGGCACCACTGCCTTACTCACAGAGTTTGGTGGTCTTGTCGGAACGGCGGATACCGCCATCCTTAATGCCCCCTTGCCACAACGTGTAAAAAAAGTCGCCGTCGACCCAGTTAAGGGTGTTGAGTGGAGCGACAAAATCACCCTGCCTTACGAGCCATTCATCGGCTCTATAGGCGTATCCCCTGAGATTGAAGCCATTAGCGCGCTGGTACCTGACTATTATGGTGGCAACCTTGATGTGCCCGATGTGGCGCCAGGCGCCATCATCTACTTCCCAGTCTTAACCAAAGGGGCTTATTTATACCTAGGCGATTGTCACGCCGCACAAGGCGACGGCGAGCTATGCGGTGTCGCCATTGAACACCCGACCACCACCACGATTCAGGTGGATCTGATCAAAAACATGCCGCTTAGCAATCCACGTCTGGAAAACGAGAGCTTTTATATGAGTATGGGCTCTGCACGCCCAATGGAAGATGCTGCCCGACGCGCTTACCGTGACTTAGTACGTTGGTTAGCGGCCGATTTCGATTTCACTGAAGAAGATGCCTATATGCTACTTACCCAGGCGGGACGAGTACGTTTGGGTAATATGGTTGATCCTAAATACACATTAGGCGCTTCAATATTAAAAAGCATCGTGGGACAAGCACGTTAATATCACAACACACTAAAAAAATAGTGGTAGATAAAAAATAACCGTATGGGGCTTGTTCCCCATACGGTTATTCTTAACGACGTTTACGCGATCCTTTGCCTTTACGGCCAATCATTCCGCCCATACCACCCATACCGCCGCCCCCCATTCCGCCAAGGGCTCCCATACCTCCGCCCATGCCCGACATGGAGCGCATCATTTTGGCCATGCCGCCGCCTTTCATTTTTTTCATCATGCCTTGCATTTGATCGTACTGAGTTAGCAGACGATTCACTTCTTGCACCGACACGCCAGAACCTGCTGCAATACGACGTTTACGAGACGCTTTGAGTAGTTCGGGTTTAGCGCGTTCAAGGGGTGTCATGGAACTAAGAATCCCCTCGGTGCGCCGTAATTGCTTCTCGGCCTCGCCGCCTTGGATTTGCTCTGCTGCTTGAGCAAACTGCGCTGGCAGTTTCTTTAGCAATGAGCCCATATCGCCCATTTTCTTCACCTGCTGCAACTGCTCACGAAAATCATTCAAATCAAAGCGATCGCCTGCTTTGATTTTCTTGGCCATTTTCTCGGCTTCGGCTACATCAATATTGCGTTGGGCTTGTTCAACCAAGGAAACAATATCACCCATGCCCAAGATACGCTGAGCCATACGTTCAGGGTGAAACGGCTCTAGGCCATCCAGTTTCTCTGACACCCCAACAAATTTAAGTGGCTTACCCGTGATGTGGCGAACCGATAATGCCGCCCCGCCTCGTGCATCACCATCCAACTTCGTCAGTACCACCCCTGTTAGCGGCAACGCCTCGCCAAAGGCTTTAGCGACGTTGACCGCGTCTTGACCCTGCATGGCGTCAACCACAAATAAGGTTTCGATGGGGTTTAAGGCTTTATGCAAGAGCTGAATTTCTTGCATCATGGCCTCGTCTACGCCCAAACGACCCGCCGTATCAACGATCAATACATCGTAATGCTGACGTTTGGCATGTTCGAGGGCGCGCACGGCGATATCAGTGGGCTTCTCCGAGGTGTCGGTAGGCAGAAAATCCACACCCACCTGCGCTGCTACGGTTTTTAACTGTTCGATCGCCGCCGGACGATAGACGTCAGCACTAACCACCAACACTTTCTTCTTACCGGTTTTCTTTGCATTTTGCACATGTTGACCATCGTGCAGCCACTTGGCTAATTTCGCTGTGGTGGTGGTTTTACCTGCACCCTGCAAACCCGCCATCAAAATAACAGCAGGCGGTTGCGTAGCCAAAGAAAGCTCAGAGACCTCAGCCCCTAAGTCCGCACCCATGAGCGCGGTAAGCTCAGTGTGGACAACGCCCACTAACGCTTGCCCTGGATTCAGTGAATCAGCAACCTCACTACCCAGCGCTTGCTCTTTAACTTTAGAAATAAAATCGCGCACAACCGGCAAGGAAACGTCGGCCTCAAGAAGAGCCATACGCACTTCACGCAGCATATCTTGCGTGTTTGCCTCGGTTAGGCGAGCTTGTCCACGCATTGTTTTTACAACACGGGTCATACGTTGAGTAAGATTTTCGAACATAACGCTGGTTTCGCTTAAACTAGTAAATCGTCGGGATGACAGAATAAGAATAAAATACCCGGAATCAGGGTTTTATCCCTGTCAGGTTTTACAACTGTCGGAAATTATGTCTGCAAGCATTGTATTTCACTTGCTCGCCGCACTGGCGTATATCGTGTTGGCAATTTTGTTATGGCGTCCTATCACACAGGGCACACAACAAGCCGTGCTAAGTGGTTCCAGCCGCATTGCCTTATTGGCAGCCATTGTGGTGCATGGTGCTGGGCTGTTACTTGCCATTATATTGCCACAAGGGTTGCACATCGGTTGGGCATCGGCGTTATCTGCTGCTATTTGGTTAGGGATGGTGGTATTTTGGTTTGAAAGCCTGTTTTTACGTTTAGACAGCTTGCTACTTATTCTACTACCCGCATCAACTTTAGTAAGCCTAGCGGCTGGCCTTTTTCCACAAGGTGGCCTTGTGGATCATGGTGACAGCGAATGGCTACGCTTACATTTATTGATTGCGCTGGCTTCGTATGGCCTGATGACCGTAGCAGCACTACACGCTGTGCTAATGACAGCCCTTGACCGTCAACTACATGACCCTTCTCAGCAACAACACCGATCAAGTGTACTGCATCGTGCTCTCGACACAATGCCACCCTTACTTATTCAAGAGGAACTTTTATTTAGAATCATACGTATCGGCTTTGTTGTTTTAAGCTTAACCGTTCTTTCAGGCATTGCCGTCTCTTTACATATCTCTGGCAAATTCTTGCCAATGGATCACAAAACCGTCTTTACGATCCTGTCTTGGCTTACCTTCGGTGCGCTATTAATAGGACGCGTCAAGCGCGGATGGCGCGGTAAAGTTGCCCTACGTTGGACACTACTGGGGTTCGCCTTCCTTGTATTGTCGTACTCAGGCACCCGTTTTGTATTAGATGTTATTTTACAGCGAGGCACAATTGGCTAAGTTATTCATCTGGATCGTCATTATTTTGGCGGTGCTCATCGTGGCTCGGGTTTTATCGTTTGCCAAAGCCAAACGTAATGTCGCCGCCGACCCTCGCCCACAGAACAATCGTTTCCAAAAAAACGCACCCGAACAAATGGTGCGTTGTGCGCATTGCGGTATTTATTTACCTCGCTCGCAAGCCCTTATGAGCAATCACCATACTTGGTGCAGTTTAGAGCACGCTAAGCATGGACCACGAAAGTAACGCGGCCTTAGCGCTAAGTAGCGATGGTTGGTTGACGCAAACGGCGCTGGTCAGCCACGCCCCTTCACCCAACTTCAATATGCGCCCTGAAGGCTGTGAAGTCACGCTGCTGGTGATTCACAACATCAGCCTGCCCCCCAATGTTTTTACGGGCACGGCGATAATTGATTTTTTTCAGAACAAACTCGATATCAATAGCCACCCTTGGTACCAAAACATCAAGGGGGTTTGCGTGTCAGCCCATTTTTTGATTCGACGCGACGGTCACATCGTACAGTTCGTCTCGACGCTAGACCGCGCATGGCACGCCGGAGAGTCCGATTTTGGTGGCTGCGCCAACTGCAATGACTTTTCGATAGGTATCGAGCTTGAAGGCTCTGATTATGTGCCTTTTGACGAGGCTCAGTACCAAAGCCTTCAGCAATTAAGTCAGGCGTTGACCCAGCGTCACCCTTTGGCCGCCGTTCGTGGCCATGAACACATTGCACCCCAACGTAAAACCGACCCCGGCCCTTTTTTTGACTGGGATCGCTATGCTAGCGAAATGGCTTGGCCACCCGAGTTCTTTCCCCAGACTTAGTTTTTACCCTATCAACCATGGTTTGCCGCCTATGCCCTGTTATTCAACTCGGCGCAACAGCTGAGGCTGGATATCCGCAAGGGTAGCACAACCGCTTAACGCCATGGCCACTTCTAACTCGGTACGCAAAATATGCAGAACATGCGCCACCCCCGGCGCACCGGCTGCAGCCAAGGCATATACGTAGGGCCTGCCAACCAATACAGCCGAAGCCCCTAAGGCCAGCGCCGTGAATATATCGGTACCGCGCCGTATACCCCCATCGATCAATACCGGTACGGCCCCCTGCACCACCTCTGCAATCTCAGGCAACACCTCCAACGGGCTGATGACCGTATCCAAGGTTCGTCCTCCGTGGTTCGACACGATAATGCCTTGCACCCCCAACCCCAAGGCGCGTTGCGCATCGGTTTTATTCAGTACGCCTTTTAACAACACAGGTAACGACGTTGTCTTAACCAAGGCGGCCACATCATCCCACGTAGCCGCGTGCTCAACGAGACCAGAACCAAACACCGGACTGGTGCCCGCATGACCTGGGGCCACTGGCATGCTGCTAAACCCGTTTAAATTCACAGCGGACACGCCTTGCGGCACCCTGAATTGTGCCCGCTGCTCCTGGTTACGCATACCATTTACCGGTGCATCCACCGTCAGCACAATGGCCTCATACCCCGCAGCTTCAACCTCGCGCAGCAGCCGCGTCGACGCCTCGATGTCTGCTTGCTTATACCACTGAAACCAAAGCGGACCATGTGCCTGTTGCGCGACCTCAGAGACAGCGACGCTAGACTGCATGCTTAACACCATCGTGGCCTGCATCGCCGAAGCCGCTAAAACAGTCGCAAGTTCGCCATCACGATGGGCCATACGCTGATACGCAACGGGCGCCAACAAAATCGGGAAAGCCAGCTCGTTACCGAATAGCTGCGTGCGCGTATGACCCCCGCGTAAATCCTTAAGCACCGACGGCACGACCCGATACTGATCAAAGGCACGTTGATTACGCTGCATCGCGTAACCATCGGCTGCCCCACCCTGAAAGTATGCCCACGCCTGCGCACTAAGGCGCGCTTTCGCATAGGGGATATAGTCATCCACACAAACAATGTCTGCAGGGATTTGCGTTAATGGTTCGTTCATCGCAGTCATACAATATGCGTTAAATGTCAGCCCACTCACGAACTAAGTTGTGATACACGCCCGACAAGTTAGCTAAGGCCGGACTGGAAGGGTCGGTAGAGGCAACCTCTTGTATGGATTGATCAAGCTCCCACAGCATCGCACGTTTGTGCGCATGACGCACCATACTTTGGCTCCAAAAAAACGAGGCCAATCGCTCGCCCTTGATAACCGGGTTCACACGATGCAGGCTGGTTCCTGGATACACCACCAAATGCCCTGCCGGCAACTTAATGCTTTGCGAACCGTAGGTATCTTCAATAATTAATTCACCCCCCTCGTACTCTGAGGGATCATTTAAAAATAGGGTGCTCGACACGTCAGTGCGGACACGCTCGGCGGAACTCGGCACAGCAAAAAGCGCGTTATCGATGTGGTTACCATAGGCCCCTCCGCCCTGATAGCGGTTAAAACGAGGCGGTAAAATCTTAGCGGGTAAAACCGCCGCAATAAAAGCCGGATGATTAGCCAGTACACCAACAATGAACTCACCCAATTGTTTAGCAACAGGATCATCAACGGGCAACTGCAGATTCGTTTTAACCTGACTTGCCACGTATCCGGCGGTGTTCTTGCCATCTTCCCAATTGGCCTGCTGCAGGTGTTGCTGGAAGTCGGCCACTTGCTGAGCCGTTAACACGTCGGGGATCGTAATCAGCATAAATAAAAACCATCTTAAAAGGTAGAAGCGAAACGGTACGCTACACACGCGCTACGCTTAGTTGCCAGAGATATCGCAATGAAAGCTACACCGTACTATAAAACGCCAAAACACAGTTGATGCAAAACAAATAATAAAGCCGCCCACAAAGGGGCGGCTGATCCACGAAGATCGAGGGTACTACTTTTAGTCGTAGCGATAGGTTGCGGTCAACATCACCGAACGACCCGGTCCTACGTTAGCAAACAATCCTACGTGTGACGCGTCGTAAACGCGTGTATCACCGAGGTTATTACCATTTAACTGTAACGCCAGATTTTTGTTCACATCATAACGAATCATGGCATCGTAAACGGTGTGGGATGGAAGCTCTAAGGTGTTTCCGTCATCCACAAAACGCTTACCTACGTAGGTAGCACCGCCACCAATGGTCCACTGAGGATGAACTTTGTAGGTTGTCCAGAGTGAAGCGCTGTTTTTAGCGATGAACTTAATTTGCTTACCGCTGTAGTCGTTATCGCCACTACGATACTTAGTGATCTTAGGATCTAAGTGGGTATAACCTGCCCAGACATCCCATTTTGGTGTGATAGCACCCGTCGCACCTAACTCAATACCACGAACACGGTTACTACCGGATAAACCAACATCGCCTGTTACTGGGTCTGTGGAGCGTGCATCGGTCTTTTTCGTTTCAAACAAGGCCGCGGTTAACGATAGGCGCTCATTCATCACATCCCATTTGGTTCCTAACTCCCACGAACGGCTTTTCTCGGGTTTCAAATCATGCAATTGAGCTCCACCTGCGGGGCCATCTGCACCACCTGCTTGTCCAAAGTTTTCACCTGCTGGGTTAGAGGACGTGCCATAAGATAAATAAATGGCGCCGTTGTGTGCAGGCTTATAAACCAATCCGGCCTGATAGTTTAGGAGGTTATCCTCACGGCTCTCATTGCTTTGAGCGTCCTGAACCTTAAACTTATCGTAACGTAATCCGGCGTTTACAGACCACTGCTCGTTAATTTCTACGGTATCGAAGAAATAGACCGAGCGAGTTTTAATGTCACCGTTCTTATATTTACTTCCGAATGCTAGGTTACGTCCACCATAGTTACGGTTTGGGTTTGGATTCCAAAATGAATCATAATCAGGAGCAGGTCCTCCCATCCCGCTTAAGGCATCACGGGAATAAATGTCTTCTTTACTAATTTCCACACCAGCAACAAACGAGTGCTGAAGTGAGCCGGTGGCGAAATTCCCAAACAGTTCTGTTTGATTAACTAAAGACTCAGCCTGACGATAGCGGGAACGATTTTGGCGCACAAACTCTAAATCCCCATCCTCTGTGTAGCACGATGGAGTGATGTTAGAAACAGAGTTTCGAGGTCCTGATGCACCACAATTATCAAATGTTGCGCGAGTAAATAAATACTCGTTCAGACTTTTACCGTAGCGCGTTGTATTACTTACAGTTAGCGAATCACTAAGATCATGTTCGAAATCCAAGGTAGCTGTGTCGAAAACGTTCTTTAAATAATCAACGTTCTTACGACCATAGTAGTTCTCTCTATCAACATCTATAGGACGAGTACGATCAGGGTTTGCAGGGTTACTAAAAGGAATCCCCCAATCCGGTGTGTCTTTATTCACAATATGCGAATAGCTTAAGGTGACACGCGTAGGCGTTCCCAAACCAAATGCTAAGGAAGGCGCAATACCCCATCGATCAATTTCAACGGCATCGCGTCCGGGCATATCACCGCCCATTCTCATGATGTTCAAACGCAAGGCTGCTGAGTCGGTGAAAGCAAAGTTTCCATCCCCTGTAATCCGGTATTGGGAGTCGGTGCCATAGCCTGCCGAACCTTCAAAGAAGTTTTGCAGACGCGGCGCCTTTGTTACCAAGTTGATGCTACCGCCGGTGCCCCCACGACCTGTGTAGGCCGAGCTAGGTCCTTTGATGACTTCAACGGACTCTAAGTTAAAGGTCTCGTGTGAACCGCGAGCGTAATCACGTATGCCATCAATAAAAATATCGGTACTGGCTTCATAACCACGAATGAAAGGGCGATCGCCTGTGGGGGTACCACCCTCACCAGAACCCAAGGTAATACCGGGCGTAGTACGCAATACATCTTGCAGTGATGTCGCACCACGGTCTTTAATAAGCTCCTCAGGGATCACGTTAACCGTGCGAGGTGTATCTAACAACGGCGCCGTAAATTTCTCGGAAGACGCTTTATTCGCTTGATAACCGTCAATGGGTGCACTACCTTGAACGGAAATAGAAGGTAACTCGCGTACAGAGTTTTCTTGTGCAGTAGCAACAGCAGGTAAGGTCAGTGCTCCGCCAATGGCTGCATACAGCATGCTCTGGCTAAACGACTGGGATACCGGACGACGGTAACGGGACATCAATCTTCTCCAAGAAAGCAACAACCTTGAGGTGACAACTTATTCTTTTACAGCGCTCTTCATTCCCTGAATAAGGCGATATAGTTGTTTGTCACACCACTAGGCAGAAATGTTAAAAACTTATAGTTCACGAATAGTAATCATTCTTATTACGAATTGCAAACGTGCTTGCGTTAAAGATTAAAACTGTTGTGAATACTTCACGTAAAAACAAAAAAGGCAGCTCAACGAGCTGCCTTTCTATTACCTGCAAACTGAAACGATAATCAGCCTTAGCCTTTAAGCAATAACTTATTAAGGCGTTTCACAAACGCGGCGGGGTCGTTTAGTGACGCCCCCTCTGCCAACATGGCTTGATCCAACAAGATTAATGCCCAGTCGTCGAACTCAGCCTCGTCAGCCTCAGCCAAACGCGTCACAAACGCGTGCTCAGGGTTAAGTTCTAAAATAGGTTTCACTTCTGGCGCTTCTTGGCCTGCGGCTTGAAGCATACGTAATAAGTGCGGACTAATTTCATTCTCATCAACCACTACGCAAGCCGGCGAGTCTACCAATCGCGCCGTAACGCGTACCTCTTTGACCTTATCACCTAAGCTTGTTTGTAAGCGCTCGACTAAAGGCTTGAAGTTTTCTGCCACTTCCGCCTGATGCTTTTTCTCGTCCTCGTCCTCCAGCTCGGCTAAGTCTAAGCCGCCTTTAGCGACCGACACCAAGGTTTTACCGTCGAACTCGGTCAGATAAGACAGCATCCATTCGTCCACGCGATCGGACATCAACAAGACTTCAATGCCTTTCTTGCGGAACACTTCCAGATGGGGGCTATTGGCTGCTGCCGAGTGAGAATCCGCCGTGACGTAGTAAATTTTGTCTTGGCCTTCTTTCATGCGTCCAACGTAGTCGGCAAACGATACGTCTTGAACGGCGCTGTCGTTATGCGTAGAAGCAAAACGTAGCAAGGCGGCGACTCGCTCTTTGTTGCTGGGGTCTTCGCCGGTACCTTCTTTTAGCACTTGACCAAAATTCTGCCAGAACTCAGCGTACGATTCGGTTTTATTTTCGGCCAAATCATCCAACAAGCCCAGAATACGGCGAGCGCTACCTTCACGAATCGAACGCACGTCGCGACTTTCTTGAAGAATCTCACGCGATACGTTTAATGGAAGATCAGCAGAATCAATAACACCTCGAACAAAGCGCAGGTACGACGGCAACAGTTGTTCGGCATCATCCATAATAAAGACACGCTTCACATACAGTTTTACACCATGCTTTGCGTCGCGATCCCATAGATCAAAAGGTGGGCGCTTAGGAATATAGAGTAGCTGTGTGTACTCGCTGCGGCCTTCTACACGGTTGTGCGTCCATGCCAAAGGATCATCAAAGTCGTGGGCAATATGCTTGTAAAACTCGTTGTATTGCTCATCGCTGATCTCGTTGCGCGAACGCGTCCACAGCGCATTGGCTTGGTTTACATTCTCCCAATCACTTTGCTTAATTTGTACGGACTTTTCTTCATCCCATTCTTCCTTAAGCATTTGCACAGGCAATGAAATGTGATCCGAATAACGGCGCAATATGGAACGCAAACGCCAGCCATCAAGGAAGTCTTCAGCATCATCACGTAGATACAGGGTTACCGATGTGCCACGGTCTGCTTTTTCAGCAGGGCTAATGGAAAACTCGCCCGCACCTTCGGACTCCCACATCACACCTTCGGTCTCAGGGTCGCCTGCACGGCGAGACAACACTGACACTTTATTTGCCACAATGAAGGAAGAGTAAAAACCCACACCGAACTGCCCGATTAGCTGGGCGTCTTTTTGTTTGTCGCCAGTCAGTTGTGAGAAAAACTCTTTGGTACCCGAACGTGCGATGGTGCCTAAGTTAGCGATCGCTTCGTCTCGGTTCATGCCGATGCCGTTGTCAGAAATCGTGATGGTGCCTTGGTCTTTGTCGTACTCAACACGAATACGCATGTCGCCATCGCCTTCCAATAACTCAGGACGGTCAATGGCCTCAAAGCGCAACTTATCGCACGCATCCGAAGCGTTAGACACCAGCTCTCGCAAAAAGATTTCTTTATTGCTGTAGAGCGAGTGAATCATTAACTGCAGCAACTGCTTTACTTCGGTTTGAAAGCCTAGGGTTTCGGCAGCGGGAACGTTTGTTTCAGTTTGGCTCATTGTCAATACGGTATGCTAGTTAAATAAACAGGAGTTGGCCGAAGCCAACGTACGTTGTTATTCAAATAGATTGGGATGCTTAGAAAAATTACAAGACCTAGGACAAACACGTACACATTTTCCATCCACCAGACACAACACAACCTTATTTTTAGTATCACACTATGAAAAACGTTATTCGTGATCCTGACTCTCGTCCGATCAAAATTTGGACTGATGATATTGATGACGCGGCGTTACAACAACTGCGTAATATCGCCAGCATGCCCTTTATCGATAAGCATGGCGTGGTCGCAATGCCCGATGTGCATGTGGGTATTGGGGCAACCGTCGGCAGTGTTATCGCTACCGATAACGCCATTATCCCCGCGGCGGTGGGCGTAGACATTGGGTGCGGCATTAATGCCGTGCAGTTGTCATTAACGGCCAATGATTTGCCCGACAATTTACGTGCCTTACGTCATCAAATCGAACGAGATATACCGCTGGGCCCTGGCGGATCGCACAAACACAAAAGCATGCCGGATTTCGATTCCGAGCTACAACAAGGGCTGAAACGCATTACCGATAAGCACCCCAAACTCGAGCGTAATCAGGCACAGCGTCAAATCGGCACGCTAGGGTCTGGCAATCACTTTATTGAAGTGTGCTTGGATGAGCGCGATACGGTGTGGGTGATGCTGCACTCGGGCTCGAGGGGTGTGGGCAACCTAATAGGACGCTACTTCATCGAAAAAGCAAAGCGCCATATGGAGCAATACCATATCCACTTACCCGACACGAATCTGGCCTACCTACCGGACGCCACGCAAGATTTTAACGACTACGTAGAGGCCGTACAGTGGGCGCAAGATTACGCGTATGAGAACCGGCGCGTGATGATGGCACGCACGATCGCCGCCTTAAAACGCCATATTAAAACGCCCTTCAGCATTACCCAAGAAGCCATAAACTGTCATCACAACTACGTAGAACAAGAAAACCACTTCGGCCGTAATTTATGGGTCACACGTAAAGGCGCCATTCGCGCACGCGAGGGCGATCTCGGGGTGATACCCGGCAGCATGGGGCAACGCAGTTATATCGTGCGTGGCAAAGGCAATCTGGATTCGTACTGCTCGTGTGCGCACGGAGCCGGCCGGCAATTCAGCCGTACAGCGGCTCGCCAACAGTTCAGCGTGGATGATTTGGTGCAACAAACCGAGGGCGTGGAATGCCGTAAAGATGAAGCCGTTCTGGATGAACTGCCCGCCGCCTATAAAGACATCGACGTCGTCATGGCGAACCAGAAAGATCTGGTAGAAGTGCTACACACCTTAAAGCAGGTCGTGTGTGTAAAAGGGGCCTAGCTCGTTTGCCAACAGGCTACGACGCCGTGCCTCTCTACCCGTCGTAAACACATGAACAGATAAATCACAAAAAATCTTTACGGCGGTGCTTTTCTGTGTATAATCTTCTTCTTTCCTACTACGCGCATGTTTCAAACATTGCATCCACACCGTAGAGAATAGCCCGGGTGGTGGAATTGGTAGACGCGTCGGACTCAAAATCCGATACCGAAAGGTGTGCCGGTTCGATTCCGGCCCCGGGCACCAACGGCTTGTTCCAAACAGGTTCAAGTTGCACCAAATTCTCAAGGAAATCATGCGGTTAGGATAGAAACTTAACCCATGAAGTTCCATCAAGTTTCAACAAATCCCAAGCTTGCGCGTCCCCCAGGGAGTCCCCTAGACTGGTTTCAGCCCGGTTTTTTCTTAAGGGGGACTCCAATGGGATTCCTGACTGATCTGAAGATCCGCACTGCTTCACCCAGTGCCAAAGAGTACCTGCTGGCCGACGGTGACGGACTTTATCTGCGCGTTCGCGCAACCAGCAAGAGCTGGCTCTATCGCTACAAGTCCAACGAAAAGCAAGTCAAGATCGGCCTGGGCGCCTACCCGACGATCACCCTCGCGATGGCACGTGAACTCACCAGAGAGGCGAACGCGCTGCGCGCTCAAGGCATCGACCCGCAAGACGCTCGACGAGAGCAGCAAGAGCAAGCCAGGATCGCCAAGATGAATACTTTCGAGCTGATGGCGCGCGCCTGGCTCGAAAGTGCCAGCAAGGATCGCGTCTGGTCTGCCGGCTACAAAAGCAAGGTCACTCGTCACCTGGAGATTCACGTATTCCCGTGGGTAGGTGACAAAGCGATGGAGACTATCAGGCCCCCGGAAATCGTTCGGTGCCTGCATCGCATCAAGGATCGCGGCAACCTGGAAACGGCTCAGCGTGTCCGCGAGGCCGTCCAGCACGTCTATCAGTACGCTGTGGATACCGGCGTACTGGAACCGGCCCAGAATTTCGTCAACAACCGTACGGGTGGCTTGCCGACACCGCGCGGCCGCCACTACGCCGCCATCACTGACCCGCAGCTACTGGGCCAGCTTTTAAGGGACATGCGCGCCTACTCCGGCAACTTCATTTCCGTTGCCGCCTTGCGCTTGGCTCCCCTGATCTTCCAGCGGCCCGGCCAGCTGCGCCTGGCACATTGGGAAGATGTCGATCTCAAAAAGGGACTGTGGCGCTGCCCGCCAGAGAACATGAAGATGCGCGAGTGGCAGAAGCGCGATAGCCGCACCCCTGCGCATATCGTACCCCTGTCACGCCAGGCTCGACAGATTCTGGAGGACCTTCTGCCAATTACCGGCCCGTCCGGCCCTGTGTTCCCCAACATGGCCCGGCGCTCTGACAAGTCACGCTATATCAGCGAAAACACGATCAACTCGGCTCTGCGCACACTGGAGTATGACACCAAAGAACAGATCACAGGTCATGGATTTCGTGCCACCGCGCGCACAATGATCCGCGAGTATCTTGGCTGGGAGCCGGACGTCATCGAACGCCACCTGGCACACGTGTCGAAAGAAGAACTGGGCGCCAGCTACGACCGCGCCACCTTCTTGGCTCAGCGCAAAGTGATGGTGCAGCAGTGGGCGGATTTTCTGGATGAGCTGGAGGCGGGAAAAATGCCCAAGCTTGCGGACTGACCTGTCCCAGCTTTCTTACTCCTCGGTAGACTTTGACCGCTTCACTGATCCGTTCGGCGCGCAGGTTTCGCTTGATCGAAGCAACAACCTGACAGGTCGTCTTGGCGTTGCCCTGAACTATCAGAACGAAACGACTGATGCGAGTGGGGTGATCGACCGATCCAACGTATACGGGATCGCCAACGTGTATTACGACTTTATGGATGGGGCGAGAACCAACGTGGCGGGTACCAAGTTCATCAGCAAGAATGAGCCGCTGTGGGCTGGCGTCGGCGTTGGCGGCTCTTATAACTGGGCTCGCGACAAGTACTCGCTGTATGGCGAAACCTCAGTGAAAAGCAGCATGGCCAACTTCGGTGATAGCTATGCTGTTGCGGCCATGGTCGGGCTGCGAGTCCGGTGGTAAGTTGAGCTAAAAACTTGCGTTCCATTAATGCCGAATGCGGACGCACCAAGAAAAAAGGGCAGCGCAAAGGCGCTGCCCTTCGATGCTGCAATGCTGTATTACCAGCGCATGCGTACACCCACTGTACCCTTGACCTCGTTGCTATCACCGAAGTTCTTCAGGCTCGTGTTGGCAAGTGCTTCGGCATAGACCGAATACTTGTCGTCGGAGGAGTTCAGCGACCAGCCCACACCAACACCGCCACGTAGCGCGTCGTTCTTACTCTTGAACGGCGTTGCGCCCACGTTCACACGTGAACCATCTGCGAAATCATAGTAGACGTTGGCGATGCCGTAGATACGCGAACGGCCAGTTTGCCCGCCTGCCCCCGTCCACTCGGTCTCATGGTCGATAGCCAGTCCCAAACGACCGACAAGGCTCTCGCTCTTGTCAAGCGAAACGTCGGCACCAAAAGGATCGGTGAAGTCATCGAACTTGACGGACGAATACGACAGTTGCGCTTGCGGTGTCAACGACCAGGGTCCGCCTAGTGTAAAGCGCTTGCCGCCCTCGACACTCAATGCGTAACCCATGCCATCGTTGCCGTCAACGAGACGCCGTCCGGCAGTCTTCGAGCGCAGATCACTGTCATACCGGGTCACCTGCACCTGACTGTCAACATAGGCGCCGGAGTTTCCGTACCACGTAAACGTACCACCCAAGCTGTAGCCCTTCGTGTCAATCGCGCCCTTGCCGTGGATCGAGTGCAGGTCAGAGTCCATGGTGCCGTACTGAGCGTACATGCCCACGACCGAGCGCCCTGTCTCATTTTCGCTGACGGTGCCATCAATGCCTACCTGGAACTTCCAGGTTTTTGCATCATAGTCGGTGCCGCTAGTCGTGACGTCAGGGTCAAAGCTGGCATCGCTGGCCTGTACACGCGCCCAGATACCGTTAGCGTCAACAGACCCTTCAGGCGTGGCGCGCACGCTGCCCTGGTCTTTCCATGAGCGGGAACCGACCCGCTGTTGCAAAGTACCCAGTTGGTTAAAGGCCTGCAGCGCCCCTGCATACGCCTCGTAGACAGGTACGCCCGGCTGATACAACGGCTCACTTGGAGTGTTTGGATTAGTCGGGTTGGTTGGGTTCGTAGGATCGGTGGGACCAACAGGGTCGGTCAGGCTCGATCGCAGATACCAATCACCGTCAGTCGGTGTACTGGTACCGCCCTGGTACAGCCGATATGCGTAGGCGCCCGCAACGACCGCTTGATCGCCTTCGAACACGTAGTCGCCTTGCAACGCAAAGCTACCGTTCGAGGCGCCACCGACATCCACCAGCTTGATACCTTCCGCAGTGGGAGCGCCGCCACCGCCTATGTTATTTACCCGCAGAGCCGAGTTGCCTGATGTATCGCCAGCTACAACGAGCCGATCCGTCGATGAGCTATCGTCACCCAGCACAGTATTTAACACCAGCAAACCGTCATTGCCAATGTAGTTGCCGTCTACATTCAGACGTGTGCCTGGCGCACCCGACAGACGCACTGTGCCAGCATTCGATAGTGAAGCTATGGATTGACTGTAACCGGCCAAATCGAGTTCACTTGCGGTCAGAACCGACATGTCGGTAGTAGCGCTGAACGCGTCGGTAGCACCCGCCCGCAATGTGCCCTCGGCAACTGTCGTGGCGCCGGTATACGAGGAGGCTCCTCCCATAACGAGCGTACCTGTACCTGCTTTCGTCAAACCGCCGGCCCCTGAAAACGCACCGTTGAACGCCAACTCGGTCGCATCATCAGTCCGGAACGTGCCTGTGCCAGTTAGATCAACATCACGCCCGCTCTCGAACGAGGCCGTCGTATGCAGGGTGCTGTTGTCGATCGCCAACACGCCAGCGGCATCGCCAAGATTCGCATCCTCGGAGACCTGCAAGGTGCCACCCTTGATCGACGTACCACCCGTGTAGGTATTGACGCCACTTAGCACCAGCGTACCCAGGTCTGTCTTCTCAAGCGTTGAGCTGCCACCCAGCGTAGCCTCGATCGTCGCGATCATGTCTACGCCCGCGAGCGTGCCGTCGCCCACCCGGATTGTCGAGACGTCGCTGGCGTTACCCACCAGCGTCAACTCCTCCCCCGTGATGGTATAGCCGTCCGTTGCGAACTGCATGCCGAGCGCTTCTACTGCACCATCATCGTTGCTGACGGTAACCGTGCCAGGCTCGCCTGCGAAGACCGCGAACGCGCCATTCGCGTAGGGCGCGTTGATCGCACCCGTATCCGTGGTCCAGTACTCACTGCTGGAACGGTTCCACTCGCCATCGCCACCGTGGATGTTGCTGTCGTTCAGGCCACCCGCCGGGCCATCCCAGAAGTTGAGGGTCAGCCCGGTAGCATTGACCAGGTTGACCTGTTGAGCTATCGATGTCTGGACGTGGAAGTCGCCAGCCGGCATGGCACCAAGCGCTAGGCCGTTGTCCGTCAACGCCCTGTCGTAGCTGATGACACGATACAGACCGGGGCCGAACTCGCCACCCGCCGATTCCGTAACGTTCAGGACGCCATCAAGCGTGAGATCGCCACCAACAGTGACCAGGTCGTTGAACGCGCCACCGACGACGCCCGCCTCGCCAAAGTTGTAGTCCAGGGCCGACGTATCGGCCAGCGTCAGGCTGCCATTGATGGCGAGCGTATCAGGCGTAGCGCCTATGCCACCAGGGCGAAGTGCGCCGCCATCGGCCACATCGACGTCACCGCCAACAACACCTGTGCCACCGAGCGCACCGCCGCTCGCAACCGAAGTAAGGCCGGTTGCGCCGGACTGATCGCCATTGATCAGCAAAGCGCCCGATTGCACAGTCGTCTGACCGGTATACGTGTTGTCGCTAGTCAGGACCGTTATACCGCTGCCTACCTGCTCCACCGCACCACTGCCAGAGACCTGACCGTCGAAGTTATAGACGTCGGACCGGTTGAAGGCCAACGTGCCCTCGTTTGCGACATCGCCGTCAATGGATCCGGATGCACCACCAGCACCCAGCTGCAAGGTGCCGCTGGATATTGTTGTACCGCCAGCATAGGTGTTCGCGCCCGAGAGCGCCAATGTGTCGGCTCCCGTCTTGGTGAGCGCACCCGTACCATCTATCACGTTCGACAGTGTCAACTCTGCATCGGTCTGGAATGTACCGCCACCTGTTTCTAGTGTGACCCCACGCGCAGAGGCGAACGCCGCCGTGTTCTGCAGCGTGCCGCCGTCGAGGGTCATAGCGCTCGCCGCTGCTCCGAGGTTGCTGTCGCTCGATACCGACAACGTGCCTTCGTTAATGTGAGTGCCGCCTGCGTAGCTGTTGACACCTGACAATGTGAGCGCGCCTGTTCCTTCCTTGCTCAGCGCACCGGTACCGTCGATGGTGCCCGACAGCGCAAGATCCGCATCGGTCAGGAACGTACCGCCGCGAGCTTCCAACGTCACGCCGCGCATCGAAGCGAAGGCCGCTGTGTTCTGCAGCGTGCCGCCATCAATCTCGATCGCACCGGCCGCATCACCCAGGTTGCCATCGCTGGATACGGATACCGTGCCATCCTCGATGCGTGTGCCACCCGCGTAGGTGTTGGTGCCCGACAGGACCAGTGTGCCGAGGTCGGTCTTGACCAGCTTCGTCGCCCCGGTAAGATCCACACCGATCGTAGCGGTCATGCCCGCGCCCTCGGTGGTGCCGTCGCCCACGCGGATCGTAGAGACCGCGGGGTCGTCCAAGCCGCCGACCAGGGTCAATGCGTCGCCAGTCAGTGAGTAACCGTCGACCGCAAACTGCATGCCCGAAGCTTCGACCTGGCCATCTGTATTGTCGATGCTTACCGCGCCGGGTGCTCCAGTAAAGATCGCGAAAGTTCCATTCGAGTACGGCGCGTTGATCTCGCCTGTATCGGTGGTCCATAACGCATCGGCCGAGCGGCTCCATGTGCCGTCACCGCCATTCACGACATTGTCGTTCTGCGGCCCTGCGCCACCATCCCAGAAGTTCAGGTTCTCGCCGGCGGTGTTCACCAGGTTCACCTGGTTGGCCACCGACGTTTGCAGCACAAAGTCCGTTGACGCCAGGTTCACGCCATTGTTGGTCAGCCCGCCCTGGTAACTGATGACACGATAGATGCCCGCCCCGAAAGTTCCGCCAGTTGTCTGCGTCACGTTCAGGTTGCCATCCAGGACAAGATCGCCACCAACATTGACCAGGTCGTTGAGCGCGCCGCCAACCACATTGGGTTCCCCAAAGTTGAAGGCCAGGTTCGAGGTGTCGTTCAACGCGAGGTCGCCGTTTATGCTGAGCGTGCCCGCCATGCCGTCGGCCGTGCCTGGGCTAAGCGTCGCACCACCTTCCACGCTGACATCGCCACCAAGGGTGCCCGTGCCGCCCAGTGTCGCACCGCTGGCTACTGTGGTCTCCCCCGTTGCTGCGGACTGATCGCCATTGACCAGCAGCGTGCCAGCCAGCACTTCAGTCGATCCGGCATAACTATTGTCACCCGTCAAGGTGATTGTTCCAGCGCCAATCTGGTCCAGACCGCCAGTGCCCGTAATCAAGCCGACGAACGTATAGGCATCGGAACGGTTGAAGGCGAGTGTGCCATTGTTGAGCACATCGCTATCAAGCGAACCCGACGTTCCGCCGTTGCCCACCTGTACGGTGCCGGCCGCAATGGTCGTGCCATCGGTATAGGTATGATCGCCCGTCAGCGTGAGGGTGCCGGTGCTCAGCTTCTCCAGACTTTCAAAGCCACCAACGCTTGCACCGTCCAGGTTGTAAGCTGAACCATTGTTCACCTGCAGCAGGTCCGTACCAGCGCCTGCCAGGACACTGCCTGTAATCTGGGCTCCATCATTCAGGACCAGCGTATCATTGCCATCGCCCAGTGCCAGTGCGCCGACGCCCGTATCAAGTGTGCCTGTCAGCGCCAGCACATCCACACCTGCGCCTAGGTCGCCGTTGGCACGCAGTATGCCGTCAGTATTCACATTGATCGTGCTTGCACCCGCATCCCCCGTGAAAGCAACTGGCGTCGCGCCTGCGGCCTGTAGGGTGCCGTTCACATCCAGCGTTGAAGTGCCCGTCATCTCAATGGTCGGCGTGGTCAAACCGCCCTCGACCCGCAAAGTGCCTGCGCTGATGGTCATAGCACCAATTTGATTGGTGGTAGAAGTCAGAATGCTAGTGCCACTACCGACCTGGGCGAGCGTGCCCGGCCCGCTCAACGTGCCATCAAGAGTAAAGGTATCGCTGCGATTCAGGGAAAGCGTCGATGTCGCCGCATCCACGATCACATTGCCCGTACCCACATTACCGGTGGTGCCACCATTACCAACGATCAGGTTGCCGTCGTTGATAATGGTGCTACCCGTATAAGTGTTATCACCAGTCAGCACCCAGGTACCGGGGCCGTTTTTGGCTAGCGTCGTGGTGCCTCCTGCACCATCACTGATGGTGCCGCCCAAGGTATTAAGATCAGTATTAGTACCGCCAAGACCCACGGTGCGAGGACCACTACCCGAGTAGGTCACCGGGGCTGTGTTCTCGAAGACGACGGCACCCGTGCCCGAGGACTCGATGAAAGTCACCCCGGTGGCGAGCGTAAACAGGCGATCGGTCGTGTCGCCCGTGCCGGTATAGCGTAGTGTTGAGTTGTTGCCGATGACCAGATTCGCGGCATCGCTGGTTGAGGCGCCAATGCTGCTCGCCTGGCCACCATCAGACAGCTTGTCCACGGAAAGCACCCCGCCGTCGATCGTCGTCACGCCTGTATAGGTACTAGCCGGATTGGTCAGGCGCCACGTGCCTGTACCCGCCTTGGTCAGCGACGTTACGCCTGTCCCATTGTTTTCGATAAGGGCGGCCAGTGTATTGTCGTCAGCATTAGTACCGGACAAGGTAAACGTCCGCGCGGCATTTGCGCCGGCCAGCGTGATCGCGGCCGTGCTGGTGAAGTTCACCGCTCCCGTGCCTGAGGCATCGAGCCCGCCGCCTGTTGTGCCCAACGTGAATTCGCGATTGGTGCTGTCGCCTGAGCCGACATAACGCAGCGTACCGCCATTGAGCACGAGATTGGAGGCGTCGGCGGTCGATGCCCCAATCGAACTATTAACGCCGCCATCGTCCAGGCACGACGTTTCGACTGAACCACCGTTAATAGTGGTGCCGCCCGAATAGCTGCTGTCGCAGCCGTGAAGACGCTGAACTGCAGCGCCGTTCTTGACCAAGCTACCGGTGCCGCTGATGGCACCCAAATAGATGGCGCCGGACGTGTTGCTACCAGTGCGGATCGTCAGCGTCGCGTCGCCGAGCGTAATGTCGCCGCCATTGGCGCCGCCCCCATTCAGGTAAGCGACCGTGGTGTCGAAACCGTCCAGATCCAGCGATGCTCCGACCACATTAGTAAAAGTCATTCCACCCGCAGTGGTTGCGGTACCGAAAGCATTTTCCGCCCCCGCGCGCAAGTTCCCACCATCCACCAACGTGCCACCAGTGTAGGTACTCGCGCCTGACAATACCAAGGTGCCCGGTCCTTCTTTTCTCAGCGAACCAGCGCCCCCAACATCACCACTAAACGCCAAGGTGACGGCGGCGTTGGTCACGCTAACCCGTCCTTGTCCACTCTCCAACGTGAAACCTCGATCGATCGCGACATCGCTACCGGTGTAACTCAGTCTGCCGCCTTTAAGGACAAGGTTGGCGGCATCTGCGCTCGAAGCCCCAATGCCGCTGGCCTGTCCACCGTCGGCCAAGCTATCTACGCCCAGCGTGGCACCATCAATGATGGTGGCCCCGGTATAGGTATTATTGGCACCGGTGAACGTCTGAAGCCCTCCCCCTGCTCGCGTAACCCCTCCTGTACCACTAATCGCACCCGAGAAGGTGCCGGAGTTACTGCTCGAGGTCAAGGTGGCGGAACCGAGGTCCACGTCTCCGGCACCGGCCAGCGCACCCACCGTATTGTTGAAGCCATTCAGATCCAGTGTTGCGCCACTGGCGACCGTCGCAATCGCAGTTGGGCTCCCAAAGGCTTGTATCGAACCTGCCTGCAGCGTTCCCTCAGCTACGACAGTGCCGCCCGAGTATGTATTGGTGCCCGACAATACAAGCGTTCCATCGCCCTTCTTAGTCAGGATTCCCCTGGTCGCACCCTGGTCTTCAACAACGCCACTAACAGTCAAAACCGAGGCAACATTGCTCACACCTAGGGCACCGCCACCCACGCCCAGTTGCAACCCGCGATCAGTAGCCGTGGCACCACCCGTATATGCCAGCGTGCCGCCATTGGACAAGATCAGATTGGCCGAGTCGCTGTTTGATGCGCCGATCGAACTGTTAACGCCGCCATCGGCCAGCGCGGCCACGGCCAGCGTACCGCCATTGACCGTCGTGACACCGGTGTAGCTATTATTGGCGTTGGTCAGTGTCAGTGTGCCGGCCCCGGATTTGGTAAGACCTGCATCGTCGGAGCTGACCACTTCGCCACCGAACGTCAAGTTGGTCGCGGCCTGGGTGACGGCGATGATGCCACTTTCAACCGCTCCAGCCCGCCCGACTGTAAAGCCGCGATCTGTTATGGCCGTGCTGCCCGTGTATTGCAACGTCGCGCCCTGAATCACCAGGTTGGAGGCATCCGCCGTTGAGGCACCGATGCCGCTCGCCGCACCACTAGCACCGATGTTGGCAACAGACAGCGTACCCTCGCCCACCGTCGTGGCGCCCGTGTAGCTATTGCCGGCATTGGACAAAGTAACCAGCCCGGTACCTGCCTTGGTGAAACCGATGCTGCCACCGTTATCAACGATCTGAGAGGCTATCGTGAAATCACCGGTGCTGTTCTGCTGTATGCCCAGCTCGCCGCCACCTGCCGTACCCGTCAAGGAGCCGCCCGTAATTGTCTGATCGTTGGCCACGACCGAGGGCGCGACGATGATGGTGCCATCCACACCGAGCGTTTGGCCGGTCCCAATCGTCACCGTCGTTTCTGTGGCTTCGGTGTACCGAAGGCCTGCGAGCTGCGTCGTGGTGCCTAAGGTGCCGTGAAAGCCGTCAATGTCGGTGATGTACTCGCCGTCCAGCCAGTTGCCCGCGTCGTCCTTATCCGTATAGTCTGCTTCGGTGAAAGCGACGATGTTGCCTCCTTCGACCTTGGCATAGTCCGTGCCGTTGACCGTGGCCCATCCACCTAACGTGGCGTTGCTGGTCATGATATTGCCGTTGCCGGACTCGGCAAAGTCGATCAAACCGCCACTATGGGTTATCGCACCCAGATTCACATTCACCGTGCCGCCCGAGCCCGCAGTGAACCCAACTGAGTTATTCCCCGCAGTCACATTCATGCCGTCGAAGGTCTGCGTGCTGGTCGCGCCATCCGCGCCCGTCACGGCCAGTGAGCCGCCTGCCATATTCAGTGTCGAGGAGCTTGAAATGATGTCGCTGGTCGGCGCACCCGCCGCCGAAAAATCCAAACCAAGCGTGCCGCCACCCACCGTGGTATCCCCGGTGTAGGTATTGCTGCCCGTCAGCGTCAGCGTACCCGCCCCTTGCTTGGTAAAGGAACCTGTGCCGTGTATGGCGCCAGCATAGGCGGTGTTCACACCCGAAGCCTGATTAACGGAAAGGTTCCCGCTACCAAGCGCCACCGAGCCACCTGCACCAGCCAGAGCTTGCGCATTAAGGTTAAAGTTGTTCAGATCCAGCGTGCCACCATTGACCGTCACGTTGGTCGTAGTGCCAAAGGCCGCCGCATTGTCTGCGCGCAAGGTTCCGCCTTGCACAGTAACGGCGCCGCTGCGCGTATTAACGCCGCTCAGTGCCCAGACGTTGCCCGCTGCCCCATCCAGGATAAGATCGCCAGGGCCGGAAATGGTGCCCGAAAGCGCGTTGGTGCCCGCGAAGCCACCTCCAAGTGTCAATTTGTTATTCGCCACGTCGCTCAGAACTACATCGCCACTTAGCGACAACGTTCCCGTGCCGTCGTTCAGAATTTTTCCGCCCGCCCCATTCCCCGCTAGGCCTATGGTCCATGCGCGATTGCTGCTGGCTCCCGCGCCGACATAGCTGACCACGCTGTCATTCGTAAGCGAGATACCTCCCGCGGTGCCAGTGCCAAACGAACTGACAGCACCAGTGTCCGAAAGCGAGGAAGCCTTGACCGTCACGGTACCTGTAGGTGTTGAAACGCCAGCGTTGGCTATACCGATCACGGTTGCTCCGCCATAGGTATTGGCGTCGCCCAGGGTGATGGTGTGTTGCGCGCCGCCGCCGCGAAAATCCATCGCACCGTCGCTGGTGTGACTTAACACACCTAAAAGTGCCAGATCGGCATTTTGGGCAGAAAAAACCATGTTTCTGGTGGAAGCCATGTCGACCGCGATGTTACCGCTCAACGTCAGCCCACCCGTACCACTGTTCAGGAATACGGCGCCCGATGTTCCCCCACTAGTGTTCATCACCCAATCGCGATTGGAGGTATCCCCGTCACCGATATAATGCAGCTTGTCGGAATACTGGTACATGGCCGTGAAGGTGATGGTTCCCGCTGCACCGAGCGAGCTCGCTTCGCCCGTATTGCGGACGGAGGTAAAAGAAGCGGTGCCGTCGAGGTTGAAAGTCATGCCCCCCGTAAAGTCACTGGTGTCATTGCTCAGCGTAACGCCGTCACCCGCGATTAACCCGCCCGCCCCCGTAAACTTCGCAGAACCGACACCGGCCCCACTAACCGTGACCGCCCCGTTTTCAAGCGTAACGGCACGGCTTGCATTCAGCACTCCCGAACTGTTGAGAGTAGTTCCTCCAGCCATTGACACACCGCCACTGCCAAGCGCTGCATCCGAATTAACCGCTAGGCCACCGGCCTCGACACGCAAACCACCTGTAAAGGTATTCGCACCATTCAGGGTCAGCACACCCGCGCCCGACTTGGCTATCGGGGCGCTTCCCGCAAGGGTTGAGTTGATTGTGGTGTTTCCGCCGACGCTAATCGTAGGCGAAGCCCCGCCCAGCGTGACCGTGCCACCATTCAGCGTATAGTTGGCGGTTGTGAAGGAGAGCCCGCCCGCGTTGATGGCGCTGCCCACCGTTACCGTTCCCGCAGTGCCACCAAAGACGGCAGTATCTAGCGCAACGTTATCCCATTCCCGGAAGGGTCCGGCCACACCGTCGCTGCTTTGATTCCAGGTAACGCCACTCAGGTCCCAGGCTCCGCTACCACCTTGCCCGGGATTGCCGCCATTCACATCCCAGTACACATCCGCAGCCGCCGCTGGCCCTGCCACCAATCCCAGCAGAAGCACACGCGCCAGTATTCGACTGCCCAGCGCGCGTGTAACAAGAGGTACAACGCCAGCCACATGCGGGGCGCAACTGACGACAATACCTTTCCACTTAGTCATGCGACCGCCGCGCAATATGCGCGAGCCAAGCAAGGCATCATGCCAGTTTGTCTTCGATTTGCTTAGCGATTTAAAGCCAAATCCAGCGTTAACGTCGGTGTTCTCCCGCATGTTTCCTCTCCCCTTTAGATTCATCAAAAGCCGTTCTTGACCGGCGATATCACGCAGGTCGCTGCAGCTTAAGCCAGATACTTTTCAGTATCCTGCAGCCATCTGCTTCTAAGACCGACTATATACTCACTATTTTTAGATATTTCGACCAACCACTGCAATAACACCAATCGTTTCTCAACGCTTCAATGGTTGTCAATTGCCTCCGGAGTATAGGCACTGTGTACTAGGCTGAATAGCCTATGTGTGTCAAAGTTTTGTTTTATTAACACTCGTAAATATGTGTTTCCAGACACATATTGCCGCATAAGGAGATGACTCGATCTGAGCAAAAGCAAGAATCATAACCAGTTGAGGCAAAATCACCGACGTTATATAAAATTATGATTCTTTTAGGACGTACTTTCACAGTCGGAAATTCAGAAACAAATAAACACTATTAATGGTTTTCAGATGCAAACCATCTTCAGTGAACAATTCCTGGCTCGACAGCTTAAAGTAACTACCGATCACCTCCCCATCACAGCCAGCCATGTCCTATCCTGCGCAGCCGCAGCTTCTGGTGTGCTTAATCCAAAAGTTGATTCCCATTTTTCAAGTAAAGGCTGCGCTCTAAGCGCCCGTTACGTATTCCGATAGGCAACTGGGGCCATACGATATAGCTTACCTAACTAATATAGATTCCCTTATCTTCATCACGTTGTTCTGTGAGATAAGAACGAAAACTTCAGCTTACGTGCTTTCAGTCGGCTCAATTCTTATTTGCGTTCTGAACAACGGCGGCTAATCAAATTTTGGATTTGCCCAAGTTGGCGCAGCCAAATGCTCCTCAAACAGACGCTCTACCGACATGTCTGCGTATGCAGTTGTCGCCCACATGCTTGATGCATTCTAGAAGAGCATTGCTATGACGATGCTGTTCCGACGTTGACGTAAAAGAATCGTAGAAGAAAGTTCCGATAATCTCCTACGTTGCATCACGAATCTCTGTGTTTGTATTAGTGCTGATGCTGTCGACTGTCAAGAGAGTGGCTGCAATCTTTTGTTGAGGGCCATGATTGCCTTGAAAGAGACACGCGGCGCAAGAACGCAAAACGCGACCAAGAAGCATTCCAGGGGGTCCTTCAGACCTGCGCCATGTGTATACCTGAGCTGTTTCAGGCTATAAAATTGCGTCCCCTACTAAAAGATACACCCCTGGCAATTGAACGGTCATACTCTTGACAATTCTTTCCTCTCACGCCGTATCATTAAATGCCACAATAGCCCAAATTGATTACTTGCCTAATAGTTCACTGCTCAATACTCATTAGACAAGCCATGTTTTTAAATTACATATATACTTACAACTCCTCAACAATGAACCCACCAATTGAAGAATCCCATGAATCCGAATCCTGTAAGCAGCATTGGCGAGCGCTTACTTGCCGCACGTAAAAAGCGCGGCCTATCGCAAGAAGCATTGGCCAACCTCCTCGACCCCCCTATAAGCCAAAGCGCTATCGCCCATATCGAAAACGGTCGCAATGAGTCCTCGCGTCACATCGTTTGGATTGCTGCAGCCCTTCACATCCGCGCTGAATGGCTTGTCACGGGTAAGGGCGAGATGTTTGAGATGGAATGGCCATGGCCGGAAACTGCTAGGTATACATTGGAGGAACTGCCTGCCCCAGTTTTGGAAGATATCGGTGACTACATAAAGATGAAGATCGGCCAACAAGCCAAACACGCCAAAGATCACGATTAAGCATCAACCAGCCAATCTGTTGGATTAAGTCCTCAGCCATCACCCAAGATACAAAAACAAACAATAAAAAAATATCCGAAGCGCCCTGCGTTCCTCTGCGAACCAGGGCGCTTCATTTTGTGTCAGTCCAAGGCGTATTTTTTGTATTTCTAAGTGCTTTACTCTTCTATATCACGATTTCTTAGTACTTATGTGTTGACTCCAATTGGTAGTTACGTAATGATTACAGCAACCCCGCTCTTTAACAACACAACACCGATAAATACCGCGCCCTGCCCTGCAAAGGGCGGTGCGAGTGCGCGGCTACCCGTGTCGCCAGCATCATGCGGGGCGACACGCACCTGGGTAGGAGTAAAGCAGGTGAAAAATCATTTCTCTCTTGGGCTGGTAGCGACTGGCATAAACCGGGGGAAGTAGATGACGATCCGTAACCACGGACGCCGGTGCTGCCAAAGGCAGACCACATTCGATAGATGGCGCGTAATTCATCGATGACAGCGGGAAAGACCGCAGTTTTCAGCACCTCGACGACCCACGACAGTGGACCAGCGGCGGGCTCTACTGGAAATGATCAAAGCAACTGGTTCCCATCGCGGCATCTTGACGAACCAGCCACGAAGGCGCTGACCGCGCCTGCTTTGGAAAGCATCTTGCGGCATACTGCCCCAGGGTGCTTCCCAAGGTTTTATGGAGGAAACCATGAAGGAACAGACCCTGCCAAACATCTTTGGCTACCCGTCAACTGGACACCATACCCTGCAGCAATCTGACCAGGCACTTCTGTATCGCATACACACAGCAGAGGCGAAACTTGGGGTGTCCCGATCAACCATCTATCGGTTGGTCAACGAAGGCGAACTGGTACTCATCAAGATAGGCAAGAGGTCCAGCGGCATCACCGCAGCCAGTCTACATGCGCTCATTGAGCGAAACAAAGCATTTGCCAGTTAGGCCAAGGCGCTATTGTTTGCCTTAATTTTAATTACCTCGTCCGAAAAACAACCACAAATTTCGGACGAACTTGCCTTTTGTCCGAAATAAGACTACAAATATCGGACAGAGGTAAAACCATGAACGATCTCAAGACTCAGATCACAGCTCACATCGATGCAGCAGCGCCTGGCCAAGTATGGGTGCCATCTGATTTTTCTCAACTTGGCAGCAGAGACGCCGTGGACAAGGCGCTTCAACGCTTGGTCACAGCCAGCCAGTTGCGCCGTATCCACCGTGGGCTGTATGACCGACCCAAAATAAACAGCCTGACCAAACAGGCAACACCGCCCGATTACCGCGCCGTCGTGGATGCCATTGCACGACGCGACCAACTGCGCCTACTCGTAGATGGCATGACCGCCGCCAATGATCTGGGCCTGACGGATGCCGTGCCAGCGAACGTAATCATCCATACCGATGCACGCCGACGCGCCATTCAGCTCGACAACCTGACCATCACGTTCAAGCTCACGGCACCCAGCCGCCTGTATTGGGCCGGACGGCCCGCCATGCGGGTTGTCCAGGCACTGTACTGGCTCAAGGACACTCTGCCCGCAGACAAGCCCCGCATCGTCAAGCGGCTGTCCAAGCTGCTGAACGACTCCGTGCAAGGCGAAGCCATGCGCCAGGACTTACTGGCAGGTTTCCACACATTGCCTGCATGGATGCAGGCAATCGTGCGCGAACTACCGGGCTGCGCTGCACCAACCGCCGAAGCAGCTATGTCACGACCCGGTACCGACTACCGAGCGCATACCGAGACTTTTGCATGAACCTGAATTTCAATACCATCATCCAGGCCGCTGACGATGACCGGCGCGGCCTGTTCCTGACCGCTGCCCCCCGTCTGGGCACTGCTGTCCAGAACGTCGAAAAGGACTTCTGGGTATGCTGGACGCTGGACGCTCTATTCAACGGCATGCCATCAGACGGCCCTCGCCTACTGTTCAAAGGCGGTACATCATTGTCCAAAGCCTATGGCTTGATCTCCCGGTTTTCCGAAGATATCGACATCACCGTATTCCGCGCAGACATTGGCGAGCCTGCTGAGACTACGGAATTGGAAGCCTTGAGCGGTAAGCAACGGCGCATCCGTCTGGAACGCATCCGCAACGCCTGCCAGCACTACATTGCTAAAGACATGATGGCGCAGCTCCATGCAATCGCGGCTGAAGCCATCCCTACTGACCGCTTCCGCCTGGAACTGGATTCGGACGATCCCGACCAGCAGACGCTGCTGTTCTGGTATCCCACCGTAACAGCCACGCCTGGTGATTACATTCGGGCGGCCGTGAAGATCGAGGCCGGGGCCAAGTCGGCCTTGGACCCACATGAAACGGTTGTGGTGACTCCCTACGTTGCCGACGATCTGCCCGATCTGGACATCGCCGTACACAACGTGACGACCGTCAAGCCCGAACGCACCTTCTGGGACAAGATCATCATCCTGCATGGTCTGCGCCAATGGCATGATCGCAGAGGCCTATTACGCCAAGGCGGCCAACGAGTATCTCGACACTATTACGATATACACCGACTCCTTCAGCACCCCGATGCCGACACATGGAAGGCAGATCGCCTCTTGGCACAGGACTGCGCGCAACACGCCCGGCTGTTCTTTGGCAGCGCGGACCTTCGACTGGACATGGCAGTACATGGCTCCTTTACCCTGTCGCCATCGGATGCCATGCACGACGCACTGACTCGAGATTACGAAGCGATGAGCGGCATGATCTTCGGACCGTATCCTGCTATCGATGAGGTACTAAAAGTTGTCGCTGACCTGGAGTACCGCTTGAATACGCGCGCCATGTGAGTGGCTTGTAAGGCATGAGATAAACTACCCTTGAAAGAGGTTTCTGCACACCGGAAGGAACAGCGAAGCCAACCTCATCCACGCGCGGACACATGAGTTATCTGTAATGCCCTCACTATGTTGAAGACATTCCAAAGCGTCGCCTTTATGCGACATTTACACCTAGAGTCCCCCAAGGTGTACCCCGGAGAATAAGAAAACTCTGACACTCTTATAAACATTAGCGTTGCGGGCTTTGTTCGATTCCGGCCCCGCACCAACAGCTTGTTCCAGACAGGTTTAAGATCCGCACCCTCTCGCCCAGTACCAAAGAACAGACGCTGAATGACGGCGATGGCCTCTACCTGCGCGTGCGCGCATCCAGAAAAAGTTGACTCTATCGGTACAAATCCGGTACGAAGCAAATCAAGATCGGCTTAGGCGCCTACCCAGCGATCACCCTTGCAATGGCACGTGAACTCACCAGAGAGGCGAACACACTGCGCGCTCAAGGCATTGACCCGCAGGACGCTTGACGGGAGCAGCAAGAGCAAGCCAAAATCGCCAAGATCAATACTTTCGAGCTGATGGCGCGCGCCTGGCTCGAAAGTGCCAACAAGGATCGCGGCAACCTAGAAACGGCGCAGCGTGTCCGCGAGGCCGTCCAGCACGTCTATCAGTACGCTGTGGATACCGGCGTAAAGTTCATCCAAGTCATTCATATTAATTAAAAATGCAGTCGCCTTTGAACAATAGTAATAGACGCCAATCTGAATAGCCCTAGTGAACTGATTGGCTAGCGATGGATGTCTTTCCGGTGCAAAAAAGCGAGCAAGCTCTTTTCTCCGTCTTCACGAGCAATAGCAATTTTCTGTGAAAGTTCATCGTCGATATTGTCTGATGAATAAAATTCTTGTTGAGCCTCTTGTATCTCGAGTGTATCGGCTGTCTCGCTCGACTCGCCTCCTTAGAGAGCAGGTGACTTTCTTTCACCAGATTCTTTGCGGCGGCATAGATTTCCCTTCCTGCCAATTCACGCTTCCTAACCCCTTGCTTCCCTACCACCCATACCTTCCTAGCGCAGCAGTTCAATATTTTGATCGATGCGGCCTTGAATCAAGTGTAAGGTGTCGCGAGTGATACGCTGCGGATGCAACTCCTCAGCAATAGCTGCAAACTGGCTGGCCACATCGCAAATACTGTCAATAATGCGACCGGCGATCTCTGCTGAAACCTCGGCCTCTTCAGCCAGTCGTAGTATTGCTACGCGATCAATCGTCAACGCTTCGCCCATGACATCCATTTGATGGTATCCGCTCGGCCCCTCGCAGAAAGTCACATCGTAAGCGGGTGCCAGGTTCCACTCACCCGATGGTGTCATCAAGTAGGCGAAGTTCTTAGGGTGATCATCCCGGTTATTGAACGCAACATTAAAGACAGCACGCTCAAAGGCGACTGATTTTTCTCGCATATCGTTGGTGCACAGTTGAGTCGCGCGCAAAAAATTAACGTAATCCAACGCTCCGGGAACCCTGTAGTCGGCACCGGTAAAAGCAGCAAGGCTTTGCATGGGTATGCGCTGGCCGCCTTTACGATCAAAACGTTTGCTTGCGAACGCCGCCAGCCCGTTGGGCAGGCTGAAATACTGTGTATCTGGCGTCTGAATGCCGCAGCGACGCAAACACGCGGCATAAACCATTTCAATGGCGCATACCTCAGCGTGTTCATCCTTGGCTGGAAATTTAAGCAACCAGGCTTCAAAACCCGGTGTGACTGCGGTTGTAAAGGTGCCGGTTTGAAGGTCACGATAAACCAGCGCTTTCGGTCTGGCCCCTTGAGGCGAGCCCCCCACCTGCAACAATCTTTGCAGGAATGCCCCATCGTTACCCTCGAGCACTTCTTGCACGTCAGCGGCAAGCTGGTCGAGTGAAATATGCCCTTGCGATGTAGCCCCTTCTGGTGCCACAGGCTCGAACGACATCGCCCCCATAGCATTGTTACCGATGAAGGCTAATCTTTCTAAAGGGCCAATTCGCGCAGTAGTCAGCCCACGACTTCTGAATAAGCGATCCATCAACAACATGCCCCATCCATCGGGCAATGAGTCATAGACCGGCCCCGGCAACCCCAACTGATGAGACGGAAAATCTTGGCGCAGTTGAGGACCTTTTAGCGGCAGCATATAGGCAGATAGCTCCAGACCTTTCTGCTTAGCTTCATTACTATATTCAAGTACGATCTTGGGGCGACCTGTCAGCGCAGTCGTTGACCTCAGTGTGCCCCATAACCACCGCTCGCCCCAGCCCTCGTAGTACACCTTCACTTGCTCAACCATTGCCGGACTTCCTTGGGGCTCGCTGACGTTTAGCGATGCGTTCGTACTGCCGAATGTCATCAAGGCTATCAATTCTAGGCAGAAAAAGACCTTCGAGCTCTTTAGTTCGGCCCAGCACCATGGCCACTCGAACCACATTCTCAAACCCGACATTACGCCCCGCTTCCAGATTGGACACGGTATTCGTACCGATACCGGCGCGACCCGCTACGTCGGCTTGCGTCATCTGCAAGGCCAAGCGTTCCGTACGCAAGCGTTCACACAGACGCTTGACGATTTCATCGGGCTTACTAAAGCTTAAATCCAGCATATTGGGCATTTATCTAAATCTCTCGTCCTAATACCCAATATTATAGAGTTAGATTAAATTTATACCAAATCTTCTAATCCACGAAATATAGGATTTAAGCCAATATAATTGAGTTAAACACTAATTTATTGGATTTATAGTGACCTCCCCCGAACCTTTGCCAGCCCAAGGCAAGAGTTTTCATGAATCCGAATAGTCGTATCGAGCCTACGAGGCCGCTCTGAGCATCAATATATTGACCAGCAAAGCACCCAAGCCGCAGATCATCACCCTAACAGGCTTTGCGGGTTTTTTATGGCTGTCTTTTACGCCCATAGTTCCGCTCATACACCTCCACCCCCATGGCTTGAATCTGTTGTTCAATAAGCCTGTCAAAGGGTTTTAGCACTGACTCAAAGCGATGCTCTGGCTCAAGCACTGTCAAGGTGCGTACAATGGCCTCGATGGTCGACACGGCGGCGGCTTCGCTTGCCTTGCGCACCCGATATTGCGACGGTTCTCCGACGGGCAAGCTTAGGTGAGGCAGCGTCGTTAATACTGGGTTAGCGGCGATGATCTTTCGCGCTTTACGCCACGTTCCGTCTGGCACAATCAAAAGTGAGGACACGTCTTCGGGAGTTGCAGCCAAAGGTTGCGTTAGGTGTTGTTCCTGAGCGGGGAACAACAAGAAAGCGGATTCAAATGTGGAAATGAACGCTTGCAATGACGAGAAATGTTCACCTACCCATAGCTGCGCATGCGTCAGACCCAATACGGCTAATCGCCCTGTGTTTAACGGGTGTTTTTCCTCATCAGGGTGTTGCAGTATTAATACCCGCGTGCGGTTAGGTGCAACGCTAATAACGTCGCACAGACAATGCGACAATGGGCGAAGGCAATGATCACAACGAGGGCGCGTTGCGTTTTTTTTGACTGTCATGGTGCTGATAACATAACCAACGATTAACCTTATGCGATAAAGGCTCAGAGAAGTAAGTCCACATGAATCCCCCGCCCCTTAGCTATAGACGAGTTCTTTATCTAGCGATTCCAATCATTTTAGCCAACTTAACACAACCGCTGATGTCTGCGGTGGACACGGCTGTGGCTGGTCATCTGCCGGGCGCCCATCATCTAGCCGGTGTGGCGTTAGGCAGTTTGCTGTTTAACCTTATTTTTTGGGTTTTCGGCTTTTTACGCATGGGTACCACCGGCGTCGTCGCGCAACACTTCGGAGCAAACCAACCTAGCTCTGTAGTGTTAACCGTCGGCAGAGGCGTGCTGCTTGCCGTCTTGATTGGCACCCTTATTTTGTTGATGCAAGGGCCGTTGATTAACGCCGGGCTCTCGTTATTAGGGGCCTCAAACGAGGCGGCGACGCAAGCTCAGTTGTATGCGCATGGACGCGTCTGGGCGGCCCCTCTGGCATTGATCAATTACGTTATTTTAGGCTGGCTACTGGGTTGCCAGCGGGTACGTGTTGCGCTACTGATTCAACTGCTGATTAACGCGGTCAACTTTATTGCGGTGATGGGCTTTGTTTACGGCTTAGACTGGGGCGTAAGCGGCATTGGTAGGGCCACGGCGGTTGCTGACTTTAGCGGCACTGTAGCGGGTGCATTTCTGCTATGGCGCAGTTACCGAACACAGATCCTAAACTTACATTGGATCGAGCTGTTTGAAACTAAGGCCTTGCGTCGTCTGGTGCAGATTAACAGTCATATTTTTATTCGCACGGCGTGCTTGCTCACCACCATGACCTGGTTCACGCACCTTGGCGCCAAACAAGGCGATGTATTACTGGCGACCAACGCTATTCTGCTGAACTTGCTTAGTTTTACTTCTTACGGCTTGGATGGCTTTGCACACGTGGCCGAAACCCTAAGTGGGGCTGCCGTTGGACGACGCAAACCCAAGCAACTCGCTCGCGTTATTCGCATTTGTCTGATCTGGGGTCTTGTTGGCTCATTGCTCTATATGGCGGTATTTGCCTTGACCGGAAGCAGTCTGATTCGCCTTCTTACCGATCAGGTAGCTATCGCCGAGCTGGCTGATCACTACTTGATGTGGGTTGTACTGGCCTCGCTCGTGTCCATGCCCGCCTATTTATACGATGGTGTCTTCATCGGAGCCACACGTACCCAACCGCTGATGTTCATTATGTTGGGTAGCTCGTTAAGCTTTTTAGCGCTTTCGGCGGTGCTGCTGCCCGCCTTCGGTAATCACGGGCTGTGGCTATCATTCATCGTGTTTAACGGCTTGCGAGGTGCTGGGCTTGCCTTGGCATCACGGCCGTTAATTCTTAAGCCTCTGATGGACAGCGCTAACCACCAGCCTTAAATGGGAGCTATGAGCTTCTCGAACAGGGTCTCAGAACCCATTTGTCCGCCCTTAAGCATGATCTCTACGCCCGATAAATGCGCCACATCAGAATGCATGCGACATAGCGCTGCGCCAGAGTCTATCTGCCCAAGGTAAGACAGCCCCCACACGTCCAGTGCTTTCAGGGCAAGGCTTGAGGTGTCTCCGCCAGCAACGCCGATCCGCCTAGGGCTGCTGTGCTTAAGTACCTGCGACAAGAATCGACCACATGCCTCGGCCAGCGCAGAGGCTGCTACGGGGCGCTGGCTTGAGCCACTGCAAACGTAGGCAAGTACATTCCTACCCTGCGCCAAACCTTCAGATACCTGCGACAATAAGGCATGACGTTCGACTGAGCCCTCGTCGCACAACACCGCCGCATCCAGTGGAATCGCGTGATAGGACGTAGCCATTTCAATCTGTCGTGCGGTCACAGGAGAGCGACTGCCTGACAGCACCAGAACAGGCCCTTCGGCTGGACCTAACACGGGGGGCTTAAGTTGCGACACTTCCGTGCCCGAGGCTTGCCAATGTGCAATCAATGCTTGAGCCACACTGCTAGGCCCCACCGCCAGCAAAGGCTGCTGGCACGCCCGTTGCCAAATCGCCCTACCTACCACCGCCAAATCTTCAGAGCGGCTGACATCAAACAACACCCCATCAGCATGCTCAACGATGGTTTGATCAAGCATGTCATCGAATTCAGCGTCGGCCATCGTGTAGCGGGGGTATTCGACTAAACCTAGCTGTGTCAGCCCCTGCTCGGCTAAATGCCGTCGCAAGTCGGCCTCAAACATCGGTGTTACGGGGTGTTGACTCATTGTGGGGTGTCGATCAAGACGGTACGCCGCGCCACCCGTACTAAAGGCCGCGAAAAGGTTACCAAATACGCAATAACGCCCCAGATTCGGTTGCCCGCCAACAATGGGCACAAATGACAACGCACCCAACTGTTCGCTGAGTAATTTAACCGCATTTCCGATACTGCCCGTCGTGGGAGAGCTATCAAAGGTAGAGCAGGACTTATAGTGAGTCACCACAGCGCCCACCTGCTTAAGAAAATGCCCTACGGCAAGTAGCTCCGTTTTTTGCTGTGCTGCAGACATAGAGCGTGCAGCGCCGGCGATACCCAGACAATCCAACGGGCCCACATCAGCCAATTGCTGTGGCGTGGGAAGACGCAGAAAAAGGATGGCGCGATAACCCGCACACGCCATGGTCGATAAGGTATCGGTGGCGCCAGTGAAGTCATCGCCATAAAAAGCGAATTTGGTTTGTTCGGACATCGTGAGATCAACTACGGCCAAAAAATTCCAACGCCTGACGCAGCTCGGGTGCTTGCTTGGCGTGTTCTGCTAAGCTCACCCCGCTTTGTGCCGCATTCCACGCTTGGCGCAAACTGATAACACCCGCTTCTGGGCCATTGGGGTGGGCCAAGATGCCACCGCCTGACATGAATAACAAATCATCACTGCCCACTGCCTCAAACGTGGCGGGAACCGTCCCTGCCCACTGCCCTGACGAGAAGGCGGGCATTACGCGATCATCAAACTCGTTGGACAACGGCGCGAGACAATCCAGTGCTGACGTCACCACCTCTTCATCACTTTGTGCAAATTTTCCTTGCAGACCATGTACATGCATATGATCAACGCCGGCTAAGCGCCAAAGCACTTGATAGGCTTGAAACGAAATCCCTAATAACGGGTGACGAGACATTGCCCCATAACCGTTACGATGCCCATGCAGGACGATCGACGTACTACGACGCAAGGTTTGAATCGCCGAATACCCACAATAGTTAAGGCTAACCATGGCGCAGTTTCCACCTTCTTGTTCAATCAAGTCGGCGTGTTGACGCATGGCATCGGTTTCGTCACTAATGTTAAATGCCACCATCACTCGTTTCCCAGTGCGTTGTTGATGCTCGCGCACCACCGCCATCACCGCTTTAACGCGTTCTTCAAGAGGCGCGTGCTCGGGGTTTGCGCACACCTCGTCATCTTTAATGAAATCCACTCCAGCACGGCATAACTGATCCACTAGTTCAGCGGTTTGTGCCGGAGATAACCCCACATTCGGTTTGATAATCGTTCCCAGCAAAGGGCCTTGCTCTACCCCCGATAAACGACGTGTACCAACCACGCCATGCTGAGGACGGTCAAAGCGCTCTCGGTAGGCTGTTGGCAAGCGCAGGGTTTCCAAGCGTAACGCCGTGGTTTCACCCAAATCGTATAAGTTTCCGGCCACTGTCGCCGCTAAGGTTGGCAGGTTAGCACCGATGTTGCCAACCGGAAACGAAAGGCGTACTTTCGCACGAGACCAGGGCCCTTTCGCCCCGCGACGTTCTAACCACGCATTCGGCAATGAAGGTTGAGCTGCCTGCTCCACCACTTCAACCTGCTCTACGATTGCTCGAGCCCGCTCACGCAACTCATCGGTCTCCCCTTGTACTCGGGTAAACGTTCCGCAGGACTGTTCTCCTGCCATGATCTCTGCGACCTTGTTAGGGTCCAAAGGCGTTTCGATGGTGTACGTTGCGTGAAAGCGTTCTGAGTTCATAGCAATACAAACAATAATAAAGAAAGGTTGACTGAAGAAGGTGGCAACAACTTAAAGCGCGCTTAGGTCTGGAAAGCTTCGCACAGGATCGCGGCCATCCCAGTTCTCGGACTCAGTGCGTATCAAGTCGAATAGTTTTCCTTTAGGCCCCGCCACCTCAGACAGCTCAATCACAGAGCCTGGGTGATACTCGGTGTCAAAATAAACAAAACGACCGCGCTCGCCGACTTCGCCACTCATGACCGCTTTAAAGCCCTGTTGAGTCAACCGAGCCAAATCTTCGTCATAGTTCTCTGTCCAGTAAGCGACGTGTTGCAACCCTGTGCGCCCTGCCTGAAGAAAGTCCCTGTACATCGAGGGCACATCGTTACGACACTGGATAAGCTCAACCTGAACAAAGCCAGAGTTCGCCAAGGCTACGGAGTTATGCGGCTCGTAAACCTCACCGTTATAGCGATAGTTTTCAATAGGAACTTTGGGGTTGTAGTACCAAGGCCCCACGCCTAGCGTGCGGCTCCAATACTCCATCGCGGCCTCAATATCGTTAACGACATAACCCAACTGACGAATTTCACCAAAAAACTTACTCATTCCTGTTCCTATAGATTACTGAGCCATTACGATTTCATCGGGAATCGGCACACCGGCATACTTCATATGGATCTCATTCAGTTTGCCGTTCTTCAAATTGGTGCCAATCCAGTTATTGACCCATTCTTTCAATTCCGGCTCATTCTTACGCATCGCAATTCCTAGCTCGTAAGACTGAATGATGAATTTCGTCTCGAAATCAAGTGAAGGATTACGTTTGCCAATGGCATGAATAATGGGGGGGGTGATCGCGACAATTTCAGCCTGACCGGTAGCCGCTGCCGTAATGGACGCCGCCTCATCATCAAAGCGAATGACTTTGGCTAATGGTGCACCCTCTGAAACGAGTTTGTCCTGTGGTCCGCCTCGGGTTACAGCGACTGACTTGCCAGCCAAGTCATCCATGTTCTTGATATCCAAACTGCTAGCGGCGCCGACTGCTGCTTGAATCGCACCGTAGGGAACGGAGAAATCAACCGCTTTTGCTCGCTCAGGCGTAATGGATAACGACGAGATAATAAGATCGGCTTTGTTGGAAAGTAGATTCGGTATACGTCCAGAATTCGTGGTCTGAACAATCTCAAGCTCAACACCAAGGTCTTGCGCTAAAAGTTGTGCGGCCTCGACGTCTGAGCCCACGGCCTGCATTTTTTCATCAATGTAGCCATAAAAAGGGGCGCCCAGATCAATGCCCACTCGAATTTTATTTGCTGCCTTGATATCAGCCAACGCATCGGCGCTTGCGGCTCCGGAAAACACAGCTAAACACGCTGCGAAAGAGGTGAAACGTAGTATTTTTCGTAATGTCATGTCTGTCTCCAAAATGGATAGCAAATAATCATGGTTTTTATTAACGTGATGTCTGGCTATTACAAACCGTGCGCCAGAAACTCCTGTAGCTCAAGCGTTTGAGGGTTGCGTAAAATGTCACCGCTTCCCGTTTCCCAAACTTTGCCTTGATGCATAAATATGATGGTGTCAGCCACTCGTGCGGCGAATTCCATTTCATGTGTCACAAGAATCATCGTCATGCCGTCGGCGGCCAACTGTTCGATAACACGCAACACTTCACCGGTTAGCTGCGGATCAAGAGCGGAGGTCACCTCATCAAACAGCATGACTTTAGGCTCCATCGCCAACGAGCGGGCGATTGCAACGCGCTGCTGCTGTCCACCTGAAAGTTGCTCGGGAAAGGCCCCCGCTTTATCCAGCAGACCCACTTGGCGCAAGGTACGATTGCTTAACTCAAACGCTTCGGCTTTGCTTTTCTTTTTCACAGCGCGAGGTGCGAGCATGATGTTTTGCTCAACCGTAAGGTGCGGGAACAAGTTATAGCTTTGAAAAACAATGCCCACATCCGTACGCAAATTACGCAAATTGATGCTCGCGTCATGAACGTGGTGTCCGTAGACTTCGATTTGCCCCTGATCAATCGTTTCTAGGCGATCAATGCAGCGCAACGCTGTACTTTTGCCAGATCCGCTTTGACCAATAATTGCCACCACTTGCCCTTTTGAAACCGCAAATGACACCCCTTTCAGCACCGCATTGGCACCAAAGCTTTTATGGACATCTTTCAATTCAACAACAATCGACATTATTTTCCTTTATGCGCTTAGTGTGGGACGCGATCCATATTGAAGCTTGCGCTCAAGTTTTCGACTCCACGCAGACAGCGGGTAGCACATGGCCAAATAGAACAGTGCGATCAAGCAATAGACTAAAAACGGTTGAAAAATAGAGTTGTTAATCAACTGACCTGCACGTACCAGCTCAACAAAACCAACAATCGAAGCCAGCGAGGTATTCTTAACAACCTGAACCATGAAACCAACAGTGGGTGGCGTAGCGATACGTACGGCCTGCGGCAAAATAACCAAACGTAGACGCTGTGCTCGTGTTAGCGCCAAGCACTCTGCCGCCTCCCACTGCGTTTTTGCTACGGACTCAATACAGCCACGCCATATTTCACCCATGTAGGCACTGACGTAAATAATCATGGAAATGCTTGCTGCCGCTAAGCCTGTTAAGGTCAGCCCTGCAATACTTAAGCCAAAATAAGACACGAACAACAGCACCAACAACGGTGTGCCCTGCACCACTTGCACATAAAGATAGGCCAACCACCTTACGGGTCTGTTCGTACTGACGCGCAACAATGCCACCACACCACCTGCCACGCCACCGCCCACAAAAGCAATCAGCGAAAGACAAATGGTCCAAAGTGCTCCATTTAGCAGAAACTGCAAATGATCAATCGTAAAACCGCCTGAAACCATGATGCTTACCCTGTAACCTTCATGCGACGACGCGCAAAAACAAGCTGTCCAAATGCCCACAAGCCTATACGCATCAACAGCGATAGCGCCAAGTAAGCTACGGCGACCAAGATATACGCCTCAAACGGCCTAAACGTCTCGGACTGCACTCGACTGGCTGCGGCCGTGAGTTCTTCCACCGAAATTTGTGACGTAATCGACGTTGCGAGCATTAACAACACGAACTGACTTGTTAGCGCTGCATAAACGTTTTCCATCGCTGGCAATAAAATCACATGCCAATACACCTGTCTTTTGCTTAGGCCCAGGCACTCAGCCGCTTCAATTTGCCCTTCGTGTATGGAGTCCATGCCCGCGCGCATGATTTCACACGAGTAGGCCGCAACATTAATAATTAATGCCACTAAGGCTGCCGCAAAAGCCGTCACTTTCCAGCCCAAACTGGCAAGGCCGAAAAAGACCAAGAAGATTTGCACCAGAAAAGGGGTATTGCGAACAATCTCGACATAGAAGCCACAAATTCGCGACAGTAGACGACGGGGACTACGGCGACCAATGGCGCAAAGAATACCCAGCATCAGCCCCAGTATCGTCGCGGGCACCGACAACTGAACCGTTAGCCATGCGCCATCTAAAAACTGAGGCCATGCGGCCAACACACTTGAAAAGTCGAATTCGTAACTCATACTTAGGGCAGATTGTGTCTCTGTTTTGATTGCCTACACACGAATGAATAATGTGATTCTTATTGCTGGTGTAGCGCAACGTTATTAACGGCTTGTCAGTACGAATGGTATACGCAGCTTCTTGTCAGTGTCCACATCAAATAATGATGGCTTTTGATGTCTTTACATAAGACATCATATTGTTATTACTGATAAAAAATGGATTCCTACGTAAGATGACCTTATTGTAATGATTAGATATGATGTAATAATATAAAAACCTCATTCTGACTCAGCTTGAAGGCGCCGTGACCATCCGTCCCACTACTTCAAAACGTAAAGCCCACAATCGAATTGGGATCGCCGAAGTCGCTAGCCATGCTGGCGTCTCGACCGCAACCGTGGACCGCGTGCTAAACCACCGTCCCGGTGTAAGGCCTGCTACCGTTCAAGCCGTATTAAAAGCGGCGGCTGATCTGGGTTATTTACCTCAAGACGATCTGTACAGAGCCCTGCGCCCACAGCCCATGCGGCTGGTTTTTGTGCTGCCTGCAGGCAGTAACCGGTTTTTAAATATGCTGGGGGATATCGTCAGCATTGCGCACGAACAGTTCGAACCTTTCAATGTGCAATGTCGGTGTCGCTTCATTGAGGGCTTCAACCCTCATGTGCTCGTCAAAAGCTTGCTACGCGAGAGTCGTCGCGCAGACGGTATCGCGTTTATGGCCCTAGAGCATCCCCTAGTACGTGAAGCTGTACACATCCTAGCCGAGAAAAAGATACCCACTCTGACCTTAATTTCAGATCTCTCGAATTCGCCTAGGGCGGCCTACGTCGGCTTAGACAACCGCGCGGCCGGCCGCACAGCAGGTCTTTTATTAGGGCGCTTCATTGGCCCCCGAGTCGGTAAAGTCGCCATGATTGCTGGCAGTCGTCACTATCGTGGCCACGAAGAGCGAGAAATGGGCTTTAAACATATTCTGGAAGAAAAGTTTCCTTATCTGGAATTAGTGGGTTTGCGCGAAGGCCATGACGAGGCACAAATTAACTATCAGCAATCCAAGCAATTACTGAAACAACACCCCGATTTGGTCGGCATCTACAACATCGGCGGTGCGTCGGATGGCGTGGCACAAGCGCTAAAAGAAGCTGACCGTGCTGAAAAAACGGTGTTCATTGGTCACGGCCTTACGCCTGACACTCGTTCACTTTTAGTGGATGGTTCGATGGATGCCTTAATTAACCAGAACCTACACTCCACCATCATGAATAGCGTGCGAATTTTCGCGAACCTACGCGATGGACGAGAGGCGATGACCGGCGTGGAATCGATGCCTATTAGCGTAGTATTAAATGAAAACCTACCCTAAGCCCTAGCCCCGGTTTCCAGGCATTAATGTATGGATACGCTCCAACAATGCCGCCGAAACGGGAATTCCTAAGCCGTCGTTCTCATCCCGAATCGCATAACGGCGATTGCCGGGCAAACGAGCCTCTTGTTCGTCAAAACCGTCAAAGATCGCTTCTGCTTTCTGCAAGGCGTCTGCCCCACCCATTAGCTCGGGTGAAAAGGCTATAAATAACTCGCCATGGCAAGGGGCAGCATCAGCGTTTGCATCAAACGCTTGCGACTGACGACTACTTTGGTCGCCTATCATCGGCCCGGCCAACAACTCAATCATGGTGGCGATGGCCGAGCCCTTGTGTCCCCCAAAAGGCAGCATGGCTCCAGCCAATACTGCAGCAGGGTCCGTTGTTGCCTGCCCATCGCTATCGACGCCCCAGCCCAGAGGTATGGCCCGCCCCTCATTTCTGCACATCGCGATATCCGCTCGCGCTGCCGCCGACGTCGCAAAATCAAACACATAAGGACGCTTATCCGGGCGAGGCCACGCAAAGGCCATCGGGTTCGTGCCTAACAGCGGTTTTGTTCCGCCGCTGGGCACCACCCAACCGTAGCTTGGGTTCATCGACATGGCGACAACACCGGAAGTCGCGGCCCGCTCGACCAACGGCCAAAGCGCAGTGGAATGAAAGCCATGATTGACCCTCAATGCACTCACGCCAAAATCACGCGCTGCTGAGATCAGATCGGGCAAGCCTCGCTCGGCCGCTAAGCACGAGAAACCATACTGTGCGTCAACCTGAGTGACCACTGGCGTTAGCTTTTGCACCACAGGATCTGCCTGCTTATTAAAGCGAGAGTGAGCCATGGTGTCTAGTGTGCCGGGCAATCGTTGAAGCCCGTGCGATAAGCTACCATCGCGCTGAGCTGCCGTTAACAGGGTTGCCAACGATTCGGCCTGCGCCCGACTAAGCTGTTGTGCTAAAAGAAACTCGGTGACGAGCTTAGCTATCTCAGCCTCTGAAAGTCTGACGTGTTCCGTTTTATTTTCTGACATCGCATTCATTTCATTACATTGCATTAATCAATTTAACCACTCTACCACTGCCGCACCCGTATCCGCATTGGGTGCGAATCGTTAGAATAGCTCAAACCCTTTCCTATTACGGAGTGCGCATGAGCAATTACCCAGACACCCTTCTACTAATCGATAACGAATGGCGTGAAGCGAGCACGCGCCAGTACATTGATGTGTTGAACCCGGCGACAGGCAGTCCTATTGGTCGAGTCGCTAGCGCTAGCACGACAGACCTTGACGCAGCGTTAGCCGCAGCCCAACGGGGGTTTGAGTTGTGGCGAGAGACGTCTGCTCACGAACGCTGCGCCCTTATACGTAAAGCTGCCGCTCTGGTGCGCGAGCGTGCCGACTCGATTGCACGGGTGATGACCCAGGAGCAAGGGAAACCGTTGCCCGAAGCCCTGATTGAAGTACGCGGCGGCGCTGACACCTTAGACTGGTTTGCTAATGAAGCCCTACGGGTTTACGGGCGCATCGTGCCTTCCCGTAACCCTGCGGCGCAACAGCTCGTATTGAAAGAGCCCGTAGGCCCAGTGGCAGCCTTCACACCGTGGAACTTCCCCGTCAATCAGGTGGTGCGTAAACTGGGTGCCGCTTTAGCCACAGGCTGCTCTTTTCTGCTTAAAGCCCCTGAAGAAACACCGGCTTCACCCGCCGCCTTACTAAACTGCTTTGTGGATGCTGGTGTACCCAAGGGCGTTATTGGGCTTGTGTTTGGAGTGCCGGCCGACATTTCCAACTACCTTATTCCACACCCTATTATCCGCAAAATCACCTTTACGGGCTCTACCCCTGTGGGTAAAGAACTAGCGTCTTTAGCAGGACGTCACATGAAGCGAGTCACCATGGAACTTGGTGGCCATGCACCCGTCATCGTTGCGCACGATGCCGACGTCGAGCTTGCCGTCAAAGCCTCTGCTGGCGCTAAATTCCGTAATGCCGGACAAGTGTGTATATCGCCCACACGTTTCTTAGTTCATAAAGACGTTAAAAGCGCCTTTGAACAGGCTTTTGTTGCCCACGCTGAGAGCCTGAAACTGGGTGATGGTTTGGCAGACGGCACCACATTGGGCCCTATGGCTAACGATAGGCGCATAACGGCCATGGAAAGCATCGTCAACGATGCCAAAGCAAAAGGAGCACGCTTAGTCATCGGTGGTGAACGAGTCGGCTCTGAGGGTAATTTCTTTTCACCCACGGTTTTCACCGACGTACCACTTGAAGCCAACGTGTTTAATGACGAACCTTTTGGCCCTGTTGCGGCGATTCGCAGCTTTGAGAACCTTGATGAAGCCATTCAAGAATCCAATCGCTTACCCTTTGGCCTGTCTGCTTACGCCTTCACCAGCTCTATCAAAACGGTACACGAGTTATCACGCCGTCTTGAGGTGGGAATGCTATGGGTCAATCAGCCCGCAACCCCTTCTGCCGAGCTGCCCTTTGGCGGCGTGAAAGACTCTGGTTATGGCTCAGAAGGCGGCCCGGAGGCTTTGGAAAATTACCTGAACACAAAATCAGTCTCAATCGTCGGGGTCTAGGGTTTAACCGTTAACCTGAACACACAAACCAGCCCAGTCTACACAAGCGACTGGGCTGCTTTAGTTTAGGCTTCTAAATACCGCCCTCTTCGTTCCGCTTTTCAGGATCAAACCACAGGCGGTTTTGTCTCGCGCTCAAAATGACGATGTTGGGCTATCGCCTTAATAAAGGCTGCCATGTCGCCATCGCCTGCTTGTTTCGCTAATAACAAGCCTTTATCGTCTGCGTTCTCTGGTATGTCTGCTTGCTGAATTAAGCGAACACCTGCGCCGATCGTCAGTAACGGTTTGCTGTGGCGAAAGGCATCGCGCACGTACTCCAAGGCCAATCCATTACCGCAAAACGCGTCCACAGCGGTGTCGCCATCGGGCACGACCACGGCATCAAACAAGACCGAAGGACTGTTCTCAAACGATGCATCCGCATCAAGCGCTTCGCCAGCTGCTGTCGAAAACAAACCCACACGTGGGCCCACAAGCCTTACCACTGCCCCTTGTGTCATCAATGCCTTCGCCACAGCGCTCACCGTTTCCGCATTCACCCCTTCTTCAACCAGCACAGCAACCTTACGCGTGCGTATACCTTCCTCACTCGGATGGGCTAACAACGACAAAAACTTAGATTGAGTCAGCTCAGGCTTAACGTCGCTAGGGTTCGCTTTAGCCAAGGGCTCGGGCAAGGAGGGCATTCCCAGATTCTTGGCAACATCTTGGGCTAAGTCTTCCGATACGTTACGTAACATCGCGACCATACGTTGCCGGATGGCTGCCACTGTTACTTTACTCAGCTCAAACGAGAACGCGTCAGTAATATGGCGCTTTTCGTGCTCGGCCTGACTTTCAAAAAAAAGCGTAGCTTGATTGTAATGTTCAGCAAATTTCTCAGGTTTTCCTCGTAACTCAACGTCTGATACGGGTTCAGGGAAAGGAAGATAACCGCTACCCCCCGCTTGAAAAGGACACCCTCCGGCTAAGGAGTTAGGCTCGTACGACACGCCCCCACGATGAATCGTTTGTCGATGCATCCCATCACGCTGATTATTGTGCACAGCGGCCAAGGGGGCATTAATGGGGATCTCATGAAAGTTAGGACCACCCAATCGAGAAAGCTGCGTATCCACATACGAATGTATACGTCCAGCCAGTAAAGGATCGTTCGTGAAGTCGATACCTGGCACCACATGCGCCGTACAAAACGCCACTTGCTCGGTTTCGGCAAAAAAGTTGTCCGGATTACGATTCAGCACCATACGCCCTATTGGTGTTACTGGCACCAACTCTTCAGGGATGATTTTTGTGGAGTCTAAAATATCAAAGCTGAAACCTTCAGCCTGCGTTTCATCAAAGATTTGTACGCCCAGTTCCCACTCTGGGTATTCCCCAGCATCAATGGCTTCCCATAAGTCCCTGCGATGGTAGTCGGGGTCAGCACCTGAAATTTTTACTGCCTCATCCCAAACGTGTGCGTGCGTACCCAATTTAGGCGTCCAATGAAATTTAACAAACTTGGATGCCCCTTCGGCGTTCACGAATCTAAAAGTATGCACACCAAAACCTTGCATCATGCGATAACTTCGAGGTATGGCTCGCCCAGACATCTGCCACATCACCGTATGGATGGATTCGGGCATTAACGAGATGAAGTCCCAAAAAGTGTCATGAGCCGATGCGGCCTGTGGCATACCATGGTGGGGTTCTGGCTTAACAGCATGCACAAGATCAGGAAACTTCATGGCATCCTGAATAAAGAAAACAGGGATGTTGTTACCAACCAGATCCCAGTTACCTTGATCAGTATAGAATTTCACGGCGAAGCCACGTACATCCCGAGCGGTGTCTTTAGAGCCTCGTTCACCCGCAACGGTAGAAAAACGTACAAAAACAGGGGTGCGTTTACCCGCTTCTGCAAATAAGGTTGCACAGGTCAAATCTGGCAACGCCTCGTAACTCTCAAAATAGCCATGAGCGGCAGAACCCCGAGCATGAACAACTCGCTCTGGAATACGCTCATGATCAAAATGCGTCAGCTTTTCTCGCAGAATAAAATCTTTTAATAACGCGGGTCCGCGTAGACCCGCTTTCAACGAATTCTGATTATCGGCGACAGGTACGCCCTGATTCGTCGTCATTTGCTGATCTGCACTGTCTGCTCGCACACGGTCAAGCTCTCCGCCCACAGCGTTCACTCCCGTCGTCGCCTTCGCTCCCGTCTTCGGTGTCGCATTCTGCTCAGACAAGGTGCTTCCTGTAGCGGCTTCGTCGCTGGGCGCCGCACTCAAACCAGCCGGTGGGCTTGCTGATGAAGGTCCGTACTCGGCCGGCTTATTCGTATTTTCAGGCAAACTCGTCACCATGTCCGCTACCGCGCGAGCTTTCTTTAATGCGGGGTGGGTGGCATGACTATCGGGCGGCGTCGCTGGGCCGCTATCACTATTGAAATAAGCCGTATCCACAGCGGTCTGTTTTGGCGTTGACTCCTGCTGACTCTTTCGTGTTGCCATGATGGGTTCCTTTTCGCGTTGAGGTTAAAACATCAAACGTAATGGCTCAGAAAAACCAAATAGCCAATGAAGCGCCTAAGCTTCAAGAGTCATGCTACCTTTTCTCAACGAGAAAAATCATGCTAGAAAGAAAGCGTTAGTAAGGGACAGAAACCGTTAGTCGGTCGGCTCAGGGCGCGACCATAGCCAAAGCAGCACACACAACATACAGATGATTGCAAACGCCGCTAGCCAACGCGGCGTATCCAGCCAAAGCAGTAAGGCGGCGCTTAGACTCATGCTAAATAAAGCAGCCCATTTACCTCGACGGCTAACCAGTCGCCCTTGCTCCCAGCGCTGCAACGACGGCCCAAACCATGGGTGGCGATATAACCATTGATGAAAACGAGGGGAACTGCGTGACGCTGCCCAGGCTGAAATCAACACAAATACGGTGGTCGGTAAGCCTGGCAAAATCGCGCCAATAAAGGCTAAAACCATGCTCAACACGGCCACCAACAGCCATAACATCCGCACCGCTTTTATTTTGGCTGGTTTGACCGTCGAAGAGGATGGCGAAGGGATTGTCATAACCGTACCCGTTGTTAGCGCATTAACTTAAGGTTGTACCGCCCGGCATGCGACGAAGCAACCAGCTCGCTCCCAACGAGAGAGAGAAAATGCCCAGCGCAAACGTCGGTATTTGCCAAACCATCGCCCCTGAACCGTATAAACCACTGTAGGTCACCAAATCTAAAAAGAAAGGATGCAGCAAATAAATACCAAAAGTGTAGGGAGCTACATTTTCAAACCGAGGCAGCCAACGAGTACTTAGAATAAGCTGAAACACGGCTAAAGACATAAACGGCACAGTAACGCTGAAATTGTCATAAAAGTAAAGATTCAACGTTGTAGAGCTGGATAATACCTGCGTGCCCAGTGCCGTTCCAAAAATGCTGATACCCAGAAGTAAACCCGCTTGCGGCAATCGAAATTGTCGCTCTACCAACATACGTCCCGCCCAAAAATAGCTGATATAAGGCAAGCACCACAATAAGAAAAAACCGTAACCATTGCCCTGATACTCGCGGTACACGCTTTGCAGCATGGCCAAGGCAAACAGCACGCATAGCGTAATAACTCGTTGCCGGGGTGTGATTTTACGGTAAATCCAGCGTAAAAAAGGGGTGATTACATAAAGCCCTATTAACATGTACAAGTACCATAAATGGTAATAAGGCTCGCCACTGATGGCGTTAGCAACCCAATCGATCGAAGCTAAGGGCACGCCTTGAAAATAGGCCGTGAGCGCACTCCACAACAAATAGAACAACGACCAAAACAACGTGGCAGGCACAATACGTCCCGCACGTCGTCGGTAGAAATGACTAAGACGTTGCGTTTTATCTGGGTCGAGTAGTAATGCGCCACTGATCATGACAAATACGGGTACGCACCAACGGGTAGCCGCATCGTATAAATTGGCCCATTGCCAATCGCCCGAACCATAATCAATACCACCAGTTATTGGCACAGCGGCGCAATGCAGCACCACCACAGCTAAAGCAGCCATCCATCGAGCCGCATCTAAGTTACTGTAGTCGATAGGGCTGGGAACCATGCTTTAGATTTACGGGAAATAAGTGTGAGTGCGGTATTACGCTTCTCCACATACTACCGCATAATGAAAAAAGACCTCGAACGAGGTCTTTAACGTTAGCGGCTCAACACTAAATCGAACTTAACATTCTAAAATTTCTTCCAACCGAGCCAAAAGCTTTTGGCGTGCGTTACGCATGTGCTCATCGGAAATATCCACTGCCGCCCGTACGTCTCCCGACGCAATCGCCGCCGCCAGCCTTTCATGCTCGTCCCAGATAAATAAGCGCTGCTCTGCTGATTGCAGCACAGCCCCCATCACACGCCGGAGGTGCGCCCAGTGCACTTCCGATGACACCGTGATTAAGGGGTTGCCCGAGGCCTCGTAAATCGCTTTATGAAAGGCTTCGTCCGCTTCAATCATGGCACGAACATCGCTTGAGCGGGCGACTTTACGGCCCATACTAATTAGCATGGGATCAATAACCGCTTGACGCTCGGCGGCAAGACGCGTCGCTAAGGCCTCAAGCGCTCCGCGCACTTCGTACAAATGCCCAATTTGAGCGATGTCTAAAGCCGCGACCATCACCCCCCTACCCTCGGCGTCTTGTAATAGACCATCTTTTTTTAGTAGCTGTATCGCTTGAAGCACAGGAGAGCGCGACACATTCAATTGTTCCGCGATGTCTTCTTGAGTTACTCGACTACCGGGGGCTAACGAGCCATCACTGATCGCATCTAATAAAATACGATAAACCTCATCCACATAATTGGGACGAGCTTGCAATTTACCCGCAAGTTTGGGACGCATGAGCAACATACTCCACAACAAAAAAGCTCTATGGCCTGCAAACCGCATGGCTTGCAGGCCCGAGACAACTTAACAAAAACACAACATTAAAAACTGTTCATTAACGCGGCCATGGGATCGTTAGCATTAGCGGCCTCTTGTTCAAAAGGATTCTGTAAGCCGTCATCAAACGATGGGCTTGATCCACCAAGACCTTCTAACTGCATCATAATCTCTTCGTCGCTGAGTACAGTACCTTTGGTTAATCCTCCTGTAACAAGCTGAGGATAAGCCACAACAATGGCGACGACAATTAACTGCAAAGCCACAAAGTAGGCTGAACCCTTCCAGATTTGTTTCGTCTTAACCCCTGATATGGTTTCTTTGCTAACAGGATCAACGTAATCATTCCTTGGCGCGACACTACGTAGATACAGCAGCGCAAAACCAAAGGGCGGTGTTAGGAATGACGTCTGCAGTACAAGTGCAATGACTATTCCAAACCAGATCAGATCAATACCCAAACTGTTCGCTACCGGTATTAGCAGCGGTATGACAATAAAGGCAATTTCAAAGAAATCGAGGAACATGCCTAACACGAAGATGATTAGACACACCACAATTATAAAGCCCAACTCACCACCTGGGATGGCATCAAACAAGCTTTCTACCCAAATATGCCCATCGGCCGCACTGAATGTGAAGCTAAATACGGTGGACCCTATCAAGATAAACATCACAAAAATAGCAAGTTTTGCAGTGTTCTCTAAGGCTTGACTCAACAACGACCACGATAAGCGTCGTCGTATCATCGCGAGCACCAATGCCCCTACCGCGCCCATCGCCCCCCCTTCTGTAGGCGTCGCGATCCCCATGAAAATGGTTCCTAACACCAAGAAAATGAGAATCACCGGCGGAATCAGCGCAAAAACAAAACGCTCAGCCAGCTGGGACAAAAGCCCCCACCCCGTTATGCGATTAATACAGGCAAAACTTAAGGCACTTAGCGATGCCACCACCAACGATGTGATAGCGATTTGGTCTGTCGGTGCACTGGACGGCTTGCTAAACATTTGAGCCATAACTTCGTTATGCAACCCTGCCCATAACAAGCCAATCATTGTGCACAAAAGCACCAACATGCCGAGCGAACGACGTCCACTATTTCCTTGGGGGGTGCTTTTAATACGTGCATGCTCTGGCAGCGCAGGTACCTTAGACGGGCTTACAATCGCCAAAATCACGATAAACACGACATAGATCAAAATAAGCAGTAAGCCCGGACGGATTGCCGCTGCATACATATCGCCTACCGAACGCCCTAACTGATCCGCCATGATAATTAACACCAATGACGGCGGCAAAGCCTGCACCATCGCACCCGAAGCGGTAATTACACCCGAAGCCACTTCTCGGCTATAGCCGTAACGCAACATGACGGGCAATGAGATGAGACCCATCGAAATCACAACGGCTGAGGTAACCCCCGTCGATGCGGCAAGCAACGCCCCTACCAAAATCACAGAAATCGCCAAACCACCGTTCAAGGTGCCAAACAACTGCCCCATGGTGTCGAGCAGGTCCTCAGCCATACCAGAACGTTCCAGAACAATACCCATCAGGGTAAAGAATGGAATGGCCAGTAAGGTTTCATTCTGCATGATTCCGAAAATTCTAAGGGGCAGAATTTGGAATAGGTTAGTGGGGAATAGGTCTAAGGAAATTCCTAATACACCGAAAATCAAACCCGTTGCTGCAAGGCCAAAAGCGACAGGGAACCCTGTCAACAGAATGACAATAAGACAGCAAAACATAATTGGGACAAAGTTGTCCACAAGTAGACCCGTCAGCATTATTTATCTCTCCCATGGTGGTGGGCGGTCAGTAGCTGCTCGGCTAACTGAGGTACCTGAATCGGCGTCCCCCCTTCGTCCTCATCCGAAATCGAATCCTCTAACTTCCCGGCTAAAAACAACATTCTTTTAATCAATTCAGCGGTTCCTTGTATTAACAACAAGAAGAAGCCGGCAGGTATCAGAAAATAGGCGGGCCAGCGGATTAAGCCGCCAGCATTGCTGGACATTTCATTGGTCGCCCACGCGCTGGCAAAAAAGCCCCAGCTCAGCGAGATCATGAAAATACAGAAGGGAATTAAGATAAAGCCAATGCCAAAAAGGTCGACGATATTACGACCTTTAGGGCCTAGCCGACTCGAGATGAAGTCAATACGAACGTGACCGTTTTTTTGGAAGCAGTAGGCTCCACCGAGTAGAAACACAGCCGAATACAAATACCACTGTGCTTCTAACATGCCATTTGAACTGATATCAAAGGCTTTACGCGTTATTGCGTTTCCTGCGCTTAGCAACGTGGCCACCAACAGCAGCCACTTGATCACAAACCCAATGTAGCGGTTCAGGCGATCAACCCCTCCCACCATAAGTTTTAGGGCAATCATTTTTTGTCTCCATCTCTATTATTGTGGGTATGGACTGCACTGATCAGCCTATCTTTTTTACATTACAAATCCAAAACAAGTAATTCGCTTTTTGCTCTAGATACGCACGCGGTCAGGCATCGGCTTTGCTCATCAGGACTTAAAATATAGTCTTGGTGATCCACCTCACCTGAAAGATAGCCAACTTGGCAAGTTCCACATAAACCGGAGACACATGATGTGGGTATCACGACGCCGGCCTCGGCCAATGCATCGGTTAGAGCCTGATGGGCTTCAACACGTACCTTTTGACCCGTGCTGGCAATTTGAGCCACAAAGGCACCATTTTCTAACCCTGTCTCGGCAGAATCCGCAGGAACCGGAGCTTTAAAGTGCTCACATCGCACAGTGCCATCAGGCCAATGCTCGGCCGCCTGCCCACAGGCTTGCATGAAGCCTTGCGGTCCGCAGTAATACACGTGTGTTTGCTCACCCACCTCGGCGAGCAATGTTTTTAAGCACAAACCATTCTCTGGATTTCCGTGGTCCAAATGCAGTCTAAGCTTTCCACTGTCGCGCCACGCCTGCATATCCTCCTGAAATGCTGCCGTTTCGGGCGTACGGGTACAGTAATGCAATTCAAAAGAAGTGCCTGCTTGCTCTAAGGTATGAGCCATTGCCTTTAATGGCGTGATACCAATACCGCCTGCGATGAGGATGGCGCGCTTGGCATCGGCGCCCAGCTCAAAGTGATTACGAGGCACGCTTAGCGTAATGGTTTCTTGGACTCTGAAAAGCTCATGTAAGCGCTTCGAGCCACCACGGCCCTGTGGGTCATTCAATACCGCAATCACGTAACGATGACGTTCACGTGGGTCATTGCATAACGAGTATTGACGTATTAAGCCAGGCTCAATATGTACATCAATATGCGCACCTGCAGTAAAAGCCGGTAAATCACGTCCATCGGGGCTCACAAACTCGTACGAGTTAATGCCCTTTGCCTCATATCGAATCTGGCGCAACACAAGGTGTAATAAGCCAGAAGTATTGTCAATTACTTCCGTAGGGCGAACCTGCTCTGCAATCGCATTCATTTACTGCTCTCCTGTCTAGCTATATATGGAAGCGAATCGCCCGAAGGCCGATCCGCTCCCTTCCCTGTCTTTATCAGGACGCTGCTACCACTTCACTTAAGGACTGCTGCAGCTCTTGCATACTTTCCTTCACGAAATCTTCACGCTCTTTACCCCGCAACGCATCGGCGGCCGTAAGAATTCGCACAATTTCACGTGTTGCGTGGCGTCGACGGCTAACTTCTAGCTCGACATCATCAGCCACTGGTATGGAAAGCACGTTACCGGAGCAGTAACTATTGGGTGCACCACCATGCTCTTTTAACCACTCAGCAAAGCCTTCAGGTGTTGCCGCTTTATTCGTACCGCGTACGGCGTCACGCAGCAATTTACGGAACATGTAAACACCCGCATCAAACTTTGTGGGGTTCTCTAAGGCATGAACGGCGATCGGACGCTGGCTAATAATAGCTTCGTAATCACCCGGTGCGTACTGACACTCTTTGTAGTTGTGGCGTGCACGGTGATCGTCAGGAATCGGTGGCAAGTCTTCAAGTTTGTAATCACCGAAACGCTCTGGACGACGCATTGCAACTTGGCCTTCCAAGAAGTCGATCGTTTCGTAGCCCACCATTTCTTTGTTGCCCACACCTCGTGTATCAATACCGGGGCCCATCACTCTCCAGCCAATCATTTTGCTGTTCACATCATCCACCGGTACAGTCCAGCGAATAATATGGAAACGGCTAAAGTGCTTAGCGTTAGAACCATCTTCAGAGGTGTACGCATGCAAACTCAGGTTTGGTAATACCTGATGCTGCACACGGATAAACAAATTATCTTTACTTGCACGACGTGCGCCCGCACACGCCAAGCTTCGGCCACCATGAACAGGAATAAACTGCATATCAGGAGCCACTTCCATCGAGGCAGCACCCACTTCATCGAAGGTTGTACCCTGATAGTTACCATCGACAACGTTCTTTGCTGCATGCAGCGCTGTAGGGTGGAAGTTATCGGCAGCGTTATCTTGTACTTGCAACCAGTTGCAATGCTGGAAGTTACTGAAGGGCACCAGCTCGTCGGTAGGAAGCACAGTAAAGTTTTCTTCCCACTCAGGAAACGGCGGCTCGTCCTCGGGGGGGCCCATGTAGGCAAATATCAAACCATGGCGCTCGAACGCTTTGTAAGCACCCTGTTGAATGGACGCTGCATACTTCTCACCTTCCGCCTCTTCACCTTTAGGATAAGGCACGTGTAGACAGGTACCGTCTACATCAAACACCATGCCGTGATAGCAACACATAATGCCGCGCTCTTGAATGGCACCGTATTCCAGAGAAGCGCCGCGGTGCACACAATGCGCATGTAGCACACCAACTCGACCGCTTTTATCGCGGAAAGCAACGAGCTCTTCACCCAAAATCTTTAGAAAACGGGGGGTGTCAGTTAACTCTAACGACATGCACACAGGATGCCAGAAACGGCGCATGTACTCACCCAATGGGGTACCTGGCCCCACTTCCGTTAACTCGGCGTCGTGCGACGGTACGTTGTTGCTGTGATAACCGCCGTAAGGCTTCATTTTCTTTTCGATTCCAACCATCATATCCTCTCTTCTCAGATAGTAAGTTCAAGCGTCGCCGTGGGCTTAAGCCACTTTGCGATCAACCAGTGCTTTTTCGTTAATCCAAGGCATCATTGCCCGTAACTTCTCGCCCACCGTTTCAATGCCGTGTCGTGCTGTTAAACGGCGATTCGCCTGCAAAGCTGGCTGCTTGGCCTGACTCTCCAGAATGAATTGCTTTGCGTAGGTGCCATCTTGAATATCCTGCAAGATGTCTTGCATCACTTTGCGTGTTTCCTTCGTAACGATGCGTGGGCCCGCAACGTATTCACCAAACTCAGCATTATTGGAAATGCTGTAGTTCAAATTCGAAATACCGCCCTCATACATGAGGTCCACAATCAGCTTGAGCTCGTGCAGGCATTCGAAATAAGCCATCTCTTCTGAATAGCCGTTTTCAACAAGGGTGTCGAAGCCACATTTCACTAACTCAACCATGCCGCCGCATAACACCGCTTGCTCACCGAACAAGTCCGTTTCGGTTTCTTCGCGGAAGTCAGTCTCAATAATGCCCGAGCGTCCACCGCCATTTGCAATAGCGTAAGACAAAGCAATGTCGCGAGCCTGACCCGAGTGATCAGCGTGGATCGCGATCAAATGGGGGACACCACCGCCTTCAGCGTACGTAGAGCGAACGGTATGACCAGGAGCCTTTGGCGCCACCATCACGACGTCTAAGTCAGCGCGAGGCACAATTTGTCCGTAATGAATATTGAAGCCATGCGCAAAACCAAGCGTTGCACCTTGGCGAGCATGCGTTTCCACGTATTCGTTGTACACAGCGGCTATGTCCTCATCCGGCAGTAAAAGCATGATGATGTCAGCCTGCGCTACCGCTGTTTCAATGTCCTGTACACGTAGACCGGCAGCGGCTGCTTTTTGACGCGATGCACTCTGCGCACGCAAACCCACCACCACATCTACGCCTGAATCTCGCAGGTTAAGCGCATGAGCATGCCCCTGAGAGCCATAACCAATAATGGCGACTTTACGTTGCTTGATTAACCCCGCGTCACCATCTTTGTCATAAAAAACTTGCATCGACCACTCCCAAATAGAATTCCGTGTTCTGTATACAGAGTTCAGTATCAGGCTTGTGTAAAGGCAAAGTCAAGGAGAAATCCCAGATTTCGGGGAAACCCCTAGAATGCAAAAAAGGACAAGGAAATGGTTAGACCGACAACGAGAATTTTGCCTCGCGCAGCAGCCAAGCGCGAAGCTTTTCTATGCGTCGGATCGTATCGAGATTATTACGATAATAGAAGAAATGCATTTCTCGTCTCATCACCTGTTGATCCGGTGCAGGAAGCACAATCAGCCGCTGAGACTCAATTTCTTTCTCAGCAAAGCGCACCGTCTCTAACGCAACGCCCAACTCATCAACGGCCGCGGCAACCGCCATTGCTCCGCGGTCAAACGATAAACGAGGCCCTAATGGTGCCGCCATACCTTTGCTACCAAACCAATGCGCCCATGTAACCGGACTAACTGTGGAGTCGATCAGCGGTAAATGCATATACCAGGCCTGATTCAATGCCAGACGCGAATAGAGTTGGGGGGAGCACAACGGCACCAAAGGTTCGGATTCTAAGGCCTCGACGACCACATAAGGATCGTCGGTCGGTGCGTAGCCATAACTAATCACACAGTCCACATCCGTGGCTTGCCGTAGATCAGGCGCTACGGCATCAGTGCGTAAATGGATCGCCAATGAAGGGTTGGCGTGCATAAATTGGCTTAAACGTGGACCCAGCCATTTGACAGCAAGGCTTGGCGCACACTGCAAGGTGAGTGAATTCGTTTGTACCGGTGCGCCCTGTGTTTCGCTACACAGTTGCGCTAAGCCTTCTAGCATGGGCAACAACTCACGATAAAAAGCCTGACCTGTCGTATTCAAACTCACTCGACGATTATGACGCTCGAATAAGACCTTCCCGAAATGCTGTTCGAGATTTTTAACTTGATGGCTAATGGCAGACGGCGTGAGATGAAGCTCGTCAGCAGCAAGGCTAAAACTCTCTAATCTTGCCGCGGCCTCAAAGGCTTTTAACCAGGCGAAGTTGGGTAGTGATCGCATGACTTTTACACATAGATGAATATTTTTAACTTATAGATGAAAAACAATCGTTTGTCATTCACCATTTAACTTGCCTACCATTATTTTGTGTACCTGCCACTTAAGCTCGTCATTGTCCTCTGTACAACCTAGCTAAGCAGTACAGCCCATATTACTCATACTCATAGGAAATGTCCCATGAATGCCAACATCGATATCAACGAAATGCTTGCCTTAACTGGCCGCAAATCAATATATCAGCCTGAACAAGAAGGCTTGATTTACCCCCAAGAACCCACTTTTGACTCGGTTGAGGCAGAACGCCAGCATCTTAAAGAGCGCCTAGTTGCAGCTTGCCGTGCGTTTGCTCTACATGGTTTAGATTATGGTTTTGCAGGTCACCTAACAATTCGTGACCCAGAGCACCCCGGTCTATATTGGACAAACCCAATGGCCGTCCACTTTGCGGATGTCAAAGTATCAAACCTGATTCTTGCCGACCACGAAGGTACGGTAGTAGAAGGCGACTACGCCATTAACCGCGCTGGTTTTGTGCTACACGCCGCCGTGCACGAAGCCCATCCAGACATCGTTGCGATGTGTCACGCTCATACCGTGTATGGCACAGCATTTGCCTCATTAGGCCAAGAAATTCTGCCCATTACGCAAGATGCGGCTGCATTCTTCGAAGACCACGTCGTCATTCGTGAAGAAGCCGGTCAAGTCGCGGTAGAAGCCAAAGCAGGCCATAAAGTCGCCGATGCTTTCGCTGGTGTTAAAGCGGCGATTCATCAGAACCATGGTTTATTAACCGCAAGTCGCCACAGCATTGAAGCCGCTGCATTCTGGTTTATTGCGCTTGAGCGCTGCTGTCAGCAACAACTTATGATTTCGGCAACGGGCATTACACCTACGCTCGTCACGCCTGAACGCGCCCGCTACAGCCGTGAACACGTAGGGAGCGAATACATCGGTTGGTTGCATTTCCAGGCTATTTGGGAAAACCTAGTAAAAACCCAGCCTGATATGTTTGATTAACCTCGGTAGGTAGTGAAGCGATCTGGTTTTATACGACTCCAGATCGCTGAATTATTATGAAATAGTAAAAAAACAGGAGACATCACCGTGGAACGTCGTTCAGTATTAAAACTAACAGGACTTGCTGGCATTTTGGCTGCTGGGGCAGCCCCCGCTATTGTCAATGCCCAAGAAAATATACGTTGGCGCTTGGCTTCGAGCTTCCCCCGCAACTTAGACACTATCTATGGTGGCGGTGAAGTTTTTGCCGAGAAGGTCCGCGAGCTCAGTGATGGAAAATTCAATATTTCCGTTCACGCCGGAGGTGAGCTAATGCCTGCTATGGGCGTAGTCGATGCCCTAGAACAAAACTCAGTGGAAGCCGCACACACCGCTCCCTATTACTTTTATGGTAAAGATCCCACCTTTGCATTAAGCTGTGCCATCCCCTTTGGCATGAACTCTCGCCAACTTACCGCTTGGATGTACCACGGTAATGGCCTGGAGCTAACCCGCGAGTTCTACGCCGGACACAACATCGTTAACTTCCCCTGTGGAAACAGCGGTGTGCAAATGGGTGGTTGGTTCCGTAAAGAAATCAATACCGTTGACGACATTCGCGGCCTAAAAATCCGTATCGGCGGCCTGCCAGGTCGCGTGGTTGAAAAACTAGGCGGTATTCCACAAAACATTGCCGGTGGCGAGGTGTACCAAGCCCTTGAGCGCGGCGTCATTGACGCCGCCGAGTGGGTCGGACCTTACGACGACCTACGTTTAGGTTTTTACAAGGTCGCCCCGTACTACTACTACCCAGGCTGGTGGGAAGGTTCTGTAGGCTTAGATTTGTTGGTAAACAAGAAAGCCTACGACTCGCTCTCGCAGCATTACAAAGACATTGTTTCTGCCGCCAGTACCTATGCACATTTAGACATGCAAGCCAAGTACGATGCCGGTAACCCTGCCGCCCTAAAAGAGTTAGTGGGGCATGGGGCCAAAATACTGCCATTCTCTAAAGAAGTGTTGGATGCTTCGTTTAAAGCCAGCCAAGAGCTGTATGCTGAACTAAATGAGAGCAACCCCACATGGCGCAAAATCTTTAGCGATTATCGCGCCTTCCAAAAAGACTCCGTATTGTGGTTCCGCTTTGCCGAAGCTCGTTTTGACCAATACATGCAGTCAGTACAACTGTAAGTGCAAACATACCTACACCCTATTTAGGGGTGTAGGTATGCATTCGCGTTAACCGTTAACAATCGTTATACGTCGTGTCATCACTTATATGAGTAATAATAACGATACGACGAGCCATGACCTAAGCGGTAACGACGTACACCATTAAAGATCACCCCTTTCATAGCACCATCGACCCCAGCGGTACGAAGCTTGGCTAAGGAATCACGTACTTCCGCAACGGTACTGTGCTCTGCCCTCGCCACCATCAAGCTGACAGACATGTGCTGCATCAAAGCCAGCGTATCCGCAACAGGCAACAGCGGAGCGGTATCCGCAATCACCAAATCAAAATCGGCTTTTAACTGCTCAAGCGTTTGCGCCAATGCCGGGCTTAACATCAATTCACCCGGGTTCGGCGACGTTGTCCCTGCTGGCAGCACGTATAAGTGTTCGTTAATCGCAACCAGCACCTCAGATAAGGCTTTTTGTCCTAACAGCACATCGGACAACCCTGCACGTTTGCGATCGTAGCCAAAATATTCATTTAGACGACTACGGCGTAAATCCGTATCGATCAGAACCACTTTCTGCTCGTTTGAGGCTAAAACCGCCGCTAAATTTGAGGAAATGAAGCTTTTCCCAACGCCGGATGTCGCCCCCGTTATCGCTAGTGTTTTTCCTTCGGTGCCCATCATGGCAAACTTCAAGCCCGTACGTAACGAACGCAAGCTTTCGATAGACGGATCATCCGAGTTTTCAAACGCCAATAACTGACGAATATCTTTACGCTTACGCCCCAGCTGTGCAATACGAAAACTTTTTTGTACTTCGGACTCGGGTACGCTGACATACGTGCTTAACCCCGTTTGCTGTTCAATTTGCTCTGCACGTTGTACAGCTGGCCGCAAGAAGCTACGCAATAGCGCCGCCATTACACCCAGCATCAGGCCAAGTAAAGCTGCCACCGCCACAATTAATGAGCGCTTCGGTTTGATTGGCCTTTCAGGAAGCACAGCAAAGTCAATGATGCGCACCGTACCGATGGTGCCGGCCTCTGCCACACGCAACTCTTGCGCACTATTTAACAAGGAGATATAAAGCTGCGTATTGACTTGCGTATCACGCTCTAGACGTAACAAATCGCGCTGCGCTTGAGGTAACTTATCAATGTCGCCTCCCAGTTGAGTGCTTGCATTGCTAATTGCCGATAATTGCTGGCTAAGGGCCCGTAATGTCGGGTGCTCTGGCTTATAGCGTTGGCGAAGTTCGTCACGCTTTAATTGCAGTTCTAAGCGCTTATTCTCTAACTCAACCGATTGCCGTAACAGCCCCTGAGTTTCTTCGGGAATGCTAATCGTACCGCTAGAAGACCGAAACTGACTTAGCTCTTCCTCTTTTTGCTCTACGTTGTCTCGCAACTGAGGCAGTTGCTCTTCAAGGAAGGCGAGACTACTACGCGCCTCGGCACTGCGACGTTCAACGTTCTGCTGTAGATAGGCGCTGGCCACAGCATTCACAAACTCGACTGCAAACTGTCTGTCTTGGCTATCTAGCTTCAATCGTATAACGCGACTTTGTGCACCCGCCTCGGCCACCTGTAAGTTTTGCCTTAAGCTTTCAAAGGTTTCAATCATCGAACGCCGTTCTATTTTAAAACGTGTTCCTTGCCGCCCCACCACCGACTGAATGGCTAATGATGCCTCTTGACCCAACACGTTGAATCGTAGTCGCTGTCCAATTTGATCGCTTTCAATTAACGTTTTTCCATCATCATTTTTAAAGACGAAACCCTGATCCTTAAGCTCAAGATAGTATGTCCCACGCGGTACGTTTAACTCGCCCAGTTCAAGCCGTTCACCGCCCCACGCAAAACCACTTAAGCCCCAAAACGGTTTCGCCAGATCGACATTCTTCGACTCGTAACGACGCGCTACCCACTCACCAATTAGCGGGAAATGGTTATCAACGGCAAGATGTTCGGTTGCACGCGTTTTTTCTATCGCCTTTAGCAATACTTCTCGGGAACGTAAGATTTCAATCTCGCCCGCTATTGAACTCTGCTGCATACCAAAGGCTTCAGAAAGCTGCGAAAGCCCCGCAAGGCCTACACCTCCTCCTTGGTCCTCAACCTGAATCAAAGCATCGGTTTGGTAAACCGGAGGTGTCAACACAGCGTAAGCTAGCCCAAGCGTTAGGATCACCACAAAAGTCGTAGCAATAATTCCTACATTTTGCAGCAGGGTATTGAACAAATCCGACAAACTAATTTCGTGTTCATCGTTTGCAGGCATAGTCTTATCGACAGACGTCATAGCGTTTTCACTATCAGTAGTTCGTGATGTCGAGCCGCACGAAGGCGACTCGTTCTAAAAGCCGAAAGCTTGGTTAGTTACGTAGGTCGTGGCTTACACTTGCGCCCTGCAATAACGAGGTCGCCGTCGGCAAGATTTGATTAATGACTCGTGACCAGCGTGTAACCGCGGCTGCATCCACAAACACCACGTCGCGCGCTTGAAGCACGAAGTTATCGGCTAGCATCAGCGAGTCAGGGCTGCTGGCATTCAGGTGCCAAATTTGCGGCCTGCCCACATCGACCTCGCGCAGCACATACACTTGATTGGCCCGAGAGGTAACTTGATTTAAGCCCCCTGCATCACCCAAGGCATCAGCCAAGGTATAACGCCCCCAAGGCAACAGGCGTGAATGAGGTCGCAACACCTCGCCCAACACAAAGACTTTGTCTTGATTGCGTTCGGGAATATTCAAAATATCGCCATCTTGCAGCAATACATTCTGACTAAGATCCCCTTTGTAATACAATGCATATAAGTCAATGTTACGTAGCACCCCTTGACGATTTAATACGGCCCCTGACAAATCAGCATCTGTTTTTAGTCCCCCTACGTTAGTGATCAACGTGGTGACATACAGAGGTTCGTCGGTAATGGCGACCGGCCCAGGGCTGTCGACCTTGCCCACAACAAACGCCTTATTACCCCGATACTGCAACACTGACACGTCCACTTGTGGTTCGGTTAAATACACCGACAAGCCAGACGCTAACTCGGCGCGTATCTCAGTGGTAGTACGCCCTGCCGCCAATACCCGCCCGACGTAAGGAAAAAAGAAATAGCCGTCACCGCTTACCGTGCGCCCTGCTAAGTCGGTGCTGAGTTGGCCTGACGGATTGTTAAGTTCGGGATGGTTCCAAACCGTAACCAGCAACACATCTCGAGGGGCGACCTTGTAGACATAAGGCTCTTGATCCGATGCGAGGTGCGCAGCATCTAACCTTGCCTGATTGATATCGGCCTGCGCTTGCTGGGCACTGTACAACTGATGCACGGTCTCTGGAGTAATAGCGTGGATGTCAGCTCGCGCCTGCACATCGGCTTCGCTTAGCTCGGGCAACTTTTTATTGTCATCGACCACCGCACCTAAATACATACCCGTACAACCTGACATAGCCAGAGCGGCGAGTAGTAGCGTTAAGCGCCCCATTATCGTATTTACATTCACTGCCATAGTTACGTAGCTCTAGTTAACAAGACTGTTAGATGAAGCAGACAGCATCCCTGCCTGCAATGTCTGTAGACCTGCTCAAAAGCGTGTAAAGGACTGTGTAAAGGGTCGGGAATTTCTTCGTTTTCCCAGTGCCCCAGCAGAAACGTTTTGCCACTGGCAAAGGAGTAGCGCTGCATGATTTCGTAACGGTGCTGGTGATCCATCACCAACAATAAGGTGGCTCGTTTCAAATCGGCCGATGCACTCGCTATCGATCGTTTATCAGAAGCAATAGGAATACCTTGGCTCTCGTTAACTTGAAGTGCAAAAGGGTGGGGGGTCCGGCCAATCGGTGCCGCTAACCCACATGACGCCACTTCTGCTTCCACGTCTCGCTCGGCGAGCTGATGTCGTAGTACAGCCTCTGCCATAGGGCTACGACAAATGTTCCCCGTGCAAACCACCATCAAAAGAGGTTCTATATTCGTTGTTTGTATCGTCATGGCGCACACCTCATCCATTCAGTCATTAAGTCCCAACGCGGATTCAAAACCAGTTTTTTGCTATTTTCTAGAACGGCTTGAGTTTCAACATGCACGTGGATTCGCTCTCCTTCTACTGCTACGACTCGGCCATGAGCCACGCGCTGAGCAGACGCCCCATCAGTTAGGGTCGAACACACCTGTAGACCAACCTGCCCCAATACAGGTAGCAATGCCTCATAGGTACGTTTGCGCCGGATCAACATAGGCGAAGCAAAGGCCTCGGTTTGCCCTTCTACCCAGTCGGCCATAAAGGATTCACCTGTGGGATAAAACAAATAAGCTCCACGGCCATGACGCTGATCTCGTTCCCACAAACCTATGTATTTATCACCACGCCACGCCGAGCGCTCACCGAACTCGTACACACCATGGCCGTGACGGTAATCCGCTTGCCAATGTCCGGCATAGGCATCGCCGTTTGCGTAAAGCTTGACGCCATACCCCGACTTCGTACCCTTAACAAAATTGCCTTGATAAAAGGCCCCATCCCTACCTCGCGCTATACCCTGCCCATGCGCCAAGCCGGCTAAACACCCCCCGTGGTAAGCCTCTTGCAATTCAGGGTCGGCCACGCCACAAGCCGCTGTTTGACGCGTCACAACCGTATGGGAATCAGGGCCGGAGCTGGATGGCGCCGCAACGCACCACATCAACGTTAGAGCCCGAAACGCAAAATGAGCGATTCTCATGGCCTGTCTTCTCCGTAGACGTCAGCAAATGAGCGCAAACCATCGCCTTCTAACGCGTTATCAAGCCAGCTAGATACAATTATGTCTCAAACAAGACGTTTCTGATTTTGATTTAAATCTTAAATGGTTGTTATATAACTATTTTTTATAAAACAAAAAAGCCTGTCATTTTGTAACGTATTAACGTTAAATGACAGGCTTTAACACTTTTAAGTGTATGTTGGTGCAGGTGGACTTACATCTGCGCTAGCAACGCCTCAGTAATATCTTTCATATTTCGAAGCCCACTTCCTACAATGTACCAAGCGTCGGGATCCACATACACCACCCGCCCTTCTTTAAATGCTTGAGTTTGGCTAAGCTCAGGGTGTGCGGCTAACGTCGCCTCTGCTGTTTTTTCAGCACCATTCACTGCACCTCGATCGAGAACAATAAACCAATCAGGTTCTGCTTGAGCGACGCTCGTAATCGCAGCTGCTCGTGCTTGCGCTGCGACTTGCGCTTCAGGTGTTCCCGCCTCAGGGCGAGGAGCCTCTGGAATACTCAGATCCCGGGCGGGCAATACAGAACGTAGGCCCGCTAATTCATAGGCGTAACCAAAACGATCACCTGGGACATGCGCAATAACGTTGTCTTTGACGACAAATAAGAAAGCCCCTGATTTGTCCTGATTTTGCTCGTGCAGCGTTTGCAAATCATCTTCAATATCGTTAAGTGCCTGTTCCGCTTGCTCTTCTTTCGAAAAAACACGAGCCAATGCTAAGTTATCCCGTTTAAAGCCTTCAAAAAAATCGAAAGGTTCGGTCAAAAATACAACGGTAGGAGCAATATCTTGCAACTGAGGTATGGCGGGCTGAGACCGTCTCCCTGCAATAATTAGCTCTGGCTGTAGTTCATTAAGTACGTCATAGTCCGGCTCGAACAATGTTCCAACCACTGTTGAGTCTTTAAACTCAGCCAAGCGCCCTTTATAGTTTGATCTAGGCACCCCTATTACATCAACCTCAAGGCTGTGCAACGTGTCCAGCACGCCCAGATCAAAGGTAGCGATGGTATTCGGCACAGTCTGGAGGTCAACCACCCCTTCACTGTGAACAAGCTCAAGCGCCGTTGCTGGCAATGCCAGCATCAGAGCGGCGCATAGACTAACTAAACGGGTGTGGTGTTTCACAAGAGCCTCTATTTATTGTTAATGATAAAGATTCGCATTATAGATGCTTTTAGGTGTAATACAGCAGCTTGCAACGACTCAAAACCCGTTGCTCAGCACATTGTTGCATTTATCAAAACAGTGATGCGCTAATTCAGCCCTATTTGAGTCAAGAAAATAGCGTTACAGTCAACGCTTATGTCGTCTGCCCTTCACCTTAAGCCTCTTGGCTGCCACACCTTGCTCAACGCAAGCATTGCTGTTTTCCTTATTGCTTAAGCTCATGGTGCACAGCCCCTTGCCGCGTCCTATGCATTTACCGATATGAACTAAAGCGGCGACTGACCGTCCAACCCCAGCACCTAATTTGTCTTACTAATAGAGATGGAAAACGAGAACCATGGCTTTTGTCGTCACTGAGAGTTGTATTGCCTGTAAGTACACAGACTGCGTCAGCGTGTGTCCGATGGAATGTTTTTACGAAGGCCCAAATTTTTTAGTCATTGATCCAGATGAATGCATTGACTGTTCGATTTGCGTCGGAGAGTGCCCAGTGAACGCGATCGTAGAGGCCAGTGATATTGCGCCGGATCAAGCTCATTTCGTAGAACTTAATCGTCAGCTTTCACGTGACCCAAGGTGGACGCGAATCACGTCCACCAAAGAGCCTCTTAGTGATCACGAAACATGGGCAAACACCAAAGACAAACTGCATTTGTTAGAACAATATTAATTTACGTTCGTAAGTTGATACTGAAGCTTTAACGCCCCCTAGCCGCTACCGTCTACTTCCCCCACATTCTGGGTAAAACATTGGTATTGGGATCTCGCTTGTGCCAAATAACCATGGCGATGTGCCCGATAATCGTGGCAAATAACAGCCAACCCAGTTCGCCGTGCAATAACCCGCCCAGCGCGGTCATCCATTCGATTTTGGTGTCCGTGGCTTGCATCACGGTCACACCCAAATACTCAAAAGCTCGGCCTGAACCGTACTGTCTTAACAAAGCAATACTGGGTACAGCCAACATTAACAGGTAGAGAAAACGATGCCCCCATTTTGCCGCTGAACTTAATGGAGCGTGAGCATTACGCTGCTTCCAAGCCCACCCCATACGCACCCACAGCAACAAAAATAAGCTAAAACCTACGGGGCGATGCCAAGGCCATACGGCATCTGCCAGTGGGGTGTCATCGGCAAAGAAACGCACAAGGGCCGTAATCATCATGCAGAATAGACCCACCGCCATCGCCCAATGCAAGGTCCGGGCCACCCCATCGTATCGTTGGGCCGTAATTGGCGCGTTCAACGTAGAAGACAACATTATTACTTCCTATAAAATAGACAAACTAAAACCGTTAGCAATGTAGCACTATGATTAGCAAAGGTCTTATAGACTAGTTAAAACCCATTAGGTTGCGTGGTGTGTCATATACACATCAATTTCCCACTTGTTTTAAGGCGGGGTGTCCTATACATACATAATGGACATTACCCCTATATGACTTGGACCTGCATTATGGATCGCTACGACTATCTTCTTAACCTGCGTAATGCTTCCACCGCTTTACTAGTAGGTGATATTTCCGCTGCCGAACTCTGTGCCCTTAGCATTGAGCGCATTCGTAAAAGTGCGTCGTCGAACGTGTTCATTCACGTCGACGAAGCGGGCGCTCTAAAGCAGGCCCAGCTTTATGATTCAAAAAGTGCAGAGCAAAAAAGCGCACTTCCTTTGGGCGGAATCCCCATTGCGGTTAAAGATAATATTCATGTAGCAGGTCTACCGAATACCGCGGGCACACCCGCCCTGAAACACTTTATTCCACAATACGATGCGCCGTGCATTGCTGCTTTACGCGAAGCTGGGGCCATTATTGTCGGTAAGACTCATATGCATGAGTTAGCGTTAGGGGTGTCCGGCTACAACAGCGCGTTAAACTCCGGCGAGTTAACAGGTACTCGAAATGCTCGCAATGTGCTGCATATTGCAGGAGGCTCGTCGTCGGGGAGCGCTGTCGCCGTTGCCAGCATGATGGTACCAATGGCTTTAGGAACAGACACAGCGGGCTCTATTCGCCTACCTGCGGCGCTAAATGGTTGCGTAGGCTACCGCCCCTCTGTCGGACGCTATACCACCGAAGGCATCACTCCGGCATCCCCTTCTCGCGATACCGTCGGCCCTCTGGCTTCAAATGTGGTGGATATCGTTAAGGTCGACAGCTTACTTAGGCCTCATAACGACACGCCGACGAGTTTTAAGGGCCCAATACGGCTAGGCGTGGTCAATGAGTTTTGGGCTTCTAGCTCTTCAGAGGTCATGGCGGCTTGCCAAGCTGCACTGGTGCGTATAGAGAAAGCGGGCATACAGCTCGTGGATGTCTCACTCGAACAAGTCGCACAACTTGCGCCCAAATGCGGCACCCCAATCGTGTTGCACGAACAGCTCACCGCACTAAGTCAGTATTTACGAGCCTACGACATCAATTTATCGTACGCCGACATACAAGAGAAAGTGGCAAGCCCGGATATCAAGAAACTACTCAGCAAACTCATTGCTCCGCAGGTGTTTCCGAATGCTGCAGGCGAACTGGATGAGCTCTACCCCATCTACCAACAAGCCATTACACAATGGGTTCCAGCCATGTTGCACGAGTACCAAACCGTGAGTGCACAACATGAATTACATGGCTTCATTTTCCCAACTGTCGGCGTGTTGGCCCCCGAGGCCAGTCAAGAAAGCAGCAACGCGGAACACTTCAGCCGACTGGCTGCCAATGTTAACCCCGGAAGCTGTGTCGGCTTGGCTGGTATCAGCTTACCGGTTGCTATCGGCAGTGATAATTTAGCGATCGGTATGGAAATTGACGTATTACCCGGCAAAGACGAATTATTATTTATTATTGCTTCAAAAGTAGAACAAGCCTTAGGTTTCGCCAAAGGCTTCGATTAACGCCGTCGCATTCAGCAACGACGTTATGAACAAGACAACGACTAGGGTTCGGCTTCTGGTGTAGCTGGGCCCTTCAGTTTTGTCACGTCGGTTTCCAACAATCCCGTATGGCTAGGGGCTTCGTAAATCCATTCTCGCCAAATCGCTACTAATAGCGCCATCAACACAGGGCCAATAAACAGCCCAACAAACCCCATGGTTTTAACGCCCCCTACCAAACCAAAAAACGTCGGTAAAAACGGTAATTTAACGGGCCCACCCACTAAGCGCGGACGTAAGGTTTTATCAACAATAAACAGCTCGATCGAACCCCAAAGAAACAGTCCGATACCAGCAACCATTTCGCCAGAACCCACCAAATACAGCGAAACCAACGTAAAAGATAAAGGGGCCCCGCCAGGTATAAGTGCCATAAAACCGGTGATTACCCCCAACAAGACTGGGGATGGAACGCCAACCACCCAATAGGCAATACCCAGCACCACACCTTCGCCTAAAGCGATCAGGCTCATCCCCGTAACGGTAGAGTTAACCGTAGCCGGCACAACCCGAGAAAAACGTCTCCATCGTTGTGGAAGGATTCGCTCACCCACGATATCTAACTGCGCAAGAATACGATCACCATCTTTATAAACAAAGAATAAAGTAATCAATAGAAAAAGCAGGGATAACAATAAATGAAATACGTTACCGGTGGCAGACAGCACCATTCTGTAGATATTGCCCAAATGCTCGCCGCTGACGAGCTCTACAAACGTGCCCAGCGCGTGAGGTTCACCTAAATAGGTTTCCCAGACTTCCGACAAACGTTGTCCCACTAAAGGCAAAGCGCTGATCCATTCGGGCACAGGCATACCGTAGCGGTTTGCGGCCAACGCCCAACCAATGAAGCTACTCGCCTCTTGGATAGCGAAAGACAACGCCATGGATAGCGGAACAATTAGCACAAGAATAACAACGAGCAACGCCAACGTGGCAGCAAGGGTACGCCGGTAATGACATCTCACCAGCAACCTTTGGTAAAGGGGCCAACTTGCTAAACCGATGATCAAAGCCCCCAACACTGGGACTAAGAAATCTTTTAGAAAATATAAACCCGCTAACACTACCAACAAAAGCAGCCAGCGCGCGATAAGAAAGGCAGGAATTACTGGATGCATAAAAAGTTTCTGTCGTGACCTTTAATAAGCACGTTAAAAGGTTTTAGACGACAATAACATAAAGCCACTTTGTAACAGCATTTAGTTACTAAAAAGCGCTAAAAAAGACAGAAAGTTCATTCGAGTTTATTAGGCCGGATTCGATGGATGAGCCGGCAACTGACGCTTATGACTTGAGGCCTTAAAATGCCTAATGATGATCTCGAATGCTGTCGCATCGACATCTTTGCCCTCAAGAAAGTCATCAATTTGTTCATAGCTAACCCCAAAGGCTACTTCATCTGCGCGCATGGGAGTCAAGCTTTCTAAATCAGCGGTTGGGATTTTATTCACTAAATGATCGGGCGCGTTCATGGCTACGCCCAGCGCTCGAACTTGCCGCTTATTCAAGCCCACTAAGGGCATCACATCAGCAGCACCGTCACCGAACTTTGTAAAGAACCCCATCAGGGCTTCAGCCGCATGATCACTCCCTAAGACAATACCCCGAGCCGCTGCAGCAGAGGCATACTGCGCAATCATACGTTGACGTGCCTTTATGTTTCCCACAATAAAATCTTGCTGTGATTCGTTATCAAAGCGCTGCCCAGCGTTCAACAGCTGTTGAAGTAACGCGTCGGTGGCGGGTTGAATGTCCACCGTTAGTTGCTCATCGGGAGCAATATACCGCAAGACCGCATCAGCATCGGCAGCATCCGCTTGCTCTCCGTAGGGCAGGCGCATAGCGATAAAGCGTGCCTCGTACGATTCGGCTCGTAACTGTTCTGCAGCACGCTGCGCTAAAGCGCCAACCACCAAAGAATCAACACCGCCGCTAATGCCCAACACCATTGCTTTCATACCACTACGTTTTACATAGTCAACCAAATAGCGCGTTCGACGCTGTACTTCGTACTGGACATCGATCGCAGGCTGAACCTGTAATTCGTTAATAATGCACTGCTGCTGGCGTTGCTGTTCAGAATTAAGCATGTGGTTGTCTCTAAGGGATAGACCGACGAGCGGTCTCGTGTCATTGATATCTTAAGGTATGAGATAGTTTACTGCCTCAATGTAAAAAAGGCTGCCATCACGACAGCCTTCTTACCAACAACTAACGAACGCTTAACCTACTTACGATACAACTGATCTACGTCACGAACTGCACCGCGATCAGCTGATGTAGCTAACGCCGCGTAAGCACGTAAGGCCTGGGACACCACCCGAGGGCGATCTTCCTGAGGCTTCCAAGCTTGTGCTCCGCGAGCTTCCATCTGAGCACTTCGTTGCGCTAGCTCTTCATCGCTAATGGCCAAATGAATACGGCGATTCGGAATATCAATTTCGATCGTATCGCCCTCTTCCACAAGTGCAATAGCGCCGCCCTCAGCCGCTTCAGGAGACGCGTGACCAATAACTAAGCCCGATGAGCCACCTGAAAAACGACCGTCGGTTAACAACGCCGCTTTGGCTCCTAGCCCTTTGGATTTCAAGTAAGAAGTGGGATAAAGCATTTCTTGCATGCCCGGACCACCTTTAGGACCTTCGTAGCGAATAATAACCACATCGCCTTCGGTCACACTGCCATTAAGAATGCCTTCCACTGACGTTTCTTGGCTCTCGAAAACACGTGCTTTGCCGGTAAACGTTAGAATACTTTCATCTACGCCCGCTGTTTTCACAATACAGCCATTCACCGCAAGGTTTCCATACAGTACAGCTAAACCGCCATCGGCAGAGTAAGCATGTTCGACATCACGTATACAACCGCTTTCACGGTCAGTGTCTAAGCTTTGGTAGTAACGGTCTTGGCTGAAAGCGGTTTGAGTCGGAATACCACCGGGTGACGCGAGGTAGAACTTCTCTACCGCCTTTAGGTTGTCGCCACGCACGTCCCAACGCTTAATGGCTTCACCCAAGGTGCCGCTGTGTACGTTTGGAACATCAAGATGCAGTAAATCGCCACGAGCCAATTCAGCAAGAATACCTAAAATACCGCCGGCACGGTGCACGTCTTCCATGTGATAAAGCTCGGTAGCAGGAGCCACCTTACACAAGCAAGGCACACGACGCGAAATGCGATCGATATCAGCCATGGTGAATTCAACACCCGCCTCTTGGGCTGCTGCCAGTAAGTGCAAAACGGTGTTCGTCGAACCACCCATCGCGACATCCAGTGTCATCGCATTTTCGAAGGCTTCGAAGGTCGCTACATTACGAGGCAAGACCGATTCATCGTTCTGTTCGTAATAACGTTTACACAACTCGACGATAAGGCCACCTGCCATTTCGAACAGGCCCTTACGGCGAGCATGCGTAGCCATAATGGTGCCGTTGCCCGGTAACGCCAAGCCTAGCGCTTCGGTCAAACAGTTCATAGAGTTAGCCGTAAACATGCCGGAACATGAGCCGCAGGTAGGACAGGCGTTGCTCTCGATTTCGGCGAGATCCGCATCGGAAACGCTGTCATCGGCTGCCTGAATCATGGCATCAACGAGGTCCAACTTACGAATGACGGTTTTGCCGTCTTTGGACGTAACTTTTCCGGCCTCCATTGGGCCACCCGACACAAAGATGGTGGGCACATTAACGCGCATGGCGGCCATCAACATTCCGGGCGTGATTTTGTCGCAGTTTGAAATACAAACCATGGCATCTGCACAGTGGGCATTCACCATATACTCGACAGAGTCAGCAATCAGTTCGCGTGATGGCAACGAATACAACATGCCATCGTGCCCCATGGCAATACCATCGTCGACAGCGATGGTGTTGAACTCTTTAGCCACACCACCTGCCGCCTCGATTTGGCGTGCTACAAGTTGACCTAAGTCTTTTAAATGAACGTGACCCGGTACAAACTGCGTGAACGAGTTCACCACAGCGATAATGGGTTTGTTAAAGTCGCCATCTTTCATGCCTGTCGCGCGCCACAATGCGCGCGCACCAGCCATATTGCGACCATGCGTAGAAGTACGAGAACGATATTGCGGCATGGAATCTCTAGCTAAAAAAGCGTGATAAAGAAGTTTATGATATACGCGCCAGCAACTTAAAGCGAATAAACCGTAAAAAAATAACGTCATTTCTTGCGTTTGCTGCATCGCACCATATATGCTCTATGTAGAAAAACACAAATTAGGAGAAGAAACCATGCAATGCAGCAGCACCAATCCGGCGTCATTACTACGCCAAGACATACGTTTGCTTGGTAAAACGCTTGGTGATGTCATTCATGAAGCCGATGGGCAAGAGATGTTCAGTATCATCGAGAGCCTAAGGCGCTATGCCGTTCGTTACCGACGTGAAGGTGAGCAGAACGAACTTGTTGCACTAGAACTGAACATTCCAAAACTCAGTAAAGAACAAGCGCTTACGGTAGCCAGAGCCTTCGCTTATTTCCTGCATTTGTCCAATATTGCAGAAGACCGAGAGCAAAATCGGCAGCACAATGCCTCCGACCCAGCAACACAAGCCGGCTCTTTAGAGCGTGCCCTAGCAGTGCTGTCACCTCAACATAGCCGAGAAGAACTGTTAGCGTTTTTTGCCAACGCTAACGTCGTCCCCGTACTGACAGCCCACCCGACTGAGGTACAGCGTCAAAGCACACTGGCCCTACACCGTGACATCGCCGCGCTGCTACCCACTCTTGAGCATCAGCAACACGAATCCAAAAAACGGTCTCAAGAACTTCGCTTAGCCGCGCTGATCACCACACTGTGGAAAACCAGAATACTGCGTAAACACACCCTAACAGTAGGGGATGAAATTGATAACGCCTTGGCTTATTATCCGCACACGTTTCTTAAGGCCATTCCCCAGCTTTATCATGATCTAGGACAGTTATTGCATGAACCCAATACCTCAGATCACGTCGCACCACTAAAACCGTTACCGACGTTTTTACGCATGGGCAGTTGGATTGGTGGGGATCGCGACGGCAACCCTAACGTTGACTCCTCTACCTTGCAGCAAGCCGTATTGAGACAATGCAGCACGGCGATGACGCACTACCTAGAAGAGCTCAGATCGCTAGGCACAGAACTTTCGCTATCTAGCGTGTTGGCACCGGCTAGCCCAGCCCTCGCAAAACTTTCGGCTGACAGCCACGATACCTCTCCGCATCGTATTGACGAACACTACCGTCGCGCTTGCATCCACATTTATGCTCGTCTGGCCGCGACCAGTCTAGAATTGACGGGACGCAACCTTGCTCAGCGCGCATCTTACGCAGCCGCGCCTTATGCGACAGCTGCTGAATTTCAACAAGACCTACAAATCATCGCGGACTCATTAGCCGCTAGCAAGGCAACACTGATTGCCGACTTACGATTACGCGACCTATTGCAAACCGTCGCCGTATTTGGCTTCCATCTGGCCACTATTGACCTACGACAAAGCTCGGATGTACACGAGCGGGTGATTGCTGAGCTCTTTGAAGCAGCGGGTGTAGAGCACAACGGCCAACTTATTCAATACGCCACCTTAGCCGAAGACGACAGAATTGCCGTATTACGTGCCGAGTTGGCACAAACCCGCCCACTCGTATCGCCTTGGTTAAATTACTCGGAAGAGACCACCAAAGAGCTCGCCATACTTCGTTATGCTGCAGAAGCTCGTAAACGGTTTGGCCCTCGCACAATAGAACAAAGCATTGTTTCTCATACTGAAAGCCTAAGTGACTTACTTGAGGTCTTGGTTTTACAGCAAGAAACGGGGCTTATCGTTCCTGGTGTACACGATGACAACGCCGGCGTCATGGTCGTTCCACTTTTCGAGACCATTCCTGACTTACAGCGTGGTGCAGAAATTATGGCGGCTTACCTCGACTTACCCGAGGTCAATGCCCGCGTAAAGCATGCACAAAACGGCGTCCAAGAGGTCATGCTAGGCTACTCTGACAGTAATAAAGACGGCGGCTACCTCTGCTCAAACTGGTCGCTCTATCAAGCCGAGCGCGAGCTAGTCTCTGTTTTTAATCAGCGAAATATACGCCTGCGCCTCTTTCACGGTCGCGGAGGCTCGGTGGGTCGAGGTGGCGGTTCAAGCTTTGATGCCATCCAAGCCCAACCTCCGGGTACCGTCAATGGTCAAATCCGGCTTACCGAGCAAGGCGAAATCATTCAGGGACGGTATAAAAATGCCGATGTAGGGCGTTGGCATCTTGAAATGTTTGTCGCCGCTACCCTTGAAGCTAGCCTAAGTGCGCACGCGCGCAGTGAGGACACGTATATCGAGCAGTTTGGGGACGCCATGCGTTGCATGTCAGATGCCGCGCAGTCCCATTACCGCTCATTAATTTATGACACACCTGACTTTGCTAATTACTTCTTCAATGCCACACCGGTGCGCGAAATTGCCGGCTTGAATATTGGATCACGTCCTGCTTCTCGTAAGGCAATGCAACGCATTGAAGATTTACGAGCCATTCCTTGGAGCTTCTCGTGGGCTCAGTGCCGTCTTCCTTTACCGGGATGGTACGGGGTAGGTAGCGGTATCCAGCACTATTTAGACGAAGGGATTGCCAACGGCCCTGCTACAAAGGAAGAACGCTTAAAACAACTGCAACACATGGCTAAAGAATGGCCTTTCTTCAACACCTTGTTATCCAATATGGAACAGGTTCTCGCAAAAACCGATTTAGATATTGGTGCTCGTTATGCGCAACTTGTGGATGATCAAGTCAGTGCCCAAGCCATCTTTAAACGTATCAAAGACGAGTTCCACTTATGCTGCTCGTTGTTTAAGCAACTCAATGGTTATGAACTACTGGATCATGATCCGGCCTTACGCGCGGCCCTAACCGAACGGTTCGCCTACATCGACCCCTTAAATCATTTACAAGTTGAATTGCTGCGACGCCAACGTAAAAACGAAGCTGAACGCCCGGACGGCTACTCGCAAGAGGCCATGCATATCACTATTAACGGCATCGCTGCGGGGTTACGAAACTCAGGCTAACGCCGTTTCAAAAACAGATGTGGGCGCAATATCGTAAAAGGATGCGTAAAATGAAGGCTTCGCTCCGTGGCGTCGGGGCCTTCATTGACTAACGAGTATGAAAAGTTTGCTTTCGCGCCCCATTTGGCGTGCTTTTATTCTTTGTATTCCGCTATGGATTATATTTAGCAACTTTTTGCTTGCCGCCATTTCCGCTATTTTGCTGAGTTTTTTAATTGGCATGCTACTGGAAATTTTTCGCATTCAGCAGCAAAAAAAATCGGCTGATTCTCGCCCTCCCCGCTCTTAACGTATTGCTCGATTTCCCATGAAACTTTTGCACTCTCCGGTTCTTCCTTCCGGTCTTCCTCAGCTTGAGCACGATTTATTGCAACAGCTTGATCGTAATCATCAATACCTATACGACACCGTCGCACAGCAAGAAGATCAATTCCTGCCCTTTGACCAGTGGATGCATCACGTGCTTTATGCGCCTGACATTGGCTATTACAGCGGCGGAAGTACAAAGTTTGGTAGCGGCCTTCCTGTGGGCGACTTTACCACCGCCCCAGAGCTAAGCCCTTTATTCGGGCAAAGTGTAGCGCACCAAATTCATCAGGTTTTGCAGCTAAGCCAGAGCGTGGAAGTATTAGAGTTTGGTGCCGGAAGTGGTGCCTTAGCTAAAGTGCTCATCCCCGCCTTAATCGACATGGGAGTCGAGGTTAAGTATTCGATCTTAGAGGTGTCACCCAGTCTTCAGCATCGGCAAAAGATAGCCCTTAGCGAACATCTGGACAGGGTGCAATGGTTAGATAGTTTGCCAAACGCTTTCACCGGCTGTGTGATCGCTAACGAGGTGCTTGACGCCATGCCCGTACATCTCGTTGAGCAAGACGAGAATGGCGCCTTTATCGAATTAGGAGTCAGCCTCGCCGCCTCGCCGCAAACCAGTCCATTTTGCTGGGCTGCAAAGCCCGCTTCACAGGCACTACAAGACATTGCCACACGCCGCTTTCCAAAGGTGAATGGCTACCGAAGCGAGCTCAACCTACAGGGCGAAGCGTGGATAAAAGCCATTGGTTCATGGCTTGAAAAAGGAGCCGTTCTGATCTTTGATTACGGCTTTCCTCAGCGCGAGTATTATCACGAGCAACGTAACGAGGGCACCATCATGTGTCACTTTCGTCACCATGCTCACAGCGAAGCCCTGCTATTACCGGGCTTACAAGATGTGACCGCCCATGTGGATTTCACCGCAATGGCCGATGCCGCGCTTGAAGCCGAACTAGATGTTATGGGCTATACCTCGCAGGCACGCTTCTTAATGAATTGCGGATTGCCACAGCAACTTGAACGGTTAGCCCCCACATCAACCCATAACGATGACAGTGCAAAATGGGCACAAACCATCGGCGCCATCCAAAAACTGCTATCAGAAGCCGAAATGGGCGAGCTGTTCAAGGTGCTTGCTGTGGGCAAAGCACTAGAGCAACCATTACTGGGCTTTTACAGCGGGGATAGACGCGATAGGCTTTAAGACAGCACCTGAAGGCGTGCCTGCTGTACGGCAGCTTTAATGGCTGCCCCATCACCAGAGTGCGCTTTGGCAATCGCCGCAGCATCAACCTGCTTGGCATCATGGCACCACTGTAGCCACTGCTTCTGATCAATAGGGCGATAGCAGGCTATACACCGTAATAATTGCGCAAACCGTACAGGGCGTCGAAACGCATCGCAATACCCTAACCAATCTAAACGATCAGTGGCTGTGGCAGAGTTCGCTAAAGCCACATGATTCAAGCTATTAACCGTCAGTCGGGCTACGTCACGATAATCAGACGGTGCACGAATATACTCGGAAAGCTCGACGGCTTGGTCGGTATGCCCTAGCAGCACCGCATAGCGCCCCATAACGCCCAACTCATCATGAATGGCCTGCTGCAACGCGGCTTTCACCTCATCGTTTAGCGTGATCTGCGGCAGCACCTTCTCTAATGCCCCAACGCCAGCCATGACCTCAAAAAAACGCCATGGGGCCTCGTAGCCCAAAGCCTTGTGCAGCTCTTGCCAAACTCGTTCTGGAACAAGGGCATCCACCTCACCGGCCTCAACAAGCTTCTTGGCTAAGACCCAGGTTTCTTCCGCGATCTCAAACCCGGAAAATCGTGCCGCGAAACGGGCTAACCTTAACAAGCGTACTGGGTCTTCAACAAATGCATCGCCCACATGACGCAAGGTTTGAGTTTGCAGGTCTTGCAACCCCTTCAAGGGATCAACCAAGACACCATCCACTCCTAAGGCCATAGCATTGACGCTGAGGTCTCGGCGCTTTAAATCGTCGGCCAGACTCACGTCGGTTCCGGTGTAGAAGGTGAACCCACGATAGCCTCGACCCGACTTACGCTCAGTGCGTGCTAGCGCGAACTCTTCCTTCGTTTCAGGATGCAGGAAAACAGGGAAGTCACCGCCCACAGGAATGAACCCTCTACGGGCTAACTCTTCTGGCGTGGTCCCTACGACCACCCAGTCTCGGTCGCCTGCAGGCTGACCCAGCAAGGCGTCTCGTACCGCCCCACCAACCACATAAGCCTGCAAACCTTGCAGGTACTTATCAGGGGTTGGTGTCAATTCGTGTAAACGGCGCTGCTGGCTAAGGTGTAGTTCTGTATTCACCATTAAGGAAGTGCGACTGAGGCTTCAACACGAGGAGAAATCACCCCTAAACGCGCTTTCAGTGATTGCGGCTGCCCCGTAAACACCATCGAATAATACGTCGCGTTGGACAACACATTTTTGACATACAAACGGGTTTCAGTGAAAGGGATGGTTTCAGCAAAAATAGCGCCTTCCACCGGAGCCGCTAAGCGTGAGCGCCAACGTATGGGACGTTTAGGCCCTGCGTTATAACCCGCTGACGCCAAGACCTCAGAGCGATCAAGTTGCTGCAATACCATGTTCAGGTATTGGGTCCCCAAAATGGTGTTCGTATCAAAGTCATTCACACTGGATGGCGTGAAGTCTTGCATACCAATACGATTAGCGACCCATTTCGCGGTGCCCGGCATTAGCTGCATCAAACCTGAAGCCCCCACCCCAGATCGCGCATCCGTAATAAAGCGAGACTCTTGTCGAATCAAGCCGTATACCCAAGCAGGGTCCAGATTAATCTGATTGGCTTTTTCGGCAACTCGGCCTTCAAAAGGGGCAACAAAGCGCTGACTAAAATCAATTTCGTTACGTGTTAATAGCGAGGTGTTTACCACTCGGTCATAAATGTGCTCGCTGCGAGCTACTTCAGCTGCGGCACGTAGCTGCCTATCGTTCATACCACGAATAGCAAAAGCCCACTCAGACACGGCCTCAGGTCGCCAACCTAAATCAAACAGCTCAATGGCGCGCACGATACCCGGGCGAGAGCGTATCTCGGCGATTTCAGCTTGCGTAATAGCGGTGGGGGTGGGCGGCAGTGATGGCAAATTGCCCAATTCCTCGTTCGCCAATTGACCGTAAAAATTCAAGTCATCGGTGATCGATTCAAACTCGGCTTTGGCTTGAGCCAGATTTCCCTGTGCTTGCAGTGCACGAGCGTGCCAATACACCCATACGGGCTCGGAAGCCTGTCGCTTTGACATTTTTTCTATACTGGCTTGCACCCGTTGCCATTGGATAGTCGGTTCACGTAGCTCGGCCCGTACTTGCCATGCATGGTTGTAATCCGTCATCGGGGTAAGGCCCGATAAGCGGTACCACTGTGCCGCATCATCCTCAACGCGTAAGGCAGCGACCAAGCCAAACTGCCCCCACACCCACTCCAAGTTTTCGGCCGGTAACGTCGAGGCCCATGTGGTTTGGATATAGTTTGCCTGCGCCTGACGATTATTCTCACGTCCTAAGCGAGAAAGGGCTAAAGCCACCAACTCTTGTTTAGCCACACCGTTAGCGTGAGACTGACGATTCAACCAGGCTTTAGGAGACTTCATCAAGTCGGAATAATCTTTCATCTCACTGCCATCAAAAATAATGGCAGCTAAGCGACGGGCTTCCACGGGCTTTGCGCTTTCAAGCGCCGCTCGCATCAAGTCACGGATATCGCCCCACCCCGCCACCTGATCGGTATAAAACTGATCAAGCATCGTCCAGCAAACCGCTCCGGGCCGAAAGTGGCCTAAGGCCGCCGAAAGATCAACCGCTTGCCCCGTCATGTGCTTTGCATAGTGCTGCGCGCAACGGGTCTGCGAGTTACCGAGATCAGCAGGGTTCAAATCGTTAATAAGCGCATAATCACCACGTCGGGCCGCCGCGATAGCCCAGTCGCCTTTTAAGCGTTGCGCTAAATAGTGATCAGAATGATGCTTCAAAAAATGCTGCAACGAATCGGCCGGTGGCACAGCGGTGGTGTTTTGCAATTGATGACGCAAATTCCAATAACGCGGGTAGGCCCCTAAAATGGGATCGCCCGTTGCTTGCTCGGACAAAGAAGGTAGGGCATTCCAGCGTTTAGCCTGCAATGCCTCTCGAGCACTGACCACCGCTTTGCGCGCTTGCGGCTCGACATTGGGCTTGGTGTTCCACCGTGTAGCCGACGGCGCTGGATTGGCTGCAGCCAGACGCTGAATGTCGTTGTCGGTAGTCGAAGCTTGGACTTTATCCGTTTTCTCGCTAAGCTTTGGGGGAGACTCTGCCCCCACACATCCTGCCATCGCTACCGTCGTTAAGGCTAAAGCCGTTATCTGTGGCAGGTTGAACAAGGTTTTAGAACGGGGGGTACTTTTCTGGTACCGTAGCGACTTCAACGTCATCTTCAATTGCCTTTAAATTATTACAAAACCATGAATTCAAACGTAGAGCATAACGCAGCCACCCTACGCGCACGACTGCTAGAAAAACGAAAGCAGCAAGATCGTATGGATACCAACCGAGGCGGTCTGCTGATTCGTGGTCGTCTCTTTACGTGGCTAGCCACTACACGTACCCGCCTGAAAGAAGAAGGTAAACCCATACCTAAACGAATCGCTGCCTTCTGGCCTTTAGACGGTGAACCCGAATTACACCCCCTACTTTACCAACTCGTGGACGAAGAAGGCATTGAAATTTCACTTCCTTGCATTCAAGACCCTGAAGGCCCACTTGTCTTTAAACCCTGGCATCCAGATTCACCCATGCGTGTAGGCCGCTACCATATCCAAGAACCTGATACGGACGAGATTGCCGATCATCCCGACATCGTGTTGGTTCCGACATTGGGTTACACACGACAAGGTGACAGACTGGGCTACGGTAAAGGGTATTATGATCGCACTTTAGCTGCGCTTAAAGAGAAAAATCACCCTTTTACCGCTATCGGTATCGCATGGGCCGTGGGCGATCTCAGTGCTGAAAATTACACTCCACAGGCACACGACGTGCAGCTAGACGGCATATTGACTGATAAGGGTTGGGCAAAACCCGTTACGCTATAACGGTACCCTAGGAATGCGTCCCGCTAATGACAATGGCTACCTAAAAAGGTAGCCATTGTCATTAAAACGCGTTATCGCACCCAAGGGGCAACTGAACTTGCTTAAGACTGAAACTGTAAGGTAGGAATCACAGCCATCGCTGCCTCTGAACCGTTTAAGGTATAGAAGTGCAAGCCCGGAGCACCCCCGTCGAGTAAGTCCTGACAAAGCTCGCGCACCACATCAACCCCAAAAGCACGAATCGAAGCACGGTCATCACCAAAATCTGCCAAGCGTAGGCGTATCCAGCGAGGGATCTCCGCACCACACATCTCAGAGAAGCGCAGTAATTGCGATGAATTCGTGATGGGCATAATGCCCGGAACAATAGGAATGTTTACTCCTTTAGCCTGCACGCGCTCAACAAAGTCAAAGTACGCATGAGGGTTAAAGAAATACTGCGTGATCGCTCCATTCGCACCTTGATTCACCTTGTTCACAAAATGCGTCATGTCTGAAGCAAAGGTGGTGGCCTGTGGATGCATTTCTGGGTAGGCTGCGACCTCAACCGTAAAAGCGTCCCCACTGTGCTCGCGAATAAAACTAACCAGATCGCTGGCATAACGCAGTTCGCCAGCGTCGCCCCCCATCCCCGAAGGTAAATCGCCCCGCAACGCCACAATGCGACGAATGCCTTGCGCTTGATAATCGTCAAGCACCTTTGCTAACTGTTCGCGACTTGCTCCGATGCACGACAGATGGGGCGCCACATCAAAACCTAATTTTTGAAGTAGCGCGACCGCGCCTACTGTTCCCGCACGGGTGGTACCGCCTGCACCAAAGGTAACGCTAACATAAGCAGGGTTAAGGCCCTGCAAGGTTTTAGCAGAACGAACTAGCTTTTCTTGGGCAGCAATATCACGGGGCGGGAAAAACTCTAAGCTAAAAGACTGCGGTTGAGTCATGAAACCAATAACCTCGACAATAGCCCAGAGACTAGGCTGTAAATAATTGCCCCGATCATGGCCCACCAGAAGCCATTTACGCTAAAACCCTTAAGCACCGAACCCGCAAACCAAAACACCAAAGCGTTTAAGACCAGTAGAAACAAACCTAAGGTCACGATGGTGATAGGAAGCGTCAAAATCGTCAGAATCGGCTTAACGATTGCGTTCAACAAGCCTAAAACTAAGGCCGCAATTAAGGCCGAACCGAATGACGCTACTGAAATGCCCGGCAAAATATAAGCAACCACTAGCAATGCAACAGCATTCAAGATCCATACTAATAACAAGGTCATGATGAGGCTCCTGTGGGGCGCCAAAAGACGCCCAGTCGTTTAGTAACGGTAATGATCTGCTTTATAAGGGCCATCTACCGACACATTAATATAATCGGCCTGCTTTTGGCTAAGGGTGCTTAACTGAACCCCTAATCTGGCCAAATGCAAACGTGCCACTTTTTCATCTAGGTGTTTAGGTAGGACATACACCTTACCGGTTTCGTAATTGTCGCCACGAGTGAACAACTCGATTTGAGCAATGGTTTGATTCGTAAACGAAGCAGACATCACAAACGAAGGGTGCCCTGTCGCACAACCCAAATTCACTAAACGCCCTTTGGCCAGCAAAATGATGCGCTTACCATCTGGGAAAATAACGTGATCAACCTGGGGCTTAATTTCTTCCCACTGCAAGTCTTCAATAGAGGCCACATCGATCTCGTTATCAAAGTGACCGATATTGCAAACGATGGCCTGATCTTTCATGCGCTCCATGTGATCACGCGTGATCACATGATAGTTACCTGTAGCCGTTACGAAGATATCTGCTTTGTCGGCGGCCTCTTCCATGGTGACAACACGGTAGCCCTCCATTGATGCTTGTAACGCACAAATGGGATCAACCTCAGTCACCCAAACTTGAGCACGCAATGCCGCCAATGCCTGAGCACAACCTTTACCCACATCACCAAAGCCCACCACCACCGCTGTTTTACCAGCGACCATGACGTCGGTTGCACGCTTAATGCCATCGACCAATGACTCACGGCACCCGTACAAGTTATCGAACTTGGATTTGGTCACGGAGTCGTTCACGTTAATAGCAGGAAAGGCTAACTCGCCTTTTTGAGCCATTTGATACAAGCGGTGCACACCTGTGGTAGTTTCTTCAGTTACCCCTTTAATCTGCGCTAAACGGGTTGAATACCATGTCGCATCCGTTTGTAAACGTGCGCGAATGGAAGCAAACAGCACGCGTTCTTCTTCGCTGCCGGGGTTGTCAAGAACAGAGAGGTCTTTTTCAGCACGGGCGCCTAGATGCAACAATACCGTTGCATCGCCGCCGTCATCCAAAATCATGTTGGCTTGTTGCTCGCCGGGCCAATCAAAAATATCGTGCGCATACTGCCAATACTCTTCAAGCGTCTCGCCCTTAACAGCAAACACGGGCGTACCACCGGCAGCAATCGCGGCGGCAGCATGGTCTTGGGTCGAGAAAATATTGCACGACGCCCAACGCACCTCGGCACCCAACGCCACGAGGGTTTCGATCAGTACAGCGGTTTGGATGGTCATGTGCAGACTACCTGCAATACGCGCCCCTTTTAGGGGTTGCGCTGCTGCGAACTCTTCGCGGGTAGCCATCAAGCCTGGCATTTCGGTTTCGGCAATCGCGATCTCGCGACGCCCCCAACTAGCCAAGCCAATATCGGCGATAACGTAATCAGAAAAAGCGGTGTCAGTCACTGCGTTCATAAAGTGCTCCGGTTAACTGGGCATAAGCCGGGACACACAATTAGCAGTCACCACGGCCCTTGCACAGGAATATGGTGAGCGTCGTTGAGAAACGTAAACGTAGTTCAACGTAAAAACCCCTAAGCCTGGCAAAACTGTAAACAGTTTGTCGCAACGCTCCTTAGGGATCTAAGAATTTAATAGCAGAATTGTACCCGTTTAATTGTTTTTCGCCAGCGGGACAGAAAAACTTAACGGAAAGGGTTGTTGCGTCGGGGATAGCCTTGTGAGCTGATTCGCTCCCAGATCGCTCGTTTTTCGCCATCAGAAAAGAACACCCAGTTGGCCACTTCCATGGCGGTACGACCACACCCACGACAAATGTCATCATAGAGCGTAGAGCATACGGCAACACATGGGGAGTCGGTAGGACGCAAGCTGGAGCTTTCGTCTTCAGCGGATGGAGAAGGAGTATAAGTAGACATAGCGGTACTTTAGCATTAAGCCCTTGCGGTTTTGCCTAATGCCCTTAGCCCAGTTCAGCATTTAATCAAAGTAATCAAGGCGCTAAAAGCGCCTTGATATCGTCGTATTCACAATCGGCGTAACTAGGCGCCTACGCTGGCACGCAAGGCGGCTGCCTTATCGGTTGCTTCCCATGTGAATTCGGGTTCGCTACGACCAAAGTGACCATACGCTGCCGTTTTACTGTAGATAGGACGCAACAAATCAAGCATCGTAATAATGCCTTTAGGACGTAGATCGAAATGCTCTCGCACCAGTTTGGCGATAGCATCATCCGAAATCACACCCGTGCCTTCAGTGTAAACCGTGATGTTAATGGGTTCGGCCACACCAATAGCGTAGCTTAACTGCACCTCGCACTGGCGAGCCAAACCAGCCGCGACAATATTTTTTGCAACATAGCGGGCTGCATAAGCGGCTGAACGATCGACCTTTGAAGGGTCTTTACCTGAGAAGGCCCCGCCCCCATGAGCGCATGCACCACCGTAGGTATCAACAATGATCTTACGTCCGGTTAAACCGCAATCACCCTGAGGTCCACCAATCACAAACTTACCGGTGGGGTTAACCAAAAAGCGAGTGTTAGACGTGATAAGCTCTTCAGGGAAGCAAGGACGAATAATGTGTTCGATCACGGCCTCATGAATATCGTCTTGCGAGATATCGGGAGCATGCTGTGTAGACAACACAACGGTATCCACTTCGCTTGGTTTGCCATCAAGATAGCGGAACGTCACCTGAGACTTCGCATCGGGGCGCAACCAAGGTAGGCGGCCATCTTTGCGCAACTCACTTTGTCGCTGCATTAAACGATGAGCGTACCAAATCGGAGCTGGCATTAAGTCAGGCGTTTCGTCGCACGCATAGCCAAACATCAGGCCTTGGTCTCCAGCGCCTTGATTCAACAGCTCTTCTGGACTACGGTCAACACCCTGCGCGATATCAGGGGACTGCTTGTCGTAGGCGACTAAAACAGCACAACCCTTATAGTCGATGCCGTAATCAGAGTTGTCATAACCGATGCGCTGCAACGTATCACGTGCAACTTGAATATAATCAACGTTGGCGGTGGTGGTAACCTCGCCTGCCATGACCACTAAGCCGGTATTGCAAAGCGTTTCGGCTGCGACACGGGCTTGCGGGTCTTGCGTAAAAATGGCATCCAATACCGCATCAGAGATTTGATCGGCAACTTTATCAGGATGACCTTCGGATACGGATTCGGAAGTGAATAAAAAATCGTTATTGGCCACGGCGCATGCGTCCTGTTGTGATGCTAAAAAAGCATGTAAATAGGTGAACGAACTGCGTTGCACCACGGATGCTAGAGCACAGAAGCAATGCGTATCGGGCGCGACGCTTTAGCGGGATTTTTAGCCAGTAATTGGCTTATCGCTCCGCAAGTTGTCGGTTAACTCAGCGATAATTTCTATTTTAAGCGAAAATAGCGCATCTTTGCATCTATCAAGCTATTTATAAAGGTTTATTACTCTCGGTTTATGCTTTTGTTTTTGTTGCGGGTCCTCTCTTACTTGCCCCTGCGCGTGTTGCACGGATGCGGTCGGTTCGCAGGCAAAGTGGTATACAGCCTGCCTGGTCGGTACCGCGAGCGTCTTCAAGAAAACGCGGCCCAAGCCGGTTACCACAGCAAAGGTTTCGCGCGTAAAAGTGCGGGTGAAATCGGAGCCATGATCTTCGAAACCCCTAAAGTGTGGCTTCGTACGGACGAGTGCCTCGCAAAATGTCTCAACCCCGATGCCCATATCGTCGAAGAAACGCTGGCCGAGAACCGAGGCATTCTTTATTTAACTCCCCATCTGGGCTGCTTCGAAATCACTGCCAAGCGCTTGGTTCAGTACGGGCCGATTACCGTTATGTTCCGGCCTCCTCGACAAACGTTTCTAGAGCCCGCCATGCAGGAATCCAGAAGCCAACCCGGAATGAATGCCGTACCTGCCAATCTTAAAGGGATACGCGAATTCGTTCGCGCCTTACGCCGCGGAGAAGCCGTGGGCATGCTGCCCGACCAAGTCCCCAGTAGCGGAGACGGCGTGTGGCAGCCCTTTTTTGGCAGGCCCGCTTACACCATGACGCTTGCCGCAAAACTGGCGCTACAAACCAAAGTGCCCGTGGTTCTCACTGCGGGTGAGCGCCTTGCTCGCGGAAAAGGTTGGAAAATTCATTATGTACGCTTAGAAGAGCCATTTCCTGAGAGCATCGACGAGATGGTCGAGCTGATCAATGAAGGGATGGAGCGTTTAATCATGCGTTTCCCCGAGCAATACTTGTGGAGCTACAATCGCTACAAAATTCCACCCGAAGCGCCTCCTATTCCTGAGCACCTCAACTCGCCTTGATTTACCTCTGCTTTTGTACCCGTTTACGTGCACATAACCTAACTTTGGCCTGATTGCCACTAAGGATTTCACGATGACATCGCGCCATTTTAATGCCAAGGATATTGCGGATTTTCTTGCTGAAAACACCGATTTTTTTCAGCAACATGCCGATATTTTTTCCGAGCTTCGCGTTCCACACCCTAACGAGAAGCGAGCCATATCGTTAGGTGAAAGGCAAATCCTTAACCTGCGGGCTCGAAATAAAGAGCTTGAACGCCAACTGAGGCTGCTCGTCGGGAATGCCAAAAGCAATCAGCACATCGGTGAGCAACTTCACCAGTGGTCGTGTCGCATGCTGGCCGAACCGCATGCAGAGCAACTGCCCGGTCATATTATTCGTTCGTTAACCGAAGTGTTCGATCTCGATAGCATTGCCCTTCGTACATGGGGCCCCATGGAAAGCGGGCACGATGACATCACCGAAGCCGATATTCAATTTACCACCGCACTTGAGCAACCCTATTGTGGGGAAGCATCCTCACAACCCGTACTAAGCTGGTTAAGCGAAACCGTAAACTCGGTTGCGATCATTCCCTTGTACCTTCAGCCCGCTTCTGAATGTGTCGGAGCCGTGGTACTGGGTGCACAAGAAAAAACACGTTTTACCGATGACATGGAGCGGGATTTTCTGATTATGATCGGGGAGCTTTGTGCTGCTGCGCTAAGCCGTCTTCCTTTAACCCCTCATTTACAGGCTTAAGGTGTCGTCCAACGTTGGGAAAACTCTCGACAAGTGGCTCGCCTACTTGCAACACGAACGGCGATTATCCACACACAGCATCGCCGCCTATACGCGAGACATCGCGGCTATTCGTGCCCTGCCAGTCGAATCTATTGCGTCCATCAACAGTCATCTACTGCGTCAAACCTTAGCCCAATTGCACCAAAACGGTGCGCACCCTCGTAGCCTGCAACGTACCCTGTCTGCTTGGCGTAATTTTTTTAGTTGGTGGTGTGCCTTTGACGAGCAGCGCAATGATCCTTGCATAGGGCTAAAAGCCCCCAAAAGCCCGCGCCCTCTGCCGCAATCGCTTTCTGTGGACCAAACTCAGCAATTGCTGGACCACCAGCCCAACACAAGTCTTAGCCTAAGCAGTGCTGAATGCCGTCGTAATCAAGCCATGTTCGAGCTTTTTTACTCCAGCGGCTTACGCTTAGCCGAATTAGTCAGCTTAGATGTACGTTATACCGAACAGGGTCAATACCGATCGCAAAGCTGGCTACAGCTTGACGACGCCGAAGCCTTTGTTTTGGGTAAGGGGCAAAAACGTCGCCAAGTCCCTATCGGTTCTAAAGCCATCACGGCGATTCGGTCGTGGTTAGCGGTACGCTCAACGCTTTTGCGTAGTCCTGAAAGCGACCCTGCCAACCACGCCGCCTTATTTCTGGGGGTACGAGGAAAACGTATTAGCCCCCGAGTAATACAACAGCAATTACAGCAACGGGCGATGGCTGCCGGATTGGCTCAAGGCGTAAGCCCACATGCCTTGCGCCATAGCGTGGCCAGTCATTTACTGCAGTCCAGCCAAGACCTCAGAGCGGTTCAAGAACTGCTTGGTCATGCCAATATCAGCACCACACAAATCTACACTCGGCTCGATTTTCAACATTTAGCGCAAGTGTATGATCAAGCGCACCCACGCGCTAAACGCAAAGAAAAATAAAACCAGTTTGAACAGCGCATTAGGGGCTAACCGCGTTGAGAATTTTAGTGCCGTTCCAGCGCATCATTCCAAGATAACTATCGGCCTCATGCGGCGCCTTGGCTAGCGCATCCGAATACAGCACACCCCCGACTTTAGCTCCGGTTTCTCGCGCAACCTGCTCCACCAATTTGGGGCTAACCACGTTCTCTACAAAAATAGCCGTAATCGACTCAGCCTTGGCTTGATTAATGACCTTGGCAATGTCATGCGCTGAAGGCTCGGCTTGGTTCGACACGCCCAGCAACGAGATAAATTCGATGCCGTACTGCGCCCCCAAATAAGCAAAGGCATCGTGCGATGAGATCACTTTGCGCTGCTTCGCAGGCAGGGCTGAGAACCCTGCTTTTAATTCAATGTCTAGCTGATCCAACTCATGCAAATAAGCAGCGGCATTACTATTAAATAGCTCCGCAGACGCAGGGCGATGCTGTATTAATGCGTCTCGAATATTTTTTACATACACCGCCGCATGGCTTAGGCTTTGCCACGCATGTGGATCGTACTCGCCATGATGATGGTGCTCCGCATGCCCAGTGTGCTCTTGATCGTGACCGTGATCGTGATCGTGATCGTGGCTATGGTGATGATCGTGATCATGCCCATCAGAGTCGCCATGGCCGTGCGCGTCGTCTTGATACCGTATGGCTTGAATGCCTTTCGAGACTACGACCTGTGGTCCAGCATAGCCGGCAGACTGCACCAAACGAGGAATCCAAGCCTCAAAGTCCAAACCATTCATAAACAATAACTGCGCCGCCGCTAGGGCTTTGGTGTCGCTGGGACGGGGCTCAAAAGTATGCGCATCACTTTCAGCGTCAACAATAACGCTCACGTTAACGCCTTCCCCCCCGACTCGCTCAACCATATCCCCCAAAATAGAAAAGCTAGCGACCACTTGCAGAGGCTCGTCTGCCTTCGCCCACGCTACATTCATGCAAGAACACATTAACGCCAGTATCGCCGCGACCACACGTTGAACGCTAAGCGCACGCCGAGCCTGCCCCGTTAAAAAGAGATTCACCATAATTTACTCGCCTAATTGAGATACACGTTGACGACGGGTTCGTGCTTTCCATGCGGTACGCACTAACCCGCCGTAGGGGCCCACACAGATCGAAAAGAAGTAAACCGCTCCTGCAGCCAAGATAATGGCGGGTGAAGCAGGCACGTTGTAGTGATAAGACGCCAAAAGGCCCGCGTACGAGGTACTCATACCAATCACCGCCGCTAGCGTCATTTGTGAGCTTGCCGAATGCACCCAAAAACGCGCGGCTGTAGCAGGAAGCATCATAATGCCCACGACCATCAACGTACCTAACACCTGAAAGCCTGCCACCAAAGTCATGACCAGCAAGATCAAGAAGACCATATGCACCCATGGCCCGACTCGGCCTTCACTGCGCAAGAAAATGGGATCTAAACACTCTAAAACCAAAGGGCGATAAATAATCGCTAAAACAATCAGGGCAATGCTAGACGTGCTAGTGACCAAAATCAGAGAGGCATCATCCAAACCTAATACCGTGCCGAACAACACGTGTATGAGGTCCATATTCGAGCCCCGTAATGAGACAAGTAAGACCCCCATCCCCAACGAAACCAAATAAAAGGCGGCAAAACTTGCGTCCTCACGCAAAGGGGTCACCCGCGCCACAAATCCAGCGAGTAGGGCCACGACTAGCCCTGTAATCATGCCTCCGATGGCCATAGCCCCCAGCGATAAGCCAGCGGTTAAAAACCCTACCGCCACGCCAGGCAAAATAGCGTGCGCCATCGCATCGCCCATTAAGCTCATGCGCCGTAAGACCAAAAACACACCCAAAGGCCCCGCCGCCGCCGCCAACGCAAAAGACCCTGCCAAGGCTCGTCGCATAAATCCGTACTCGACAAACGGGCCTAGCAATAACTCGTAGAGCCACATCACAGATAGTCCCCTGCGCAAAGATGTCGCGCCATATGTAAATTCTCTGCGCTTAACGCCGCCGCCGTATCACACCAAGCCACCGCTTGCCCTGCCAGCAATAGCGTTTGTGGAAAAAACTCGCGCACCATGTCTAAGTCATGTAGAACGGCAATCACCGTACGCCCTTGCTGGTTCCACTGAAGCAACAGCTTCATCAGGTCATCCGTCGTGGCTTTATCGACAGCGGCAAAAGGCTCGTCGAGCAGAATAATAGGAGAGTCCCGCATCATCAGCCGTGCAAACAGCGCACGCTGCAACTGCCCACCCGACAACGTGGCAATAGGCCGAGCCGCAAAATCGCTTAATCCCACTTGCATCAGAGCTTGCTCAACCCGTTGCCTTTCTTCACGAGCAAAACCTTTCCAAATGCCCACTCGTCGCCAAGCACCCATGGCCACTAAATCGTAGGTGGAAATGGGAAAGCTGCGATCTAATTCGCCTAATTGTGGAAGAAAAGCGATGTCTTGCAGCCCTTTTCCGGCGAGACGTATTTTTCCCCGCAACGGATTCAGTTGCCCAGTGATGCCTTTAAGTAAGGTTGATTTCCCTGCACCGTTCGGGCCCACAATGGCATACAAGCCGGCACGTGTGAACTCGCCCGACACATCGCGAACGGCGACCTTATCGCGCCAACCTAAGGAGAGCTGATCTAACTGTATGGCTGCTGAATGCATGGAAGGTGTTAAATCCATCCTAGAGCCAAGGCGCTTAAACACCACAGGAATACCACCACCCCAAGCACCCTCAACACGCGCACTGGCGCGGAGGCGAGCAAAACGGTTCCTTTATAGGGACGGCGAAAAACGTGTTGCTGTGAAGGCGGTACATTTATGCTTTTGTGCATGGCTTACTGTTAAGATCGATTAATTCACTGGCTACAACTCGTTATGTTATAACATAACTATCTATTTTGTCTTGTTCCGACTATGCCTGTACACGTACTGACTCCACAAGCCATTGAGGCACAACTTCATACTGCAGAGCAGTTGTGCCAAAAGCGTGGCAAGCGTCTCACGCCCATCCGACGTGAAGTACTAGAGCTATTACTCAGAGAGCAACGTAGCCTCAAGGCCTACGAGTTATTGGAGTTATTCAGGCAAGACCAGCCTGGCGCGGCGCCCCCTACGGTCTACCGTGCGTTAGAGTTTTTGACCGAAGAAGGCCTGATACATCGGCTTGATGCCGTGAATGCCTGGACCGCCTGCCACGATGCCGACGGACACCCACACGATTTACTGATCGTTTGCACGCATTGCGGAGCCGTCGCTGAATTAAGTGCACCCAGCCTTAGCGCGCAACTTGCGGCCTGCGTTGAACAAGCTGGCTTTACACTTTCTAACGTAGAGACCGAACTGCAGGCCTTATGCAAAAACTGTATTTCAGATACAGTTCCGACCCAAGCCTGCACTCGAAAACATAGCGACTAAGGGCCAAACCGTATATATTTCTTCTTTGCTTACCGCTACAGTAGCAAACGATTTGGGTTAAGCATTTGCCCGTAATCCAAGGCTGTGATGTAATCGCACGTTGAAATTTGCACATTAAACCGTTGAATTACCTTTTATACAGACGTAATCCGAGCACAGGTACCACGAGGCCACTATGAATACTGCTACCAAAAAGAATATGATGCCTGTCACCATTTTGACCGGCTTTCTTGGGGCAGGAAAAACCACCCTGCTAAAACGTATACTCTCTGAGTTCCACGGCCGACGTATTGCCGTGATCGAAAACGAGTTCGGGCCTGAAAACATCGATAACGAGCTGCTTATTCAAGACAGCGATGAAGAGATTATCGAACTCAGTAACGGCTGTGTATGCTGTACCGTTCGGGGCGATTTAATGCGCACCTTAAACGACTTGCGTACCCGCCGCGAAGCAGGTGAACTACAGTTCGAACGCGTCATCATCGAAACCACCGGCATGGCAAACCCCGGCCCAGTATGTCAAACCTTCTTCATGGATGACGACATCGCCGAGTACTACCGCCTTGACGCTGTGATTACCGTGGTCGATGCTAAGCACGGGATGGTCACGCTGGATAAGCAGGAAGAGTCACAGCGCCAAATTGGCTTTGCCGACAAAATACTGATTTCTAAGAAAGACCTCGTCAACGAGGCTGATTATGAGGCTCTTCGCGCTCGTATAATGCGTATTAATCCTCGTGTCACAATAAGTCCTGTACACTTCGGCGAGGCTGACATCAGCGAATTACTGGATATCAGTGGTTTCAATCTCAACGCCGTATTAGATATTGATCCCGAGTTTCTAAACGAAACCCCCGAGCAGAAACACGACCACAGTGACCACGAGCATGAGCATGATGAATCGTGTGGTACCGGGTGCACACACCACGATCACCATCATCACGCTGCTCACAATGATGAAATCGGGGCGTTTGTATTTCGCTCTAAGCGCGCATTCGATCCCGAACGACTTGAGGACTTCCTTGGTGGTGTAACGCAAGTTTTTGGTCCCGACCTGCTACGCTACAAAGGTATTCTCTACATAAAAGGCGTGAATCGCCGCATGCTCTTTCAGGGCGTGCACATGATGATGGGGGCTGAACCCGGAAAACCGTGGTTAGCCAATGAAAAGCCTGAGACCAAAATGGTATTTATAGGCCGCGAACTACCTCAGGAGATTTTTACGCAAGGACTTGAGCACTGTTTGGTTTAACCCGTTGCAGACCAAACATCCATCACGTTCTATTACGATAAAAAAGGAAACATCATGGCAAGCAATATAAATGAAAACGATACGCAAGCTCCGCTATTAACAGTCGAAGAGCTACTAGCCATGCCAGAGAGCAGCTACATGAATGCCGCTCAATTGGCATTCTTTAAAAATCGCCTACGCGAACTCGAACAGGAAATTCTCGCTAACGCCGGTGCAACCACCGAGAACCTGCGCGAAACACAGTTTGTTCCTGATCCAGCTGACCGTGCCACAATCGAAGAAGAGCACGCTCTTGAACTTCGCACCCGCGACCGTGAGCGCAAACTGTTGAAAAAAGTTCAGCAGTCCATACATATCATTGACTCAGGCGAATACGGTTGGTGCGAAGAGACAGGCGAGCCCATAGGCTTAAAACGCTTACTCGCCCGCCCTACAGCGAACTTATCTCTCGAAGCGCAAGAACGACGCGAAAAACGTCAGAAGATGTATGGTGACTAACCATCACTCGTCGTAGTCCGTTAACGTAGCGGCACAGTATGCCGCCACGCTAACCATTGCACGCCATTTAAAAGCCACGTACTGTGCCAGTATCGTGGCTTTTTGCTCTTTTATACGTCTGGTTTGATCAATCGCCCTTGAAGTTTTACTGACCTAGCCCCATCTGCTAATCAACTAAGGAAGGATTACATGGAACAATTTCACGCCACAACTATTATTGCCGTTCGTCGCGGCGAAGATGTCGCCATTGGTGGCGATGGGCAAGTTACGCTGGGCAATGTCGTGGTGAAAGCCACTGCTCGGAAAATTCGCCGTCTTTATAAAGATTCCGTATTGGCAGGCTTCGCAGGTGCTACAGCCGATGCCTTTACGCTGCTCGAGCTTTTTGAAGCCAAACTGGAAAAGCATCAAGGTCACTTGCTACGCGCTGCTGTCGAATTAACACGCGACTGGCGTACAGACCGCGCCTTACGCCGATTAGAAGCCATGCTCATTGTTGCCGACAAAGAGCACACCTTAGTCCTGACCGGTAATGGCGATGTGCTGGAACCTGAACATGGCTTAGCGGCTATCGGTTCAGGCGGCTCCTACGCACAATCAGCGGGTTTGGCCCTTTTGCATAATACCGATCTTGCACCGGCCGATATTGTGAAAAAGTCACTAGAAATTGCTGGTGATCTTTGTATTTATACTAATAATAATCACGTTGTTGAAACGCTTTGACTACTGTAAAGGTTTCCCACTTTATGTCTGCATCGTCTATGACTCCCGGAGAAATCGTCTCCGAACTTGATAAAAACATCATTGGCCAAAACCGGGCTAAGCGCTCGGTTGCTGTGGCCCTGCGTAACCGCTGGCGTCGACAACAAGTTGACGAGCCGCTGCGTCACGAAATCGTACCCAAAAACATCTTAATGATTGGCCCTACCGGTGTCGGTAAGACCGAAATTGCTCGCCGTCTGGCCAAACTGGCCAATGCACCTTTCATTAAAATTGAAGCCACAAAGTTTACAGAAGTCGGCTATGTGGGTCGCGACGTCGAAACGATCATTCGTGACCTTGTGGATGCGTCGGTGAAACAAACTCGCGAACTAGAGATGCGTCGCGTACGCAGTCATGCCGAAGAGGCCGCTGAAGATCGTATTTTGGACGCCCTTGTCCCACCTGCTCGTGATAGCTACGGCCAGCCAGAGCGCGAAGAAAACACCACACGCCAAGTTTTCCGCAAGCGTTTACGTGAAGGCAAAATCGATGACACTGAAATTGAAATCGATATCGCCCAAACCATGCCACAAATGGAAATCATGGCCCCTCCCGGTATGGAGGAAATGACCGAACAGTTGCGTGGTATGTTTGCAGGCCTAGGCCGTGATAAAACCAAGAAGCGTAAGCTTAAGGTTAAAGAAGCCTTTAAATTGTTGACCGAAGAGGAAGCCGCTAAGCGTGTCAACGAAGAAGAGCTACGTGCTGCCGCCGTACATAACGCCGAACAAAACGGCATTGTGTTCTTAGATGAAATCGATAAGATTACAGCCCGTGAAGGCAACACCAGCGGTGAGGTCTCACGACAAGGTGTACAGCGCGACCTTCTGCCTTTAGTAGAAGGCACAACCGTTAACACCAAATACGGTGTCGTACGCACTGACCACATTTTATTTATCGCTTCAGGTGCTTTCCATCTATCACGTCCTTCGGACTTAATTCCTGAACTCCAAGGTCGTTTTCCAATTCGTGTTGAGCTTGACTCATTAACTGCTGACGATTTTGTTCAGATCTTATCTGACACAGACTCATCGCTTACGAAGCAATACACGGCATTGCTAGGCACTGAAGATGTGACGTTAGACTTCCGCCCTGAAGGCATCCGTCGTCTAGCCGAACTGGCTTTCGAGGTTAACGAGCGTACTGAAAATATCGGTGCTCGCCGCCTATACACCGTGATGGAGAAACTGCTCGAAGACTTATCTTACGATGCGAGTAGTAAATCCGCCGAAACGGTGGTAATTGATGCCGATTACGTCAATGAACAACTGCAAGAAACCGCTGCAAGCCAAGATCTTGCCCGTTACGTGCTATAGGCAATCGTTGCATTGCTAGACTGATAAAAATCCCGTCCGCGTGATCCATTCATGCGGACGGGATTTTTGTTGTGATCCAGCGTAGGTGTTCTCGTTACTTTTGAATTTTAATAACCACGTACTGCTCGTTCTCACGTTTAGCCGTGAATCGCACCTTATCGCCGGGCTGGATCCCCTCAAGCAACGCAGGATTAATGATATAAACCAGTGTCATCCCTGGAAGCTGTAGCGCATCGATACTACCGTGTTTAAGCGTGATTTTTCCTGCCGCAGCGTCAACACGACGCACTTCCCCACTGGCTGTTGCCTCTTGGGCTTGAGCTACACTGATATAAGCAGATGTGCTAAGCGCTGCGCCTAATAAGGCGGCAGAAGCTAAGCGGCTTGTATTAAATGTCATACACTACACTCCAAAAAAACCAGATGACTACACACAGCATAACGCGATTCTCTGGAAAAACCGTGAACAAACATAACACGATTTTTCTCACACAAATATCGCACCGCCCACCTCTTCATCATTCATTACTATGACCACACGCTTATCAATTATCACCACTCGCACCGGGGACGACGGTCAAACCTGCTTAGGCGATGGGTCGCGACTGAGCAAAAGTAGCAAACGCATTCACGCTCTTGGTGAGGTGGACGAGCTGAACAGTATTATCGGTTTATGGCGCAGCGCACCGCTGCCCACCGCCGTTGATGCCTTACTTTCAACCATACAACATGACCTTTTTGAGATGGGTGCCGAACTGTGCATTCCGGGTCACGTGGTAATGACCGAACACCATGTAAAAAATCTAGAAGAGGCTGTGTCGCACCACAATAAAGACCTTGGAAAGCTCGAGGAGTTCATTTTACCTGGAGGGTGTAACGCAGCAGGACTCGCACATTTAGCGCGTACCGTCGCCCGACGAACCGAACGCGCGGTCGTTGCGTTGATGCAAGACGAAGAAATAGAAGCCCCCGTACAGCAGTATCTGAATCGCCTATCCGACCTTTGCTTTGTCTTAGCCCGCGTCCTCAATAAAGAAGCGGGTCAACCCGATGTGTTGTGGGATCGAACACGCAGCAGCTAAGGCTGTCGTCACAATGCTGAGGAGTTTGAGCTTTACTTCTGAACCCAGTAAGCCCCACTACGATGCAATTGATCTTCGGCCTGCTCAATACCACTTACGGCTCGCTTCCCTGTTTTCGCTAACAACTGCTCAACCAAGAGCTCGACCAAGGCTACCGACGCACTGGACGAAGGGAAAAACGAGGGCACATCGGTGTTAAACAACAACGTGTGCTCGGCCTCTAAAGCGATGGGTGCAACCAAACTGTCGCAAATGGCTAAGACCTTACTTTTTGAAGCCAACGCGGCCTCGTAGACACGCACTACCTCGTGCGAATACGGGGCAAAAGCAATTAGCACCACCACATCATCAGGCCTTAACGTACGCAGCTCGACCTCTAAAGTCCCTGCGTCGCTTCGTAGCATTGTTACTGACGGCCGAAATAAGCGATACAGATAATGAAAACTAAAGGCTGCCGCATAAGAAGCCCTAAAACCCGCCACGTACACTCGTTTTGCCTTAACGATTAACTCGATGGCGGGCACAAACCGCTCGGCATTTAAATCCATAAGCGACTGAATATTCAGCGACTGCGCCGCCAGTGTTTTTTCAGCCATGCCTTTGGGATTACGACTTTTCACCACGGCCTTAGCTTGTTCGGCGTACCGCTTGGGCCCTTGCTGTAACGCTCGTGTAAAAACGGCCTTAACGCCAGCCCACCCTTCATACCCTAAGGATTGCGCTAAACGCACAAGCGTTGCTGGCTGAACTTCAGCCCGTGTTGCGATCTCGCGCATTGATAACAAAGGAATGTCTTCGGGATGACGTAAGACATAGCGCGCCCCCACCTGAAATTGAGGCGACATGCTGGCGAACTCATTTTGCAATCGCTGCGTTAAGGCGTCGACCGTCGTGGGAGCTGAAGTATTTTCCGTAGTCATGGTGTGAGTATAACGCGTAGGAATGACGCGAATAGACCACATAAACACGATAAATAACAACGCTGCCGGCCTTGAGTTTTGATTTATCTGTTTCATGCGATACTATAAATTCAACAAACGTTTCATTTATGCGCTGCACTACTACATTCATTTCATCAGCGAGCTTTCTTATGTCACATGTCTTTCATCGCAACCCTAACGTTGAATTGCCCAAAGCGGTTAGCGCCATGGGAATTGAACTTATTGATCAAACCGGCAAACGCTACATTGATGCTTCCGGTGGCGCTGCGGTGTCCTGCTTAGGCCATGGACACGCTGAAGTCATTGCGGCCATTAAGCGTCAGGTTGATGCCATTGCCTATGCGCACACGTCATTTTTCACGACGCAAGCCGCTGAAGACCTTGCTGACTTTCTGGCCGAGCGAGCACCTGGCGATTTGAATCACGTTTACTTCGTCTCGGGGGGCTCAGAAGCCGTCGAAGCCGCGTTAAAACTGGCTCGACAATATTTTGTTGAAAACAACGAAACCAGTCGCAGTGTTTACATCGCCAGACGCCAAAGCTATCACGGCAATACGCTGGGCGCCTTAGCGATTGGCGGTAATGCATGGCGCCGTGAGCCTTTTTTACCCCTACTCACTGAAACTCACCATGTCTCGGCTTGCTATGCATACCGAGATCAAGCCGCCGACGAAAGCGAGCTCGACTACGCGCAGCGTCTCGCCGATGAACTCGAAAACAAGATACTCGAGATCGGTCCTGAAAAGGTCGCCGCCTTTGTGGCCGAGCCCGTCGTGGGAGCAACTGCCGGTGTATTACCTCCGGTAGAGGGTTACCTACAGAAAATTCGAGAGGTCTGCGACCGCTACGGTGTGTTGTTGATTTTTGATGAAGTCATGGCTGGCATGGGCCGCACTGGACATTTATTTGCATGCGCAGAAGACGGCGTCACCCCTGATATTCTAACGATTGCCAAAGGCTTAGGTGCTGGTTATCAGCCCATCGGAGCCATGCTTGCCAGCGATCGTATTTATCAGCGCATTGTTAACGGCTCAGGCTTTTTCCAGCATGGGCACACCTACATGGGTCACGCCACTGCCTGCGCGGCTGCCCTCGAAGTACAACGCATTATTGAACGGGACAATCTGCTTGAAAACGTACGCGAACGGGGTGAGCAATTGCGCTCAGCGCTGCATACCCAACTCGGCGCCCACCCCAACGTTGGCGATATTCGAGGCCGTGGTTTATTTGTAGGCATAGAACTCGTCGCCGATCGAAACACAAAAATGCCCTTAGACCCAGCACTCAAAACCCATGTAAAAATCAAAGCCGTGGCGAAAGAGCATGGCCTACTGATCTACCCAGGAGGGGGTACCGTGGACGGTGTCATGGGTGATCATATACTGTTAGCGCCGCCCTTTATTTGCACCGCTGCGGATATCAGTCGTATTGTTGAGTTGTTAAGCGCCACCATTCACGAGGTGCTACCTGTTTCCACCACCGCTATTGCAGCCTAAACGATGGAGTTTTCATGGCACGTATTCCTTATGCCGATTTACACTCACCCGACGTTAGTCCCTTAGTTGAAAAAATTACGCAAGAACGTGGCAGTGTTTTGCTGTTATATCAAATGCTATTGAATAGCCCACCTATCGCGTCGGGTTGGTTGAATCACCTCAGTGGAATACGTTTACACAGCAGTATCTCAGGCGATATACGCGAACTTATTATTATGCGTGTAGCCATCTTGAATCGCGCTCCGTATGAGGCCGATCAGCATGCCCCTATTGCCCTCAAAGAAGGTCTTAGCCAAGCTCAGCTTGATGCCTTAGCGGACTGGTCAGAATCAGACTTGTTTAACGAGCGCGAACAGGCCGTATTGGCCTACACCGATGAGATGAGCATTAACGTGCAGGTGCCAGACCCCGTTTTTGAGCAGGTAAAACAGCAGTTTTCTCAGCAAGAAGTGGTGGAAATCACCGCCACCATCGCGACTTACAATATGGTGTCTCGTTTTCTCGAGGCTTTAGAGGTCCATAGTGACGACGAGGGCCATCGCTAAATGTCCTAAGCAGCAAGCCGCCCTGCCATTGGGGCGGCTTGCTGTGCTTCATAGGCTATCTCTGACGTAGGAGGCCATGTGTTGACTTAAGTCGACCAGATCTTTTTGCAAGACCTTAAAGTTTGACGTCTTTTCATAGCTCAACTCATCCATGTAAATCGCCCTATTAATTTCAACCTGCAAACTGTGCTTCCCAGCACTAGGCTGACCCATCCGCGCAATTAACGCCACCCCTTTGTAGGGGTCATTACACGCCACGCTATAACCGCGCCCAAGCAAAAACTCTTGCATGACTTCAATAAACTCAGGCTCACACGTTGTACCATCGCGGTCCCCCAACACAAAGTCCGCAAGCACGTTATCGTTGCTTAAGCCCAAGGCTTCGTAAGCGTCAGAAGGCATGGAATGCAAGTTTAAGTGCCATAACGAGCCAAACCGCTCGTAAAGCGCCTCCGCTTGTTCGGCCAACGCCGCATGGTAAGGACGGTGAAATTTTCGAATACGGCTTTCTATCTCAGCCACAAACATTTTTCGGTCATAAATGTCTTGGCCGCGAGTTTGACGCCAAATCAAGCCATGCCCTAATGCCGATTTCTCGGTAGGCGCTAGTCGTGTCGGCCAGGGCTCTAACAAAATATCAGGGTCAATATCACTCTCGTCACGATTTGGATCAATGTATGTACGCGGGAAATTAGCCGTCAACAATGTGGCCCCGACACTGGGTAACGTTGACCACAACTCATCAACATGAGTATCTTCCCCAGACCGTAATACCGAGGCCGGTAAGCAACTATCAAAATCGCTAGGGTACATCACGCCACTGTGCGGGGAGTCACATAACAGCGGTAACACTTCACCCGCAGGGTGACGTAAAACATAAGGCGGAAAATCGTGATCTACAAACTGCATGAGACCTCCTGAAAAGGAATACGATGTAAATCGAAGAGCGTAGACTCGGTTAAATCAACGCGTTACAGACCTATCATTCAAATGGCATGCACTCGCATGCGCAATACCATCTTGAGTGCGACCTAACTCTTTTAACAAGGGTTCTTCATGTACGCATCGCTCAAAGGCATGTGGACAGCGCGGGTGAAAGGCACACCCAGAGGGCGGGTTTAATGGTGAAGGAAGCTCGCCCTTGATGGGAACAAAATCTCGCTGGCTCAGGCGTAACTCAGGCAGCTCTTGGATAAGCGCCTGGGTGTAGGGGTGTGACGCGCGCTCAAAGATGGTGGTGGTATCACCGATTTCCACCATTTTACCCAAATACATGATCATCACTCGATCAGCGAGATGGCTCACTACCCCCAAATTATGACTGATAAATAAATAGGTTAAGCCCAGCTCTTTCTGTAAGCGGATGAACAAATTAAGCACTTGAGCTTGTATGGACACATCCAGTGCAGCTACCGCTTCATCGCACACCAGTATCGTCGGATTCAGGGCAAGAGCGCGTGCGACACCGATGCGTTGACGTTGCCCGCCAGAGAACTGATGCGGGTAACGAAAGCGTGTAGACGTATCCAAACCAACGCGCTCCATCAACCCCACTACGTAACTTTCTTGCTCTGCACGACGAATCAGGCCATGTACGACGGGGGCCTCGCCAATAATATCAATCACACGCATGCGCGGATTCAGCGACGAGAACGGATCTTGAAAGATCATTTGCACTGCCAGCTCGTACTCTCGTCTTGCTTGAGCGCTAAGCTGCTGTACCGATTGTCCTTTAAAACGGATTTCCCCTGAACTGGGCGATAAGATGCCTGCCAGCATGCGGCCTAAGGTCGATTTCCCGCATCCAGACTCGCCAACAATCCCTACGACTTCACCGGCTTTAACTTGCAAATTGATTCCCGCCACGGCCTGCACTGAACCCAAGGTAGGACGTCGTTGTACCCAATCGCTAAAACGGCTAATCGCGTCAGTGGGTGGCGTGAACTCACGGCGCAAATTACTGATTTCAAGTATATGGCTCACGCGGCTACCCCCTTATGCCAGCAACGCACAGTGTGCGTGGCACTGACCCTTTCTTCTGGTGGATCACTTTCACATTGCGACGTTGCACGAGCACAGCGAAAACGAAAGGCACACCCTTGCGCAAGATTCAACAAGGAAGGGGTAGCACCCGGTATTTGAAAAAGCTCACGACCACGCGTTGATGCAGACGGAATAGACGCCATCAAGCCTTGAGTGTAAGGATGTAAGGAAGCACTAATCAGCTCTGCCGTAGGGCCACTTTCTACGATACGCCCTGCATACATCACCGCCAATCGATGTGCCAAACCTGACACCACAGCTAAATCATGCGTGATCCAAATTAATGCCGTGCCCGTCTCACTACACAGTCGTTGCACCTCGTAGAGTATTTGCCCTTGTATCGTGACATCCAAGGCCGTGGTGGGTTCATCGGCAATAATCAGCTTGGGCCGATTCAATAAAGCGATGGCAATGGCCACTCGTTGCCGCATTCCCCCTGAAAGCTGATGTGGATAAGAACGCAAACGCTCGGCGGGGGCTGGAATACCCACCTGATTAAGCACCTCCAAAGACCGAGTCCGGGCTTGCTCCACAGTACAAGATTGATGCGCTTGAATGGTTTCGATCATTTGTGTGTCGATACGCAGCGCGGGATTAAGCGTCATCATCGGATCTTGAAAGATCATCGCTATCTCGTTGCCACGCAATTGTCGATAAGACTCGTTATCGAGTGTCAGCAAGTCATGTCCATCAAAGGTGATCGCCGAGGCTTGAATCTTACCGGGATGATCAATCAGCCTCATTAACGAAAAGCCGGTAATGCTTTTCCCTGAACCTGACTCACCCACCAACCCCAACACTTCGCCAGCGTGCAGCTGTAGTGACACATCATTGACCGCCTTAACGACACCAGCGCGCGTGTGAAACCATGTTTTTAATTCTTCCACCTTCAATAAGGGTTCAGCTATTGACATGAAGGCTCCTAAATCTCGTTTCGAGGATTTAAAATATCGCGCAAGTGATCGCCCACCAAATTAATGGCAATCACAATGATGGCTAAGGCCAAACCTGGAAAGAATGAGATCCAGTAGTAGCCCGATAATAAGAACTCAAAACCGTTTGAAATCAACATGCCCAGCGACGGTTCAGTGACAGGAACCCCCACACCAAGAAACGAAAGGGTCGCCTCTAAGGCAATAGCATGTGCCAAATCGATGGTGGCAATGACCATAAGTGGTGGGATACAGTTCGGAAACACGTGGCGACGCAAAATACGCTGCCAAGGCAAGCCCAAACTACGCGCCGCCTCAATGTATTCCTTATTGCGTTCGACGATGGCAGCCCCTCGCGCGGCTCGAGCAAAGTACGCCCATTGCACCACAATCAAGGCAATGATGACCTTATCCACCCCCTTACCCAGCACAGCCAGCAAAATAAGTGCGACAAGAATAGCGGGGAACGACAACTGTATGTCAACGATACGCATGATCAACGCATCGATTTTTCCGCCGAAGTAAGCCGACACCAAGCCCGCCATCGTGCCGATTAAAAAAGCCGCTGTTACTGAAACAAAACCCACGACTAAACTGATGCGCATGCCATATAAAATGGCAGAAAACACATCACGCGCTTGTCCATCAGTGCCTAGCCAATAGGTGATACTGCCATCACTGCTTTGTGTTCCCGGTGGCAGTTTGGTGTCAAAAATATCCAAGGTCGCAATATCAAAGGGGTTCTGTGGCGCAATCCACGGTGCAAGCACAGCCATTGAGACAAAAACGATCAATAGCAACAATCCAAATACGGCCAGTTTGTTTGACGTGAACTGGCTAACAAACTGCCCCCATAAGCTTTGTTGTTGTATAAGCGAGTGTTTTTCTTCCGGTTGCCATACCGTTGAGTCAGGTTTGCTCATGCGGCCCCCTCTAAACGCACACGCGGATCAAGCACCGTGTACAGAATGTCGACTACCAGATTCAACAACGCTAAAAACACCACCGTTAGCATGAGATAAGCCACAACCACCGGTCGATCTAAGGTAATGATGGAATCAATGAGCAGCTTCCCCATTCCCGGCCATGAAAAAACGGTTTCCGTCACCACAGCAAAGGCGATAACCTGCCCATATTCGAGACCACCGATCGTGACGATAGGAATCAAGATGTTTTTCAGTAGGTGCACGCCCAACACCCTTTTTTCCCGTAGTCCCTTTGCACGAGCAAACTTAATGTAGTCTTGTGGCAAACATTCGCGTGTAGCGGCCCGTGTGACTCGAATAATCAACGCGCACTTAGCTGTCGCGATGGTGGCAGCGGGCAGCCATAAATGCTGAAGACCTTGCCAACTAAAAACACTAAGCTCTATAGGTCCGACATCAATAGTTGGGCCACGACCTCCTGCTGGCAGCCAACCCAACATGACCGCAAACACCATAATCAGCATTAGACCTACCCAAAAGTTGGGCAAAGAAAAGCCCAACACCGAGCCGGCCATAACCGATTTCGCCCCCCACCCATTGGGATAAAGACCTGCGTAAATCCCAAGCGGGATGCCTATCAACAGCGACATCAACATGGCAAGCGTTGCCAACTCTAAGGTGGCCGGCATGCGTTCAAGAATTAAACGCATGGCCGACTCACCATTTAGAAAGCTGTTGCCAAAATCCAGCTGTATGGCCTTACTAAGGAAAATGCCATATTGCGTCCATAGCGGTAAATCTAGCCCTAAATTACGACGTATGGCCTCACGCTCAAGCTCAGATGCCTCTGGGCTGGCCAACATGGAAATGGGGTCGCCAATCATATAAAGACCGCAGAAAACCAGTGCTGACATCACCAGCACAGCAACGGCGGTCTGAATGAGGCGTCTAATTATTGTGGCTAACACAATAGGACACCTCCGCTACTTAAGGAGCAGGTTTAAAGTCTTGGGCTAAGGTAAATTGATCAGCACGGCCTTCGTAATGAATGCCTTTCTTCATTGCCCAGACCGAAAGCTCGAACTGCAGCGGCAAAATTCCGTAGTCGTTAATCACGGTTTCACCGGCTTTCTCGAGTATCTGTGCGCGCTTCTGCTCATCCAGCGTAGAGGACGCCTCGATGATCATGTCATCCAGTGCTTTATTTGAGTAATGGCTCCAGTTCGTTGTTCCATAGCCATCTGCAGCCGATTTACTCATGACCAATGACTTTAACGGATTGATCATTTCGCCTGAACTTACCGCCCACCCAGCCAAATACGAACTAAAGGCATACTGGTCGCGCTGTTTGAAAAACACGGGTGGTGCCGATGTTTCCACTTCAGCCTTCACCCCCACTCTCGCCCACATGGCTGCTACAGTTTGGGCAATACGTTGGTCATTGGTGTAACGGCCCGCCGGAGATCCCAATGTCAAAGAGAAGCCGTTAGGGTAGCCTGCCTCTGCTAAGAGTTCTTTAGCCCGCTCGGGATCAGGTTTGGCTGGGTCTTTGAGTTTTTCTGATGCCCCAAAGCCGGGATACGCCAGTAAGTTAGCCGCCGCAGCCGCTGAGCCACCCATAATCCGCTCAACAATGGCTTCACGGTCAATAGCCAGCGACAGCGCCTCTCGCACGCGTATATCCGTCAGTGGATTTTTTCCCTCCGTACCCGTCATCCCAGCAGGCGGCTCTTCCCCCTGATTTAACGCGATATAAATCACCCGCAAAGAAGGAGTCTCTTGAACATACAGCTTGTCATCGCCTTTTAAGCGCTCTAAGTCGTCAGTGGGTGGGTCCTCGATAACGTCCACATCGCCTGCTAGCAATGCCGCTACGCGTGCGGCAGGATTACTAATGGGACGATACACCACACGTTCCCACGCGGGCTTTTCTCCCCAATAATCGTCGTTGCGTTCGAGCACGATCTCAGCGCCTCGACGCCAAGACACAAATTTATAGGGCCCCGTTCCGATGAGACCTTCACCACGATTTAACTCAACGGTGGTCTTTCCCTCAGGAGCATCACCGGCCGCGGCTTTGCTCGACATAATAGGAACCATGGACAAGTTAGGTAGCAACACAGGGGATGGCCCCTTCGTGTGTATTTTTAAGGTGTGATCATCCACCACTTCCAACTTATCAATGGTGCTGAGATACAGCGCATACGAGGAAGGGCTATTAGGTACCTTCGGCACGCGCTCGTAAGTGAACACCACATCATGAGCCGTAAAAGGGCTTCCGTCTGTAAAGCTAATGCCTTTACGCAAATGGAACGTCCAAACATCGCCATCCACTTCCCATGACTCGGCCAAGGAAGGCACAGGCTGTGCCATTTTATCGGTGCGTACCAAAGGATCAAAAATGGTCTCTGATATCTGAGTATTAGGCGTTAACGAATGAAATTGCGGGTCCATCGCTGACGGTTCCGCACGTAAGGCAATCACGAGATCCTGCGCTTGCACTAGCCCCACACTACTTAGCACACTTAACGCTACAGCGCTCAACAAAAACTTACCCTTAAGGCTTTTTATCATAGGGATATCTCCGATACGCTTCGATTCAAAATACAGAAAGACCTAATAGCGGCTTACGATGGAACGAATTAAGAGCTCACTCAGTTTAGCCATCGAAGGCCGTTATTTAGATCAGTGTTTTCCCCACAAAAGGGTTATTGCTAATACGCATTGAAAATCAACCACTTAGAGACGCAACCAAACAATGCCATCACACTAACACCAATCATGGAAACGTAATAAAAAACTTTCGTACTTAAAAAACGAAAAAGCCACGCAATAATATATTGCGTGGCTTTCTATTAACCATCAAAAAATAATGGCGGTGTTATCCGGAAATGATTTAGATCATTTCATGACCACCTTTTTTGGCAGCTCGAAAATCGCGTATTAATGCCACGATTAACACCGCTAAAATACCGGCCGAGATAACAGGCCAAACCAATATATAAAACACTAACCAATTCATAGTTGTTCCTTTGTGTTGTTGCCTAGTCGCTTAGGCTTTAGGCTCACTCTGTGCCTGCAACATCACTTCTTGCTCGTAATGGAATGCAGTAACGCGCTTAGCAATAAGGCTGAAATCAAAACGCTCTGTGCTACGCAACGTTAACAATGTGCAAACCACAGCACTTGTGCCATAAGCGGTTAACGAACCGAGTAATACGGTGTAATCGCGTAAGAAACCAACAAAGTAGTACGACAACACGATCGCCACGGCGGTACCCACAAGTAATGCAAAGTTTCGACCAAAAAACGCAAACATCATCAAGCCGGCAACCACGCCACCACCAATACCAGACATCAATTCGAAGAAGTTAGCAATCAAACCAACCATCGGTATTAGTTCAAAACGAACAATGGTAAACAACGTAACGGCTGCAACCACTGCGCTGGTAAATGCCGTATTAGATACTCGGTCCCAGTAGCAGCTTACAATCACAGGGAACACGATGGCACCCCATAGTGCCCCTACAAAAACGAGCATCACAAGAATATCTAAGCGCAAGCTGGCAAAAATAACCCCTATCATTGTGGCCACGATCATCGTGCAGCGCCCCCACCACAACATACGCTTAGGATTAGGTCTACCCTTTGCAATATTCTTACCATACACGTCAGTCATCACAATAGCGGACAACGCACATAAGTCTGCGTCAGCTGTAGAAGATAACGAACCCACGACTAATATAAAGAATAAGGCAATACCCAAGGGGGGTAAATAGGCCGAAGCCATTTGGGGAATGATATTATTCATATCACCACCGGCTGGCTGTATACCAGCAAATAGTGCTAATAAACCCAGCATCCCTAAACCAATCACGACGGCGCCATAACCGATAGTCGCCGTTAAGAACGTAGATTTAATTAAATCTTCGCGTACGGCAAACAAACGCTGAGCGATGGTTTGATTACCAATCGCATACGCAAGTACCGCTACAAAATAAGGAGCACCTTGGTGAAGAATCGCGGTAGTCGAGAAGAAGTTCGCCTGCTCATCTGAAAGGCGCCACATATTATCAGCAATTAAATCTGGCCCGCCTGCATTAAAGAAAATGAGCGGAATAATGACCACAGCCGATAAAATCATAGCGACTAACTGTGCAAAGTCAGTCAGTACAGAAGCTCTAAAACCCGACCATAACGTATAAGAAAGAACGCCGAGGCCGGCAATGAGAACCCCTTGAATAAACGTTAAGGGGCTCAATACCGATACCAATGCCCCCGCCGCGGTAAAGTTAACCATCAAACTAATGCAGCTACCCACAATGTTGGATACCGCCATAATCATTTGACTTGAACTGCCGTGACGAGCGTGCATGACTTCGGCAAGCGTATGGGCTTCAGGTGCCAGAGCTCTAAAACGACGCCCGAAAGGATAGATGAACAAAATCATCAATGCCCCCCAGAACCCGTAATGTATGGGTCCCGACAAACCATAGGTATAACCAGAGGTTGCGCTAGCGTAAAAGGAGGCCGCCCAAATCCAGGTGGCAATCATACTGGCCGCTGATAAACCAAAACCCACGGCACTGTTAGACACCATGTACCCGTCTACGTTTTCATTTTTTCTGCTGATCAAAAGTGACAACAGAAACGTCGCCACGTAAAACCCTAATAACAACAGGATCGCGGACGACGTAGAAAGCTGAAAAAACGCTGTTTCTTGCATGCTTTGTTAATTCCTTGTTTACTCTATAGGCTGGCATTATTCATTGTTAAGCCTATTGAATCTGGCCGTTTCCACAAAAAGTGATGGGCGGCAGTAACCCCATTGCATGCCGCAACACCCATAACCGCGAAATTAACATATGCGAAGACCAGCCCAATAAAGAGCAATGCCAGAGACATGAACAATGATGCCTGTAGCACTGAAGCGGTTAGCGTAAGTTGGCCGCAACAGGCCTAAATGCTGACTACCTAACAGGTAGCTAAGTTGTTCCCAACCTTTTCAGGACGGGCATGGGTGTGTCGACTACTTAAAGTCGGGCTACTGATCAGTAGCCGAAAGGCACTGCAAGCTGTATATATCGTTAATAAACGACCTACAACCACAGAGAAATGCACAGGTTTAAACAAAAGCCTTGCTCAAACCTGAACGCTATTGTAGCGAAATTAAGGAACAATAGCTACAGCCCTTGTTTTTATTGAATTAATCAATAATAAAAACAGCGTTAAAACACGTTAGCTCGTCATAAAACGGAACAACTTCATTTTAAATAACGTTATTAAATAAAAAGCATAGCCAAAGTTGTATCTTTTAAAACACATCACACTGTCGTTCGAGAAACGCCAAGCCCTTAAACACGCGTAAAAACAGGATCTACTTTAGAAACCAAATGTCATATAAAATTACATTCAATTTCTAACAGAAACGCTGTCGTCTACCTTGTCGCGTTGTACTGTCTAGCCATCTATTTTATTTGTATTGTTATAGGTTGAGCATGCGCACCACCCCGCCTTCCCTTTTTTCCGAAAACCAAGAGCACTCACTTTACACAAGCATAGCGGTGTTTTTGCTAGGCTCGATAGCACTTATCGTAACTTCCGGATATTCGGTCGGCGCAGCACTACTTCTTATCGGTGGTCTTTACACCGTCATCACTGCACGCCCCCTATGCCTCAGCAAGCAAGATTGGCTTGTTATTGGCACCTTGGTTTTTTTTGGTGCTGTCGGCATCGCAGACGCCTTCTTTCGGGGCGTCAGCAGCAGTGCTTACGATAAACCCATTCGTTTTATTCTTGCCTGTTTTGCTTTACCGCTTATTCTTCGCTATCCAGCGCGCCTAAGCTGGCTCTGGACGGGTTTAGCGCTGGGGTCTTTGTTTGCGGGCACCTGGGCCGGATACCAAAAGCTCTTCTTATCCGTTGCTAGGGCTGAAGGTCATACTCATGTGATTCAGTTCGGTAACATTTCCATGCTGATGGGCTTCTTATGTTTAGCGGGCATCGGCTGGGCATGCGCTCAAAAGAATCGTAAAAGATGGGTCTTATTATTGGCCATCGGCGCCCTATCCGGCATTGCGGGCTCTGTATTTTCGGGTAGTCGCGGTGGTTGGGTAGGCCTACCCCTCGTGATTTTGGTTTTGTACAGAAGCTATCACGACTTTCTTTCATTACGCACGAAAATCATTGCCGCCCTTTGCATCGGCGTAGCCTTAGCAGGCGTGTTCAACTTACCGCAAACCGGAGTACAACAACGCGTCAAAGCGGCATTTAGTGATGTAGAGCATTACTTCAACGGCAACAGCAACACTTCCGTCGGTGCCCGATTTGAAATGTGGAAAGGTGCCGCCAGACTCTATGCCGAGAAACCGATCGTCGGTTGGGGACACCACCAATATCAAGACAGTATGGTAAAACTGGTCGAGCAAGGCAAAGCTCATCCTGTCACGGGCTCGTTCACCCACCCCCATAATGAAGTGCTCAACTCCGCTGCAAAGTACGGCACAATTGGCCTACTGGCCTTGTTGGCGTTGTACCTAGTACCCATTCGGCTTTTTGCTTCTAGCTTAACGGCTCGCTCTTTATCCAAGCGCTCGTTAGCCACTGCAGGCACATTATTAGCGGTGTCATACATTGACTTTGGGTTATCGCAAGCGTTTTTCACCCATAATAGTGGTTCGATGGTTTACGCATTCTGGTTGATTGTCCTTTGGGGTTGCTATCGTAACCAACCCTAATTAGACAAACGTCCTCTTCTTTCACCCTCAACTTACACGGAAGCACTTACCAACACTCTTTGATCACTGAAAGGTACCGTCATGCCTTTGCCCAACACACAAGGGAACAACGCTTCTGGTCTCTTAGCGTCAGCATTATCCAACGTACTGCTGCTGGTTGGCTTCGCGATTATCCAAGCCATATTGGGTTGGGCATGGTGGAAACTGGTTAATCAAGGTTACGGTTATTTTTCGGGCTTAACCTTGGCGCTACCATCGGGGCTAATCATCGCAAGCATGATAGGTTTTCGTCCTGCTTTATGGATGTCCGCCCTGCTTGCACAAATTCTACTGTCCTCCGTTACAGGTTTAAGCTTAGCGTTAGTCGCCGGGCTTAGCGGTGGCCTTGTACTAGAAGTCGCGGCAAGCTATTGGATACTGCAATACTTACGCTTTAACCCAAAACTGTTGCGGCTTCATGACCTAGCCGCCTTACTGTTCACCTTGCTTGTGATCATCCAGCCCCTATCCGCCACTTATCAGACCCTGATGATGCTGGCGATAGACACCCAAAGCCTCGTTCATTTGCCGGTGATTTGGCTAAGCCTATGGACCACGGGAAGCGTAGAGAAACTTCTACTTATCCCATTGATTCTGTCCCTAGTGCATTACCCTATCCAGCCTGCCGAATATGGGGGCGAATATTTACTGTGCACCAGTTTATTACTGATCAGTGCATTCTTTGCCTTTGCTTACCCCCTGCAAGGCGTGCATCCCGCACTATTTATATTTTTTCCATTATTAAGCTTTATTGCGCTTAGGCACAGCCTAGCGCTCAGCTGCCTTAGCTTACTATTACTGTGCTTTAGTGCATTAACCGCCGTCTGGCTATTTAACCGGTCGCCCTCGTCGCCGCAGCAAAGCATCCTGTACAGCTGTCTGGTTTTAAGCCTGAGTGTTTCAACCCTCATTGTCGGCACACAACAACGTAGCATTCGCACCAAGAACCAAATTCGTCGTGCTAAAGAGCGCTATGACGACTTGGTTCGCCGGATCCCTGCAGGGGTATTCACCTTGCGCCATACCGCAAAAGGCGTCCTGAGTTATGAGTACGTTAGCCCCCGGCTTTGTGAAATTTATGATCTGGACGCATCACACGTATATCAAGACGCCAATTGCCTTAGCGATAAATGGCACCCCGATGACCGAGCAGAAATTACACGGATAGCAGCGGTAGCTCGTGCCTGGCTACAACCGATGCATGTGGACACGCGGCTAACCATCAATAATGAAGAGCGATGGATACGCATTGACGCCAACCCGATACGTCTACCCAATGGCGATACGCTTTACGATGGCATACAAACTGACATCACACAACTCAAACAAACCGAGCTGGAATTAAGCATGGCAGCAAGTGTGTTCCAGCACAGTTACGACAGCATTTTTATTCTCGACACGCGCCATACCATTATTGATGCTAACCCAGCGGCCATGCGATTAAGCGGATATCAACGTCCGCAGTTACTGGGACGTCCCATTGCACAGTTGGTGCCAGAAGACATCGCTACCACTTTACAGCGACAGGCGCTGTGGCAAAAAATCCAAACGGAAGGAGTGTGGCAGGGCGAAGTTAATATGCTGGCTCAGAATCAAACCCTTTATCCCTTGCAGCTTTCCATTATCGCCATACAAAACAGTAAGGCCGTCACACTACGCTACATTGTGGTGGGCACCGATGTGAGTGATTTTAAAAATCGAGAAGCCCATTTAGAAAAACTGGCCCACTTTGACCCCCTGACCCAGCTTCCTAACCGACACCTCTTTGCCGACCGCCTACGTCAAGCCATGTCGAATGCTGATCGCAAATTAAACACCTTAGCCGTCTGCTACATTGATCTGGACGGCTTTAAAGCCGTTAACGACCTTTACGGCCACGATGTCGGCGATCAGGTATTGCAAAGCGTTGCCGCTCGGTTAATAAACGAGCTTCGAAAAACAGACACCATCGCCAGATTGGGCGGCGATGAGCTCGTTCTACTATTAAATGAATTAAGCGAGCCTGACGAATGTAAGCCCATGCTTGAGCGTTTATTGCACTGCATCGCCATGCCCATGGTTAGCCACGATGGGCACGTAATCAACATCTCTGCCAGCATTGGTGTCAGTTTTTATCCCATTCACGCTGACTCACCTGAGCTACTGCTGCAGCTTTCTGACAGGGCTATGTATTGTGCCAAGCAATCGGGTAAGAACGCCTATCGCTTTTACCCCACTCCTGAACAAGACCCCGCCCCCGCAAAAACGTAGATGGTGGTTTAACTTCCTGATAAGCAAACTGCCGCCAACACGGCCAAAGGTCCATGCTTACGAATCGTTTCGACATGCTGCTTATCATTCACATACAAAACCCCACCAAATGACAACGCATTAATCGCCACTTTTTCAAAATGCTGCACACTTCGTGGCACCATCAGCAACCAATTTTTATCCATCAAAATATTAACGGCAGGCATTAAGCCTTTTTCATCAAGTTGCTGTTTCAGCTTTGCACACGCCAGTTGGTAGGCCACAAATAGGCTACGTGCATACTCATCTGCATCATCGCTAGGCGATAATCTGACGGCAAGGTGTGGCATCGTAAAATGAGGGATGCGATGAAAGCTATGTTCGTCGGACTCTAGTGTTAGACAATGATTCACATAAAGTAATGACGCATTGCCTTCCGCCTGAGGTATCCATTGCAGATGCTTATGACTTTGGCTTGCCCCAGCCAACGGACCGCCATTGTAAAAGCCCAGTCCACCCTCTTCACTAATAATGACAGCGAGCGCAAAAAAGTCTTGATACTCTAGGGGCTCAAGTTGCTGAGCGGCCTCGGTACGCGCCAGCACCAAATGGTTTTCACAAACGGGGTATTTATTTAGCACCAAATGATGATAATCGCCTATTTTACCGACTAATAACTCGGAGGATGGCGGTAAGAAAGGGTTCGTCGCAGCAAGTGCCGGCGTACCTGAAAACAACGCTTTATACTCAGGTTGCTCGGATGCCAACCACCGAACAACAAAAGGTAGGTCGCCTTGCATGATGACAACTTGTTCTGTGTGGATGAGTTGAATCTCATTCTGTGCTAGCGCTTCTTCGCGTTTAGCACTAACAGTACGTAGCCAAGCTGATGCCATGTTTAGTCTCCATCGTTGCTTTGGTTATTGATGAGCCTATTGTAGTGCTTACTTTTTACGCCGCTATGGAATAGACTGCATGTCGAACATAAGCAAAAACCATATCGAACCTCTTAAAGCACCCAAGGAATTGCATATGCCTAGTCTCTTTTCACGCTACCCCCATGGGACGGCCAGTGCCAACGACCAAATAGGTGGTATAAAAAACGGACTAAGGCGTGGCATTGTGTTGGGCTCTTTTACGCTACTAATGCTTGGTTTAAGTGTAACGGCCCAATCTGAAGAAGCCACACCCAATGCCCCCACCACACCCGTAGAAACCGTTTCCAGTATTAGTGACCCTTTAGACGCTTTCCCTGCGGCCGAGTCGGGTTTCACACGTCACGTTATTCGTCTTCCTATTGGCAACTTCGAAAACGATTTGCGCATCGAGTTGTTACCAGGGAAAGTCATTGATGTCGATTGCAACAGCACTCATTTTAGCGGTCAACTTGAAGAAAAAACCCTAGATGGCTGGGGGTATAACTATTACTTACTTCCAGAAATCAACGGCCCAGTTTCTACGTTAATGGCTTGCCCCGACGACAGTAAACGCAAACAGTTTGTACCCGTCATTAGTTTAGGCTCTTTACTGCATTACAACAGTCGCATGCCGGTCGTAGTGTACTTACCTGATGGCGTAGAACTACGTTGGCGCACGTGGGTCGCCACGCCTGTAATCAACGCTCAACCCTCATAACACCCGTTATCTTATCGACTCTCCGCCCCGATAACTCATCGTGGCGGAGCGTTTTTTTATTGTTTCTCTCATCGTGTTTAACACCCCTCATTCACAATGATCATCGCCATTTCTACCTTGTTTGTCTTCCAGCTACTGGGAGAAATCACGGTTCAAGCTCTTAATGTACCGTTACCTGGGCCTCTTGCCGGCATGTTGCTCTTATTCGTCGCCTTATTGTTGCGCGGTGGGGTACCAGAAAACCTTGAACGTACCGCTAACGGTTTGCTTCAACATTTAATGCTATTGTTCATCCCTGCCGTCGCAGGTGTGATGCTGTATTTTGATCGTGTTGCCGACGAATGGGAGGCGTTTGTGATCACCAGTGTGGTGGCAACGGCTATTACGTTAATTGCTACGGCGCTCGCTCTAAAATGGCTATTACGCCATGCTGACTCTGAGGAACAAGAATGAGCGAGAACTTCTTCAGAATTTGGGTGTTTTTGTCAGAATCACCCCTGCTTTGGCTAAGTGTCACGTTGTGCGTGTACGCCCTTGCCCTACACGTTTACCGTGCGGCGGGCTCTAACCCGTTTCTACTGCCTGTGTTAACAGCGGTATCCGTCATCGTCCTGATTTTATTAGCGACCGATACGCCCTACGAAACCTACTTCGAAGGGGCACAGTTTATTCACTTCTTAGTGGGGCCTGCGACGGTAGCGTTGGCCATTCCCTTATACAGCCAAACTCGTAAGCTTAAAGAGCACTGGAAGCCCATACTTGCTGCGTTGCTGATTGGTACCGTCGTTGCCATGTTCTCGACGGCGTTGATCGCCTGGGCGCTTGGGGGTTCTAGCGAGATGATTATTTCGCTTATACCCAAAACCGCGACCATGCCTATCGCTATGGCGTTGGTGGATCACTTTGGCGGACAGCCGTCACTTTCTGCTGTTTCCGTAGCGATCACAGGTATCGTAGGAACCATTATGGCAGGGCCAATTTTACGTCTGCTAGGCGTGAACCACCCGATTGCTCGTGGTTTTTCCATGGGCCTATCCGCACACGCCATTGGCACCGCTCGATCGCTACATATTCATGAAACGGCCGGGGCCTTCGCCGCACTGGGAATGGGCTTAACCGGCGTTACCACCGCTATTCTCATGCCTATCACCATGGCCACATTACGGGCCATGAACATACTGTGATCCCCCTGAGCTTAGGCTAAAACTAGTGCCAATCGTCGCGGTACACAAAGCGCGGCATCTGCCAATTAAAGCGTAAGGCTAAAAGCCTAAACGTTAAGCCCAGCCCCATGGGCACCAACATCGACACCATGGGGCTGAGCTGATAACTCTCTGCAATTAAATATAAGCCACCGGTCGCCAGCGATACACTGGCATACATTTCTTTGCGCAGAAGTAGTGGGATGTCATTACATAAAATATCGCGTAATACCCCACCTGCGCAGCCGGTAATCATTCCGCTTAATAAGACGATGGTAAGCGGCAACTCCATTTCTAACGCGATCTGACAACCGATCACCGTAAACACCACCAACCCTAACGCGTCCAACGTTAGAAATAAGGCATGCAGTTTGCGCATCATGGGTGCCGCGATGGCGGTGATAATGGCGGCGCCTACGGTCATCCAAAGGTATTCAGGATGCTTCACCCAAGTCAGGGGATAATGGCCCAACAGCACATCGCGCACTGAACCCCCACCTAGGGCAGTGACGCAAGCAATAATACAGACCCCGACCCAGTCCATATCTCGACGACCTGCGGCTAACGCCGCCGTCATTGCTTCAGCTGTAATGGCAATGAGATACAAAACCAATAGCAACATAGAAGAAGCCTTATTATTGTTGATCTAAAGCAATAACATCACGGCGTCGCCACCAAAGCAAGACTATACCTGGTATCGCTATCAATACCGTCAGAATAAAAAATGTCGGCCATCCGTAGGCATTCACCAGCAATGGCGTCAATGGGCCTGCCAAATAGGTGCGACCTACCGCTGACAATGCCGAGAGTAAGGCGAATTGCGTTGCCGAGAACTGCTGTTTACACAGCGCCATCAATAAGGCAACGAATGCAGCCGTGCCCAATCCACCGCATAAATTCTCTACGGCTACCACACTGGTCATTAACCAAATATTAGAAGCGCTAATCGCTAAGAGCCAATAACCAAAATTAGAAATGGCCTGCATAATGCCAAAAAGCATTAAGGATCGGTATAAGCCCAGCTTCGTCATTAACGAGCCGCCCACCAGCGCTCCGACAATGGTGGCGGCCAATCCGAAGATTTTATTGACCGAACCCACCTCACTTACGCTGAAGCCTGCCCCACGAATTAGAAACGTAGTAGACAGCGCCCCCGCAAAAGCATCGCCTAACTTATACAGTACGATCAATAATAAGATGGTGATGGCCTCGGGCCGTAGGAAGAACTCGCGCAGCGGCTCAACCACCGCTTCTTTCAGGCTACGCGGCGCCGCACTGACGACCTCAGGTTCTGGGGCTAATAGCGTGGCAAACGCGCAGACCCCCATAAAAGCCCCCATCAGCATGTAGGTATTGTTCCAACCTAACCACTGATCGGCGATCACCAACGACAAGCCTCCGGATACGATCATGGCTAGCCGATAGCCCAACACCTTGAGGGCCGCCCCCGCAGCGCGTTCGTCACTACGCAACACGTCCGTGCTGTAGGCATCAAACGCAATATCTTGTGTGGCCGACATGAAGGCGACCAACACGGCCAAGCCAGCAATTAAGCCTAAGTTGCCACCCGGAGAGAACAACCCCATTCCTGCAATCATCATCGCCAGCAACACCTGCGAGACAAACATCCACCCACGCCGCCTCCCTAAAAAGGGGAAGGCATAACGGTCAAGAAAGGGAGCCCATAAAAACTTAAGGGTATAAGCAGAACCCACTAAGGTTAAAAAACCAATTTGCTCTAAGCTAACTTGTTCTACGGTTGCCCAAGCTTGAAGCGTGCCACTGGTCAACGCTAAGGGAAGCCCACTGGCAAAGCCCAATACCAACAAAGGAAACACTCGTGGGCTTGCATAAACAAATGACACGATGGAATGGGCCGCTTAAAAATTAAGAAAAATGAGACGACTCGAAGCGGTAGAGCGCTAGAGTGCTACGTAAACTGGGGAGTATCTTGACCTCGGTTGAACCGGCGAAACCGGCTCGATCCGTAATGCGTAAGCCTAAAGAGCGCGCTAAATCTTCAAAATCTTTAAACGTGCATAAGTGGATATTGGGTGTGTCGTACCATTGATAAGGCATTTCCCGTGACACCGGCATACGGCCCGCCAAAATAGACAGACCATGAGACCAATGTCCAAAGTTAGGAAATGACACAATACCAAAACGCGCTACACGCGCCATTTCACGCAGAATATGCTCGGTATTCAACATAGACTGCAAGGTTTTTGACAACACAACCGTCTCAAACTGCTGATCACTGAACAAGGCAAGCCCTTCTTCCAAGTCTTGCTGTATGACTTGCACCCCTCGCTTGACGCTCTCTACCACAGCCGCTGAATTCAACTCAACGCCTACGCCAGACACCTTTTTCGTCTCACGCAGATACGATAGCAACTTTCCATCGGCGCAGCCTAAATCGAGCACTCGTGACTCGGGGCTAATCCAGTGTGCAATACGCTCTAAGTCGGGACGATTACGCAGTGTCACTTGTGCTTCAAAAGCCTTATTCATCATGCTAGCACCCCGCTCTCTTGGCCTCGGGCACCCAGCCCCTTGGACATGGCAATTTGATCGTAATAACCTTGCACGACGGCATGATAACGCTCGTCATCAAGCAAGAAAGCGTCATGGCCATGTGGGGCATCAACCTCGGCATACGTTACCGCCCCCCCATTCTTTAAGATGGCTTTGACCATTTCACGGGATTGGGCCGGCGAAAAACGCCAATCGGTGGAGAAAGAAACCACTAAAAATTTAGCCGTAACATGCTCAAGCGCTTTAGCCAGATCACCATCGTGACCGCGGGACGGATCAAAATAATCGAGCGTGCGGGTAATCAATAAATAGGTGTTTGCGTCAAAATACGTGGAAAATTTCTCGCCTTGATAGCGCAGATACGACTCAACCTCGAACTCTACGTCATAACCGTAGCGATAGTCGGCCCCGTTCTCAGGGGCACGTTGTGCCCGTCCAAACTTCTCAGCCATCACCGTATCAGAAAGGTAAGTAATATGCCCAACCATACGCGCCACACCCAGACCACTACGAGGCACCGTATTGAAGGCGTAGTAATCACCGTTATGGAACTCGGGGTCGCTAATGATGGCTCTACGCGCCACCTCGTTAAAGGCGATATTTTGCGCACTGAGTTTAGGCGTACTGGCAATGACGACACAGTTCTCAACACGATCAGGCAGCGTAATCGCCCAACTTAAGGCCTGCATCCCCCCAAGCGAACCGCCCATCACTGCCGCAAACTTGGCTATACCAAAATAATCTGCCAGCCTAGCTTGGGCATTCACCCAGTCTTCAACAGTCAGCATGGGGAAATCGGCGCCCCACGGCTTTCCTGTTTCACGGTTAATGCTTGCTGGCCCTGTAGAACCAAAACAGGAACCAAGATTGTTCACGCCAATCACAAAGAAGCGATCAGTATCCACCGGCTTACCGGGGCCGACCATGTTGTCCCACCAACCAATATCTTTGGGATTGTTAGCGTTGATGCCCGCAACGTGGTGCGAAGCATTTAGCGCATGGCACACCAGAATGGCGTTGGTACGCTCGGGGTTTAAGCTTCCGTAGGTCTCAACACACAGTTCGTAATGAGGTAAAACTTGCCCGCTGGACAGATGCAAAGGTTCGTCGAAAGCGATAAGTTCTGGCGTAACCAGCCCAACCGAATCTTCGGGAATTGTGGTGTTAACTGAAGAAGCAGCCGAATTAACGGCGTCTAGAGAATTAGTACCCATAGGGACCTCTTTAGCTGGATTTATGGGGCGCCCGCAAGCGGATCAGGCAAATCGGCGCAAATCGAATAAGCTAGTTTAGCATTTGAATCTGCCTTGCACACCCCACCTTCCTTGTCAGCTCAAAGCGAACGCTACATCACCCATGGCTTTCTATTGCTTCGTATTGTGAAGCCTCCATTTAACGTAATTTCGCGGTGCTACCAATGCCTAAATCGTGATGACCCATATCAGTCTATATATTACTAAATATGTCTACATGTGTCTTAAACCACCGAAATCGCGGCTATAGTTTCACTTCATTAAAAACGAGGCATTTATATGATAAAACTAACTCGACGCGAATTTGATTGCATTTACTGGGTGGGAGCGGGCAAGTCCACTAAGCAGATTGCGAGCATTTTGAACATTTCCACCCATACCGTTAACTATTACCTTGCGAGTGTTTCACGCAAATACAAGGTGACTAATCGTCAGGCGGCCTTTTTTTTCGCCTATAAGGCACATCTAGAGTATCCCACCAAACATTGACGAAAACGTGACTTATTTCGGGTAACTTAAAAACTCGTTAGCGGCCCCTTCAGGAAATTCAGTCCCTGAGGGGGCACTGACACTTAGCTGCAACAGCCCCGTTCCATAAGTCACGACCCTTAAATCGGTGCGCACAAACTGACGAGCACCTTGAGTTTGTACGGTAAATTGCTCACCTTCTGTCGGTAGCGACGACGCTGACTCTCCCGCCCGCGCCAATATTCCATCTACCGTTTTTTCATACAACGCTTGCATCGTCTGTCCTGAAAGCGCAGGAATCCACGTTGCCATAAACAACGCATCATCAACCTTCGCTGTCGCCACATGGTATTCAAGCGAGTCTTCAGCTCCCCCCACCGGGACACGCTCTTGTTGTGGTGAGGCTGGAAAAATCTGCTCTATGGCACCATCAGCCATGCTTACGGTACGCCAGTTATAGTCAGGCGAGCAGCCTGTTAATACAAGCGCCAAGCCAATCACAATTCCCAATCTACGCATGTCTCGTCCTCAGGTTTTCGTTCTTGCATACAACAACTAAGTGGACTCTCGTTCTATATTCATTAGCTTTAAGATTATCAGAGCACTAAACTAGACGAATCTCAAGATCTCGCCACATTAAAAAGAAAGTGAAACCTCGATAATGATATCCAGCCATAACCGCATTAGTGCACTACGCGATAATGTGGCCCTACTTGGTTCCCTACAACGTGGAATCGAAAAAGAAGGCCTACGTGTCGACGCCCAAGGGCACCTCGTGAAAACTGCCCACCCTATCTCTCTCGGCTCGGCCTTAACTAACAGTCATATCACAACGGATTATGCTGAAGCGCTACTTGAGCTGATTACCGACCCCCATAGCAGTGTTGACGACCTGATGGCCGAATTGTGCGACCTGCACTGTTTTACCTCGCGTGCGATGAATGGCGAAATTATTTGGAACCAATCCATGCCAGCCCATTTACCGGACGAGGCAGACATCGAAATTGGTTGGTACGGCACATCGAACACGGGAATGCTAAAGCACATTTATCGACGTGGCCTCGCAGAACGTTATGGTAAGCGCATGCAATGTATTGCAGGTGTTCATTATAATTTTTCACTGCCTGATGATATTTGGCCTTTGCTGGCCATCGGTGGACGCGATATTCAAGAACAACGGTCCGAAGGGTACTTAGCACTGATCCGTAACTTCACCCGATACTCTTGGCTGTTGATGTATTTATTTGGTGCCTCACCAGCGGTTTCAGGCGGCTTTTTAAACGGCCATACGTTAACGCTAGAAAAAATCGCTGAAGATACCTATGCCATGCCATGGGCTACCAGTTTACGCATGAGTGACCTAGGCTATCAAAACAAAGAAGCGCAGGCCGAGCTGCAACTTTGCTACAACGACCTCGACACCCTACTGATGCGCATGCGTCACGCGGCCACCACGCCTTGGCCCGATTACGAGAAAATTGGGACGCATCGCAATGGTGAATGGATACAACTCAACAACAATATCCTGCAAATCGAGAACGAGTACTACTCTAATATTCGTCCTAAACGAACCACCATCGAAGGCGAACGCCCTGCTTCAGCACTTGAAAACCGAGGAGTCGAGTACGTAGAAGTGCGTTGCATGGATATCGACCCCTATGCACCCGTAGGCATTAGCGCCGAGACCTGTAGGTTTCTCGATACCTTTCTGTTGTTTTGCGCCGTAGAGCACAGTGCTTTCTTTCCTGATAACGGCTTTTGCCAAGACAGTAAACATAACTTCGCTAAGGTCGTTACCGAAGGCCGCAAACCGGGCTTACTGTTGCGCAACCCAAATAAAGACGAGGTTAGCTTGCACGATTGGGCCATGGATAGCCTTGGCTGTATGCAAACCTATGCCGAACTCTTTGATCAGCACTATGGTCACTCGCTGCACTCTGACGCATTGGCAGCACAAGTTGCCAAGGTTAAAGACCCTGAGCTTACCCCTTCGGCACGCTTATTAAACGATCTACAGTCATCGGGTTTAAGCTTCAATGAATTTAGCTTACGCCAAAGCCAAGAAAATACGCTAAAACTCAAGACCTTTCCTTTTAACCCAGACCAATTCGAACGCTATAGTCGTGCAGCATCTGAATCTATCGCCGCGCAAGCCGCGCTTGAGGCGAACGATCACACTAGCTTCGAAGCGTTTCTGAAGCATTTTGAGTCAATTTTATAGTAGTTTAAGTCGTACCTTGCCGTACAAATACGCCAGCCCACGTACTTGAGGAAACTCAAGACAAAGGGGCTAGGCGTTAGCGATAACCAACGTTAATTTATTACCACGGGGAGATCACTGCATGCGCACTATACGTAACACGTTATTTACCGCAATGGCCGCAACAGCGCTGCTCGTCAGTGGCCAGTCGTACGCCTCCACGACACTTAACTTTGTGCCAGAGGTTGGGCAATCAGGTAAAGATGTGGTGTGGGTGCCCACGTCGCAATCGCTGGTCGATGCCATGCTAGACATGGTAGAGCTTAACAAAAAGGATTACCTCGTTGACTTAGGCTCGGGCGATGGTCGTACGGTTATTGCAGCAGCTAAGCGCGGCGCTAAGGCTCACGGCATTGAGTACAACCCCGATATGGTGGTCATTTCTCAACAAGCCGCGAAAGCAGAAGGCTTAGCCGATGAAGCTACTTTTGTTGAGGGCGATATTTTTGAGTCTGACTTTTCCGATGCCACCGTGGTTTCGTTATTCTTGCTTCCTCACCTCAATCTCAAGCTACGCCCCACCTTATTAGAAATGCAACCCGGCACACGTGTCATGTCCAACACCTTTGACATGGACGACTGGAAAGCCGACGAGACGATATACATCGAAGACCCCGACTGTAGTAGCTATTGTCGCGGTTATAAGTGGATTGTGCCCGCCAAAGCCGAAGGCACTTGGAAGCTAGACAGTGGTGCCACCCTAGCCCTAACCCAACACTTTCAGATGCTTGAGGGTAGCCTTGATCTGGACGGACAAACCACGGCACTTAATCAGGCGCAATTACGAGGCAGCGCCATTAACTTTGAAGCCGATGGAATCGAGTACACAGGGCACGTGAAAGATGACATCATGCAAGGAGAAACGTCACGTGGCGACGCATGGAGCGCCTCTAAGTTAGGTGCAGACGAACCCTGAATATATGAAGTAAAGCGGTCTAACCAATAAGGGCAGACCGGTAAACCATTGAATTTTTGGCGCGCCCGACAGGAATCGAACCTGTATCGAGAGCTTCGGAGACTCTTATTCTATCCATTGAACTACGGGCGCGAAGATCGCCATTTTAACTGTTTTAAAATATTTTGCCGAAATGTTTTTGAACAACAAGGCAGACAGAAATAACGATGCGTCTTACAAGTCGTGTACAGTCCGCTATAATTATGCGTTGAAACTTGTATTTAGTTACCTCAATCAGAAGGTAAGCGGTTAATAATACACAACAATACCTATTTTTGGCTTAGCCCTCTAGCCGGGTTACCAGCCTTTCTCAGTACGAATTTGCAGGATCCGACTATGAGCAATACGGAAAACCAAGTAGATCAAAATAGCGACGGTCAACAAGGTGCTATTAAATCGCCACAACAATTGTTGCTGGCTGTCATTCTCGCCTTTATTGTGCCCATCGCTATTATTGTGATGCTCGTGAACTTAGTGTCGACAAGCATGAAAACCGGCGCTGGTTCCGATGCGTTAACCGACGAAGCGATTGCCACACGTCTTCAGCCTGTTGCCAGTTTTGCTTTAGCGACGGATACCGGCGACGGAAACCAAACGCTTAAAACCGGTATAGAGGTCTACGAGCAAACCTGTGCAACCTGTCACGCCGCAGGCGTAGCCGGCGCTCCTAAGCTTGGCGATAGCGCGGCTTGGGGCCCTCTCATTCAAACCGGCTTTGACGCTATGCTTAAAATCGCGCTCGAAGGTAAGGGTGCTATGCCAGCTAAAGGCGGCAATGCCTCGTTAAGCGATATTGAAGTGGCCCGCGCCGTTGCCTATATGGCTAACGAAGGCGGTGGCTCATTCGACGAACCAGCCGCCCCAGAAGGTGCTGAAGACGGCGAAGCCGCTGCTCCTGCAGAGGCGGCGGCCCCCGCAGCTCCTGCAGAAGAGCCGGCGACTGAAGCCGACACAACTGAGGCAGCTCCAGCCCAAGAAGAAGCCGAGGCCCCAGTCGAAACAGCCGCTACCATCGACCCAGCCGGTAAGCAGCTTTACGAAACCGTTTGCTTTACTTGCCACACAACAGGCATCGCTGGTGCTCCTAAAACGGGTGACAAAGCCGCTTGGGCCCCTTTTGTTGAAACAGGTATGGACACCATGCTTCAAAAAGCCATTCACGGCTCGGGCGCCATGCCTCCTCGTGGTGGATCACAGGCATCCGACGATGAACTGCGTGCTGCCATTGAATACATGATCCAAGACGCTCAATAATGACCGTGTGCTTATAACGTAGAAACCTTTTCTACTCACAGTCACTCTGTAGCTTCTAAAAAGCTCCTGACACATCACCTCTGATGTGTCAGGAGCTTTTTTATTTAGAAGGAGGTATCGACCGCCCACACGCCCACAGTTTTATTCGTCTACATAGAAGGATTAACAAGACTAGGCAAAACGACGTTTCTGCTTTACGTTAGCCACGAGGAGCTTAACGTTATTGTTTAAAGGAACTGCACCATACGGCGTAGCCAACTAGCCGTTAGATAACGCCTCTTTTATCTGGAGTTAAAGACGATGACTTCACCATTAACGCAGACGCTTAAAGCCCAATTACGCCTTCCTGCTTTTGCGGCGCCGATGTTTATTGTTTCCACGCCAGAACTCGTTATTGCTCAATGCAAACATGGCATTATCGGTTCGATGCCAGCCCTCAATGCTAGGCCTCAACGCAAGCTCAGCGACTGGTTAACACAAATCAATCAGCACTTAGCCGCCCATGGTAAAGCACACCCTGAAGCGCCGCCCGCACCCTATGCCATCAATCATATTATTCACCAGTCAAACGACAGGCTGGCCGACGACATGGCCGTTTGTGCGGAACATAAGGTTCCTCTGATTATCACCAGCCTTAGAGCCCCCGACACAATTGTGCCCCAAGTTCATAACTGGGGCGGCAAGGTTTTCCATGATGTGACCACCTTACGTCACGCTCAACGTGCCATTCAAGCAGGGGTCGATGGCCTGATTGTGGTTGCTGCTGGTGCAGGAGGGCATGCGGGCGTGTTAAGCCCCTTCCCACTTCTCGCCGAAGTACGAGCCATTTTCGATGGGCCTATTGTTTTAGCGGGGGCCATTAGCCGAGGAGCGGACATCTTAGCAGCCCAAGCCATGGGCGCCGATTTTGCCTATATTGGCACTCGATTCATCGCGAGCATCGAAGCCAATGCTTCCACCGAGTATAAAAAAGCGCTCGTTAACGCCTCAGCGGCCGATATTGTTTACACCCCCTACTTTACGGGCATCCCCGGTAACTACTTAAGGCAAAGCATTGTTGACGCGGGATTAGACCCCGACCATTTACCCGATGCACAAGAAACCGCATTCGGTTCAGCAAGCTCAGACGCTAAAGCGTGGCGAGACATATGGGGAGCAGGACAAGGGGTCAGCAGCATACACAACATACAAACGGCAGAACGTATTTGTGAGGAATTGATCTTGCAGTATCACAACGCCTATCTCGAACTACAAGCCAATTACCTTGCTAACCGCTAAGGGGTCGTCATGATTGAAATCGAACGCCATACTCATTGGGTTGAACTGCAGTTAAACCGCCCCTCATGCATGAACGCCATTAACATCGAGATGTACCGTGACTTAAGCGCACAACTTCGGGCGGCCCATAACGATCCGTCTGTCACGGCGCTTATTATCCACGGGGCGGGCCCCCATTTTTGTGCGGGAAATGACCTTTCAGAGCTTGTGAACGCTACCGCCGATACCCCCATCGCCGCCGCTGATTTTCTAAAAAGCCTGATTACGGCAGACCTACCCATCATTGCAGCGATACAAGGCAATGTGGTCGGTGTAGGCGTCACCCTGCTGCAACATTGTGATTTTGTTTATGCCAAGTCTGATACGCAGTTCTCACTGCCTTTTACCAAACTCGGCGTCTGCCCCGAAGGGGCTTCAAGCCTGTTGTTTGCACAAATTGTTGGTCATAAGAAAGCGGCTCGCTGGCTCTTAGATGCGGAGCCCTTTAACGCAGAACAAGCGCTAGAGGCCGGCCTCATAACAGCTATCAGTGATCCATTTACTACACCCTTAGAACAGGCCCGTCGACGCGCTACGTCGTTGGCACAGAAACCGCAAGGCTCCCTGCGTGACAGTAAGCGTTTAATGGCAACCCACCAGCGAGAAAACCAACTAAAGGCTGTGGACGACGAAATCGAGATTTTCAAACAGCGCTTGCGTAACGCTGACACGCTAGAAGCCATTCAAGCTCTTCTCTCTTCTAAAGAACCTTGAACGGAATCACGAAAGGAATCATCGCCCCCTCCAGACGGACTAGGGTTAACCCTTGACTAAGGTGTAGGGTTAACCCTATAATGGAAGTTCTATCAGTCATTTACCTTATAAGGCATCAAAAATGTCGACTATGACTTCCTATTCGCAGTACATACGTTGGAACAATTCATCCGAGCGCGATGTAGTGCAAATAACCCCAGACAACGGGGCATCAGAAGATACCACTTCTACCTCTGAAACAACGGCTAACGCTACTAAACGTGCTGCACTACGTGTAAAACATGTGTGCGCAAAAGTAGCCAAAGCCTACTGTGAAGCGCGCGTACGCGATCCACGCTTTAGCTCTGCATTGTGGTAGAAAGTACGAATCGAATACGAACGTAATCACTATTGAAAACGTTCACAAAAAAGCCTGCATTGTTGTTGCAGGCTTTTTTTATCATTATCAAGTTTGAGCGCTTTTCGTGTTCAACAAGGCTTTTAATCGTCCTAAGCGCTCTTTAGGACTAAGAGCCTGATCTTCGGGACTTTCCGTCACCGACATCGCCTCTAAGGCCATTTCTTCAATAAAACGAGACTTCTCACGCACAACATATTCACGTGCTCGACGTCGACGTTTACACCAACTTAAGCGTAAGCTGCGCTGAGCGCGGGTGATCCCCACATACATCAGACGACGCTCTTCTTGTATACGCCCTGCCATAATCACGTCTTCATCATCGCCAAAATCTTCATCCTCTCGTCCTAAATGAGGCAAAAGTCCCTCCTCAACGCCGACTAAAAGCACATGGGGATACTCTAAACCCTTGGAGGCATGCAAGGTAGAAAGACGGACGGCATCAGGCTCTTCTTCATCCTCATTTCGTTCGAGCATCGTCACTAAAGCGACGTGTTGCACAAGCTCGCGTAACCCCATCCCATCTTCAGAAGCCTTACGTTTTAACCAACCAATTAACTCTAAAACGTTGGTCCAGCGGATTTGTGCCGGACGCTCATCAAAAACGTCATAAAGATAGCGTTCATAATCAATGGCATTCAGTAATTCATCCAGCAACTCGTCGGCCTGTGCCTGCGGCTGATCTGCTTTATCACGGATGCGGGTGATAAAACCCACAAACGTCTGCAAAGGCTGCAACTGTCGCTCGAGTAGGTCGTCACTTAGTGAAATCTCATGCACCGCCTCTAATAATGAGCACCCACGTTGAGACGCAAACTCGCCCAGTTTTTGTAGTGTGACTTGACCGATACCGCGCTTAGGCGTGGTCGCCGCTCGAATAAAAGCGGGGTCATCTTGATCATTAGCGATCAAGCGTAAGTAAGCCAAAATATCGCGAATTTCAGCTTTGTCGAAAAAGCTTTGCCCACCAGAAATCACATAAGGAATGCGCATATCACGTAAGCTTTGCTCGATAATACGTGCTTGATGATTACTGCGGTACAACACGGCAAAATCTCGCCACATTGCTTTACGGTCAAAGCGCTCGGCAGACAACGTTACCCCCACCCATTCGGCCTCGGCTTGTTCATTATCGGCGGCCTTCACCTGTATGGCTTCTCCGATCCCTAAGTCAGACCACAGCTTCTTGCCAAAAATGACCGGATTATGGGTAATTACATTATTGGCCGCTGCCAAGATACGCTGCACCGATCTATAGTTTTGCTCAAGCTTAATCAGTTTTAGCTGATCAAAATCATCTTGTAAGCGCTCTAAGTTCTCGACCGTTGCACCACGCCACGCGTATATCGCTTGATCATCATCGCCTACCGCCGTAAACATACCTCTAGCGCCGACCAATCCCATCAAAAACCGGTATTGGCATAAGTTTGTATCTTGGTACTCATCCACCAACAAATAATGTACCCGTTTCTGCCAACGCTCTCGAACGTCGTCATGCTTTTCAAGTATCTGGGCAGGAAGGCGAACCAGATCATCGAAATCAACAGCCTGATAGGCCTCTAGCGTTGCACAGTAATTACGATAGACTTTAGCGGCCTCGATTTGACTGGGCGTATTGGCTGTGCGCTCGGCCTCATCAGGATTAAGCAGCGCATTTTTCCATAACGAAATTTCTTGCTGCACACTGCGCAGCCGTGATTTGTCGGTCGTGGCTAATAGCTCTTGGATAATGCCCAAACTGTCATTCGCATCCATGATGGAAAAGGTGTTTTTTAAGCCTACGTGCGTAGACTCTTCGCGCAAGAATCGTAAGCCTAATGAATGAAATGTACTAACCGTAATGCCTCTAGCCAGCTTAGGGTCCACAAGCTGCATGAGGCGCTCGTTCATCTCGCGAGCGGCCTTGTTCGTAAAGGTTAAGGCCACGACATTTCTCGCCTTATAGCCGCAGTCGCGCAGTAAATAGGCTATTTTCTGCGTTATAACACGCGTTTTACCACTGCCTGCGCCAGCTAAGACCAATGCAGGTCCGTCCAAATGCAGCACCGCTTGGCGTTGCATCGCGTTCATATCATGAGGGACACTATTTGTGGCAGGCTGCGTGGATTCAAGCATATAGGTTCTGCATTAGATTTCTAAAGGGTCGACCTCTAACACCCACTTCACTTTATGGCTACGTCCTAAGGCTTGCAACTCAAAGCACCAGGCACGTAAGAAAGCTTGTAATGAGGGTCGATGGTCACTTTCAACCAATAACTGGGCTCGCTCAACATTCGCTACCCGGACAATACGTAAAGGAACTGGGTCATAAAGCCGAAGCTGTTCAACCCCCGGCAGTTTTCTATCAGCCGTGTCCGCTAATTGACGAGCGGCTGTTAAAAATCGTAGGGCCGTAGCCAGCTCTTTTGCTTCAGCCGTTAATAAGGCTTGAAAAGCGTAAGGCGGCAATCCGATGGCCTCCCTCTCGCTTAACGCACTCTGCGCAAACCCCGCATAATCATACTGGAGTAAAGCCTGATAAACATTTTGTTCAGGGTATTCCGTTTGAATAATAACGTTGGCGCCACCGCTATGACGCCCTGCTCTTCCAGCCACCTGCATAAGCTGAGCAAACAAACGCTCAGGGGCTCTAAAATCTTGAGCGAACAACATGGTGTCCGCATTCAAGACAAGCACTAACCCTAAATTCGCAAAGTCGTGCCCTTTAGCTACCATTTGCGTCCCGACCAAGATGTCGACTTCGCCATTATGCACTTGCGCAAATAACGCCTCTGCCGCACCCTTACGTCGCGTACTATCTGCATCAATACGAAGAACGCGAGCCTGAGGAAAGTGCTCGCTAAGCGCTTCTTCGATACGTTGCGTCCCGCGCCCCATGGGCTTTAAATCTTGATCACGACAATCGGGGCAATATTTAGGAGTAGGCGTTTGAAAGCCACAGTGATGGCACTGCAAGCAAGAGCGGCCTGAAGGCAAACGATGCAAAACCGTGTAAGCACTGCACCGTGTGCATTGACTTATCCAACCGCATGAGCTGCAGTTCAGTACCGGTGAATACCCACGACGATTAATGAACACCAAAACTTGCTGCTTTAGCGAAAGACTGGTTTGCAATGCTTTTAACGACTGCGGAGCAAAACCGTCTTTTAACTGCGCCCGACGCGTATCAACAAGCGTTACATCGGGCATGGCAACGGCCCGCGCACGCTGACGTAAATGGCATAAGTGATAACGTCCTGCCTTAGCATGCGCCCAACTTTCTAAGGATGGTGTCGCCGACCCTAATACCACTGGCACATCAAGTTGATACGCACGCCATATGGCGAGGTCGCGGGCAGAGTACCGCAAGCCCTCTTGCTGCTTATACGAGGTGTCATGTTCTTCATCAACAATGATTAAGCCCAAATCGGGTAACGGCGTGAAAATAGAAAGCCGTGTCCCTAGTAATACTTTTGCCGTAGCCGACGTACACGCCAACCACGCTTTTAAACGCTGTCCTTCTGAAAGGCCGCTGTGTAATACCGCAAGCTCGTACTCGCCATCATCGTGTTGTAAGCGCCGCCTTAACGCCAGCTCAAACTGCGGCGTCAGATTAATTTCGGGCACCATAAACAGAACTTGCTTACCCTGTTTAAGCACTTGCAGTGCCGCATTTAAATAAACCTCTGTCTTGCCACTACCGGTAACACCAAACAGCAAAAATGTACTGACTGCCTGCTTCGCCGTGATGAATGCCACGGCCTCTTTTTGCTCGTCGTTAAGCTCTGGAGGCGTATCCCTAGGTACTTTCGCCGGCGCTTGTACTTTACGCTTAGCCAAGCGCTCAACCGGCCCACCAGCAGACTGTTTTCCCGTATAGGCAGACAACTTTCGAAGACTTGCTGGTAACACCGGCAAGATCACCTCTCCGAGCGGACGCTGGTAATAACTGGCAGCGAAACGCGCCATCGTCAAAAAAGCCTCGGATAAAGGTGGAGTATCGCTTAGCACCGCATCAATCGCCTTCACTTTCTCTGCTGAAAACGCAGGGTGTAAGGGAGTGCTAACCACGACACCGATAACCTTACGTCGACCGAAATTGACAATCACTCGGCTACCAATTGCTACCGCTTGATCATGAAAATAATCAAAGACAGCATCCAGCGGCACATCAAGTACCACTCCTAACCAATACCGGCCACCTCCACCTTCGATCTGCGAGTTTGAGTCGACAATGCCAGATACATTCATGAATACGTACGATGCATAGATAAAGAGATTAAAACGCCAATGTCGTAAATGATACGCTTAACCGAGCCTGTGGATAACTTTGGGGAGAATTCGAGGGACAAACAGTGGATAATAACGTTTCATTCACTGTAAATAATAACAGTCTTTGTGTATAAGTCGAATATAACGTTTATATTCAATGCCTTATGACGAACACTTAAATATCGACTTGAGCTTGACAACTCTAAACAAGTTATCCACCAAGGTGTGCACAACCTACACTGAGACATAGAAAAAGGGGCGTTACGCCCCTTTTTCTAACCACTTGTTTACTTATGCATTTGAGCGCTGTACTGATGAACCTCGTCTACCAGCACGCTAACGGCTTCTGGTGGCGTAAACCGAGAGATACCGTGACCGAAGTTAAACACATGTCCTCCGGAGCCCACTACACCGAAGTCGTCGATAACACGACGCACTTCACGTCGGATCGCCTCTTCTCCGCCAAACATCGTCATAGGATCTAAATTACCCTGAAACGCGACAGAGTCGTTGACGCGCTTACGAGCTTGCGTAAGGTTGACTGTCCAATCTACCCCCACTGCATCACTGCCACACTGAGCGATGTCTTCAAGCCATTGACCGCCGCCTTTCGTGAACACAATAACCGGGATACGTTTCCCATCGTGCTCGCGAATCAATCCGTCTACCACCCGTTTGGTGTAACGCAGCGAGAACTCTTGGAACAAACTATCGGATAAGACCCCTCCCCAGCTATCAAAAATCATAGCTACTTGCGCACCGGCTTGAATTTGATGATTTAAATACTGGATCGTCGTATCTGCATTGATTTCCAACATACGATGTACAAGGTCAGGACGACTGTACATCATGCTTTTGATTAATCGGTAATCTTGCGAACCCTGACCTTCAACCATATAACAGCCGATTGTCCATGGGCTACCCGCAAAACCAATGAGCGGTACTTTGCCATCGAGTTCTTTACGGATAAGGGCAACTGCATCAAAAACGTACTGCAGCTTCGCCATATCAGGAATTTCTAATTTTGCTACGTCAGCCTCATCGCGTAATGGATGAGCAAAACGGGGGCCCTCGCCCTCTACAAAATCCAACCCCAAGCCCATGGCATGTGGGATGGTCAAAATATCGGAGAACAAGATGGCCGCATCAAGGTCAAAGCGACGTAATGGCTGCAAGGTTACCTCGCACGCGTATTCTTTATTTTGCGCTAAGCCCATGAACGAACCCGCTTCGGCACGGGTGGCACGATACTCTGGCAAATAGCGCCCTGCTTGGCGCATCAACCAAACCGGCGTGTAAGGCACGGGCTCTCGCAATAAAGAACGAATCAAAACATCATTTTTAAGTTCTGGTAAAGACACGGCAATCCCTATGTGAAAAATGCCTAATGATTTTAACCATCAGTTTGTGTATTGAATACTGCCGCAGATTTAAATGCGTCAGCGTCTATATTGTGCTTTTTCATTAACGCCCAAAAAGCACGTCTGTGTTTTTGCACGGATCGAGCGGCCATGGCGATATTACCTGAACTGCGCGCTAGTGCGGCAGAGATATACGCGCACTCGAATCGTGATACAACAATTTCTTTAACCTGCTTAAACGACTCTTTCGAGGTCGCAAAACGGATAGCAACCGCCGCTGCGAACGCCTCTAACGTTGCACCGCCTTGATACAAAATAGCCGCACATAAGCGGTCTTCTTCCAGATCGATCCCCGCCCCTACCTTCAATGGACTCAACGGACGATACTGCCCACGAATGGGGTCCTCTAGGGCAATGGCTGCCTTACGATCGCGTCTGTGCATCTGGATGCGGATACGGATCTCTTCGATACAAATAGGCGTACGTAAGAAATCCACCACGCCTAAGGACAGCAAATCATCTAAAGCGGCCGCCTTGATATCGGAGGTAAGCAAACAGAAAATCGGCGTGTGAAAGAACGACTGCGCCATCTGTAAGCTTTTGCGTACCCACACTAGATTATCATGGGACACTGGGAGAATGCAGGCATCAAATCGCATCAGATGCATCTCCATCGCACGTAACGTTTCCTCTGTGGAGTCTATAGAGGGCAATGGCAAATGTGCTGTATCTAAGACCTCTAAATTAAGCCTACCAAGCGCATAACTACCCTCGTACCCTTCTGCCCACTCTGACTCGCCATCCAACACCAATAACGCACAATCCATTTTTTCATTTAACACGATTTACGGCTTCCATATAAATATAGGTTTAAAAAACACTGAAGCCGTAATGTAGGTGAGGTGGTGACTTCCCGCAATTCGTACTTATACAACTCGGAAACTACGTATTGACTAAAACAGCAACACCAAGAACGAAGGGAGCAGAAAAAACAAAAGCAGGTACCTCACGGCACCTGCTTTTGCAGAGGTATAACAGTACGCTACGTTAATAATTAATGACGTGGCGACTGCTTAAAGCGACGAGCTGCAGCAGCTTGCGCAGCTAGCATCGCTAGCTCTGCCTCTACTACCGCTATATCGGCTTCCTCTTTCGTGTTTCGCAGTGCTTCCTCTGCACGAGCACGAGCCTCTAAGGCCTTGGATTCATCCAAATCGTCAGCGCGAATGGCTGTATCGGATAAAACCGTAACCTTACCCGGCTGAATCTCGAGAATGCCACCTGCAACGAAGATATGCTCTTCGTTGCCGTCAGCCTTCACGATCTTCAGTGTGCCGGGGCGAATACGTGAGATCAAAGGAGTGTGACCTGGCAAAATACCTAATTCACCCGACTCACCGGGAAGTACCACAAAGGTAGCTTCACCGGTAAACATTGATCTTTCGGCACTGACCACGTCAATATGAAGAGTAGCCATGAGTTTTCCTTACTGAAGAGTCTTCGCTTTTTCGAAAGCCTCGTCGATTCCGCCGACCATGTAGAAGGCCTGCTCGGGTAGCGCATCGCACTCACCCTCAACGATCATCTTAAAGCCGCGTAGGGTCTCTGCCAATGAAACGAACTTACCAGGAGCGCCGGTAAACACTTCCGCCACATGGAAAGGCTGAGACAAGAAACGCTGAATCTTACGTGCACGTGCCACGATTTGCTTATCTTCTGGCGACAATTCGTCCATACCCAAAATAGCAATAATGTCACGCAACTCTTTATAACGCTGTAGTGTTTGTTGAACGCCACGAGCCACTTGGTAATGCTCTTCACCCACAATTTGTGGATCGAGCTGACGACTGGTTGAGTCGAGTGGATCAACGGCTGGGTAAATACCCAACGCGGCAATATCACGAGACAATACAACGGTAGAGTCTAAGTGCAAGAACGTGGTAGCAGGTGATGGGTCAGTTAAGTCATCCGCGGGAACGTAAACGGCCTGAATAGACGTAATAGAACCTGTTTTAGTTGACGTAATACGCTCTTGAAGCTTACCCATCTCTTCCGCCAGTGTAGGCTGATAACCCACGGCTGAAGGCATACGGCCTAGCAACGCTGAAACCTCTGTACCGGCTAGCGTGTAGCGGTAGATGTTATCAACGAAGAACAGAATATCACGACCTTCGTCACGGAACTTCTCAGCCATCGTCAGGCCTGAAAGCGCAACACGAAGACGGTTACCCGGTGGTTCGTTCATCTGACCGAACACCATCGCCACTTTAGACTCGGAGATGTTATCCAATTGAATAACGCCGGCTTCAGCCATCTCGTGGTAGAAGTCATTACCTTCACGTGTACGCTCACCCACACCAGCAAACACCGACAAACCACTGTGCTGTTTAGCGATGTTGTTAATGAGCTCAAGCATGTTAACGGTTTTACCAACCCCGGCACCACCGAATAGACCCACTTTACCGCCTTTAGCAAAGGGGCAAACCAAGTCAATCACTTTAATACCCGTTTCGAGTAGCTCTACCGAAGGGGATAGCTCATCAAATGTAGGAGCATCTTGGTGAATCTCACGACGCTCTTCAGTTGGGATGGGGCCAGCCTCATCAATAGGACGTCCTAAAACGTCCATAATGCGACCTAAAGTAGCTTCACCCACTGGCACTGAAATACCAGCGCCTGTGTTGCTGACTTCCATTCCACGACGTAGACCGTCGCTGGAGCCCATAGCAATGGTGCGAACCACACCGTCACCTAATTGCTGTTGCACTTCAAAAGTAAGGCCTTCTTCAGCGAACTTGGAGCTTGCGTCTGCAAGCAAAAGCGCGTCATAGACCTTAGGAATGCTGTCGCGGGGGAACTGAATATCCACCACGGCGCCGATGCACTGAACGATGGTACCGTTGCTCATGTTTAGTCCTTGCTTAATAACTTATATGGTTAGCTGCCTCACTGTATTACACAGCAGCAGCACCCCCCACGATTTCTGAAATTTCTTTAGTAATAACGGCTTGACGGGTTTTGTTGTAAACCAGTTGCAGCTCGTCAATTACTTTTTTGGCGTTATCTGATGCAGATTTCATTGCAACCATACGCGCCGATTGCTCCGATGCCATGTTTTCGGCTACCGCTTGAAAGACTAGACCTTCAACGTAGCGCAACAACAGTTCATCGATCACTGTTTTCGAATCGGGTTCGTAAATATAATCCCAACCGTATTCGGACTTCAGTACGCCAGCATCCTCAGACGCAGCATCGTCAAGACCGGTTTGGAAAGGATCATTCAGGCCACTTGGCAATGGCAACAAACGAATGAATGTTGGATCTTGCTTCATTGTGTTGACGAAACGACTTGTCGCCAAATAAACCGCATCGATTTTGCCGTCGACAAAATCATCGATTTGAACTTTGATAGCACCAATCAAACGCTCAAGGTTTGGTTCGTCGCCAAGCTGTACTTCCTGAGAAACCAGATTGGTACGAATACGAGCCAAGGTTGAAGCAGCCTTACTGCCCAGCGCAGTTGCCTGCACACGGACACCTTGTTGTTCAAATTCGCGCAGACGAGCCAATACCAATCTTAAAATGTTGGTATTAAGTCCACCACAAAGCCCTTTGTCAGTACTTACTACAACCACACCAACCGCTTTAAGTTCTTCACGCTCAACCATGTAAGGGTGAGTGTAATCGGGGTGTGCCTGCATAAGGTGCGCTGCAATTTCACGCACTTTCGTCGCATAAGGACGGTTAGCACGCATCCGCTCTTGCGCTTTACGCATTTTGGATGCAGCAACCATTTCCATGGCTTTAGTGATCTTGCTCGTGTTTTGCACGCTCTTGATCTTTGTACGAATTTCTTTAATTCCGGCCATCACACTTTCCTGTAAAGGCGTTATCGGGACAGGAAAAACCTGCCCCTCTAATTAGGGCGATACCCAAGCAGAGGCAAGCGCCCATGCCTTAGCTTGCAGACTTAGAAAGCGCCGTGCTTTTTAAAGTCTTCAATGGCGGCTACCAATTCAGCCTCATCTTCTTTGCTGAGGTTTTTGGTATCTTCGATACGGTTAACCAGTTCAGCATTTTTGTTGCGCAGCGCGTCTTTCAACGCTTTTTCAAACGCAAGCACCTGCTCAACGTCTAGGTCGTCAAAGTAGCCATTGTTAATAGCAAACAAGCTGACGGCCATTTCCCAGACGGGCAAGGTAACGTACTGAGGCTGTTTCAACAGCTCAACCACACGACGTCCACGCTCTAGCTGACGACGAGTCGCATCATCAAGATCAGATGCAAACTGCGCAAACGCTGCCAATTCACGGTACTGAGCCAAGTCAGTACGAATACCGCCAGACATTTTCTTGATCACTTTAGTCTGTGCAGAACCACCCACTCGGGATACGGAAATACCCGCGTTAATAGCAGGACGTACACCAGCGTGGAACAAGTCAGTTTCCAAGAAGATCTGACCGTCGGTAATGGAAATTACGTTCGTCGGTACGAAAGCTGAAACGTCACCCGCTTGGGTTTCAATGATAGGCAACGCGGTCAAAGAACCGGTTTTACCTTTCACTGCACCGTTTGTGAATTTCTCGACGTAATCAGCATTAACGCGAGCAGCACGCTCGAGCAAACGCGAGTGCAAGTAAAACACATCACCTGGGTAAGCTTCACGACCTGGAGGACGACGCAGCAATAGCGAAACCTGACGGTAAGCCCACGCTTGTTTGGTTAAGTCATCGTATACGATCAGAGCGTCTTCACCGCGATCACGGAAGTACTCGCCCATTGTGCAACCCGAGTAGGGTGCCAAGTATTGCATCGCAGCAGACTCAGAAGCCGCAGCGGCAACAATAATGGTGTACTCAAGAGCACCGTGCTCTTCGAGCTTACGCACAACGTTACTGATCGTTGATGCTTTCTGGCCAACCGCAACATAAATACATGTTACGTTTTTGCCTTTTTGGTTGATGATCGTGTCAACAGCAACAGCCGTTTTACCTGTTTGACGGTCACCAATAATTAGCTCACGTTGACCACGGCCAATTGGCACCATGGAGTCAATCGCTTTAATACCGGTTTGCAAAGGCTGATCTACCGACTGACGAGCAATAACGCCAGGAGCAACCTTTTCAATAACGTCGGTTTCTTTAGCGTTGATAGGACCTTTACCGTCGATAGGATTACCTAAGGTATCCACTACGCGACCGCGTAGCTCTGGACCTACTGGTACTTCCAAAATGCGACCTGTTGTTTTAACGGGGTCACCTTCAGAAACACCGGTGTATTCACCCAAAATCACCGCACCTACGGAGTCACGCTCTAAGTTAAGCGCTAAACCGTAAACGTTGTTGGGGAACTCGAGCATTTCGCCCTGCATCACATCGGACAAACCGTGAATGCGTGTAATACCGTCGGTCACGGAAACGACCGTGCCCTGCGTGCGAATGTCTGTCGACGAGCTCAGGCCTTCAATACGGCTTTTGAGCAATTCGCTAATCTCAGACGGGTTAAGTTGCATGTTCAGACTCCTGGAATCCTGTATTCTGGCCCGCCATCAGGCTGCCAGTGTGTCGCGCATGCGGGCCAACCGGGCCTGCACGGAAGTGTCAAGCACCTGGTCACCAACCATCACGCGGACGCCACCAATTAGATCAGCGTCAACGGTAACCTCGGGCTTTAGCTTCAAGCCGAATTTCTTTTCAAGGGATGCAACAAGTTCGTTGACCACCGCATCCTCGAGGGGAAAAGCGCTGGTAATACGTGCAAGTGCTGTACCTTCATGTTTGTGCTTCAAAATCTCAAATTGCTCGGCAATTTGCGGCAATAGCAGCAAACGCTCGTTATCAATAAGCAATTCGAGAAAGTTTTGCGCCATTGTGTTGACTGGCGTTTTAATCAGACCCGAGAAAAGCTCAAGACGCTGTTGATTAGTGAGAGCGGGTGTAGTTAATGCTTCGCTAACATCAGAGAGATCGGCCACCTGAGCCATTTCGGACAACAGGGCCGACCACTGCTCTAGAGCGCCTTGTTCGTTGCTTATCGCCGCGAACAGAGCCTCAGCATAAGGTCTGGCAATAGTCGATAGTTCAGCCATGGCCTACCTTCAGATTAAAGTTCTGCCTTAAGCTGCTCGAGCAGCTCGGCGTGTGCATTAGCGTCTACTTCGCGTCGCAAAATTTGCTCAGCGCCTTTAACGGCCAATACGGCCACATCACCACGTAAGCCATCACGTAAACGTTGTACTTCTTGTACAGCGTCTTGCTGAGCTTGCGCGATAATACGTGCCTTTTCTTTCTCGGCTTCGCTACGAGCTTGCTCGATAAGAGCAGCGGCTTGTTTCTCAGCCTCGGCCAAGCGCGAATGGTTATCAGACTTGGCGGATGCTTCCATCAGACTGATTCGTGCCTGAGCCTGCGCTAGATCTGCTTTACCTTTATCGGCAGCAGCTAGCCCATCGGCAATTTTCTGGCGACGATCATCGATTGCTCTCGTCAGTGGGGGCCATACGAATTTCATCGTAAACCACGCCAAGACGAAAAACACGATCATCTGAAAAAAGAGAGTCGCGTTTAAATTCACGGTCGTATCCCTTAAATACCACTTGTGTCGGGCATTTCAGTACCTGACACCATATATTCAAGTCGAGAGCGGTACAAAATCATTACTCGCACCGCTAAATCTCAACTGCCTGTCCGCCTTAGGGTCAGCGGACTCGCGCCGCTATTAGCCAACAAATGGGTTAGCAAATGCGAACAACATCGCGATACCAACGCCGATCAAGAAGGCTGCGTCGATTAGACCTGCCAACAAGAACATTTTGGTTTGCAAAGCGTTCATTAACTCAGGCTGGCGAGCGGAAGCCTCTAGGTATTTACCGCCCATTAGCGCGATACCGATACTGGCACCGAACGCACCCAGACCGACGATAATACCGCAAGCAAGGGCAACGAAAGCAACGTTGGTCATGACAACTCCTTGGTTAAAAAACTTGTATATTCAAAATTACTAAGAAACGGCGTAGCAGAGAATCTGATCTGCCTCCCGAGCTCGGGGATGACCGGGCTCGGAAATCGATTAATGGCCTTCGTGAGCTTGACCTACATAAACTAGAGTCAACATCATGAAGATAAATGCCTGTAGTAACACGATCAGTACGTGGAAAATAGCCCAGACTGAACCTGCTAAAACATGGCCAATACCCAAGCCTATGCTTGCGCCATTAAACCCTGTCCATGCTCCGCCCAATAAGGCGATCAGCATGAAAACCAATTCACCGGCAAACATATTGCCGAACAACCGCATACCGAGCGAAACGGTTTTTGCGCCGTACTCGATGAGGTTCAAAAGTATGTTGAACGGCATTAACAAGATGCCGGCAATACCACCAAACGTGAATGGTGCTGTGAACAATTCTTTGACGAAGCCACCCGGATTCTTAATCTTGATCGCGTAGTAAAGCGTAAGTAGCAACACACCTAACGACATACCCATCGGTACGTTCAAGTCAGCGGTTGGCAAGATACGGTGGTAATAAAGTGGGTCGCCTACCTCGGTAGCGAGACCAAGCTGGATGAATACCCAACCCAATAGATCCACAGGTACCAAGTCAAGCACGTTCATCAAGAGAATCCATAAAAACACCGTTAATGCTAATGGCGCAACAAAACGGCGCGACTCGGCATTATTAATGATGGATTTCGCTTGATCCTCGACCCAGTCAACAAGCATTTCAACAAATGCTTGATAGCGACCTGGAACCCCGGCAGTGGCCGAACGGGCCGCACGGTAGAGAAAGAAGATGGTGATTAAACCCATCAACAGCGACCAAAAGATTGAGTCGTAGTTGATGACGCCAAAATTGGCGAGTGCACTCTGTTTTTCACCCAAATTGTTCAAATGAACAAGGTGATGCTGAATGTACTCAGACTGAGGCGAATTACCACTAGCAGCAGCCATCTGAATTACCCTGTGACGTGTACGTTATGAGCCAAGGCCCGTTGATCGTTTTATGGCAACTTGCCCAAGGCAAGTAGCAATACATATCCCTTTAAAACACCGAGCAGACCAAATAACAAGGCTGGCCAAACTAACCACCCTGTGTCGCTCCAGACAACCAAAGCTAAAATACAAAGCGCCGAGCCCAGTTTAAAAAACTCGCCAATAAAAAACGATGTTGGCGTAGCGTTCTTTCCACCGAATAGGCCAAGTAAAAGCCGCAATGCAAATAGCGTGTTAGGTACAAAATAAACGCCAGCCCCGATTAAGGCTGATAGCGCAGCGTTTGCACCCGCCACACCCCAAGAAACAACGACCACAATAAAAGCCATAGCGGCTTGTGCCAAAATAACTCGCACAATGCCTAACCCTGAGTTACGCGCCAATCTGGCCCGCTGCTCTGGTGTTAATACTAGCCTTTCGTCATCACTACCTGAGGCTTGTTGCCCAGTGACATTTACTTGCTCTTCACTGGTGTTGTTGGCCCGATGCATAAACTTAGTCTTCCTTAAATAATCCGTCGCCATTCATGTCAACACGCGCATATAAGTTACCGATATATTGTGTTAAACCCGAATTGCTAAAACTAAGCCGTTGGTGCCAAACCCGTAGAGTATAGCGTTATTTTTTTGTTGCAAGCAAATGCCAAATGATTTTTATGTAACAGGAAGCGGGAAAAAACCGTGCTTCGCGGGACACAAAAAGACGCAAAGCCGCAGCAGGCTTTGCTGATAGGGTAAACACTGATTTTTTTAACGATGTTTGAAATTTGGTGGTCGTTTATCCACAAAAGCCCTCATCCCTTCCTTTTGGTCTTCCGTTGCGAATAATGCATGGAAATTTCGGCGTTCGAATAACAACCCCTCAGCTAAGGGCAATTCGTACGCTCGATTAATGGCTTCTTTAGCCATGATGAGAGACAAAAGCGATTGTGAAGCGATCTGCTGGGCGACGTCTAACGCTTCGGTTAGCAACTGCTCGGCCGGCACAACACGCGACACCAGTCCGATTTGCTCTGCCTCCGCAGCATTCATCATTTTTGCCGTAAGAATCATGTCCATGGCCTTAGCCTTACCGATAGCACGAGGCAAGCGTTGCGTTCCACCATAGCCGGGCATCACGCCCAGTTTTATTTCTGGCTGCCCAAATTTAGCGGTATCCGCAGCAATAATGATGTCACACTGCATGGCCAATTCGCATCCACCGCCTAAGGCATAGCCCGCCACCGCGGCAATCACAGGCTTGCGAATACGACGAAGTGACTCCCAATCGCCGCCTAGATAGTCCGCTGCATAGACATCGCTGAAACTCCAATCCTTCATGGCACTAATGTCCGCGCCTGCAGCGAAGGCTTTTTCGCTTCCGGTTAGTACAATGCATGCAATATCGTCGTTGCTGTCGAAATCGCGCATGGCTTGCGCTAACTTGGCAATCAACTCATTATTCAAGGCATTTAACGCTTCAGGCCGATTCAAGCGTAAAACACCGACCCGTCCCTGAGTTTCGATCTTAATAAGTGGCTGACTCACGTTACCTCCGCTAAATATTTACTTTATATTAGAAGTATGAAATCTACCTTCACACTTTACCGCGTCAACTGTAATGATCTTGCTGGCCATCGTATTCATGTGTCGCTACACATTACGAACCCGAACCCAGACGGTCAGACATTATTTTTACCCGCCTGGATACCCGGCAGCTACCTAATTCGTGATTTTTCACGGCAAATTGAAAGCATACAAGCCCAAGGCGATGGCAAAGCAATCGCCGTCACCAAGCAAAGCAACCATATTTGGCAATGCGAGCCCACATCTGGCCCGCTCATCGTATCCTACATTGTTTATGCATGGGACTTATCGGTACGTAGTGCCCACGTGGATGAAACTCATGCATTCTTCAATGGCACCAGCGTTTTTCTGGGCGTGACTGGTCAAGAGCATTTGCCTTGCCATGTCGAGCTCGTTGAGCCCCAAAACACAGCGAACTGGAAAGTGCACACCAGTCTGCCTGAGGCGCGCCAGCATCCAAAGGCCGCTAAACGGCATGGGTTTGGGATGTATGAAGCCCCTAATTACGATGCGCTAATTGATCACCCTTTTGAGCTTGGCACCCCTCAATACATTCAGTTTGAAGCGCATGGCGCACTGCATGAAATGGTCTTCACTGGGGTCATTCCCAATCTAGACCTTGAACGAATCGCCAACGACACCCAGAAAATCTGTGAAGCTCAAATTGAGCTGTTTGAACCCAAAACCAAAGCGGTTCCTTTCTTAGATAGCTCAGATCGCTATGTATTTATGACTATGGTGACGGGGAATGACTATGGGGGCCTTGAGCATCGTAGCTCGACAGCGCTTGTCGCCTCTCGTCGTGACCTTCCCACCCTTAATCAAAAGGACGCCCCCAAAAGCGAGGGCTACCTGACGTTTTTGGGCTTAGTGAGTCACGAGTATTTCCACACCTGGAATGTAAAGCGAATTAAACCTGCAGCGTTTGCGCCTTATCGCTACTTAGAAGAGAACCACACCCAATTGCTATGGGTATTCGAGGGCTTCACCTCGTACTACGACGACTTAATGCTGCTTCGCTCGGGCGTTATCGATCAGGACACGTATTACACCTTACTTGCGAAGAACGTGAACGCTGTACATCGTAGCGTAGGTCGATTTAAACAGTCGGTAGCGGAAAGCTCCTTTGACACATGGACCCGTTTCTATAAGCAAGACGAAAACTCGCCCAATGCACTGGTTAGTTATTACAGTAAAGGCGCACTCGTGGCCTTAGGCCTCGACCTATACATCCGCCAACAAAGCCAAAATCAAAAAAGTCTGGACGATGTATTACGCTTGATGTGGGCGCGCTACGGACGAGACTTCTATCAGAAAGCGCCAAAGGGTGTTGCAGAAGACGAAATGCCGTCATTGGTGCGCGAAGCAACCGGCATAGACGCCAGCGCATTTATTCAACAATACGCTTATGGGCGAGATGACGTTCCGCTGGGCGATCTTCTTCAAACGCAAGGCACTCACTTGCAGTGGAAATCCAGTAGTGCCTTACCAGCGATGGGTGTACGCTTTAAAGCCAGGGGTAACGAGGGCGTAGAGATTGCCTCTGTGCAAGAACAGGGTGCTGCGCATAAAGCAGGGCTTTCAGCAGGCGACTTATTAATTGCCATCGATGGCCTACGGGTTCAAAACCAACAAGATCTGAATCAGATTTTATTGTCGTATTGCGCAGAAGACTCGATTACCGTCCACGTATTTAGACGGGATGAGTTACGACGTTTCACCCTCGTTCTGAGCTCGCCCCCTAAAGACACTTGCTCATTTAGCACCACAGCGAGTCAAGCATGAGCTCATCCCTACCCAACCGTGCAGTTCTTGTCACAGGCGGCTCTCAACGCTTAGGCAAGGCTATTGTTTTGCACTTTGCCCAACAAGGCTGGGATATCGGCTTACATTACCATCGCTCTGAGCAAGAGGCGCTTAGCACAGCCTCGGAAGTTCAGGCCTTAAACCGTAAGTGCGTCTTATTGCAAGGCGATCTGGGCATAGCAGATGACCGTAATCGCCTTTTACAAAAGGCCATTTCCGAGCTTGGTCAACTGGATGCGGTCGTTAACAATGCTGCCCTATTTGAATACGACAGCGCAGCAGAGTTTTCTGAAGCCTTACTGCACCAGCACATGGGACCAAACCTCGTCGCACCCATTGCCCTTGCACAGGGCTTAGCTGAACATATTGCCACGCGACCTGCCGCACAAGGCGTAGTCATCAATCTACTGGATCAGAAATTATGGGGCTACAATCCTGATTTCTTTTCTTACACCTTAAGCAAGGCAGCGCTTCAGGCCGCAACCACCATGCTCGCCCAAGGCTTAGCTCCAACCATTCGTGTGGTAGGGGTAGCTCCGGGTCTAACATTACCTAGCCATATGCAAACGCGAGATGACTTTCAGCGTACACACGGCATGGCCCCTTTGGGGAAATCCAGCACGCCTGAAGACATTGCACACACCGTATTTTTTGTCGCGCAAAATCGTAGCCTTACTGGATCCACCATCATCGTTGATAGCGGACAGCACTTAATGGGCTTACAACGAGACTTCAGCTTACTTTAAGCCTCTTTCGGATATTTTATGACCCCCACCTCAGCCTCGGCCTCTCTTGCCCCCGCTACTCGTCGTATTTTTTTTAAGAACCTAGAACTGGGTGCGCGAATTGGCATCTTGGAGCACGAGCTTCGCGCTACACAACCACTGCACATCGACGCTGAATTCGATGCGATCGCCGCCCATCAGGTTAATGACAGCGACATCGCCACAGTGTTGGATTACCGCCAATTACGCAACGCCATGATTGAAGAGTGTACGCAGGCACACGTAAACTTACTGGAAACGCTAATTGAACAGGTTGCAGCTCGGATTTTTACCGAGTTCCCCACAATTACTCGCGTACACTTACGCCTAAGCAAACCCCAAGCCTTCTCTGACTGCGACGCAGTGGGCATTGAGCTTGAGCAGTTCCGCCAATCCGCGTAACGCAACCTTACGCCAATTTTGTTATCGGCTCGCCTGACATTGATCAAGCCTGCCTTTTTATTTTGCTGTCATGTCAAACGCCACCCTCTCTAACGCCTCGTTAACCCATGCACCGCTAACCCGAGCGGAGCAGAAACAACGTCACGAAAACAATAAGCTAGAAAAGCGGCTGATGCGCGAGGCGGGCAAAGCCATTGGCGACTTCAACATGATCGAGAACGGCGATAAGGTGATGGTGTGCTTATCGGGCGGCAAAGACTCGTACGCCCTGCTGGACATCCTGTTGAAGCTACAGGCGCGTGCGCCCATCAAATTCGATATTGTGGCGGTCAACCTTGATCAAAAGCAGCCGGGCTTTCCAGACCATGTCTTGCCTGACTACCTACGTGAACTTGGCGTCGATTTTCACATCGAAACGCAAGACACGTACTCAATCGTCAAGCGTGTCATTGCCGAGGGCAAAACCACTTGCTCACTGTGCTCACGTCTACGACGCGGTATTTTGTACCGAGTAGCGGAAGAACTGGGCGCCACAAAAATCGCGCTAGGCCATCATCGCGACGATATTCTAGCCACCTTCTTTTTGAACCTGTTTTACGGTGGTCGCCTAAAGGCCATGCCTCCGAAACTGATGTCGGATAACGGCAAACACATCGTGATACGCCCCCTGGCCTACGTCAATGAGCAAGACCTTATTGCTTACGCCAAACTCAAAGCCTTTCCAATTATTCCCTGTAATCTGTGTGGGTCGCAAATTAATCTTAAGCGTCAAGAAGCCAATCGCATGATTGTTGAATGGGATAAAAAATTCCCTGGACGCACATGGAATGTGTTTGGCGCCTTAAACAAAGTGGTGCCTTCGCACTTAATGGATAAGGAGTTGTTTGATTTTGCAGGATTAGCGGCCAGCGGTGTACCTGACGCAGAAGGTGACACCGCTTTTGACAGCGATGATTTCAGCGCACCTGCGCAAACCGGTTTTGGTAATTTTGACGAAGACGAAAGCGATAGTGAAAGCCAGAACGCATCAACTCGCCGACCCACAGTTGTTACGCGCGAACTTCTACCCTAAGCAAAAGATACTAGACGGTCCACCCTCATACAGGACTACTGACTATCTAGACCTTCCCAGGTAGGGCCATCTTGCTCTATGCCCAACAGCTCAAGCACCCGTACAACAGAGTGATCAACAAGCTCTTCAATATTATTGGGCTTAAAGTAAAACGCCGGCAGCGGTGGAAATATAATGCCACCCATTTCCGTCACGGACGTCATATTGCGTAAATGCGCCAAATTAAACGGCGTTTCTCGCACCATCATGACTAAACGACGTCGCTCTTTAAGTGTGACATCTGCGGCACGAGTAATAAGATTGTCAGCAAAACCGTGAGCAACCGCAGCCAACGTGCGCATTGAACACGGCACAATCACCATGCCTGCTGTTTTGAAACTACCGCTTGCCACACAAGCCCCGACGTCTCGGAAATTATGCACCTGCGCGGCCAGAGACAGTAGATCTTGCTTCGTTAAACCTAACTCGTGGTCAAGGTTTAACAACGCCGCTGGCGATACGATCAAATGCGTTTCTACGTTTTTATGCTGTTGCAGCATTCGCAGCATTCGTACGGCATACAGGGCGCCTGTAGCGCCCGTCATGCCGATCACAATACGTTGTTGTGGAATTAGACTCACTCGACTGCGCCAACCTCGCGAAGCATGGTTTCGAGCTCTCCGTTTTCGAACATCTCGGACACAATGTCAGAGCCACCCACAAACTCACCACCGATATAAAGTTGTGGGATCGTAGGCCAGGAAGAAAACTCTTTAATACCTTGGCGAACTTCTTCGTCGTCGAGTACGTTAACCGTCACAACCTGCGTTAAACCCACTGCACGTAAAATTTGAATAGAACGCGCCGAGAAGCCACACTGTGGCGCTTGCGCTGTACCTTTCATAAACAATACGACAGGGTTCTCGGTTACTGTCTCACGGATAAAGTTTTGTACATCACTCATGATTGTTCCAACTATATAAAAAATTAATGTGTTCCGCCCGACACACGTTCGATACCGGCCAGATCCTGCTTACTGCTAACGGAGGAATACCCAGCGTGATGCAGCATTAGTCTTACCTGCTCTGCTTGATCCCAACCATGCTCAACCCAAAGCTGTCCCTGTGGACGCAAATGATCGCGACCGCCACAAATAATAGTTTGTAAGTCGCGTAAACCACTTGCACCATCTGTTAAGGCCTGTCTGGGCTCAAAACGAATGTCACCTTGTAATAGATGGGGATCGTCTGACGAAATATAAGGGGGGTTTGAGACAATAAGATCAAAGGCGTTGTGTCCATTCAGTGCATCGTACCAACTACCCGTCAAAAACTCGACTTTCCCACATAAATCGTGGGCGTTTTTCTGAGCCACTTGAATGGCCTTTTCACTGTAGTCACTGGCAATCACAACGGCATCTGGACGGGCCAAGGCAATGGAAATAGCAATGGCCCCGCTACCGGTTCCTAAATCTAAAACCCGAGGCCTATCTACGCCACGTAGAGCCAATAACGCCTGCTCTACCAGGGTTTCTGTGTCAGGACGCGGTATCAGCACAGAGGGCTCCACCGTAAAGCGATGGCCCATGAACTCGCGCCAACCAATGAGATAAGCCATCGGCTCGCCCATAGTACGACGACGCTCTAGCTGCTTATACTGCGCTACCGCCTCGCTCGGTAATGGATCAGTGTCGTGCGTGATAAGCCAAACTCGGCTAACACCCAGCACATGTTCCCAGAGCATAGACTGCTCAAGCCGTGGTAATCTCGACTCGCGCTGCAGTTGCTGCAAATTTACCATTACCCCTCTGCTAAAGCCGCTAATTGCTCTGCCTGATGCTCGGAGAGCAATGCGTTAATCAGTTCATCAAGATCACCTTCCATGATGTAACCCAACTTATACAGCGTCAAGTTAATACGGTGGTCAGTCATACGTCCTTGAGGATAATTATACGTACGAATACGCTCGGAACGATCCCCCGTACCGACTAAGCTACGACGCTGATCCGCCTCTTGTTCTTGCATGGCTCGCAACTGTTGATCTTTGAGTCGTGCAGCCAAAACCTGCATCGCCTTGTCGCGGTTACGGTGCTGCGAGCGATCGTCCTGACACTCGACAACCAACCCTGTGGGTAAATGAGTAATACGCACAGCAGAATCGGTTTTGTTTACGTGCTGGCCACCCGCCCCACTGGCGCGGAAAGTATCGATACGTAGGTCGGCGCTATTGATAACGATTTCACTGGCCTCATCGGCCTCGGGCATGATGGCCACCGTTGACGTTGAGGTATGCACCCGCCCTTGCGCTTCGGTTTCTGGAACGCGTTGGACACGGTGAGTGCCTGACTCAAACTTTAATTGCCCGTAAACGCCATCGCCTTCAATACGTGCAATGACCTCTTTATACCCACCCATTTCAGAGTCGCTGGTGGAGATCAGCTCGACCCGCCAGCCGCGTTGCTCAGCGTAGCGGGAGTACATACGCAATAAGTCACCCGTGAAGATCGCACTTTCATCTCCACCGGCCCCCGCCCTGATTTCCAGATAAACACTACGTCCATCGTCGGGGTCTTTAGGCAACAACAAAAGCTGAAGTTCATCTTCAAGCTCAACAAGCCGGTCTTTAGCGAGGCGATACTCTTCTTCACCCATCTCACGCATTTCGGCTTCTTTCATCATCTCTTGCGCCGTTTCCAGATCGCCTTCTGTGGAGGTGTAAGCGTTAAACACCTCGACCACAGGATCTAGCTCTGCGCGTTCACGCGATAGCTTTCTAAAACTATCCATGTCCGTAGCAATTTCCGGCTCGGAGAGTAATGCATCCAATTCGATGAGTCGGTGAGCTAAACGCTCTAACCGATTGCGCATAGAGTCTTTCATAAAAGGTTCGGTAAACGGACGGAGAATAAAAAGGTCGCTGCGCGTGTGTAGTCAGCGCAGGAAACGGAGGCAAGATAAGCCGCTAACGTCGACGAGACGTTGTGGGCAATAAGCGAGGAAGCAATTCGAGCAAGTTTTCTCGCTCAGAACCTTCACTGTGATTCAGTTCGGTCATGGGGCCGTGCAGGTACTTCTGTGTCAGGCTATTGGCTAACCACTGCAGGACGTCATCTGGAGACTCACCCCGGGCCAATAACCGCTTAGCACGCTCAAGCTCTACCTGACTGACTTGCTCGGCATTTTGCTGAACATCCACAAGTGCTGGCACGATCTCGCGTGTGTACAGCCAGTGCATAAAATTTTGAACTTGCGAATCGATAATGGCTTCTGCTTGCACCACCGCGGCTTTGCGTGCATCAGTACCACGCTGGACCATACGCCCAAGATCATCGACCGAATACAGATAGACGTCCGAGAGGCGCGCAATTTCTGGCTCGATATCGCGGGGCACGGCTAAATCGACCATGACCACCGGACGGTGACGACGCGCCAACACCGCACGCTCGACCATACCTAAGCCCAATATGGGCAAGGAGCTGGCCGTACAGGAAACGATGACATCAAACTCGGCGATCCGGTCAGGCAAATCGGAAAGACGCATGGTTTGAGCAGAATAACGATTCGCCAGCAGGTCGGCTCGCTCGATACTGCGATTGGCCACACAGAGGTGTTTGGGGTTCACGGCGGCAAAGTGCGTGGCACAGAGCTCTATCATTTCGCCCGCACCAATAAACAGCACGTTAGCATCAGACAAATCACCAAACACACGCTCTGCTAAACGTACTGCTGCCGCAGCCATAGAAACAGAGTGTGCGCCAATGGCCGTGTGGGAGCGCACTTCTTTCGCCACCGAGAAGGTGCGCTGAAATAACTGGTGTAGCAACGTGCCTAAGGCGCCCGCTTGTTCGGCCGCTCGCATCGCATCCTTCATTTGCCCAAGGATTTGCGGCTCACCCAACACCATTGAGTCCAGACCACTAGCAACCCGAAATGCATGACGCACGGCTTCGTTCTGTTGATAACGGTACAAATGCGGTGTTAAGTCACCTGATTTCAAACTATTAAAATCAGCCAACCACTCAGGCAAGCGCTCGATAACGTGGGGCTCGGCGGCGCAATAAATCTCAGTTCGATTACAAGTAGAAAGAATAGCGGCCTCGCGAACGTTGCTTCCAAACGCCGAGCGCAAGCCCTCTAAGGCAGGACGCACCACATCCATTGGAAACGACACACGCTCTCGCACCGCCACGGGTGCGGAGAGATGATTAAGACCAAACGTTAAAACATCGACTGACATAATTAGCTGACTAGCCCCTCAAGAGCACAACTGTAGAATTTCGTGTTCGCTAAGAACAGCACACGCCACACTACATTAGGCATTATGCCCAAAAATACCACCTATAGATAATTTGGACAGATGTGATTATAATCGCCGCTCGCTAATAACTGAAATCGCAACGCCCACCGCATGAGTTCTTAGAGGACAAAACGGTAAAAGTTAAAATTATTTGTTGCGGGACGTCCACAAACGTTTTTTCTGTGTTATAGTTCTTTCTTTCGTTGGCCTTGTAGCTCAGTCGGTAGAGCAGAGGATTGAAAATCCTTGTGTCGGTGGTTCGATTCCGCCCAAGGCCACCAAAAAGCTCAAACAGTTAAAGCTCAATCTTTGGATTGGGCTTTTTTTGTTTTTGGCACCAAAAACAAAAAAGGCCTAATCTGCGGATTAGGCCTTTTCGTTTTATTACGTCAAGCGAACAGCGTTACGACTCAGCCTCTTCTTCACTGATGGCTTTAAGCACAGTCCAGCCAGACTCGATATGCTTACGCATCGCAAGCATTGCCGCCGACGTATCGCCAGATGCAAACGCGTCGAGAATTTCTTCGTGCTCGTCTACAGCGTCTTGCCCGCGTCCACCCACGGAATTAATAAGATCAAAAGGATAGCGCGCCCAAAGTATTTGCACAAAGTGCAGTGTTTGCGGCATTTGCGCAATGTCATAAAGTCGGCGGTGGAAGCGATAGTTAATACCACGTGCGGTCGCACGTTCGCCGCGCTCAAAGGCTTGCTCGAACTCGTTGGCCAACGCACGTAGCTCGGCGATGTCTTCAAGCGTGATGTTATCAATAGCACCACGGACCAGTTGAGACTCAAGCAGCAGCCGTAATTGCAAAATCTCGTTTGACGCACTGGCATCAAACGGAACCACTCGGGCACCGCGATACGATCCCGCGCTAACGTAGCCTTCGGCTTCAAGAATTTTTAAGGCTTCGCGTACCGGCGTAATACTTAGCTGAAGTTGCTCGGCGATTTCGGCCTGTTTGAGCCTAGAGCCACGTGGATACACGCCAGATATAATTCCCTCGCGCAAAAAATCTGCCACTTGTTCTTCTTTAGTTCGGTATTCCATGCTTTAGCTCGACGTGAGTTACGACGGTGCCAAAATTACAGTACGCGGCACAGGGGAGGTATAAGGCCTTATCAGTTTTGAGAACCCCTCATTTTGAATTCATCGATGATGCGTTGTGCATGATCCACAACAGGCTTATCAATCATTTTACCATCAACCGTCGTTACTGCTCCTTTACTTTGCTGAAATGCGGTTATCACGCGCTGTGCCCATTCATATTCCGCTGGCGCGGGTACAAAGGCCTCATTCACCACTGAAACTTGTCGGGGATGGATGCAGAGCTTACCGCCAAACCCCAATTGCTTCGCGCGTAGCGCATCGGAATGCATACGATCCAAGTCAGTAAACTCGGTACTTATTCCATCGATAGGAGCTTTAAGACCTGCGTAAACGGACTCCAGAACAATAGTAGAGCGAACGACGGTTAAGGTGTCGCCCTCATCAGCAATACCGCTTTCTGCACTAAAATCTAAGCTACCAAAGGCGATGCGCTCTAGACCTGAAACCGCGCAAAGTTCGCGCAAGTGCATATAGCCGCGCACCGTTTCAAGCAAAGCGATTACCGAGCGTCTCGATAGTTCGTTGATCGCGCAGACTAAAGATTCTTTACACGCCTTGGGCAACATGACACCCGTGCTGGGGAAGGCCTGTAGCATTCGTATATCGTCGGCATACCACGGGGTGTCCGCCGCATTGATTCGAACCATCGCCGTCCCACCGGCACTGAGCCATGCCGCTATTTTTTGTCTAGCGTCATCTTTTGCTTCAGGCGAAACGGCGTCTTCTAAATCCAGAACCACATTATGCGCCCCGCTGGCTGCAGCCTTATCAAAACGTTCTGGACGATGGCCTGGTACGAATAAAAGACTACGATCCACGGGCGACACGCTTTGCTTATTCAAAGCTCACCTCCTCAGAGGTGGTCATGCGGCAAAAACGCTGCAAACCAGCGACGGCATAATCGTGCTCTTCTTGTGTTAGCCCTGCACAACAATCTTCAAGCACCACCATTTCGTAGTCTCGGTCGTGACCTTCGCGCACCAATGCCTGAACCACCGCATTGGTCGACACGCCTGAGCAGTAAATTCGACTGATGTTATTTGCTCGTAAGATGGCCTCCAGATTTGTACTGTAAAAAGGGCTGACGCGGTGCTTAACGATATCGTAATCCGTGTCGACTTGACCGAGATCGGGATGCGTTTCAGTGCCCCACTCGCCTAGCTTAAAGATTCCATTCTTGCGTGCCCCTGAAAAAATCGGAGAGTTAGGCGGGCATTCGCGATAATCCGGCGAGAAACCAACGCGCACGAAGCCTATAGGCACCCCTGCCGCACGGGCGTTGTCGATAGCGCGACGCGTTTTCTCAACAATACGTCGCCCTTGTACCTGGTCTCGATAACCGCCTTTACCATTAGGGCCGTCTTCGTGTACCAGATCGTTTTCCATATCCAGTACCAAATAAATTGAGTTCGTTGTTGTCATTGCTATCCCCGTCTTCTGAATTCTTTTTAATGCGGTGGTTAAGGCGTAGATATGCCACCACCGCCCCGTCAATTACTCTGCTTAAAGAATAACTTCTCGCGCCTCAAGGTGGGCACGGTCAGATGAACTTAAGCCTAATAATTCGCCAAACACGTAATCTTCATCCTGACCTAAGGCCGGAGTCGGTCGCTTGACACCAATGTCGCTGGTTTTAGAGAACCGTCCCGGTGCCCCAACCGCCGCGCGCTCTGGAATGTTTGGCCCGCTTACATTAACAATGGCGTTACGAGCACGAAGATGCGGATCCGTGGCGATGTCTTGCATGTTCCAGGACACATGGGCGCACACGCCCGCTTGCTGCAGGCGCTGCGCCGTTTCATCCGCGTTGCATTTTTCAAGCCAACGACACAACAAGGCATCCAGTTGCTCGCTCTCTGCAAGCCTGGCTTCTGTGGAGCCATAATGCTCAGGCACGTCGCCTTGACCCAACACCGCCGCCAGGGCGTGCCATTCTGTATCGTTGCGTACCGCAATGGTTAACCAGCGATCCGGTTGCGCGGTAGGGTATATGCCATGCGGCGCCATCCCTAAGTCTGCATTTCCCGTTCGAGGTGGGTTTAAACCCAAACTGGCTAAGATCAGCGCGTCACCGATCATGGCCGAGGCCACTTCACGAGCAGCCAAATCCACATGCTGTGCTTGGCCAGTACGCCGACGCTGATTCAAGGCGGCCGTGGTGGCCAACGCAGCATGTAAGCCTGCTGCATGATCCATCACATGTCGCATTTCTACCGGAGGGCCATCGCTGTAGCCGGTCATCCAGCCCAAGCCGCCCCACGCACCAAACAATGGCGCATAGCCGGCAAAATGCGAGTCCGGTCCACTTTGCCCGCACGAGGACAACGATAAATACACAATGTCTTCTTTAATTTCACGAAGACTGTCGAAATCCAAACCCAGACGTTGCATCACGCTCGGACGAAAGCTTTCGGCGGCAATGTCTGAAATGGAAACCAAACGCTTCGCTATTGCTACCGCTTCTGGCTTTTTTAAGTTCAAGCGCACTGAAAGCTTATTTGACGAGACTTGATCAAAGGTGGCAGCCGACATGCGTCCGTATACAGCATGCGGCTTACGAAAGGCATCCAATCGAGACTGACTTTCGATTTTGATGCACTCTGCCCCTAACTGAGACAGCATGTGCGTACAGTAAGGACCTGCCGCATGGATTGTAAAATCAGCGATGCGCACACCCGAAAAAGGGGATGATACTGTGCTCATTGAAACTGCTCCTCTGCCATTTCATTCAACGCGGGCACAAAGCCGCCACCCGATAAGGGTGAGCTCCGAAACTGAAACGGTGCCACCATCATCTCGACTTCTGCTCCACTCTCCAGTACCGCTGGTGCAAACAAACCTCGAGCACGCTCTTGATCGCCGTTGATAACCTCTTCAGGCGTTCGATACTTGGCAGCGGGAACGCCCAGCTCTTGGGCTCGCTGCACAATATCTTCTACCGCGTGCTGTTTCATCCATACCCGAATGTGATCATTAATTTCTGCGCCCCGACGACTACGCTCTAATGAGTCGGATAAGGCCTCATCTTGAGCCCAAGCCGGATTACCTAACAGTTGCGTCAACGCGTGCCATTGGCGGTCTTCTAGCGTCAGTAGCTCGATAAAGCCATCTTGTGCTTCGAATACGCCGCCGTATCGGAAGCTTCGCGTCGCACGATGCTCTAACGAACCATCGCCTAAACGTTGAAGGGCAAAAGCCCCGACTGACAGCACGGCATCTTGTACCGATACATCAATATATTGCCCGCCCGCATTGGGCACTGCCCACCAAGCAGATAGCGCACAAAGTGCAGCGGACACGCCTCCCTGATAACTTCCAAAATGGCCGTAAATTTTTAAAGGCGCTCGATCAGGAAAAAGCTCTTGTGAAAAGCCGTTTGGCAGAAGAAAACCTTCGCCACCGGAATGCAGAAGATTGACTTCTACGCCATCCCAATTCGCTTTTGGCCCACTGGCCCCGAAGGGAAGCACACTGACATGCACCAATTTCGGAAAGCGCTCGCTAAGGGCTTGTGGCTCAAGCCCCAAAGCAGCGCGGTCACGGACCGGCACATCTTCAATCAAGATATCAACTTGCTCAAGCTGACGCTCGAGCAAGTTCTGTCCGGAAGAAGTACGTAAGTCACACTCTAGACTGCGCTTTCCCACTGACAGGTAAGCAAAAAGCGCGCTTTCAGAACTTCCGTTGATAAGCGGTGCCGCTGAGCGTAACGTGGAGCCCCCTTCCGGCTCTAGCATGATGACTTCAGCTCCCATTACTGCGAGCAGCCGTCCTGCATACGCCGCAGCGACTGTACTCGAACGCTCCAGAACGCGGCATCCTGCCAAAGGTAGCGCTACGTCTTTTGTCGATTCTACTGTTTGCATTTAAGCTGTCTCGCAAGTAAGGGATAATCAACGTTTAACGAACAACCGGCAACTCGAGATCAACCGCTGAGCCGTCAATAAACGCAGGACGCTGAACATCACGCGAAGGCAATGCCACGGTGGCCAACCCTGGGGTGGTTACTTCACCACGTTGGTTTTCAGCCGCCAACTCGATATCAACCAGACCGACGCCATCTTTAACGTACTTACGGATAACTTTCCCTTTGCAGAATGTGGTGTCACCCATGATATTGAAACGACGCATTTCAGTACGTACGCGTTTTAATACCCCTGCATCACCCATCCAGTTAGTCACGAGTGTGGCCAACCACGATGAACGTTGTGGACCGTAATCATACGTTCCGGGTACGCCGACTTCTTTGGCAACCGATTCACGGTGGTGACCAATACCGGTGTACTCAACACCGCCACCTGCTTCAGGGTTGCGGAAGAAGTGGCCTGGGTGTTTAACGGCAGCCTGCAGAATCACACCGTGTGTGTGTCCACGTCCGCAACCGACTAAAAAGCCCATGGTATCCATCAGAGACAATGGCCCGCGTGCAATGGTTGGAAGCTCTTCCCCGACTTCAACCTCTTCCCAATAACGTACGTTTGCGCCACGAATATTGTCAGGCTCGGACAAGACCATTTCATCAATACGATCACGCTCTTCGTCGGTGTAATCGTGCTGCACGATCTCTTTGTATTTTCCAGTATCCCGTGCGGCTTTACGTTCGTGACGTGTGCAAGTTCCAAGCGCTCGTGCGACTAGCTCACTACGCTGGTTGTAATAGCTGGCTTCAACATACTGCAGTACGAGGCGGCCAGAGAACTTACTTTCTTTCTCTTCCACACCCACCACGCGCTCAATAGCGGTAATGCGGTCGCCGGGACGAACGTGACGGAAAATTTCCCAGTCGTTACCGGCGTAAAAACCATGCACGCCAGCCAAGCCCCAACGAGTACGTCCCAACCAACCAAAAGCCATGGGGTACATCGGGTGGCCAAGCAGCGTGCCGTAACGTGTGCCCGCGCCATAACCAATATCACGGTAAAGGGGGTTTAGGTCACCAATACCATTGCACCAGTTGCGCAAGGTGTCTGCTGTGGCGTCTTGCAAATAAGGGCCTTCAGGTCTTAGCTGCAAACCAATCATCGCCCGTGCTGCAGCAACGGCCTCATCCGTGATGCGGCCCTCGGCCGGTGCATTTCCTACGTCATTTTGTACTTCCGATGCAATAACACTCATCTTCATCTCCTGTGTAAACCCGTAAATTTTAATTCTGCTACGCTACTTAAATGCATAATGCATTATATTTCTATTTGAGTCAAACCCATTTGCACTGATAGTGCTACATAAATAATACCGGTACTAAAACCCTAAGTAACCTGCTGTTTATAGCTAAATCCTCGGTTTAAAAGCCTTGTAGCTATTAGGCAATGCTCTTTTCTTATCGAATGAAAGATTGTTTCTAGGTGATATAAGGACTAAAAGAACAATGATCAAAACCCACAAATAATGCATTATCCATTAACAGCAAGCATTTCTAAAGGCAGTCCTGCCCTCGCCCAAGGCACAGCTAATAGCTGACCATAGCCAGATAAAGTAATAAATGCCGTGCGCCGATCCTCGCCTCCAAAGCAAATGTTGGTGCAATAGGGTTCTGGCGCTTCATGAAATTCTAATAATTCGCCTGCGGGTGAGAAAACGCTGATCCCCCCTCGTACCAGCGTTGCCACACAGATGTTGCCATTCTCTTCCACCGCTAAGGAATCAAAGCGCTGGTAGCCCGGCGAACCGTGTAACAACTGTCCGCCATTGGGCGATGGCCAAGGCTGTAACGCAAGATGCCCAGGTTCAATAATCGGAAACGACCACAATTGGCTAGTTTCAGTTTCAGACATGTATAAGGTCGTCCCATCTGGCGATAAACCAATGCCATTCGGTGTTAACACCGGATAGGCTGCTCGCCGAATAAAACTTCCATCCAGACGAGCATAATAAATACCGCCTCGCATGATGCGGTCTTCGAAGGTTTTGCCAAAATCGGTAAACCAAAAGCCGCCTGCTTGATCCATGACAATGTCATTAGGACCGTGAAGCGGCTTGCCATCACAATGTGTATATAGCGTCTCGACGGTGCCAGTTTCAATATTGACTCGTTGTATAGAGCCCCCCTGATAATCGGCAGCCGGCCCCGTGGGACGGCTAAAGCCATCATCGGTACGCCAGCTAAACCCGCCGTTATTGCAGACGTAGCAGTGACCGTCAGGGCCCATGGCGGCACCATTGGGGCCTCCGCCCACCTCCGCTACGGTGTGGCGTTGCCCATCTTGGGTGATCCGACTAAGCCGCCCTGCCGCAATCTCGACCACCAGAACGCTGCCATCCGGCATAGCGATTGGCCCTTCAGGAAAGGCCAGCCCTGTCGCCACCACCTGACCTTCGAGTTTCAAATTCTTCATGCTGTACTACCTCTTCAGATAACACGGTGGTTGCTTACGCCGCCTCTTGCTGCGCACCCAGATAGGCATCAATGGCTTGCTGACGCCCTTCACGACTGTTTAGCGTTTCTTTATCCAGATCACCAACAATTTCTCCATGACGCATCACATGCGCTCGCATGGCAAGCTTAGCCGCCACGTGGAAACTTTGCTCAACCAGCACGGCCGTTAGATTTTGCTCTTGCTGAATTAGCGCCAGACGCTCGTAAACACGGGCGACCAGCTTAGGCGCCAAACCTAAAGAAGGCTCATCCAGAAGCAGCAGTCGAGGCCCAGACATTAGCCCTCGCCCAATCGCTAACATTTGTTGCTCACCGCCACTGAGCAAACCCGCAGGCGCTTTCAAACGATTCGCAATTTCAGGAAAAAAGTCCAACACCATCGTTTGACGCTGCGCTCGAACCTGACGACTCACAAAATATGAACCCAGTATTAAGTTCTCAGCCACGGTCAAGTCGCTGACAATGGCTCGCCCTTCTGGAACATAGGCAATGCCCAGCTTAAAGCGCTCTCGGTACGAGGTTTTAGAGATATCTTGCCCGTCAAAGTAAAGGCTGCCTTGCAGGGCCTCTAATCCCGCAATCGCTCGCAAGGTACTGGATTTACCAGCGCCATTAGCCCCAAGCAAAGCGACCACGGCCCCGTGCTCTACGTCTAAGGACACCTGATTCACGACAGGCCCAGCACCGTAACTGACACTTAAGTTCTGTACCGATAGCAACATAGAGTCTGCCTTAGTCATCGTCATCTCCTAGGTATACGCGCACCACATCGGCATTTGCCCGAACCGCTTCAGGACTGCCCGATGCCAACACACGCCCTACGTTAAGCACGTGAATGGAATCACAAATATCCATGATGAGTTCCATATCGTGCTCGACCACAACCAACATTAAATTAGGTGCGCGAAGCGATTTCAGCGCGGCGGATAAGTCTTGAGTTTCTACCGAGTTAAGACCCGCTGCAGGTTCATCCAACAACAATACGCTGGGATCCCCGACGGTGGCTCTGGCGATTTCTGCTAAACGTAACAACCCTGGGGGTAATTGCGTGGGCGATTCGTCAGCCACTTCAGCAATACCTAAACGCTCAAGCGCTTCCATCGCCCGCTGACGGTTGTAGGTTCGCTCGGCCCGTCCGCCCGCCAAGGGAAGAAAAGCATCCAACCACCCAGCTTTAGATTGGCGATGCAAACCGATCATTACGTTTTCCACCACACTTAGCTCTGGGCAAAGCGCCACATGCTGGAAACTACGTGAGAAACCCAAGGCAGCCCGCTGCGTGGGAGCCAAATGCTCAATGTGCTTTTCTCCTAAACGCACACTGCCTTGCTGGGGCCGATACAAACCCGTTAAGCAATTAAAGAAACTGGTTTTGCCCGCACCGTTGGGACCAATCAAGCCGGTGATTTCCCCTGCTGCGAAGCGCAAGTTAATGTCGTGCAGAACCTGAATACCCCCAAAGGAGAGCTTCAAATCTTCGACCACTAAGTCATCCGCCCGTTGAAGTGCTAAGGTCATGCTTTACCCCCTTCAAGTCGTGTTCGTACTGATTCGGGCAAGGCATTCACGCCGAGGATCACTGCCAACAACGCACCACCGTACAAAATAGGAACCCAATCGCCAGCACCCGCTAAAACCAAAGGCACCACGGCAAGAAATAAACCACCAATCAAGCTACCCAGCACGGATAAGGAATACAAACTGACCACCGAACCCACCAGCATGAAAATGGAGGTCCACAGTGTGAAGCTGTTCGGCGATACGGTTGACGAGCTAAACGACAGCATGGCACCGCCGAATGCCGCAATGGCAGCACTCATTGCCATACATGAAAGACGCGCCCAACTTCGACTAATACCAAAAGACTCGGCAGCGTGACTCGACGTACGAATCAATAACAAGGCAGTAGCCTGACGTGAACGACGGAAATGCCCTAACAGTGCCACCACTGCCACCAGCCCAATCAATGGCAAGTAATAACGCTGCATGCCTTTGGACACACCCGGCACCGCATCTAAATTGACGTACAGCCCACCGTAGCCACCTGTTACCGTGGAGTAATGCAAGAGCACCTCAGGTAAGGCAAGTGCGAGCGCCATGGTGGCAACAGCCATATAGATGCCTGTTAAATTTCGAGAGGGAAAGGCAAAGATCAAACCTAAAACAGCGCCCACCAGCACCGCGATAGGTAAGCTAAAAAGCAGTGATAAGGCAAAGTATTTTTCGACTAACGCAACGGTGTAAGCGCCTGAAGCCACAAAGACCCCATGACCAATGGACACTTCCCCGCCGTATCGCAGCAAAAAGCTCACGGACACAATGGTAATGGCGCTGGCGAAGCACAAGCCCAATATGAAGGTCCAGTAGCCGCCTGCTACGGCAGGAATCAGCGCTAAACCGAGCAGCCCTATGGCTTTAAGGCCAAGCTTGCGCCAATTTGTTGCCGGCGCATTAGGCGCCGCTGATGGCTCAGGTTGCTTGGATAGGTTTTTCGACGACATGGTGAGATCAGACACGTGCGCCTCCTCGTATTGCCAATACGCCCTGAGGGAATAAGTTAAGCACGATCAGGATCGTCAGCAGTAAATAGGTATTTGAAAACTCAGCCGCCACGTAGAACGAGAGCAAGTTCATCATCACGCCAATGAAGATTCCGCCGATAATCGCACCGGGCAAACTACTGAATCCACCCACCACAGCCGCGGCAAACGCTTGAAGCATAAAGGAAGCCACACTGGTCGACGATAAGAACGTCGTGGGTACGATGAGTAAGGCGCCAATCAGACCGAGTATCCCAGCAGCAACCCAAGACAACATGTGAATTTGTCTAAGGTTTAAGCCACACACCCGACTAGCAAAGGGGTTCTCTGATACGGCACGAAAAGCGATACCCACCCGTGTGCGCTCAATGAGTAGATACAGCACACCCACACACGCAGCGGTGACGAGCAAGACGGTAAGATCGTAAGAATGGATATGTAGCGATCCAATCTGGGCTCGCCAATCAGGTAGCGGCAGATCCAGTGACACAATGTTGGAACCAAACATCAGTTGCGTAACGCCTTGGGCAATAAGCCCCACACCGAGCGTGGCGATTGTGCTAGTCAAGTCCGACTTAAACACCAATGGGGCGATAAAGAAATAACTGATCGCCATCACAATAATCATAATGATCATCGTCAGGACAACCGCTGGCCCCCACGCCATATTGGCGAAGACCCCTCCGGTGAAACCAAACACCAGAAAGGCGGCCAATCCAGCTAAGTTTCCGTGCGCAAAGTTCACAACGTGTGAACTTTTATAAATCAACACCAAACCCAGCGCCCCCAAGGCGTAAAGGCATCCACTAATCATTCCCGCCCAAACAAGTCCAATAAGGTCTGTCATGGCAGCACTCCTTATGATTTATCGGGTACTGGACCGATATTGCGATCGACGATCTCGATAACCGCAGGGTAATAGCGGCCTCCAAGGTCGCTGTTTACCGACGCTGTGTAATAACGTTGCGCCAGCTCAGCAACGTGTGCAGACACCCCTTCGGCAGAGGCTAACTCGAGCACATAACTGAGGTCTTTCAACACGTACTCGGGCGGAAAAGATTTAGCAGGAAAATCACGTGGCACCATCGACTTACGCCCGTGGTTACGAAGCACAAAGCTGTCGCCGGAACCCTTTGAAAGCGCATCCAATAACAGCGCCGGTTGTACCCCGGCACGCTCGCCAAGCACCATCATTTCTGCAAGGGCAACGGTATGCTCGAAAACCAATGCGTTATTGATCAGCTTTACGACCTGTCCACAACCTACTTCTCCGCATTGCGTAACGTCTGAACCGATATAGTGTAGGAAAGGAGCAATACGTTCGAATAACGCATCGTCAGCCCCAACCATAATGCTAAGCTCACCCCGTTGGGCCGCCTCACGTGTGCGGGCAACTGGAGCATCAGCGAACTCAACGCCTAAGTCGTTAAGTCGCTGGTGTACATCACGGGCCAAGGCCACCGTTGTGGTACTTAAGTCGACCAGAATCGAAGGTCGGCGCTCTCCGCTGGTTAGCCCATTTTGTCCGAGTGTGGCTTGCTCCACCTGCACGCCACCCGGTAACGATAGAAAAACCACATCGGTCTGAGCCGCTATTTCCAGCAGTGAGTCCACTCGACTCGCTTTCGTGCCTTCGAGTATTTCAAATGCATTTGGGTTCATATCAAATGCGAGCACTGGCCCCGGATGTTTCTGCGCCATGTTGCGACACATGGGCCCACCCATCACACCCAGACCAACAAAACCAATGACTACATCGGCGTCTTGTTTCATGCTGCGACTCCTTTTAGTCCATCCACATCCCGCCGCAGATATCCAGCGACGTACCCGTCATCCAGTTCGAGGCGGGAGAGCATAAAAATAACGCGGCCTGCGCGATATCGTCAGGATTGCCATATCGACCCAGCGGAACACTACCGTTGGCTGCAGGAGGCTTGCCTTGTGTCACTGAAGCCCACATTGCCGTTTCAACTGGCCCAGGGGACAACGTGTTGGCATATACGCCATGTGGAGCGCCGGCTTTAGCCATCCAACGCATCATGCCGTGCACAGCAGACTTTGCCGCTACATAAGCAGGACCGGATGCAACACCACCGTTTTTGGCAGCAATGGAGCCAAAGGCAAGAATTTTTCCGAAACCACGATCACACATCATTGGAAAGAGCTTGCGTGTTGGATTGACCACGCCTCGCACGTTCACGGCCATCAGTGAATCCCACTCTTCATCCGTGCTGTCAGCCAGATGGGTCCGGGCAATATTTCCAGCGCACAACACTAAAACATCAATTTTCCCATGCTCGGCAAGCACCGCGTCAATTACAGAATCCGTTTGTTCGCGTGAGGTCACGTCGTATTGCTTATATTGAACACTCGGGCCAACCTCCGCCTGCTCGGCAACGTCGGTCACAATAACGGTAGCGCCCGCTTCGCGAAACGTATTGGCAATCGCCTTGCCGATATCACCGGCGCCGCCTGTAATGAAAGCGACTTGTCCATTCAAATCCGGTGGTCCACTTAAATGCTGTGCCATCTTTTGTCTCCTTTGCAACCAATGCGTTTTATGACTGATCTAGCTAAAAATTAGTGTTATCGATTATTCATTACTTAAAGGTAGCGCGAGCAAGCACCGCTAACTCTTGATCGGGACCGCGAGCCCACAGCCGTAACCCGCCCTCGTCGTCGAAGCGGCCTTCTACACGAAAACCGCGGCTAACAAACAAGGGCGCCATGCCACGGAATTCGAAATAGGCGAGCGACTTCCCGCCCCCTTGCTGTAGGGCAAACTGCTGTAGAAAGGTAGCAACCAAGGGGCCGTGAACCACCAAATCGGGATAGCCCTCTTCTTGCTGTGCATAGGCCTGATCGTAATGAATACGATGGCCATTGAACGTCAACGCCGAATACCTGAAAAGCAACGTGGTATCGGGATTAATGTCGCGCCCCCACTGCCCTTGTTCTTCGTAGGGCTTAGGGGCGGGTGCCGCAACGTTAGCAGGAGGCGCCGTGCGATACACAATGTCTTGTTCTTCAACAATGCAGCGTGTGTCACCATAGCCAGTTGTGTGCTCGACCGTCACAAACCACAACGGTCCTTGCTTACCGACCTTGTTCACCACACTGGTGATACGACTAGTTCGTGTGGCTTCTACTCCTATCGGTAAATCGGCATGATAATGAATTCGGCTTCCAGCCCACATCCGTCGAGGTAGGTCAATGGGGGGCAGAAAGCCACCCCGTTTCGGATGACCATCCACACCCAAACCACTGCGTGGTACGACGGGATTAAAAAACATCCATTGCCAGCCTGGAGGCAGCGCTTCACCGGCGGTAGGGGCCTGATCAAGGTCCAATGTTGCGGCCATGGCTTGCACCGACGAGACGTTAATCACTTCCGTGCCGACTTCTTCACGCCCAACCCAACTTTCGTATGCGTCACTCATGCTTTACCTTCCTACGACATTTTTGCGTCAAAAACTTCAGATGGATACGGTTTGAAATCACGAACTAGGGCGAAATCGCCACCCTCAGTCGCTTGAATAATGCCTTCTTGACGTGCACCACGGTGATCACCTGCCGTAAAGCTCACCCCTTGAGCCCCACCCACGGTGACATTGGTCAAGGTCTCCATCACATCCACAAGGTTTTCACGTGTTAATGGAAGACCACTTTCAAGCAAGCCTTTGAAACCTTGAACAAATAGCGACGCATTACTCCAACCGTTTAGACCAAATACGCCAATAGGATCGTTAGGATAGTATTTAGTGACACTGTCACGATACGCTTTAATTTCGGGCGCATCTGATGTAACTGGACCCAACCATGAAGAGAAATAGACACCGTCTAATAATGGCCCAGCCAATTTGTACGTGGTCGGATCAGCGGTAAAGAAAGGTGCCATCCAATCGGCATCAAAGCCGAGACGGTCCGCAGCCCGTAATCCGGCTGCTAAGTTAGCGTTAGAGCCAAATAAGATCACCACTTCGGTTTTGGCATTCGCCAGACGACGAAGGTGAGGGGTAAAGTCAGTATTGCGAACTTCAAAGGGGATGGACTCGACAGGCTTACGACCCATAACCTCCATCTGCAAATCAAAACCTCGCTTGGCAGAACGACCTAACTCGTCATTTTCCCAAAGTAGCGCGATACGCTCTGCTTTCAAATCATTAAAGGCATAATCCAGATTGGACGCGGCGGACCACCCGTAGTCGGGCAACAAGGGGAAAACCAAACGCTCGGAAAACAACGCGGTCGCGCCGCCAATGGGGCCAATAACCGGCAGCCCAACTTCTTTGGCATACGGGATCACCGCAACGGACTGTGCCGTACCTACAGGTGCGGCGAGTGCAAAAATTTTATTTTCTTCAACTAGACGACGAGTGACGGCAACACTGCGAGCAGGCTCGTAGCCATCGTCATACGTTACATAGTTAATCTTCCAACCATCGAGTAGATTATTTTCGTTAACGTACCTAAAACATGACTCGGCTGCATGCGTCAAAATCGCATAAAACGGAACCGGGCCCGTAACGGGAGTGAACGCACCAATAGTGACGGTTTTGCTTGCCATATCAATGCCGGGAACGACTTGTCCCTGTGCGCCTACCAACTTCGGAAAAGCCAACGATGCTGCGCCAGCGCAGCTAACGGCTAAAAATTCACGTCTGTCCACGATTGTCTCCTAGGGTGATTTTATTTTTTCCTACCGCCTGACAATGCATTATATATTCTTAAAACAAGGCTTATATAAGGGATTTCCCTTTCATTTTCTAATAAACATAGCCACTCATACTATATATAATGCATTGTACATTCACTAATACACGGTAAACGAGGCAAAGCATGTTAAATCACTCTCTGAACGGGTTCCGCGTTATCGAATTGGGGACCATGCTGGCTGCCCCTTTCGCGACCCACATTTTGTCGCAGATGGGAGCAGAGGTTATTAAGGTTGAACCTCCCCGCGGAGACCCCACCCGCAGTTTGGTGCGCGGCGGGCCCAGCGGGACGTTCATTGCCTATAGCCATGGCAAAAAAAGTGTTTGTATCGACTTAAAAAACGAAGAGGGTTACGCCGCATTTTGTGCATTATTAAAAACCGCAGACATTCTCGTTCACAATCTGGCTCCAGGCGCCGCTCGCAAGCTTCGTTTAACCGCCGATGACTGCAAGCACATCAATCCTAATTTGGTGTATTGCCATATCCGTGGCTTCGCGGCGGGCCCTCAAGAAGATGATCTCGCCTCTAACCCTGTTGCTGAAGCGGCCACCGGCGTGATGGAAGCCAATATCGTAGACGGCCGTCCAAGCCGCTTGGGACCGTCATATCATGATCAATTTGCTGGTGTATATGGCGTTGTAGGCATTCTGGCCGAACTACTGAAGAAGAAAGAAAACAAGGCCCCCACGCCTGTAGAGATTGGTCTTTATGAAACCGGTCTGCATGTTGCCGCACGAGATTTAGTTGGGGTTCAACTTAAAACGCAATTACTGGGACGCCCTGAGCGCGAGCCCAATGGCGAGTTCAGCATGCCGGGCTACGGTGCGTATTTGACCGCTGATGATCGATGGCTTTATTTACTGATGCTAACCGATGGGCATTGGAAGAAGTTTTGCGAAGCCATGAGCCTTCCTGAAGCCAATGACGAGACCTTGTCAACGCTTAGAAACCGCAAAAAAGCCCATGGCCATGTGGACAACCTCGTTAAGGATGCGATTCGCGCCCATTCTTATGATGAGGTTGTGGCCTTGCTGAATGCAGCAGGCGTAGGCTGCACTGAAGTGCTTCCTATCGAACGCGTGTTAGACACAGAACAAGCCCAACACCCCGGTAAACTGCGCACAGTGAATCTTCGTGGTTTGGAATTTAACATTCCAGAGTTTCCTCGCTTTGACTCATCGGTAGACGACAGCGTTACCCTACCGCCTCCAGAGCTGGGCGAACATACCCTTGAATTACTACAGCGCAGTGGTCTAGATGCTGAAACCTGCCAAGCCTTATTGGCAAGCGGCGCGGTAGAGGCGATTGATCCTGAGAAGTTTTCATGGGCGCCTGTACGCGAGAAGGCCTAAGGTAGCAGAGCAACGAATACGCTGAGTGTCTGCCCTATAGCAAACACTCAGCGTTAACAGAGACTGAAGCTTTAAGCCCCTACTAAATTATTCTTCGCCGTGCGCACATCAAAGGCAGGTACCAATGGCACATTATTTTTTACCGCAATAATCTCAGCCATAATACTGACCGCAATTTCAGAAGGTGTTTTACTACCGATATACACGCCAACAGGGCCACGCAGTTTTTGCATGGTTTCTTCTGTTTGCTCTAAGTATTCAATCATGCGTGCGCGACGTGCGTCTTGGTTACGACGAGAACCAATAGCCCCAACATAAAAGGCTTCAGACGATAGCGCTTCGAGTAGTGCCATGTCGTCCAACTTAGGATCATGACTTAAGGCCACAATGCACGAACGCGAATCCGGCTTAAACGCTAATACCGCATCGTCGGGCATGCTTTTTACCAGTGTGGCTTCGGGCACGGACCAAGCACGGGTGTATTCGTCTCGAGGGTCGCATACCGTGACTGAAAAACCAGAAAAAATAGCCATTGTACTGAGATACTCAGCCAGTTGCCCTGCCCCAATTAATAGCATTCTGTAGCCGGGACCAAAGGTAACGCTAAGGCTGTTTTCGTTCAGCACTAACTGAGAGGGCGCCTCACAAGGCGTCAAAGTTGCCTTGCCATTGCGCAGCGTAACCGTTCTACGCACAAGTTTCCCTTGGGCTAACTGTTCACAAAGTTGGGCTAAAGGCTCATACGCAGGGTTATATTCCAGTATGAGCTCGATGGTGCCCCCGCAAGGTAACCCAAAGCGGTGAGCCTCATCAGCACTGATCCCGTACGTTAAATGCTGTGTGCCAGTACGTTGGTGCCAAGCACTATCTTCGGTAGGCTGGTGCTGCAAAATAAGATCGTCTTCAATACACCCGCCCGACACAGACCCGACCACCGTACCGTCTTCACACATCGCCATAGTCGAGCCCACAGGACGTGGTGAGGACCCCCACGTCCGAACAACGGTAACCAGTAGGGCGGCTAAGCCTTGTTTACGCCAACTTGCGAGGCTTCGTAAAACAATTCCATCTACACTTTCCATGTTAATCACCTTATTAACAATTGGGTTACCGCTTGACTGCGCCTACCGTTTACACCGCTTTAAGCATATCTTCGATTACCTTTTTCGCGTCACCAAAAGCCATCATGGTTTTATCAAGGTAGAACAGCTCGTTATCTAAACCTGCATAGCCTGAAGCCATCGAGCGCTTATTGACGATCACTGTTCGCGCTTTATACGCTTCTAAAATCGGCATACCTGCAATCGGCGATTTCGGATCATTCGCTGCCGGGTTCACCACATCATTAGCCCCCAACACTAAGACCACATCCGTTTGGCTAAATTCGCTATTAATGTCATCCATCTCAAACACTTGCTCGTATGACACCTCGGCCTCAGCCAGTAAGACGTTCATGTGCCCAGGCATACGGCCCGCCACAGGGTGGATAGCATACTTAACGCTGATTCCCTTATCCGTTAGTTTTTCTGATAGCTCTTTTAACGCGTGCTGAGCACGAGCTACCGCTAAACCATAACCCGGAACAATAATGACGGAATCGGCGTTACTGAGTAAGAAAGCCGCGTCATCTGCACTTCCAGACTTAACGGGACGCTGCTCCCCACCCCCATCGGCCCCCGTGTCAGCGGCTGTAGCACCAAAACCGCCTAATATCACGTTGAAGAATGAGCGGTTCATGGCTTTACACATAATGTAAGACAGAATCGCACCCGAAGACCCCACCAGTGAGCCGGCCACAATCAGCATTGAGTTGCCTAGCGAAAACCCAATTCCGGCCGCTGCCCAGCCCGAATAACTGTTTAGCATGGACACCACCACAGGCATGTCTGCGCCACCAATCGGGATAATAATAAGCACACCCAAAATGAAGGACAAGATGATGAGCAGAACAAAAGGCGTCCAAGCCTCAGTCATCACAAACCAAACACCGCAACCCACCACAATCAGGGCCATTAGTAAGTTGAAATAGTGCTGTCCAGTAAAGGAAACCGGGGCACCTTGGAACAGACGGAACTTGTAGCGCCCTGCCAATTTTCCAAAAGCAATAACAGAGCCAGAAAAAGTAATAGCCCCAATGGCGGCACCTAAAAACAACTCTATGCGGTTACCAGCAGGAATGGCCCCCACCGTATCAACAATGTTGAAAGCAATCGGTTCGGCCACAATTGCCACCGCAATGGCCACTGCCGCTAAACCAATCATGCTGTGCATAAAGGCAACAAGCTCGGGCATTTTGGTCATTTCCACACGCTTGGCCATGATCGCACCAATGATGCCCCCAACCGCTACACCCACCAGCACCCACGCCAAACCTTGCAAATCTTGGGATTTAGACCAAATTAGCGCGCACGTAGTGAGCATCGCAATGGCCATACCCACCATTCCGAAGGTGTTCCCTAAACGAGAAGTGGTAGGGTGAGAAAGCCCTTTTAACGCCTGAATGAAACAAACCGACGCGATCAAATACAGTAAAACAACGACATCGTTTGAAATCATTACTCCTCTCCCTTAGGCTTACGCTCTTTCTTTTTAAACATCTCAAGCATGCGCCGAGTGACGAGGAAACCACCAAAAACATTCACAGCGGCTAATGCCACAGCAAAGACTCCCATCCCCTTTGCTAAAGGATCAACCGTTAAGGCGCTGGCTAACATGGCACCCACAATCACAATGGCAGAGATCGCGTTGGTGACGGCCATTAAGGGTGTATGCAGTGCAGGCGTCACATTCCAAACCACGTGATAGCCAACATAAATAGCCAGTACAAAAATAACTAAATTAATAATTGTTGGATTAATCGTATCCATTATTTTGTCCCCCACAGAATTTGACCGCCGGCGCTGACAAGGCAGGCTTTAACGATTTCATCGTCTTCTTGAATCGCCAGTTGACCTTCCTCATTCGTAATTAACTTTAGAAAATCTTGTAGATTACGCGCATAAAGGGCCGAAGCATCACTGGCGACCATCGAGGGCAAATTCGTTAAACCCACTAAGGTCACACCGTGTTTTTGAACCACTTCTCCTGCTTCAGAAAGCTCACAATTCCCGCCTCGTTCGACAGCCAGATCGACAATCACAGAGCCGGGAGCCATTGAACGCACTGTTTCTTCGCTAATTAACGTCGGGGCAGGACGGCCGGGAATCAATGCCGTGGTAATCACGATATTGGCTTTTGCGCATCGCTCGGCCGTTAGCGTAGCCTGACGCTCCATCCATGCCGGTGGCATCGGTCTGGCATAACCCCCAACCCCTTCAGCAATCTCGCGCTCTTCGTCGCTTTCAAACGGAACATCAATAAACCGCGCTCCGAGAGATTCCACCTGCTCTTTCGCTGACGGCCTAACATCGGAGGCCCAAACCACTGCCCCTAAACGTCGCGCCGTTGCAATGGCTTGTAAACCCGCAACACCCGCCCCCAAGACCACAACTTGGGCGGCTTTCAACGTACCCGCTGCCGTCATCATCATGGGAAATAAACGCCCATAATGGTGGGCAGCCAAAAGTACCGCTTTATAGCCTGCCAAGTTGGCCTGCGACGATAAAACGTCCAGACTTTGAGCACGTGTGATGCGGGGGGCAGCTTCGATCGCAAAGGCTTTCACGCCGGCCTGAGCCAGTTGAGCAAGGTATTCAGCGTTGTACGGGTCCAGCATGCCCACTAGCACCTTGCCACTAGGAATGAGTGCCAGCTCTTCGGTAGAAGGCGCCCTAACTTTTAGAATAATATCGGCTTCGTACGCTTCTTTAGCCGTAACCAGCGCAGCCCCAGCTTCTTCATATGCCTCGTCGGAACAACTGGCATTGATGCCTGCCCCTCTTTCGATCAGAACGTGATGACCGGCTTTTACGTATTTTTTAACGGTTTCCGGCGTAGCGGCAACGCGCATTTCACCTTGCACCGTTTCACGAGCGACTCCAATTTGCATAATGACCTCAGACGAACTCCATGATGACATCGCCCGGCGTCAGCTGATCACCTGGCACGACTCCAACTTTCGATATTACAACGTCTTCCTGCGCATCTAAGCTAACTTCCATTTTCATGGCCTCTAGCACGCATAACGGACTGCCTTTGGCAACACGATCCCCTTCCTTCACAGCCAAGGACACCACTAAAGCTTGCATCGGTGACAGCAAATTTAAGGTTTCTTCTACCGTTACCACAGAAGGCATTAGCGCTAATAAATTTGCCTCTTGCGGTGTCAACACCCACGCTTGGGTCTGCGTACCTGCGTGCGTCAATGAATACGGTTCGGAACGAATGTCCACACGCGTCGTTACGCGCTCGCCGTTGATTTGACCTGTCCAAATGACCTGCTCAGGACTCCAGTCAGACTCAACCACATAGCCCAACCGCTGATCGGCGAAGCAAAGTAATCGTTTGCCTTCCACCACACGCAAATTAAGCGCGTAATCGATTTCACCTAAGCGCACAATCACATCGCTTCCGTTCTCAGAGCATCGCTGGCTAGACGGGTGCAAAGCATCATCAATAACCGCCGCGACGATAGCCATTCGACGGGCGCAGTCGCCAGTCGGTGCAGCAGGCTTATAGCCCTGCGGGTACTCATCAGCAATGAATGACGTCGCGAGTGCTCCTGAGCGCCAACGGGGATGGTGCATCAGCTCGGATAAAAACAAGACGTTATTGGCGATACCCTCGATGGCAAAGGCATCCAACGCCTCGCATTGCGCTTCGATGGCTTGGGCTCGAGTCGGTGCGTGGGTCACCAATTTAGCAATCATCGGGTCATAGTGGCGAGAAATCTCCCCCCCTTCAAAGACACCGGTGTCATTACGCACGGTAACCCCATCAGCCCTGCTTTCCTCAAGGGGTGGGCGATACATGCGCAGGCGACCCGCTGCCGGCATAAAGTTATTGCTAGGGTCTTCGGCGTAAATACGACTTTCTACCGCCCAACCATTGATCTTGATGTCGTCTTGGCGTAGCTCTAGCTTCTCCCCCGCCGCCACCCGTATCATCTGCTCAACCAGATCGACACCGGTAATGAGCTCGGTAATGGGGTGTTCAACCTGTAACCGAGTATTCATCTCCAAGAAATAGAATGACTTATCTTGCCCGCACACAAACTCAACCGTACCCGCCGACTCGTAACCCACCGCGCGGGCCAAGGACACTGCCTGCTCACCCATAAGTTTCCGTGTTTCTTCATCCAACAGGCAAGAAGGGGCTTCTTCCAGCACTTTCTGATTACGTCGCTGAATGGAACACTCTCGCTCAGCCAGATAAACAATGTTGCCGTGTTTATCACCCAAAACCTGAATTTCGATGTGGCGTGGGTTCTCAATAAATTTCTCAATAAAAATTCGATCGTCGCCAAAGGAAGCCTTCGCTTCAGATCGAGCACGCGTAAAGTTCTCTGCCACCTCTTCCAGAGCATGGGCAATTCGCATCCCTTTACCGCCCCCACCCGCCGAGGCTTTGATCATGACAGGAAAGCCGATGTCCTTGGCAACCGATTTGGCCTGCTCAATGTCAGCGATCTCACCCATGTAACCAGGAATAGTAGACACCTTAGCCAGACTGGCGAATTTTTTGGACTCGATCTTATCGCCCATCACCTCAATGGCTCGCGGATTCGGGCCGATAAAAGCAATACCCGCTTTCTCTAGCGCCTGCACAAAGGCCAACTGCTCGGAAAGAAAGCCATAGCCCGGATGCACGGCTTCGGCACCCGTCTCGACGCAAGCAGCAATGATTTTGTCAATTACCAAATAAGATTCTGTCGCCGGTGCGGCGCCAATATAGACCGCTTCATCGGCCATTTGTACGTGCAATGCATGCTTATCAGCATCCGAATAGACCGCAACAGTTTTAATGCCCATACGGCGCGCGGTTTTCATGATTCTGCACGCAATCTCGCCCCGGTTAGCAATGAGTATTTTAGAAAACATGGTTCCTCAGCAATTCAAATGTGGCCGTTTGAAAAAGAAACAAACACTAGGCTGCACTTTTCTCATCTTGTTGTTTTTTTCAATGAAGACAAGGTTTGCGCAAGCCACTGCCGGGTTTGACCGGGCGCTATCAGTTCATCGACGTAACCGTGTTGCAAAGCATGTTCTGCCTGCAAGCTGCTTTGGTGAAGTTGGAGAAGCGGATCGGAAGCCGTCACTAATGACTCGGCACCCTTGCTTCCCAACAAACCCATTTGAGCGTCGGTCCAACTGGCCGCTACGTGCGGGCCTACGCCCCGTGAACCCAACGCAACGCCAGCAGCCCCTAAGGCTTTTCCGATTACGAGCCTGATCGTCGGCACCGTAGAGCCCGAATAAGCACGCATCAGCTCTGCAACGTCACCCGCAATACCACCGTGCTCTTGGTCCTCGCCGGGCAGAAACCCTGGCACATCCACAAAGGTAATCACAGGTAGGCCTGCCTTTTCGCAGAGACGTAATAGACGCAGCGCTTTACGACAAGCCTTGCTATCCAACACGCCAGCCAGCTCCGCATTACGAGAGGCCACGATACCCACCGGAATATTCTGAATGCGGGTGATACCCGTCACCAGATTTGGGGCATAGTCCTTCTGTAGTTCGTACATAGCGCGTTCGTCGCTAAGTTCGCTCAACAGCTCTGAAACGTCGTAAGATTGCGCTTCGCTCTTAGGAATTAGTGTGTCAAAGGCAGGACAATAAGCGGGGTCCTGAAGGCGATGCTTGCCCTTGGTAAACATTCTAAAAAGCTGCCTGATCGCACGAATTGCCAAAACCTCGTTATCACAAACGATGTCGGCTAAGCCGCTGCGTTGGGCGTGTATGTCCCACCCCCCTAGCTCTGACTCTTGCCACTGTGCACCTGTCAAGCGCCCAGTGATCGCCGCATCGGTCATGGTTAGCGAGGTATTGGCACGTGTCATCACCACCACATCAAATACGCTAGCCAACAAGGCATTAAATCCGGTGTTCTCACCCACCACCAACGCTACACTTAAGGCAGCAGATTGGCTTGTATTACGTGCCATCTCGGTGATCAGTTTCATTGACTCTAGCCCGCCCGCTAATGCCATGGCTTGGCCATCAAATACGGCTAAAAACGCGGCGCTACGTTGGGCGGCAAGTTGTTGTAGTTGCACGATCTGACGTAGGTGTGCGCTGCTCAAGCCCCCACTTGCCGCACTGTGCTCTTGGCTAAACACGCACACGGGCGTGCCGCTGATACGACCCGTAGCCGTCACTAAACCGTCTATCAGTTCCCCGGAGGAAGAACCATCGAACCCTTCGTAAGACTCCGCATCCAGTGCTAATTCGACTCGCTCAAGCGCTGTCAAACTGCGTGGTGCAGTCACATCGTCTACGGCTGAGAGCGTGCTCTGGATAAACGAGCTATCGGCCTGCACAGCCTGAGCAGAATTGCTGACAATCATGAGTAGAACCCTGTAGGCACACGGCATCCGTCACGAACCGTACTCGGTCTTCGATAAGAGGGGATTACCGTTATATTAGAAGAGTGTGTGGCAGCAACTCTTATGTTTACTGCCACACAAGACCACAGCTAAAAGCCTAAGATGCTGAAATTACGCTGTCGCTTTAGGCGCTTTCTGTGCCGCGTATTCACGCAAACGAGGAACGATTTCGTTAGCGATGACTTCAATTTGATCCATTTCATACTTGTAGGGCACGAAGATCAGTTTTTGAACGCCGACATCAATATGGGCTTTAAGTTGTTCTACACACTCATCAACGTTACCCATAATGGCACTAGACATCGTGGACTTACTGCCCTGCGCGATATCGAAGTCTACGTTTAGCCACTCTAGCATTTTGTCTTCAATCGCCGCGCGTGACTCACCCACCATGATGGGAAGCTGATTACCGTTGAGTAAGGTCGCTGGATCGCGTCCGGCCTCTTCGGCGTAATTGCACACCTTGGCCCAAGATTCAACAAACGCGTCAGGCTCGTAGAAATAGGTCAACCAGCCGTCGCCGTTAGTGGCAGCACGCTTAAGAACACGGTCAGCATAACCACCAATCAGGATTGGGAAAGGGTCTTGAGCAGGTTTAGGGAACATCACCCCTGCAGGGATCTTGTGATTAGGCCATTCGCCTTCTACTAAGTCTTCGGTAAAGAAGCGTCGCATGATGTCGAGGTTATCGTCCATAATGCGACCACGCTGCTCAAAAGGCACACCAATCGCGTCAAACTCGCGCTTATACCATCCCGCTGCCATCGCCATCAAGAGACGTCCACCTGACAACTGATCCATGGTGGATAACTGCTTAGCCAAGGCCACCGGATTACGTAACGGAAGCACAAGAATACCGGTTGAAAGTTTGATTTTTTTCGTGCGTGCCGCAATGGCAGTCAGCAAGGTTAAGGAGTCGGCGATGGGGAAATGAGGATCTACACCCAACAAGATATGATCCCATACCCAGAGTGAATCAAAGCCTAGCTCTTCCATCCGCACGCCATACTCGACCAATTCTTGTACGTCGGGAATTTTTGGGAAAGCCGTGAAGTTACGCGCTGCGATACCGAAAGTGCCGTGTAAAGTCGTCATATCATTATCTCCTGATTATTATCTGTCTAAAATTTGCTTTAACGTTTATTAAGCGATGTAACGTCGGTCGGGATCGAGCTCTCGCAACGCCTGCAATTCTTGTTCAGTCGGCGCCTGAGTAACTTGCAAATGCTCGTCGTGCAACAAATCAAAACCAGTGTTGTCTTTTACCTCTTCCAGCGTGACGCCGTCGTGAAGCGCCAGCACTTTCATGGCTCGCGTTTGCTCATCAAAACCAAAAATGCCAAGGTTTGTAATGACGCGGAACATGCCCCCTGCGCGTAAACCGCTCTCGTAGCGGGAGTTACCGCCACTTAAGAAACCAGGGCTGGTGATGAAGTCGACCTTCTCCACAAAACGACGCGACTCATGGCGCATGGCCACAATCATGTTAGTTAAGCTGGAAATATCATTACCGCCACCCGTGCCCGGCAAACGCACTTTCGGGTTATGAGGGTCATCACCCAAGAAGGATGAGTTTAGGTTGCCGTACTTATCGATCTGCGCCCCACCCATGAACCCCACGTCCACGTGGCCTCGCTGCAGAAGCAGCAATACATCGGTACTACTCAACACCATGTTGGCGCGTTTAGTACAACGTTGTTCGTTGGTGGAAGGGGGTAATTTACCTGGCTCAATAAAGGGGCCAATCACACCGCCTTCAAACAAAATCGTTAGGCCTGGGCAGCGCAAGATTTGTGCTAACGTGGCCGCGAGTAACGGAATACCCACACCCGCAAACACCACCTTGCCATCCGAGAGAATGCGTGAGCTCATCACCGTGAGTATTTCAGCATCGGTATAGTTTCTCTCTGCTGCTTGAGACGCTTGGTCTAGCGTCACATCTTCAGTCGTAATGTTAGTCATTTAAAAGACTCCTTCCGCGCTTTGCGGCGTCAAGTAGCTCTTCTAAGCCGATCAATCCCAAATACTCATTCCAAGATTTGGGGGCGTGTATATAACGCTCGATGTAGTCTTGCATGGCCTTTTCTGGATCTTTATTCACCAAGCCGGTGTAATAATCCATGTGCGAAAGGAAAGGCTCATACACATTGGTACACTCATGAGGAGCACACCCGAAGGGAACCTCTACTACGGCGTCAACATTAAAGAATGGGATTTTGGTTTGATCCGGTGCCCGACGAATTTGGTCGTTAGACACAATACGCTCTGTAGTAAGGATCACACTATCTGCCGCCATCGCCAGATCAATATCCATAAACGACAGACCGTCCATCTGGGCATTACCGTAGGCATCACATCGCTGTACGTGGATTAATGCCACATTTGGATTCAACGCGGGCACCAATAAAATAGGCTCGTTGGTAAAGGGGCAATCGATGAGTTTTGCTTCGGGTCGTAAAGCCAAAACATCGGATCCGATCATAGATCGCATTGGCAAAAAGGGTACGCCCATGGCACCGGCCTTAAACCGCATCCCTATGCCCATGTGGCTCCACTCTAAAAACCGCGTCTGTTTGGTTTCCACATAATGGCGCATGACCTTAGAAATGCCCCACACGATGCCCTGACTGAACCAACTGGTTTCAATTTCATCGCAAATACCAGAGGCGAACAGCCAATCACCTTCGCTTGAAACAATACTTCGAGAAACTGACAGGCCCTTTTTTTGATCTCGGATTAGCTGCCAGATCATAGCCATGGGAGTGCGAGACAAGGTACTGCCCCCAATGCCGACTTTGCTTCCATCTTTAACGAGAGCAGAAGCCTGCTCTAAGGTCATGACTTTTTCTCTTAGGCTACGGTCTCGTGCTGAAAGACGTTCGCGCAATTCCAAATACGGCGACATATCCATCCTCTCCTATAACGCGACATGTGAACGTCACGCGTTAATTCAAATTGTGCCTTCTGAACAGGGCTGCCTCATTAAGGAGGCCTGCCGCCCGACACTTTAATCTCGTAATATAGTCATCCTAATAATAGGATGATAGTATGCGAGAAAGATTTATGCAAGCTCTAAATCCATAGAGCTTGCTGTGGTACTACCCTCCTAGATACGCCTGACGTACGTGCGGATCACTGATCATTTCCTGACCTGTACCGGTCAAGGTCATACGACCTGACTCGTACAAGTAGGCTCTGTCACACATCCCCAACGCAGCAAAGGCATTCTGCTCTACCATCAGAACGGTTGTTCCTGCCTCTCTGACCTGTTGAATAATTTCAAAGGTTTTTGCCACAATATTAGGCGCAAGCCCTAAAGAGGGCTCGTCGAACATAATCAGCTTAGGTCGTGACATCATGGCTCTTGCAATGGCCAGCATCTGCTGCTCTCCACCCGAAAGGGTGCCAGAGGCCTGATGCCACCGCTCTTTCAAACGCGGAAACAAGCCATACATTTTTTCGATATCGCTGTTAACACCCGCTTTATCTTTGCGCGTGTAAGCACCGATCTCCAAATTCTCGTGAACCGTCATCGATGGGAAAACACGCCGCCCTTCAGGACAATGCGAAACCCCCATCGATAAAATGCTCTGCGCCGAGGCTTTGGAGATGTCTTCACCCAGAAAGCGTATGCTTCCGCTAACTGGGCTTAACAGCCCCGAAATGGCTTTGAGGGTCGTTGATTTACCCGCTCCGTTAGCACCGATAATGGTCACAAACTCGCCTTGCTCTACGTGCAAGGACACATCCGTGACGGCATCAACGTTACCGTAGCGGCAAACTACGTTTTTTAACTCAAGCATGTTGCGCCACCTCCTGCCCTAGATATGCCTCAATAACTTCTGGATTGCTGCGAATTTCAGCAGGCGTACCATTAGCAATGATTTTCCCGTAGTTGAGAACGATGATCCGGTCAGAGACTCCCATAACCAACGGCATATCGTGCTCAACTAAAAGAATGGAAATACCACGCTCACGGATACGCTGAAGGATCTCCATAAAACGGCTGGTTTCCGACTCGTTCATACCCGCCGCTGGCTCATCTAGTAAAAGCAGCTTGGCTTTGGCCGCTAAAGCAATTGCCACGCCCAGCAGGCGCTGCTCACCATAAGGCAATGATGCACTTAGCTCGTGGGCTCGATGCGCCAAACCCACGAACTCAAGCTCTTCCCAAACCGCTTCACGCAACTTGCGCTCTTCTTTACGAAAGCTGGGAAGACTCAAGATAGTTTGAAGAAACGAGGCTTTGCCTTGTAGGTGCAGGCCAATTAGCACATTATCAAACACCGTTTCGGTCATAAACAGACTGGTGCGCTGAAAAGTTCGCACCAACCCCATTGACGCAATTTCATGCGGGCTTTGATCCGCCAACGGCACACCGTTGAAGTGCACCGACCCCTTGGTTGGACGCATAAAACCGGTAACCACGTTAAAGGCCGTTGTTTTTCCGGCACCGTTCGGTCCGATCAAACTTAGCAGCTCGCCCTTTTCGAGTGAAAACGTCATGTCAGAGATCGCTACCAACCCACCAAAGTGCACGGCTACATTATTGACACTCAAGAATGAATTATTGGCACTCATGACTCCACCTTTTTTAGTTTGTATTTACCACTCGCTCCCAACCCAGAAGACTCACTACCGGACGCAGGGGGACGATCTTTATGGTATTTATCTTCGTTGGTAATACCAAACTTACGATTCCACCAACCAACCAGCCCTGGGGCAATACCTTGAGGTAAAAACCGAACAATCAGCACCATAGCGATACCGTACACAATCCACTGAATCTCTGGACCGGCGACTTCGCGTAAACCCACAGGCAATATGCCGAAAATCAACCCACCCACAAGCGGTCCAATCAACGTACCTTTACCACCCGTGATGACCATAATGACCATGGTGATGGTGTAGATAAAGAGGAAGACGTCGGGGTCAATAATACGGATGTAGTGCGCGTACAAGCTACCTGCTGCCCCAGCCATAGCGGCGGAGGTCACAGCAGCTAAGTTCAGATAGCGAGTGACGTGAATACCCGTGGAGACGGCCAGCGGCTCGTTTTCGCGTAGAGCAATCATGGCACGACCAATGCGCGACTGCACAATGCGACGAATGATCACATAACAAACAATGCCCAGCCCCAACACTAAGTAGTAGTTAGGTGTTTTAGACCAGAACTCACCCGAACCAAGAAACGGGATGTTGTAACCCATTGGCGGAATGTTGTTTAGGGCCAATGGGCCTTGGGTAAGATCCACCCAGTTCAAGGCCACCAATCGAGTCACTTCGGCAAAACTAATCGTCACGATAACGAAATAGGCACCGCGAATCTTAAAGGACAGCTTCCCAATCAAAAAGCCGAACAGACCGGAAACCGCAATGGCCAGCACAAACCCTAAAAGGGGTGAGCTAGGTTCAACCACAATGCGACCATCGCCGAAAAAGGCCGGTATATCAAAGCCTAACGACGTGAGCGCACTGACATACGCCCCCACCCCAAAGAACGCAATATGACCTAGATTAAGCTGTCCGGTGTAACCCAGCAGCAAGTTCAGAGCCATTGCACCAATAATAAACAAGCCCGTCGTAATAACGATATGTTGGTAATAAGGGTCTTGTAGCCAATAAGGTAGCGTTAGCAATAACGCCAGAATGATAAATGTGCTGATCTTCTTCATCCGATTCTCTCCCCACGAGCATGGAATAATCCGGTGGGCCTAAACATTAAGACCAGAATGATCAATATGAAACCGACCGCATCTCGATAACCGGACGATATGTATCCCGAACCTAACTCTTCAGCGAAGGCCAATATAAAGCCACCGATCATCGCCCCTTGTACGCTTCCTAAACCACCCAAAATGACAATAGAGAACGCTTTTAACGCGGCGAGGTTACCCATGGTGGTTGTCACCACGAAAACCGGCCCCAACAAGGCGCCTGCAGCAGCGGCCAAGCCAGAACCCAGCGCAAAGGTAGCGGTGTAAATGAGGTTGATATTAATACCCATCAATGACGCGGTATCTCTATCTTGGAACGTGGCACGCATCGCCTTACCCAAAGTGGTTCTCTGTAAAACCAGATAGGCTAAAACAATCAATCCAAGGGCTGCGAAAAGCACAAAAATACGCAACCAGGATATGGCGACAGGGCCGAGCATTAACGGCTCTGTAGGAAAAGGTGTGTGTACAGAACGCGCTACACCACCCCATACAAACAACGCAATATTTTGCATCGCGATCCAACAACCAATCATGGCAACCATCGTTGAGTCGATGTCGGCCGATCGCATACTTCGCAAAACCACACGTTCAATTAATGCCCCCAGCATCAAGCCCAGCATGATGGCTGCGACCAATGCCATGAAGAAATTCCACCCTAAACCCGAAACGAAGTAATACGCCATGAAGCCGCCGAAGGCATAAAGCTCTCCATGGGTAAAGTTCACGACTTTCATAACGCCAAGAATCAGCGTTAGTCCGATTCCGAGCAACGCATAGGTTCCTCCGAGAATCAGCGCATTTGCGATATGCTGAAGGAATTGATCCACAATGTTCCTCTCTTACGCGTCAACAGAGACTGCTACAAGGACGACGCGTTATCCTTGATGGCTCTTGATGTAATAAGTCTGCTAATGAGTAGACAAACAGTACCTATCAAAAAAGACGTAAAAAATGGTCTGAGTGGCAAGCCACTCAGACCGTAATCAGCCTTAATCGACGCTAACGACCTCGCCGTTTTCAATACGTACTAAGTAGGTATTGGCGTGGTATTGACCGCTTGCCTTATCTCCCTCGCCATCTTTTTCAAAAGAGATGTTGCCATTTAGTCCTTTCACTTCGGTTTCCCAAAGCGCTTCACGGATTTTCTCTGGCGTGGCTTCGCCGGCTTTTTCAATAGCCGCAGCAATCGTATAGATGCCATCGTAACCACGGAAGCTTTCTGTCATGCCAGCCTTATCGTGACCGCGCTTATTCCACTCATCGATGAAACGCTTGGAAGTTTCCACGTTAACCGTGCTTTCAGGCGTCCAAGGTGTGAAGAACAATAAGTGCATCGAACCTTCGGTCGCGCTACCGGCTTGATCAATCAATTGATCTGGGTTTTGCGAACCACCCGTAGTAATAAATTGGCGTTTTAAACCAAGCGCTTGCGCTTGCTTCAATAGCAACGTCAATTGCTCAACGGCCGTGGTCACAATAAGCGTATCGGCATCACTGCTACGCACAGTGGATAACTGCGCGGTCATATCTTGAGCCGCCGCATCCATAATGAGTGTTTCACCAACCTCAACGCCATTGGCCTTAAATACACGTGTGAACTCGTCAGCCGCACCGCGACCCCAGTCGTTATTAACGACCAAAAGGTCTACTTTCTTAATATTGAGTGGTTCGATGTACTCAACAAAGTTATCGGCTTCAATTGCACTGGTGGGTGCAATACGAAACACATAAGGGTTACCTGATTTCGTAATTTTGACTGAGCTGGATGTCTCAACCACCATGGGAACCTTGTACTCCATTAACTTAGGCATACTGGCTAAGGTTAATGTCGAGCCCCATGCACCAAGTAGCACTGGTACTTTGTTACGAACAATTAGTTTTTCCGTAACGTTAGCCGCTTCCGTTGGGTTGCCTTTGTTATCTTCTACCACCAACTCAATTTGTTTACCAAGCACACCACCATTGGCATTAATTTCATCGGCTGCAATTCTGGCTCCTTGTAATATGTAATTACCAGACGCTGCGATCATGCCTGTTAAGGGCTGATTCACACCAATTTTAACTGTCTCCGCCGCCAGCGAGGAACACATAGCAAAAGACGCTGCCGTTGCCGCCAGTACCTTTGTTATGCTGAATTTTCCTTTATTCATCACACCTGCTCCTTTGGTATTAATAATGTTTCTGTAATGCTCGTTGAACTCAATAAGCCTATTTTTTTGCAACACATCAAAAACCAGCTCGGTTGAAAATCAGGCTTTTACTCGTTTACTCCGTACGCTTCGTCCACTACTAACCACGCCTACCAAACAGACGCTTAAAGAATCCTGTAATTCGATCACGAATCACAGAAAACACTAACGCTCCCGCATTAAGCTCTGTAATTTCTTCACTACGACTCGCCTCTTGCCCCTCACCCAAGTGCTGGTTAGCCATTCGGCTATGCAAGTTCTGGGCAAAGGCATCTGTCATGCGTTTCGCAATATCCATCACGATGCCTGAACGACTGAACTGAGCTAAAGGTCCTGTCAGTGCAAAAGCCACCTCAACATCAACTCGGGTATTCGCCTCGTTTAATTCGGTCAACATATACTCAATCTCACCACGCGTAGCCGAACTTGATTTGGTGTCTCGCGCACTACCGTAGATAACCCCCGTATACGTCGCGTCATTGCGCTCCACGTCGGCAGCTCCTTCAAAATCGGCCACGATGGGGCCAACTTTGACGCGTAATTTAGGCTCCACATAATCTTCTGTGGGTTCTGAAAGTAAGGTCGCACCCGGTAAGCACGTGGTCACCTGATCTAAACGCCCAAAGAAAGCCCATACCTCGTCGCGAGGAAACGCCACATCGAACTGTTGATTAATGGTGGTCATGGACTTACGGTCATCGGCACCACGCTTGATAGCCACCCTTTCCGCCTTGGGAGTGGGCGCTTTTTTTGTGGGTGTCGCCGCGGGGATCTCAATACCCGTCAGTGCGGCGTTATTCTGGGTTGAGGCATGGCCGGAACCCACTGGCCCCAGCGTAGTGCGTAGACTAACCGCTTCTGCCGAGCGTTGATCCATGACCCGCTTAATGGCCTTGGTAATACCCATATAGCCAGTACAGCGACATAAGTTTCCACTCATGGCAAAGCGTATTTCTTGCTCAGATGCATCCGGAGTACGCGTCACCAAGTCATAGGCGGAGGCCAACATGCCCGGCGTACAAAAACCGCATTGCAAAGCGTGCTCTTGCGTAAACGCTTCACGCAACTGATGCATGATTTCGTTGTCATCCATTCCTTCAATGGTGACCACTTCTGCATTGTCACAAGCGACAGCCAGTGCAATGCAAGAACGCGCCGGAACGCCATCAACCAGTACCGTGCACGCCCCACAAACCCCATGTTCGCAGCCTAAATGGGTTGCGGTGAGGTTCAAATTATCTCGAAGAAAGTCAGCTAAGTGAGTGCGCGGCTCTATATAAATATCGCTATGGCGTTGGCCGTTTACAGATAGATTAATCGCTTTCATAATTGTGCTCGTTGTGCTGCACGCTTTAATGCGGCCATATGAATCTTGTTAGCTAATGGGTCTGTCAGACCTGCATCAGCAAATAATTGTGTTGCCTTATCCAGTAGCAAGCCTCCTTGGGCATCAAAGTAGGCTCGTGCGTCGGCCACGACAATAGGCTTGGCTTCAGTGGCCCCAATGACCAAACGGCACACATCCCGATCTGGATCATGCAAAACGATAGCCATCGCGTGAGCAAATTCACCCGTTTTACGATTGATTTTGTAATGTCCCCAGCGGGCAGAATTCGAAAATGTGGGGATAAACACAGACTCAAGCAAGTCGCCGGGTGCTAAATCCACCTCAAAAACACTGGTCATTAAGTCTTCGACGGCAATCGTACGACTACCAGAGGGCCCTACAATATTGACTTTCGCCCCAGCTCCCGCAAGCGTACTGACCCAGTCTGCTGCTGGGTCCGCGTGTACCAAGCTGCCCCCGACGGTGCCCCGATTACGCACCGCTCGATAAGCAATGCCTCGGGCTACGCGAGGTAGCGCACCTTGCGTCACATCTGGAACACGTCCATCTTCAATATCAGCGTGGGTAACACAGGCACCTAACACAACCCCATCAGCGGTTTCTTCGGCACGCTTTAGTTCTGGGATATGGGTGATATCCACAAGCAGGTCGGGCTGCACCAAACGTAGATTCAACATCGGTCCCAGCGATTGGCTTCCCGCCAACACTTTCACCATAATGTCTTCACGCTTCGTTAGATTGATTGCTGACTGCACGTCAGAGACACGCTCATAGGCGAACGGTGCAGGTTTCATACATCCTCCATAGCCATCTGCGAATTTGTTGTTGTGTCAGCTTTCGAGTCACGCTCTTCCGCTTGAGCAATGGCCTCTAAGACCCGATGAGGCGTAACGGGAGTGACATACAGTGCGGCCTTCAATGGTCTTAAGGCATCATTGACTGCGTTCACAATCGTAGCCGGTGGTGCAATCGCACCACTTTCGCCGATCCCTTTCACACCAAACTCGGTGTAAGGTGAAAGCGTCTCCATGTGGAACAAGCGAATTTCAGGCACTTCTGTGGGCCCCGGGAGCAAATAGTCCGCAAAGGTAGAAGCCTGAGGCTGCCCAGCCGCATCAAACACCATTTCTTCATAAAGCGCCGTACCTATACCTTGCGCTGCACCACCGTACACTTGACCATCGACCACCATCGGATTGACGAGTTTGCCGCCATCCTCAACGATCACATAATCCAGAATTTCCACATCACCGGTTTCAGGGTCTACTGCCACCAGTGCTGCATGGGCGCCATAGCCAAAGGTGCCTGAGTCGCGTTCTGGCTTATAGCCCTCGGTGACTTCTAGCCCACCGGCGTTAGCCTCTGCGGGAAGCTCTTGCGGTTTGCGATACCAAATATTGGCCACATGACCAATCGACACACTGCTATCTGGGCCATGAACCTGCCCGTTGGATACGGACACTTTGTCTATCGTCGTACCTAAAACAAAGGCACCAATTTGCGTTAAACGACGAACAAGCTCATCGCAACCTCGGGACACGGCACCACCGGACATCACCATGCATCTCGAACCCCATGTTCCAGTCGAGTAAGGCGTGTACTGGGTATCACCGTGCACCACTTTAATTTGCTCGATATCAATGCCTAACTTAGTGTGGGCAACTTGGGCTAAGGTCGTCTCAAGGCTTTGTCCATGAGAGTGAGCACCGATACGGACTTCTAATCCGCCATCGGGTGTAATACGCAGTGTTGCTTGTTCGTGTCCGGGCACCATGGGAATTCCCCAGCCAGCGTAAACCGATGTGCCATGAGCCGCTTGCTCACAATAAACCGCCACTCCCACACCGATCAGTCGACCATCTTCTTCACCACGGGCTTGTCGCTCGCGAATGGCTGGAATATCAATGGCCTCAACCGCTTGCCTTAAGGCTTCTGGGTAGTCGCCGCTATCAAAGTGTTTATTCGTGATGTTATCGAAAGGCATTTGCTCTGGGCGCACCAATGTCTTCATGCGAAGCTCGTAAGGCTCGATACCCGTTTCATACGCCAACTGATCCAAAACCAGCTCTAAAGCAAAGCACACGCCGGTTCGACCTACGCCACGGTATGGAAGAATCGGACATTTGTTGGTGGCAACAGACGAGGTTGCACATTGATAGGAAGGAAAATCATAAGGACCAGGAAGAATACTGCCCACCTGCCCTGCCTCTAAACAAGCGGAAAACGGATAGGCGGAATAAGCACCGGAATCAACGGTAGCATCACACTCTATACCCAGCAATTGACCATCGCTCGAGGCATAACCCGTAATGTGATAATGGTGCTCTCTGCAGTTCGCACTTGCCGTCAAGTGCTCGCGTCGATCTTCAATCCAACGCACTGGGTGACCACGATGCATAGCCAACCAACAAACGGCCACTTCTTCGGTAAGCAATATGCCCTTGTAGCCAAAGCCGCCCCCCACATCGGGTGCGATGACGCGGACTTGCCCTTCAGGCAAACCCAGACACTCTGCCAAACCGGATCGCACAATGTGTGGAATTTGCGTAGAGGTGTACACGATTAATTGCTCTAACCGTGTATCCCAAAACGCGACGACCCCTCTGCCTTCCATGGGAGCCATGACCTGACGCGCTAAGCGAATATCGCGCGTCACTTTGATGGGCGCGCTTTGCGCAGCCTCAAGATTGACGCTATAGTCAGTGCTCAAAAATAAATTATCAGACCAGGCTTCGTGCAAACGGGGCGCATCGGGCTCACGACCTTGCAACATGTCATACACCACGTCTAACTCTTCTAAATCGAGTCGAACAGCGGCAGCAATGTCTTCGGCTTTGGCTCGCGTATCGGCAACACACATCGCCACAAGCTCACCCACGTGCCTGACTTTGTCTTCAGCAAGAATGGGCTGGGCTGAAGATTTAAACCCCTTAAGCGCCGTGTCCGCCACAATGGGCTTTACGCCACCCGCTGTTAAGTGCTGCACCGTGTACACATCATTTTGATGCGCGTCTGGCACCTCGATGCCGAGTATTTTGGCATGAGCTAAGGGGCTACGAACGAATGCGACATCTCGCATCCCAGCCATCCTAAGATCGGCTACAAACTTGCCCTTACCACGTAAATAACGGTCATCTTCTTTACGAAGGACTCGTTGCCCAATACCCTGACTCGACATTATCGTCTCCCACAAAAAATTATGGCGTAAAACGGTAAAAGGAACGCTGCTAGACGCACTACCAACTTACGGTCATTCTGACAATAGTACCTTAAGCAAACAATTGGGGTAAACGTTAGTAAACATTGTCAGTTCCACCCTCCTCAAGATGACCTAACAACCTACCTAACGGTAATTTCCTACTTTATTTAGATGTGGAGGCGGACTCGAGTAAGTCCATGTGTAAACGAATGCAGTCACTTCGATAGACGATTTCAGCCACATAGATGGCTTCGTTCTCTTTGGAGGTGACGACAAAATGGCACTCTGCCGTTGGCGCACTGAGCGAAACCCCAAGCAATTGGGCGATTTCAGGTTCTGCTGTGCCAATGGTCATGGTGAGATCGGCATTTCCTACAAGCTCATCTTTCATCTCGTTAATAACTGACAACGAGGTGCGCTTGCTGAATTCTTCTCGATAACGATCAAACAGGCTACGCTCTAAATGAACGCTTACCACCGAATACGGCACCCCATTACGCATTTGATAGCTGCGCAAAAAACCGTATTCTTCAGCCATCTTCCCTTCACCGACTGCCAACCGAGGGAAAGCGGGCGGGTCGTCTACGCTAATAAAATACGGTACGTTATCTTTAATGGAACGGATCATGCCATCCCAGGAGGTTTCTAAGGTTAGCCAACGTGTATCGTTAACCTTCTCGGCAACAAAGGTGCCCCGCCCTTGTTGGCTGGTCAGCAAGCCTTCACGTACGAGTAAGCCAACAGCCTGACGTACCGTGACGCGCGCGCGCTTAAACTCATCCTCGAGCTCTTCGAGCGTTGAGATTTTCTCACCGGGCAGCCATTCTCCGGTTTCGATACGCCTTCTAAGTGCTGACGCTACTTGAATGTATGCAGGGATATTTCCACTTTGGCTTTCCACATGTCGTTTCCGCATAGATGGCTCTCATGTTATTTTTGGCGTCAACTGCTATCTGCAGCATCTCTAGGGTAAAGAGGGATGCATAAAGAGTGACAGTTAGCACTCAGGATGTCGACACTTAGGTTAAAGGGTTACTTATCCTACAGATGATAAGACATTCTGCTCGAAAAATCAGTGCTACGTTAGTCGAAAGTCTCACCCATTAGAACGAGTGGACGAAAACATAGGTAATTTTTATCGTCAGTAGGACATAAAAAACAAAGGCACGCACCCAGAACAAAGCCGTGTGCGTGCCTTTTTAACGTCGCTATTAGCACAGAGTTTAATAAAACGTACAGCGCCATCCAATCGATTTAGTGTAGAACCCCCTGATTCACACTGACTAAGTTGACCGCTCCTTCCTTTACTTTGACCAAGAAGGTATTCGGCACGCTTTGACCACTAGCACGCCCTTCTGGCCCGGCCTGATTGAATTTAATTTGGCCACTTAAGCCTAGAAGCTCGACATTCCATAGGGCCTCTTGGATTTTGCTGGGCTCTGCCTCGCCCGCATTCTCAATGGCAGCCGCCAATGTGCGAACAGCATCAAAACCACGGAAACTAGTGGTAAGACCAGCCTTGTCGAGTTTACGCTTATTCCATTCGTCCACAAATTGCGTGGCCAGCTCTGGGTTAGACGAGGCTGTTAAGTCCCACGGTGGAAACATGACGTTGTGCATGGTTCCTTCGGCCGCGCTTCCAGCGTGAGCAATCAATTGATCGGGGCTTGAAGACCCTCCCATGGAGATAAGCTGTCGATCCAACGCTAGCGCCTGAGCCTGTTTCAGCACCAGTGTCAGTTGTTCTACGGCGGTGACAACAAACAAGGTATCTGAACCTGAGGCTCTTACCTCGGCTAGCTGCGCGGAAATATCTTGAGCATGCTGATCCATGACTAGCGACAGACCCGTCTCGATGCCTTGTTCTGCAAAGATTCGCTTCATGGATGCCATCGTGCCTAAGCCCCAGTCATTATTCACGACAAGAAAGTCGGCCTTTTTAACCCCCAACGTTGCTAGGTTATGTGCGAAACTGCGTGCTTCCATCTCGTTGGTTGGACAGATACGGAATACATAGGGGTTACCGGCGGTAGTGATCGTATCGGCTCCCGCATTCTCGACTAATAACGGGACCTTGTACTCCATCATTTTGGGTAGCACGGCTAAGGTAAAGGTAGAGCCCCACGCACCGATAATCGCCGAGACCTTATCCCGGACAATCAGTTTTTCAGCCGCATTCGCCGACTCTGTGGGATTACTTTTATTATCTTCAACGACTAACTGCAGAGGCCTGCCAAGTACGCCCCCACTGTCGTTGATGTAATCGACTGCGATTCGTGCCCCATTCAATATGTAGGTGCCCGATGCTGCAACGGGACCACTTAATGGTTGAATAATGCCTATCTTAATCGGTACTGGTTTCTGAGCTGCTGCAATGCTGCCAAAGCCAAGGGCTGCGACAACACAGATGGTTTTTAATAATTGTCTACGCATACCACTATCTCCTCCAACAACCGTTATTAGAATGACTTACATCTTTACGAAAACTCCATCATCAATGACTTTTGTTTGATAAACCGCGATCGCATCCGATGCGGGCTTACACAGGGCCGCTCCTGTGCGTATGTCAAAACGTGCTTGATGCAACGGGCACTCGATCTCACAGCCTTCCAAATAGCCATCTGCAAGGTAGGCGTGCTCGTGGCTACAAATCCCATGGGTAGCGTAAAACTCGCCATCCACCTTATACAAAGCAACAGCGCCTGCGGTGCTTTGCACGCTCAACACATCACCGTCGCTTAAGTCGTTAGCATCTGCCACACGCTCCCATTCGGGCCCTAAACTTGCTTGCGTTTCAGCCATAACTCACCTCATAAGGGGTAGATAATTGAATTCGGCACCAAGTCACCGTCGAACACACAGACCTTTTCTTTGAACCTCAATTGATCGCCCTGCTTTTCAATCACATCAAGGTAGCGGCCCGTATTAAAAACCGATGAAAACGACTCGGGCATGGTGCGCATCACCACATAATTCGCCTCCACATGAATGTCGTTTCCTTCCACGCGATGAATGCGAGGGGGGTTGATGATGTGACGTTGAAAGTAAGGCACATGCATAATGGTGTCGTTCATACCATTCACGCGATCCCACAGCATGGCCTTGCTCTCCAGCTTTAAGGTGGACATGCGCGAGCCTGAGTCGAAGTTCTCACGCGACACAATGCGATAACAACACTCGTCTAGGAAAAAATCAGGCCACGCTTCAAAGCGAGTGTTATCAACACACGCTGCGTAATCGGCGTACAAATTCTGTACGGCTAAGTAAAGCGTCATATCCATTCTTATATCCCCATCACTTTTCGGTAATACTGATACATGCCGCGAATCAAGGTTTCAGATATGTGGGTATCCGTATCGGCAACCTCTCGGCCACCTAACTCGCATAAGGTCTCACCATCAGGGTTGGCCATCATTCCATCCTCTACCATCCCAATAATTTCGCTGTCATCTGCTGACACGAACCCCGCCGGACCAAACAGATTGGCCTGACGTAGTCGACGCTCTGTCATCTCTTCGGTGTCGTCCGCAAAGCCTAAATGCGTCCAGATATAATCAAAATTTCGCGGGCCTCGTGGAATCACTTGACGCATAGCAACCGAGTTGATTTGTTGCTGAACAATCAGGCTTGGAAAAATGCTATGGATGACGGCAGTGGGCCCTCCCCACCATGACTCTTCTGCAATATCAAGGAAGCGGCCATCATTGAGTTCTAAGTTTTCTCTAAAGCTCGCAATGCCTTCGGTGGCTTCCCCTTTACCCCCTTCATTACGAACCGTGACCATCGCCGAGTGACGGAACTGTTCGTCCATCACGTTTTCAGACTCGTTATCCGCACGCCATAAACCGAAATTAACAAACCACGTGTGTAAAAGACCTGGGTGATAACAGTCTTTTAAATTCTCATGAATCAACTTCCAGTTACCTGGCACACGCTGGCGGTTGTAACCCAACACGACTAATTCGCGACCGTCAAAGACTCGCTCAAAATATTTCAGCATCGTCGGGCCAAGAAAGGTCTTAAAATCTGGCACATTGGGATCAAAACTCGCAAAAATCACGCCGTTATAGTTCACGACTTTTAGTTTTGTTAGGCCATGCTCTTCGCGCTTGAAGTCGCGGGGCATCCCTCCTTTGCCCTTAATTCCTCTCATGAACGGCACACCAAGCAAATTACCTTGCAGATCGTAATTCCACTGGTGATACGGACATACAAAGTCTTTACGATTACCTTTGGCTTCTTTGCAAAATTGCACGCCACGATGGGCACATCGGTTCTCTACTACATTGATGTCGCCATTCTCGTCACGCACCACCAGCACATTTCGTTCACCAATCCAGGTTCGCTTAAAGTCGCCCTCATTGGGAACTTCGCATGCTAACCCTACATAATTCCAATGAGGACCGTTAAAAATGCGTTCGAGCTCACGCTGATAAATGTCTTCATCGGTGTATAGCCAATAAGGCATACGTGCTGAGCCCTCTCGTTCCCAAACCCGCATCGGCGTAAGCCCCAACTGACGTGGATCGTTCATATTCTGTCTCCTCATACCGTATAAAAATTAATCTATGAATCCATCGCGGCACGCGTTTCCAATAAGGCGGGCAAGGAAGTCGCTAACTCTCTCGCCTCATCCACGAACGAACCGCTTAATGCAAAACCCAGAAGCTGACCCTGCGGATCAAAGAAAGACGATTTCACGCCCGCCTCAGCGCACTTACTCTCCCATTGCCCGTCAGACTGGGCAGGAGGAAGGCACACGACGGTTGGGCAAGCAGGGGTTTTAATGGTGACGGGCATCGCGGCGTATTGCAGATCGTCGCCTGCACCGCCTATGGTTTTGGCCAAAATACGGGCTGCCGGAGCAATGGGCGCAATGTAAGGCAACCACAGGCCTTCAACTTCGGCACAATCCCCTATCGCATAAATATTGCTCGCGCTGGTGCGCAACTGCGCATTGACAACAATCCCATGCGCCACCTCAAGCCCAGCCTGCTGGGCCAACGCTATGTTTGGGCGCAAGCCGGTGGCTGCTAAGACCACATCCACCTCCAATACGGACTGGTCTGACAAACTCAGCACATAAGAAGACGCCATACGTACAATGCGATTCACACCGGTATTCAAACGACAGTTCACACCGATGTTTTGCAGTGCGCTAACCGTGAAGGTGGCATTGTGTGCGGGAAGCAGTCTAGCCAAGGGTTGAGCCGCGATGTCAATAAGAGTGACCTGATACCCTGCATCCGCCAAATCATTGGCAAACTCACAGCCAACAAGGCCGGCACCAATAATGGCAATTGTTCTTTTTCCTTCCAACGCACTACGAAAACGTTGGTAGTCAGACAAGCTATTCACAGCCAGAACATTCGAAAGCGAGTCAGAATCAAGTGGCAAGGGTACCGGCTCGGCACCCGTGGCCAATACCAAGTTATCGTAGGCAAGGGTTCGGCCTTGCAAGGACACGATCTGCGCCACCTTGTCGATAGCCATAACGCGTTGATGAGTTAAAACCTGACCCCGAATTTGCTGAGCCATTTTCTCAGACGTACGTACAACAAGATCAGAGGCATTCAGGCCTGAGCGTAACGCTTCAGATAATATAGGCTTAGAATAAAAGTGCCCGTCGTCTTGTGTCACCAGCGTAATGTCATCAGTTTTATGATGTTTACGTATCTCTCGGGCAGCCGTGTAACCCGCTAAGCCACTACCTATTATTACAGTTGACATCATCTACTCACCTCGCTCCGCCTAGGCGTTAACACAGATCAACGCTAGTTAGTATTGTTTTAAATGTAGTCAGGGGCCCTATAGGTGTCCATGTCAAACGGTTAATCTCTACTATGTTGAAAAATGAATATTACAGACCTAAACATTAAGCTTTTACTCGCGTTTGAAGCCCTACTGACACACCGTAATGTGACATTGGCTGCCGATTCAATTGGACTAACCCAGCCTGCTCTGAGCGTGTCTCTGCGCCGATTACGTGAACTGTTTAACGATGCGCTTTTTGTTCGTACCTCGTCAGGAATGGAGCCTACCCCGCGTGCGCTAGAGCTAAAAACACCGATTCTGGAGGCTTTAGGCCAGCTTCGGGAGGCCCTAAACCGCACACAAGACTTCGACCCTAAAACATCCACACGCACCTTTAATATTGCGATGACGGATATTGGTTCACGTGTCTTTCTGCCCCCGTTACTCATCGAACTTAGTAAGCAGGCCCCAAACATCAACCTCAATACCGTTCAGCTTCCGGTTAAGGGGCTTAAAGACGCCTTAGAATCTGGTGAAATGGATCTGGCCTTTGGTTTTATACGAGGACTTTTCGCAGACAGTTACCAACAAGATTTATTCTCACGTTCTTATGTTTGTTTGGTTCGTCGAGATCACCCCACTGTTGGCAGTCACATCAGTTTAGACGAGTACTTGACCATGCCACACGCGGTGGTAACCGCGACGGGTTCAGGCCATGGCGTGATCGAAAGCGTATTGAGCAAGAAGGGTTATCAGCGCCGAGTCGCGCTACACCTGTCTCATTTCTTGGCCATTCCCTTGATTATTTCAAGTACCGATTTGATCGTGACGATCCCTACGATGCTGGCTGAATCGTATGCTACGACAAGCAATATTAAAATACTGCAGCCACCCATCGCTTTTCCTGAATACACCATCGCCCAGTACTGGCACGCGCGATATCACAATGACGCTGGCAACCGCTGGCTACGTGAACTTACCTATAAACTGTTTCGCGACAGCGAAAGTGTGTTCAATCCGGAAAAATTTGAAATCGGCTTGTAATAACAGCTTGGGTAACGAGACAGATTTAACAATCAAACTCGCTATCCGTGCTGCCCTAGTATCGTTAAAGCGCTTGAACTAAGGCAGCACAAGGATTCCCCTCTTAGTAGTACGTCACGATTAGGACGTGGGTTCGTGATAATCGTGGATATACGCTTTAAGGGATCGATTCTCAAACTCTTGACTCTCGTGTATGGCCTTAGCGACGTCATAGAACGACACCACGCCATGGACCACCCCGTCGGTGACGACAGGCATATATCGCTGACGTACATCGACCATCAATTCCCGCAGTTCTTCAAAAGTCATTTCTGGACCGATCACAATGGGGTCGGGCTTCATGACATCTTTGGCTAAAAGTGCTTCCCAACCTACCAGCGGCTGATTAGGACTTTGAACCTGGTATTGGGCAAGGGTGTTAATGACTTCACGGAACGATAGCAAGCCAACTAATCGGCTATTTTCTATCACCAATAATGAACCCGCATTGTGATACGCCATGGTAATAATACATTGTGACAAAGGCGTATCCGGCGCTGTTGTGTACAGAATCCCTGACTTATTTTTCAGAATATCGCTAATGCGCATATCAGTCCCCCTTATTTATTTGAGGAGATTGTTAGTAAAGTGTAGAATGGGACGTACTATCCTCCTATAAATAGTATCTTATCAGTGGTTGTTTTTTAAGTAAACTCCGAAACCCAAAGTAATACCTGACTTTATGTCACTATCTATCATTATAAGTTAGAAGGAATATCCCTTACATGAGCGCTTTGCTAAGCCTACATAATCCCCGACGTGCGCAGCAATATTATGCGCAGGGTATATGGGCAAACGATACGTTCTACTCACTGCTAAAACAGCACACTGAACAAGACGCTGACGCTTTCGCCGTTCGTGACGTACGCCGTCGTTTAACCCGTGGCGAGCTTATTCAGGAGGTAGACCTTGTAGCCGAGCACCTGCACAGCATTGGTTTGCGCGCAGGTGACCGTGTTGCCATTTGGCTACCCAGCTGCGTAGAAAGTGTCATCATTTATTTAGCCTGCTCTCGCAATGGCTATGTCTGCTGCCCATCGCTACACAAAAACCACACAGTGCAAGACGTCGTTACCTTATTAAACCGCGTGCGCTGCAAAGTGTTGTTCACACAATTAGGCTATGGCTTTGATCCGCATGGAAAGACGATTCTTAACCATGTAAACGGTGACATACCCACACTTGAACAGGTCTATAGTCTTTTTGACCCGTTGATTTCTACCGATACGCTACCCGTCTGTGTGAAGCCCTATCCTACACATCAGAACATGGCTTTCACTCAACCGCCACCTGAAGATGATCCGGATACGGTACTGTACTTAGCTTTTACTTCCGGCACGACAGGCATGCCCAAAGGCGTTATGCATAGCGATAACACCTTACTGGCCAACGCCCGAAGTCTAGTTGCTGATTGGGGACTAAACGCATCGTCCATTATTTTGAGCCTAAGCTCGATGAGCCATCACATCGGCACGGTTGCTTTGGGACAAGCCTTGATTGCAGGCGCCGAGCTGGTGTTGAGCGACTCCTCCAGCCCTAGCCAGTGGCTAGACTGGATTATTACATCTGAAGCCACCTATGTGCTTGGCGTGCCAACCCATGGCATTGACCTGCTTAATGAGATGGGGCAACGTCAACTACATAAAATGGGACACGTTGAGGTGTTCTACCTTTCTGGCGCCGTGATACCACCAGCACTTGCCCAAGCCTTGTTTAATATGGGCATCACGCCACAGAATGCCTTTGGTATGAGCGAAAACAGCTCACATCACTACACCTTACCGAATGACTCAGAAGCACTTATTGTGAGCACCTGCGGACGTAGCTGCAACGGCTACGAGACGCGTATCTGGAAGCAAGACGATCCCGACACCGAAGCTGAGCCCGGAGAAATCGGAGAGCTAGGCGGACGTGGGGGCTTATTAATGCTGGGCTATTACGATAACCAGCAAGCCACTGAAGACTCGTTTAATCGACAGGGTTGGTTTTTAACCGGCGATTTAGGCAGTATTGATGAAAATGGCTACTTGCGTATCGTAGGTCGTAAAAAAGAAATCATTATCCGTGGTGGACGCAATATTTATCCTAGCGTTATTGAAGATTTAGCCCATGCGCATCCCTACATACGTCAAGCCGCCGTCTTTCCGGTTTCTGACACCCGGCTTGGAGAAAAGGCCTGTCTGGCGATGACTTTAGAAGCCAACGAGTCTCTGGACCCTTTAAACTTGTTGGACTATTTATATGAAAACGGCTTATCGAAATACGATATGCCTGAGTATGTCGTGTTTTTAGAGCAGCTTCCCCTGACTTCCAGTGGAAAAATTCTAAAACGCGAATTGACCGACGCCGTGGACCGTGGCGAGCTCATTCCCTCACCTGTACGTTGGCAACAAAAACCTGCCGCCAGCACGACAACTCAAGCCTAAGCAAAAAAAGTTCGCTGTAGCCAGTTGCTACAGCGAACTTAAAACGAAATCTAACGCTTACTTAGGCGGTGCCAACCTCGACTTCAGCGGCTGTTCTACCCACCTGAGCCAAATACTCTGAAGGCGCTGTCGCCCCTTCCGTATTGAATAACAATACCTTCGATTGTTCGTTCAATCCCACCTCTGCACGCAGCTTCGGATCATCCAGCATTTTCTGTAGTGCTGCAAAACCCGCCGCGCCTGAACCGCCACTGACGATAGGCCGGTCACCGTACTGACTGGCCGCCAACTCTTTCATGGCCATAACGGCTTGATCATCGGTTAGGGTAATAAAGAAATCGGTGGTGGGCTGCAAGAATCGCCATGCTAAAGGCGAGGCCTCACCGCATGCTAAGCCGCCCATCAACGAATCGACCGACCCCGTCGCACTTGCAGCACGCCCCACCAAAGCACTTTGGAATAAACAATCGGCTTGCTCTGGCTCAGCAACAATGAAAACCGGCCGCTGAGCGCCGTAACGTTCCCATAAATAAGCCGCTACCCCTGCCGCAAAACCACCCACGCCACCTTGCACAATGACATGGGTATAAGGCAGTGTGGGGCTGTCTTCTTGACCTGTCTGCTCGGTGACCTCTGCCACAATGGTGGCATAGCCTTGCATCACATCGCGGGGGATTTCTTCGTAGCCATCGTAAGAAGTATCTGACACAACCAACCAGCCTTTTGACTGGGATAAGGCTTCGGCGTGCTCAACGGAATCGTCATAATCACCCTCAACGCGTATGATTTCAGCGCCATACGAGGCTATGGTGTTTTCACGTTCCATACTGACATGCTTACTGAGCACAATCACGCAACGGCATCCGATATCGCGCGCCGCCGCCGCAAGCGACGTCCCATGATTGCCTGCGGTCGCGCTGATCACTGTGAAATCTTTTAAGGCGTCGGAATGTTTACCCGAAAAAAGTGATTTCGCAGTGAATCCTGCCTCAGGGTGTTTGCGCAGAACCAAACGTACCAACGCGATGGAGGCACCCAAGGCTTTAAAGCTGCGTAACAATGCACGCTTGGCCTCGTCTTTTACCGACACTTCTGCCAAGTTATGCGCTTTAGCAAAACCTGCCAAAGGCACTAACGGCGTAGGCGTAGGGCTTAACACTTTCCAGTGCGACAGCCACTCTCGAGACTCTCTGGCCTGCTCCAAACTCATAATTTGACGTAGTTCGTCTGGATAAGCGCTGCGTGTTGCAAACTGACTTTTAACAAACATATTTTCCCCTATGCATACCGTTAACTCTGTTCTTAGATACGAAGCTTCGCTACTTACTGAGCGCATGCAGCGCTAGGCTCTTGCGCTAAAACTTCATCGATGTAGTACGTAAGCTCAGATGTGGGCTTACGTTGGAAAGGTTTGCCAGCGTTGGCCGGATAACCCAAGGTGATCATCCCTTGTGCAATCCAGTGATCGGGCAGATCCAACTCATTACGCACCAAGTCAGGACAAAACATCGGCGCGCACATCCAGCAAGACGACAGACCAACAACATGGGCCGCTACCATCAAGTTCTGTCCCGCCATCGCGGTGCTTTGCATGGCCATGCTGTACTCGTGTTGGTTTCGGATATCGTCGCGATACACGTCCATGTCTTCCATACTGAGGCACAGCAAGACAATCGCTGGCGCACCCGTAATGCGAGCAAATGATCGCTGCACATCGGCCTCAATATCCGCCACATTATCGTGGTCTGCCAAGCGATCCCGTCGTAACTTATCACCCATGCGCTTGGCCAGTCGGGCCTTAACCGCGTAATCTTGCATCACAACAAACCGCCATGGCTGTCGATTATGGGCGGAAGGCGCACTCACGGCGACTTCCAATAGCTGCGCTATCAGCGTTTTGGGTACAGGCTCTGAGGTATAGCGCCGCACCGAACGTCGCTCAGCCATCCCCTGCAGCGCTATGTCACTAACGTTTGAAGGCGAAACTGCCAACACATCGCTCTCCTTAAAAAGCAGAATGAAGCATTCATTCACCAAACTACCTAGGCCACCTGCGCTTCAGGTTTAGGGTGCTTTCGCATTAAAAGCTGCACCGGTGATGCAGGCGTGGTGATATGCTCGGCCCGTGCTTTAACCTCGTCCGAAACCGTGCCATATAAGGTGTTACGCTGACGCGGCTCTCTGCCCATAGATACCAAAATATCTCTCATTTTGGGCGCCGTGATTTCCTGTCCATGCGACGCCCCCGCCGATCGAGAAATGGTCTCATTCATTAAGGTGCCACCTAGGTCATTGACGCCTGCATTCAAACAGGCCTTTACGCCGGTAATACCCATCTTGACCCAGGACGCTTGTACGTTGTTAATGTACGGGTACAACACCAAGCGACCCACAGCATGCATCAATACGGTTTCTCTAAAGGTTGGACCACGCCTCGAACGACCCTTACGATAGATGGGGGCCTCCATGTGCACAAAAGGTAGAGGTACAAACTCAGTGAACCCACCCGTTTCCTGTTGTAGAGCACGTAAACGCAGCAAATGTCTTGCCCAATGCTGGTAGCCCTCTACGTGGCCGAACATGATCGTCGCTGTACTGCGCAAGCCGATACTGTGAGCCGTACGCATCACCTCGAACCATTGCTCTGTGGTGACTTTATCCGCACAAAGAACTTGCCGTATTTCATCATCCAGTATTTCGGCGGCGGTACCTGGCAGTGACGACAGGCCATTATCTTTAAGCTGCTGCAAATAATCGGTCAACGACAAGCCCAGCGTTTCTGCCCCTTGCCAGATCTCAAGCGGTGAAAAAGCGTGAATATGGATATCGGGTGCAGCAGCTTTCACCGCTTGGCAAATTTCTGTGTAGGTATCACCGGTATACATGGGGTGAATACCGCCCTGCATGCACACTTCGGTGGCTCCGCGCTGCCAGGCCTCACGCACGCGACGCTGTATCTCATCCAAGGGCAAGTCATAAGGCTTACCCCGCAAATCTTCGGTTGTTTTCCCTTTCGCAAAGGCACAAAACTGACAACTGTAGCTGCAAATATTCGTGTAATTAATATTGCGATTCACAACGAAGCTAACGCTGTCACCATTCACCTTCTGACGAAGCTGGTCGGCGGCTCTACAAATCGCCTCAAACTCTGAACCGTGAGCACGAAACAGTCGCACGATATCTTGCTCGGCAAGTTGCTCACCTTGCTTAGCTCGTTCAATAATGGCCTCGACTTCCGCAAAGGCAGCAGTGTGTCGCGCTGCGCCGCTTTGATTCATCCATGCCAAAGTATTTTCAGGGGGGAGCTGTTGACCACCGGCTGACCACGCTTCGTTTTGAACCAAGCCCATGCCATCAACACTGCGTAACACACGAGTGTGGAAGACAGGATCCACCCATCGTTTCATGTCTCGAACATAAGGTGGGTAAATAGCTAGGCGCTCGACCAACACCTTACCGGTCGCTTGCGTCGCTTTTGCCAACGCTTCCAAATGTGGCCAGGGCGCTTCAGGGTTCACATGATCAGGGGTAACAGGTGACACACCGCCCCAGTCGTTAATGCCCGCATCCACCAACTGTTGTAAGGCGTCGGGTTGTAAGTTCGGCGGTGCCTGAATGGCCATTTCTGGCCCAAAAATAAGACGAGCCGCCGCAACTGTCCAAATATGCTCTTCTAGCGATGGCGCTTCGACTTTCGCCATTAACGTTCCCGGCTTAGGACGGAAGTTCTGAACGATAATTTCTTGAATATGGCCGTACTGCTCGTGTAACTGGCGAATCGCTAACAACGACTCGATACGCTCATGACGCGTTTCGCCTATACCGATCAAAATACCCGTGGTAAAGGGGACCTGCGCTTCGCCGGCGAGCCTTAATGTCTCAAGTCGCGCTTGGGGTACCTTATCGGGAGAACCATAATGCGCACCGCCGGGCTCACAAAGGCGTTCAGAAACGCTTTCCAGCATAATTCCCTGCGATATTGACACAGCACGAAGCTGCTCAAGATCCTCACGCGTTAATAGGCCGGGATTCACGTGGGGCATTAAGCCTGTTTCTTCATAAACCACGCGGCACACTTCAATGAGATAACTGATGGTGCTGTCGAACCCCATGGCTTCTAAGGCTTCTCGTGCCGCGTGATAGCGCAACTCTGGCTTATCGCCTAAGGTAAACAGCGCTTCCTGACAATTCGCCTTGGCACCAGCCCGTGCAATCTCAAGCACCTGCTCGATAGAAAGATACGGTGAAGACACCTTTTTTGGGGCTTGAGCAAAGGTACAGTAATGACACACGTCACGACATAACTGCGTCAGCGGAATAAACACTTTACGAGAAAAGGACACCGTCTCACCATGCCCTGCATCGCGCAACGCACTCGCTCGTGGCAATAATTGAGCCGCAGGAAGGCTGGTTAACGCATAAGCCTGACTATCATCCAACCGTTCGTAATTCACCGTTTTATCGTTATTAGGCATGAGCAATCATCCTTTCTGTAAACTTGAGGTTGCAGACAGTGGCACCGACGCCGTCATGTAACCGGGTGCCATCAAGCGATCCACAGCAGGCGGAGAGCTCAACCGTTGTGCGATGCGCTTTCCACGTAAATAGTGATAGGTCTTTGTTTGGGTGGGGCTTGCCAAAAAGGTCAGCAAATCGGAGGGGCGATCAATATCACACTGCACCCCCGGTAGCACGATGGCGTTAGGCGTAATCCCTTTGGATTCGGCCACGCTGCAATGTGCTGCAAAGCTTTGCAGGCCAAAACAGTTGGGAATGACATCGGGTGGAGAGCACAGCAATACGTTCGTGCCCCCATCCGAAGGGGCTGCCACCAACGTGACGGCAGGACTTGCCGCGTGCACGCTAAGCAAATGCTCCACCCCATTCACGTCGATCCCAGGAATGTCTGCCGGCACAATCATCATGCCCTCGTAACCCCATACGCTTAAGGTTTGTGCCGCATGCGCTAAGGCTTCGGATAAGCCACGCGCGATGGGATCGATGATAATTCCAGCCCCCAATGAGCGTCCTAGTCGAGCCACTGTTACATCGTCTGTGACAATATAAACAGCCGACAATGACTCGCTCTGGCGTAATACCGTAACGACATCTTCAAGCATGACGCGTGCTAACTGCTCGCGCTCACGCTGACTTAGCACCGAGCACAAACGCTGCTTGGCCGCAGCAAAACCTTTGACAGGCACCACAGCGGCTATTTTTTCACGGCTCATAAGGATTCCTCCGTCAACGTTGCTGGCGCGCTTTGACCTAAGGCATGCGCGAAGCGCAATGTTTCACTGGCCAAGCGCAACGCGTCAGTGGCATTGCGCATTAACGTAGAGGTGGCTAAAGCGGGCAGACGTAGCTGCGGTAAATCGTGATCATCGGCATGATCAATCACCAACCCGTTAAGGAAGGGCTGATACACCTCGGCGATGGCCTGAGAGTTCGTTGCCAAACCCAGCTCTTTCATGATTTTTGCCGCCGGCCCCTTGACCGCCGAACCACCAATTAGGGGTGACACCGCAACGATGGGCACCGTGCTGTTTATCAATGCGTCTCGCACCCCAGGCAACGACAAGATAGGGTCGATGCTTAACTGAGGGTTAGACGGGCAAATAATAATCGCCTCAAGCGAATCATCATTTAATGCGTTCATCAGCTCAGGATTAGGGCGTGCATTTTCAGCACCAACAAAAGACACCCCTTCCACACAAGGTTCCGTGGCACGTCGAACAAAATAATCCTGAAAGGCCAAAACCCCTTCATCGGTGTGAACCATGGAGCGGACCGTGTCATCAGTCATGGGCAACACCTGCGCTGCAATGCCAAACTGCCGACAAAACTGAGCCGTGATTTCACTAAGCGTTTGGCCCTCGTGCAGCCGTCTCGTGCGTTCAATATGCACGGCTAAATCTTTATCACCCAATGCAAACCAGTTGGCGGCACCCAATTCGGCCAACGCTTGCATGCAATGCCATGTTTCGTCCGCCCGCCCCCAGCCTCTGACCGTGTCATTTTTACCGCTTAAGGCGTACAGCACCGAATCGAGATCAGGACATATTTGTAAGCCCAAATGGCTAAAATCATCGCCAGTATTCACGACAACTTGCAGTTGTCCGGGCTGCGTTATCAATGCATTTAAGCCAGCGGCTAGCTTGGCGCCACCTACACCACCACACAGTGCCAGCACTCTTCCTTTGGGCCAATAAAGCGTGGGTTCTTTTGTGATGTCCATCTTGCACCTCGATCGCTAACGGAATAGATCTTGCTTTTTCGGTCTGAGTAACGTGCGCGCCGGATTATTGTTTGCCGCATCCCACGTTAACCCCCGTACGTGCACCACCGGCTTGGCGGCATCGGTTTGCCCCATTAATAGGGACGCGGCAGCGGCTAGCTCGTCGGCAAAAGCAATTTCTGAGACCCGCATGGCCCGACCATACAAATCAGGCTTATCAATTAAGCTGACAAGACTCGGTAGACCCGCCGCCCCCAATGCCACACCCGTAATCCCCTGACGCCAAGGTCGCCCAAAACTGTCATTGATCAACACAGCAACATCAGCATTAAAGTGCGCATCCAAAGCGGCTTTCAGCTGCGCACAGGTGCCATCAGGATCCAAGGGCAACAGCAACGCACACTCTTCACCATCAGGATGCTCGATGTTTGATTGATCCACACCGGCATTGGCCATGATGTAGCCCAGCCGATGCTCGACAATGATCAGATCAGGGCGTAGAGCAATCACATCCTGACTTTCAGATAAGATCAGCTCGATCATGCGCGGATCTTTGCCCGTAACCTGGGCCACTTCATGCGCTCGAGGCGACGGGGTGACGTCGCATAAACGCACGAGCCGGCCTTCGGCTTTAGACACAATCTTCTGCGCCATCACCAAGACGTCATTTGTCTGCAAAACAATGTCATTTTTTTCCAAGCTGGCGATCAATAAACTCGCCAGATCGTCGTCGGACGTGACCATAGGAAAATCATGCAATGCTTGCAAAGACAGAGGGGGCACGGGTGGTTTCTGCATACCGTACTACGCTCGTGAAAGCCCAGTAATCTGGATACCAGCGCAATCCACTTTGTAGCGTTTGTTAATGCCAATTAGCAGCGAGGTCAGCGCCTCGGCCGCAACCGAGTTAGCGATCGGACCCGCATCAACACCAAACAAACCCATGGCTTCAATCAAGCCAATCACCGTTTGCCGTGCTTCTGGATTGTTTCCAGTAACCAAAATATCGCACGCGACAGGACCATCAGCTTGTAGCTTGGCTGCTCCTACGTTTTGAAAGGCGGAAACCACATGAGCCTGCTCACCAATAGCGTTGTGAGCGATGATGCCGGCCGACCCTTCAGCGGGCAATTGGACTACCGCCACCTTAGGCGGCGCCAGCGCCACGACCGCATCGATCACGATCTTATCGTTTACGACGTCTTTAATTTCATCTAACAACGCACTGTGATTCGAGTAAGGCACGGTTAACACCACAATGTCGCCTTCGCGAGCTGCCTCTAGGTTGCTGTTTCCACGTGCAGCGGGCGCACCAGCAGGCACACTCAGTTGCGCGGCTGCTTCTTGCGCTTTTTCAGCGGCTCGGGAACCCACAATGACAGGGTATCCAGCTTGCGCCCAACGTTTAGCCAAACCCGACCCTAAAGCACCTGTGCCACCAAGAACGGCAATGGTAGGTAATTTCTGCATATAAAGCTCCTACGATAAATTGAGACCGATGCGTTGAGGCAATCAGGCCAACTTCATTTCTGTAAGGGGAACGACCTTAACGCCTGCCGCTTCCAAGCCTTCTCGTACTTTCGCCGCTAATGCAACCGCCGTCGGCTCGTCCCCGTGTACACACAATGAGTCAACGCGACGCTTAATACGTTTACCTGAGACGGTGAGAATTTCACCTTCAACCACCATTCGCACCACTTGATCAGTGGCCTCTTGCGGATCTTTGATGACCGAACCCGCAATCGAGCGCGACACCAAATTACCGTTGTCATCGTATCTACGATCGCAAAAGCCTTCACGAGCCAAGGTCAGCCCTAAATCAAGCGCCGCTTTTTCCATCTCTGAGCCCGACAACGCCACGTAAATGAGGTCTCGATCTACCGTTTTGATAGCGCGACCAATGGCTGCTGCATAGTCATAATTCTCGGCGGCCATGTTGTTCAAGGCACCATGTGGCTTCACGTGGGTAACCTTTTGACCCGAAAATGTAGCCATCGCTTGAAGCGCACCAATCTGATAGGCAATTAAATTTTCCAGATCGTTCGCACTCATCTGAATACGACGACGGCCAAACCCCCATAAATCGTTAAATCCTGGGTGGGCACCGATGCTGACACCCTCTTCGCCAGCTCGCTCGATGACATGACGCATGGTGAGCGGATCACCAGCGTGAAACCCACATGCAATATTTGCTGAACGGATAATTTTTAGAATTGCATTGTCGTCACCGATATCGTAGGCACCGAATCCTTCACCCATATCAGCATTAAGGTTTACCGCCAGAGTCATTTCACTATCCTCAAAAGTAGTGCTGATTACGACCAAGGCTTGTGTGCCAACTACCTATGCACACCAAATCGTCTCCAGCTCGTTCTTGTTTGAAATAATTATGTATATGTTTCGCAGTCAGTATATTGTACTATTAATAGAAAGACAATACGACCACACTTAGATTCAGTTTTTATCGATCACCTTGTGATGTTCAACAATGAGCAATCTGGGAGTAAAAAAATGACAGTGCATTTTTTAAATGCAGGAGACACAGCAATAGTGGTGCAGTTCGGTGACATTATTGACCGTGAGCTCAGTACACGTGTGCTACAGCTTAGCCGCCAAATCCGTGCAAATGCCGTTTCAGGCGTCACCGATTTAGTGCCTACCTTTAGGTCACTACTGGTCAACTACGACCCTCTACAAACCAGTGCTTCGGAATTGAAAGCCCGTTTGGCAACCCTGCTGGACAACGTGGATTCTCAAGCCTCTGAAGCAAGACAACTTAGTATTCCTGTTTGCTACGAAGGAGAGCACGCGCCCGACTTAGAAGACGTAGCACGTTTAACGGGCATGAGTCCGGCAGAAGTGGTTGAAACTCATAGCAACACGCTTTTTCATGTGTATATGTTGGGCTTCGTGCCCGGCTACCCTTATATGGGGGATCTTCCTGAAAGGCTCGTCCTCCCTCGGCGAGCAGACCCCCGCATGCGAGTGGCCCCCGGGTCGGTAGCCATTGCTTCCACCATGACAGCCATCTACCCATTAGAGAGCCCCGGTGGCTGGCACTTAATTGGCGCCACTCCCGTCAAGCTTTTTGATGTAGAGCGTCAATCCCCTGCCTTATTTCGTCCGGGGGACAAAGTCCGTTTTGAACCTGTCAGCGCCGCACAGTTTCAGACCATCCGTGACGATGTTGAGGCAAACCACTTTAACGTACTAATTGAGAAGGTTTCATCATGACAGCAGTGATTACCGTGCTTGACCCCGGCATGCACACAACCATCCAAGACATGGGCCGTTACGGTTATCAAGATGTGGGTGTTCCAGTTTCGGGGGCACTCGATAAAGTAAGTGCGCGGCTGGCCAATGCGCTAGTTGGCAATCCGGCCAATACACCCGTGCTTGAGATGATTTTGCACGGCCTAACCGTTGAGGTGCAAGCCGATTCCGTACGAGTGGCCCTTTTTGGTTGTGATGGTACGTTTGAAATCATCGGCTCACGTACGCGTGTTATTCCGGCAGGACGCAGCGCTCGCGCCATACGCGGCGACAAAATTCGCGTCACCAAACTTGGTGAGTCTCTGTGCAGCTATCTCGCCATCGAGGGTGGCATAGACGTGGCGCCTGAACTAGGAAGCACGTCCACCTATGTGCGCGGAGCCTTAGGAGGCTTAACAGGTCGTACCTTGCAGCGGAACGAGACCATTCCACTGACACTCAGCCACGTTGCCACACGAGCGGAGCTCGAACTGGATGCCACCTTTGACTATGGCTATACCCAAGACATACGCGTGGTGCTCGGCCCTCAGGCGGATTACTTTAGCGATGAAGCCTTGCATAGCTTTTTGCATTCTGAATACACGGTGTCTACCCAAGCCGACAGAATGGGGTTTAGACTAGAAGGCCCCACCTTAGCGCACGTTAGCGGCTATGACTTGGTCTCGGATGGCATTGTTAGCGGAGCCATACAAGTGCCGGGCTCTGGGCTACCCATTGTGCTGTTAGCCGATGCACAAACCACGGGCGGCTACCCAAAAATCGCTACCGTCATCTCAGTCGACATTCCCGTACTAAGCCGACGTCCTCCCAGCTCTACGCTTCGATTTATCGCCGTCAGCCTAGAAGAAGCTGAAGATTTGGCACGTGCGCAAGAAAAGAAGCTTTTAGCGTTAATAGATACCGGACTTAAAGAAAGAGCGCCAGAAGGCGTGCTGGATCTGGCCGCCTTACGCAGCGAAAACTTAGTCAGCGGTGTCATCTAACCGAATACTTATGCTTCAGTAACGCGGTAGCCCAAACACGACCCCCTACGGTTTGGGCTACGAATAATGCGCCCTGTTCTCTTTAGCAACCATGAATCAACAGCTTTATCGCGATAAATGTATTCCAAATGTAAAGACTCAGTCTCGGTCTGTACAGAAATGTATTAAATGATATGATAATGTCTCATCCCAACAAGGTCGATAACGCCGAAAATTAAGACCTGTGGGCATGACAAAGCAAAAAACCAAGGATAAAAATATCCTGATGTCTAGGCTTTGTGAAAGAGCTGCTTAGCAAGCGACTTCCCAAAACCACGACTTATTCCTATTACCTTCTTTTTAACACTCTTGTCACCGCACGAAGAAAAGGAATAAGCATTACGTAGCGCGAAACCATGCAAAGATTCTGGAAAGAACTGTTAACACTCAAGTACACATCGGGGATGCTTGGCCCCGGTGCGGATGAGGCCTTTGCACCGCTCACGACCCCCAAGATCAAACAACGCGTTTTAGTCGCACACCTCACGGTTAAATACCGTCTCGCCATACAGCAATACATTGGTCGCCCCCTTGGCCGCCGCTTGCTTCAACGCTGGATGCAAAACAAAACCGCCAGTCAATGCGTGGAAGCCTTTGGTCTACCACGTCATATTATTGAAGAAGTGCTGGGAGACGACGCCCTTACCCTGCATGTAGACCCTCGTAAACTGACACGTATTACCGAGCCCAACCCTCAAAGCGATGAGAAACGCCCCTCTTCGTTAGCCTTTATTTGGAATGGTTCGTGGGATCAATACAGTGAGGATTTACGTGATGGCTCACGCTATCAACTGATTAGTGAACTGGATGAAAACCGAGGTCAGCTTGAACGTACAACGCATTTTCAGAAGTTAATGGCGTGTATTGAACAGGGGTCTCCTTGGGCTTCGCACCAAAAAGGGGTGCTACTCGACAGCTCGGAAAAGATTCGAGACTACCTGCAGATTTACATTGATTTTATGGACGACATGGCCATTAACGGCTTTGACCCGTCGCGAGGCAAAGACGCCTTGGGCATTGCGATTACACGCCATGGGCGAATCGTAAAGGTTAACCGGGGACTGCACCGTCTCGCGATGGCTCAACGCGTTGGCCTACCCTCTATTCCGGTGCGAGTACGGAGTGTGCATCGCCTATGGTGGAACGAGGTCACGCAAGGCAGTACGGGGATAGCGGCGCTAGAAAAACTACAGGCAGCACTTCAGCACTGCACACCCGAAGACGCCCCTGAAGCAACAGATGATTCGGCAATGCAGGCCACCGTGTCCACACACATTTGGCCTGCACCACGATACCTTCAACAGGAATCGCGCTAATACAATTTCTTTTGTGGTGGTCCAGCGAAGTTCAAGGGTCCAATACTCGCCATGTCAACTTCAACAACCGAAGGCCCCTTAAGGGCAACCGCCTGTTGAATGACCTCATCAAATTCGGACACAGACTTCACTAAGTAGCTTTGACACCCCATTGACGCCCCCAAGTCACGGTAACTCGGCGTGTGTAAACGATTGAAGTATTGCCGGTCATCAAAATAGCGACGTTGTATACCTCGCATCACACCATACCCCCCATCGTTCATCACCAGCAAAACGATATTTATTTGCTCTTGCACCATGGTGGCTATTTCGCCAATACCTAGCATTAAGCCGCCATCACCCACTAACGCCACCACTTTTTTATCTGGATTTGCCTTAGCGGTACCGATAGCATGCGCCAGACCCAAACCGATTGCCCCTGCTAAAGAATGGATATTACGCAGGGGGGCCTCGATAGGAAATAAACGACTTCCCCATGTGCTGCCCGACATGGTGATGTCGCGCACAAGAATGCCGTCATCGGGCAACGCCTGACGTAAGGCAAAACATATCTCGGCGTAAGGCCCTAGTTGATCGCGTAGCTGCGTCACGGCCTCAGCACGCGCTTGTTGAATTTGTTCATCGTATTTAGGGTCTTCAAAACGATGTTTACCGAGGTCTTGCACTACAGCGCTTAACGCTTCTTTCGCGTCGGCACAAATAAAGTGCTGCACCGTGTAATTTCGTTGCTGCGCCACAGGTACAGCATCGATCTGGATTAAGGCCTTCGGAAACGGCAAGGTATAGCTTTTTGTTTCGTTGCTGCGTAAGCGCGAACCCACCACGACCGCTAAGTCAGCCCCCTGAATTACGTTCTCAACACTCTCGGCATTATGAAAAGCGCCTAAGCTACGTGGGTGGCTGTCAGCCAGTACGCCACGCGCATGGGTAGAACTTACGACCGGAATACCCAGATCAGCCAATGCCCGTATTTCACGCGTCGCATGCAAGGCACCGCCGCCAACCCAAATAATGGGTCGTTTCGCCTGCTGAAGCTTACGATGTAATAACGAGCGGTCTTCGCTGTTTAAGGTAGGAAGACACAGTGCTTGCACCGGATGCAGCTCGTTAGGCAGTTCAATCTCGGCCGCCTGAACATCGACGGGAATCTCGACGCTAACAGGCCCCATCGGTACCGTCGTTGCCACACGGATGGCCTCACGCACGATACCGATTGCCTGTTCTGGATGCGTCACACGAAACGCGGCTTTACTGGCAGATCGCAAAAAACCAAGCTGATCTTTAGCCTCGTGAATAAAGCTAGCATCACGGTCTAGGTATTCTCGCTCAACTTGTCCCGTTAAGTGCAAAACCGGACTGGCCGCATTACACGCTTCAATTAGCGAGCCAACCGCGTTTCCGGCCCCAGCTCCCGTGCTCGTCAACGCAACGCCTAAGCCTTCAAAGCGGGCTTGAGCATCGGCCATGGTGACACAACCCGCCTCACCTCTCGCACAAACAAAATCAATTTTTCCACGTCGACCAATGGCATCGGCAATGGGCAAATTATGAATGGAAACGACGCCATACAGCGTCTGGACCTTATGTGCCTCAAGCAGCCGTGCAATGGCTTCTCCAACCGTTACTTTTTCTGTCATTGTTTTTTCCTTAACTGTCGCACCACGAGTCGGGCTGATCATTGAGGCCGATATAAATACTTTTTTGCTGCATATAGGACAAAATACTAAGACGCCCTTTTTCCCGCCCTACGCCACTTTCTTTGAAACCACCAAAAGGAGTGGAAATCGAAAATTTCTTATACGTGTTGATCCAAACGGTGCCTACGTCTAGCGCCCTGGCTAAACGCCATGCTCGGCGATAGTTCTCTGTCCAAATGCCCGCCGCTAATCCATACACACTGTCATTGGCGGCCACCACTAAATCGCTTTCGTCTTCAAACGGCATTACAACCAAGACGGGTCCAAAAATTTCTTCCTGGCACACCGTCGCCTGATTCGAAAGCCCAGACAGAATGGTGGGCGCATAGTAACTGCCCTTGGCAAATTCGCCTTGCTCTAGTCGATAACCACCCAGTAACACCTCTGCACCCTCAGCAATGGCTTGCTGCACATAGGCGTCCACTGACTGCAGGTGTTTCTCGTCAATCAGCGGCCCCACTTGCGTGCCTTCGTGCTCGGGATGGCCAACGCGTAATGCTTTCGCTTTAGTTGTCAGTTTCTCTACAAAGTCGTGATAAAGGCGGCGATGCACAAACAAGCGGGAGCCCGCAATACACGCTTGACCCGCTGAGCTGAAAATACCGTAAATAACGCCATTCACAGCGATATCCACGTCGGCATCTTCCAGTACGATCGTAGGAGATTTCCCGCCAAGCTCTAACGAGGTGCCAATCAAACGCTCGGCGGCAATATGCGCCAATTGACGTCCTGTGCGCGTTCCGCCGGTAAACGAAATTTTCTTGACCAGTGGGTGCCGTACGATGGCGTCCCCCACGACGGAGCCTTTACCCGGCAACACGCTCAACAGCCCTTTGGGCAAACCAGCTTCTTCAAATAGCTTCGCTAGCTCTAAGGCCACCAACGAGGTTAACTCTGCTGGCTTTAAGATCACCGCATTGCCAGCCGCTAAAGCAGGCGCCAGCTTTTGCATTTCAGACGCGATGGGAGAATTCCAAGGCGTAATCGCCGCAATAACACCCAATGGTTCGTGTACGCTTAGTGTTAACAAGTCTTGGGATCGCGGATTGGTTAGCTCGGTGTCCAGCGTCTCTAAACTGGCCGCCACATAACGCGCTGTGGCCGCCGCACTCATCACCAAACCACGTGTCTCACTCAGCGGCTTTCCATTGTCTCGGGTTTGTAAGGCGGCAAGACGCGTAGCATCTCGCTCAATTAGCTCGGCCACCCGGTATAAAACACGTGCCCGCACTGTCGGTAAGCTATCACGCCACTGGGGGGCTTGCCATGCTGCATCCGCCCGTTCAATCGCTTCGTTCACGTCTTCCGGGCTGGCTGTGGAAAACTCAGCGTTCAAGCTGCCATCAGCCGGAAAGTAACTCTGTCCGACTTGTCCACGCCCTTCTCGCCACTCACCCGCTATATACAATGCTTTCATTTTCTCTGCCTGGGTTACACCACAAGACCGCCATCAACCTGCAAGCAGGCCCGCACCACGCTTAAGGCCGCTAAGGTTGAGGTTTTGGGGTTATTGGCGAGTGACACGCCTTGCATCTCGATCTGCATTTCACCAAACCCTCCTTCGGCTCGTATTTGATGTTGATTCCGCGTCATACTTGGGTCGGCAATAAGTTCAACCTGTGTGTCATCCATGCCTACCCCTGCCAGTGCAATCGTTGCGGCTACGTTGGCGTTAGCGGGAAAGAGGCGAGCCGCTTCTCGTGCACTTCCTTTGAAGAACACTGTGGCCTCGGTTAACGCATCCAAATCAACCAATGTCTCAGCATGACTTCCCTTCCAACTGGCTGGGCGTTTTCTACCTTGGTAAACAACCTTGGACAACCCCATCACACGCGCTGCGGCGAGGCCGTCTACGCCAGCAATGGCTCCTGCTAACACCAAAACCTGCGTATTGTGTTGCGCTGCCGCCTGGCGCACCGCCCGTTCAAAGGCGTCATCGGCAAAAGCACCCACCGAAATCACGGCAAGACGCCACCCTCGTTGCAGCACATCGAAGACGTGAGCCTTAAGCCCTTCTTGTCCTGCCATCTCTAGCACCAAATCAGGGGCACCCTGAATATCTCGACTATGCGTTACCACCTGAACGTCTGGACCTAGCTCGTGCTGTAACGCCTCTTGACTGCCTTCCATGGTCACAACCCAAGCCAACTGCAACGAGTCAGGTAAATGCTCGCGCACGGTTCTCGCCATCGCCCCGTAACCAATAAATGCGATTTTCTTCATTATTCTCAACCTATATTTCTTTGCTGAATCCACCCGACACATCAATAACTGAGCCGGTGGTGTATGACGATAATGGCGACGCAAGGAAAACCAGTGCACGAGCCGCTTCAATGGGCTTGCCCAAACGTCCCATCGGAATACCACGCTTCTGTGCGATGCCGGCTATCCACTCCTCCCAACCTTGATTTGGATCTGAACGGTGTTCAAAACGCCGACGCCATTGACCTGATTCCACCATGCCAAGCAAAATGGAATTCACGCGCACACCATCTTTCAATAATTCATGCGCTAAGTTTTTGCTTAAGTTCAATAGACCTGCACGCGCCGCGGAGGTAGCAATCATGTGTGGCTCGGGCTTAAGTGCCAACAACGAGTTCACGTTGCTGATGGATGCTATCGACGACTTTCGTAAATGTGGCAATGCGCATTTCACCGGATTCAACACGCTGAAATACTTAAGTTTCACTTCATTCAGCCAGTCCTCGTCTTGCGTCTGCTCAAAGCCGGCCACCATCCCCTGACCCGCATTGTTAATCAACATGTCCACTTGGCCGAAGCGTTCAACTACAGACGTCATAAAATGATCGACCGACGTCGCATCCAATACATCACAGGGCTGACTGTGCATCGCACTGGACGGAAAATCCACGGCTAGATGTTGCATCGATGCCGCTAAGCGCGACGAGTCGCGTCCACACCATGCAACTTTTGCGCCTTGCTGTAGCAGTAGCCGGACTGTTTCCAAACCAATACCCGACGAACCGCCTGTGACAACAGCCACCTTATTCTCAATAAGAAAACTCATGTTTTAATACGCCATGATTTGAGGTCAATTTGGCCTATGCCTTAAAAACCAAAGACGAAAACCGTTCAGGCTGATCCACATACAGCAGATGTCCGGCTTGTTCTATCGCGCTCAATTCGATATGTGGATAACGTTGCTGTAGCAACCGCATGTCATCCAGCGGGGTGATGGTATCCAGTGTTCCGACCAGCATTTGCACGGGGCACGACACCCCCCCTAAGTAATGCTCGATACTGTCATAAGCCAACAGGTAAGAGGCCCCTTCAAAGCCGGATTGCGTCAACCTTGCCATCACCTGTTTAACCAAGGCTAAATTCTCAGCCGTGGGCCGCCCTAACAAGGCGGGTCCCCGTTCTTTTGCTAAGCCCTTAGGACCAAGACGAGCCAACATCTGAGGGCGCAACTGGTAAACCTGTTGCTTTTTTTGCTCGTCTGCTAAGCCATAGCCTTGGGCCACACTGGCCAATACCAGTCGACTCACATCCTCGGGGTACATCGCGGCATAGGCACTGGCCATAAGCGCACCCAACGAATGGCCCACTAAGGTGAAGCGCTTGATATTGCGCTGAGTGATAAGTTGCTTTAGGCGTTGTGCATAATCTTTGGCATTCGGGGTGGGGGTGTCCAGCAAGGAACTCCCCCCGTAGCCCGGCGCATCCCATGCCAATAGACAATGATGCGCTCCATCAGCGGCCAACTGCTTAGACCAAGAGGCCGCGCCGGAGCTAATGCCATGCAACAACACAAAACATTCACCCATCCCCTCACTCTGCAAAAAAGAGAAATGAGGGGCCGAGGAAGAATGATCTTGCATAACCGCCCCCTTTTTTAATGCTTCGCTTTTTGTGCGGACTCATGCCATGGAATCACAACTTTGCGAAGCGAGCCCACGGTGAAATAGAGCACAAACCCAATCATGGCAAGCAAAATGACCACCGCAAATAAGGTATCAACCTCTAAGTCTTGCAGCTTGATGGTGGCCAAATAGCCAAGCCCTCTGGAGCCAGCAACGAACTCTGACACCACGGCGCCAATAATGGCAAGCACGATCGCCATTTCCATTCCGGTCAAAATGTAGGGAAGCGATGCTGGAATAACCAACAGTCTGAATCGTTGCCAAGAAGTGGCTTGCCCAACATGGAACACTTCGATCAAGCCGGTATCAACAGATTTGGCGCCTAAGTAACTGTTGGAGAACACGGGGAAAAATGCCAGCAATGCAGAAATAATGATTTTTGATTCGATGCCAAAGCCAAACCAAAGAATGAACAATGGAATCAAAGCCACTTTAGGCGTCAACTGCAAGGCAATCACAAAAGGCTTAAAGATCGTATCCAGAATCGCAATTCGACCCAACAGCTGCCCCATGACCGTACCGAAAACAACAGCAATAACGAAGCCACCTAAGCATTCAGCCAGCGTCGTATAGATGTGATAGTACGTATCGTCGCGCTGCATTAATCGGATCAATGCATTGAGCACGTCTTCAGGTGGTGGCAAGACTAAAGGGGACACGCCAAAAAATGACACGTAGCCTTTCCACAATAGGAAAAAAACCACCACCGAACTAATTTGAATAAGGAGTCGATTCACGTTATAGCTCCAGATGATGACGCAACTCGTCACAAAGTCGAGCAAACTCAGGGTCACTCAAGAAGTTAGTACGTGGCCGCTCAAGCGTGATGGGCACTTCTGCCACGATTCGCCCAGGGCGAGCTGACATAACGAGTACCCGATCTGCTAGATGAACCGCCTCGCTGATGGAATGCGTAATCAAGAAGGCACCAAACTTTTGGTCTAACCAAATTGCCTCAGCATCCGCAATAATTTTTTCACGAGTCAGTGCGTCCAGCGCGCCAAAGGGCTCATCCAACAACAACAAGCTCGGACGAGAAAATAGCGCACGAGCAAATGATGCACGCTGACGCATCCCCCCTGAGAGCTCAGAAGGGCGTTTTTCTTCGAAGCCCTTTAGCCCCACCATCTCGCTTAATACCATGGCCCTTTCTTCATCTTCGGCCGTCACACTGCCGTGCATGAGCTTAGGTAAGAGAATATTTTTCTTAATATTCAACCAGGGCAATAAGCGATGCTCTTGGAAGGCCACACCGATCGCTGAGTTAGCATCCGCGCCATTAAAGGGCAAAACCACCTTGCCCTCTGTTGGCTGCTCTAACCCACACAACAAACGCAACAAGGTGGATTTACCGCAACCGGAAGGACCGATCACGGCGACAAACTCACCTGCATAAATATGCTGGTTTACGCGCTCTAACGCGATGGTGGTGCCCGTGCGAGTTTCGAAGTGCTTTGACACATTGTCAAAGCTAACCACCTTCTGTCGCTCGCCTTGTTCTACTTGCTTACGATCAGGCAAGGGTCGCCTCCCAAATAGCGTTATCGTAAAGATTACGAGAGGTCTCGTTCATCAGGCCGGCGTCCAACAACAGTTTTTGCCCTTGCTCCCATTGCTCAGGAACATTACGTAGTACGTTGTCTTTGCCCTGTGCTAACCACAGTTCGCGATTACCTTTAAGATCGCTCAGCGCGATGTCCTCTTTCTCGATGCCTGGCACGTCATACTTACTGCCAATGACTCGAATAACGTCAAGCAACTCTTGGTCATTCATGTCTGCTATACGCAGCACCGCTTCACGTGCGCCTTTCAAAAAGGTCACATGCTGGGCACGGTTCTCGGCCAATTCGGCTTCACGAGCTACGTATACCTGTCCAGGCACGCCGTCATCAACCGCCATCACTTGCAAAGGATAGTCCTCGGCACGTAAGCGAGACACGGTACTAGTGTTACCAAAAAAGGCGTGAATACGGCCAGCCTCTACCATCGCAAACGATGCCGGGCCATCTGCCACACGCTCTCGGCGCACTGACTTAGGATCAATGCCCGCTTTTGCCAACATGAGGTTCAACGTCGCTTCCATGGAGCCACCGAAGGAGGCCATGCCTACAATCTTCCCTTCCAGCTCTTGTACTGAGCGAACGGCTTTTTCTTCAGATGAAATCACGACAAAGGGTGAAATTTGTGCGATGGTGGCAAAGGCAATCACATCTGAGTTTTCTTGAGCTCGAGCGGCCATGTAATTGGCTCCGCCGGTACGGCCAGAATCCACCTGTTTGGCGGCAGTTAATTGAATAACTTGGCCTGCACCACGCCCCACTTCCACTTTCACATCCAAGCCCATTTTGTCGTAATCACCCACTGCGCTGGGGTACAGAATCGGCGCGAATGCTAACGACAACGTCATTGGCGTGAGGTAGGTGTAAATGCCTGTGGATTGTGAAAAGGCAACACTTGAAGCAAAGGGCAGACTCATGGCACCCATAGCGCCGAGACTACTGATCAGAAATTTTCTACGGTTCATAACTTGTCTCCGTCTTACGCTTTAGTCTGACTTTTTAACATTGCAGCAGCTTGAGCACGTGCTTTCTTTGCTGCAGTTAAGGGGTGATCCGCGGGATACTCCGGTAGGTCTGGACGATTTGCTCCCAACATGACGCACATTAATGCTTCTTCTTGACTCTCATTGCGCAGGCCTCTGTATACGCCTGGAGGTACCGAGATCACATCGCGCTCGTTCAACACCAGCTCACAGCGCTCTCCCTGATACTCTAAGAACAGTCGGACCGCATCACCGCGTAAGATGAAAAAAGCTTCTTCCACGTCGTGGTGCACATGCAGAGGGCCCTCACATCCCGCGGGTAGAATCATGGTTGAGAAAGTGAAGTGCTCCGCAGGTATCACATTGTCATCATGCTGAACGCCTGCAGCACCTGTACCGATATAACGTGTCTGCGCACGTCGGTACAAAGGATCAACATCGGCTTGCCAACCTAATGCGTTCCAATCGTATTGACGCGTTTTTTTACGAGACACTCGGGTTTCAATCCATTCCTGTAACGTCTTGTCCTTGGGTCGTTTCCAACTTTCAAACAGCGGATTTTCTTGGTCTGGAATGGGTGTATCGTGCTCAGGCTTCAAATCGTTCATTTTTTCCTCGTTTACTCTGTAAAACCACATTAAAAAGCGTGTTGAACCCCCACACCAAACTGTCGTTTGTTGTGATTCGTTTCTGTGGTGTGGTTACGTACCTTATATAAGTTACCCATGGCATAGAGGCTGGTTCGTTTCGACAACTGATGACGATAAGCGGCGGCCAAACCATGATTTTTCGATAGCACTGCACGCTGATAGCTCAGCATGGTGGTTCCGGATTTTCCAGTCGGTACCGACACCCCTAGGCTGTAGGCTCGGTCGCGATGGTTACCTGCGGCGATGTATCCGGGTGTGGGGTTGGAGTTGATATTTCGCTGCTCGTTAAAACCAGCAAACACTCTGACAACCTCAAAGTCGTACGAAACACCCAATTGATAGTTCTGCGCGCTACGTCTATTGGTGTCGCGTTTCGGATTCAAGCGTTCATAGGTCAAGGCCGCACGTAAGGGACCACCGGTATAACGCAAACCTGCTGTCAACACTCGGTTGTTATTCGATGCGCCAGGAGCCTGTACATCGTCCGTCGAAAAGCTATAACCAATACCCGCTTCTACGCCACCTACAACAGGGGTTTGGTAAATAATGGCGTTACTTAAGCGGCCATCGGGACCGTAGTCACCACTTTTATAGCCAAAGGTAGAACCGACCGAGTTACCCGACCAAGCCACGCCAAACGGGCTAGCAATAAAGGGCGACCATGCGTAGCCAAACACTGTCTGACGGCCAATGCGCACCTCGCCAAACCCACCCTTTAAACCCACAGTGGCTTGTCGACCAAACATTCTTCCTTGTGTATGCGTACCGGTCGTTGTTAGGAATCCGCCTTCCAGCACAAAGGTCACGGAATAGCCGTTACCTAAATCTTCACTGCCTCTCAAGCCAAAACGAGATTGCCCTGCAATACCACTGGCGACCCCAAATTTGCTTGAGCCATCCACAGCCTTGTCATACCTGACACCGCTATCGATCACGCCATACAGTTGAACGTTGCTATTTTGAGCACAGACGGCCACAGGCACCATTAGAGCTAAAACCGCAGCGCTTTTGCGTAGATACATTCTCTCCTCCCAAGGATTAACATTTGATTTTATGAACCACATATGGAACACTGTTTTATATCTGGAACAAATGCAGTATAGTTTTAGTTGAAGTGAAAAATAAATGGGTAGAAACCCTTTAAACCAACTGCTTATATGTCGTAACACGTTGATCGCTAAAGGCAGTGCTGTCCCAAAAACCGCCTCCCACTTATACTTAGTGCTGCAGATCAAGGCTTAATAAAAGAGAGATGAATGAGCGAGCAGTCACCCACACAAACACAAGACCGTTACTCCGTACCCGGACTAGAGCGCGGTCTGCGTTTGTTGTCAGAATTCAACAGAAATGAACAAGTGCTGGCCGCCCCCGAACTCGCGAAACGACTGGGAATTCCACGCACCACGACTTTTCGTTTGCTCAACACTTTAGAAAGTTTGGGCTTTGTACAGCGGGTAGAAGGGGGGCACGCTTACCGTCTGGGCATGGCAATTCTTAGGTTGGGGTTCGAGTATTTAGCATCGTTAGAGCTAACCGAATTGGCTAAACCCATACTTGAGCGCGTGCGCGATGAAACCGGCTTTTCGTGTAATCTAGCTATGCGCGACGAAGACCGAGTGGTCATTATTGGCAAAGTGGCGGCCCCTACGCCTTTTGTCAGTTCCGTACACGTGGGGACACGACTTCCCGTACACGCGACTCTTTTAGGGCGTGTGTTGTTAAGTGATATGCAGTTAGACGATTTACAGCGCTTGTACCCCGACAACAACTTACAACAGTTCTCTGCCCGCACCGCCACAACCACCGAAGCGCTGTATGAACTGATTCATCAAGATGCTGAGCGAGGCTATGGTCTGGATGAGGGATACTTTGAGCCCGAAGTGGCAAGCGTTGCCGTTGCCGTGCGCAACAGTCAGGCAGAGCTTATCGCGGCGCTTGGAGTCACCATACCGGTTAGCCACTTAACGAAAGGCAACATCGACTCGCAGCAGTTGGTCACTACCGTACGTGGGGCCGCGCTTGAGCTTTCAAAACTATTGGGGTATCAGCCCCCGGCCTAAGTAAAATCTGCTTTCTTAGCCGTCTACCTGAACCAGCGGCCCTTGGCTTTGCAATTCACCAACAACGCTGGCATGACTGAACCCTTCGGAATGGAAGATATCCAACACCTCAGCCACCGTCTCAGGCGAACAAGCCACTAGCAAGCCGCCCGAGGTTTGAGGGTCACATAACAACGCACGTTGGGTATCATTAATTTTTGCATCAAGCTGGATTGACTCACCAAACGATGTCCAGTTACGCCCCGAAGCGCCGGTAATAACACCTTGCTCGGCGAAACCCTCTACCCCCGCAAGCCAAGGAAGATCTGCGTATCGCAAGCGTGCCGATAGCCCCGAAGCACGCGCAAGTTCTAAGGTATGCCCCAACAAACCAAAGCCCGTCACGTCGGTAATGGCATGCACACCGCTCAATGCTCCTAAGGCAGCACCCGGCGTGTTTAACTGGGTGGTGCTGGCGATCATGTCTTGGTAGCCCTGATCGTCTAAAACGTTTTTCTTGAGGGCTGCAGACAATATCCCAACCCCTAAGGCTTTTCCTAGCACCAGCACGTCACCGGCTTGGGCTTGAGAGTTACGTTTTATATTTTTAGGGTGCACCAGACCCATCGCCGCTAAACCATAAATGGGCTCGACAGAATCAATAGAATGGCCACCGGCCACGGGAATGCCCGCCTGCTCACAAATTGACGCGCCGCCTTGCAAAATGCCCGCAATGTCGGACTTCGGAAGCACATTAACCGGCATTCCTACCAGTGCTAACGCCATGATAGGTGTACCGCCCATTGCATAAACGTCAGACAATGCGTTGGCCGCTGCGATACGTCCAAAGTCGTAAGGATCATCAACAATGGGCATGAAAAAATCGGTAGTGGCAATAAGCGCTTGCTGTTCGTTCAGCTGATAAACGGCGGCATCGTCCGATGTCTCGTTACCCACTAACAATGCCGCATAAGGTTGTGCAGCGGGCATACCCGCCAATAACTCTGCTAGAACGCCAGGGGCGATTTTGCACCCACAGCCCCCACCATGGGACAGTGAAGTGAGGCGAGGTGTATTGCTAGGAGATGAGAGATCGTTCATGGCGCACCGTTGATAGGCATTTGGCGGAAAGCAGTAGGAGTCGAACCTACCTAAGAGCGTCTGACGCCCTCAACTGGGTTTGAAGCCCAGCCATGCCACCGGACACGATTGCCTTCCAAGAAGAGCTATTATGATAGCCGTTGCCAGACGTCAGCGCTACCTTTGTACACCACGTGCCGGTCACGTAACCGGCGGGTGTAGCCAGCACGGTTAAAAAACTCAAGAATCTGAATGCTACGTTTACGGCCTTGTCCGATCAGATCGCGAAACTCTGCGGCACTTAAGCCGTCAGCGCTTGCGACTGCACTAATCAATTCGGCTAAGCGCACGATTTGCGTGCGATGATAAAACAGATCACGCACCACTTGGTACACATCCCCCCGACGTAGCAATTTAAGCAGGACATGACGTACAAGCTCTTCAGGCTCGCTCAATTGTGCCGACAAATCGCGCACCCATGGCGGATTAAAAGCGCCTTGCTCGATTAAAGGCAGTATACGTTCGGCTAACTCGGCCTCTTGACCACTTAAGGTGATGGCATGACCGGGCAAATGCAACCATGGCCCATTTCGCGCAAGCAAGCCCAACCCCAATAGACTCTCGCAAAGCGCTGCCCATAAGGTATCGGGAGCCGTTGGTAGCGCCATACGGCGTAGGCGAGCAGCATTCACGCCCGGCTCGTCAGGCCAGTTTTCATGAAACACCTGCAAGGTCTGTACCGTTTGCTCTACCAAGGCATCCCAATGGGATTGCCATATTAAAACTCGCGGCGCCTGTGTACTGCGTGTCTCCACCCATAATGCGCCCTCAGGTGGAGCCAGATCGTCGACCGCGCGACGCAATAGTCGCATCGCGTCGTGTTCGTTTACACCCCACGGCGCTTGTTGCAATACCGCTTGCAAATCGGCGTTGGCGTCAGCATGCAGTGCTGACACCGCAGCGAGCCATGCCAAACGTGCAGGTGAACGACGCTTACGTTGCGGCGCATTAGGGTCTAATACCACCCCGCCACCAATGGTCTGCTTAGCCTGCGCATCGCGAATAATATAGCGATCGCCCGCCATGGCGCAGACGGGTTGATCAAACACCAGCTGAACCCAGCCCTGCTCACCCGCTGCTAGGTTTGTTTCAGACAAGGGTACGACGTGCGCTAAAAAATGCGACGCGCCCAGATGCACGTGTACTGGCGTCCACGTACGTGCCGTCGCTCCGGTATCGGCTAACAGTTGCAGCCGTACATCCAGATTACGTGACGGCACAAAGCAACGTGCATCGGCCACCCAGTCGCCACGTGAGATGGCTTCCTTATCAATACCACTCAGGTTTAAGGCACAACGCTGCCCTGCCCGAGCCGTTTCAGAAGGTTGGTTTTGTGCATGAATGCTGCGCACACGCAATTTTTGCCCTGAAGGCATTAAGCGTAAATCAATGCTGTCATCAGCTACGTGAAGTAGCCCGTCATGTACCGTGCCCGTCACCACGGTGCCATGGCCTTTAAGCGTAAAGGCTCGGTCTATGGCCAAGCGAAACAGACCACTACCGCTGTGTGCTTGCATTGCCTGTGCGCACTCGTGCAAGTGCGAGCGTAATCGCGCCACACCTGCATCATCGGGAGTCGCTGCACTGACTTCGAACAGTGGCATATCGTGCAAGAAAGTACCTTGCGCCAACTGCATTACCTGCTGCTGCACGTCCTGTAGTCGTGTCGGGTCAACACGATCGGCTTTGCTAATCGCAATCGCGCCTTGCGAAACACCCAACATGGACAAAATAGCCAGATGCTCGCGCGTTTGCGGCATCACGCCATCGTCTGCAGCCACCACTAACAAACCAAAATCAATGCCACTGGCACCGGCTGTCATGGTGTGGATTAAACGTTCGTGACCCGGAACGTCAATAAACCCCAGTATGTCGCCATTCGCTAAGGGCACGTAGGCATACCCTAACTCAATAGAGATACCACGCGCCTTTTCTTCTTTTAACCGATCAGTGTCCACACCCGTCAACGCTTGAACTAAGGTGGTTTTACCGTGGTCAATGTGTCCTGCCGTGCCGATAATCATAGGAGTATCGTGGAAAATTGTTGAGTAAAAGCGGCCTCATCGCGATCTTCTAAACAACGCAAATCAAGCCACAAGGCATCGTGAGCAATGCGACCCACCACGGGGCGCGGTAACTGTCGTAGCCCCGTTTCCAGCTTTTTCAATGCTCGCCCTGAGCGACCCGCACCCGCATACTCAATACGCAACCCATAGCTTGGTAGCTGATCAATGGGCAATGCTCCACTGCCGATTTGACTGAACATGGCATCAGCATGCACCTGATAGGCGTCACCTAAGGCCTGTTGCAGCAAGGGAAGTAACCGTTGCGCTTGTTCGCGCATTTGTGCTTGCGGGCGAGTCAGTAACCGCAGGGTAGTGAGACGCTGCGTCAATAGCTCGGGCTCACGATAAAGCGCTAACACGGGCTCGAGTGCGGCCAAGGTCAGCTTCCCGACCCGTAAAGCCCGCTTCAAGGGGTTTTTCTTTATTTTCTGTATTAAGTCAGCGCGCCCGACAATAAGCCCTGCTTGTGGCCCACCCAATAGCTTGTCGCCGCTAAAGGTGACAATATCGGCCCCAGCCTCGATGGTTTCACGCACAGTCTCTTCGCGAGGTAAACCCCACTGGGTAAGATCCACTAACGTGCCACTGCCCAAATCGACCGCACTGGGTACGTTATGCTGGCGAGCTAATTCAGCCACCTGTGCAATGGGCACACTATGTGTAAAGCCAGTCACCGCATAATTACTGCAATGCACTTTGAGTAGCATCGCTGTGCGCGGCCCAATGGCATTTTCATAATCACTACGGTGTGTGCGATTGGTCGTACCCACCTCAACCAATCGCGAGCCGGCGCGTTGCATGATGTCCGGTATACGGAACGAGCCACCGATTTCCACCAGCTCGCCTCGGGACACCACCACTTCGCGCCGATTCGATAGCGCATTCAAGGTTAGCAACACCGCCGCTGCATTATTGTTAACAACCGTCGCCGCTTCAGCACCCGTCAGTTCGCACACCAGCTCTTCGATAAGATCATCGCGATCACCGCGGCGCCCTGTTGCCAGATCGAACTCTAAATTAGCCGGTGTGGTTAATGCAGCAACCACCGCTTGTACGGCCTCGTCGGGCAATAAGGCTCGGCCTAAGTTCGTGTGTAAAACCGTTCCGGTTAAGTTGTACACAGCACGTAAACGAGACTGATCTTGCTTCGCCATGCGTAGCTGGACTTCGTCAAGTAGCGCGTCGGGTGCAAGGGCCTTAAGCTCGACCTGAGCCTGCGTAATTTGGCTACGGTGCTCGTCAAGTAACTGACGCAGCACCGCCGTAAGGCGCGAACGCCCCACGTCAGCCATCAAGCGCCGTCCTGAGGGTGTGCCCAGTAGGCGTTCCAACGAAGGGATATCAGCGAGACTGGCTTTTTCATTACTCAAATCGTCTGTGATATCGCTCATCGTCATGAGTCAGCCTGTGTGTGTTGCCACAATAAAGGGTTAGCACTGGCTCGGTTATAACCCGCTTCGCCCACTAAGATATCAAGCATCAGGCTTCCCAAATCGTCCGCAACCGGATCCATGCCTAAGGCTTTCTCTTGGTAGAAAATTTTTCTGTAGGTGTGGCACTTATCGCAGGTTTCAGCCTTAATCCCTTCAGGCCCGTCCTCTATCGACTGATAGGCAATACTTTGATTGTCGTTACAGTGTGAACAAGTGACCCGTACTAAATGCCATTCAGACGAACATAACGAACAACACAAATAACGTATACCTTCTGCTTGACCCACACGCACCACACTGGCCACGGGCAAGCTACCGCATACCGGACACACGCCTTTAGGGCTTACCACCGGCATGTCGCTTTCGTTGAAATCAGCCGCTAGACTGGTCCAGTAAACTTGTAACGCCGCCATAATAAAGGGCGCGTTGGCAACCTCTACTCCTTCCTCTAGCTCGGCAAGAATCGCATCCGCTTGGGCGTCAATGGCTGCAGGTTCGGTCTCAATGCGCTCACGTAAGGCTTGGATGACGTTTTTCGCTTGTTGGGGTACCTCGTTAAGCGCTAACAGATGGTCTAGCAAACTGGCCAATAGGCCTAACCACGCTGGATCACGCTCCCAGCCTAGGGCTTGAACCGGAGGCATGCCGTGTGTTTGCGCTAATTCAATACGCTCAACCGTTGGCCCTGTAACCGCTAGCTGCTTCAAAGCCTGATGCTGCCCGTCAACGACGTTCGCCATTAAGTGCAAATAATCAGCCAAGGGGTTTTCTTCTGCGAGCCGGCGCAATCGCGCCGCTCGATCAACAAAGACTGCCGTCTTAACTGGCAGACGTAAGCGAGGAATATGAGTGTGATCGAGGCTTTCTATTTCGCCGCGTGCAAGAATTCGCTGCAAAACCGTTTCTCCTGAAAAATAAGGCTGCCCCATACTTGGGGCAGCCATGTCAGTAAAAGCTTAAAGGCAATTACTTACGAGGGTCTGTACCGTTGTTACGCATTTGACGGAACCAGCCCCGGTGGTGCTTCCAAGCCCAGCCTGGTGTAACCGTACCACGAGTCATGGCTCGCACGGTTCCCTTCACCCAGATCGCCGCATAAACGTGCACGATGATCGCGAGTATCAGCAGGAACGCAAAGAGCGCATGCAACAAGGACGCTAAACGTATGCCCCAAATCGGGAACAAATACGAGAAGTACGAGCGCCACATCACAAAGCCCGTTGCTAACAAGCCCACCATCAAGAGAATCATAGCGAAGAACAGAAGTTTTTGTCCGCCGTTATAACGTCCGACCTCAGGAAGGTTCTCTTCACGGTTATTGAGCACATCGCCTGGTCGCTTTAGCCACTCGATATCAGAACGAGTCAACAGGTTATGGCCGAACAAACGTATAGCTAGCACCGCAAAGCAGACGAACATGAGCACCCCAATAAAAGGGTGCAAAATGCGCGACCATACCCCGCCACCCAGCAAATTACTGAGCCAGTAAAAAGCAGGATGAAACAGTGCCAAGCCAGAAGCCGTGAGCAAAATGAAAGTAATCGCGATGATCCAGTGATTAATACGCTGACTTGCAGTGTATCGAGGGATCAATTTGGGTTTGTTAACCTCATTCATGAGTACTCTCCTCGGCTTTACGTTCGTCTTCCTCGTCCGTTTCAACGGGACCCGTACGAATGTAATGGAAGAAACCAGCCAATGCGGCTACCGCCATTGTGGCAACCCCTAACGGCTTACTAATCCCTTTCCACAGACTAACCATGGGGCTAATCTTCGGATCTTTGGGTAAGTCGTTGTAGAGTTCTGGCTGATCGGCGTGATGCAGCACATACATAACATGCGTGCCGCCCACACCTGCTGGATCATAAAGACCCGCGTTATCAAAACCGCGCGACTGTAGATCAACGATACGATCGTCAGCGTGTTTAATCATGTCTTCTTTAGTGCCAAAAACAATGGCACCAGTAGGACAGGTTTTCACACAGGCAGGCTCTTGTCCCACGGCAACGCGATCGGAACACAAGGTACATTTGTAAGCCTTGCTGTCTTTCTCAGAGATGCGGGGGATATCGAAAGGACAACCCGTAATACAGTAGCCACAGCCGATGCAGTTTTCTTCATGAAAATCCACAATACCGTTGTTGTACTGAACAATTGCCCCAGGTGCAGGACACGCTTTCAAACAACCTGGATCTTCACAGTGCATACAGCCATCCTTACGGATGAGCCACTCTAAATTACCTTCTGGGTTCTCGTACTCTGCAAAACGCATGAGTGTCCACGACTGATCGGTAAGATCAGCAGGGTTATCGTACACCCCGATGTTCGTACCGATATCGTCTCGTAGATCATTCCACTCCATACAAGCAACCTGACAGGCTTTACAGCCTATACACTTACTCGTATCGATGAGTTTGGCCACCCCGCCACCGACCACTTCTTGGCGGACGGTAGGAGGTGGTGTCGTGGTGGCAGAGACGCGCTTAATATCTAATGATTGCAATGACATAATTTACGCTCCTATGCTTTCTCGACATTGACCAAGAATGACTTGAACTCGGGTGTGTTCGTGTTGCCATCCCCCACTGACGGAGTCAACGTATTGGCTAGGAAGCCCGGTTTTGCTAACCCAACAAAGCCCCAGTGCAACGGAATACCTACTTGGTGCACCGTTTTACCTTCCACCGTTAACGCTTTAATGCGCTTGGTTACCACGGCAACCGCCTTGATATAACCCCGGTTAGAAGACACTTTGACTCGGTCGCCCTGCACAATGCCCAGCTCGTTAGCCAACGCATCGCCAATTTCAACAAACTGCTCTGGTTGAAGAATGGCGTTGAGTCTGACGTGCTTCGTCCAGTAATGGAAGTGCTCGGTTAGACGGTACGTGGTACCCACATAAGGGAAGTCAGCCACTTTGCCCATATTGGCCAAATCTTGCTCGAAGACCCGTGCCGCAGGATTACTGATAGCCAGCTTATTATCAGGGAACAGCGGGTTGTAACCCACCGGCGTCTCGAAGGGTTCGTAATGAACCGGGAAAGGACCTTCGACCAGACCTTTGCGTGCAAAGAATCGAGCCACCCCTTCAGGGTTCATAATGAAGGGCCCCATACCATTGGCTGGGTTCTCATCCAGCTTATAGTCAGGAACGTCTGCCCCACCCCATTTTGCACCGTCCCAGTAAACATAGGGTCGCTTAGCATCAAACGGTTTACCCGCCACGTCAGCCGAAGCACGGTTGTACAAAATGCGACGGTTTGCCGGCCAGGCCCACGCCCAATTCAGCGTTTGACCTATACCTGTCGGATCGCTATTGTCACGGCGAGCCATCTGGTTGCCTTCGGTGGTCCAGCTACCGGTGTAAATCCAGCAGCCTGAACTGGTGGTTCCATCATCACGTAGCTCGCCAAAACCAGAAAGCTGCTCGCCCGCCTGACGAACCACCCTTAAGGGATTGTTCGCATCGCGCATTGGCTCAATGGCTTTACCGTTAATCTCTTTCGCAAGATCTTCAGCACTTGGGTTAAGCGGCTGACTGTACTTCCAGTCAAGATTGAGAATCGGGTCGGGGAATGCACCACCCTCTTCCTCATACAGCTCACGGATGCGATGGTAAATAAGCGCCATAATTTCGATGTCGCTTTTCCCTTCACCTGGAGGTTCAGCACCTTTCCAGTGCCATTGCAACCAGCGACCGGAACTTACCAACGTGCCTTCTTCTTCAGCAAAACACGTGGTGGGCAAGCGTATCACTTCGGTTTGGATCTGTGACGAATCCACATCGTTATGCTCGCCGTAATTACGCCAGAACTCGGACGTTTCCGTCTGCAACGGATCCATCACAATCATGAACTTCAAGTTCGAGAACGACTGAAGCAACTTGCCTTTATGCGGCGCAGCGGCCAATGGGTTAAAGCCTTGACAGATATAACCTGACATTTTGCCTTGGTGCATCAGCTCGTAAGCCTGCAGCATGTCGTAGCTTTTATCCATTTTAGGCAGGTAATCGTAAGCCCAATTGTTCTCGGCTGTTGCCGAATCGCCCCACCAGGCTTTCATCAAGCTGACGTGGAACTTGCCGTAGTTACTCCAGTAACTTAGCTGGTTAGGACGTAACGGTTGCTGAGCTCGCGTGTCTAGGAATGACTGGTAAGTCTGCTCGCTATCTTTGGGTAAGGTAAGGTACCCAGGTAACAAGTTCGACATTAAGCCTAAGTCAGTAAGACCTTGAATATTCGAGTGTCCGCGCAGCGCGTTCATGCCGCCACCGGGAATACCGATGTTACCCAGCAGCAACTGCACCATGGCACCGGTACGAATAATCTGTGAGCCAATCGAGTGTTGCGTCCAGCCTAAAGCGTACAGAATCGTGCCGGCACGATCAGGGCCCGATGTTGAAGCCAACATCTCACACACTTTGATGAACTGATCTGCGGGCGTACCACAGACTCGCTCAACCATTTCGGGGGTGTAGCGCTCGTAGTGTTTCTTCAGCAACTGGAACACGGAACGTGGGTGTCGCAAGCTAGGGTCAGTAACGACATAGCCATCTTCGCCCAACTCGTAATCCCAACTGGACTGATCGTAAGTACGACTCTCTTCGTTGTAGCCAGAGTACAAGCCGTCTTCGAAATCGAAATCTTCTCGAACCACGAACGATAAGTCGGTGTAGTTACGAACGTACTCGTGTTGAACTTTATCGTTTTCGATCAGGTAGCGTATGACCCCGCCTAAGAAGACGATGTCGGTACCGGTACGAATAGGCGCGTAGTAGTCAGCTACGGAAGCCGAGCGTGTAAAGCGGGGATCGACCACGACCAACTTCGCCTTATTATGCGCTTTTGCTTCGGTAACCCATTTAAAACCACAGGGATGAGCTTCGGCGGCATTACCGCCCATAATCAAAATAACGTCCGCGTTTTTGATGTCGACCCAATGGTTCGTCATCGCACCTCGGCCAAACGTCGGGGCAAGACCTGCCACCGTCGGGCCGTGTCAGACACGGGCTTGGTTATCGAATGCCAATGTGCCCATACTACGTATCACTTTGTGCGTAATATAAGCCACTTCATTAGAGCTAGCAGAAGCTGCCAGCATGCCGGTGGTTAACCAGCGATTAACTTTTTCACCTTTTTCGTTACGCTCAATAAAATTGGCGTCACGGTCATCTTTCATTAAGCGAGCGATACGATCAACCGCATCATCCCACGAAATTTGCTCCCAAGAATCTGAACCGGGGGCTCGGTACTCAGGGTGCTTTAGTCGATTAGGACTATTAATAAAGTCGGCGAGACCCGCCCCCTTAGGACAGAGCGTACCGCGGTTCACAGGGTGATCGGGATCGCCCTCAATGTGCATGATACGGGGATGGGCATTTTTTGCGCCGTCGCCAAGGCTGTACATGAGTACACCACAGGCTACGGAACAGTACGGACAGGTGTTACGCGTTTCTGTCATACGCGCCAACTTATATTGACGAACTTCGGCCATCGCCGGAGTGGGTGCTGCACCTAATAATGCTAGGCTAGAGCTCGCCAACGTTGTACCCGTCACCTTAAAGAATTGCCGCCGGTTCATCTTAACCATGGCGTCCTCCAGATGATTGAAGCTTCAGGATAGTGTGGATGCAAATTGCATCGTATACCACCGAAGTATACGAGTAATTACATAAAAGAACCAAAGGTATTACTCACATTACTACCATTGGCTCATAGTGTGTACACTTTAACATTCTCGCGAGTGTACCGGTTGTATTTGCCCCCTATTTCGTTCTTAACCTTGCTAATTTAGTACTGAGGCCGCGCGCCCGTTCTGACCGGCCACTCTGCGATAATGCCCCGCTGTACCGACACTAAGCGGCATTGCACCATGATGTTGATCGCCACGTGGCGGCTGAAGTACTGCTCTAACACTGCACCCATCACGTAAGGGCTAAGACCTGCAAACACACTTTCATCCATACGCACGGTTATACGTACACCCCGTCCATAAACAATCGGTCCCGGTAGTGGCAAACGTTGATGCATCACCTCTGACGAGACACCTTGTATGCCTTGCTGCTGTAACTTCAAGTGCGGGTCGCTTTGATTGGCATGAATGGCGAGAATGTTTTGTAAGTGCGCAACAGCTTGTGCTTCATTGCTTTGATCAAAGGCGAAGTAATGCTGTTCAAGTTGCTTAATTAAGCGCCACGCATATTCGCCCCTCGCTAAGGGCGGGCGTGGCGAGGTAGGCGCTCGTAGCATGCGTATGCCGTCAACAGGAGCCGAGATACTTTTCAGCACAAAATCCTGCTCAGTACCCGACGACATTAACAACGGTAAGTCTCGATTACTGCACCAGACGCTGGCTGCTAAATGCCGTAAGTGTGGATTAAAAGGGGCTTGCGCCTGATCCACCAATTGCAAGGTGACCTCGCTACCTAGGTATGCGCTACGCGTGCCGTACTGTTTCGCTTGGTCTGAGTGCAATCGCTCTTGGCGCTGTACCGCGTAGTAGGCGCCGTAATTTTCAGTGTCACTCGCGATGCTTTGATAAAACGGCCTGAATGCTTGCTCGCGCTGGTTACCCTGCCCAGCATAGGCAATAAGCCGCTCTACCGAGTGCACTTCAAAATCCAAAGGCCGAGTTCGGTCCACCACCAAGTGATACTGATGTTGATTATTCTGCAGCGCCACTCGATCGGCTTGTCGCTTAAACAAATTAATCGCTGGTGTGCAATGCAACGCGAAATGCTCGGGACGCAAGATGGCTTCTAGATCGGGATGAGCGGTGGCCAGCAAAAATGACAGCTCAAAACTGCGCGGCGCCACGTCACTGTCTTTAGGCGTTTGTCGTTGCTGTAAAGCGTCAGGCAGCGCAATGGCGCGTTGAATATGGTTAATGCTTAAGAACAAGAAACGCTCGGCAAAGGCAAAGTACTCTTGTAGCAAACGATGCCCTTGAAACTGCCTAGGGTCGGCAGGCAATAAGGCCTGTTCGTTATCAAACCCTTCTTGCCGTAAGGCATCAGCCGACAAAAAATGCTGCCACCGCATAGGCTGCTGCGTATCGTGACAAACGATGCCTTGGGTCTGCGTCATCAACCATTCGAGCAGCGCATACATCTGTGTATTCTGGCCATGCAGATAAAGCATGATCTGATCAAGCTTCAAATCGTTTAATAACACCCCACCTTGCAAATCAAAACGCAAGGTCAACACGCGCTGCAACGACTGGGCTTTCAAGCCGTGCCGTAAGGCGGCCTCTTTTAACGCGACAGGCACGGGGCCCGTACGGAGGTCTGAGATATGCAAAGGACTTAAGCAAACTTCTTGAGCGGTTGTAAACTCTGGCGCCGTTTGCTCCCCTTTGGGCACCTGCCCCCGTAGCACAGTGCCACGCGGAAGGGTTGCCCCCTTGGCTAAACTTCCTTGATTAAAGCTGGGCTTACACTGTAGGACCGTCATGGACGGCACGGGTGCAGTGTAATTCGGCTGCAACAGTTCAAGTAAATTGCCCGTAAACTGAGGGTACTCGGCATCCGTTTTCATTTGGATGCGCGCCGTCAAAAAACTGAAACCCTCTAGCAAGCGCTCGATATAGGGGTCTGCCACCTCGATGTCTTTCATCCCCAGTCGGGCTGCGATTTTGGGGTGCTGCTCGGCGAACTCTTTGCCCATTTCGCGCATAAAGGCTAGTTCGTCGTTGTAGTAGTCTAAAAATTGCCGCATAGTATCCTGCCCGCACGCGGGGGAAAGGGTGTTAACCCATATGGATTTGCTTACCGTCGACTTTAACGAGCTCTCCGGCCGTCACCGTCGTGAACTTCGCATGCACACGGGCGGCATGCTCGGCCTGTACATCGACCGTGCCGGCACGAGTTTTATCCACTTCAGACGTGATCCTTACCGAATGGCGACTCATTGAGCGAATGCGATCCAACACCGCTTCGTAGGCTTTTCCCACAAAACGCGTCACACCAATTTGGGCGGCAAGCTTAGCGCCATAAAACTGCAGCTGTTCAACTCGCCATACCCCACGTTTTGTTGTGAGATCAAGCTCGCTGCTGACGATGCGCAGTGCGCCGTCCACACGTATGGTGGACTGCTCGGGCTGGGCTTGATCAATCACAGCCAATAAGAACACACGCTCGGGATCAGGCCCGCTAATCAAGACGCTATCCCCCAGCTCGGGGCGTAACAAACAACTGGCTGCACGTCGACAACGCCATGCCTTCCCGTCACACAAAACGGTGTAAAACGGTTCGTCTACCGCCTCCACAATCCCCATTAACTGCACGGGGTCGTACGCAGGGTAGTGCTGGTGCGATAATAAAGTCATTGGAACTCCTCTTCGTTTATTTCTTCTAACGCAATCTGCCCGCTTTCCAAATCGATCTCGGTTCGCACCAGTAACTCGCGCGGATAGGGATTCGCCCACAACTGCCCCTTAATCAACAAGGCAATCACATTATGTTGCTGTAAATCGAGTGCGTTACTCAGACACTGCACCATCAGCGTTTCTGGAAGAATACGCGGTTCGAACTGCACGATGGCTTCATGCACCGCAAGCTCTACCTCCGTCCACTCAATTTCGGACAGTCGTTTGCCCGCTAGGGCAGAGATCCCAAAATTCAATGTGCTATTTCGTATATGGGGGAAGGCGTGTAAATCTTCATGAGCCGACAGACTGATCGTATTTAACAGCCACGCCAGATCACGTAGTACTGCTTTTTTTAACTGCTCAAAGCTAAGCACCCACTGCTGCTGCACTTCCATTTTTTGCTCGGGGCGGTCGTCACGCAAGCGATCCAACAACGCAGGCTGTAAGCGGTCCCTTGCATTCTTATACATACTCAAGCTTGCCCACCTTAACAATGCAAACCAGATGCAGTGCGTTACCACACCGGTGGCTAACGCACTGCATCATGCGGTCAACGGCTTAAGCGCTTAATTTGTTTTGCTTAATGTCGTAGCCCACCACCGACTCAGGCCCTTTACCGCCTTTATCAGTTTGCTCCCAGTACTGCTGCTTCACTTTGGCCGCTTGGAAGGCATAACTGACTTCAACGGCATCGCCCTCTTGCACACCGCGATATTGCACGGAAGTAACGAGTACATCATCTAAGGTGATGCGGGTGTATTCCACCTGCTCACCACCTGCCTTGCACACTGACACTTCCACTTTGCCTAAATGCTTACCGGTCGCACAATGCTGCAACACCGCTGGCGTGGCGCGATCGATCAGCGCGACCACATGCAAATCATTGAAGCTGGCTTTACCTGTACCACCGCCTCCGCCCGAGGACATCGAGCCGGGCTGGGTGGCTCCCCATGCAAAGGACTGAATGTTGGTCCAGTCTTTATGGTTTGCGTCTTTAGATTCGCCATTGGCGCCTTCAATTTTCATGAACATATCTACTGCCACAGTACTTCTCCCTATCGCATATAAGTACAGTTAAAAGAGAACAGCCCGTTTCCAAAAATTGGTTACGCGGGTGTGCATCAAACAAGCATCGAACCTATGCCTCGTTCTGCTTCAACGAGGGCAGCTTAGAGACCAGGCGTAACGACACTGTTAAGCCTTCAAGCTGATAGTGCGGGCGCAGAAAAAAGCGTGCTGCGTAATAGCCCGGGTTATCTTCGATCTCCTGCACCTGCACTTCAGCCGCAGCCAATGGCTTACGCGCTTTCGTTTCTTGCGAGGAGTTGACGGGGTCTCCGTCCACGTAATTCATGATCCAGTCGTTTAACCAGCGCTCCATGTCATCGCGCTCTTGAAAAGAGCCAACCTTGTCACGAACAATGCATTTCAAGTAGTGGGCGAAACGACAACATGCGAACAAGTACGGTAGACGTGCGGCTAAGCGGGCATTCGCCGTCGCATCGGGGTCGTGGTATTCCGCAGGCTTCTGTAAAGACTGCGCCCCAATGAACGCTGCAAAGTCTGAGTTTTTTCGGTGCACCAGCGGCATAAAGCCATTCTTAGCCAATTCGGCTTCTCGTCTATCACTGATCGCTATTTCAGTGGGGCACTTCATGTCCACCCCGCCGTCATCCGTAGGAAAGGTATGAGTGGGTAAATTCACAACCGCTCCACCTGACTCTACGCCACGGATGGATGTGCACCAGCCATATTCTTTAAACGAACGATTCACGTTTACCGCCATGGCATAGGCTGAATTGGCCCAGGCATAACGGCTGTGGTCAGCCCCATCGGTGTCTTCTTCAAAATCGAACTCATCAACGGGGTTGGTACGCGCCCCATACGGTAAGCGAGCCAAGAATCGAGGCATCGCCAAACCGATGTAGCGTGCGTCTTCAGATTCCCGAAGGCTTCGCCATGCGGCGTACTCGGTATTGGTAAAAATTTTGCTTAAATCGCGTGGGTTCGAAAGTTCTTGCCAGCTTTGCATCTGCATAACAGCAGGGTCCGCACCGGCAATAAAAGGGCAATGTGCGGCAGCACTGATGCGCGCCATTTCTCCGAGCAGCTCAACATCGGGGGGGCTGTGATCAAAGTGATAATCACCCACGATGCACCCAATAGGCTCACCGCCAAACTGACCGTACTCCGTCTCGTACACGTGTTTAAAGATGGGGCTCTGATCCCAGGCTACGCCCTTATACCGCTTTAGCGTACGACCTAACTCATTTTTACTCAGGCACATTACCCGAATCTTTAACTGTTCATCCGTCTCAGTGTTTCGCACCAAATAATGCAAGCCTCGCCATGCCCCTTCCATTTTCTGGAAGTCATCGTGATGCAGCACTTCGTTAATTTGATCCGTCAGCTTACGGTCAATTTCCGCAATAATGGCTTGAATGGTGACATACGCATCATCAGACTGCTGCACCGTCTGGCTTAAGGCCTGTTCTGCTAGCGTTTGTACGGCCGTTTCCACCGCACTTTTTGCTTGTTCCGTCTTAGGCCTAAACTCTTTTTGCAGCAACTGGCTTAGCTCGTCACTGGCGACGTGCGTTTGGCGTTGCGATTCAGTGTGTTGGGTAGTCAGCATGCCTTATCCTTGCTCAGGTGCGACATCCGTGTCTGTCTCACCGATTACGCTCTCTGCACCGGTATGGGCTTGAGCGACTAAACTGTTTAATAGTGCTGGGTTTTCAAGCACCTTCTGGATGAGCGCTTCTGCTCCGGTCTTACCGTCCATATAAGTCAGCAAGTTGGCCAGTTGGGTACGCGCTTCAAGCAAGGCTTTTAAGGGTTCGATTTTTTCGGCAATACGAGCCGGATCAAAATCATCCATGCTTTCAAACTGCAAATCCACGTTGAGGTTACCCTCACCACTTAAGGTGTTAGGAACTTGAAAAGCCACTCGTGGAGCGACGGCCTTTACGCGCTCATCGAAGTTATCCACATCCACTTCCATAAAGTCACGCTCGGCGACGGCAGGCTGTTCAACTGTCGATTTACCCGCTAAGTCAGCCATCACCGCCATCACAAACGGTAATTGCACCGTACGTTCAGCGCCGTACACCTCAACGTCGTACTCGATTTGTACCCGTGGCGCACGATTACGTGCGATAAACTTCTGTCCACTACTGCTCATCACTTTCTCCTGACTTGTTGTTGACCAAAGCCGACTTGCCTATGGCTGTCATGCTTATCACTCCCCTTTGGGCATCCACATCTCGAATTGATCTGCCCCCGATGGAATCAAATTTTGCAGAATATCGGGGAAACGCATCGGAATGGTTTGCTGCACGCGTTTAAGTAAAAAAGGGGCGGGGTGGCTGGGCTCGTGTATCTCAAAATAGCTGCATACTTTCTCTAACATCTGCATGGCTTCATCTCGACTTTGTAGCGTCACATCCTCCCAACGTATCGCCGCAGGCGTTTGTGCACTTACGCGCAAACTGGGCTCCTCAACGATGTGATCCGGTTCAGACGACCCCGCCGACGGTTCAGCAAGCGTCTCGCTACGGCTCACGAGCTGCGTGATGCCATTAACGCAAAGCAACGCCACTGAAAAATCGGGGGTCCACTCCGCACTCAACTGGTCTTGCACCACATCGCGTATCGCCTCTAGGCGTTGCTCTATTAAGCACAACATCGACATCGGCGACTCAGGGTCTTGGCGCGCTTGCTTCAATAACTCGTGCAAACGTAAGCGCCCTCCTGCAAACAACTCAGGTCGGCTGCCTTCCAGCACACTTTCAGCATCACGAAGGCTCAGAAAACCATGCTGATCCGTGAGTAATGCACTGGCTCTAACGGCTTTAAACAAGCCCTGCATGTCCACAAAAGCCCCTAAGCTGTTCATTCGCGGAAAAGGATCATGCTCGCCATCTTCGTTCAAGCGCGGATGCACCTCATCCCACAACTCGTTAAAGACGCGCAGTAACAACGCTAACCCTTCGGCATAGGCTCGCAAGCCATGGCGCTCGACTTGAGCCCACGTATGGAGCAGCAACACCCTCAAATCAGCGGTGTCTTGCAGCAAATCATCCGCTTGCTTAAGCACCTGCGACCACTCAGGGGTTTCTGCCTCGATAATGGTGTTACCAAACTGCTGTTCAGGTTTCTCTGTCGCCGCTTGTTGCAGGGCCAGGAAACGGGCGTCGTACTCCAGATTCAACCCGCCTTGTTGCGCTGCCCATTTGGCTAATAACAGATCGTTGTCGTCGTTTGTCATAGGCAGAATTCTATGGACCTAAGATGAAAGTTCGATTGCTGAAAGCTGACATTTTTAAGTCAGATTCATAGTGTTCTCTAAGCATTAAAATCTATGTCTGATTGTTAACTCGCTCTCTTCGGTAACCTCCAGACTGGTGGTGTACGGGGGCAAATTACCGTTACGCACTTGGATCTGGTAGGTGCCTGGGCGCAGCGACAACGTTTTTAGCGGAGGGCTAGCACCACGTCGTTGATTGTTGACGTACACGTCGCCCCACGGAAAAATCGCTAATTGCACCTCCACCGTTGCCCTGGCTTCGTTGGCCGACGGCTCCGACGCCGAGCGAGGAGCTGTCGGCACGGCTTGCACAGTCTCTGCGGGTTCCTCGGGGGCCTCTACGAGCGGTGACATTTCGTTTTCAACGTGCAGGGTGTTGTCGATTGAACCCGTCTCAATCGTCTCTTCGGCTTCGGCCGAAAACGTGTTTGGTTCGTCGTTTTCAACAGGGTCTAACACTGACGACATCACACTTGGCTCATCCCTCTGGTCGTCACCCCAGTGATCCTCGTCTGGCCTTTCAGCATTAGCCATAACGTGCGGCTCTACAGGCTCTGCCACCAAAGCTAAGGCATTCCGTTCCTCACCTTCAGTTGTGTCGTCAAGCGTGACTTCAGCCGCGGCTGTAGGCTTTTCATCATTACTCCACAGGCTATAAAGCAAGACGACGACAACCAAACAAAGGCCCGCGCACAAGGCGTACAGCCAAGGGGTTTGCCGTGACGCGCGCAGAGGCTCTGAACGCGTGGTCGCTACAGGCGCCGAAGGCAAACTATCTGCTTCCGTTGCGCTTTCTATTTGCACGTTGGTCGCCACTACCGCCGGTACGTGCGCTTGGGTTTCTTCTAGCGATATGTCCATATAGAGCAGTAGTTCTTGCACACTGCTTAAACGCAGAGTGGGTGTCAGCTCTGTCGCCAAATCAATGGCCCGTAATAAACGGGGCCGTATGTGCTCTATGCCTCCTCCTGTTAGCGGTGTTAAATCCTCTAACCAACGCGCGCTAGCCAAAGGAAGCGTCTCCTTGGTTAAGAGATATCGTAGAAGCATCCCTAAGCCATACACATCGACGGCGCCGCCCACGGGCCAACTGGGATCATTGGCAAGTTGCTCAAACGCCGTTAGAAAAGACGGTTCGGACGGCGTTCTATCGATCAAGTAGCAATGGCCTTCATGCACATAAATATTCTGCTTATCCCATTGGCCATACAACGCCTGTTGTGCTTGGTGTTGAACCAAACTGTTACCCAGCTCAGAGGCAAGCTGTAATAACTGCGCTTCAGTAATCGGCTTTTTCCCCACGTCCGACTCGGATAAGGGCAGCCAGTGCGGCTCTGCGTCTTGAACAATGTAATGGGGTTGCATAGTGTTAAGCGTGTTCCAGAAATAGACGGCCAAATAACAGTGGGGTTAGGCCCCCGCCATGCACCAAGGCTCGGTGCGCTGCACCGGTGGCCTGATTGGTCCACCAGTAACTGTTCTGTGAATGGGGGTGAAAGCATTTCGACAACTCAGGCCACGCCAAGCGCTCTTCTTCAATGTGCGCAATGGGCGGCGTCTCGTGACCAAAATTGAGAATAGAAAGAATGGCATCATCGCCCTGCTGCACGGGGGCTGCCACCTGAATCATCGGTGTGATACATGGCGTGGCATCAATCAGCGCTGCATCAAATTGCGGTACAGAGCAGCCCTGCTGCGTGGCCACGCGTAGCATTTTCCCCATGGTTTGCAAAAAGCGGGCTGAACCATCAATTAACTGCGGATGGTATTGCTCGGCGCCAACCACGAGTGTCACCAGCAAGGGGAACAGGCGTCCGACTCGATCTTGGCTTGGGGCCAAACACCCAATTTGCAGCGTGTTTTTATCGGGACTTAATGTGGTGGGCAACACAAAGTTCCAAATGGGGGCCTGCAAATATCGGCTTGCATTTTCGTGCCGTAACGCCTGTTTCTGTTGCTGCAGGCTTTGATTAATCCACTGATACCAAAAATTGATAAGCTCACCATCAATGCGACGATGAACAAAATCCCCTGCGGCAGAAAGCTTTCCGTACCAGCCTAAACGCTCATAGCATTGATCAATCGTCAAACCACCCATGGCCCTTACCCCTTCCCTGGACAAGTAAAGCCCTTGATCGCCGCCAGATTGAACGGGCTTGAGGCTGAATAGGCTCTAAACTCTAACGTGAAAGACCGACCGTCCAAATTGAACGTCGCCAAGGTGATTTCGGGCGAGGCACCGCGACGCACATTGCTGGCCTTATCGATCAAACGATGTAGCGCCCACGGTCCGGCCGCACTCACTCCTGAAACCCCTTGTTGTGGCATCAGCCCCAATACCACCTGATTGCTACCTCGTTCGCCCGGCCAGCGAACAGTGGTGGCGACTTGAGGGCCATGGGCATAGTGCAAGACTTGGCCATCCACATCGACACTGAGGCGATTAATACGGGTGTCCATGTCCACCACTCGCACAGCCACCCTGAACGAAGGCTCCAAGCTGCCCGCAGCAAAGAACACATCACGTATGGCGCCAGCTTGTTCAAACGAATGTAAGTAACGCGTTGCCTCCGCCTCACGCCCATCAATTCCCGGCTTAAATCGCATGCGCGTTCCCGAACGATCCACTAAGCCAGCAAGCTCTTGATTGAAGAACTGTTCCATCATTTGCTGAGGGCCAAAAAAGCGAGCAAAATCATTAGGGGCCACATCCCTGTCACTTTGTGCAAAGGGATAACGTCCTGCGATCGTGCGTCGGCAGTAATTCCCCAACGTTGCATTCACCCCTTCACCCACTTGCTGTTGCCGTACCGTACTTACGGCAGCAGCCGACTGAGACGCCAGTTGCTCCAACATATCGCCGACGGCATCTGGCATACGACCTGATTCCGCTTGTAGCTTACTAAGCACTTCTGACTGAGGCAGCGGGCTCTGGCTTCGCAGTGCGGAATCTGCTGCTGTCAGGTAGGTATAAAGCTCATTTAACAGCGCGATGGTGCCTTCGATGGGCGCAGGTGTACTCGCGTTCACCGCGTTAGCAAGCTCGTGATACTTCACAAAGTGACGGTCCACCATCTGCTCTAGGCGCTCAGGGGTAGAGTCCGTGCGCACCGCTCCATCAACATTAAGGGGCCCGAACATTTGCTCTAAACTTTGTGTGGAGCTATTAACCCGCTCTCGTGCCCGATCCAGAATAGAACGCTGGTGCTTCTCGTCCTCACGCAATAGCGTGGTTTCGAAAGCAACATTCTTAATAAAACGACCTAAGGGAGAATTTGTCGCTGACACGCTTCGTGCCAGCTCGATAGCATCAATCAAACTATTAGGGCTACGCAAACGCACGTCCCCTAGAAAAGCGTCCCATCGTTTTACATAGTCGGCGAAGTAAAGACGCTGCACATCGGTGATCACGGTAGCGCGAGGCGGTTGATTCTGACTAATGGCTAAGATCCATGCGTCATCGTTATAAAGTTGCTCCGTTACCGCATCAACGCGTTTTGAGAAAACATTCCAATAACCGTCATACGAGAACAAACTGGGCACGCCTTCATTTAACGCTCTAAGGCTGCTGCGTTCGAACACCATAGTGGCTTCCGCCCCCGCCAGCGATATCAAGCTGCTGTCTTCGGGTCCGCCATTAGCATGCAAACGCAACATTCGGCTGTACGCTCGCTCGGCTAAGCCATACTGGTCTAACTCGTCACGCACTGTTTTCACCAACGCTTCATTCTTCGCAAAAGGCGAGTGCCAAACCTGAGCCATCAACAGATTATCCAGATGCATGCCCAAGCGCTGATACTGATTACGGGTATAGTCTGCGGGCAAAACGGGCTGCAATTGGCGTAACACCCAACCTTTTAAAAAGGTGGCGTCGTAGCGAGCCGAGTCATACAGCATCAAGTAGGCGCGTAATGCTTCATAACGCTGCTCTAAATCGTACGCGGGCGCTTGTTCTACGCTTTGTTCGATCAGGCGGGCCACCTGAGGCAGTAGCTGCGTTTCTAAAACCGAACGGTAAATACTCTGGCTAGCCGCTTGAACTTTATTGCCCTGATATAAGCCTGCGGTGTAGGACCATGGGCTTTCCGGTGGATAAAAGCCTTCGCCTGCTGCCAACTCCCAATTGGCATCCAAAAACGGCATTAATGCCAATACGTCTGCCGCCTGCGTGATCACCGTGGCCTCGGCAATGTCATTTAACACAGGTACCTTTTGCTCAACATCCTGCACGTAACGGCTGTTGTTCTGAAAGCTGATCCACCACCACGCCAACATCAATACCAACAGCAAAGTGCAAGTGCCGTACGCTAACCACTGCAAACGTCGATAGTGACGCTCCCATTTCATGTTTAGCCCAGCCAAACCCGCTTCTTTAAAGACCACGTCTTTAAGCAACTGATACAGAAAATAGCTTTTCCCTTTTGTGCTGTCTTTTGGGGTTGCCTCTGTGCTTGGCGTCAGTTCTAAGGCCTCGCCGAGTTGTGCACTAACGGGATCAAACGCCATGCCGCCTTGTGTACCACTGCTGAAATACACACCCCGAGGCGGTGGGTACGCGTCGAAACGTGAACTAGCGAAGACGTCGCTAAGGAAGTACCCCAACAGGTCTTGCAAGGCCGCAAACTGTTGAGGTAACAAAAAAGCCTGCGCTCGCTGTGCAGCATCGGGTTGTCGTTCTAGCTCATCGGCAAGCCCCGCTTCCAATCGCTGGTGCAGCAATTGAAACGCTTGACGATATTGGGTCAAAAAGTCGAAATCACTGCTTTGGCTTTGCTCATAAGAGAAGCTAAAGCCCCAGACCTGCTCTAACTCGTTCCGATCAAACTGGCTAAAGTACGCTTCAAAACCACTTAATAAATCCATCTTTGTTACAAGCACATAGACGGGAAAGTGAATGCCCAATTGTTTTTGCAGCTCGTTCAGCCGCTGACGTAGCACCGCCGCATGCTGCGCTCTATCGGTGTCGTTAGCACTGAGCAAGTCCGACAAACTTACCGTCAAGATGACACCATTGATGGGCTGACGGCCACGATAACGACTCAGTAGCTGTAAGAACCCTTGCCACTCTTGCTCATCACTGACCGGATCACTTTCATGGGTGGTGTAACGCCCAGCGGTATCAAGCAATACGGCTTCGTCGGTGAACCACCAGTCACAATTGCGCGTGCCCCCAACCCCTTTTAAGGCTGTCTTACCAAAGGTATCCGCCAAAGGAAACGTCAGTCCGGCATTCACCAAAGCCGTGGTCTTTCCAGAGCCGGGCGCACCAATAAACATATACCAAGGCATCTGGTACAGATACTGCCTTGAAAACTTACCCATCCACGCTGGCTCACCCTGCTTCTGACTAAAGCGTGCCGTTTTCAATAAGGTCACAGCCTCATCAAAGCGATCGTTAAGGGCTTGTATTTCGACGTTGTCTTGCTGTTTATGGGTGGATGTGCCTTTCTCTTTACGACTAGGACGGCGCAATTGTTTCAACAATTGCGCATTGAGCCGACCTTCACGCCATTTGCGCCACAGGATACGAAGAAGGTAGAGACCCAAAATCAAGCCGATAACCACAAGCCGCACTGTGCGACTTTCTAAGGGATACCACTGGTTAATAGCAATCGCCGCCCCAGCGACCCAGATCAAATAGCACAGTGCTAACAAGCCCAGCAAGCCCCACAGCGTGCGACTCATCAACATAGACATCAACCGACTAATGATCATTGCTGTTCTCCTGCTACCGGCGCTACCAACAACATGATTTCTACCCGTCGATTTCTTGCCCGATTAGCGGGGCTGTCGTTCGGCGCAATGGGGTTGGCCTCGCCCTTACCCTCGGCTCGTACCCGCGCTTTGTTGTGTAAACGCTGATCCAACAAGTTTTTCACCGCATCAGCCCGCGCTTGGGAAAGCTCCCAATTAGACGGAAAACGTACGGTTTTAATCGGTATATTGTCGCTATAGCCGGTAACCAGAATGGCTCCCTCTGTCGCATTAAGAGCATCCGCCACGCGGCTTAACACAGGCAACGACTCGCCGTGCACACTGTCAGAGCCAGACTCAAACAAGCCATCGCCCCGTAGCACGATGACACTGCGGTCAGCCTCATCACGCACGGTTAATAAGTTTTCGTTGATTTCTGCTGCTAAAAACTGCGCAAGATGAACACGAGAGGGCGCCGTTGAGGCTGTCTCCTCGGCTAAGCGCACGTCCACCGTCGGGGTAGACACCGCGACGATACCCTTAAACAACGCATCAGACCGCGCGCCCAACGACCAACTAAGGCTGAGATAAAACGCCAGCGCAATGGCTGCAGCAAGGCTTGCAACGGCCCAAAGTGGTATAGGTAACCGTTTTAATTGACGCTGCACCGGCTTATCTTGCCATTGAGCCGATAAGGGGGGCGGATACGTCGCACTGGCACTGCGGATGCTGTGAAGCACGCGCTGTTTAATGGTTTGCAATTGCGACTGGCCATTATCGGTTACGCGATAACGACCCTCAAAACCCAGCGCTAAACAATAATAGAGCAGCAACAAGAGATCTCGATAAACGGCCGGGTTTTGGCTCAGTCTGGCCAATAGTTGAAAAAACTTCTCGCCGCCCCACGCTTCGTTATGAAAGGTGACAAGCAAACTATTGGCTGACCATGCGCCCCCTCCTCCCCATGGCGTTAACGCCGCTGCTTCATCCAAGGCGGTGCAAAGACAATAGCGGGCGCCCAATATGGTTTCATTGCTGATACCGGCCTGTTGAGCTCGCAACTCAAACTGTCGAATCTCATCAATCAGTCGCAGGCGTAACTGTCTGGGATTAGGATGGCTTTGGCTAGATCGAATTTTGGGAATAATACTGAGCAAAGGGTTAGCGGCCTCAAGCAGCGCGCTTTTCGTAGGCAGGCTCATCGCTCATCAAGCCCTTTCTTAATGGCCCAGCATTCAAGTTCTAACCCCGGAAACTCGCCAGCCAAATGCAGCGCTAGGCTGGCTTGTTGCTGTAACTGTCGCCACATGTCGCCGTGCTGCTCTAACGCAAAATACACATAACCAGTATGCAACGGCAGCTCGCGCGGGACATGACTCAAACTACGTAGCACCACGCCTGGCAATTGCAGATGAACCAGATCGTGAATTCGATTGATAGGCCCTAGTTTTACCTGTGCTGGAAAATGCTGGCGTAACTGTTCTTCCGGAATATCCGCTCGCACGGCCAGTACAATTTGCGCATGCTGCAGCAGCTGCGAATCGGGTATGTGTCCTAAGCGAAGCCCCTGACCTCGATCTTGCAGCTCGATTCGTATCGCGACCTGCTCCAGAAGGGTATTCAATGCCAAACGCAGTTGCTCTACCAGCGGTTTAAAGCTTTGCTGCAAATCATCGTGCACATAAAGGGGCCAGGTATCCGGCTGTTTTTCAGCTCGGGTATGGGTACTAACCGCGCCCAATACTTCAAGCATCAACAAATAGAGTTGTTCGGGATGTTGTCGCGCTAACTGCAGTACCCCCCATACGCGATTACGATACGCATTTAACGCTTGTAACGACATGAGCTCTGCCATGTCCCCTGTCATCAGACGACCGATCTGTCGCATGCGCTGCGCCAACAACTCACTGCGTGCCGTTAACAGCCCATACACTTCATTCACGTATGCATGCAGAGGTTGTGCTAGTTGATAATGCAATACTGGCGGGATATAAGCGGTGTCCAACACCACGCCCATTTCTGCTTTTTTCTCGCTGATCCTTGCGATGGGTAAGACCACCCAATCGCCATCCACTTGACTCTCTAACAGCAACTGCCAACGAGGCACTCCTTGCTGAACCAATGCTGGGGCATTGTTTTGATCACAACGATCGCTCAACTCGTTCTCGATCACGCCATAACGAGCCGCGCTGTGTGCAGTTGACGAAAACTCCACCTCGCTGCCCTCGGACCGTAAGCGCGGCAGCGCCAAGTACACTTTTTGCTCGTAGGTTCCCGTAGGCACCATCAACGGTTTAGGCGCCTGCGCCGCCGTCATCGCAAATACCGTGCCATCCGGTAGCACGCCACTTGCTTGATGAAGCTGCAATTGACCCAAAGCCAACGCACTTTGATCCAAGTCCAAATCCTGAAAACCCCAGAAGTGGGTGTTCGCCGCCTTTTGCCGCAATTGCGCTTGAGAGCTCAGGTTTTGTTCAAAATATTGAAAATGTTGAGGACGAAGGAACATGCCCTCGGTCCAAATAATTTTAGGAGAGATCATGTAAGTGAATACGTGAAACGATTAATTGGGCATAACGCGCAGATCACTCTTACCAACGGCGATGTGTAATCGCGAGCGGCTTGGAGAGAACTGCCAGAACTTATAAACATTCGTACTTTTGGCCTCAGGCAGCGGCACCACCAGACGCCATTGGCTTTGGTTTAACTCACGAAAGCCGGCCACAATTCCTACGTAGCGAGCCTCCACATGGCCTGCCGCTTCGATGTTTTGCTCTGCTTCGGGCAATAGCATCAGGGCATCTTGTGATAGCAATTGATCCCCTAGCAGGGCATCAGCTTGTTGCTGCAGACCGAAATAATCAGCCGCTTCAAACTTATCTTTAGCCTTTAACTGAAACACCATGATTTGTATGGGAGCAGCCTGATTTTGTGCATTGGGGTTCTGATCACTGCTGCCATGAAAATGAATGGCATAAGGCACAGCAATCTTATTTGCCGTAGCGGCGCAACCCGACAAAAACACCGCCGCCAGACTGGCGGACCACGTCATAAATTGTCGTCTGCTATTCACCGTTACCACCGCTTTTCAATACAAAGGCTTTACACATTATTGTCATTCGAGTCTTGTAGGATGCTCTCATTACGTATGTGGCAATAGGCTAATTTCCCATGCACTGCAGCCATTATTGATAAGGTTTATTACAGCCTCATGTCTAAAAAAACTCTTACATTTACCCTTAAATCTTTACCTATCCAGCGTTTTGCACTGCTTGGCGTTTTACTCGTTTTAGCTGCGTGCTCCTCTGTTCCTCCGACAGAGCACGCCAAGCAGCTCGGCGGTTATAGCGATGAAGAACAAGCTCGCCTTGAACTCATCGAGCAACAATACGTGAACGGTGAATACAAGAACCTGCTGGCATCCTTAGATGACGACCCGTTAACAGAAAGCGATGGTGTGCTCTTCCGAAGTGACGCGCTTAAGTATCAAGCCTTTAGCCATTGCTCATTGGGCGACACTCAGCCCTGCCGAGCCAGCTTCCGCCAACTTCTTGAGACCAACCCTGGATATCAGTTGACTGCCGCCGAGCACTCTCACCCGCAGTGGGGCCCCATTTTTGCTGATGAAAGCCGCAAAGTCCGCTCTACGCGCATCTGGATCAAACAGGAGTAATCATGAGTCGTACCCTACATATTTACGATACGAATCACGCCCCTAAAACGTATGACTTAAGCCCGTCTGGACTGCTGATCGGAACCCATGCTCTTTGCACCATAAAATTGGAGCCCACAGCCGAGCTTATCGCCGCCTTTCAATTAGCCGTGCGCGTATCAGGGCAAGGCATAGAGGTGATTAACCTAAGCCTGCAGGCATCGGTATTGCTAAACGAACGCCCGTTGCCCTTAGGTCGACCGGTAAACTGGGATATCAGCCAAAGCTTGAAAATGGGAAATTTAATCGTAAATTGGCAACAAGAGGCCCACGAGCCAGCGCAGGTGCCGCAAGCTGTTGCAGTGGTTCCTACGACGGTCGTCGCAGCGCTGGAGCCCGCGCAAGAGACTTCAGCCCCGCCGCTTCAGAGCGATACCGTCGATAGCCACGAATACCACCCATCGTCTTTGACGTCTACCGTAGGCGTCACTCCGACACCGTCCGAAGACCCCTTTGCAGAATTGCTGAATGGGCCCGGCACAGTGCCGGTTGGCGCTGACCCAGCCAACCTAACGCACCCTTTTTCGATGACCGATCACATCAACCGAAACCCAGCCGACCCCTTGGAGCAGTTACGCTCCAAAGCAGCGACTGACGATGATCAGTTGCTATCGTTATTGAAGTAACGCCACACAAAGGCATGCTCTTGCGCTCCTAACTCGATGGTAGGAGCGATGTTTTCTTGTAGCGATGCCGTGAGCAGGTAGTGACTAAGCGATGGCAACACATGCTGATTCAACATCGCTTCAATCATACGTCCACCCGACTCCTCATGAGCGCAACGTGACAACAAAAGAGCTAACGCCGCATCATCCATGAGCAATTCAGTCTCGTAGTGCAGGCGCACTCGTTGCGCTAAGCGCTGCCACTGTAAGCGCGCTATGCGGGTCAACCCCTCATCACTTAAGGGGAAATAAGGTATGACCGCCATGCGCCCCAGTAAGGCGGGAGGGAAAACGGACAGCAACGCAGGACGCAAGAGCGTGGACAATTCCTCAACATCCGCAGGGGTAGGTTGGGCGCATCGTTTCGCAATGACATCCGTACCCACATTAGAGGTCAGAAGAATGACGGTATTTTTGAAATCGACTCGACGCCCTTCCCCATCCTCCATCCAGCCTTTATCGAATACTTGAAAAAACAGCTCATGCACATCCGGATGCGCTTTTTCAATTTCATCAAGTAAGACCACACTGTAGGGCTTACGTCGCACCGCCTCGGTAAGACGCCCCCCTTCACCGTAACCCACGTAACCCGGAGGAGCGCCTTTTAAACCAGATACGGTGTGTGCTTCCTGAAACTCGCTCATGTTAATGGTGATAACGTTATGTTGGCCACCATACAAGCTGTCTGCCAACGCCAGAGCAGTTTCCGTTTTACCCACGCCGCTGGGTCCGCAAAGCAAGAACACGCCTACCGGCTTATCTGGGTCTAGCACCCTCGCTCTCGCACTTTGAATACGCTGTGCAATTTGCTCCAACGCATGATCTTGCCCGATCACCCGTTGGCCTAGATGAGCAGCTAACTTCAGCACATGGTCCAACTCGTCTTTCACCATTTTACCGATAGGAATACCAGTCCAATCGGCCACCACCGCCGCGATCGCTGTCGAATCCACCACAGCAAAGACCAACGGGTGTTGAGCTTGTAACAACGCGAGCTGTTCTTGCTTAGCCAGTAGCTGGCTCTGCCAAATCTCCCATTGCGACTCCGCTGCAATTTCGTCCTCATTTTCATTAATAACGCCACGCAATTGCTGTTGCAGGTGCACAATGCTCTGCACCATGTCGCGCTCAGTCTCCCACCGTTGCTGCCAATAGGTAACCTGATCCTGCGCTGCCGCTAAGCGTTGCGCCAACTCATTAAGATGATCCTGAGTGCCAATACCAACCTGCCATTCTTGCTGGGCCAAACTCAACTCGACTTCAAGCTGTTCACACAGACGATGGGCTTGCTCTAGCTCGGCGGGCTGACTATGTTGACTGACAGCGACACGAGCACAAGCGGTATCGAGCAATGCCACGGCTTTATCCGGCAATTGCCGAGCAGGAATATAACGCTGCGATAACTGTACGGCGCTGCGTATGGCCTCATCAAGAATTAACACCTGATGATGACCCGCCAGTTTTTCGGCAACCCCACGCAACATAATGTGCGCTTTTTCAGCACTGGGCTCGTCGACCTGAACCACTTGGAATCGTCTTGTCAGCGCCGGATCTTTTTCAATGTGTTTTTTATATTCTGCCCAGGTGGTGGCACCAATCGTGCGTAATTGACCGCGTGCTAACGCCGGCTTCAACAAATTCGCTGCGTCCCCTGTCCCTTCTGCCCCACCGGCGCCAATGAGGGTGTGAATTTCATCCACAAACAAAATAATGGGAGTCGCGCTACCTTGTACGTCATTAATCAGTTGAACCAAACGCTTCTCGAACTCCCCTTTCATGCTGGCCCCGGCTTGCAACAAGGCGATATCAAGTTGATATAACTCGATATTCTGCAAAGCGGGGGGTACTTCGCCTTGCGCCAGTCGCTGGGCTAAGCCTTCGACCACAGCCGTCTTACCCACCCCTGCCTCTCCGGTCAGTAAGGGGTTGTTCTGGCGGCGGCGTAGTAACACATCGATCATCTGGCGAATTTCAGCATCGCGACCCAACACCGGATCTAAGGCACCTGCTCGGGCCTTTGCACTGAGGTTGACAGCATATTCCGATAAGGCTGTCCCCTCTCGCTGACTCAAGGCTTCAGGCTGAGCGTGGTCATCCTGATGTTGGAGGTGTTCTAGCGAGTTCTGGCTTATTTCTGCTAGCGCCTTATCCAGATCCGCGATCACGACGCGCTTAAACTGTGCTGAAACGCCATAGAGCACCTGCGCCAAAGTGGGATGGTTCAACACAGCAATCAAGAGATGCCCACTTCGTATTTGGGTCGAGTGCTGTTTTAACGAGGCATAAACCCATGCACTTTCTACCAACATATCAATGTGGCCAGACAAATCAGAAATCGCGCTCGCCCCTCGGGGTAAGCGATCTAAAGCCACCACGATGTCTTTGGCTAATCGTTCTTCGTCCAGTTGAAAATGCCGCGCCAGCAACGGCCAATCGCTCTGTTCGCTGTGCAATAAATGATGCACCCAATGCACCAGCTCTACGTAAGCATGGCCACGTAACTTACAAAATGCCGTTGCAGCCTCTAAGGCCTGATAACTAACCGGATTCAGTTTTGCGAACAACGCCGCGCGATTCAACTCTGACATATCTGACTCGTAAGGTGCTGCATGACAGCGATAAGTTAAGGAGCCAGCACCAATACCTTGGGCTGACTGGGAACAATACGCATACCAATCGTATTAATACCGTTCTGCGTGTTGATCGATGTAAGCCGAGTCGTGGGGGCATAACGGCTCAAGCACGTAAAAGCACCGGTACGCGGCGAAGAAGGCCCCATCACACGACGTGAAATCACCCCTAATGCCAAACCGGCATTGTCACCGTTCGTGATGGGGGTAATGGTCATCAAATTGTGCACCGGTGCAAAGCAATGCAAAATATTGAAGCAGACCGGAATGGCAGTAGGACCTAAGGCGATATCTGGGTACGGAATAGGCGTCATCGCGGGTGGCGTTAAGCACACATCGGGGAAGCCCAAATCAAGGCCCATCATCTGTGTATTACTGAACATGGTGTTCCTTTATTAACGGTATTGCTGAGTCCACAGCTCAGCCTCATAAAGAGCGGGATCATTGGCTAATACTTGCGGCCGTTTCTTTAGTAAGGGGTCATCCGTCACGGCCGCATGCAACTGGGTGCGTGCCATGCTTGCACCAGAGAAATCAGCACCCAGCAACAGGGCATACGAAAAATCAGCTGCATCCAAGCGACATTGGCTAAACACGGCCTCTCGCAAATCAGCGCGATGAAATACCGCCTGCGTCAAATGGGCCTGATGCCAGTTAGCGCTAGTTGCCGCACTGTCCACCCAAAGGCTGTTGCCAAGCTGAGCATTTCTAAAACTTGCTCCCGCCAAGCGAGTCTCAGGAAACAAGGCATACGTGGCTTGCGTCTGGTCAAACGAGGCCTCATCAAGCACGCACCCCTTAAAACTGGACTGGCTAATGTCGGCATGATCAAACACACAGCCTTGCATCACACAATCTAAAAACTGACACATCGGTAACACGACATGGCTGAAATCAAGTCCGCTTAGCTCACACTCCATGAACACGACTTTTTCTAGACGCAGCTCGTCCCAGCGCCAACCGCGCAAGTCCACCTGATAAAAGGTAAATTGGTCTAATAGCACCGACACGAATTGCGTACCCATTAGGCTCGATTTGTACATCACCGCATGCGTGTATTGCCCTCCCTCGAAGCGGGCATGATCCAGAGCCGTATCCTTAATACTCACATGTTGCAAATTGCAATGCTCGTACAGCGCCGTTCGCGCCGAACCCGCCTGCATCATCGTATTCACCAGCTCGCACGAGATAAAGCGTACATTTTGCTCAAGTACACAGTCTTGCCAAATGCTGCCCTGCAACGTGCAGTTCTCAAACAGTACGTCTTCAAACTGGCAATGAATAAATGTGCTGTCTTGCATCTGACTACGACGGAACACGCATTGAATGAAGCTCACATGCTCAAAAGTGGTCGCCGACACATCACAGTCACTGAAGTCCAAATCGCGTAAGGTCACATCGCTAATCACTTCACCCACGTGGGCTAAGGCTAGTACGGCTTCCTTATCCATTGACGACATCCCGCGGGTTGCGCAGCGGGTAGGCATTCGCCTCGTTGACATACGCCTCATGCAGCACTGTGCTGTCATCAAGATGCGCTAGTGCCAAGTTCGCTCTGAACAAATTGGCCTGCTTAAGATTGGTAAAGCGTAGATCAGCGCCGGTGAAGTCGGCGTCAATTAAATGAGCCTGACGAAAATCGGCTTGGTGCAAAATCGCCCCCGAAAAATTGGCTTTTTCCGCATCCACTTGCGTCATGACCGTACCCACCATCGAGCAAAGCGAAAAGTCACACATTTGTATGCGGCTGCCTCCAAAATCCACCGACCCCAAATCCATCTCTCGAAAAAAACACTGGCTAAGATCGGCCTTGTTAAACACCACGTCAGTGGTTCGACTTTGATAATGGATGGCGCAGTTCTTTAAAACAGCCTCATCAAACAACACTTGCTCAAACTCGGAAATAAAAAAGCCACAACCTTGAAACCATGTTTCCACAAAGCGTGAACCCTGAATCTGTGTGTTTTGAAACGACACCTTGTCGAAACGGGTGGACGTGAAGGTGCAATCTGTGATGTTTAGCTCGTCAAACATGCTTAGGTTAAATTGCCCACCTTCCCAAACGCATGCGTCTAGTTCGAGCTTAGCCAACGACATCTCGCTAAAATCACAGTCGGCAAACACGGTTTGACGTAGCTGTACGTCTTCAAAGACCGTTTGCTTGAAACGGCATTGCCTAAACGTCGTGTTTTGCAGCGCTGCAAACGATAAGTTGGCCCCCTCAAACACACACTCTACAAAACGAGCGCCTTGTAATTGGGTTCTTGCTAGTACCGCCGAATCAAACACACAGTGCTCAAACACCGCATCACGCAAGTCGGCCCCTTCCAGCCACGCCCCTGAAAAATCGGCATGGGCCATAGGCAAACCAGACAAAATCGCACCGGTTAAATCCAGCTCTTGCAGGCTTTCTTGATTGGCATGTCGTGCTAATAACTGCTGGCGTAGGCCGTCACTTTGTTCGTCGCTCAGGCGCTCTACGGGCGACTGCGTTTGCACAGAAAGTAAGTACATCTGGCGTTGCAAAGCGTCCAAGCGCTCCATCTGCAACAAGAAGGCAGGATCATCCATTAACGCAAAGGTATCGCCCAACTCAGGCTCGATTTCACCCTCAGGTAGCTGACTTTGCGCGACCCGCTCACGGTGCGTCGCATCAAAGGCCCAATCAGGGTTGATGCGGTCTAAGGCCTCCACATCGACCTGCCCTTTCTTCAAGCCCTGTTGCAAGGCTTGAGCACTTTGCAATTGCGCCAATATACTCACAGGCGGACCTTTTTCGCCCGTCTGCTCCGACTGTAGCGCCTCGTTTAAAAAGCGACTTGGCCGCTGGTCCATCCATCTCTGCTTTTCTTCTGTCGACAACGAGGATTGCTCTACCTCAGCCAAATGATCTTCATCCATCTGCATGAGCATGGCCTGTTGTTCTTCTTCAATACTTTTGGGCTGCCACGCTGAATCCGTTAAATCCATCTCATCATGCCGACGAGGGGGCCCCACCATCTCTAAAAAATACTCGTCGGGGTTGTGCCCCTCCTTTGCTAACTCGGCGGCCATTTCCGCCTGCAATTGCTGCAGCCGGTTACGCATCTTCACCCACACCGCATGACGAAACACATCCGGCATGTCGAGGCTAAGCGGCCCGTGTAAGGCCAGTGGTACAAGCTGATCGTCCGCATCCACATAAAGTCCGCCCTGTTGTGGGTCCGCTCGCTTGCGCATAATTTCTTGATAATGCGAGAGTGCTAAAGGCGGCATCGCTGCTTCCTCTAGCGCAGGCATCAATTTACGAACGTCGCTGGCGTCATGTTCAGAAACCGCTAAAGAGCCATGGTAAATCAGCACAGCACGCTCTTGATCCGGAAGAAACCACACTGTCGTGGCTCGCATAGCCACTTCTTTAACGTGCGATTGCCCGGCGTCCTGCACCTCAGCAAAACATCTCACGTTCCAGTTGGGTAAACGGCCTTCCCAACACGGTAAACGAGGATGCATATTCCAAAAGGCAAAGGACTCACCCAGCGGCACTTGATCACGTGTCGCCCAATGCTGATCTGGCGCAGCCGCATTAAACATGAGCGGGTTCAGGTCAGGAAAGAAGCCAGGAAACTCATGCTTTTTCCATTCCTCGGTATACGTACCCACGTGTTGATATCGTTGTGGCCACAACACATTTAAGGGGCCAAAACTTACGGCCTCACCACCTTGTCCGCGACGTATCACACGCTGCTCTAAGCCTTCCACATTGGGCAATGGCTCATAAACCAGACCATTTTCCTGTTTGTGGGCCTCCATCCCCTTACCCAACGGGTTAAGCGAATACTTCGGCCCACCAAATGTCGTGCTCCACGAAATCGCTTTTTGCTCAAAGGCTTCCGGCTCGGAGATCGTTCGCTCATCTAACCAGCGCCGTTCACCAAAAACGATTAACGTTTTTTCCAGCTCGGCAACGCGTGCCTTTACTGCAACTTTTGTTTTGTCGTTCTGGTGCGCGGTGTAGGCACTGGCCGCGATCAAATACTCAGGCACGGTTTTGGGCAGTACCAAATCCAGCACGCCTTCACAATCCATTTGCGGCACGCAATCACGCCATAGCTCAATGTCCGATAACACTTTGGGTTGATCCGTGGACAAATCGACCAGTGCCATCGCCGCTATACATAAATGGTTTTCAGCATGCCAACGATAGGGCCGATACAGCAGAGACAGCCGTAACGGCTTGATCACTTTGATGGACATATCAGGGCATTACAACAAGGCGAGGGTTCTGCCTATCAATCCACACCCATCGAGTGCTGCCCTCAGTGATCAAATGCAAATTGTCGTAAGACACCACTTTAGGAATGGTTTTTTGGTAGGACACGCTTTCAAAAAAGTACTGAATCGTAATTTTGAGCACTGGCATTTCATTGATGTAAGCGTTGCTTTGGCTTACCTCCACCACCGTAGCCTGAACCTTGCTTCCCTCTTTGGTCAGCCGATTCAATAGTGCCGTGTTGTCTTGATACGCTTCACGATATTCCAGGTGATAGCGCACCATGACGTAAGTGATCAGCGTCAAAATCGGGATCAAGATGGCCAATAGCACATACAACTGTCGGCCTGGCCCGTATTCCCAATAGGCGGCGAACGGAAACAGCCACAACACCAAAGGCACCCACAATAAAAAATGACTCACGAACAATTTTCCTATTTTCGTGACACACGCCGACAATGCACTCATATCGCCCCACTCTTATTCATCGCAACCGCTAAACAATTACCCAATGGAGGTCAAACCGTTCACTCGGCTGTCTAAGCCAGCCACTTGTTTTTTTAGCCCCGTCATTTCTGACTGCATGCCTTTTTGTGACTGCTTAATACCGATAATGCTGCGAACGGCCACATTGGCCTTAGTCTTGATCATCTGATATTCATGTGCTTTCGCAGCGGCTTCTAATTTGGCAGCCTTGATCTGACTCACGCTGCCCACGAGTTTCTTTTCTACACCCACCCATTCGAATTTGGCAGCAAAAAGGTTATTCACATTCGCCATCACTTTGGTATCAATGCCACCAAACGTTAACTTAGCGATGGGTGCCAGCTCGAACACCAACGCGTTGTACGTTTGAAGCGTGGGGGCGTTAAATACATTGAACGTGGATGACTCGTGCTCAGTCGTAACCGTGCCCGTTACTTTCTGGTAATAATCCGAGTTATAGGTATACGACGCGTTGCCTGTCGTCGTCTCTGTTAAGGTGCCATCAATATTTCGAGCGACCGCCCCCGTAATCTCTTGGGTCTGTCCCGCCGTAAACGTGTCAGTTACCAGCCCGTCCACCGTCACATCGCGTGTGGTGTCATATTGATAAGTGGCAGCAGAAAACACCGTCTTCTTGAAACTATCCTCGTACGTGTGTGTGGCTGCCGCGCCCACGGTCACCTCTTGTGTGCCACCCACGTTGCGGATTTCATTCACACCGATGGTCGTATCTAAGTCAGTTCCAATCTTAATGGTGGAGTTACTGCCCACGTCAAGATGGCTATCCACCCCCACCAAAATGGTGTGATTGTTTCCTACCGTATGGTGATGATCCACGCCTACGCTTTCTAAGGTCGATAACTCCACACTATTAGTGTAGTTGCGCTCGGCATGAAGGTGAACTTGCTCGTTACCCGCGGCATCGTCAAACAGTAAATGGTTCGCATTGGCTGCACTGCCTCCCCCAAACGAGCGACTGATAAAGCCAGACTGCGTGGGTGATGGCGTAAAGCCCGGTTGCTGCTTATCGTTGTAGACCCTGCCCGTCACAACAGGCCGATCTGGATTGCCACCAATGAAGTCCACAATCACTTCTTGGCCAATGCGCGGTGCCATCACTGAACCAAAACCCGCCCCTGCCGAATCATTCGACACTCGGATCCAGCACGATGCGTTTTCATCGAACTGAGCATAACGATCCCACCGGAAGTGCACTTTAATGCGTTGATACTCATCGGTATAAACCTCAGAACCGGCTGGACCGGTCACCACGGCCGTTTGCGGCCCATTCGTTTTAGGTCGGGGCGTCACCAAGGGGGCTCGGTAAGGAACCTGCACATCTTGAGCCGTAAACTCAAAACGGTATTCCCCCACGCCACCGGCGTCGCCCGAAAAATAGCCCGCCTCGGTTAGGTAGTAGTGCACCGATACAATTAAATAATCTTTTAGATCAACGAGTCTCGGGCTGTGCTTTAAACCAAACACATAGCCAGGCGCCAACGCACGCACATTGGCCTCACCTTCGATACGGCTTGATGCTGAGTGCGCCTCTTCAACACGCACACGCACGTAATGCTCCCCTTGGTCTGGGTCGACATAACCCGCCTGCCAATCGTAGACTTCTCGATTAGCCTGTTCAATGGAATAAGGGACACGACGTTGTTGACGCAAACTGGCGGCTGACTTTTTAAAGTCATAGTCATCCACCACATACTCCACGCCTTGCAACTGCTGATGACTGCGCCATGCGCTGATACTTTGCTCAGTGACAAGCGTGTTGGCATCTTGCGGGAAATAGGGAATATAGGGCTGCTGCGGCAACATATCGTGCGCGCTTACGTCATCACATAACACCAGCACATGCCGATCCACGTGGTGCTCAAAGTAGTAATAAATGCCCTCTTGTTCCATCAAGCGCTGGATAAAATCCAAGTCACTCTCTTCATACTGAACACAAAACTCGTAAGGGCTGTAACTAGCGCTTAATCGTTTACTAAAACTGTAGCCGGGATAAGAGCCTAAAACCTCGTCAAGAATATCCACCACGGTCATATTTTGGTAGATTTTGCAGTCACGATTACGGCTCAAGTACCACAACCAAGGACGTACTTGAGCACGATATCTAGCAAGACGCCTGCCGCCCAGCTCTTGGCCTATATAGCTAAAACTGATCACATCGCCATTTAAGTAGCGCTTCTGCAAACCATCCACGTCGATTTCAAGGCTAAAGCTTTGGCCTAATAACGCCTTAGCCTCAATCGAGGCATCTTCGCTCAATAGCTCCACCTCAAACTCGTAGACTTCAGAGAGACTTTCTTTACCAATGAGCTGTTTGAACAACAGCCCTGCCCCTAAGCTACTGTGCGCCGTCACGACCCGATTCATCCCTGACCCCCTGTGAACTCGAACAGGTGAATTCTAAGAATGCTCTGTGACAATGGCATTAATCGCCATGTAACAATTGCCTACTAAGGCTGGGTTTTCAAATCTCTTTCACATTGGCTCACTAGACTAGCGTGTCTATGGATACCCAAACACACTTAACACGCTTATGGCAGCAGCTCGAACAGCGACCTTACGAGCACGATCTGTATGCCTTACTGCGGCGCTTAGAATCCTCGTATGCGCTGCCTCGTCCGTTGGGACATAACGTCTTACCGCAGCATGAGCCCTTACGATTAGGACAACTGCCCTCGCTGGCTTTTGCTCCCTCTACGATCCGTGCAATACGGTATCAGGACTCGGCAAAACCCAGTATCCACATCGCTAGTTTTGGCCTTTTTGGTCCAAATGGACCACTGCCCCTGCACCTGACTGAGTACGCACACGAACGCCTACACCAGCAGCGCGACCAAAGCTTGACGGCCTTTACTGATGTGTTTCACCATCGTTTGATTAGTTTGTTTTACCGTGCGTGGGCAAATCATCAAAACGCCGTCAGCCTGGATCGTCACGATGAGCCATTTAGCCGTTATGGCGCAAGCCTGAGCCATCAAGACTTACCTTGCTCAACCAGCGCACAAAGCAAACCGCTGATTGCCCCCCATGCTCGCCTTTACTATGCAGGCTTACTGACCAACTCCAGACGCTGTGGAGAAGGATTACAGCAAATTCTTCAACACTTTTTTGGGGTTGCCGTGCAAGTGGCTCAACACATACCGCAATGGATTACGTTGCCTCAAACTCAGCAACTACGCTTAGGTCAACGGCAACCCCTGAATGAACTTGCCCCCCTAGGCCGTAAAACCTATAGCGCTCAATATAAGTTTCGTCTTATTTTTGGGCCATTAAGCCACCGTCAATTTCAATCTTTCCTGCCTCAACAACGTGCCTACCTACAGGTAATTGAATGGGTAAAGCTGTATTCGGGGATCGAGCTGGACTGGGACTTACAGCTGGTACTTCATAAAACAGAAGTTCAGGGCTTACGTCTGGGCTCAGCCGCGCAACAGCTGGGACTGAACTCGTGGTTGGGTATGCGCCCCGAACAATTGAGCCATGCCAATGACGTTATTCTTCAGCCTCGACTAGGCTGAGCCACACCGTAAGCATCGTAAATCAAACGCTCAAAGGCCTCGTACATCATACGCAAGCGATCAAAGCTTCCTGCATCCCGGGTAATAGGGTCCGCGCTATTGGCCATTTCAATCAGTAGCCATGCCACCGTCTCAACGGGGGTTTCGGGCAAAAGCTCTCCGCGATCTACAGCCTGGCGCATGCCGGAGTTGATACAGAACTGCAGCTTATTCGTGTAAAGAGTCACGGCTTCGCGCGCGATAGGCGAAATTTGATCTCTTTCCGATCGCATGCGAGCAATCAAGCTCCAGGGATAGCTGGTATTGCCACTGGGGTTAAACACCAGATACCGAGAGCGATTAAATTGCATGCTCTGGTGTATTTTCTCGCTTAAGGTGAAGTCTGACAGCCAAATCTGATCGAAATGTCCGATCGTGCGTTGGCAATACTCGATGGTCACCTCTTCGATCAGCTGGTGTTTGTGCCGATAATGGTAATGAACGTTACCCCGCGTACAGCTCAGCTCTTGGGCAATCTGTTGAAAGCGAAATCCAGCGCTACCATGGGCAATTAGCATCCGTGTAGCCACCTCTTTGATTCGCTCGCGCATGGGTAACTGTTCGCTTAAATTTTTTTTCATTCTTTGGAAGCGGGGAATACAAAAGGATTAAGGCGAAATTATAGCAGTCGCCTTCTCTGCACCCATTCTACATTGGCAAGCAAGCGAGACTGTTTGTATACCAATGTAGACCCATCCTTTTAGCGTAACTGTAACGAAGCAAACTCTCGTTTAATCACACTGCTAATACTTTGCGCCACAATCCACGATGACTTCGGGTTCGCTGGTGAGGGGGTGTTCATAAGCTCTAGTCTCATCTCCCCAAACTGACTACTGACTGCAATCACATGTTTGTTTTTAGTCAGGGCTGGGTCAACAATCACTTTGACGTGTGTATTTTCCATTCCTACCCCCGCTAAAGCGATGGTAGCAGCCACATTTAAATTCTTTGGATAACGCAAGGCCGCCTGCGCCGCATTACCTTCAAAAAGCAGCAGCTCTTCCGTTACCGAGTTGGCATCAATCGCTAAAGCTTGCAATTCGGGAAGCCATGCCTGCACAGGTTTACGCGATTCGTAGGTGACGTTCAAATCTGGTGCACTACGTACCGACTGAATGTAATCAAGTCCACCTACTGCTCCGGAAGGCACAATCACTCGCCCTTTATGGGTGTGAGCCAGCTCGATTAAATTCGCTAAAAGCGCCTCATCAGCCAGCGCCCCCACCGAGGTCACCACAACAGTCATGCCTTGGCGCAAACAAGCGGGCACGTGCTGCTTCACCACCTCTTGAGAGGCCGCCTCAATGACCAGATTGGGCTTTAACGCCAACAGCTCTTCGATATCAGCGCACTCGTTAATCTCTGGGCCTAGCTCGATTTCGGTGCCCGTGTCTTTACGACGAAGCACCGACACTTCAGCCTGCAACTGCCCAAATAAAGGCTGTAACTCGCTCAGTACATCTTGGCCAATTGCGCCAAGTCCAATAAAAGCAATGCGATATGTCATGTGTTTATAAACCATTCAACCACGTCGCCAAGGCCTCGTTATAGGCCGATGACAGCGTCAAAGGAAAAAAATGTCCACCGGTACGCCATTGCTGAAACTCGGCTTGCGCAATTCGCTGCTGCAGCTCGAGTTGTAACGGTGCGGGCACTACCGCATCGTCGGCAGCACTTAATACCAGCGTAGGAATACGTAGCGCCCCCAAATCAGGGCGTGCATCAAAGCGCAGCAATGCCGCAATGCGCTCTTGCACAATCTGCTTACGCTGCTCAGACCAGACTGAGGCGTTACCTGCAAAAAAAGAAGGGGGCTGGTTCCATAGGTAATCAGGCGGATACGACAGATACAATCCTTGCTGCTCGTAAAGCGCCGCGTCATTGCGCAATAGCCGAGAACGATACTCGAATAAGGTTTGCATATACTCGTTAGGCCCAGCCCATGTTCCACTTAACACTAATGAGGCGATTCTTTCTGGGTACGTCAGCGCGAGCGACTGCGCGATGCAGCCCCCCGTTGAATGGCCCACACAATGAACGGCCCCTACATTCAAGTGCGACAAAACGTCAATACAATCGGCAGCCAGTCGCTCGATGCTAAGGGGCGTCTCACCCCGGGACGAGCGTCCAATGCCACGTTGATCAAAACGTATCAACTGAACTTTATCGTGATCAAAGCTGACCCCTTTCCAAAAGGCCGAGGTACCACCTAAACCACTAATCAACAGCACCGGTGCGCCTTGGCCTATGGTTTCACCAACCAGTACTGCACCATCATCAAGCGGGATCTGGAAAGGAGTCATTGCCTAAAGCCTTTACTGTCTAGCAGCTTCGATTTGTTGCACGAACTCTTCACCGCCCGGAGCAGATTTCGTAATGGTATCCCAAGCAGCTCGTGCTTCGGCACGGAAATTCGTCAAATCAGGGCGCTCGATTTGCACACCATGCTCTTGCATCGTGTTAAAAGCTTCGACGATTTTCTGGTTCTGATAATCAACGGCCACACGCATCGCATCTTTACCCGCTTCGACAATCGCCTCTTGCACGTTTTCTGGGTAACTCTCGAATTTCGCTTTAGAGATGATAAACAAGCTTGGTAGCTGATGAACCTCTGTTACCGAGTAGTGCTTAATCGCTTCTGCAAAGCCATCGCCCACGGTTTGATCTGGGCTAAGCTCCGCCGCATCGACGACACCATTCTGTAGCGACATAAAGAGCTCGGCATAGGCAGTCGGTGTAGGCTGCGAGCCCAGCGCTTTGTACGCTTCTACGTAACCAGGAGACTGAATAACACGCACTTTTAAGTTCTGCATGTCGCTCAGATTTTTAATGGGTTTCATTGAGGCCATGCTGCGCGCATAAATGGCTCCCCAACCCAACCCTTTCATGCCATATTTATCAAGCTCATCAAGCAGTTTATCGCCTACCTCGCCCTGCATGATCGTGTTGGCTTGCTCGTAATTATCAAATAAGTACGGCAGAGACAAAACCCGATACTCGCGTACGGTATTCTCTAAGGAAGGCTGGCCTACGATCAAGGCATCAACCACACCAGTGCGCACGCCCTGTACCAGCTTTAATTCGCCCCCTAAGCTTCCGGAGGGAAACATGGTCACTTTAACTTGGCCATCGGTTTTCTCATCCATCAACTTCGCAAAATGATGACCCGCGACTTGATAGGAACTGTTTTCACTTAACGCATGACCAATATTGATCTCGATGGTTTTGGCTTGTAGGCCCATCGACAACGTCAATAACGATGCCCCTAATAAGGCATTAACTGTGGTTTTCATAAGGTCTCCAATTTCTCTCATTTTTTATAAAAAGTCTGCAATGAGCAGCGGTACATACGTAATCAAAAGTAGATTAACGAACAAAACGGCCAAGAAAATACTCAAAGGACGCATCAGTTTTTCCATGCTGATATTAGCGATGCCACAAATCAGGAAAAGGTTAACGCCCACGGGCGGTGTCACCATACCTACCGCCAAGTTCACAATAACCACCAACCCAAAATGCACAGGGTCAATGCCTAAGCTCACGGCAACAGGAGCGAGAACAGGGGCAAGAATTAAAATGGCTGCAAAGGTTTCCATGAACAAGCCGATAATAAGCAGCGCGATATTCACCACCAATAGGAAAACATAGGGGTTATCGGACACCCCCAGCAATAACGCCGCTACCTTTTGGGGGGCTTGATACAGTGATAAGGCATACGCAAAGACAGCGGCAAACCCTACAATTAGCAGCACAATGGCCGATGTAGTGGCCGAATCCCAAAAAATTCGCGGTAAATCACGGATGCGAATTTCCTTATAAATAAATGTGCCAACGATAAAGGCATAAGCCACGGCAACCACAGCCGCTTCGGTTGCAGTAAACAATCCGCCGTAAATACCGCCCAAAATAATAACCGGCATCAGCAATGACAGCGAGGCCGCTTTGGTTGCCTTGCCCACGCCCGCCAGCCACTCGACCATCGTCACAGGCTGTGCAGTACCATAACCTTTGATCGACGACCAAATAATGATGGTCAACATCAATGAACCACCGATCATCAACCCCGGAACAATGCCAGCCATGAACATTTGGGCAACCGATGTTCCGGTTAGCATGGCATAGATAATCATCGGTACCGAGGGAGGTAGAATCACACCTAATTCGCCAGAGGCTGCAATGACGGATGCGGAAAACGAACGTGGGTATTTATTCCGCTCCATCTCAGGAATCATCACTCCCCCGATAGCGGCAGTCGTTGCGGAAGACGAACCACTAATGGTGGAAAAAAACATCGTAGTTAGTACCGCCGCAGCACCCAACCCCCCCTTGACCCAGCCAATTAAGGCCATCCCTAAATCAATTAGCCGCGACGCGATGCCGCCGGTTTGCATGAGTCGCCCCGCTAACACAAAGTAAGGAATCGCCATCAGTGCAAATGAGTCCATGGCTTCAAACATGGTTTGCGGCACTGAAATTAGCGGTATGCCTTTGTCGAGTAGTGCGGGAAGCGGGGCAATCCCTAGACTTAACGAGACCGGTACACTGATAAGGAACAGCAACAATAAATAAACAATTCCTGAAGCCATAATTACTCCTGCCCTAAACTTTGACCAGCAAAACGGATATCCGTACGCGTGCAGTAGGCTTCCACCATCAAGGCCACCGTGTTGAGGATCATTAACGCAAAACCGATAGGCATCGACACATACACCCAATTCTTAGGTAAAGACAATACGGGGCTAGACTCAATCGCACCAAACTCCAGAAACTGCATGCCCAAATTAAACATCAGCCCGAAGAAAGCGAAACAAATCAGCAAGGACAAATAACGAAGGCCCCGCCCTAAGCGCTGAGGGACACTGTGCACCACGATATCTAAGGAGATAAGTTGTGCTTTTCTACATGCCACCGCTGCACCTAAGAAAATGACCCAAATCATCATGTAACGCGCCAGCTCTTCCGTCCACGGCGCCGAGACATTAATGTCAAAGGCACCGAGTAAGAATCGAACAATCACTTGCCAAAGCGTGCACACCGTCATCCCTACCAGCAATGCAGCGAGCACCCAACGTATCAAGCCATTTAGCCGATCGACAATCTTTATAAAGAGCATGGTTTATGTCCTTTTGCTCCCTGCATCTGGAGCAGAATCGTAGCAATGGTTTCATCCCGCCAACCACGCTTAGCATCAAGCTGATCTACACGTAGCTGCGCACGCATCTCTTGATGTAGGCGTTGAATCAAATTAGCGTTCACGGGTGGAGGTAAGCCTTTTTCCGCCGCCATATCATTAAAAATGTGGCCATAGCGCTCTAAATAACCCTCAACGCCGGTGGGCGCATTCAAATCCACCCCTTCGATCGGCCCCAAGGTGGCCCAGCGCAACCCTAGCCCTTGACTGATAATGAGGTCAGCGTCAGAGGCACTAATCACGTCTGCCGAAATCAGCTCAAACATTTCCGTTAACATGGCGCCTTGCAACCTGTTAAGCACAAAACCGGGCACCTCCTGTTTTACTCGCACCGGCACTTGTCCTACACGGAGCATTAAGGCGTTAGTACTCGCCAACACCGCATCGGAGGTCCACTGCGAAGCGACAACTTCCACCACTGGCATCAAATGGGGTGGTGTCATTGGGTGCGCCACGACACAGCGGTCACGCCCTTTCAGCTTCTCCGTAAACTCAGACGCTCCAAAGGTAGAGGTAGAGCTGGCTAAGATTGTCTCTTTAGGCGCTAACTCATCAAGGCGAGCAAAAAGCTGCTCTTTGATATCGAGACGCTCATAAATGGCTTCTTGTATATAGTTCGCATCCAGCACAGCTGCTTCAAGCGTGTTCACAAAGGTGATACGCGCTAATAGCGTGTTTACGTCCTCGCCCTCGCGTAGCAAGACACGTGAATGATGGATCGCTTCGGCAATGCTACGTTGGGCATTGTCCAGATGCTCAGGCTCTTCGTCATACAGCGCAACATTCAATCCTGCCCTTGCAAACAACAAGGCCCACGACGAACCAATTAGCCCGCTGCCGATAATTCCTATATTTTTCATGTGCGTCAATTATCGAATAGGGGAAAAACTAACCGGTTTTAAGATGCGAGTGTTCTGGGTATCAATAAGATCAGTGACCATATCCAGATATTTCAACCACTCTTTATCGGCCATCATGGCCGTTCTGGCACGATCTCGTTCGTCTAGGCTGTCGTAACTCCACAGCGCCACTACGTGATTTAACTCGCCCACCTCTGAAATAAAGTAGCCAAGAAAGTTACCCAGATACTGTTTCTGCAGTGCTAAGCCGTGCGCTTCGTACGTCGCTACAAACTGATTCACCAACCCCGGCTTAATCCGGTAGTCTCTTTCTTCTATGTACACAGGCTAATCCTTTGTTCTAAATGAAATCGTTTACTTCATAGTCCAACCAAAGACCGTATTGGCCTCAATTTCCGCGATGTTTTCGGGACGAGGGAATGGGGCTGGAGCCGGTTCACCTGCCGAACGAGGACGACCTATTTGACGGAAAAAATCATCGAGCCCACCCGGCATCAACACCCAGAAAAACGAAAGTGGCCCCGGCCCCGGATTCAGAAATTTATGCGTGCTGTTACGAGCCAGAAAAAGGGAGGCACCGGGCGCTAACGCATGCTCAACACCGTCCAGCACCACCGTGCCCTCACCTTCAACGATGTAAATCAGCTCTTCATGCGCATCGTGCATATGCTCTCGAACAAAGCTTCCGGGGTCGATGGTTTGCGTACCCGCAGAAAACGCGGTGTGCGCACCCAACTGTTTGGCATTAAAAAGCGTGCGCACAAACCCATTAGCAGGCACAGGCTGCCAATAACTTGCGCCACCTTCTGGAGTGATCACACGCGATCCATAATCCTGTTTATCGTCTTTCATTTCTTCGAACCTTAAACTGACATATGAGTCAGTATCTATTTATTCCCGACTTAAAAATATTAGGGATAGTACGAATAATCGGTATTAGCGAGCATTAAATTTACTTAAGTAACTGACATAAAACTGACTTTTATGTCAGCCTTAGGCAAAAAAATAGGCTGAATATCATTCAGCCTATCTAGAACAACTTAAAAAATATCGCCTACGATTTAAGGGGTTAACGACGAGGCCACCAAGGCTCAAAGGCTTCAGCATCCACACCGGCAGGCACGTACCATCGCTTCACCGCCGGATCCCATCTAGCCCCCAATGCTTTAGCCTGATCTTTCTCTGCAAAGGGTACGTCGAGGTCAACGCGAGCACCGCTTGCGGAGGGAGACGGATCACGCACCGTAAAGCGAGTGGATCCCGATTCAGCCATGGCCTGTACATAAGGCTGCGCATCAACTCGTGTACGATTCGCGACCACCGTTTGATCGGCCCGATCTTGAGTTTGCTCTATACCCAAACGCGCCACGAAAGAACTACGCCATGCCTCATCCTTAGGCGCCAGTAAGCTCAAGCGCACTTGTGTGCGTGTCACCGCAACGTAAAACAAGTTTTCTTCTTCTACCGTGGTCAACGCATTGAGCGGAAACTCATCTTTTTGCAGATAAGGCAAAATAACGTGTGGGTATTCTTTACCCTTAGCGCTGGAGATACGCGCTATGCGCACCGCCTGCCCGTACGGATTCGACGGCTCAACCAACGTATCCAAACCGATCAACCAACGATAAAAGGCTTGCACACTTAATTGCTGTAACTGGGCCACACGAATAAGCTCGGCAATAGAACGGCTAATAACCAACGCGTGTTGTTCGTGCACAAATAGTCGTTGTGCCAACGCCGACAAATCCAGAATATCAACGATATGCTGTAACACCTCGTGGGCGGGCGCTCCTTGCGCCTGTTCACGCAAATGTTCCACCGCTTGATTCATACGTTGAGCCGGCAACTCGGGCGCTGTGCGAAGAATTTGGCCACTAAAAAAGAAAGACAGCATCTCGGGGTGCTCAGCGATATCTGCTTGCGCTGAGCTTAAATCGTCATCCGAAAGGCTTAACTCAGCAAAAAAAGCCAAAGCACTGACGATTTCACGGCGTAAACTCGGCTGCGGAATTTCACCTAAGGCCGATAGCGCCAAGGCCATCAAGCCTCGGATAAACGTAATTTCACGCCGCATTAAGTAAGGCCTAAACCCTTGCACCACATAGGGAACACGTCGCGCCAGCAGTGCACTTTCTATGGCGACAGACTGATGCACATCCCTTAATAAAATGGTGCATTCGTTTAAATTATTGCCGGCATCCGTCCACGCTTTAATGGCCTGCAAGCAGGCATCTGCCCCGGCATTTAAATCAGCATGATCATAATAAAATGGTGCTATTTGCGTGCGCTCTGCCAGCGCCGAGCTGACCAACTTATTCTTAAAGTGCTCAACCGCAAAAGCCAAGTGCGGACCATGTCGATAGGTTTGCGTCAGAGGAAACGAACGTGCATGGTCATAGCGCTGCTTAAACCGCTCAAGTAAAAAACCTTCATCCGCCCCCAACTCGCTATGTATGACCTGATCTTTATCGCCCGCCCCCACAAAGTACACGTCCCCCTTTTCCAGTAAGGCACATAAAATACAAAAAGAGGCCTCGTTCAAATCGTGTAACTCATCTACCACGATCAAACGGTACTCGGGCAAAATCTCGTGCCAGTAGGGCTCTTGATTAAGGCCTTTAGCGAGATCATAGGTCGCGTCATACGGCCCCCTAAAAACCACCCCTTCATAACTATCGTTACGCAATGCTTCGTATTCGATGGCAGTTAGGTAATCGGTTAGCGTTGCTTTCGCATTAATCGCGATATCTTCTAGCTCTAGCCCTAACTCTTCAGTTTCCAATAACATCGACGCTTTAAGCCGCTGCTGGCAATCGATGAACTGACTTATCGCCACCTGATGCGTGCGAATATCGAGGTAAGGATAACGATGCGAATATTTGGTGCTTACCCGCTTAATCGCTTCAAGCACAAAGGGACGCAACTCGTCGGCGCGACGGTAAGACGCAACGGACGTGTCTTCCCGTTTAGCTAATTCCTCAATCGCAAAGCCCTCAAAGCTACGTATACGTAACTGACGTAGTTGGTAGGGAAGCACACCAATTTGCAGCAGTCGTTCACGCAATACGTCTTTGGCTTCATCCGTAAACACCAACGCCAACACCTTTGTTGGCGCTAATCCACGTGCCAGCGCTTCCGCGATGCGCAAAGCCAAGGTCGTTGTTTTTGCCGCGCCCGCATTCGCATGCACTAAGCTGATTCGACGTTGCGACAGTTGAATGGCCGCCTGCTCAGGCGTGGGCTGTATGTTTTTTGGAATAAATCGTGCGATGGCGGAAGTAGGTGTCATAAACTTATTTTGGCCGTTAAGCCCAGACTTGTATAGCGCAAACAAAAAACCATGTCATTAGACTGGCTAAAGACATGGTTTTATAAGCGGATCAAACCGACCCAACGCGCCTCACAGCAGTTACTTCGCCAGTAGGCGTTCTGCGCGACGAGCCATATTCTGTATATTGCCCAACGACGCACGGTGCAGCTCGATTAAGCTTAAGGCGCCATTGTGGAACATTTCAACCACCATTTTATCGTCTAACTTACCGAATTTTTCATCGTTCACCACCCAGAAACCGCTAAGAACTTTTTCTTCACCCTCTTGGGTAACGGTAATCGAGCGTGGCTCAAGTAAGCCCATTTTGTATAAACGGCTGGCAAACTGCTGACTTACAGCGATCTCGTTTTGATAAACGCGCAAGAACTCCATCAACTGTTTTAAGTAGGCAGACTCTTCCCCGTTTTCAAAAAAGGCCAAGCCTTCTGTTTTCCCTAAGCCCGGATAGGTCTCATCCACATAAACCGCCAACGCGTTTTTATCTTCTGTCGTACCTAAGATAAAAGGGTAGCGCTTAGCAAAACCGGGGATGTACGTCTCTGGGCTCCAGGCCCCATCCGGCGACACAAAAAGGTTGGTCGCATGCTCTAAGCCCATTAGCGCCACAACGTGAAACTGATTTTCTTCGCTTTGTATGAACACAACCGGATAATGGCGTGAGGCGTCAGCGAATTCGCTAATCGATAACGGCATCGCGTTCGTCGTACGCGCAAATTGATAGTGGTTCTCGTTAATATCAATTTTTAAATCATGGTGATCAGCTTTATTTAAAGCAATCGTGCGCTCGTAAAGCATAGGGCCAGACATGGTGGACTCCGAATACAGATTAGTCCCATTACGAAAATGGGGTGGTGCCACAGTTTTGGACACCGTTATCAAAAATAAAATAGCCCCGCAAACGTTAGACGGGGCAATCTTGTATTTTACCTTTTTTCTGCGTCGCCTGTATGGCCAATGATCGATATCCGACCATTCAGCCTAACGAAACGCACGTTGCCACGCTACCGTTGATGCGCTGCCATGATCAGCGTCGTCAATCACACCAAAATGCACCGTAAAGCACGGATATGTACGCAAGATACGGGCTAACTGCTCTGCCCCCGTGACCATTTTTCGTTGCTGGCGGCGTTGCTCATTGCACTGCTGCGCCTCAAGCGGTAGGCTCAAATCGCGAGGACTTGCTCCTTGCTCATACTGCCCCACCGTTAAATACACCTCTGACTGCATGCGCACGCGCCGCGCGCTTAAACACTGCGATGCATGGACCAACAAATAAAAATCAGCCCACCACACCGACGGGCTAGAAATAATATAACGATTGAAACGAATCACGTCGGTCAACATATGGTGACTCACGAACAAACCAGCTAAAGAGTGACCGCACAGCGTTCGTTTGGACGGATTGATGGGCAGCATCTGCTCTACCATCGGCAATAGCTCACCGACCAACGCCTCCGCCAATAACGCATAGCCGCCCGAGCCTTCTGGCTGAAGTGTCGCCGAGTAGTTGGGATCAATAAGCGGGGTATACACGTACTTACGTTGCGCGGGCGTTGAAACACCAATTCCGACCACCACCCCTTCCGCATCACCTCGCAATACATAGGGTGCCGCTTGATCTTGGGTAACGCTTAATGCCGTCCAGAACTCGTTCTGATCTAACACATACGAGACGGGCCATCCTTTAGCGGGAGGAACACACTGCGGCCAAGCCAGATTGATTCTAAAAATCAGCCCTTGAGCGGCTTTCAGTTCAAAACGTACATAATTCATGACAACAATGCTCTATCTTTACGCACGGTTGGGTAATCAATCCACTATACTCTTATTTTTGTAAACAGTTCTCATTTAAGTCCTTAATGCTTTCTATTGACTCTTCTCAATCCGCAGCCAGCCGTTACCACGAACTTGTGCAGTATCGATGGCTACTGATGGCGGCTTTGGTATTTGCCATTGTTCTGTCCACCTTGGCCGACTTCACGCTAGGCCCTTCGGCCCTCAGTTGGAAAGAGTTATGGCAAGCACTGATTAGCCCCATGGGCGAACAGAACACCACCAGTGTCATTGTGTGGCAACTACGCCTTCCCTACTCGATGATGGCCGTGGCCATCGGTCTAGGCTTAGGGTTAGCGGGCGCAGAAATGCAAACGATCTTAAATAACCCACTGGCTAGCCCCTTTACCTTGGGCATCTCGTCTGCCGCGGCTTTCGGGGCTTCGCTCGCCATCATTCTTAATTTATCGCTGCCCGGAATACCCCATTCATGGATGGTTGCGACCAATGCCTTCATGTTTGCACTGTTTTCAGCGCTATTACTTGACGCTGTGGCCCGTTGGGGCTCAATGAGCAGTTCGGGTTTGGTGCTATTTGGCATTGCGCTGGTGTTCTCCTTCAATGCCTTAGTGTCGTTAATGCAATTCATTGCCAGCGCTGAAGACCTGCAATCCTTGGTCTTCTGGACCATGGGCAGTTTATCTCGCGCCACATGGCCTAAGGTCGGGGTCATGTTTTTAGCGGTACTGCTTATTTTGCCGCTCGCCATACGCGACTCGTGGAAACTGACCGCCCTTCGTCTAGGCGAAGACCGCGCGTTCAGCTTCGGTATTAATGTTCAGCGCTTACGGTTAACGTCGTTACTGCGCATCAGTTTCATGGCGGCTCTTGCCGTGTCATTTGTGGGCACCATCAGCTTTATCGGCTTAATCGCACCCCATATCGCACGACGTTTATTTGGCGAAGATCACCGTTTTTACTTGCCAGGCAGTGCGCTCATCGGGGCGCTAATTCTCTCGCTTGCCTCCATCGCCTCTAAAAACATTGCGCCCGGCATTATTATTCCAGTAGGAATCGTCACCTCACTGGTTGGCGTGCCATTTTTCTTAATGGTGGTGCTGCGCCGCCAAACTAAGTAGTTGATATGTTAGAAGTTAAAAACTTAAGCCTTGCCTATGGCAAGCAAACTATCGTTCGCGACCTCAGCCTGCAGCCCTTGAAAAGCGGGCAGGTGATCTCACTACTTGGGCCCAACGGCAGTGGTAAATCGACCTTGCTTAAAGCGCTAGCTGGCTTGTTGAAGCTTAAGCAGGGCGACATTATTTTGAACGATACCAACCTGAATAACGTTAACTTCGAACAACGTGCTCAGCACGTGGTTTATCTGCCCCAATCTCTACCGGCTGCCGTCCACTTACGTGTGTTTGAGTCAGTGTTGGTGGCAGCCAAAGCCTCGGCGTTAGCACCCGAATCTCAGGCCGTCAGTGATAGTGCCATCCTTGAGCTTTTAGAACGGCTGGGCATTGAACACCTTGCCATGCACTACTTAGACCAGCTATCGGGGGGGCAAAAACAACTGGTAGGTCTCGCGCAAGCCTTGATCCGTCGGCCTCGACTCTTACTGCTGGATGAACCGCTTTCTGCACTGGATTTGAACTATCAGTTTCATGTCATGGACTTACTGCGTCAGGAAACCTATCAACATGGTTTAACCACATTGATCGTGCTGCACGACTTAAATGTGGCCTTACGCCATAGTGATTACGCTGTGCTCATCAAAAAAGGCGAGCTCTTAGGCGAAGGCACACCAGACGAAGTGATCACACCTGAGTCGCTGGCCGCTGGCTATGGCGTAGAGGCACGCATTGAACGTTGCTCTAAAGGCAGTAACCAAGTCATGATCGACGGGCTGCGCGCCCCTATCTTGTAGGTACATTAACGATGAAAAACACTCTGTTATCTTTACTGTGCACGGCGGCATTAAGCTTGGTCGCTTTCGGCGCTGCAGCCCAACCCATCACCGTCGTCGACGCGTTGGGCCGAACGGTAGAACTTGAACAACCCGCAGAGCGCGTGGTGTTGGCACAAGCCCGCCATTTACCTGTTTTAGCCTTACTGCACCCCGAGCCCGTTAGTATCTTGGCGGGTTGGTCTGACGAGTTTCGCACCTCTTTCTCAAACGAATACCAAAACTATCTCGACCGTTTTCCTGAGATTGCCGAAGTGCCCACGGTGGCACGGCATACGGCAGAGAGTTTCTCCGTCGAGCAAGCCCTTGCTCAACGACCGGATCTTATCGTGCTGACGGCAAGCTTTGCTGGAATCGCTAAAGGCCAATCACCTGACGAATCAGTGCTATTACGTCATTTTGACGCGGCGGGCGTTCCGGTCATTATTATCGACTTCTTCATCGACCCCCTTAACAACACGGTGCCAAGCTTACGCGCGCTGGGAAGCGCAGTCGGTCAAACCTCGCGCACAGAAGCGTTTATTGAGCTTTACGAGTCACACATGCAGCGCGTGTCTGAACGCTTAGCCGCCATTGCCCCTGAAAAACGCCCTCCCGTTTTTGTGCACGCTCATGCAGGAAGCACTGACTGCTGCAATTCGCCAGGCACGGGCACTTTCAACGATATGATCAGTTATGCTGGCGGACACAACATTGCTAACGATGTGCTGAAAACCGTCACGGGCCGCCTTAACTTCGAATACATCTATAGCAGCGAACCGACGGTTTATATTGCGACCGGTACCGGCGCCGGCAAACGCACCAACGATGGCTTACGTATTGGTACGCACGTCACGCATGCCGAAGCGCAAAGCAGCTTAGCGCATATTATTTCGGCCAATCGACTCGGCTCGCTTCCTGCCATGAAATCGGGTAATGCTCACGGAATCTGGCATGCGTTTAACGACTCGCCCTTACACGTCATCTTTATTGAAGCCCTTGCTTCGTGGATACACCCAGAACCGTTCAGCGATGTATCGGCCAGCGACACCTTAGCTGAAATCAACGAGCGTTTTCTCACTGTGCCCTTAGAAGGTACCTACATGGTGTCAATCGAAAAGGACTAAGCCCTTAGCCACCAGAATGCCCACATGAAAACACAATTTGTGTCTGATGCGGCCGGACAAGTGCACCTTCTGCGCTACTGGCCCGCGTCCACGCCCGAGCCTGCCCCATTATTATTGATGTTAGATGGTGATTGGCTGCAATCCGACATCGAAGCGTTGCAACGCACAAAAGGGCCTCAGCACATACACATTGCTAGCTTAGGCTATGGCCTTGATCATGCTGAGACCGCTGCTCGTCGTGCTTTTGACTATACCCCTAACGCACCAGGCCCCCATCAGATAGACCCCCGCGTAGAAAATTGGCGCTGCGGCGGTGCCGATGACTTCTCTCGCTTTCTGCATCACACCGTGTGCCCTCTGCTTAGCGAAGCCTTGGCTGTGGCCCCCAACAAGATGGGGTTATTTGGTCATTCCTATGGCGGACTCTATTGCCTTTATCAGCTATTTTGCCAGCAACCTTCAGTCTTTAACCATTTTTATGCGGCAAGCCCCGCCCTGTGGTGGCACTGGCCCTTACTGCTTCAACTCAGCCAGCCAGCCGCATTTGCTCGTCCCAATCATCTGCACCTGATGGTGGGCGAAAATGAGCAATGGCATGCCAAACCGGCCCAGTCAGGGGAAGAACGGCGTAATGGCTCACCCACACGAATTTTGATTGATGAGCTCATGCAAAGCCTGCGCGGTAAGGCTCGACTACACACTGACTTGAGTATCTTTAAGTCTCAACAGCATGGCCCTATGCTGAGCGCGGCCGCCCTGCACAGCATTGCCGTGTTCACACAGCGTAAATCTCAGTGACAAGCATGGCTTTTCGTCAGAAAGAGTTTTAAAATGAGAACGATTATCATTTTTAGTCTCTTAACGGTTCATGAGTTTCGCACACGTTTATCACCTAAACGCCTCATTATTTCAGCAATTGGAGGCCTCCTATTTCGCCTGCTTGCATGCAGCCGATTGGGTACGGGTGCGCTCATTAAAACGTCAAGCCGATCAACAAATACGTCAGTTAGCTTACGCTACGCTTTATAAGTTATGGCGAGCACACAACCCCTCTGCCACGAAGCCAGCCTCTGTTCGCCATGATTCGTTAGGCAAACCCTTTATTGCGCAGCAGGCTGAACACGAACCATGGCATTTCAACCTTTCGCACTCAGGACAGCAAATCGCTATTGCCTTTGCCTCGTCCCCTGTGGGCATAGACATCGAATACCAGCGTGATGTGGAAGTCAAAACGCTCGCGGCACATTACTTTAAAAATGAGCCCTGGGTGAGCCATAGCCTTGCCACGTTCTATCAAGCCTGGGTCTGCAAAGAGGCCTTACTTAAGGCAAAAGGGATCGGCTTGCGCGTCGACCCTACGCTGATCACCTTACACCCGCCAAGTCGGCGTTATGCACCCGTCAAGTCGGCTCCAAGCGAATTAGAGCTTGCGTCTTATCAATACGCCTTAATTGACAGCCCAAAGCGCTACGCCTGTGCAATCGCCTGCGAAGGCACGACCCCTACGGTTCAGTCTCACACGCTCGGTTTGGCGCAACTGCTAGCACTGTAAAACTGACAAATGCCGTTATATATGTAATAGTTCTCATTATCATGACGAAAAATATTCCTATTCATCAAGAGTGGCCTGCTGAGTTTGTTAGCCGGTATCAACAAGCGGGTTATTGGAAAGGTGAAACCTTTGGTGAGCTGCTGCGAGAGCGCGCCCAAGCGCATCCAGATCGCATTGCGATTGTGGGCGGAAATAAGCGCTGGACCTACCAAGAGCTTGATCACCGCGCCTCTACGATCGCCCTAAGGTTGCAACAAGCTGGCTTTAAACCCGGCGACCGAATCATCATTCAGCTACCTAATATTCCTGAATTTATTAGCGCGGCCTTTGGTTTTTTTCGGGCGGGCATCCTTCCTATCTATGCGCTACCCGCTCATCGTATTACCGAAATTGAGCACTTTGCGAAAACCGGCGAAGCAGACGGCTACCTGTGTGCAGATACTCATGCCGGATTCGATTACCGTGGTTTAGCTCGCGAGCTTCAAACTCGGTGTCCTACTGTAAAAAGTGTGTTTGTGGTGGGCGATGCTCAAGAGTTCATTTCATTCGACGCCTTGCAAGAAAGCACCGAGCCGGTTTCCATTGAGGCCTCTGTGCCCAACCCGCAAGACGTCGCTTTCGTGCAAATTTCAGGTGGTAGCACTGGTCTTTCCAAACTGATACCACGTACCCACGATGATTACCTCTACACGCTACGAGAAAGTGCGGACATTTGCGGCCTAGATGCCAACAGTGTTTTCCTCGGCGCTTTACCGATTGCCCATAACTTTCCCATGAGTTCACCCGGATTTTTTGGCACTTTATACGCCGGTGGACGTGTTGTGCTTAGCGAATCCCCCAGTCCAGAGGCATGCTTTTCGCTAATCGAAGCAGAAAAAGTGAACGTTTCTAGTCTCGTCCCACCGCTGTTGTTATTGTGGTTAGAAGCCGCCCCCAAAAGCCCGCATTCGCTTTCCTCATTAAAAGTGCTACAGGTCGGCGGTGCGAAGCTTATTCCTGAAGTCGCCCGACGCGTAAAACCCATCTTAAACGTCACGCTACAACAAGTATTCGGCATGGCTGAAGGGTTGGTGAATTACACACGTCTTGATGACGACCTTGAAACCATCATCGAAACGCAAGGACGCCCTATCAGCCCAGACGACGAAATTCGTGTGGTCGATGATAACGACGTGCCCGTTGCCCAAGGTGAAACCGGCCATCTATTCACCCGAGGCCCCTACACCATTCGCGCCTATCACAATAACGATCAGGCAAACCAACGCTCGTTTACCAGCGAGGGCTATTACCGCACCGGCGATATCGTCAAAGTCACGGAAAACGGTTACCTCATTGTTCAAGGTCGAGCCGGCGATCACATTAACCGAGCGGGAGAAAAAATTTCCGCTGAGGAAATTGAAGACCATTTGCTGTCTCACCCTCAGGTTTTTGATGCCGCCGTCGTTTCGGTACCCGATGACTACCTTGGCGAACGCAGTTGCGCCTTTGTGATCCCCAAGGGTGAAAAACCACGTGCTAGCGAACTGAAAAAATGGGTGCGTGAGCGCGGTATTGCCGACTTTAAAGTCCCTGATCAGATCGTATTTGTTACCGCCTTTAGTGAAACTGCCGCTGGCAAAATCAGCCGCAAAATGCTGCGTGCACAACTTCAAGCCCAATTGACTCAATCCACAGACTCATTATGACCACCCCACTCACTCTCGAGCGCATGCGCGCCGATATTGCAGCGATGCTGCACGAAGACCCCTCTGATATCCTCAATAACGACAACTTGATGGATCTGGGCTTGGACTCCATGCGCGCCATGACCTTAGCGTCACGTTGGCGCGAAGCTGGCGCAAAAATTGAATTTGCTGAAATGGCAGAAAACGCGTCCCTCGAACACTGGTGGGCAATCGTGAATGCCTCCCTCGATCATTAAGCACCACTGATTCCTTTACTGCCGCGTTATTTTCATCATGTTTAGCAACGATCACCACGTATCGGATTCTGCCGCGCACACCCAGCAAACCTTCTTGTTAACCGAAGCACAAGAAGGCTTATGGTATGCACAGCGCCTAGACCCCTTGAATCCTATTTTTAATACCGCTCATTGCACCGACTTTATGGGGCAAGTTGAGCTTTCGTTGCTGGTTAAGGCCATTAATCAAACGCTACGTGAGGCCGATGCGTTGTCCTTGCGTCTGATTGACACGGCAGATGGCCCGCGGCAATACCTAGACCCATCGTATTGCCCGAGCTTAGAAGTCATTGACTTACGTCATCATGCTGATGCCTTAGCGGTCAGCGCACAGGCCATGCAGGCCGATTACCTGACGGCTATTGACCCGACACAAACGCCCTTGGCCTCGCAGAGGCTTTATCGCATTAGCGACACACATTGCCAATGGTACCAACGCGTCCATCATTTGGCAGCGGATGGCTATGGGATGGCGCTGATTGAAAACCGAGCGACACAGTTATACGAAATCTGGCGCAAGGGTCACGAAGACCACGCCAAGCCACTGACCTCGTTTATCGACGTTATTGCAGACGATGAGCGCTATCGCAGCAGTGAAGTACGCGCGCAAAACCAATCGTACTGGTTGCAACAGCTAGACGGCGCCGAAGAGGTGGCCAGCCTTAGCGCCAGCGCCGCCCTCACAGCACACTCCTGCCTGTACGCTCACGCCCCCGTTCAACAGCGGACATTAGGGCTATTACTCGCCGCACAAGAACAGTATGAGTGCAGTTGGCCCGACATATTGACCGCTCTGTGTGCGGCCTATCTGCAGCGTCATACGCGTCAGTCGCAAGTGGTGTTGGGTATGCCGTGGATGGGACGTCTTGGAAACATCAGTGCACGGGCTGTTGCTACCGTCATGAATATCGCGCCTTTAGTGCTGCACATTGATGAACGTGCCAGCATCAAAGATTTTTTAAAAGACAGTGCAAAAAGCATACGGCAGGCACGCCGACACGGCCGTTACCGTAGCGAACAGCTACGTCGTGATTTAGGTTTGCTTCAAGGCATGCGACGCTTGCACGGGCCCCTCGTCAACATTCTGCCTTTCGACGCCCCATACGAACTTGAAGGCGTAGAAGCGAAGCAGCGCGTGCTGTGCGCTGGGCCTGTTGAAGACATCAATATCAACCTTAGGTCGGCACCCGATGCCAGTGGATTACGCATAGAGCTCGAAGCGAACCCTAAGCTTTATCGACAAAACGACATTGATGCCCATTTAAAACGACTGCTGCATTTTTTAGAGCAAGCCTTAGCAGCACCTTCACTGCAGGTCGTGCCCTCACTCACACCAGACGAACAGGCGTATTGGGTAGGCGAGCAAAATCTAACCCAGCACCCTATTCCTTCCTCAACGCTTAATGAACTCGTCGCCCAGCAATGTCTTGAATTCGCTGATCACACCGCTTTGGTGTTCAAAGGCGAGCAGACCACCTACAAGCAATTCGCTGCCCACGTCACGAATATCGCCAACCGTCTTGCAGCGATGGGCGTAAAACGTGGCGATTTGGTTGCGGTCATGCTTGAGCGTAGCAGCGATATGGTGTTGTGCCTGCACGGCATTTTAGCAGCAGGTGCCGCCTACCTTCCCTTGGACCCCAGCCAAGCGACCGAACGAACGCAACGCATTCTAAGCATTGCCACTCCTAAAGTGGTGATTACATCCAACCAGCAAGCCACATCGAACGCCGTTACGGTGCGCGACCTTATTGACGTGCCTGCATCAACGCAGACCATTCGTCCTCCCGCCCCGTCAGACCCTGCCTATGTGCTGTATACCTCTGGGTCTACCGGCGACCCTAAAGGAGTCGTGGTCAGTCACCGTGCCATTGTGAACCGCTTGATATGGATGAAAACGCACTATCAACTTGACCACACGGCACGTTTTCTTCAAAAAACACCCTACACCTTTGACGTGTCATTATGGGAATTATTTTTACCCATGCTGTGCGGTGCCCCACTGGTGATTGCCGAACCCGAGCAACACAAAGACCCTTATGCGTTGCTGGAACTCATAGAAGCCGAGCGCATCTCTGTGGTGCACTTTGTGCCCTCTATGCTTAACGTGTTTCTAAGTGAACCACGTAGTCAAGGCTTGTCTATTGATTATGTGTTTTGTAGTGGAGAAGCCTTAAGCGCTGCGCTGTGCAAACGTTTCTATTCCCAGATTCGCGGACAACTGCACAACCTTTATGGGCCAACGGAAGCCGCCGTGGACGTCAGTTTTTGGCCTATTGCTGAGGATGCCATTAGTGACCCTGTGCCCATTGGCAAGCCGGTTTGGAATACGCAATTGTATATTTTGGACGACTACCTACGTCCGGTTCCGCCCAATACGGCGGGCACGTTATACATCGGCGGGCAACAACTGGCCGAAGGTTATTTGGGCCGTACGGATTTAACCGCACAACAATTTATACAAAGCCCTTTCAGTGCCGATCCAGACATCCGTCTCTACAACACGGGCGACATCGCTCGTTGGCGCGATGATGGCGCCATTATTTATCTCGGACGCGCCGACCATCAAATTAAATTGCGTGGACAACGCATTGAGTTAGGCGAAATCGAATCTTGCCTTGCTAATTACCCCGCAGTTCAAGAGGTCGTGGTCATTGCACGCGAAGATCAACCGAGTGAACTCTATATTGCAGCGTATTTGGTGGCCAAGCCAGACCACAATCCACATAGCGAAACGGTACTGGCCTACGCACACACGCGACTTCCTGACGCAATGATACCCAGCGCTATCGTGTGGCTGGACGCGCTGCCCCTGAACGCCAATGGCAAACTTGATCGCAAGGCCTTACCTGCACCCGAACGCGGCGTGCAAGCCGGTAAAACTTTAGAGGGGGACACCCAACATCGAGTGGCTGCGCTTTATCAAACACTACTGAATCTGGATAACCCACCCTACGCCAATGACGATTTTTTTGCACTAGGGGGGCATTCTTTACTTGCTGCACAAGCCATCAGCCAATTACGCGAAAGCACAGGCTTAGGCTTAAGTTTGGGCGCCATTTTCGAGAACCCAAGCGTAGAGCGCTTAGCGTCATATCTCGATCACGCCACCCATACCCCATCGATGGCCAACACGGCGGGCTTTAACCCGTTATTGGTGCTTCGGTCCGCCCTTAACACAACGCCCGAACCCGCCTTGTTCTGCCTACCCCCAGCGGGTGGCTTAGGTTGGTGCTATGGCTTTTTAGCACGCAATCTTGAGGGGGAGAGACCCGTTTACGGGCTGCAGTCGCGTAGTTTGCATACACACCTTCCGCACCCTGCAACGCTGGCAGAGATGGCAACTGACTACGCCAATCAAATCCAAGCACTGCAAGCCACCGGTCCTTATCACTTATTGGGTTGGTCGGTAGGGGGCATTATGGTGCATGAGGTTGCACAAATACTCGCTGAACGTGGGCTAACGCTGGGCACCTTAACAATGCTTGATGCCTACCCCAGTGACGTCTGGCGCGACCGCGCCGCCCCCGAGCCTGAGGATCGTTATAAAGCGTTGCTGTACATCGCGGGCTACGACCCCGACAGTTTGCCGGATGTCAGCCTCGACGAAAGCGGCGTTATCGGATTTCTACGGCGCAGTGGCCACGCTTTAGGTGAGCTCAGCAACGAACAATTACAAGGTGTTTTCCGCTCAGTCGAACTTAACAATCACGTCGTACGCGAACACCATCACAGTTTTTTGAATCATGAAATACTGTATTTTCGAGCCGCACTGGATCACCAAGAGGACAATCTGCGCCCAGTGATGTGGGCACCGTGGGTCGCTTCGCTCGACATCCACGACGTGCCATCCCTTCACGCCCACCTTACCAACAGCGACGCGATGCAACATATCTTACGCGTTCTTCACCCTCGACTGCGCTCAGCGCAAACACAGCATCAGGCCGTAGCATGTCCTTAAGTCGTTTTATCATTGATATCAGCCCTTTGCGCGAAAGCCGCGCCTTTCGCTACGCTTACGCGGCGCGTACGGCTTCCGTGCTGGTTACCGGCATGATGCTGGTCGCTGCCAGCATTCAGCTCTACGAATTAAGTCAGTCCAGCGTCGCCGTCGCACTGTTAAGTGTCAGCATGGCGGTTCCCATGGTCATCGCGCTGCTAATTGGCGGTGTGCTTTCTGATCGCATCGATCGACGTAAGCTAATGATGTGGTCCCGAAGTGTTTACGTGCTTAGCGTCTTGCTGTTTCTCATTAATACGCTGCTGTCTACACCTTCGATCGCTTTGATTTATATCGCGGCCATGATCGGAGGGGCCGCAAGCGGGATCAGTATTCCAGCCATGATGTCTGCCACCCCAGCCCTAGTAGGAAAACAGCACTTGGCCTCGGCCGCGGCACTTTCCGGGTTGTCCATGCAACTGGGCGGTGTACTTGGCCCACTTCTAGCGGGGGCTCTGATTGCTAGCCCCAGTGGGTTGGTCATGTGCTATAGCATCGTGCTGGTGGGCGTCTTAACCACCCCGTTTTTATTGTCTGCTTTACCGGCCCTCCCTCCACGGGGCGGCGATGGCAAACCCAGTTCAGCAATCCATGCCTTTGCTGAAGGCTTTCATTACATGCTGCGCACGCCGCTGCTGCGTAATTTGCTGCTGATCGACCTTGTCGCTGTGGTTTTTGCGACCCCTCTGGCTTTGCTACCCGAGTGGGGCGACGTGGTACTTGGACAAGGGGCAAGCGTCACCGGTGCCTTATACGCTGCACCCGCCATCGGGGCCGCATTAACGGCACTGAGTAGTGGATGGATACGCTCTTTAAAGCGCCCAGGCATCACTATTATTGGGGCCGTACTCGTTTGGGGGCTTGCCATCATCGCGCTCTCTCAAAGCACTCACCTGTATCCATCCATGATCGCTTTAGCCATCATGGGTTCGGCTGACACCCTATCAAAAATGTTGCGCATGACACTGGTACAACGCCATACTCCCGATCATCTTTTAGGCCGTATGTCTGCACTTTGGATGACCCAATCCTCTATCGGCACTGCTGCTGGAAACCTACAAATGGGCAGCATGGCGAAATGGTTTAGCCCATCCCTCGCCCTTTTCGTAGGCGGTTGCGCCTGTACGCTTTCAGCAGGGTTGTTTGCCAGTCGCCATAACGCGTTAAAAACGGTAAACGGCCACACGTAGCGGCGCATTCTGCAACACGCCTCGCTAAAACAGCTCTGCCATTTATTCAACCTCCCTTTCTCGGCTATTTACTGAGATTTTGTTTTCCTAAGGAGCAGTAATGCAAATCAATACTTTTTGCATTCGTAGTTCAAAGCTATTACAACGCACCACCCCATTGCTCGCCGCGTTATTACTCGGTTTCGGTGGTGTAAGTGCTGTCGCTAGCCCTGTTTTTGATCAACCTGAACTTGAATTTAAGGGCAGCGTATCAAGCCAAGGCATCGTGTTACCTGGCGGTGAGGCGCAGCTTCAAGGTCGCGGTTTCCGTCCTGGTCAAGAAATTCAATTACTACGCAGCGGCACGTCAATCGTTGATAACGACACCATCAAAGCCGATGAAAAAGGGGATTTTAAGCAAAGTGCATCCATCCCTGCTGATGCCGTCACTGGATTGCACCCTATTGTTGTGCAAACCGTTAACCCCTCATCGGCCTCGGTTTTTGAATTAAAGATCTCGCCGGATCTCGCCCATATGGGTGCCGAACAATTTGAAACCCACTCAGCGCCTATCACTCGTGGTTTATACCAAAGTGCTTACAGCCCTAAACACAACCGTCTCTACTTAAGTTCTTCAGTAGGACGTCCACCTGTTACCCAATCCGAAATTTTAAAAGTTGTACCAACGGATCTGAGTATTGAAGCCCGCGTTACCCCATCGCTTGACTCAAAGCGAGATGATGGACAGGTTCAAGCGGTATACGGCATTGCCGTTGACGATGCGAACGATACCATTTGGGTTACCAACACCCGCACAAACACCGTCGCGGTTTATCAACAAGACGACCTCAGCTTGGTTAAACAGTTCGAACACGGTGCGGTAACACATGCACGAGACGTCATCATCGACAGCAAAGCCAATCGTGCGTACGCCTCGCCCGTGGGCACAGGTGAAATTGCTGTTTTTGATACCCAGACACTAGAGCCATTACCTTCCATTCAATTACGTTCAGCGGGACGCGAAACCCCTAGCCCAATGAGCCTTGCCCTAGACAGCGACAACGCCAAGCTCTACACCGTTAGCATCAATACTAACGAAGCGTTTGTCATTGATCTTAAGAAACAAGAGCAAGAACAAGTGATAACGCTACCTCTGGCTCGCGGTGCAAGTGGTGTGGCCGTGGCGCCTAAGAAGAACGTGCTTTTTGTCGCGTCTCAGCGCAGCGATAACGTACTGCTTGTCGATCTAAAAACAGGCAAAACGCTGCATAACGTCAGCGTTGGCGCTGGCCCGCTCAACGTAATTTGGGACCAAAGCACACAACACGCCTACGTGGCTAGCAGAGCATCTGGTGACATTGCCGTGATCAATCTAAAGGGTGAGCTTGTCGCTAACCTTCAAGCGGGCAAACAACCCAACCACCTCAGCACAGACGGCAAAGGAAACCTATATCTGGTGCACAAAGCCCTTAATGCTGAACCGTCAACTGACGATTTATTAACCCATATCCAGCGTAAATAACGCCTTAGGCCTGCCTCGATAGCATTGGGGCAGGCCACTCTGAAACTCTTGTCAACACCATGCTATCTATGCCTGAAATTTCTGCACCCTCACACGCTATTAGCGCTCCGGGCCCTGCGTTGAGCGAATGGCTAAAAGCCTACACCGCTCGTAGCAGTGCCTTCACGTCACCCACACGGTCGATTATGGCTCAGGGGCAACGCTTATTGCTGCGCGCCTCGAATGCCGATGGACAGCTACCCGCTAAGGCTAAGCAGTTATTAAAGAGCGCGAAAGCCGAACAACTACCCGAGCTTTATCTGGGTGTTTTACCCTTTAACACCAATAAGCCCGCTTATCTCTTTGTCCCCGACTCGGTAAGCACTTACCACTCGCTGCATCTTTCTACTACCACACCCCCACCTACCGCCTACACGCAAGCTACCTTGGCGCCTCACCCCTCAGCGCGTGAGTTCGAACAGCTTGTTGAACAAACACTACCAGCGCTGGACGATAAGCCGCTTAATAAAATCGTGTTAGCACGCACCATGAAAGTGCAACTGAAAGCCGCATTGCAGCGACGTCAGCTACTTGAGAACCTGATCCGCTTGAACCCCAAGGGGTATAGCTTTGGTATCAACCTAGAAGATGAGCACGATGACAATGCCTGCTTTTTTGGTGCCAGCCCCGAACTACTAGTGCGCCGCGAAAACCATGAGGTAAGTGTTAACCCACTGGCCGGCACAGCCGCCCGTGCCATCGACCCGATTGAAGACGAGCGCATCGGCCAAAGACTGCTCGCGTCCCAAAAAGACCGCCACGAACACGCCATTGTGATCAATATGGTCGTCAACGCGTTACGCCCTTTCTGCTCAGAGCTTCATGTACCCGATGGTCCCTCTTTAGTTAAAACAGCGACCCTCTGGCACCTATCCACCCCCATACGAGGCCGCTTAAAGGCGCCCTATGCTTGCTCGTTAGAGTTAGCGCTAGCCATGCACCCAACACCAGCCGTGTGCGGTTCGCCCACCTTAGCGGCTCGTACGCTGATCGAAAACACAGAGCCTTTTAATCGCGAATACTTTGCTGGCGCGGCCGGTTGGTGTGACGCCAATGGCGATGGCGAATGGGCGGTAGCGATTCGTTGCGGCCAGTATGAAAAACAACAAATAAAACTTTACGCCGGAGCGGGCATCGTCTCAGCCTCACAACCTCAAAGCGAGCGCTTAGAGACTGGAAATAAACTGCGCACCATGCTCAATGCTTTGGCTATAGATCCCCAATTAATCGAACACGGAATTCAACAATGAGTATCCCTACCCTACCTTCTTACCCCATGCCCACAGGGCCCGTCGCCAATCGTGTGAACTGGCAACTTGAGCCCTCTCGTGCCGTATTGTTAATACACGATATGCAGCACTTCTTTTTGAATAAATTTGATGTTAATGCAGAGCCTATCCCCACGCTCGTTGCTAATATTCAAGCCATTAAGGCCACCTGCGCGGCGGCAGGCATACCTGTTGTTTACACCGCGCAACCCACCGAGCAATCCCCTGAAAACCGCGGATTGCTAACCGACTTCTGGGGCCCCGGCTTAAGCGACCCCAACGCCCTCGCCGAGCAAGCTGTCATCCCTGAATTAGCAGCCAACGAAAACGATATCGTACAAACCAAATGGCGTTACAGTGCCTTCTTCCGAGCACCGTTAGAAGAGCAGATGAAAGCGTGGGGCCGAGATCAGCTTATTGTTACGGGAATCTACGCCCATATTGGGTGCATGACGACCGCTCTGGTCGCGTTCATGAACGATATTCAGGCATTTTTAGTGCAGGATGCCGTGGCTGATTTTAGTGCAGAGGATCACGCCATGGCCGTGCGCTATGTGTCACAGCGTTGCGGCGTCAGCCTAAACAGAAACGAGCTCGAAGCTCAACTTTCTAACTCAGGAGCCCATACGTCATGAGCGCCGATTTTAAACAAAACACCGTTGTGGTTACCGGTGCAGGCAGCGGTATCGCATTTGCCATTACACAGCAATTACTCGCCCTAGGTGCCCAAGTCGCAGCCATGGATCTGGACGTGTCGGCACTGGACGAGCTCTCAACCCAATACGGCGCACAACTGTTAGCCTTACAAGCCGATGTAAGTGACCTTAACGCCGTTGAACACGCCATCAATACGGCATTACAGCAGTTTGGCCGCATCGATAAGTTGGTGTGCGGCGCAGGACGCTTACAAATGGGTTCGGTCGTTGAGTTAAACCCTGAGCAGTGGGCCAATACCTTCGCTACCAATACCACGGGGGTATTCAACCTGTGCCATGTCGTGTCTAAACACATGATTGCGCAAAGAAAAGGTGCCATCGTGAACATCAGCTCAAATGCGGCCACCGCACCGCGTTCCGGCATGGCCGCCTACGCCGCCTCCAAAGCTGCTGTCACGCAATTATCACGATGCTTAGGGCTTGAGCTAGCCCCGTACGGAATACGCGTGAACATTGTATCGCCGGGTTCGACGGACACCGCCATGCAACGCGCCATGTGGGAACAAGGTAGCTCTAAAGAGACCGTCATTCAAGGCTCTCTTGCTCAATACCGCTTGGGCATCCCTTTACAAAAAATCGCCACACCCGATGACATTGCACAAACCGTGATTTTTCTGTTGTCTGACCAAGCCAACCACGTCACCATGCACGACTTACGAGTCGACGGCGGCGCTACCTTAGATCAATAGCGCCCCGACACGCGCACGACTTTTCGTGTTATTGCTGCGCGCACTGCTTATCGCTGAAGTGCTGTAAGCCCTGCGCCAGCAAGCGCTGCCAACTGTAATAATCGTGGCCGCCGTAATAATGCTCGAAATGCACGTCATAACCTTTCTGAACAAGCGCTTGATGAAAATGCTGATTGCTGCTTAGCAAACTGGGCCGCCCAGGGCGCCCCCCTTCATACTCACCCGCGCTTAAGAAAAACCGCAACGGCAAGGTGTCTGAGTTTAAAACACTACGCGTGCTCCATTCTGAAGGCTCTCCCTCAGGGCTCCACCAGTACGAACCCGAAAGGCTAATCACCTTGGCTATGGCCTGTGGATAACGTTGTGCAACGTAACTAGCCGCTAAGCCACCAAAGCTAGAACCCGCTACCATCGCGCCCTCAGCAGGAGCCTGAAGGCCATGCGAGGCCGCGTAAGGCAATAATTCATTGACGATGAAATCGGCAAACTTCGGGTTAGGGGGCAACTCACGCGAACGCGTTTCCACACTGGGGTTACCCACCAAAATCATATCTGTAGCACCAATGCAGCCCGCCGCTTCTAAGGTTTCTACAAGCGCTGGCGCATTCACCCGACCTGCGTAAGCCCCCATGTCAAACAAAATAAGCAACTGACGCTGCGTATCGGGCGAGGGAGAGTAATACAGCGCCACTTCGCGCTCGTTGCCCAAGGCCGCACTGTGTAGCTGATGAAAATCCAGACGGCCTTGTAAGGTCGCCCTATTAATCTCAAACCTAGGTGGTGCCTTAGCTAAGTGCAGCACAGAGGAGCGTCGCGAAAGGTCGGCATTTGGCGCTACGCTTTCAGGAAAATAAAAATGACTTAAGGGGTCTGCCTGTGCCGTTGCCTGCACCAAACGTCGATTTACCGTAGCGCTTGCCTCTGGAATCAGTGGCACGTCCGGTGCCATTTGATAGCTAAGTTCCGTTTGGTCCGACACAATAAAAGTTGCGTACCACACATCACTGTCCGCCAAACGCTGCATCCACACAATGTCAGACGTCGGCCCGCCCAGTAAGCGCACATTTCGATGTTCGCCCCTCCACAGAAAAGTCACCCGCTTCTGCGTTTCAGAGTGGGGCTCGATCAAGGGCGTGCGTTCTTGCTGCATCGCTTTCCAAAACGCTACTGTGTTTCCACCTTGCTCTAGGGATTGTGACAAAGCGATTAAGGTCGGGCTGGTAAGTTTGGAATATGGGTCAGTACCTGCTTGGGCCAACACGACAGACGCAATATGACGCGCGCTACTGTCTACATCCAAGCCCTCTAAGCCCGTAGCACGCAACTGGTACACACCTGTCTGCGGCGCTAAAAACCGAAAGGCACCTTCGCCATAATCACCGATCTTAAGGTCGCGCTTAAGGTGAGAAGATCCTTCAATGTACAGGGTAGAACGCAAAGGCCCCTGCCACGTACCACTCAATAACTCTTCTTTCTGCAGATGCACCACGCGGTACTGTTCGCGTACCGCCTCCTCTGCTGAAACAGGCAGCGCCATCCATAATAAAACCCCTAAACCACCCAAATAACGCCGCATACATAGCCCAGTTAAGCGCACCACATCGTTTTCACCACAGGCCGCAAACACGGCAACAAACAACGTGGACACGAAAATAACAAAGCCCATATCATAGCCCCAAACGATAATGAGAACCATTAATAATTACAGTTGGTTGCGTCACACTGAATAACAGTGGTTTGTCCTCAAAACGGGGGTCTAGTGCGACTGCTCAGTTACAGCGTGGTTGCCTTCAAGCCACTTGCCATGGCAAGCAGCAAGCCGTCTCGCGATAGCGGTAGAGCGATAAAATCACCGTGCAAATAGTCGGCACCCACATCGATAAGTTCCGCTCTGTCTGCGGCAGACGAAACGCCGGTAATCACCGTTTTTATACCTAAACCTGCACACAGTTTACATGTCATGGTAATTAGCGATTTAAGCTGAGCGCGCGATAACGCTTGATCATGCGCGTCATAAGAAAGCCGCACACCACGAATTTCCCATTGCTCAAGATAAGACAGGTTCTCGGCCGTGCCCACATACTTATCTAACCATACAGGGACCCGTATCGCCGCGAAGTCATGCAACATGGTTTGGGTAGTCAGATGGTTAACGTCAACCTCGTAACCCATCACCGCCAGCTCTAAACGACCATCGTTTAACCCCAGTGCTAAGGTTTTCTGTATTAGCGAAGGGTAATTTCGCTCTAACACTCGCAAGGGTATGGATAACGTCACCGACATCCGAAGACTGTAATCAGAGGCCCAACTGGCCAGCTCACTAGCCAATAGCTCAAAAGCGCAATCGTACAACCACGACAAGGCTGCCGTATCCAAATGCCGTAGCTCGGCATCAGTAAGCCGCACTAAATCGCCTTTTTTCTGACGCCAATAAATCAACACGTCTACCCCATCTTGTACTCCAGTGTTGGCATTGATCTTTGCCTGAAACATCAATGCCAACGCATCAAGTTGCAAGGTAGCGCGTTGATGATAACGATCCATAATTTCAGTAGTTAGGCGCACGCTAGAACTGAACTCATCATTACGCTCAGAAGCCTCAAACTCATTTTTAACGGTAAGCGGCTGATGCGGCGCACTTCCAATCAGCTCACCAGCAAAGCTATAGCCCCAACCATGCACAGACTTAATGGGCAAATCGGCCCCTGCCTGCTTCGCTTTACGTCGTAGACGACTAATGAGCGAGTCCACCGCCCGGCTGTTCTGCGTAGCGCTGATCTTACTTGCCATTAACTGATCTCGACTTACGCCATTATCTGAATGGTGATGCAATAACTCAATAAAGAATTTCTCGCCGTAGGTCAGCTTCATTTCCACCCCTTCTGGCGATACAAGGGTCCAGCCGTTGTCACGTAAAAACCAGCGGGGAAGTTTTGGTTCTTTCGGTGCCGTGTCACTAACAGACGCCACCAGCGGTGTCACCGACAAATGGTCGGCACGACGCTGCTGAGCCCGTTGTATGGCAATGAGCTCAGCCCCTGTGCTTTGCACAGGAAGACACACATCGGCGCCAGCCATCAAAAGCTCTGCTCGCCTTACTGGCGTCTCAAGGTTGCTGGCCGCCACAATGCCACTGTAGGGCACAAGCGCCCTTAACTCAGTAATCACCTGCGCAAGATGCTGAGGATCCGTGTGCACGAACACGATGTCAGCTCGGTTATCAATGCTTCTAACCACTGACCTTAACTCTGAAGGGTCACTGGAACTTAACTTGGTTTGAACGCCCAAGTTATTAAGCTCCTCAATCAAGGCGTGGCATCGTGCAGCAAGGTCAAATACAACCACAAGCTGCTTTGCATATTTCATTCTGCTCTGCCTTCTCTAAACGTAACAGTGTTGCAACATTTATCCGTAACACACATGTGTTAGCGTATCTTTTATTTTCAACACAGTTCGCGCGAAGGCAAAGTTAAAAAGCGTAAAGACCCCATTTTTAAACGGTTTATTATCCAATCCTAACAATTGAAACAATAATATTTCTTAAAAATGGGAAAAAGAGACTAAAAATGTCGAGACGCAATATCTAGCCATGTTTCTTTTGCTTACAAACTAGGTGTTTTAGTTGGTTCCACGCACCGAGATTTACCCCAGCGCGCAAAAACAAACAGAAGTTTTCCGTTTATTGCCGGATTAAGGCTGGATACTGTCGAGTTTTAGCTCAAGCTGTTCGGCTGGCAACCATCCACCCACACGTGTACCATCACTAAAAATAATGGCTGGTGTTCCTTCAATGCCCAAACTCATCCCAAACTGTAGCGTCTGTTCGATGGGGTTTTCGCATGTCATCGGCGTAGGTTCTATTCCAGCTAACATCCAGTCTTGCCACGCTTGCGAGGGGTTCTCAGCGCACCAAATACTCTCGGCTTTAACCAACGAGTCAGGACTAAGTATCGGAAACATCAACGAATAAACGGTGACGTTATCAATTTCAGATAGGCTTTCGTGCAACCGCTTACAGTAAATACAGTTGGGGTCTTCAAACACGGCAATTTGACGGCTACCATCACCTTTCACATAAGGTATGGCCTTATCAAGGGGCAAGCTGGAAAAATCAACACGGTTGATGGCCTCCAAACGTTGAGCCGTTAAATCGGTACGCGTTGCCACGTCAACAAGAGCGCCCTGTAAGACAAAGCTGACTTCTTCATTCACATACAGGACATCATTGGCAATTCGAATTTCAAACAAGCCTTGAAACGGGGTCGATGTGACACCATCTACCTTCACCCCCTGAAAACCCGTTTCAAATTTCTCACGAATCGCCTCAAAACGCTGAAGGTCTTTAGTACTAATCACCTCTGCTGGCTCATCAGATGGCGTCACCGTAGAGGTTATTTTGGCTGACGGCTCAGCAGCTTGCGTTGTTTGTACTGACTGCGCTAACAAACTGCTGCCACTTAGGTAAAAAGCAGTCATCAGGCTCAAGGCCCACATCGTAGGTTTACACTTCATATTTGCTCCAGCCCTACGATGCGCTTAATCGCGATCGCGAGGACGAATTCCAGCGGCATTTGCAATGAATTGACGCTTCAAAAATGGGACATGATTCAACACGGTCATCCCTGTGTTGCGTAACCACACAGCGGGCAACGACGGAGATACAAATAAACGGTGCAAGCTATCGGTCACAAAGCTCATTGACGCAATCGGCTCGGCCCGTGCTCGACGATATCGCTCTAGTACACGCAGGTCGCCCACACCTGCATGTTTGGGTTTGGCTACCAAGGTACGAATAAGTTCATCCACATCACCCAACCCTAAATTTAACCCTTGCCCAGCAAGCGGGTGGATACGATGCGCTGCATCGCTAACCAATGCGACCCCCTGACTAACCATTCCCGACTTATCCAGACTTAAGGGAAAGGCATGCAACGATGAGCGCACCGTTAGCTTACCCAAACGGTCGGCCGTAACGGCCTGAAGCCACACTGACAACCGCTGGGCCTGTTCTGTTGGCTCAAGCGCCATCATCTCTGATATGAGTTCGTCAGGGCCGGACCACACCATCGACACCTGCGGCCCTTGCGCCGTATCTGGTAAGGGAAGCAGCGCCACGATTGAATCGCCCGTAAACCATTGCATCGCCACGCCTTGGTGAGCCAGTTCTGCATTCAAATGGGTCACCATGCCACTGTCACCATAAGCCTTATGTTGATGACTAATCCCGGCCTGAGTGCGAACCTTCGAGTTTGCGCCATCCGCCCCCACGAGCAAATCGGCCTTTAGTGACTGCCCACTTTTAGTGGTCACGACATTGGCGTCACGAGAAGCAAAATGGTCATCAAGCCAAGGAACACCGTAAACCTTCAGTGCTTGGCGCAATACGCGTTCGATTTCTCCAGACTCGACAATCCACGTAAGGGTGTGTCGCGCATCTTGCCAAGCCTCCAGTTGCAAGTGCCCTCCTCCATCACCATACAGCTCCATGGCGGATACGGGCGTTAAGCGACGCTGCTCCATTAAATCCCACACGCCCAATTCGGCTAGGAACTGCTGGCTGGCTGCCGAAATGGCATAAACACGGGGGTGGTAGCGATCGGCTTCAGGTGGGGCACGGTGCGTATCAGGCGCTAGCACCCTGACGTCAAAGGCACGACGTGCCAACCCCAACGCACACGCCATACCGGCAATACCGCCCCCACACACTACTATGCTTTGCGCTTTCATCGTGCTGTTGGTGCTCCTGCTGCCTTGGGCCATAACACCCACATCTGTCCGTTTTGTTTCATACGACCTGCATTCGCGCCTGCCTCATCACCCGTACCCCAATAATAATCAGTACGCGCGGCACCTTTAATCGCTGCACCAGTGTCTTGAGCAAACACGACGCGTTGCAACGGTTTTTGTGAGGCAGGGTAATGCGTGGATAAAAATACCGGAGACCCTAAGGGCACAAAGGTGGGATCCACAGCAATCGCTCGTTCTGCGATTAAAGGAATGCTGTAAGCCCCTTTAGGGCCAAGCAAAGGGTCCACAATTTTCTCTTCACGGAAAAACACCATTGCCGTGTTCACATTTAGCATTTCTTGCACGCGGCCAGGATTACGCTTTGCCCAAGCCTTAATGTTTTGCATTGACGTTTGCGCTAAGGGCATTTCCCCAGTTTTGGCCAGCCACTGACCAATCGACGCATAAGGGTGCCCATTATGGTCATCGTAAGCCAGCCTTACTGCCGAACCATTTGGCAAGACAGCGCGCCCTGACCCTTGTATTTGTAAAAAGAAAGCCTCGACGGGATCGGCTGCCCAGACGATCGCTTTAGGCTGTCGCTGTGTATTGGCGGCGATCTCAGCCCGGGTGTCATAAGGCACCACACGTGTACCGTCTAATTTGCCTCGAATCCGCTTGCCCGCTAACTCGGGATAGATGGTGCCCAAATCGATGGTTAACAAATCAGACGGCGTTGCATATAAGGGCCACTGGTATTCGCCATCCTTACGCGTTGACGCTTTAATAAGGGGTTCGTAATACCCCGTCACGGTATTCGAGGCAGGCTTACCTGCGGCGTCTAACACACGCCATGGCTGTAAATGCTCTTGAAAAAACTGCCGAACAAAGGCCGTACTCGCCCCTGTTTCAGACTGCCCACTGCGTACGGCAGCCTCACACACGCCATGCCATGCTCGGGGCGCTGCACGTGCGGGCATGGTTAGCGAACCACTGACCGGGCGCATTAAGCCTTTGCAATTGTTCAGAAAACCCTTCCAAACATGCTGTAAATCATCATTTTTCCAGCCAGGCAACGTGGACCAATTAACCGCCTGATACTTTGCTGCCAGTGCACGAGAGGGTGTCTCTACAAGCTCGGCTAACGCCGGTATCTTCAAGGGCTTTAGGGCAATATCATCCGCAACGGCGCTGGGCTTTGCATCAGAGGAAGACACAACGCCATCCGAATCAATACTGACGGTAGAACACGCCGCCAACAGCACAACAAAAGGACTTAAGCTGAGAAATCGTTTTAGGCTCATAAAAATCTCAATGCAAAGTTCGAGGAATCGCCAACACAAACTCAGTAATTGGCACATCAAAAGCCAGGCCGTCTTCGCTTACACAATGGTAGGAGCCTCGCATGGTTCCTACCGGCGTCGGTAACGGGCAGCCACTGGTGTACTCAAAGCTTTGCCCCGGCCCTAATAACGGCTGCTTACCCACAATACCCAAACCACGCACTTCTTGCGTTTTCTGATCACCGTCTGTAATGACCCAATGCCGGCTAATAATTTGTGCTGATTTTGCACCATTATTCGTAATTCGTACCGTATAAGCAAAAATATACTGATGATGTCCGGGTTCGGATTGCTCAGGTAGGTACTGAGGCGTTACAGTCACCACAATGTCTTCAGGCTTCATGATTGAATGGCCCTTATATAAAATACATTCATTTGTCGCAGACACCCTCTGCGCGAAATAGGCTGTAATGATGACACACTTGTACCCGCTCAGTCATAACTCACCTTACTCGTTAATTAATTCCATGTCTCACAAACAAGCTGCCCGCATCGCACCCAGTATTTTATCCGCCGACTTCGCTCAACTGGGCGACGAAGTTAAGAATGTCGTGAACGCCGGTGCAGACTGGATTCACTTCGATGTTATGGACAACCATTACGTCCCTAACTTAACATTTGGCCCAATGATTTGCAGCGCTTTACGCCCTCACACTGAAGCGCCCATTGACGTGCATCTGATGGTCGAGTCACCAGACAGTTTAATCCAGCCTTTCGCTAAAGCCGGTGCGAACTGGCTTAGTTTTCATCCTGACTCTACCCCTCACGTAGACCGCACCCTTTCGCTAATTCGTGATCAAGGCTGTAAGGCGGGCTTAGTGTTTAACCCCGCCATGCCATTAGAGTGGATGGACCACGTTATGGATAAACTAGACTTAGTCTTACTGATGTCTGTGAACCCAGGGTTTGGCGGTCAAAAATTTATTCCTCATAGTTTAGAAAAACTACGCGCCGCACGACAGAAAATCGACCGCTGGGTTGAAAATGGCGGTCAACCCATTCGATTACAGATTGATGGCGGCGTTAATGTGGATAATATTGGCGCCATTCGCGCCGCGGGTGCGGATGCTTTTGTAGCAGGCTCGGCGATTTTTAATCAGCCAGATTACAAAACCGTCATCGATACCATGCGCCACGAAATCGCCAAGGCCGATAACGCCGAATCGGCTTAATACGGTTACGATTTACTCAAAAGAAAACCCTCAGCCGCCTCGCTAGGTTGGGCCTCTAGGGGCTTACTGCGATCAATAAAGAGCGAGTTACTGGATAACTGTTTGGCTCGGCTTTTAGCCGCTGAGGCCATTTCTGCTATTAACCCCCCTGAGTACAGGTGCTCGGGGTGCACATGCAAAACACCTAGCGACAGGCTAATCAGCGGATGAAACTCTCGAACCAGTTGGCGATTTTCGGTAACGTAACCCCCCTGTTCAAGATGCTCTGAACGATAGACATGGCGAAAAGCCAAGGGCAACTTTTCAAGAATGCGTCGACAGCGGGATTCCCAGTCTGAACTGCGGAAAATAATAATGAAGTCATCACCCCCCACATGCCCCACAAAATCCAACTCGGGCTCGCTGTGCTCAAGAAATAGCGCGGCCGTCAATTGAATGACTTCGTCACCTTTGCGGTAACCGTATAAATCGTTAAAGGGTTTGAAATGGTCGAGATCACCATAGCAGACGGCAAAGGGTTGCTGCCCCCCCAGCAGCAAATCAATGTGCTCATTGATGGGCACATTGCCGGGCAACTGCGTCAGCGGATTGGCATAACGGGCCGCTCGCAACTGCAACTGCGAAATCTCGCGCATTAATTCAAAGCTGGACCCTACACCCAAATATTGCCCATCATGGGTGATGATGAAACCGTCGGTCATGTAATGGGCTGGTCCGTCAGCAATTAATTGACTGAGGTCATGCAAACTTGTATTTCGATCGACAATTAAAGGGCTATACCCGAGCATATCGATGCACGGACGGTTTCCGTATAGCTCTCGATGAAAAGGACGAGCCAAACGATCAAACAGCTTGTCGCGACGCAACAAGCCCACGGGCAGCCCCGAACGTAATATCACCAGTGCGTCAAGATCAGTGTCTTTTTGGAAACGATCGTACACCACGTTGGTCGCTGTGGCCTCGGAAACCGCAGGTGCCTTATGTAGCAACCTCCGCACTGTCACTGGTTGATTCATCTGCGTCAACGGGCCGCTAAGCGACGCACCAAACGGACTTTTGAATACAGGTAAAAGGGATTCACGCAGCTCAAGGGGCGGATATTGCTGTGGCGTCGCTAAGTAATAGCCTTGGCCATAGGCCACCCCCAAACGGCGCAACTCGATCAGCTCGCTGGCGGTTTCAATGCCCTCTGCAATTACCATGGTTTGCGCTTGCCGCGCGATTTCACAAATCGAACGCACAAACTGCAACTTAAGCGGATCTGAGCCAATACCGCTAACAAAATACTTATCTATTTTTACGTAATCGGGTCGTAGCTCTGACCATAAGATTAAGCTAGAGAACGCATCACCAAGATCATCAATCGCCAACTGCACGCCAAGTGCTCGGTAGTCATGTGCGGCGCAGCGAAGCCCTTGGTAGTCATCAATGGCATCACCCTCGGTAAGCTCAATGACAATATCGGTAGTATCGTTACCATGGATAAGCGTCATTAAGTCGGAGGTATTAGTAACGCTGTCGCTTTCACGGCGCAATAAGCAGGGGCTTGAGTTTAAAAACAGCTTACCGGGTAGGGCCAGATCGCGAAAACGCTGGGCATGGACTTCGCAACATAAACGCTCAAGCTCGTGCGTTTTTTCATGCTCTTTGGCTGTAGCGAATAACGCCAACGGAGAGTGGAAAGCGGAGTTTTCAGGGCCTCGAATCAACCCCTCGTAACCTAAAATCCCACCTGTGCGTAAATCGACAATAGGTTGAAACAGCGACGTTAACGCTTTATTTTGTAATATCTCTTCAAAATCAGTGAGCATGTTACACCTTAAGCACCGTTATACGTCTGATGATTTTGTCGTCTCAAAAAAGGATATTTTTAACATCGAATCCTACTGCCATTAACAAATTCTATCAATTTCGCAACAAAAACAATCGATCAATGTGAGCAGGCGATAGCCGCTTCTTTCAGTTTTATACTTTACAATTCTTATCTTCACACTTTCTTTTCACGGGACATGTAACGATGCGCTACAAGGCAGTATTGCTCGACCTGGACGGCACCTTGGTAAACTCTATCCCTGATATCGCTGACGCCACGAATGCCATGCTGGAAGCCTTAGGTTACGAAAGGCTTTCGTTAACAATTATTACAAGCTTTGTGGGAAAAGGCACAGACGTTTTAGTCCAACGCGCCTTACGCTACAGCAATGCGAGTGTTACAGAAAACAGTAACGAATATCAACAAGCTCGCGCTTTATTTGCGCAGCACTACGAACGCCTTAATGGTGAAAAAAGCACTGTTTACAGCGACGTCTTTAACGGTTTATCGGCCTTTAAGGCCATGGGCTGCCAACTTGCTGTGGTCACCAATAAACCCATCGGTTTTACCATCCCACTTCTGAATAAACTTCAGCTCGCCTCTTACTTTGATGAGATCATTGGTGGAGACACCACCGCCGAGAAAAAACCACACCCGCTGCCTTTCTACTACGCGTGTGAGCAACTGAATGTCGACCCTAAAGACGCACTAGTCATTGGCGACTCGGCCAACGACGCTTTGGCCGCACGGGCCGCCAAGATTGACGTACTGCTTGTACCTTACGGCTACACCGAAGGAATAGACGTGCAAACTTTAGATGCTGATGGTATAGTTGATTCCATTGCCCAAGCGGCAAGGTGGGCGTTAAACTCGCCCTCACTGTAAATATTCTTACTGTTGTTAGACATTATGTTTGCTACCCACACACACGTTTTTATTACTGGCGCTTATTGGCGCTGGTGGCGTTTGTGTTCCGGGTAGCCTACTCGCTGTCTCGGTGTGGTTGTTAGCGTATATACGCGGTAGTTACAACTTCACCCTCTCAGAAAATAGCCCGGAACTTATCAGTTAGCCGGGCTTTTTTTATTTCTGTCCCGGCTTTTGCTCAACCGCATACTTACAGGCCTCTCCATGACAGAAATCGAATTCCAAGCACTCGCAGCAGAAGGGTTTAATCGTATACCTCTGATTGCGGAAACGTATGCCGATTTGGATACCCCTCTCTCTATCTACTTAAAGCTTGCGCACAATGGGCCTGAAGGCGGACGTAACACGTGCCTACTTGAATCCGTCGTTGGCGGAGAACGTTTCGGTCGATACTCGTTCATCGGCTTGCCTGCCAAAACCGTCATTCGTGCAACGGGCAACCTTACCGAAGTCGTACACAAAGGCGAAGTCATCGAGACCCACGAGGGCGACCCCTTGGCGTTTATCGACGAATACAAAGCACGTTTTAACGTCGCCCTGCGCCCCGGTATGCCTCGCTTTGCAGGCGGGCTGGCGGGCTACTTTGGCTACGACACCGTCCGCCATATCGAACCCTCGCTGGGCGCGCCCACCAAACCGTTTCCCGCTGGATACGGCAGCACACCAGACATTATGTTGTTGCACATCGACGAGCTAGTGATTGTGGACAACTTGGCAGGCCGTACGTACTTAATTGTCTACGCTGACCCCAACGTTGCTGAAAGCTACAACCGAGCACGTCGCCGTCTAAAAGAACTGCGTGAGAAACTGCGTACTCCGGTTGTTATTCCTTACGCCTATGCCAGCCTAGAGACCAGCGAGCGTCGCGACTTTGATAAGGCGGACTACCTTGAAGCCGTCAAACAAGCCAAACAATACATCACCGACGGTGAAGTCATGCAAGTCCAGGTCGGACAGGTCATCACGAAGCCTTTCCGAGACTCACCGCTATCGTTGTATCGCGCCTTACGCTCATTAAACCCATCCCCTTACATGTATTTCTGGAACTTCGATGACTTTCAAGTCGTTGGTTCCTCACCCGAAATTTTGGTGCGCCAAGAAAAAGAGCTGGTGGACGGTGACTACAAGCAAATCGCCACGATTCGCCCCTTAGCCGGTACCCGCAAACGTGGCGCAACACCTGAGGAAGACAAGCAACTTGCAGAAGACTTGCTCGCCGACCCCAAAGAGCGCGCCGAGCACGTCATGCTGATTGATCTCGCCCGCAACGACATTGGACGTATCGCGAAAGGTGGTACGGTGAAAGTCACAGACACCATGTCTATCGAGCGTTACTCCCACGTACAGCATTTGGTGTCTAACGTATGCGGTGAAGTTGCTGAAGACCTCTCTACGCTTGACGTATTACGGGCCGCCTTCCCCGCAGGCACCTTAACTGGAGCCCCAAAGGTGCGAGCCATGGAAATTATCGACGAGCTCGAACCCGTACGACGCGGAATTTACGGTGGTGCGGCAGGCTACTTAAGTTACAGCGGCGAGATGGACCTTGCCATCGCCATACGCACCGGTGTAATTAAAGACGGCATGTTATATGTGCAAGCCGCAGCTGGCATTGTGGCCGACTCTAACCCCGAAGCAGAGTGGCAAGAGACCGAAGCCAAAGCGCGAGCCTTATTACGCGCAGCAGAACAAGTGCAATTTGGTTTAGACGAGCCTATCTAAGCGTGCTCCATTGTTACGTACAACGCGTTATTTAATTTACTGTTTAGGTGCCCTATGCTGCTAATGCTTGATAATTACGACTCGTTTACCTATAACCTCGTGCAGTACTTCAACGAGCTAGGGATAGAAGTCGCTGTTCACCGCAACGATCAAATCACCATTGAAGCGATTGAAGCGTTGAACCCAACGCGTATTTGCGTCTCACCGGGGCCCAGCACCCCGGCTAATGCCGGCATTTCCATTCCGCTGATCCGTCACTTCGCGGGCAAACTACCCATTTTAGGCGTGTGCTTAGGGCATCAGGCCATCGGCGAGGCCTTCGGTGGAAAAATCGTGCACGCCAAACAAATCATGCACGGTAAAGTCTCCAGCATTACACATCAAAATACGGATGTTTTTGCTAATCTTCCTTCACCCTTTAACGTCACCCGCTACCATTCATTGGCCATAGAGCGGGAAAGCCTACCTGACTGTTTAGAAATCACAGCGCAAACTGATGATGGTGAAATTATGGGTGTGCGGCATAAGGACCACGCTATTAGCGGCGTTCAGTTCCACCCAGAATCCGTTCTTAGTGAGCATGGTCACGCACTACTCAAGAACTTCTTAACCATCTAAACCCACAAACGCTTAAGGACCATCATGACCCCCATCACTCCTACCGAGGCACTCGTACGTTGTATCGAACATCGTGAAATCTTCCACGATGAAATGCTGCACCTAATGCGCATGTTGATGCGCGGTGAAATGTCCCCACAAATCGCCGCCGCACTGCTAATGGGCTTACGCGTAAAAAAAGAAACCATTGGTGAAATTGCTGCAGCCGCCGAAGTCATGCGCGAGTTCTCGGTGCCCGTACACACCCCCGATGCGGCTAACCTGCTCGACATGTGTGGTACAGGTGGAGACGGCAGCAACACCTTTAATATTTCTACGGCGTCCATGTTTGTTGCCGCTGCAGCCGGAGCCAAAGTCGCTAAGCACGGCGGGCGCAGCGCCTCATCGTCATCGGGCAGTGCTGATGTACTTGAATACTTAGGCGTTAACTTGGATTTCAGCCCCGAACAAGTTGCCGAATGCATTGAAGCCACTGGCATTGGCTTTATGTTCGCCCCCGCCCATCACGGTGCCATGAAAAACGTCGCTGCAGTACGCAAAGAGCTGGGTGTAAGAACACTTTTCAACATTTTGGGGCCACTGACTAATCCCGCCAACGCTGGCAACCAACTCATGGGCGTTTTCCATGCCGATCTAGTGGGCATTCAAGTCCGTGCCATGCAGCGCTTAGGCGCCCGACACGTGCTCGTCGTGCATGGCCGTGATGGCATGGACGAAGCCTCTACCGGCGCCGCCACCTTAGTTGGTGAGTTAAAAGACGATAAAATCAGCGAATACGAGATCCACCCCGAAGACTACAACATTCCGATGAGCTCTAACCGCAGCATTCGGGTCGACTCCCCAGAAGAGTCCGCCAAGCTCATCAAGGAAGCGCTTAGCAACACACCCGGCACAGCCCGTGATATCGTTGGATTCAACGCCGGTCTGGCCATTTACACGGCTAACAAAGCCTCCAGCATCGACGAAGGTCTAGCCATGTCCTTTGAGGCCTTGGCATCTGGCGCTGCTAGGGCCAAATTAGATGAATTCTGCACTTACACACGGAAGTTAACGTCATGAACGATATACTCGCTCGAATCTTAGAGACTAAAAAAGCGGAGGTTGCCACCGCACGGCAGCTACGCAGCGAGTCAGAACTACTACGCGAAGCAAAAAACCGCAAAGATGTACGGGGTTTCGCCCGCGCGTTAAACGATAAAAACGCAAACGGTTTATCAGCGGTCATCGCTGAAATTAAAAAAGCCTCACCGTCTAAAGGCATCATTCGTGAGGACTTCAACCCCAGTGACATCGCCGCATCCTATGCCGCCCATGGTGCCGCCTGCTTATCGGTATTAACCGATGTACAGTATTTTCAAGGCACCTACGATCATTTACGTCAGGCCCGAGCCGCTTGCTCTCTGCCCGTGTTACGTAAAGATTTTATGATCGACCCCTATCAAATCATTCATGCTCGTGCCATGGGCGCCGACTGCGTATTACTGATCGTGGCCGCACTTGAGCTTCAACAACTGCGTGAATTTGAGTCGCTAGCCTTAGAACTAGGAATGGATGTGTTAGTTGAGGTGCATGGCCGCGACGAGCTCGATACAGCCTTACAACTGCAAACCAGCTTACTAGGCATCAACAACCGCGACTTACGCAGCTTTGAAGTCTCACTTGATAACACCTTGTCACTGCTAGACGAGGTTCCTGACGATAAGCTGGTCATCACGGAAAGCGGTATTTTGACTCGCGCCGACGTCGATACCATGCGCGCCAACAACGTCAATGCCTTCTTGGTGGGCGAAGCGTTTATGCGTCAACCGAATCCCGGCGTCGCGTTGGAAGAGATCTTCTTTAGTGCCTAAGGGCCCGTTTGCAAGCGAAAACGTGATAAGCCCAGTCGGCCTTCACGTCTCGCTGCGTTGATGATAGACACAATGAGCGCACCGAATCACTCTCAGCAACTTACGTTGATGGATACTCGTCCTCAAAACTGCTTAGAAGCCAGCTTAATGGCTCACGCTCAGGGGCTTCCCTCAAGCTGGCAAAAAGCCTTGTCCAGCCCAGAGACCCAGCGTTCGCTTGAGCTATTAAATCATTGGCTTGAGCAGCAACGGAAAGCCGCATCCCTTATTTACCCTAAACATCCGTTTAAGGCGCTAGAGCTCGTCGCTCCGCACGAGGTGAAGGTCATTATCTTAGGGCAAGACCCGTATCACGGTCCCGAACAGGCGCAAGGCTTATCGTTCTCTGTTCCAGACACCGTGCGCTGCCCACCCAGCTTGCGCAATATTTTCAAAGAGCTTGCCCTTGAATACCCTGAGTCAGCGCCTGCGTCGAGTCATGACTTAAGCCATTGGGCAGCTCAAGGTGTGCTGTTACTGAACACGTCATTGACGGTAGAGCATGCCAAAGCGGGTTCGCATGCCGGCAAAGGTTGGGAAGCCATTACTGACGCCCTACTACGCCATCTGTTTAACTACCCCACACCTAAAGTATTTCTGCTGTGGGGCGCTCATGCCCAAGCCAAACAAAAACTGATGGATGCAAGCCAGCCTTGCGGGCCAATCTTAACGCTGCGATCCAATCACCCCTCGCCGTTGGCCGCCACCAAAGCCCCCATACCTTTTATCGGTAACGGCCACTTCAAGACCACGAACGACTGGCTGCAACATCACGACCAAACGCCGATCACGTGGCTACGATAGCCCATAAAAAAACCGCGAATAAACGCGGTTTTTTATGCTGAACCAGCTACATTTAAGAAGCCAGCGCGGCTGCCTCGGCTTGCTTATCAGCATGGTAAGACGAACGTACCATGGCGCCGACAGCAGCGTGCGTAAAGCCCATTTCGTAAGCTGCCTTCTCTAAGGCTTTAAACTGATCAGGCGTGACGTAACGCAACACGGGTAAGTGATGCTCTGAAGGTTGCAAATACTGCCCAATGGTCAACATATCAACGTTATGCTCTCGCAAGTCGCGCATGACCTCGAGTATTTCCTCGTCAGTTTCGCCTAATCCCACCATGAGTCCCGACTTAGTCGGAACCTCGGGGCGTAATTTTTTAAAATCAGACAATAACTTTAGCGAGTGCTGATAATCAGCGCCTGGACGAGCCTGTTTGTACAAACGGGGCACAGTTTCCAAATTGTGGTTCATGACATCGGGTGGTGTTTCACCCATGATATCCAGCGCCTTATCAAGACGTCCGCGGAAATCAGGTACCAAGACTTCGATGGATGTACTCGGCGACGCACTACGAATTTCGTTAATACACTCGGCAAAGTGCGCGGCCCCTCCGTCGCGTAGGTCGTCACGGTCTACCGAGGTGACCACCACGTAGGATAAACGCATTTTCCCAATCGCGGCGGCAAGGTTACGCGGCTCGTCTTGATCAAGAGGATCAGGGCGCCCGTGCCCTACATCACAGAAGGGGCAACGACGCGTACACTTCTCGCCCATGATCATGAACGTGGCCGTACCGTTGCCGAAACACTCGCCAATGTTCGGGCACGATGCCTCTTCACAGACACTAAACAAATTGCTTTCGCGCAAAATGCGCTTAATGTCATGAAATTTGGAGTTCGGCGCCGCGGCTTTGACACGTATCCACTCTGGTTTTTTTAGGCGCTCGGCCTGTACCACCTTAATAGGAATACGCGATGTCTTGGCTTGAGCCGTTTGCTTCGCCGACGCATTGTAAGTTTCATCACGAGGACGAACCGTTGGTTTGCGTTGTTCAGGGGTATTAACGATAGAGGTCATAAGTACAAAACCAGCAGCCAAACCTGTTGGCAAAATTAGAATTCAATAATAATTGTACGGCCGCAGGCCCCTTAAGGGCTAGGGCCTGTTTATTATTGACAGTATTCACTGAGGTAATAAGACACGACTTATTGCCCTCAATATCCTATTACACCACAGCGATAGATGCTTGGCGTTGTGTTAACTCTCGCTCTAGCTTCTGCGAAACAAGCTCGCCCACTTGTTCTACCGTGACCTCAACACCACAGTGTCGTAGGTCCGTGGTTTCTAGGCCTTGATAACCGCATGGGTTAATTCCCGCAAAAGGGGCCAAATCCATATCAACATTTAACGACAAGCCGTGATAGCACCGACCTTGTCGCACCTTAATACCTAAGGCCGCAATTTTTACCAGCTCGTCTGCACCACGCGCTAAACCTTTAACGGCGCTGGCCGGCACATACACCCCCGGAGCGCCGACTTTAGTGCAGGCGGATGGCAGCCCCAAGTCGGTTAAGACCTCGATGACAACACCCTCGAGCAGCGCAACGTACTCTTTGACATACAGGCCTAATCGCCGAAGATCCAGCAAACAATAGGCCACAAGCTGCCCTGGCCCATGGTAGGTTACCTGCCCGCCCCGGTCCGTTTTAACAAGAGGAATGCCGTTAGCGTTCAATACATGCTCGGCCAAACCCGCCTGCCCCAAAGTGTAGACCGGAGGGTGCTCAAGTAACCAGATTTCATCATGACTGTCGTACGTGCGATGGTCAGTGTAATCACTCATGGCCTGCCAAACCGATTGATAATCGACAAGGCCTGCTAAACGACGTACTTGAATACTCATGTTTGGGCTATCTGTCTACTTAAAGAACAATGGATACCAAGGGGTGAGCATGCAAGGCCTTATACAGGTTATCAAGCTGCTCACGCGAGGTCGCCGTGACCCTAAACGTCAACCCCATGTAGTTGCCTGCCTTACTAGGACGAAACTCTATCCCGCTTGGGTCAAGAGTGGGATCGTATTGCAGCACAACCTCGGTTAATACCTCGGCTAGCTCAGGCACGGCCTTTCCCATCACTTTGATGGGAAACTCACTAGGGTATTCAATTAATGAATCTTCAGGACTAATCACTGTTCGTCTCCTAGCTCACGAATTAACTCATCGTAACCAGCGCGTAGTTTTTCATAAACAGGACCCGGCTTACCTGTACCCACAGCGTTGTCATTAAAGCGAACGATGGGCAGTACTTCTTTTGTGGCCGAACTTAGCATCAGTTCGTCCGCCGTATTGACCTCATCTTCAGAGATGGGCCGTGACTCGAACGCAATATCGGCTTTGGCGGCTAACTCTTCAAGTAGACGATAGCGTACCCCTTCTAAAATAAGGTGGTTACGTTGTGGCGCCAACAACACCCCGTTTCGTACCACCCAAATATTGCAGGAAGCACCTTCTGTCAAAAAGCCATTTCTGAACTGAATGACTTCGTCTACCCCGTGCTCTACCGCCACTTGTTTGGCTAGAACGTTACCCAATAGCGATACCGATTTAATATCGCACTTCAACCAACGTATGTCGTCCAGCCTAACTGCCGTCAGACCGGTAGTACGCGCTTCGTTGGGGCGTTCAAAGGGGTTCACCATACAAAACACGGTCGGTTTGGTATTGGCCGGAAACGCATGGTCGCGCTTAGCCACGCCACGTGTGACTTGGATATAAACCATGCAGTCACGACCACGACCCGAACGCGCTAGCATATCAAGCACCAAATCTTCCCACTCTTGGCGTGACCAGCCCACCTCAAGCTGTACCGCGGCCAAATTGCGCTCTAGACGGGCTAAGTGGGCATCCATCAAGAACGCTTTACCGTGATAGGCTGGCACCACATCATAAATGCCGTCGCCATAGACGAAGCCTCGGTCTAGCACCGAGATTTTCGCATCGGCGAGACGCACATAGTCGCCATTCAAATACACTACATTATCGGGATCTACGCCTGTAATCATGCTTCATCTCGTCTCAGTTCTAGGCCCAATACCCTTGGGCCTTCTGTTTTAAAAGTGATGGCTATTATTCGAACCACATCCGCACTTTATCTACCATGCGACCAAAGAAACCGGCTTGCGGCACATTCTGTAATGCCACCAGCGACTCTTGACTTAACACCACACCATCAAGCGTTAAGCTAACATTTCCTACCACGGTACCCGCTTCTACTGGGGCGATGAGTGGCTGGGTGTACTCAGCGACGGGTTGCAAATTAGCGGCCATGCCGCGAGGAACCGTCACCGATAAGGCAGAGCGAGTACCTAAACCTACCGTATCGGCCTCACCTTCCCAAACCCGTGCCGTCACGACGGGGTCATCAGCACCGTAAAGCGCGACAGTTTCAAAGTTTTGGAAACTCCAATTTAACAGCTTAAGGCTGTTTTCAACACGTGCTGCTTCACTGGTTGTGCCGACTACAACCGAGATAATGCGACGTCCGTCCCGCAAAGCGGTCGACACCAAGCAATAGCCCGCCGATTTGGTGTGACCCGTTTTCAACCCATCAACAGTGGGATCCAGCCACAGCAAGCGGTTACGGTTAGGCTGTTTAATATCGTTGTATTCGAACTCTTTTTCGCTGTAATACGGTAGATACTGCGGGAAGCGCGTGACTAAGTTTTGCGCCAATACGCCAAGATCACGTACCGTTGTTAAGTGAGTGGGGTCAGGCAAACCACTGGCATTCACAAAATGTGTGTCCGCTAAACCTTGTTTCGCCGCCTCTTCATTCATTAGCGCTGCAAAGGCATTCTCGCTTCCGGCGATGGCTTCAGCTAGGGCCACAGTGGCGTCATTACCTGACTGCACAATAATACCCAGCAACAGTTCGTGTACTGAAACATGACTATTGGGGTTGATAAACATGCGTGACCCTTCGGTTCGCCATGCGTTTTCAGAAACCAATACCTCTTGTTCTAGGGTTAAGCGTCCACTTTCTAGGGCATCAAATGCCAAATACGCCGTCATCAATTTTGTTAACGACGCTGGCTCGACTTGTTGATGTAAATCTTTAGCCGCAATAATTTGTCCACTATTCGCATCCAGACTAAGCCATGCCGTGGCTCCTAATACAGGTACGGGAATCGTGGACAGTTGTCCTACAGTTTCGATTAACTCAGGGGTCGGCGCCGCGGTCTCAACGCTTGGCGTTTGCGCGACACTTACAAAAGGTAGCCCAGAGATAACGAGGGCGGCGAGCGCCTTTGAGCAGTGAACAGAAAAACGGGTATGTGAAATCATTGACATGCTTTATTGGTGGATGGCGGCGACCGTGATAACGGCCAAACGATGGACCTACGGCAACAAGCGTAATTGCTGCGCAACGCTCTCGCGCAATTGCACTAGTTTACCGTGGAAAAAGTGCGTGGAGTCGGGTATTACTGTAAGCGTCAAATTCTGGTTACGTGCAAAATCCATCGCCTCAGATAACGGTACTACCTCGTCTAGCTCTCCGTGCAATAAAAAAGTGGCTTCAGGTAAAACAAGTTCACGGAAACGGAAACGCTCAACAGCAGGCCCCGTCAGAATTAAGGCCTGCGGTACTCGCTCTTGTTGATCAGCCAACAGAGAAGACAGTTGAGCCGCCACAGAAGTTCCAAACGAAAAACCAGCCACCACCCAGGTTCCCGCAGCTAGCTCTGGATAGGCCTGTTGAAACTGAGTGACTACCGCGTACATATCGTCGGTTTCCCCGACGGCATTGTCAAAACTGCCTTCGGATTGGCCAATACCACGAAAGTCGGGACGAACCGCAACCAAGCCGTGCTGAACACAGGCCTTAGCAATGGTCGTAACCACCTTATTGTTTCGAGTGCCACCATGCAATGGATGCGGGTGTAAGACAAGCGCCCAACCACTGGCCTCGCCTTCAGGCCAATCCAACGCGCAGTCGATGATGCCCGCTTCACCCTTGAACTGAATGTTATTAGTACGTGTCATGTCTAAATGCGATAATAAATAAAAACCATTTTAACCAGAACTTTGCCGTCGACCCTGACAACCCTACAGGGCCACTACTTTATGTCAAACGAGACTTTGCCACTTACCTCTGCAAACCGACTTAGGTCACAACTGCAACAAGCCCTTGAGTCATTCAATCATATTGAATGGGTAGAGCGTACCGGTTCAACCAATGCCGACCTTATTCAACGTGCTCGCTCTGGCACAGGGTCGATCGTGCGTCCTTGGTTGTTGGGCGCCCACTTGCAGGAAGAAGGCCGAGGTCGCGCCGGACGCACGTGGCAAAATCGCGCAGGTGCTCACCTCATGTTTTCATGCGCCTTCGACATTTTTTTACCTGCCCGGTCATTAGCGACGCTTTCTCCGCTGGCAGGCGTGGCGGCCTGTGAAGCCCTACGTTCTTTATTGCCAGCTCGTCATCGGGTAGCCCTGAGTCTTAAGTGGCCTAACGACATACTCTGGTACGGTGCAAAGCTGGCCGGCATTCTGACCGAAGTCACGCGTGCGAGTACCTCGCCCAGCAGTGCCGACCACCATGTGGTTGTGATTGGCATTGGCATCAACCTAAGTGATGCCCGTGCACTTAGCCAAACACTGCATCGACACGTGGCCGATTGGCAAGACGTTTGCAACGACTGCCCAGATATCGCGGCTCATCGTCATGCTGATATCGTGGCTACCGTCGCTAAAGCGTGGTATCAAACCATGAACCAAACCACGGCCTACGGCTTCAATGACTTACACACCCGCTACGCTGAGGTCGATGCGCTGCAAGGACAGAATGTGTCTATTATTGAAAACGGGCAAACGCTTTATACCGGTATTGCCGATGGGGTCAATGAAACGGGGCAACTGATACTGCGCACGGCGCGGGGCAACGAGGCCATCTCTGTCGGTGAAGTCTCCGTTCGTCCTACCCAACGATAGGCCCCACTGATGACAATCTTATTAATCGACATGGGCAATACGCGAACCAAGTTAGGGCTGCTTCACACTGACGCACCTCTCTTGGACATCGCACCCGTGGCCTTTGCGCATGAAGACATGCCGCAAGTGTCAGATTGGCTAACACACATCAAACAGCCCATTCATGCCGTCTATGGCATTAAGGTCGCACATGATGCGCTGGCTGCTCAGCTTGAAAGCCTTGTATTACCTTGGTCGCTAACCATACAGTGGCTTGATAGCACCACCCCCCACCCACTCCTTAGCAACGCATACCAACAACCAGAGAAACTTGGCCCCGACCGTTGGTTTAGTGCTATCGGCCTGACCAACGCGCTAGGCAACCAACCCCAATCCTTTATTCACGCTAGCTTTGGCACCGCAACGACGATCGATACCGTTTTGTACGACAGTCAAGCTGCTCAATATCATTTCGCTGGTGGGCTTATTCTGCCTGGGCCACACCTCATGCATCAGTCGCTGGCAACTCACACGGCTAAATTAGGCTTAGGTGAAGGAAGCCTTGCGGCTTTTCCGAACGACACGCGCTCGGCCATCACCTCGGGCATTGCGGCCGCCCAAGCTGGGGCCGTATTGCGTCAATGGCTGGTCACGGCAGAACAGCAGAACACCGCGCCGCTGCTTTTTTGTAGTGGGGGTGGACGCAATTATGTCGAGTCTGAATTGCAGTCAGCCACACAACAATGCGCGCAACGACGACAATCTTTCGACATATCACCACGTTGGTGCACCGCGCCCGCCTTAGACGGTCTTGCCATGCTTGCTCGTACGCTACACGGTAACTCTGCGTAGGCTAAGTTTCGATATAAGCCGTTTTTAAACTAGAATAGCGCCAGCGATATTTACACCGCCCATTACCCAATACATTAATGATGAAATTTATTATTTCTATTTTTTTAATTGCCAATCTTATGGTGTTGGCATTTGGGCAGGGTTTTTTTGGCACGCCTCCTAGCGAGTTAGGGCGAACATTAAGCCCTGCCATACCGATTCATCCGAATTCTATTGCGGTAGGCCCACCCCTACCTAGCCACTAAGAACAGTTATTCATTTAAGGTTTTTTTACCATGAAGCCAATTCGCAAAGCCGTATTTCCCGTTGCAGGAATGGGTACACGTTTTTTACCTGCCACTAAAGCCATGCCTAAAGAAATGCTGCCAGTGGTAGATAAGCCTTTAATTCAATATGCCGTAGAAGAGGCCATTGCTGCTGGCGTGACCGAATTGATTTTTATCACCGGACGCAACAAGCGTGCCATTGAGGATCACTTCGATAGTAACCCCGAGCTTGAGGCCGATCTACAACGTAAAAACAAAAAAGAACTTTTAGACAGTATTCAAAACATTATTCCGTCGTACGTAAGCTGTATTTACACCCGCCAGCCCGCCCCATTGGGCCTAGGCCATGCGGTGTTATGCGCCGCACCCATCGTTGGGAACGAGCCTTTTCTGGTGATGCTGGCCGATGACTTAATTGACGCCACCACCCCCGTCGCTCGTCAACTTGTAGAAGCGGCGCATCAACACAACGGAAGTATCGTGGCAATACAACAGGTTGAGCCGGAAGAAACTGATAAATATGGAATCATTTCGGGACAAATCATTGACACACATACTACACATTTAAATGCTATCGTAGAGAAACCAAAACCTGAGGATGCTCCTTCGACATCAGCAGTGGTTGGTCGATACGTATTGGAGCCTGAAATTTTCGATCATTTGCGTCGCACCCAAGCAGGAGTCGGAGGCGAAATTCAACTGACCGATGGCATTGCTAGCCTATTAAAAGCACGTGATGTATTCGGGTATCAATACGAGGGAACACGATACGATTGTGGTAGTAAATCGGGGTTTTTCAAGGCAACGCTAGAATTTGGCCGTAAATACCACGGGCTGTAAGCTTGGAGGGGGGAAGATGCTAGCTATAATTTTTACGAAGATAAGATAGTCAATCCGATCATAAATTGCACCGCTTAATGCTTGACTAGGTGTTAGCTCCGTAATACGATTAGATTTGTAGGTTATCAAGTTCGTCGAAAGTTTGATCAATACAGTATTTAACAGTACTAATTGCCCTGATTTTTACACCTTGACAATCTGTTCTTAGAGCAAGTTGCTCGTAATTATCATTAGGGATTGCAAATCATGCAAACAGAAACTGGTATTGTTAAATGGTTCAACAACGAAAAGGGCTTCGGCTTCATCTCCCCCGAAAACGGTGGTAAAGATCTTTTCGTTCATCACTCCGACATCTTGGGCAGTGGCTACAAATCACTCGAAGAGAACCAACGCGTTTCTTACGAAGCAGCTCAAGGCCAAAAAGGCCCACAAGCTAAATCGGTACAAGTTCTGTAATTAATTACAGTGCTTAAAAAAAACCCGTCTTTATGGCGGGTTTTTTTGTACCTGCTACGTTAGCTAGCATGCTGGCATAAACACTAATTATTTAATGTGCGCTACTTTCTTATGAAGGGCTTTTTAAATAATTTATTGTTATCAGCTTATATCCAATTAGTTAATTAAAACTTACCATCCGTAACGCATCGATTCATTTAACTTATCGCTCAATATCATCCCATTTACCCATTAAAAATGGATCGTTCCTGATGGCGATATGATCCTACGAATGTTTTATGATTTACTCGATAAAAGCCGAATAGAAAGATCTTAAACAAGCTTTGTCTTTTTGTCCGCAGTGCAAACACAATATCTCCAACCCCGTTTAGCCAGTCCGCATGCCGGACATTTATTTCGCTGAATTTCTGAGTCGTTATAAGATCGTTATAGTAGTGGCTATCGAAGCCCGACCCGTGTGTTCTGACGCGCCTCCCTCTTTGCTCCATCGCTCACACCAACAGCACTTCATTCGCCCCCTCTTTTAGCTTCTGTTTTTTCTTACCATGAAATATCACACTGATTTAGAACGCGGTTTGCAGAATCGACGCAAAACCTTAGGTAATGAATGGGTTGACCGCTCATTTGCACATGCCAATGAATTTAACGCCGATTTTCAGAACTTAACCACGCGCTTTGCGTGGCATGAAATTTGGGGACGTCCAGGCTTAAAGCATAAAAGCCGCTATATGATTGCGCTCGCCATGACCATCGCCATGGGCAATTGGGATGAGTATGAGCTACATGTAAAAAGCGCGCTGCGTGCAGGTCCTGACGAAGGGTTAAGCACTGAGGAATTAAGTGAAGTGCTAATGCAAAGCGCGATCTATGCGGGCATTCCCGCCGCCAACACCGCTTACGCTCGTGCCTTGCAATGCCTACGAGAACTTGGTGCTGAGTTTAGCCATGCATTGGTCGAAAAATCGCCTTTCGACAGCGAGCATAGCGGTTACGGCTATAGCGATTACACTAGCGACGACCCGAAGATTTTTTATTCGATCCGCAAAGCACTCAACACCGAAGCCAATAATGGGCGGCCCCGTACCGTCGTACTTAGCCATGCCTTAGGCAGCGACCTTAGTATGTGGGACGCCTTGGCCGAAGCCTTACGCATTGACTTCAACGTGATCAGCTACGACCACCGTGGTCACGGGCGCTCCGCGGCACCCGAAGGCCCCTACAGCATTGCAGACCTGACCAATGATGCCGCTCGACTGATCCGCGAACTTAATTTGGGCCCCGTGTCATGGATAGGCTTATCAATGGGCGGCATGGTGGGGCAAGAGCTAGCCATTCGCCATCCTGAACTGGTGGATCAATTAATTATTGCCAACTCGACCTCTAGCTACCCCGATGCCGCGAAGCAAGTGTGGGCAGAGCGCGTAAGCAAAGTGAAAGCCGATGGTATAGAAAGCATTGCGGATGCCGTCATGCTGCGCTATTTTAATGAGCCATTTCGCAACGAAGAGCCTGCACAAGTTGCTGCAGCAAAGCGGTTACTGGTGTCGTGTAGCCTACAAGGATATATGGCATGCTGCCAAGCCGTGGCGGGGGTCAATACGGCCGATCGCCTGCATTTGATTTCAGCACCGACATTAGTGATCGCTGGCGCAGACGATCAAGGCACACCGGTTGCGATGTCTGAGGCCATACAAAAAGGCATTAAAGACAGCCAACTAACCGTATTGGAAAATGCCAGTCATGTATCGGTGATTGAGCAGCCCAAGGCTTTCATCAACACGGTTCTTTCTTTTTTGAAGTAGTGTGTTAACAAGGCATCAGCTTGTTAGTAGCTCGTTGATGCCGACTACCACCCTTTCTACCGAGCCAGCGTGTTTCTGCACCCAATGCTCTCCGGCCTCACCCATGCGTTTTTGACGCTGTCGGTCGTCCAACAACTCTGACGCAAACTTAATCGCAGCAACTGCGCTTGGTGCGCGATAGGCGGCTTCTTCATGTAAGGCATCGGCAACGGCTTGCTCAAAGTTACGGGTGTAGGGCCCCACCACAACCGGCACGCCCAAGGCACATGCCTCAATGAAGTTTTGCCCCCCTAAGGGCGCAAAGCTGCCTGCAACGATCGCCACATGAGCTTGGGCGTAATACCACGGCATTTCACCTAACGAGTCGCCCAGCACCACATCCGCTTCGCTACACAACGTGATTGCACTATGACTACCATCACCCAAATCAATGAGTTCAGACCGCCTGACCGTCGTTAAGCCATTGGTTTGCAACATCTGGTAAGCAGTATCAAAGCGCTCTGGATGCCGAGGAATAAGATAAAAAAGCGTGCGTTTATCGGGATCAATATCGAGTTGCTGCTCGCGCTTTATCAGCCGTGCGATTTCGGGCACGAACATCGCATCTTCACTTTCTCGTGTGCTGGCAATGACAATCACAGGGCGCCCCACCGCCGTCATAAACTGACGCCCGCGCTCAACTTGCGCAACTGGTAGCTGCACATCGAATTTAAAATTGCCAGAGACTCGAACAGCCTTCCCACCCGCTTGCTCTAAGCGCTGGGCATCTTCTAGGGTTTGAGCATAAATGGCCGTAAAGCTGGAATAAGCCCCGCGCATTAAGCTACCAATACGTAAACTTTGGTGCAAAGAGCGATCTGAAAAGCGGGCACTGGCCAATACCACAGGTAATTGAGCTCGCTTGGCAGCGTGCATCAAGTTGGGCCACACTTCGCGCTCGATAATGACGGCGACAGAAGGTTTATAAAACTCAATAAATCGTTTACTTGCGCCGGGGAAATCGTAAGGCAACCATTGCAGGGTCAGGCGTCCTTGTGCGATTTCCGATGCAAAGGCTCTAGCCCCTTCAGTGCGCCCCGTATACGTTAACTGGGTTAATAAGACAGTGTGACCTTGGCTCAGTAAACTTGCGATAAGGGGATGCGCCGCCCGGGTTTCACCCAAACTTACGGCATGTATCCAGATCGGCCGCTGTTCTAAACCGTTACCTCGGTAATACCCAAAGCGGGCTGCGCCAAACACTGACCATTTTCCACCGGCACGTTTGGCACGTAAGGCCATCCACGCCAGCAATAGGGGTGACACAATACGCAGCAGCAGGGTATAGAGGTGTCGACTCAAAATAGTAACCACTGTCGAGTAATAGCGAGATCAACGGTAAGCACGCGGCGTTATCCTAATAATGATAGATCGGGCTTAACGCTATCGAGCGCTTGCTCTATCGCGCTAAGTACAGTTTCTGCAGAAGGCTCACGCCCACGTTCGCCCAAACTCGCTGTGTAAGCGCGACCTTCTAGCGGTGTGCGCACCGGCGTAGACGCCTTATAAATGCCAATAGTAGGACGACCTAAACCTGCTGACAAATGCGTTAACCCACTATCTAAACCTACCATAATGGTAGCACCCGCTAATTGTTCGGCTACACCATCCAGCCCCATTCTGGGCAATACCTGCGCATCGTCACGCCCGGCAATAAGCGCCTCAGCACGTTGAGTCTCAGCTTCATTTCCCGCTAATACTCTAATACGTAAACCACACGAACGTAAATAATCAAACACGCGATGCCAGTTATCCACGGCCCACAGTTTGTCATCACGACTAGCTGAAGGCATGATAATCGCATAAGGCTGCACCGCTACCCTATCGCTAATACCTTGCAGACCGAAATCAGGCTCACCTGCGTATTCGTAGCCAAAAGCAGCAGCAGCCAAGGTGCGTTGGCGTATAACGGCTGGCTGCCAAAAACCTACCTTATGCTTAACGTTATAAAACAAAGACGCTAAGGGTTCTCGTGCGGACTTCCAATTCAGGCCGTGTCGCACCCCTCGGGTTTGTCGTACCAACCAAATGGATTTCATGAGCGCTTGCATATCTAATACTACGTCGTATTCGCGACTTCCCAATAAGGCTTTTAGCGCACGCCGCTCTTCCCGCACGTCTCGTGCCCACCACGTTTTACGCCAGCGCCGATGCGCCACAGGAATTACTTCATTCACCGCTGGATGCCAAGATGGAATCGCCGCAAACGACTCTTCAGCCACCCAGTCGATTTGCGCATTGGGAACATGCTTGGCAATATCGGAGATGGCGGGCAACATATGCACTAAGTCACCAAGTGATGAGGTGCGTACAATGAGTATTTTAAAAGTCATGGCGCGATTATAGTAGTGTGGCGCTACAAACCGAAGCCCTCATTCCACGTCGCCACCATCAGGTCATGCCTAAGCCTTAAAATGACTCCACGCTACGTTTAAACGCCCCTTACCGCATCGCCTCTTTACCCTGTTTTTACTTATGATTGATTTCAAACAAATCGAAGCTTTTGTCTGGGTTGCCCAATTGGGAGGCTTCCGTGCGGCGGCGGAGAAACTCAACACCACTCAACCGTCTATCTCACAACGCATTGCGGGCTTAGAAAGCGCGCTCTCGGTAAAGCTCTTTGAGCGGGGTACCCGAGGTATTAAGCTTACCGAAAAGGGCCAAGAGCTACTGACCCACGCGCGCCAAGCGCTGGAAATCAGAACAGAAATGATGCGTGTTGCCAAGGAAGAGAATGCGATACGCGGCACCTTCAGATTAGGCGTTGCCGAAACGTTGGTACAAACGTGGTTACACCTACTTATCGACGAGCTTCATCAGCAGTATCCCAGTCTGGTCATTGAAATACATGTCGATACCAGCAGCGTCTTACGCGAACAGTTACTGTCTTATCAAATCGACCTCGCTATGTTGGTGGGCGAAACCCAAGACCCTAAAGAACACAGTCTGCATTTGTGTGACTATGACCTTGCTTGGGTAGCAAGCCCAGAACTGCGACTACACGGCCGTCAAATACAAATCTCGGACCTAGGTGTTTACCCTGTCATCACCTACCCAAGTGGCAGCCTTCCCTACCACACCGTACGCGATTTATTGCACAAAGCCGGCGTGAAATCACCCCGCATCTACGGTAGTGCCTCACTAAGCACGATTGTCCAAATGACACGTCACGGAATGGGCCCAAGTGTATTAGCCAAAGTGGTCATAGAAGAAGAGCTAGAACAAGGAAAGCTGCGCCTTTTGGACGTTTCTGCCCCCTTACCAGCCATACAGTTTTATGCAACGTGGGTCGATTCTCCCGATAGTTTCACCGCTAGCACCGTTGCCAAGTTAGCGCAAAACGTTGCTGCTAACGCCAGCGACGCTGATAAGCAAGCCTTATAGACTCATATAGAAACTAACAATTGGACACTGCTTGCGGCTTACGGTGCAATCCATACTGTGGAAAAATTGCAGAGCGACAACAGGACCAGTCATCTGGGCCAAATGCCTTTGTCATCGGTACTTGAACATTACGGTAATAGCACGCAGCGGCCTTCAGCACCCTCGCGCTTTTTTCATACCGCCTGTTTTTACTTGCTCTAGCAGTTAGATCACCGCATCAAGCCAAAGCTTCAATAACGTCATTCTCTTGTCACCCGTGCGCCATCTGAGCGCCTGACATTAATGTTGCGTTTTCTAAGGAAAATTCTGTATGAAACGTTTAGTACTTTCTGCCTTTGCCGCCTCGGTATTAGCCGTCTCTGGAGGCGTAGTCGCTCAAGAAGTTGTTAGCGGACTACCAGCTACCAAGCTCACTGTTGTGGGTGGCTTAAGTAATCTTACGGCCTATCAAAACGCAGAGCACCCTTTCTGGACCCAGACCATACCCGAATTGTCAGACGGCAAGGTCACGGCCGACATTAAAGGCTTCAATGAAATGGGCTTAAAAGGCCCTGAAATCATGCGTCTCGTAGGTCAAGGCGTGATTCCCATGGGCACAGCCACCTTGGCTTACTTCGCCAGTGACAACCCCATTAACGAAGCCATCGACTTAGCGGGTTTAGCACCCGATATTGAAACCGCTCGTAAAATTACCGATGCCTTTATGCCTGCTTATGAAGCGGCCTACGATAAGAACAACATTAAAGTGTTGGGCATGTCTACCTACCCAGCACAGGTCCTTTTTTGTAATGGCAACTTCGGCGGCCTACATGACTTAGCGGGTAAAAAAGTGCGTACCAGCAGCCGCACCCAAGCCGAATTTGTACAGGCTTTTGGTGGTAACAGCGTAACCATCCCTTTTGGTGAAGTGGTACCCGCCTTGCAGAATGGCGTCGTCGATTGCGCCATCACTGGCTCTTACTCTGGCTACTCCGCAAAATGGTACGAAGTGAGTACGCATTTATACACCTTGCCGATTAACTGGAATCAGCAGATCCACGCGGCGAACAAGGCTTACTGGAACAAGCTAGACCCCGACGTACAGGCGTTTTTAGAAACGAATATACAAAACCTGTACAACGAAATTTGGGAGGCTGCTGCCAGAGAGACTCAAGAAGGCTACGACTGCAACACAGGTTCTGATCAGTGCACTCAAGAAGTCAAAGGTGAAATGACGTTGGTTGAACCCACAGAGCAAGATCACGAACTATTGAAGAAAACGATGGCTGAAGTGGTAGTTCCTAAATGGGCAGAGCGCTGCTCGGCTGAATGTGTGGATAACTTCAATACCCTTCTTGGCCCTATCTTAGGCTTCACTGCCAGCAAGTAAGTACCTGAATGGTAAAAGTCAGCGCTCGACTGACGCACATTGTCCCCGAATCATTCGGGGACAAATTCACTTAATGGTATAGAAAATGATCCCCACCACTTCGTCTCCTTCCCTGCTAGGGCGGCTCATTCTGAGCGCTACCAATCTATCGCGTTTTGCGATTTGGGTAGCAGGCAGCCTAACGCTGATCAGTGCTCTCTACATTACAGCGGACGTCATCGCACGAAAGCTTTTCAATGCTCCGCTAGGCGGATCGGATGAACTGTCTGGTTATGCCTTTGCGATCAGTATTTCATGGGCGTTAGCCTTTGCCACACTTCAACGCGCCAATATTCGTATTGACGCCATTTATCAGCTTCTTCCTACGCGCCTAGCTGCCATTGCCGATTGGTTGGCGCTAGTAGGGCTAGCCGTCTTTATTGTGTACTTAACACGCTATGCCACGGAGGTCGCCATGCAGTCATGGTCCTCACAATCCACGGCCAATACCTTGCTTGGAACGCCACTATGGATCCCCCAAAGCCTTTGGGCTGCTGGCTTTATTTGGCTATGTATTGTGCTGACATTGATGTTGATCCGTTCATCGGTTGCCTTGGCCACTGGTAACTTTCAGTCTGTGCAAGAGCTTTGCGGCATTCGCAGCGCAAAAGAAGAGGCCCACGAGGAAGCTCAGGCTGGTGTACGTATGGTTAAAGGAGATCAAGCATGATTGCAACATCCATCATCGTGCTGATAGTGTTTATCGGCATCAGCATTCCGGTAGGCGCCGCCTTAGGCTTAGTCGGTTTAGTCTTAGACCCTTTATATTCCATGCTACCTCTGACTCGGGCGATGGGCGAAGTCGCGTGGGGTAGTAGTAACGAATTCTTGCTCGTTGCGATCCCACTGTTCATCATGTTGGGCGAAATTTTACTTCGCTCAGGGTTGGCCGAGCGCATGTATAACGCCATGAGTCTGTGGTTATCATGGCTACCCGGTGGTTTGATGCACGCTAACATCGGTGCCAGCGCCATTTTTTCAGCCACCTCCGGCTCAAGCGTAGCCACCGCAGCTACAGTGGGCACCGTTGCACTACCTCAAATCAAAAAGCATAAATATAACGAGCCCTTATTCTTAGGTAGTCTTGCCGCTGGCGGGACACTCGGCATTTTGATCCCCCCTTCAATTAACTTGGTCATTTATGGGGTATTAACGAACTCATCAGTACCTAAGTTATATCTGGCTGGAATTTTGCCTGGTTTCGGTATGGCTGTATTTTTTATGCTTGCCATCGCCATCACCTGCGCACTTAAACCAAGCTGGGGCGGGCAACGAATCAACGCAACGTGGGCCGCCCGTCTAGCCAGCCTGACGCATCTGGTTCCTCCCTTAGCTATCTTTTTATTAGTGGTCGGTTCGATTTATGCTGGTATCGCAACACCGACTGAAGCAGCTGCTTTAGGCGTAGTCGGAGCCTTAATATTGGCGGCTTTTTCAGGACGATTGAGTCTGCGCATGATGCGTGAGGTACTTGAAGGCACCATGAAATCCAGCGCCATGATCATGTTGATTGTGATCGGTGCGGCATTCATGAACTTTATTATGTCGGCCACGGGCGTCACCAACGCCTTGACCAGCACAATTACTGACCTCGGCGTGTCCCCCACCATGATGTTGTTGGTCTTAGTGGTGTTTTATCTAACACTAGGCTGCTTCATGGAAACCTTATCCATGATGATCACAACCATACCCATCGTGGCACCGGTCATGATCGCTTTGGGCTTCGACCCGATATGGCTCGGTATTGTCATCATTATTTTGATGGAAGTCGCGCTTATCACCCCCCCTGTAGGCCTCAACCTATTTGTGGTTCAAAGCTTACGCACCAGCGGCAGTATGAACGACGTGATGGTTGGCAGCATCCCTTTTGTGTTCATGCTGCTCCTCATGGTTGTGCTATTAGCTGTCTTTCCTGACATTGCCCTGTTGTTACCACGACTCTTCGGCTAATTAAAACGAACTCAATGTAGTCAATCACTATGCAACTTACTTTTACTTTACATCGCGCTGACCATACCGAAGCCCTCGATATTGACTTCACCCACTGCATTATTGCAGGTTGGGCCGGTCGAGATATGGCGGCAATTGAACACCACATTGAAGAGCTAGCAGAGCTTGGCGTCCCTCGTCCCAGCGCCGTTCCTCTTTATTATCGAGTGGCGGCGAATCAATTAAGCCAAGAGCCCAGCATTCAAGCAGTAGGGCCTAGCTCATCAGGCGAAGCTGAAGTTTTCATGTTCAGCCACGGTGACGAGCTTATGGTTAGCCTCGCCTCTGATCATACTGATCGCGACTTAGAGGCCCATAGCGTTGCCTTATCTAAGCAAATTTGTGCCAAACCCGTTGCTAAAGATGCTTGGTTGTTCTCGGATGTCGCCTCGCATTGGGACGAGCTGATCTTAAGATCATGGATTATTGAGAATGACAGCGAAGTGCTGTACCAAGAAGGCCCCTTAAGCACTCTGCAAAACCCCATGAACTTGATTAAAGGCCACTTCAATCAAGACAGCATCCCCGCAGGGGCAGGCATGACATGTGGTACGGTGGGCGCCATTGGTGGCATTCGACCATCGCATACCTTCATCATGGAGCTGTATGATCCTCAGTTACAGCGCAGCATTACCCATCGCTACACACTTGATGTGCTTCCTGAGATCGCTTAACAAAACATAGCGCCCCATTCTTACACGGGGCGCTACCTCTTGAAATCGGAGTCTTGTCGACTATGTTTCCTACCATTTCTGACTTACAACGTGCACTCGACAGCGGCGAGACCACATCCTATGAGCTAACACGCGCCGCCTTAGACCGAATCCATGCGCCAGAAGGGCAAGGCAGCACCACGTTTTTAACGGTCTATGATGAACAGGCGCTGGCCGCCGCCAAAGCATCGGATATTTTACGTAGTGTGGGCTTGGCTCGTTCACCGCTTGAGGGGCTACCGATTTCAATCAAAGACCTTTTCGACAAGCAAGGTGATATCACGCGTGGCGCCTCCGTGCTGCTCAATGATGCGCCCGCCGCAACCCAGAACGCCCTGCTGGTACAACGCTTACTGGATGCGGGTGCGATCATCATTGGTCGCACCAACATGACCGAATTCGCCTTCTCTGGGCTTGGTATTAATCCGCACTACGGCACGCCACATTCGCCATGGGACGCAGAAAACCGACGCATTCCGGGTGGCTCCTCGTCAGGGGCAGGCGTATCCGTGGCAACGGGCATGGCAGTAGCCGCAATTGGAACCGATACAGGCGGCTCTATCCGCATACCTTCAGCCTTTTGTGGCCTGACGGGCTTTAAACCCACTGCCGAACGTATTCCTTCAGATGGCGTCATGCCCTTAGCTGATAGCCTAGACTCAAGCGGCCCCTTGGCCTTATCCGTAGAGTGTTGCGCCATTATCGATGCGGTGATCAGTGGTGAAAGCTATGTAGCCCCTTCCGCTCTTCCTCTGGCTCAACTACGCTTTGCGGTCCCCACCAATTTTGTATTTGAAGGGATCGAGCCCCCCGTACAAGTTGCGATAGAAAGAGCAATCTCGGCCATTGAAGCCGCTGGCGCTACCGTAGACCACATTGAAATTCCAGAATTTAACGAGCTGCCCTACATTAATCGCTTAGGCGGTTTGGTCTGCGCTGAAGCCTGGGGCCACCACCGCGAGCTGGTCAATTCACATTACGAACAGTATGACCCGCGTGTCGCTTCCCGCATGAAGCGTGGCGAAGATCAAAACGTCGCTGATTATCTTGAACTGCTACGTACCCGCGAGCGCTGGATTTATGCCGTCGAATCTCAATTAGCTTCGTATGATGCGGTCCTGATGCCTACCGTGCCCGTTATCGCTCCCAAAATTGATGACTTAGTAGTCTCAGATGACGCTTACTTCGCCGCGAACGGCCTCATCTTACGTAACGCCACCCTCATCAACTTCTTAGATGGCTGCGCGCTATCATTGCCTTGCCACAACACTGACGACGCACCTGTTGGCCTAATGTTAGCAGCTCCGGCAATGCACGATCACCACCTATTGAACGTGGGTGCAAGCATCGAGGCCGTACTGAACGCAATTCGCTCATAATCGCTTAATATAAGTAAGGTCTACATCTCGCACGGCCGCGAGGTTTAGACCACCTTTTCTTGGTTTGGCATTCGCGGAGTATCAAAAAATGCGGCTATCGACTCGGTCCCATGCTCCTCGAAATGCAAAAGGCACCCGTTACAGTAATCCGATTTTCGGCATACTCATCTTAATTGTGTCTTCGTGGGCCTTGTCTGCACTTGATGCTGGTGGCAAATGGATCATGGCGGCTGGTGCACCATTATTACTGATGTGTTGGGTGCGCTACATCGTGCACTTGGCATTAGTCCTTATGCTGGTGCTTCCCAGCAAAGGGCTCGCCGTCTTTATTCCTAAACGCCCAGGCGCCCAATTCGTACGTGGCTTCGTCATGCTCGTGGCCACTTTTTGCTTTTTCACCGCCTTAAGTTACCTACCCCAAGCCGAAGCGACCGCGATCAACTTTCTTGCACCATTACTGGTGCTATCGGCTGCACCATGGTTACTTAACGAACCCCCGAAAAAATCCAGATGGATTGCTGCTGCTATTGGCTTTTTCGGCGTACTCGTCATTATTCGTCCAAGCTCTGGCTTACCGATTGTTGGGGTGCTGTTTGGTTTGGTGGGTGCGGTAATGATCGCCACGCAATTTATCGCAACCCGCCGAGTCGCGATTGATAACGCCATGACCACCCTTATTTGGAGCGGCCTAGTCGGAGCGGTGGGCTCTACCCTACTTATTCCTTTCTATTTCGACAGCATGTGGTCCGTTGCCAAGCAACTTAGCCTGTTTGAATGGCTTATTCTTTGTTCCACAGGCTTCTGGGGGTGCATCGGACACTTACTACAGATTCAAGCCTATCAGCGCGCACCCGCCTCGATGCTCGCGCCCTTTACCTATTTGCAGATCATTGGAGCCGGTGCTTTAGGGTGGATGATCTGGGGTCACTTTCCAGACGCATTAACATGGATAGGCATCGCTATTGTATGTGGCAGCGGCATGGTTATCGGTGTGATTGAATGGCTGCAACAACCTCGTACACAGCCTTAGTTAGGCTGCCAGCCCATCACAAACTGGTCTACAGGCTGGCGCTTACTTCCGGGCCGCTGTAACTCAAGAATACGCAATACCCCATCACCGGTCGCGATATCAATACCTTCGGTACTGACCGAAACAATATCACCCGCTGTCGCGTTGGGATCGTGGGGCAAGGCTTGTGCCATCCACACTTTAACCGGCCCTGTAACCTCTGGCAGCTCGATGGTTGAACCTGGCACAGGATTAAAGGCACGAACGCGTCGGGCTAAGTCAACCGCGCTGCGTGAAAAATCCAAAGGGGCCTCAGACTTTTGAAGTTTTTCTGCATAACACACCCCTTCGGACGGCTGTGGCGTGGCTGACAAAGCATGGTTATCAAGCTTCTCAATGGCCTCGACAATACTTTGTGCACCTAACTCAGCAAGCTCATCATGTAACTGCGCCGCCGTATGCGAAGGGTGAATGGGCAGTTGACGTATCCAAAGCATATCGCCGGTGTCCAGACCTTCGTCCATTTGCATAATGGTAATACCGGTTTCAGTATCACCCGCATCGATCGCACGCTGTATCGGGGCAGCGCCACGCCACCTTGGTAATAAACTGGCATGAATATTTAAGCAACCGAACCGAGGTTGCTGTAATGTCCATGTCGGTAAGATCAGCCCATAAGCGGCCACCACCATGACATCGGCGTCCAAGCGATTCAATAATTGTTGGCACTGTGCAGCGTCTTCAGGGTACTTACCATCAAGGCGTAAACTGCGAGGCTGCGACACGTCGATACCGCGATCAAGCGCCTCTTGTTTTACTGGGCTGGGCCGCAACTTCATCCCTCGTCCTGAAGGTCGATCAGGCTGGGTTAAAACCAATACGATCTCGTGTCCGGCTTCGATCAGGGCAACAAGCGCCTGACGTGCGAACTCAGGGGTACCCGCAAAAACAATACGCATTAGACTTTCTGTGCTTCACGTTGTTGCTTGCGGATACGAGTACGAATGCGATCCCGTTTTAAGGAAGACAAATACTCAACGAACACCTTGCCCAACAAGTGGTCAAGTTCGTGTTGGACACACACTGCTAACAGACCATCGGCCTCAAACTCGAAGCTTTCGCCTTTTTCATTGAGCGCGCGCACTTTGATTTCTGCCGATCGCTCGACTTTGTCGTAAACCCCCGGCACCGAAAGGCAGCCCTCTTCGTACACTTGTAGCTCATCGCTACGCCACGTGATCTCGGGGTTAATGAGCACGAGAAGCTCATTACCCTCTTCTGAGATATCAATCACCACCACCCGCTCATGCACATCGACCTGTGTGGCAGCCAAGCCGACACCAGGGGCGTCATACATGGTTTCAGCCATATCAGCCACTAACTGACGAATGCGATCATCGACCACTTGCACCGGTTTAGCCACCGTGTGCAAACGAGGATCGGGATAATGAAGAATTGGGAGCAAAGCCATGATTACAATCCGGAAAAGCGTTCAATCGATATCATAAAACAATTACGAGGACGAGGGCATATCGGCCTGAATTCGACCTTGAACACGTATCATTAAAACAAAAGGTTGGAGTTATGCGAAATAGCAGCAATGGGTAAATAGGTCACCACCCTAGGTTCTGGCACTTGTTTTGTGCCACACTTATCGGCATGCCATACATCGACAATGAACCTGAATTAGCAAACTGGTTACGGCTCTCGTTAGAGCCCAATCTAAGCCCGAGCCAAGCACAAGTGCTATTAACGCATTTTGGCTTGCCGCACGACATCTATTCGCAATCAGTATCGGCCCTTGCGAAACTGCTGCCGCTTAATTTAGCCACGCAACTAAAGGCTACGCCCGATGACGCCCTAGCAACACTAATCGAACGCAGCCTTGAATGGGCAACGCAAGAAAGAAACGCCATCATTAGTTTAGCAGATCAAGCCTACCCACAGGCGCTACTTACTGGCCATACCCCTCCGTTGCTACTGTACGCAAAAGGGAACACCAAACTGTTGAACCTACCTTCTTTGGCCATCGTCGGGGCCAGAAGTTCCACAGCGGCAGGTAATGAAAATGCCTTCGCCTTTGCCGAGCACCTGTGTCGTCAAGGTTGGACGATTATCAGCGGCTTGGCGACGGGTATCGATGCTGCCGCGCATAAAGGCAGCCTTGCGGCACAACACCCTCAAGCCAGTACGATCGCAGTGTTGGGCACCGGCATCGATATTGTGTATCCGGCAGCCAATCGCAATCTGGCTCATACCATCGCAGAACAAGGGCTACTGCTTAGCGAGTTTCCCTTAGGAACGAAAGCACTGCAGTATCATTTCCCCAAACGCAACCGCATCGTTGCGGGTTTAGCGCATGGCATTGTCGTCGTCGAGGCAGCGCTAAAAAGTGGCTCTTTAATTACGGCACGATTAGCGGGCGAAATGGGTCGTGAAGTGTTCGCCATACCGGGCTCTATCCACTCACCCCTGTCTAAGGGCTGCCATCAACTTATACGCCAAGGTGCCAAGCTTGTAGGTGCCAAGCTTGTGGATTCTGCCGATGACATCAACGACGAACTTAAAAACGTACTGCCAGCCCACCTTCCTTTGCCCGCAGCGCACCACAACGCATCGGCAACCGTCAACGCTGACGCCATCGCGGCCTCGCCCATGCAACAGCTCGTGCTAGATGCGCTGTCATACGATCTGGTTTCTCCTGAACGATTACAAGAGCGCACCCAACTTCCAACCTCAGACTTAGCCACGGCCCTGGTTGAGCTTGAGATCATGAATGTCATTCACCAATTGCCCGACGGTAGCTACCAACGACTAACCCGCGGCTAGCTTCTCGCTATACAATATTGTTGGGCCCTGCCTTTCCATCCATTAAGCCTTTGCTATGTCCTTACCCGAACGCGTAAAACTTGTAGAAGTCTCCCCTCGCGACGGCCTGCAAAACGAGGCCCAGCTTGTCGACACCACCATCAAAATCGAACTGGTTAACCGCTTAGCTAACGCAGGGTTCAGCAATGTAGAAGCCACGTCTTTTGTGTCGCCCAAGTGGGTGCCCCAAATGGCAGATAGCAAAGCCGTGATGCAAGGTATTCACCGTTTGCCTACAACCCTTTATTCGGCCCTAACCCCAAATTTGCGGGGCTACGACGATGCCTTAGCCGCAGGCGTAAACGAGGTCGTTATTTTTACGGCGGCCAGCGAAGCTTTTTCGCAGCGTAATATTAATTGCAGTATTGCCGAATCGATACAGCGCTTTGAGCCCGTCGCCAAAGCCGCGCAACGCGATGGCATTCGTCTACGCGGCAGCATTAGTTGCTCTTTAGGTTGTCCTTATCAGGGTGCGGTACCGGAAGCAGCCGTACTGGATGTGGTCAAACGCATGCAAGATTTAGGCGTTATCGAGTTTGATATCGCTGACACAATTGGGGTGGGCACCGCAGGTCAAGTGGCTAGCCTCATGCGCGCAGTGGCCAACGTTGTTCCTGTAGAACAAATTGCCGGGCATTTCCATGACACCTACGGGCAAGCTTTAGCCAACATTTATGCCTCGCTGCAAGTCGGCGTCTCTATTTACCACTCTTCAGTCGCCGGTTTGGGTGGCTGTCCCTACGCAAAAGGGGCCACCGGCAATGTCTCCACCGAAGACGTGCTTTACCTGCTAAATGGCCTAGGTATACACACGGGTGTGGATTTTGATGCCGTTGTCGAAACGGGCGTTTGGATTTCAAAACAACTGGGTAAACCGTCGGTCAGCCGCGCCGGTAATGCCATAACCGCCGGCTCTTGCGCTTAAACCCATGTCTACCACCACCGCCGAACACGAAGCACTATTAGCCGAACTTGCCCCCCTGCCCCTTCAAGGACGCTCCTGGCCCAAGCCCATCGGCATTGCCGCATTAATTATCACAGCCGTCATCGGCTTACAGTTGATCAGTACGGCGGCAACCGACAGCGGCCAACAAGCCAGCCCCTACGTTATTGGGGCCATTGTGTTCAGCTATTTCGGTCTCATCCTCATTACGTGGTTTATGTTGGTGGGCCGCACCACCATCAACGAGACAGGCATACAGCAACAATGGGTCATGCGACGAGAAATTAGCTGGGAAGACCTGCGTTATGCGAAATTCGTTCCGCTACTATTTTCTAAGCGTCTAATCTGCTTTCCGGCTAGGGGCCGACCCGTGGTGTTTCAAGCGGGCACCAAAGAACTGCAAATTGCCTTTGCGCGCATCTCACTGGTGTATAAACGAAACGTTTAACCTCGCTAACGTGGTGAGGCAGCTCAATAAAAACAGCCTCGGCTAGCGAGGCTGTTTTAGCTTCTCTACGCGGCCACAAACCTTAACGTATGGGCAAACCGTACATTAAGCCACCATCAGTCCATTGTGCATTCAACCCGCGCTCAATGCCTAAAGGGCTGCCCTTGCCGACATTACGCTCAAAGCTTTCACCGTAATTGCCGACCTGCTTGATAATGTTGTAGGCCCACTTCTCGTCTAGCCCTAAGTTTTTACCTGCGCCTGGCGTTACGCCCAATAAACGTTGGACATTCGGATCTTTACTTTCCAAGTGTTCATCCACGTTGGTTGAGTTAATACCCATTTCTTCGGCATTTAACATGGCATGCAGCGACCATTTCACAATGTTCAACCACGCATCATCACCTTGACGTACAAAAGGGCCTAAAGGCTCTTTAGAGATAATTTCAGGTAGAACAACGTATTCGTCAGGATTGGTCATTTTAGAAATACGAATCGACGCTAAGCCCGAGGCATCCGTAGTAAAAACATCGCATCGTCCCGCAATAAAGGCATTAACGACTTCGTTAAACTGCTCGATAACCACTGGCTTGTACTGAATCTGATTCGCGCGGGCCCAATCTGCCATTGTATTTTCGTTTGACGTGCCCGTTTGCATGCACACTGTGGCGCCATCAAGCTCTTTAGCACTGCTAACACCTAAGGCCGTGGGTACTAAAAACCCTTGTCCATCATAAAAGTTAACGCCCGCACTGATGGCGCCCAAGGCGGTGTCTCGCTGCTGCGTCACCGTGGTATTACGGGCCAGCACATCAATTTCGCCAGACTGTAGGGCCGTAAAGCGCTGCTGTGAATTCAAGGGAACGGCTTTAAATTTAGTAGCGTCACCAAAGGTGGCGGCTGCAACCGCTTTACACATATCCACGTCGAGACCGGCCCATTCACCGCGATCGTCGGGCGCAGAAAAACCAGCAAACCCTGTGGTAACGCCACACTCTACGTGTCCGCGCTGTTTTACCGTTTCTAAAGTATTGGCCTGAGCAAATGATGAGGTCATCAACGCCGCGACCGCAACGGCGCTAAGCTTAGCGAAATTCATGGTTATCTCCTTTATTTGGTTCGACATAGCGATGGATGCTGAAAATATACCTCAGCCTTCGTGCTTGCGTACGGTAATTAGCTTATAGCAACCGTAACGTGTAAATGACGGTTACGCTACATCGCGTGTTCCAAACAATACAGTACCCACCCGGACTTCAGTGCTGCCCTCTTCAATGGCCACTTCAAAATCATTGCTCATTCCCATGGATAGGCGGGTCAGGGAGGGAAATCGCTGCTGAGCCTGATGCACACTGTTTCGCGCCAACGCAAAGCAACGCCGAATTTCAGACTCATCCGTGGTTTGCGTTGCCATGGTCATCACCCCTACCGGATTTACGCTGTGGTAAGGCCTTAAGGCCTCTAGAAAAGCGCACAGCTCGGCGGGATCAAGACCCGATTTAGCCGTTTCAACGGCCGTTTTTAGTTGAATAAGTACGTCTAACTGCCTTCCCTCAGCCTGCAACCGTCGGTCTAACGCCTCGGCTAACGACAAACGGTCTAAGGACTGCAACTCAGAGGCGTATTTGGCAACATCTCGTGCTTTACGACTTTGCAGATAACCAATCATGACCCACTGAAGCTGCGGATCATTCATCTGTTCGGCTCGCGCCTTGATATCCTCTGCGCGATTTTCTCCAAAACGAGTCAAACCCAAGTGCTGCGCCTCTACTACAGAGTCGTTACTAAAGGTCTTACTTACGGGAAGTAGTACCACTTGTTTAGGATCTCGTTGACTACGCTCACACGCGTTCTCAATACGCGCTTGTATCGATTGAAGTCGTTGCAACATACGTTCATCACACTTTTAAAACTGACGGAATAAAAACAGCGAAGCTTTGCCTTGCTACCTTAACGCAAAACGCCCTAAACCTCTCATGTCTAATAAGCTCGATATGAGCATTAATAAGCGTTATTCTTCTTTTCTGACGTAGAAATCAGGACAAGTCCCACGCTCAGCACTACAATACGTTATTGGTGTGTACGCCCTGCGATTGCTGCGTACGCACTTTTTTGCTTTTTAAATCAATAAAAAAGCCTCTGCATTTTTGATCGTAACGAGGAGAATATGTCTCAGCCCCCCACGCACCAACTTCCTTCGTACCTCAATGCACACGACCTTGGGCCGTGGGGCATTTACCTTGAGCAAGTCGAGCGCGTTGCTCCTTATCTCGGTAAGCTAGGGAAATGGGTGGAAACACTAAAACGCCCTAAACGTATTTTAACCGTTGATATCCCTATCGAATTAGACAATGGCACCATCGCCCATTTCGAGGGCTACCGTGTCCAGCACAACACAACGCGTGGTCCCGGTAAAGGCGGCGTTCGTTTTCATCAAGACGTGACCCTCTCTGAAGTCATGGCACTCTCTGCATGGATGTCTGTGAAATGTGCAGCGGTTAATGTCCCTTTTGGTGGCGCTAAGGGCGGTGTCAGAATCGATCCTAGGCTTTACTCTCAGAAAGAACTAGAGCGCGTTACGCGCCGCTACATCAGCGAAATCGGCGTGATTATTGGCCCAGACAAAGACATACCGGCACCCGACGTCAACACCAATGCACAAACCATGGCGTGGATGATGGACACCTACTCCATGAACGTCGGCGCCACCACAACTGGCGTCGTCACTGGTAAGCCCATTGCGTTAGGGGGTAGTTTAGGCCGCGTAGAAGCCACCGGCCGCGGTGTTTATACCGTGGGCGTAGAAGCCGCTCGCGATATCGGTCTGGATCTACAAGGCGCTCGCATTGCTATTCAAGGTTTGGGGAATGTCGGGGGCACGGCGGCACGTTTATTTGTTGAAGCCGGTGCCATCGTCATTGCCGTTCAAGACCACACCGGTACGGTGCACAACCCGAATGGCTTAGATATCACTGCCTTACAACAACATGTGAACGAAACCGGCGGGGTGTTGAATGCTCCCAATGCTGACCGTATGCAAGCTGACGAATTCTGGACGCTGGAAACAGACATCTTGATTCCCGCAGCGCTAGAAGGACAAATCACCGCCGCGAATGCCCACGACGTACGTACGCGCATACTTATCGAAGGGGCTAACGGTCCGACCACACCTGAGGCCGATGATATCCTTACCGATAAAGGCATTATGGTGATTCCGGACGTCATCGCTAACGCAGGGGGTGTAACCGTTAGCTATTTTGAATGGGCACAGAACTTCTCAAGTTTCTTCTGGGAAGAAGAGCTCATTAATCGTCGCCTTGAGGCCATGATGCGCGCCGCCTACTCAGACGTTTCTGCCGTCGCTCGTGAACATCAAGTCACACTGCGTACCGCCGCCTTCATTACCGCTTGCCACCGTATTCTTGAATCACGAGAGTTACGCGGCCTTTATCCCTAACACGCTAAAACTGAACGCTTAGGCCGCTCACCAGAGCGGCCTATTTGTTAGGGATAACCGCAAACGCAGTCTGGGTAGATTCCCTAAGGGAATGTATAGTCATATGTCGCTAAACTCGACCAGAGATGCACAGAGTACTTATAATTACCTGCTTTGTATTAACTATCAAACGTCTGTAAAGATAAATTGGGCTGAGCCAGTCACTGTGAATCAATCTCCAAACCCGTATGCTGTACAAGTCGACAACGTACACAAAACATTTAACGATAATGAAGTACTAAAGGGAATTTCATTTAGCGCTAAAAAGGGCGAAGTGATCTCTATCATTGGCTCATCCGGGTCGGGTAAAAGCACATTATTGCGCTGTATCAATCATTTGGTCGTACCAGAACAAGGCGAGATTCATATTGGCGATGATGTCCTGCGTAGCCGCACCCAGCGTAATGGTGTGGTCGTTAGCGCTGACACCAAACAACTAGAACGTGTGCGTAAACGGCTGGGCATGGTGTTTCAGAACTTCAACCTGTGGTCGCACCGCACCGTCTTGCAAAATGTGATCGAAGGCCCTGTACACGTTAACGGCATGTCTCGTGAACACGCCACGAAATACGCTTTAGAATTGCTCGCTAAAGTCGGTCTCAGCGATAAAACCCACGCTTATCCTGCACAATTATCGGGTGGGCAGCAACAACGCGTGGCCATTGCCAGAGCGTTGGCCATGGACCCTGACGTTTTATTGTTCGACGAGCCCACCTCGGCATTAGACCCAGAGATGGTGGGCGAAGTGTTACGCGTTATACGCGACCTCGCCCTAGAGGGCCGTACGATGATTCTGGTGACGCACGAGATGAAATTTGCGCAAGAAGTCTCTAATCATGTGATTTTTATGCATAATGGCGTCACGGAAGAGTCAGGTACACCGGAAGACGTCTTCGAGCACCCGGAATCACAGCGCTTACGTCAATTTTTAGCACCCCTACACTGAAATACGTTTTGGCAGTTTTGTTGTAGCATCAGTAGCCGGACTTACAGGTGTTATTTATTCTGAATACATAACCCTACCGACAGCAGACCCCTAGGGAGATTCTTACTATGAAAATGATTCAAAAAACCATACTGGGCGCAAGCTTAGCCTTATTCAGCTTAACAGCCGTATCCGCCACATCACTCAAAATCGGTACCGAAGGCGGCTACCCGCCCTGGAGCATGGTCGATGCCTCCGGTAACGTTACCGGCTTTGACGCCGATATGGGCGCTGCGCTCTGTAAAGAGCTAGAAGCCGATTGCAATTTCGTCGTACAAGCCTTTGATAGCCTAATCCCATCGCTAAGCGCCAATCGCTTCGATTTGATCATCTCGGGCATGTCCTATACGCCAGAGCGAGCTAAACGCATTAACTTCAGCGTCCCTTACGCCGTTGAAGATGCCATCTTTATCTTGCCCGCGAAAAGCGAACTCATCGGCGCCTCAGATGCCGACACCATTTTTAATGGTATTGATGATAAAACCATCGGTGTTCAAGGTGGAACCACACACGGTGCGTATTTAGCCAAAATGGCACCCAACACCACCATTCGTAATTACGACACCTTAGATCAAATGCAAATCGATTTAGACGCCGGTCGTTTAGACGGTACCTTTGCTGATCTGTCATCGCAAACTCGTTTTTTCAATAACTTAAAGAACGACGACTTCGCACTTACTGAGTACGTGATCAAAGGCTCCTCTGATCCTGAGGTGCTGGGTTACGGTATTGCCGTGGGTATCCACCAAGACAACACCGACCTCAAAGCAAAGGTTGATGCGGCACTGTGCAAATTAATTGAAGACGGCACGGTAAAAACCGCCAGCGAAAAGTGGTTTGATACTGATCTGGCTAACTACGAAGCTTGCGAAGAAAAGTAATTCAGGACTAGACGAACACCATGCTCGATACCATCATTCGCATCTTGCAGGAAGGCTGGGGTTGGATGCTATTGCGTGGTACCGGCATGACGTTGCTCGTATCAACCCTAGGCATGATGCTTGGCGTCATCATTGGCATCACCGGCGCCAGCATTAAAACTAACGGTCCACTGGTATTACGTGGACTCGTTAGTTTGTACACCACTATCGTACGTAGCATCCCAGAGCTACTGATTATTTATTTATTATTCTTTGGTTCGGTGCAGTTTGTTTCCGACCTTGGAGCCTTCCTGAATTGGGAAGAAGGCCTAAACCGTTGGTTCCCGCTTATGGTGGGTGTATTAGCCATCGGTATTATCTCTGGCTCATACAGTGTTGAGGTTTTCAGAGGGGCGCTTAAAGCCATTCCTGAAGGGCAAATTGAAGCCGCTAAAGCTATTGGGATGCCAGCTCATAAGCGCTTATTTCGTATCATTCTTCCACAAATGTTTTGGTATGCCCTGCCCGGTTCGAATAACGTTTGGCAAACCGCACTAAAAGATACCGCCTTAATCTCTTTAGTCGGTTTGGTAGAAATTATGCGAGCTGCCGTTCTTGGGGCGGCCGCCACACGTGAACCATTGGCTTTATATTTACTCGCCGCCGCCCTGTTCTTTATCGTTGGGCTGGCAAGCCAAGCCATGTTTGTGATGGCAGAGCGCTATTTCGGTCGCGGCATGAGAGCCATATCATGATTGATACCGAGCTCTTTCACTACACCGTCGACACCTTACTCAAGGGTATGGGCCTTACGGTCTATATCGGTATCGTTTCGATCATCTTATCGTTAGGCGTCGGGCTATTGTTTGCTTTGATGCGCATGTCGACGAACCGCTGGGTAGCGGGCTTTGCATTTGGGTACAGCACATTATTTCGGGGCACCCCACTATTAGTACAGCTTTTTATTTTGTACTACGGGATCGGCACCTTAGGTTTCATTCGACACACTCCCTCCTTGTGGTGGCTCTTTAGCGATGGGGCAAAATGCGCTATCTTAGCCATTGCATTAAATAGCGGCGCTTACATCAGCGAAGTCTTTAGAGGAGGCTTCCAATCCATACCCACGGGGCAAATCGAAGCGGCTAAAGCCATTGGCATGTCGCCCTTTAAGCGCTTTTATCGTATCGTTTTTCCTTTAGCCGTACGACAAGCCTTACCCGCCTACAGTAACGAAATCGTGCTAGTCATTAAAGGCACCAGCCTTGCCTCTACCATCGCCGTCATGGAGCTTACTGGACATGCTAAACGGCTAATGAATCAAAACTACGCCATTATCGAAACCTTTGTGATCGCAGGATTGTTGTATTTGCTGATTAACTTTAGTTTGCTGGTTGTCGTGAATCTTATCGAACGCTGGTTAAAAATTGTCCGTTAACGTCTATTAAGGTATCCTCGCCGCTATCATGAGTCACCGTAAAACAATTGCCATTGTGGCCACTGGTGGCACCATTGCAGCAACCACTGAAAAAACCACCAAACTGAGCGACTACGCTGTCACGCAAGGGGTTGCCGAACTGATCGCCGCCGTGCCGCAGTTGAGTGATCTGACTACGCTAGAAACCCATCAAGTGTGTAACCTTGATAGCCGTAACATGACCAGCGCCATACAGCTGGATATAGCACAACACGTAGCCCAGCTCTTAGAGCAACCGCATATCAGTGGCGTCGTGATAACCCATGGCACCGACACACTGGAAGAAACGGCTTTATTTTTACAGCTTTGCTTAGCGAGCACGAAGCCGGTAGTTATGGTCGGTGCGATGCGCCCAGCTTCTGCGCTTAGCGCCGATGGCCCCATGAATTTATATCAAGCCGTGCAAGTGGCTCTAAGCCCGGATGCCGCACATCGTGGTGTGTTGGTGGTGGCAAACGATAACATTCATCTGGCAACACGGTTATGCAAACTGCACAGTACCTCTACTCAAGCATTTTATTCAAACGATAGCGGCCCTGTGGGCACCATTAACGCCGATGGCGTGCAGTTTCATGCGGCTGCCCCCAAGCATTCAAAGCCCGCCCTGATCAATTTGAATGCACTCGTATTACCTTTACCGCGCATCGATATTGTTTTTGACCACCCTGATGCGAACCCCGCGTTTTATGAAGCAGCCCTACACAGTGGCAGCGCTGGCGTCGTCATTGCATCAGTAGGTAATGGCAGTCTAAGCCCCACCGCCTACGCCGGCGCAAAACAGCTACATGCCAATAACACTCCCTGCGTACGTAGCAGCCGTATTCCTTTAGGTGCCACCACAACCTCTGAGCTCGACGAGCAACTGCATACCATTAGTGGGCAGTTTTTCTCACCCCAGCAATGCCGGGTGATATTGATGCTCGCCAATGCTAGTGGGCTCACCACGTCGGCAGAGTACGAATCGTTATTTAGCGCCTTGTGGCGGCACACACGCTAGTTGTCGCTTACTGCAGTAATCTCTAAGTCGACCATTTACGGGGTCCTTAAAGCTAATACGTCGCGCCAGTAACTGCAAAGGCTGACTGAAATCATGGGCCGGCCGATCTTTATGCCATACCGGATAATAGTTGTCGTTCACAATGGGGCAGCCCAACGCGCTCATGTGCACACGCAATTGATGTTTACGTCCGGTTGAAGGCTGCAATTGATAATGCGTTAAATATTGCGCCTTTTCCGTGTCATACCATGTGCTCAAGGCATCAATCACGGTTTCGCTATTGGCCTCGTTATTCGTTTCACGTACAACAAACTCGCCCTCCACCCCCTCAATGCACGAGCGTCGTATCAATGGCAGTGCTTGTGCTGTGTAAGACGGGGCAACCGCCTCGTATTGCTTAAAAATCGATTGCGTTTGAAACAAGCGTTGGTAGGCTCCTCGAAATGCAGGCTGTACACAAAATAATAAAACACCTGCTGTGTCTCGATCCAAACGATGTAATGGCGTGATATCAGCATTATCGAAGGTAGCTCGAACTCGAGTTAAAGCGGTCTCACGTAGGTAATTACCGGTAGGTACACTCGCTAAAAAATGAGGCTTATCCACCGCGATAATAAAATCATCAGCGTGCAAAACGGTTAATGCAAAAGGAACAGCCACCTCGTTTTTTACCTCTCGGTAATACCAAAGCCATTGCTCAGGCTGATACGGGCTTTCCATACTAAGGGGCACGCCTGCGCTATTGACCACATCGCCCCGCTGAACACGATCGACCAACCCTGAGGGATCAAGTCGGTCAAAGCGTTGCAGTAAAAATTCGCCTAAGCGTTGCCACGAGCCTTGAGGTAGCCACACTCGGCTAGGGGCCACGCCGTCCCTCATTGGCAAAGGGGCTCGGGGGCTGCTCTTTTTTTTATTGGGTCGTAACGGCGTCACAATGGCTACACGTAGCAGGCTACGTTTATGTAAGAATAAAACAACCAACATTATCGCTGATTCCAGCCACGTCCACAAAAAACCCCACGAGTCTATAAAACAGTCTCGTGGGGTTTTTCCATCAATAAGCGAGAACACCGCTAATGCTGCAATAACAACCTATTATGAGGCGTGCGTCCCTGCTTGCAGCACAGGCTGGGGCTCGCTACGTAAGCGGAACCCTTGCCTCCAGTAAACAAAAGCTAACAAGAAAAAAGCAGGGAAATACATCCAATACTCTGACGGACGACTCGGATTCGGGGCTTTCACACCGACGATATCCCAGCCTTGCTCCCATCCTGCGCGACGCGCTTGGCTACCAAAGTTAATACTACTAATTTGCACCATGTCACCAAAAGCCATCACATTGACCCCTGCTAGGGCTAAGCGCTGACGTCCAGCCTCTTCGCCGGTAGCATCACTGCCTTCAGGCAGAGGTGGCAATAACGTAGCAACCGTTTTAGAGATCTCATCACCTTCGATGTTGACCCCTTCGATCATGACAACCATTCTTTCAATCTCGGGCAAATTAGCTGCCAGCTGGAAAATCTCAGTTGGTGCTAAGGTCTCGTACTTCGGTTCGATCTTGTCCATGAACCAGTCAGGTCTAAACATCATAAACGTGACGAGCAAGCAAATAAGCACCTCGTACCATTTAGACTTCACACGCATCCAACGCATGGTTACTGTGGCAAAAGCCAGCGACCCAAGAATGGAACCAGTGACCACCAGTACGAGTTCATACCAACTGCCAATTCCAATTAACAGTAAGAGCGGATTGAAGATAAACATAAAGGGCAAAATAGCCGTACGCATGGCATATTTGAAACCCTCAATACCCGTTTTAAGCGGATCTTCGCCTGAAATCGCGGCTGCAGCAAAGGTCGCCAGCCCAACAGGCGGGGTGACGTCAGCCATTAGCCCGAAATAAAATACAAACATGTGCACAGCGATTAATGGAATGACTAAGCCACTTTGTGCCCCTAGCTCGACCACAACCGGTGCCATTAGCGTAGCCATCAAAATGTAGTTGGCTGTAGTGGGCATACCCAAACCTAAAACCAAACACACGACAGCCGTAAAGCCTAGCATCACGAGCACATTACCCATGGATACGAGCTCGACGAAAGCGGTCATGCGCAGACCGAGGCCAGTCAACGTGATTGCACCAACGATTAAACCTGCCGTGCCGCACGCTAACGCAATACCAATCATATTACGAGCGCCCGCTTGCAGCCCACCAATCGTATCCACCACCCCTTCTTTAACCGCACCCGCCATCGGTAACTTACGAAAGAAGGCAATGAGTGGGCGCTGTGTAAGCATCAGCACCAGCATCGTCACAACGGCCCAGAAGGCGGATAAACCAGGAGACAAACGCTCGACGGTTAGACTCCAAACCAACACACCAATTGGTAGCAAATAGAACAAACCCGTGCGTACCGTTGGCCAAACCTCGGGGCGCTGCAAGTCGGTTACGCTAACTGATTTCGGCAGTTCAGGGTGACGAGCAGAGATCCACATCAGGAAAACATACAGCACCACCAATAACGAAACCAAGATACCAAAAGCGTGCTGTGGGAATATTTGTTGCACTCCAACGCCTATCCAATACACCATGCCGACAACAGCGATGGTACCTGACACTCCCATGGCGACACCCAATACTTTCTGGAACCATGTGCGCACCCGGCCTGTGCCACCCATGGGTTGAATACCAATCTTCAGCGCCTCTAAGTGAACAATATAGAACAAGGAAATATAAGACAGCATGGCAGGTAAGAAGGCGTGTCGGATAATGTCGGTATAGGGAATACCTACGTACTCGATCATTAAGAACGCCGCTGCCCCCATAACCGGAGGCATAATTTGGCTATCAGCGGAAGCTGAGGTTTCAATCGCTCCAGCCTTGATACCGCCATAACCAGCTTTTTTCATTAATGGAATGGTAAAAATACCCGTGGTTACCACGTTCGCCACCGAGGACGCCGACACCAAACCATTCACAGCGGATGACATCACAGCTACCTTTGCCGGACCGCCACGTAAGTGACCTAACAACGCAAAGGACACTTGCATCATGTAGTTCCCTGCTCCGCACCGATCAAGCAGCGAGCCTAACATGACGAAAATAAAGATATAGGATACGGAAACCCCCAGAGCCACCCCGAAAACACCTTCTGTGGTGAGCCACATGTGGGAGATTAACCGTTCGAGCGACGCACCGCGGTGCGCTAGCGCATCGGGCAGCATCGGGCCTAAAAACACATAGGTGATAAAAATAGCACCTAAAACAGCCATTGGGGCACCTAGCGCCCTACGCGTTGCTTCCAACAACAGCAGTAGACCAACACTGGCAACCACAATATCTTGAGTGGTGGGAATGCCAGGGCGTTGCGCTAACTCGTTGTAGAACAAAAACAAATAGCCGCCACAAAACGCCGCTACAACGGCTAGGAACCAGTCTTGGATAGGTATGGTGTCCCGCCTTGATCGCTTCGTAGCAGGAAACGCCAAATAGGCCAAAAACATGGCAAACGCCAAATGCAAAGCACGCGCTTCAGTATCATTAAAGATAAATATATGCCACTTGAACGGCAGCGGCGAGGCATACCAGAGCTGAAATACCGCCCACATCAGGGCACCGATAAAAACAACGGCACCAAATATACCTGTAACGTTTCGGCCACCACGGTCGATTTCCGCCACCAGCTGCTCAAGTTCTGCCTCTTTTGAGTCAGCCCCAGCGCTGTTTAGAACTTCCTGTGCTTTAGTCATACATTTTAAGCCTATTAGGCCCTCAAATAAGAGGGCCACCCTTTTGGGGCAGCCCGTTTCACTACAAATTTACTTAAGAGCGGGCGTCTATAACACCGCCCCATGCTTTACATCAATCGCAATGGGGCTTTAAACACTCAAATTAGAGTAGGCCAGCTTCTTTAAAGAACTTCTCTGCACCAGGATGTAGAGGCGCGGTTAAGCCATTACCAACCATGTCCTCTTTCACAAGCAAACCGAAAGCGGGATGTAAGCGCTTGAAGTCTTCAAAGTTATTAAATACGGCTTTGACCACCTGATAAACCAACTCGTCATCAACATCTTCCGATGTCACAAATGTAGCTAACACTCCATATGTATCCGTATCGTTAGGATTGTTAGGATATAAACCACCGGGAATACTTACATTCGCGTAGTAAGGGAATTCCTCAACCAACGCGTCAGGTGCTTCACCCGTTAACGAGACCAGTTGAGCGCCACACGTGGTGGTAGGGTCTTGAATGTTGGCAGATGGGTGACCTACGCCATAGAAAAAGCCATCGATCTTACCATCACATAGTGCTTGACCGTGCTCATCAGGACGCAACTCGGAAGCTAACGAGAAAAAGCTGAGATCAGTGCCCATTTTCTCAAGTAATTGCTCCATCGAAGCACGCGTACCGGATCCTGGATTACCGACGTTAAAACGCTTGCCTTTCAAATCGCTAAACTCGCTGATGTTGGCTTCTTTGCGAGTCACCACAGTGAAAGGCTCGGGGTGCAGTGAAAATACTGAACGCAATTTCTTGTACTCGCCAGCATCACTAAACTGGCCTGCGCCATGATAAGCATTGTAGGCAACGTCAGATTGCACCACACCAAGGTCGAGCTCACCCGCTTTAATGGTGTTGACGTTAAAAACAGAACCGCCTGTGGATTCTACTGAACATCGCACGCCGTGGTCGGCACGATCTTTATTAACCAAGCGGCAAATCGCTCCCCCTGCGGCATAATAAACCCCTGTTACGCCCCCTGTTCCGATGCTCACAAACTGTTGCTGGGCAACGGCTGGCAGCGGGGCAACAAGCATAGCGCAGAGTGCTGCACCGGCTGTTAAGGCCGCACCTTTCCCAGACATAGATTTGTTAAACAACTTACGCATCTTTTTCTCCTTTGGGGCTATCCCCACTTGGTCACAGATTATTTTCTGTAGAAATCATTGATACCACATACTGAGGTAAAAGACCGAGATGCATCAGAAGAAGCAGCAGTGCCATTACCCCAGTGTTATTCAGTTCAAAAAGGCTGTTGGTCTCGCAATCACAACCCCAAACTGTAAGTGAGGTTAATTATTAGCGATAAGTCGCTACTTGCACTATGGGGTTTTGCACTAGTTAGCGAACGAATTCACAATGCTTTTCACTGCTTATTTACGTCGCACCATAAATAGGCGTTATGAATAAAAGAATAAATAACGTGAAGAATTAAGGCGTATAGTACTGCTAAGGCCACGGCTTAAGCGACGCTTTTGCTTAGTATTTTCCCTAAAATCGCCCTACTTACTGCATAACGTTATCTTCTAGCACATCGCACTTACGCTATCGTAATTGGAAATACGCATAGCGTTTATCGTCATAAGACCGTCTAGTTTCTACACTTTGAACGGATGCCAGCTCTGGCCCTTTATGAAGCCAAGATAGTAGCAAATCAATATTATTAACATCACCTTGCAACAGCAGTTCTACTGAACCATCCGGTGCATTTCGCACCCAACCCGTTACCTTGTACAGATGAGCATGACGCAATGTTGCTGCCCTGAACCCCACGCCCTGCACTTTTCCGGTAACCACCACCTCTAAGGTTTCAATATGAATACTGTTCTCTATCATGCGTTCTCTCTGTAATTTGCGATAGGCAACCACCCATTCCATGCCTACAATACGGGCCTATGCCTAGATACTGCCCGTAATCGCCCTCTTCGGTCGGATGTCGTAACCTTAACCGATTATTTCGTAGCAATCATGAGTGTATGGATTCGTAGTATCGCCCGCCTCTTATTTGGCAGTCTACTCTTGCTGAATAGTACCCATGTTGCCGCTGAAACCGTAAGCTCTTCCGGTTCGAATAACTCGCTTTCCCCATTCGTGCTTTGGGGAGGGTTTTTATTACTGCTTTTGTTATTAGTGGGCAGCTTGCTGGTTATTGTTCGTCTGCGGCATGTACTGAACCAACAACAAAAGCAACTTACGGCGTCTGAAGAACGACTTAATATCATTCTTGATAGTATTGAAGCGCACATTTATATCAAAGATCGCAACCTGCGATATCGTTATGCCAATAAAAAAATGTGCGACTTTTTCAATATCAGCCCTAGTGAAATCATTGGAAAAACGGATCTGGAAATTGGCGTGCATCCCAGCGCTGCCGCAGAGATCAAACAAAATGACCGTCAAGTTATCACTCGAGGCGACCGCATTGCCGTTGAAGAGCACTACGACCCGAACGGCATCAGAAGCACCTTTTTCTCGATCAAATTACCGCTACCCTCGCACGGCAAACAAGACGATGCCTTATGCGGCATTTCTACAGATATCACCGTATACAAGGCCACCCGCGAGGCCAACCATCAGTTAGCTTTCTTTGATCCGTTAACCGAGCTGCCTAATCGTCGGTTATTACTCAGTCGTTTAGCTAACGTCTTACACGCCGCACGGCGATACCAAATCATTGGCGCAGTGCTGTTCATTGACCTCGACCATTTCAAACACATTAACGATGCTCGCGGCCATGCTATTGGCGATCTGATGCTAAAACGCGTAGCGGCACGCCTTAAACAAATGATGCGCGAACACGATACCGTTTCTCGCATTGGGGGAGACGAGTTTGTTATCTTATTAACCCGCTTAGGCGATCACGATGAGGAAGCACGTAAAGCCGCATTGCTCATCAGCGAGCGGGTGCGCCAAGCCCTAGAACAGCCTCTGCTGATCGAAGCCCAAGCCCACTTAACGAGCGTTTCCATCGGTGTTTCCTTCATAGACGCCACCACACAAAGTGCTGAAGAAGTGCTGCGAGAGGCTGATACCGCCATGCATCATTCTAAAGATGCAGGAAGAAACCAAATTTCTGTTTATCATGAGAGCATGACAGCAGACATCGAAGAACGGCTGAATCTGGTACGAGACCTGACTCAGGCACTAAACACAGAGCAACTTAACGCTTATGTGCAGCCTCAGTTCAATCAACGACGTGAAATTATAGGTTGTGAAATGCTAGCGCGCTGGCATCACCCTGAACGCGGTCTTATTCCCACCGATCGCTTTATATCACTTGCCGAGGAAACTCAGTTAATTACAAAACTGGGCGACTGGGTCTTAATCCAAGCCTGCGAATTGCTTCTACGCTATCCTGAACAGCAATTTACCGTATCCATTAACATCAGCCCATTACAGTTCCAGCACCGTGACTTTTTACAGCGAGTTAGCGCTATTGTCTCTGAACGCCGCGCACCCGCAAACCGTCTGATCTTTGAGATCACCGAAGGCATGCTTATGGAAGAGCATCAACAAACCATTCATTTAATGGAGGGTATCGTCAAATTAGGCATACGTTTTGCCATTGACGACTTCGGCACAGGCTACTCGAATCTTGCCGCGTTAAAACGACTTCCTGTGTATGAACTGAAAATCGATCGCAGCTTGATTAAAGACATTAATCTCGACAGCGATAGCGCCATTATTGTTCGCACGGTTTTGTCATTAGGACAAAAACTTCGCCTACATACCGTTGCTGAAGGTGTAGAAACCAACGATCAAGCCGTGTATTTAGATTACTACCAATGCTCGGCATTACAAGGGCATTTATTTTCCCCAGCCATACCCATATCAGAATGGGATAACTACATCAAAGCGCACACCTTGCATTAGACGCTATTGCAACTTACTGGAATCGCTCGGCTTCGTCATTGCTGTCTGGTCTTCCAACGCCGTATCCAGACGCTGAATATCAAACGCCACATCCGACTCTAGCGTTTGAAGCTCAGGCAGCTCTTTGGTTGCCTTAGCGGAAAGTTCGGTGAAGCGTTTAATTTTACCGTGCAGGCCTTGTTGTCCAGCAACCGCCGTCACACTCGCACTAAAATGCGTATTCAGTTGTCGCAAACTATCACCCATCCGACGCATACGTTCGGTAACCAACACCACCTGATCATGAAGTTCGGCGGCACGCATTCCTAACTCGTGCGCTTGCTCATTGCTACGAGCGATAAGCCATAAGTTCGAAACCGTACGCAAGATGGGTAATAACGAGGTGTGCGAAACCAGAATCACATTTCGTTTAACCCCATATTCGAACAAATCGGGCTTATGCTTAAGCGCCTCAATGTAGGCGGCCTCGATGGGAACGAACATGAACACAAAGTCTGGGCTTCCTATCCCCACAAGCTGGTCGTAGCGCTTCGTGGCCAAATCATCAATGTGACGTCTCATGGCCTTTACGTGCGCATCTAAATGCGCACTACGCTCGGCATCACTGTTAGCACTGACGGCTTTTTCGTAGTCGACTAATGATGTTTTACTGTCCAGAATTAAATGCTTAGCGTCAGGCAGTTTTACGACGAAGTCGGGGTAGCGTGTTTGACCTTGCTCGGCTTTAAACGACGCCTGACTAAGAAAGTGGTCGCCTTTGACCAGCCCCGCTAAGGACAAGGTTTGCTCCAGCTGCAGCTCGCCCCATATACCGCTAAGTTTCTTATCGCCTTTAAGCGCCGAACTAAGGTTTTGCGCATCGGCGCTCATTTGCAAGCCGATATCTAGCACTCGGCGTAATTCAGCACCTAAGTTAGCCTGCCCTTTAATCGACTCGTCATGAACCCGATCCACACGTTGCTGAAAAGCCGTGATCTGTTCGCGAAAAGGCCGTAGCAATGAATCCAGCGATTGCTGACTATGTTGCTGAAAACTACGCCCTTTTTCTTCAAGCACACGATTGGCTACGTTTTGAAACTCGGTTTGCATCTGCTGCTTGCCTTGCTCAAACGCTTCAATCAGTTGTGTTGACGCCTGTAGCTTCTCGTTATGCAACACCTGTAACTCGGCCAACTGCTTATCCAGCGCAGCGACCTGGTGTCGAGACTGTTGAAGCTGTTGCTCTAAAAACGAACTTCGATCCCGGCTTTCATCCAGACGATCGGCTGTTGCATCCAGATGACCCTGCAAGCTGGCTAACTGTTTTTCAAGCTGCAAAGCATGTTGCTGCTGCTGAGCAACGCTGGATTGTTGCTCAGCATAATCCGCAACTAGACGCTGATGCTCTTGCTCAAGACGCAATCGCTCAAAGCGGGTTCGCGCACCATGAACGATAAATAAGAACCCGACAAGTAGCCCACCCACCGCCACGCCCAACATAAGCAGCCCAGCAGGGGCTTGAAACCACGCTAACATGCCAGACCTAAATAACGTTGGGGAACGAGACGTAGCGGTGCAAAAGCGCAGCTCATGACTTAATCATTGTTCTCAGCATGGCCTAAGTTCAACATTAAGCGGTTCGCCCAGCCGAAAATAGAGGTGGTGTGAATCAGGTCTAAAATTTCCGCCTCATTTAAACCTTGATCTTTTAATGCTTGAATATCATCAGGCCCTAGATTTTCAGGGTTATCTGTAATGCGTCCCGCAAAATGGCTAATCGCTTTCTCGCGATCATTCACGCCCGCCACACGGGGCTCGGTAAAGGCTTGCTGAACGCTGTCAGTACGTTTTTCCAATTGCTCAAAGCGCTGTGCATGCACCGACACGCAATACGGGCACGCATTGATGACGGAAACCACCATAGCACCTAGCTCGCGATCAGCACGAGCAAGCCCGCCAGACGCGTACATAATGGCGTTGTAAGCCTCAGAGCGCTGTTGAAGTATTTCGGGCTGGTGCACCAAAAACCGGTAATAGTCTTGTTGTTTGGCTTGTGGGTGACTTAGCTCTAACACTTCTATCTGCTTGGGCGTGGCCTGTTCAAGGTCAACCACATCAAGCCATGCTTTCCAATTCAAGACCTCGTTAGTGAAGCCATTAATGCGTATAGGGGTTTGGCTCATTTTGCTTCCTCTAAGGCTTTCATCGCTTGCAAACCTGAGACTAAACGAATCTGATAACTTAGGTAACCAATCAGTTGTGCTAAGGCAACCACTGAAGGGGTGCTTAGTCCAGCCTGCTTCAAATCAAGCAAGGCTTCTTGGTCCCCTAGCTTGGGGCTAAGAACCAGTAAACGTGTAAAACGCAAAATGGCTTGTAATCGTGTGTCGCTAACATCGGTCGGACGGTCAAACTCGATCGCCATTAACACCTCGTCACTGACCGAACATTGCTGCAACTGCCGGCGGTACTCTCCTGCCAAAGACGGTGCTTTACTAAGCGAGCTGGCATACCACGCTACTACGTAACGCTCGGTCAAGCTTAAGCCCGGTAAATCGGCGCTAAAAAATAATTGTTGGCTCGCTTGCGTGGCATCTACCACTTTTTTGCGAGCATGTCGCACCTCGTATAAGGTGTGCTCTTCGCTAATTCCTGCCATCGTATCGATAAAATCGACACCCGAGGCTAAGCTTTCAGTTTTGGACATAATAATAATTAAAAAAACGAGTTATTCTACGCTGTGATCTATTGTCACATCAGAGGGGTCGGCACTACTGGGCAGGCCACTGTCATCACCAATCGTAAAGTGCTCTACGCGCTCTACCGAAAACTGTCGGATGGCTTCAATAAGACGCGGGGCTTGAGCATGAAGGGCTCGCTCGGGGTGTGTAACCACACCGATCATTGACGGAATGTAGTTAGCGACGTTCTTGACGACCACACCGGCGGGCAAGAAGCCACAAATACCGTAAGGGTCAACCAAACCGACTCCCAAACCCGCCGCCACCATACTAACGACGTTCATTGACGATGAGGTTTCAATTTGTCGAACCGTATCCGGAGACGGATGTGAGCGGGCCAATGCCGTGGCCAAGCGATGACGCAGCCGATAACGAGAAAAGACTGAGATAACGGTATCGTCAGCGACGTCGCTTAACTCTACGGTGTCCAGATGCGCCAAAGGGTGATCTTCGGGTAATACCAATACACAAGGCGCCTGACCCGACCAGTGCAACTTACAGGTCCCCAAATCAACAGGAAGACTGGTGATACCCACATCAACCACGCCCTCTGACACTTGGCGTATCACCTCATCGGCTAGCATGGTGTCTATATACAGTTTCTGCTGAAAAAGCGGCTCGTACTGCTCAATCAAATGAATCACTTGCGGCACAATGCCCACGCCTAACGACTGCGTGGTCGCCAGTTTTAACGGACGGCCTGTGCCACGGGCTATTTCTCTGACTCGAGTTTCAAGCAGCTCAAGCCCTGCCAATAAGGGGCGGACCTCGTCATAAAACTCACGCCCCTTCTCGGTTAGCGTGACCTGTGGGCGCGTGCGAAGAAACAGGGTAAAGCCCAAGGCTTGCTCAAGCTCTTGCACCTGACGACTTACCACAGGTTGCGAACGATCCAGTAAGCGACCTGCTGCTGTCACACTTCCTGCTGTAAGTACGGCTGCAAAAGCCTCGAGTTGACGAATTTCCATTTCCATCCACGTTGAGAAACCAATAAGGGCCAGACACGTCTGCCCCTAAACCTGAGCGCTGCCCCACACCTTGACACGCTTAGGTTGAAACGACGACCTAGCGTTTCTTCACCCCAAAACACTGATCCAATGTGGGGAAGCTACCGTCACGCACAGACGAGGCGTAATCAGAAGCAGCTTCGCGTATAAGCGCACCCACATCGGCAAAGGGTTTGGCAAACTTGGGGATACGTCCTTCGCCTAAGCCCAGAATATCTTCGGTTACAAGCACTTGTCCATCACATTCTGGTGAGGCTCCTATACCAATTGTAGGAATCGCTAGATCTTGTGTGATGCGACGCGCCAATGGCTCGGCAATGCCTTCTAAGACCACGGCAAACGCCCCAGCCTCTTGTTGCGCGATAGCGTCGTTGTAGATGCGTTCGGCGGTGGCATCGTTCATACCCTGCGCCTTAAACCCACCCATAGTATTCACGTACTGGGGCATCAAGCCGACGTGTGCCAACACGGGTATGCCGCGATCGACTAAAAAGCGAGTCGTTTCCGCGAGAGCCTCGCCCCCTTCAAGTTTCACTGCCGAGGCCCCACTGGTGGCCAATAGATAAGCAGCGTTTTTAAAAGCCAGCTGAGGAGACTCTTGAAAAGAACCAAAAGGCATATCAACTACGATGCAAGCGTTAGCCGTAGAGCGCACCACTGCTTTAGCATGAGCCGCCAACTGCTCTACCGTAATGCTCAAGGTATTATCCATGGCGTAGCCCACCATCGCGGTGGAGTCTCCGACCAAAATAAAATCCATGTAGGGGTCTAGCTGACGTGCAATAGGCGCAATATAAGCGGTTAGCGAGACAATCTTTTTCTCGCCTTTATATGCCATTAGCTCGGGGACAGTGCGTCGCTTAATCTCACTGTGCACACTCATACTAAAACTCCTTTTTTACGAGACAAACTCATCTGAATAATAGGTATTTTTGGATCATCAATATAGCGCTGGGTGAACACACGGTCACGCCGCATCAAGGGCACCATAGCACCAAAGTCACCCAAAACGAAAGCACTAGCGCTACCAGCTAGACACAACCACCACGCGTGCATGTCTGGTCCAGATTCATCGCTTTTTCATAACTGACCATGGCGCATAAAAAATTGGCCAAGCAGACGATGACTTGGCCAATTTCAACATCAGTACCTTTAACCTTATAGCAAATTACGTAATACGTATTGCATGATACCGCCGTGGCGGTAATATTCGGCTTCGGATGGGGTGTCGATACGCACAATCGCGTTAAAGCTGATGTCTCCCGCTGTCACCTTAACCGTGGCCGGAATATTGCCACTATTTAGCAAGGTAATGCCGCTAATGGTAAAGGTTTCATCACCGAGCAAGCCCAATGACTGCGCGTTCTCACCTTCGGGAAACTGTAAAGGCAATACCCCCATTCCCAGCAAGTTCGAACGATGAATACGTTCAAACGATTCGGCAATCACCGCCTTAACCCCCAGCAACACGGTTCCCTTCGCAGCCCAATCGCGTGATGAACCCGAACCATACTCTTTACCCGCCAAAATAACCAAGGGAATATTGGCAGCTAAATACTGCCTTGAGGCCTCGTAAATGGTCGTAACGGGGGCCCCGGGAGAGCTCAAGTCGCGGGTGTAACCCCCTTCTGTGCCCGGAGCCAATTGATTCCGCAGTCGTACGTTAGCAAAGGTACCCCGAATCATCACTTCGTGGTTACCTCGACGCGAACCATAAGAGTTGAAGTCAGCAGGCCTGACACCATGATCGGATAAGTACATGGCGGCGGGCGTCATGGCCACAATCGTGCCTGCGGGACTGATATGGTCGGTTGTGACGGAGTCGCCCAGCTTCGCTAACACCCGCGCACCATGGATATCTTGCACCGGAGAAGGCTCGCGCTGCATCCCTTCAAAGTAAGGCGGGTTGCGTACATACGTAGACTCGGGCGCCCACACAAAATGCTTACTATCGGGGGTGGGCAAATTACGCCAGCGTTCGTCGCCAGCAAAGACATCCTCGTAGCCCTGCTGATACATACTGGCCGCAATCGAGGCATCAACAACGCTTTGAATCTCTTCAGTGCTTGGCCAAATGTCTTTCAAATAAACCGGATTACCCTTGGCATCATGCGCGATAACATCCGTACTTAAATCGATGTTCATCGTGCCTGCGATGGCATAAGCCACCACCAACGGAGGAGACATCAGGTAATTCATTTTCACTTCGGGGTGAATACGACCCTCAAAGTTACGGTTACCAGACAGCACCGAGGCCACCGTTAAATTCTTTTCGCTAATCGCGGCACTGACTTCAGGAATTAGCGGGCCAGAGTTACCAATACACGTTGTGCACCCATAACCGACCAAGTTAAAGCCAAGCGCATCTAAATAGACATCAAGCCCAGAGCGTTCGTAATAGTCAGTCACCACACGCGAGCCCGGAGCCAAACTGGTTTTCACCCAAGGCTTACGTGTAACACCAAGTTCGTGAGCTTTTTTGGCGACCAAACCGGCCGCCACCATCACACTTGGGTTTGAGGTGTTCGTACACGACGTAATGGCCGCAATGACCACCGCGCCATCGCTGATCGACACGCTTTCGCCTGTGGGCATGGCTAGCTTCACGCTACGGTCCTCTGCCGCATGCGCATCGGTAGAAGGCACGTCAGAAGCCGGAAACGACTCTTTTAAAGCTTCATCGTAGTCGGCTTCACCGTGAGCTTTGAGGTAATCAGCCAGTTCAGCCTGAAACGCAGACTGTGCTGAACTCAATGCAATGCGATCTTGCGGGCGCTTGGGCCCAGCGATGGATGGCACAACCGTAGATAGATCTAACTCTAAGCGCTCGGAGTAACGCGGCTCGTGGGTGGGATCATGCCAAAGCCCTTGTTCTTTAGCGTAGTGCTCAACCAAAGCCACTTGCTCTGCGCTACGCCCCGTTAGCCTCATGTAATCCAGCGTGACGTCGTCAATCGGGAACATGGAAACGGTAGAACCATATTCGGGGCTCATGTTACCGATGGTGGCGCGGTTGGCTAAGGGCACCGCACTAATACCCGGCCCATAAAACTCAACGAATTTTCCGACAACGCCATGTTTACGTAGCATTTCAGTGATGGTCAACACCAAGTCGGTTGCCGTTACCCCTTCGGATAAGGCCCGAGACAACTTAAAGCCCACGACACGGGGGATTAACATCGAAATGGGCTGGCCCAGCATGGCTGCCTCGGCTTCAATCCCGCCGACACCCCACGCCACCACGCCTAAACCATTCACCATGGGAGTGTGCGAGTCCGTGCCCACACAGGTATCGGGATAGGCTTCACGAACCCCATCCGTGTCATTGGTGAATACCACACGTGATAAATGCTCTAGGTTGACCTGATGCACAATACCGGTGCCGGGGGGCACAACCTTAAAGTTGTTAAAGGCCCCTTGCCCCCAACGCAAAAATTCGTAACGCTCGATATTACGTTGGTACTCAATTTCCACGTTACGCATAAACGATTGATTGTGCGCAAAATCATCGACAATGACAGAGTGGTCAATCACCAGCTCTACTGGCACCAGCGGATTAATTTTTTCAGGATTACCCCCCAACGCCGACATCGCTTCACGCATAGCGGCTAAGTCGACCACCGCCGGCACACCGGTAAAGTCTTGCAGCACCACACGCGCCGGACTGAACGCAATTTCGCGATTAGGGTTAGCGCTAGGATCCCAAGACGCAAGGGCCTTAATATCTTCAGCGCTAACATCCACCCCATTTTCCGTACGCAACAGGTTCTCAAGTAGAATTTTTAAGCCATACGGCAGTGTGTGCACATCCAGCTCAGGCCCTTTAACAGCGTCAAGCCTGTAAATTTGATACGACTGGTCGTTCACCTGTAAATTTGCACGCGCGCCAAAACTATTCACGTTACTCATTCCACTTTCTCCCATTGTCGAGACGCCCGAAAAGGCCACCCCGTTACGATAACGGATTACTCAATTGCCGTTGAGTAATATCTGCCTCTTTATAGTACACGCCTCCGGTATTTAATCGATCTTTAGCTAGCTCATTAATGCGCTTAATTTATTCCTGACATTTCTTTATACACAGAAAATCCTATTGGTTTTATGATGATACTAGCTTAGGTATACAGCTTCGTTATTAGTCTTAGCTTTTCTCTTACTACTCTGTCTATGCAAAATGTTTAAGGTTGATTTACGGCGTCTGATACTACTGTTAACGATTCTCACATCGTTATTTACCCTTTGGCACACCTTTTGGGGTAACCATCAGGCGCAACGTTCATTACTGCTGCAACATAGCTTAGAAAGCAATCACGCTTACGCGAAAAAACTAGCACAAAGTACCAACCGTTTTTTAGAGTCGCTACAGCACCAAGTGGCCTACAGCGCCGCCATTATTCAACGCAACATCCACGATCACGATACGCTTCAGTCTGAAGTCATTCGCCTTCAAGAGCAAAGCCATAGTTTTAATTCCGTTGTGGTTGCCAGCCACAACGCCTTAGGCTTAGCCACTGCGCCTGTAAGCTTAGGATTACAAGGGCGACTGATATATAGCGAAGGCGCGCGCCAAGCCCTACTGTTTAAGCGCCCACTCATTAGCCAGCCTTATGTCAGTAACACTGGGCGTCTTATGCTATTTATCTCGCACCCTCTTTTTGATGAGGACGGGGACTATTTAGGTTTTTTAGGTGGTTCTATTTATTTACGAGCCGACAACAGCCTTAATGCCTTATTAGGAGAGCATTTCAATCAGGACGGCTCTGAGGTCTACGTTCTGGATCAAAGTGGACAGATCATTTACCACCAGAACCGTACGCTTATCGGCGAGACCCTTAGTGAAGACAATCCAATTATGGATGCAACGCTGCCCACCTCCGGGGCTCAACAACTCGTGACGCCCTTGGGCGACGATGTACTGCTAGGTTATGCCTCTGTGGACACGCTTAACTGGAAGGTCATTGCCCAACGCCCGACACAAGTCGCACTTAGCAAGCTGAACATCCTACTGCGACAGAACATTCTTTCTGCACTGCCTTTCTTGCTGCTGTTAATTATTGCGCTGTGGTACTTAACCAAGCTAATCGCCACCCCCTTACACCAACTCGCAAAAGTGGCCTCTGACTGGGACACCGAAGACGTAGGCCGACGTATCCAACAAATTAACTCCTGGTATTTCGAGGCTTCGCAAATTCAAAAGGGGATGCTTGTTGGTTTGGGACTGCTGAACAAAAAACTAACGGTGCTAGACGAAGAACGCTTAACCGACCCACTCACCTCGCTGCGCAATCGACGAAGCATGCTACTAACGGCAAGCTCATGGATGGAGCAAAACCGTCAATTCGTACTCATCACCTGTGATATCGACGATTTTAAATACGTTAATGACAACTACGGTCACGCCATGGGCGACGAAGTACTGGTGTTTTTAGCCCAACGCCTTCAAGCCTTATCCCGCCCCAATGACGAAGTTTGTCGCATCGGTGGCGAAGAGTTTTTATTGATGCTGCCTTCTCTTAATCTAGAAAATGGAGCACGTATTGCTGAGCGTTTACGCGCAGACATTGCCAACACGCCCTCTCCCATGGGCAAAGCCATCACAATATCTATTGGGGTATCGCAATGGAATAGTGCTCAAGAAAGCTTTGATAGCACACTGATGGCGGCCGATAAGGCGCTGTATCGTGCCAAAAATCAAGGCGGCAATCGCGTTGAAGTGGCGTACCCTTAATTGTTGCACCGGTACATGGCTTGTTCAGGTGTTAATTTCCGTCCAAATCCGAACTGTTCATTTTCTTGAGTAGATACACAATCGCCACTTGCTCTGCAGGATTAAGCTTACCCAACGAAATTCGGCTAATTTCTTGTGCCTTCGGAATCGTGGTGGCCAATAACGATACGCCATCCGGCGTTAGCTCTGCAATCACCTTTCGACGATCAAGCTGCCCTGAAGAAAGCGTGATCAGCCCTCGCGCTTTTAATCGATTAATAATGCCTCGTATGGTCGCCTGATCAATTGCGGTGGCCTCAACCAGCTCGGCTTGCGAGCTGGGGCCTCGATCACTTAGCACGCACAAGGTCACGAACTGTATTGCCGTCAACTGCTCATCGCCCACATTCTGTTGAAAGATAGCGGTATGGCGTTGCACAGCTTTACGTAATAAATGACCAATCTGCTCGGTCACATCGTAAGACTGAAGCAGCTCGGTTAGCTCGGCTTGCGTTTCTTCGTTATTTTTTGACATACTCGGACGGGTTTAAACTGAGGTAAATAGCAGCGCTAAAGCTTATTTTAGCCGATGCGTTTGCTCGCTAATATAGTGCTCTTCACCTAGTCCAGAAGAAAGGGCAACGCGTGATACCACGATCAAACCACGCTTAACCTAGGGAAGTCCCCTGCTTTATGTCGTTCACTCACCTTCAGATTCACCATGGCTGGGCAAAGGTAATAGGCCCACACACTGATATAATCTTCACTACTTTGACCACCTTTTTGCGATGAAATGAAGGATATCTACACACACATCACCCCAGTCATCATCGTAAAAAACGGTGCTGCTTATATTGAACGTACACTTCGCTCGCTTGCCAATTTTCAACAGGTCGTGGTGTATGACAATGGGTCCACAGACGACACCCTTGAGCGTCTCGCGTCCTATCAAAATGTCCACGTAGTCCAAGGCCCCTTTCTTGGCTTCGGGCCGACCAAGAACGCAGCAGCTGGTCATGCCAGTACCGATTGGGTGCTTTCTCTGGATATCGATGAAAGCCTTTCCACATCACTACTAGACGCCCTACAAAGCTGGTCGTTCGATGACCCACACAGAGTGGGTGAAGTGCTAAGAAACAATTACTTCTGCGGCAAGCACATACGCACCAATGGGTGGGGAAATGATTGGCTGTGTCGTCTCTATAATCGTCAACAACACCGCTTCACCGACAGCGCCGTTCACGAAAAAATTCAACTGCATGAGACCAGCCACGTCACGCGTTTACAAGGCAGCATCGAGCATCAAGCCGTAACCGATGTCGCACAAATGCTGAACAAGGCTCAACACTACTCTGAACTCTATGCCGAGTCTGACCGCGCTCGCTTGTACTCATTTCCAGTTGTTATTTTAAAAAGCGCGTTCGGATTCGTACGATCCTATCTTTTAAAAGGCGGCGTTTTGTCAGGAACTCGTGGCTTTATCATTGCCTACGGTGAAGCCATAGGCGTATTTTTCAAGTACACCAAGGTATATCAACGCAAGCGCTTCCCTACTAAATAACTATGAAAGTCAGCTTAATTATCAGCACCTATAACTGGCCCGCCGCCTTAGAGGCTTCGCTAATGACGGCTTGCCGTCAAAAAGATCATGTGAATTACGAAATTATCGTAGCGGATGACGGGTCCACAGAGGACACGGCTCAAACCATTCAACGGGTGGAACAAGCAACGGGGAAAAAAATTCTACATGCTTGGCACTCCGATACCGGTTTTCGCTTAGCAATGATCCGCAACCGAGCCGTAGCAAAAGCCACTGGGGATTATTTGATTTTTGTCGATGGAGACTGTCTTTTGCCACCTCGCTTCATCGCAGATCATGTGTGGCTAGCGCAAAAAGGGCATTTTGTAGCGGGCTCTAGGGTGCAATTAGCACCCACTCTTACCGCTAAGCTATTAGAAGACCCTAAAAATGTGCCAGACTTCACCCGAAGAGCCTTAATAAGGCTCTGGATGCAGCGCCATATTCGGCGCATACATCCCATTATTAAGTGGCCACTTCAATCTTTTAGATATCGAAGACCGGAGCGTTGGCAAGGGGCCGTAGGATGCAATATCGCCGTATGGCGATCGGATTACGAACAAGTGAACGGCTTCGATAATGATTTCATTGGCTGGGGAAGAGAGGACAGCGAGTTCATTATGCGTTTGATCTTCAATAACGTTACACGCAAAGACGGAAAGCTAGGCTCTTACATCTTGCATCTTTACCATAAAAAGGGAAGTGGAGTCGCTGCCCCTGACAACGAATCAAAGTTTCAGAGCACCATCAAACAGAAAATTCTTGCTGCTAAATCCGGCGTTCGAGAAATTTCACATCTTGAATGAAATAACCTACCGGTAAGCGATTCCCTCCTAAACACGACTTCGTTAACAGTTCGCCTCGCGCCAGCAGGTACAAAACTTGCTGGTACAGATTAACGCCTATCGGCGTGTCTGTTAATTTCGAGGAGTTGTTATGAAAACCTTACGCATCACTACCGTATGTGCAGCCATTTTTACACTCGCTAGCTTCGGTTCGTATGCTCAGACCTCCCCGCCTAGCCAACCGCTAAGTCCGGGAGAGCAAGAAACCGCCAACACACCCCCCGATACTCGACAAACACCACCCGCTGGTCCCAATTCCAGTCAAGTGCAGCCCACCGGCCCAGAGGCTCACCAAATGACGCCCAATGCCCCTACCCCAGGTCAGGAATCTATGCTGAACTCAGACGATCATAAATTCATGGAAAATGCCCTTCAAAGTAGCCATGCTGAAATTGAAGGCAGCGAACTCGCTCTTGAGAAAACAGAGAATGCCGATGTGCAGCAATTTGCACAGATGATGATCGATGACCATCGAAAAATGCTCGACGAAGCGATGAAGCTAGCAACTGATAAAGGAATGACTCCGCCGGACGGCCCGTCCATCATGCAAACCACTGAAATCACCGCTTTAAAAGCCCTAACGGGTAATGCGTTTGACACCATGTATGTGAATCGCATTGGGGTGGCTGCGCATGAATCTGCCATTGAGCTTTTTGAAGAGGCAGAAAAGACGGCTGAAGACCCAGAGGTGAAAGCCTTAATAAGCAAAACGCTACCTAAGCTGCGCGAGCATTTACAGATGGCGCAAGCGCTAGATGAGAAACAAGACAGGGAGTAAGCATACAAAACGAGCGCATTTCTGCGCTCGTTTTTACTAGCCTACTAACGGCGGTGCATGAATCGACTTACTTAACCTCTTCGATTCGTCGCACCTCGTTCTTATTCACCTGCACCTCTTTACCGTCTTTCTCGTAGGTAACAAAATCATCGTTATCGTTCACTTCAGGCTTATCCGGAGACGTTACCGTTTGCCCATCAACGGTCGTAATCTCAGTAGGGGTAGAGCAACCTACCAATAACCCACCTACCGTTAGCATTCCCGCAAACACAGATGTTCTTAAACGCATGTCTTGCTCCTTCTATTGAATGACGTATTCAGAGTAGCAAGACCTTTGCCTTAAAACTGTAATGAGACGTTCTATTTATTGCGCTAACGTAAACGATAAAAAGGACAAGCTTTTAGCTTTGTATTCTGTCTCGGGGAATCACTGCCGTCACATCAATCTCAACCAACCATTCCGGACGGGCTAGCCCTGACACAACCAAGCCTGTGGATACCGGATACACCCCTTTAAGCCAGCGGCCTACCACGTTGTACACCGTTTCTCGGTAGCGGATATCGGTTAAATAGATAACGATTTTACAAATATCGCCTAATTCGCTGCCTGACTCTTCAAGCAACATGGCGACGTTTTGCATGGCCTTTTCCGTTTGTGCCGCTACGTCACCGATGCCCACTGATTCACGTGTATCGAGGTCTTGTCCGATCTGACCGCGCACGAAAACCATGTTATCAGCGACCACAGCCTGACACAGGTCGTTATCCAGATTTTGTTCGGGGTAGGTCTCTTTAGTATTAAAAGGGCGGATACGTTTATGCACCATTCTTATCACCTTCACAAATCATGATTAATAAATCAGCGTTATTCATTGGCCGCTTTGTAGCTGGCGTACTTATTGATCGTGGCAATGTGATCAGCAATGAACTTAGCATCGTGCCAAACGCCCCAGATAAAGGATGAGCCACGGCGTGAAAGCCAAGGTAATCCCACAAAATACACGCCCGACTCTTTAGCGATGCCACGTTGATGCACAGGCTTGCCGTTTTCATCAAAGGTGTCGACCTGTAGCCAACGATAATCCAGTGCAAAACCGGTAGCCCAGATGATGGTCTTAATGCCCGCCTGCGCTAAATCTAGCTCGAGTATGGGGTTCTTTACGCAGTCCGGTGCCTCGGGTAAAACTCGAGCCTCGGGCTCTTCGGGTAAGGACAAGCCATTCGCTTCAATGTATTCGTCGGCCGCATCCAGTAGCGCTAAGTAGTTTTGGTCTCCATTAGCGATGTTTTCTGCTAGGTTTTCCTCAAACTGTACCCTGTCACCTTCAAAGGATCGCGTCGTACCGACCAGCTTGATGCCTTCATTACCCAAGCGCCGGAAGTCGATAGTGTGCCCGCCGCGTGCGCCACTTACCGCAATGGTGACGTGTTCCATACCCGGCTTGGCACTTTGTTCGTCCCATTCACCCAGCACACCCAACCACCAGCAAAAGTCGCGATTACGATAACTGCGAGGAGGACGATTATGAGGCCCTACAGACAAATAAACTTGTCTGCCCGCGCGCCGTAACTCGTCCGCAATTTGTACGCCTGACGAGCCCGCCCCCACAATAAGTACCGCCCCTTCAGCCAACTGATCGGGGTTGCGATACTGTGCGGAATGCATTTGCGTGTAGCCGTCCGACACGGGTGCGATGGGCGGTATCACGGGGCGCTGAAACGGACCGGTGGCCGCCACCACGTGTAAGGCTTCAATCGTTCCTTCGGAGGTTTCCACGGTAAAGCCAGGGCGACCTTGATTACGTCTTACGCTTTGTACTTCCACGCCTGTGCGCATCGGCACGTTAAATTTCTCTACATACGACTCAAAATAACGAGCGACATCTTCCTTGTGGATAAAAGCATCAGGCGCTTCACCCTCAAACTCTAAACCCGGAAAACGATCGTGCCATGCCGGACCGTTACACACCATCGAATCCCAACGCTCGGTGCGCCAGCGCTCGGCGATGCGGTGACGCTCTAAAACCAGATGCGAGATGCCCTGATTCGTCAGGTGTTCGCTTACCGCAATACCAGCTTGGCCACCACCCACAACAAGGGTATCTACTTTTTCTATCATCTCCACTCATCCTACAAAGCGTTATTGATGTTGTAGAGCAACTAACACCACGTGAGTGATTAGCCGTCTCTGTTTTTGATGCTTAACCACCATTATCGACATGGCCAGTTATTTGTAAAACATTGTTTTTATTCATATTGCATAATACAATCCTATGCAACACACACGGTAAACTTGCTGGCACTATGAAAATCACCCAACTACGTTATTCCCTGCGTCAACTACGCTATTTTGTTGCGGCAGCGGAAACCTTATCCTTTACAGCGGCGGCTAAACTGCTGCACGTATCGCAACCCTCGGTATCCACCGCCTTATCCGATATTGAAGAAACCTTTGGGGTACAACTATTCATACGCCACCATGCACAAGGGTTATCGTTAACGCAGGCCGGACATAGTTTATTGCGCGACGCACGAATGTTATTGCGCCATGCCGAAGCCTTACAAAGTGAAGCGATGGAGCTCGGTGACAAACTAAGCGGCCGTATTGCCTTTGGTTGTTTAGTGTCCTTAGCCCCCCAAGCCATACCGCGCTTGCGCCGTCAGTTTCTGAATGCCTATCCCGATATTCAGCTCGACATTGTGGAAGCCGATCAGGAAATATTGTTTAACCGCTTATTCGATGGTTCACTGGAAATCGCCTTAAGTTACGACTTACAGGTACCGCCGGAAATCGAATTCACGCCACTGGCCACCTTGCCGCCTTTTGCCATCCTTCCGGTTGATCATCCATTGGTCGGTAAAGCAGACCTTAGCTTGTCAGATTTGGCTAAGTATCCCCACGTACTACTCGATTTACCGCTCAGCCGCGAATACTTCTTATCGCTATTCAGTAACGAAAAGCTCACCCCAAACATTGCCTACCGCTCAAGCTCTGCTGAAGTCATGCGTGGCATTGTGGCCAATGGCGGTGGGGTCGGTCTGTTGAACTTCCCCTTAGGAAACTTACAAGCGTTAGACGGTCAACCCTTTACCGTCCAACGCCTGAGCGACAAACACCAAGCCCTTTCCTTAGGCTTAATGCGTATACAACAGCCACAAGAACGTCGTGTGATTCAACACTTCACTGAGTTTTGCCAAGAACACATCCCTGCTTTGGCTTCTTGGAATCGAGTGCTAGACACGAAAGCCAAAGCAGCGTCTTCCAAAAAATCATGAAAAATAGGTTTCTCGCGCCACGTCATTTTTTCGTAACTCTTCCGCGCTGCCTTCCACAGCTACTTGGCCTTTAAGCAAGAAGTAGGCGCGATCAGCAATCGCCAGCGCTTTTTGCGCATTCTGCTCGATCAATAAAATAGTCGTTCCCGTTTGGCGGGCTTGATTGGTGGTCTCGAAATACTCATCGATGAGCTTAGGAGAAAGGCCTAATGACGGTTCATCCATGATGATAAGAGCGGGCTTGGCAATCAGTGCTCTCGCTAATGCCACCATCGCCTGCTCGCCTCCTGACAAGGTACCTGCTGGCTGTGTTAAGCGCTCTTTAATACGCGGAAATAATACGCACATGGCGTCAAGGTCATCGCCGAAATTATCGCGCCCGCCTACAGCTCGCCAACCCAGTAGTAGATTCTCTCTGACCGTTAACGAACCAAATAAACGGCGCCCTTCAGGCACGACGCCCACCCCTAAGCGGGCCACCCTTTCAGCGCCCACTTTCATCACATCTTCGCCCAGCAATTTCACCGTGCCCTTGGTGGGTTTGATCAATCCAGATAGGGTTCTGAAGGTGGTCGTTTTACCGGCCCCGTTCGGACCCAGCAAGCAGACCAACTCACCCTTTTTCACCGTCATGTTCACATTGCGTAGCATGGGAACGCCGTCATAAGCTGTGTCCACTCCTATTAGCTCAAGCATGAGACCCTCCTAAATACGCTTCCTGTACGCGCTCTACTGCACATACTTCTTGAAAAGTGCCTTCAGCGATTTTGACGCCGTAATCTAATACCATGACGCGCTCAGGCAAGGCCGCTACCATTTGCATATCGTGCTCGATAATAATCAGCGCCAAATCGGGTTGATCTTGTTGCAGACGACGTATGTCCTGAACTAAGGCATAGGTTTCTTTTTCGTCCATGCCAGCTGAGGGTTCATCCAACAAGATTAGCTTTGGTTTGGCCGCTAGCGCCCGTGCTATCTCAAGGCGTCTACGGTCGGCCTGAGCTAAATCACTGGCCGCTTTATAGCGCTGTTCGTAAAGCTCCGTGCTAACCGCTTGCAACAGCTTGCCTGCTTCTTCTGCCGCTTCATCCATCTCGCGCTGTACACGCCTAGGCCGGAAGAAGGCGTCTAACACGCCGCTTTTACCCTGCGTGTGCATCCCAATAATCACATTATCCAGCACCGACAGATCACTAAATAAGCGACTGTTCTGAAAGGTTCTAGCAATACCTTTTGCCACGATATCGTGCGGCGCAAGCTTCGTTAAGTCTGCTCCATCAAAGATTAATGATCCGCTCGTAGGCCGATAAATGCCGGTGATCATATTCAAGATGGTGGACTTGCCCGCCCCATTTGGGCCAATTAAGCACAGGACGTCCCCTTTGTTAACTTCAAGTGATACGTCATTCGTAGCAACCAGACCACCGAACTTCATCACCATATTGCGACACTGTAAAACAGGAGTGTGTGTCATTGCTATCCTCCGTGCTTACGTAATTGTTTAGGGAATAAGCCTTGAGGGCGCATAATCAACATGCCAATCACAATGGTGCCGTACAGCAACAATCGATAATCAGAGAACATACGGAATTTTTCAGGCAAGATGGTTAATAACAATGTGCCAGCCACTACCCCAAATATGTTGTCCATGCCGCCTACAATCACCATGGTCATAATGGTGACCGATACCAAGAAGGTGAAGTTATCTGGCGAGATGTAACTAACATAGAAGGCGTAAACGGTTCCAGCAAAAGCCGATAAGAAGGCATCTACCATGAAGGCCAACACTTTATAACGGGTCACATTAATGCCCGAACAACGTGCAGCCAGCTCATCGTTACGCAGCGCATTCCACGCTAACCCCACTCGCGAATTATGTAGGCGAGCCGCCGACACAATCGACAACACCACCAGTAAACCCGCTAAGTAATACCAGTTAGCCTGATTGGGTAACGTAATGCCGAACAACACGATGTCATCATCAAAGGAATGACCAAATAGGGTTGGAGCCGGCATCCCCCCTAACCCATTTGCCCCGCCCGTCCATTCAAAATTATTTAATAGTTGATGAATGATGATGCCGAACGCAATGGTCACTAAGGCCAAATACGATTCCCGCGTACGCATGCAAGGCACGCCCAACACAAAGCCAAAAAACGTGGCTACGGCGGCAGCGGCAATCAAACCGTACCAAAAGTTAATGCCAAAATGAATGGCCAATAACGCTGAAACATACGCACCAATGCCGTACGACGCCCCCGTGGCAAAGTTAGGAATATTGGCACTGCCCAACTGAAAGTTAAGCGCTAAGGCCAGAACAGAATAAAGCAGGCCAATAATTAACAAGTGCAAAACATAGGTGTCTTCGCCGACCGCGACGGGAAACAGCACCACGACAATGACCAGCCCTAGCATGGCAGTTCGAGGGAACGCCTTAAACGATTGCACGATCCGACGCTCAAGGCCAGGATTACGATTAGTCAGTACAAACAAAACGACCGGTATCGCGAACAGCGCGGTCAGTAAGGGCCAATCTTCTACTTTAAGAAAGGCGTAGAGCCACACGGCGGCGGCCAGTTGCAGACCCACAATTTCAGTAACGGCCCTGACCGGATTACGGCGAACCATTTCGGGGCTGTCGGCTGTCATCAAATTTTTCATGTTCAGGCTCCTTATACTTTCTCTACAACCGTTTTGCCCATCAGGCCTGCTGGTTTAAACACCAAGAACAAGATGACCACTAGGAAAGCAATCACCAGACGATAAGAAGACCCATCTGGAATAACAGCTTGCGCCAACGTTTCCACCGCTGCTAACAACAAGCCACCAAGAATGGCCCCTGGCACACTGCTCAACCCGCCGATCACTGCCGCCGAGAAGCCCATCAGGCCGACCATAACCCCAAAGTCAAAGCGTACCGCGCCGATATTGCTGGTATAGAGTAAGGCGGCCACACCACCGGTTAGCGCTGAAATAAAGAACGTGATACGGAAAATACGTGATGGCTTAATGCCCATCCAGCGTGCTGCATCAAAATCTTGCGTCACGGCACGTACCTCAATACCCAATGTCGTGCGATGCAAGAACAGCCAGATGCCCGCTAGTATGCCAATGGTTAACGCCACCTCAGCGACCAAGAGCCAACTGATTCCCACATTCCATGCATAGGTCGCAATTCCGCCTATGGGGAAAGAAAAACCGTGCGGGTTACTACCGCCGGGGAAAAGATGACGGATCAACTCACGCACCACAATTCCCAAAGCCACCGTTGTGACCAGCGCCATCAAAGGAGGTGAGTCCAGCAATGGACGGATCACGATCCGTTCAATGACGACGCCCAAAATCCCGGTTATCACTACCGCGATCAGAAACAGCAACGCCAACTGCACAGCCGACATCTCACCCGGCATCAACATCGCCAACGCCAGCACAAAAAAAGGTGCCGTCATGGAAATATCACCGTGTGAAAAATGGATCACGTCCAACACACCAAATAGCAGGCTAAAGCCCACCGCCAGTAATGCATAGACGCAACCTATCAGCAACCAGTTCACGGATTGTTGAATGATTATTTCCGTCATTTCAGTCCCGCCTCCTTGGCATTACCTCATTTGTAAAAGTAATGCACATCATAATTAAATACTATCCAAACTATTTATTAAGAATGTTTTATGTATGCAATAGTAGTATACTTAAATTACAAATTGCGGAAAAAAAGAAGCGATCAAGGGTAATCACGGAGAGAGATAGATGACTTATTCCATAGCTGGAAAATGTGAGAAGACGGGTGCTGTCGGCGCGGCCATTACCACCTCGAGTATTGCCGTCACAAGCCGCTGTGTTTGGGTGCGCTCGCATACTGGGGTTGTACTTAGCCAAAACATCACTGATCCGCGCTTGGGCCAACTGGGCTTAACGCTTTTACAACAAGGCTTCGGCGCTAACGCGGTGCTTAACCACTTACAAGCCGCCCGCCCCCATACCGAATGGCGTCAATTAGCGGTACTTGACACCGATGGCGATAGCGCGTGGTTTAGTGGGAAGGAGGCCTTAGGCATTCATGCGGGTGCGACAGGTAAAAACTGCGTGGCGGTGGGCAATTTGTTGGCCAACGACGAAGTCCCTCAAAAAATGATTGATAGCTTTGAGAAGAACCACGAACAACATTTGGCACAACGTCTTTTAACGGCTTTGCAGGCGGGTCTGGATGCCGGCGGCGAAAAAGACGATGAACACTCTGCGGGTTTGATCGTATATGGTTCAGACTCATGGCCGATTGTCGACTTGCGTGTGGACTGGGACGATAAGCCTATTACCAAACTGGCCGAAATCTGGCAGCGCTACGAGCCCCAGATGCCAGACTATCTATTACGCGCTAAGAACCCAAAAAGCGCACCGAGCTTCTAACCATGATCTGAACTCACCTACGGAGGAAAAGAAAGCTGAACAAAATAGTCTGATCAACGGGCTATTCCATGTACTACAAAAGGCTGTGAATAATTCATATAGGAGACAACCATGAAAAAAATGAATTTCTTAAACCGTATCACCGGTATTGCCGTCGTATGCTCAGCGCTATTTGCTACAAGTACAGCCGTCCATTCCGCGGAAACCATTAAGCTAGGCTTTTTAGGCCCACTTAGCGGAGGCAGCTCATACGAAGGTCAAGGGGCGCGTAACGGTTTCTTATTAGCCATTCAGCAAGCGAATGAATCTGGGGATTATCCCTATCAGGTCGAAGGGGTTGTATTGGATGACGCCTCTGACCCGACTGTTGGCGCATCAGCGGCACTAAAATTAGTAAATGATCGCCGTGTGGTCGCCGCCACCGGTCACTGGAACAGCCCAGTAGCGCTGGCAACCATTCCCATTTTCCATCGCAGCAAAATGCCTTTCATTGTTTGGGGCGCGATCAGTCCACGCATCACGGAAGCCGGCCACCCTGAAATCTCTCGTGTTGTGCCAACATCCGTTATTGAGAACGAGCCTTTGGCCCGATGGGCATTAAAAGAAAAAGGCTGGAAGCGTTTTGCCATCATTTCCGATACCAGTGACTACGGCACCAGTAATACCGCTGCATTCACCAATTACATCAAGGAATATGGCGGTGAAGTCACATCCACCGATGCGTCGCCTGTGGGCACCACCAACTTCCGTTCGGCGCTTTCCCGCCTTCGCTCTGATGAGCCTGATGCAGTTTACTTCGGTGGCGTGGTAACGGAAGCCGCGTTAGTACGCACTCAAATGACCGACTTAGGCATGCAAGATATTCCCATGCTGGGCATTTCGGGAATTTTTGATGACAAATTAGTCGAAATTACCAAGGAAAAGGGTGATGGCATCATCGCTAGCGTGCAAAAGGTAAAAGACAACCCTAACTTGAAGGCCTTTGACGACGCCTACGCTGCGGCAAACTTTGATCAAGCTGCGGGTACGTACGCTAAATACAGCTACGATGCGACCAACATCCTACTTGAAGTCATTAAGAAAGAAGGCATTAAAGATAAAGCGAAACTGGCCAAAGCCATTCGTGATATCCAATACGAAGGTGCCGTTGGCTTAACGCACTTCGATGAGAATGGGCAGACTCTGCTTGAAATCGATGCTGACCGTTACATCGTAAAAGATGGCCAATGGGAGCCATTAATCGACGACGCGAACTCGTAAACCCACTTATCTGCACCTAACGGCACAGGCTTCGCTCGTTTCTTAACGACAGCTTGTGCCGCTACTTTTTCCTGTATTGATACGAGAGCTTGTCATGACTACCTTAGAGCACACCGTTGAGCTACTGCGCAGTTTAGTCAGCTTTAATACCGTTAGCGCCAACTCGAACCTCGCCTTGATTCACTTTGTCGAGGATTACCTCAAAAAGCACGGGGTAGCATCCAGCCTGACCTTTGACGAGACAGGAAAAAAAGCCAACTTATACGCCACCATCGGTGATGCGAATCAATCGGGTATTTGCTTGTCGGGACATTCCGATGTAGTGCCGGTCACCGGCCAAAACTGGAGCGTTGACCCCTTCAATTTAAGCGAGCACGACGGCAAGCTGTATGGCCGCGGCACCGCAGACATGAAAGGCTACCTTGCTATCATGCTAGCGAATGTGCCTCTTTTTCTTCAGCACGCTGACAACATACCTTTTCATTTGGCGATTAGCTACGACGAAGAGGTCGGCTGTGTGGGTGTGCGTAAACTGATTGAAAAACTGGAGACCCAACCCGTAAAACCGCTGGCCTGCATTATTGGTGAACCCACCAGCATGCGTGTGGCGGTGGCCCACAAAGGGAAGCGGGCGTGGCGCTGCTCGGTAAAAGGGCACACGGGCCACTCGGCATTAACCCACCTTGGCGTGAATGCCGCTGAATATGGCGCCGAACTCGTGTCATTCTTACGCCAGCTTGCTCGACAGCGACGTGAGCAAGGGCCACACAACCACCAGTTCGAGCCCTCTTACACCACGCTGCATACGGGAAAATTCCAAAGCGGAACGGCCTTAAATATCATCCCAGAACTGGCCCAGATCGACTTCGAGTTACGCCACATTCCCGAAGACGATCCCGACACCATTTTCTCTGAAATTCAAACCTACGCGCAGACCACGCTGTTACCCGAGATGCACGAGGTTAATCACGACACTGATTTTCACTGGGAAACCATTGCCTCGTACCCTGCCTTAGAAGAAATCCCTGAAAGCGAAGCCTTGCGCCGCTTAGTCGCGGGCATTATTGGCTCAGAGCAAACCCAGACGCTTTCGTTCGGAACTGAGGGCGGCTTATTTCAACAAATTGGTATTCCAACCGTCGTGTGCGGACCCGGCTCGATGGCACAAGGCCATAAAGCGGATGAGTATGTGGAAATCGAACAACTTAAACAGTGTATCAATTTTATGCAACAACTGACCAAGGTAGCGGATCAGCTGTAACTGATCTAGCCATCAGGATGGAGCACCATTCCATCGGCCGCGATCACCACGTGTGAAGGCAATTGCGTTTGGTGCTCCATCAACCAAACATCCAGCTCGTGTCCAATATGCGTGAACACCAATTGCTCAATGGCCAAGCCCTCGCACATGGCTAGGGCACTGTTTACATCATTGTGATTACGCGGCGTTTGCGTAGCGGGCGGTTCCGAACAATCTACGATGCAATAACGTAGCGTTTTTTGCTGCAACCATTGATGCGTGCGCTCTGGCAACCCGACCGTATCCGTTAGGTAAGCCATGCATAACGAGCCTTGCTCTAAAACATAACCCATACAAAGCCTAGAGTGATTCAGCGGCACAGCCGTAACACGCACGCTACCGATTTGGCGAGACTCGAACTCGGTCCATGGTTGTGAGAAGTCGAGAATACCGGGGTGCTTATATAAGTCAGCAAACCCTTCTGGGTCGTTAGGCCCCCACACTGGAATCGTCATATTCACACCCCAGCGCAGATGCAACAAACCCTGCGCATGGTCGGCGTGATAATGCGTCTGCAAAATGCCCTTCAAAACAGGGGCGGGAAACAAGGTCGTTAAGTCAGTCTGTCCCCCATCAATCAGCCATTGCTGTCCGTCAATCTCAAGAGCAACACTACAGGGGCTACGTCGAAATCGAACATCGGCTTTAGCACGCTCGCAGGCCGCGCAATGACAGTTATAAACCGGCACCTGCGGCGCGTTTCCCGTTCCTAAAAACCGTAAGCTCACGCTCATTAGCGCTCCTCTTGCCCTGCCGTTAACGATGACAAATGTTGACGGAAACACGCAACCGCAGCTTCCAGCTCTTGCGAGTTATCCAGTACCCATAAGGGCGACTGAAGCAACGCTACCTTATGTCGTAGCGCCTGCTCTAAATAGGTATTCCGTTCAAGACGCAACTGTATGTCTTGGATGGACTCCCGCCCCCTTGCAATCAGCCGTTCGCGCAAAAGCGTGTCTTCCACTTTAACCAACACCAGCACAGCCGACGGATAACGCGCCAAAACTTGCGCCCAGTGCCCCCGAGAGCCATTTACCAGCACCGTTTTGCCTAAAGCCAAAAGCTGGTCTAACTCAGAACGGATCCCATAAGCCAAACCATTGGCGCGCCAGCTCAAGGCAAACTCACCTTGGGCCTCTTGCTGCTCAAAGTCATCAAGCGAGATGGACTCTGCATCTTCCGTGCCTGCAGAACAGACTCGGGTGATCACACGTTTCATAATAGCAAAGTCAGAAGATAGATCGGGAGCAAGCTCTCGCAAAATGCTGTCTTTGCCGCTTCCCGAAGGGCCGACGAGATAGACCAGTTTTCCTGTCATCAGAATACCCGATTTCCCTCGCGCCACACCTGACTCACCAGAAACTGATCAGCCACACTCTTCACATGAATTAAATCGGCTCGTAAGCCCTCTTTAATTTGACCTCGATCATGCAAATTAACCGACTGAGCAGGGGCCAAACTGACGGTTGCCACCGCTTTGGGTAAGGCATAGCCCTCGTCCATATCCGTCAGGCCTTTGACCGCACGCAACAAGCTAGAAGGGTAATAGTCACTGGATAAAATATCCAACACGCCCCGACGAGCCAAATCGGCCGCGGCAATGTTTCCCGAGTGCGAGCCACCTCGCACAATATTGGGTGCCCCCATCAGCACTTTTAATCCGCGCTCATGGCTACCCACTGCCGCCACTTCCGTGGTTGGAAACTCGGCAATACTCATGCCAAAGCCCGCCGACTCTTCCACATGGTCCAGTGTGGCATCGTCATGACTAGCAAGCGCAATATCTCGTTGCTGACAAAAGGCGACGATTTCCTTACGGAACACATCGCTGTACTTTTGCCCATTGGTTTTTTGCTTAACGATGAAGGCTTCCATTTGCTCATCGCTTAAGTGATATTTGCCTTGATAGTACTCACGGTACTTTTCGTATTTCACAAATTGACGCTGCCCGGGCGTGTGATCCATCACTGACACTAAACGCAATGAAGGATGTTCCGTCGCAAGGTTTTTAAAGGTATCAAGCGTTAACTCATGACTGACCTCACAGCGCAAGTGCAAATAATGATCCGCTCGCAATGCCTGACTGTTACTGGCCTGCTCAATGGCCTGAATCATACGGGGCAACTGTTTCAAGCGGGTTTGCTTAGGATCCACATCGCCAATCGACAGGGCATCAAACACCGTGGTGATCCCTGAGCTAACCAACTGAGCATCGTGAGCGACCACCGCAGGCATAGAAGGCCAATCCACGCCGGGGCGCGGGTTCATATAGCGTTCTAAGTTATCGGTGTGCAACTCAATGAAGCCGGGCATTATATAGTCGCCACCCAAATCCACTGCATTCGGAACCGACGTCAGCCCCGCGCTAATCGAACGAATCACACCGTCTTCAATTACCACGGTTCCATGTACCACCTCATCGGCGAGCACCAATTTGGCATTGCTATAAACCTGTTCACGCGACATGACTTAACTCCACTGTCGATAACTCGATGCAGCGATCCATCACCGCATCACGAGCCACCACATCATGAAAAATACCGATAATGGCCGAGCCTTCTTGCTTGGCCTCGTTGATGAGTTCGAGCACAACCTGACGGTTTGCAGCATCCAAAGACGCCGTTGGCTCATCCAGAAGCAGAATGGGCCAACCCACCACAAAGCCACGCGCGATGTTCACTCGTTGTTGCTCACCCCCAGAGAAGGTTCCCGGCGCCAAGCCCCACAACCGTTGCGGGATACCTAAGCGAGTCAACAATTCCTCAGCCCGCTCTTGCGCCTGTGCTTTGCTCCACCCTCGCAGCAAGGCAGGCTCCATCACCACGTCCAAGCACGACACACGGGGGATAACGCGCAAGAACTGACTCACATACCCAATCACGTCTTTACGTATGGCCATAATGGTGCGTGGCAACGCGCCCACCATCTCGATGTATTCCCCGTTCTGGAGAACCCGAATACTGCCGGCACCCGCCAAGTAGTTGGCATATAAAGTACGCATCAACGTGGACTTACCCGCACCCGACTGGCCGTGCAAAATCACACACTCTCCGGCAGCCACCTCAAAATTGATGTGTTCCAGTACGTTCAGCACGACTCCTTGCTGCTGATGCAAGGTAAAGCTTTTATGCAGATTCTTAACCTCAATCATGTTATGCATGATCTCAACTCCTAAGGCTGTAATACGGAAGACACTAATAACTGGCTGTACGGATGTTGCGGATCATCCAGCACCTGATCGGTCAAACCGGTCTCTACGACCCGCGACCGACGCATCACAATCAGTCGATCAGCCAGTAAACGTGCCACGGCCAAATCGTGTGTGACAATCACCACTGCCAAATTCAATTCACGCACCAGCCCACGCAGCAAATCCAGTAGCCGAGCCTGCACCGACACGTCTAAACCCCCGGTAGGCTCGTCCATGAAGATCAGGCGTGGACTCGACACCAGATTGCGTGCAATTTGCAGCCGCTGCTGCATACCACCTGAAAAGGTAGAGGGCAAATCATCAAAGCGCTCGGCGTCGATTTCCACATGGCTCATCCACTCTTGTCCCATAGCGCGTAATTGTCCGTAGTGACGCATTCCCTGTGCCATAAGTCGTTCACCAATATTCGCCCCTGCCGACACGCCCATGCGCAGGCCATCGCGTGGGTTCTGCTCAACAAAACCCCACTCGGTACGTAATAAGGTGCGACGCTCGGCCTCGGTACAACTGTAAAGATCCACCCGCTTCTGGTCTTTGGTGCGGTAGCTTACGTTTCCTTGTTGTGGACGTGCTCGCCCTGACAAGGCACTCAATAAGGTGGATTTTCCGGAGCCGGACTCTCCCACCACGCCCAATACTTCACCGGGGTACAGATCAAACGACACCTCTTGGCAGCCCTTATCGGGACCAAACAAAAGACTCAGATCGCGCACACTTAATAAAGGCTCATCTTGCAAAGCATCAAACCACGCTCTGGGTTCTGTTACCGCGTTCATGCTGATTTCTCCTGCTCCGCCACGCGGGTGGCGCAATAATCGGTATCTGAACAAACTAAGGCTCGCGTTCCCGTGTCATCGGTAATGATCTCGTCCAGGAAGGACGTATCACTGCCGCAAATCACACAATTACCTTCCCACTTCTGCACCTCGAAAGGGTGATCTTCAAAATCCAAACTCACGACCTTGGTGTAGGGCGGCACCGCGTATAACCGCTTTTCTCGACCGGCTCCAAACAGCATCAAGGCTGGACTCATGTCGAGCTTGGGGTTGTCGAACTTAGGAATAGGCGAAGGGTCCATCACATAGCGATCGTTCACTAAAACCGGATAGGCATACGCCGTGGCAATGTGACCAAACTTGGCAATGTCTTCGTATAACTTCACATGCATCACCCCATAATCGTTGAGAGCATGCATGGCTTTTGTTTCAGAGTCCGACGGTTCAATAAAGCGTAGTGGCTCGGGAATCGGCACCTGATACACCAGTATCTGATCATTACTCAGGTCATATTCAGGGATACGGTGCCGCGTTTGAATCACGGTCGCTTCGGTGGTTTTCTCGGTGGTTTGTATGCCCGCCGTGCGCGAGAAAAAACGACGGATGGACACCGCATTCGTGGTGTCATCAGCGCCTTGGTCAATGACTTTCAGTACGTCATCTTGCCCAATCACAGCGGCCGTTAACTGAATACCGCCGGTACCCCATCCGTAAGGAAGCGGCATTTCCCTGCCCCCAAATGGCACTTGGTAACCAGGTATGGCAACCGCCTTGAGCAAAGCACGGCGTAACATCCGTTTGGTCTGCTCGTCTAAATAAGCAAAGTTATAGGCCGTGTCGTTACGGTAGCTATCGTGGGTTAACGTGGCGCTCATAACGAAGCCTCCTCAAGTTCCGACGATTTAACTTCGCTCTGATGCATCTTACGAATCAGCTCTAACTCAGACTGAAAGTCCACGTAATGAGGCAGCTTCAAGTGCGATACAAAGCCTGCAGCTTCCACGTTGTCACAGTGCATTAATACAAACTCTTCTTGCTGAGCAGGCGAGGTGATTTCTTCACCAAACTCAGGCGAACATAAGGCCCTATCCACCAGCGCCATACTCATGGCTTTGCGCTCGTTATAGCCAAAAGCCAAGCCGTAGCCGCGCGTAAACTGCACCGGCTCGGTTTTAGAGCCCACAAACTGGTTAATCATTTCGCATTCCGTCACTTCAATCTCGCCCACCGAGATGGGAAAGCCCAGCTCTTCGGGCTCAATCCAAAGCTCTACCTGTCCGATACGTATTTCTCCGGCAAAGGGGTGATTGCGCCCGTAACCCCGTTGCGTGGAATAGGCCAAGGCCATCAAAAAGCCTTCATCACCCCGTGCCAACATCTGCAAACGCTGCTGCCGGTTCGAAGGAAAATCCAACGGCTCACGAGTGATGTCAGCAACCTCACCCTCTTGAGGCTGCTCTACGCGCATTAAGCCTTCTTGCTCAAGCAAACCCAACACACGTGGGCATGGCTGCGCTGGCCCTGATTCTGTGGAGATCTCTTTTAAGGGCTGATCGTCGTTTTCCAATAGGCTGAAATCCAGCAAGCGATGGGCGTAATCAAAGGTTGGCCCAAGCAACTGCCCGCCGGGCAGGTCTTTATACGTTGCTGAAATACGGCGTTCTATCTGCATCGCCGAGGTATCCATGGGTACCGAATTCACGAAACGCGGAAGCGTTGTGCGATAGGCACGCAGCAGGAAAATCGCTTCTTGTAAATCACCTGCCGCCTGCTTAATAGCCAATGCCGCCAGCTGCGGGTCGTACAAAGCCCCTTCCGTCATGACTCGCGCCACTGCCATGGACAACTGCTCTTGTATTTGCGACACACTTAACTCGGGAATAGCAGGATCACCACGACGTTTTTGCGCCAGTAATTCGTGTGCGTGATCAATGGCTTTTTCACCACCTTTAACGGCTACATACATAACTTATGCCTCCACCATTGTTTGAACGTGCGTCGTGCGCGACAGACCGACTACCCGGTTTTGCGCCACAAAAAATAGATCGACGCCTCGCGGAAAGTGATTGCTCTGTTCACGTTGCTGCCAGAACTCTGCATCCAGCGGCAACGCCACCTTGCGAGAGTCTTGAATGCCCGGCCCCGACCAAACCCGCTCATCGCCCACATCCAATTGCGCTAACTGCACAATGGCTGTTGCCGAGAACTCAGGGTCTCGTTCAGTACCGATATTTAGCCGACTTAGCACCGCGGTATCATCAGCCGATAGGAACGCGAACATGGCATCTTCGGGCGTTTCCACAAAACGGCAGCCACAATGAAAGGCCAAGTTCTGACGAATCAAAGCCGTCGCAAACTGCGGGCTTAACCATACGGTCGTGCTGCTGTCCAACAGTGTTAAGGCCAACGCATAGGCGGCTCCGTCTAACGTCTCAAGGCTATCCACCAACGTGACTTCCTGCGTTAAGCCGGGCTCAGACAAGGCCTTTAACAGCACACGGAATACGCGCTGCGCATCACCGACAGGATCGTTAAAAGCGGGGACTAAATTAGCTGCTTGCATGACCTACTCTCCTCGCACCATCGTAAAGAAGTTCACTTTGGAACCCGCCACTTCGCTCTCGCGTTGCGTTCGACGTTGTTGCTGTGCTTGCTGCAAAGGCCGAATGATGGTCTGCATCCACTGCTGACTGTTCGCCCCCTGAAGTAAAGCGTCCACCAACGCAGCAATGCTGGCATTGCGCTGGCTTCTGCCCAGCACGTAGCTGTATCCGGTAGTCCCGTCATCGTCCAGACGCACCACACAACGCGTTACGGTCACCTCACCTACGTTAAAAGCTTGGCCCGTCCCACCGGTGCGCCCACGGGCCATGACCATTCCAGTCTCGGGAATGCGGATATAGCGATACTCAAACGCCGCTAACTGCTCTTCAAATTGCTGCAAGTCATCGCCAGCATGCGCTAGCACCTGCATCCATTCCTGACGTTGAGTCATTGTTGACTGCACAGTCATTCGATAAACTCCCTTACTTAGATGAGAACTTGATATTGAAACCGGTCGGCTCGACTTACGCTTAATGCCAACTCAAACGCTTGTTCGTACTGATTTTTTGATACGGTTTGCACCGTCAACACCGGTCGTTGCACGGGCATCATGAGACGAGTCGCTTCCTGCGTACTCGGTAGGCGCGCTCCGATTAAGCTGGAGACTCGCGTCAGTTCGTGGCCCTGCTGTTTTAAATAGCGCCGCATTGATCCCTTTTTGTATTCTTTCAACACCTCAGCATGACGCGCTGCAAAGCAGTGCCGAATCAAACTAATGGGGCTGTCATCAATCAGACGTAAGGTGCGATACTCCACCACTTCTTCCTGCGGCGACAATCCCAATTGCTCAATTTCCAGCGCTTCGGCAGGCCGTTGCACACTACCCAATAAACGTGCCTCGGCCTCGTGACCGGTAGCATTAAACCAATCGCTGTAGGCGCTTTTCCCCATTACGGGGTAACGCAGTGGTGCCTCCAGCACTTCTGTCCCTCGGCCCTGAATGCGCAGCACATACCCTTCTTGGGCCAATACATCTAAAGCGCGCCGTATGGTGTGACGATTCACCTCAAAACGTTTGGCTAAAGGCAGTTCCCCCGGCAACAACTCGCCAGGCTGATAATTGCCTAACTCATCTCGCAGTACCGATGCAATCGATAGGTAAATCGGATTAGCTTGTCTAGACATGTTGGCCGAATAAAAAAGGCAGAGAACTGCCAACTGCGTTATTAAATAAACAAACGTCGTAGCTGTTGTGAAATCATGTCGATAATGCTGACAATCGCGATGATGATGAGTAGGATCGCTGCGCTTTGCATAAACTGGAATCCACGTATGGTTTCCCAAAGCAACACACCAATACCACCCGCCCCCACCATGCCCACAACGGTTGCTGAACGTACGTTCGATTCAAATCGGTACAGTACGTACGAGATCCACAGCGGCATCACCTGAGGGATCACACCAAAAATAATTTCTTGCAGTGAACTGGCGCCCGTTGCACGTATGCCTTCAATTGGACCGTGGTCAATGGACTCCACCGCTTCAGCAAATAACTTTGCCAATACCCCTGTGGTACCAACAAATAACGCTAGGGTTCCCGCAAAAGGCCCCAGACCTACCGCCACCACAAACAACATGGCAAACACCATTTCGTTAATGGAGCGCAGCGCGTCCATCAAACGGCGCACCGGTTGATACACCCACCACGGCACGATATTGGCCGACGACATCAGGCCCAGCGGCACACCACAAATCACAGCAAGTACCGTGCCCCACACCGCGATTTGTACCGTTACCACCATTTCTTTGAGGTAGAGGCGCCAATCCCTAAAGTCAGGTGGGAAGAAGTCGGCAGCAAATTGCGCCATGTTGCCGGCATCTTTCCATAACTGTGCAGGCCGCATTTCTGCGCCTTCCCACGACCAAGCTAAAAAAGCCAGTACCAGGCCCCAGCCCAGTAGGCTTAGCCAACTGTTTTTGCTAGGTTTTTGCAGTTCTGCACTGGATAAAAGTGTTGTCATAATTGAGTGTTAGTGCCCACACCACTTAACGAAGTGTGGGCTTTTCCTATAAATAAACGTGTAAAAGCTGAATTACGAACTCATCTTTTTGTTTAATTCATCCAATTGCGCATCCACTTCTTTCAACTTGGCTTCTTTGTCGGTAGCCGACATTCTTTCGTCGCCTTCAATCTCGCTGCGTGTTTTAAACAGTTCTAATTGACGAATAGGTAGCAGTTGATCGTTATCCGATTTTTTGAATTTTCCCCACTGCAAGCCTTTTAGTACTTCCAACTCTTCAGGCTTATCACCGTAACTGGTGAAGAAGGCATCGATGGTTGCTTTCACATCGTCATCCAGCGTGGTGCGCCACACAATAGGATCAGCAGGAATTAACGGTGAGCGCCAGATCTCTTTAATTTCTTTGGCTTTTTCTGGATTGGTAATTTCCAGACGCTCTAGTGACTCGGTGTTATTGGTGGCGATATCAAGCTGCTTATTGGCTACCGATAACGCGTTAACCTCATGACTACCGTTCAAGGTGCGCTTGAAGGTCTTGTTAGGGTCTACATTGTTTTGTGCAAACACGTAGTAGCCGGGCACCAAAAAGCCAGAGGTGGAGTTCGGGTCACCATTTCCAAAGGTCAGGTCTTTGGCATTCTTGAACAAGTCGTCCAGATTATTAATGGGGCTGTCTTTATGAGCAATTAATAAGCTCCAGTAGCCACCGTTACCATCGGCATCCACGGTTTGGTAGATGACTTCACCATTAGCACGGTCAACTGCTTCCATGGCCGATTTATTTCCAAACCACGCTACGTCTACCTTGTCAAAGCGCATGCCTTGAATAATGCCGGCATAGTCGGATGCAAAAAACGCATTCACTTTGTAGCCCGTTTGCTCTGACATATCGGCTAAAAACGGGTCCCACATTTGCTTCAGATTTTGTGATGATTCCGTTGAAATTACCCCAAAGTTCAATTCTTTTTGCTCATTGGCGACGGCGGCGCCCGATGCCAGCACCCCACACAACACAGAGGTACCGATCCACTTGGAAATCTTCTTCATTCCTATCTCTCTAATAATAAGGATGTAAATTTACGCTGCCACAAAGTCCAGGCGGCTTAGTTCAGGTTGCTTCGCGGGTTCATTAAAATCACTAAAAAACAAGTTTCCACCCACATCTGAGCCATACAGATCATTCAGAAACTGTGTTGTTAACCCAGCTATCGGCCCATCAAAATGTTTACGGCCGGCTTTTAAGGCGATCGCATGACGGCAGTACTTCACGGCATAGTCCACTTGATGCAAGGTGACGATGACGGTTTTGCCGTCTTTCTGATTGATGTCGGTTAAGGTTTCCATCACATTGCGCGCCGACTCTGGGTCTAAGGATGCAATGGGTTCGTCAGCCAGAATCACTTCGGCCTGTTGGCAGAGGGCACGCGCAATAGCCACTCGTTGTTGCTGTCCGCCCGATAAGGTGGAGGCGCGACGGTAGGCGTGTTCAAGCAGGCCGACTCGCTCTAGTGCTTGCAGCGCCCGTTCTTTTTCTTCGTTGTTGAATAAGCCGAGGGTGCCGCGTAGTCGTGACATGCGGCCCAAACAGCCTAGCAATACGTTTTGTATGACCGAGAGGCGTCCCACCAAGTTAAATTGCTGGAAGATGTAGCCGATGTCTGAGCGGATTCGGCGGATGTCGCGGCTAAGTGAGCCTTTTGCTTGTATGGTTTGACCTAAAGCGCTTACCGAGCCATCCACTTCTTGATCGGCTTGTGTTAAGCCTGCGAGGTGTCGCAACAATGTGGATTTGCCCGAGCCGGATGCACCGATTAGCGCGACCATGGAGCCTTGGGCGACGTTTAAATCTAAGCCTGCCAGTATGTTCTTCTTATTAAAGCTTTTTCTGAGGTTCTTGACCTGAATTGCAGATACCATTTTTATGCCCTTTAATCAGGTTGGTATGAACGATAGCTGCATAATAGAGAGCGCCCGTGACACTTGCGTGAATGTTAAATGACACTGAAGTGACAGCGCTGTGCTTGAAGGTGGACAAGCTGAGACAGGTTGTAGCGGTAAGCACGGGGGTGGGATACAACAAGTGGAGGCTTGTTGTGGGGAAGTATTTGAGTGGGAGTTGGGTGGTTCGGGGAGAACGTTCTGATTTTAGCGATTCACTAGGCAGTGCTCGCTTCGCTGCGCGCTGAATCGTTCATCCCTAAAACCAGAACGTTTTGGGGGTTGAGCACCGTCCAGCTAATTGATAGTTATCGAAAATAATTCGCCTGCTCGACAGACCTGAAAGAAAGCTGACTTGATGCCATCCTTAACCGTTACTCACGGCTTAGGTTGTTAATACAACCTTCCCAAACTGCTGGTTTGACTCTAGGTATCGATGTGCATCAATTACCTTATCCAAAGCGAAGGTTTTGTCGATATGCGGCCGTAATGTGCCCGCCGCGATGCCCTGTGCGATAAAGCCTTGGGCACGTGCCAGATTGTCGAGGTTTTTGGTGACTTCGGTATAAACATAACCCCTAAAGGTAAGGCTTTTCTTTAAAGCCAGCTTTAAGGGAAATGGCGTGTCTTCGGGGCTGAGGGCTCCGTGTATAACGATACGACCGTTCGGCGCCATGGCCTCTGCCAGATCAATCACTTGCGGACCGCCTACCGCATCAAAAACACAATTTAACGCACCGTCGGTGTACTCACGCAAGCGCTGACTTAACGGCTCTTCCTCTGTCGCAATCACATCATGCGCCCCTGCCGCTATCAATGCTTCGCGGTTGGCGCTTGTTAAGGTGGTTGCAATGGGGCGTGCACCAGCGTGGCGCGCTATTTGAATGGCGGCCAAGCCAACACTGCTGGTCGCGGCGGAAATGACGACATCATCACCCGCTTTGAGGCCCCCGGCTTCGATTAACCCCCCATACGCCGTCAAGTATGCCATCCACAACCCTGCGGCTTGAACATGCGTTAGGCCTTGCGGCTGCGGTAGCACATAGGCGTGCGGGATAATGGCATGATCGCCATATGTGCCGTATTGACTGACGTTAAAGCCCGGCAAGACGCCTACCGCTTCACCTTCGCTAACGTGATCAACATCGGCCCCTACTGCCAGTACGATCCCTGATGCCTCAAAGCCCATTTGAGAGGGAAACGTGGCTTTTTCCAGATAGCGTCCTGTGCGAAACATCACATCTGCACGATTCATGCCAATGGCTTCGACCTTAATAAGCACTTCGCCAGCCTTTGGCGTAGGGGTGGCGCGTTCTTCTAGTTGAAGCACGTCGGGTCCGCCCAATGAATGAAATCGAACCACACGCGACATCCGCTCTCTCCGCTTATGAATCTGCTATTAGGTTCCCGATTCTACCAAATGCCTCGTTAAACAAGTATTCGTGGGATTAGCAAAGAGGAGTGCAGCGCTGGCCTCAAAGCCCTGCTCTTTTAGATGAGCGATTCAGCGCGCAGCGAAGCGCACTGCCTAGTGAATCTGCAAGAACAGAGCTTTTTACGCGTAACGAAAGACGGGTTTAGATTAATTATTAATTAGATGAAGGCTAAAAGATCAGAGGGTCGGCAGGCGGTTTCTCCAGAACCGCCTACCTAGTGCCAAAACAACCTAATAAATCGTTAAGGCTGGCACATACGAAAATAAAACCAACGCAAGTAAGACGACTCCATAGAACGGAATAAGCTCTTTGACGACGCTACCCACAGGTTGTCGTGAAATTGCTGCGGCAATAAATAACGTAGTGCCTACCGGTGGAGTGAAAAGGCCAATACTTAAATTCAACGCCATCATGATCCCCAGCTGCACCAGATCTAAACCGATTGCCTCGGCAATGGCGACAAAGGTTGGTCCTAATAAAAGTATGGCGGCTGGTAAATCCAGAAACATTCCTACTGCCAACATGATGATATTCATCATGAGAATAATTAAGACGGGAGAACCGAGTACTTCCATGGCCCATTGTGCGACAGCATTAGGAATTCCTTCCATAATCAACACATAACCCACCAAGTTTGAAGCGGAAATCACAAGCATGACCACACCGGTAGTAACGACGGTTAATACCAGCGCATCGTATACGCGCTTAATGCTTAGATCTCGGTAGACAAACGCACTAATTAGAAACCCATATGCAACGGCGACGACGCTAACCTCTGTAGGGGTAGCAATGCCCGCACGTAACAAGATCAAAATGAAGATAGGCATTAACAATGCTGGTAGCGCAGCAAAGGTAATTCTGCCAAGTTTTCGTAAGGTAAGAGTTTCTGTTAGACGAGGGAAACCTCGTAGCCTGCCGCTTACGTAGCACACCAGCATGAAACCCGCACACAAAAAAGCTCCGGGAACCACGCCCGCTATAAATAGTGCGGCAATGGACTCGTTCGAAATAGAACCATAGAGAATCAGTGCTATGGAGGGTGGAATCAGCCCGGCAATGGTGGAAGACGAGGCGATAGCGGCTGCACCAAAAGAAGGCGGGTACCCCACTCTTTTTTGCCACGGAATAATCATGCTCCCTAATGCCGAAGCCTCCGCCACAGCAGACCCAGATACGCCCCCAAAGATGGTCGACCCGACCACACCAACCTGGCCCAATCCACCGTGAAAACGTCCCACCAAAGCTGTGGCAAACTCAATAAGCTTCTTACCCAGTACACCACCCATCATTAGATTCCCTGAAAGAATAAAAAATGGGATCGCTAATAACGGGAAGCTTTGCGTAGGCTGAAAAATCTTCACCACGGCGATGACCGACGGCATTCCTCCTGCAATAACAGCCGCCGCAGTAGAGCTGATAATTAAGGCATAGCCCACAGGCATGGCCAGCAAAAGCAGGACTCCAAATATTGCCAACATTGAGAACGTCATATCTCTGCCTCCGCTAGCGGCACTCTGATGACAAAAGGATCAGGAGTAAGGGACAGACGCATTAAGTTGGTTAACGACGTTAAAACAATTCCGCCAAAACCTGCAATTAACGCCAAATACGCCCACTTTGATGAGACACCGGTCACCGGATAGACTTCCGTTGCAACAATTGCAATGACATCCAAACCGATATAGGCCAAATAGATAAAAAAGGTCAGAGCTAGCAATTCAAGGCAGATGAAAAGCCCTCGTGCGGCATTTTTTGATAAAAACGGTAAAACCGCTTTTACAACAATATGCTGCCCATGTTGTGCTGCCAGTACCGCCCCTCCCATTACTAGCCAAGGAAACAGCAGATTAGGTGTTTCGGTTGTCCATCCTAAGCTTGCGTTAGTGAGATAGCGCATGATCACTTCGAGCAATAGCGAACCAAACATCACTAGCAGCGAGCCAATTGCTGCTAGTAATGCAAGACATGTCACCACTCGATCAATAGACAGCGCTGCTTTAAGTAATGTGCTGTCTTGCTGACTCATGGTTCTTGCGCCTCTGTTATGACGAGCTGAACAAGGTCAGGATAGTTTTTTGACCACTTGTCATAGACTGCTTTAGTCTTTTCTGAAAAGTCGGCTTGGTTGATCTCGTTAAATTGCACGCCTGCTTTGCTAAGCGTTTCTCTCAACTCCTGATCAAGCTGAAGCGATTGCTTCCGATTAGCTTGACCTGCTTCGATTGCCGCCTCTTTAATCAGGGCCTGGTCTTGTTTTGAAAAACTATTAAAGATGGCCTTGCTAGCTAGTAACGGAGCCGTTTCATATTTGTGCCCCGTAAGCGTAATGTACTTTTGATATTCATAAAGCTTAGACGTGTAGATATGGGATAACGGGTTTTCCTGTCCATCTACCACGCCCTGCTGAAGCGCAATATAAAGCTCTGAAAACGCAAGGGCCGATGGGTTGGCACCCAAGGTCGTGAAAATATCAATCGTCATTGGATCGGGTGGGGTACGTATTTTTAGTCCAGCCAAATCATCAGGTGACTCAATGGGATGTACATTATTGCTGGTATGTCGGATACCGTTGTCCCATAAAGCAAGGAGTTCTAAGCCTTTAGCGCTAGCAAGCTCTGCCAACTCATCTCCCACCGGCCCGTCAATGACATCAAAAGCATGTTGTGCGTCTCGAAATAGAAAAGGTAGTCCGAGCACGGAAAACTCCGGTATGACCCCCGAGGTAGCGCCCTGAGAGTTTGTACTGAAAGCAAGTGTACCCAAGCGCATGTTGGTTAGTGACTCTACATCATCACCATACTGTGCTGATCCGCCAACTTGGATTTTGACGCGACCTTCGGTTTTCTCTTCAACCAGCTTGGCAAAGAGTAATGACGAGTCCGATTTTGGATTGCCTGGCGCGCCATTATGTGACAAGCGAAGCACTTGCTGGGCAGACACCGTCGACGCCAGCATAGATGCTGCTGTTAATGTTGCTATGAGTATTTTCTTCATTTTCTTTATCTCCTTCCGTTTTGTTGGTATGTAAGGTGCAAAACCCTGAGGCATTGCACCTGCAAGTTTTTATTTAAGCCATTGCTTGATTCGTTGGCTCATCACCTCAGCCGAAATACCGTACCGATCATGTAGCGTTGGCAGTGCCCCAGCATCCAGAAACGCATCCGGCAGCCCCAACAGTCTGAAGTTTGGAGTGACTTGCGCTTGTAACAATAGAGACGCAACAGCCTCACCTAACCCACCAATCACCGAATGGTTCTCCGCGACAACGACAAGTCTGCCCGAACGTTTAGACTCACGCAGGATCGTGTCAGCATCCAATGGCTTAATGGTAGGGGTGTGCAAAACGCCAATACTGATGCCCTCGTCTCGAAGCATCTTAGCGACCTCTAAGGCTCGCATCGTTAATAGACCACTAGAAATAATCAGCACATCGGAACCGTCTTGCAGTAACTTAGCTTTGCCTAGTTCAAATTCGTAGTCATAGTCGTCCAACACAACGGGAACCTGTCCACGCAGCAAACGCATATAAACAGGACCTTCATGGGAGGCAATTTGTGGTACGGCCTGACGTATGTCGAGTGCATCGCATGGGTCAACAATGGTTAAACCGGGTATGGCGCGCATCATCGCTAAATCATCCGTAGCCTGATGACTGGGTCCATAACCAGTAGTCAGCCCAGGCAAGGCGCAGCACATTTTGACATTCAGGTTTTCTTCAGCAATAACTTGATGAATAAAGTCATAGGCACGACGAGTCCCGAAAACAGCATACGTGGTGATGAAAGGCACGAGCCCTTCTTTTGCCATACCTCCAGCGGCGCCCATTAACAACTGCTCTGCCATGCCCATTTGAAAAAATCGCTCGGGAAAAGCCTGTGAGAAAATATGGAGATCCGTATATTTAGCCAGATCTGCTGTCATGCCAACGATATCAGCCCGCTCTTTAGCAAGGGCGACTAAGGCATGCCCAAAGGGCGCTGATTCTGTCCGCTGTCCTTCGGCAGCAATCGATGCGATCATCGCTGATGTGGTCAACTTGGGTTTAGTGGCGGTGGTATTCACAGCTCAGATCCTTTTAAAGCAGTTTCACGTTGAGATTGATAGCTCGCATCTAAAATAGCGATTGCCTTCTGCCATTCATCGGCCTCTACACGAATAAAGTGGTTCTTTTCACGTTGCTCTAGAAACGGCACACCTTTGCCCATCAGGGTGTCAAACAAAATGACCCGAGGTTGACTCGAGACGAGCTGCCTCGCACTATCAAATGCTTGGGCGACCGCATTCAAATCATTTCCGTCTACCCGTTGAACGTGCCACCCAAACGCCGCCCATTTTTCTGCGAGCGGCTCAAAGGCCAGAATACTGTTTGAGTTACCATCAGCCTGCTGTCTATTAATATCCACGAGACAAATAAGATTAGAAAGCTGATGATGAGCCGCAGACATAGCCGCTTCCCACGTTGCTCCCTCATCCAGTTCTCCATCGGACATCGAGTTATAAACAAACTCATCTGTACCTTTATGCTTTAAACCCAACGCCATACCCACAGCGATGGCTAAGCCTTGACCCAGTGCCCCTCCCGACATCTCCATACCTGGGGTGTAAGTAGCCATACCTGACATCGGTAAGCGACTATCATCAAAACCATAAGTTTCAAGCTCTTCGGCCGCAATAATGCCCGCCTCTATCAGAGCCGCATAAAGAGCGATGGCATAGTGCCCGTGCGACAACAGAAACCGATCCCGTCCTTCCCAGCGAGGATTAGCAGGATCCAATTTGAGTGCATGACAGTACGCTACCGCCAACACATCAGCCCAGCCCAACGCTTGGCCAATATAGCCCTGCCCTTGGACCTCACCCATTAGTAACGCGTAGCGACGTATGTTGTAAGCGTGGCCTTCCAATGCTGTCAGTTTTTCGGCGTTCATACTTTGTCCTTAATGAATGAGCATTCCGCCGTTTACATCCAGCGTAATACCCGTTAAATAAGCGGAGAGATCGCTTGCAAGGAATAAGCAAGCATTGGCAACATCAGACGCTTCGCCCAAGCGATTTAAAGGAATACCTTTAAGGATTTCTGTACGCATTTCATCACTCAGCTTGCCAGCAGTGATGTCCGTCTGAATGAGTCCCGGCGTAATCGAATTAATGCGGATTCCAGCAGGGCCAAACTCACGTGCCATGGCTCGGGCTAAGCCTAAAACCCCAGCTTTAGCGGCTGAATAATGAGGACCGCCAAAGATGCCGCCGCCGCGCTGTGCAGAGACTGAGGACATACACACGATCGAACCCGAACTTTGAAGCGCCATCGCTGGTAGTACGGCTTGACTCATATAAAGCGTACCGCGCAAAGAAACGTCGGTAATGCGCTCATAATCGCTTGCTGAAATCTCAAGCGTTTTAACAGGCTGGGTGATTCCAGCATTATTGACGAGGATATCCACCTTGCCGTAACGCTGAAGGACTTGATCGGCTATTGCTTGGCAATCATCTCGACTCGTAACGTCTCCTGCCAATCCAGCGTGATCCGAACCTATTGCCTGTGCAGCAGTGGCGGCCGCCTCGCCATCCAAATCAACAATGGCGACCTGAGCTCCGTGCTCAGCAAAAATTTGTGCTGTACGACGACCAATGCCATTAGGAGATGCTGCGCCAGTGACGACAGCGACTTTTCCGTGAAGAAGTTTTTGCATGTTTTGCCTCGATGATCTCGCTAGACTGCGATGTTTAAGTTTGCTTTGGCGTAGTGTAGGGATTGCTTATGGCGAATACAAACGAATAAACTCGTGGGATAGATTAGTTAAACTCATGTGAAAAATGCGCAGACTTCCACCACTACGATCACTTCAAGCTTTTGAGGCCGCTGCACGTCTCGGCTCTTTTGCAGCGGCCGCAGACGAGCTGCACCTGACCCCTTCGGCAATCAGTCATCACATCCGCGATCTGGAAGAGCGCTTAGCTATTGTTTTATTTCACCGAGCCCATCGTCGCGTAATTCTGACGGATGCAGGGCGTCGTTATGCCGGCGTGATAGGCCAAGGATTCGGATTAATTGAGCTTGCAACACGAAGAATTGAACACCACGGAAAGAGTGATGTGCTCACCGTACACTGTGTACCAACACTCGCAACGCAGTGGCTAATGCCAAGGCTCTCGCGGTTTGGAGCACAGTATCCAGATATCGATCTACGCTTGAATGCGTCCGTGGGTGATGTCAATCTTGTCGCAGAACAAGCGGACTTCGCTATCTGCTACGGCACGGTAGTGGTGGAATCGGGAGTGGATATGACGCCGTTTCCCAAAGAGCCGTTAACGATTGTGTGTGCACCAGAACTAATGAACACGGTGCACCCAATCCGCACTCCTGAAGACTTGCAACACCACACCCTCATTCATTCTGAAGTGAACTTATTTAAATGGGGCGATTGGGCAAAGCAACACCCCAATGTTGAACTAAGCCTAAAGCGAGGCCCTAGGTTTGACCGAACGTTCATGACGATCAGTGCTGCCGTGGATTGCCTTGGTGTTGCAATCGAAAGCCGACTTATGATGGAGCGTGAGCTAGAAAGCGGGAAATTGGTGATGCCCTTGGGCCCCGAACCAGCACAGATGGTTTTTCATCGCCTACTTCATCTTGAGTCCAAAGCTAACTTACCCAAAATGGTCGCATTCAAAGAATGGCTATTCGCACAATTGAACGAGTCATTTGACACGATTAATCAAGACAACATGGCCAAACGGTACCAATAGCTGCACTTAACCACCACCCACGGCTCTACCTTAACTGTGCAAGGCCTTTGCACTGAAGCGGTTCTGCTGACCAACATGCCATGCAGCATCCACCAATGCATCGGTAATCGGATTACGTTTGGTCGGAAAAGCATAAAAACGGGCCGAGGGTAGTCGGGGGAGGCCTTCTTTCGTACCGACAATACGCAAATCTTGGCTGCGCTGACTGTCGGCAATAATGGCAACAGCAAACCCTGAGCGTGCAGCGGATAGACATCCCGCCATGCTACTGCTTTCAAAAACGATGCGCCAATCGTGGTTTGATTTATCCAGTGCTGCAATAGCCGATTCTCGATAAACGCAGGGCTCAGGAAAAACGGCTAACGGAAGCGGCGCGTGCAATGACAACGAATGATCCGCACTAAAAACCCAATGCAGGGGTTCTTCCCACAATAAGGCACCGTTTGTTTCCACTCGACTGCATTGCTTGCCAAATACAAGATCAAGCTGCCCTCGCTCTTGCATGCGCAATAACTCAACGGTAATACCGACTTTTAACTCAATCGTTGTGTCCGGATGCCATTGATGAAAACGTTGTAACACTTGAGGAAGCCACGACGTTGCAAAATCGTCTGAAGCGCCTATACGTATCTGGCCACGCAGCGGCGCGCCTTGCACTTTCGCACGGGCCTCGCGCTCGAGATCGAGAATGCGCTTTGCATAGGGATATAGGGATTTACCGGTCTCAGTCAACGTTAAACGACGGGTGGTGCGCAATAACAAAGTGGTGTCAGCGATCTGTTCTAGCCGTTTTATGTGCCCACTGACTGCCGAGGGTGTTAATGACAAATGCTCTGCTGCCGTGACGAAACTACCGCTATCTACGACTTCCATAAATGTGCGAAGCAGTACGGTTTCCAAGAGAGGGCCGTTAAACAGTGATGGTGTAATCATTTGCTCATTCAACTCAAAAACTCATCAATTGAACTTGATTATTAACTAATAAGCATCAATAGTCTATGTACACTTAACGCAATCGTTACCCTTTTCTTGAATTAAGTGAGAGCCGTTATGAGTACATATCGTTATATAACAACCAATAGACTCGATATTGCTTACCTAGAACTAAACCCAGAAGGAAGCCGAACCGCGGTGCTTGTACATGGGTGGCCAGATAGTCCTGAGTCGTGGCGCCATGTGGCACCTAATCTTGCAAACGCAGGCTATCGCGTCTTGATGCCTGCACTACGAGGCTTCGCCCCGACGCGATTTAAGGATGCCGAAACCCCTCGTAGTGGTCAGCTATCGGCTTTAGGGCGTGACCTTCTTGATTTCATTGACGCACTGGAGCTTAAGTCTCCTGCCCTAATCGGCCATGACTGGGGCGCACGCGCCGTTGCCAATGCGTGTGGTTTGCGCGAGGGCGTAGGGTCGCACCTTGTCATGCTAGCCGTTGGATACGGAACGAATGACCCCAAGCAATCAATGTCCTTACCTCAGGCACGTAATTATTGGTATCACTGGTTTATGGCAACCCCCCGCGGGGCTGATTTCGTAAGAGATCAGAAAGAGGAATTCGCTAAGATGATGTGGGATACATGGGCGCCTACAGGATGGTACAGTCAGGCGGATTTTGATGAGGCGGCCAAAGCCTTTCAAACAGAAGATTGGGCAGAGGTCGTTTTGCACTCCTATCGTCATCGCTGGGAGCTTGCCGAGGGCGATCCTTTCTATGCGCAAGATGAAGCACGACTCATCCCAGCTCCTGTGCTTTCCGTTCCCACCCTAGTCTTGCACGGTGGCGCCGATAGTTGTACCTACCCAGACAACTCTGCTGGTCGAGAGTCATTCTTTAGCGGGCCTTATGAGCGCCAAGTGCTGGATGGGGTTGGTCACTTTCCCCATCGAGAGGCACCACAGGTTGTGTCGGAAACCATTCTTCAGTTTTTACAGAAATACTGATCTTATTAGTCTCAAGTTTAAACGCCCTGTTCTTGCAGATTCACTAGGCGGTGCTCGCTTCGCTGCGCGCTGAATCGTTCATCTGCAAGAACAGGGCTTTTTTGTAGGCAGAAGACAATAAAAAAATTATGCTCTGAAGAAATGACTAGATGCTTTTTATAAGTTCTTTCCATGCGTAAGATTCAGATCAATAACTGACAATGGCTTTTAGGGCTTAAGTATTGATATGAGTAATAACGATGACAAAGAGACAACAATCACTAGCTCTGACGCGGTCCAAGGAATGCGCAAGGCGCTAACGTCTTATGGCGATGAAGGGTTTTCTTTATTTTTACGTAAAGCCTTTCTGAAAGGTGCGGGATACACGGATGAGGCTTTGGACCGTCCGATTATTGGTATCGCGGGTGCAGCTAGCGCCTACAACCCTTGTCACGGGAACATGCCGGAGTTGCTTGCCGCGGTAAAACGCGGGGTCATGCTAGCAGGCGGCTTACCCATGGATTTTCCTACTATATCCATACACGAAAGCTTTGCTACGCCGACCAGCATGTATCTGCGAAACCTCATGTCGATGGACGTAGAGGAGATGATCAAAGCGCAGCCTATGGATGCCATTATTCTAATCGGTGGCTGCGATAAGACCATTCCAGCGCAATTAATGGGAGCGGCGTCAGCGGGAATACCTACCATCCAATTAGCCACCGGTGCCATGCTAACAGGCTCCTATAAAGGGACTCGACTAGGTGCCTGTACAGACTGTCGCAGCTATTGGGGAAAGTTTCGTGCTGGCGAAATATCCGAACAAGAAGTGGGCGTTGTAAACAATCAGCTCGTCGCTAGTGTGGGCACTTGTTCTGTAATGGGCACGGCAAGCACCATGGCCTGCCTCGCCGAAGCATTAGGGATTATGCTGCCTGGAGGCGCAACCCCCCCTGCCGTCACCGCCGATCGCATGCGCACTGCTGAACAAACGGGTGCACGCGCAGTAGAGCTAGCCAAGCTGGGTGAAGGCATTAACAAAATATTGACGGAAAAAGCCATTGAAAACGCCATGCGTGTGCTATTGGCATTAGGCGGCTCTACGAATGGAATTGTGCACTTGGCTGCCATTGCAGGCCGACTAGGCTTGAGTGTAGACCTTAATCGCCTAGACCAAATGAGCCGCGAAACCCCCGTTTTAGTCAATCTAAAACCAACAGGGCAATTCTATATGGAGGACTTCCATAAAGCAGGTGGGGTGCAGGCGTTGCTACGTGAATTACGCCCTTTATTGCATCTGGATGCGCTGTCGGTCAGTGGACAATGTCTAGGTGACATCATTGACCAGTATGACGATAGCTACAACACCGACGTAATACGTCCTTTTAATCGCCCTATTTATGCTCAAGGCGGTGTCGCTGTCTTACGCGGAAACTTGGCCCCTGGTGGTGCCATTATCAAACAATCTGCAGCAGCACCTTCACTGATGGAACATGAAGGCCGCGCCGTTGTTTTTGATAACATGGACGACCTCGTATCCCGCATCGACGACGAAAATCTTGATGTGAATGCCGATGACGTTTTGGTATTGAAAAACATAGGCCCCAAGGGTGCTCCGGGCATGCCGGAAGCCGGCTATATCCCCATCCCGAAAAAGCTGGCCGCTGCCGGCGTAAAAGACATGGTTCGTATTTCTGATGGTCGTATGAGTGGCACGGCCTTTGGCACGATTGTGTTGCACGTAACACCTGAAGCGGCCTTAGGCGGCCCGCTCATGTGCGTTCGCACAGGCGATCGTATCCGTCTCTCAGTCAGTGAGCGCACGATTGACCTTCTCATTAGCCCAACAGAACTCGCTTCTCGTCAGGCCGAGAAAATTCCCACACCGTTAGAAAGGCACGGCGTCACGCGAGGTTATAAACATTTATTTTTGCAAACCGTTCTGCAAGCTGATAAAGGTGCAGATTTCGATTTTCTTGTTGCGAGCTCTGCATCGCCCGACAAAAAAATTTAAATATCCAGTAATGGACAAGTAGACTACGGCAACTAAAAAAGAGGATTGTCACATGTGGCCTAAAGAATCTACATCGTATGCTATGCCCGCGCCAAGAACCAAAAAAAATCCGGCGCTAGCATCACAAGGAATGAGCGTCACCAACCACCCTTTAGCATCAGCAGCATCCAGCGAAATGCTAGCGTTGGGAGGCAACGCCATTGATGGTGCAATTTCTGCACTACTAACATTAACCGTTGTTGAGCCGATGATGATCGGCATTATGGGCGGAGGCACAACATTACTGCGAACCGCCAGTGGGGAAAATGTCGTCGTCGATGGCCTTTCCTGCGCCCCCAAAGGCGCCACCCCGGATTGTTATGAACCCATATCCGACACGTGGCCCAATTATATGGAAGTGAAAGGCCGCGAGAACTGTGTAGGCCCTCGCTCTTTTGCTGTTCCAGGAAATCTTAAGGCTTGGCATGAAACTCATACTAAGTATGGCAAGCTCTCTTGGAGCCGATTACTCGGACCAGCCATTCGTCATGCGCGCGAAGGCTTTGCTGTCAGTCACTATTTCGCTGCATGCCTGAATGACGCTGTAGCGGATATGAGAAATGACGCCGCAATGTCTGCCATCTACCTTCCCAACGGTCGCCCCTTAGCAGCGGGCGATCTGCTGATTCAAAAAGACTACGCTCACAGCCTTGAGCAAATTGCTCAAGATGGCGCGGCCGCGTTGTGGCAAGGCAGTTTGGGCTCCGCATTAGAAGCCTGGTTACCAAGCGTTGATACGCTATTGACGATGGATGACATCCGCTCCTATCAAGCGATATGGCGTCAACCAGTATGTGGCAACTACAGAGGTTACGCGATCGTGGGCCCGCCCCCACCCTGTTCGGGTGGGGTACATGTGTTGCAGATGCTAAAGCTGCTTGAGCATGTCGATATGCGTGCTTTAGGTTTTGGTACTTCCGCTAGCACCCACCTACTGCTTGAAGTGATGAAGATCGCAGCGTCGGATCGTGCTCAGGCTGTAGGAGACCCTGCCTTTATCGATACGCCTGTAGAGACCCTGCTTTCGGCAGCCTATGCAACTAAACGCTGGGCTCAGGTCCAGCCAAATCGAGCGGGACATTACGCGTCAGCGCTACCACATCACGAGTCGCCTAATACAACCCATGTCACCGTCGCTGACAGTGAAGGCAATATCGTCTGCGCAACGCACACAATTAACAGTCTTTTCGGTGCCCGCATGGTAGTTCCGGGAACTGGCGTCATGATGAATAACTACATGTATTTATTCGACCCCCACCCAGGGGGCGCCATGTCAATTCAACCCGGCAAGCGGGTGACCAGCGCCCAATCGCCCCTCATTGTGTACAAGGGCGATCAACCCTACTTCTCGTTGGGCCTTCCGGGCGGAGCGCGCATCTATACCTCGGCGTTACAAAGCGTGGTCAATATCATTGATCACGACATGAGTCTACAACAAGCGGTTGAGGCTCCCCGAGTGTGGACTCAGGGCCAGCACGTAGAAATAGAAGATGAGTTTCCCAACGTTCTGCATACAGAACTAACTGAAATGGGTCACGAACTCTGCCCTGTCCCTCATATAGGAGGGGGCATGAATGCCATTCAATTTGACGCTACGGGCATGATGACTGGTGCAGCATGCTGGCGGGCAGACGGAACACCGATGGGAATCGGAGGCGGATTAGCTAAACCGGGGGTTTCTTTCTGGCCAGAAGGGAAACCCAACAATTAAAAACTGGAGGATAGACATGAAATTATTTTATAAACCGTTGATTGCAGCCACCATACTGGCGTTGTCGCCAGCAGGAGCTGTCAATGCCCAAGAGCCGGTTACGTTAAAAGTGGCAACTCACGCATCGTTGCGGCTGCTTGATCCCATGACCTCAACGGCCGATATAACTCGTGATCACGCTTATGCTGTGTACGAAACATTGTTTTCTTTGGATAGCGAGTACGAGCCTAAGCCACAGATGGTAAGCGACTATTCAGTTAGCGAGGATCAACTGGAGTGGGTCTTCAACCTGCGAGATGGCTTGGTGTTTCATGATGGAGCACCCGTCACTGCCGAAGATGCCGTGGCCTCTCTCAAACGCTGGTTCAATCGCGATATTACAGGCGGTCGCATCGGCGCGATCACCCAAAATATTGAAGCGATAGATGAAAAAAGCTTCAAAATTCAGCTTAGCGAACCTTACGGCTTGATGCTGGACTCACTCGCGAAACGGAATTCACATGTCCCTTTCATCATGCCCAAGCGCATCGCTGAAACACCTTCTGATCAAAGCATCAGTGAAGTGATCGGCTCTGGACCGCTACGTTTTGTCGCAGACGAATTCCAACCCGGTGTAAGGGTGGTCTACGAGAAGCACCAAGATTACACCCCACGCCCTGAACCGATGGACGCATTAAGTGGTGGCCGCGAGGTGAAAGTGGATCGAGTAGAGTGGATTTCATTTCCCGACGCACAAACAGCCATAAACGCCCTGCAAAAAGGTGAAATCGATATTATCGAACGCCTCAACCACGACATGGCAGGCTTACTGCAAGGCAAAGAATCGGTTGTCGTCCATCGATCGGGGGACATGCAAAGCCCTGCCATCCGCCTTAATTGGTTGCAGCCCCCATTCAATAGTATTGAAAACCGACGTGCTGCGCTGCACGCGATCAATCAGCAAGACTTCATGGACGCCTTGATTGGTGATCCCGACGGCTATAAGGTATGCCAATCCTTATTTGGTTGTGATACACCGCTAGCCAGCGACTTGGGTGTGGTCGAACCTGACCTTGAAAAAGCCAAAGAGCTTCTAAAACAAGGCGGCTACGACGGCGAGTCAACCGTGGTCCTAAATATTACGGATAATCCGACATTTCAAGGATTAGCCCCGATGACGGCCCAAGTGCTGCGCTCTATTGGCATGAAGGTTGATATGCCATCAATGGACTTTGCTACGTACTTTAGTCGCCGTAAGCTCAAAACACCAAGCTCTGAAGGAGGATGGAGCGTAGCGTTTGGTGGGTGGAGCATGATGGATTTAACGTCGCCTATCGCCAATATCAACCTCGATACCCGTGGGGAAACCGGTTACGACGGCTGGTCGCAAGATGATCTTATGGAATCGCTGAAAGATGATTTTGCCAGAGCCACCACTCGTGACGAGCAAAAAGCTATTGCCGCCAAGATCCAACAGCGGGCCTATGAACTGGTGTTCTATATCCCCTTAGGCAGTTACTACAACTATTCGGCCCATCACGAGTCAGTGAGTCGTTTGCCGCAAGCCCCTGTATCTGTTTACTGGAATATTGAAAAAAACAATTAAGGCGCACGTTTTTGTTTAGAGGTTGAGTACTGCATGTTCAAATTAATTCTAGTTCGCCTGGCAAGCACTGTCCCCGTGATATTGATTGTCACAATGCTGATTTTCTTGCTATTACGCCTAAGCTCTGGAGACCCTGCCTTACTTATGGCAGGAGACACCGCCAGCGCGGAGGTAATCGAAAGCATGCGCATCAGTTTGGGCCTAGATCGTCCCTTAGCCGTGCAGTACGGCATCTGGCTTGCAGATTTACTTAAAGGCGATTTGGGTACGTCAATTCTGACCAAGCAATCGGTCGCCTCCATGATTATGGGCCGATTGGAACCCACATTCTTTCTAACTCTAAGTGTTATCTGCCTGACTTTGCTCATCGCCATCCCAGCTGGTGCCATTGCAGCGTGGTTCCACCGCACGTTGTTGGACCGTTTAGTCATGGCCTTCTCGGTCGTTGGCTACTCGGTACCAGCGTTTGTGATCGGCTATGTGTTAATTCTTTTTTTCTCGCTTTACCTCAATCTTTTACCCGTACAAGGCTATGTAAGCCCGTTTAGCGACTTCTTCGGCTTCGTGGAACACATGGCACTACCAGCCATTACCTTGTCAATTGTAATGATGGCGCTAGTTGCCCGAGTCACACGCAGCAGCCTGTTAGAAATACTAGGCGAGGATTTTGTTCGAACGGCGAAAGCCAAAGGCAACACGGATCGACGCGTACTTTGGAAGCATGCCTTACCCAATGCCGCTGTGCCCATCATCACGGTGGTTGGCATCAGTATTGCCTCCATCATCGGGGGCGTCGTGGTCACAGAAAGCGTATTTAACATTCCTGGTGTAGGACGCCTAACCATCGACGCCATCATGTCGCGTGACTACCCCCTCGTTCAGGGTCTCATCCTTTTCTTTTCTCTCGTGTATGTGGGCATTAACTTATTGGTAGATCTGATCTACGTACTCGTTGATCCGCGGATCCGCTATTAATAACTGGACTGAGTTATGCACACTGAAAAACTGAATCTCGACATGCCTCAGACAAAACCGAGTCGTATCGGCTCATTAAATAAACTCACCTTATTCAGCTTGGTCGGCTTGGGTCTCATTGTCTTATCTGCCATATTCGCAGAGCTGTTAAGCCTGTACGACCCTTTGCACTTATTTCCACGCCATCGCTTACAAGCCCCCGGTGCTGAACACTGGTTTGGAGCGGACGGGCTAGGACGAGACGTTTTTGCTCGTGTCCTACACGGTGGACGAATCTCATTATTAGTGGGTGTAGGTGTAGCGCTAATAGCGGCCATCGGCGGGGTCATTGTAGGCCTATGCGCTGGAGTCTCCCGTTTCACAGACAGCATCGTGATGCGCATCATGGACGGAATCATGGCCATTCCCGGCATTCTCTTGGCTGTTGCTCTGGTTTCCTTGTTTGGTGCCAGCTTAACCTCCATTGTTATTGCTATCGCTATCCCTGAAATTCCACGTATCGCCCGCTTGCTCCGCAGTGTGGTGCTAACGACTCGCGAGGAAATATACGTAAAGGCCGCGGAAGGTTTGGGACTGCCTACGTACAAAATCATGTGGCGACATATATTACCAAGCTGCATTGCGCCGCTCGTGGTGCAGACCACCTTCGTATTTGCCTCTGCCATCCTAATGGAATCGGTCTTGGGCTTTCTCGGCGTTGGTTTTTCGGCTGATGTACCCACTTGGGGAAATGTAATGGCCGAAGGGCGGGCCGTATTCCAGCGAGCACCATGGATTATCCTCTTTCCGGGCATATTTCTGTCTCTTACCGTACTGAGCGTAAACATCCTAGGTGATAGCCTGCGTGATCGCCTTGACCCCAAACTGTCTAACAATTCGAAGGTGTTGTAATGCAAGAGTCTAGTGAAGCCATTCTGCAGGTGCGCAACCTTCATGTGTGCATCGCCGACGAAGGAAAAAAACGATATGCGGTCAACGATGTCAGCTTTGACGTTCGTGCGCAAGAAATTACCTGTCTGGTCGGTGAGTCTGGCTCAGGTAAGTCAGTAACAGCCTCAAGCCTAATGCGTTTATTGCCCAGCAGCGCGTTATACATAGAAAGCGGCTCAATCCTGTTGGAAGGTGAAGAGATTACACTTGCCAACCCCCAGCGTCTACGCGAGCTGCGCGGCAACCGCATCGCCATGGTATTTCAAGAACCCTTAACCGCCTTAAATCCCGTTATGCGCGTGGGAGACCAAATCGCTGAGGTCATACAGATACACAAACCGCAATTGCAAGACACTGAAGTCAGGCAACGCGTTCAGGAGCTAATGGTTGATGTACAACTGCCTGACCCAGTAGCCATGGCAGAGTCTTATCCACACCAACTATCAGGCGGGCAACGCCAGCGCATCGTAATCGCCATGGCACTGGCTCTAGAACCTGCGCTTATTATTGCAGATGAGCCAACAACAGCCTTAGACGTCACCACTCAAGCGCAAATTCTGCGTCTATTTAAAGAGTTGCTTGAACGTCACCGCAGTGGGGTGTTGATGATTACTCACGACCTTGGCGTTGTTGCCGATGTGGCCAACCAAGTGGTTGTGATGCGAAACGGCGAGCTTGTGGAGCGAGGTTTACCTAACCAAATCTTGAGAACTCCTGAACATCCCTACACAAAAATGCTGTTGGCGGCCGTTCCGAAGCTATTTAGCAAACCAGCGAAAGAAAAAACGTCCGCCCCCCTGCTGGATGTTAAGGGACTGCGACTTACCTATCCCGCACGCTCGGCCGCTAAAACCAAAGAACGTACCGTTGCTCTGGATTCGCTAAACTTAACCTTAGGAGCAGGCGAAGTCGTCGGCGTCGTGGGCGAATCAGGTTCAGGAAAATCCACGCTGGCTCGAGCCCTGTTGCGCTTTGAGCAAACGGAAGGGGGGACCGTTCATTTTGAAGGGAAGTCCATCCTTGATGCCTCACGTGCCGATTTGGCCCTGTACCGTAAAAAGGTACAGATGATATTTCAGGACCCCTACAAATCATTGAATCCACGCCGTACCGTGGGCCAATCGATTATAGAAGGACCAGTGCAATACGGCACAGCCCCCGCAAAAGCCATGCAAGATGCCGGCGAACTGATGTCGCTTGTGGGCTTAGACCCGAAAGTATTAAGCCGTTACCCTCATGAATTCTCCGGCGGGCAGCGCCAGCGTATTTGTATTGCAAGGGCTCTGGCAATGGAGCCCACACTGATCATTGCAGACGAAGCCGTATCCGCGTTGGATGTTTCCGTTCAGGCCCAAGTCTTAGAGCTATTTGAATCTCTACGCAAAAAACTGAATTTCTCAATGATCTTCATCACACACGATTTACGCGTCGCATCTAATATTTGCGACAGCATCATCGTGATGCGAAAAGGACAAATTGTTGAGCAAGGAACCGGAGCAGAGCTATTCTCTAAACCCAAGCACGCGTACACCCAAGCATTGCTTGACGCGGTACCCGGCAAAGCATTGGCCTGACCCCCATCTAAAACGTCGACGCATTATCCAAGAGTGAATATGTATAATTACGATGTGGATATTCGCTATTTACAAAGCTTCGTGACGGTAGTGGAAAGCGGTTCTTTTGCCGAGGCCAGCCGTCGCCTAGACCTTACGCCAGCGGCGGTTGCCGCACGGATACGCTCGCTTGAGGCTGACCTCGGCGTAACGGTACTACGCCGTATAGGAAGGTATGTAAAACCCACCGAAGCGGGACTTAAAATCCTTGACCGTTCTCGCAGCCTGTTGCGCGACATCCGCGATCTGCGAGCTATTGCTCACGATGGTGTACCCGTTGGTGAGTTGCGCATCGGTGTCTTTAACTCTGCGCTGACCAGTATCATGCCGCAAGTCCTTGAAAGCCTCTACGACAGCTACCCTGACTTAGCCGTGTTCGTACTACCGGGTGCATCGGTTGAACTTTGCCGACTTGTTGCAGCTGGTGAATTAGATGCGGCAATCGTCGTCGAACCACAGTTTGCCGTTGCAAAAAACTGCCGGTGGACGGTATTGATGGAAGAGCCTTTCGTTGTAGTGGCACACCAATCAATGAAACATCATTCAGCCCACGAGTTACTGTCTACCGAAGCGTTTATTCGCTACGACCGAACCGTATGGGGAGGACAGCTTGCTGAGCAATACCTACGCGACCACAATCTTCATCCAAACCAGCGGTTGGAAATTAATAGCCTAATGGCCATCGCCACCTTGATAAACCGAAACCTTGGTGTATCGCTACTGCCTGATTGGCCCCCCATGTGGAACTCGCAATTAGAAATTTGTCGCATTCCACTCCCCAACCCACCACCGGTTCGTCGGGTCGGACTGGTTTGGGACTCGCAGGGCCCCCGCTCTTTTATCGCCAAAACATTGGTAGAGACAGCTCAAAAACTGTTTACGGTACATGCCCTATCTGACGCGCAGTAGTTAGTGCCTGTCAATACGGCCTACACACACTGCAGTGCAGATAGCTTGGGTAATCTTTAATCTTAAAAACCCTGCTCTTAGGGATGAACGATTCAGCGCGCAGCGAAGCGAGCACTGCCTAATGAATCTGCAAGAACAGGGCTTGTAGGCGGACAAAATAGTTCGGAACTAGAACCTCTTTGCTTCTACTTAAGAGACACATGAATCATAATCCGCAGGTCCTCTGTTCGAGCCTGGGGTGCTTCACCAGAATTACCTCATTAAACCAGAACATTAAAGCCACCTAGCCAGATAGTTTTTTATTATCTGCAGCTGAGTGTCAAAGCAAGAAGGAATGGTAATGGTTGCATAGTATAATTTATATACTAGCCATGCGCCAAGCGTAGGATTGCTGCACTTACTTTCTGCGGAAGAGGCCCGAATAAGTCAGTAGCCATACTCTTATCCCAAACCAAATAAAAAACCCACACAAAAAAGCCCCTGCCAAGGGGCTTTCAAAGCAATCACAACTGCTTTAAGTACTCATCCAACTCAAGCGCTGTACTACGCGCTGTCCTCATTACACCGACCAACGTTGCCGATGCAGTACCTGTCCATTCACCGTACCCCACAAGCCAAAGCCCTAGAATCTGCGTGGATCGTGTCCCATCGACCTGAGCCTTCGAATCAACAACCACACCCAAAGAGCTCAAAGGCTGAAGAGCCGGACGGAAACCCGTACACCAAATCACTGCATCAAAGCTCTTAACTATACCACCATTCCATACTGCACCATTTGGTGTAAATCGTTCGAAAGGCTCAATTGCCTGCAGAACCCCACGCTCCCTTGCATCCAAGACCGAAGGAACCATTACCACATCCCCAAAACCACCAGGTAAATTCGTGGGATCTCTCCCCTCTTGTTGAGCTTTCAAACACGCAGTTGCTCGTTCAAAGAGTACTCTCCCATCTACATCATCAGGTAAAAACTCGGGCTGCCTCAAGGTCACCCATGTTGTCGCCTCTGCCACCAAAGAAACTTCCGCAAGAATTTGCGCACCTGAATTTCCCCTCCTTTCATCGTAGCGTGTTAATACGCATACACCATAGCGCCACAAACGCGCTCAACGCTAATAATGAAGATAACCATAGGGCATAGCTACCCCAACTTGCTAAAGCTAATCCGAACAAAAAAGGCGAGCCCGCCTGCACTACTCTAGCTGGAGCCATCAACCACCCTTGGCGTTGACCATAGCCCTCTGCCCCGAAAACCTTTAAAGGTAATGTCCCAATCGCTATGGTCAGTATTCCGTTCCCTAAGCCGTGAAAAACGGTAAACACATAGATTGCAGAGGCACCAAATACTCCTAAAAATAGGGCCGCAAGAGGGTGTGCCAAAATAGCTATACGAGCTGAAAGCAAAGGATGCGATTGCTTTAAAAAACCATACTCAAGTATTCTTCCTGCTACTTGCGCAGGTCCAACTAATGCCGCGGCCGCAATTGCTGCAACAAAGAGAGCGCCACTACCTTGCAAAACTTGTGGAAGATGGGCAGCCATCGCCGTGCTTATAAACCACGCTACTGCGAACACGTACGCCATCAGAAAAGCATTACGTCGACGGTTATGCTCCTCAACTTCTACGCTCGTGCCTCCTTCAACCTCTTTCGCTATAGAAACAATACTTGCTGCACTTCCTTTTTCGGAGGCTGCCTTCGATAACCATGCGTTCAGCGGGAGCCCTAGTGTCATATGCAAAGCAGCCCAGACAATGCAGACAGTCTCCCATCCATAGAGGCCTTCTAAATAGCCAGAAAGCGGCCAACCTACTGTACTTGCAAAACCAGCAAAAAGCGTAATCCCAGTAATCACTGGCCTAGCCTTCTGCCCATACAAATGCACTACGGCAGAAAAAGCTGCCTCATACAATCCACTGCCCATCGCTACGCCAATCACAGCCCAAGCTATAAACACATGAAAAGCTTGTGTTGCCTGACTAAGTATCAACAGGCCAACAGCAAATACCACATTACTCGTCATTAAAACCGGACGACCACCAAACTTATCAATGAAACGCCCAGCTATTGGCCCTATCGCTGCGGCAACAAGCAACGCAAGAGAAAATGCACCAAAAACAAACGAATAAGAAATCTCTACTTTCTGACTAATAGGTTCAGCTAGTACTGCTAATAAATAATAAGAAGACGCCCATGAGAGCGTCTGTGCCACACCTAAAACAATTGTGACGTGCGTACGGTTAAGTGACATAAGAGTCGTTAAATACTGCTCTGGTTAACTCGTTTAGACAGTTCCTCTGCACTCTCTCTTCGCTCACTATAGCGATCCACTAAATACTCCGCACAGTCCCGCGTTAATAGAGTAAATTTCATCAACTCCTCCATCACATCAACGATCCTCTCATAGTAGGGTGATGGTTTCATCCGGTCTTGCTCATCAAACTCTAAATATGCTTTAGCAACAGAAGACTGGTTAGGGATCGTAATCATGCGCATCCAACGTCCAAGAACACGCATCTGGTTTACAGCGTTGAATGATTGCGACCCGCCGGAAATCTGCATAACTGCAAGAGTTTTACCTTGTGTTGGTCTCACCGCCCCGATTGATAAAGGAATCCAATCAATTTGGGATTTCAAAATACTTGTCATGGCCCCATGACGCTCAGGCGAAGTCCAAACCATTCCCTCTGACCACTGAACTAACTCGCGTAGTTCAACAACTTTTGGATGCGTTTCTTCTACACCGTCAGGTTGTGGCAACCCTCTTGGATCAAATATCCTTATGTCCGCACCCATTTTCTTCAAAATTCGTGCAGCTTCTTCGCTTACCAATCTACTGAATGAGCGCTCTCTCACAGAGCCATACATCAGTAAAATACGTGGTGAGTGTAATGAATGTTTGTTCGGAAACAAAGAGGCCATATCTGGAGCATTAAAGCTTTGCTCGTCTATATTCGGTAAATTATGACTTAACAATTCGTTGTCCTTTTTCATCAATCACAGCCTCGCCATCCTCTTTATAGAATGCCCCTTGCTGTCGTTTCGGAAGGATATCCAATACCGCCTCAGAGGGCCGACACAATTTAGTTCCTAACTCTGTCACCACTATTGGCCGATTAATTAGGATCGGGTGTTGCAACATAAAATCTATCAACTGTGAATCTGTCCAACTAGGATCATCAAGATGCAGCTCATCATACGGAGTTCCCTTTTGTCTCAGTACCTCTCTCACTGACATGCCCATCGCATCGATCAAAGCTACTAACGTAGCAGCATCTGGAGGTGTTTTTAAGTACTCAATTACGTTGGGTTCCTCCCCACTGTTTCGAATCATGGCTAGTACATTTCTAGATGTGCCACATGCAGGGTTGTGATAAATCGTAATACCAGTCATTGCTCAACTCTCTTCCAAAGCTCAAGTACCAGCACCAAGGCGTACCGCTAATGCCACTAGAGTAATCAGTAACACCGGTATAGTGAGAACCGATCCAACCCTAAAGTAATACCCCCAACCTATTGTGGTTCCTTTTTTAGCCAGGACATGCAACCACAGCAGTGTGGCCAAGCTACCAATTGGGGTGAACTTCGGACCTAGGTCACTACCGATCACATTGGCATAAACCATAGCTTCTTTAATAGTCCCCTCAGCAGTTGAAGCATCAATAGACAGTGCTCCAATAAGCACCGTAGGCATGTTATTCATTATTGATGACAATAAAGCGGACAACACACCGGTCCCAAGAGCAGCACCCCATACCCCGCCCTCAGCGAATTTATTAAGCAACACTGCTATATAGTCCGTTAAACCAGCATTGCGTAAACCATAGACCACCAAATACATACCTAATGAAAACACCACTATTTGCCATGGAGCTCCTTGCATCACTTTCTTAATGCTAATAACACTACCCCGAGCAGCCACAATCAACAAAAGCAGTGCCCCTACAGCAGCCACAGCACTTACCGGAACACCTAATGGCTCTAATCCGAAAAAACCAACAAGCAGCAATACCAACACTACCCAACCAGCTTTAAACGTGGTGCCATCCTTGATCGCCTCGGATGGTCTTTTCAACTGCCCTAGATTGTATGTGTGTGGGATATCACGCCTAAAAAACAAAATCAGCACACAAAGGCTAGCTAGCACAGAGACAAAGTTGACAGGGACCATGACAGAGGCATATTCATTAAAGCTAATGTTAAAGTAGTCGGCCGATACAATATTGACCAAATTTGAGACAATCAACGGCAAACTGGCTGTATCAGCAATAAAGCCTGCTGCCATGACAAATGCTAATGTTGCACCTGCTGAGAACCCCATCGCAATCAACATTGCCATAACAATCGGCGTCAAAATCAACGCCGCCCCATCGTTAGCAAATAGAGCAGCAACAGCGGCGCCTAGAATGATAATCAAAGCAAACAGCTTGAGCCCGCTCCCGCCTCCCCATCTAGCGAAGTGAAGCGCAGCCCATTCAAAAAAACCGGCCTCATCCAGTAAGAGACTAATGATAATGACAGCTACAAACGTGGCCGTAGCATTCCACACAATATTCCATACCACAGGAATATCCGCCCATTGCACTACGCCAAAGGATAAGGCTAATGCTGCGCCAATTAATGCCCCCCAGCCAATACCTAGCCCTCTCGGCTGCCAGATAACAAGTACCAGCGTAAGGATAAAAATCAGGATGGGAATTAGCATAAGTAATACCTTAAATAGGCTCCGTTCGCTTTCGTACGGAGCCTCATACCGGAGAAAAATAAAGTTCTAGAGAGAGGATAGATCTCTAGCTGTAGACTGGAGCATGGTTCGCTCAAGCTTCTCTTTAGGAAGATTGACCAATAACTCTAAACGACGCCGAATCATATGCATGGTGTGGTCAAATGCCTCTAGCTTTTCCTCATCTGTTCCTGTCACGTCCGAAGGGTCTGGGTAACCCCAGTGAGCAGTAGCAGGATGACCAGGCCAGAAAGGACAAACCTCACCAGCTGCGTTATCGCAAACCGTAATAATCAAATCCATTTTAGGAGTCTCATGGCCTGCAAACTCGTCCCAACTCTTACTGCGGAGTCCTTCGACCGATACCCTTGCTCGTTGCAACACTTTTAATCCAAAGGGATTAGGTTTTTGATTTTCACTTGGAGTACTACCCGCAGAGTAAGCCTTAAAATGACCTTGACCCATGTCATTCAACAATGCTTCGGCCAAAATACTACGCGCTGAGTTATGTGTGCACAGAAACAATACATTTAATGGTGTCGCACGATTGTCGTTCATATAATCTCAATATTTTTTAACGAAGAAAGCAGATTGCATATGAACTATCGCAGTTACTATCCACTGGCTTACTACTCCTATACCAATCTCATTAAAGCCAGCCGAAATTGGCCCTAGGAAGAGCTCCCAGTCACATTTACCGTTTTGTCAACAGAGATGCAAGCCTCACCTTGGCAGCAATTTTCCGTTAAGTAAGCTAATAACTCACTCATCATAGGAAAAAGCGCACGATATAACACATTCCTACCTTGCCTTTCTTGGCTCACTAAACCAGCATGTGCCAATTCTTTCAAATGAAAAGACAGCGCTGTTGGCGTAATCTCCAACAGTTTAGTTAGCGCACTCGGGGTCATACCTTCATCGCCAGCCACGACCAACGCACGAAAAACTCGTAATCGTGCCTGGTGAGCTAGTGCAGACAAGGAGTTAATAACTTGAGATTCATTCATAATTCAATAATACAAGATATATTGAATTATAGTCAAGACAACCTATACACAATGATAAACTAATTAGAGTTTGCTCAACGCGTCACTTGCATATGTGTGTTCAACGGTATAAGAGAAGTACACCAAACTGTCAGAATGAAAGTGTAGAATCCACCAAGCTAAAACACTTACACAGCACCTGAGCACAAACATAACAAACTATTTTTAGACCACATTAAAATGCTTTACAGACCAATCCGTCGGTATAGACATAAAGCCAATCCTTATATTTTAATTATGAATTGAACTGTTTTTCTGTGGTAGGGAGCAGTCTATAAAGGCCTGATCGACTCAGTCCACACTAAAGAATAGTCTTAACCACCCCTTTATCCTATAACTCATTGAACTTGAACCACCCTCTCACTGGGCAGTCCAATCAGTTCTAACTAAGCGGCCTTCATCTAAATACTGCATTAGCAACAACTCAGCCCTAGCTTGTGGAACTGCTTTATCAGCGTTTATTTGTATCCAGACAACTTGGCCATCCTCTATAGCCAAAATGCGATACGGATCATTATCAAATAGCACAACCTCATTAATTTGCCGCACTTTCAGCGCAACAATAACCCCTCACTCCACCGTCACACTCTTCGCCAAATTCCTCGGCTTATCCACATCCGTACCCCGCACACACGCCGTGTGATACGCCAAAAGCTGCAAGGTAATCGCATGCAAAATCGGAGACAACATTCCGTAATGCTCAGGCATCCGAATCACGTGAATGCTCGAACTTGAAAGAATATTCGTATTGGCATCTGCAAACACATACAATTCACCGCCACGAGCGTGCACCTCTTCCATGTTCGACTTAAGCTTCTCCAGTAACTCGTCACGAGGAGCAATCGTCACCACCGGCATCGCCTCGGTCACTAACGCTAGCGGCCCGTGCTTCAACTCGCCCGCCGGATACCCTTCAGCATGAATATAACTAATCTCTTTAAGCTTTAAGGCGCCCTCTAGGGCGATCGGAAAATGCATACCCCGCCCTAAGAACAACGCATGCTCTTTACTGGCAAAGCGATCTGCCCAATCAATAATCTGAGGCTCTAGCGCCAACACCGCAGCAATCGCGGTGGGCAAATGGCGCAAGGCCTTTAGAAAATCAGCTTCTTGATCCGCTGCTAAATGGCCTTTCACTTTAGCCAGCGCCAAGGCCAATAAAAACAAAGCGGCCAACTGCGTCGTAAACGCTTTAGTGGAAGCCACACCAATTTCCACACCGGCTCGCGTAATGTAGGCCAACTTGCACTCACGCACCATCGCACTGGTCGCCACATTACAAACCGTTAAGGTATGCTCCATGCCCAACGACCGCGCATGCTTTAACGCCGATAAGGTATCAGCTGTTTCACCCGACTGCGAAATCGTCACCACCAGCGTGTTCGCGTTCGGCACGCTGTCTCGGTAACGATACTCGCTCGCAATCTCTACGCTAACTGGGATACGAGCGATGGATTCCACCCAATACTTTGCGGTCAAGCCTGCGTAGTAACTGGTCCCGCAGGCCAAAATTAGCACTCGATCAATTTGCTCAAAGCTGTCCGCCGCACTCTCGCCAAATAGTGCTGGCGAAATCGCATCCACATCTTGCAAGGTATCGCCCACGGCACGTGGCTGCTCAAAAATCTCTTTTTGCATGTAATGACGATACGGTCCAAGGTCGGCTTCGCCAGAATGCAAATGCACCGTGTGCACAGGGCGCTTAACGTCAGAACCATCGACGTCACGAATTTGCGTATGCCCCACCTGCAAATCCACCACATCGCCGTCTTCTAAATAGATGATTTGGTCCGTGGTTCCGGCCAATGCCAACGCGTCTGAGGCCAAATAGTTCGCCTGTGCAGAGATCCCCAACACCATGGGGGAGCCGTGGCGTGCGCCCACAATACGATGCGGCTCAGCACTGGCGATTACGGCTAAAGCATAGGCACCCACTAAGCGTTTCGTCGCTTGGCTTACCGCCTCAAACAAATCATCAACATACAAATGATCGATTAGATGCGCAACAACTTCGGTATCGGTTTGGCTTTCAAAGTGATAACCCAACGTCACTAGCTCAGCGCGTAAATCGTCGTGATTCTCGATGATGCCGTTATGGACTAACGCAATACGGGCGCTGCCCTCCGCATGACCCGAGAAGTGTGGGTGTGCGTTATAGGTGGAAGGTGCGCCATGTGTGGCCCACCGGGTATGGGATATGCCCGTAAAGGCTTCGATGTGCTCTTGCTCTACCTGTGCGGCAAGTTCGGCGACGCGGTCTGTGCTGCGTGCACGACGAAGTGTCTCGTTTTGATAAACCGCAATACCGCAAGAATCGTAGCCCCGATACTCAAGTCGCTTTAAGCCCTCAAGTAACACTGGAACGATATTTTTTTGTGCTACAGCCCCGACAATTCCACACATAGTAGCCATTCCTTATAGCGATTAGCTGGCGTAAATAAAACCACCTTAAACGAGTGATTTATAAACATCAAGATAACCATTAGCCATACGTGAAACAGCATGCTCCTCACTGACCCAACGCTCGGCTTCGTTGGTATAGTGTTGTCGCTTGTTAACATCTTCAAGCAGCTCATCACAGGCGTGTGCCATCGCACTGAAATCGCCCTGCTCACATAACACACCTCGCCCATCGGCAAGCAAATCAGCAGCACGAGGGCTATGACTCGCTACCACAGCGGCTTCATAGCTAAACGCCTCTACAATACGCCTACTGTGTAAGCGATCGCTAGCGGTTGAGATAAAAACATGCATCAAACGATACATATCCTCAAGACGATCGGCGTGCCCCACAAGCTGATACACCTCTTGCAATCCCAGCTCGGCAATCAGCGCCTGCGCTGACGCGTGCGCATCGCCAGCCTCGCCAAAATGCAAAAACACAAAATCTTGGCGCTTCTGCCACAGGGCATGTATGGCACGAATACTAAGAGCGGGGTCGTTCTCGTGTGTTACTGCCGCGCACGTTGCCACCACGTATTTACCCGACAAATCATAGGCGTCTGAAAAACGCATAATTTCGTCCATATTGGGTGACGCAAAGGCTATGGCATTGGGAATTAGCGCGACCTCAACACCAAGGTCCTGAAGCACCGTGGCAGCGCCAGCGTGCGTTGCCACAAAGGCATCAACTCGGTGCCACGCTTTAGGCATGGACACTACTTCACGAGTAGCGTCCTGTTTAGCACCCTCGTCATGGGTGTAAACCACCTTATTTTTAATGAAGCCCTTTAGCCCTGCTACCACCGACAACGCCGCCGCTGTTTGCACATGAATAATGTCGAACTGACTGGCATGACGAAGTAAGTAAAAGGCTAATCCAATGGGGTGGCCTACCTCAATAATGGACACACCAGCCGCTGCCGCACTGTGGGCCCATGAGCTTGAACGGTTAACCACCAAGCTAATTTGATGCCCTTCCTGCTGCAAGGTGGTGGCAAGTAACACGCTTTGATGCGCTATGCCATGCCCTTCGCGCTCAAGGTTTAACAACAAAATACGCATACATAACCAAGGTTAGAATTCGGGATCGGAGGCCGGGTTTAATTGGCGCGCAATATTAACGCCCAGCGATATCAGCGCACACAAGATGGCAACGACCACCCCTAACACGGGGCCATTTGCCACACTCGCACCAAATACCAGCGCCACCAGCGCCGTGCCAAAGCTTTGTCCAAACACACGTGTGGTGGCTTGCATGCCCCCAGCGGCGCTACTTCGATGACGTGGAACCCCCGCTAATAAGGCACGATTATTGGGGGTTTGAAAAAAGCCAAAGCCGATGCCACTTAGCAGCATGGTAAGAATGACTAAGGCATAGGCCTGCTGAGCATCGATAAGCAGCAGTAGCGTCATCCCAATCGCCATTACCCCTGCCCCAATCGCGCACAGAATGGCGACAGGATAACGGTTGGACATGTAAGCCGATAACGGCGCCATAACGGCCACACCGATAGACCACGCCCCCAAAAAGATGCCAATATCACCGTAGCTGTATTCCAGCACCTGCTTAAAATAGAAAGGCAGTGCAATCATCGCTGCCATCTGCGAGGCGAACGAAAAAAGCGACGCTAATACGGCATAGCCTACCGCGGTGATTTTAAGTAAATCCACCGGCACAATAGGTGCTTCTTGCTTTAATGATCGCGCAACCAAAAGCCGTGCGCACAGTGCCGCAATAGTTAAACAGGCCCCAGCCCATAAGGGTTGAGAGGTCAATAAGTCCAAACCCAGAATAGACAACCCAAAAACCGGTGCACTTAATAAACAAGCGAACCAATCGAAGCTTTTCGTGCTACGTGGGGCCTCTGGCAGATAGCGTATGCCTAACCAGGTTAACGCGCAGAGCGGCACCGTGATTAAAAAGATCCAACGCCAAGAGGCCACGCCTAAAATAAACGCCCCGACTGAAGGGCCCATGACAGCGGTTAAGGCCACCGTTAAGGCATTCAAGCTTAAGCCCATGGCAAGCCGACTGGCAGGATAAATGTTGCGTACCAACCCGCCAAACATGCACATCAGCATTGAGCTGCCAAGCCCTTGTGCAATACGGGCGCACAGCAATGACGTAAAGCTTTGCGCAAAGGTGGCGCTTAGCGAAGCCGCCAAAAATACAAAAGTGCCCACTATAAATAAACGGCGCAAACCGACTCGATCAGCGAGCGCTGACAACGGCAATAAGGTCATCACCACCGTTAAGCTGTACGCAATCGAGATCCATACCACTTGCGAGGCCTCGATACGTAACTCGGCCGCAATGGTGGGCAGCGCCACGTTCGACATGGTCGCGTCCAACACTGTGATCGCAATGGCGAGCAGTAACGTTGCTGCGGCGCGAACGCGCTGCGGCATCGGTAACCCATCGGGCAACTTGGCCTTTTTCTTTACCGCTGCTTGTTCATCCGTTTCAATATTCTCTATGGGCAACACGTGTGGCTTACGACTCCGCTTTTTTCTTGCTAGGCCGCACCCAAGTCTGAATCACTCGTTGTGGAGTACGTGATATGACCAATGCGCCTGCGGGTACGTCCGACGTTACGGTCGTTCCGGCGCCCACCGTGGCCCCTTCTGCAACACGTACCGGCGCTACTAACTGAGAGTCAGAACCGATAAAAACATTATCTTCGATGACGGTTTGGTGCTTGTTCGCGCCATCGTAATTGCACGTAATTGTGCCCGCACCGATGTTGACCTGCTGACCCAACACCGTATCACCAATATAACTTAAGTGACTGGCTTTAGAGCCTTGTCCAAACTGGCTGTTTTTAACTTCAACAAAATTACCGATTTGTGCGCCTTCACCTAGGTGAGTACCGGGGCGTAACCGTGCAAAAGGCCCCACCTTGACGGCCGCTTGCGTTTGCGTTTGATGTAAATGCGAAAAGGCCTCAACGCGCGTTTGATCACCCAAACTGACATTATTGAGCACACAATGCGGACCAATATGCACGCCATCGCCTAAGGTGACATCACCCTCGAACACGCAACCCACATCAATGAACACATCACGCCCGCACTGTAAGGTACCGCGTAAATCAAAGCGATTAGGATCAGCCAACGTCACGCCCTGCTCTAATAAACGCATGGCTTGCTCTTTTTGCCATGCACGCTCAAGCTCGGCCTGTTGTACGCGACTGTTTACACCTAAGGTTTCCCAAGCGTGCGTGGGGTGAGCGGCGCCCACCGTTACGCCATCGGCAACAGCAAAACCAACCACATCGGTCAAATAGTATTCTTTTTGAGCGTTATTGTTGTCTAAGCGACTTAACCAGTTTTTAAGCTGCGAGGTAGGTGCTGCGATAATGCCTGTATTCACCTCATTAATCGTGCGCTCGGCATCTGTGGCATCTTTATGCTCAACAATGCGAGTAATTCCACCCGCGTCGTTTCGTACGATACGCCCGTATCCGCTGGGATCCGTTAGATGCTCGGTTAACACGGCCAAACCCTGTTGTCTGGCTTCTAATAAGGACTGTAAAGTATCAGCCTGCACCAATGGCACATCGCCATACAACACGATTGTCGTGTCGGTAGCCTGCTCGCCCACTAACTGTGGCACAGCCTGCATTACGGCATGACCGGTACCTTGTTGGGGCTGTTGCAGTACAAAGCGTAAATCGTTCTGATCGGCAAATTTAGCTTGAACTTCCTCTGCCCCATGGCCCACCACCACGATAATCCGCTCGGGATTTAACGCCCGTGCCGAATCCAACACGTGCTCTAGCATGGGTTTACCAGCAATAGGGTGTAGCACTTTAGGTAAAGACGAACGCATACGTTTGCCTAAACCCGCTGCCAATATCACAACATTCAACATAAATTTTTCCTAAACACAGCAGGTGTTATTTCTTTGGGGTAGTACGAGTGGTTTTTTTTGCCGCTGAAGCAGTTTTCGTGGAAGAGCTTGCAGTACGGCTCGCTTTGGTGGCTGCTTTTTTAGCTGCCTTCTTGGCCGCTTTCTTAGCGGCTGTCTTCGTTGCTGCCGGTTTGCTAAAGGTAGAATCGCCCGACACCTCAGCTACCGTGGACGCTAGCGTATCTGCCATGGTTTGAGCGCTTTGCATGGATGCCGTTGTCGCGTTGGCCATGGCTTCAAACTGTTGCTGCATCAGCCCCCACCATGCCTGCGCGGATTGCGCCTCTGGCGTCGTTTCAGCAGCGTCTTTCGCCTTATCATCAGTGGCAGCGTTTGCATCCGGCATACTCGCCATCTGTGCCGCTCGTTGAGCAAACTCTTGAACGGTGCTTAACGTGGCTTTTTGTATTTCCAGCCCCTGGATGGTACTTTCTAACATCGAAAGGTTCAGCTTTAGCCAGTTTTCAATGGCACGCAAATCACGAATACGCGTCTCTAACTCTTCGGGCGCTAAAAAAGCGGCTGAAGAATCTCCGACCCCAGCAAAGCCAGAGCCACCCATGGACTCCCATACCGAACGCATCATGTCTAAGGATGCGAAAATAGGGTTTTTTGAGTGATCAGCCGAATCGCCACCGGCGCCCATCATGCCAGGGATGTCAAAAGGGTTTTTCATAACCGTGCTCCTGATAAATGTGTGTCAGTGCTTAACGTTAAAACCATTCAGTATTTTTTACTGTTGCATGCGTCGACGAATACTATCCAGTATGACAATTTCTGCCTCAATAGTGAATAAGCCCGAAAAGGCCATCTCATAATACTCATCAAGACTAATCGCTCGTATTTCGCTGACCTCGCCATCCAAATTTTTCGGGGTGGTAGACGCCTCTAAGATGCAATCATTCACCCACACATTCTCCACCTGATACCCTTCAGGTAATCGTCGGTGCATGCGCGAAATTAATCGCATCGGCTCAAGTGCCTGTAACTGCCCTTCGAGCAAGCCCGCTTCTTCTTCGCTTTCCCGCAATAACGACACATGTAAACTTTCGTTAGCGCTTGCAAGCCCGCCTACCAACGTGTCCCACATATTCGGATCGGTCGGTTTATGCGCAGCACGCTTTTGTACCCACAACCGACCATCAGGTGTCCACGCATTTAAATGCACCGCTTGGGTCAATAGCCCTAATGGACGTACCGCACCACGCTCAATCACACCAAGATGCAGGCCTTCACCCAAGACATCTAACAACTCATTTCGCCATGCTTTAACGTAACCCGCCTCGTTCAGCGCCACAGCAACGTCGGCTAACTGCTCGTTAACGTGCTCGCATGGCGGCTCATTAGCGGCGATATGCACCGCTTCCGCATCGACAGAAACGTTTTCCAATTGACGTAAAACCTGCACCGCCCCCTCGTGCGCCCACCCGCATACGCGTCCACAAACGGTCAATGGTCTGCATCCTATAGGCGGCAATTCTTGTGTTTGCAAAAGCAAGGTCTGAAAGCGCTGTACCAACGCCGAGGAAAATGATTTCTTAGTGTTATCGTTCATAATCCGGATTGTAGTTCATGGCCACGCAACTAGCGGTAAGCCAAGGTATGAAATTGCATAAAAAGCATCGTAGGGCATACCCTGCCCTTGAAGCTTTCAACTTGTTCGCTATAATTTCGCTAAAGTGAATACCATAAAAAGAATCCAGTAATCAGCCCGCAGCCTAAGCTGGTTAGCAGTACCAAGCCGTATTTCAGTCGTTCTCCTTGCCGTTGCAGTCAGTACACCTTGCATGGTGATAAACAAGCATAAAACGAGGGACTACATGAAGATGTGGAGAGGTCTTACAGGGTTTATCACCCTTTGCGCTGCCAGTACTGTTAGCGCCCAAGTCACAGACATGCCGGGCGGCCCAAGGGTCAATCAACTCAACCTGCCTCCTGGTGTTTCTGAAATCGCTCGCGATATCGCATGGTTACATTGGATGATGCTCATCATCTGTACCATCATTTTTATCGCCGTATTCGGAGTCATGTTCTACTCCATCATCATGCACCGCAAGTCCAGTGGTCGCAAAGCCTCTACCTTTCACGAGCACTTGGGCGTCGAAGTCGCCTGGACGGTTGTCCCATTCATTATTGTGATCGGCATGGCGCTTCCAGCCACCAAAACCGTGGTCGCCATGAAAGACACCACGGGCGCCGACCTAACCGTCAAGGTAACGGGCTATCAGTGGAATTGGGGCTACGAATACATAGATGGCCCCGCCGAGGGCGTCTCGTTTTTCTCTAATCTCTCTACCCCCAGAGCTCAAATCGAAAACCTCGAACCCAAATCCAATACCTACCTGATGGAGGTCGATAAACCGCTGGTGGTTCCGGTGGACAAAAAGGTTCGTGTCATCATCACAGCCGCTGACGTGATTCACGCATGGATGGTACCTGACTTCGGTGTCAAACAAGATGCCATACCCGGCTTCTTGCGTGACGCATGGTTCAGAGCTGAAAAAATCGGTACATATCGTGGCCAGTGCGCTGAGCTTTGCGGTCGCGACCACGCCTTCATGCCCATTGTGGTGGAAGTCGTCTCTCAAGCTGACTACGAAGCCTGGGCTGCCGAGCAAACTGCAGCCGCCTCCGCTAACGATGATGAAGGCGTCACCACCCTGGACGAAGAAACGCTCATCGCTCGAGGCAAAGACGTTTATACGCAAACGTGTGTGGCCTGCCACCAAGCTAACGGCCAAGGCTTGCCTAATGTCTTCCCCGCCCTTGATGGCGATGAGAACTATGTGCTCGCACCGATGCAAGAGCAAATCCTCACGGTCTTAAACGGTCATCCAGGCACGGCCATGGCGGCGTTCAGGGATCAATTAAATGACGTGGAAATCGCCTCAGTCATTACTTACACGCGTCAAGCATGGAGTAATGCGGGTGAAGGCCCCGATCCGGTGGTCCAGCCCAGTGATGTCAGTGCACTACGTTAATTGGCAAGCTTAAAAAAAATGATGCGCATACCCCCTAAAGCCAACTGGCTTTAGTCATGGAGGAAGGAGCAAAGAATGAACACCGTTACCGCTGCCGATAACACATCGGTCACTCACGACCACGATCACGGTGCGCCTAAAGGCTGGCGTAGGTGGCTGTTTGCAACGAACCACAAAGACATCGGGACGATGTACCTCATCTTCTCGTTCATCATGCTGCTAGAGGGCGGCGTATTGGCTTTGCTGGTACGTACCGAACTGTTTTCGCCCGGATTGCAATTCTTCCGCCCAGAGCTCTTCAATCAGTTCACGACCATGCACGGTCTGATCATGATTTTTGGTGCGATTATGCCCGCATTCGTGGGCTTTGCTAACTGGATGATTCCCCTGCAGATTGGGGCTTCTGACATGGCATTCGCACGGATGAATAACTTCAGCTTCTGGCTGTTGCCCGTGGGGGCTACGTTATTCACGATTTCCTTCTTTGTTCCGGGCGGCGCTCCTGCTGGGGGCTGGACCATGTATGCGCCCTTATCGCTACAAATGGGCCCCGGAATGGATTTCGTCATTTTTGGGGTACACATATTGGGGGCCTCCTCAATTATGGGGGCCATTAATATTATTGTGACGGTGTTGAACATGCGCACCTCCGGCATGAGCATGATGCGCATGCCCTTGTTTTGCTGGACATGGTTAATTACCGCTTATCTGTTAATTGCCGTGATGCCGGTATTAGCGGCTGCGGTCACCATGCTTCTGACCGATCGACACTTCGACACGCACTTCTTTAACGCCGCGGGTGGCGGTGACCCCGTGTTATATCAACACGTATTCTGGTTTTTCGGTCACCCTGAGGTGTACATCATGATTTTGCCGGCCTTCGGCATTGTGTCAGCCATTGTGCCCACCTTCTCTCGTAAACCATTATTTGGCTACGCCTCGATGGTCTATGCCACCGCCGCCATTGCCATTCTGTCGTTCTTGGTTTGGGCTCACCACATGTTTACCAGTGGTATGCCTGTCACGGGTCAGCTTTACTTCATGTACTCGACCATGCTTATTGCCATCCCTACTGGGGTAAAAATCTTCAACTGGGTGGCAACCATGTGGCGCGGTGCCTTAAGCTTCGAGACACCCATGCTCTTTGCCATCGGCTTTATCTTCGTGTTTACCATTGGTGGCTTTACGGGGCTTATTGTGGCGGTCGCGCCCATTGATATCGCCGTACACGATACCTATTACATCGTGGCCCACTTCCACTACGTATTGGTGGCTGGCTCGCTCTTCGCCTTATTCGGCGGCGCCTACTATTGGCTACCCAAGTGGACCGGACGCATGTATAGCGAGAAATGGGGCAAGATCCACTTTTGGTCCACCATGATTTCGTTCAATATCACCTTCTTCCCCATGCACTTCTTGGGCTTAGCTGGGATGCCACGACGTTATGCAGACTATGCTTCGCAATTTACCGACTTCCACCAAATTGCCACCATCGGCGCGTTCTGGTTCGGCTTCTCTCAACTGATTCTCATCGCCATTGTGATCCGTGCCGCGATGGGCAAAGGAGAGCCAGCCTCAGCCAGCCCTTGGGACTACGTGGAAGACGGTCTTGAGTGGACCGTGCCTTCACCTGCCCCTCATCACACCTTTGAAACACCGCCTCCCTTCAAATAAGCGAAGAGAGACCATTTAGGAGACACAGGATGACCCCCGAGCAGCGCAGGCGAAATCGCATTACCGGACTGATTCTTGCCGCTATCGTCATCGCCATTATGGTTTGGACTTTCCTACGTGGTGGCAGTCTCTTGGGGTGACATTATGGACGATAACTTACGCAAATTAAGTCGACGCAAAATGAGTTTAGGGCAGACGTTAAAAGCCATTGCCTGGGGCGCATTTGGGGTACGACGCAGTAAAGAACACAATGAAGACATTGCCACCTTGAACCCGGTGGTGCTGATTATTGCCGCACTGATCGCCACGATTATTTTTGTTATTGCTTTAATTTTTATTGCACGTGCATTTATTGCTTATTTAAGTTGATCCTACACGTTATGGATCACATCGGGATAATGCCTAACGAAGGAGAAGAGCATGGATGCCCAACCAGTTGTTCGGTCCAAAGAGGCGCCTTACTACTTTGTGCCCGGACTGTCTTCGCACCCAGTACGCACCAGCCTAACCATGCTGGTCGGCCTTCTGGGCGCGGCCTTATGGATTAACCACTTCCCTGGCGGAAAATGGGTTTTTTTCATTGGGCTTTTTTGCTTTTTTATCTCGCTCTACTTCTGGTTTGGCGAAGCCATTAAAGAATCAGAGACTGGGTTAAACAGCCAACGCGTTGACAGCTCCTATCGTTGGAGCATGGCTTGGTTTATTTTCTCTGAGGTCATGTTTTTCTCGGCCTTCTTCGGTGCCCTTTGGTACACGCGAGAAATCTCAACCCCGTTGCTCAGCGACTTGGATCACCGTCACTTGTTGTGGCCAGATTTTGCTGGCACGTGGCCTAACTTTGGTCCTGCAGGCACCATCGCCCCCTTTGAAATCGTCGGCCCTTTCTGGCTACCGACGATTAACACTGCCCTACTGCTTACCTCAGGCTTAACCTTAACGATTGCGCACCACGCCATTCGCGCTGCCAATCGCAGCAAGGCGGTTATTTGGTTAGGTCTGACGGTGGTGCTCGGTTTCTTGTTTATTTGCTGCCAAGCCTATGAGTATGTACACGCCTATGCCGACCTTAATCTGCGCTTTAGCTCAGGGTCTTATGGGGCGCTGTTTTACATGCTTACCGGCTTCCATGGTTTTCACGTCATTGTCGGCGCCACCATGCTCACCGTCGTTTGGATACGGCTAGCAAGGGGTGACTTCACCAGCCAACATCACTTTGGTTTTGAAGGGGCGGCCTGGTATTGGCACTTTGTTGACGTGGTGTGGCTTGGTTTGTATTTGTACGTGTATTGGTTCTAAATTACGAAAAACCAGTGCTAGGTAACCAACCCAAAGCGTGGGCGCCTAGCACTGACAAGAACAGCGCAATCGACAAACCCACCCGCCAAGTCAGCGCGAGGACCACATTGTTGGCGCCTTGTTTATCTTTGAGTAAAAAGACAAGGGAAACCGCCATACTGAGAATGATCAACAAAAACATCACGACAATCACTACATGCATATTGCCTCCAGCGAATCACAATGACGATGTTATGGCCACTAAGGAATGACTAAAAAAAACCTAGTTGCTATGGTTGTGTTAATTGCTTTGAGTGCACTCTGCGCTCGGCTTGGCGTGTGGCAATTAGGACGAGCCCAAGAACGCCTTGCCATCGGCCAAGAGATTCACGAAGGCCGCAGTCAGCCCCGTCTAAATCTCAATACCTCTCCAAGCGAAACCCATAATTGGCAGCCATCGTCCGCTAGCGGTTATTGGCGTCCAGACCTTACTGTACTCCTAGAAAATCGTAATCATCAAGGTCGCCCAGGCTATTGGGTGGGAACACCGTTGGTTTTAGAACCCGATAGCAGCGAGGCCGTGCTTGTGCTAAGGGGGTGGCTTGAACGCACGCCGTCTTCCACACCACAACTTCCACCACCCTCGGTGGATGATCCCGTTACGGTGCAAGGCGAGCTGCGTAGTCATGTGCCACGCATGTACGAGTTAACAAACCTTTGGGGCCCCGAGGCAGAGACCTTAGCTTCCTCGTTACCCACCCCCGACGGGCAACCCCCCATCGTACAAAATCTCGCTTTAACCGACTTACAGCAAGCCACAGGCCTGACATTACGACCCTATGTATTACTCCTTCACGAGTCGCTTCCTAGCGAAAACCCCAACTTGATTCAAGACTGGCCACACCCCAATCTAGATGCTCATCAGAATCGAGGGTACGCCATACAGTGGTTTGGCTTTGCCACCATTGCAGGCGTAGCAGCCATCGTTTTACTGTGGCGTTCACGCCGTTTCAAAAAGCTTTCACGAGATTCAAATGCCTAACACGATCCGAAAACGCTCACTCACTCCTCTGGTTCTCATCGCTATCGTGTCGTTGGCACCCGTTGTGCTCGCCACACTGGCTTACTTTCTTCCATCACTTGGCCTGCGCCCTGCAGAAAGCTCCAATTACGGCACATTACTTAAACAGCAACCCGTTTTAGAGACGGCTCCGGCCAACTTCAACACCCTGAACGGCGAGCCCTTTGATCTTGAATCGTTACGAGGCAAATGGGTTTTATTAAGCGTTGACAGTGGTCAATGCGACGAGGCCTGCGTGCGCAAACTTTTTATTTTGCGTAACTCGCATGCCAGCCAAGGTAAGAACGTGGACCGCATTGCCCGCGTTTGGTTGGTTACCGATGACGCCACCCCTGAACAATCACTACAAGATGCCTATGTGGGGACACGTATTTTACGTACAGATCAAGACAGCGCAGCAGCATTACTTGCCCCCTCGATCGCCCCCGAACAGCAAGGCGCCTATCTGCAAGCCGGTATGTGGATTATCGATCCTCTGGGTAACCTCATGCTGGAGTTTCCCCCTAATGCCGACCCCTTAAAGGTTCGCAAAGACATCAGTAAATTGCTTTATCACTCACGCATAGGTTAACGAATGAGTGACGACGTTGTACGTAAACGCTATCGCCGTCTGGTCTTCTTTACGTGGTTCTTAACCCTAGACCTCATCATGTTCGGTGCCTTCGTGCGCCTTGCTGATGCCGGCTTAGGATGCCCTGACTGGCCCGGTTGCTATGGAAAATTCAGCCCTATTGGCGCCAATGCGCTAATCCAGCAAGCCTATGAAGCCATGCCGTGGGGTCCGGTAAGCCACACCAAAGCGTGGATTGAGATGCTGCATCGCTACGTAGGCGCCACCTTAGGCCTGTTGATCATTGCCATTGTGTACATGGCAACACGTTATCGCTCGCTTATTGGACGCAGCTCAGCTCTGGCTTGGGTGACACTGGTGGCAGTATGTGTTCAAGGCGCTTTTGGGGCATGGACCGTCACCCATAAGCTCATGCCAGTCATTGTCACCACCCACTTACTTGGCGGCATGACCGTATTGTCTTTATTGACGTGGCTTGCTGCCCGCGAGCGTCAACCTAACGTACAGGTGGACTATAGCCATTGGCACCCCTTGGTGTTGGCCTCTTTCATTTTATTGTTTATACAAATCGCCTTGGGTGGCTGGGTTAGCACCAACTACGCGGCCTTAGCCTGCATGGACTTTCCTTTATGTCACGGTCAAGTATTCCCACCCATGGATTTTGCCAGCGGATACTCACTTAATCGCGACCTAGGCATGACTCGAACCGGAGACTTCCTGCCACGCGAGGCGCTCACCGCCATTCATTGGACACACCGGAATTTTGCTTTTGTGGTGTTTTTCATTGTGGGAGCAACCGCCTGGAAGCTACGGGACAAACCCGCTTTGCAAGGGCCTGCTAGACTGCTATTGTTATTACTGTGTCTACAGCTATTTACCGGCCTAACCACTATTTTCTTTAAATGGCCCCTACTAATTGCTGTGCTACACAATGGTGGAGCAGCAGGAATGATCCTGTGCTGCATCTTATTATTAGTCCGAACATCGCGCTCTAAAACCTTCGTGAAGGAGTAAGCTGCATGACGACTGTAACTGCTAGCCCGAGCACTCTCTGGCGTCAGTACTGGGTACTAACCAAACCTAGGGTCACCCAGTTAGCGGTGTTCTGTGCCGTTATTGGTATGTTTCTTGCCAGCCCCGGCCTACCCAATCCTACGACCGTTATTGCCGCGACGCTGGGCATCTGGCTACTGGCTGCCGCCGCCTTTGCCATTAACTGTTTAATCGAGCGCGAACTTGACGCCCGCATGCTGCGTACAGCGCGTCGCGCAACCGCCAGTGGTGACATCAGCAGCCCTCAGGTCATCACTATGTCTACCTTAGTTGGCCTAAGTGGCATGGTGATCCTGTACGTGTTCGTAAACGAACTCACGATGTGGTTAACCGTCACCACCTTTATTGGTTACGCCATTATTTATACCGTGGTCTTAAAGCCCCGCACCCCACAAAATATTGTTATCGGGGGCTTATCGGGGGCCATGCCCCCCGCGTTAGGCTGGGCGGCAGTGGCTAACGCTGTGCCAGCTGAAGCGTGGCTGTTGGTGCTGATTATTTTTATCTGGACGCCACCGCACTTCTGGGCTCTGGCCCTATACCGTAAAAACGACTACGAAAAATCAGGCTTACCCATGCTACCCGTTACCCACGGTAACCCCTTCACAAGCCTGCATATTTTACTCTACACCCTCATTTTGTTTGCGGCGAGCCTACTGCCTTTCGTGATCAGAATGAGTGGGCCCTTATATGCAATTGCCGCCGTTTTACTAAGTGGTCGCTTCATCCACTACGCTTGGCTTTTACACCGAAATTATTCCGATCAGCTTTCTCGGCGCGTTTTTAAATACTCGATTATTTATCTGGCCCTATTGTTCGCTGCACTCTTAATTGATCACTGGGTAGCACTGCTCTAATACCATTAACCTACCTACCCCTTCTATAAGCATCACCTTTTATGTCTGCATTGTCTGGTTTCTCCGTTAAAAACGGGTTAATGCTGTTTGTTTTGATACTGCTCAGTCTAAGCCTAAGTGCCTGTGGTCCTAGCGAAGCCGAATTGCAATTTCACGGCAGTAACATCAGTGGTTCGGATTTAGGTAGCGAACTCGCCATGGTCGACGGTAATGGCAACTTACGCACCATCGAAAGCTTTAACGGCAAAGTGGTCGTTGTGTTTTTTGGTTTTACCCACTGCCCAGATATCTGCCCTACCGCCTTAAGTCAATTAGCCGCCTCAATGGACAGCCTAGGCTCTGATGCTGACAACGTGCAGGTGGTACTGATCACGGTGGACCCAGAACGCGATACCCCAGAGGTCATTAGCCAATACGTGCGCGCCTTCGATGAACGCTTTATTGGCTTAACCGGCTCACCGGCCCAGTTACATAAAACTGCTCAATCGTTCAAAGCCTATTACGCCAAAGCCGAAGGCCCTACGCCCGAGCAGTACACCATGGATCACTCTTCGTCGTTTTATTTGCTTGACGCCACAGGCGAAGCCCGCGTGTTATTACGTGGGGATGCCACACCTGACGAGCTTAGCCACGATATACAGCAGCTACTGAAAACCGTTAGTTAACTAGCTGTCGTCCCGTTTCAAGACCCCAGCGGCCTCCTGCAATCGTCTGCGCAACCATAAAAAAAGGGACACCACAAAGGGTGTCCCAATAAATCGCATCCGCTTCAATAGGGAGGGGAAGAGGAGAAGCCGAAGCCGATGCACACCAACGCAACGCTCAGGGAAGTGCAATTGCGCTGTTGATATAAGTTAGTGGCGTGCTAGAGGCTTAAGTTCAAATTACCCCAAAGCTAAAGTGTAAAAATATATTTCGTCTGCATACCTAGGCAGCAACCTGCAGCAAATTGCGCATCTTTTTCATGGCGGCCACTTCAATCTGACGTATGCGTTCAGCCGACACACCGTATTCAGCGGCTAAATCATGCAGCGTTAAGCCTTTATCATCCTGCAACCAACGGGATTCAATAATGCGACGCGAACGTGGATCTAACTGCTCTAAAGCCGCTCCAAGCCCTTCACCTTGCAACGACTGTTCTGCCCGAGTTTCCAGAACTTGGGTAGGTTCGAACTCGCCTTCGTCAGACAAATAACTAATCGGCGCAAAAGATTCATCGTCGTCGTTTTGAAGCTCGATACCGAACTCGCCGCCCGACATGCGAATTTCCATTTCGCTTACGTCTTGCGGACGTACATTTAGCTCTCGGGCGATATGATCGATTTCATCGGGGTTCAAGGTTTGCCCGTCTTCGGGACGCATGCGTCGTAAGTTAAAAAACAACTTACGTTGAGCTTTGGTTGTCGCAATTTTAACTAAGCGCCAATTGCGCACCACGTACTCGTGGATTTCCGCTTTAATCCAGTGCACAGCAAAAGAAACCAAGCGCACACCGCGCTCGGGGTCAAAACGCTTCACGGCTTTCATCAGCCCAATATTGCCTTCTTGGATCAAATCAGCATGAGGTAAGCCGTAGCCCAGATACTGACGAGAAATGGAAACCACCAAACGCAAATGCGACATGATTAGTCGACGTGCCGCTTCAAGGTCTTCACTTTCTTTTAAGCGACGGCCTAAGCTAAGCTCTTCTTCTGGAGTAAGCATTGGCTGGGCGTTAACCGCAGAAATATAGGCCTCAATTGTGCCCAGAGCACCCGGATTGGATACCGCCGCTGCCAAATTATTGGCAGGAGCAAGGGCCAAGGATTGCGAAGTTTGGGTCATAAATCGTCCTGTAAAAGTGCTTGTTCGCGATCTGCTGATAACGTCGCCACAAGCAACATTTGCATTAATACTTCTGTATTTTAGCACTCTACTCTGATGAGTGCTAATGTTGCAAGTACAGCCTATACGATAGTTTTTACATCAAAAGGTTCCGTATTCAAGCTGTTTTACATCAAAAGTCACATCATTACGTCTACTCATATCCAGATAAACTAGGGCCGTTAAGCTTTTGGAACGCCGATATAAGGGCAACGACGCGCCCGAAGGCGCGTCGTTGCTAACACAGTCTACAGTGTATTTATGACAAACGCTCGGCATGAAAGCGCATATGGTCTTTCATGAAGGTCGATATAAAGTAATAACCGTGATCGTAGCCTTCATGGCGACGTAAGGTTAATGGCTGGCCAACTTTCTCACACGCTGCCTCAAACGCTTCGGGATAAAGCTGCTCGGCTAAAAAATTATCGGCTAAACCCTGATCCACTAATATTCCCTTGGGATAGGGCGCTGCACTTTGCTTTTGCATAAGTAAGCTAGCATCGTACGCCTCCCATGTTGATTTGTCAGAGCCCAAATAACCGCTAAACGCTTTTTCACCCCAAGGGCACTGAGTGGGTGCTGCAATGGGTGCAAAGGCCGATACCGATTTAAATTTACCAGGGTAACGCTGAGCGAGCACCAAAGCACCATGTCCACCCATCGAGTGCCCAAAGATACCGACGCGTTCAGCATCGCCCGAGAAAACAGTGGTGACAATATCGTATAGCTCGTTCACCACGTAGCTTTCCATACGGTAGTGCTTGTTCCATGGCGCCTCGGTAGCATCCACATAAAAGCCCGCACCGGTTCCAAAGTCCCAACCATCGTCTTCGCCAGGAAAACCTGCCCCACGTGGACTGGTATCGGGTGTTACTAAAATAATGCCGTGCTCGGCGGCGTACTGCTGCGCTGCCGCTTTAATCATGAAGGTTTCTTCCGTGCACGTTAGACCTGCCAAGTAGATCAACACCGGCAGTTTCGTGACCCCCATCACGTTCGCCCCAGCGTTAGCCTCTTTAGCGGACTCGGCCCCTGCTTGAGGTGGAAAATACACCGATAAGCGCATGGGCAAACCAATAGTTTGAGAGGCATGCTGATAGTACCTTTGCCAACCCTCAAAACAACGGTGTTCACTGATAAGTTCTAACTGACCAGACATATGAATTTCCTATTAAGCAACGTCAAGCGACATTCACTGATAACAATACCGGCTCGATATTAAACAAACGGGTTGCATAGATTAGATCTAGGCAACCCGTGCTTGGTACACGTATAAACTAAGCGTTAATACACAACAACAGAGCGGATGGACTCACCGCGCTCCATCAGATCAAAGCCTTCATTAATACGCTCAAGCGGTAAATGGTGAGTAATCAGATCATCGATATTGATCTTACCATCCATGTACCAGTCAACGATTTTCGGTACATCGGTACGACCACGTGCACCACCGAATGCAGAGCCTTTCCACACACGACCTGTAACCAATTGGAAAGGACGTGTGGCGATTTCGGCGCCCGCTTCAGCCACACCAATAATGACTGACTGACCCCAACCACGGTGACAAGACTCTAAGGCTTGACGCATGACTTTGGTGTTACCCACACACTCAAAAGTGTAGTCGGCACCACCATCTGTTAGTTGAATAATATGGTCAACCACATTCTCAACTTCAGAGGCGTTCACAAAATCCGTCATACCAAACTGACGCGCCATGGCTTCACGTTCGGGATTAAGGTCTACACCGATAATCTTATCGGCACCGACCATTTTGGCACCCTGAATTACGTTCAGACCAATGCCACCCAAACCAAACACCACAACGTTAGCACCCGCTTCAACGTTGGCGGTAAAGAGCACAGCACCAAGGCCTGTGGTCACACCACAACCGATGTAGCAAACTTTATCGAATGGCGCATCGCTGCGAATTTTTGCCAACGCAATTTCAGGCACCACAATGTGGTTAGCAAAGGTGGATGTACCCATGTAGTGATGAATGGGTTTGCCATCAATGCTGAAGCGTGATGTGCCGTCCGGCATCAAACCCTTACCCTGTGTAGCGCGTATAGCGGTACACAAGTTAGTTTTCTGTGAAAGACACGACTTACACTGACGACACTCAGGTGTGTACAGTGGAATAACGTGATCCCCAGGTTTTAACGAGGTAACGCCTGCGCCCACCTCCATCACAACACCAGCGCCTTCGTGACCTAAAATAGCAGGGAATAAACCCTCTGGGTCAGCGCCCGATAGGGTATATAAATCAGTGTGGCAAATACCGGTTGCTTTAATCTCTACTAAGACCTCGCCTGCGCGTGGGCCTTGTAAATCAACTTCTTCAATGGTTAACGGTTCACCCGCTTTCCAAGCAATAGCTGCTTTGGTTTTCATTGAATCAAACCTCCTCAGTAAAGCAATCTAATTATCGATACCTAAACCCTCATCGATGAAACAACCATCATGAAGTAGCGTAGCGTCGCCTCTGTTTCAAACACAGCAGATCATCATCAGGTACAGGCTATATTTCTTTCCGTTACTCATATATTGAGGAACTGTTTAACCATATAACAATACGCGACGGGATTCCAGTCTTTAGCTTAGGCTTTTTTCCCGTACAACAGCCCTGTTAAGGGTTGCGCAACGAGGACGTGCGGTTTTCAGGGCAGTTCTAGCTCGGTCAGAATGGGAGAGTGATCAGAGATTTGTTTCCACGGAGCGCCTTGCAATACACGGGCGTTGCGCACAGCAAAGCCTCGTTGATAGATACGATCAAGGCGTAAAAATGGGAAAACCGCAGGAAAAGTGCGAGGGGGAGGCGTCAGACGAGCATTGCCATCTACACCCAGAACCGGAGAGCCGGCCATATCGTCATTATTTTGTTTACCGCTATTTCGGCTACCGCGCAGCCATTGCATGGGCTGTCGTAGCTTAAACCGCGAACTGGCATACATCTCGGGGGCAAACGAAAAGACTTCGTACAAGCCCAATTGCTTCACAAAGATAGGCGCCAGACGATTATTCCAATCGTTGAAGTCACCCGCGATGAGTAAAGGCTCATCTTCCGGCACAATGCGGTTAATACGCTCGACCAGCGCCGAAATTTGCCGGGTTCTACCACCTGAAAACAAACCCAAGTGCACAACAAGGCAATGCACATGGCGATCTTCGATCTGCACCACCGCATGCAAGAGACCACGTTGCTCTAGCTTATGATCAGAAATGTCTTCGTTTTCGTAATACAGAATAGGAAAGCGGGACAACAACGCATTACCGTGATCGGTATGCTGACGAACAGCATTACAACCATACACATTATGCATGCGCAACACGGCTGCTAATAACTCGTGCTGCGCATTGAGGGTCGCACGTAAATCGTTGCGACCCTGCACCTCTTGGAGGAACAGTAAGTCGGGTGACAGCCCGTAGAGTCCCAGCTTTAACGCATCCATGGACTCACGCTTGCCAGTAGCCGTGCGCCCTTTATGAATGTTGTAACTGACTACTCGGATTACTGCCACCGCAATCCTCCTTTAGGCAGGCTTTACTTCCTGTGGTCGGAGACGAATATGCAACTCTTTTAACTGTTTTTCATCAACGCTAGAAGGTGCTTGTGTCAGTAGACACTGTGCTCGTTGTGTTTTAGGGAAGGCAATGACGTCGCGTATCGAGTCTGCGCCCGCCATCATCGTTACTAAACGATCAAGCCCAAACGCCACACCACCGTGGGGCGGTGCACCGTATTGCAACGCATCAAGCAAGAAGCCAAATTTTTCGCTGGCTTCCTCGGCATCAATGTTAAGCGCCGCAAACACTTTGCTTTGGACTTCTGCACGATGAATACGTACCGAACCACCGCCCATTTCCCAACCGTTTAACACCATATCATACGCTTTAGCCAACACGTTCGCCGGATCGCTTTCCAGCAAATCTTCATGTCCGTCTTTGGGGCTAGTGAACGGATGATGCGCCGCATAGTAGCGTTGGGTTTCGTCATCGTATTCAAACATGGGGAAGTCCACGACCCACAATGGCTTCCAACCAGCGTCGACCAAGCCGTTGGCACGACCCAACTCGCTATGGCCAATTTTGATACGCAAAGCGCCCATGGCGTCGTTAACCACTTGCGTTTTGTCTGCACCAAAAAAGATCAGGTCTCCATCTTGCGCACCGGTTAACTCGATAAGCTGCGTTAGCACATCATTGCTGATGTTTTTGACAATTGGCGATTGCAACCCAGCAGGAATGGACGTGGCATCGTTAACTTTGATGTACGCCAAACCTTTAGCACCGTAGATGCCCACAAACTTGGTGTAAGCATCAATTTCGCTACGAGGCATCGCACCACCACCGGGCACGCGCAAGGCCACCACGCGGCACTTAGGATCGTTAGCTGGGCCCGAAAACACCTTAAAGTCGACATTACGCATCAGCTCGGCCACATCCGTGAACTCAAGCTTGACGCGTAGGTCAGGCTTGTCAGAGCCAAAGCGCTTCATGGCTTCCGCCCATGTCATGGTGGGGAAAGGCTTAGGTAGGTCGACGTTTTGAACCGTTGCAAAGACATGACGCACCATGTCTTCAAAAATCTCGCGAATTTCAACTTCGTTTAAAAAGGAAACCTCGCAATCGATTTGGGTAAATTCAGGCTGGCGATCGGCACGCAAATCTTCGTCACGGAAACACTTAGTGATTTGATAGTAGCGATCAAAGCCAGAAACCATCAGCATTTGCTTAAATAGCTGGGGTGACTGCGGCAATGCAAAAAACTCACCGGGGTTCACACGCGATGGCACAAGGTAATCGCGAGCCCCTTCAGGCGTGCTTTTGGTCAGCATGGGTGTTTCGATGTCGATAAAGCCCAAGCCGTCTAAATACTTACGCACTTCCATCGCAACCCGGTAGCGCAGCATTAAATTGTTCTGCATTTCAGGACGACGTAAGTCCAGAACCCGATGGGTCAGGCGCGTGGTTTCAGATAAATTATCGTCATCAAGCTGGAACGCCGGTGTCACCGAAGCGTTCAAGATCTCGATGTTGGAACAAACGATTTCAATTTCACCCGAGGCAAGCTCAGTGTTCACAGTGCCCTCAGGGCGTGCCTGCACGACACCGGTAATACGCAAACAGTATTCGTTACGAATACGCTCTGCGATGGCAAACGCCTCGACGTTCTCCGGATTCACTACAACCTGCGCCAGACCGGATCGATCACGTAAGTCGATAAAAATAACACCGCCATGATCTCGTCGGCGATGTACCCAGCCAAAAAGCGTTACGGTTTGCCCCAAATGTTGGGTGTTGACCTCACCGGTATAGCAGGTACGCATTTAGGAGAGCTCCCTAAGTAAACTGAAAATAATGGGTTAAAAATGTTCGACAGCTAAGCCCAACACGTTACAACGGGGTGCGCCTGCGCTATTAAAAACGACTGTGGATACGCTTACAGCGAACAGCGAATTAGGTAAGTAGCGCCTACCATCACCCGATAGGCTTAACTGGAACTGCTGCTGGAGCCTGAGCCAGCGTCGGACGTTGCGGGGGAAGCCGCTGCAGGTGCTTTACCACCATCACGGAAATCGGTTACGTACCAACCCGTACCCTTTAATCTGAACCCAGCCGCTGTCACTTGTTTCACATAGGTGTTTTGCCCACAACTAGGACAAACTTCAAGCACGGGATCAGACATTTTTTGCAACACGTCTGCGGCGTGTTGGCACTGACTGCATTGATAAGCGTAAATAGGCACGACTCAAACCTAAAGACAATAAGAAAGACCAAAGGTTTAACGTTAAAACATACGAAGCAAGACGCCCCACATTAAACCGTAAAGCATTGATTTTAGCCCGATTAGTAAATTGGCGCATCGTTTCGCCAACCTCGTCACGGGCCGTGCCCTCAGATAGTCGTAAAACCTGTTGTTTTCAGGCTTTAATGAAAGGAATTGGGCAATAAAAACATGAATGCGGCCACCATGGTAGGAATGGCCGCCGCCCCGAGTAAGCGCAACGGTGAAATGGCACCATTCGGAAAGCAGTTCTTAAGTATGGAAAAGCCCGCCGGATTCGGCGCATTAGCAATGACCGTCAACCCGCCACCCGTTACTGCACCGGCTACCAACATATAACGCCAAAGTTCACTGGTACCTTCAACCAACGAACCCAAATACGTTAACGCCGCATTGTCGGTGATCGCCGTTAAGGCCGTAGACCCCCAGAACAGAACCATGGGCGACAGACCGCCCAACAGATCTTGCAGCCACCACTTCTGTAAACCGCCCAGCACCACCAAGCCGGCCAGAAAGAAGCCGACCATCAAGCCTTCACGGATCAGCAACGGGTTCTGATAAGACGCATAGGCTTGGGTATAACCAATAAATAACATCAACAATGTTAAGAATACGATGGGGTGGTGTGCGGATAATACGATCCCCACCAAGAACAATAGGTGGATACCAATCACACCAAAAGGAACCGTGCCCCCCTGTTTTTCACTCTGGGTTTCTTGCTCTTTTGCACCAGCTTCTAATAGCGACGAGCGAGATATAAAAGTCAGTACAGCAGCGTTAATAAAAACAGCAGCGGCGGCTCGACCCCCGAAGTTTGAAAACATAAAGGCCGTATCCCAGTTAAAGGTTTGGGCAACCATTAACACGGGTGGTGCGGCATAAGCGGTTAACACCCCACCAATAGAGATGTTTACAAACAATACGCCTAGCGTTAAATACTTAAAGGTGTCGCTTGTTGCATGCGTAAAGTAGCGATCCCGAATCATCAGCGCTGCCAACGTCATAGCGGCTGGTTCGGTAATTAATGACCCTGCCAGTGGAACAGCCGCCATAATGACAAAAAACATGGCGTACTCACGGCGCAATGGCAACACTCGAGCTAGCCCATTAACCACCTTAGCGACTAATTCCAGCACCGGCCGACTGGCCGCCACCACCATAATGGCAAATACAAACGCTGGCTCGGTAAAATTCCGAGTATTCATGTAGTCAAGCGCGGTATCTAAACCAATAAAGACAGCAATGTAGGCGACGAGCACACAAGCCCACACACCAAAAACCGCCTCAACCTCCGACAGCAAATGCCATAAACCAGCATGGCTACCACCACGGTCCGCTAAGCGAGCAAAAACAGGAACTGAAAATGTGTGAATGACAGCGATGGCAAAAAGCACACTCGCGATCATTTCCATAGTACTAGGCATGTTCAACCTTTTTATAAAGCCCGACAGTCGTCACAAAACGTACGCATTTTGCGTATCGTTTTTCGCTAGCGGGACCCTGAAACCTTTAGGTTAAAAATAAAAAAACCCGCCTATTTTACATACGCGCGGCAAAGAGACGACGAAATAACAGGAACAAATTTGTAAACCGCTTAAGCGCGGCACTAAATCGTGCCAAGTAACGCGGCCACCACCATTAAAACGCCCACCGTCATATTGGCACGGAACAACCCTAAACCTTGGCTTGGTGCCCGTGGATTAAAGCGTATCACTTGCCAAACAAAATGCAGGGCAATGACGGCCAAGACGATGAAGTACAAGCCGTTCAATGCTAATTGGAAGCCCGCCCAACACCACAAGACTAAGGTGGCAAAATAAAAGCCCCCTATCCATTGTTTGCCACGGTCCCCAAAACGGATAGAAGCCGATTTCAACCCTAATTTCAGGTCATCTTGAATATCGATATAGCCGTAAATGGCGTCGTAACCAATTTGCCATAAAACAGTACCTAACCACATGGCGATCGCCGCCAAAGGAACCGTATTTTGCGTATCGGACCACGCCATTAACATTCCCCAATTGAACGCAATACCCAACACTGCCTGAGGCCAATAGGTGAAACGTTTACAAAGGGGATAAATAATCACAATGGGCACAAGTGCCACGGCCAACAAACGACTATAAGGATTGATCGCGAGCAATAACAAGGCACATACGACCAACTGCGCGACGACAAAGATCCATGCGTTTTTTAAACTAAGCTGCCCACTGGTTAAAGGACGAAACCGAGTTCGTTCGACTTTGTGGTCAAAATCTTTATCGAAGATATCGTTAAAGCAGCACCCCACCCCGCGCATCAACAAGGCACCCAGCGAAAAAATGAACAGCCGCCATAAGGTGGGTAAGCCATCTGCCGCATGAATGAGTGCGGCAATGGTGGGCAACAACGTCAGCCACGTCCCTACGGGGCGATCTAAACGACACAAACGCGCATAGGGCCCCCACGATGATGGCAGCCATCGGGCCACCCAGTCATCGGGGCGCATGTCATTTAAATCGATAGGATGCGTATTATTAACGGGCTTATTCACTGACATTTCGGAGCAATACACTTCGCGCATGGCGCAAACGAACAGAATGTAGCTGTGCCCAGCACAGCTACCAACGTAGCATTGTAGCGCTTAGTTTTATGCCGCTTCGCGTATTAATTGTCCCAAGATGGCAATCCCTTCGCGAATACGCGCCTCACTGACCGTAACGAAGCTTAAACGCAGTGTATTACGTTGAAAATCATCGTTTACATAAAACGGCGCACCCGGCACAAAAGCCACATTGCGTTCAATCGCTTTAGCAAGCAATTGTTCGGCATCAATGTGTGCGGGCAAGGTCACCCAAATAAACATGCCGCCCTCAGGTCGTGTCCAGGAAGCGCTATCTGGAAAATGCTCTTGCATCGCATCCAGCATGTAGTCGCATTGACGATGGTAGAGCTCTTGTACGGCGGGTAAATGCTGCGTTAAGAAACCGTCTTTCACCACTTCGTACACTGCCATCTGTGTAATGGATGAAGAATGTAGGTCAGTGGCTTGCTTAACTTGCACTAGCTTATTGATGATCTCAACGGGCGCAACGATATAGCCTAAGCGCAATCCAGGTGCGAGCACTTTCGAGAACGAGCCCAAACGGATGACCGTGGCACCGGCCTTACGCCCCAAACTGAATAAACTGGGTTGATGCGCGCCCGAATAACGCAACTCGCCATAGGGGTCATCTTCAACAATCGGAATATTCGCCGCCGCACAACGTTCAACCAACTCCTGACGACGTTGTGCAGGTAGCGTCACGCCCATCGGATTATGAAAATTCGGTAAGGCGTACACAAAACGCGCCCCTTGGGCTTTTGGCTCTGAAACTTCAGAAGGGATCAAGCCATTTTCGTCTGTGGCAATCGACACATAATTAGGTTCGAACACCGAAAACGATTGCAACGCGCCTAAGTAGGTGGGCGATTCGACAAGAATCTTACTTCCTGCATCAATGAAGAGCTTACCCAAGAGATCAAGCGCTTGTTGCGAGCCCGATACAATCAATACTTCTTGCGGGCTAACGTCGGTACCGTCACGACCTAATTCGGACGCCACCCATTCACGTAACGGCCCATATCCTTCGGTAGGACCGTATTGCAACGCGACGCGACCGTCACGCTTCAGCACACGATCGAAGGCATCATGAATTTGCTCTACAGGAAAGCCATCCGCAGAGGGTAGACCACCGGCAAAAGAGATCACTTCCGGGCGTGTCGTGATTTTGAGGATTTCTCGGATGGCCGAACTCGTTAAGTTCTGTGCGCGTTGACTGAAAGTAAAAGAAGGAGATTGAGATTGCATAATACGACGCCGGCCCTGAATAAGAACGATAAAAACGTAGGTAATGAAAAAGCAAAGGTATAGATTACCGTAATAACGCTTCTCTACACCGTTTGCTATTAACAAATGATGCCATGCCAAAGCAATTCGCAACAGTCCCCTGAACAGTAAGTCGTCATTAAAGCGGGCTAAAGCCCTAGTATTTACCCCCACGCCACATTGTCATGCCCTAAAAACTGAATGATAATGTATATACAAATACAGAGGAGGCCACCATGACCAAGCCGATAATATGGACCGACCTAACGCTTGCTCCCACGGCTGATCCTGAAAAGCTCATCGCCGATGCAGCCATCGTGGTGGTCGATGACCGTATTGTCTGGTTAGGAAAGAAGGCCGAATTACCTGCTACTTATGTGGACTCAAACAGCGTTCAACACGGACTACAAAGGGCTATCGTTACGCCCGGGCTTATTGATTGTCATACTCACCTTGTCTATGGGGGCAATCGGGCACAAGAGTTCGCCATGCGTCTGGCGGGAGCCCGCTACGAAGACATCGCTCGACAAGGCGGTGGCATTCTTTCTACGGTACGTGCCACACGAGAAAGCAGCGAAGACGATCTCTATCGCTCTGCCCTACGCCGCTTAGATAATTTGCGCCGTGAAGGGGTGACGGCCATAGAAATCAAGTCAGGTTATGGTTTGGATCTGGAGACTGAAAGAAAAATGCTGCGCGTGGCCCGTCGTTTGGGCGAGTCTCGCCCCGTGACGGTACGCACCACCTTTCTGGGTGCGCATGCCTTGCCGCCCGAATACAGCGATAGGGCTGACGATTACATTGATCTAGTTTGTAATGTGATGATGCCGGCTCTCGCAGCCGAGGGGCTTATTGATGCGGTGGATGTGTTTTGCGAACACATCGCTTTTAATTTAGCGCAAACAGAACGTGTGCTGAATAAGGCGCAATCACTGGGTTTAGACAGTAAGGTGCACGCCGAACAAATGTCATTGATGGGCGCCAGTCAATTAGCTGCACGATATCGGGCATTGTCTACGGACCATTTGGAATATCTGGATGAGGCCAGCATCCAAGCCATGAGCCAAGCGGGCACGGTGGCTGTCTTACTTCCTGGCGCGTACTACTTTTTACGAGAAACCCAATTACCGCCCATCGAGCTTTTACGCCAGTACGGTGTGCCGATGGCAATCTCTACCGATAGCAATCCTGGCACCTCGCCCACCACGTCGCTATTATTGATGTTGAACATGGCCTCTACCTTATTCAGGCTCTCTGTCAGAGAGGGCTTAGCAGGGGTCACTCGGCATGCCGCGCAAGCGTTGGGGCATACCGATGTCACAGGAATACTAAGCGTGGGTGCCAAAGCCGATTTTGTAGCATGGGACATCGAAACCCTCTCCGAACTTGTGTACTGGAGCGGCTATGATCGTTGTGCTCTCGTCGTACAAAATGGGCGCATTGTGATTGATCAATCTACGGTGCTGCCATGAGTCGAGCTTCAGCCATCTTTGCCCCTTACGTACGCATTGACGGCGCGTGGCAACAAGATGTCGTACTTTGTTGGGATAAGAACGGCACCATTACCGAACTGAAAACACAGCAGCAGCACCATCAGCTACCCCCAGACACACATCGATCGAGTGGGGCCTTAATCGCTGGAATGCCTAACTTGCACTCTCATGCCTTTCAAAACGCGATGGCGGGCTTAACGGAATATCGCAGTACAGCCTCTGATAGCTTTTGGAGTTGGCGAGACCTGATGTATCGCTTTGCCGCTGCGCTAACCCCCGAAGACATCCAGCACATTGCACACTGGCTGTACATTGAGATGCTCAAAGCGGGCTACACCTCTGTTTGTGAATTTCATTACTTACATCATCAAGCCGATGGCCGCCCTTATGCGCAACAAAGCGAACTGGCCTCGCGTATTTGTATGGCCGCCCAAAGCGCAGGCATCGGGCTTACCCTGCTGCCGGTCTTATATCAGTACAGTCACTTCGGCGAACAGGCCCCCAGGGCCGACCAAGTCCGCTTTTTGAACGAACCTGACCAACTACTGTCGTTATTAACACAGCTACGGGAACACTTTCCTGAAAGCTCACAACGCCATTATGGCGTTGCCCCACACTCGTTACGCGCCGTGAGCAAAGTCTCGTTAAACACACTCATCGCAGGACTAAAACACGATTTTCCGCACGCCCCTATACACATTCATATCGCCGAGCAGCTTGCTGAGGTTGAGGCGTGCCTTGCCATCCACGATGCGAGACCGGTTGAATACCTTTTTGATCATTTCAACGTCGATCAACGCTGGTGTTTAGTGCATGCGACGCATGTCAACCCGACCGAGCTGAACCAAATTGCCAACAGCGGCGCCGTGGTTGGCCTTTGCTTAAGCACTGAAGCCAATTTAGGTGATGGCATTTTCCCCACTCACGATTACCTCAAGGCTGGGGGAACATTTGGCGTAGGCTCAGACAGCCATATCAGCGTAGATTGGCGTAGCGAACTTCGTTTACTTGAATACGGTCAGCGGCTAACGCGACACGAGCGCAATGTACTTAGCACGGCCCAACAGCCACAAGTAGCCGATCGACTGTTCGACGCTGCCTTGCGAGGTGGCGCCCAAGCCTCTGCACGCCCCATCGGCGACATCACAGTGGGTAATCAAGCCGACTTTATGGTGCTGGACCTGGAGCACCCCACCCTTGCAGAACTCGCGCCCGAGACGTGGTTAGCGTCTCTTGTCTTTAGTGAACGATCAAGCCATCCTATCCGTGATGTATATGTCGCCGGTGTGCAACACATAAAAGAGGGACGCCATCCGAACGAAGATCAAGCCCTGCACCATTACCGTCAAACATTACGCCGACTGTTAAACGCGTAGTGGCGTAAACAGAGAAATCCTTTAGGTCGCGGCGGTAAATAATTCAGGCACGGCCTGTATCACCTTCGCCGTTAATACCGCATCGGTCATGCCATCAATATCGGGTGCCAAGTAGCGATCTTCACTATAAAACGGAGAAATCTCGCGTATCGATGTCATCACCCGTTGCAGTGGCTCAGAGGTGTGCAGCGGTGCATGAAAATCAATACCCTGCGCGGCACACAGCATCTCAATGCCAACAATGGTGGCTGTATTCTGAACCATATCGATAAGACGGCGCCCTGCAAACGTCGCCATACTGACGTGATCTTCCTGATTGGCCGAGGTGGGCAGGCTATCAACACTAGCAGGATGCGCCAGCGACTTGTTTTCAGACGCCAAGGCTGCCGCGGTCACGTGAGCAATCATAAACCCCGAGTTAATGCCCGCCGACGGCACCAGAAACGGGGGTAAGCCCGAAATCGTAGTATCAATTAATAAGGCCACACGTCTTTCAGATAACGAGCCGATTTCTGCAATGGCCATCGCCAGCATATCGGCTGCAAACGCAACGGGTTCAGCATGAAAGTTACCCCCAGAAATCACCTGATCTGGCTCACCCTCTTTACCCGAAAACACCAGCGGGTTATCGGTCACGGCATTGGCCTCAATTAATAAGGTACTGCAAGCCTGTTGCATAACATCGTAGATGGCCCCCATCACTTGAGGCTGACAACGCAAACTATAAGGGTCTTGAACCTTGTTATCGTTCTCCACATGCGAGTGACGAATCTCGCTGCCCTCAAGCAGCTTACGATACAGGGATGCTGCATAGACTTGTCCTGCCTGACCCCGTATTTCATGAACACGTGCATCAAACGGCGCATCGCTGCCTTTGGCGGCATCCACACTAAGCGCACCGGCTGTTATCGCGTTTTTGAACAAAATTTCGCTCAAGAACAATCCATTGAGCGTCAACGCGGTAGAGACTTGAGTACCGTTAATTAAGGCCAAACCTTCCTTGGCTTCCAAAACCACGGGCGTTAAGCCCGCCTTCGTCAAGGCCTCGATAGCGGGCAAGCGCGCCCCCTGATAGAAGGCGTCGCCTTCACCGATTAAGGTTAGCGTCATGTGCGAAAGCGGCGCTAAATCGCCCGATGCGCCAACAGAGCCTTTTGCAGGAATGACTGGCACAATGCCAGCGTTATAAATATCCAACAATCGCTGCACCACCTCGGCACGTATACCTGAAAACCCACGCGCTAAGCTGGCCACTTTCAACGCCAAAATCAGCCGTACCACCGTCGCCGACAAGGGCTCTCCCACGCCTACCGAATGCGAAAGAATAAGATTTTTCTGCAGTAGCGCGAGATCATCATCGGGAATGCGCGTCTGCGCCAACTTCCCAAAGCCCGTGTTAATACCGTAGGCCGCGTCCCCCTTCTGAATAATTCGCTGAATAATGGCCGAAGAGGCTTCCATGTCCGCCATGGCCGACGCGCTGAGCACAAGCTCTACCTTGTCATGCCAAATATCACGAATCACATCAAGACTTAATTTGCCGGGCTGGATGGTGACTTTCTGTTTACTCATTAAACGCTCTACCTGATTAGGATTTCATCATCGGCAATTTTAAGCCGAATTCGCGGGCCGTTTTGATCGCAAGTTCGTAGCCAGCATCCGCATGACGCATGACACCGCTGCCACAATCGTTAATCAGCACTCGCTCAAGACGGGCGGCAGCGGCGTCTGTGCCATCCGCAACAATCACCATACCCGCGTGCTGACTGTAACCCATCCCCACCCCACCGCCGTGATGCAAGGAAACCCAGCTAGCTCCACCCGCTGTATTCAGTAAGGCATTTAATAAGGCCCAATCTGACACCGCGTCCGTGCCATCTTTCATGGCTTCAGTTTCGCGGTTAGGGCTAGCCACTGAGCCCGTGTCCAGATGATCGCGTCCGATCACAATAGGGGCTTTAAGCTCACCGCTACGCACCATTTCATTAAAAGCCAAACCGGCACGATGGCGTTCACCCAAACCCAACCAACAAATGCGAGCCGGCAAACCTTGAAACGCAATGCGCTCGTTGGCCATATCCAACCAACGATGCACATGCGTATTGTCAGGAAAAAGTGATTTGATTTTTTGATCCGTTTTGTAAATGTCTTCAGGATCACCTGACAACGCGACCCAACGGAACGGGCCCTTACCTTCACAAAATAACGGACGAATGTAAGCAGGCACAAACCCCGGAAAATCAAAGGCATTTTCCACCCCATTATCTTTCGCGACTTGGCGGATGTTATTCCCGTAATCCACCACCGGAATGCCCATGCTTTGAAAGTCCAACATGGCTTGCACATGCTTAACGCAGGACTGTGCCGCCTCGTGCTGTAACGCCGTGTGCTGCTCAGTGCGTTGCTGTGCGGCCTTCCATTGCGCTATCGTCCAACCTAAGGGCAAATAGCCGTTGATCAGATCGTGAGCCGACGTTTGATCGGTCACCAGATCCGGCTTGATACCTCCTGCTTTGGCACGACGTACCAACTCGGGAAACACCTCAGCAGCGTTTCCAAGCAAGGCAATAGAAACGGCCTCGTTACGCTGCGTATGGTGCTGAATCAAAGCCATCGCCTCGTCCACATCTGCTGCTTGTACGTCCACATAGCCTGTTTTCAAGCGAAAATCGATACGGCTTTGCTGACACTCTACCGTTAACGAGACCGCCCCCGCAAAAGAGGCGGCTAAGGGTTGTGCTCCGCCCATTCCACCCAACCCTGCCGTAAGTATCCAGCGCCCAGCCAAATCACCACCATAATGCTGGCGACCGGCTTCAGCAAAGGTCTCATAAGTACCCTGCACAATGCCTTGGCTACCAATATAAATCCAGCTTCCGGCCGTCATCTGCCCATACATAAACAGCCCTGCTCGATCCAGTTCGTGGAAAGTCTCCCATGAGGACCATTTGGGCACCAAGTTCGAATTGGCGAGTAAAACACGTGGTGCATCCGCATGCGTACGAAAAACACCGACGGGTTTGCCTGACTGAATCAGTAAGGTCTCGTTCTCTTCAAGCTCGCGCAGCGATGCTAAAATTTGGTCATAGCATTCCCAGTTACGCGCAGCACGACCAATTCCGCCATATACCACCAAGTGTTGAGGGTCTTCGGCCACCTCGGCATCCAGATTGTTTTGAATCATGCGGTATGCCGCTTCACTGATCCAGTTTTTGCAGTGCAAGTTACTGCCGCGTGGAGCACGGATCTCGCGGCTTGCATCAAAGCGCGGGTCGTTAGGTATTGTTGACTCTGAATGTGTCGCCATATCCGTCCTTTGACTCCCTTAGCCTACGGTTAGCGCCCGTCAGGAGGTTCGTGATTCCCATACGCCTTCGCATCCGGCTAAGCCGATGAAAAGTGGATGGAATCCTGTTATCTTGTAGGGGTTAAATTCCAATGTATAGTCAAATTTTTTAAATGTCTATACATATTCTGGAAACCACCTAGCCCTCGGTGTGCTTGCACAGGAAACCCACAAAGCATGATGTTGTCATCCGAAAACAAAAAGAACACCCCTGCAGAGCCTGTTTATCTGAAAATTAAAAATTATGTTTTGGCTCAGATACAGAATGGCGTGTGGCAAGAGGGCGATCTCATTCCCACTGAAATGGCGTTATGCGAGCAATTCAGCGTCTCACGCATGACCGTCAACCGCGCCCTGCGCGAATTAACCGCTGATCAGTTATTAATACGCATTAAAGGTTCGGGCACCTACGTGGCTCAGCCTAAATTTCAATCTACGCTGATCGAGATTCGTAGCATTGCACAAGACATTCGTGAACGTGGGCATCGTCATACTAGCCGAGTCTTATCGCTTGACAGCATCACCGCGTCGGCCTCTCAATCTCAACGTTTTGGCATCGCCCCGGGGGCAACCCTCTTTCATTCCGTGATTGTGCATTACGATAATGGCACGCCCATCCAGTTAGAGGACCGTGTCGTGGATGCCGCCATGGCACCCGATTATCTACGGCAAAACTGGGAGCAGATGACCCCTAACGAATACCTAATGCGAGTCGCCCCCCTACCCACAGGCGACTACACCATTGAAGTCCGATTTCCCACCAGCAGCATTGCAACCTCACTAGACATCCCTACCGAGCAGCCTTGCTTATTGATGAATCGGTCTACCTACTCTAAGGCTAAATTCACCTCTCAAGCTACCCTGTGGCACCCCGGTAACCGTTACCGTTTCACTGGCAAGATTTAATGGTCACCAACGGACACCACAACAGGACCAACTGGTTTAGCACAACACAACAACACTTTTCCTGACGGTGGTGGATCCAAAGGCTCTTCAACGTATTGCACCTCGCCTGACACCAAGGTGCACAAACAGGTATTACACAAACCGGATCGGCAGTTAAAGTTTGGCGATAAGCCTTGAGCTTCAGCGAAATCCAACAGCGAAGCGCTCTCGCTGTCCCAAGCGTGCACCTCGGATTGCGGTAAAAACTGTACGCTGTCCGCACCCTTAAGCGTCGCCGTGACCGCTGAAGTCGCGTCGTCTGGCTGAATCATAGCCCCTGACGTCTTCACCTCTGCCTTAACGGGCTGTAACGCACAGGTGTCAGCCTCAAGCAACGTAGCGGGGCCAAAAAACTCATAGCGTATACGATCTGCGGCCACCCCTACGCTACGTAAAAGTTGCCACGTCGCCTGCATAAAGCCAGTGGGGCCACATAAGTAAAAGTCGTAATCATCCAGTGCTAGCCACGATTGCAAAAGCGCTTTATTCAGTAAACCTTCGGCGTGATAGCCAGCCTGTTGACGATCTGCGGCAGAAGGGTTTCGATAGCAGAAATGCACCGACACGTTTTCATGGGCCGCGGCCAGTGCCAACACCTCTTCTGCAAAGGCATGTACCTGACCATTCTCACATGCATGAATAAAATGCACCGCACGCGACGGGGTTTGAACCAGCCGATGCAGCATGCTTAGCATGGGCGTAATGCCCACGCCCCCACTCAACAGTACAACGGGGCGCTCAGACGACTCATCTAAAAAGAAATCGCCCATGGGCCCCGCGGCGGTAAGCGTATCACCCGGTTGCACGCGCTCATGCAAGTAACTTGACACTAGCCCAGCCGGCAACTCGGGCTGCTCTATGGGTGCCGACTCTTGCTTCACAGCAATGCGTAATTGCCGCCCACCATCTGGCCCCGCCGACATGCTGTAATTACGTAATACCTGCTGCCCATCAATATTTAGTTTGAACACAAGGTACTGCCCCGCTTTCCAGTCGGGCAACGGTATGTCGGTGACAGGCTCTAAAAGAAAGGACGTGATCAGTTCGCTTTCTCTTGTTTTGGCCACCACCAAGAACTGACGAAAAGCGCGGTGGTCAGCGGCAGAATCGGCATCGTGCTGTATAAGGGCTGGGTTTGTCATGCTGAACGATAAAATCCTTACTCGGCAACAGCGAGAGTGGCGGCTTGCTCTGCCTCAATCAGTTGCTGCAAACGACGGCGGAAACGCATAGGGCCGGAATCAAGTGGAAGATCCAATGCGGCAGGACGCTCGTCTAGGCCAACTTGCACGGCCTCAAGCACAGCCTTGTCTTCACTGAAGGCAAATCGCACATCTTCGTTAAAAACGCGAGACACGTCAGTATCATTCACACTGAAATTGCGTAGCTGGAACCAGAAATATCGCGTGTTTTTCTCGTCAATCGGTGTCAGCAGATTATACGAATCCATTAAGAAGATATCGGGATGCGGCTCGACTCCATCACCGCCAGTGCCTGCCGGTGTGAAAATCGCTTTGATAATGGCAACAGAAGGAAAACGGACTTCATACTGCTGTTTACGATCGCAATTGCCCGAAAACCTCACAAATTTCTTGTAAAAAGGGGCAACCTCCACATCGTTCAACCAGCGAGAAACCGTCACACCGTTCTCAGCCACATCGACTTTTAACGGTTTACCGATCATTGAGCTACTGCCAAACGAGGTTTGATGTACCCACGAGACATGAGAGGGGTCCAGCAAATTATCAGTGATAAGTCGATAATTACAGGCGATTGTCATCGCGTCACCACTGTTAACACCCCACCCTTCTTGATCCCACTCGGGGATATCTACAAGGCGTTGTTCATCCGCTAGCTCGGCATCACCCATCCATACCCAAATCATGCCGTAGCGCTCTACACAGGGGTAGCTGCGCACCACCGCACTTTTAGGAATTTGCGCCACACCCGGCGCTTTTACGCACCCGCCCGAGCAGTCGAAGGTCAAACCGTGATAGCCGCATTCAACCGTGTCATCAATCAGTCGACCCATAGACAGAGGAAGTCGGCGATGGGGACAGGAGTCCTCTAGTACCACGGGCGTACCGTCTTGTTTGCGATACATCAGCACGTTTTCATTCAACATTTTCACCGCGTGAAGGGAACGTCCTACCTCGGTGGATAAGGCCCCCACATACCAAGCATTCTTTAAAAACATGTCTGTATCAACTCCGTATTGTCGGCCTGACCCGCCACATGGCTTAGGCCCATTGACCAACGACTTATCCATTTACCTTAGCGCCAACGCGCCGCTATTTGCCGTATGGTAGCTATAGTAAATCAAAGTAAAAATAGCTATATTGAATTATTGTTTAGAATAACTAAAGTGAAATACGGTGCGACTTCGCCGCTTCACACTTTCTTGATTTCACCCTATTTTTAAGCCGAGTTAGCGCGTCATGAAACCTTTGCCCCCGCTGCGTGCCCTTCAAGTATTTGAAACCTTAGGGCATAGCCAAAACCTGAATGAAGCCGCGACCCGCTTACAAATCACCTCGGGCGCTGTTAGCCAACAGCTAAAGCTGTTGGAAGCCGCTTTGGGCACAGCATTGACCTATAAAGAGGGCAAACGTATCAGGCTCACCCAGGCAGGGCAGCGTTATCACGCGTTGTGTAGCCAAGGTTTCGAGCTCTTTCGCGAAGCGCAACACGAACTCGATCGCACCCAACACGATACCGTTCTGACGGTAAGCGCCCTGCCCTCAATCTTAAAGGGCTGGCTAGCGCCTCAGCTTTTTGAATGGCAAGAGCACCATTACCCTCAACTGACGCTGTACATAAAAGGGGGGCACACCGAACCCGAAATGGAAAGAGAAAACGTAGATTTTCGTTTGACCTACGGGCAGGTACACACCCATCAGGCCAATGCCGTTGAACTTTATACTGACTGTGTGGTTCCGGTTGGCAGCCCGGCGTTGCTCGATTCATTATCCATCACCACCCCTAACGATTTACTGCAATGCCGTCTGCTTAGCGCTGACTGGCAACCTCGCTTCTCGTCACCGCCTTCGTGGCACGAGTGGTTTACCCGCTTCGGAAACAACCTCACCGAACGGGTGGTGGATAACTATCGTATTTTCACGCTTTCACATATGGTGATTGATTCGGCACTAGCAGGCCAAGGCATTGCTCTGGCCCAGTATTCCACCATCACCAAAGAATTAGCGTCGGGAGCGTTACGAATCCCCTTTCCTTATGCGCTGCCTTTACCGTGGCCCTACGTGTTGACTTGGCGTAGCCGTAGTTTTGATAAAGCCCATTGCCGTGACTTTCAGCGATGGGTTCTAGCCAAAGCCAAACAACAACAAGACGCCAATCAACAACTACTCACCCTGACTTAACTCGGGATAGACTCGGCCTTTGTTGAAACGATGCGCAGGATCCAATAGCTGCTTTAACTGACGCATTAACGCTAACTCTTCAGGATTGCGGCTGTGGAAAAGAAAGGGCTTTTTAATTCGTCCTATACCGTGCTCGGCTGAAATACTGCCACCGGCTGCGGCAACTTCATCGTAAACCACCGCTTCTACGTCTAAAAAATCACTTTCTTGATAAGGGCCGGTGACAATATGTAGGTTACTGTCCCCTAAATGGCCGAAGAACAAACTTTGAGCCTGTGGATAACGAGCTTCCAATTTACGACGTACCGCGTCAATAAAGGCGGGGGTCTTGGCCACCGGCACCCCCACATCAAACGCTAATGACGGTGCAAGCCCCCCTAATAGTTCGCCGCTTGCATCCCGCATGTGCCATAACTGCGCGGCTTGTTCAGAGCTTTGCGGCATGATCACGTCAGCCACCACCTCGGCTTCGATTTGGCTTTCAAGCCAATCTTGTAAATCTTGCTCGTTGCGATCGCTTAACTTACCCTCGGTTTCGACCAAAACGTACAACGGATAGTCTCCATTAAATGGCACGTCACGCTTTAACAGCTTACAAGCGGCCACCATGTAGTCCTGCCACATCACTTCAAACGATGACAAACCCGCAACGTCGGCGCGCGCTGACGTTAACAAGGTCGCAACATCATCGAAAGAGCGTAAACCGACTAGAGCACTGTAACGCGTCTCGGGTTTAGGAAATAAACGCAAAACAACAGCGGTGATTAAACCCAAGGTGCCTTCGGTACCGATAAAAAGGTGTTTTAAATCAACGCCCGTATTGTTTTTCAAACCTTTATTTAGCATGGATACGGTTTGGCCATCGGGAAGCACCACCTCTAGCCCCAGCACCAGTTCGCGCGTGGTGCCATAACGAAGCACGCGATTACCTCCGGCATTGGTGGACACATTGCCACCAATTTGGCACGAGCCACGCGCACCAAAATCCAGCGGAAAATACCAACCCGCCTCTTCAACGTACTCACAAAGACGTTGTAGCACCATGCCTGCCTGTACCGTGATGGTGCCGCCCACTTCGTCGAACTCCAGCACCTGATTCATGCGCTCCAGGGACACCACCACATCCCCCTCATCCGGGGATGCCCCACCCGCTAGCCCCGTTAAACCACCCTGTATGGTGATCGAGCGTTGCTCAGCAGCGCATGCTCGTACGATCTGCGCCGCCTCTTGTGTAGTGCGCGGCTTAAAAACCATCTGCGGCGCGCCGCCTACGTAACCACTGGAGTCATGAAGGTGACTGGCTAGCCCAGCTTCATCGCTGATGGCAGTAAGCTGTGCCTGCAAGTCAGCTAAAGAAGGCGAGGTCAGGTCCGAATGTGACACGATGTACTCCGAGTAAATACCAAAAAACCGAACCTTAATTCAGATTCGGCTTTTTCCGCAATAGCGAAACCCACTATGGGGACAACCTAAGCGGGGTGTTTTTCAAAAACTACACGATTAAGGGCGTCAAGAAGACGGCTAACAACACTGCCGTGATGAGGCGCATGACGATACCCAATACAGCAGCACCCATGGCTTCTTTTTCAGTCAGGTCCGAATTTTCAGCCCATACCACTGGAATTTGACCAAACACGGCTGACAACGGTAAACCCGACGAGGCCAACACAAACGAGCCCACCACCAATGACGGATCAAGCGTTGACGCAATGGATTGTAGCTGACCCATCGCTAAAGTAGGACTAACCAATATCGACAACACGCCGGTTTCTGGGTGAATATTGATAGCCAGTAGTGCGCGCTCTAGAAAACCACTGATCGGCTGCCAGATGCCCATGTAGTCCAGTAAACCGATACAACAGAACACCAAGGCTACGGCGGGGATGAGCACCAAAATCAGCAACTCCACCCCTTCTCTTGCGGCTTTAAACAAGATGGGCGCGAAATCATCGGTGGGCGTAAATTTAGGCGCCGTCAACAAATCCACCGATTTCACGTCTCGGTAAATCACGCGCGATAGGATCAAAGGAGAAATAATAAGCGGCAAGAAGATCGCCACCACAACCACGGCAAACACCTGCACACCCGCAAAGGTCAACGCCATCATCCCCAACATAAACGTAGAAAACGACTGCTGCGATTGAACCATGGTGGCAACGGCCAGTTTCTGCTCGTCTTTCGTGGCACCAGCGCGCTTTAAGAGTGGGCCCGAAATACGGCCAGCCGCATTGATATCGCCAAAAATGTTATAGACGCTAGGTATGATCACCGCAGGATTCACACCAATAAGTCGCATCGCAGGCAGAAAAACCCGCATCATGGCGTCCGTGAAGCCTAGCCGTTCTAATAAACGACCAATAATCACGCTAATAATAACGGCCACGCCCACATTGCCCGTCAAGAACACATCAACGACAACCGGCTTGGCTGTCGCCAGCACTTTATCAAAAGCACCGGCTAATGTTCCTGGGTAGAAAAACAGGGTCACCAAGGCCAAGGCCAGAAAAAACAGTCCCACTCCTTCAATAAACTCTAATGGACGACGCTTAGGCGGCTGTTGTGCAGCGGGTAAGTCAACTGCGGCATCAAGCTTTATTGTCTTATTACTCATGTCCATCCTCCTTTGGTGTGTACATGTTAGGCATGACAACTAAGAATATTTTTTCCTAAAAGATGCGCCTCTGAAAACTGCTGGGCATAGTCTTTCAGTTGTTGATGTCCTACCTGTTCTAGTGGCGTAGAGGTCACTCTGTCACGGAACACCACGATCTCTACCCCATCAAGCAAGTTTTTCAGTGCGTAAGCTAAAGGCAAGCCGTTTTCCAGAATCTCCAGCACGTGGCTATTACCCACCAGAAAATTCAGTCCCATCGCTCGGGCTTCATCCACCAACTCATGCCCTTCATAAACACGGCTAATTGACGCCAACACCGTATCCACATCCGGGTTCTCACGAATCGCTTGACGTAAATGCTCCTTAGTAAAACCGGTGTGAGGAAAAATATGCAATATTTTATTCACCGCCTTCGTGCGCTCACCCACCATCACTCGCCCACGGGTTAGTAAGCTCGTTTCTTGGATGCTATCCACGCCCTTGATACGACGCTCTGCCGCAAGCATGGCCTCATCATCTTCTAAACACATGTGTGCATCCAAGCGATCCAACATGTCTCCCATGGTTTTTACGTCAGGAAACGGCTCGCCTACGAACATAACGTTGCCGTGGATACCGGCATAGGCAATATCACTTTTAAGCACTTTATGGCCATGCAAATAGGCAATGCCGGGGTGTAGGCCGTGAAAAGCCTCATGGCATTCCAGCGCCGCGATGTCATACAAGTCCAAATAGCCTTTTAGCGTTACCCCTCCACAGCTCGCCGCATCGGCAATGGGATGGTGCGCAACAATGGCATCCACTCCGGTTGCACCCGCTAACTCAATACTGATTTCCGTCATGGTCATGCAAACCGCCACCTTCTTGATGGGTTTGTCAGGGCTCCCATGAATTAAACCCGGAATTTCCAATACCTCTTTGCCATAAATGCCCGACGACTTAAGAATGACGAAGGGATGGTTGCCCTCTTTGGCTTCTTCTAATGAGTTCACCATGCGCCCACCCGTAATCACATTCAGCGCGTCGAATAAATCGGATACCTTCAACATTTGTCACCTCCAAAAAAAAAGCCGGCACCAAGCCTCGAGTTGAACTCGAAGTTTGGTACCGGCGGTATCAAGCGCTTCTTATATAGGTACAGAAGTCACAAGACTTATCAACCAGCCAGCTTTAAAAAAGCTCAGGGCAAAAGGTTAATGACAATACGTTGTATTAACTCAGGTACTTCTGAACGCTTTTTTCTAGCAGCACAAGTGTTGACGATAATTCGTCGACACTATCGTAATCTTTAAATATAGAAGTGACCGTGAACCCATAGTTTTGGGTAAGCACTTCTTTCATCTCGGTTTTAAATGCTTTGATTAAATAATAATCGGCCAAATCACTTACGTATTTACTTTCTTTACTTAAATAATCGAGTGACACAAGACGTTTATGTACGGCCAGCATGAATATTTTTTCTTCAATGATCTCGATCTTTAAACTGACCACACCTGAGGAAAAAATCTTACTATTAATCTTATTGTAATCGCGTGTTAACGATTGTTTTAATTCTCCTAGGCTGATAAATTTTTGTAAGGCCATGGTCCGTTCCTGCTAATTAGCAAATTACCCCAACGCACAGCTTGGCGGTATTCAGCAGTTTTTGCACCTATTGCTTTTACGGATTGACTTCACATCATAAAAACTCATTTATTGCCACAGCATAAAGTGCCCCCAAAGGCTCGTTGGTACAAGCCTCTAGGCTAGAGGCTTCACCACGTTACGGCGATATCTCCATTTACAAAAGTTTGGCACGCCATACGAAAACCTTCACCAATTTCTTCAGGCGTTAAATGCTTTTTTTCTTTCGCTTTTACGCTATCTGTATTTTCAATACCCGAAATAATCTTACACTTGCAGGTACCGCAAAGCCCACCACCACACTTAAAAGGAATGCCCCCTTTTTCACGTATGGAGACACGAAGTAGGTTGCTATTCTCTGCCGCCTGCGCCTTAAAATCATTGTTCGTTGTAAATGTAATTTCTACCATGACAAACCCTTTGCAACTTAAGCAGCCTTAATTAACTCGGCATCAATGGTTCCAAAACGCGTCAAGCTTTGTAGCTCGTCGTAGGCTGCTTCCACTGAGTCGAATTTTTCCATTTGTCGAGTCGTAATATTATTGGTGGTGCCATTGGGCCCTTCTTCAATAATAAGCACTCGCGCATTCTCACCAATCTTTGCAATACTAAAAATTGCTTTGGTTTTGCCATAAAATCGGTACTCGTAAGAAGCGACAATTTCCACACCTTCGCCTCCTTCGCTACGATACTCACCAGGCTTAGTCGTTAATACCACATACATACTCATGCCTCCTGCGCTGGGTCTTGTGACAACTCAATGTCATGGTTAATCCACAACTGGCATACCAATCTGTAGCCATCGTCTAAACGCTCACCCAGCTGCTTCTTCTCTTTCCAATTAGCGGGCGGCAAATGCTCTGCTCCCGCAATGACTTTGCATGCACACTTTGCGCATTTACCCATGCCACATCCATAAGTCAGATGCGGAAAAGGGAACTGACGAATTCCTGCTCTGACCACAAGGTTCGTGTTCTCGTTGACTTCTCCGCTGTGCGTGTCGCCATTTTTATGAAAAACGATAACCGGCATAATTCACCTACAAAAACCGTGTTATAGGCGCCATAAAGCGCTAAACATCACTTATTAACGAATACTGTATACGCACATAAGCAGATTAACGCCGCGCACACCACCTAACTTCCCTTAAAAGCCAAGCAATCGTTGCAAACATCGCACATTTAGTCCTCTGCATGGGCATAAAGACCAACGGCTTTTGCGTTGCAGCATCCGGCTTGGTATACTTAATTCACTCCTAAACAATAGGTGTTTACCATGAACATACTACTTAAACGTTACTATTCCCTTCCTGTAGGCGAGCATGTCGCCCCTTACTTAGCGGCCCGCAAAGCGGTACGTCACAGCACTCCTGTCTTTAATTTGCCAAGCTTCAAATTGGGCCAAAGCAAAAAATCCAGTTACATCCCACGTCAAAGCTACGAGCTGCCTTCACAAGCCTAAGCGGCTTGTGAGTTCAGATCATCTTGCGTTGCTAGTTCATGCTGAAAATTAAACGCGTCAGCATAAATAAACGCGGCATCTGCTCCACGCTCAGCAAATTGACGACGGGCATCGTTAATCATGTCGGGCGAACCACATAAGTACAACGCGTGCTCTGACAAATCGTCAAAGTCACTGCTAATTGCATGTTGTACGTATCCTGTACGGCCACTCCATTCTGCGCTGGGTTGAGACAGCACAGGAATGAACTCAAAGTCGTACAGGCGTGAGGCCCAAGACTCAAATTCGGCCTGTTGATACAAATCGGCCTCGGTGCGCATCCCCCAATACAAGCTAATGGGCGGGCAGTCTTCGTTATCCAGTAGCGACTCTAGAATCGCACGCAACGGCGCAATACCCGTACCTGTCGCCGCAAAAATCATCGGGCGCCAATCTTTGTCGCGATAATAGAACGTGCCTAAAGGCAGTGTTACCTGTAGCGGCGCACCCACTTGTAAGGTGGGCAACTGCTGCTGAGTGAACATGCCCCCTTCCACCTCGCGTACGTGCAATTGCAACTGCCCCTCTGCACTGCTGGCATTGGCCATCGAAAAGCTACGTTGTCGGCCATCACCCACATCAATAGATAGGTACTGCCCAGGCCAATAATCGATGTCACGCAAGGCCTCCCCTTCTAATACCAGTTGGTAAATACCTTGGCTTAAGGGCTGCACTTTGGCGACGGCCAACGTCAATTCCTGCGTGGCGGGTAATGTCACAATGTGATTCGCCAAACTGATTTCCACATCTTGATTCAGTCTCGCTTGGCAGGCCGCTGCATAGCCCTGCTCGTGCTCTTCATCACTGACACTCATAGGAAGAAAGTCGTCTTCGTACTGCACACTACCTTTAACGACTTGAATCCGGCATGTACCACAGCCACCAAATTCACACTCACTATAAATGCGCACACCGTGACGCTGAGCTGCTTGCAGAATGGTTTCTTCTGGCGCAACGTCAAATCTATCACCTGTTTCTATGACCACAACTTGATGTGCCATGACCCGCTCCTTCTTACGAATACCTTACTTCTTGATGTCAGCTTGAACTAACACTTCCAGCCCAGATTCGGACAACGCATCAGCCAACGCTTGCAAGCCAGCAACACCAGCCTTGGTATCTTGCTCGCCGTTTCCACCACTGAGACCAATACCACCAACCACCTCGCCGTCAACGACGATAGGAAAGCCGCCCACAAATGCAGCAAACTTACCTTCGAAACTTAACTGAATGCCAAAGGCTTCATTACCCGGCAGCGCTGGGCCATTAGGAGGAGTGGTAAACAAATGCGTTGAACGCTTGTGCGCGGCTGCCGTAAATGCCTTATTCCATGCGATTTGTGGGCCTGTAATACGAGCTCCGTCCATGCGTTCTAGCACAATTGGAAAGCCGCCTTCATCCACAACGCAGATCGTTTCAAGCACACCAATTTCTTTAGATTTGGCAACGGCGGCATCCACCATTAAACGTGCTTCGGCTTGCTCTAAACGTAAAAACTTTCTCATAGGTCTCTTCTTAAAATCAGTGAAACAAAAATCAGGCTATAAACTCGTTCAGTAATAACGAACTAGACGCCGCGATAAACCGTTTTAATCTGTGTGTAAAACTCCAATCCGGCTCGGCCCGACTCTCTGAACGTGGACGTGCTGGATTGCTTTAACCCACCAAAAGGCGCATTGACCAAGTTACCGGTGGTGGTGCGGTTGATTTTTACCGTTCCCGCTTCGATATCCGTCGTAAAGCGATGCGCATAATCTGCACTTTGCGTCACAATCGCTGCCGACAAGCCGTACTCGGTGTCATTTGCTTTTGCCAAGGCATCGTCGTAGCCATCAATTTCGATCAGGGCAATGACGGGGCCAAAAATTTCTTCACGGGCAATACGCATGTTTTGTGTCACGTTATCGAACACGGTAGGCTGAATATAAAAACCCTTTGCGAACTCGCTATCCGTTAGTCGTTCACCACCGCACAACAGCGTGGCTTCAGATTTACCAATCTCGATGTATTCCAAAATGCTTTGCATTTGCGACTCGGTCGCAATGGGGCCCAGATCAAAGCTTCCGGTCAAACCATTTCCAATGCTTAGGGCTTTCGCTTGCTCGACCAGCTTTTGAGTGAAAGCAGCTTTAACCGCTTTATGGATCAAAACTCGGCTTGTTCCTGTACACGCCTGACCACTTAAGGCGAAACCACCTTGAATGACCAGCTTTACCGCCACATCCAGATCCGCGTCTTCCATCACGATAAGCGGGTTTTTGCCACCCAATTCCATTTGCGTACGTGTGCTCATTCGAGCCGCTTTGGCGATTTTTTCACCGGCAGCCGTTGAACCTGTAAACGAAATCGCGCGGATTTCCGCCGACTCAGTTAGCTCTGGGCCTACTGCAGACGCTCTACCGGTAATAAAGTTAAAAACACCGGCTGGCACGCCGGCTTCAGCAAACGCCTTTGCCAAGTAATAACCACTCAAAGGGGTATCTGACGATGGCTTGAACACCACCGTATTTCCCATAATGAGTGCCGGAGCAATTTTTCGGGCAGGAATGGAAATAGGGAAATTCCAAGGCGCAATCACACTTACCACCCCCAGCGGCTCGCGATGGGTGTAGACCAGCATATTGGGATCATCGTGCGGAAAGGTTTCGCCCGTGTACGTCTGGCCCTCTACGGCATAGAACCGCAGTGTTTGCGCCGAACGCTGAACTTCACCTTTACTTTGCCCTAAGCCCTTCCCCTCTTCGCGAGTCAGGCCTTCGGCAATCACGTTCACGTTTGCTTCAAGATAATCCGCTGCTGCATTCAGTACTTGTGCACGCTTCGAGATGGATGTTGCCCGCCACGCCTTAAAGGCACGCTGGGCGGCTTCTACCGCAGCCCGCGCATCTTCAGCCGTTGAATCTTGAAAATTACCCACATTATCATCAGAATTCGCGGGGTTTATATTGTGGCTGGTGCGCCCACTAACACTCGACACCCATTGACCATCAATATAATTTTGAAATACTGCCTCTCGAAGATTTTCCACTACTTCCTCCTACCAACTTCTAAAACCTATGCCACCGCAGTGGCACCACGGATAACAACGTTAGGCTGCTTCTAACTCAAGCTCAGCAAGGCTGATCTCGTTTTTGACATAGTCGTTGTAAAGCGCTGTGGTGTAGAGCAAGCGCATTTCTGCACCGATCTCACAAATACGTAAGCAACGCTGTTGCAACTCAACGGTATCGGCATGCTCAAGCACGATTTGGTAGCCGCGCTCACCGTGAATTTCATCCGACACAATGTGTAGATCAAAGAACTCAACCTCTTCATCAGTAAAGCCGTAGGTCTCACGCAAAGTCGGTGTTTGCTTACGGTAGATGGATGGCACTTGCGACTCTAAACCAACGACCAAACCCGCAACGGCAACCACAGGCTCTTCGCGCATGGCAATGGCATAGCACCACGACTGTAGCGCGCGGGTTGTCGCGTTCATGTTGTCTTCGTTTTCAATACGCTCGCGGGTCGTACCACATGCCTCACCAAAGCGAACAAGCAAATCGGTATGGCGGTCGCCACCAATTTCCTCTTCGTACATATTGGCCAGCAAGAAGTCTTTTGCATCCACCCACTGTGCCGGTGTACGTGCGTACAAATAGCCGAGGTAATCGGCAAAAGGGCCAACATAGTGATAGTGATTTTCTGTCCAGCGTGCTAAGTGCTCACGGCTAAGTTTGCCGGTGGCCCACGCGATACTAAATGGTGACTTGTTAGCGCTTTTACCTTGAATGGCGGTTTCTAACGCTGAACGAAATTCATCACGACTTAAGAGCTTTTCCATGATTGTTCCTTAAATATTAAGTGCTGGCGGGTTCTAACAACAACCGTCAAACGTCCGTAATTACTGCAATTAGGTATATTGTATACCGTTTAGCTGTTGATACTGTAGGGACATTCCCTTATACGGCTCCACTACGCGATTCTCGCTACACCGTCTTTACGAGAGTCAGACACAGCCCATAATTCGCCTGAGGACAAGCGCATTACCACCTGAGCTCCGCCAAAATCACTGCGGCCGGCTAGGTCACCCACACCTGCAGCAGGTTCGCCGTAACCCTTGGCACGATACGTTGCAGCCGCCTCATCAGGCGTTCCGCCTTCTATCGCTAACGTATTACCCGGCTCAAGACGCCATCGGGGCGCAAACACGGCCTGATCCAAGGGTTCGTTCCACCGTAAAACTCGATTTAAAATTTGAATTTGACCTTGGGGTTGCATCAGCCCCCCTACAACACCCATCCCCATGTAAAACTGCCCATCTTTCGTTACCGCTCCCGGCACCACCGTGTGATAAGGCCGCTTAGATGACGCTGGACCATTGCAATGCCCAGGCTCGGCAAAACCAAAACCCCGATTTTGCAAAACAAAGCCCCCTTCCGGCACCACATACGCTGAACCAAAGCGTTTAAAAATGCTGGACATCAAGGTAATGGCAAGCCCAGACGAATCAACAATGACCGTGCATACCGTATTACCGCCGCTGTCGCAGACGGTTTTAGCGGCTTGCGCTAAGGCGGTGGAGGTTGCCGCAATTACCTGCAATTCGTCTGCAAGGCGATCTGAGGCAGGCACATCGCCCACAATGGATAAGGCATCTAAAATGGCACAACCGTGTGTATTAGGGGGGCACTGATACAGTGTGACGCCGGCCACATCTGTCGATAAGGCATCGCAGAAGTTTCCTTGGTGTGCAGCGAAATCACTGGCACGTAATAAACCACCGACTTTCTTCATGGCGGCTTCTGCCGCGTCGGGAATAGCACCTTGGTAAAAGGCTTCCCACCCTTCCTGCGCAATACGATGCAATAGGGCTGCCAATGCGGGGTTACGGAAGCGCTCACCCGCTTGCGGCGGATTACCGGCACGATATAGCGCAGCACAGTTAGGATCGGTGTGCAGCACAAATTCAAAAATCTTCCACTCTCGGGCAGCCACCTCGGCCACCTCAAAACCCTCTTGCGCTAAACGAATGGCATCGTTAAACAGCTGATGCCAAGCGAGTTTGCCGTATCGCTCATGCAAATCGTACCAACCTCTCACCGCGCCGGGCGTGGTCACACTGAAAGGGTGACGCTCGGGGATACGGTGCCCCTTGAATTGCAAAACATGCTCTTCACGCATCGCCGTCGGAGAACGGCCCGTACCGTTATACGCTTGAACGCGTCCACTGGGTTCGACCACCATGGCCAACACATCACCCCCGATACTCGTGGCCATGGGCTCGACCACACCCATCACCGCATCCGCGGCAATGGCCGCATCAACCGCCGTACCACCCACTTCTAAAATGCGTTCAGCGGCTAACGCCGCATATCGGTTTCCAGTGGAAATTGCCCAAGTAGACCCTATCGCAGACTTCACTAATGACATGAGCTTCTCGCAAAAACAGGCGGGCCCTAAGCCCACCTGTTATCCAACATTTAAAACAACAGCACCGCGCAAATGGTAGAGACCCCCATACCAATTAACACCGGCAAGGTTAGCGCTCGCACCAGATCCAAAATATGAACCCGAGCAAAACCCGCCACCGCAATCAGTGAGGACCACGCAATCAGCGTTCCACCACCCGTCCAAATAGCACCAATTTGACCCACAGCAGCTAAGGTCGCAGGATCAATGCCCGACACGGGACCCAAGGCGCCTGACAAGGTGCCGGTAAGCGGTAAGCCTGAAAAACCCGAACCATCAATACCCGAGATAATCCCCACCAACAGCACCCCGAACGCCACCATGAAGTGATTTTCTGGAATAAAGTGTTGTCCCGCAGAGATCAGCTCAAACAACAAACTCGGTGCCTCGTCAGGTGAAATACCTAAAATAGCGGATGCAGCTTCACTTGCACCCAGGAAGAAGAAACCAGCAATCGGCAACACAGCGCCCATCGCCCTAAAGGCAAAGACGAAACCATCCGTCATGTGATCCGGACAGGCATCCAGCATACGTCGTGGACCTTCGGCCAAATAGGTGGCGATCATCATCAAAATAAAAGCCACACCCCCGACCAAACCAGCCGCATCACCACCACGCAACACAGGCAAGCCCGGTACAAAGCGAGGCACGATCATGATCACGATGACCGACAAGAACGCAATGGGCGTCAAAATAGCAAGAAAGCGTGATTTCTTCTCTTCTTCAGGGCTCAAGTTCGAATACAACTCGCCTGAATCTTTAGCGGTACCTCGTGCAATTTCAGCCTTGTCATGAGTGCCTTCCGCTTCAACACGTGCCAACTCGGAATCCACCGCTTGACCCATCCACTCGTCTAAGTGGGTTTGGCTGGCAGACCTAAAATGCTTACGCATGAACACAAATACAAGTACCAGTGCCACCACACCCGTAATCCACGACAACACCAAAGCACGGTCAGCCACGACTAAGGCGCTGACATCAACACCCGCTGCCCGTGCACTAATGCCCGGAGCCACGCCAATAATATAGTCAGACGACAACGCCATACCTTGACCACAAATCGCGATCACCATGGCGCCCACTAACGGCGGCAAACCCGCAGCAATGGCAGCAGGCAATAAAATGGCAGACACCAACGGTACGGCAGGCGTAGGCCAGAAGAACAACGAAATAAAATACGTTGCTGCGGCAATCATCAAAAACGATGAACTGCTATTAATCATCACTTTCCGAAACGGCGCCACCATCTTTACGTCGGCCTCAAGACGCTTTAATGAGTTCAACAACGCGGTCATAAAGGTGATGACCAGAAATATATTAAAAAGCTCTTGAGCCGCGACAAAGCTTGCTGAAAAAATACCGATAAGCCCGTTAATCGGGTTGCCAGTAAGAGCTGTGACCACAAAAAAAGTCCCGATAACCGACGGGACGACAACGTTTGCTCGGAAGATCATCGTGATAATGATCACGACCACCCCCAGCAAATAGGCCCAATGGGCCGCGTTTAATACGACATCTGCCTGCATAGCTCCTCCTGGTACATGCACTTTTATAATAATAGTGAACTGTATACTATATGTAATTTGATGGTTGTCACAACATAAAAACCAGTAATTCAGGGTAAACCTGCAAGCTAAAGTCGTTTACAACGAACAACTGGATACGATATACAATCAAGCTTTACTTTTTGTTCACATTATTAAACCCTATGCTCATCAACGAACTCAGTTGGGCCGTCTTTTGGCAATATTCAATTTTGGCTTGCGTCATCGCTGTCGCCGCTTTCTTGCAAGGCGTAGGGGGTGTAGGGTTCGCCATGTTTGCCGCCCCGGTAGCTGCGGTTTTTTTCCCCGAGCTAGTGCCCGGGCCCTTGCTTGCGTTAGGGGGCTCTGTTTCTTTGTTAGCGGCGCTGCGCGAACGAGAGCATATTATTCCTGACGTGGTCGTTACCGCGATCAGTGGCCGCGTTGTCGGCACGGTCTTTGCGGTGTTGGTCATGACACAACTTAGCAAGAGCACCTTAGAACTGTTATTTGGTATTTTTATTCTGGTTGCCGTGCTATTAAGTATTTCGGGACTAAAAATTGATCCGAATCGTAAGATCATGGGCGTAGCAGGCGTCAGTTCGGGCATCATGGGCACGATCACCTCAGTGGGCGCACCACCACTTGCGATTGCCATGCAAAACCTCACCCCTGTGAATTTACGAGCATCGCTTGGGGCCACCTTATTTCTCGGGGCCTCTTTTTCAGTGTTAGGCCTAAGCGTGGCCGGTTTATTTACCCGTCATGAAGCCTTGCTAAGCGCTATTTTATGGCCGTTTATGCTGTTAGGTTTTTCGCTGTCTAGCAAAATTAGGCATCTGGTAAGCGCCGCAGCCGTAAGACGATTATTGTTAGTTGTGTGCTCGATCAGTGCCGTGGGCTTAATCATCAAAAGTGTTTTTTAAAACGCTTATACTAGCCCTCAATCTTGTATACAAATTCTCACGATATAATAGTGGCTTAAGCAGCTATCTTTCATTGCGTTCCTTGGCGTTACCTTATGAATATCCCCTCTATTAACCTTGGCAACTATGCCGCCACCAAAAGCGAAGCCAAAATCGGTGACCGCCATGCTCCTTTGTTTGCGGTAGTACGAGATCAGCTACGCAAGCGTATACTTAGTGGCGAATTTCATCCCGGCGATCGTTTGGTAGAAGGGAAACTTTCCGAAGAAATGGGGGTTTCACGTATTCCTGTACGCGAGGCACTGCGAGAGCTTGCCTCTGAAGGGCTTATTACAATTGAACCGCGCCGTGGTGCCTCGGTGGCTGTGCTGTCAGACGATATTGCTTTTGATATGGCCGAAGTACGTGCCACGCTTGAAGGCTTAAATGCCAAGTTAGCCGCACAGCGACGGGACGACAACACCATTAGCAACTTACAGTCCATCTTGCAGCAAGGGCGTGAAGCCTTAGCCGCAAACGATTTAGAAACGGTGAATCTGCTCAACAGTCAGTTTCATGAAACCTTAGCGACCACCGCGGGCAATGTGGTGTTAACCGATCTAATGCGCACCTTACGTGACCGTACCGCCCTCCTTTTTGCGCCAAGTAATATTCAACGCGTCGAGCAAAACTGGGAAGAGCACGCTCAAATTCTCAACGCCGTTATCGCGGGTAATGCCGATCTAGCCAATTTGCTCGCTACGCAACACGTTCACAATGCCGCAACGGCCTATCAAGCCATCTCGAAAAAACCAACCACCAACACCTAATTCTTCAACGAACTGGCCACGATATAGCACGATCTAAGAAACACACAGCAAAAAGCCCGTACTTCATTGGAAGCACGGGCTTTTTTCTTTACTGCCTTAAACAGCCGGTGTAATGGCTTGTGGCTTAGGCAGTTGGACGTGTCGAAGAACGGCTTGCACCGCGATCGTTACCACGGCGCGGCGCGCTAGGACGACCTGAACCACCTTTACGGCCAGCATTTGCATCACGTGAACCTGCGCGACCGTGAGAGCGCTCTGAGAAACCACCCTCATTACGCGGTCTACGTGCATCTTTGTTATCGCGCGATGTACGAGGACGATCAGAACTAACACCAAAGGTAGGAGCCTGCTCAAGCATGCGCTCGTCAAAGATCGGACGCTCGCGACGTGCACCAGCCGTAGCCGGCGTACTCGCGTTATCACGACGACGCTCAAAACGACCTGAACCTTCTTTAGCGCCGCCTGCGTAACCACCCGCTGCGCCCGGACGACGGCCACGTGGTGCACCTTTGCCTTTACGAGCACTGTATGTAGGACGTACAGATTTGGTTGGCTCTAAGCCAGCAACCACTTCCACAGGAATCGGTTGACCAATAAAGTGTTCAATACGACGCACTTTATGACGCTCGGAATGCACCGCCAACGTGTAAGCCAGACCACTGTTTCCAGCACGACCAGTACGGCCAATACGGTGCGTATAATCTTCGGCTTGCATCGGTAAATCGTAATTAATGGCATGGCTAATACCCTGCACATCAATACCGCGTGCGGCCACGTCAGTCGCCACCAGAATGCGAATACGACCGCGCTGCAACAAGCCTAAGGTACGTGTACGTTGGCGCTGATTCATATCACCATGCAACGCCCCTGCCGAGAAACCCTCGTCGCACAAGCGGTCAGCCAATTCATCGGCACCACGTTTTGTGGACGTGAACACAATGGCTTGGTCCAACGAGGTATCGCGCAATAAGTGATCGAGTAAACGGCCTTTATGCTGACTATCGTCGGCGTACAACAAAGCTTGAGTGATATTCTCGTGCTTCTGTTTATGACCTGACACTTCGATAGAAACCGGATCGTTCATCATTTTGCTCGCTAAACGTGCAATGGTGCCGTCTAAGGTAGCAGAGAACAGTAAGGTTTGGCGTTGACGAGGCGTTTTTGAAACGATGGACTCGATGTCTTCGATAAAGCCCATATCAAGCATGCGGTCGGCTTCATCAAGCACCAAGGTATGCACGTCGCCAAGTTTTACGCGTTTCGCATTCAAGTGATCAATCAAACGACCCGGTGTTGCCACCAAAACGTCAACACGACGTGATAGCGCTTTTAACTGCGCACCGTAAGGCATACCACCTACCACAACGGCCACACGCAAATCGCGGATATGGGCACCGTAGGTTTTTGTGGCGTCAGCCACTTGCAGCGCTAATTCACGCGTTGGCGTTAGCACCAATACAGAAACCCCTGCATTTTTTGCAGGCGGATTTTGTGCCAGCTTATGCAAAGCGGGCAACATAAAAGCGGCTGTTTTGCCACTGCCTGTTTGTGCAGAAACCATTAAATCCATACCTTCAATCGCTTTAGGAATGGATTGCTCTTGCACAGGCGTAGGAGTTGTAAAACCAGCTTTAACAACAGCTGATAACAATGCGGTATTTAAACCGAGGGAATCAAAAGACATGAGTTATTCCGCCGCAAAACGCGGCCACATAGGCGCCACTACATCTAGGGGTAGGTGTACGCTGGTTGATTGGAAGCATCGTGCCGACCAATCAACCTACAACGTTGCGGGAACGAATGCCGCAAGCAGAAGGGTTCGGGGTCAGAGTGCGATGAGAAAGACGTCTGCAATACCTTGCAGCGCATCAGGTAGTGTACCGCGATTAGGGGGAAAACCCTAAATAAAATCGGTATAACTACCTAATTTCGCCTTAATTTGATGTGATGAGCCTACACTCGCCCATCAAGAAATACCCTTTTATCGGGTATCTGGATGCAAATTTAGAAAGGAATGTCGTCGTCCATATCGGCTAGGTTATCGACCGGTGCCTGATAAGGATTTTGTGCGGGTCGTTGCTGCTGAGCTGGCGCTTGCTGCGGTGCAGGACGTTGCTGAGGCGCACGCGCGGCTGGGGCTGACGACTGGTGGTCGCCCCCAAACTCGGCACCACCACTATCACGGCCGCCCAACATTTGCATTTGGTCGGCAATGACCTCGGTTGTGTAGTTATCTTTACCGTCTTGGCCTTGCCACTTACGTGTGCGCAAACGGCCTTCAACATACACAGAACGCCCTTTGCGTAGGTATTCACCCGCAATTTCAGCTAGGCGGTTATAAAACACCACGCGATGCCATTCTGTTTCCTCGCGGCGTTCGCCCGAAGCTTTGTCACGCCAGTTTGAGGTAGTAGCAATCGAAATATTGCAAATAGCGTTTCCCTCTGCGCCATAGCGTACTTCAGGATCACGTCCCAAGTTACCGACCAATATGACCTTATTAACCGATGCCATAATTTTTTCCTGTACTAAATAATCTAATGGGTAGGATTATCGACGATAGTAGGCTGATAATCCTAGGGCTAACGTAACACTACGATTTGCTGTAATTGTCCAAGCCCAGCCCTGAAATTTATAATGTGGCTTCTAAACGTCTGGTATTCAACAACCAAATTAACGCTAAGCCCGAAGCAATCCAAGCCACCATTTGCGGGCCTGCATAAGCCGCCAACAGGCCGCCCACGACACCACCCCCAAACACCCCTAATGACTGGGCCGTATTATAGAAGCCCAAAGCCAAGCCTTTGTACTCTGGGGGTGCCACACGGGACACCAACGATGGCTGCAACGCTTCCAATATATTAAACGCAACAAAGAACACCAGTAGAGCAACCACCATCCCCATCACGCTGTGCATTGCCCAAGGCATAAAACCCAGCGACAACGCCAACACCAACACCGCAAGCTCTAAGGCGCCCTTATGGCGCTTGCGTGTTTCAGTGTAGAACACGGCGGGCACCATCCCAACAAAGGAAAGCAGCATCACGGGCAGATAAACTTTCCAGAGGCTTGATGTGCCAAAGCCACCCACCGTGGCCAGCACACCGGGCACCACAATAAACAGCATCATTAAAATGAAGTGTAGCGAGAAAACACCAAAGTTAAGGCGCAATAAATCACGATGGCCTAAGACATCGCGGGCTCGCGCTTGAACGATAGGCTCTGGACCTCGCGGAACGGACGGCACCACAAAGGCAGCAATCAATAGGCAAATAAAGCCTAGGATACTAATTACCCAAAACAAACCGGACAAGCCGAACTGCCCAACCAGCACCGGAGACAGCACCAACGATACGGCAAATGACAGGCCAATCGATGCGCCTACCATGGCCATTGCACGCGTGCGCACTTCGGGGCGGGTAGAGTCTGCAACCCACGCTGTAATCGCCGCTGACACGGCACCAATGCCTTGAAGCGTACGGCCCACGATAATGCCATCGACACTATTTGCTAACGCACAAACAATACCGCCTATAATGAAAAGAATCATCCCGGCCACAATAATGGGTCGTCGACCAAAACGATCCGATGCCATTCCTAGCGGAATTTGCATAATGGCTTGGGTTAACCCATAAGCCCCCAGTGCCAAACCCACTTTGGTTGCATCATTTCCCCCCGGAAGTGAATGCGCCGCTACGGCGAAAATCGGGGTCAATAAAAACAACCCTAGCATCCGAGACGCAAACAATAACGCCAGCATCATGCTGGATTTGCGCTCTGACGGTGTCAGGCTAAGACGCTCGCGTTTTGCTTTGTTTTTTCCAATGACTTCTGTTTGACTCATGCGACACTCAAAATACGGTTTGATACATAGTTAGGCTCACTCACTCTGGCACATAAGCTGGGCTAGCGCGCTATAGTAGCAAGTTGCCTTTTAAAAAGATCCGATACCCGACTCAGATGGAAGCGATACGCATCAGGGGCGCCCGCACGCACAATTTAAAAAACCTGTCTATCGACTTGCCAAGACGACAGCTCGTCGTTATTACAGGTCTATCTGGCTCAGGAAAATCCTCCTTAGCCTTCGATACACTTTACGCAGAAGGCCAGCGTCGATACGTAGAAAGCTTGTCGGCTTATGCTCGGCAATTTCTACAGCTCATGGACAAACCCGATGTTGATTTAATCGAAGGGTTATCGCCGGCCATTTCTATAGAGCAAAAATCAGCCGGGCATAACCCCCGTTCAACGGTGGGGACCACGACTGAAATTCACGACTACTTACGGCTATTGTACGCCCGCGTCGGCACACCGCACTGCCCTACGCATAAACTTCCATTACAGGCCCTTAACGTCAGCCAAATGGTAGACCAAATTCTGGCCTGGCCGGAAGAAACTCGGCTCTCTATCTTAGCCCCCGTCGCACGAGCCGTCACTGACGATTTCAAGCAACGCATGCAAGCTTTGCAAGCACAGGGCTTTGTGCGAGTGCGCGTTGATGGCGTCACCAGCGGCATTGACGATGCGATAGCGCCTGCTGCTGACCAGCCCTACAACATTGATGTCGTCGTCGACAGATTACGCGTTAAAGCCGAAAGCAGCCAGCGCTTAGCAGAAAGCTTTGAAACCGCGTTAAATCTGGCTCAAGGGCGCACCATTGCGCTTAATCTTGACGAACAGAGCGAACTTTTATTTAGCAGCCATTACGCCTGCCCCGCCTGCGATTACAGCTTGTCCGAGCTCGAGCCTCGGTTGTTCAGCTTTAACAACCCAGCCGGGGCCTGCCCAGACTGCGGTGGTTTAGGCCATGTTGATTTCTTCGACCCTAAGCGCGTCGTCGCCTTTCCTGATCTAAGTCTGGCTAGCGGCGCCATTAGTGGATGGGATCGACGTAATGCCTTTACCTATACCTTGCTCAGTAGCTTAGCCGCGCATTACGAATTCGACATCGAAGCCCCCTTTGAGTCTCTGGATGAGGTCACTCAAGAACGTATTTTGTATGGCTCCGGTACGGAAGAAATCGCCTTTTTATATTTAAATGAAAAAGGCAAAACCACCGTTAAAACCCATGCTTTTGAAGGCGTTATTCCCAACCTTGAACGACGTTGGCGTGAAACCGAATCGTCGGCCGTAAAAGAAGAGCTCGCTAAATTACGTCGAACCCGTACCTGCCCCGCGTGCGAGGGTGCCCGCCTACGTACCGAAGCTCGTCATGTGCTCCTAGGGGAAAACGATCCCCAAGCCATTTATCAGGTCGAAGCCCTGCCTCTGGCCGACTGCTTACACTGGTTCCAGACCTTACAGCTTAGCGGCGCTAAGAAAGAGATTGCCGATCGCATTGTTCAAGAAATACAGGCCCGACTGCAGTTTCTTAACGACGTGGGCTTGAATTACCTCTCGTTAGACCGCAGTGCCGACACCATCTCTGGCGGCGAGTCTCAGCGTATTCGTCTTGCCAGCCAAATTGGCTCGGGTTTAACGGGCGTAATGTACGTGCTAGACGAGCCTTCTATTGGCTTACACCAACGTGATAACGACAAGTTGATCCAAACGTTGAAGCATTTGCGCGACTTGGGCAATAGCGTCATTGTAGTTGAGCATGACGAAGACATGATCCGTAGCGCTGACTTTGTGGTCGATATGGGCCCCGGCGCGGGCGAACACGGCGGCCAAGTCGTCGCTTCAGGTACGCCCGCCGACGTACTGGCCAATAACGCATCCCTAACCGGACAATACTTAAGCGGTCAACAAAGCATTGGTATTCCCAAGCGCCGTCCTATCTCCGACGAGCTTGATTACTTAACGCTCAAGGGAGCCACGGGCAACAACCTGAAGTCGGTTACCCTGCGTATCCCCGCCGGGCGTTTGGTGTGTATTTCAGGGGTATCAGGCTCAGGCAAGTCCACCCTTATTAACGACACCTTAGCCACAGCCGTATCCCAGCGCTTACATCGTGCGCAAACCGAACCCGCCCCCTTCGAAAGCCTTGAGGGGTTAGAGCATTTCGATAAAATCATTAACGTAGACCAAAGCCCCATCGGCCGCACACCACGCAGTAACCCTGCCACCTACACCGGCATGTTTACCCCTATCCGTGAGCTGTTCGCTGGCGTCCCCGAGGCTCGTGTCCGAGGCTACGACCCAGGCAGATTCTCCTTTAACGTAAAAGGGGGCCGCTGCGAGGCCTGTCAGGGCGATGGGGTAGTTAAAGTCGAAATGCACTTTCTACCCGATGTGTACGTGCCTTGCGACGTCTGTCACGGCCTTCGCTACAACCGTGAAACTCTGGACATCCGCTATCGCGGCAAGACCATCAGCGAAGTGCTAGACCTTACTGTAGAGCAAGCGTTACCGTACTTTGATGCGGTGCCCGCTATTGCGCGTAAGCTTCAAACGCTAATGGATGTCGGGCTTTCTTATTTACGCTTAGGTCAAAGTGCAACCACGCTTTCGGGCGGGGAAGCGCAACGCGTCAAGTTAGCACTAGAGCTTTCTCGCCGTAGTACGGGACGCACTTTGTACGTGCTAGATGAACCCACTACCGGCTTACACTTTCAAGATATTGCGTTGCTGCTTGAGGTGCTGCGCAAACTGGTAGACGCCGGCAATACGGTTGTCGTCATTGAGCACAACTTGGACGTGATTAAAACGGCCGACTGGGTCATTGATATGGGCCCAGAAGGTGGCGCCGCAGGCGGACAAATCGTTAAGGAGGGCACCCCTGAAGCCATTGCTCAATGCCCTCAAAGTCATACCGGACACTACTTAAAAGCATTGCTACCCTTATTGCAAGAACCCGCGTAGCGGCCCGTGCGATACACGCCCCCGAGCCCGCTCAGACCCAAGCGGCTCGGGCGGTATTCGTTAAGGCTCACCCCTACATTTTGTAAAGGTGATGATGTTCGCGAATGGCATGCCGATCAGTCATGCCTGCAATGTAATCAGCAATGGCGCGGGCTTGCTCAATGGGGTCGTCTCGTCTGTGCTCGGCGGCTAACAACTGCGGCTCGTTTAAAAATGCCACAAATAGCTCTCGAACAATACGACGCGCCTTAGACATCATGCGTAATACCCGATGATGCCGGTATAAATTTTTGTGTAAGAAGCGCTTAAGCTCGATCGTTTTTTCTCGCATCTCATCAGAGTAAGCGGCCAACGGCCCTGCTTGACGTAACTCATCAACGCTTTGCGGTTTGGCGTGGTCTATCCTATCTTGAGTCGTACGGGTAAGGTCTTGCACGAAGGTGTTGATCATTAACCTTACTACTTCAGCAATAAGACGCTTACGTTCAACGTTGGGGTGTTTACTCAGCACCGCTTCATGATGCTCAGCAAAAATAGTGACCTCAAGCAGTTGCTCGATACTGATTAAACCTGATCGCAAGCCATCGTCGATATCGTGATTATTGTAAGCAATTTCATCGGCCAAATTAGCAATTTGCGCCTCTAACGAGGGTTCTTGGCGCTGAAGAAAGCGCTCTCCTACATCGCCCAGTAGACGGGCATGTTTAAGATTGCAGTGCTTCAAAATGCCTTCGCGTGTTTCAAAGCAAAGGTTTAAACCATCAAACGCCGCGTAACGCTCTTCAAGCGTATCCACAATGCGCAAGCTTTGTAGATTGTGCTCAAAGCCCCCTGCCTCTGGGCTAAATTCGCGCATACAGACATTCAACTCATCTTGCCCAGAATGTCCAAAAGGTGTGTGACCTAAGTCGTGCGCCAGCGAAATGGCCTCGATAAGGTCTTCATGCAAATGCAAATTACGCGCCAAAGAACGCGCAATTTGTGCCACTTCGATACTGTGGGTGAGGCGTGTGCGAAACAAATCACCTTCGTGATTGATAAACACCTGCGTTTTGTACTCAAGCAAACGAAACGCATTGCAGTGAATAATACGATCACGATCTCGCTGAAAGGCATTTCGCCCCACTGGCGCCGCTTCGCGATGGCGTCTACCTCGGCTTTGTTCTGGATGACATGCATAGACCGCGAGTGACGCCATAAATTTTTCTCCTAAGTACTAAAACGTTGGATGACTTTCGCTACCACCTCGGGACTGACCGTTTCTACATGGGTCTCCCCGATGCGAGGCATCACCACAAACCGCAATTGACCGCCCTCTGCCTTTTTATCAATGCCCATCAGTTGAATCCAGCGCTCGGCAGGCCACTGAGGGGGCTCGATGGGGCAGGTGATTGCCTTCGCTAAGGCACGCACACGCTCTACACTACCACGATCCAAACCACACACTTCCGCCGACAGCTCTGCGGCCATCACCATGCCGCAACCTACCGCTTCACCGTGCAACCACTCGCCGTAGCCAAGGCCAGACTCAATCGCATGGCCAAACGTATGGCCAAAATTAAGAATGGCGCGCAAACCGGACTCGCGCTCGTCTTGAGACACCACCTGCGCTTTAATAGCGCAAGATCGCTCGATAGCGTAACTAAGCGCCTTGACATCACGCCCAGCCAAAGCCGGCGCGTTGGTCTCACACCAGTCAAAAAAGGCCGCATCGGTAATCATGCCGTACTTGATCACTTCAGCCAGACCCGCTGCAATTTCCCTATCGGGCAAGGTCTCTAACACCTGAATGTCGATTTCAACGGCAATAGGCTGGTAGAAGGCGCCAATCATGTTCTTACCGAGCGGGTGATTAATAGCCGTTTTGCCGCCCACTGAGGAATCCACCTGAGACAGCAGCGTGGTTGGAACCTGCAAAAAGCGGATACCACGCATGAAACACGCCGCTGCAAAACCACTGATATCGCCGACCACGCCCCCGCCTAAGGCCACGATTAAGGCCTTGCGGTCTAGGCGCTCGCCTAATAGGCGATCAAAAATAAGGTTTAAGGTCTCACCGTTTTTGTATGCCTCGCCATCGGGGATCGAAACCTCGATCACGCGTTTTCCCGTTTTCGCAAGCGTAGCCTGTATACGCTCGCCATAGAGCTTCATGACGGTGGGATTGCTAATCAATGCAATCGTGGTCACATCGGCCGGCACACTTTGATCTAACTGATCTAAACGTCCAACGGCCACATAGATAGGATAAGAGCCCCCTGGGGTGTCAACATGCACGATACTCATCAAACGACCTTTTTCTCTTTTAATAACAACAACAAATTACGTACCGCCGTCGAAATTGGGGCACTACCCGTATCAAACACTATATCAGCCACGTCTTCGTATAAAGGCTCGCGCTGCGCCAGCAGCTCACCCAATCGCTGACGGGGATTCTCAGTTTGTAATAGCGGGCGATTTTTGTCTCGTGCAACACGTCTAAACAACTCGTCAGCGTTAGCTCGTAAATAAACCACCACGCCGCGTTGTTTTAAAAAGGCACGATTTTCCGCCGATAGTACCGCTCCACCCCCTGTTGCAAGTACAATACTCGTCTGACGGGAACAAGCGTCTAGGGTGGCAGTCTCACGCCTACGGAACCCTTCTTCGCCTTCAATGTCAAAAATGACCGACACCTTAACACCACAACGTGCCTCTAGCTCGTGATCCAGATCGACAAATTGGCGCTCAAGTGCTTTTGCGAGTTGTCTACCAATGGTAGTCTTACCTGCACCCATCATGCCGACTAAAAACACAGACTGTAATCCCGGCTGTGATAACAGTCGAAGTGATTCCTCAGAAAGCGGGGATAACGGTTCAACTTGCATTCGATCTAAAGGTAAAGAGTCTGTCATTTGTGTATTATCCCATTAGCCTATTCATTTGGTAGGCACACCACTAATTTGAATTACTTGGTTACATAAACCTAATGCGCAATTCGAAGTCTTCACATCATTGGGCTTAAAATCACCTGCAATGAGTTCCTCTGCCCAAAATTCGCATAAACGCCCCGAACAATCCACGGGTTCTTGGCTAGCACGCTTTTTCTTTAAGCTGATTGCTATTGTCGCCGGCGCAGGCCTGTGCGGCATATTACTATTGTCTCTCGCATTAGCGTTAGCCTGGCCTAATTTACCAGACCTTACGGCCATGACCGACTATAGGCCGCGTGTACCGTTACGCGTCTATACCGCCGATAAGGTGTTAATTGGTGAGTTCGGTGAAGAGCGCCGTAACGTCATGCGTTTCGAAGAAATTCCTGACGTCATGAAATCGGCTATTTTAGCAGCTGAAGACGATCGTTTTTACCAACATGGCGGCATTGATCTACGTGGTGTAGCCCGTGCAACGCTGACCAACATCGCCACCATGCGCAAATCGCAAGGTGCCAGCACGATCACCATGCAGTTGGCCCGTAACTTCTATTTGTCGTCCGAAAAAACGTACACGCGTAAGTTCTACGAGCTACTGCTAACCTTCAAAATTGAATCCATGCTAAGTAAAGATCAAATTCTTGATCTTTACATGAATCAAATTTTCTTAGGTCACCGCGCTTACGGCTTTGCATCCGCATCGCGAACCTATTTTGGTAAACCACTTACCGAAATTACCTTAGCCGAATCCGCCATGCTTGCCGGTATTCCTCGTGCGCCGTCTCGCTATAACCCTATTGCCAACTTCAACGAGGCAAAGCGTCAACAGCTGGTCGTATTGCACCGTATGCTTGATTTGGGATACATCACGCAAGCCGAGTACGACCAAGCCGTTGAACAAGAAATTATCTTGCGCTCTGCCCCCGGTACCCCTGCTGGGGGGTACGCTATACATGGTGACTACGTAGCCGAGTTAGCGCGTCAGTTACTGCATGGTGTGTACAAAGACAATATCTACAGCCGCGGTTTCAACATCTACACCACGGTGCACTCTAAAGACCAAGAAGCCGCGTATTTAAGCGTGCGCGATGGTATTTTGAATTACACCAAACGCATGCCGTTCCCCGGGCCTGAAGGTCGAGTAAACCTCCCCGAAGGCATCGAAAATGATCCCGAGTCCTTTAGTGAAATCTTAGCGAATGTGCAGCGCGAGCACCCTGATACCGGAGACCTCGTGTCAGCGGTGGTGCTTTCCGCTAGCCCAACCCAGATTACCGCTGCGCTGAGTGTCGATGAAGTCATCGACATTAGCGAAAAGCGGGCGTTGAATATTGTGGCACGCGGGCTAACCGCTAACGCTAACGAAAAAGTACGTATCTCACGGGGCTCCGTGGTCTACTTATTCGATAACGGCGACTACTGGGAGGTCATCAATATGCCCTCCGTTCAGGCAGCCTTAGTCTCGCTTGCCCCGCAAGACGGTGCAATTAAAGCGATGGTCGGCGGCTTCCACTTCTCAGACGGCAAGTTCAACCGTGTCACGCAGGCGTGGCGCCAACCCGGCTCTGCTTTCAAACCCTTTGTTTACGCAGCCGCCCTAGAAAAAGGCCTGACCCCAGCAACACAAATCTCGGACGCCCCCTTCCACCTAACCCGTGAGCAAACAGGGTCCCGTCCATGGTCGCCTAAAAACTACGGTAATACCTACGAAACCATGCTTACCATGCGCCAAGGCTTATACAAGTCGAAAAACATGGTATCCATTCGTGTCATGCAAGCCGTTGGGCCTCAGTACGTACAAGATTACATCACGCGCTTTGGCTTCGACCGCGAACGTCAGCCACCCGTCCTGCCCGTAGCCTTAGGTGCAGGTAGTGTTACGCCTTTACAACTGGCTGGCGGTTACGCGGTATTCGCCAACGGTGGCTATCGCGTACAGCCCTATCTCATCGATTACGTTACCGACAGCCAAGGTGAAATCATCATGCGCTCTAAACCGGTGATTGCCGGTGACGCTAAAGCTCAAGTCATTGACCCGCGTACGGCTTACGTCATGAGCGACCTTTTGCGTGGTGTTGCCACATCCGGTACGGCTGCACGAGCCTCCGCCACTCTTAAGCGTAACGATATTGGTGGAAAAACCGGTACCACTAACGACTCGCACGACGCCTGGTTTGCCGGCTATACGCCTGATCTGGTCAGTATTGCATGGATGGGCTTTGATCAACCCAAATCATTGGGCTCAGGCGAGACCGGTGGCGGGGTATCCATGCCGATCTGGATTAACTACATGCGCGAAGCCTTAGACGGCAAGCCGCAGGTACCCTTAGGTCCGATACCCGATGGCCTAAGCCGTATTAACGGTGACTATTACTACAACGAATTTCCGCCTGGGGTAGCCATTGAGCGCGTCGGCTTACCAAGCCCCATGGATCAAATCGTTGAGCATATTCCAAACGATGGCATTACCAACATTTTGCAAGGCTTACGTGGCCAGCCAGATGATAATAAAGCCCTCGAAGAAATTCAGCGCAGCTTTATCGAGCCCTAATCATGCACTCCACGCCTCGGCTACGCCTTAAATTAACCATCCTCACTGTTCTGGTCGTTGCGCTAAGTGGTTGCGGCTATAAAGGGCCGCTAACCTTGCCTGATACGGCAGCAAAGACCGATAGCACCGATTTTACTTTAGTGTCGTTCACATCATGACTGTTGCCCCGCATTTCCAATTTAAAAACGATACTCTGCATGCCGAAGAAACATCGCTCGAACAATTGGCGACTGATTTCGGTACTCCACTGTACGTATACTCTCGTCATGCCCTAAAAGATGCGTGGGAAAGCTACGCCGTGGCAGCACAAGGACGCGATGTGTTGGTTTGCTACGGGATGAAAGCCAACTCTAATCTGGCAATCTTGAACGAATTCGCCCGTTACGGCGCGGGCTTTGACATCGTGTCGGGTGGCGAACTGGCTAGAGTTATTGCCGCAAAAGGCGACCCTAAAAAAGTGGTGTTTTCCGGCGTAGGGAAACAACGCTGGGAAATCGAAGCCGCATTAACGGCAGGGATCAAATGTTTTAATGTCGAGTCCGAAGGCGAGCTGCTTCGTATTGCAGAAATTGCCGCGCAAAAAAACATCAAGGCCCCCATTTCACTGCGTGTGAACCCAGATGTTGACGCTCATACTCACCCTTATATTTCAACGGGTTTAAAAGATAATAAGTTTGGTATTGCCATCGAAGAAGCACCCAGAGTCTACGCGCTCGCCGCTACGTTAGATAGCTTAGAAATTAAAGGGGTCGATTGTCATATTGGCTCCCAAATCACTGAAATCAGCCCTTATCTTGACGCTCTCGATAAATTGCTAGACCTCATCGACGGGCTCGCTGCCAATGGCATACACCTGAGCCATCTGGATATCGGTGGTGGTTTAGGTATTCGTTATACAAACGAAACCCCAGCCACACCCACCATGCTACTTAGCGAAGTGTTTAAAGCCCTTGATCAACGCAATCTAGCTCATTTGCAGCTTGTGCTTGAGCCAGGCCGCTCAATGGTAGGAAACGCCGGGGTTTTACTGACACGCGTGGAATACCTAAAGCAAAGCGAAACTAAGAATTTCGCCGTGGTAGATGCGGCCATGAACGATCTGATTCGCCCCACTCTTTACGACGCCTGGCATGACGTAGAGCCGGTTAAAGCCAATTCTGCCACTCAAGCGGTTGCTCGCTACGATATCGTGGGCCCCATTTGCGAAAGTGGTGACTGGCTAGCCCGCGACCGCGACCTTCAACTTGAACAAGGCGACTTATTGGCGATTATGTCCGCTGGGGCTTACGCCTTCACCATGTCAAGTCAATATAATACGCGCCCCCGTGCCGCCGAAGTACTGGTCGATAAAGACTCCGTGCACTTAGTTCGCCCTAGAGAAGAATTAACCAGTCTCTTTGCTACCGAACGCCTTCTACCTTAAAACCTTGGAATAAGACCTAAAAGACAGGTCTTATTCTTTTTAAAGAATAGCCACACCCTACCGTTAATAGTTAACAATGGTTAATTTGTTGCGTCTTGTCGCGCAATAAGCCAGTTGTGTCAGCAATATTCATTTTTCACTGCACATTAAGAAAGCAGACCCCTTCTTAAGACCGTGAATAAGGCTACCAACACAAATGATTAATTACGGTACCAACGCCAACGGTGTGCCCCTCAGCAATATCAGGGAAGATGGTAAGAGCAAATACGACGGTATTAAGTTTGTCACGCACATTCTTACCGCCGTCTTGCTCCCTATTTCTCTCATATTGCTGTCTGTCGTCGCTATCTTCGGTTTACCCAACAGCTTTCCCAACGTAATGGGGCAGGTGCAGCCTGCGCACGTCATGTCATTCAACGACTTAAACGACGACGCACGTTTAGCGGCTCAGACCTTACTTAAACAAACCTCTCCCCCTTCAGCCGCTGCTCAGCAGCGCAGGGTCTGGGCGGTGTTCAGCGTTTCGGATCAACATCAATCTAGCGGACACTCTTTCCGAATTAGCTCTCAACACCCAACGCCATTACGGTGTACCGCTATTCACACTCACGACGGGGTTTCGACCACACAAGCCTTAACACTCAAACGATCCACGCTACCCCACTCTTATCGCTTGAACCTTGGCGCCACGTCTTTGCCCGCTGACATTCTGTGTAATATTAACCACGGTTCGGGCCCCTCTTTCAAAGTCGAAGAATGGGAAACGGCGAACCTCTTTGTCGCAGAGACTCAACGCGCGCGTAGTGTTGCCCTACTAGAAGGCGGTTTGCTCGCTCTGGCATCCTTTCTATTAATTCTGGCAATCACCAATAAACAGCTGCTCTACCTAAGTTTATCGGCTTGGCTGATTGGTAATTTACGCGTGGGTTTCATGGCCTTAGGGTGGGATGCCCAATGGCTGGGCTACACCATTCCTACCGATTGGCTTCCCCTTATCCGAAACGTTAGCCTAGCCGCTCACTTCTTAATCAGCTACGTACTACTAACACAATTATTACGATCAACCCTCGGGCCACTACCACTAGCTCGCGTTCGTCAGGCGCTACTTATATCAGGTTGCACCTTATTTGTGGCTTCCTTTTTCCTCAGTGCTGCGCTATTTATCCCATTGATATGGGGCTTAGCGGTAGCTGGCTTAAGCACCTGCGTTGCCATCATTACATTACGCCTACAAAGTAGGCACGCCGTTAATATACGGTTCTGGCATCTTGTGCTGGTTAGCATGGCCATTTGTTTACTTATTTCGTGCACGCTACTAAGCATCACTGGACGCACTCACTTTGTCGATATCTTAAACGGTGTGGTGGCATTACTGCTTTCGAACCTGCTCATCGCCATGGCCATTGGCGACCGAATATACAGCGACTACCAAGCTAATTTACGTGCTAGACAAAAAGGCAGTGCTAACGACACCCTGATCCCTATCGGCTTATTTAGTCTTAATAGCGCTGAAGAAATAGAAGACGCCAATACGGCGTTTAAGCAGTTAATCGGCCTTAGCGCACAAGACCTTCTGCCCCGACATTGGACTGAATTTTTCCCCGAAGTAGACTGGGAAAACGTCATTAAACAATCGTTAAACGGCAATGAAACAGAAATTACCCGCTTAACGATCAAGAATAGCCCTGACGTATTACCCCTTTATTTTGGGCTACGAGCGGTACGCATCGATGACCACATCGAAGGCTCTTTGCGCGATATCAACGCGAAGGCCGAAGCCATGCGAGAACTGCAAGTGATGGCTGATAACGATCCAGTGACCAATGTGCTGAATATCCGGGGCGTAGAAAAAGCACTCGCTGCGTCACTCGAACGCTCTAAAAACGGTGAAAACTGCGTTTTGGCTTACTTAAGCTTGAATCACGTTAAACAGGTAAGCAGCACCTATGGCCGTGCCGCCAGCGACGCCCTGTTGCGCGAGGTAAGTGAACGCATCGGCACCCTGTTGCAGCCCCATCAAGACATGGGGCGTCTAGGTCGAGACGAGTTTGTTATTCTGTTTAACAACTGCTCTGCAGAAGAAGCAAAAATAGCCGCAGAAGAAATCATTGCCATACTGAACGAGCAAACGATACAGATTGGTAATCGCAGCGTTAATTTACAAAGCTCCATTGGCTTAGTTGAGGTGTCGGCCAATGCCAAAGCCGACGATTTGCTCTCCGCTGCCAATCGAGCATGCCGCGATGCTCAACGTGAGCCCACCCCTATTGTCGTTTACAAACGCGACTCGCAAGAACTGCACGATCACGCCGAAGAACTACGCTTATTTAAAGAATTAGAAGACGGCTCTTCCAGTGCGTTCTATCTTGAAATGCAGCCTATTATGGCGCTGAACCAACCCCTTGAAAGCTTGAACTTCGAAATCTTGCTGCGGGTCTGCGACTCTAAAGGCAAACTGATACCCACCGGAAAGATCATCGCTGCTGCCGAAGAAAGTGGCACCATTTCAATTATTGATAAATGGGTCGTTAGCGCAACCTTAGAGTGGTTAGACAAACACTACTCTCAACTTCAACGTACACAATTTATCAACATTAATCTCAGTGGCGTATCCCTGAACGAAGACACCTTCATTGATGACCTCTTTGCTATTCTTGCGCGTTACGAGCACTTGAATCATTGTCTATGCATTGAAATCACAGAAGGCGTTGCCTTACACGACCTAGAACGTACTCGTGAGTTTATGAAGCGCCTACAGAAAATGGGCGCTCGTATCGCCTTGGACGACTTCGGTGCGGGTTACACCTCGTTCTCTTACTTGCGCGAGCTACCAGCCGATGCCATCAAAATTGATGGTGCTCTTATCAAAGACATGTTGCGACGAGACACCAATATTGCTATCGTCCGCACCATCGTAGAGCTCGCTCGTAATTTGGGTATGAATAGTATTGCTGAATGGGTGGAAGACCCCGAAACCTTAGCCATTTTGCATGAAATTAAGGTGGATTATGTGCAAGGCTTCGTGGTCTCAGCCGCTAGATCACCCGCTGAAATACTAAAAGCTACCGATATTCGTGATTTAGTAGCAGAGCCCAAAGTGATTCATTTTATTAACCAACATAGTCTGACCACTGGCCCGACTACGCCGCCTGCTTAGATGCTGACGTCGACGCTGCAATGGCCTCATTGGCTCGCTCTAGGGCTAATTGCATCCTAGCACTTAAGGTAGCACCTTCTTCGCAACTTGCTGCGCCTACGCCCACCTCGTCGTCATCACAACCCAAGGTATAAGCCAAACGCGTCTGCAGTCGTTGAGTGACAAAAGCATTGCCGTGTGTCGCAATAATCGCGAAGGTATTTTTCTCGATACGCCCTACAACGTCTTCACCGCGCACTAAGCTTTTAATAAGACTGGCTACGTCGCGTACGCTTAAGTTGTCCGAGTGTTGAAAGACCTCCGGCAAACGTACAACGAAAATACTCGTGTGGTTATTCGACTGAACCTGATTGGCGGTCTCAGATATGTTTAGTTGATAGATCCAGCCCGCACGATTCAAAACACCCGACTCTGCATCGTAAAAAGAAGCATTTTTAATCGCAGCTAAACTGACCTCTGCGGCCCCTAACTCATCAAGCAATGCCACCATAAGCGCCATTGACGTGATGCAGGTTGCAACGTGATCGCACAAGGTCGACCATCGATAAAAAGGTAAGTCAGCACAGGCACCCATTAACTGCCCAACAACTTCACCTTTGGTGTCGTGCAATGCCACACGAAACAGGTACTTCACGTGCAGCACCTCATCGGTCTGGCTACGTAAACTAGCCGTTTCCTGCTCCAGCAGCGGCCGATACACATAATCATCGTAACCGGCAGCACCTCCCCAGTGTTGATGCAGCAACTGCTCAAAACCGTTATCTGGGCACAGTGCCCTAAAACAGCCCAGCGACGTCAATAAACGGTAGTCATCCCTGACTTTCTGCAACACTGCCCACCCCTCCAGAGGCCAGCTTCGTTGCAACATATTGAGATAAACATTTAACGTTTCAGTGGCCAAGCCGACCACCTGAGGCAGAACGCTTGACTGAACTCTGGCAGCGTTTTGTAAATGCATAAGGCTTCCCCCATTAACTGCGAAACCAGCTTTATTATTTGCTTTTTGTTTAGGAGAGCTAACGATGTTTTTCTTTATAGATACATTTCATAACACTCATAAACTAATGCTCATTTTTACATAACGTTAATGATTTGATCAGGGTAAGTTTATGAAATTGTTAATGAAAAGCGTAGTATAGACAGCGTCGATGAGCCTTACCACAAGCGTAATACACTACTGAATTAAAGAATAAGAGTAGAGACCACTACAAATAGGGTAAAAAGCTGCGCGGTTATAGCGCCGAAGGACTCTTAACAGTAATTAACGTTTCATTGACATTTCTTTACAATAACTACAAAACAATACGAAATATCCGTTTAAAACAACGTATTTCGTTGATAGTTTGTCAATAAAAGAAACAAAAATGGCGCTCTATGTTAAGTAGAGCGCCATTGAAAGCCAAAAGTATAACGTTTTAACGAACTACTTTATAACTCGCCATACGAGTGCAAGCCCGATAAGAACATGTTCACGCCCAGAAACGCGAAGCTGGTGATCACTAAGCCTAGCAAGGCCCAGTAAGCCGCCATCGAGCCACGCAAACCTTTCATTAAGCGCATATGTAGCCACGCTGCGTAGTTCAGCCAAACGATTAATGCCCACGTCTCCTTGGGATCCCACTGCCAATACGCCCCCCAAGCATCCGCTGCCCATAGGGCACCAAGTATGGTGGCAATGGTAAAGAAGGCAAAGCCAACCGCGATGGCTCTGTACATGATGTCATCAAGCACTTCCAACGACGGCAATTGTTTAGAAATGGGCCCACGCAGTGCCAGAATTGCCCCCACAATCAGAGCACTGATGCCGAAGAACAGCATCCAAGTCATGGAGAGCTCTCGAGAGCCAAAGATCATGGGTTCGGCGCACAGAATGACCCCAAGAATAAATAAAGGAGTCAGCTTTGCCCAGGATTTGGTTTCGCCGTGCTCTTTCACCAAATAGGCAAAACCAACCATCGCTGCCAGAGCGAAGGTACCGTAACCAATAAAGTTAGCGGGGACATGAATTTTCATCCACCAACTTTTCAACGCTGGCACCAAGGGTTGAATCTGATGCGCATCGCGTGTGAAGGAATACCATAACAAAAAGACAACGGATGAGGTGATCACCAACAGCACAAAGCCACCCAAGGCTTTGGTTGCATAGCGACGCTCGTAGTACAGGTAAAACAAGGCCGTAATCAGCGCAAACATGACGAAAACTTCGTAAAGGTTGCTAACGGGAATATGACCGATATCGGGGCCTAATAAGTGCCCTTCACGCCATCTAACCAGCATTCCTGTAATGCCGGCATACACGGCACCCCACGTCATAGCAGAGCCTACCCATGCCGCGGTCGTGCTAGCAAAGCCGATCCAATAACAGACCGTCGCCAGCACAAATAACGCACACATCCATAAAATAGCTGACTGCGAGGACAGTAAATAGCGTAATAAGAAAACCTGTTCAGACTTGGCAATATCGCCATTCAACAAGTTGCCATCAACGCTATACAACCAAATCGCAAATAGCGCCGTGGCGCCAGTAAGCACCATAATGGTACGTAAGGGACGCCACAACCAGCCCATCCATGCCAAGAGCGGAACGGCACTGATCAGAATGCCTTTTTCATAGACATCCATGTATTCACTGTAGGCATATAACGCATAAGCGGCGCCAAGCGATAACAAGATAAAAAACAGGTAATCGCTAAGTTGCGGACGTCCACGGACACCGCGGGAGTCTCCGCTGGCCGCCATATTCGACTGCCACGTCGTCGATTGAGAGAGCATTGCTGATTCAGACATGGGTAATTTCCTCGCTATGCAGACAAGCGCTGAAAGCTTTGTTTAAACTGGTCGAACTCGCGATTGAAATCAAGATTTCTACGCTGAGAGGTCATAGCAGCTAGCATGGTAGTGCCCTGCTTATCGTCGTTGCGAATCCAAACCCAAATACGGCGATCACGCACATAGAACATCGTAAAGACACCGATAACTAAGAATAATGAGCCGGTATACACAATATACATTCCAGGGCTACGAGCGACCTGAAAGACGCTAGCCTGTACATGGTCAAAATTACGCAAATTCAGCATAACTGGCGCGGGGTAATCGGGTAAGTTTGCCAGAGCCAAAAGGCTTAACTGCACCCACTCTTGAGCACGTATCCCTTCTTCTCCTGCATAAACCACGGCCTCTTCGTTCGCGCGTTCGCGCACAATGTCGCGTAACTCGATCAAAGAAAGCTGAATCATAGGCACCGTAAAGCCCAGTATTTTTTCCCTATCTTCAGCTGGTACCGTTTGCACTAGGCCGTTAAACCCTTCGTTAGCAAAAGCATGTAAGGCGTTTCGAGCTGCCCGGTGTAAAAGCGAATCGGGGGTTTCATCGCCGTTGCGCTGCGCGAAGCGTAAGGCTGCCTCGTTCACCAATGCAGGTTCAGTAAGCGCTGCCCGCAAACGCATAAACTCGTTCATGGAGTTTTGTTCATCGACGGGAATGCGTACATAGCGGAAGCCGTCGTTAGGCGAAACACGCATGCCCATTAAGTACACAGGAAAACCATCGAGTTCGATCGGCAGCATGTAATTCGTGTACTCACGCGCTTGACCATCATTACCAATCAGTTGGTAATGCACACTTGGCCCCACGTTTTTCAAATTATCGTTGTTTTTGCCTGCCGCGCTGCCGGTTACGGCCGCAACGTGCTCGATCATGGCTTTGGGCTGAGGTTCGCCAGAGCTTAGGTCTTCTACATTAATAATGCGTAATTCGGTAAAGTTAACCGTTACTTCGTCGCCCTGATCATTAATAGCAAAACGCGTGTTTTCGCCGACTTTACCGTTAACCGCAAACGACTGGCTACTAGAACCATCAAGGGGATAAGCCAGAAGCTCTAAGGTTGAGCCACCATCATCAAAACCCGACTGATACACCGTTACACCTTTATAACGTAAGGGTTCATTGACTTCGATGACTTGCTCAAAGCTTTCACCCGTTTCGGGGTCGGTGATAACCACCTCGCTTTTAAAGCTGCTTGGCATGCCTGTAGAGTAATAATCGATCAGAAACTGCTTCAGTTCGAGCACAAAAGGAATAGGTTGTACCAGTACCCCTTCATCAACGTTCACTACCGCTGTCGCCGTGCGCGCGCCATCGGGGACCAACATATTAGCCCTAAAACTGGGGTTACTAACCGATAAGCGCCCTTCGGGCGGTACTTCTGAAATGAGCATGTTCTCGGTAATGGGCGTTTTCCCACCCAGCCATACCTGCAGCTTTACGGGAAGTTCACTATCCATCAGGCCACCGATACAGATGACCACAATCGCCACATGCCCAAAGATATAACCAAGACGATTGCTACTGCCTTTTTTTGCAGCCAACATTAAACTGCCGTCATCGTCTTCGCGTGTTTTGTACTTATAGCCGTTAGCACTTAGCCACTGCTGGATATCAGTGGCGTTTTTCTCGCTGCTGTTGGCATTTTTGACCTCAACACGATGCGGAAAGGCCCGTAAGCTACTGCCGCGAACGTACTCACGAAACGACGCAGCATCTTTCAACATTTTCGGGGCATTGCGCACAACGCATAGGGTGGTCGACACCACCAAGAAGCCCATAATGAGCAAGAACCACCAGTTGTTATAAATAGACCAGATGGAGAAGCGGTCGAATAAATCAACCCAAAACGGCCCGAATTGATCAATATAGACATTCATCGACTGGTTTTGCGCCAACACCGTACCAATAATGCTGGCTATACAAATGAACATCAATAAGCTAATGGCGAAACGCATTGAACCCAAGAGTTCAAACAAATCGTCGACACTAATTCGGCGTGTTGGAGAAGCTACAGTCACAGGATCGCTTTAAGAGAAATAGATGAATCGTTGCCGATGTTGGACAGCACTGCCGTATAAAGGTTCTCGGCATGTAGCAAGAAAGACAAAAACGAGGCGTTAGACCGATACAAGCTGAAAAGTCGCACGCGATTTATCAGAAACGGTAAACGTGCAAAAGCTCCTCGTCGAGGAGCTTTTGCCGCATAAAACGAAACCGCCGCGGTATGCTTACCCTTACAGCAAGCATACGCATGACACAGATTTAAGGTATTGCGTTAACGCAAACCTGCAGCGTAATCGGAAACGGCTTCAATATCAGCGTCGTTCATGCGGTCAGCGATATCGTGCATCATTGGACCATTTGCTCGATCACCACTGCGGAACAATTTTAGCTGCTCCGAAATGTACGAGGCGTATTGTCCTGCAATGCGTGGGTATTGACCCGGAATACCGGCTCCGTTAGGCGCGTGACACGCTGCACATGCAGCCACGCCGCGTTCTGGTAAGCCGCCACGCCAGATCTGTTGCCCGCGAGCAACGGTATCTTCATTTGCAGCCTTGGGCGCGATCTCTAAATCGAGCTTTTGCTGCGACAAATAGAAGGAAACATCACGCATTTCCTCTTCTGTCATGTTGGCAACGATACTGGCCATAATAGGAGGCGCACCGTTTAATCCCAAACGCGTCGCTGGTCTTTCTGCGTCGCGGGGGCGAAAATCGTGTAACTGCTTCACTAAGTACTCGAACGGTTGGGCCGCCAAGTTGGGATTTGCCCCGATGGTGCTGTTTCCGGCATCACCGTGACAGGTGACACAGGCCAGTACGCCACGCGACATTTCGCCGTTGATGTAGAGCTGCTCGCCTTTCGCAGCATCTGGTTTGGCTACTTCAGTAGCCTGAGCTAGAGTAAATACGGAACAGCCTGCTACTAGGCTGCTGGCGATAACGAATCTGGAAAGCACGCGCTTCATGTAGTCCTCGACAATCGCGATTCAACCGGAGTGCGGCAACATGCGCCTCCGCCAAACCCGCCGCAACCTGTCAACAAAATGCTGCAGGCAATACGACGTTACTGTTTCAAATCGCACAATTATACAATACAGCTTGCACTTAATCGGAAAAATGCCGTAACCATGTCAATATTACATCGCGCCACCTTCACTATTTCAGCGGCAAAGCTAGAGCAGCTGCCGCCTCCAGGGCCTCCTGAGATTTGTTTCGTTGGCCGTTCAAACTCGGGCAAATCGTCCTCAATTAACGTATTAACCAATCAACGTCGTCTGGCCTTCTCAAGCAAAACGCCTGGACGTACTCGACTGATTAATATGTTTGGCATCCCCGACCCCCTCGATCCAGAAGGCACTTTGGGCTATCTGGTGGATCTTCCCGGCTACGGCTATGCTGCTGTTGGCCGACAAGAAAAACAAGAGTGGGATCTGGTACTGGGCAGCTACCTTAGGCTGCGCAGCTCGCTAGCAGGTGTGGTATTAATGATTGATATACGCCGCGGGGTCACCGATCTTGACCTGCAGCTAGCCCGCTGGATCGCCCCGACGGGCAAACCATTGCTTGTGCTGCTCACTAAGGCGGACAAGTTCGCCTATGGCAAGCGCGTACAAGCCGTCGCCGCCACACGCAAGCAACTGGCCGCCATCGGCCCGATGCACGCTCTACCGTTCTCTGCGACGCATCGCATCGGTATTGAAGAAGCATCCCACTACATTGAAAACTGGATCTCTCCAAAGGTTGTCCCATGACTCAATTTTTGCCTACCGTTAATTTTCCTCATAGCCGTCCTCGACGCAATCGTCGCGACGACTTCACTCGTCGTTTAGTGCGTGAAAACATTGTCACCACCGACGATTTTATTTATCCGGTTTTTGTGCGTGAAGGTGAAAACGTTAAGGAAAACGTTGATTCGATGCCTGGCGTGTACCGTTATTCGCCAGACACCCTCTTGGCAGTGGCTGAAGAATGTTTGAGACTGGGCATACCCGTGCTGTCTCTGTTCCCTTCTATTGACCCTTCGTTAAAAAGCCCAGACGGACACGAAGCGGCCAACCCAGACGGCCTTATCCCACGCGTCGTCTCGCTGATAAAAAAGCATTTCCCTGAACTGGGCATTTTGACCGATGTGGCCCTTGACCCCTATACCAGTCACGGACAAGACGGTGTCATCGACAGTAACGGCTACGTGTTGAATGAAGCCACCGTCGACGTACTACGCCGTCAGGCGCTTACTCAAGCGTTTGCAGGCGTCGACATCGTGGCTCCTAGCGACATGATGGATGGCCGCGTCGGTGCCATACGAAGCATTCTCGACGAGAATCAACGTATCGACACGCGCATCATGGCCTACTCGGCTAAGTATGCCAGCGCTTTTTACGGACCATTTCGTGATGCGGTGGGTTCGGCCAGTAATTTAGGTAAGTCAGATAAAGCCAGCTATCAAATGGACCCCGCCAATCGAAGCGAAGCCATTCGTGAGGTCGCCGCCGACATACGCGAAGGCGCCGACATGGTCATGGTGAAACCAGGCCTGCCTTATCTGGATATATTGCGTGACGTTAAGGACGCGTTTGGTATGCCTACCTTTGTCTATCAAGTCAGTGGAGAATACGCCATGATCAAGGCCGCCTCTGCTAACGGGTGGCTGGACCATGACAAAGTCATGATGGAATCACTACTGGCCTTTAAACGTGCAGGTGCTGACGGCATACTTACTTATTTTGCAATTGAAGCCGCCAAATTGCTAAAACAGCAAAACGGCTAATTGCTGTCAGAGCGCGACACAGAAACCTAATGCGGTGCTACAACACACCGCATTAGGGCTGACGAAATACAAAAGTCAAAGTCAGGGGCACGATGGTTAACTACCGTTAACTTCAGCCAATATTGCCGAAAACCGCTCTGCAGACTGAAATCCCACGACACGATGCTGGCTTAATGCTTGGCCTGTTGCATCAAAGAATAAAATACCCGGTGGCCCGAACAAGTTAAATCGCTGCAAAAGCTCGCGATGCTCTGGGGTGTTCGCGGTAACGTCAGCCTGCAATAACAACATGCCCGACATCTGACGTGCAACCGTGGAATTGGTGAAGGTAAAGTTCTCCATCTCTATGCATGACACGCACCAGTCCGCATAAAAATCCAACATCACAGGCCTATCGGTTCGGGCTAGTGCCTCGTCTAATGCCTGCACTGAGTCGATTTGCATAAAAGTTGGCGCTACAACGGCGGCACCGTTTTGTGTTCCGCTTATGCTTAGGTGTTTTAACGGCGCTATAACGCTACGACCGCCGCTGGCTAGACCCAACGTCAGGGCCAAAGCCCAAAACGCCAACAGCAGGCCCACAGCACGTAATAACAGCATTAAAGGATGAGACGCTGGCGCTGTAGTGAACGCACCCAGCAAAATGGCTGCCCATAGCGCCAAAACGATCCAACCCATCACAAAAGCTGCACTTGGCACGACCGAATACAGCATCCACCATGCTGTCGCTAACAGAAGTAGCCCAAAGAATTGCTTGACGCCATTCATCCACGCCCCTGCTTTAGGCATCAAACCGCCAGAGGTGGCCCCCAATACCAACAACAAAACGCCGGAACCCCAAGCCAAGGCAAATAACGCCGACCCACCCAGCCAAATGTCACCGGTTTGCGAAATAAACAGCAAGACACCTGCTAAAGGCGCTGCGACACACGGCCCAACGATGAAAGCAGAGAGCACGCCCATCATGAACACGCCGCCATAACGTCCACCGGAAAGGCGACGCATGCGCCCTTGCAGACGTGATTGCAATGCCACCGGCGCCTGCAACGGATACACATCAAACATCGACAGTGACAGCAACACAAGCAACCCAGCAAAAATGCTAAGTACCCAAGGGTTTTGTAGCCACATCGCCAAGCTGGCACCCGCCAACCCCGCACTGATCCCCAGCACGGAATACACCAACGCCACGCCCAGCACATACACAAAGGCCAACGCAAAGCCTTTGCGTCGACTTAAGGTCTGATCTTTCGAGCGTCCGGCGATAATGCCCAGCAAAATAGGCACCATTGGCAGCACACACGGAGTAAACGAAAGCAATAACCCCAACACAAAACTTAAACCCACCACCTGCAAAAAGCTGGCGTCGTTTAAGTATTGCGCTACCCCCATGTCATTCGCACTAAACACACTCGACATCGTAGAGCGCGTATGTTCTTGCACCACTTCTGTTAACGGTGCTGGCACATCACTTTTCGCCCATTTACCCCCCACTTCGTAACCCGAAGCAGTAGGGGTAAGGGTTATTTCATTAACGATAGGCGAATAACACAAGCCCGCGTCCGCACACCCTTGGCTGGTAATGGCCAACGTTAATGGCAATGCCGATCCCCGCTTAAGCGGAACCACGACGGTGGCTTCACGCCTATAGGTCGCCATGGTTTCATCAAAATTTGGATCGTAAACAAACTTCGCTGGGGGGAACTCAGGATCACCCAACCAATCAGAGCTGGGTTTTGCCTCGAACCCAAAACGATCGCGATACATGTAGTAATCGGGCGCGATCGCGAAATGCACGTGCAACTGCGTATCGGTGGCCATTGCCACACTTAACTGAAAGGCATCCTCAGGGTCAAGGTAATCGTACTCATCGCCCGCGTGGGCCACCTGAGGTAATGCAAAAACGAAGACACTAAGCAAAAGCAGTAAGAAGCGCCTTAACGACAACACCAGTGCATCGCACGACAAAGCCTGCACAGGCCGCGCACAAGAGCTCGCATCAGAGCTTAGGATTGGTGAAGCGAGACGAGACAAACAGCGTTGCTGAGGTACTTCTGACTGCATGAATACATCCTAGTATTAGTCTTTTGACGTGGGCGTAGCAGCCGTTTCATCTTGCACCCACCGCACATAGGTATCTAAACCTGCAACCACGGGCACCACAAGCACTTCAGGGACATCGTAAGGATGCAGTTGGGTAATGCGAGTCAGTAGTGCATCAATACGACGAACCGTGGTTTTAAACGTAAGTGGTATCTCAGAGGCCCCCTCTAAGTCACCCTGCCACATGTACATAGACAACGAAGCTGCGCCAAGGTTCGCACAAGCCACCAAACCTTCCTCGACTACGTAATGAGCGATACGTTTCGCTGTTAAGGTATCGGGCGCATTACTAAACACCATCACGACAGATTCAGGGCTTAGCGCGCTCAAAGCGCTTAAATGATGTTCATTGGACATAGGGAAGTAGCCTTCAAAAAAAAACGGACCCTATAGGCCCGTTTTCTGGTCTTACTACAACGTGTGCTTATTCAGCAGCGTCTTCCTGAGCTTCTGGACGATCAACCAATTCCATGAACGCCATGGGTGCATTGTCACCCTGACGGAAACCCATTTTCAATACACGTGTGTAACCACCGTTACGCTCTTGGAAGCGTGGGCCGATATCATTAAACAGTTTAGTGACCGCATCACGATCACGCAAACGAGCAAAGGCCAAACGACGATTTGCAACGGTAGGCTCTTTAGCTAGCGTGATGAGGGGTTCTACGACACGACGCAACTCTTTTGCTTTAGGCAATGTAGTTTTGATCGCTTCGTGAGTAATGAGGGACACTGCCATGTTACGGAACATAGCGAGACGGTGACTGCTGGTACGATTCAGCTTACGTAGGCCTTGACGATGGCGCATGATAACTATCCTAAAAAAAATAAATCTTATTTGAACGGAAAATATTCCGTTACCCCCCATTGGCTCTTCTATCAGTTTGCACTGCGGGCCAAGTAGGGAATGGGACTTATAACACACTTTAATAAGGTATTAAAAGCCCCAATCGGAACGATTATGGACGCTCTAAACCTAGAGGCGGCCAGTTTTCTAACTTCATACCCAATGTCAAACCACGTGCAGCAAGCACTTCCTTGATTTCGTTCAAGGACTTGCGACCCAAGTTTGGCGTTTTGAGTAATTCGTTTTCTGTACGCTGGATGAGATCGCCAATGTAGTAGATGTTTTCGGCTTTCAAGCAGTTTGCCGAACGAACGGTGAGTTCTAAATCGTCTACAGGACGTAACAACACAGGGTCAATCTGAGGTGTAGCGCGCTCAGGTGTCTCGAGCGGATCTTCTGCGCCTTCCAATGCTGCGAACACAGAAATTTGATCCATCAAAATACGAGCCGACTGACGAACTGCCTCTTCGGGGTTCAATACACCGTTAGTCTCGATGTCGAGCACCAGCTTATCTAAGTCAGTACGTTGCTCTACACGAGCACTTTCTACCGCATAGCTAACACGACGCACTGGGCTGTATGACGCATCTAGCACAATACGACCAATCGTGTGCTGGCGATCATCGGATAACGCACGAACATTACCAGGCACATAGCCACGGCCTTGTTCTACCTTGATCGTCATTTCTAGCTTACCTTCTTCGCTTAGGTGAGCAATAACGTGATCAGGGTTAATAATCTCTACATCGTGGGGAAGATCGATATCGCTTGCTAAAACCTGACCAGCGCCAGACTTAGTTAGCGTCAACGTAACTTCTTCACGACTGTGCAATTTAAATACCACGCCTTTCAAGTTCAGCATGATATCAACAACGTCTTCACGTACACCTGGCAGCGTCGAGTATTCGTGTACCACACCCGTGATTTGAACTTCAGTCGGTGCGTAACCTGTCATGGATGACAGCAGAATACGACGTAATGCATTACCTAGAGTGTGGCCGTAACCACGCTCAAACGGCTCCATAATGACCCGTGCATGATTTTTGCTAATGGGTTCAACTTCAATGGAACGCGGCTTTAGAAAACCTTGAGACATTTAAATTCCTTCTCAATACCCTCGGCTCGTTACACCGATAAGGCTGATGGAAAAACCGGTACAAAGACCGTTTTATAAAACCACTCACACCCATCGACTTAAGAAGCCATGGGTGTGAGTAGCGAACTGGCAATAAAGCAGCTACGTATTAACGTGAGTACAACTCAACAACGAGTGACTCGTTCACATCACGGGCTACATCAGCGCGATCTGGAACTTGTTTAAATACGCCACTTAATTTGCTGCTGTCAACGTCAACCCACTGTGGCAGGCCTACGCTGGAAGCTAAATCAAGCGCTTCTTTAATACGGCCTTGACCGCGAGATTTTTCGCGAATCGAAACCACATCACCGGGCTTAACCAACATCGAAGCGATGTCAGCAGTACGGCCATTGATTTCGATAGCACGGTGTGTAACCAACTGACGAGCTTCGGCACGTGTAGAGCCAAAACCCATGCGGTACACCACGTTATCTAAGCGAGACTCTAGAAGTTGAATCAGCGTTTCACCTGTGTTTCCACGACGACGCTCAGCTTCTGAGAAGTAACGACGGAATTGCTTTTCTAGCACACCGTACATACGCTTAAGTTTTTGCTTTTCGCGTAACTGTAAGCCGTAGTCAGAGGTACGAGCACCGGAGGTGCGACCATGTTGACCAGGACGGGATTCAAGTTTGCACTTGGAATCCAGTGAACGGCGAGCACTCTTTAAAAAGAGATCGGTACCCTCGCGACGCGAGAGTTTACATTTAGGTCCAATATAACGAGCCACTTAGCTTCCCCTTAGATACGACGACGCTTGGGTGGACGGCAACCGTTGTGCGGAACCGGCGTGATGTCTGCAATGCTGGTTACTTTAATACCCAGTGCATTCAAAGCGCGAACCGACGAATCACGGCCAGGGCCTGGGCCCTTGATGCGTACTTCCAAGTTTTTGATACCGTATTCCATCGCAGTGCGACCAGCCGCTTCGGCGGCGACCTGTGCGGCAAACGGCGTCGATTTACGCGAACCTTTAAAGCCCGCGCCACCAGAGGTCGCCCAAGACAATGCATTGCCTTGACGATCAGTGATGGTGATGATTGTGTTGTTAAATGTAGCTTGGACGTGAGCGATCCCGTCCGCAACATTCTTTTTAACTTTCTTACGAGCGCGCGATGCGCCAGAAGCTTTAGCCATCTTCTATTCCTCGATTATTTCTTCAGGGACTGCGCAGCGCGACGTGGTCCCTTACGGGTACGAGCGTTTGTACGAGTACGTTGACCGCGCACTGGCAGTCCACGACGATGGCGCATGCCACGATACGTTCCTAAGTCTATTAGACGTTTCACAGATAGTTGAACTTCGCGGCGTAAGTCACCTTCAACTAAAAACTGAGAAATCTGTTCGCGAATTTTTTCCAGCTCAGCGTCGCTAAGGTCTTTGACCTTTTTAGAATACTCAATACCCGAGGCGTCACAAATTTGACGAGCGCGGGTGCGACCAATGCCGAAAATCGCGGTAAGACCGATTTCGGCGTGTTGATGCGGCGGGATATTTATGCCAGCAATACGGGCCATGGTTGTTCCTTGTTAAATCGGTTGCGTTTCGGCCTATTAGCCTTGACGCTGCTTGTGACGTGGATCGGTGCAAATTACACGTACCACGCCATGACGTTTAATGATTTTACAGTTGCGGCAGATCCGCTTTACTGATGCCATTACCTTCATGGTTGACTCCTAGTTTCCTGTTACCGGCCGCTATTTAGAGCGGAATACAATTCTGCCTCGGGATAGGTCATAGGGCGTGAGCTCCACCGTGACCTTATCACCCGGTAGAATCCGGATGTAATGCATACGCATCTTGCCTGAAACGTAGCCTAACACCACGTGGCCATTTTCTAGCTTGATACGAAAGGTTGCGTTCGGGAGGTTTTCGATGACCTCCCCTTGCATCTGTATGACGTCGTCCTTTGCCATCGTTGTTCGTCTATCTATCGCATTGGCATACCCGAACCCTTGAAGTTAGCCTTCTTGAGCAACGAGTCGTACTGTTGGGACATCACGTAGGCCTGAGCCTGTGCCATGAAGTCCATGGTAACTACAACAATAATCAACAGGGACGTACCACCGAAATAGAACGGTACATTCCAGCGAATCTGCATGATCTCGGGGACCAAACATACAAACGTAATGTAGATAGCGCCCGCCAATGTTAAGCGAGTAAGAATACGATCTACATAGCGTGCTGTTTGCTCACCGGGGCGAATGCCAGGTACGAACGCACCACTTTTCTTGAGGTTATCTGCTGTTTCGCGGCTATTAAACACCAAAGCCGTATAGAAGAAACAAAACAGAATAATCAACGCTGAAAAGAGCGTGATGTACAACGGTTGGCGTGGAGAAAGCGCAGCTTCCAAATCACGTAACCAACCCAAGCCTGGCGTGGTAGCGAACCAGCTAGCAATCGTTGCTGGTAACAGAATAATCGATGAAGCAAAAATGGGAGGAATTACCCCAGCCATATTCAGCTTAAGTGGCAAATGCGAGCTTTGACCACCATAAACACGATTACCTACCTGACGCTTCGCGTAGTTTACTGTAATACGACGCTGACCGCGTTCGACGAAAACAACAAAGTAAGTAACGGCGGCGACAAGCACTAGGATGAACAATACCGATAAAATCGACATTGCGTCCGTACGCACTAAATCGAGCATCCCACCTAGCGCGCTAGGTAAGCCAGCTACAATCCCAGCAAAAATCAGGATAGATATACCGTTACCAATACCCCGCTCAGTAATTTGCTCGCCCAGCCACATTAAAAACATGGTGCCAGTAACCAGCGTTACTATCGCGGTGAAGCGGAATAACAAACCAGGATCGATAACGAGCCCCGGCTGTGACTCCAAAGCAATGGAAATACCAACGGCCTGAAATAATGCTAAGAAAACAGTACCGTAACGGGTGTATTGCGTAATTTTACGCCGACCCGACTCACCTTCTTTCTTGATTGCTTCAAGCGTAGGCACTACTGCCGACGCCAACTGCATAATAATCGATGCAGAGATGTAGGGCATGATTCCCAGCGCGAACACTGAGAAACGTTCCAACGCACCACCCGAGAACATGTTGAACAAACCCAAAATACCACTTTGGTTTTGTTGGAACAGATCGGTTAGCGCATCCGGGTTGATACCCGGAACAGGAACATGAGTACCTAAACGATAAACAACCAGCGCGAGCAATAGGAAAATGATTCGACGTTGTAAATCGCCGAGACCTGATCCTGCTTTACCCTGTGCCTGTGCTTTAGCCACCGTAACCCCTTTTATTCAGCTAGCGAACCGCCTGCGGCTTCAATCGCAGCACGGGCACCTGCTGTAGCGCCGATGCCTTTCAGCACCACTTTGCGCGACAACTCGCCGGACTTAATAACTTTAGCGGAACGCACCAGTTGACCGACTACACCTGCTTGCTTCAACACGCTAACGTCGATTTCTTCGACATCAAGGCGTTGTAAGTCAGACAAGCGGATTTCGGCATGCAAATGGCCGCCAGGAGCCGTAAAACCACGTTTAGGCAAACGTCGTTGCAAAGGCATTTGACCGCCTTCAAAACCGACTTTATGAAAACCGCCAGAGCGTGATTTTTGACCTTTGTGACCGCGACCTGCGGTCTTGCCCAAGCCGGAACCTGGGCCGCGACCCACGCGACGTGCAGCGTGCTTAGCACCTGCCGCGGGTTTTAGCGAATTTAGTTGCAATTGCGACATACCGGTTCCTTTTAGGCTTCCGAAACGGTCACGAGATAATCCACTTTACGGATCATCCCACGAACCTCGGGAGTATCAACCAAAACGCGGCTGCTGTTAATACCACGCAAACCCAACCCACGAACGGTGTCGCGGTGTGATTGCTTAGTACCAATAACAGAGCGCACGAGTGTGACCTTGACTTGCTTCTGTGCCATGATTTACCCCAGAATCTCTTCAACTGATTTGCCGCGCTTAGCCGCAATTTCAGCTGGTGTGGAGCAAGCACGCAAACCATTTAGCGTTGCGCGTACCATGTTGTACGGGTTGCTTGAGCCTAGGCTTTTAGCAACCACGTTACGTACACCCATTACTTCGAAAATCGCGCGCATTGGGCCACCAGCAATAACGCCAGTACCTTCAGCTGCAGGCGAAATAAGTACGGTAGAGGCACCGTGCTTACCTACGACAGTGTGATGTAACGTACCGTCTTTTAAAGCCACTTTGAACAGACCACGACGAGCTTGTTCCATAGCTTTTTGAACGGACACTGGCACTTCACGTGCTTTACCTTTACCCATTCCGATACGACCGTCGCCATCGCCTACTACTGCTAGTGCAGCGAAGCTCATGGTGCGGCCACCTTTAACGACTTTGCTGACGCGGTTAACCGCAATCATTTTTTCACGCAGGCCGTCGTCGCGCTCTTGATCGGCATTTTGTCTGCCTTGTGCTTTAGCCATTTGACAATTCCTTGCTTAGAACTTCAAGCCGGCTTCACGCGCGGCGTCGGCCAGCGCCTTGACGCGGCCATGATAACGGAAGCCAGAACGGTCGAATGCGACGGTTTCAATACCTGCCGCTTTCGCTTTTTCGGCGACACGTTTGCCAATAATGCTAGCCGCAGCGGTGTTACCGCCGTTGGCCAACTCTTTGCGAACTTCGGGCTCGAGCGTTGAAGCGCTAACGAGCACGCGGTCGCCTTCTGGCGAAATAATGTTGGCGTAAATGTGCAGATTCGTGCGGTGAACCGCCAAACGATGTACGCGTAACTCGGCGATTTTCTTGCGAGTTGCCACTGCACGACGCAAACGAGATTGTTTCTTATCCATAATTCGTCCTTGCCTGTGCGATTATTTCTTCTTGGTTTCTTTCAAGATGACGCGCTCGTCGGCATAACGTACACCCTTGCCTTTGTAAGGCTCTGGTGGACGGTAACCACGAACTTCTGCGGCAACTTGACCAACTACCTGTTTGTCCGAACCTTTCAGAATAATTTCTGTAGGTGTAGGGCATTCGGCTTTTACGCCTTCAGGTAGATCGTGAATAACATCATGCGAGAAACCAAGCTGCAATTTCAAAGCTGTGCCTTGAACTTGTGCACGGAAACCCACGCCAACTAAGTTAAGCTTGCGCTCAAACCCAGCGCTAACACCAGTCACCATATTGTTAACCAGTGAACGAACTGTACCGGCCATGGCGTTAGCTTGGCGGGAATCGTTGGCTGCAGCAAAGGATAGCTGACCGTCGTTTAGCTCGATGTTTACATCGCCAGTCAAGGACTGACTTAATGTACCCAATGGACCTTTAACAACGATTTGATCGGCTGCAATGGTAGTTTCTACGCCTTTAGGCAGTGCGACGGGGTACTTTGCGATACGTGACATTGATATTCTCCTTATGCCACGTAGCAAAGAACTTCGCCACCCACGCCGGCTGCGCGAGCTTTGCGATCGGTCATTACGCCACGAGACGTAGACACGATAGCAACACCTAAGCCATTCATGACTTGAGGTATGCTGTTGCTGCCTTTGTAGACGCGCAAACCAGGGCGCGACACACGGTCAATGCGCTCGATAACTGGTTGGCCAGCGTAGTACTTAAGTTTAACTTCCAATACAGGCTTCGCGGCTTCGCCAACGATTTGGAAATCTTCGATATAGCCTTCGTCTTTCAGCACAGCAGCAATGGCTGCTTTCAGCTTCGAGGAGGGCATGCTAACCGACGTTTTATTGACCATTTGAGCGTTACGAACGCGGGTCAACATGTCGGCGATTGGATCGCTCATGCTCATGTGTTTTCTCCTACCAGCTGGCCTTGGTCATACCCGGAATCTCACCACGCATAGCCATTTCACGGACTTTGTGACGAGTCAAACCGAATTGCTTGTATACACCGCGCGAACGGCCTGTAACTACACAACGATTACGCAAGCGAGATGGGCTCGAGTTGCGTGGAAGCTGTTGAAGCTCCAGACGAGCTTGAAAACGCTCTTCGTCGGTTTTTGATTGATCGTTAATGATTGCTTTCAGCGCAGCGCGCTTAGGAGCAAATTTTTCGATCAACTTAGCGCGCTTAATATCGCGATTGATGAGTGAAAGTTTAGCCACGTCATCGCCCCTTAGTTACGGAACGGGAAGCTGAAGGCTGTAAGCAGCGCTTTTGCTTCGTCGTCGGTCTTGGCAGTTGTGGTGATACTGATATTCAAACCACGAACCGCATCAATTTTGTCGTATTCAATTTCAGGGAAAATGATTTGCTCTTTTACCCCTAAGTTGAAGTTACCGCGTCCATCGAACGCACGACCCGAAATACCGCGGAAGTCACGTACGCGTGGCAGTGCCACGGCAATCAGACGATCCAGGAATTCGTACATGCGACGGCCACGCAATGTGACTTTGCAGCCAATTGGGTAGTCTTCGCGGATTTTAAAGCCAGCGATCGCTTTACGTGTTTTGGTAATTACTGGTTTTTGACCAGAAATTTTTGCCAAATCACCTGCGGCTTGATCAATAACTTTGCGGTCGGCAACAGCTTCAGACACACCCATGTTCAGGGTAATCTTCGTGATGCGAGGTACTTCCATTACGCTGTCGTAATTGTATTTACCTTGCAATTCGGCCAACACTTTTTCACGGTAGTAATTTTGTAAACGTGCCATGATTTGCCCCTTAAGCCTTCGCGCCAACGACTTTGCCGTTGGAGCGGTATACACGCACTTTCTTGCCGTCGACTTCGCTAAAACCCACGCGATCGGCTTTTTCCGATTCCGGGTTGTAGAGAGCAACGTTAGAAATATGAATAGGCATGGATTTTTTCTCGAATCCACCTTGCGTGCCAGCCATAGGATTTGGCTTAACATGTTTAGTTACTACGTTGATACCTTCAACCAAAATACGGTCTGCACCAACGTTAAGCACTGTGCCGCGGCGCTTTTTATCGCGACCAACCAACACAATAACTTCGTCGCCTTTACGGATTTTTTGCATATCCTCGGCTCCTTACAGCACTTCTGGTGCCAAAGACACGATCTTCATGAACTTCTCGGTACGCAATTCGCGCGTAACGGGTCCGAAGATGCGAGTGCCAATAGGCTCCAGCTTAGCGTTTAGCAAAACGGCAGCATTGCCACCGAATTTAATCAGCGAACCGTCTTTACGGCGAACACCCTTGGCAGTACGAACTACCACAGCGTTGTAAATTTCGCCCTTCTTGACGCGTCCGCGCGGGGCCGCTTCTTTAACAGTGACTTTAATAATGTCACCGATAGCGGCATAACGGCGCTTGGAGCCACCCAACACTTTAATGCACATAACGGAGCGCGCACCTGTGTTGTCGGCCACATTAAGCGTGGTCTGCATTTGAATCATGATTTTTCCTGTTCCAACTTAACCGCGTTTTCCCCGAGAGCAGATAGCTTACAGTACAACGCAACCAGTTTTGGTCCCGTCAGATTCGACGCTTCTACCACACCAAGCATTGTGCTGAAATGGCTTATCCGCCGAACCCTGGGTTGAAATCTTGCGAGAGACAAAACGTTTATTTTTTACTTGTACGTGCGGGCTTGTGCGCCCCCAAAGACAAGTAAGTCAACAATAGTACCTGAAACCAACCCCTTAACGCAAGTATTAATCGCTTAAATTGTTGGATTTACAGTACTTTCTTGCAACAAGGAGCGAATCGCCTGTGGCAACTCTTGTGGGGCCACATTGAATCGCAGCGTGATACCCAGAGCTGCACACGTCTTAAACGTGGCCAAGGCTAATTCGCGTCCACCGACGCCATCAAAGCGCTCTTGAACAAAGTCGGCATTGATCCGCACATAAGCAATCGGAAAACGGTGTAAAAACTGAAGCGCTGTGGGCTGCTCGACGACTCGGCGCAAACCAAACTGCACGCCTAAGCCAGTAAGTGTCTGCACGAAGTGCGCGACAGGCTCGGTGTAACTGACCACGCCATAGGCATCAAGCTCAAGGTAGAGACGGCCTGCCGCGACCTTGGATTGCGTTAATTCGTTTTCAAGCTCTTCAAGAAAACGGGCCTGTAATATTGACGGCACGGATACCCGTAACACTAAACGGCCTTCGTTATGGGCTAGCCAATCCAGTCCCAACTTAACGGCACGTAAATCACAAACCGCGGATAAGCCAAGCCGCACGGCAACCGGCATAAAAAGGTAGGCAGAAATACTGGAGGCATCAGACGTTAAGGCCTCAGGTGCAGTCTGAGCGCCGTCAGCGTGAGGGCGTCGAAGCATCAATGTGGCTTCATAATGTGGCTCGGTAGTATTGCTATCGACCAATGGTTGCGGCAATACGGCAAGCGTAAACGCATCTTGAGCCAAACCGTCTTGAATCAGCTCTCGCCATTGCGTTTCACCCACCCCCTGCGCCATCGCGCTGTGCAAACTCGCGCTACGCGATAGGTACTCAATCTCGGTGTGGCCTGCACTTTCGGCTGACATTAAGGCTTGATCCAAACGCCCTAGCACCATGGCCAACGTGTCCCCTACCCCGTAATCCGTCAGCGCCATCGCCCAGCGACAAAACTGCCCGCTTGGCAATTGAACGCGCAACTGTAGCAAGCAGGTCTTAAGCTGCTGTGCGAACAACGACACAGCGGGCCCCTCAAGACTGGGCAATAACACCACAAAATCAGACCCATTCAAACGTGCCAATTGCGCAGGTGTGGTCGTATTCTTCGTTAAGGTCTCGCTAAGTTGATCTCCTACATTACGCAGCCATGCATCCACATTCATTCGGGTCATGACCGTGCTAATCGCCGCCAAATCTCGCTGTCTAAACAGTAAAACGTGGCCGCCCACCTTCTGTTCAGATTGTGATTCTGAGCTTAAGGCTTTGCGTAACTCATTCACAAAATAACGACGATTTGCTAAGCCGCTGACCTCGTCACGATGAAGTTCGAACTCAAGGGATTCGATACGAGCATGCTGCTCTTGAGAGGTTGCTAACACGCGTTTTTGTACATCGTCGATGGTTTGGCTAACGGCGTCGAGCTCGGCAAACCGTGAGCGGGCAGGCTTCGTCGTGGCGGGCTGTTCATTTAACATCCCAGCCACACGATCGGCCACCTCTACACGCAAGGCACGGCGGAGCCATCGTATCAGCACAATGACAACGCAAGCCCACACCAGACCCGCCACAAGCACCCACGTAAACACCCGTAAAAAGCTTGACCAGAGCGTGTCGCGCGCATACGCCGCATCGGCCTGCACCACGACTTGCCCCAACTGCCTCCAACCATCGCTAACATGCGCCACCGACGCCGAATGCTGAATGGGCAACGCATTACTAAACCACTGGGGCGCAACGGAGCGCTGAGCCGTGCGCTCGGGCTGTGCGCGTACAACGATACTTTCGCCGGACGTATCCATTAACTGAATGCGATGAAATTGCCCTGTATCGTAAAGCGCCGACACCAGTAATTCTTGCGTTACGGGGTCTTGGTTGGCAGGTTGCGATAAGGTGAGAGCCAAAGAGGTGGCGGCCGAATCACTTTGCGCTTGCAACTGGGTGCTTAAGTATTGCCGCGCCGAGTCCACACTAAACCACCCCGTACCCAGAAGAATAGTCAGGATAATGACGGTGACACTTAATAGCAGGTGTTTCAGTAACGACATGGTCTTCCTACGTGTACGAGCCTCGTTAATGAGGCGGAAATTGCTCGCCCTAGCTTCATCCAGTTGCTCATGGCCTAAACCCCTCGTTGCGCATCTTCACCAATAACCCCCGCCAGTTACCAATGCTATCCACCGATGCAGGCGCCGCCCCTGCCACATAGACACCTTGCGAGTTAAAACTAAACACTGGGGTTAAATCGGGACGCTGGCTGGCGGGTCGGATGGAACTGGTTAGATTATCAAGCAACAACGGCTCGGCATTGGGTTGACTGTAATAGCCCAGCACCATGTGTGCAATACTGCGCCCCCCTACCTGCGCGCGCACGTAGATCAGTCGTAACTTCTCTGACGGCATGCCCGCATGAATTAGCGAGAAGTACTTACCAATGACATAGTCTTCACAATCGCCCATACGTCGCCCTAAGGTTTCCAGTGGCGTCGCCCAATAGTCTTTTTGCCCCCAAATGGCACTGTCTTCTCCGGCCAAAACATGGGTGTTCCAAAAGTCATTAACGACCTTTAATAATTGCGCATCGGGCACCCCATCAAGGTGCGTTTGCAGGCTCAACCAGCGCTCTACATTCTTAAGGCCAGACGCATCAAATTTTTGTTTTGCTGTGCGTCGAAGCTGCGTCTCGTCGAAGTGAAACTGACTTTGTACCCATGGCGTGAAACACAGCATCAACGCCAACGCCAAAACGGCAGCGAGCAACTTGATGCGATGGTTCAACAAAAGCAGCATAGGCAAGAATAGGTAAACGCCAAGGGTAAATAACATTAACGGCGCTATACCTAAAGTATTTACCGCTATCGTTACTGGTTTATACCCCAGCCAAGCTGGCCTGACACTACCTTTACAACAAAAACGCCTCGCAACCCACAATAGGTCGCGAGGCGCTGAATAAGGCACTATGCAAAAGTGCCTTGGTTTAGGGTGAGTCAGACTTAGGTGTTAGCCATTCGAACCGTCTGTTTTTGTCATTAACGACTCTGCCACTTTACGTAAAAACTCAGCATCCGCTTCGATATGAAGCTCAGCCTTGTCATTCGCATTAGTGCTGACATACACATCCCTTCCATTATCTCTATCTGAATCATCGGAAAGAACCCAACCTTCGGCCAAATCAATGATGTCACCATCATCAGCCTTAATCGTGAGTGTGTTTCGACCATCGGTCATCTGCAGCACGTCATCGGCACTTAGGTTACTGAGCTTGTGATTAAAGCCTTCACGAGTCAGGTCGAGAGTTTCGATGTTTTTGAATAACGTCCCGCCTTCAGTGGTAGCAAAATCGATGTCTTCATCGAAACGCAGCCACACGGTGTCGTCGCCTGCACCACCATCAAGCAAGGTGGAGCCGTCGAAGAGCAAGTTCTCGTCGTTGCCAGCGGTAGGTGCTGTTTGGGGTCTTAGCTCCAGATCAAACTCGTGCTCAGGCGTTGATGCAGACGGATCGCTTGCCTTGTCGCCCTGACCGTCTACTGTCCAAGCTTCAACCTTGATTTTTCCATTTTCACTCACAGCGCTTTGGGCTTGAATAAAGCCTAAGCTATTTGCTTGATCCTCGGAGAGACCCGACAGGACATAACTACCATCCGCGTTACGGTCAATGTGACTTTCAGAGATCAGTACCTGATTACCGTCGATGTCCCGCACATAGAACGCCGCATGTTCACCCAAACCTGTCAAACGAAGCGAAACCGTTTCCGTTGACTCATCGACTGCACCGGGTACCGTTGCAGACAAGTTGTCATTCATCGTCAGGTTAAGGCGTAGTTCGACAATCTCTCCTTCTTGACCAAAGACCAAGGCGGGTTGCATGCGCTCGATACCGTCTGCCACAGGTTCAACGACCATAATAATATTGATGGTAGTTTCTGCGACATCGTCCAAGGCCTTTTCACCGCTTAACACCGAAAGCTGAATACCCTTTAAAGTACCGCTCCAGTTTTGTGGCGGCTGGATGGCAATATTTTCGGGTAGCTTGCCATCAGCACCGATCGGGATTGACCATGTGTTAGTACCATCATCAGTCGTCCCTGTGTTCTCGGCTAACTTAACCTCCTGTCCATCGACAAATATCAGGAAGCCAACGGGCACGCCTTTCAACACCGCCGAGTGCACAACTTCAGAACCATCGCTATCTGTTAGCGAGCCTGAAATATTCAAGGGAATATTGCCCGTTCCACTCGAGTTTTCCTTACCGGTTACGGTCGCGGTATCGCCATCAATAACCGTGTCACCTGTAGCGCCAAACTTGTAGTCATTGTTTACCTGATCGATGTAAACGGTCTGACTGTCGCCCTCTGCTACTTTCGGAGTTGCTGCACCCGCTTCGGTGTGCTCTACCCACGCTTTTACATTCAGCGAACCGCCATCCTTGCCGCCCTTGTACAAATCATTTTCATGCGGTGTGTAAACCAATGCAATAGGCGCCGTTAAGGTAGCGCCCGCCTCGGCTCGGATAACGTAATACTCCTGCCCTTCCTCCATGCCACCGATTACATCGTCAGACGTAACCGTGATTTTATCGACAGGTTGACCGTTATGCGTCAAGGTGCCACCGGTAAAGCCATCCGTATCCAAAGTGAAGTACAAGGTGTCGCCCAACGTCTGCGCGCCATGATCATCAGGACTGCTTACATCCAGACTGATCAAAATCGGGTTGCCTTCCTGTGCATGAATGGGGTTCTCATCATCATCTTTAATGACATTGCCATTAGCATCAAGTGCATGGAAGTTGATGCTGATATCGCCCGCATCTGTAACAGGGGTTACCGGTACCAGAGTAGGATCAGCTTCAGTCACTTTCTGGCTACCGTTATCCAGATAACCGGTAATCGTTACATCCAACTCGAAGCCGCCGATTGTGCTGGCGTTGTTATTCCAGTGTTCGGGCAGTTCAACAGTAATATCACCCAACAATGCTTCTAACGCATCATTTTTAGCCGTATCGTCTGCTCCACTAACCGTGCCGGTAATAACCCAACGCTCGGCCCCATCCTCACCAGTGATCTGGGTGATGGACACACTACCTTCAGACCCTGTCCACGTAATGTCAGCGCCTTCGGGTATGTTATCCAGCACCAGCGAGAAATGCAGGTTGGCAGCGCTATCTGTACCTTTGTGCACGTCTACCGTCAGATCAAACACATCGCTTAAGACGAAGGGCTTGTCTTCCTCTGCTATGTAATTTTTAGAAGTGTAGTTAACTCTTTCGATTGACGACAGCTCGCCACTACCGGGACCGTCCCCTGTGCTTTCGAAGTTCCATGTAATGGTATCGTTCTTAAGCCCTGCAGCGCCTGCATCCTGCGTAACCACCGTAATGGAGACTTCTTTATCCCCTGTGCCTAAGAAGTCGGTTGGGGTGAAGTTAAGCGTGGCGTTAATCGAGCCATCGCTACCGCCTTGTGCTAAGAAGGTGGGGTACGCATCAGCAGGTATATGTAGCACCCACTGGCCTTCGCCGATATAACTGACGTTATTAAACGAAGTACCATCAACCGTCATGCCATCCAGCAACAAGCCCTCAGGCGCTTTGACCAGAAACTGTACAAACTGCTCGCTGCCGTCTACGTCTGCCTTATTACCCGCGTCAGCGTCAAGTTGCTTGGTCAACACGATATTCAGGCTTACCGAACTCTGTGCCAGATCGACTGTGTCAGGTTCGTCGACTAGCGCTACCGCTACTTCATCCGTAACAGGAGTCACGTTCAGCGTGTGGGTGCCATCTATTACGCCAGTAACAGGTCCAACCACAGGGTTTGTAGCATCTGGGCCTTCATCACTGTAATCGGTGATTTCAGCTTTGAACTCAAAACTTAGTTTGTCTTGACCTGTCAGGTTGTCGGCAAAGTTCGCATCCGGTTTAGCGTGGATTTGATTGATTGCAGGGCCAGTGATTTTGATGAAGCCATCATAGTCGCCTGTGCCCCAATTTACATCAGACACATTGTCATCCGCAGCCAACTCTGCAAGTTTTTTGGCGGGATCACCAATTGTCAACTCAAAGCCACTAATATCGCTGGCTTTAATCCAAACCGCAGTCAACGCTTCGTTCTCACCCTCAGGCTGGTACACGCTAAAGTCGATCAAGCCTCCAACGTCTTCCTCAATGGAAGAGTCAAGACTTACCGTCGCCTCTGGCGTTGGGGTGATGTGAACCGTAACATCTTGCGGTGCAGAAGTCTGTGAATCACCATCGTTTTCTGTGGTCACCGGCACCAGCTGGAAGGTCAGCTCGCCACTGTAATTCTCAGGTGCTTTGATCTTCACGGTGTCGGGAATGGAGCCGTCTTCATTGATTGGAATAATCCACTCACGCGCTTCGCCTTCGCCGCGGGTGAAGATACGACCACCTTCTACCGTAAAGCCTTTAGGCAAACCGGTTAACCGTGCAGAAACGGCTTCTGAACCATCGGTATCGGTGGAGGTGATGCCTTTCACCAAGCTAGATAGAAGAATGCCATCAGTTTCAGCGACCGCCTCAGTCACCGTTACCGGTGCGCCACCAGGCTGCGTTGTAAGTTCGACCGTAGCCTCATCAGCCACACCTTTCACGCGGACGGTGATGTCCTGCTCTTTCCACGCAGAATGATCTGTCTGGGTTTCCGTTTCAGACGTCGCTGCTTCGTCGACCGATTGAGCTCCAACCTTCAACGTGAAGTCGTTGTTGCTATTTAAAGGTGGTTTGACGGCGGGGTTGTTAGCCGCGTCGTAATCATTGATGATCAGGCTCCATGGGTCGCCTTTCTCAGCACCTTTACTCACTTCCAGTTTTAGCTCGGCTAACTTAGCTGCTGCATCAGTACCGGTTAAAACCGCGTTATCCGCTAAGGTCACCGTAACATTGCCCTCGGCATCCACGCTCACTTCTACGCGGTCGCTACCTGAACCATACGCAAGCGCAGCCTCATTAGGGATAGCATCGATTTTGACATTAAAGGTCTCGGTAGGATCGGCACTGTGTGGCTTGATCACCAAATTGATAAAACTGTCCTCAAGGCCTCGCGCACCGATAGTCGTTAAGCTGACAGGGTCAGCTACAGGAGCGATAAAGATACCTTCTAGCTTTGCGTTACCTGAAATCGCTTCGTGCGTAACCGACGGATCATCGAAATCGTAGTCCACGGTTTTGGCTTGAACCTCGATCTCAAACGTTCCTGAAACATGCGGGGGCGCCATGAACTCAACGGTGTCCAAGAACTCCATTGGGATTTCAATGGCATCTTCTCCGTTATAAATCAGGGTGTGTACTTTACCCGCAGCATCGGTGTACTTGAACTGCGACCCTTTCGCACTTTCACCGGCTACGCCGTGTACCAGTACAGGTGTCAGTAAAGCGAAGGTTTTTTCTGTGCCGCCATCAGCGCCTTGTGGTGCGCCGTCGGCAGACTTACCGTCTTGGTTCGCCCATCCGGCTTTTAAATCGAAGCCTCCAGCATTCAAACTAAAGAAAGCATCTTCTGTTCCCGCGATCTTACCGCTGTAGTTGAAGCCGGGGGTCATTGTCAGGTCGACAGTTTTGTCCCCATCGCTATCACCACCCACAACCTCGGCCACTGGCGTAACGGTAATTTTCACATCCAATGACTTAATGACGGGATCACTGACTACAACCTCCCCATCAACCATATTTGTGTCAACACTCGTAACATCAAGCGTTATTTTTGCATCCTTACTGCTATGCGCAGGCGGAGTTAGGGTGTAACCGCCCCAGCCTTTCGCATCAACAACACCTTGAGGCACCTCAAACTCATAGGTATCGCCCACTTTAGTGAGTGTGATCTCTTGCTGATCAGCGTCCTTAAGCACCCAGCCTTCTGGAATGCCTTTAACAGTAATAGCAGTAATGACTTCCCCTGACTCAGGATCTGTCGCGGCACTGCTATTAATCGCATCATTATTATCATCGGTAACTTTCAGACCGACCATGAACTTAACAGCGCTATCTTCCTTCGTTGTAACGTTAGGAGCGGCCACGTCGCCCGCTACTGGGTTGATATGTAAGCTTAGGTCTATGGAGCTGGTTTCAACGGCCCCGTTTTCGCTACTACCGTCTTTATCAATATCCTGTGCATGGAGCGTAACGGTAATCTTTTCAATTGTTCCGCTGAAGTCTTTGGGCGGTGTCAACGTAATACTTGGCACATCAGTAGACGTGCTTAGCGAATCCATTGGAGGCAGTGTGATAACGCCATTTGCACCAGCGGTGTAAGCGTCATCAACTACTTTAATCACGCTACCCTCGGGCAAGCCACTGATAACAAACCAACGATCTTCACTGCCATCTGTGTCAGGGCCGCCGATGCCGTCACCACCACGCCCATTTTCATAGTCATCTGGGAAGCTAACTTTCAGGTATGACGTTAAATTAATCGGCTCATCCTCATCGCTGGTAATTTCGCCGGACTTAGCCGTAGTGCCATTATGATTGAACTCCAGCTTAATGGGATCTGTGACTGCTTTGACGGTTACCTGTACGGAGGTTGAGTTTTCGGCTCCGGGTACACCCGCTAACGGGGCACCGCTGGAATCGACTTCGTAGCTAGTAACTTTTGCCGTTACGGTGAAGTTTTTGTTGCTTTCACCCTTCGGCAAAACTTGCATCGCTTCAAACTCTGCCGTGGTCATCTTCAGGGCGTTGGCATCATTTAGCGCTACAGAAGTATGCGGCCCATCGGTTAACACAATGGTGACCGTACCCGTGGCAGGTACACCAGACTCTTGACCGCCAAACAATAAGGTACTGCCCTCGGGGAAGCCGCTAAGTGTGATAACACCTAATAACTCTGGGTTATCAAAACCATCATTCTCATCAGACCAGTCCTTATTGTCTGTTACCTCAGGCGCTTTCAGGCCCAATGCAATCGCTACGTCTTCATTCGTCGTAACAGAATCTGCATCCACAGCAAAAGTAGGCGTATCCGCTATGGGTTTAACAGTGACATGAACGGTCGTGGTGGTCTCAACACCATTTTCGATTGTGGTGTACGTAAAACTATCCGGTCCGCTAAAGTGCTCTTTAGGCATATACGTGATTCGTCCCTGACTATCTACACTAACAGTTCCGTAAATAGGGGCATCCGTGCCTGTTCCAATTTTGATGTTGGTATTTGTGCCATCAGCCGAGGTGTTGAATTCAACCGAGCCGTCTTCATCAACTTCGATCGAATGCGTCGCAGCGTGACCCGGGTCGTCCTTAATGTTCACGGTAAAGGAGCTTGAAATCGTGTCCTCATCCGCATCCGTGACCGTGAAGTTAAAGTGTAATTCCCGGTCTTCAACGGTGTTACCCGCTCCATCTGTTGGATGGTCGATCGCACCCTGCAACTCAAACCTATAGCTTGGATTGGTTGAGGGGTTTTCGATGGTAACGGTAAAGATCGCTTTACCGCCGGCTGTGGCGGTTAATACGTGCCCGTTAGAACCAGCCACAATCTCGTAACTAAGAACCTTATCATCGGACTTCAGGTTCAACTTTTGCAGTTCCGCAATGGTTTCTTGCGTGAACTGCGTGTCTTTGGTATCGCTATTGTCTGCGCCAAAATCAACGGCTAAGCTACCGGTTACGGTTGTTTTAGTCGCATCAGTGTCGGCACTACCATGAGCCAGATTTGCTTCGTAAACCACAGCATCCGCAGGGTTGCCAATAGACGGGCCGTCATCCTTAAAGGAGATTAATTCGCCTATCTGGGCCACTTTATGCTCAACCGCTGTATCGCCGTCACCATCAGTGATGGTGGCTGTGCCGGTTAAGGTGATTTTGTCGGCTGCGAGACTAATAATTTCAGCGTGATCGGTTGTTGGATGATCAATAGGACCAAACTGTGTCAACGTGACTTCGCCGTCGGCATTCACCGAAACAGTGAAGATGGGCGTTGCGCCCACTTTCCCATGGACAACACCGTCTACCACGCTTAGCGTAATAGGCTGACCGCCACTCGCTAAGCCGGAGACTCCACCTGCAACGACGCCTAGGTCGTAAGTCCACTCGATGCCGCCCAAGCCATCCGCACCGGCGTCGGATTCGGCGATGGCGAACACGGCAGCGAAGTTGGCGGAAGCGGTCCCTTTATTATCTGGACCTTTTGTGTCTGCGTCGCGGGTACGTAGCTCACCCACCACTTCACCTAAAGCCACCTCTTTTAGGCTAATGGACGGACCATCATCCAAGAACACAAAGGATGTACTTGCATCAATCGATCCTGTCGCAACGTCGTTATCCGTATCCGTAACTGTAACCGCGACTTTTACTGCGCCAGCCGTAAGGGTGGTTTGGTCGTTATGATCCGAGATGTTGTCATGTTTCACCGCGCGATGCTGCGTTAAGGTGACTTCGCCGGTGTCCGAGTTAATGGAGATGGTGAAAACCAGCCCCCCCGACACGCTTGTACCGCTGATTTGGCCGTTAGTATCCTGATTTAAAGTTACCGATTCACCTGTCGCAGTATCCACTAAACCACTGTTGACGTCGGCGCCGAGCTCCAAGCTGTATACGGTAGTTGCACCATCGGCTCCTTCTTTAATATCGAAAGCCTTCTCAAAATCGGCAGAAGCAGTAACCGGATTACCAGTGGTATGGAGGACAGTTTCATCCACTTCCAGAGTGCCCACAGTGCCAGTCACTGTTACCGTAGGCGCATCATCAATGATGGCTACACTTAAGGTACCTGTAGCGGTGTCACCGTCCAGGTCTTTAAGCTCAATGGCGAACTCATCAAACAGTTTTTCGCCTTGTTGTGCGGACTGATCGTGGATTTGATTATCGCTGAGAGTGTACTTATACGATACGATGCCCGTATTTTCATTAAAGCCAGTAATCGTTAGCTTCCCATGTACGGTTTCCACCTCGACGCCTACATAACCGTCATCACTGGAGAAGATTGATTTCCCCTCAATCTTCAGGTCAGCGATACCGTCAGGCGCACTAACCGTAAAGGTACCTACTTTCGTTAGCTCAGCTTCTACCGGATCCGTTCCATCAGCCAAGTGCTTCTCATCGAGCACCACATCGCCACCATCAGCTGCCGGTGTCAGGTCAGTAATGCTTACCGGTGCATCGACAATACTAATGGTCAGGGCTGCAGTAGCTGGGTCACCGTCGCCATCCGTGATGGTGTAGTTAAACACGTCTGATGCACCACCGCCGGGTTTCGTCATGTCGCGAGCGTAACTGTAGCTACCATTCGCCTGAATCGTTAGGGAGCCGTACTTACCGCCAATCGTAGTAGCAGCGCCAGAGGTTGGCACAGTAACCGTGCTTACCGTTCCGTCTGCTAATGTCACCGTAACCTGCGTAACGGTTGCTCCGTCCGCGCCTTCACGATCATTACCCAACACGTTAAAACTGTCAGCGATACCGTCTAGTAATGTCTCGCCTGCCAATACCGTAGCGGTATCGTCGTTGGCGGTTGGTGAGTCGTCTTTGACGTGAACAACCAACAAGCCTGTTTCTGTTTCGTTACCAGCATCCGTGACGCTAAGTTCCACGTCAAAATTACGAGCGTCGTCCTGCGTTGCTTTGTCGTGTGTTTGCTCCGCATTCAACTCATAGGTATAGCTTAGCGAGCCTGATGTCGGCACGCCGCCTACCAAATCACCTTCGGTAAATCCGGTTAGGGTAATGGTGCCGTGACCTAAGTCAATCTCTGCAGAGTTGTTAATCAGGTCGCGAAGTTCTGCCAGCGTGAAGCTCTTAGCCTCGGTACCTTCACCGATGGTGATAGACGCTAAGCCGTCACCCGCTGTAATAGCGATGGAGCCGGTTGCAATGTGACTGTTGTCGCCATCTACCAGACCACTTTCTTGGACGGTGATGTTGCCATCTACACTTGCGTTTTCATCGCTCGGTGTAATGGATGGTGTGCCATCGGTATTACCATTGATGGTGATGGTCAGATCCGCAAAGGCTTCGTCCCCATCGCCGTCACGTAAGGTGTAGGTGAACTCTTCCACCAACTGTTTGCCATCTTTAAGGGCATTCACCTCGGCGTTGTCGTTATCAAGCTGATAAACGTAGCCGCCGTCTTTACCAATTAGCAGCGTGCCGTATTTACCTTTAAGCGTGGTGATGCCCGACTCGGATACGTCTTTGGCGCTGGCGTTGTCGCCAATAATTTGAACGCCTACAACGGTTGCGCCGTCGGCACCAACGCGGTCCGTCCCGCTATCAGGGTTATTCGTACCGTCGCCCAGAATAACGTTGCCGGAAACCTCTACCTCACCGTCTTCCGAAATACTGTTTACATCACCCTTAGCGGTAGGCACGTCATCCAGCACTTCAATAACCAATGTGCCGGTGCTGGTTTGACCGGGACGGGTTGGACTGTCTACGCTGGTTACTTTCAGGTCAACGGTAACTGTTTTTGCACTATCAGTACCGGTAGTGGGCTGGCCGTGTTCACGGTTATCACCAAGCTCGTAGGTAAAGTTCAGCGTGCCTGATGTCGGCTCACCGTCCACCAAGTCACCTCCGGTAAATCCGGTTAAGGTAATTGTGCCGTGACCGACGTCAATCTTGTCCGATGGGCTAGTAGAAGATAAGGCCAATAACTCGTCTAAAGTGAACTCTTGCCCGCCAATCGTGATCGACGCTAAGCCGTCGTCAGCGCTAACCTTGATCGAACCGTTAGTGATATGGGAGGTGTCGTCACCTGTTAGGCCCTTTTCATTAACGGTGATGTGACCTTGTGCGCTGCCATTGCTATCGTCAGGCGTAATCGTTGCACCAGCACTGCTACCTGTAACCGTGATCACAATATCCTGCTCAGCAAAAGCGCCGGGCTTGTCCGTGACACGAGCAGTGAAGGTCTCAGTAGCGGTTTCACCTTGCTGTAGCGCATTGGTTGCAGCGCGGTCGTTATCAAGGTGATAGGTCCATTTGCCATCCGTACCTAGCTCAAGATAACCGTAGATCCCTTGAACGGTGTGTACATCAGAGGTATCAGGCTTCGTGGGCTCACCATCGTCACCAATCAGACTCCATGTTTGGCTATCGTGAACGTTATTATCATCATCGTTATAAGCCAACTGACCGGTAGTGGTAACTTCCGCTGCATCTTCAACTACCGAACCAGCGTGCTCTGTCGCATCGCTAGTGATCGTTGGCGCGTCGTTAGTACCTTCAATAGTAATGGTGACTTGCTGCTCGGCCGTCGCACCATGTTCATCGGTGATGGTAATGGTGTAGGTCTGAACTTCTTTTTGGCCTTCTGCCAGACTGTTAATATCGGCGTCTTGCACAGTAAACGTCCACGTCACAACGCCATCGGCGGTAACGGAAGCCGTTAAGGTTCCGTACGACGTTGTATTCGACGTGGCAGGTGTCACAGTCGGTGTGTGAGTGGCACTTGAAATTACGCCAGCATCCACATCCGAGAAACGTACTTCTCCAGTCTGAACGTGTTCGTAATTTTCTTCGTTAGGATGCGTTTCAGGTAACTCAGTGATGGTGGCACTATCGTCCGCACCCACAATAACAGGCGCGTCATTACTACCTGTCACGGTAATCACTAATTGTGCGGTGTCTGTTCCGCCTTCGCCATCGCTGATGGTGTAGGTGAATGTGACGGTGGTGCTTTCGCCGTCGGCGAGGTAATCAAAGTCCGTACCCGGATTAAAGCTGTAGCTGCCATCGGGGTTAACGGTTAGGGTGCCACCGTTGCTGCCTGCAATGGGGGTACCGACCGATACGCGGATGCCGTCTTCGTTCTCGATGTCAGTAACAACCAAATCATCGCCGTCAGGGTCGTTATCGTTACTCAATAAGCCCTTGTCTTTCGTAACTTCAAGCAGCGTATTTTCTTCGGTCGTGCCTTCATCGCGCTCGGCAACAGGTGGTGGGTTCAGCGCGGTCCAAGTAAAGGTAAGGTTCGCTGTACCGCCGACTGGGTCCGTCGCCGTCACGATAACGGTGTACACGCCATTGGTGCCGCCTTGGCTGGCACTACGGTCGATGGTGCCGCTAATAATTCCGGTAACGGGGTCGATGCTAAGGCCAGGAGGTAAGCCCGTGGCACTAAAGCTAAGCACATCACCATCGGCATCGGTGAAGTATTGACCAATGTTCAAGCCATCAATAACTTCGCTGTCATCATTAATTTGGGCTAGCGTTAGGCCATTCGACAACAACGCCTCAGGGTCGTTGTTCGATGCGTAGCCTGACAAGCGCTGAATGTCGCGCCCGGGCAAATCGGGGCGCGGGTACTCAAGTGCTAACGGTCGTGTTGTCTCCACGATGCTTAACAAGCGCGTAAAGCTACTACCGCCATCATCTCCCCCGCCAGTGATCACTGCAGCGGTTGGGTCAAGTACCTCGAAAGGGTCATCACCAGCCTGCAAGGCAGCGAGCACACGCGCGGCTTCAGGGTCGGCCGGCAGCGCCACGCTTTGCGCGGCGGGGTCGATATCATCGTTGTCTAACTCGGGGCTGACCACAAACTCACGACCTTCACCCACCGTCATCGGGGGCATACCGTCGGCTTGCAACTGTACGGTAGAGCCATTATCAGTGACAATTTCAGCGTTAGCCGGTACACGCATCCCTTCGCGTATCGCGGTAAGCGATCCATCCGACTGACGTATCCATGCGGTACCGGTAACTTGTGTAACTAAAACTGTATCAATAGCCATTTGACTAGGCTCCATTGCGAAATACTGGCTGTTTGGCGGAGAAAACTCACGCGCGCATGCCGAAAAGATGACAAATTGCTATCAATCATAAAATTTGATGAAGCAAAGGGGTATTGGCGCCGACGACAGTCAGCGGTTTTTTAAGGGTTATCTTCACAATTGTTAACGATTGTGTGGCGTAAAAACCAAAAAAGCCAACCGATATGGTTGGCTTTCTTTGATAGATCAAGAGCTTAACTGGGTTGCCCAGCATAAATTCCGTGTACCTTTAGCGTTAACATTAAACGATCTGTTACATCGAGCTTCTCAAAAACGGATGACAAGTGGGCGCGCACGGTACGTTCGCTAATGCCCAAATCTGTCGCGATCAACTGGTTAGAATGACCTAATGCCGCTCGCTTTGCGACATCGATCTCTCTGGCAGTTAAGGGACTTTGCCAGTCGCCCGTCATCTCGGGTAGCCCTTGGCTAACGGTACTGAGCAAGCGACTAAGCAAGCTTTCTCCGACCCACACCTCGCCGGCAGCAACATGACGCAATACTCGCTCTAACGCCCCTACGGCTCCATAGGCATGCACATAGCCACGAGCGCCAGCGGCCAACGCGGTTTGACCTTCGGTATCATTTGGCGCCGTACTGACCACCACACACTGCAATTGACGGCTTAAGGTTGCCCAACGCGTATCAAGCCAAGGCTTAAGCATGTGATCCACCACTACCAAGTGATGTCCTTGCTCTAACCAACGGTAAACGTCGTCTAACCCGTTTGCGCGTACCACGGACCATTGCGCACTTGAAAGCTGATTCCAGTGCTCCCACAAGTGCTCATCATTCGTTAGGATTAAAACAAAATCGTTATGCTGCATGCCGCTCTTCCTTTAACGCTCTGTAAAAGCGTTGGATCTTGCTCGTAAAATCGGTTTCAACAAGTACTGCATCACCGTTCTTTTACCCGTCAAAATGTGTACATCAGCCACCATTCCCGGCAGGATTGGCCGGTTATCTTCTCCGACATAAGCTTGTTCTGTGCGAACTTTGGCAACATAAAACGAGTTGCCTTTCTCGTCGGTGATCGTGTCAGCACTGGTTTGCTCTAACGTGCCAGACAAGCCCCCATATACCGCAAAGTCATACGCCGTGAACTTCACTTCTGCATTCTGTCCTGCGTACAAAAAACCGATGTCGCGTGGATTAATACGCACTTCAAGCAACAACGTATCGTCGGTAGGGACGATTTCTAAAATATCTTTACCAGGCTGCACCACCCCACCCACGGTATTCGCCGCTAGGGTTTTGATGGTGCCGCGCACGGGTGAGCGGATTTCAGCCAAACGCACGCGGTCCACCAGTGCTAATTGCCCTTGCTCTAACGACGCTAACTTGGCACGCGTTTCAGCCAGTTCAGTGCGAGCTTGGTTACGGAAGATAATATCAATCTCACTGGAACGACTTTCTGCTTCATCAATCGACGCTTGTATGCGATCGATCTGCGCGGCGGCGGCTTTTTGTTCACCGCAGTACCGCGCCACATCACGCTGCAATCGCAGTAAATCCACCTCAGACACCGCACCACTTTGCAACAACGGCCGTGTCATGCGTAGCTCTTGCGAGGTCAGTGCGCAGCTTGAAGCCGCTTGATCTCGATTCGCCTGCGTTTCACGAAGCTCTTGACGCCGTTGATGCAACTGGTCTTTCGCCACAGTTAAATTCGCTTGAAGCTCTTGCATACGAGCCTCCCATACACGGCGTTCCATCTCTGCCAATGCTGGTGCTTTTAACAATACCTCTTCTGGCATATTCAAGTCTTGACCTGACGCAATTGCCTCCAATCTAGCGGCTTTTGCCGACAACGACAGTAGGTCGGCCTGACTTTCGCCTAACGACGAGCTATAGCGAGTGGGGTCAATGCGCAACAGCACTTCGCCCTCTTCCACCGACTGGCCCGGGCGCACAAGAATTTCCTCAACCACACCACCATCCAGACTTTGTACGATTTGAACCTGCCTGGAGGGCACCACCTTACCTTCGCCACGTACGACCTCGTCAATCCAGGCCAAAGCAGCCCAAATAATAAGCATCGCCACCGCAAACAACGATAGCCAAATCAACACACGCGACCCGCGTACGTCTTGATGCGTCTCGACCCAACTGGCGTTATCAGCCATACTTCGTGTGGAAGGCGAGGTTTCACTGGGCCAGTTTTTTTTGATCCACGCTAAAAGGGATGACATTACGCAGCCCTCCGTGCACCACCGATACGGCCTTCACGCAGCGCCGTAATGACCTGATCTTTAGGGCCATCAGCTACGATACGACCGTTATCCACCACCAAAAGTCGATCGACTAAATCAAGCAACGCGGTACGGTGTGTAACCAGCAATACCGTTTTATTAGAGCTGATGTTCTTTAGACGCTCGCGCAGGGCAGATTCGCTTTGGTTGTCCATATTGCTGCTGGGCTCATCCAGTAGCAGAATTGACGGATTATTCATCAACGCCCGTGTAACAGCGATAGACTGACGCTGGCCGCCCGACAACGATTCACCCCGTTCGCTAATAATCATGTCGTAGCCATCAGGGTGACGCGATGCAAACTGATCCACCCCTGAAATACGAGCAGCGGCCAACATCTCTTCGTCGGAAGCAAAGGGCGCCCCCATCATGAGGTTGTGCTTTAGCGTACCGTAAAACAGTACAGGGTCTTGTGACACATAACCCATAGCACGGCGCAAATCAGCTGGGTCAATTTGCTGACTGTCTACGCCATCGATCAGCACAGTGCCTTCAGTGGGTTGATAAAGCCCTAGCACCAACTTAGATAAGGTGGTCTTACCCGAACCGATACGACCCACAATACCAATTTTTTCGCCCTCTTTAATACTAAGATTAATATTGCTGAGCACATGTTGTTCGCTATTCGGGTAATGAAAACTGACCCCTCGGAATTCAACCGTGCCTTTCAAGTTGGGACGTGGCACAAAACTTCTGCCGTCTGGGTGCTCTACCGGTAAAGCCATGTAGCTATCAATCGAGTCCAACGACGTTCGAGCGTTTTGATATTGCATCATCAAACCCGCGACCTGCCCTAGTGGCCCTAAGCAGCGTCCAGCAATCATCGACGAGGCAATAATGCCCCCTAAAGACAGCGCGGCGTCTTGAATTAAATAGCTACCAATCACAATGACGCTGATGGTGACGATTTGCTGCATGGTTTGCACAAAGCTAACCGTCGTTGATGAGGTGAGCTTAATACGAGCGCCCATGGTCGCCAGAAACTGCGTCGATTGTTCCCAATTGCGCTGAGCGTGGCTTTGCGCATTGAGTACTTTTAAGGTCTCTAAGCCGGATAACGATTCCACCAAACCCGCATTGCGCTGAGCCGCCGCTTGAAAGGTTTCTTTGGTTAGTCGTTCCATGCGGCGCTGCGCGATGAACGAGACGATCAACACGACCACAATCGCCACAACCGGAGGGATCAGCATCCACGGCGATATCCAAGCCAACACCGCTAAAAACAACAGCACAAAAGGCAAGTCGACCAAGGTGGTTAAACTTGCCGATGCAATAAAGTCGCGTACCGATTCGAACGAACGCAAATTAGCGGCAAACGAGCCCACTGAGGCAGGACGGGCTTCCATGCGTAAATCCAGTACGCGCTCCATAATTAAAGCCGATAGCTTTACGTCCACCCGTTTGCTGGCCATATCGACTACATAAGCGCGCACGCTGGTCAGCACCAAGTTAAAGATCAGCGCAATACCAATACCCACTGTGAGCACCCACAAGGTGTCCGTCGCGTTATTAGGAACCACGCGATCGTAAACATTCATGGTGTAGAGCGGGATCACCAGTGCAAAGATATTAATTAATAACGCCGCACCGATTGCATCGCGATAAAGACGCCAATTCTCAAAGATGGTGGACCAAAACCAATGTTTACCTTTAAGCGCCGCCACACCCTCTTTAGCGCGGGCTTCTACCTGATAACGTGGCTGGATGAATGCCGCTAAGCCGGTGTAAGTTTGGTCCAACGCTTCCACATCAACCGTCACCGGCGACGCTGCCTCGGGATAATGTACGGTTGCTGTCGAACCATTCACACTGATCAGAACGCAGGCGCGATTTTGCTTTAAAAACAAAATAGCGGGCAAAACGGCCGTGGGCAAAGCGTTAAGGGCACGGCGCACCACTTTCGAGGAGCAGTTTCCTCGATGCGCTGCTCGCGATAGCAGGTCAGGGGTTAAACGATGGTTAACCAGCGGTAACCCTGCACTCAGATGCTGGGCCGAGCACGGGTTGCCGTGCAGTTTCGTGATCTCGACTAAACACGCCAACAATGGGTCATCATGGGTGACATGGGGTGGCAAAGCGTTAGCGAGATCCAACTCGACAGGCTGCTCAGATAAGGGGTTCGTCGTCATTGATTAAGTCCAGCGTATTACGTAGGCGTTTGCGAGCTTGCTTACGTGCGTGCAATTTGCTTAACGCCTCGGGGGGAAGATCGGTCATTCGGATCGTGCCATTTGCAATCAGCACATCGATCAGATCTTCAAGAACGCGAATAAAATCCGCATCGGAGGTAGAAAGCTCGCGCTTGTAATCGTCAGCCATGACTTCCTTTTACCCTAATTGGGTGACATAAATAAGACCGCATAGCCTAAGCATGCGGTCTTTTTGATGCCTTAATTAGCCGTTTGAGCGCGCACGATGGGCGGCTGCAAATTATCACGGTACTCGACCGTAATGGGCTTCAAATTGGCAGCATCGGGAACAGGGGTCAAACACGCCTGTAATGCCTCTTCAGGGAAGTCCAAATGATCGGCTTCCTCTGGTGCTTCGTTATGAGGCTGCGATAGGCCCAACGCCGACAGCAATTGGTGAGAGCTGGCTAACCAGCGGTATTCCGCTTGCTTCAAGTCATATTCGGCGTTTGCCAAAGCACGACGTGCATCGAAAAGCTCGTTTTCGGTATCCAACAGATCCAGTAATGAACGTTGACCGATTTGGAACTGCTGCATGTAGGCCACGCGAACTTTAGAAGTGGCTAGCTCATGCTGTTGCAAGAACGGAATTTGCTCGCGCAACCGGGCAATATTGCTCCACGCAATGGCGAGGTCTTGCTGTGTGTTCCTGCAGGTATAGTCACGTACGTCTCTGGCTGCATAGGCCTGCGCTGCGGTTTGACGTACACGTGCAGAATCCGCACCACCCCGAAACAAATTGTAAGACAGCACCAACTGAACATTAGAGGCTTGGGCGTCACGATAGTTCACACTAGGGGGTTCGTTCCGGTCTTTACCGGTGGCCGCACGAAACTCAAGCGTAGGAGAAAACCGACCTTTAGCGACGTCTTTCCCCGCATTGGCGGCTTGAACCAACGCTTGTTTCCCCAACACAGCCGGATTGCCTCGTAACGAACTATCAAAGTTTTCAGGTTCGTGTGGAAGCTGTTCAGCAATATTAGGGGGATCAAGTAACAAAGGAGCAGCCGACTCGCCCACCACACGACGGTAACGTTGCAACACGTCATTCAAGTTACCCGCTTCGGTCATGACATTACTTTGGGCTAAGGCTTGACGGCCATAGGCCTGCTCTAAGTCTACCCCTCGCCCTACACCGGATTCTTGGCGCTCACGAATTTGCCCTAGGATATTCAAATGCATGGTGTAATTTTCGCGTGCCAACTGCTCCATTTCGCGATAGCGTTGCACATCAACGTGGGCCAATGCTGCTTCCAACGCCACATTATCTACCGACGCTAAAAGCTCGTAGTATCCCGCTAATTTTTCAAAGCCAAGTTGCTTTACTTGATTGATGGTAGAAAAACCATCAAAAATGAGTTGGCGCAGCTCTAAACTGTAGCCGCGTCGATTCCAATCGTAAGAAGGGCTTAACGAGGTACTACCACGCCACTCACGGCCCAACCAGCCTGAGGCATTCACTTCGGGCAACAAGGCACCACGAGCTACATTCTCACCTTCTAAGCTTGATTGGAAATCTTGGAAACGGGCACCCAATTCGGGGTTAGTCAATATCGCGCGCTCTACACTCTGGCTTAATGGTGTGGCGCCCTGCGCATAACTTGCGCCGGTGAAGGCAATACTGATGGCAAGGGCTAGGATTCGAACGTTACGGGCTTGCATCTTGCAGCTCCTGCTATGAATATTTTCAAACACGCACAGCAAAGTAAGCCCCCTTTATTGAAGGCTGCCACTGCACGAGAGGTGGAAGGTGTTGAAACGGGAACAGACTTAGTTAATAGCGCTGGCAAGGCGGAGCTACAGGTTTCAGGCCTGTATTCTTGAAGCATAACCTTGCGTCTTAAAGCTGTGTATAACCCCGCATTTAGGGGTGTAACGCCGTTTTCACACTGTTACGTGATTGTATCCAAAGACTATTTAAATCTTAAAAAAGAATTGTTAATTTCTGGTTTTTCTTTAGAAACACACGTAAAAAGGCAACGAAAAAAGTGAAGCGCAACAAAGTATGACCGGAAAACAGTGAAAACGCCCTTGTGTGCACCGCTCTACCGTGCGCTTATACTGCACAACAGTTGCCAAGCACCCCCTAACCCTATCAAAATGTAACGCTTATTAGCCACTCACCATTAACCTAGGGACAATCCTCACTGTCACTCTCATCAAATAAGGTTAAATTCAAACAATCGTTTGAATACAGACACTATGAAAGCCACACTGCCACCCACCCGCGACCGCATCCTGAACGCTGCCGAACAGTTATTTGCACAGCATGGCCATAAGCACACCACCATGCGGCAAATCACCAGTACGGCTAAAGTGAATTTATCTGCAGTTAACTACCACTTCGGCTCTAAAGAAGCCTTAGTTCAGGCGGTATTTAAGCGTAGACTCAATGCTATTAACGAAGAGCGTTTGCAGATCATTGAACAGCTTGAGCACGATGCAAAGGGGGCTCCACTTAAGCCTTCGCAAATTGTAGAGGGTTTTTTTGGGCCGCTAGTTCGTCACGCTTTAGCTCACGGTCGCGATAAAAAGGCATTCCTTCCCTTGCTTGAACGCTCAACCTCCGACTCGGAAGGTTTCATTCAAGCCATCTTTGATGAAGAACACGCTTTTGTTTTCGACCGTTATAAACAAGCGTTATTTTTGTCATTAGTGGGGGTGCCGGAAGAAGAGATTATTTGGCGCTTTCACTTTATGTTGGGCTCAGTGTCGTACGCGCTGATGGGAACTGAGCAACTGCGCCATGTGATTCGTGCCTCTCAGCTAAACATTGACGAGACCGAAGAGAACCGACAACTACATGCACGGTTAATGAGTTTTTTATTAGGCGGTTTGCGCAGTCCATTGCCTGAGTCACCGTAAACAGAAGTTCGTGCCCGCTTAACGGGCACACGACTGCTACACATTGGAGTCGATCATGGAATTGCTACTGTTAGTCTTACTGATCGCGGCGATTGCTGCAGCCGTTTTCGTCCTTAACGACGAAAAGTACCGTATAAAATGGCTCACTCGCCCCCTCTACAATACGTTTAAGAAAGTCCTTCCCGCCATGTCCGACACCGAACGCGATGCCTTAGAGGCGGGTACGGTCTGGTGGGAAGGTGAACTCTTTTCCGGTAAGCCAAATTGGCGCACCCTGCATTCGTATCCCAAGCCCTCACTGAGTCCGGCCGAGCAGTCTTTTCTTGATAACGAAGTCAACGTAGTCTGCAATATGGTGGATGATTGGACTCTCACTCGTGACGACAGCGACCTTACCCCCGAAGTCTGGAATTACCTAAAAACCAAAGGTTTTTTCAGCATGATTATTCCCACCGAATATGGAGGGCTGGGTTTTTCAGCGCAAGCGCATTCTGCTGTCGTCAGCAAACTTTCAACGCGTAGCTCGGCCTTGTCCGTTACGGTGATGGTGCCGAACTCACTTGGCCCGGCCGAGCTCTTGATTCAGTACGGTACTGAGGAACAAAAGAATCATTATTTACCCCGATTAGCACGAGGTGACGACATTCCTGCCTTTGCTTTAACCAGCCCTTGGGCCGGCTCTGATGCCGCCGCTATTCCTGATTCCGGCACCGTCTGCATGGGCGAGTGGCAAGGTGAGCAAGTATTAGGCATGCGGGTTAGCTGGGATAAACGCTACATCACACTGGCCCCCGTGTGCACCGTGCTTGGCTTGGCTTTTAGGCTTTACGACCCCGATGGGTTGCTGGGCGACACCGTTGATATTGGGATCACGTGTGCCTTGGTGCCCAGTGATCATCTCGGCGTACAAGTTGGCCACCGCCATTTCCCCTTAGACGCCATGTTTATGAACGGCCCCACCCGTGGAAATAACGTCTTCATCCCACTAGATTTCATCATTGGGGGCGCAGAACAGGCAGGTAAAGGCTGGCGTATGCTGATGGAGTGCCTCGCTGCCGGACGCTCTATTTCCTTACCCTCATCGTATGCTGGCATGGCCCGTATTACCGCGCTTTCGGTGGGCGCTTACTCGACCGTACGTCAGCAATTCAACACACCCATCGCACGTTTTGAAGGGGTTGCCGAAGCCTTAGCTCGCATCGGTGGGTACACCTACCTGATGGATGCGGCTCGAAGCATGACCGCGCAATCAGTAGACTTGGGCGAGAAACCGGCTGTCTCGTCTGCCATTGTTAAGTACCACTTGACCGAGCTCGGACGCCAAGTCGTTAACGACGGTATGGATATCATTGGCGGTAAAGGAATTTGTCTGGGCCCGTCTAACTTTTTAGGCCGCGCCTACCAACAACTACCCGTCGGCATTACCGTAGAAGGGGCAAATATCTTAACGCGCAGCCTGATTATTTTTGGCCAAGGCGCCATTCGCTGCCATCCCTATGTGCTCGCCGAAATGCAGGCGGTACAAAACCCTGACACCAAGGCGGGTCTACACGAGTTTGATCGTGCTTTTTGGGCCCACATGCGCTTTAGCCTTCGCAATAGTGGTCGTACGCTGCTGTATGGCTTAAGTGGGCGTCTTTTCTCTAAAGTCGATGTTGACGTCGCCCCCGCCATGCGTCCGTACTATCACGCGCTGAATCGCTTCTCGGCTGCCTTTGCAATGTTGGCTGATACGTCCATGTTAGTGCTGGGCGGTTCGTTAAAGCGACGCGAAAGCCTATCAGGCCGTCTTGGCGATGTGCTTTCACAGCTTTATCTCATCAGTGCTGTACTCAAACGCTACGAAGACGAAGGTCGACAAGCCGCCGACGCACCCTTCGCTCATTGGGCCATTCAAGACGCCCTGCATCGTCTGCAACAGGCTTTTGATGAAATATTACGAAACTTCCCAAACCGCCCCATCGCCGTTCTTGTACGACTATGTATTTTCCCTTATGGCCGTACTTTTTCCGCACCGACTGATAAACTGGGTCAAGAAGTTGCACGTTTAATCACGCAGAAAAGCGATAGCCGTCATCGTCTTACCCAATTAAGCTTTATCCCCAAGGGGTCGCACGAACCCATACGTGCTATCGAATCTGCTTTTGACGCCACGCTCGCCACCCGAGACATCGATGCCAAAATACGGGCCTTCGAGAAAAGCGGGCAGCTTGATAATAATCCTCAAGCGAATGTGCGTGATATCGCCACCGCCGTCTATTTAGCGAAAGGCATTAGTCAAGACGAGTACGAGAAAATATCCGCTCGCAACGTGTTGCGTGATCAAGTCATTGCCGTGGACGAGTTCACCCTCGACTTTACTTCAGTGCAGTCAGCCGACACGCCTGCTGACATCGTAAATTAGGGAGCCGTTGAATGCCGTTCGAACCCGTATATGTTGTTGATGGCGCTCGTAGTCCTTTTTTAAAAGCGCGCAATGAACCGGGGCCGCTTTCTGCCTCTGATCTGGTGGTGCAAACGGGTCGTGAATTACTCTTGCGCCAAGCGTTTAAGCCTACCGATCTTAGTGAAGTCATCATCGGCAGTGCCGCGCCTTCTGCAGACGAAAGCAATATCGGACGCCTTTGTGCCTTACGTTTAGGATGTGGCGATACCGTACCGGGGTGGACGGTCATGCGCAATTGCGCCTCGGGCATGCAAGCGATCGACTCTGGCATTCAATCCATTCAAACAGGACGCTCCGACTTAGTCCTTACCGGCGGCACGGACGCCCTATCACGAGCCCCGCTATTACTCAGCGACGATATGGTGCGATGGTTAGCCAAATGGAATCAAAGCAAAAGTATTAAAGCCCGCATCAACGCCTTACGAGGCCTACGCCCCCACTATGTGAAGCCCGTTATTGGCCTGCTAAAAGGGCTTACCGACCCTACCGTCGGCCTGTCTATGGGGCAAACCGCCGAAGAGCTCGCCTCTTTATTCGACATCAGCCGAGCGCAAATGGATGAATACGCCGCTCGCAGCCACCGTCTGGTTCAGCAGGCGTATAACGAACACGCCTTTATCAACGAAGTCATTGCCTTAAGTACCTCAAGCGGCGGTCTTATACGTCGAGACGATGGCATTCGAGACGACTCCACCCCCGAAAATCTAGCCAAACTACGCGCGGTATTTGACCGTCCGTGGGGAAACATTACCGCCGGAAACAGCTCGCAAGTTAGCGATGGTGCCGCTTTGGTAATTTTAGCGTCAGAGAAAGCCGTAGCGAAATACCAGCTTCAGCCTCTTGCTAAAATCGTAGACGTGCAATGGGCTGCCCTTGACCCTAAGGTCATGGGATTAGGCCCTGTCTTTGCCTCGACGCCCATATTGGACCGCCATCAACTGGGGTTAAACGACATCGACCTTTGGGAAATCAACGAGGCTTTTGCTGCCCAAGTGCTCGCGTGTATCGCCGCCTGGAAAGACGAAGCATGGTGCCAAAGCAATTTAAACCGGCCTGCTCTGGGCGAGTTATCACTTGACCGTCTCAACATCCACGGCGGGGCCATTGCTATCGGTCACCCAGTGGGTGCCTCCGGTGCCCGTATTGTGCTACACGTCATTAACAGCTTGCATCAACAACAAAAGAAACGTGGGCTAGCCGCTATTTGTATAGGGGGCGGCCAAGGCGGCGCCATGCTAATTGAACGCCTAGAAGGAGCCAACCATGGCTGATCACTTTAGCAATTTAGGATTACGCCATTTTCAGTGCACGATCGATGCCAAGCATATCGCATGGCTTGAAATCAATGTGGCCAACAGCAGTGTGAACCGGCTGTCTGCCGAGGTATTGCACGAACTGGATCGCGCCCTTGACTACTTCGTTGCCGCGCCCCCTGCGGGTCTTGTCATCTATTCGTCTAAAGCCAGCGGCTTTATCGCGGGGGCAGACATCGATGAGTTTTCCAGTTTAGACACCTCGGCTAAGGGCGAAGCGCTGATCTTACGAGGGTGGTCAATTTTTAACCGTCTGGCAAACCTCAAATTCCCTACCTTGGCATTAATCCATGGTCACTGCTTGGGCGGCGGACTCGAGCTTGCACTGGCATGCCAGTACCGCTTGCTTATCGATCGCAGCAACACCGTGCTAGCGCTTCCTGAAGTCATGTTGGGTATCTTTCCCGGCTGGGGCGGCATGAAACGCTTGCCCGAATTAATCGGGCCATCTAAAGCACTCGACATCATGCTTACTGGTCGAAATGTGCGGGCAAAACAAGCCGTTCGCATGGGTTTAGCCGACGCCTTAGTACCCGAGCGCCTTGCCAAACAGGCAGCTGCCTATCACGTGTTAAGCGGCAAAGCCCCACGTAAAGCCAAAGGCTGGGAGGCTTGGCTAAACAAAGCCCCTTTCAAAAAGCTGGTGGAAAAGCAGACCCTTAACGCCGTTAATCAAAAAGACCCCCACCATCACTATCAGGCCCCGCGAGCTATCGTAGACATATGGGCCAGACATGACGGCAACCCGTTAAAATCACCCGATACCATTCACCGCATCACAACCTCAGAAACCGCACGCCATTTGGTAAGGGTGTTTCATTTGCAAGAGCGCCTTAAAGCCTTTGCTAAGCGCACAACCAAAGACCCACTGACGCACGTACACATCGTGGGCGCAGGCGTCATGGGCGGAGACATTGCCGCCCTGTGTGCCAGTAAAAACATTAAGGTCACACTACAAGATCAAGACCGCGACCGCGTCGCGCAAGCACAGGGACGGGCACTCGCCTTGTTTAAACGACGCTTACGCGATCCTCGATTAATACAACAAGCGTTTGATCGTCTGATCCCTGATGAAAAAGGCATCGCCATCCCTCAAGCGGATCTGGTGTTAGAGGCGATCAGCGAGAACGTTCACGCCAAGCAACAACTGTATGCCATGATCGAGCCTCAACTTAAAGAAGGCGCCATCTTGGCAACCAACACCTCAAGCATTCCACTTGAGACCTTAAGAAAAGCCTTAATGCGCCCAGACCGTTTGATCGGTATTCACTTTTTCAATCCGGTTGCCCAAATGCCGCTGGTTGAAATCGTGGAAACACACGACCTCGACCCTGAGGTGCGAGCCACAGCGATGGCATTTTGTGATCAAATTTCTAAGCTACCCTTACCGGTTAGCGACACACCTGGCTTTTTAGTCAACGCCATTCTGGCCCCCTATATGCTGGAAGCCATGCGTTGCGTGGATGAAGGTATTAAGCCCGAAGTGGTGGATGCCGCCATGGTTAAGTTTGGTATGCCGATGGGGCCGATTGAACTCATCGACACCGTTGGTTTAGATATCGCACGAGACGTGGGTGTGCAATTGTCCGACAGCGAAGATACCCCCCGCTGCCTCCAGCAGCGCTTAGACGCCAACGAATTAGGACGTAAAAGCGGTCAGGGGTTTTATAAATGGGTAAACGGTAAGGCCCAAAAAGCAAAGGCCAACGATATTCCTTCGGACTTAGCGATACGCCTTATCGCACCATTGATTAATAAGACTCAGGTGCAGGTTAACGTAGGGGTGGTGGCCGATGCCGACCTTGCCGATGCAGGCGCCATATTTGGTACCGGTTTTGCCCCCTTCTTAGGGGGCCCATTGTTCTACAAAGATCGAATGCACACCCAAACTAACTCGTAACTGTCACCACACCAGTGGTATCACATAAGGGGGTATTCATTTCACGAAAAAAGCAAACAAACGTTTGTCCTAAAAGATAAAAACAACGACTAAACGTGACAGAACGTAGCTTACAAGGCGACGTTTATCGCTTCAAAAGAGCAATCATCCACGATAAGGAGATGTCATGAAACGTGCAGCATCCTTACGGCTTCTTTCCGCCGTTGTTATGAGTCTGGGCGTTACAAGCGTTGCACAAAGCGCCGGTTTCAATTTACTTGAACAAAATGCGAGTGGTCTGGGTAACGCCTATGCCGGCTCTGCAGCCATTGCAGACAACGCCAGCACCATTTATTTCAATCCCGCCGGAATGACACGCCTACCCGGTGTGAACGTCAGTGGCGGTTTATCCGTCATTAAACCTAGCTTTAAGTTTCGTGATAGCGGCAGCACCGGCCCTGAAACCCCGTTCGGGTCTCTGCCCATTGGCAATAACACTGGCGGCGATGCGGGCGCTTGGGGCTTTTTACCCAATGCTTATGTGTCGTGGGAACTGACCCCACAATGGTTTGTTGGTCTTGGCCTAGGCGCCCCCTTCGGCCTCACCACTGAATACGATAGCGACTGGATGGGCCGCTATCACTCCACGAAGTTTGGTATTGAAAGCATAAACCTCAACCCGTCTATCGCCTATAAAGTGAACGAACGCTTATCGCTTGGCGTGGGGGCCAACTGGATGCGACTTGATGCAGACTATCGACGTGCCGTTCCAGCACTAGCCGTCTTGCCTGTGTCCCAAATGGTGGGGGCTCCAGACCTGAATGCTCGGGTCAAAATGGATGGCGACGCATGGGGCTGGAACGCCGGTATCCTGTTTCAAGCCACCCCCGATACCCGTATCGGTTTATCGTATCGCTCGACCGTTAAGATCAACGCCAGTGGCCACACCACCTTAAAAGGTCAACTACCCAATTCCCAAGGTGGGGCGATTGCTGTTGATCAAAAAGTAAACGCCAAAGCCAGTGTTAGGTTGCCCGACACAGCGATACTAAGCGTGGTCCATGACCTTAATCCGAAATGGCAGTTGCTTGCCGATGTGTCTTGGACGGGCTGGAGTAGTATTAAATCGTTAGATATTTATAACGAGGGTGGCTTACCCGATGACTCTCTGGACTTGCGCTTCCAAGATGCGTGGCGCGTTGCACTGGGCGCCAACTATCACTACAACCAAAAATGGACCTTTAAGGGGGGGATAGCCTGGGATCAAACCCCGGTACGTAATGCCACTTACCGACCCACATCGCTTCCTGATAATGATCGCTATTGGTTATCTGTGGGTGCGCAGTATCGGTTTAGTGCTAACTCAACCCTTGATATTGGCTACGCACGCTTATTCTTAAATAATGCCAGCATCCATAACGGCTTACCTGAAGAAGGAAAAGGAACCATGCGCGGTAAATACAAAGATAACGCCAACGTGTTTGGCATCCAGTACTCGTATCAGTTTTAGGTCAAACTGGTGCGCCTAACCACTATTTTCTCGGCCCTAAAACGTCTACCCAAGACGTGGCGGGGCCCAGCGCTTCGTCTTAGCTTCAACCTGCACCCTGCATTTAGGGCTACGGGTGGACGTGTGCAGTTTGTATCTAACGATCTACGTCATTTGCGTATACGCTTACCACTGATACGACGAACACGAAATTTGGTCGGCTCTATTTTTGGGGGTTCACTTTTTTCGATAACAGACGGCGTTCACGTCACGCTATTGTTCTTAAACCTTAGTGACGACCTTATTATCTGGGATAAATCAGCCAACATACGCTATCGTAAACCTGCTTACGATACCGTATATGCTGATTTTACTCTCAGCGAAACGGACCTTGACCATATTCAGCAGCAGTTAGCACTGAAGCACGAGTTAGATCATCGTTTTACAATTCAGATTAAAGATGATGCCGGTTTCGTCCACACACAAGTAGAACGCACTCTTTACATTGCACAGAAAGCCTTTTACAAACAGAAGTATGTAGCGAAAGCGTCTGCCAAGACCAACCCATCATCCTCTGCCCGCTAAGCGCTACACGTAATAAAAGCACCTTGGTTGATCCGCTGGCGACGATCATCCACCTTTAACGAGAGGCAAGCATGGAAAAAATTTGGTTAAAAAGCTACCCCGATGGTATTCCTGCTGACATTAGCAATGAAGCTAGTGCGTATTCCTCCCTTGCCGATATGATGCTTGAGAGTTGCGAGCGTTTTAGCGATCGTATTGCCTACGACAGTATGGGCACCACGCTTAGCTATGCAGAACTTAACGAGAAGTCGGCTCACTTTGGTGCATGGCTGCAGTCTGTGGGCGTACAAAAAGGCGATAGGGTGGCATTAATGATGCCCAACTTATTGCAGTACCCCATCTGCTTTTTTGGCACGCTGCGCATCGGGGCAGCCGTGGTTAACACTAACCCACTCTACACCGCCCATGAGCTCAAGCATCAGCTGGTAGACAGCGGCGCAACCACCATCGTTATCGCTGAAAATTTTGCGCACACCTTAGAAGAAGTGATCAACGAGACTCAGGTCAAACACATTGTTGTGACCTCGTTAGGTGAAATGTTGGGCGGCCTTAAAGGCGGGCTAACGAATTTTGTGGTGCGTCGGGTCAAAAAACTAGTACCTGCTTGGACCTTACCTTCGGCCATCCCGTTTAAGAAAACCTTAAACGCCGGATCCCAGCTTGAACTTGTTGCACCAACGCTAACACAAGACGACATGGCACTGCTGCAGTACACCGGCGGCACCACTGGTGTGGCAAAAGGAACCATTCTTACCCACGGCAACATGATCCACAACGTCTGTCAGGCCCAAGCCTGGTTGCGCCCTTACATTGATGACAACGCGGGGACAGTCGTCACCGCCCTACCCCTCTACCATATCTTCGCACTGACCGCTAACTGCCTCGTCTTCATGCGTGTAGGGGCCAGAAATCTCCTGATCGTGAACCCGCGAGACATCAAAGCATTTGTCAAAGAATTAGCGAAAGCGCCATTTTCCTACTTAACCGGCGTCAACACCTTATTTAATGCGCTATTACATAACGACGACTTCAAAAAGCTTGATTTCTCGTCGTTTCAAATCGCATTAGGCGGCGGTATGGCTGTGCAAGAAGCGGTGGCCAAACGTTGGTTAGAACTCACGGGTGTCCCCATCGCCCAAGCCTATGGTTTAACGGAGACGTCGCCGGCTGCCACCATTAATCCGTTAAGCAACCAAAGCTTCACCGGCTCAATCGGCCTTCCCGTGCCCTCCACCGAAGTAGCCATTCGTGACGATCAACAACGCAACCTACCCATTGGCGAAAGCGGTGAAATTTGCATACGCGGCCCACAAGTCACACCGGGTTACTGGAATCGCCCAGACGAGACCAAGAAAGCCTTTGACGACGATGGCTTTCTGCGCAGTGGCGACATCGGCTACATGGATGACAAGGGCTACATTTATATTCTTGATCGCAAAAAAGACATGATTCTGGTATCAGGCTTTAATGTCTACCCTAACGAAATTGAGGCCGTTGCGATTGAACACCCCGACATCATCGAAGCCGCCGCTGTCGGCGTTGAAAGCGATCACTCGGGCGAAGTGGTTAAGCTTTTCGTTATTAGCAAGAATCCATCCCTGACCGAGGCAGATGTCATCGCTCATCTACGTAAACGTTTAACCAGCTACAAGATACCGAAATCCGTCGAATTTCGCGACGACCTGCCACGCACCAATGTAGGCAAAATACTGCGTCGAAAGCTTAAAGACGCGTAGCGTCATATGCATATATGGGAATAACTAAATAGATATTCAATTGTTAGACGAGGCAAGATCGCTCTATAGAATGGACCTATCCATATCTAATACTGAGACATCATGCTTGCTTTGTCCCGCCTTCCCGACACAGCGCAGGGGCTCATCAACGAGCTCACTCGCGACCTAGACCCTAATACCCTCACTTGGTTATCCGGCTACTTAGCTGGTGCCGCTCAGGTTAAACAGGGTGAACACGGTACGCCCAGCTTAGTCGCTGTCCCCTCGCCTGCTGTTGCCGCCGCTGCGGCCCCCTCACGCCCCGCTACCATCTTATTTGGTAGCCAAACGGGCAATGCCGAACGTGTCGCTACCGAATTCTACGAACAGTGCCAACAAGCTGGCTTAAACGTCCGCTTAGTGCGCGCTGACCGTTTCGCCACGCGCGAACTCAAAGAAGAAGAGTTGCTGTTTATTGTTATCAGCACCCAAGGTGAAGGCGACCCACCCGATGACTCAATCGGTTTTGTCGAGTTCTTGGCCGGTAATCGAGCCCCTAAACTCGATAAGCTGCAGTTTGGTATTCTCGGTTTAGGCGACTCGTCGTATCCCTTATTCTGCGGTATTGCCGAAACCATCGAGAAACGCCTACTTGAATTAGGCGCGTCCAAACTGCTGGATAGCGGTCTGGCCGACTTAGACATTGAAACCGTGGCCACGCCTTGGAAACAAGGGGCGGTTGAGCTCGCTAAGCCATTACAGGCAGCAGCCGAACCTGCAACGGGCACCTCGACGGTCACCCCCTTGCATCCTAAAGCGCAAAGTTACACTCGCGACAACCCCTTTAAAGCGACCCTACTTGAAGCTCAAGCCATTACCGGTCAGGGCAGCATACGCGATGTGCGTCACTTTGAGCTCTCACTTGAAGACAGCAAACTGCACTATCAGCCAGGAGACTCACTGGGGGTTTGGCCAGTACAAGACGCCCGCCTTGTTGACGCGATTTTGGCAGAAACCAACATCGATGCCGAACAATCCGTAACGGTCCAAGAGCAAACTCGTAGCGTACGCGAGTGGCTTAGCCATTACCGCGAACTTACACAACTGACAAAGCCTTTCTTGGTAACACTGGCCGAGCACAACGCAAGCCCTGAGCTCACTCACGCCTTAAGTCCAGAAGGTCTGGACGCGTTTCGTGAACTACTCACCACGCACCAATTGCTTGATGCGCTTAAACGCTTCCCAGCAGTCTGGACAGCCGAAACCTTCGTGAACGCGTTGCGTCCGCTAGCCCCGCGCATGTACTCCATTGCGTCTAGCCAAAGTGTGGTCGATGAAGAAGTCCACTTAACCGTCGCCAACGTGCAGTACGAATTTAATGACGAGCAACGCTGGGGTGTGGCCTCAAACTACCTAAGCCAACTTAGCGAAGGCGACGAGGTGTTGGTTTTTGTTGACCCGAACTCACGATTCCGTCTGCCTGAAGATCACAACAAAGACGTGATCATGATTGGCCCCGGTACCGGTATTGCACCCTTCCGCGCCTTTGTCCAAGAGCGCGGTGCCCAAGAGGCCGCCGGCCGAAACTGGCTCTTCTTCGGTAATCCAAACTTTACTAGCGATTTTCTCTATCAAACCGAATGGCTACGAGCCGTTGAAGAAGGACAACTCCATCGCATGGATGTCGCCTTCTCACGAGATCAAAAAGAGAAAATCTATGTGCAGCACAAGCTACTCGAAAACGCGACCGATATCTACGAATGGATTCAGTCCGGTGCGCACATTTACGTGTGTGGCGACGCGAACCACATGGCCAAAGACGTACACGCTACCCTGCAGCAAATCGCCCAGCTTGAAGGCGGCTTGGATGACGAGGCAGCACGCCAATGGATTGATGAGCTTAGCGCTCAGGGCCGTTATGCCCGTGACGTTTACTAAAAGACAGCTATGACAAAGAAAATCGCTCCGATCGAGCAACTCAAAATCGACAGTAACTACCTACGTGGCACCATTGCCCAAGGCCTCTCGGATCCATTAACCGGTGCGATCAGCCACAACGACAACTTACTGTTGAAGTTTCATGGCAGTTATCAGCAAGACAACCGCGATCTGCGCGACGAGCGCCGTAAACAAAAGCTTGAGCCAGCGCACAGCTTTATGATCCGAGCCCGTTTACCCGGCGGTATCATCACCCCCGAACAGTGGCTAATTTTTGATCAAATTGCGGTAGACTACGCCGAATTTGGACTGCGCATTACCACCCGTCAAACCTTTCAATGGCATGGCGTGCTGAAACGCAACCTGAAAAACTTGATGCAAGGTATTCGTCGAGCTCATGCGACCACCATCGCTGCCTGTGGCGATGTAAACCGCCAAGTCGTCAGCGTTTCTAACCCCTTGCTGTCCCAACATCATGCCGATGTACTCGCTTGGGCACAAAAACTGTCGGATTATTTTTTACCCAAAACCAATGCTTACGCAGAAATTTGGCTGGATGGAAAAAAAGTCGATGAATTAACAAACGACGACGCTGAAGTCGAACCGATTTACGGCAAAACGTACCTGCCCCGTAAGTTCAAAATTGGCCTCACCATCCCCCCCACCAACGATGTGGACATTTTCGCTCAAGACATGGGCTTTATTGCCATTATTGAAAACGACACCCTCGTTGGCTTTAACCTGACCGTCGGTGGCGGCATGGGTGCGACGCATGGCGATGACACCACCTACCCCCGTTTGGGTAGCGTGTTGGGCTTCGTAGCCCTGGAAGACGTTATTGCTGCCGCCGAGGCCGTCATCACCCTACAACGAGACCACGGTAACCGCGACGAACGACGCTATGCTCGCCTTAAATATACGGTCGACACCTTAGGGGCCGACTGGTTTAAAGCGCAGATCCAAGAGCGCGCTGGCATCGAGTTGGCGCCGCCCAAAGACTGGTCTTTTGAACGAAATGGCGACCAATTCGGCTGGTCCCAAGGTGAAAATGGCAACTGGCATTTAGGCTTGCGCATCAACTCAGGCCGACTGATTGACAGTCCTAACTCTCCACTGCTTACCGGCATGCGTGAAATCGCTAACGTGCACACAGGACACTTCCGCTTAACCTGTAATCAGAACTTGATTGTGGCTGATGTCGCCACCGAAGATAAAGCCAGCATTGACGCCTTGGTAGAGCAATACCAGCTTGATAGCTACAAAACGCAAAGTGGAATCGCGCGCAATACCATTGCGTGTGTCGCCCTACCGACGTGTGCCTTAGCCATGGCCGAGAGCGAACGTTACGCACCCATTATCTTACCCAAACTCAACACACTGCTTGAGCAGCACGGCTTGCTCGAACAAGAAATAGTGTTCCGTATTTCCGGTTGCCCTAATGGCTGTGCTCGACCTTATCTGGCAGAAATTGCTTTAGTTGGCCGCGCCCCTGGCCGCTACGATTTACGCTTGGGCGCCAACTTTAAAGGCGAACGTCTCAATGTGCTGTATCAACAAAACATCGATGAAGACGCCATCCTCGAACACCTTAACGGCCTGTTCGAGCGCTACGCTGCTCAACGTCATCAAGATGAATACTTTGGCGACTTCTTACTTCGTGCAGAAATCATCGCTCAGCCGACCCAGAAACTCATCCCTTTAGTGTTAGAAACGGCGTAACCATGCAGCTATTTCCTCTTTTTGCCGACCTTAAAGAGCGCCCTGTGTTGGTAGTGGGTGGGGGCGATATCGCCGAACGTAAGATTCACCTCTTGCTGTCCGCAGGCGCTAAGGTCAGTGTCGTCACCAAAAGCGCGAATGCTACGTTGGAAGATTGGGCTACCCATGACCGCATCCAGCTACGCATCGCGCCATATCAAGAAAGTGATCTTGATACGGTCTGGCTCGTGGTCGCAGCAACCGATGATCTTGAGCTCAACACGCATATTGCTGCTCACGCTAAGGCCCGTCGCTTGTTTAGCAACGTCGTCGACAATGCGGCATTATCCAGCTTTCAAGTGCCCGCTATCGTCGATCGTTCTCCTGTGGTGGTGGCGATCTCGTCGTCGGGCGCAGCACCCATGGTGGCACGGCGGGTACGAGCTCAAATCGAAACCATGGTCGACCACTCCATCGGCGCCATCGCTGAACTCGCACAACGCTACCGGTCGAACATCAAAGCGAAGTTTCCCAACCTTGCACCCCGACGTGCTTTCTACGACTGGATGATAGACGGTCCGGTCGCTAAGTTGCTGAAAGCTCAACAACTGGAGCAAGCCCAAGAGACCTTAGAATCTGCTCTACAACAACATCAAACCCCTCCTAAAGGGCAAGTGTTTTTGGTCGGAGCTGGCCCAGGTGATCCAGGATTACTAACCCTTCACGCTCTGCGCGCTCTCAATCAAGCGGACGTTATTTTGTACGATCGCTTAGTGGATCCCTCTATTCTTGAGTTGGCTCGTCGCGATGCCACGCAAATTCATGTGGGTAAGCTGGTCGGCGAAGATCACCATGCTACGCAGTCACGTATTCATCGACTTATGCTAGAGCATGCTCAGCAAGGCCAAACCGTTGTGCGGCTAAAAGGCGGTGATGCTTTTATTTTTGGTCGCGGCGGTGAAGAACTACAGTTTTTACGCCAACACAGCATTGATTACCAAGTAATACCCGGCATTACCGCCGCTTTAGCGTGTGCTGCCTACAGCGGCATCCCTCTCACGCACCGAGAATTCGCTCAATCTGTGCAGTTCGTCACCGCACACCGCAAAGAAGATGCTCACATTGATGATTGGGCTGGGCTGTGCGATGCCACCCAAACCTTAGTGGTGTACATGGGCTTGAAGCAAATTGCTTCGTTTAATCGGATGCTTATCCAGCACGGTCGCGAAGCCAATACGCCTTGCGCCATTATTGAAAACGGATCAAGGCCTAATCAACGCACCCTGCTTGCTCGCTTAGATCAGGTACAACACTATACCGACCAACACTCATTTAGCTCACCGTCGTTGTTAATCGTAGGCCCAGTTGCCGCACTGGCTAAGCAATTACATTGGTTTGGTGAAATTATTGATGAGTATCCAGACAGCGATCTGCCCTTGACGACACAATTTGATGTGACAAAGCTACCCGAGTTAGAAGCGGCCTAAACCTCATCAGCACATCACCGACTGCTACGTCAAATAACGCAGCAACCAAAAAAGGGACCAATATGTATTTTGGTCCCTTTTTTTTGTGCTACGAGCCATTGGATGATATTAAAACAAGAAAACATATTCTCTTATAAGTACACTAATAGCTTCCACACCACAGTTTTCATATTTCTCTACAAGCCTGAACCGTTTTGGTACCATATAGCTTTTCTACTCGAACCAAACCATAAAAATGGAATTCACTACAGAGACCTATATTTACTTTATCGGCGCTATGGCCATTGCTGGCGTCTTTGCTGGCCTGATCGCCGGCTTGCTCGGTGTAGGAGGCGGTATCGTCTTGGTCCCCGTCATGTTTTACTTGTTTACGGCCCTCGACTTCAATGCCGACATACGTATGCACGTCGCTGTTGGCACCTCGCTTTCAACCATTGTTGCCACGGCGCTGTCATCATCCAGAGCACACTACAAAAAACAAGCTGTAGACATGGCCTTATTAAAAAGCTGGGGTCCGTGGCTATTAATAGGCACGATCATCGGAATGAGCCTATTTAGTAGCATTAAGTCCGTACAGCTCACTTTCGTTTTTTCAGCCATCACCTTTTTAATTGCCGTTTACATGCTGTTAGGCCCCTCTGGTCATGCGGATGAACAAGGTGAGCTTCCTAAAGGCCCAATTCGCTGGTTCTCTGGCATAACGGTAGGTGGTCTCTCATCCATTATGGGCATTGGCGGCGGAAGCTTAACGGTTCCATTGCTTAGCTTATATCGCTACCCTATCCGCAGAGCCGTAGGCACCGCAGCCGCCGTGGGTTTACTGATTTCGGTGCCGGGCACCATTGGTGCTTTTCTCGCCGGTCTAGGCGAACCCAACCTTCCTCCTTTCAGTATCGGGTACGTTAACCTTGTCGCTTTCGCCATCCTTATACCCGTGACCGGCTTTTTTGCCCCGATCGGAGCGCGTATTGCACACAGCATTAACCCAAAATACTTAAAGTATGCCTTTGCTGCTTTCTTATTCTTTAATGCCATCAACATGCTAATTACCGCCCTTCGCGGTTAATGCCATTTGACGATTTGTTTAGTGAATGACATGACGAATACTGCGCTACCTCGACCTATCGCTCGGCGGGCCGACACCGTTATCCAACACCTTAGCGATTTGTTGGCCTCGCCGGATTACGGCCCCGGTTATAAATTTCCGCCAGAACGAGAACTGGCCACACAGTTGCAAGTCAGTCGTCGAGTCATTCGCGAAGCCCTTAATCACTTAGAGCAAGAAGGCCGTATTGAACGCGTACCTGGGCGGGGCACGATCGTGGTCGAGCCCAAACAAAAAGACGACTCAGCCATCGGCTTACATGTAAGCCCTTTAGAACTCATGACCGCACGCTATGTGCTTGAACCTGCCATCGCTGCTACCGCAGCGACCCACGCCAGTACCCATGATTTACAGGTGTTAATGGACTGCTACGAACAAAGCCATAACGCTCGCTCGTACGCGGAATGGGAAATCGGCGACAGTCGATTTCATGAAGCGCTAGCCAGCGCGACCCATAATCGCCTACTGCAACACTTCTCTGAGGTACTAAGTTCGGCTCGCTTACAAACCACATGGGGACGCTTACGAAAAGCCACCTTAGATCAGGCTACTCGCCAACATTACAGCCAGCAACACCATAAAATCGTAGAAGCCATCCAACAGCGCGAACCCAGCCAAGCAGCGGATGCCATGCGTACTCATCTAAGCACGGTACGACAAGGCCTAGAGACCGAATTAGATTAATCAGCGTCAGGTAGTGCCAACCCAACTGCCGTTTAAAGCAATGATTTCTGTAGACATAAAAAAAGCCCAGCATTTTGATGCTGGGCTTTTTAATAAATGCCGCTAGGGCATTTAGCGCATTAAATTACGCGAGCTGCCGTCAACAGGCGAACTACTGTCCACGATTTATCGCGGCTAATAGGACGACCTTCAGCGATTTCTACGATATCGCCTTCGTTGTACTGGTTAGTCTCGTCGTGCGCTTTGTACTTGTTCGTACGAATAATGATTTTGCCGTACAAAGGATGTTTAACGTGACGTTCTACAAGAACGACTACGGTTTTATCCATTTTGTTGCTAATCACTCGTCCTTGCAAGGTACGCTGACGCTTCTTTGCGACTTCGGTTGTTTGCGTTTCGCTCATCTTACTTTCCTGCGTTCTCAGCCATTACTGTGCGTACACGAGCGATGTCGCGACGTACTTTCGATAGCTGGCTGGTATTGGAAAGCTGCTGAGTTGCACGCTGCATACGCAGACTGAATTGTGCTTTCAGCAGACTCTCGAGCTCGGTTTGGAGCTCGGCGGTTTCTTTTGAACGGAGTTCACTGGCTTTCATGAGATCTCCTTAAGCACCAATCTGACGCGACACGAATGTCGTGGAAATCGGCAGCTTAGCGGCAGCTAGACGGAATGCTTCACGGGCTAGCTCTTCGCTAACACCTTCCATTTCGTACAGCATTTTGCCGGGTTGAATTTCAGCGACCCAGAATTCTGGATTACCCTTACCACTACCCATACGAACTTCAGCAGGTTTCTGTGAAATTGGTTTGTCTGGGAAGATACGGATCCAAATACGGCCACCACGTTTAATGTGACGGTTAATCGCACGACGAGCAGCTTCAATCTGGCGTGCAGTCAAACGACCGCGGCCAGTTGCCTTAAGACCGAATTCGCCAAATGAAACTTGCGCTCCACGTGTTGCTAAACCGGTGTTACGACCTTTGTGCTCTTTGCGATACTTTCTGCGAGAGGGTTGCAACATAGTTATTCTCCTTCAGGCGCAGGCGCTGCAGAAGCATCGCGACGTGGACCACGACCACGACCTGGGCGACGACCTTCAGGACGCTCCCCACGTGGACGACGGTGACGACGATCTTCTGGAGCTGCTGTCTCAACAGGCATTTCGCCGTTAGGAAGCATATCGCCTTTATAAACCCAAACTTTGATGCCAATAATACCGTAAGTAGTATGGGCTTCTGCTGTACCGTAATCGATGTTGGCACGCAATGTGTGTAGCGGCACGCGACCTTCGCGGTACCACTCACTACGAGCAATTTCGATTCCGTTCAAACGACCAGCGCTCATGATCTTGATACCTTGGGCACCAAGACGCATTGCGTTCTGCATCGCACGTTTCATGGCGCGACGGAACTGAATACGTTTCTCAAGTTGCTGAGCGATTGAATCAGCCACAAGCTGAGCATCGGTTTCAGGTTTACGAATTTCTTCGATATTAACGTGTACAGGAACGCCCATCAAACGCTGAAGGTCAACCTTCAGGCTTTCGATGTCCTCACCACGCTTACCGATCACAACGCCTGGACGGGCGGAGTAAATCGTAATGCGGGCGTTCTTGTTGGGGCGCTCAATAACGACACGGCCAACAGAAGCATTCTTGAGCTTTTTCTTGAGGTACTCGCGTACGCGGATATCGTCAGCCAGCATGCCGGCGAACTCGTTGTGATCAGCGTACCAACGAGAGCTCCAGTTGCGGTTAACAGCGAGGCGGAACCCAATTGGGTGAACTTTTTGTCCCATTGTGACTCCTTAAGCGCCGACCTTGACCACAATGTGGCAAGTCTGCTTCTCGATACGGTTACCGCGGCCTTTAGCGCGTGCGGAGAATCGTTTCAATGATTGACCTTTATCCACATACACTGTGGTTACGCGTAGCTCGTCAATATCGGCACCGTCGTTATGTTCAGCATTAGCAATAGCGGATTCAAGCGCTTTTTTGATAATGCCAGCGGCTTTCTTGGGAGTGAAAGTCAAGGTATTTAGTGCTTGAGACACAGACTTACCACGGATCATGTCCGCGACCAAGCGTGCCTTCTGCGCTGAAATACGCACTCCACGAATAGTTGCAGTGGTTTCCATCGCTATCTCCGTGACTTCTTATCCGCAATATGACCTTTAAACGTACGGGTCAACGCGAATTCGCCAAGCTTATGACCAACCATATTCTCGTTGATGTAAACGGGAATATGTTGACGGCCATTGTGCACAGCAATCGTCAGCCCAATAAACTCGGGCAGGATGGTTGAGCGGCGTGACCAAGTTTTGATCGGCCGTTTATCGTTGCCCGTGACAGCAGCATCTACTTTTTTAATGAGATACTCGTCTACAAATGGGCCTTTTTTAATCGAACGTGACATTTGTTCGCCCCTTACTTGCGCTTGCGACGCGAGACAATCATATTGTCTGTGCGTTTGTTACGGCGGGTGCGGTAGCCCTTAGCAGGAGTACCCCATGGACTAACTGGCTCACGGCCTTCGCCCGTACGACCTTCACCACCACCATGAGGGTGATCGATCGGGTTCATGGCAACACCACGAACAGTAGGACGTACACCGCGCCAACGAGTGGCACCGGCTTTACCAATTTGTCGCAAGCTATTATCTTCATTGCTTACCGAACCAATAGTGGCGCGGCAATCGATGTGTACGCGACGTACTTCACCCGAGCGCAAACGCACTTGGGAGTATGAACCGTCACGCGCTAGCAAGACGGCAGAAGCACCAGCCGAACGAGCCAATTGCGCACCTTTACCGGGCAACATCTCGATGCAGTGAATCGTTGCACCAATTGGAATGTTGCGGATAGGCAATGTGTTACCAGCGCGAATCGGTGCATCTTGACCGGACAACAATGTTGCACCGACTTCGAGGCCACGAGGAGCGATGATGTAACGACGTTCGCCGTCTGCATAACAAAGCAATGCAATGTGAGCAGTACGGTTTGGATCGTATTCGAGACGCTCTACTTTCGCAGGAATACCGTCTTTGTTACGACGAAAATCTACGATACGGTAGTGCTGTTTATGACCACCACCACGGTGACGTACCGTTATGTGACCATTGTTGTTACGACCTGCCGTACGTGATTTCTTTTCGAGTAATGGAGCATAAGGGGCACCTTTGTGTAGCTCAGAGTGCACCACTTTGACCATACCGCGACGGCCAGCAGACGTTGGTTTTACTTTAACGAGTGCCATATTAGTTCACCTCACTAAAGTCGAGTTCCTGACCGGCTTTGAGCGAAACATAGGCTTTACGCTCGTTACGGCGACGGCCTTCAAAACGACCAAAGCGCTTTTGTTTACCGTTCTGGTTAAGAACTTGCACGGACTCGACTTCAACCTTGAACAACTGTTCTACAGCTGCTTTGATTTCAGGTTTAGTAGCGTCAGCTGCAACACGAAATGCGATTTGCTGATTTTGTTCAGCTACCATCGTGGCTTTCTCAGTTACGACTGGAGCCAGGATGACTTGGAGTAAGCGTTCTGCGTTCATCCCAAGATCTCCTCGAGTTGAGCGATAGCTGCCTTGGTGATCAACACTTTCTTGAAGTGGATCAACGAAACAGGATCAGCGTAACGCGGTTCTACCACAGCAACGTGAGGCAAGTTACGTGTAGCTAGATAAAGATTTTCATCAAATGCATCAGTAATGATTAGCACAGACTCTAAACCCATGTCTTTTAGTTTCGTTGCAGCCAATTTTGTTTTTGGCGCTTCGAGAGCAAAAGAATCAATCACAGCAATACGGTCTTCACGTGCTAACTGAGACAAAATGGAACGCAAACCAGCGCGATACATTTTCTTGTTAACTTTGTGGCTGTAATTTTCTTCGCCAGTGTTCGGGAAAGCGCGACCGCCCCCACGCCACAATGGTGAAGATGTCATACCTGCACGTGCACGACCTGTACCTTTTTGCTTCCAAGGTTTACGTGTGCTGTGCGAAACGGTACCACGGGTTTTCTGCTTGCTGTTTGCACTGCGTGCATTCGCTTGAAAAGCGACAACGATTTGATGTACTAGCGCTTCGTTGAACTCACGACCGAAAACCACATCGGAAGCAGCAACTGTAGACGCAGCTTGACCCTGATCATTCAGGAGCTTGAGTTCCATAATTAGGCTCCTTTCTTGATGGCGGGACGTACAACTACGTCGCCATTTTTGTGACCGGGAACAGCACCACGCACCAACAACAAACCACGCTCAGCGTCAACGCGAACGATATCTAGGTTTTGAACTGTGCGGGTAGCAGCACCCAAATGACCGGCCATTTTCTTACCGGGGAATACACGACCGGGATCTTGAGCCATACCGATAGAACCAGGAACTCGGTGTGAAATCGAGTTACCGTGGGAGCGGCGTTGGCCTGAAAAATGGTGGCGCTTGATCGTACCAGCAAAACCCTTACCGATGGTTGTACCTGTTACGTCAACTTTTTGACCGACTTCGAAAACGCTATCAACGGCAATAACAGCACCAGCGGTGTGTTCAGCGGCTTTAGCGGGATCTAAGCGGAATTCCTTCAAAACACTACCTGCTTCTACGCCAGCTTTAGCGTAGTGTCCGGTAGCTGCTTTATTTACGCGTGTTGCGCGGCGTGTGCCATATGCCACTTGAACAGCAGCGTAGCCATCAGCTTCGGGCGACTTGACTTGGGTTACGCGGTTGTTTGACACGTCCAACACTGTTACCGGTACGGATTCACCGTCTTCGGTAAAGATGCGGGTCATGCCAACTTTGCGCCCAACAAGGCCCAGCCGCCATGCGGCAGGCACAGGTGTCGAGTTCGACATCTTTTTCTCCATTCCCAACTACGATTGGTCGGGGCTTATTTACTGATTACGCATACGTTTGTATACAGAACCTGCTATTTAACCACTCTTACTACAGTAAAAATGGCTAAGCTAACTAATATAACACGAACAAGCAAAGGCGAGCAATAAAATAAGTATCTGTCAAGCGGGAATACAACAGCCTTAACTCGCTAATAAGCCTTTGATAAGAAACTGATCCCACCTCTACGCGTTCACGCGTGTCGCCGTGCGACAAAACGCTCTACGTATTCATTATTGGGGTGTTGGATGATCTCTTCGGGACTACCCGCTTGCTCGACCAATCCGTCTTTCAAAATGACAATATGCTGACCTAAGCGTAACGCCTCATCAATATCATGCGTCACAAAGATCACCGTTTTTTGTAAACGACTTTGTAGACTTAATAATTGATCTTGCATCTCGTATCGAATTAATGGGTCGAGTGCAGAAAAAGCCTCATCCATTAACAAAACATCGGCATCCGTGGCTAAGGCCCGAGCCAATCCAACCCGCTGTCGCATGCCCCCTGAAAGCTCATCTGGATAATGCCGTTCATAACCCGCTAGGCCGACATTCTCGATCCACTGGCTGGTACGTTCCGCGACGCTTTCAGGAACCTCTTTTCGCACCGTTAACCCGAAAGCTACGTTCTCTTCTACTGTTAAATGCGGCAGCAGGGCAAAGCTTTGAAAAACCATACTCATCTTATGGCGCCTAAACTGTCGTAGCTGGTCGAGTGTGAGGTCAAGAATGTTCTCGCCATCAACCAGCACCTCGCCTGCCGTGGGATCAATTAAACGATTAATGTGGCGGATAAGTGTGGATTTTCCAGATCCAGACAAGCCCATCACACACGAAATCTCGCCGGTCTTGAACGCAGCGCTAACGCCCGCTAAGCCGATGTTCACCCCACAGCGTTGTTGCACCTTTTGCTTAGCTGCGCCCTCTTTCAGCATCGTCAAGGCGGGCTCGGGCGACGAGCCAAACACCTTAACCACATGACGAAGCTGTACTTTATAGTCACTCATGATTTGGGCTCCGCGTTCACTTTACGCGCTCGGCTACGCTTTGAGCGCCCGTAGGCTTGGCTCGTGCGATCCATAACAATCGCTAGAATAACAATGGCAAAACCGGCTTGCAAACCGCGCCCAATATCGTTTGTTTGGATTCCAGCCAACACGTCTTCACCCAAACCTTGCGCACCAATCATTGAGGCCACCACCACCATCGAAAGAGCCATCATGGTGGTTTGGTTAATGCCCGCCATAATGCTGGGTCTCGCCAAAGGCAGCGTGACCTTATAAAGCATTTGTGCGCGCGTCACCCCGAACGACTGTGCCGCTTCAATAAGCTCATGATCGACCTGCCGTATCCCTAAGCTGGTTAGGCGGATTAGCGGAGGCACCGCATAGATGATGGTTGCTAATATCGCTGGCACCTTGCCCAAGCCAAATAGCATCAGCACAGGGATCAAATAGACAAAGCTAGGCATGGTTTGCATCACATCCAACAATGGAGAAATTAGCTTACGCACCCAACGATTTCTTGCCATTACAATCCCGATGGGTATGCCAATTACCACCGATAAGGCGGTAGATAACAACACCAACGCCAACGTTTGCATGAGCTTGTCCCACAAACCCAAGGCGCCGATGACATAAAAACCCAGTGTATAAAGTACAGCCGAGCTGAAACGGCGCGTGGAGTGCCAACTTAATGCGGCAACCAGCACCAAGAACAACAATGCCGGTATGGTCATCAACAAACGTTCTAAGGGCAGCAGCACATTCAACAGTACAAAGTGGCTCACCTCTCTGAACGAATCACCACTTTTACGCACCACGATGCGTAACTCTTCATTGATCTTGTCTCGTAACGACCAACTTGGAAAAATAGCTTGTTGCCCCATTAAGCTAGTGGAATGGCCAATTACCTGTATTCCCGTATTCGATAACGACGACTCAAGGCGTTGCGCTGCTTCATCGGGCATCCATTCTTTCCAATACTCGGGGTATTGTTTCAGAAAGTTGGCTGCTGCGTCCGCTCCCGACATTTGCTGCTCGTTCATCTCCAAAATAATGGCGTTCATGATCCCCGGTCTCAGCGTTAGGCTTTCGAACAGGGGTAGCAGCGCCGGATGCTGCTGCGTAAACGGGGTTGATAAGCCAACACTCAAACGAGAGAGGACGAAATCAGTCGGGCACGCTTTGCCTGTTTCATTCACAGCGGCATCCCAACACGCCTGATCAAAAGGAGGTTGCTCAATGCGTCTAAAACTGTACTTCGCCATCAGGCCTGCGGGCTGCCAATAGTAAAACAAGATTGGCACGCCTCGTTCGTACGCTGCACTAATCGCAGAATCAAGGGCCGCTCCGGTACCTGGGCGAAAGTTCACATAATGTTCACTCAGCCCATTCGCCTCTAGTAGTTCCGTATTAAATTTCTCGCACACCCAGCCTGTAGGACAATTAAAGAATCGTCCTTTAGTGGGCTGCTCATGATCGGCAAACACCTGCGCAAGATCCGCCAAATCGGCGACATTCTTTAAATCTGGGGTTAAAGGCTTGATGTTGCGGTTCGCGTCACCATCAATCATGTAGTCAGGTACGTACCAGCCCTGTACAGCCCCGCCTTCTAGGGTGTCACCCACCACTTTTACCGTGTTCGCCGCCACGGCATTTTCAATAATTTCAGTACGCCCAGACCACAGTTCCGCAATAATTTGTATATCATTTTGAGCGAGCGCGGTCTCAAGCGCGGCAGAAGTCCCAGGAACCACTTCTACCTTACAACCATACCCTTTTTCTAGAATTTGCTTTACTAGTTGGGTTGTGAAGGCGGCACTCTCCCAAGACAGATCCGCCATCTTGATGGGCGTATCACCACAAGTGCTTTGCTTTTGCTCAGCGGCAAGCGCTGGGGCTACTACAGCAAAACAACACAATAAGATCAGGTATCGCACAAGCCCCACGAACTGAGCGCACATCAGGCTCTCCTTCAGGCTACGGTACTCGGTTGATTGGTTCCACCGCCAGTGGCTTGCCGAAGACAAAGGTGCATTCAAAGCCGTGACGGTATTCTTGGCTGCTGATGTTACGAAGCTTTTAGCATATACCAACTGAGGCGAGGAAAACGCAAATTGTCATTTTCCTGCCTCAGTATTTTCAAAAAACCGCCATTCGCTCAGTGTTAACAGGGGATTACATACTCGTGGCTTTGGTCCGTATCGATGTAGACGTTGCTACAACATGATCACGCTTCTTTGATCGATGAATAGACCATGCGCTTAGTGCTGAAACCAGCCCCGCAAACACCACATAGCTTGCGACATACCCTGGTTGATTGTCGTTAGCATGCAATAAAGCGGTTGCAATCATGGGTGTGATGCCAGAGGCAAAAATACCAGAGAATTGGTACACAAAAGAAATGCCGGTGTAACGCACATCGGTGTCAAACAACTCACAAAATAGCGCTGCCTCTGGGCCATACACTGAGGCATAAAGAATGCCAAACGGGATAATAATGGACAACCAAACGATCCATGTGCTGTCCACATGCGCCGTCATTAAATACAAAGCGGGTAAGGCCGAAACCCCGGGTGCCAAGCATAGGCTCAGAGACAAACCAACTTGCGGCCACGACGCATATAAACCGCGCTTTTCCTTAGGGGCATACTCATAAGCCATCAACACAGCACCGCCCCACTCGCCACCCAAACCGATACCCTGCATCACACGACAAATCAACAACAAGATCGGTGCCCAAATACCTATGCTTTCGTACGAAGGGATTAAACCGATGGCGAAGGTGGAAACCCCCATCAAAATCAATGTGGCAATCAAAGCCCCTTTGCGACTGACCTTGTCACCGATATGCCCAAAGATAATGCCGCCTAATGGCCTTGCTAAGAACCCTATCGCAAACGTGGCGTAAGCCAACATCGTGCCGATAAAAGGGTCCCCTGACGGAAAGTACAACTTATTAAAGACCAGCCCAGCAATAACTCCGTATAAGAAAAAGTCATACCATTCGATCGTCGCGCCAATGACAGACGCCCGCACTACACGATGTACTTCTTTCTTTTTATCTGCTTGCATCTTATCTCTCCTTTCCCCCAACACTCTAATGAGTGGGCGGCTTATTAAGCGTTACGCAGGATCATCTCGGAGGCTCGCTCAGCGATCATCACCACTGGCACATTGGTGTTTCCCGAAACAAGCGTTGGCATAATGGAGGCATCGACCACCCTCAAGCCTTGAACGCCGTGCACACGTAACTCGTTATCAACGACTGCTGATGAATCGCTTGCCACGCCCATTTTTGCTGTACCAGAGGGGTGGAAGATTGTGGCGCCGTAATTACGGCAAAACTCTAATACTTGCTCATCACTTTGCTGCTCTACACCCGGGCGATGTTCCCGCACTAACAGCTCACTTAATGGACCAGTGCTTGCGATACGACGCGCTAAACGAACCGCCGCAACGGCTGTACGACGATCTAAGTCAGCGCTCAAATAGTTCGGATTGATCGCAATCGGCGTTGCTGGATCTCGATCCCCTAACTCTAGAAAGCCTCTTGACTCGGGGCGTAGTTGGCAGATGGACACCGTACAACCCGAAAATGGGTGCACTTTTCCACCGGCCTGTTCCGCTGACAACGTGCCGAAGTGAATCTGCACGTCTGGGCTTGTGGCTTCTCCCTCCAAGGCGTAACCGAAAGCACCGCCTTGATTGATCCCTATCGCTAAAGGGCCTGATCGCTTTAACAACCACTGCAGACCGATTTTTCCCTTACCCCACACTGTGCGTAATTGATCATTATTCGTGATGGGTTTGGAAACTTCGTACATCAAACGCAACTGCAAGTGGTCTTGAAGATTTTGTCCTACCCCTGACAACGCCTTCACCACGGGAATGCCGAATTTTTGTAATGACTCTGCTGGGCCTACTCCAGATAACAGCAGTGTGTGCGGGCTTTGTATCGCTCCTGCACTCAAGATGACCTCTCGGTTTGCCTTGATGTTCTGAACTGCGCCTCCGTTATGGCTAAACGCTACGCCTACTGCTTTTGTTCCCTCAAACAGCACACGATGGACCAGAGAGTCAGTTTTTACGGTTAAGTTTTTTCGGCTTCTTGCAGGACGTAAGTACGTTACAGCCGTGGATTGCCGTAAACCATTTTTCGTCGTCAATTGATAATAGCCAGCACCCAATTGATCTCCGGAATTGAAGTCTTGAGTGCGTGGCATTCCGTTTAATCCCGCCGATTTAATAAAGGCATCAACCAGTTCATGATTAGCAGGAATGGAGGTCGCACTTAACGGCCCACTTTTGCCACGCGTGTCTGAGTCGGGCAAATCATTGTTCTCTAACTTTCTGAGGTACGGGAGACACTCTTGCCAGCTCCAGCCTTGATTACCCAGCGTTGACCAGCGGTCATAATCTTGTTTTTGACCTCGGATGTAAATTAGCCCATTGATAGAGCTGCATCCCCCTAAGGTCTTTCCTCGCGGCCAGTAGAAGCTGCGATTGTTCATGTGTGGGTCAGTTTGCGTCTGAAAGGCCCAATTCAGCTTCTTGTTAAACATGGTTTTTCCATACCCAATAGGGATATGGATCCACATATTTTTATCTTCAGGCCCAGCTTCAAGCAAGCAGACCGTATACTTTCCATTTTCACTTAAACGGCTGGCGAGCACGCAACCCGCTGAGCCCGCACCCACAACCACATAATCGTAATGCGCTCTCACACCAGTCTCCTTGTTCTTGTGCAGACTAATTTAGAGAGCAATGGAACTTCTCAATATAGGGTTTGCGCTTAAAAAACCATAATTGGCACTACGTTATGCAAAGCGGTCCCATTTCAAACAACAGTTTTAGAACTAAAATTCAAAAAAAAGTAAGAATAGGCCTATGCACAAAAAAGGAGTATTACGTGCCGGACCAGAACACATCCCCTCGAGTATTAGTCATCGTTGAAGCCTTAGCTACCTCTGGCCAACCACTAACGTTTGCTCAGCTACTACAACGTACGTCCCAACGTTGAAGTTCCCTTACATTGCACGGCCAGCGGCAAACTTTTTCTGGCTCACATGCCCCTCATCGAACAGCAAGACCACCTAAAGCGTCTTGAGCTCACCGCCTATACACAAAGCACGATTACAGACCATCAGACACTGAAGGGCGAACTTGAGAATACCTACCGACAAGGGTTTGGCGTTGATCAAGAAGAGTTTGTAAAAGGTATGGTCGCCATTGCGGTCCCCATCTATGGGGCCTCAAGCAGGGAAATCATCGCCGCCGTCGCATGCCATGCGGTTTCGGCGCGTACCGATTTACGAAAGCTACTGTCCCACCGTTCGTTAATGCAAGAAGTCGCTGACGAAATAGCGCAAGTGTTCTGCACACAATTCAGCAGCCAATGCAACATATCAACACCCCGCTAAAACGAAAGCCAAGCAATGTATTGATATGCTGCACAAGACAAAAAGGCCGAGTCCCCTTATGAGACTCGGCCTTCTTTATTTAAATGTCTAATCAGTGATCCGACATTCAAAAAATCTTTTACTGCAGTGCAATTTCCACGTCAACACCTGCTGGCAGGTCTAAACGCATCAAAGCATCAACAGTTTTGTCTGTAGGATCAACAATATCCATTAGACGCTGGTGTGTACGCATTTCAACTTGGTCACGCGCTGTCTTGTTCACGTGAGGTGAGCTTAACAAGTCGTAACGACGGATACGTGTAGGTAGAGGTACAGGACCACGGACTACAGCACCAGTGCGCTTAGCCGTATCAACGATTTCAGCCGCAGACTGATCGATAAGTTTGTAATCGAAAGCCTTAAGGCGGATACGGATTTTTTGGTTTTTCATGAGAATTCCTAAAGAACGAAAAGCGCGGGAGCCGGATAATGGCCCCCGCATTTAAACTACATCAGCAGTTTACTTGATGATTTTGGCAACAACGCCAGCACCAACAGTACGGCCACCTTCGCGAATCGCGAAACGCAGACCTTCTTCCATCGCAATCGGAGCGATCAACGATACGGTCATCGAGATGTTATCACCAGGCAAGACCATTTCTTTGTCTTCTGGCAACTCAATCGTACCGGTTACGTCCGTTGTACGGAAGTAGAACTGAGGACGGTAGCCTTTAAAGAAAGGTGTGTGACGACCACCCTCTTCTTTGGACAGAATGTAGACCTCAGCGGTGAAATCTGTGTGTGGCTTAATGGAACCAGGCTTGGCCAATACTTGACCACGCTCAACGTCTTCACGCTTCGTACCACGTAGCAATACACCCACGTTATCGCCCGCTTCACCCTGATCGAGCAACTTGCGGAACATCTCAACGCCTGTACAAATCGATTTCACCGTCTCACGGATACCAACGATCTCGATCTCTTCACCCACTTTCACCACACCACGCTCAATACGGCCAGTTACTACTGTACCGCGACCGGAGATGGAGAATACGTCTTCAACAGGCATCAAGAATGCACCGTCAACTGCACGCTCAGGGGTAGGAATGTAGCTGTCTAGCGCGGCGGCTAACTCAACCACTGCAGGGTGACCCAAGGGGCTGGTGTCGCCCTCAAGTGCCAACTTGGCTGAACCCTTAATGATCGGTGTGTCGTCGCCTGGGAAATCGTAGTTCGACAACAACTCGCGAACTTCCATTTCAACCAACTCGAGCAACTCTTCGTCATCAACCATGTCCGCTTTATTCAGGAACACAACGATGTAAGGCACGCCAACCTGACGGCTTAACAAAATGTGCTCGCGTGTCTGTGGCATGGGGCCATCAGCAGCAGAAACCACAAGAATCGCGCCATCCATCTGCGCAGCACCTGTAATCATGTTTTTAACGTAGTCAGCGTGACCTGGGCAGTCAACGTGAGCGTAGTGACGGTTAGGTGTCTCGTACTCAACGTGTGAGGTGCTGATGGTAATACCACGCGCTTTCTCTTCAGGAGCGGCGTCAATTTGCGCGTAATCGCGTGCTTCACCGCCGTACTCTTTTGCCAAAACCGTGCAGATTGCTGCAGTCAAAGTGGTTTTACCGTGGTCAACGTGACCGATTGTGCCGACGTTGACGTGTGGTTTAGTCCGTTCAAACTTACCTTTTGCCATGATTTATCCCAACTATGTTTTCTAGAAAACAAAAATATTTGAAACCTGCCTGTTTATACAACAGGCAGGCACATAAGTGTTATTTATTTTGCCCGTGCGCTGACAACTTCATCAGCAACGTGCTTAGGCGCCTCGGCGTACTGCTTAAACTCCATGCTGTATGTCGCACGGCCTTGAGTTTGTGACCGTAGGCTTGTGGAGTAACCAAACATCTCTGCTAAAGGTACTTCAGCTTTGATCGATTTACCACCACCAGGAATGTCTTCCATACCTTGGACCATACCGCGACGTGATGACAAATCGCCCATCACTGTACCGGCATACTCTTCAGGTGTTTCGACATCAACCGCCATTGTAGGCTCTAACAATACAGGGTCTGCTTTACGCATACCTTCCTTGAAAGCCATTGAAGCAGCCAAGCGGAAAGCGTTTTCGTTAGAGTCAACATCATGGTAAGAACCAAAGAACAATGTTGCTTTAACGTCAACCACTGGGTAACCAGCAATAACGCCTGCAGGCAATGTTTCACGAATACCTTTGTCAACAGCAGGGATGTATTCACGAGGAACCACACCACCTTTAATTTCGTCAACAAACTCGTAACCACCACCGGCCTCGAGAGGCTCAAGCTTAAGTACCACGTGACCGTACTGACCACGACCACCGGATTGACGTACGAATTTACCTTCGACTTCTTCGCACGTTTTACGGATGGTTTCACGGTAGGCAACTTGTGGCTTACCTACGTTAGCTTCTACACCGAACTCGCGACGCATACGGTCAACAAGAACTTCAAGGTGAAGCTCACCCATACCGGAAATGATCGTTTGGCCGGACTCTTCATCACTGCTAACACGGAAAGACGGATCTTCTTGTGCCAAGCGTGACAGAGCCACACCCATTTTCTCTTGGTCAGATTTGGTTTTAGGCTCTACCGCCTGTGAAATAACAGGCTCAGGGAACTCCATGCGCTCGAGAATCACGTGATTCTGCATATCGCACAAGGTTTCACCGGTTGTCACTTCTTTCAAACCAACCACAGCGGCAATATCACCAGCCACGAGCTCTTTAAGCTCGGCACGGTTATTAGCATGCATCTGCAGAATTCGACCGATACGCTCGCGCTTACCCTTAACTGGGTTATACACGGTGTCGCCAGAACGTAATACACCTGAATACACACGAACGAAAGTAAGCTGACCGACAAAGTTATCTGTCATAAGCTTAAATGCCAATGCGGACATAGGCTCTTCGTCACTCGCTGCACGTGTTACAGCATTACCGTCGTCATCTTCACCGCCAACTGGTGGAATATCAACCGGTGATGGCATGTAGTCAATAACGGCGTCTAGCATGCGCTGTACACCTTTATTTTTAAAGGCTGTACCACATAACATCGGCTGGATTTCGCCAGCGATTGTACGTAAACGAATACCTTCGGTGATTTCTGCCTCGGTGAGGTCACCCTCTTCGAGGTACTTGTTCATCAACTCTTCGTTAGCTTCTGCTGCGCTTTCAACAAGCTGCTCACGCCACTGATTAGCGTCATCAACAAGGTGCTCTGGGATATCAACGTACTCGAACTTAATACCGTAGTTCTCGTTCTCCCAAACAATACCTTTCATTTTGACGAGATCAACAACGCCTTGGAATTCGTCTTCAGCACCAATCGGCAATACGATAGGTACTGGGTTCGCTTTCAAACGCAGTTTCAGTTGGTCTAGTACTTTGAAAAAGTTAGCGCCCGTACGGTCCATTTTGTTAATAAATAACAAACGTGGAACGTTGTATTTATTAGCCTGACGCCATACAGTTTCAGACTGAGGCTGTACACCACCCACAGCACAATAAACCATTACAGCGCCATCAAGTACACGCATGGAACGCTCAACTTCAATCGTGAAGTCAACGTGTCCAGGTGTGTCAATGATGTTGACGCGATGCTCTGGGTAATTGCCTGCCATACCACTCCAGAAAGCAGTCGTAGCAGCGGAGGTAATGGTGATACCACGCTCTTGCTCTTGCTCCATCCAGTCCATGGTGGCGGAACCTTCGTGGGTTTCGCCCAGCTTGTGGCTTACACCGGTGTAAAACAGGATGCGTTCTGTCGTAGTGGTTTTTCCGGCATCAATGTGCGCAGAAATACCAATATTACGATAGCGCTCGATAGGGGTTTTGCGGGCCATGATTTATATGTCCTTTGATTACCAACGGAAATGGCTGAATGCTTTGTTGGCTTCTGCCATTCTATGCGTGTCTTCACGCTTTCTCATTGCACCACCACGACCTTCGGCTGCATCAAGCAACTCGCCAGCCAAGCGTAAATCCATGGATTTTTCGCTGCGTTTTTTTGCTGCTTCACGCAACCAACGCATGGCCAACGCCAAACGACGTACAGGACGAACCTCGACAGGTACTTGGTAGTTAGCACCACCGACACGGCGGCTTTTTACTTCGACAACAGGTTTAATGTTGTTAATGGCGGTTGAGAACACTTCAATGGGATCTTTGCCGGCTTTTTCCTGAATGTGGTCAAGGGCGCCATAAACAATACGTTCGGCAACAGCTTTCTTGCCGGACAACATAACAACGTTCATAAATTTGGCAAGCTCAACGTTACCAAACTTTGGATCGGGCAGAATTTCTCTTTTGGGTACTTCGCGACGGCGAGGCATATTACTTTCCTTTGTGACAATTCAGTTGAACCGCGTTTCACGGCCACGGCTATTTATCAAAAAACAGCCACTTACATGCCTTCGTAATAAATAAAACAAAGGCTGCACGGACACGGACTAGATAACTAGTCTGCGGAAACTACAGCTTATTTAGGACGCTTCGCGCCGTATTTAGAACGAGCTTGCTTACGGTCTTTAACGCCTTGTAAATCAAGCGCACCGCGAACAATGTGATAACGCACACCCGGCAAGTCTTTTACACGACCGCCACGGATAAGTACGACTGAGTGCTCTTGCAAGTTGTGACCTTCACCACCGATGTATGAAATGACTTCATAGCCGTTGGTAAGGCGAACTTTAGCTACTTTACGTAGAGCAGAGTTAGGTTTTTTTGGAGTGGTGGTGTAGACACGGGTGCAAACACCACGGCGCTGAGGGCAGTTCTCGAGCGCTGGGCTTTTGCTGCCTGGGCGACCGACGCTGCGCGGCTTGCGCACTAATTGACTAATGGTTGGCATAACCTCGACGTATCCTTTTACGTACAAACACTTGACACGTCCCGGCCGCTATACGGCTTGGACGACTTGCACAGAACCGCCCAAAACGAGTATTTACGTAAAAGAGCGGGTCTAGCACTATTTTACTTGGCAATCGACTTATCTTTTATTAAAAACAAATGACAGCCCGCCAAGAAATTTACTTTAGGAAAACCGGCAAAGGGTCCTATGAGTAAGCCCACCAATGTACCATGTTGATCACTTTTAGGTCAATAATTCGACTTTCCTAGGCCTTTATTCGCAGCAGAACGTTAGATTCAGGTCACATCCGGCTTAAACGTTACAAACTGTGGCGTTGAAGGCTATACTTTTAGGCACTTCCCACGTTCTAAATATCATTAGGCTCTATGAATATTGCATCGCTTGAAGATGACTTAGCACAGGCCCAACTTATCGCTCAGACTCTGGAATCAGCAGGCTACACTTGCACGCAATTTGCCACGGGCAAGTCATTGATTAGCCATTTGGCTAAATCACCTGACTTTGATCTGATCATTCTGGATTGGGAAGTTCCTGATGTCAGCGGTTTAGACGTTTTACATTGGATCCGCAATAACCAAGGTTACGCTCTGCCCGTCCTGTTTCTTACCAGTCGCACTAGCGAGACCGATATTGTTACGGGCTTACAAGCCGGCGCCGATGACTACATGCTCAAGCCTGTACGTGAAGGCGAGCTAACAGCGCGTGTACAAGCTCTTATCCGACGCATGAATCCCATCGTGCCATCTAGTGAGCCTTTCGACTTTGGGCCCTACAAAATTAATCCAGTGGAAAGCACGGTACATTTAAATGAGGAAAACATCGTACTGGCACCTAAAGAGTTTGAGCTCGCTCTACTACTCTTCAGAAACCCGGGCCGACTGTTTTCACGTGACGTCCTTGCTACATCGGTGTGGAACCGAGAAATTCCTGCTACGTCTCGGACATTAGATACGCACCTTTCAAACATACGTCGTAAGCTTCAGCTGCGTCCTGAGAACGGTGTGCGTTTAAACGCATCTTATGCACTCGGCTATCGCTTAGAGTCACTTAACGAACACTAATTACCCAAACAATATGTTTAGCCGCCTAGTCTTAACCTTCCTAACGGCATTTGCCGTGCTTAGTCAGCCCGTAGTTGCTCAACCCTCGGGGGCCGAAGGTGAAGACTTCATTTACCGCGTTCAAGCCGGAGACACCCTGTCAGATCTGGCCGAGCTATACACCATAAATAACGCAAATTGGCGCACGCTACAGACATTAAACAACATCGCTGACCCTCTCGCGTTGCCAATTGGAAAAAACCTACGTATTCCATTTTCAATGATTCCGATGCACGCGGCTCCCGCCGTGGTTACGCATCGCGTAGGCCAACCACTGATTAACAACAGCCCAGCGCAATTAGGCGATGAGCTGCAAGAAGGCGACGTCATTAACACTGATCAGCAATCCTTCTTAACCTTAATGCTGACTGATGAAAGTACGATCAGTATTCCTCCCGACAGCCACGTCACGCTTCAACGTATCCAAGCTTTCGAGCGTGCGCGCATCAGCGACTCTATCCTGTTGCTCGAAACCGGAAACATCGAAACACGGGTGGCGCCGAATAAACAAGGCGTAGGTCGCTTCGAGGTGCACACGCCCATCGCCATTACAGGCGTACGCGGCACCGACTTGCGAGTCAGTGCCTACGACGATAAAACGATCACCGAAGTACTAACGGGTCAGGCAAAACTGCATGCGCCCGGCCAACGCTCACAAATGGTCCCCACTAACCGTGGTGCGGCGATTGATCACAGCGGCGCCATCTTTGCCAGCGGCACGCTGCTCCCTGCCCCTGCTATTTCCGAGCCTACACGCGGCCGTAGTGGTTGGGAGATTCACTATCCGCCCCTATCCGGAGCCCAACACTATCTCGTCCAAGTCTCACTCGACGAAGTGGGTTCACAACTCGTGTCCCGACAGTTCACTACCGACACCACAGCCCACTTTCGAGGCGTTGGGTCGGGAACCCACTACGTACGCGTTCGTGCTATTGATGAAAACGGCATAATGGGGCGAGATGCCATTGCAAGCTTCCCTGGCCAACCCGTATTGCAATCCAGTAACGGGGCGCCCGTGATGACGCGATTTAATATCCCCGTGACGCTAAACGACTTCTAAACTTGATCGCATGCGTAGTCCAACCCATAACGCTGGGCTACCGGTTCGCCCAAGTGCATTAGCCAAACAACTGCAATTTGAATGGCGAGTCGTCACCTGCTTACTTTTGCTTGTCACTGTTTTACTATTGCTGTTCAGGCACGACCTGAGGCTTACGCAAATCGACAACGCATTCTATGATTTGCAAACAAAGTTGAATACCCCCACAGCGGTAGATAAAAAAATTGCTTTAATCATTATTGATGATGGTAGCCTAAAAGAATTAGGGTACTGGCCATGGAGGCGTGCTGAACACGCCAGACTGCTAGAGCGGCTCCAAAATGCAAAAGCGGTAGGGTTTGATATTATTTTTGAAGACCTAAACCCAGCTTATCCTGTTGATGATGTTATTTTTGCTAATGCATTAAAAGGACACGGACGTACGGTTCTACCTATAGTGGTTCAATCGGGTTATACCCATGCCGCCCTACCCTTAGCTTCTCTGGCAAACGCCTCTTCAGAGTTAGGTTTCATCAATATTTATCCCGACCCAGACGGGGTAGTAAGACGGTTTGACACGCGTCTACAAACGCAAGACGGTGCGACATGGCATCACATGACACTGGCGATGCTTAGAGCCGGTGGAGAAGCCGCTGTTGCCGATGCTCTACTTACCGACAGCAAACCAACACGGCTGATTCCTTTTTCGGGTAGACACGGACATTTTGAAAGTTATGCATACGCCGCTGTACTCGCGGGGCACTACCCAGCCGACACCTTTAACGATCGTTACGTACTAATCGGTGCTTGGAGCAGCGGGCTAACCGACTCTTACCCTACCCCTCTGTCGTGGGAAGAGCAGACCAGCATGACGGGAGTAGAGATCCTTGCCAACAGCTTGAGCAGTGCCAGACAAAACAAATGGATTGATGAGCAGCCGCTTTCGCTTCTCATCCTTATCAGTCTGCTCCCTGTGTTTTTTATTTGTGTTATTTTAATTCGCGCCTCACCACGGCGAGCGTTGATGGCCACCATCGGCCTACTGCTCGCGATTCTTGTCATTAACTGGATACAACTGCACCTGTTTCGAGTGTGGTCCCCGCCTACGGCTAGCCTCATCGGCACCCTACTTGCTTATCCGGTATGGCATTGGCGAAGCCAAGAGGCTGTACTTCGTAAAGTAAATCAAGAGCTCTCTACGTTGAGCGAACAACACCCTACGTTACGGTTGGCGCTGCAAGCTAAAGCACATTCTGAAACCTTACCTGCACGACTTAGCTATTTGCATCACGGTATTGAACTACTACGCGAGGCCCAGCAACGTCGTGAGCAAACCTTAAGATTTATCTCTCATGACATGAGAGCCCCACAAAATTCAATTTTGGCATTAATTTCAATGCAACGGGCGCAAGCAGACACATTGGCGCCAACTCAGCTTTTAGGCCAAATCGAAAGTTACGCCTACACCACGCTAGAGCTCGTCGATAGCTTCATGGACTTAGCACACGCCGAAGCGGTTGAGCTGGAATTTAACGTTATCAATGTGATTGATCTGATCGCCGAGGTCTGCGATGAATCATGGTCCAGAGCCCAACTGAAACAAATTCAGTTAGTTTTTGATGAACCCGAAGACGCATTCTGGCTAAACGCTAACCAGCCAATGTTAAAGCGTGCACTAAGCAACTTAGTGGACAATGCCATCAAATACAGCTCTCCCAACACCCAAATACAGTGCTCGGTCTTTCAACACGACAATAACGTGATCATTCGCATTAGTGATCAAGGTTGGGGTATCCCTGAACACTTACAACCCACTATTTTCCAAGCGTTTCACCGCGTCCCGTACGATAGCAACGAGGCACCTACGGGTAGTGGAATCGGTTTAGCCTTTGTCGAAACGGTCATACAACGACATCAAGGTCGCATTGAACTAGAAAGCGAAGTCAACAAGGGCAGCACCTTTATTGTGTACTTACCCATACCACCCGACGAATACGAAAAGGATCCACAAGCTTAAGCCCTTTTCTTATTTTCTCTCAGCCAGTGCAGAGCTTTTCAGATAGAACTACATGAAAAAAGCCCCACATCAAAAAATGTGGGGCTTTTTCTTAGAATAAAGAACGTTCTAAATTAATTAGAACTTATTCATTATCCGAAGCACTTGCAGATTGCGGTGCTTCACCAGCAGCTTCATTATCAGCTTGTGTGCTTGGAGCATCGTTGAAAGGGTTTTCATTTTCAAACGGATTCTCTTGCGCACGTGCCGCTTGGCGCTCAGCAATTTCAAACTGCTCTTTCTTGTGACGTGCCTTGTGGAATGCCATACCTGTACCTGCAGGGATTAGGCGTCCAACAATCACGTTCTCTTTAAGACCACGTAAGTCATCACGTTTGCCCATAATCGCGGCTTCGGTTAGAACTCGTGTTGTCTCTTGGAAAGACGCTGCTGAAATAAATGAATCTGTCGACAACGATGCCTTAGTAATACCCAGCAATACGTTCTCGTAAGTGGCCTGAATTTGCTTGGCCTCTTCCATACGATCATTTTCATTCAACAACTCAGAGCGCTCAACTTGCTCACCGGTAATGAACTGCGTGTCACCTGCATCGCTAATATTTACTCGACGCAACATCTGACGCACAATCACCTCGATGTGCTTATCGTTAATTTTTACACCCTGCAAGCGGTATACGTCTTGCACTTCATTAACGATGTAGCTAGCCAACTGCTCAATGCCTTTGAGGCGCAGAATGTCGTGAGGATCAGGTGGTCCATCAACAATGGTTTCACCTTTGTTCACAACCTGACCGTCGTGCACCAGCACTTGCTTCTCTTTCGGAATCAAGAACTCATGGCTAACACCGTCTAGATCAGTAATCACCAGACGCTGCTTACCTTTAGTGTCTTTACCAAAAGAGACGGTACCTGTGACTTCAGCCAACAAGCCTGCATCTTTAGGCGAACGCGCTTCGAAAAGCTCAGCCACACGTGGAAGACCACCAGTAATGTCTCGGGTTTTCTGAGACTCTTGTGGAATACGAGCCAAGATCTCACCCACCGACACCTGTTGTCCATCACGAACGGTAATCAACGCTCCGACTGGGAACGAGATATTTACCATGTGATCAGTACCCGCGATTTTGATCTCGTCGCCGGACTCGTTCAACAGTTTGATCTGTGGACGCATCGTGACTTTACCGCCACGAGTTTTCGGTGTAATAACCACCAGTGTCGACAAACCGGTAACTTCGTCAACTTGACGAGCCACGGTTACGTTCTCTTCGATGTTCTCAAAACGAACCGTACCGCTGTACTCTGAAACGATTGGGCGAGTTAACGGATCCCAACTGGCAATACGCTGACCGGCTTTAACATCTTCACCATCACCCACGGAAATGTTGGCACCGTAAGGGATCTTGTGACGCTCACGTTCACGACGACTATCATCATAAATAATGATCTCACCGGAGCGTGAAATAGCGACTTTTTCGCCTTTGGCGTTTGTCACATAGCGCAAGCCAATCGCAAAGCCAACTTGACCCGCAATTTTGGTTTCGACCGTACTTGTTGTTGCTGCACGCGACGCGGCACCACCAATGTGGAACGTACGCATCGTCAACTGAGTACCAGGCTCACCGATCGATTGAGCGGCAATTACACCCACTGCTTCGCCACGGTTAACCAAACTACCACGACCCAAGTCACGACCATAACAGTGCGCACATAAGCCATGACGAGTTTCACACGTTAATGGCGTGCGAATCTTAACCTCGTCGATACCCAAGTTGTCGATTAAATCGACAATGTCTTCGTCCAACAACGTACCGGCTACGATGGCAGTTTCTTGAGTGTCTGGATTGATAACATCAATCGCCGCAACACGTCCAAGAATACGGTCACGTAAAGGCTCAATAACCTCACCACCGTCTAACACCGCTTTCATGGTATAGCCGCTTGTCGTACCACAATCGGATTCGGTAATCACCAAATCTTGCGTTACGTCAACCAGACGACGAGTTAGGTAACCCGAGTTGGCCGTTTTCAACGCCGTATCAGCAAGACCTTTACGAGCACCGTGAGTGGAAATAAAGTACTGAAGTACGTTCAACCCTTCGCGGAAGTTAGCGGTAATCGGGGTTTCAATAATGGAGCCGTCCGGCTTAGCCATTAGTCCACGCATACCCGCCAACTGACGAATCTGCGCAGCAGAACCACGAGCACCTGAGTCTGCCATCATATAGATGGAGTTAAAGGACTCTTGACGTACCTCTTCACCATGACGGTCAGTTACAGGCTCGGAAGCCAACTGCTCCATCATCGCTTTACCTACGCGGTCACTGGCTTTACCCCAGATATCCACCACGTTGTTATAGCGTTCTTGGGCTGTCACCAGACCAGATGAGTACTGTTTATCAATCTCTTTAACTTCATTTCCAGCCTCGGTAAGAATTTCTTCTTTAACCGTTGGCACCACCATATCGTTCATGGAGATCGAGATCCCACCACGAGTGGCCAAACGGAACCCGGACTGCATGAGCTTGTCAGCAAAAATCACCGTAGCCCGTAAACCGCAACGACGGAACGATTGGTTAATCAGCTTGGAGATTTCTTTTTTCTTCAGCGTCTGATTTAGCAGCGCGAAAGATAAGCCGTGAGGCAGAATCTCGGACAGCAACGCACGACCAACTGTGGTCTCAAAGCGCTGAGGCGTAGCGACCCACTCACCGCTTTCGTCTTTACTGAACTCGTCAACACGAACAGTAATGCGGGACTGTAACTCGACTTCGTGATTGTCATACGCACGCTGAACTTCGGACACGTTTGCAAAGAACATGCCTTCGCCTCGGCCGTTAACACGAGCACGAGTCGCGTAGTAAAGACCTAAAACGATATCCTGTGAAGGAACGATTGAAGGCTCACCGTTAGCAGGGAACAATACGTTGTTAGACGCTAACATCAAGGTGCGAGCTTCAAGCTGCGCTTCCAGCGACAACGGTACGTGTACCGCCATTTGGTCACCGTCAAAGTCAGCGTTAAACGCCGCACACACGAGTGGGTGCAACTGAATCGCTTTACCTTCAATCAGCACAGGCTCAAAAGCTTGAATACCTAAACGGTGCAATGTCGGCGCACGGTTCAGCATTACTGGGTGCTCGCGAATGACCTCTTCGAGGATATCCCACACCACAGGCTCTTGATTTTCAACTAAGCGTTTTGCCGCCTTAATGGTTGTGGCCAAGCCCATCATTTCCAAACGATTGAAAATAAATGGCTTAAACAACTCAAGCGCCATCAGTTTGGGCAAACCACACTGGTGCAACTTAAGCTGAGGCCCCACCACAATCACTGAACGACCGGAATAGTCAACGCGCTTACCCAACAGGTTCTGACGGAAACGACCGCCTTTACCTTTAATCATGTCAGCAAGCGACTTCAACTGACGCTTATTCGCGCCCGTCATAGCCTTACCGCGACGACCGTTATCCAGCAACGAGTCAACAGACTCTTGCAGCATACGCTTCTCGTTACGCAGAATAATATCTGGCGCTTTGAGCTCAAGCAGACGCTTCAAACGGTTATTACGGTTAATCACACGACGGTATAGGTCGTTAAGATCGGACGTCGCAAAACGACCGCCATCCAACGGTACCAATGGACGCAACTCGGGTGGCAATACTGGCAACACCTCGAGAATCATCCAATCGGGTTTAATACCCGATTTCTGGAAACCCTCTAGCACTTTCAAGCGCTTCGAGATTTTCTTGATTTTCGCTTCGGAGCCTGTGGCTTTCAGTTCAGCACGTAAGGTCTCGACTTCGCGATCGATGTCGATAGAACGCAGTAACTCACGTACGGCTTCCGCGCCCATCAAGGCTTGGAAGTCATCGCCGTACTCTTCAGTTTTAGCCGCGTAGTCATCATCAGACATGATCTGACCACGTTTCAACGGCGTCATACCGGGCTCAATTACGCACCATGCTTCAAAGTAAAGCACACGCTCGATGTCGCGCAAGGTCATGTCCAGCACCATCCCTAAACGGGATGGCAAGCTTTTCAAGAACCAAATGTGCGCAACGGGACACGCCAGCTCAATATGAGCCATGCGCTCGCGGCGTACTTTAGAAACAGTGACCTCTACGCCACATTTCTCACAAATAACACCACGATGCTTTAGACGCTTGTACTTACCGCATAAGCACTCATAGTCTTTTGTTGGGCCAAAAATTTTGGCACAAAACAGACCATCACGCTCGGGGCGGAAAGTACGGTAGTTAATCGTTTCTGGCTTACGGACTTCACCGAAAGACCAGGAACGAATTTTCTCGGGGGACGCGATACCTACTTTAATGGCATCAAACTGCTCGTCTTTCGAGACTTGTTTAAAGAGATCGAGTAGCGCTTTCATTATTTACGCTCCAAATCCATGTCGAGGGACAAGGATCGAATTTCCTTGACAAGTACGTTGAATGATTCTGGCATACCAGCTTCAATAACGTGATCACCCTTAACAATGTTCTCATAAACCTTGGTACGTCCGGCGATATCATCGGATTTAACCGTAAGCATTTCTTGCAAGGTGTAGGCAGCACCATAAGCTTCAAGTGCCCAAACCTCCATCTCACCAAAACGCTGACCACCAAACTGAGCTTTACCGCCCAAGGGCTGTTGAGTGACAAGCGAGTACGGGCCAGTAGAACGGGCGTGCATCTTATCATCCACCAAGTGATGGAGTTTCAAGAAGTGCATATAACCCACCGTTACAGGACGTTCAAACTGTTCACCTGTACGACCGTCATATAACATGACTTGCGTGCGGCCAGAAGCCAATTGCAGCTTCTCTGCAATGTCATCCGGATACGCTAACGCTAACATCGTACGAATTTCGTCTTCGGTAGCACCGTCAAATACTGGCGTAGCGAGCGGTACACCGTTACGCAAGTTTTGTGCCATCTCGACAACTTCATTGTCGGTTAGGCTGGAAATATCGGCTGCCTTACCTGTGCTGTTATAAACACTATCTAAGAACTCACGAACTTCAGCGACCTGATAGCCTTGTTCGTTGCTTAGCATCGTGTTGATACGCTCGCCCAAGCCCTTAGCGGCCCATCCCAAGTGAACCTCAAGTACCTGACCTACGTTCATTCGTGACGGAACACCCAATGGGTTCAATACGATGTCTACAGGAGAACCATCGGCCATGTGCGGCATGTCTTCAACAGGAACAATGCGTGATACCACACCTTTGTTACCATGACGACCGGCCATCTTGTCACCCGGCTGCAAGCGGCGCTTAACAGCAAGGTAAACCTTAACCATTTTCAGCACGCCCGGAGGTAACTCATCACCTTGAGTTAGCTTCTTACGCTTCTCTTCAAAGGCCAAATCGAACTGATGACGTTTTTGCTCAAGCGCATCTTTAGTGTGCTCAAGAACGACAGCATGCTCTTCATCGGCTAGACGAATGTCAAACCACTGCCAGCGATCGAGATCATTCAGGTATTCAGCAGTAATTTCACTGCCTTTAGCTAAACGACGTGGACCACCATTAACCACTTTGCCCGTTAAGAACTTAGCAGCACGATCAAAAGCATCATCTTCTACAATACGCAGTTGATCGTTCAGGTCTTGGCGATAGCGACGTAACTCGTCATCAATAATGGATTGAGCACGTTTATCGCGTTCGATGCCTTCACGTGTGAAAACCTGAACATCAATAACTGTACCTACCATGCCTGATGGCACACGTAAGGACGTATCCTTAACATCGGATGCTTTTTCACCGAAAATTGCGCGTAGCAATTTTTCTTCGGGGGTGAGCTGGGTTTCACCTTTAGGTGTTACCTTACCCACCAACACATCATCGGCACGAACTTCAGCCCCGATATAAACAATACCGGAATCATCCAAACGGTTGAGTTGTACCTCGGACAGATTACTAATGTCACGAGTGATATCTTCAGCACCTAGCTTCGTATCGCGCGCAACAACGGTCAACTCTTCAATATGAATTGACGTGTAGCGATCGTCAGAAACAACTTTCTCTGAAATAAGGACCGAATCCTCAAAGTTATAACCATGCCAAGTCATGAAAGCGATTTTCATGTTTTGACCCAGTGCTAACTCACCCAGATCTGTCGAAGCACCATCCGCCAATACATCGCCACGCGCCAATATATCACCGCGTTTTACGATAGGACGTTGGTTGATATTGGTGTTCTGGTTCGAACGTGTGTACTTGGTGAGGTTGTAGATATCTACACCCACTTCACCCGCAACGTTCTCGTCATCGTGCACACGAATAACGATACGCTCTGCATCCACGTGATCCACAACACCGCCACGACGCGCCATTACCGTTGTACCGGAGTCAACCGCTACTGTGCGCTCTACGCCAGTACCAACAATGGCTTTCTCTGGACGCAAGCACGGCACAGCCTGACGTTGCATGTTCGCACCCATTAGGGCTCGGTTAGCATCATCATGCTCTAAGAACGGAATCAACGATGCCGCTACCGACACAATCTGCGACGGAGCAACGTCCATGTACTGAACGTTACTAGGCGATGTCATCAACGTTTCGCCTGCTTCACGACACGCAACTAGATCATCAACAAAGCGATGATCATCATCAAGCTCGGCGTTAGCCTGAGCAATAATGTAGTTACTTTCTTCGATAGCTGACAGATAGACAATTTCGTCTGTGACTTGATTGTCGACCACTTTACGGTAGGGAGTTTCTAAAAAACCATACTCGTTCAAGCGGGCATACAACGCCATCGAGTTAATCAGACCAATGTTCGGACCTTCTGGAGTTTCAATCGGGCACACTCGACCGTAGTGAGTTGGGTGCACATCTCGAACCTCAAATCCGGCGCGTTCACGGGTTAAACCACCCGGTCCTAGTGCTGAAACGCGACGCTTATGCGTGACTTCAGATAGCGGGTTTGTTTGGTCCATAAACTGTGACAGTTGGCTAGAACCAAAAAACTCTTTTACTGCGGCAGAAATAGGACGTGAGTTGATCAGATCGTGAGGCATCAAGTTTTCACTTTCTGCTTGACCTAGACGCTCTTTAACAGCGCGCTCAACACGAACCAAACCTGCGCGGAACTGGTTCTCAGCTAGCTCGCCAACACAACGTACGCGACGGTTACCTAAGTGATCAATATCGTCAATCTGACCGATACCGTTACGCAGATCTACCAATACGTTAATTGTATCGACAATGTCTTCGTCGGTAAGTGTCATCGGACCTTCGATGGTTTCACCGCGGCCTAAACGACTGTTCACTTTCATACGGCCTACACGCGATAAATCGTAAGATTCTTCGCTGTAGAACAGACGCTGGAATAACGCCTCAACCGCATCTTCGGTTGGCGGCTCACCTGGACGCATCATGCGATAAATAGCAATGCGAGCTGCCATTTGATCAGCGGTATCGTCTGTGCGCAATGTCAGCGAAATAAAGCCACCCTGATCTAAATCGTTGATATAGAGGGTTTCAATCGCGTGAATATTGGCCAAACGTAATTCTGCCAACATGGTTTCGGTGATTTCATCATTAGCTTTAGCGATGATTTCCCCAGTATCAGGGCTCACCACGTTCTTCGCTAAGGTACGACCGACCAAATAATCTTCTGGGATCGAAATGAAATCGATTTTTGCATCGTCTAGCAAACGCAAGTGACGAGCATTGATGCGCTTGTCCTTCTCGACGATGACATTGCCGTCACGATCTTTAATATCGAAACGAGCCACTTCACCACGCCAATGCTTAGATACAAACTGCAGGCGAGCGCCTTCACTTTCGAGTTCAATGTGATCGAACTCGAAGAAGTGAGCCAAAATAGCTTCCGGCGTCATGCCGATCGCTTTCAGCAATATCGACACCGGCATCTTACGACGACGGTCGATACGGAAAAATAGGATATCTTTAGGATCGAACTCAAAATCGAGCCACGAACCACGGTAAGGAATAACACGAGCAGAAAACAACAGCTTGCCTGAGCTATGCGTCTTACCACGGTCGTGTTCAAAGAACACACCAGGTGAACGGTGAAGCTGCGACACAATGACACGTTCAGTGCCATTGATGACAAACGAGCCATTATCTGTCATGAGAGGCATTTCTCCCATGTAGACTTCTTGCTCTTTTACTTCCTTGACTGTGGGTTTGCTAACCTCGCGATCCATGATCACTAAGCGAACTTTCGCACGCAAGGGCGATGCATACGTCAAACCACGGAGCTGACACTCCTTGACGTCAAAAACGGGTTCTCCAAGGACATAGCTAACGAACTCTAGCCTTGCCATCCCGTTATGGCTTACTATTGGAAATATTGAATTAAAAGCTTCTTGCAGGCCTTCCGATCTACGTTCAGAAGGTAGCGTATCCTTCTGTAGAAAGGTTCTGTAAGAATTCAGCTGAGTTGCCAATAAGTAAGGAACCTGCTGGACGTCTTCACGTTTGGCGAAGCTCTTGCGTATGCGCTTTTTTTCGGTATACGAATAAGGCATGAGCACTCCGACTCAAGGGTTACACGGGCCGTCAACCACGACCCCGGTTTACGACTCTAGAAAACCTGACTCAAACCAACAATTTCAGCTTAAATCAAGGTTTTCTGGAGACGCAAAAGCCCGGGGAAGGCAAATGCACTCCCCGGGCAAGTATAAAAGTCTTACTTAAGTTCGACTTTTGCACCAGCTTCTTCAAGCTTTTTCTTTGCTTCTTCAGCTTCTGCTTTAGCAACACCTTCTTTAATATCTTTAGGTGCGCTATCAACTAGGTCTTTAGCTTCTTTCAAACCTAAACCAGTGATTTCACGTACAGCTTTAATTACGCTAACTTTGTTGGCGCCGATTTCAGCTAGGTGCACGTTGAACTCAGTTTGTTCAGCAGCTGCTGCACCAGCGTCACCGCCAGCAGCAGGAGCAACCGCAACTGCAGCAGCAGCAGCGGAAACACCAAATTTCTCTTCTAAGTCAGTAATTAACTCAGACAACTCAAGCACAGTCATGTTTGCGACTGCTTCGAGGATTTCAGCTTTAGTAGCCATTTTTCAGAACTCCAGAATAGGTATAAATGCCAGGTTTGGGTATCGTCCGATACGACGAAATTCCACCAACAAGCCTAAATTAAGCAGCTTGTTTTTGATCACGTACCGCAGCAACGCCACGGACGAACTTGGTTGGAACTTCGTTAAGCGTACGCACAAATTGCGTGATAGGTGCTTGCATGGTGCCAAACAGTTTCGCCAGCAACTCGTCGCGTGTCGGCATTGTTGCCAATGCTTTAACGCCGCTTAGATCTAGCAGGCTGTTGGGCATTGCCCCGCCTTTAATCACTAAGCTGTCGTTGCTTTTTGCGAAATCTGACATGACTTTTGCCGCTGCTACGGGGTCTGAACTGATGGCATACATCAGAGGACCCACAAGCTGACTAGATAACTCTTCAAAAGGAGAATCAGCTAATGCACGACGAACCAACGTGTTTTTAAGAACACGTAGATACACGCCCGACTCACGCGCTTGTTTGCGCAATACGGTAACGGAGGCGACGTCCAGACCACGATACTCAGCGATAATGACCGATTGTGCCTGTGCTACTTGAGCAGAGACTTCTTCGATGACTACCGCTTTCTCTTCACGATTGAGACTCACGGTTTGAACACTCCTTCTAAAGATGCTTGGGAAAGTCCTAAGCATCAACCGAATGCGGCGCACCTGGTCGAGATTCTGAAATAGAAAATCTTCCGCGGGCGCCGTCTACGTTGGATATAAGATTAAGAAATCTAAAACGAGGCAACAACGCACCGATTTCGACTTCTCCAACGGTCTTTGACAGCAGTGGCTAGCAACAGGCTAACCACAGCCCAAAGTTCTGTTTACTTTACTTGCCTATTAAGCTTGTAAAGATGAAATTTCAACACGAGCACCGCCACCCATAGTGGATGAAACGGCGACCTTGCGCATATACACACCCTTAGCTGCCGCTGGGCGAGCTTTATTAAGGGCGTCTACTAGCGCCAACAAGTTGGTTTGCAACTGCTCTGTACCGAACGATGCACGACCAATTGTTGCGTGGATAATACCTGCTTTATCAGTACGGTACTGAATTTGACCAGCCTTCGCGTTTTTAACAGCTTGTGCAACGTCAGGCGTTACCGTGCCAACACGAGGGTTAGGCATCAAACCACGTGGGCCTAGAATTTGACCTAGCGTACCCACAACACGCATGGTGTCAGGGGAAGCAATAACAACGTCAAAATCCATTTGACCGGCTTTGATTTGCTCAGCTAGATCATCCAAACCAACGATTTCTGCGCCGGCTTCGCGAGCTTCTTCAGCCTTGTCGCCTTGTGCAAAAACAGCCACTCGTACGCTTTTACCTGTACCCGCTGGCAGCACCACAGAACCACGAACCAATTGGTCGGATTTGCGTGGGTCAATACCTAGCTGAACAGCGATATCGATAGACTCGTCGAATTTTGCTGTCGCCGTCTCTTTAACAAGATCAAGAGCCTCGTTAACGGGATACAGTTTATTGCGATCGATTTTGGCAGCAATCGCTGCTGCACGTTTGCTTAACTTAGCCATGACTATTGAACCCCTTCGACATTAATACCCATACTGCGTGCAGTACCGGCTACTGTTCGTACAGCGGCGTCTAGGTCAGCAGCTGTTAGATCAGGTTCTTTAGTTTTAGCAATTTCTTCAGCTTGTGCACGCGTCAATGTACCTACTTTATCGAGGTTAGGACGTGCTGAACCGCTTTTAATACCAACAGCTTTCTTGATCAAAATGGTCGCCGGAGGCGTCTTCATAATGAAAGTAAAGCTCTTGTCTGCAAAAGCAGTGATAACTACTGGAATTGGCAGGCCCGGTTCCATTTGCTGGGTGCGAGCATTAAATGCCTTACAAAATTCCATGATATTCAAGCCACGTTGACCCAATGCTGGGCCAATGGGTGGCGATGGGTTTGCTTTACCAGCTGGAACTTGCAGCTTGATAAACCCGACGATTTTCTTCGCCATGATAGACTCCTTGCGGGTAATAGCGCTTACGGCATAAAGCCGATAAGCTTCCCGGGGTTAAGTTTAGGTCTTATCGACCTGGTCAAAATCGAGCTCTACAGGGGTTGAGCGTCCGAAAATAGTAACGGAAACACGAACCTTGCTTTTCTCGTAATTCACTTCTTCTACATTACCGTTAAAGTCAGCGAATGGGCCTTCTTTCACCCGTACCAGCTCACCAACCTCAAACAATACTTTAGGACGAGGTTTCTCAACACCCTCTTCCATTTGAGACAATATTTCTTTAACTTCTCGCTCGGATATGGGTGCGGGACGATTACCTGCACCACCCAAGAAGCCAGTTACACGATTTGTACTACGTACCAAATGCCATGTTTCGTCGGTAAGATCCATTTCAACCAAGACATAGCCTGGGAAAATACGACGTTCAGTAATGGTTTTTTTGCCGTTCTTAACCTCAACAACTTCCTCAGAAGGTATTAAGATTTGACCGAAAGCATGTTGTAGTTCGGCACGCTCGATTCGCTCGATTAAAGCCTTATGCACGCTTTTTTCCATACCGGAATAAACGTGGACGACATACCAGCGTTTGCTCATGTGTGCCCTTTATCTCCAGCCCAGCAATAGGCCATAAATGGCCCACTCGAGCCCTTTGTCTATAATCCACAAAAGGATCGCCATCACAGTAACGAACAGGAACACGATTCCTGTCATTTGTGTGGCTTCTTTGCGGGACGGCCAATGCACTCGCCTGACTTCGCCATAGGAATCGCGGGCAAAAGCTATTGTGCGTTTTCCAGTTTCGCTGAAAAAGACAATTAAAGCAGCCACGACCAAAGCGCCCACAAACACGCCTACCCGGACTAAACCGGGTTGTGTCTCTAGGATGGAGTAACCAACAATGCCAGCGGCAAGCACGAGAATTGCCAGACCCAGTTTAAGACGCTCTGAGCCACGGTTAACGGTTTCTACGTTGGTATTCGACATATTCCGACGATAGGACGCCACTGTTAAGTGTGACGAATGACTGAGTGGCAGGGGCAGAAGGAATTGAACCCTCAACCTTCGGTTTTGGAGACCGACGCTCTGCCAATTGAGCTATACCCCTATACCTTGAAGACAGTATGCCGTATAAGACACACTGTTGCAACAAGTGCAAAAAAGAGATGATACTCTCTTTTGCACCTTTTTACTACTACTTATTTGATGATTTTGGCAACAACGCCAGCACCAACAGTACGGCCACCTTCGCGAATCGCGAAACGCAGACCTTCTTCCATCGCAATCGGAGCGATCAACGATACGGTCATCGAGATGTTATCACCAGGCAAGACCATTTCTTTGTCTTCTGGCAACTCAATCGTACCGGTTACGTCCGTTGTACGGAAGTAGAACTGAGGACGGTAGCCTTTAAAGAAAGGTGTGTGACGACCACCCTCTTCTTTGGACAGAATGTAGACCTCAGCGGTGAAATCTGTGTGTGGCTTAATGGAACCAGGCTTGGCCAATACTTGACCACGCTCAACGTCTTCACGCTTCGTACCACGTAGCAATACACCCACGTTATCGCCCGCTTCACCCTGATCGAGCAACTTGCGGAACATCTCAACGCCTGTACAAATCGATTTCACCGTCTCACGGATACCAACGATCTCGATCTCTTCACCCACTTTCACCACACCACGCTCAATACGGCCAGTTACTACTGTACCGCGACCGGAGATGGAGAATACGTCTTCAACAGGCATCAAGAATGCACCGTCAACTGCACGCTCAGGGGTAGGAATGTAGCTGTCTAGCGCGGCGGCTAACTCAACCACTGCAGGGTGACCCAAGGGGCTGGTGTCGCCCTCAAGTGCCAACTTGGCTGAACCCTTAATGATCGGTGTGTCGTCGCCTGGGAAATCGTAGTTCGACAACAACTCGCGAACTTCCATTTCAACCAACTCGAGCAACTCTTCGTCATCAACCATGTCCGCTTTATTCAGGAACACAACGATGTAAGGCACGCCAACCTGACGGCTTAACAAAATGTGCTCGCGTGTCTGTGGCATGGGGCCATCAGCAGCAGAAACCACAAGAATCGCGCCATCCATCTGCGCAGCACCTGTAATCATGTTTTTAACGTAGTCAGCGTGACCTGGGCAGTCAACGTGAGCGTAGTGACGGTTAGGTGTCTCGTACTCAACGTGTGAGGTGCTGATGGTAATACCACGCGCTTTCTCTTCAGGAGCGGCGTCAATTTGCGCGTAATCGCGTGCTTCACCGCCGTACTCTTTTGCCAAAACCGTGCAGATTGCTGCAGTCAAAGTGGTTTTACCGTGGTCAACGTGACCGATTGTGCCGACGTTGACGTGTGGTTTAGTCCGTTCAAACTTGCCTTTAGCCATGGCAGACTCCTGAATGGAAGGATGCTGAAATTTATTAAAGAGTTGTGGTGCCCATGACGCGAATCGAACGCGTGACCTCTCCCTTACCAAGGGAGTGCTCTACCCCTGAGCCACATGGGCGGCTTATTCTTATCGTTAGTTAGGCTAACGACAATAAACTGGAGCGGGTGAAGGGAATCGAACCCTCGTCTTAAGCTTGGAAGGCTTCTGCTCTACCGTTGAGCTACACCCGCAGGTGATTCGTACTACACCCGAAGTAGACGTTGTTACTGCATCTACCAAAATATGGTGGTGGGAGTAGGATTCGAACCTACGTAGGCGTAAGCCAACAGATTTACAGTCTGCCCCCGTTAGCCACTTGGGTATCCCACCATAAAGCGAATTGCGTATTATGCAAGCGTAATGGATACAAGTCAAGCAATTCTTTAAAAAGATAAATAATTGTTTTATCTATCGTTAAATGCCGAAAACTCGTACAAAGCCATGCATATTTTGCAAAGACGCTTATTTTGACCCGCTACGTGTTGTATGTCAAGTCAAATACTCATTTTGAGGTCAATCTTATTCAACGCTACTATTCGTTGCTATTTATTGATGAGGGCATCCCACCCTTGGCGCTCTAGCAAGCTATTTAAATGCTCCCAACCATGGAAGCTGATTTGCAAATGGCCTTTATCTTTGGCCCCCACTTTAAGTACCACTTGCGTGCCCAAGTGTTCTGACAGTATTTTTTCTACACGTTGCACATCGCCGTTTTTCTTAGGCGTTTCAGCTAATTCATTGTCAGCTGTACTATCTGCCTCACGCAATGTTTTCGCAACGAGTTTTTCGGTTTCTCTGACGGACAAGCGTCGGGCTATCACCTCGTTCGCTAACATGATTTGAGTTGCCGCATCGGTGCCAAGTAGCGCGCGCGCGTGTCCCATATCAATATCGCCCGCTAGCAACATAATCTGTACAGGTTCGGCTAAATTGATAAGGCGCAGCAAGTTAGTCGTTGCTGAGCGTGACCGACCAATCGCCTGAGCGGCTTGTTCATGCGTTAAGCCAAATTCATCAATAAGCCGTTTAACGCCGTGTGCCTCTTCTAATGGATTGAGATCTTCTCGTTGAATATTCTCAATCAAGGCCATGACAGCAGCGTTCTCATCGGCAACCTCACGCACCAAGACCGGAACCTGTGTAAGGCCTGCTATTTGCGCTGCACGAAAACGTCGTTCGCCCGCAATGATTTCATATTTTTGTTTGTTTTTTTCTTTGGCCAACGGGCGGACCAGTATCGGCTGCATAATCCCTTGAGTGCGAATTGAATCGGCCAACTCATTTAACCCGCCTTCATCCATTCGAGTGCGCGGTTGGTATTTCCCTGCCACGAGCACATCCACGGAGAGCTCTTGTGGCGTCGTGTTCTGCTCTTCGGCGCTTCCAATGCTATCGATCACATCGACATCGACGCCCAACAATGCGTCGAGCCCTCGTCCTAGGCCTTTAGGCTTTCTTGTTGCCATGAGTATTCCTTTTAACGCTTTACTTATTCTGACTGCGCAGTGGCGTTACTTTTGCGATTCTGCTTTAGTTTCTGTACGAGTTCTCGGCCAAAGCTCATATAAGCCTTAGCGCCACGGGAGTTCTTATCATAGATAACCCCTGGCATTCCGTGACTGGGGGCTTCTGCTAAACGCACATTACGTGGAACGATAGTCTTAAACACCTTATCGCCAAAATGGGATTCGATTTGGCTGGATACTTGCTGCTGTAATGTCACCCTCGTATCAAACATTACCCGCAGCAGTCCGATAAGCTGTAAGTCAGTATTAATGTTGCGATAGACCCGCTTGATCGTATTTACCAAGTCAGACAGCCCTTCCAGCGCAAAATACTCGCACTGCATCGGGATAATAACCCCATGTGCACTGGCTAAACCATTCAAGGTCAGAAGCGAAAGTGTTGGAGGGCAGTCAATTAGAACAAAGTCATAGTCGTGAGAGACCTCGCTTAATGCCCTTTTTAACTGCTGCTCGCGTTCGTTCATCTGGACCAGATCGATTTCCGCACCTGAAAGCTCGCGGTTAGAAGGTAACACATCGTAACCCCCTGTTTCGGAGCGCACCTTAGCGTCGTTAATTGAACATTCACCAATCAGCACTTGATAAACATTCTTTTCCAAAGCGTTCTTATCAATACCACTCCCCATCGTGGCATTACCTTGAGGATCAAGGTCGATAAGCAACACTTTTTTCTTTAAAGCTGCTAGGGCAGCCGCTAAATTAATCGTTGTAGTGGTTTTACCCACTCCGCCCTTTTGATTGGCGACACAAAACACGTATGTCCCTGTTTTGCTGGCATTCACAGACATAGTTATCCTTGCTGACTCAAATAAACCAGACATCGCTGGGCGTCTAATTCGGGTACTGCTAGCGGCTCAATATGATCGACTGACCATACTGTTTGTTCAGTAAGTTCCGTAATTTCAGATTCAGGCGGGCGACCTTTCATCGCTAAAATACGTCCACCAGATGATACATGCAAGCTAGCTAACGAGACAAAATCATACAACGATGCAAAAGCACGAGAAATGACAATATCGGCATCATAAGGCGGTAGGCTTTCTACTCGGTGGTGAGTCGCCTTCAAGTTAGGAAGCTCTAGCACCGCAGATATTTGCCGAACGAATGCCATTTTCTTCTCTACGGCATCAACACAGGTAATTTCCCAGTTAGGATTGGCAATGGCTAGTATCACCCCAGGTAGGCCAGCCCCTGACCCCACATCCATTATTTTTGCTTGAGCTTTGGCTTGCCGTCCTAGTTCATCATGAACGAAGGGTACGACAGATAAGCTATCAAAAACATGCTGTATCAGCATCTGTTCGGGATCACGGAGTGCCGTTAAATTATAGGTTTTATTCCAACGCTGTAACTGCGAAATATATTTAAGTATTTTTTCAGATTGTTGCCCGTCAAGCTCTATGCCTAAGGCTTCGCTAGCCTTAGTCAGGCGTTCTGAAAAATCTAGATGTTGTTTGTTCATGCTGCATTTCTTGCCTGACCCAGGCGCTTTAAGTAAACCAACAACAAGGAGACCGCCGCGGGGGTGACTCCGGAAACCCTTCCGGCTTGACCAATGGTTTGCGGCCTTGCCGCCTCTAACTTCAAAACCACTTCGTTAGACAAGCCTTTGATAGCGGAATAAACAATGTCGTCTGGGATACGCTGCTCGTCAAAGGATGCCTGTCTGGCCACCTCCATTTGTTGACGATTAACATAGCCGGCATACTTTACTTCTATTTCGACTTGGGTCTCTACCACTGGGCCTAGGCCTTGATCACTGAGAACTCTAACACCATTTTTATCAACCAACTTTTCAAAGGTACGATAGTTAACTTGTGGTCGTTTTAATAGGTCATGTAACGAATATTCGCGCTCTATCCCTTGCCCTAATACAGAATCCAATGTTTCACGTGAAACCAAGCGAGGATTAATCCATGTTGTCCGTAAACGTTCGATTTCTTGAGCAACAGCATCACGCTTACGATTAAAGGCATCCCAACGCTCGTCATCTACCACACCGAGCTTACGCCCTATTTCGGTTAAACGTTGATCTGCATTATCTTCACGTAAACTTAAACGATACTCGGCCCTTGAGGTAAACATGCGGTACGGCTCTGTGACACCGCTAGTAATAAGGTCATCGACTAAAACGCCAAGATAGGCCTCATTACGTTTCGGGGTCCATGCCTCTTCACCCCTAATTTGTAGAACAGCATTAATACCCGCTAACAAACCTTGAGCGGCCGCTTCTTCGTAGCCCGTCGTACCATTAATTTGACCAGCGAAAAACAACGACTTGATAGCCTTAGTTTCTAACGAAGGTTTTAACGCACGGGGATCAAAGTAATCGTACTCGATCGCATATCCAGGCCTCATAATGCGGGCATTCTCTAAGCCGGGAAGGCTTCTAACGATACCGATCTGTATATCAAAAGGAAGACTCGTCGAGATTCCATTTGGATAAATTTCTGTACTAGTCAAGCCCTCAGGCTCGAGAAACACTTGGTGACTGGCCTTATCTGCAAAACGATGAATTTTATCTTCAATAGAAGGACAATAGCGGGGCCCTACCCCTTCGATGGTGCCATCATCACTGTACATAGGTGAGCGATCTAAACCCGAACGAATGATATCGTGCGTGATCTCATTAGTATGGGTGATCCAACATGGTAATTGGCGTGGATGCATAGACTCGGACCCCATGTACGAAAAAACGGGAACAGGGTCAATGTCACCATGCTGAAGCTCTAACTTAGAAAAATCGATGGTTGTGGCGTCTATTCGAGGCGGTGTCCCCGTCTTAAGCCTGCCTTGTGGCAACTTAAGTTCTTTTAACCGTTGAGCCAAGGTAATAGCGGGCGGATCACCCGCCCTACCACCGGAATAGTTATCTAAGCCCACATGAATACGGCCATTCAAAAAGGTACCCGCCGTTAGAATGACAGCCTTCGCTTTAAAGCGTAAACCGATTTGAGTCACGGCACCAACGACCTTATCTCCCTCTAACAACAGATCATCAACAGCCTGTTGAAACACCATAAGATTTGGCTGATTCTGTACGACCTGCCGTATCGCCGCTCGATATAAAGACCTGTCTGCCTGGGCACGTGTTGCACGAACCGCTGGACCTTTGGAACGATTTAACATCCTGAATTGGATACCAGCGTAGTCTGTAGCAAGCGCCATGGCACCGCCTAACGCGTCGACCTCTTTAACCAAGTGCCCTTTGCCGATCCCACCAATGGAAGGATTGCACGACAACTGGCCCAGAGTATCCACATTATGCGTTAAGAGCAGTGTTGACGCGCCAGAACGCGCTGCAACCAAAGCAGCTTCGGTTCCAGCGTGTCCCCCGCCAACCACAATAACGTCAAATTCTTCAGGATAAATCATTGTCACAGAGCATAATTTTGATAAAAGTCTATTATACGACTCAGAATGCAAGCTTCCAGTTTTTAATTAATTAAAACAACAGTTTTATCCACCCAACGCCAGCGAGGAATACTTTTCACAAGGCGATTAACTCACAACGCGGGCCTTCAGCGCTATAAATCATGTCAAAGTGTGTCCGCAACGTTTCCTGACTTAACTTAGCAGTCATTCCATGTCCGGACGATACTCAACAACACGATGCTGTTGTTCCACGTGGAACCTTAAGACCTAGACCCCTTATTGAACCTTCTATAGCTATGAACACCGGAAGCCAAGAACCTAGAGAGTTTATGTTTCACGTGGAACGTATCACTCCATTTAGTTATCTCATCGAACTGAGCATCAATACCCGTATGGACTGTGTGTCCGTAAAACAATGATTCTGTTCCACGTGAAACAATCATTTTAAAAATGGTTTTCTGCTAGATTAACTGTGAAGCCGTTTATATACTTTCCTAAATATGAAAAGCTTGTGATTCTTATTTAGCGTAGTGAGTTGCTGCATTACTAGTATGCGACGTATTTCAGTACTATTCTTGAGACTACTCCCTATGTTCAGGGGCTTTCAATAATTAAGATCATTTACCGCCCTATTAATCGCGGGGGAAATATCATTAATCTCAACAACATAGTTTCCTATTTTCTTCTATTTAGTAGCAACACAACCAGCTGTGTTCCACGTGAAACACAGGACCGTAAAAATAGTTAGCACTTTCTGCCTTCACTCTGGAAACAAGTAAACCACCAACTACAGGTAGCGATGTCCTCTACAAGAGTGGAAAAATAAGAACTATTATGCTGCACACTCTTATTTTAGGTTCCGAAACGGGAACCTCGTTAGCGTAGAGAGGGAGACTCTATTCATCCATTAAACAGTCAATGAAAATAGAGCTTATGACTCAAGATGAAATCAGTGGATAACTTTGAGGATAATTAGGCTAAAAAATCGCTAAACCTAGGCTTTACGCTACTTCGTACGAATGTAGACTGTGGGTAACTATGTGCATAAGCATAGCTAATTACGCTATATATACGTTTGCTTTAGCTCGTACTAGAATGTGCATAAGTCAGTGGTGCAGCGCCTAAAAAAACACGCTGCTCTATTGCAAGCCATCTATTGTTGTTTTGCTTTTAAAAAGATCATGCCAAAAAAATAAGCGCCACGTGTTGGGCGCTTATCTTCCAGCACTAACCCATTTTTATTGTTGTGCAGGTCGTATGGAAGCAGCTTGTAGGCCTTTAGGCCCTTCTTGTATTTCGAACTCGACGGCTTGCCCTTCGTTTAACGAGCGAAATCCACCCCCATCTATTGCTGTGAAATGTGCAAACACATCCGCTTCGCCCGAATCTGGGCTAATAAAACCAAAACCCTTCTCAGCATTGAACCATTTAACTTTACCGGTTTGAACCATGATCTAGCGTTTCCTGAAAAACAAAAAGTAACGAGACAGTAGCGATGCCATTATTAAAGCGAACGAATAATAGCGGCTTCTGAATCAAGGTGTACAAAAGCATAACCACACCCCTTAATGTTGCCCAATACCGATATACCCCAATGTCGTATTTACTCATCAAATCATTGGCTGACGTGTTCAGTAGTTCAACAACCCACGACGTTTAATGCGAAAACCCTATGAATATGAAATCGAAGTTACCCAACGTAGGTGAAACCATTTTCACGGAAATGAGCCACTTAGCCCTGACTCATAAGGCGATTAATTTAGGACAGGGCTTTCCTGATTTCAAAACCGATAACGCCTTAATCGATGCCGTACATCAGGCAATGCGTGACGGACACAATCAGTATGCTCCGATGAGTGGACACCCTTTATTAAAACAAGCCATTGTCAAAAAGAACTTTGAACTTTATGGCAGTCATTATGACCCTGATCATGAATTGACCGTTACCAATGGAGCAAGTCAAGCACTGATGGCGACCATCTTGGCCTTAGTCCATTCGGGTGAGGAGGTTGTCGTTATAGAGCCCTGCTACGACCTGTATGTGCCCTGCATTGAGTTAGCAGGGGGCATACCTGTAATTGTCCCTATGGCGGCTCCTGCAAGCCCTGTGGACAGTTATTGCGTGGACTGGGAGGCTGTGGAAAAGGTGGTTACCCAGAAAACCAGACTGCTTATTGTTAATTTTCCACATAATCCGACTGGCATACGTATTAAGCCTCACGACTTAGATGCTCTAGAACGTCTTGTGCATAACTTTAATCTGACCATTTTATCTGATGAGGTTTATGAACATCTGATTTTTGATGGTGAACAACATCTAAGCTTATCCACAAGAGAAAATCTTAAAGCCAATACCGTTATTGTTTCATCTTTCGGTAAAACCTTTAGTGCCACGGGTTGGAAGGTCGGTTATTTACTTGCCCCTAAAAAACTGAACGTAGAGATCCAGAAAGTACACCAGTATATGGTTTTCTGCGTAGCAACACCTTTGCAAGTAGGTTTAGCTGCATACATGGAAAATGACAGGACTTACCGTGACTTAGCCAGCTTTTATCAAGAAAAACGAGATTGTTTGTTTAATGGCTTACTCAAGACAAAATTCGAACCGATTAAAAGCGAAGGGACGTTCTTTTTGTTGGCCTCTTATCAACACATATCATCCTTGCCTGAATATGAGTTCAGTCGTTGGTTGACTGAGGAACAAGGCGTGGGTGTGATTCCAGTGTCAGCTTTTTATCAGGATCCAAAGTTAGCATCAGCAAATCATCAGCTCGTACGTTTCTGCTTCGCTAAAGAGCAAAAAACATTGTCCGACGCCTTGGAAAGGTTGGTTAAAATACACATATAAAACAACAACTTACGGTTTCTATCAGTACATGGCTCTTCATTTTTTGAGATTGAAGAGCTTTTTTATTGATGAAAAAGGTTTCTGAGTGGATGAGTTTCAAGTGTAGGTAACAAGCAGGATGAAGGCAAGTTAGAAAACAAAACCGTACTGTTTGTGGAAATCGGTCTTTTTTATTAGTTATTCAATAACATTTATATATTATTAATAGAACTTATGAGTGTCTGTGGATAACTAGTACAAGTGCCTGTAACCCATATCAGCTGGTCATTACAGCAATAAATTTTTTGCTGATAACTTCGCTGTTACTTCGGGATGAAATGAGCATAACTTTAGTGTTGTTATAAAAGAGGTCTGTTATGCCTGTTCTATCCACATGCTTTACACAGCCATGATGCCTAGAGCTTATCCACAAGGTATGAAGTCACCTTCTTTTTAGGAATGTCGTGAACAAGCGACACTGCAGGGTTTAGATGACCACAATGATTAAGAAAGTGAAATCTTGACGCCTGTGTTCAACATGAGTTCATTTTCTGGCCAACGCAGTGCCGCAAGATAGAAAAAATGTGATGGAGCACGAATTTCACGGTGACGCGAGCGCCAGCTAGCTCCTATCGAATAATCAACACAAAATACATTTTTCTTAAGCCCATGCCATTCGTTGTGTTTGGTGTTCTCAAAAAGCTGGCTGTAACGAGAAAGCCCCGAGTGTCGAATTAATGAACGCCAGTAATGACCAATGACCACAGGAGTGGCGTCTTGGTAGTCATCCCACCATCGGGTTCTATCGGTGAAACGCCATTTATTTCCAATAAAAAACGGTTTTTCTGCCTGTTGTTCTAAGCCTGACGTTAAAACTTTGATGGGGTTGTGTAGCCGTTCCAGTAATTCATAGTCTGCAATCGTTTGGAGAAAAGGAGGCTGAGTATCAGGGTTTTCTAATGCTTCTTGCCATTGCAATAGCGTTTTTTGGTAGTTTTCTTCTAAGTTTGTTTGTGTTGCAACAAGTGTTGTTAGCTCTTCCCAATAACTGTAGGCAGTCAGAAGATCAGAATGCGTAGACTCTCTGATTTTTTGTATGGATGGCTCATCCCAGCAGGCGTGGACAATTCGAATATCGTCGCGTTCAAGTGCTAAGGGTAGCGTTTTAAGAAAATCAAAAAAAATGGGTTTTTCAATGTGAGTGGCTTGTTGATATGGAGCATAAAAAGCATTGTCTCTTTCCTGACGCTCTTTAAAAAACCAACCTGATCCGTCTTTAGGGTCATTAAGTAGCAAATTGAGTTCGTGATTACCAATGATGGCCGAGGCTTTTTCTTCCTCTACCAGAAACTGTAATTTTCGTAGCACGCCTGGGCTGTTATTGCCACGATCACATACGTCGCCTACAAAAACCAAATGTCGATGTTCTGGGTGATTACCGTAAGCGTCATAACCTAAATGGTTAAGTAGTGTTTCTAAAGCATCGAGTTCTCCATGCACGTCACCAATAATATCGAGCGCTTTTTGAGGAAGAGTTTGTATGAATGAGTGAGGCATGATGGTGTTTGGTTGAAAAGATAAGCTTTTGTTATTAACTACTATATATACTTAATGGTAGTAATGGGTGTCTGTGGATAAGTAGAACAGATGACGCAACACTAAGCATAGCCTCGTTTTATGGCAAATTTTGCATGTTGAAAATTGAGCTAAAGCATGAGGACACTTTCTGCATAAGTTTTGTGGATAACTTATAAAGCGCTGTTGTTCATAAAACCTTAACAACTTATGCACAGCCCACTCTCTAGGTGTTATCCACAGACGGTTTTGTTCGTCTTCGTGAGAAAAGTCAGGGGTAAATAGGATGTTCGGTGCAGTGAATGCTGTTAGCCCAAGGCATTCTTATGCTACAAATCGGTTGGCTTTGCGCCAGTTTTCACTTAGGGATTGCGGATTTTTTTATTGTTATGTTGAATCGTTTAGCTGTTTTACCCCAGTATTTACTTCCTAAGAAAGGTTTAACGGCCTTTGCCGGAAAGGTAGCGTCGTGCCACGGAGGCGCTTGGACAACACGAATTATTAAGCGTTTTATTCGTCGCTATAACGTAGACATGGCTGAGGCGCTTAACCCAGATCCACAGTCTTATCGCAGCTTTAACGAGTTTTTTACTCGTGCGTTAAAAGAGGGGGCACGGCCGCTAGCTGACGCGGATCTTCTTAGTCCAGTGGACGGTGCGATTAGCCAGCTAGGTACTATTGCGACCCATCAAATTTTTCAGGCGAAAGGCCATCATTACAGTACGCAGACCTTAGTGGGGGGGGACGCAGCGCTGGCAGCAAAGTTTAGCGATGGTTTATTTGCTACCTTGTATCTCAGTCCGCGTGATTATCATCGCGTTCATATGCCGTGTGATGGACGTCTGGTACGCATGATTTACGTTCCCGGTGACCTGTTTTCTGTGAACCCTACGACCGCACGAGGGGTTCCTGGGTTGTTTGCGCGAAATGAACGAGTGGTTTGTGTGTTTGAGTCCGATCAAGGCCCTTTTGTGCTGACGTTGGTTGGGGCGACGATTGTGGGCAGTATGGAGACTGTTTGGCATGGCCAAGTGAATCCCCCCCGCAGCAAAGACGTTGTAGAGTGGAACTATGCGGACCAAGATATTCGCTTAAAGAAAGGCGATGAAATGGGCCGCTTCTTGTTAGGTTCTACAGTGGTATTACTGTTTACGAAAGACCGTTATCAGTTTAATCCGGCTTGGTCGTCCACGGGTTTGATTAGAATGGGAGAACCGATGGGCAGTCGCCTCTGAATGGCCTGCTCGCCTAAAGTAGGAGAGCATTAGCGATGATATGGCGCAGTTTGTTTCTCGCCCCCCTTTTATTGTTGTTGTTATGGGGTGCGCTGGCATTGTTTTATCAGCTACAGCTTGTTGGTTGGTTACGTTGGATCGTGATACTTAGTTGGACGCTTATCCAAGGCCTATTGCTATGGGGGTGGTGGCGAACAGGAAGCGGATGGCAATTGCTGGCAATGACGACCTTATTCGTGCTAGCCGCCATGTGGTGGAGCACCATTAAACCCTCGCATCACCGAGTTTGGGCTGAAGACGTTGCTCAGCTAACCACCGCCGACGTCAGTGGCACCCATGTAACGTTGCATAATGTGCGTAACTTTGAATGGGACACGCGTGACAAGGCGATTGCTCGTTGGGAAACTCGTACTTACGATATTGACGATATCCAGAGCGTGGATATGTTTTTATCTTATTGGATGGGGCCTGCCATTGCGCATACCTTAGTATCGTTTGGTTTTGGAAACGGCGATTATGTGGTGTGGTCGGTAGAAATACGTAGAGAAGCACACGAATCCTTTTCATCCGTAGGGGGCTTTTTCAAAAAATTTGAAACCAGTGTGGTTGCTGCCGATGAAAATGACATTATTCGTTTGCGTACGAATGCACGGGGTGAGGATGTTTATCGATATCCAGTGGCAATTCCCTTACCGGCTGCACGATCGTTGTTCTTAGCGTATGCCGACAAGGCGAACCAAGTCGCCGATCAACCGCGTTTTTACCATACGGTAATTGCTAACTGTACGACCATTGTTTATGACTTGGTCAAACGCATTATTCCCAGATTACCCAAAGACTACCGTCTTTTGTTATCAGGATACTTACCCGAGTATTTATATGAGATGAATGCCATTGATACTACGCTTCCCCTAGCTCAAGTGCGACAGCAGGCAGCCATTACAGAGCAAGCAAAGAGAATGCCTGACGATGCTGAGTTTTCTCAATACATTCGTCAAGGTAAGTAGGCTATTTACAGCAGATTATGACTATGACTCTCGACTTGTTCACAGGCTCGGATAAAGGCGCTGATAACGTTGAGTTTTTAACGCCCTCTTCTGCCCTTTTTTCGGGCTATTTGTTAGCAGAGGAGGTGTGGATAAATAGGGAGTTAGCGGAGTTGTTGCATCAGTCTCCATTTAGGCGAATGGTTACGCCACAGGGGCAGATGTCGGTGTTGACCACCAGTTGGGGGCCATATGGTTGGACGAGTGATAAGTCAGGTTATCGATACACAACGATTGACCCGTTAAGTAAAAAACCATGGCCGGCACTACCCGTTCGTTTAGCTCAGCTAGCGTCAAGGGTGGCGTTGTTGGCAGGCTATTCCGATTTTATGGCGGATAGTTGTTTGGTGAATTGTTACCATCCGGATGCAAAAATGGGGTTGCATCAAGATAAGAATGAGCAGGATTTTAGCCAGCCTATTGTTTCGTTTTCGTTAGGGCTGTCGGCCACCTTTTTAATGGGTGGGTTAAAGCGATCTGATCCTACGCATACCTTGACGTTACAGCATGGTGATGTTTTGGTGTTTGGTGGGCCTGATCGGCTTCGTTTTCACGGTGTGGCTTCTGTAGCAAGCCCAGCGTTAGAGGCTTCGGTACGTACACGTATCAACTTGACCTTTAGACGGGTGCGGTAGCAAGCCGATTTTTACGATCGTTACGTTTTGTTGGTCAAACGTATTTAATTTTTCTTTTATTGCCTAATTGAATGACCTCTACATCGCATGATTCGTGGGCAACGCTATTAAGCGGACGTAATGGTTTACGTTCCTTAGCGTTGGCTGGTGGCGTTTCGGTTCACGCTATTAATGTTTATTTAGTAACGACAATCTTGCCTTCTGTTGTGCAGGATATCGGAGGGCTGGAATACTACGCGTGGAACATGACCCTATTCGTCATGACGTCTATTTTGGGTTCCGCTCTATCGCCTAAATTCATACAGTCTTTTGGCTTGCGTAATGCTTTTTTGATCGCCATGGCCATTTTCATTGCCGGTACGGCCTGTTGTGCTATTGCACCCACGATGCCTGCGATGTTGGTTGGGCGAACCATCCAAGGGTTAGGGGGCGGTTTTCTACTGGGGCTTAGCTATTCTGCCGTACGTATTGTGTTCGAAGAGTCGTTGTGGCCCAGAGCGATGGTGTTGGTATCAAGCATGTGGGGGGTGGCGACACTGATTGGCCCCACCATAGGGGGCATTTTTGCGCAGTCTGGAAATTGGCGTCTCGCCTTTTGGTCTGTCATACCCGTTGTGCTGTGTTTATTAGTGCTCGTGGTTACACAAATTAAGCCAGCCCCAGCGAATGAGGATGAAGCGGTCAAGGTGCCGATAGGTAAGCTTATTGTTTTAAGTGCATCGGTCTTCTTGGTGTCTTATGCCAGTCTATCTGACAATTGGATCGTGAATGCACTGGGGCTTTTTATTGCGTTGGTACTGACGTTTATGGTGGGCCGTTCGGATAATGGCTCCACCGCGAACTTGCTGCCTCACGGCACCTACCGTTTTGGAAGTTTGCTAGCAGTTTATTACGCGTGTGTGGCCCTATTAAGCTTAGCGGTAACGATTGAGGTCTTTATCCCCTACTTCTTACAAACCATTCATGGGCAGCGCCCGCTTCTTGCTGGCTATTTTATGGCGTCTTTATCGTTTGGTTGGACGTCGGGTTCTTTTTTAAGTGCGGGACGATCGCCACAAATCACGCAGCGTTTTGTGCAGTTTGGTCCGTTGGTTACGGCGGTATCGCTGTTGCTGCTCGCTTTTTTAATGCCTCGCGATTTAAGCGTGTATGCAGGAGGCTCTTATTGGCTGCTCTTGCCCTTAGTTTGTGTAGGTGGGGGGATAGGCGTGTGTTGGCCGCATTTGCTAACACGCGTGTTCCACGGGGCTCCAGAGGGGCAAGAAAATATAGCGTCAGCGGCGATTATTACGGTCCAGCTTTATGCCTTAGCCTTAGGGGGGGCGTTGGCAGGCATGTTAATGAACCTGTCTGGGTTGGTGAAGCCTGGCGGCGTAGTGGGGGCCCAATCCGCTTCGGTGGTGTTATTTATCGTGATGTCTACGGGGCCCTTCTTGGCGTCGTGGTTTATTTACCGTAAGGCCAGAGCGACTCGGGTAGCTGCTTAGTACGCAAATAAATAGCCTCGCTACCCATCATCGCTCTCGTGTTAACGAAGGACGGTTATTAGCCTTGAAAGCCGCCGTCTTCGAGAAACTGTAATTCTTCGGGGGTAGAAGCGCGAGCCAAGATGGCGTTGCGATGAGGGAAGCGACCGAACTTTTTAATAATTTCTCGGTGATGCAAGGCGAATTCTTTTTCGCCTTGTGTTTTGCCCCGCTCGTGCAGACGCACGGCCAGATCTTGATCGTCAAGGTTTTCACTGTGCGTAAAAGGTAGGTAGCAGAAAAACCTCGCGTTGATATCGATATTGAGATCCCCTTTTCGTTCTGCCAATAGCCGAGCGTAGTAACGCGCTAATGAGTCGGTAGCGTACATGTGGCCGGTATGGCGATAGCTATTACGAGGGAATTGGTCCAACAGTATAAGTAGAGCAAAAGCGCCTTCGTCGTGCTCGGCCCAGTGGTCTAACTCACGGCGAGCGGCTTGCCAGTGTAAGGCTTCGAACTGTTCCTTAAAACGGGTATCGAAAGCATCGCTTTTTACAAACCAATGATCAGTGGATGCTAGCCAGAACGCTACGACATCATGGCTAGTAAGGGATACAGTAGGAGTTGTCATAATACGCTTACCCTATTCATGTGAGTTGTTAAATGGGCTAAGGGTAGCCTCATTTACCGATACAGAAACTGGAAAAAATTTCGCCTAGTAAATCATCACTGGTAAACACACCTGTGATCGAGCTGAGTTGGTCATGAGCAAGGCGCAGTTCTTCAGCAAAAAGATCTAGGACTTGATCACTTTGGGCGGCATGAGCTGCTGCCAAGTGCAAATGCTGATCCGCAGAGTTTAACGCTCGTACGTGTCGTTCTCGCGCTAGCCATGGTGATTCACCACTTGAACTCCAGCCCGCTATTTTTAATAACACGTTTTTTAATGACTCTAATCCCCTGCCTTCTTTAGCTGAAATATACAGTGTTTGATTAAGGCTGTCGTTCGTGTGGGTGGTTGTTGGTGGAGATGAGTCGAGTAGGTCGGCCTTGTTATAAACAACCAGCGTAGGCGTGTTTTCAGGTAGGCGTGCGGTGATTTCGCTGTCTACGTGATCATGAGGGTAGCGTGCGTCCTGTAAATGAAGGATGACGTTCGCTTTCTCGATCTCGTTCCAACTTCGGGCAATGCCGATACTTTCTACTGTGTCATCGGTTTCACGTAGCCCTGCTGTGTCCACAATATGAATGGGTACCCCATCAAGGTGTATCAGCTGCGTGACGCGATCTCGTGTTGTACCGGCGATGTCGGTAACAATGGCAATATCATCGCCCGCTAGAGCGTTTAAAAGGCTCGATTTGCCCACATTCGGCTGCCCCGCTAGCACCACATGTAAACCTTCTCGTAATACTAAGCCCTGCTCGCTCTGTTTGACGATGTCGTGAAGCTGACTTTGGATCGTGCTTAAGGTTTCAGCCGCTTGGTATTTCTCTAGAAAATCAATTTCTTCTTCAGGAAAGTCCAACGTTGCTTCTACTAGCATACGGAGGTGGATGATATCGTCTGCAAGTTGATTGATGCGCGTTGAGAAGGCCCCGCTAAGTGAGGCCATTGCGCTTTTAGCAGCCGCGGTTGAGGAGGCGTCGATAAGGTCGGCGACGGCTTCGGCCTGTGCTAAATCAATACGATCATTGAGGTAGGCTCGTTGCGTAAATTCGCCAGGCTCTGCGAGCCTTAAGCCCATGGTTTGTCCCAGTGTCAAGCAATGGTCTAGCACGCGTCGTAATACCGCAGGACCGCCGTGCCCTTGTAGCTCAAGCACATCTTCGCCTGTGTAGGAATGTGGCCCTTTGAAGTAGATGGCCAGACCTTCGTCAATGGCCTGCCCTTGCCCATCGTTAAACGGTAAAAAGTGAGCATGGCGCGGTGTCAGCGGCGCGTCAAAAAGTTGAGCAATAAAAGGTTCTAGTTTGGTGCCCGAGATACGGATGACACCAATACCACCACGGCCGGGAGCCGTGGCAATAGCGATGATGGGGTCTGTATGTAGGTTGCTCATGGACGATCCGCATAAGTTAAAAAAGCCCACTTATTGTAAGTGGGCTTTTAGTGTCTAGCGTATAGCAGGAATATTAACCGACGGCTTTAGCGGCCGCTTCGCGATTAATTTTAGTCGTGATGTATTGCTGTTGGGCAATGGATAGCGCGTTATTCACGCACCAGTACAGCACGAGACCTGCGGGGAAGAAGAACATCATGCCACCAAATACGATAGGCATTAGCATCATGATACGTGCCTGCATAGGATCGGGAGGCGTAGGGTTGAGCCTAATTTGCAAGAACATGGTCAACATCATGATGGCTGGCAAAATGAACCAGGGGTCACGTGCGGACAAGTCTTGTACCCAAAGAATCCACGGGGCTCCGCGCATTTCTACGCTACCCAATAGCACCCAATACAAGGCGATAAAGACGGGGATTTGTATCAACATCGGTAAGCAACCACCGAGTGGGTTGATCTTCTCGTTGCGATACATTTCCATCATGGCTGCGTTTAGCTTGGCTTTATCGTCGCCAAACTTCTCGCGCAGCGCCTGCATGCGAGGGGTGACTTGTTTCATCTTCGCCATCGACCGATAGCTGGCGGCGGATAAGGGGTAGAACACCAATTTGATCAGTAGTGTTACCACCACAATTGCCCAACCCCAGTTACCCAAAATACCGTGTAACCAGGACAGGATTTTGTATAGTGGTTTAGACAAAATAGTGAACCAACCGTAATCCACAACAAGGTCAAGACCTTTGGCAACTTCGCTCATGGCTTTTTGATCTTGTGGGCCTACCCATAAACTGGCATCAACCGTTTTATGTTCCCCAGCACTGACGGTACCTACAGGCTCGATACTGCGTATCGAATAAAGGTTCTCGTTGACGCGTAAAATTTCGTTTGTACGACTAATGCCCTGCTGTGGAACCCACGCTGTAGCAAAATAATGCTGGGACATCCCGATCCAGCCGTTGTCGGCTTGACGCGTGTAAGTGGCCTTGTTTTTTTCTATGTCAGAGAATGAGATTTTTTGGAACTTATCTTGCTCTGAGTAAACAATGGGGCCTGTAAAGGTGCGGTACAGACGTGATGAGTCGGGTGGGTTATTGCCGTCACGAGTGAGCTGAAAATAAACCGAAGGGCTAATGGCTTCATTGCTTAGGTTATGGATGTCGTGACGAACATGTATGTCGTAGCTTCCGCGAGCGAGGGTGTAGGTTTTAATCACACGCACGTCGTCAGAGGTCGCTTCAAACACCACATCTAGCGTGTCTGACGTTAAGCTGCGCTCGGTCGACACTAAAGCAAACGGTGTTAGGTGTGTAGGAAAGTTTTGTCCTGCTGGTGCACCCACTACCCCGCTTTGGGCGACATACATCGAGTTTGCAGACTGATCTAACAACACCATGGCTTCGGTCTTGTCGATGGGCGAAGCGTAATTGAGTAACTCCGCTTTTACCAACTGTGCGCCGATAGTATCGAAACTTAAGCGATAGACGTCAGTGTCAATGTGGATGATTTCTGACTCAGAGGATGCAGGGGTACTGGCAGGTAGTTCTGATGGTGTGCTAGTTGAAGCCACAGCATTAGGAATACTACCGTCGGTAGGAGCATCACTGACGGCGGGGTCACCGTTGGTCGAGGCCTGAGCGGTTTCGCTGGCGGGAGTCGAGGCAAACATCGAAGGTTTACCGTTGTACTCTTGCCAATTATTCCATAGCAGCAGGAGCGAGAAAGAAAAAATCATCCAGAGGATGGTGCGTCGAATGTCCATAGCGCCTGTTTCACAAATATGAAGCTGAGCAAAAGCTTAGGAGTTTAACGCAGCTAGCCACTTTACTGGCGATTTGCGTGTAAACACCGAGCATGTCAGTATAAATAATGCTTGAATGGTGTTCGGAGTTTTTTATTTTGTACTGTTCTGATCGCGTTCATGTGCTGTTGGTGTTGGAACGGGATCATAACCACTACTTCCCCAAGGATGACAGCGACTTAGCCGTTTGGTGCTGAGCCATAAGCCTTTTAGTACACCGTGAACGGTGATGGCTTCAATGGCGTAGGCTGAGCAACTGGGCGTGTAGCGGCAACTGCGTCCTAACCACGGACTGATTACGTATTGATAAAAGCGTATGGGGGCAATGAAAATTCTTTTTATCATTGCTTGATACGCTGCAAATGTTCCTGAACTTCGGTGTGTACTCGTTTTTTTAACTGAGTTAACGAAAGCGCTGGAACTTTGCTGTGTAATCGAAAGACGTAATCGCGCACTGGAAGCTCATGACGGTGTAAACGGAAGCTTTCTCGCAAAATCCGTTTTATTTGGTTGCGAGTGACGGCGCGTTGCGCCAATCGTTTAGGAATAATTAACCCTAAACGGGCTTCGGTTTGACGCGGAGTATCCGGTGCTAAACGTGGAGTATTTACAACGAACAAAACCCCTCTGGAAATACGACGACCTTTTAAGGCCTGTACATATTCGGAGGGGCGTTTTAATCGTGACGAGGCTGGGAATGTGTTACGCATAACAGATAGCGCCTTTTGCCAGCCAGCGCTTGATTATTAAACAGCTAAACGCTTGCGTCCTTTCAAACGACGAGCGTTAAGAATGGCACGGCCACTACGAGTTTTCATGCGTAGGCGAAAGCCGTGTGTACGTTTACGGCGAGTTACGGAAGGTTGATAAGTGCGCTTCATGGTTATCCACAAATATAAAAAGTGCCGCCAGAAGACGCTCTTAAGTCCACCCCTGACAACAAGTAGGGCCAGGTTCTGGCAACAAAAATTCTTGAAAAGCCCACCATTTCATCAAATATTTGGAGTTTAGTCAATTGATTAGGTACCCTATGCTCGTTTTTATCTTCATTGCCTGTGGATAACTTATGCCGTCACGGGGTAGAATCGAGGTTTACTGAAGTGAAGAAAATGAAAGAATTTTGGCAATCCTGCGTGCAGACGCTTGAGCAGGAACTCCCCCCACAACAGATTAGTGCCTGGATTCGCCCCCTCGTACCGTTAGAGTACGACGAGGCGAAGGCTCTGTTGCGCCTATCCGCTCCGAATCGTTTTAAGCTGGACTGGGCTCGGAAAAACTTTGGTCACCGCATACAAGATTTAGCGAGTGATTGGTTCAGTCATCCCGTCGAGATTGCGTTCGAGCTTGCCGCCACAGGGCCGGCTCCGCAACCGGGTATCACGGTGCGTGCGCCAGCTCGTCAGCCGGCCAGTGTGTCGACCACATCGGCCTACGATAACTCGACAGTCAATGCGAACGCGCCGACTTCGGCTGCTGCGGTGGTCAGTGCCACTAACGAGGCCTTGCACGACCGTTCACGCTTAAATGCCGAGCTAACCTTCGATAATTTCGTAACGGGTAAAGCGAACCAATTGGCCAGAGCGGCGGCGTTACAAGTGGCAGAGAACCCCGGTATTTCTTATAACCCGTTGTTTCTTTACGGGGGCGTAGGTTTAGGTAAAACACACCTCATTCATGCGATAGGAAATGCGCTATTGGCCAATGGTACTGGCGTACGTGTGCGTTATGTACACGCTGATCAATACGTTTCTGACGTGGTAAAAGCTTACCAACGTAAGGCTTTTGACGAGTTCAAGCGCTATTACCATTCGTTAGACCTCTTGCTGATTGATGATATTCAGTTCTTTGCCGGAAAAAACCGTACCCAAGAAGAGTTCTTTTACGCGTTTGAAGCGATGGTTGCTCAGCGTAAACAAATCATCATTACGTCGGATACCTATCCTAAAGAGCTCGCGAACATTGATAGTCGATTAATTTCTCGTTTTGACTCGGGTTTGACGGTGGCGATTGAACCGCCCGAGCTTGAAATGCGTGTGGCCATTTTGTTGCGTAAAGCCCAAACCGAAGGCATTGTTATGCCAGAGGAGGTTGCTTTTTTTATTGCGAAACACTTACGTAGCAATGTGCGTGAACTTGAAGGCGCGTTGCGTAAAGTGTCAGCGTATGCGCGTTTTCATGGCCGAGATGTATTGACGGTTGAAGTCTGTAAAGACGCCTTAAAAGATTTATTATCGGTATCCAACGGGCAAATTACGGTTGAAAACATACAAAAAACAGTGGCTGATTTCTACAAAATCAAAGTCGCTGATATGTACTCTAAGCGCCGCCCCGCTAACATTGCGCTGCCTCGTCAAATTGCAATGTATCTAGCGAAAGAATTAACGCAGAAAAGTTTGCCTGAGATTGGCGATTTATTTGGTGGTCGCGACCACACCACTGTTTTACATGCTGTACGAAAAATAACGGAAGCTCGCAGTAAGCAAACCGAGCTCAACCATTCTTTACATGTACTTGAACAAACCCTGAAAGGATGACCATGCAAATTGTACAAGCCGCTCGTGACGCGTTGCTGAAACCGCTATCGACTGTTGTGGGCATCGTCGAGCGTAGACACACCCTGCCGATACTTGCGAATATTTTGCTTCGTAAAGAAGGCTCTAAGGTATCGTTTATTGCAACAGACCTTGAGGTGCAGATCACAACACACGCCGATTTTGGGGTAGGTGATGAAAGCGTCTCGACGACTGTTGCAGCGCGTAAGTTGCTTGATATTTTGCGTGCACTTCCTGATGTCGGCGATGTCACGTTAAGCCTGGTCGATGGAAAGCTGATTGTACAATCGGGTCGTAGCCGTTTCGCGTTACAGACCTTGGATGCGGCTGAGTTCCCAACGTTGGCACAGCCGGAGACGTGGAATGTGTCGCTTTCCTTAGCGCAAAAAACGCTTAAGCACTTGTTTAACACCGTGCATTTTGCGATGGCACAACAAGACATACGTTATTATTTGAACGGTATGCTTTTTGTATTCGAACCGGGCTGGGTACGAACTGTTTCTACTGATGGTCACCGTTTAGCGCATAATGGTACTGAGATCGAAGGGATAGAGGCTCGTCACGATGTGATTGTGCCGCGCAAGACAGTGCTTGAGATGCAGCGGCTTCTGGGTGAGGTTGATGATGGGGTTCAGATCGACGTCGCGACTGGCCAAGTACGCTTCCAGTTTGATAATGTAGAGCTGATTTCCAAGCTGGTAGAAGGGAAATTTCCCGATTTCACTCGCGTGATTCCCACCACCTATACGCGCCACTTCATGATCAACCGCGAAGCGTTACAAGGTAGTTTGCAACGCGCAGCGATTCTTACCACCGATAAGCTACGTGGTGTGCGTGCGCAACTTAACGATCATCAACTACGCATTTCTGCTTCTAATGCCGAACAAGAAGAGGCGACGGAAGAAATTGAAATCGATTACGAATTTGAAGCGTTGGACGTGGGTTTCAACGTCAGTTATTTACTTGATGTTTTATCTAACGTCAAAACAGAACAAGTCCGTTGGTCGGTTCAACCCGACTCGAATGCATCGGTGTTAATCACGTTGCCCGATGAAGACGCATTTAAATATGTGGTAATGCCAATGCGAATCTAAGTTCTCTTAGATTGAATTTTGCGGTAAGAGGGGGCTTTAGGCCCCATCGAGCGGCGGCGATGGCTCACTAAAGGTACTACTATTCATGTCAGAACAAATCATGACGACTAACGACGCCGGTTACGGTGCAGACTCTATCCGGATGCTTAAGGGCCTTGAGGCTGTACGTAAGCGCCCGGGGATGTACATTGGCGACACCTCAGACGGTACAGGCTTGCACCATATGGTGTTTGAAGTCGTTGATAACGCCATTGACGAGGCGCTAGCTGGTCATTGTGACGAAATCGTGATCACGATTCACTCAGATAACAGTATCTCGGTTCGTGATAATGGTCGCGGTATTCCGACAGATATCCACCGTGATGACGAAGAGCAGCGTAGCGCTGCAGAAATTGTCATGACCGAACTGCATGCCGGCGGTAAGTTCGATCAGAACTCGTACAAGGTATCAGGCGGTCTACATGGGGTTGGGGTTTCGTGCGTAAATGCCCTTTCTGAATGGTTAGAGCTGACGGTATGGCGTAATGGCAGCGAGCATTTTCTGCGTTTTCAACGCGGAGAGCGTGATGCACCCTTAGCCGTAGTGGGCGATGCCGATAAAAGCGGTACCTTAGTTCGCTACCTTGCCGACGATGTGATTTTTAATAACATCGAGTACTCGTACGATATCCTAGCGAAACGCTTACGCGAGCTGTCCTTTTTGAACAACGGCGTTAAAGTTAAGCTGGTCGATGAGCGTCAAGGCAAAGAAGAAGATTTTGCATTCCTAGGCGGCGTGAAAGGTTTTGTTGAATACATCAACCGTAGCAAAAGCGTTTTACATCCCAACGTGTTCTCCGTGAGTACAGAGTCTGAAGCAGGCGGTTCGCTCGTGGGCGTTGAAGTGGCAATGCAATGGAATGACAGCTACGCTGAGACGGTATTGTGTTTCACGAATAACATTCCGCAGCGCGACGGGGGAAGCCACCTAACTGGCTTGCGTGCAGCCATGACCCGTGTGCTAAATAAATACATCAACGACAACGACTTCGCACGCCGTGCCAAGGTGGAAACGGCAGGGGACGACATGCGAGAGGGCCTCTCGTGCGTTTTATCCGTTAAAGTGCCAGAGCCTAAATTCAGTAGCCAAACTAAAGATAAATTGGTGTCGAGTGAAGTGCGTCCCGCCGTTGAAGAAGCGGTTAGCCGTACTTTAGAAACGTGGTTACTTGAAAACCCAGCCGATGCGCGAGCCGTTTGCAATAAGATTGTAGAAGCCGCCCGTGCTCGCGAAGCTGCTCGCAAGGCGCGCGAGGTAACTCGTCGTAAAAGCGTGTTGGAAGGCGCTGGATTGCCAGGGAAACTTGCAGACTGCCAAGAGAAAGACCCAGCGAAATCTGAAATCTATATTGTTGAGGGTGACTCGGCGGGGGGCTCTGCTAAGCAAGGACGTGATCGTAAGTTTCAGGCGATTTTGCCATTGCGCGGAAAAATCTTGAACGTCGAAAAAGCGCGCTTTGATCGCTTGATCGCGAGTGAGCAAATTGCCATCTTGCTAACGGCCTTAGGTTGCAGCATTGGCGCCGATTTTGACATTTCGAAGTTACGCTATCACCGCATTATTATCATGACGGATGCGGACGTTGATGGTGCTCACATTCGAACGTTGTTGTTGACGCTGTTCTATCGTCAAATGCCGCAACTTCTAGAGCATGGCTACGTATATATTGCTCAGCCGCCACTATACAAGGTGAAGGTAGGTCGCGAAGAGCGCTATCTGAAAGATGACGTGGAAGAAGCCGAGTTCATGTTAACCATTGCGTTAAAAGATGCCCAACTTATTCCTAGCGCAGGTGCAGAGCCTATTTCCGGTAGTGCGCTCGAAGATCTCATTCGTCAGTACGTGCTCGCCGATCACGTTATTACGCGTCTGGCTGCGGTGTTTGATAACGATGCGTTATCTGCGGTGGCAGAAGGCGTTGATATCAACTTAGAGAGCGAAGACGAGGCTAAGGCCTCTGCCGAGCGCCTTCAGCGTGTGATTCAAGACCCTGCGAATCCTCATTTTGTGAGCGTAAAGCACGAGCAAGATGTTAATAACGAATCGTGGCGTGTGGTGGTAAATCGTCTGCACCACGGTAACTATCGTATTAGTATTTTCGATGTTCCCTTTGTCCTCAGTGCCGATTATCAGGCGCTTAAGCGCTCGGGTAAGACCTTATTGGGGCTCATTGGCGAAGGTGCGGTGATGGCCCGTGGTGAGGGCGATCGTCGTAAAGAGCAGCCGATTGATGACTTCCGTGATGCGGTGCAATGGTTACGCTCTGAGGCTGAGAGAGGGGTATCAAAGCAACGCTATAAAGGTCTGGGCGAGATGAACCCAGATCAGCTTTGGGAAACGACGATGGACCCTACTGCAAGACGTTTGATGCAGGTACACATCGAAGACGCGATGGCAGCCGACGAGATCTTCACGACCTTAATGGGTGACGAGGTCGAGCCACGACGAGCCTTTATTGAAAGCCATGCTTTGCAGGCTGGAAATATTGACGTGTAACGATTGTGTAGGTAGACCGTAAGCTAAGAAACTGAGAGCCATAAGTTGAGAAGCTTATGGCTCTCAGTGCCTCAAAGCTGTAACCTCGGCTACCAGCTGGGTGTTTTCTAGCTTTCACAGACAATTTTTGCCTAGCTGTCTGTAAATGAGAATTATTGTTATTATCAGTTATCTCATTTTTTCACAGGCTCTTGCTTTCATGTCTGACCGCCGTGCCTTTCGTAAAATCTGGCTTGCTCACTACAGCGAGCTGCTGGGGGCGTGGCGTGGTCGATCTCAGCTCGACCACGATGTGGAAGACGCCATGCACGATGCTGTGCTGCGCATACTAGAAAACGGTTCAGTATCGGCCAATAACCCAGCCGCCTATTTGCAACGCAGTACCTCCAATGGTCTGATCGATCGGCACAGGCGGGAGAAAAAGCTGCCTATGGTGCCTTTGCACGAGCTGCATGAGTCCGAGCATCCACTGGCAACAGGCCCAGAGTCCGAGGCTTATTCTAGCCAGATGATCCACGACTTAAGAGTGGTTCTGGATGAGTTGCCCGACATTTGCAGGCAGGTGTATATTTACCAGCGACTAGAGGGAAGCTCCCATGCCGAGATTGCCAGTGAACTGGGTATCTCTCGTGCCATGGTTGAAAAGCACATGAACAAAGCGTTGCGACATTTGAGCACAAGGTTACAGAAGTATGCCCCCTGATGTCGTGAAAGCGGCGACCGCAGAGGATCAAGCGGCTGCCTGGTTTTCTCATTTGCGCTCGGGTGATGCCTCGTCCGGAGATTGGCGTGCCTTCGAGCTATGGCGTCAGTCCGATCAGGAGCATGATCGCTGTTACCGTCATCTGGAGGCGATCTGGCACGCGACCTTGCAGATCCCTGAGCCCGATCTGCGGGCCGCTTTGCAAGCATCGCGCCCATCTACCGCTGTTAACAAGTCTCGTCGCCGTTTTGCCTGGGGTATGAGCGCAGGGCTGTGTGCTGCGGGCTTGATTGCTGCTGTGGGCCTACGGTCGGGCCTGAGAACAGAGCTTTCCTATCAAGTCACATTGACAACCCCACGCGGGCTGCACGAAACATTGCGTCTGCCCGACGGCTCTACCTTGATGGCCAATACCGGCACACGAGCACAGATTCGGTTTTACGAGAATGAGCGTGTCGTTTACCTGTATGCGGGCGAGGTGTTCTTTGATGTGCAGCCTGATCGGTCTCGCCCGTTTGTAGTGGATGCCGGGCAGAGCAGGGTGGTGGTTACCGGCACGCGATTCAATGTTCTGCATGAGCAGCAGCAATTGCAGGTGACGGTAGAGTTTGGCTCGGTCAAGGTGCAGCAGGGTTCCTGGTGGGACCGCGATACGCGCTTGCTGGAGCGTGGACAATCCGTCTATACGGTCGAGGGTGCTCCTTTGGGGCAGGCGCAAAAGGCCGACTTGAATACCAGTCTGGCCTGGCGTAGCGGCATGATTGTGTTCGAGAATACACCGTTGGAGCAGGCGGTGGCACAGATCAATCGTTACTTGCCACAAGCGGCCGTCTTTGATGCGCCCCGTTTTGCTTCCTACAAGGTGGCTGGGGTTTTCAGTGTGAATGAGCCTTTGGCTTTGATCCACACCTTGCCGGAACTGGTGCCGGTAAAAGTCTAAACCTTGCCCAATGGACAACTGAGAATCAGTGAGTAAAGAATGAGCTCGCTTGGCAATTCGGATTCAGTGAATTAATTATTAAAAATGATTCTCATTTTTATTCCGGTGTTTTGATTCTCGTTCGTTGATAGAGTAAGGGGAGTTGTTTTATGTCGTAGACGGCAGCGCCCATCATCTTGTCATGAGGCTGCCTTTGGTGTGCCTCGCTACTCTTTGGACCTAGTCAGACTGTGAATACACCGACCTTTTCTGTGTGGCGCAAAAAGCCCGCGTTCAATACACGCTTGACGATTCTGGCAATTAGCCTGACCTGCGCCATCAGCGCATTGCCGTTGGACGTGCGTGCGCAGGCTCCAGCCACCTCTATCAATCTTCCTGTACAGTCTCTCAGCAAGTCCTTGTTGCAGTTGGGGCAACAAGCATCGGTACAGATTCTCTTCTCTCAGGAATTGGTGGATGGCCATCAGGCATCGGCCTTGTCGGGCAGCTATTCTCCCGAACAGGCTTTGCAGCAATTGCTGGTGGGCACGGGTATCACTTACAAGCGCAAGGGCAATACCATCAGCCTGACGCCGGACCCGGCTTCCTCGGTGGCCGAGCTGTCTGCCATTACCGTCAAGGGCGGGATTTTGGGTGACTTGTCGCCTGCCTATGCGGGAGGGCAAGTGGCAACAGGTGGCAGTCTGGGTTTGCTGGGTTCCGTGGATGTTATGGACAACCCCTTTAGCACCTCCAACTACACCTCCCAATTGCTCTATGACCAGCAGGCCAGAACTCTGGCCGATGTGGTAGTGAATGATGCGGCTGTACGTACGACGACCTCTACCGGCGGTTTTGGCGAGGATTTTGTTATTCGCGGTTTTGCGGTGGGTAGTGGCGATGTCAGCGTGAACGGTCTGTACAGTCTGGTGTCTTCCAGTCGTGTACCCGTGCAGATTCTGGAGCGTGTGGAAGTCCTGAAAGGGCCTGGTACCCTGATGCGTGGTATCCCGCCCGGAGGAAGCATAGGCGGGGCGATTAACCTGGTTACCAAGCGGGCTGAGGACGAGCCGCTGACTCGCATGACGGCCAGCTATATCAGTCAGGCGAACTTGACGGCACAATTGGATGTGGGCCGACGATTTGGTGAAGACAAGGAATGGGGCGTGCGCTTTAACGGCGTCAAGCGCGGTGGGGAAGCCACGTTACGCGATGGTAAGCAGGATCTGGGTATGGGCGCCTTGGGCGTGGACTATAGAAGCAGCCGTTTGCGCTGGTCTGCGGATGTCATCTACCAGGAAGATACGCTGGAAAACATCCGTTCGCAAATTGGCTTTCAACGACATCTGACCGAGCTGCCTGCACCTCCTGACGGACGTACCAATTTCTACCCTGATACCCGTCTGACCCAACGCGACAGCACTATTATGTCCCGTCTGGAATATGACCTCAGTGACTCGGTAACCGGGCATATCGGGGTAGGCTACCGCCATGGTAAGAATCGCCAGATTTTCCCGGTGAACGTGGAACCGGGTAATCCCAATGTGCGTCAGTCTGTGGATGCTGATGGCAATTTCAGTGTGATCTCCACGTTCTATGACTCCTACTCCAAAACGCTAAGCAGCGATGCGGGTTTGAGCGTGGATTTCGATACGGGCAGCGTAGCGCACAAGCTGGCTTTTGGGGTGAGCTACATGGATCAGGAGCTGGGCAATGCCTACAGCCCTGGTACGGAAGTGGCAGACTCCAATATTTACAATCCTGCGCCTATTCCGGCAGGACCGTCAGAGCGACTGACGCCGCAAAAAGCATCCAGCACTGGCCTGCTCAGCTTTGCCGTGGCAGATACCTTGTCCTTTGCGGATGACCGCGTCTTGCTAACTGTAGGTGCACGTCGTCAGACCGTGGATGTCACCAGCTTCAATACGACCACAGGTGTGAAAACCTCCAATTACAAGGCCAGCTCCATCTCGCCCTTGGCGGGGATTGTGATCAAGCCCATGGAGAATGTCTCGGTCTTTGCCAACTTTACCGAAGGTTTGACGCGCGGCACGATTGTTGGGGCTACCTACGCCAACCGTGGCGAGATTCTCAAGCCTTTCAAGTCCCGTCAGTATGAGGCGGGTGTGAAAGTGGATTGGGGCGACATCATGACCTCAGTTTCCTTGTGGCAAATTGCCCAGCCTGCAGGGCAAGAGGACGGAAATAATGTCTATGGCTACTTTGGCGAACAGCGTAACCGTGGACTGGAGCTGAGTGCTTACGGTGAGTTGATGCCAGGTTTGCGCATGATGGCCAGTGCTGGCTTTACGCAAGGCAAGCTCACCAAAACCCAGAACGGTGTGAACGAAGGTAATCGGGCACCGGGCGTACCTGTAAGCACCTATAACCTGGGTCTCGATTGGGATACCCCTTGGGTACAAGGACTGAGCCTGAATGGTCGTGTGATTCACACTTCGTCCCAATACCTGAACAATACCAATACCTTGAAGCTGCCCGCCATGACCCGCTTTGACGTGGGCGCGCGTTACTACACCGATATTGCTGGCAAGGAGGTGGTGTTCCGAGCCAATATCGAAAACTTGACCGACAAGCACTACTGGTTGGCTTCCAGCAACTTTGCCACCAACGGGGCGGGGCGCACGTTTATGTTGTCGTCCTCCATGAACTTCTGATTTGCTGATTTTTAACGTTGAGCAGAGTTTTGCGGCGGCTTTTGGTGCCGCGAAGCTCTGTCTAAACATGGTTGGGAAGAACAAAATGTTGAAACGATGTTTTTTTATGTCCGTTTTGTCGGCAGCCTTATTGAGTATGACCGTGCATGCTCAATCCATTCAGCCGTCTGTGCAGCCCTTGAGCCCAGAATTGGCACAGCGCAGTTCGATTACCGTTGATGGTGCCCTGCGCAAGGATCTGGCTTACGGGATTTACCAGATGGCTTACAGCGCCTCTGAAAAGGCTCTGTATGTAGCTTCGGCAGAGATGCTCGATGGTGTGCGAGGTGGAGCGCTCTACAAGCTGGACCCGCAGACTCTGGATGTACTGGGGGTGATTCACACCGATGAAGGCAATTTTGGCTTGAGCAGCAATACCGAGGGGAATGTGCTATTTATGACTAATAGCCTGAATCCGGCGGTCGCGCGCGTGGAACTGGGTGAAAAGGGCAGCCTGAAACGAACGGCTTTCAGCAATATGGGAACGGATGGTTTTAAAGTGGGGCCACGTACCGTCAAGCTGGATGAAGTTCATAAGCGTCTGTATGTGGGTGGCGTGGGTAATCCGGCGGTGATTTGGGTGCTGGATGCTAACAGCATGGAAGTGCTCGACACAATTGAAAATGCAGGCAAGTGGGTGACCGGCCTGTTGCTGGATGCCGATCATCGTCGTATGTATGCAGGCAATGGCGATGGAGAAGTGCTGGTTATTGACATGGACAAGAATCAGATCGAACAGCGCTGGAAACCTGTCGGAGACAAACCTGCGATCCTGCTGAACTTTGCTCTGGACCAGAAGCGCAATCGTTTGTACGTCACAGAAAATCAGCATCAAAAAGCGGTTTATGTGCTGGATGCCAGCACAGGCAGAGTGCTGGAGAAACTGAACGTAGGAGATACTTTGGATATTGTCCATAACCCAAAGCGCGACGAGTTGTATGTGTCGCACCGCCAACAGGGTAAGGTGTCTGTGCTGGATGCAGGCAGTTATGCGATAAAGGCGGAATATAGTTTGCCTACTCATCCCAACAGCCTGTTGCTGGGACCTGATGATCAGCTGTATGTCACGGTGAAGGCTCCGTTCACACCTGACCATAAGGTCAGCGCTCGGGAAAGCGTAGTGCGTATTGATTTGGGCAAAATCTGATTGCAGTTTAGGTAGGGCCTTTTTATATTGCTGGCACCCCATTCAGGGGCAACGGCTTGAGTTGAGAGCCATACGTCGAGAAACTTATGGCTCTCAAACATTTTAGGCTACGATGGGGGATACTCGAAGCCTTTGTTGCCAGTCGGGAGCAGCCTCTTAAACTTATTCTTGTAGGGACAATCATTGTTCAGAGACTTGATTAACGATCTTGACGGTTATTCTATAGAGTCCCATCTGTTCTTGGATGTGCCATTCGTACCCAGTGACGAGAATGTTATCGAGGCGATGCTGAATTTAGGCAATGTGGGCTCCAAGGATTTGCTGTACGATTTGGGCTCGGGCGATGGCAGAATTCTCATCACCGCCGCGCAAAATCGGGGAACACGTGGTATCGGCATTGAGCTGGATCCGATGCGTATCGCCGACGCTATGGAAGATGCTGGGCATGCCCGCGTGGAACATCTGGTTAATTTCGTCGAAGAAGACATTTTTACCGCCGATTTCAGCGCCGCCACCGTCATTACCCTCTACTTGCTGGATTCGGTTAACGCGCAGCTTAAGCCTCGACTGCTCGAAGAGCTAAAGTCCGGCACTCGGATTATTTCGCATGCCTTTGATATGGGCGATTGGAAAGCCGATGAACGGCTGAGGCTTGGTGGCATCAGTCTCTACAAATGGATTGTGCCGGCGCAGGTGGCGGGCACTTGGCAATGGGACGGCTTAGACGGCCTAAGGGTGCAGGTCGAGCTTAAGCAAAAATACCAGCGGGTCTCGGGCAAGGCTTGGCTGGCAGGCGAAGCCGTGGATTTGAAAAGCGCCAAGCTCTGCGGCGGTCATCTGGAGCTCATTATCCAGGAAGATAAAGCAGCCACGCCCAAGACTTACACCCTAAATTTCGAAAAAAACCAGCTGCTGTCGATCTTGGAAGGCTCAGAAGCTGTGGTAGCCGTGTCTATGAACGGCGGCAGTCAGCCAGACTAAGCATTCGCCCGCTGCGGACATCAGCATCGCATCAAAAGGCTCGTTGCTTTCGTTCGAGGCCCCGGTGGCCAATACAACAACCTCTAAGGGTTAGTCCTATAGTCACACGCCGAGTCAGTGTAATGTTGACCGCTTTTTTAGCACGCTATATAACATGTATTTTAAATGTATGTTTAAGGTGTCGTCACATGTTGTCAGAGGCTCAATTAGCGTTAATTCAAGGGACAGTGCCAGCTTTGCGTGAACATGGCGTTGCGTTAACCACGTATTTTTACAAGCGTATGCTGGACCGCAATCCAGAGTTGAAAGAAGTGTTTAATCTGGGGCATCAGGCTAGCGGGGGGCAAGCTAAGGCCTTAGCGAATGCAGTGTTGGCCTATGCTGAGAACATTAATCAGCTAGAGAAGCTGGGTGATAGTGTTGGTTTGATTGTGTCGAAGCACGTCAGCTTAAATATTCAGCCTGACCAGTATGACATTGTGGGATCGAACCTGTTGCATTCAATCAGTGAAGTGCTAGATGTGCCGATGGACAGCGAGTTGATTCAGGCGTGGGGCATTGCGTACCAACAACTGGCGGATATTTTGATTGGGGCAGAGAAAGCCAACTATGCGGCGCAGCTTGAGCAAACTGGGGGTTGGAATGGCTGGCGCGAGTTTGAAGTGGTAAGAAAAGTAGATGAGAGCAGCGTTATTAGCTCTTTTTACTTGAAGCCTAAAGATGGTGGGCAAATTCCCAAGTACGAGTCGGGCCAGTTTGTGTCGATTCGTGTTTTGATGCCAGAGCTGGGTCATAAGCAGCCACGTCAATATACCTTGTCGAGCCACTACACTGCTAACGAATACCGTATTTCGGTGAAGCGCGAAGCGAAGACTGAGTTTTCAGTGTCGAATGTGTTGCATGAAACCGTGAAGGTGGGTGATACGGTAGAGTTGTCGAACCCGAACGGTAATTTTGTGTTGAAGAATAAAGAAAAAACCAACGTGTTTATTAATGCGGGCGTGGGTTTAACGCCAATGGTTTCGATGTTGGGCGAGTTGGCCGAGCAAGGAAGTACGCAAGCCATATCCTTTATTCACGCATGTCAGAATGACCAAGTGTTGGCGATGCGCAGCTTGTTAGAAGATTTGCAGCCTAAACTGCCACAATTAAAAACCTATTTAGCATGTGAACAAAGCGAAGACAGTGCCTTGCACGTTGATCGTGTTGGACGACTGGACTTGTCAGAGCTGGATGAAAGCTTATTGCCTAAAGATGCAGATTACTACTTGTGTGGGCCGCTGGGCTTTATGAAAGCACAATACGAGTCACTGAATAACTTGGGCATAGAAAAGTCGCAAATTCATATGGAACTATTTAGCACAGGTGGGTTAGCTGAACTAGAAGCCTAATAAGAAACGCCGCTTTTTTATATAAGCGGCGTTTTCTGTTCTTGCGGGCGAACGTGCCTATAATTAAGCTTGAAGCACGTATTCCAACGTTTCTACCACTTGTTCCGGTGTGGTGGCCCACGCTAGGGCGTTGGCATCTACTTCTTTAAGCGGATGCACGATATCTTCAGCGTGCAAGGTAATGTAGGGTTTTCCTAAGGCCGCACAGAAGCCAGCGTCGAAAGCGGCATTCCATTGTTTGTACTTATCACCAAAGCGTACCACCACGAGGTCGCTTTTTTCGATAAGAGTTTTGGTACGGATGGCGTTAACTTTGGATGATTTATGATCACGCCAGAATTGATGATTGCTTTCTGGCCCTAAATGATCACCGGCAGCATCGCTTGCGTCGTGATCGGTAACAGGGGCAGTAAACGTAACGTCCAAGCCAGCCTCTTTAGCACCGCGTTCGATTTGTTCGCGCCAGTCGGTGTGAATCTCGCCAGAAAGGTACACGTTAAAACTCATGTTAGCTCCGAAAGCTTGAAGATGTGCGTGCTGGTTTTGCAGCATTTCATCTTCTGTCGATATAAAAGATATCAGGTTAGCATTTTGTACTCGGGCGATAAAGTTATGAGCAGTATTTGTCCATTTGGTAGCAGGATACGACGTAAAACATCGACTGCTGGACGGACATTATTGATATTTATTAATGCATTAGCACACAACAGGGCGCTTTTAGGGATAAAATAACGAGGCCTAAGTTTCTGCTGCGCTGCAATAACGCGCTTTTCATCTACTTATACTTAGCCTTTGGCGTCCTGAATTTTTGTCATGCCACTGTATCTATAGACTCCTGAGTCTTATTATTGAGAGATTTCAGCAATGAAAAAAGTTGTCCGTGCGAAGCTGCATGGCATTACGATTACCGGTGCCGATTTAAACTATCACGGTTCTATTACCTTAGATCCTGAAATTTGCGAAAAAGCTGGCATTTTGCCAATGGAGTTCGTGGAGATCTGGAATAAAGATAGTGGTGCGCGTATTTCTACGTATGTCATTTACGGAGAGCCGGGCTCAAGGTGCTGTGTGTTAAATGGCGCTGCGGCTCGTACGTGTCAGCGTGGCGACCAAATTATTATTTGTGCAACGGAATACATCGACACCCCCGATATTTATCAGCTACGCCCTGTGGTGTTGACGTTTAAGCCGGGTAATCACATTGATGAAGTTATGCGCTACGAGGTGAACAAAACCCCTGAGCGTGAATTTGACTTTAAGATCGTGCGTGAAGCGCAAATGGCCGGTACTGATCGGGTGTTAGGCCGCGTAAACGTGGATGCCTTAAGTAAAGACTTACGAGACCGTGGTTTAGATGATCGCGCCATTGCTGATGTGCTGTCTTGTCATCTAAGCGAGTTTACTGAGTAAAACGGTAGGGTTTAACGCCTCAGGTTAAATGCTGATACCTAGCATTTTCCACTACCATATAGCTTGTTGTTATATTCAAATCGTTATTGCTTCGTATGAAACGAATAAAGCTGCGCCATAATATAACTTACGGCTATTTAATGCGCTGTGAAGCCTAGCAATAGCCACAGTGTTTTCCACTGAAGGGAATAATATTGGAGGCAGCGGAGTGAATTCGCTGCTTTTTTCATTGAATGATAGAGTTACGCAACATCTCCCAGCGTTTTGAAGGAGCGGACGGGCCGGTCAATGCACTGGACGATGTCAGTATATCCGTGAACGCCGGAGAAATTTTCGGCATCATCGGTCGCAGCGGCGCAGGGAAAAGTACCTTAGTGCGCGTGATCAATTTGCTTAATAGGCCCACCGCTGGGTCTGTGCATGTTGCAGGTCGTGAACTGACGTCATTATCCGCCGATGAGCTACGCGCGGCACGCCGAGAAATCGGTATGATTTTTCAGCATTTCAACTTGCTCTCGTCACGCACGGTTTACGACAATGTTGCCTTACCCCTAGAGCTGGCTGGTGTATCGAAGGCCGAGATCAGTAAACGCGTATTGGCATTGCTGGATTTGGTGGGTTTAAGTCATCAAAAAGATCGTTATCCTGCGCAGATAAGTGGCGGACAGAAGCAGCGCGTAGGGATTGCCCGCGCTTTAGCGAGCGAACCTAAGGTGTTGTTATCTGATGAGGCCACTTCGGCTCTTGATCCAGAAACCACACGTTCTATTTTAGATTTACTGAAGCGCATCAATAAAGAGTTGGGCTTAACCGTGGTGCTGATTACGCATCAAATGGAAGTGATTAAGCAAATTTGCGATCGCGTCACCGTATTAGAAGCTGGGAAGGTGGTTGAGCAGGGCCGAGTGTTGGATGTGTTTTTACGCCCCCAACATAGCGTGACCCGCGCCATGATTGGCGACATTATTGCGCAAGAGCTGCCTTCCGGTGTGCGTGATCGTATACGCGCCAAAATGGAGGTGGGCAAGCATCGTTTGTATCGCTTTGCCTTCAGTGATACTAGCGTGGATCAGCCCTTAATCTCGGAAGCCATTCGACGCTATGATTTAGATTTTAATATTTTGCACGGTCAAATCGATGAGCTGCAAGGCCATGCCTTTGGTTCGTTGGCGGTGCTGGTTGGTGGGGAACCTACGAAAGTGGTGGACGCCGTTAAGTATTTAAGTGACCGCGGTGTGGTCGTCGAAGAACTCTCTTACGAAGGCTAAAGCGATGACCTCTGTTTTTACACCTCAAATGCTTGATTTGTTTTTGACCTCGTTTAACCAGACGCTTTATATGGTGACGGTGTCGTGGGGAATAGGAAGTGCCATAGGCTTGCCCTTGGGGGTGCTGCTTTACTTAACCAGTAAAGGCGGTATTTTGCAGAATCTGGCGATGAATCAGTCTATCGGGGTGGTGGTGAATGCGGTGCGTTCTGTCCCCTTTATTATTTTGCTGGTTGCCGTCATTCCTTTCACCCGTTTTGTGGTGGGAACCTCCATCGGTACGGCCGCTGCGATTGTGCCTTTAGCGATTGCTGCAGCTCCGTTTGTGGCGAGGCTTATGGAAAATGCCTTGCGTGAAGTCGATCGCGGCTTAATTGAAGCGGCACAAGCGATGGGAGCCACAACCCGACAAATTGTTTTTAAGTTTTTACTGCCTGAAGCCCTTCCCGGAATTATTGCGGGGCTTACGGTGACCTTTGTAAGTCTGGTCAGTTATTCGGCCATGGCCGGAGCGGTAGGTGGTGGTGGATTGGGTGATTTAGGTATTCGTTATGGATACCAGCGTTTCTTGCCAGAAGTCATGCTGGCAGTCGTGCTCATTCTGATATTTTTTGTACAGTTCATCCAGTTCTTCGGGGACTGGTTGGTTCGTCGCGTTAGTCGCCGTTAACAACAAGGTTTGCTGCGTTACATTCTTTTTGAGGCATAGATTATGAAATTGGCTTTTACTCAGCGTTGGTTTCTGTGCATTGGGGCTTCCCTGATGCTATTAAGCGGAGCTGCTCAAGCAGAGAAGAACAGCATCACTATCGGTGTTACAGGTGGACCACATGCCCAAATCATGGAGCAAGTGAAGAAAGTAGCCGCCGAAGATGGTTTAGAAATTAAGGTTATCGAGTTCAGCGATTACGTCCAACCCAATGTGGCCTTAGCCAGTGGCGATTTGGATGCCAATAGCTATCAGCACTTTCCTTATTTGGAAGTGCAAATGAATGATCGTGGCTACAAATTGAGCAACATTGCACCGACAGTTATTTATCCGATGGGCTTGTATTCTAAAAAGATAACTGATCTGGACGAGGTCAAAGAGGGCGCTCGTGTAGCGATTCCGAATGACCCCACGAATGGTGGACGTGCGTTGATGTTATTGGAAACAGCAGGCCTATTAACGCTTCGTGATGGCGTTGGCTTGACGGCGACACCGTTAGATGTGGTTGAGAACCCTAAGAAGCTCAACATTGCTGAGTTAGACGCCGCACAGTTGCCCCGTTCGCTTGATGACGTGGACTTTGCTGCCGTTAACACCAACTTTGCAATGGAAGCCGGATTGATACCGCGTGATGATGCGTTGGTACTTGAAGATCCTAATAGCCCGTATGCCAATATTATTGTTGTACGCACCGAAGATAAAGATGAAGAATGGGTTAAGCGCTTGGTTAACGCCTACCATTCCGATGTGATTAAGCAGTTTATCGATGAAGAGTTTAAAGGTTCTATCGTTTCTGCTTGGTAGTTGTCATTGCTATACCTGTTAGGCTAGCGTAGCGAAAACTAGCCTTACAGGGTTCTACCATGAGTTGTTCAATGTCAACGCGCCGTATTGCTCATTTGGATATGGACGCTTTTTATGCCTCTGTCGAGTTATTGCGTTATCCAGAGCTAAAAGGTGAGGCCGTTGTCATCGGTGGGCGCAGCACAACGGCCCCAGTTACGTTGGCTGACGGAACACGTCGTTATGCAAGGTTAGGGGCTTATGCAGGGCGCGGGGTGGTCACTACCTCGACATACGAAGCGCGTGCGCTGGGTGTTTTCTCGGCAATGGGGTTAATGAAAGCCGCTGAGTTAGCCCCCAATGCCTATTTACTACCCGCCGATTTTGATGCTTATCGGCATTATTCTCGTCTTTTTAAAGCGGCCGTATCCCAAGTATCAGACCGCATTGAGAATCGGGGCATCGATGAGATTTACATCGATCTGTCTCACTTGAATGACGATACTGAAACCTTAGCGCAACGCTTAAAATCGCTTGTTTTTGAAGCGACGGGTCTATATTGCTCTATTGGCATTACGCCTAATAAGCTACTGTCAAAAATCGCATCAGATTTAAACAAACCCAATGGCATTACCCTTTTGTCGATGGAAGATGTGCCTAAGGTGATTTGGCCCTTAGCGGTGAATAAGATCAATGGGGTGGGGCCGAAGGCTTACGAAAAACTACGTAATCTGGGCATTGCTCAGGTGGGTGATTTAGCAAAAGCCTCCCCAGCGTTGTTGCAAGAGCATTTTGGGCGTAGTTATGCTCATTGGTTAACGCAAGTCGCACAGGGTATTGATGACCGTCCCTTAGAGCTTAGCCCTCAGCCTAAGTCCATCAGCAGAGAAACCACCTTCGAGCGCAATATGCACGTACGACAAGATCGCGAAGCGCTGTCGGTCTTGTTTTTACGTTTGTGTGCGCAATTGGAAGCTGACTTACGTCGTAAGGCTGTGCGAGCACAGACCATTGGCGTGAAAATACGGTTTAACGACTTTTCTACGGTCACGCGAGACGGTAGGGTAGACGTGCCCGTCGTGCTGGCTGCCGATATACACCGTGCCGCTGGATTGAGTCTACGCCGAGTTCCCTTTGATAACCCGTCGATTCGTCTTTTTGGTGTCAAGGCAAGTAATTTACTGAGCGAAACGGATTGCGCGCCATTGGACAGTGCCCCAAAACAGTTAACGTTGTATGACGATTTTCGTTAAGTGTTGCGTTTATTCGGCTTGCGGGGAGCCTAAGACGGGGACTTCTGCGTTTGCGCTTGCATTTATATGATTTAGCGTTAAATTAATAGTCTGACAGGCTAAAGGCTTGATCATCCCCTTTATTGTTCTTCCTTTGTTTTACTACCGTAAATACAAGGGTAATGACATGTTGTATGCCGCGAACGTAGTGCGGCTTATATAATCACTTCTCGAATTCATTTTTTACCTATAGGTTGCCGTTATGGAATTTAATCGGTCCGGTGCTAATGCGCTTATGGATATCACCACTCGCCCGGAGCTGGTTTTTACTCGAGGCCAAGGTTCTTGGCTTGAAGATCACAACGGCAAACGCTATTTGGACATGATTCAAGGCTGGGCGGTTAATGCGTTGGGGCATAGCCCTCAGGTGGTTGTGGATGCGATTTGTGCCCAAGCCCAACAGGTTTTGAACCCATCCCCCGGTTTTTATAACGCGCCTGCGATGAAGTTGGCTCAGTTAATCACGGGTGCTTCCTGTTTTGATCGTGTGTTCTTCGCCAATAGCGGGGCGGAAGCCAACGAAGGGGCGATTAAGTTAGCGCGCAAATGGGGGCGCGTACACCGTGACGGTGCTTATAAAATCATTTGTTTCCAAGAGGGGTTTCATGGTCGTACCATAGCGACCATGTCGGCGTCAGGTAAAAAAGGTTGGGATACCATGTTTGCCCCCCAAGTGGATGGTTTTCCTAAAGCCGAATTAAACAACATTGAATCGGTGCGTGCGCTGATTGATGATCAAACCGTAGCGGTGATGCTTGAGCCTGTGCAGGGTGAGGCTGGCGTGATGCCCGCAACTCAGGAGTTTATGAGTCAACTGCGCGCCTTAACGCATGAGCACAATTTGTTATTGATTGTGGACGAGGTGCAAACCGGTATTGGCCGCACAGGCAAAATGTTCGCCTATGAGCACTTTGATATTAAGCCCGATATTATGACGCTAGGCAAAGGGATAGGGGGCGGTATGCCACTGGCAGCCTTGTGCGCGACTGAAGCGGCATCGGTGTTCGCACACGGCGAGCAGGGTGGAACGTACAGTGGAAACCCAGTCACCACCGCGGCTGGTGTGGCTATTTTTGAGACGTTGCAAGCACCGGGCTTTTTTGAGTCCGTGAATGAGCGCGCTGAACAGTTGTCCACAGGCTTGTTGGCGTTAAGTAAAAAATGGGGCATGAAAGGCGAGCGCGGTTTGGGTTTGTTACGCGCGCTGAAGTTAGATCAACATGACGGCCCTGCTATCGTAGAGGCAGCTCGGAATCGTGACCCACAGGGTTTATTGCTCAATGCTCCTCGGCCTGAACTATTGCGCTTTATGCCTGCGTTAAACGTGACGGCTGACGAGATTGATTTAGCACTGAGCGAAGTGGATGCGGTGATCACACAGGTTCGCAGCTAAGCGTTGACTTAACTAGATAGGGTCTAGTGTTGCGTTGTCAGCAATGCGTTCGTTAACCAGTTCATGGTAGCTAACAGGGGCATCAATCAAATGCCCTTGGACCAACCCCTTTTGCCAGCGATCGTAGGCCGCTTTTTCAATGTGGGTGCTGTGCCACATGCCCCACTTTTTAAAGTGGTCGACGACGTCAAGCGCGACGGCGATATCCAGCGTCGGAAATAAACGCGCTAACAGTGGGCGCAATGAATGGGCCGAGGCGTTCATCAGCCAGTCGACTCCACGGTTTAGTGAGCGTACGAAGCGGACTTGGGCATCGGTGTTGTCTCCCGCAGTACCCGTCTCGGTGTAATACACGCTCCAGGGTATGGAACCGCCTGTTTTCGCTAATGATGAGACCACATACGTTTCGCTGCGTTTAGCCATCGTCGCCGCAGTAATGGGGTCGGTGAGCATGTAATCGCCCATCCCCTTGTTGAATAGCTCTGCTAGCATGGCTTCCGGTAAATTTTGTACCAGCTTGATGTCGCTCGTAGAAATGTGGTGTTCGCTGAGTAACAGCGAGAGAAAGAGGCCTGCACTGGCACCGCTACTACCAGCTATCAGAACGGTTTTGCCGCGCAATGCGTCGAAGGCGAACGTTTCGGCGTTGCGGCCAACGATGACCAAGGGACAACGGGCCGAAATTTGTGCAAAGGAAACCAGCTTTCTACCGCGGTTGTGATACATGGCGGGAACCCAGATGCCCCCCAGTACAGCCTGTGCACGATGGGTATTAATCTCGGCTAAAACCTGTTCCCACGGACTGTGTACCACCACATCAAGGTGTAGCGACTCTTGCGCAAAAAAACCGAGTTCTTTGGCGATGTATTCGGGGAGGTAGTTAATACTGTGCCCGGTTGCTGCGATACGAAATGTAGTCATTGTTGTGTCTCGAATCGTGTGTTGAAGCCCAATGATAGACAAAAAAATAGCTGCTACGTAACCGTAGCAGCTATATATAACGAGCGTTTAGTCGTTGCTGATGTTATCGATACATCAAAATCAGCAACGGCAAGCTTTAGCCTTAGGCTTCTGCTTTAAGCACTTGGCGCCAGTGGTGCAACAGGGGCTCTGTGTAACCGCTAGGCTGTTCTACGCCTTTCACGATCAGATCGCGAGCAGCTTGGAAAGCCTTAGAGTTTTCGAAGTTGCCGGTCATCTTGCGGTAGTTAGCATCACCCGCGTTTTGTTCGTCAACAATTGCTGCCATGCGCTTCAAGGTTTCGTCCACTTGTTCTAAAGTGATCACATCGTGCAGCAGCCAGTTAGCAATGTGTTGGCTGGAGATACGCAGCGTAGCGCGGTCTTCCATTAAACCAATGTTGTGGATGTCCAGAACTTTGGACACACCAATACCTTGGTCTACCCAGCGCACAACGTAACCCAGAATACCCTGAACGTTGTTGTCCAGTTCTTCGCGGATTTCTTGCTCGGACCAGTTTGGATTTTCGGCCACAGGTATAGTAAGCAGGTCGTCCAGTGTTTCTACTTTTTGGCCTTCCATGCTTTGCTGAATGGCTTGTACATCTACTTGGTGGTAGTGCAACGCGTGCAGTGTTGCGGCAGTTGGGGAAGGTACCCAAGCAGTGTTACCACCCGCTTTCAGGTGACCAATTTTCTGCTCAAGCATTGCAGCCATCAGGTCGGGCATGGCCCACATACCTTTACCGATTTGTGCGCGACCACGCAGACCGCACTCTAGGCCGGACTGGACGTTGTTGTGCTCGTAAGCAGGCAGCCACTTGGTGTTTTTCATATCGCCTTTGCGAACCATGGGGCCTGCGCGCATGCTGGTGTGCATTTCGTCGCCAGTGCGGTCTAAGAAACCGGTGTTGATGAACACAACGCGGTCTTTTGCTTCAGCGATACACGCTTTCAGGTTAGCACTGGTGCGGCGCTCTTCGTCCATTACACCCAGTTTTACGGTGTTGCGTGGCAAACCGAGGATGTCTTCAACGCGTGTGAACAACTCGTTAGCGAAGGCTACTTCGTCAGGACCGTGCATTTTTGGCTTCACGATGTAGATGGAGCCAGTGCGTGAGTTTTTCTTCAACTCAAGGTCGCGCATGGAAACCAGTACGGTAAATACGGCGTCCATGATGCCTTCAGGGATTTCGTTGCCAGCTTCGTCAAGAATAGCTGGGTTAGTCATCAAGTGACCAACGTTACGCACGAACATCAATGAGCGAGCAGCCAAGGTTTTGGCGTTGCCTTGCAGGTCGGTGTATTGACGGTCTTCGTTCAGTTTACGTGTGAAGGAGCGACCGTTTTTGGTGATTTCTTCGGTAAGATCACCTTTGGTCAGACCCAACCATGTGCGGTAGGCCAGTACTTTGTCGTCAGCATCGACGGCGGCGACGGAGTCTTCACAATCCATGATTGTGGTCAGTGCGGACTCGAGCAGAATGTCTTTAACACCTGCAGCGTCGGTTTTACCAACCGTGTCTTCGCGATCGATTTGGATTTCGAAGTGCAGACCGTTGTGAACGAATACGATTGCTTCGGGGGAAGCGGCATCGCCACGGTAGCCCAACAAGGTTGAGGCATCGGCCAGTGTGGCTTTGCTGCCGTCTTTCAAGCTAACTTCCAATGCACCGTTAACAATGGCGTACTGGGTGGAGTCAGCGTGTGAACCGTTGTTCAGTGGGATGCTGTCGTCGAGGAATTTGCGTGCGAACGCGATTACTTTGGCACCGCGTGCAGGGTTGTACTCTTTACCTGCTGCTGCACCGCCTTCGTCGGAAATGGCATCAGTTCCGTACAGGGCGTTGTACAAGCTACCCCAGCGTGCGTTAGCGGCGTTCAGAGCGTAACGAGCGTTCATGATCGGTACAACCAGCTGTGGACCAGCTTGTTGGGTGATTTCAGTGTCGACGTTCGCGGTGTTTACGCTAACGGCAGCGGGTTCGTCACGCAGGTAGTTGATGCTTTTTAAGAAGCTTTTGTAGGCTTCCATGTCTTTAATGGGACCGGGATTAGCGGTGTGCCAGGTATCCAGCTCGGCTTGCAAACGATCACGTTCAGCTAACAACTCGCGGTTACGCGGTGCTAAGTCGTGAATCAGTTTGTCAACGCCAGCCCAAAAGGTTTTGGAGTCAACGCCAGTACCTGGAATTGCTTCGTTTTCAACAAATTGATGAAGTGCTTCAGCAACTTGAAGTCGCTCGCATGAAATACGTTTAGTCATAAATTACCATTGCCCATAGTAGTGAATGTTAATACGGCGCGCTGAGAGTTTGCGCGATGGTGTTCAGAAGGTTCGAATATCAAAGCAGAGTCTTGGGTTGGAATAGGCTGCCTGAAGGCAGCGATATGCCGTACACGGAAAGCACTGAATGAATACGATTCAGACTTAAAGTTTGTAGCGCTTTTGACGTTGTTAACGTGCGATGAATCACACGATAAGAGGTGAACGGATGGGGTTCGTTCGTACGATATAGTATGAAGTGAACTTTTAATAAGGTCACTCCGTACTTGAAGTATTGGCTTGAGCGTTGGAGAAATGCCCCATTTTTGGGTAATAAACGTTTTTTTGCAGGGTTGAGGCCATACATTCATGGAAGCCTTCGCCTAATCGTTTGCCAATAATGTTGTGGTTGTACCGCTAGAAAGCCTGAGTTTCCGCGAGAAACCGGTGATCTGTCTTATATAAGACCTTCCTGTCTTGTATAAGACTATACCCGTGATTTAGAAGTTTTTATAGGGTCTTTACGCAAAGCGTCCTACTATTGGACAAGTGGTTGTTTGTGCAATTTGTCACACACACCGTATACACTGGTTTTTTGCTCTTAAGCAGGTGGCTACGTTAATTATGTTTGGAACTAAAAATTCGACTCAACAACTCCAGCTTCCGTCTGCGATTGCTTACGAGGGGTTCACCGATGAGGTCGCCGCAACGCAGCGCCTTGTGGAGATCTATCAGCGCAATACGACTTATATTCGCGAGCAATTTAAAAAATGTCTGCGTGACGGTTTTCCGGCAAACGTGCGTTTTCGTGTTTGTTATCCCGCCATACGTATACAAGTGGTGACTCATCAAGAAGTGGATAGCCGTCTGTCGTATGGGCACGTCGTAGAGCCTGGTGTGTATGCAACCACCGTTACGCAACCTGAACTGTATTTTGATTATTTGCGTGAGCAGATTCGTTTGCTGCTAAAGAATCATGGTGTGCCGGTAGAAATCGGAGAGTCTAGCCAACCCATACCTTTACATTTTTGTTTGGGGGATGATTACTCCGTGCCCAGCGTGTACCCAGAGTCTCCAGGCGATACGCTACGGGATCATTTTGATGTGCCTGATCTGGAACACATGGACGATGCCATTGTGAACGGTACGTGGGTCGCGAAGCAAGATGAAGCGCGTCCTCTCGCCCCCTTTACAGCTCCCCGTATTGATTACTCATTACACCGCTTACAACATTACACCGCCACGCGTCCTGAGCATTTTCAGAACTTTGTGCTGTTCACAAATTATCAGTTTTATGTGGATGAGTTTTGCAAATGGGCGTTACGCGAGTTGGAAGAAGAGGGCAGTGAATACACTGCGTTGGTTGAGCCGGGTAATAAGATCACGTTTAAAGGGGGAGAAACGCAGGGCGTGGCGGCTTCACGTACCCCCCAAATGCCGTCTTATCACTTAGTACGGAGTAACCACAGCGGCATTACCTTAATCAATATTGGTGTAGGGCCGTCTAACGCGAAGACGATTACTGATCACGTGGCCGTGTTGCGTCCTTCGGCGTGGATTATGTTGGGTCATTGCGCCGGCTTGCGGACCACACAGCGGTTGGGTGATTATGTGTTGGCACACGGGTATGTGCGGCAAGATCATGTGTTGGATGATGACTTACCGCTTTGGGTTCCCATTCCTCCGCTGGCTGAAATTCAAGTTCCGTTGGAAGAGGCCGTGGCGGAAGTAGCGGGCTTATCAGGTTGGGAGTTGAAGAAGATCATGCGCACCGGCACAGTGGCGTCCATTGATAACCGTAACTGGGAACTACGTGATCATCACGAGCCCGTGCAACGGTTATCGCAGTCTCGCGCTATTGCGCTGGATATGGAGTCAGCCACAATTGCGGCCAATGGCTTCCGGTTTCGTGTGCCCTACGGAACCTTACTGTGTGTGTCTGACAAGCCTTTACATGGCGAGCTGAAGCTGCCCGGTATGGCCAATGCTTTTTACAGTAAGCAGGTAGGGCAGCATTTACATATTGGTATACGGGCGCTGGAGATGGTGCGCGAGATGCCGGCTGAACGGTTGCACTCTCGTAAGTTGCGCAGCTTTATTGAAACGGCGTTTCAGTAAAACTTGTTGCAGCCTTACGTTAAGGATGATGACCCTTTGTCTATGACGGGGTCTTTTCTACCAGTTCGATCAGTTTATCAATCTTCTTTTCTAGCTTCTTCACGCGTTTTTTCAGTTTACGCAGGGACTTGTCTTGTTTGTTCTGTTTCCCAGCCGGCGGGGTGGGACTGGTGTCTTCGTCATCGCTTTGGGGAAGGGCTAGCATGGTGCCTCTGCATGTTTTGGCACCACACAAGCAGGCATACTGCTTTTTAAGTTCAGGTGTGATGGTGTCATCAATGGTGAGCGCGTAGTCGTAGAGTAATTCTTCGCCTTCAGCGATATCGCGTAGGGCTACAATGTAGACACGCGTACCTTGCGAGTTTTCATGTCCTTCGCAGTTAGGTTCACACGAATGATTGATAAACCGTGAGTCGTTGCCCTGATTGCCTCCATCAATTATTTTTCCATTCGATAAGGAAAAGAAAAAAGTATGGTAGGGATCGTTGGGGTCGTATGACTCCATCTTGTCGGCGGCTTTAGCGCTAATGCGTTTGCCCTCGTACTCCATGATGTACGTACCCGAAGGTATGGGTTTGGCGGCGAACACGCCGGTACCATGTAGGTCAGAACGCTTCAGTTTATGCCAGGGTTGCGCAGTAGGTGCCATGAAATGAAATAGCCTTGTAAGAGGAATAAAAACTTTTAACGCACGTTAACCATCTTACGCAAAATGAGTCCGTTGTCTATGTCTGAGAATACCGCGCATCGTAATGGCGCACAAAATTTACTTGATGCTTTAGTGGAGTTAGGGGTGGATACCATCTTTGGTTATCCCGGTGGGGCGGTTCTTCCTCTATACGATGCCCTATACGCCGAGCCGAGAATTCGGCATATTCTGGTACGTCACGAGCAAGGCGCACTACATGCGGCAGAAGGGTATGCACGCACAACGGGCAAGGTGGGCGTGGTGATTGTGACATCGGGCCCAGGAATGGCTAACACCACCAGCGGGCTACTCGATGCGTTATGTGATTCAATTCCTATTCTTTGTATCAGCGGGCAGGTTGCGACAACGGCTATTGGTAGTGACGCGTTTCAAGAGTGTGATGCCGTGGGAATCTCTCGTCCGGTCACCAAGTGGAATGCACAGGTGCAGCATGTGGATAATGTGCGCAGTGCGGTGTACCAAGCCTATCAGAAAGCCAGTCAGGGCCGTCCGGGGCCTGTTTTGCTTGATATCCCTAAGGATGTGCAATTGAGTCTAGCGCGTGCGCCAGAACAAAGCGCAACACAGCTTGAGGCTCAGCCTGAGGCCCCGCTATCGATGGCGGCCATTGAGCAAGCCGCCGAGCTGATCGCTACGGCTAAGCAACCTATTTTTTATGGGGGCGGTGGATTGATTAACTCGGGAGAGCAGGCTTGCCAGCGTTTCACCGAGCTAGTAAAACGCAGTGCCGCCCCATGTACCCTCACCCTGATGGGGTTGGGTGCTTTCCCTGCTTCTGAGCCGCAGTTTATTGGCATGCTAGGCATGCACGGGACGCTAGAGGCCAACTTAGCAATGCACAATGCGGATGTGATTGTTTGCGTGGGGGCCCGTTTTGATGACCGCATTACCGGTCGCATTGCTGATTTTGCACCCAATGCTAAGAAAATGCACATTGATATTGACCCCAAATCCATCGGCAAAGTGGTGGATACGCAAATAGGTTTAGTCGGTGATTGTGGGGCCGTTCTGGAAGCGTTGAGCACGGCATTATTGTCGCACTCAGTACAAGCAGAAAACTTAGCACCTTGGTGGGAACGTATTCGTACATGGCGGGCTCAAGACTCGTTAGGGTATACGCCGCTACCTGACGAAATCGTGCCACAGCAACTCTTCGATCGCTTGAATGAGGCGTTGAAGGGTAAAGATGCCATTGTGTCGACGGATGTGGGGCAGCATCAGATGTGGGCGGCTCAGTATTTAGGCTTTGAGCGTCCTTTACGTTGGTTAACGTCTGGCGGAGCGGGTACGATGGGTTACGGCGTTCCTGCTGCTATCGGCGCGCAAATTGCCCACGCGGATAAACCGGTTGTTTGTGTCAGTGGCGACGCCTCGGTGCTGATGAACATCCAAGAGCTGGCTACCGCCGTGCAGCATCGTACCCCGATTAAAGTGGTGCTTTGTAATAACGGCTACATGGGCATGGTGCGTCAGTGGCAAGAGCTTATTCATGGTGGGCGCTATAGCCACAGCTATAACGAGTCGTTACCTGATTTTGTTGCATTGGCTCAGGCCTTTGGGTGGCAAGCGGCGCGTGTCAGTGATCCGGCAGAGTTGGATGCAGCGTTAGCGGCGTGTTTGAATTCAGATGGGCCGTACTTTTTGGATGTGGTTGTGACCACGCAAGAAAACTGCTTTCCGATGATTCCGGCGGGTAAAGGGCATCATGAAATCATGTTGAAAGCGAACGATTGGTACGTTGATGATACGCAGCCTTAATCCGAGGCGTTAAGCGATCCAGATCAGGACTAAGGCCCCAAATACCAACTGGTATTTGGGGCCTTATTGTTGTGGCGAGAACGAGCGTTTTAGCTATCGTCTTGCTCGCTTGCTGCCGTTTTAGCTGCTTTCTTGGCCACCTTCTTTACCGCTTTCTTCGCCGCTTTTTTTGCGGTTGCCTTCTTTGCAGCGACTTTTTTGCTTGCGGCTTTTTTTGCTGCTGCTGTCGTTTTAGCGGCTGCTTTCTTGGCTGTGCTTTTCTTTGCTGCTTTTTTCCCGGCTTTGGCTGGGCGAGGTTCGAACTCGAAGCTGACCTTACCTTTGCTGTCGCGCGTTAAAAATGCCTTGAACTTACGGTTGGTGCGGTTTGATACGAAGCTGTCGAGTAAATCGGTTTTGCCCTCGACGAGTAACTTGCGCATTTGCTCTTCGCTAATTTCCTGCTGCAAAATAACTTTTCCACTACGGAAGTCGCAGTTTCGCTCTTTCCCAACGGATTTCTCGCAGATATAACGAATGCCATGCTCGTAAACGTTTGCTTGACACTTAGGGCAAGGGCCTAAGGCTGTTTTCTCGCTGAAATCAACCTCTTCATCGCTATCATCATCGTTTTGACCGAAATCGAATTCCAGCTTGTTTTCGTCGGTGATACGTAAAATCGCGGCAAAGGGCCTGCCCATTTTGCTGATGAAACCGGTTAAGGGGCCGATTTCTTTTTTCTGCAGTAACTCTTCGACTTCTGGAAGCTCAAAGGTGCGCCCGCCTGGGTGTTTTCCAAACGAGAATTCGCAATTGGTGCAGGCATAACGACGATAGTTTTCTTTGACGACGCTTCCACACGAAGGGCATGGTGTTTCGAGTGTGGCGTAATCACCGGGCACGGTGTCACGCTCGTACTCTTTAGCGCGCTTAACAATGACTTGGGTCATTTGTTCGATTTTGGTCATGAACGCTTCGCGATCTAATTGACCTTGTTCGATTTGTTTTAAGCGATGCTCCCATTCACCCGTCAATTCGGGTGAGGTTAGCTCATTGACCCCTAAGCCCGAAAGCAAAGTCATCAGCTGGCGTGCTTTGGCGCTAGGTACCAGCTCGCGGCCTTCACGGCGTAAATAGGCCTCGTTTAGTAAGCCCTCGATAATGGCCGCACGTGTGGCAGGTGTACCTAAACCACGCTCGGACATGGCTTCGCGCAAGGACTCGTCGTCAACGAGTTTACCTGCGCCTTCCATGGCTGAGAGCAAGGTGGCTTCCGTAAAGCGTGCTGGGGGCTTGGTCGCGAGTGCGCGTGCCTCAACGTCTTCGGTCAAGACCTCTTCGTTGTCGTTAACGGGCACGAGGTTATCGTCAGAACCTTGCGCCTCACGGCCATAAATGGCGAGCCAACCGGGGTTGACCAGCACCTTACCTTCAGTTTTGAAGTGGTTACCCGTTACTTTAGTGATGCGAGTGGTGACCCTAAACTCGGCTGCCGGAAAGAATATGGCCAGGAATCGTCGTGTGACCAGTTCGTAAATTTTAAATTCGGCATCGCTAAGTTCACGTGGAACTTGTAGCGTAGGAATGATGGCAAAGTGATCTGAGACCTTTTTGTTATCAAAGACTCGACGGCTGGCTTTCACCCATTGCTGGTCGACGATTTGCTGCGCAAAGGGTTGTACGGAACTGGATGCTGGGGTGCCTGCTTCGGCTAAAGCCCGCATGGTGTCTTTGACCGTGGGCACGTAGTCTTCGGGCAGGTAGCGTGAGTCAGTACGTGGGTAGGTTAAGGCCTTATGGCGCTCGTACAATGTTTGGGCCAGCCCCAAGGTGGTTTTGGCAGAAAAGCCAAAACGTGAGTTCGCTTCACGCTGCAATGAGGTGAGGTCAAAGAGCGCGGGTGATTGTTGGGTTGAAGGTTTTGATTCTTCACTGACAACGCCGGGTTTGCCCACGCAGGCTGAAACTACTGTTTTCGCGGCATTTTCAGACCAAAGGCGTGAATCACGCTTTTCGTTGTCGGTTTCGTCTTTCTTAAATTGAGGGTCGAACCAACGTCCGGTATACAGGCCTGCTGCCGCGACGAAGGTGGCGTGCACTTCCCAATAATCGCGGGATTGGAACTTACGTATGGCTTCTTCGCGAGCCGACACGATGGCTAAGGTTGGGGTTTGCACACGGCCTACGGGTGTTTTAAAGAAACCACCGTCTTTGCTGTTAAAGGCCGTCATGGCCCGTGTGCCATTGATACCCACTAGCCAGTCGGCTTCGGCGCGTGAGCGGGCCGCGGCTTCTAAGGGCTTAAGCGCATCGTCATCGCGTAAGTTCGCAAAGGCTTCGCGTATGGCGGCTTGCGTCATGGAACGTAACCAGAGACGCTTAACCGGTTTGTTCACGGCTGCATACTGCACAATGTAGCGGAAGATTAGCTCACCCTCGCGCCCCGCATCACATGCATTGATGATGGCGTCTACGTCTTTGCGCTTAAGCAGTTTAACCAGCAGTTTTAGCCGTTCGGTCGAACGCTTATCGGTAGGGTTGAGTTCGAACTGAGGAGGAATAACCGGTAGATGAGTAAAACTCCATTTGCCGCGTTTGGGGTCATTAGGCGCAATAAGGCTTAGCAAATGCCCAATGCTAGATGCCAAGACATAGTTTTCGCTTTCGAAGTAATCACCCTCACGGGTAAAGCCCCCCAAGGCTCGGGAAATGTCCAAAGCAACAGAGGGTTTCTCGGCAATAATGAGTGTTTTATTCATGTGTTTCCAATGACAGCAATTCCGCAGCAGTAGCGCGGATAATACGAGCAGGAGCACGTATTACGCAAGTTCAGAGGGTTAAAAATTCTATTCTTGATAGTAAGAGTAGGCGTGTTTTGGCCCTGAATAGCTTAGCACTGTAGCAAGTTTTGTTGTCGCATGCTTGACAGTCCTTAGGTCAATCTCGGTTTTTGTACTTTACGATAGCAGACTTAAGCGTAAAGTATAGGCTCGAGATTGTGGCGTGCGCGGCTATTTTGTGTCGCTCAAAATGTTTATACACCTATCTACGTTTTTATGATGCTTAAACCCAAAGAAGGGATCGACACTCCTCGATCAGCCCAGTGGCTGCAGTTTTTATGGCGCAGCGGCTTAGTGTTAGGCATGTTGTTGTGTGCCAGTGCGGTCATCATTTTTATTGCAGCGAATTGGTCTCACATTGCAAAGGTGTGGCGTATTGCGGGTGTGCAAGCTTTGCTGGCGGTGCTGGTGGGCTTAAGCCTTTATCTAGGACGCTGTAACGCGTTAGCGTGGAAGCGGGTCTATTCGCCCGCGACATTATTACTGACGGTGGCCAGTGTGGTGGTAGGTGGCTTGTTCGCTTTGCTAGGGCAAACCTACCAAACCGGAGCTGACCCGTGGCAACTGTTTGCGTTATGGGCGCTGATCTTACTACCGTGGCTTTGGGCCAGCCGATCCGTTGTTATGGCATTGTTTTGGATGGGCTTGGTTAATGTAAGCCTAGTCTTGTGGTTAGGAACTAACGTTGGCCCCGACTTTCTGTTTTGGATATTCGACAGAACGTCTAGCTGGAGCTTGGTGCTATTGAATGCGGCTTTTCTGCTATTGGCCGAGAAGGCATCCTCTTATATTGCAGATGGGTATCGCTTGCTTCCACGTGCGGCGTTACTGTTTTTGATCAGTGCGATGTCTGCAGAAGTGCTCGCTGCCGTTTCGAATACGGAGCACTTTTTATTGGCTTTTGGCGTTGCCACCATACTGTCTGGTGCGCTGTGGTACTGGTACTTAAACCGAGCTCGTTCGGTTGATGTGCTAATGGGCAGCCTGACTTACGCGTTAGTTTTCGTATTAAGCATTGCGCTATTGGGCCAATTAGAGCTGTATCGTATTGAGTACCTGCTTGTAGTGGTAGTGTTACATGGGGTGCTTGCGTTCTTCATGATTCGGGACTTAAGCCGACGGTGGCAGCGCACAAAGCAGCGTCGCTCTAATGTTAAGGTGGCTCCACAAGACGAGAGTGCAAACGAGTCTGATGTAGCGGTAGAGGCTAAGCAACCGTGGTTTTTACGTGTGTTCCGTAGCATTATTGCCTTGTTTTTAGGGGCGATGCTGAGTGTTTTTGTTGGCTCCTCGTTTTGGTCGGACGCACCTTACGTCAGTGAGCTCATCATGGTTCTTGGCTTTGTGACGGCCATCGTATTGTCACGCTCTGCAAACAGCCTTTGGCGTCAAGACATGGCGGCAGTGGTGCTTGTGCTGGGCATGGTGTTCGGTGTGTTTAGCCATTTCATGAGCTCTGGCGGGCCTCATCATGGTGTGCTGTTACTGTACATGGCTCTGGGGATAGGGCTGTACTATTACTGTCGCGCCTGGCCCATGCGCTTTTTGAGTAGTATCTGGGTAATAGGGCATTTTTTCACATGGGTGATTTACCTTAACCCTTATCATTTCTGGTTAGCGATTGAGCAAGATCGCACGGCGCTGGTGGTGGAGTTTTACGCCATGCTGTTCGTGCTTATCGCGCTGTTCATGGCGGCAATGGCGCACCGCAATGAACGTCACTATGGCTATTTATCGCCGGCCATGTGGGCCAGTGTGTTGGCCTCTTTTGTGGCGGTGTTTCCGCTACAGAGCTTATGGGCGCTTGACGCGGAAATAGGCTGGGTGTGGCACTGGCAGTTCTCATCGTTTGTGGTGATGATGTTGCCCACGCTAAGTTTGTACGTCGCGTTACGCCGATCGAATGCCTTGAACCGCAATAGTGTGTTGACGTTGATCATGATGGGGGGCGCCACGCTGGCTTGGACGGGCTTTCCTACCCTATCGCTGGCGATTACATGGGGGGTCTTAGCCTATTTTTGGCGTAATACCACCCTTCAGGTTATCGCGGGTTTAGCGGTGTTGGTGGCATTGAACCAGTTCTATTATTCCTTAGCCCTTAGTTTGAATGTGAAAGCATTAATGCTAATCGTGACGGGGCTTTGGTTAGTGGGTGTGTCAGCCTTACTGCCACGAGCGGCAAAAAGTAGATCCTCCTTAACACAGCGCTCTTCTTCAGGTGAGAAGGGGCTGCCTTATCGTCCTACATTCGTGTTGCTGGGTTTGTTCATGTGCCTAGGTGTGGCCAACTACGATGTGTGGTCTAAAGAGCGTCTATTGCGTACAGGTCAAGCGGTAGTGCTAGAGCTGGCACCGGTTGATCCCAGATCGTTAATGCAGGGTGATTACATGACGTTGCGCTTTAGCGTCGGCAACGAGTTAGCCCAACAGCTTTATGGCGACGAAGCCGAGGCGTTGCGTCAGCATAGCCGCTTGTGGTTATGGTTAGCACCGGATCAAAATGGCGTGGCATGGCGCTTACGGGGTATCCAGACCCCTCACGCTTCAGAGCCGGTTTTTTGGATTCAAGAGGGACATACGTCGACAGAGCGTCAAGCGAGTGCCCTAACGTTACAGAAACCGGATGATGTCGCGCTATCCAGTCTGATTAAGCTACGAGTACGACGCGATCAACTGGGTTGGACACCGGGTACGAATGCGTGGTTTTTTGCGGAAGGGCAGGCTGAACGCTTTGAGGCAGCGAGGTATGGCGAATTTGTGGTTGCTGATGATGGTAAAGCCCTATTACGTGCGTTAATGAATAGCGAGGGCCACGTCATAGATTAACGTTAAAAAGCCAGACGGTAAGGTCTGACTTTTTTAGGGCTTTGCTTAGTGCGTGTGCGCGTTAGTGACAGAGTCGGTCGCTGTCATCAGTAATAAGCTCTTCGAAAATAAGGTGTTCGATTTCAGCTTCGTGACTCCACAGCACCATCAAGGTAACAATTTTGATTTTCTCTAAGGGCACAGGGGATTCATCCACGGCTTGAGCTCGTTCGATAAGGATTTCTCGTAAGGCGGGGGAAAGTGCACCGGAGTTCTCTAGAAAACGGATGAAGCCAAGAGCCTCTTGCCCGATAAGACGGTATTCTTGATCGGTATAAATACGCTGACTGGTTGGAGCGTGCTGGGCCAAGATGGGTTGTTGCTGCTCGGTTGATTCGCGCAGCCCATGTAACCAACTAAGGGCGTCGTTAATCTCGTCGTCTTCAAAACCTATTGCGGCTAACTTATGAGCCAGAATGTCGGCTTTAGGACAAGCCTGTGGGGTGTAATAGGTTTCGAACAAATAAACCAATATATCAAACATAAGCGTGGGTCGCCGTCCAAAAAATGACGAAAAAGCTCGGATGAGCGGTAACCGCTAAGCCAACTTTACGCTGAATTAAGCGCAGGGGCAAATGGCTATTTTGTCGTTTGCTCCATGACTAAGAGATCGGCTCCCTCATTTACCTGATCGCCTACGTCGTAAAACACCTTGCTAACGACGCCATCGTGGGGGGATTGGATGGCGTGCTCCATTTTCATGGCTTCTAACACTAACACTATTTGTCCGGTTTTCACCACATCGCCAGCGGCCACGGCCACAGAAATCACCTTCCCGGGCATGGGGGCTTTGAGATCGCCATCGGAAGCCGTGCTGTGACCGTATTGCTGCTGTATGGGGTCATCGAACTGTAATTCGTAGTGTTTGCCGAACAGTTCAAAATTATAGTGGTGACCGTCAATGTAGACCCGCACATTAATCAGGTGATGCGCTAACTGCAGGTGAACGTAATGGCCGTGGGGCGCGGGGCGACTTTGCCATTGCAATGGGCGTCCTTCGTAACGCCAGCGTCCATCTTGTTGGCGTAGCAGCACAGGGTAGGATTGTGCCCCTACGCTAAATTGCAGAGCTTGCGTCCACCGGGCGTTGAGACGCCATCCGTCCGTGCTGTCCCACGGGTCAGCGACAAGGCTGGGTGATCGGTGATTACTGCCGAAGCCCTGTACGGCCATGCGGGCAACACCTGCTACGGCTAAGGCTTCGGGGGTCATTTTAGGAGGATCTGGGAACAGGGCTTCGGTGCGGCGTTGTATAAAACCGGTGTCCAAATCGGCTTGGGCAAAAGCCGTATCAGCGGCTAAGCGCTGCAAAAACCGTACGTTGGTGTGCGGACCACGTATGTGTGTGTGATTGAGCGCGTTGATGAGCGTAGTCAGTGCTGTCTGTCTATCGGGCCCATGCGCGATGAGTTTGGCGATCATGGGGTCGTAATAGGGGCTAATGGTGTCGCCTTCGCGTACACCGCTGTCTATACGCACTTCCGACTGGTCAAAGCCTTTGTGTTTCGGAAAAAGCAATTGCTGAAGTTTCCCGGTGGAAGGTAGGAATTCGTTCTCGGGGTTTTCAGCATAGAGTCGGGCTTCAAAGGCGTGGCCCATGACTGGTATTTGCGCTTGACTCAAAGGCAAAGGCTGTCCGGCCGCTACACGCAGTTGCCACTCGACCAAATCGATACCGGTAATCAGCTCGGTGATGGGATGCTCAACCTGTAAGCGGGTATTCATTTCCATAAAGTAAAAATTACCCGTTGCTTCGCAAATGAACTCGATCGTTCCCGCTCCGACGTAATTAACGGCTTTTGCGGCAGCGATGGCGGCGCGGCCCATGGCGTGTCGCTGCTGCTCGGTCAGACCGGGAGCAGGAGCTTCTTCAATGACTTTTTGATGACGTCGTTGTATTGAACAGTCGCGTTCGTGAAGGTGGACGATGTTTCCGTGTTGATCACCAAAGATCTGTATTTCGATATGGCGTGGCTTATCAAGGTAGCGTTCAATTAATACGCGCTGGTCACCAAAGCTTGTTTGCGCTTCGCGTTGGCAAGCCTGAAGTGCGGTGGCGAAAGCCTCGGCACTTTCTACAATGCGCATGCCCTTTCCGCCCCCGCCTGCAAGCGCTTTAATTAAAACGGGGTAGCCGATGGTGTCGGCTTGTTCCGCCAGAAAACGGCTGTCTTGTTGGGGGCCGTGGTAGCCCGCAAGCAAGGGTACGCCCGCTTTCTCCATGATGGTTTTTGCCGCGGCTTTATCGCCCATCGCGGCGATGGCGTCCGCAGATGGACCGATAAAACATAGCTGAGCTTGTTCACATGCGGCAGCGAAGGCAGCGCTTTCGGCTAAAAACCCATACCCTGGATGTATGGCTTGGGCTTGGGTGGCTTTGGCGGCCTGAATGATGGCGGTGCCGTTTAGGTAACTTTTTTCCGGTTCGGCCTCACCGATATACACGGCTTCGTCCGCTAAGTGCACAGCTAAGGAGTGTGCGTCGGCATCCGAAAATACTGCCACCGTGCGTATCCCCAAACGCTGACAGCTTGTGATAATACGGCAGGCGATTTCACCACGGTTTGCAATTAACACGGTGTGGAACATGCGACCCCCTTTTTACATGCGAAAGATTCCAAAGCGCGTGGGCTCAATCGGAGCATTGAGTGCAGCGGATAGGGCAAGGGCCAATACCTGGCGAGACTCGGCGGGCTCAATAATGCCGTCATCCCAAAGTCGGGCACTGGCATAAAACGGATGGCCTTGTTCTTCGTATTGTTGTCGTATGGGGGCTTTAAAGGCATCTTCGTCGGCCTCTGACCAGTCTTGTCCAGCGGCCTCTAGCTGGTCGCGTTTTAGGGTGGCCAGTACGCTGGCGGCTTGTTCTCCTCCCATCACTGAAATGCGGGCATTTGGCCACATAAATAAAAAGCGCGGATCGAAAGCGCGTCCGCACATGCCGTAATTACCGGCGCCAAACGAGCCGCCGATGATGAGGGTCAGTTTAGGTACTGAGGCGGTGGCGACGGCATTCACCATTTTGGCACCATGGCGCGCGATGCCTTCGTTCTCGTATTTGCGCCCCACCATAAACCCGCTAATGTTCTGTAAAAAAATCAGGGGTATTTTGCGCTGGCAACACAGTTGAATAAAGTGCGTGCCTTTTAGGGCAGATTCAGAGAATAAGATGCCATTGTTGGCAATGATGCCGATGGGCATGCCATGTAAATGAGCAAATCCGCAGACTAAGGTGCTACCAAAGCGGGCTTTGAATTCTTCAAAAATCGAGCCATCGACGAGGCGTGCAATGACTTCACGCACATCGTAAGATTGTCGGCTGTCGATCGGCACAATGCCGTTGAGTTCTTCCGATGCATAGAGGGGGTCAACGGCTTCGCGTAAAGGCCATGGGAAGGTCTTGGTGCGGTGTAGTCTGCCCACGGCCTCTCTGGCCAGCTGTAAGGCATGGTCATCGTTTTCTGCAAGGTGGTCTGCCACGCCTGATAAGCGGGTGTGCACATCACCACCGCCTAAGTCCTCGGCGCTGACCTCCTCACCCGTTGCGGCTTTTACCAAAGGGGGGCCAGCCAGAAAAATGGTGCCTTGATTTCGAACAATGATGGATTCGTCGCTCATGGCCGGCACGTATGCGCCGCCTGCCGTACACGAGCCCATGACCACGGCGATTTGTGCGATGCCCATCGCGGACATTTGCGCTTGATTGTAAAAAATGCGTCCGAAGTGATCTCGGTCGGGAAAAACCTCGTGCTGGTTCGGTAGGTTGGCGCCGCCTGAGTCGACCAGATAAATGCAGGGTAGCTGGTTTTGCTGCGCAATCTCTTGAGCACGTAAATGTTTTTTAACGCTTAAGGGGTAATAGGTACCCCCTTTGACGGTAGCGTCATTGCAAACAATCATGCACTCTGTGCCAGCGATGCGCCCGATGCCCGTAATGACACCCGCGCCGGGAGCCTCGTTGTTATATAGGTTGTAAGCGGCCAGTGGGGAGAGTTCTAAAAAAGGGCTGCCGGGGTCAAGTAAACGGCGCACACGCTCTCGGGGAAGCAGTTTGCCGCGCTCAGTATGGCGTTGCTTAGCCGCGTCGCTACCGCCTTTAGCGTTGTGTTGAATGCGCTCGCGTAGTGCCGTAATTTGTTCCTGCATTGCACGGGTTTGTTCGGCGAATTCGCTTGAGCGGGTTTGTATCGTAGAGAGTATTTGCGACATAAGCGTGCTGACACCTTGTAGTGATAAAACCCAGCAGCCATAAGCTGCTGGGAAAGCGGCACGTATTGCCTTGACGAATTACTGCATTTCGACTGCCATCGCGACGGCTTCACCACCTCCAATACATAAGGTAGCGATTCCTTTCTTCAGGTTTTTCTGTTTGAGTGCAGCGATTAGCGTAGCGATAAGGCGTGCACCCGATGCCCCAATGGGGTGGCCCAATGCGGTGGCGCCCCCGTAGACGTTAACCTTATCGTGGGGGATGTTGAGCTCTTTCATGGCGGCCATGGTGACGACGGCAAAGGCTTCGTTGATTTCGAATAGGTCAACGTCTTCGATGTTCCAGCCGGTTTTTTGAAGAAGTTTTTGCACAGCGCCGACTGGGGCCGTGGTAAACCATTCTGGCTCGTGCGAGTGACTGGTGTGCGCCACAATTTTTGCTAAGGGCTGACAACCTAGCTCTTTAGCTTTGGATTCGCGCATAAGAACCAGCGCTGCAGCGCCGTCGGAAATGGACGATGCGTTAGCGGCAGTAATCGTGCCATCTTTCTTGAAGGCAGGACGCAACCCTGGAATTTTTTCAGGCATAGCGCGTTGAGGTGATTCGTCAGTGTCCACAATGGTGTCGCCTTTGCGACCACTGATGGTAACGGGGGCAATTTCAAATTTGAAACTACCGTCTTCACTGGCGGCACGTGCGCGGCGTAATGACTCGAGGGCAAAAGCATCTTGCTCTTCGCGGCTGAAGCTGTATTTGTCCACGCAGCTTTCGGCGAACACGCCCATGGCAGTACCGCTTTGGTAAGCATCTTCAAGCCCATCCAGTGCCATGTGGTCGTAGACGGTAGAGTGACCATAGCGGTAGCCTTCACGGCCACGTAACAGTAGGTAGGGGGCGTTACTCATGCTTTCTTGCCCACCCGCTACCACTACGTCCACGCTGCCTGCTTTGATAATGTCGTGGGCAAACATGGCGGCCTTCATGCCAGAGCCACACACCTTGTGAATGGTCGTAGCGGCCACGCTTTTCGGTAAGCCAGCGCCTAGCGTCGCTTGACGTGCAGGAGCTTGTCCTTGGCCGGCTTGAAGTACGTTGCCCATAATGACTTCGTCAATTTGTTCAGGCGATAGTCCAGCACGCTCTACCGCCGCTTTGATGGCAACGGCGCCCAGTTGGTGAGCGGCTTGCGAGGTCAAACTGCCCAGCATGGCCCCCATGGGTGTGCGCGCAACAGAAACAATCACGACGGGATCTGACATGGATAAAACTCCTAAAAAATTGAACTGACTTAGGCCTACGTTGTGGTCTGGCGTACGGGTAGGCGTTTTGTGGCAGGATAAGGGTAAATATTTTCAAGGCGACCTTGGGCGACTTGGTCTCGGCATTGATTCCACCACCTAGCATCCAGTAAATCAGAGTGGTGTTTCAAGAATGCTTCACGTATGCGCGGGTCACCTAATAAAAACCATTGGAACTCTTCCGGAAAGACGTCATTTTTGGCAATGGGATACCACGGCTCGCTGGCCATTTCTGCCTCGTCATTGGGCGCGGGAGGGATGGTTCTAAATGTCATCTCGGTCATGCGCTGTATTTCATCATAATCGTAAAAAACCAAGCGCCCCAAACGGGTGATCCCAAAGTTTTTGTATAACATATCACCGGGGAAAATATTATTGGCCGCAAGTTCTCGAATGGCATCACCATATTGCCTTATGGCGCTGGCAATAGCGGCATCCGAGGCCCGATTGAGGTAAATATTTAACGGCAACATGCGGCGTTCGATGTAAACATGACGTACTACTATCGCATGCTCGTTCTCGTCGAGCAGACTGGGTATTTCCCTACGTAGCTCGTCGAGTAACGCCGGTGCAAAGCGGTGTTTGGGTAGCGCCACATGCGAGTATTCCCACGTGTCAGCCATGCGCCCCGCGCGATCGTGTTTTTTCACCAGTAGGTAGCGATTTTTAACCGTAGCATGAGTCATGCCGTCTTTACGTATGCGGTCACGAATGACCTTAAACACATAGGGGTATGAAGGTAGGCTAAACACACACATCACCATACCTTCGATGCCAGGCGCGCGTTCAAACTGGTCGGTAGAGTGGCTTAGATGGTGCAGGAAGTCTCGATAGAATAGCGTTTTACCCTGCTTTTGTAGGCCGATAGCGTTGTAGAACTCGGCTTTGGATTTGCGCGGCAGTAGGGTGTTAAGAAAGTTGACATAGGCTGATGGGATATCCATATCCACCAAGAAATAGGCCCGTGTAAAACTAAATAAGGTACTGATGTCATCGCTGTTATCAAGCAGCGCATCGATTTCGATTTTTCCGGCTGTGTTATGAGCCAGTGCGATGGCAAAGGGATGCACACTGCCATGGTTAATAAAACGGCCGACAATGTAAGCCCCTTTGTTTCTGAAGAATAACGAGTTCAATACGTGTAGCTGGCAATCTGGGCCAATGCGATGGCCGGGATCAGCGGGCAATTGTTGACGTACTGTACGAATCATACGGCGCGCTAAGCGGCGTACGTCCGCTGGCAGATTGGCAAACGGGGCGGCGAGACCAAATTGGACGATGAGGGTTTTTAGCGCGGGGATTAAACCGTGGGCTGTTGGGTAATAGGCTTGATACGAGGCACGGTTGTCATCAAGGTACTCGGTCGCAATGGCCGGGCGTACGAATAAAAAGTCGTTATTGAAGTAGTTGCGATGCAATACGCGGCAGGACACCGAGTTGAAAAAGGTTTCGGCGCATTCAGGTTGAAGGTGGCTGTGCAACAGCTCTACAACTTCTTTTTTGACCTGATGCCAGAATTGCCGTTGATGCTCATCCAGTTCAGACGAATCCGTTTGGCTTGTGGCTGCTATGCGACTGCCTTTTAGGGCCGAAGCAAGAATGGCAGCGCATTCACGCACACGGATATCGTAATACTCGATGCGTTCACGAGACAGTTGTTGAATACCATGCCAATCGCCCGATTCGAACAACACTTTGGCGCGCTGAGCACTGTAACGAAACAAGGCATAGTGGCGATTGAAGCCATCCAGTATGGTTTGCGCGATGTATTGTGTTGTTGGCCCTTGTGGGGGTAGTGGCGAGATCGCTGGCGTGTCAGATAAATACAAGGCCATGACAGTGGTTACAGAGTTTCATTAAACAATTCGCGACCAATTAGCATACGTCGAATTTCGCTTGTGCCTGCACCAATTTCGTAAAGCTTCGCATCACGCCATAAACGTCCGGTGCTGTAGTCATTTATGTAGCCGTTTCCCCCTAAGATTTGTATGGCCTCGCCCGCCATCCATGTGGCTTTTTCAGCGCTGTAGAGAATCGCGGCGGCGCAGTCTTTACGCAGGTGACGTTGATGCGTATTCGGGTGTCTGTCCAGTGCTTTTGCGACGCTATAACACAGTGCTCGACATGCTTGTTGAGTGGTGTAAAGATCGGCGATTTTGGCCTGTATTAATTGAAATTCGCCAATAGCTTGTCCAAATTGCTTTCGATCATGAATGTAGGGTAGGACAATATCCATCACCGCTTGCATGATGCCTAAGGGGCCGCCTGCTAAGACGGCGCGCTCGTAGTCCAGACCGCTCATTAATACACGGACTCCGCCGTTCAATTCGCCCAGAATATTCTCAGCCGGAACCCTACAGTCGTTGAATACCAATTCGCCGGTGTGGCTGCCTCGCATGCCGAGCTTATCGAGCTTTTGCGCCACACTAAAGCCAGCAAAATCTTTTTCCACAATGAAGGCGGTTATGCCATGTTGTTTGGCTTCGGGTTCGGTCTTAGCGTACACAATGAGCGTGTCGGCATCTGGTCCATTTGTAATCCACATTTTGTGACCGTTTAAGACGTAGCTGTCGCCTTGCTTTTCAGCACGTAATTGCATGCTGACCACGTCCGAACCCGCTCCAGTTTCACTCATAGCCAAGGCACCCACGGCAGTGCCATTAATGAGCTTGGGTAAGTACGTGGCTTTTTGCTCGGTCGTTCCATGCCTAAATAGTTGGTTCACACATAAATTAGAGTGGGCACCGTAGGAGAGTCCTACCGAAGCACTGGCGCGTGAAATTTCTTCCATCACAATCAGGTGCGCGAGATAACCCATATTGCTGCCGCCGTAGTCTTCGCTTACTGTTAAGCCCAGCGCCCCGAGCTCGCCCAGCTTAGGCCAAAGCGCCATGGGAAACTGATCGTCTTTGTCCAGCTCTTGAGCAAGAGGGGCGATTTCGTGGTTCGCAAATTGACGGACAGTGTCGCGTAGCATATCTAGCTCTTCGCCGAGCTCGAAATTAAGGCTGGGCAGGTACATGGTTGTCTCCAATCGTGGCGATGACGTGTACTAAAACAATAGAGAAGGTGCTGTGACTAGTTATACGGCCTTTATCCCGTGCAGGGTAATTGGGGTTTGCCAGTTTAGGCGTAACGGCTCTGCAATAAGGCCGTATTCGGTGTACAACGTAGAAATCGCGTTATTAATTGGAGGGCTTGAAGGTGACAACGCAAACTACGCAATCGTTGGTGTATCCCTGGGAAGATTTGCTTCCCGAGGCCGGACAGGTAAAAGAAGTCGCTGAGGGCGTGTATTGGATACGCATGCCGCTTCCCTTTGCGTTAGACCATATCAACTTGTGGTTATTACGTGATGAGATTGAGGGCCGCGAAGGTTGGACAATTATTGATACCGGCGTGGCGCGTGACGAAGTGAAAGCGCACTGGGAGCAACTCTTTGCCAATGCGCTGCAAGGGTTACCCGTTTTGCGTGTTTTGGTGACTCATATGCATCCGGACCATGTGGGTTTAGCCGGATGGATTTGTGATAAGTGGCAGGTACCTCTGTCGATGACCATGACGGACTACATGGTGGCTCGCCACTGGACGCAACCGGATGCGAAGGGTGATTTGTCCAGCGGCCCCACAGGACAGGCGGCAGCGGCACACTTTTTTAAGCACGGTTTGACGGACCCTGACGCGCAAGCGCAAATTGCGGCTCGGGCCAGTTATTACCCCAGTATGGTGTCGCCCTTGCCGGCGCGTTTTCACCGTTTACTGCATGGCGTTCCAGTTCGTATAGGGGGCCGTGAATGGCAAATTATCGTGGGTTATGGACACGCGCCTGAGCACGCCTCTTTGTATTGTGACGAATTGGCTGTGCTGATTTCAGGGGACATGGTGTTACCACGTATCTCGACCAATGTCAGTGTGTTTGACGCCGAACCCGAGGCCAACCCGCTACCTTTGTTTTTGAATTCATTAACGGCGTATGACGATTTGCCGGACGATACCTTAGTGTTGCCCTCGCACGGTCGGCCCTTCAAGGGTTTGCATGAACGCATCGCGCAATTACAGTCACACCATCGTGACCGTTTAGATGACACCTACATTGCCTGTAAGGAAGGGCTCACTGCCGCTGAATTGGTACCGGTCTTGTTTAAGCGTAAGTTGGATATGCACCAACTTAGCTTTGCCATGGGCGAGGCGGTGGCGCATTTGCATGCGCTTTGGTACGACGGGCGCCTGCGCCGCGAGCAAAATACGGATGGGGTGTATCGCTTTTACGCCATCTAATGGGTGGCGTTTTATGATAGCGTAGGCCCTTGTTTTATTCGTTTGCTACCCCTTAGGCTTTATACACGTTGGTATTTATGAGTTCTTCATCATCGCCCCACCTTGATACGCGATTGCAGCATACCGGGCTTGCTGAGTTTGATCCTGAAACGGGGGCGGCCCCGGTTGCTATGCCTTCTGTACGTACCAGTACCGTACGTTTTAAATCACTGGCCGATTTAGATCGCGCCCAAAAAGCCTTGATGCAGGGGCAGCGTTCGCCGGTGTACGGGCGAGGTGGGTTGGAAACCCATGCGGCATTAGAGCAAGTTTTTTGCGAGTTAGAGAACGCCGAACGTAGCTTTTTGGTACCTTCGGGGATGGCGGCGATTGTCTTGGGTATCAGTGCCTTTGTGAAGCACGGAGATCATGTGCTGGTCACTGACTCGGCCTATGCGCCGGTGCGAGCCTACGATAAGGGCTTGGCACGACGTATGGGCGTGGAAATTACGTACGTAAAACCAGATCTTGCGAGTGTTAAAGCGGCGATTAAGGCGAACACGAAAGTGCTTTATATGGAGTCGCCCGGTTCGTTGTTAATGGAAATGATTGATACGCCAGCGTTAGCTGCGTTAGCACGCGAGCACGATCTGATCAGCGTGATCGACAACACCTGGGGGTCGGGCTATGCCTACCGTCCGCTTGATTTAGGCGTGCAAGTGTCGGTCGTGGCGGGGACCAAATATGTAGCTGGGCATTCTGATTTACTACTGGGGGCAGTAGCCACTAACGATACGTCGTTAATACCTGCGTTAAGCGAAGTGCATTATGCAATGGGCTATTCCGTCAGTGCAGATGATGTGTGGTTAGCGTTACGCGGTGTGCGCACCCTGCCTATTCGGATGCGAGAAAGTGCTGCAAATGCGTTACGTTTGTGTGAGTTTTTACAAACGGTGCCACAGGTAAAGCGTATTTTCCATCCGGCGTTGCCCACTGACGCTGGACATGCACTTTGGAAGCGGGATGCCTTGGGCTCGAATGGCATGTTTGCCTTCAGCTTAGATGTGCCAGTAGATGTAGCGCGACGCTTTGTCGATCAGCTACAGCTATTTGGTATTGGATTCTCGTGGGGAGGTTTCGAGAGTTTGGTGCAGTACGTTGAGCCCGCATTGGTGGCGCCCCATTCGTATTGGGGCCAAGACACCAAGCCATTGATACGCATGCATGCGGGCTTAGAAAACGTGGATGAGCTTATCGCCGACTTGAAATCGGCCTTAAACGCCGCTCTTACCAGTTCGGCATAGGGTGTTGCTTGGCGGGTGTTTGTTTTAAATGTAGGGCCCACGTATAGAGTTCTTGTAACTGGGCTCGCAACAACTCTTCAGTGGTGTCATCTCGCATCTCACCGTCAGGGCCGATGAGGCTCTGTGCGGTAGGAACCATGATTTCTGGGTGATTAAGTGGGTGCACATTTAAAAACACCAACACTTGGCGTAAATGTGATTGGGCTCTGGCGGTAGCAAAGCGCCCAGCGCTTGCCCCCATAATGGCAGCGGCTTTATGTGCAAACGGTTGATCGGCACCACGAGAGGCCCAATCAATGGCGTTTTTTAATAAACCGGGAATCGAGTAGTTATATTCCGGTGTGACAAACAAGAGGGCGTCGGCCTTAGCTATTTGTTGTCGAAAGCGTTCTACAGAAGGGGGAAAGCCTTTCTCATCATTCTCATCGCGATTGTATAAAGGGATATCTGAGATATCAGCGAGGGTGAACTGCATCGTATCGGGTGCGCAACGTTGAGCGCAACGAAGTAGGGCACCATTTAACGAGGCTTTGCGTAAACTGCCGCAGATGCCTAATACGTTAATGGGATTAGATGAGGTCATTCAGGCACTCCGTTGATCGAAAAATTGGCTAGTGTAAGTCATCATGCTCGGTAATGGTGTAAACCTCGATTAACGTTGCACGAGGCTAGTTTGATGATACGAGGGATAGGTTGCTACTGTATAGCAAGCTTGCGCTTATTCACAATGGATACAGCTACTTGCTTTTGTTTCGCCAATTGAAAATGCAGGTACGGCTTTACAGGCTACAGCGTCTACTCTTCCCAAATACGTTGTAATTGTCGTCGATTGCGTTTGGTAGGACGGCCTTCGTTAATGCTGTGGGCAGGCTCGGGTGCGAGACGCCGTAATTCGGCTGCTTTTTCTCGGGCCGCGATGCTTTCAGCGGTTTCAGCGTAAAGCGTTTGGGCGACAGGAGCTGGCCCACGCACACTGCTAATGGCCTGCACTTGAACCACCATGGGGGGCGTATTCTTTTGTAGCGTTAAGACATCGCCTACGCTGAGCTCACGTGCTGGCTTGCAGCGTTGCCCGTTCAGTAGCACTCTGCCTTTAGTAATTTCATCCACGGCTAGGCTGCGCGTTTTATAAAAACGTGCAGCCCATAACCATTTATCAAGCCTAAGTTTTTCCATAAGGTCTACAGTAAAACGTCAATCGTAGTGCTTACTATAAAGGGCTTACGCCCTTTCGGATACCGTTAGGCCTTGAGGTGTACGCGTGGGTTAGAAAGCGTGACGCATACCTACTGCAAAGGTGGGAGCAATGCTGTGACTGGTCTTTTTATCGGCCATCAGTGTGGAGTACAAGTCGGTGCGTGCCGATAAGCGATGGCTGTAGCCCACGCTTAAGAACTCGCGACGTTGGGTGTAAGCACCGGTGGTGCGTGCCTGACCGTACGAGAGCATGACGAGGTCTTTATTAACCGGAATGGAAACGCCCGCCTGATAGATGCGATCTTTGGTGCCGTTATTGATGGTGTTGTTGTGCTTCTCGCGTGATTCTGTGTACTGAGCGAAGAGCTTCATCCATTCCAGATCGTAGCTTGAGCCGATTTGCCAGGACGTTTCGCTGCCCTGATTAAACACGGATCGCACTTTTTGTCCCACGACACCGATCGCAAAGCGCTCGCCCTTGTAGCTTAATAGTGCGCTTTGGTTCGCACGGTCATCACCAGTTTTGAACTGGTGGTGTAAGGTCAGACTAAAGCCCCCTACGTTGGGCGTGGTGTAGTTGATAGAGTTGCTCCAGCCGGTATCGCCAGAAATGCGCCCTACACCGCCTTGGTACAAGTTGCGCACCGCTGGCGAGAAGCCGAAGGAGTCCGCAAAGGGGTTAAAGGTGACAGTATTAATGTACATGGATGAGCCCATGCGGCCCACACGTAGCATACCCCACTTGTCACCTTTCAAACCAACGACGGAATTGCGGGCGTACATCACATCGCCATCGAAACGACCAGAGGTACCATCATCAGCACGGAAAAAAGCTTCCAGCGTAAAAAAGCTCGTCAAGTTATCGTTGATTTTGTCTTCGCCGCTTAAGCCCCAATAGCTGGTGCGCATACGGCCAGAGGCGACGTCGTTTTCACGTTGGCCGCCACTTTCTTTGTAGCTGCCGATGTTTAAATCGACGAGGCCGTATAGTTTGACGTTAGCTGCGGATGCCATTCCAGGAGCGCTAAGCAGGGCGCTTGAAACGAGTAGGGTAGTGAGTGATTTTTTCATGATCTCCTCGGGTGTTATTGTGATGAAAAAAGTGTGCACGACGACAACGAACTGATGGCCGTGCGGGTTTTAGAAAAGCGTTATACGTGACGTTTATGCGCACCGGTCCCCTATGCCAATGGATTTTGGTCCAGAGGGCTAAAGGTTGTAGTGATATGAAAAAGTGGTGCGAAGATACCCGGGTCAGCCTGTGGATTTCTATTTTTACTTATCCACAGGCCTCGCGTCACTGACGGTACGGGTAGAGGTCGATAGTGTCGTTTAACCCAACAGTACTTTAGGTAGCCATGTTGCTATGGAAGGGACGATGTAGACCAACCAGGCGACAAATAAGATTAATACCCAGTACGGAATCGTTCCAATAAAAATTTCGCTTAGTTTGATATTCTTATCAGGAACAGAAGCTTTAACTACCAACACGCCGATGCCAAACGGAGGGGTGAGTACACCAGCTTCAATGACGAGAATACCAATCAGGGCAAACATCATTGGATCAAGACCCAATGCTAAGGCGATCGGCCAGAAGATAGGGACGGTGAGTAGCATGATGGAAATGCTATCGATGACGGCACCGAGAACAAACCACGTAATTGCCATAAACAAGAGGGTTCCACCTGGGCCTAAACCCAAGCTTTCTAGGTATTCTTGTACCTGTTGGGGAACTCCATTTAGGGCAATGAGCTTACTGTAAATAACCGCACTCATCAGTAACAACATAATGGGAGTTACCGTGCGTCCCGCTTCAATAAAGGCATGGTACATGCCTTGTGATCTCATCCCTTTAGCAAAGGCGAGTACAACGGCGCCCACCAGACCTACTGCACTCCCTTCAGTGGGCGTGAAATAGCCTAGCCATATGCCGCCTAAGGTGACGAAAATAAGCAGCCCGACACCTACTGCACTGTGAATCTCGCCTTTAGAAATAGCACTGACTTCCATATCTGCAGTTTCTGGGGCGGAGGTAGGCGAAAACTTAGCATAAATAATGCAATAGGCTGCATACAGTGAAGCGAGGATCAGACCGGGTATGACACCGGCGGCAAACAATTGACCCACAGATTGCTCGGTAAGAATTGCCCAAACAATCATGAACACCGAGGGTGGCAGTAGCAGTCCGAGTACGGAGCTACCGGCAATACAGCCCATGGCATAACTACGGCTGTAGTTATGCTTACGCATCACAGGATAAGCGACATGGCTAAAGGCAGCAGCGGCGGCAACACCTACACCTGTTACCGCAGCAAAGACAGCATTCCCGCCTACGGTTGCTACTGCTAAACGACCGGGAACGCCTTTCAGTACACGGTTTACCACATTAAATAAATCGGCCGCTGCACCACTGTGAGCGATAAGCATGCCCATCACGGTAAAGAGTGGAATAACAACGAAGTTGTAATCGCGAATTCCTGAGATGGCGGTTTGCTGTATTAGGCTCATTACGGGCTCGATTGAGCCAAACACAATATATAAACCAGCGAAGGCTGCGCATGCAAAAGCGAAGACAACCGGAACCCCAAGTAAAACAAGCGCAAATAAGGCGATTAGTCCCGCCCAAATTTCAAAATCCATAATGGGCTCCTAGTGGTTATCTTGCTCGGTGATGGCAGGGTTATTGCTTGGTTTACGTAAAGCCTCGATAGCAAGACCCAGACAGAGTAGTGCAGTAAGAATCCAGATAACCAGTGTAAAAATACGTAGTGGCCATGCCGGAACCCTAAAGGCATCACTACCAAAGAACTCAGATGTAGCCAGCGCGGCTTGTAGTGGTTCCCACGAGTAAATTGCCACCGAAATAAAAAACAGTGCGCCCAGCAGATAAGCAAAAGCGGTGCAGAGTCGGCGCCCCATATCGGGTAGTCGGTCTACTAAAATCGTGACGCGCAATAGCTTTTGCCTATGAATGGCATGCGGGGTTTGCAAGTAGGTTAAAAATACTAACGCTACTGCTGCAATTTCGGCTGTCCCGGAAAAAGGACGATTAAATACAAGCCTACCTAGTACGTCGTAGACAATCAGCACGGCCAAAGCCGCGCTAACGATTGCACCAATGACGTGTAGACCGAGTAGGAGTTTGTCTACCCAGGTTTTCATCTTTTGCTCTCTGATTGAGATAGTAGGGTGGTTGTAGAGGGGTTATAGCAACGAGGTGTAGTCGATGGGGAAAGTGTAGCCCTCTTCTTCCAGAAACTGGATGTACGTTTTAAGTACCTCAGTTGCAGGAAAGCCTTTTCCATCCAGTTCTTTAGCGGCATTAATTGGCACGTGCTTTAATTGCTCGGCCCATTTTTGCTGTTCTTCCAGCGGTAGGTCATTGACCTTGATGCCGCGTTCGGTAAGCTGCTCGCGGAACTCTACATCACGTTGTTTATTGCGCTCGGCAATAATCATCGACGCCTCAAGGGCCACTTCATCGATAATTTCCACGACATCTTCAGGAAGCTTAGCGCGCGTATCGGTGTTCATGAACGCGACGAGAGTGCTAAGTGAACCCAAACCCGTGGTGTTGAAGTATTTGGCTGGCTCGGACAGTTTGAAGGTTTCCATGGCCGAGATGTAAAACAGGCTGCCATCGGCTAAGCCGGTTTGTAGGGCCTGATAATGGTCGCCAATACCTAGCGTTACCGGTACACCCCCTACTGGAATTAGTAAGGGTGCATTGGTAGCCGCCATGGCAATGCGTTTACCTTTTAAGGACTCGATGTCATTCCAGTCGAAGGTAGAGGCAATACCGTAGGCTTCAGATACCGTTGCACTGAGTACGTGGTTTTTGTAGGAAGCCATGCTTTCTTGCAAAGCCGGTACTTCTTTTAGCATGCGGTTAGAAACGGTTTGCTGAACAACAGGATCGCTGGACGTAAAGGGCAGGTAGGCGCTGTAATTCAGTAGACCTGCACGTGATTGCTCAAAACCAATGGGCACCAGACCGATGTCCAGTGTTCCACTTTGTACGGCTTCGATCGTACCGTCTACTTTAGCGACACTGCCGCCCCACGCTTTGATAAAGCGCACTTTATGATCCGTACGTTCGGCTACGCGCTTACTAACTTCGTCAGCAAAAAACGTGTCATACACCTGTACATAGGTGACACCGGTGGTATGACCACCACCCATGCGTAGGTTGAAATTTTTAGCTTGAGCGGTGAACGATAGGCCGACTAAAAGGGTAGCGGCTGCAAGTTTAAGTTTTCTCATTGTTGTCTCTCTCCGTGGTGGAGCCAGTTATTCCTGAACGCAGGCAAGTATGAATTGCTCGTAAAGCTCAGGACTTAATAAGTGAGGATAATGCCCGCCATTGGCCAAACTGAGGTGTTGGGCCTGAGGGTAGCGTTGACGTAGTTTCTCTTGCGCGGCGGCAGGAATCAGCGGATCGTCAGGGCAATCGATAATGACCACACGGCTGTCATCGATGCTTAATGCTGGACAAGGTTCAGCAATAACGACGCCTGCTAAGCGAGCGTGCAAGTTTTCTGGGCTTTGGCGTTCGCTAAGCAGTTTCAATAAAAAGCCTTGCAACGTTTGGTGAGCCAGCGGTTTCAAGCGCTCAACCCACTCAGCGTGTAAGGTGTTCGGATCCGTGCTCTCAATGGTTTCACGGTCGAACAAGGGATTAGCCGCGAGATCGCTGCCTTCCTCAAAGCCATTACCAATAACTAGCTTAGCAACCCGCTGTGGGTAATGTAGAGCAAAAAATTGAATCCAATAGGCCGCAAAAGAAGAACCCACAACAACCGCCTGATCCAGCCCAAGCTGAACCATCAGTTGTTCAAGTCCGTGCGCCAGTTCATTGGCATCAGCGAGGGCGGGGTACGTAATGGCGATGAGACGGCCCTGTGTGCCCACGTTAGCTAACGTTTTAACAAAAACGGCGCTGTCGCCGACGGAACCGGGCAGTAACAGGACAGGCACGCCCTCTCCACCCGTGTCCAAATAACGCCAGTCGTGGCCACCACAGGTGGCGGTGGACCATGAGTAGCGCTCTTCTAATTGCGCAAGCTCTACATGCAAAGGGTTTTGCACATTAGTTTGCATCGAGATAGCCTTCTTCTTTTAATTGGGACATAGCGCCTTCAGAGAACTCGGCTTTAGGGCTGTTTCCGCTGACGACAACCAGTAGCAAGTGTGAAGTATCAGGTTCGTCGTGCGTGATGTTTTCAAAGCGACGGTTTACGCCTGCAGGGAATGAAATAACATCGCAGGGGCCTAACTCAAAGGATTCTACGGTGTCGTCCACTTCCCAAGAACAGCGCCAGCGGCCAGTGATAGGCATAAAGGTTTCATTGGTATCGTGATTATGCATCATTGGGCCTTTGCCTGGACGTGTTTCCACAAAACCCAAGTTAAAGCCTTCGCTGATCTTAATGGCTGCGTTCTTTGCTGCATCGTCGCCCACAGGGGAAGTCACCGCACCGGCGCTATCTTTTGGCGGTTGGAAACCAATCGCGTTATACAATGTACGCTTGTGATCAGGGTGGTCGCTGTCGGGCATCCCCCCATCAAAACCTTTAAGTTCGCTAAATAGTGCTACACGTTTCAGCATTTCTTCACGTGTGACTCGTATGGTTGGGATACTCATAGACTTCTCTCCAGAATGACTGTCTTGTTACTATTAGGTGTTTAGAAAGCGCTACACCTATTCTTCAAAGCGATTAGCAAGACGGGTGACTTGCGGAATAGTTACGAATTTATTTAACCTTGAAGTCATTAGTCATCGCAATTTTCTACAGCGATAGTCACTATCCCCCTGATCGATAGCCCCATTTCACTGTCTAACCCGTAGGCCTTACTGTTTAGGAGTACCTCATGCGACTGCACGACGTGGACCTCAATCTCTTGGTGCTATTTGATACGTTAATTAAAGAATGCCATGTCACGAGAGCCGCACTGCGCATGGGTATCAGCCAATCTTCAATGAGTGCGGCCTTAGCCAAACTGCGTACGATTTTTGGTGATCCGCTGCTTGTGAGATCGCAAAAAGGGCTGGTCGCTACACCACGAGCCAAAGAGCTGGCATTACGTGTAGAGGGCTTACTAGGGGAAATCGATAGCTTGATAAATGAGCACAGAGAGTTTGACCCCCGTAGGCTCAACATTACGATCTCGATGATTGTGATTGATTACATTGATTTTGTGGTCATGCCTAAACTGATACAAGTCGTTCAAGAGCGGGCGCCTGGGCTGTCTCTGCGGGTGTTGAACCCTAATCCTCGACGCTTAAGCGAAATCATGAGCACTGGTGAGGCCGATATGGCGTTAACCTATTTTCCAGCACCTCCTGAGAACGTTCGAACCCGACGTTTGTTTAATGATCGCTTGGTGGGTATTGCTAGCGCGAATCATCCTATTTTTGATGGCCCTCTTAATTTAGATCGCTTCTGTGAGTTCGATCACGTGGCGCTGGAACCCGGAGAGGGGGCAACCATGTACAACGAGATCATTGATGGGGCGATCGAGCGGGAAGGCAAGCGACGCCGTGTCGCGCTATCTAAACCTACGTTTATGGGCGTGCCATTTTTGGTATCACAAACAGGCCTGATTGCCACCTTGCCTGAACGAATCGCTGAGCGATTTACAAATTTCGCTCCCATCCGCTTATTCGAAATTCCCCTTGAGCTAGAGCCCATTAACGTCGTGCTGATGTGGCACGACCGCACGCATACGAATGCGGTACATAAGTGGCTGCGGGAACGTATTATTGAAGTGACGGATTAATATTCCCCTTGATTACGGTTTGGCCTGTGTGGACGGCCAATGTTCTGTAGGGTCTTCAGGCTTGGGGGTTTCTTCAGCTTGCGCGGCGTTTGGTTTCTCGTCTTGCTCGCCCGCTACAGGTTCACAATCAGTCGCGTCGTTTGTACCCGTATTTAGCAAAGGTAATAATGCGGCTAAGGGGGTGGCTACCACACCCAATGCCACAGCGGCTCCCGTGCGCGCGGCCAAGGGACCGGTTTGGACGCCGATATCTGGGTTCTGGAAGGTCCCTGTGGCATACAGGGGAGATCGTAGTGTGAAAATACGCAGGGTCTTATTGGCGGGCCGTATATCCAGATTTAAGGTTTCGCTGCGTAAATTGATATCGCCAGTGACATCAACCGTGGTGTCCTCGGTTTCTAATGTAAATAGGCCAATTTGCAGTAGCCCATTTCGAATGTTCGCGTTGGCCGCCACACAGTTCAGAATCACTTGTTCGTCGCCAAACAATTTCAGAAAAATCATGTTGGCCACGTTAAGACCGGCCGCTTCCATTAAAAAATGACTTACCGTGCCACGGCTAACCAGCGCATTGATTTCGCCATTAGCATGGCCTAACAGCTCAGCAATGGAGTTGCCTTGTCCGCTTAGCGTCGCGTCACCGTGTAGCTCCCCAAAGCTGGCGTCCATGGATTCCGCACCGGGGAAAAGCTCTTTAAGTTTCAGGTGACGGGCAGCGGTATCCATCTCGGCCTGTAGTTTTTCTCCCTGACCATTCAACGTGATGGTGTTATGTAAGGTTCCTCCGGCCACGCCAAAGTTGAGCGGCGTAAAGGACAGGACGCGATCTTGCAATGTGATGTATGCTTCGATGTCGTTAAGGGGCAAGTTTTCATTACGTAGGATCTTACGGCCTTTGAAGTTGACGTCCGCATCCATGGTTCCCCATGTCTCAGCGCTAATGGGGTCGACAGGGAGGACTTGGCCAGCAGGCGGGGCCACGGCGTTTTTATCTTTTGATCCTTTGACATCGCTTGTGTCAGCGCCGATTAAGGGGCCTAAGTCTCGAAATCGCAACTGCTGTGATTCGACTGTACCGGTTAATAGGGGTCGCGGATCACGGATTTGATACTCAAGGGTGCCGTTTAAATCGCTCTCGCCCACAACGCCTTTGAAGTTTTCATATCGCCAACGGTCATGATCACCGTCTAAGGTGGCGATGAGTCGGCCCTTGGTGTTGTAAGGAGGCGTATTGGGTAAGGCTACCCCAAGAAGAGCGTGCAGATCAGCCATGCTATTGCCGGCAAGGCTAAGCTGCACATCAAGCGCTGCCAGTTGCTGGGGCCGAGTTAATGAGCCTTCAATGCCGATGAGGGTTTCGCCGACACTTACCTTGCCTTGTAAGGGAAAGGGGGCGCTGTCGGCGGTTAATGACAACACATCACCGGTTTGGCCTTCGCCCTTAATGGTGGCGTCGTTGTAAGTGCCGTTGGTGGTAAAGCCCAGGCGGTATCCGGCTTCATTTTCTTCCTGCAAGGTGTCTAACTCGGCATTGAGATCAAGCTTGCTGGGAATATCGATCACATGAATTTTAGCCTGCGATAACTGTAGCTGTTGCAGATTGAATTGCCACGCCGAGCTTGTCTGATCAGAGCGGTCATTCTCGGTGAATGTCCAATTGTTCACTTCTTGGGCATCGCGGCTTAGCAGAACATTGGCTTGTTCAATTTGAAGGCGTGGGAGCTCAACAGTGCGATGGAGTAGAGCAAGTGGGTTGATCACGGCCTGAAGGTTGTTAATCTCTGCCATGTTGCCATCCAGTTGGCTGTCGGGTGGGTTGGCGACCGTAATGCGTTGGGCTGTGATTTCGGGTAAAGGTACCCAGCCACGCCAGCCCTTTTGTTCAGTAGGACGCAACCATCGCACTGATAAGTCACCTTCAATGGCAACGGGTCGATTTGCGAGCTCGGTGGCTTGCCGGTTGATCCAAGGTTTGGCGTGATTCCAGTTAAATACTGAAACGAATAGCACGCTGAAGACCAACAACAAGAAAAAGCTGAAACATCCCCACAAGATGAATTTGATATAGCGTGGCATGTTCGCTCCCTGTGCATCGCCCGATTGATGCGGGCAATTGATGCGCTTATTGTAGGAGCTTCATCGCACTACCTTTGATACCAAAACCTACGGTTGCTGTCTAAGTGTGACGTGGGGCTGTATAAGCTAATTTAATGCACCACACTTTTAGAAAACACATTGATCACGACCACGCCAGCAATAATCAGTCCAAGACCAATCAACGCAGGCAGATCCAGCATTTGCTTGTGCACAACCCAGCCGATGATCGAGATTAGAACAATCCCTACGCCCGACCAAATCGCGTAGGCGATACCGGTGGGTATGGTTTTGAGGGTTAGCGATAAGCAATAAAAAGCGATGGCATAGCCAATGACCACAATAAGGCTGGGGACCAGACGAGTGAATCCCTCGGCGGACTTTAATGCGGTGGTGGCAATGACTTCAGCAACAATGGCAATTGCAAGGGGAAGGTAGGGCGTCATATGGCGCTTAGATAAGGGTGTTGAGTTCTCTTCGTTAATATACTGTAAACAGGTATAGAAATACGGCTTTATCTCTATGCTCATCATCCAGCCATGGGCGAAACCCTGAAGAGCCATTGGTGCAGTCCGACTACAGTCGCCACATAGACCATGCCACCCGCCACGATGGAAATCGCATCGTTGCGGCTCCAAGGTATAGTTTGTTCGGAGGGCGTGTTAGCCCCCCGTTTACGCAACGAATGCCAATCGATAACGGCCCAGACTAAAAAACTACCGAATAATAATAGATCGGCCAGATTACCGTTCGCCATTAAATGGGCGATGGCCCAGAGTAAGGTCGCGATTAACATGGGGTGGCCCAGTTTCTGCCGTATGCGTCCATGAATGTAGGTGGCGAATAATAGGGGGAAGACCGGAATCATCAGCAGCAAGGCGAGATGCCGAAGCGCTGGTGTTGGCGTATAAATAATCGGAGGTCCCTGTCTGGCAAGACCATAACCCACAATAATGAAGACTAAACCGATGCCTGCCATGGCGGTATAAGGCCACATCCATGCCCCGCGGTTTCCTGCCCGTTCGATGACGCGTGCTCGCAGATTTGGTTTAACAATTTGCACGGAATGAACGCCAAGAAACACGATGAGGCCTAAAATTAAAACCGCCATGACATAAACCTCCTTTTTTGATAACGATGCGTTATTTTTTGATTTCGTTATTAATCATCCACGAGACGTCGTATTTGTCTTTCACCATTCCAAAACCAGCCGCCCAAAAAGTGGGGGCCCATGCCATAAGGACTTCGCCGTCTTTAGCTAGCGCTTCAAAAACATTGGCCGCGCGAACCGGATCGCTAATTTCAATCGCGATTGAGCAGCCGTCTCGTTTCCCGACGGGTTGATCAGGGCACCCATCTGAGGCCATTAATACTGCACCGTCGCAGCGTAATTGCGCATTCATCACACGGTCGGCCATATCTTCGGTAAAGTGTTGCTCGAAATCTGGCATCTCAGAGAAGCGGTTTATGTCTAGCGTACCGCCTAGCACTTCTTGGTAGAAGCCCATGGCTTGCGCTGTCTCGCCATTAAACAATAAGTACGGATATATCTGCATGCTGATCTCCTGAAGGAAGGAATTGATGTTGCAGTAATAAATATGTGTACAGCGTTCACATAAGGTAGCATAGTCATAAAAATGAAGGCAAGAAAAATCGGATCGAGAGTGTAAAAATTAATGAGCGAGAGATCGATAAACAAAATACGTACTACCTACAGGCATGGCAATCTCAAGCAGGCGTTACTGGATGCGGGTTTGCATTTAGCCCGAGAGCAGGGGCCTGCGGGTGTGGTCTTGCGAGAAGTCACCCGCCAAGCCGGCGTGGCAACCAGTGCTGCCTATCGGCATTACGAGGGGCAGGCAGACCTACTTGATGCGGTACGTGCGGCCTCGCTTCGAGAAGTTGCGCTGCGGATGGAGGCCGAGTTAACTACGCTTGGCACACCGGAGCCTTCGGTTGCCTATGCTAGAGCAAGCCTACGAGCCATCGGGCGCGGGTACTTGCGCTTTGCTTATGAAGAGGCGGGTTTATTCCGCACGGCCTTTGTTTTGCCGTTTACGCAGGAAGAGACCAGCGCTTACTCAACGGCAGGCGATAGCGGTTTAAACCCTTTTCAGTTATTGGGAGTGGCTTTAGATAGAATGCATGACGCGGACTTGTTGTCCGTCGAGGCCAGAAGTCAGGCCGAGTTTCTTGCCTGGTCTGCGGTGCATGGGATGGCGATGCTGATCTTAGATGGCCCGCTGCAGAATGTGCCAGAAGAGCAGCTTAAGCGGTTGTCGCAGCGTTTATTAACGATGGTTGAGCGTGGTTTACAGGAATAATAACAATGCGAATTTGGGTTGATGCGGATGCTTGCCCGGTGGTGGTGAAAGAAATTTTGTACAGGGCGGCGCAACGTTGGCAGCGCCCCTTAACCTTGGTGGCCAACCAAATGTTACGCACACCGCCTTTTCCTCTGATTACGGCGGTACAGGTGCCCAGAGGTTTCGATGTGGCCGACGATTACATTGTGCTGCACGCGTCGGCGGGGGATTTGGTCATTACTGGGGATATCCCATTGGCGGCTGAGCTTGTGGAAAAAGACGTTTATGTTTTGAGCCCCCGAGGGGAGCAGTTCGACGTCAATAATATTCGCGAGCGTCTTTCGGTGCGCGACATGTTAGAAGAGTTACGCGGAGCAGGAGTAGAAATCGGGGGGCCAGCGGCCTTTAGTCAGACGGACCGCCGTGAATTCGCCAATGCCTTGGATCGTTTATTGCTGAAGCTGTCACGTCTGGTTTCGTAAATTAATCGGGCCAAACCCCTGCATTTTCTTCTGATTTACGTTACCCTTTTACGATATTCATTAAGGAGCACACCATGGCACAAGCCTCAGCAAGTCACATCCTCGTTAGCACAGAAGAAAAAGCGCAAGAATTGAAAACCGCCATTGAAGGTGGAGCCGATTTTGCGCAACTGGCTAAAGAAAACTCCAGCTGCCCATCTTCACGTCAAGGTGGCGAACTGGGTAGTTTTGGTCGCGGCCAAATGGTTCCTGAGTTCGACCAAGTGGTGTTCAGTGCGCCCGTGGGCGAAGTACAGGGCCCAGTCAAAACACAATTCGGTTACCACCTTGTGTTGGTGACCGAGCGTAACGACTAAGTCGTAGCGCATCGTCAAAAAGGGCGGCCTTAGGGTCGCCCTTTTTTTTGTGGTATTGGTTTTTTACGTGTTTAGTTCAACTAATATTTTCCTAAACCCCTGTTTAGAAACAAAGGGTTAATTCATATATCCTACCTGCTCATCGCCTGCTAGATTGAGCAGATAGTAAGTGTGAGCTGGCTTGTCTTTGATCAGCGATTCTGTGTGCCCCGTTTAGGAGTTCCGTCATGAATTTGTCAGATTTGAAGCAGTTTGGTATTGATATCGAGTTCCCATTTAAGTCTAAATACGAAAATTACATTGGCGGTAAATGGGTACCCCCTGTTGCCGGTAATTATTTTGATAATCTTTCACCCATCACGGGCAAGGTGTTTTGCCAAGTCCCCCAATCCGATGCGGATGACGTCAATCTAGCCCTTGATGCCGCTCACGCTGTGCGAGCCACGTGGGCCAATACGTCCGTCGCCGAGCGTTCAGCCGTGTTATTACGCATCGCCGATCGTATGGAACAACAGCAGCATAAGCTTGCGGTCGCCGAATCTATCGACAACGGTAAACCATTGCGTGAAACCAGTGGTGCCGACATTCCTTTAGCCATCGACCACTTCCGTTATTTTGCGGGTTGTATCCGGGCACAAGAAGGTGGTATTTCAGATATTGATAGCACCACGGTGGCCTATCATTTTCACGAACCCATTGGTGTGGTTGGGCAAATCATTCCGTGGAACTTCCCTATCTTGATGGCTGCATGGAAATTAGCGCCTGCCTTAGCAGCGGGCTGCCCAGTCGTGATGAAGCCCGCTGAGCAAACACCGGCATCCATCTTGGTGTTGATGGAGCTGATCGGTGATTTGTTGCCTGCTGGCGTGATTAACATTGTGAATGGTTTCGGTAAAGAAGCGGGTGATGCTTTGGCGACAAGCACGCGTATTGCCAAAATTGCATTCACAGGCTCTACGCCCGTTGGGAAGACGATTTTGCGTAACGCCGCTGAAACCCTCATTCCGGCAACGGTAGAGCTGGGCGGTAAAAGCCCCAACATCTTTTTCGAAGACGTGATGTCGGCCGATGACGCTTTTTTAAACAAGGCATTAGAAGGCGCCGCCATGTTTGCGTTGAATCAGGGGGAAGTGTGTACTGCCCCGTCACGCATGCTGGTGCAAGAGTCCATTTACGAGCAATTTATTGAGCGCGTGGTGAAACGGGTAGAGAGCATTCAAAAAGGTAACCCTCTGGATGCCAAAACCATGGTGGGCGCACAGGTGTCGCAGGCCCAAATGGATAAAATACTGGGCTATATCGATATTGGTCGTGAGGAAGGGGCGACGTGTTTAACGGGGGGTGGGCGTAACCAGCCAGGAGAAGGCCTGAACGAGGGGTTTTATGTCAGCCCTACGATGTTGTTAGGGAAAAACTCGATGAAGGTTTTTCAGGAAGAGATCTTTGGCCCAGTGGCTGCCGTTACCACTTTTAAAGACGAGGAAGAAGCATTGGCCATTGCGAACGACACGCATTTTGGTCTGGGCGCGGGGGTATGGAGTCGCGATGGTTCTTGCGCCTACCGCATGGGACGCGGTTTACAGGCTGGTCGAGTTTGGACAAATTGCTATCACTTATACCCAGCGCATGCGGCGTTTGGCGGCTATAAAGAGTCGGGTATAGGCCGAGAGACGCACAAAATGGCCTTAAGCAATTATCAACAAACCAAGTGCCTACTGGTTAGTTACAGTGATCAGGCGTTGGGCTTTTTCTAGGTCTTATTTATCGTGACCCAATAAAAAATGCTGCTTCGTAATGAAGCAGCATTTTCGTATGGACGATTAGCGCGTTGACGCTTATAGGCCAGACAGGGTCAAGCTAGGGTGACGGTTAACGTCTTTGTATAGCAAGTAGCGGAAGCGGCCTGGTCCACCTGCGTAACACGCTTGTGGGCAGAAGGCGCGTAACCACATAAAGTCACCCGCTTCAACCTCAACCCAGTCTTGGTTTAAGCGGTAGACTGCCTTACCTTCTAACACATACAGACCGTGTTCCATGATGTGTGTTTCAGCAAAAGGAATCACGCCACCGGGTTCGAATGTCACGATATTGACGTGCATATCGTGGCTCATGTTAGACATGTCCACAAAACGCGTTGTTACCCAAGCGCCGTTTGTTCCGGGCATGGGGAATGGCTCAATGTCTTTTTCGTTAGTCACGAAAGCTTCTGGCAGTGGCACGCCTTCTACCGCTTGGTAACGTTTGCGAATCCAGTGGAAGTTCGCGATTTCGTCGCTACGGTTGTGAAGTGTCCAGTTACTACCAGGTGGAATAAAGGCGTAACCGCCTTCTTTCATGGTGTGTTTAGTGCCTTCAAGTGTGAGTTCGATTTCACCGCCCACCACAAAAATAACACCTTCAGCGCCGGCGTCAGGTTCGGGCTTATCGCTACCGCCACCTGGGCTGACTTCCATGATGTATTGAGAGAATGTTTCAGCAAAGCCGGACAACGGACGTGCTAACACCCATAAGCGGGTTTTTTCCCAGAAAGGAAGCCAGCTAGTGACAATATCCTGCAATACACCTTTAGGCAGAATGGCATAGGCCTCGGTAAACATGGCGCGGTCGGTGAGCAACTGCGTTTGCGGGGGATGGCCGCCGGGGGGCGCGTAATAGGTCGTATCTGACATAGACGAGTCTCTTTGTTAGTCGTTATCGGTGGAAATGCTGTGCCGAAGCAATGCGTTATGGCCGTTAGGCAGCATTGTGGCAGCAATACTTACACCATATCGATAACGCTTCATATCTACAAGTTAAATGTATTAATGCAGATCATTTGATTTATGAATAGCAGGTGTAGAGAGCAAAGCGCTTTAGGGTTAAATTAAACGTAGAGGTTTTTATATGTATTAACAACGTAGTAGCGGATGAAAGCCTCGGGTTCTTTATTCTTATAACGAGGAATTAAGTAAGCAGGCATCTATAATGCAAGCTATCCGTTTTACAAATAAGCCCATGAGTATTATTTCCAATTCGAATCGCTCTCTTTTTGACTTAGACCTGCTGCGCGCGTTGACGGTGGTAGCAGATTGTGCCAGCTTTACGCAGGCCGCGACTCAACTGCACTCGACACAGTCCACCATTAGCCAGAAAATTCGCCGCTTAGAAGAGATGGTAGGCCACAAACTGCTTGATCGAAGTATGCGTGGGGTGTATCCCACTGATGCAGGCTTAATTTTATTGAGCTATGCACGGCAGATGTTAGTGATGAATGATCAGCTACATGAAGCACTTTCTGGTGTTGCTGTAACGGTGGTTATTCGCCTAGGTGTACCAGAGGATTTTTCCAGTGGTAAAACAATGCGTAGGTTGGCCGCATTTAATCGACGTTACCCACAGGTCAAGCTAGAAGTAACAAGCGGATTAAGCTCTGACTTAAGCAGCAGCTATGACCAAGGCGAGCTTGATCTCATTCTGATTAAGCAGCGCCAACATGCGCGCGAGGCGATTGCTCGTATCCCTGAAAAAACGGCCTGGGTTGATAGTGCTAAACATCCATCCTTTCACTTGGACCCTATACCTTTAGTCGCCTTTCCGCGTCAGGGTGTGTACCGAAACGAAATTATTAACGCGGTAGAGGCCATGGGACGTAAATGGCGTATGGTGTTTATTAGTTCCAGCTTAAGTGGCATTCAAGCCGCCGTGGCGGATGGCATGGGCATAAGCCTGTTGCCGTTACGAGCCGTTACAGACGAGCACATTGTTTTGAGCGAAGCTCAAGGTCTGCCCAAAATAGAAATGTTTGAGCTAGCGGTGTGTCATCGGCCTTCAGCGGACTCGATGATTAAAGCGCTGGGCTTAGAATTAATGGATATGTTGAGTCGTGAACAATAAGACAAAACCAAACTGGACGATCCAACCTGCCGGTGACCGCTCATTGGTTATCGTATTTGAAAGCATAGACCCCATTCAGGCCAACCAGCAGGCCAGTGCGATAGCCCGCGATTTTCAGTTGCATAAGCCCGTTGGAGTTGATGCCGTGGTGCCGGGTATGGTTAGTGTGGCCTTGCATTATGCACCTGAAAAGGTACTGCTGGCGGCGCAGGCAGAACAGGCGACAACGCAATGGATATCACCCTATACGTGGTTGCGTCAGCAGCTTGAGCAGCGTTTGCAACAGCCTAGTGCAGAGTACGCTGTGGTGCAGCGTGAGGTGGAAATTCCCGTTTGTTACGGTGGTGAGCATGGCCCTGACTTAGCCGAGGTGGCCCAGCGCTGTCAGCGTAGTATTGGCGAGGTCATTGGGCTACATACTGCTCATGACGTGGCGGTGTTGATGCTGGGTTTTGCCCCAGGGCTGCCGTATATCGGCCGTTTTAGCGAACAGTTAAGCGTAGGCCGTCGAGCGACACCTCGCACCGTCGTGCCAGCGGGCATGGTGGGCTTAGCCAATCAACAAAGCGTGATTTACCCCGTAGACTTGCCGGGGGGGTGGCATTTAATTGGCCGTACCCCTTTGCGTTTATTTGATACTGGGCGCGCTGAACCTTCATTATTGGCAGCAGGTGATCGCGTTCGCTTTGTGGCAATTACAGCGGACGAGTTCGATGAAATCACGCGAGCGCAAGGAGACGTTGATGAGCATTGAGGTACTGAAGCCGGGTATGCTTTCAAGTTTTCAAGACATAGGTCGTCGGCATTTCCAGCATTTGGGTGTGCCCTGCAATGGTGCCGTTGATGAAAGAGCACACCGTATTGCTAATTGGTTAGTGGGTAACTCGGCGAACGAGGCCACCTTAGAGATCACGTTGCTAGGGCCTACGCTGCGTTTTAATCGAAACGCCGTCATCGCGATTTGCGGGGCAAGCTTATCGCCCGCGATTGATGGGGTGCCCATTGCGATGCATCAGGTAGTCAGTATTAACGCCGGCAGTGTGCTGAGTTTTGGACAGCGCTTGGCCGGCCTGCGTGCTTATTTGTCCGTACAGGGTGGGTTTGCGCTAGAACCAGTGATGGGCAGTACCAGTACCTATGTGCGTGGTGGCTATGGGGGACTGCAGGGTCGCGCCTTAAAAAAAGCCGATCTCATACCGTTAGCATCAGCATCGCCAACCCGGCCTACACGAGTATTGCCGGAAATGTCTTTATTTCCCTTGGGTGTGGTGCAAGGTAGTGCGGCGCCGGTACGCCTAATACCGGGTCGAGAATACCGACTTTTTACCCAGCAAAGTATTCAGGATCTGGTTGATCAACGCTACCAATTATCGGCGCAGTCAGATCGCATGGGTTATCGATTGACAGGGCCGCTGCTTCAGTTAGAACAGCCCTTAGAGTTATGGTCAGAGGCCGTTAGCGCCGGAACGGTTCAAGTGCCGCCCGATGGCTCCCCGATTATATTAATGGCTGACTCCCAAACCACAGGTGGCTATCCGCGCATTGCTAATGTGGCAGCCATCGACTTACCCCGCCTAGCACAACGTGTGCCGGGTGATACCTTAGGTTTTCAGTGGATCACCTTAGACGAGGCGCAACGCTTAGCGGTAGAGCAAGCCATGGTGTTTAAACGTATGGAGCAAACTACGTAGGCGAGCTTGTCATCGCACGATATACTCGTGCTTTAACGATTTTTCTTATTACGTCGGGTGCCTATGCCTTCGTGTTGGGTGTGGCACGACGACCCTTACAAGGTGACAAAATGAGCTCGCAGACCCAGCCTAAACCCCAAGGAAATTATGCTGCCGCAACACGCCGTGGTACCCAAGTTTTTACCGCTGGCATGACGCCACGACAGAATGGAGTATTGATTCGCACCGGTGGAGTGCGTAGCACGGATGACCTTAATGATTACAAAGAGGCGGCCGAGCTGGCGGTGGGTAATGCGCTAAAAGCGGCCCGTGCCACCTTAGAAGCGAATGAAGAAATCGCTCAAATTTTAAGCATGACGGTATATGTGGCGAGTGCCGATCAAAGCTTTGATAAACACTCAAAAATTGCTGACTTTGCGTCAGACTACTTATTTGCCGAATTAGGCCAAAGCGGCATCAGCGCACGGGCGGCCGTAGGGGTGTTTAGTCTTCCCGGTGGCTCGCCTTTAGAAATATCGCTGATTGCCGCTATAGCGTAACAATTACTCGGCCATTTTTACTAACGCATCGGCTTGTTGCACCATTTCGACCAAACCGTTGGTCATTGACGGTGAGGTGACGTACTTGCCACCAATCGCCATCATGGGTGTAGCATCGATGCGGTAAGCCTTGGCCAAATCATTGGCCTTGGCCACTTGTGTATTCACACCGAACGAGTTGAATGTGGCTTTAAATTCGTCTTCGTTCAACCCTTGATCTACAGCCCACTTCGTTAAGGCCTTGGCGTCAAATAGTTTTTTACGCTCTTTGTGTAAGGCATTGAAGACTTCTTCATGCAAATCGAGACGATCTAAGGCCTCAAGGGTGTAGTACATGCGCTGTAGATCTGCCATGCCCGAGTTAAAGGCTACTGGTACACGCTTAAAGGCCACGTTTTCAGGCAAGGTAGCAGACCATTGTTCGACAATGGGATCGGCGGCTGCACAGTGAGGGCAGCTATACGCGAAAAACTCTAGCGCCTCAATTTTATTGGCGGTGTCAGATGGCATGACTTGGCTTAGCGTAACGTAGCCTTGATTAGCCGCTGAGTTAGCAGCAACGCTAAGTGGACTGACAAGTGCGCTAACCGCAATGGTGGTGCTCAACGCCAATTTAAAAATACGATTTTTAGTGATCATCTACAGGTTTCCTAAATAGCAACAACTGCTATGACTGGTATTCGAGAGTGAAGTTCAGAAAGTATTAAGGTTGCGCGACCACTGAGGTTTCGATTTTCTGGTCGCCCAAGTTAGCACGTGCCCGATTCATTTCATCCAAACCGTTAAAAGGCCCAACGCGTACACGGTTGATCGCGCTACCGTTAAGTTGAGCTACCTGAACATCGACTTCCATGCCCATCATTAAAATACGGGCTTTGATGGCTTCGGCATCTTTGGCTGAACGAAATGCCCCCGCTTGTAAAAAGTAGGTATTACGTTTGGCAGTGGTCGTGCTAGGCGGAGCAGGCGGTGGCGTAAGTGCCGCTACCGTGGGCGGGGTTGTGGCCTTTGGCGTTGGGCTAGGTGCTGCGGTGGTCGTCGCATTACGACCAGTGGGAAGCGAGGCAATTAAATCACCCAAGGCATCGGGTGCGGGTGCCGTACCAGAGCCGCTGGACGGTTTGGGTGGTGTGATTCCAGTAAGTGGCGTCTGCCCAGAGTAAACGGGGGCATCGTTACGACTTGAGTACAAGCCTAAATTGGGGTCCGGTGCGTCGCGTACATCGGGCAACAGAATGGAGGCAGGGTCTCGGCTGGCACGGTCTGCAAAGGGCATGGGTGCTTTAGTGATATAAAATGCCACCGCTACCGCTGCAGCGAGACCTAAAACCAGACCGATAATCACGCCAAAAAACGTGCTGCCACTGCGAGCGGGTTTAGAACGTGAGGTTTTGCGTCGGGTTGCCATAGTGATAATTTACATTTTTTGGGGTGCGGAAACCCCAAGTGTGTTTAAACCATTCGCAATGACTTGTGCGCAGGCTGTCGCTAAGGCAAGACGGGCCAGTTTCAAGTCCTGATTGTCAGTGTTGACGCGCTCGGCGTTATACCAAGAATGGAAATCGGCCGCACAGTCGCGTAGCCAGAACGCCACTTGATGCGGTGCGAGATCAGCAGTTGCTTGGCTAAGCATCGCTGGGTACTCGGCTAGGCGCTGTAGCAACGATAGCTCGGTGGCTGCGTTCAGCAGGCTTAGGTTGGCATGTTGTACGTCTTCGTCGGACACGTTAGCCTGAGCTACCATCGAGTGAATACGGGCATGCGCGTACTGGATGTAGAAGACGGGGTTTTCTTCACTGCGTGATAACGCGAGATCAATGTCGAAAACAAAGTCCGAATCAGCACGGCGCTGCACTAAAAAGAAGCGAACCGCGTCTTGGCCTACCCATTCGACCAGTTCACGCAAAGTGACGTAGCTACCAGCGCGCTTCGAAATTTTAACTTCTTCGCCATTACGGATGACTTTCACCATGCTATGAAGCACATAGGCGGGGAAGTCTTTGGGTATACCTACATTTAAACCTTGTAGCCCAGCACGTACGCGAGCAATGGTGCCGTGGTGATCCGTGCCTTGAATATTGATCGCATGGTGAAAACCACGCTCCCATTTCGCGACGTGATAGGCTACATCCGGTACAAAATAGGTGTAACCCCCTTCACGCTTACGCATGACGCGGTCTTTATCATCCCCTGTGCCGAGCTCGGTCGTGCGCAACCATAAGGCGCCACCGTCTTCGTAGGTGTGACCAGCCTTAGTTAAGGCGTCGACCGTGGCTTCCACGCGGCCTGAGCTATATAGCGAGCTTTCTAAGTAATAGTTATCGAATTTCAGCCCAAAAGCTTGAAGGTCTAGATCTTGTTCGCGGCGCAAGTAGGCGACCGCAAAACGGCGAATATCATCCAGATCGTCTAGGTTACCACTGGCCTCTACACGCTCGATGTCGGCGGCTTCCACGGCGTTTTTTGCAAGGTATTCGCGGGCGATTTCAACGATGTAGTCGCCTTTATAGCCATCAGCAGGAAAGGCATCAGAGTCGGGCTCTATGCCTTTGGCACGGGCTTGCACACTGATGGCGAGGTTATCGATTTGGTTTCCAGCGTCGTTGTAGTAGAACTCACGCGTGACACGATGGCCTTGCGTGCTAAATAAGCGACAAATGGCATCCCCCAAGGCGGCTTGGCGGGCATGACCCACGTGCAACGGACCGGTGGGGTTAGCTGAGACAAATTCGACCATGACTTTATCGTCACGAGCGGCTTGCACTCCGTATTCAGTCCCTTGCTTTTGAATGACGGTTAAGACGGCCTGATGCGCATCGTGCGTTAAGCGAAAGTTAATAAAACCTGGGCCGGCTATTTCGGCTGACGCGATTAAGTGGCTGGCCTCGGCATTTGCCAAGACGTGGTCAACGACCTGCTGCGCAAGTTCACGTGGATTGCGTTTAGCGGGTCGGGCCAATTGCATCGCCACATTCGAGGCGATATCACCATGAGCCGCGACCTTAGGGCGCTCGAGGGTGATAGTGGGAGTCGCATCTGGAACCAGTGCGCTAACGGCGTTTTGAAGTAGCGCGATGAGCTGTTGTTGTTGCTCTAAAAGCATATGGAATTCTGTGAGTTAGGTGCTGCGGGCCATTAAGGCGCGCAAGAAAAGCGGCGTGACAAATGTCCGTACAATTAAGCTTACATAATAGCGTGATTTGCACTTCATTTCTTCCCTCAAGCCTGAGGCACCCCACTTAGATGGACATAAGGGCGATAAAGCGTTGCGCAACACGATAAAATATCGTTAACAAGCGTAAAGCATCGAGCACGAGTGCCAGTGTCAGTGCGGGTTTGATACACTTAATGAACTAGGGTAATGCGGATCAAGCCTAGGCATTGCACGGTTCCGTTTTGCTTTATGATCGTATATAGCCGTGAAACTACGATAAAGGGAAACATTATGCTACTTGTCTTTAACTCCAAAGCCGCCGCCAAGGTCATGATGTTCGCTGCAGACTCCTTGCCTGTATTGCAAGCCGCAGGCAAGCCCTACACCGACGACGTGCCGCCTCGAGGCGTGATTCCCCACGATCAACTGGCTAACGCTATTCGCGGCGTCGAAAGAGCCATGTCGATGGCTACCGAGCCTGAACATAGCGAAGACACGACTGATATTGATGAGCCTCCGGTACCTGCCATGAAACAACCGGTTGGTTTTAGACAGCGAGCTTTTCCATTACTGGATCTCATGCGTAAATCGGCGGCTGCCGAAGCCGATGTGGTGTGGGAGCCAGCCGATACGTCGTGGTAGTCCTCCCGTAGTGGCCGACTTACTACGCTCAAAAGACAAAACGCCTGCTTGATGAAGCAGGCGTTTTTTATCAACAACAGGATCACTGTTGTATGGATAGGGTAAGCACACCACACGGGGTAATTGTGTGGTGACTGCTGTTATTAAGCGCTGATGGTATTGGCGCGTTTGGCTAATTCATAGCGGTTTACCGCACTCAAAATGGCTTTGAATGACGAGGTCAAAATATCTTGGTGTATACCGACCCCAAAGCCGTTGTTGCTGTCATCAATGCGGGCTTCAACATAGGTGGCTGCTTTTGTGTCGGTGCCGCTACCAATGGCATGCTCGCTGTAATCCATCACTTTGATGGGTAAGTCTAATGCCTGAATAAAGGCAGCCAAAGCACCTTCACCGTGACCGTGTAAGCGACGCTCTTCACCGTCTACCGTTACCAACAATTCGATATCAAAACGTTGGCCACCGTCTGCAGGCTTAGGTTGGCTGCTGACGGTATGGGTAACCAGCTGCCATGGGCCTTGGGTGTCTAAGTATTCTTGAGTGAATATGGTGTGCACGGAATCCGGCGTTACTTCTTTGCCCGTTTCTTCGGTGACGCGCTGAATGGCTCGGCTAAATTCGATTTGTAAGCGACGTGGTAAGACTAAGCCGTGCTCTTGCTCAAGCAAGTACGAGACACCACCTTTACCAGATTGGCTATTAACGCGAATCACGGCGTCGTAGTTACGACCCAAATCGGCGGGATCAATCGGTAAGTAAGGGACTTCCCATGGCGCGTTAGGCTGCTGTTTGGCAAAGCCTTTTTTGATGGCGTCTTGGTGTGAACCCGAGAAAGCGGTAAAGACCAGATCGCCAGCATAGGGGTGACGAGGATGTACAGGCAATTGGTTGCACTCTTCGGCGCAGCGACGTACCTCATCAATATCAGAAAAGTCTAACCCTGGATGCACGCCTTGTGTGTATAAGTTCAAAGCCAAGGTGACTAAGCAAACGTTACCGGTGCGCTCGCCACTACCGAATAAGCAGCCCTCAATACGGTCGGCGCCGGCCATGACACCAAACTCGGCAGCTGCTACAGCGGTGCCACGGTCGTTATGGGGGTGAAGGCTTAAAACAATGCTGTCACGATGGTTTAGATTGCGATGCATCCATTCGATTTGATCCGCATATAGGTTGGGCGTAGTGGCTTCGACGGTAGCGGGTAAGTTCAAGACGATAGGATCGTTTGGCGTTGGGCTCCAGGCTTCTACCACGGCATTACAGACATCAAGGGCGAACTCGGGCTCGGTGGTACTGAAGACCTCGGGCGAATATTGGTAACGCCATGTGGTTTCAGGGTGCGCCTTAATGGCTTCTTTGACTAAGCGCGTGCCAGTGACCGCGATGTTTTTAATTTCATCGGGCTGCATATTAAACACAATTTTACGGAAGGCCGGAGCACATGCGTTATACAAGTGAACCATTGAGGTCTTCGCGCCTGCCATGGCTTCGACGGTGCGTTCGATAAGGTCTTGGCGTGATTGCGTTAAGCCAATGATCGTGACGTCGTCTGGAATGCGGTTCTCGTCAATTAATTTACGCACAAAGTCGAAATCGGTTTGCGAGGCAGAAGGAAAGCCAACTTCAATTTCTTTAAAACCAATTTTTACAAGCAACTCGAAAAAACGGAGTTTGCGAGGCACACTCATCGGCTCGATTAGCGCTTGGTTCCCGTCGCGCAAATCAGTAGACATCCAGATGGGCGCTTTTTCGATACGCTTGGAGGGCCAAGTGCGTTCGGCGAAGTCTCGTTCAAATGGAGAGAAGGGTATGTATTTTTCTGAAGGGTTGGAAATCATGATTGCACCTGTCGGGCGAAAAGGCTAAGTAACTTTTCACCGCCACTAGAGCCACAAACGACTTGAATAACCAGTGACGGTGTTCAAATGAGGTGGCTGGTAATGGCTGCCGAGCTGCCACGAGACTCTAGGCCCGGCAACCGGGCGCTAGGAGTAGTGGTAGTAGTGCGGTAGGGACTAAAGAAGACAAACCTAAGGACGGGTTTGTTAACGCGCGCGACAAGCCGAAGCACACCGAGTGGTTGCTGATCGAATTGTTAAGAGAGTTCTTGCGCGAATGTTCCATGACGATAGTCAAACACGAAACTCAACAGATTGCAAGTGATTTTCATCGTTTGTCGCACGTTTACACCGAGCGTCGATCAATGAGGCATGGTGTGCCGCTAAACTGATTTTTGAAAAGCGGTTGGCGCGTAACTCGGTAGCGGCGCGTTGTAAGTCGCCAATGGTAATAGGATGCCGTCTGTCTTCCCATGCCCAGTTAATGACTTCACAGGCCGGAGCCGAGAGTTGGGTAACCAGTTCAGCGAAGACAGTTTCACTGACCAAGCGAGCTTGCCATATCCGGTGGGTGTGTAGTGTAAAACGATAGAGAAAATAGGCAATAATGAAGGTACAAATAGCGACGACTGTCCACCAAAAAAACGGATTGTAATGCTGTATTAATGCGATGGTGTCTAAGCCTAAAGCCCCCAGCCCGCTGTAATCGATCCCGCGTCCAAAGGCGATGAGTCGGTTGAGTAGATCCCACCAAACGAGGGCTAACACCACAATAACGCTGGCACTAAGTATCTTCTGTGTGGCGGTCAGTTTGATGATAGTACGGCGCAATACGGTGCTATCTTGAGCACTGGGTAATGACCTTGGTTCGGTAATGGGATGATTCATTGTATTTATGCAAACTAATCAGTCGTTGGAGTTACGTCAGCAGCAACAACTAGCGCTGACACCACAATTACAGCAGTCGATACGACTGTTGCAATTGTCGACGCTGGAGCTAGAGCAGGAGGTGGCACAAGCCCTGCTCGATAACCCCATGCTGGAACGTATAGATAGTGAACAGTATGGCACTGAATTTGCTGGTCACGCATCGGCTAGCAGGGTTGCTGAAAGTGCGATGTTGGGTTTTGCCAACCGCTCATCCGATGACGATAACGATTGGTTTCCCGAGCCTGCTGAGCGTCCTAGTTTAGCGCGTTATCTCAAAGAGCAACTCATCATGAGCCACAACTCGCCACGCGAGCGAGCCTTGCTTGAGCTTTTAATCGATGAGTTAGATGACAATGGCTATTTGCCTTGCGGTTTGGACGAGTTTTTAAGCTATTTACCGGCGGAACTTGAGTTGAGTTTGGCCGATGTCGAAGCGGCGCATCAACAGTTACTGCAGTTAGACCCCGTCGGTGTGGGTGCGCGCTCTTTTAGCGAGTGTTTACGCGTGCAGCTTGATCGCCAGCAAAAGGCGGTAAGCCCAGCGTTACGACGTGCGGCCATAACGACGATTGATCAGTATTTAACGTATTTATCCACAGGAAGTGTGCAGCGCTTAGCGGATGCCTTGGGCACAACCTTATCGCAAGCACAAGCGGTCTATCGTTTATTACTTAGCTTTAATCCGCGTCCTGGCGAGCCGTGGACAGACAATGTTGCCGAGTATGTGGTGCCGGATGTCATGCTAACGCGGGTGAGAAACCAGTGGATCGCACAGCTTAATCCGGCGATTGTGCCCAAACTGAAACTGGCCCAACTGGATGGTTGGAACCCGCAGCAGCACCCAGAGCTAGCTCAGCAGCATCAGGCTGCACAAGCGTTAATACGTAACCTACATAATCGTCATCACACCATCGCGCGGGTGGCGCAGGCCATTGTGAATCATCAACGAAGTTACTTCGATTATGGTCCAGCCGCGATGCGCCCGTTAATACTTAGGGACATTGCCGTGGCGCTTGATCTGCACGAGTCCACTGTGTCGCGTGCGACGCGTCAGAAGTACATGCAAACGCCCAGTGGCATGATTGAGCTAAGCTCGCTCTTTGGCGAAGGGTTACGCAATGAGGACGGTAGTTCGATTGCACCTAGTGCGGTGCAAGCACGTATTAGTGAGTTTATTGCTGATGAATCAAAATCGAAGCCTTTGTCAGACAATGCGCTAGCAAAATTGTTGGCTAAAGAGGGTATTACCGTAGCCAGACGCACTGTCGCCAAGTATCGCGATGTACTGGGCATAGAAGCGGCCCCACAGCGTAAAGTTCGTTCAATGGTCACCCCAACTCGTTAAGACGACGTTGCTCACGTTGCGTATTTTTGGTCGTTGGCCATCAGAAAGGCGCCCCTCACCATCGCTATAAGTTGCTGTTTATATGAAGTAATTGCATAAACACCACATTTTTTGCATTTTTTTAGGGTTATTCCTAGGAGGGAACGGCTGGGACTTGCCGAATGTGTATTGCAAAGAATGTAATTACGGATGATAATGGTTCTCATGTATATTTGTATATGTAACGCCATTACCGAGCGTCAAGTTAAGCAAGCCGTCTCTCAAGGGGCGACCTCCATGGCTGACCTACAGGGCCAGCTGGGCGTAGCGTCGTGTTGCGGGTCGTGCGCCGATACAGCGATTGAGTACCTTCCAGGGGGGCAATACGCGGGTGAAAGCTCGATGTTTGTGACCCAAGTGACTCGCGATGTAGAGCACACGTCGTTGGACACGGAAGTGCATCCTGTGCACATGCCTGCTTACGCTGCTTTGGTCGTTTGAGCGACGTTTATTATTTTCTGCCCAGATTGAGTTGTAATACGTAGAAATAGTGATGAACTGTGCCAGCGTAATTAGCCTATCTTTGATGGGCATAGTGCGCTGTGTTCGCCGTTTGGCTGCTATAGTGGTGGTTGCACACAGGTGTTAACCATCAGGAGGCGCGTATGAAAGGCGATACACAAGTTATACATCATTTAAACCAGCAGCTAAAAAACGAACTTACCGCAATTAACCAGTATTTCTTACATGCGCGCATGTTAAATCACTGGGGTTTCGATAAGCTAGGTAAGCACGAATACGATGAGTCCATCGGCGAAATGAAACATGCCGATATGCTTATCGAGCGTATTTTTATGCTGGATGGTCTACCCAATTTACAAGATTTACATAAACTGCGCATTGGTGAAGATGTGCCCGAAATCTTGGGCTGTGATCTTAGCCTAGAGAAAGGCGCAAAGCTTACCGTGAAAGAAGGTATCGCTTACTGTGAGTCGGTGGGCGACTACGTTTCTCGTGATCTATTGCTAAAGATTTTGATCGATACCGAAGAGCACATCGATTGGCTAGAAACACAGATCGAACTGGTCGAAAAAGTAGGCATTAATAACTACCTACAGTCGCAGATGTCCGACGAGTAACCGTTATATTGATAGCAAAAAAGCTTCTTGGAGCTGCCCCAGACGTAGGCAGAACACCAAGAAGCTTTTTTGTGCTCAGCGCCACCGTTATAGGCGCTGTGCAATGCTGTGTGGTAGGGGTTGTCGGTCAGATTAGAAGGACTTACTTGGACAACCGGCCACCCGACCCCAAGCATTGTTTGGGCCGCAATATTTATTGCGTACATCCCAAGAGCAGCTTGGCCTGTCAAAGAAGCTACGCTGAGAGCAGGCGTGAAGTTCACGTTGCAGTGCGCCTTGCCACTGGGGATCAGTGGTACCCGTCACGACTTGTGGTGGGGGCGGCGGAGGGGTAGAGATATCCACAGGCTGAATTTCAGTGTTGGCCGCATTAGGACGACCAAGGTTGCCCACATTCGCGATACCTTGTAGCCCGCTGTCTGAACGAGTCAATGCTGCTTGCGCCTCGGCCATTGTGATTCGGGTGGTTGCTAAGGCAATAGGAGGGTTGTCTTTGTCGGCAGACGGATTGTTAATGGCCCAGTCTATTGGATCAATAGGGTCTGGTACACCCAAACGACCGTTAATTAACGGTTGTGGCGGTATGGCTGTGAACGGCTTGCCATCCGCATCCAGTGTGGGCATTACTGTTGGCTCGATAAGCTCGGCCATATTTGGCGCACGTAAAGGGCCGTGTTCGATGAGCCAGTTGCCTAAGGCAATGCCACCCCATACCGAGGCGCCGATCGCCATTAAAAACACCACAATAAGTAAACGCCAGGACATAATAATTAAGGGTCCGTGATAAAAAAGCTCGTTAGTTGACTCGGCGACACATGAGTTACATAACGATTGCCTAACATTGTAGCGAAAACCACCGATGGGCTTGTGACAGAATCCGACGGGTGTAAGCGTAATGCTGCTTACCCGTCGAATAGGGCAGGCCTATGGTATTAGACGCCATCACCAAAGTGATGACCGCTGTGTTCTCGCATGGCATGAAATTCAATGCCCGGATTCAAATCTTGCGCCACGCGTAATTGGGCCGGTGAGCTGGTCAAAAATGCCACGGCATCAACCACATCGTAAGCAATATTCGCAGCGTTGCTGTCGATAAACTTTTTCATAACTTTATCGTCGGTGGCAGTCACCCAGCGCGCCAAATTGTAGCGCGACGGTGATAGTCGTGCGTCGACGTTATATTCTGTTTTCAAACGATGAGCGACCACTTCAAATTGCAGTTGGCCTACAGCGCCCAGTAATAACGTACCGCTGGCAATATAGGGGCGAAACACTTGAATCGCACCTTCTTCACCCAGCTGGGTTAAACCCACACGCAACTGCTTCGTGCGCAAAGGGTCTTTGACCTCAACGGCTTGAAACAGTTCAGGCGCGAAGAAAGGTAAGCCCGTAAATTGTAGGGTTTCGCCTTCAGTGAGCACATCACCAAGTTGAAGGATGCCGTGGTTCGGTATACCGATGATGTCGCCTGCGTAAGCTTCGTCTAGTAATTCGCGGCGCTGCGATAAAAACGACACCACGTTGTTAGGACGTATCTCGCGATTCGTACGCGAGACTTTTAGGCGCATGCCCCGTTGAAAATGGCCTGAGCTAACGCGTAAGAAAGCCACGCGGTCACGGTGTGCGGGGTCCATATTGGCTTGAACCTTAAACACCATACCGCTAAATTTATTTTCTTGTGGAAGCACGGTACGTTGTAAGGCTTCACGCGGGCCGGGCGAGGGAGCAAGGTCAACCAAGGCATCAAGCACTTCTTGTACGCCGAAGTTGTTAATAGCAGAGCCGAAAAACACAGGGGTTTGTTTCCCTGCTAAAAAAGCGTCGTGATCAAAATCAGGTACGGCTTCGTTGATGAGCTCGATTTCGTCTTGGGCTTTTAGGAAGTTGGCCCCAAAGCGCGCTTCGGTCTCGGGGTTGTGCAAACCGGGAAGTAATTCGTCGTCGGCGCTGCGGTGCTCTTTGCCTGAGGTAAAGACGTGCAGATGCTCTTTTTGTATGTTGAACACCCCACCAAAGGCGCGACCCATACCGACTGGCCACGAGAAAGGAATGGCTTCCATTCCCAAGTGTTCTTCGATTTCAGAGATTAAATCCAGAGGCTCTTGAACTTCACGGTCTAACTTATTGACGAAGGTGATGATGGGCGTATTGCGCGCACGACACACTTGTAAAAGACGAATGGTCTGGGGCTCTACACCGTTTGCGGCGTCGATGACCATTAGCGCCGCATCAACAGCGGTTAGAACACGGTACGTGTCTTCCGAGAAGTCTTGGTGCCCGGGTGTGTCGAGTAGGTTAATGACACAGTCACGGTATTCCATTTGCATGACCGACGAGGCCACAGAAATACCACGTTGTTTTTCGATTTCCATCCAGTCGGAGGAAGCGTGGCGCTCTGCTTTACGTGATTTAACACTGCCCGCAATTTGAATAGCGCCCGCAAACAGCAGTAGCTTTTCAGTTAGCGTGGTTTTACCCGCATCGGGGTGAGAAATAATGGCAAATGTTCTACGTTTTTTGACTTCTTTGCTTAAATCGCCGGCAGACATGGGTTTTCCTCTACGGAGCAGCGGGTGTTCTGAGCTAGTGATAGATTAATAAGAGCGCAGCCGCGTTGACAAACATGGGTGCGGCAAAAGCGGCTGGCTCTAGTGTAACGGTTACCGTGCTATGACAATTTCCAATTAGGTGGATGCAGCGGTAGGTGCCGATGGGCGGTTTGTGCGACTACGTTGTGACGATTGACGTCGGCCTTGCGAGTCGGCTCCGCGCGAGCGATCAGAGGCCGACGCAGAGCGAGAACCGCTGTTGCGGTTGGGGCGTCGGGCACCTTGTCCAGCGCGAGGGTTATCGTGACGGCGTGGTGCACTATGTCGACGTGGTGAATCGGCTTGTTCCGTTTGGGCGCTACGGGCAGGGGGCTCGAAATCGTTGATTTCAATGCGTTCGATATCGCGTGTGATCAAGCGTTCGATGGCTTGTAGCAATTTGTTTTCGCTGCGATCGACTAACGATAAGGCAAGGCCTTCGCTACCAGCGCGTCCTGTGCGGCCAATGCGATGCACGTAGTCTTCGGGTACTTGGGGTAGTTCGAAGTTAATCACGTAAGGCAGTTGATCGATATCGATGCCTCGGGCCGCAATGTCGGTAGCAACGAGCACCACGACTTTACCGGTTTTAAAGCCGTCGAGAGCGCGAGTGCGAGCCGACTGGCTTTTGTTACCGTGCAACGCTGCAGCATTTAAGCCGTCTTTGGTGAGCTTTTCTGCCAAACGGTTAGCGCCATGCTTGGTTCTACAAAACACCAATACTTGGTGCCATCCGCTTTGACGAATGATATGGCTGATGAGCTCGCGCTTATGGGCTTGCTCGGTGAATATCACTTGTTGCGTGATGAGTTCAGAGGCCGTGTTGCGAGGGGTGACTGAAATTTCGATGGGGTTACGTAAGGTATTACGTGCGAGTTCGCGAATTTCAGGTGAAAACGTGGCGGAAAACAGCAAGTTTTGTCGCTCGGATGGCATCAAGCTGAGGATGCGTCGAATATCGCGGATAAAGCCCATGTCGAGCATGCGATCGGCTTCGTCCAACACCACAATTTCTACCTGACTTAAGTCGATGTTTTTTTGACGGCAATGGTCAAGCAAGCGACCGGGGGTGGCGACCACAATATCGATGGGACGCTGAAGGGCGCGAATCTGTGGATTGATATTCACGCCACCAAACAAAACCAAAGAACGTATATTGGTGTTGCGGCTGTATAAGCGAACGGACTCTTCAACCTGCGCGGCCAATTCACGTGTTGGTGCAAGGATAAGTGCACGTGGGCAACCCGGTTTACGTTGTGTCGCGGGTTGGGAGACCAGACGGTGCAGTATGGGCAGGGTAAAGCCTGCTGTTTTCCCCGTACCCGTTTGTGCTGCAGCGAGTAAATCACCGCCTTTCATGACCTGTGGGATGGCTTGAGCCTGAATGGGCGTGGGGTGTGTGTAGCCAGCATCCGTAACGGCGTGCAGAAGAGTGTCTGCCAAACCTAGGGAGGCAAAAGTAATTTCAGAGTTCAAAAGTTTTTCCAGCGACTAGCCTATTGCGCATTAAGGCAATACCAATCGAGGCTGACGATTAGAGTGGTTGATGGCGGATATGCCAAGGCAGGTATGAGTAACCCGCAGAGATAACGCAACGATTGGTGTGTCGCGTAAAGGATTAAGTATAACGCGTTTCGCAAGATCACTGCAGCTTTTCTCATACCAGAGCGATCACGAAACCGGATAGAATTGGATAGTGGTATAAAAATTACGTTGGATGTTTCCGATAGGCCATGCGCTGCCAACCCGATGATGATGACAATCAATGTGAACTGCACTTGTGGTGAAAGCGGCTAGCGGATACTCTTTTTATTCGTTTTTTTCGTGAGTACAGTATGAAAACCTATTTTCGCTTGCTGTGGGTATCGGTCATAGCGTTGATGTTAAGCGGTTGTGGTTACAACACCATCCAGCGTTTAGACGAGCAGGTTAAAGCGGCTTGGTCTCAAACCTTAAACCAATACGAGCGCCGGGCTGAATTAGTGCCGCAATTGGTAAGTTCTGTGAATGCCTATATGGTTAACGAACGCACGGTCTTGACGGACGTGACCGAGGCGCGTGCACGGGTGGGCAGCATCAATATTAACGTGGATGATTTAGAAGACCCTGCGTTAATGGCGCGCTTCCAAGAAGCCCAAGGCCAGTTAAGCTCGGCATTGTCTCGTTTAATTGCCGTGTCTGAAAATTATCCACAGCTAAAAAGCGATGGTTTATTTCGCGATTTAATGACGCAGCTTGAGGGAACAGAGAACCGTATCGCGACCGAGCGTGGCCGATACGTTCAGGCCATTCAAGAGTACAACCTCTACATCCGTCAGTTTCCGACGCTGATTACCGCCAAAATTTTCGGTTATGACGTTAAAGAGAACTATGGGGTGTCTCGGGAAGACGAGATACGTCGCAGTCCAGTCGTTGAATTTGATATTCCCTAGCCTGCAACCGCTTAAGTGATGACGTAAAGGGGTATAGCGTATGACCATCATGCCGTTAACTCTGTTGATGCGCTGGCGTCAATGTGTATTGGTTGGGCTTTGCGCCTTGATGTCACTGGTGTTGGTTGCGCCGGTGTGGGCCCAGCCCACACCCATTCCACCGTTAAACGACTGGGTGACAGACACCACCGACACCTTTAATACACAACAAAAGCAAGCACTTAGCACGCAATTGCAAACGCTTGAGCGCGAAAAAGGTGCCCAAATTTTTGTCTTGCTCGTACCCACTACGGGTGAGGACACGATCGAGTCTTACGCACGACGGGTGTTCGACGAATGGCGCCCAGGGCGTCAAGGCATTGATGATGGCATTTTGCTCGTCGTGGCCAAAGAAGATAGGCGTTTGCGCATTGAAGTCGGTTATGGCTTAGAAGGGGCCGTAACGGATTTACAAAGTGGACGAATTATTCGTGAATACATCACGCCAAGATTTGCACTGGACGACTATGTCGGAGGCATCGAGGCGGGGGTGAATGCCTTAGTGGGTCTGGTCAATGGCGAAGCACTTCCCCCGCCGGCGGATGCCCAAGAGGCCTACGCCGATGAAGGGCCGCTGGTTATGTTATTGCCGCTGGCATTTATGGCTTTTTTGATGCCAGCGTGGTTTGCCGCTTTTGCCATCGGCTTTTTTGTGTTCTTGATGTTTTGGAGTATTCCTATTGCGTTGATCGGAGCACTTGTCGCATTCGTCATCGCTAAAGTTGGTAAAGCCTTTGGTGCTGGGGGCCGTTCTAACTCGGGCCGTGCTTCGCGACGCGGAGCCGCCATTGGGGGTTTAGGTGGCTTCAGTAGCAGTGGTGGTTTTGGTGGTGGTGGCGGATTTGGCGGCGGAGGCATGGGCGGCGGCGCAAGTGGTGGTGGCGGAGGTAGTGGCGGCGGCGGTGCCTCAGGTAGCTGGTAAAAAAAGGAAAAGCGATGCAAAGCACAATCAAGAAGGTGACGGGCTTAGCGCAAATCGAGGGCCAGTGGTTACGGCGACGACACTTTAATGCTGAAGTTATGGCGCATGTGGCCGAACGTATACGTCGTAGCGAAGAGGGCCACAGTGGCGAGCTAGTCTTAGCCATCGAAGCGGTGATGCCTAGTCACGAAAGTGACAGTTATCAGCGCGCCCTTGAGGTATATGGGCGCCTGCGTGTTTGGGATACTCCGCTAAACAGTGGGGTTTTGCTTTATTTGGCGTTGGATCAGCGCCGCATAGAAATTATTGCGGATCGGGGGATCACCGCGTCGTCCGAACAGTGGCATACGGTATGCACTACCTTACAGCAAGCGTTTGTGCGTAAAGAGTACGTGGAAGGTTTGCTTCAAGCAGTAGAAAATATTGAAGGCATTCTAACAATGCATGCGCCGTTTTCTAAAGAAGGGCAATCTGACACCAATCATTTGCCTAACGAGCCCGTATTAATTTAAACGAGCCTTATGTCCTCTTATAGCCACGTCTCATCTACCGATCGCCTTTCGTTTAAAGAGTACTGTCTTGTTGAATCGTTGCGAGTTAAAGAAGCGACGTGGGGGCCTGTGGAAGACGCTGCAGAGACGCGTCGTAGCATGGCGAAAGGCGGCAGTTTTGTGCAACGAATAGTGTGCCGTGCCCAGCTTATTGCCCAGCGAGAAGGCTTAGTTCAACAATACGATCAGATACGTCAGCTTGCCGTATTGGCGTTGCCGTTACTGATGCTTGTTGCGGTTGTTACCGGCGTATTGGCGGCATATGGTGTGCTGGGAAATACTGGGAACATTAATGTATTAACAGCAGTGTCGGCGTTATTGGCGTTGAACGTATTGAGCTTTATAGGGTGGGGTATTAGCTTGGGGTGGCCGAAAAAAGCCGACACGAGCTTGAACCCTTTAGGGCGTCTTTGGTTGTGGCTGACTAAACGCTTTGTACGAGGCCCAGAGGCTGGGCTGATGCTTGGCGCGGGTATGAATGTGCTGGGACGACATGGCCTAGCGCGTTGGGTATTTGGCACCGCTACCCATTTGTTGTGGTTTTGCGCAACATTTGCCGCCATCTTGGCCTTGTTATGGGCTTTTTCAGCGCGTCGTTATGGTTTTAATTGGGAAACCACATTGTTATCGCCTGAGTATTTTGTCAGTGTGGTGCAATCGCTGGGGGCACTGCCAAGTTTGCTGGGCTTTAGTGTACCTGACGCCGAGTTGATTCATCGCAGTGACGGCTTGCAGCGGCTTTCCGCGAGCGAGCAACGTCTTTGGTCGGGTTGGGTGTTGGGGTGCCTAGTGGCTTATGGCCTGTTACCTCGGTTACTGGCCTTGTTATTTTGTGGTGCACGATGGTTACTTACGCTGCGAGCCTTGCATATTGACACCAGCATGCCCGGTTTTGCCGAGCACCGTGATCGTTTAATGCCCATGGCTGAGCGGGTGGGTATTGATGCTCAAGCGCCAGCAGATCGCGTAGAGACAGTGCAACCCGTAATGGTGCGTCCCGATATTAATGCGCCAACGTTGGTGGTGGGGGTCGAGCTAGCGGACACCAAAGCTTGGCCACCTTCAGCGCTACCGCCCGCATGGGAAGACGCGGGCGTCGTTGATAGCCGAGCACAACGTCAACAGTTATTGCAGCGACTACAGCAACAGCAAGCGGCTCATTTGGTGCTGGTGTGTGACGCCCACCAAACGCCTGATCGCGGGGTCATAGCGTGGTTGAGTGAATTAAGGGCCTATGGTGAACAGTGCAGTGTGGTGCTGTATGCCACGGCGCAACAGCCGGATAACCCAGAACGTTTGCAGTCGTGGTTGTATCGTTTAGAAGCGGCCGGTTTTGAGTCCGAGCAAATCTTTAGCCATTTTGATGCGTTGTTATTACGTTAAGGTGCAGGCATGAAATCAGATACGGTGGCGCTGCGCTTAGCGGTGGTGGGTCATACGAACACGGGTAAGACCTCGTTATTACGTACCCTAACGCGCGATGCCAACTTTGGCGAAGTGCGTAATAGCCCCGGCACCACACGTCATGTGGAAGGGGTAAGGCTAAGTGTTGATGAGGCTCTGGTTGTCGAGTTTTTTGATACGCCGGGTATTGAAGACAGTATGGCGTTGCTGGAGTATTTGGAACGACTGGCGCAACCGGGTGAGCGTCTTGATGGTCCCAGTAGTCTCCAACGTTTTTTTGATACGCCAGAGGCGGTAGGGCGGTTCGAACAAGAGGCGCGAGTGCTACGGCAACTGCTGGCTTCGGATGCGGGTTTGTATGTGATCGATGTCCGTGATCCGGTGTTGGCGAAACACGAGGATGAATTACGGGTATTAGCCCGCAGCGGTAAGCCATTGCTTCCGGTGCTGAATTTCATCCGCAGTAACGAGCAGCGCATCGACGAGTGGCGAGAAGCGCTGGCCAAGGTGGGCCTGCACGCTATTGCCGAATTTGACACGGTGGCGCCAGCACTGGGTGGTGAGGCGCAACTTTACGAGCGACTCGCACTATTACTGGGGGCGGCTCATTCGGCGGCCTTAAAAGCACTGATCGCGAACGTAACGCTGCAACGCCAACAACGGTTAAGCGAAGCGTGGCGTATTTTGGCGGATATGTTGGTGGACGTGACCGCGTGGCGTTTAGTTAGCGAGCCCGACGAGCGCGCGATTCACGACAGCACTGAACAAATGCGTACTCAAATACGGCAACGTGAAGAGCGATGCGTCAAAGCCTTACTTAAACGCTTTAACTTCTCGTCACGTGATTACTTGGCTGATGAACTCTCTCTTGATGGAACGCGATGGGAAACCGATTTATTTAACCCTGATGTCTTAAAAGATCTCGGTGTGCATGTGGGCAAGGGTGTGGCAGCCGGAGCCTTAGCGGGCGCAACGGTTGATATGCTGACATTGGGCTTTAGTCTGGGTAGCGGCACTGTCATTGGTGCGGCCGCCGGCGGTTTGTGGCAGGGGTTCGATAAGTGGGGCCAGCGTCTAATGGGTAAATGGCGCGGAAAGATGGAGCTTAGCGTGGATGAAAGCGTGATACGCGTGCTGGCGTTGCGACAAACAGCATTGATCCATGCGCTTGAGGCCCGTGGTCACGCCGCACAAGTGCCCATTGCGATTGCGCGCTCGGCATTGGCTTTGGCGCCGGATGATGATCAGCATCATGATCAGACGGCGCATGGTATCGATTGGCGTAAAGAAGCGCTTCCTGCGGTATTGCTGGAAGCGCGTAGTCATGTAGATTGGTGTTCAATGCTAAGCCAGAATGCGGCTTCAGCGCGACGAGAGCAGGTGGTGATTGAGCTAGCCGCTCAGTTGCATCAGGCCGCGCCTCATCAAGATGCAGCGAAAGGCTAACCTCGCTTAGCAATAAGACCGTAGGCAAACAACACAATAATGGCCCCGACGATCGAGCCGATAATTTCGACTTGAGAGCCCTCTGAGTACAGTCCTAGCGCTTGGCCTAAAAAGCCGCCCACTAGCGCCCCGATAATACCAAGAACGGTCGTTAAGATAAGGCCCATGTTTTGCGACCCTGGCATGATGGCCCGTGCAATTAAACCAACGACAAAACCGACAATGAGCATCCAAATAAAAGCCATTTGTTTCTCCGTTACGTTGTTGAGGCTGCAGTAATCGGGCTGTGCAGTACTAGGTATCTTAGAGTCGGCCGTGCCCATCGTCTAGTGTTGTAGCGCTAAGAGACAGGCGAGAAGTGTCAATATTTGTAAAAACTTAACGTGCGCTTAACGGCTTAAGCGTTGGATGAGCTGGTCCATAAAGTGTTCGCATTGGGTTAATTGTTCGATTTCAATGTACTCGTTGGGCTGATGCGCTTGGTCTATGGATCCCGGTCCACATAAGACCACATCAAAACCGGCGTTTTGGAATTGACCACCTTCTGCCGCAAAAGGCACCACATTTTGCACGGGTTGATTCAAGCTTTCATTTACAAGTTGTTGTGCACGCCCACCCTGATCCGACAACGCTGGCACGTTGGCGAGTTGCTGATGGTGAATGCCAATCGTGTCGCTCAGGTGTTGCAGCGGAGCAAGTAGCTGATTGCCGTAGTCGATCACGCGTTGGATATAGGGCTGCGTGTCGTCACCTGGCAGGTTGCGGATGTCCCAAATAAATGAGCACTCACGCGCCATAATATTAATGGCTGTTCCCCCGTTGATGACGCCGGTATGCAAGGTGGTGTAGGGCGGAATAAATGCGTTGTCTGGTTTTGCTGCTGTTTGATTCTCTTGCATGAGGTCGTCAATAAACGCGACTAATCGGGCGGCGATGGTAACGGCGCTAGCGCCACGTTGTACCTGACTGGAATGTGCCTCATGGCCAGTAACCGTGGTTTTAAACGCCACAATGCCCTTATGTGCCACCACGGCTTGCATGCTGGTGGGCTCGCCAACGATAACGGCGTGAGGTTTAGCTTTGTGTTGTGACAAATAAGCAATTAAGCGGGGGGCGCCGAGGCAGCCGATTTCTTCATCGTAACTAAAAGCCAAATGCACAGGACGCTTTAAGGGGGCTTTCAGCATGTCTGGAACCTTAGCGAGCGCTACAGCAAGAAAGCCTTTCATGTCGCAGGTGCCGCGGCCGTACAGTTTGTTGTCTTGTTCGCTGATTACAAAAGGGTCTGTGTCCCACGGTTGGCCGTCGACGGGCACCACATCGGTGTGGCCCGATAGCACCACCCCGCCCTCGGTGGCCGGCCCGATTAGGGCATGTAAATTGGCTTTACTACGGTCGTCGTTGTAGATCAGCGTTGCCTTGACGCCTAGCTTCGCTAAGTAGTCGTCGACAAATTGAATAAGATCAAGATTAGATTGCCGGGATACGGTATCGAAGGCGATGAGTTGTTCAAGTAACGACAAGCTGGTGGGGGACACGAGGCGGTTCTCCTGCAGAAACTAAATACTGGACAGCATAAGGCACTTGCGCCGGAAATCCCAGTGCCTCAGTAGTCGTTGTTAGAGTGGCCAAACAAGCAGTATCAGAGGTATGGATATGCCGCCCACAATAATTTCTGTGGGTAAGCCTAAGGGCCAGTAATCCCCAAACTTGAAACCGCCAGGGCCTAAAACTAAGGTATTGTTTTGATGTGCGATAGGGGTTAAGAAAGCGCACGAGGCACCAATGGCCACGGCCATTAAAAAGCCATCGGGATTCACGCCGAGCTGCGTGGCGGCGCCGATCGCAATGGGGCTCATCACGACAACGGTTGCGGCGTTGTTCATGAGATCTGATAGGCTCATGGTTGCGACGAGAATCACGATAAGGGCAATGATCGAATGACCCCCTGCAATATGCGCTAGCATGAAGTTAGCCACAGCAGCGGCAGCGCCAGTTGATTCCATAGCTTGACCTACCGGTATTAGTGCCCCCAACAGAACAATGACGGACCAATCGATGGCGGTATAGGCATTTCTTGTGGCGACCACCTTGCATGCTAAGAGCAATAATACGCCCAGCGTGAAACATAGGGCGGCAGACCATAGGCCAGAGGCCGCCCCGGCAATCGCACCCCCCATGATCAGTACAGATAGCCACATTTTTTTGCGATCCGGTACGCGCAAAGGCCGGCTGGCTAAGGGGGCGCAACCACTGGCAGCGGCGAAGTGACTGATGTCTTCGCTTGGCCCTTGAAGCAATAGCACGTCACCGGTGCGTAAGGGGGTGCTGCGTAACCGTGTACGCGAACGAATGCTTTGTCGGGAGATCGCCAGTAAGTTAATGTGGAAACGACTGCGCATTTGAATATTGGCGGCACTACGCCCTAATAGTGACGAACCGGGTAACACCACGAGCTCAGAGAGCTCATTGCTTAGTACACGCTTAGGGGCATCCCCATTTTTCTTATTTGTTGTGTCGTTGCTAACCGCTGAGGCGACGGAGGCAGAGCTTTCATTGTTATCCTCCGATTTATGACTGGAGGGTAAGCCCTCTTCGAAGACGAGACCTAAGGTTTCTAAGGACTTGGCTAAGGTGTTGGGATCCGCCTCAAGCAGCACGACATCGTTAGCCCTTAAGGCAAGGCGGGAGTCTGGTGCGTTTAGCCGTATCCCGTTTCGAATCAACCCCAGAATTTGGGCCTCAGCATCGGTAAGGGCTTTTTCGGCCTCGCCTAACGTCACGCCAATGGCTTTAGATTCTTCAGGCACCCGAGCTTCGGTTAAATAAGCGCCGGTTTCAAAGCTATCGGTATGTTGACGTTCGCGTGCAGGCACCAAGCGCCATCCCAACGTGCCCAAAAAAATCACACCCAGTACCGCAACCGCCACACCCACGGGGCTGAAATCAAACATGGCAAAACCACGGTGGCCGTCGTAGGTTCTAAAGCTTGATACCAGCAGATTAGAAGGCGTGCCGATCAATGTGGTCATGCCACCGAGCATTGTCGCAAAGGCTAAGGGCATGAGCGTGCGGCCTGGTGGGATGTTGAGTCGAACAGCCATTTGTAGAGCAATGGGCATTAATAGGGCCAAGGCGCCCACGTTGTTCATAAAACTGGATAGCAGGGCGGCTAATGCGCAGAGTGCCGTGATGGAGATTGTTGGCGAGGCTTTAGAGGGTAGAATGCGTTCTGCCAACACATCGACAGCGCCAGTTTGCTGTAGCGCGTAACTTAGCACCAGCACACCGACCACGGTAACGACTGCTGGATGACTAAAGCCGGAAAAGGCATCGGCAGGGTTAACAAGGCCTACGGCAGTGCACGTTAGTAATGCAGCGATCGCCACCATGTCATGGCGCCACCGGCCGAATAAAAACATTAAGATAGTGGCAATCAGTATGAGGAACAGCAACAGCATTGGGCTCATCATGATGGTAAGGCCTATAGGTGCAATGTGGCAGCAATAACGTAGAGCAGATAAAGCGAGCACTTATCATAAGGCCCAATGGGTAGAGACACTATGGGCACCACTACGCATACGTGTCAGTGTGTGAATCTTGCAACCGGTACGGAATGGTTAATGGCAAAAGGAAAGCGTTGTGTACGAGTCTAAAAATGATGGCTTACTTAGTCGGGCTGCTTTTCTTAAGCGGCTTTTCTGGCATGTGTTCGCTGCCTTTTGTTTAGTGATTGTGGTGATGCTGCTGGGGGTGCTGGGGCATATGGTTTTTGATGACATCACCTTACATGACGCCTTGTTAAATACGGCCTTTTTATTGGGAGGTATTGGCACGCTGATTGTGCCCAGCACGGTGTCAGGAAAGGTTTTTATCGCTTTATATGGTTTTGTGACCAGTTTGTTCTTTGTGGCCTCAATTGGTTTGATTCTGGCACCTATCATTCATCGTGTGATCCATAAGTTTCATTTAGATGATGAGTAACGCTCTGTAGAAGCAAAAAGTCCCGCGTAGAGCGGGACTTTTTGCTGCATGCCTTAGAACGATCTAGTCATCGTCTTTATCGCTTAACGATAAACCTTGAGGTGTAGGCAAAATAGCCGGCTTGAAAACTGAAAAGTAAAAGAACAGTGCGGCCAATATTACGTAACCGATCACAAAGTCCGGCGCGGCATTAAAGCCCATTCGCGGAGCGTGAATCAAGCCAATAAAGGACATCCCTGCAGTAATTAACGCGAAAGCGGCAGCGCGTCTGAATTGATGGTCAATAAGGCTAACTGTAATGGCACCCAGCATCATGGCGGTAAACATAGCACCCTGGCCTAAGGGCACGATACCTGCCGAAATATTCGAAACCACTTCTCCGGCGGCGTTATTGAAACGCGTCATGACGTAGTTACCTAAGTAAGGTAACATCGCGATAGCAACGGCTGGGTAGTATTTCTTTGAGTTGGCTTGGAAAGCCGTTGAAACCATTGAAATGCCAACGAACACCAGGATCGGAGCCACAACGGAAACGGGAATGACAGCGGCCATGGCAGCAATCAAACCGCAGGTTGTCGCGATAAGATAGACCACACCGTTAGCAATACTGTAGCCGCGTCCTGCGTCCATCCATTTAGAGCTGGCAGAGGCGATGTAAACCGTGGTTGGGAACAAGCCACCAAACATAGCGCCAAGAACAGTACCTAAACCATCCACCGCCTGACATTCGCCAACGTGATAGTCGTCGCCCAGTACTTTCATGGCTTCGACGTTGTTCATGGTCTCGATGGCGTTGTAGAGCGTAATCGGTAGAACGACTGTTAAAATCGCGACCATCGTGGTGAACAATAAGCTCATGCCTTCAAAAGGAGCCATGGTGAAAGTAGGAGGATAAAAGCCTAGATGGCTAATACCTTCTCTGAAGTTGTTGGTGTCGGATTCGCCCAGTGCGTAAGCAAGACCGGTACCGATAATGATAGCGAAAACAGTGGAAGAGAGGCGCAGTGGCATCACTACCCGTGCGACCAAGCCCAAAATAATAATACCCAATACGATAATGCCGACGATTGGCATTTCTAGGGTTTTAAACAGCATCTCGCCTGCAATAAAGGTAAGCGCTACCCCAGCGACAGCACCTAGCATCGCCGCACGAGGTAGGTTACGTTGCATCCATGGGCCAATAAAAGCCACCAAGGCTTCAATTAGGCCACTTAAGAAACAAGCACCTGCTGCAATTTTCCAAGCCAGATCCGGGTCGCCCGTGATTGTTTTGGCGGGAAGCAAAACCCCGAATAAAAACACAAACATGACCGGCGTACTAATACCGTAGGCCAGTGCGGTTACATCGGTGCGTTGTTCTTTGCGTGCAAGTCGGTTAGCCATGTAGGCGTAGTAGAAGTTTCCCGACATGACAGCAATGGCTGCCCCAGGCAAGACCTTTCCGAATACAATTTCGGTTGAAAACCCCATCCCCAACATCGTGATGGCAATCACGATAAAGTTGGCAATGTTGTTTTGGAATAGTGCAAAAAAAGCGTCTACATCCGTTTTTTTGAACCATGGATAATGAAATGTCCCCTGACTCATATCATTTTCTCACTTATGGTTAATTATTAGATCGTTATTAGGTGTCTAAAAGAAGGCGTTGCGTGGGTTAGCGAGTCAAGCGTGACACAGTTACTTATATTACAGATATCATCGTTCTTGCAGACGACTTAACGCCCTGTTAGCTTCTCCATTGCGTATTAGTTTAAGCCTAATAACACATTCTTTCTTTATAACCAGAATTTTGCTTTTTTTTATTCCTGATTCATGATGTCCGTTATATGCTTTCTTGGACAGGTATAAACCCCTGCTTGAGCATTCTCAAGAACGCTGATATATGTTTTTTATTTTTTCGATATTTTAAAGTTAATAGGTTGATAAAAAACGGGTTTTTATCTTTTTTAAATAAAAATCGTAGCCAAAAAAGCGCAGGAGCTCTCAAATGCATGTCGTCATTATTGGTGCTGGGGTCGTGGGTGTGAACAGTGCTTACTTGTTATTAAAAAAAGGATTTCAAGTCAGCATCGTTGACAGTCACGATGACCCAGCTCAAGAAGCGAGTTTCGCGAATGGTTGTCAGTTAAGTTACAACTATGTGGCCCCATTGGCCTCGCCCGCAGTGTTTAACGACCTCCCCAAGTGGTTGTTTAATCCGAACTCACCCTTACGGTTTTACCCGCGTCTTGATTGGCAGCAGTGGCGCTGGCTAGCGCATTTTGTCGCGGCGTGTACCCAACGGCAAAGCGAGCGTAGTACAGCACAGCTTTTGGGGTTAGCGCTGCGTAGTAAAACGCTTGTCCATGAAAACAGCCAGGCGTTGCAGCTTGAGTATTCATGGAACGATGCCGGGAAACTCATCATCTATCGCCACGACAGCGCGTTCAATAAGGCGCGCCAGCAGGCCGAGTTCCAAGCGGGTCTGGGCTCGGCGCAGCAAGTTTTGACAGCGGCACAGGTGCTTGAGCTAGAACCTTCCTTATCCCCCATTGCGGCCTCCTTAGCGGGTGGTGTTTTTACACCCCACGAAGAGGTGGGGGATTGCCAGCAATACACCCAGCAAATGTTCAACTGGTTGAAGCAGCAATCTGGTTTTACGGCGCACATGGGCACCGAGGTGCTGGGTTTACGTCGTGAGGGTTCGCGTGTTGTGGGGGTGAAAACATCGGATGGCGACATCGATGCGGATCATGTGGTGATTGCGGCGGGTGTGCGCAGCGTGGCGTTATTAAAGGACACGGGCTATACGCCGTTGGTGTATCCCTTAAAGGGCTACAGCCTGACCTTACCGCTTCACACTAACGTTGCTGCAGGCGTCTCGCCACGGGTCAGCATTACCGACTACGAGCGCCGTATTGTCTATGCACCATTGGCTGAGCGCCTGCGTATTGCCGCCATGGTGGATATTGGCGCAACGGATGCCCGCTTAAGCCCTAGTCGCTTGCGCTTACTTCGTCGACATGCCAGTGAAACCTTTCCTGCGCTGTCCTTTAATGAGGCCACAGAGTGGGCTGGGTTGCGACCGGCTACGCCTACAGGTAAACCCATTATTGGGGCGCACCCGCGTTTGAAAAACCTTTGGCTAAATGTAGGGCAGGGGGCTTTAGGCTTTACCTTAGCGGCCGGTAGCGCAGAGGCGTTGGTTCAGCATCTGGCTGACGAGCCGATATCGCCCGAGTACCAAAGCTTCATTCCTCAGTAACTTAGGCCTTAGAGAGTGGTTGGGCGCAGCGTAGTAATAAGTCGGGTAGGTGCTTCATGTCGTTAAAGATCATGCTGGCACCCGCCTTTAACAACGGCTCTGGCTTGTTTTTGTTGTCGTAAGCCAGTACGGTTGCGCCCGCGCTAACGCCAGACTCAATGCCGGTAATGCTGTCTTCGATGACGGCGCATCGTTTGGGATCAACCCCAAGACTGGCGGCGGCTTTAAGGTAAACGTCTGGGTAGGGTTTGTTAAGCGCTACATCGACGCCACTGTATAAATGATCGTTAAAGTAGCGATCTAAGCCCGTCATTGTCAGTTGTAGTTGTATTTTTGACAGCTCGGCGGCCGATGCGCAGGCCAGTTTGTCTGGCCAGTGTGGGCTTAGTGTACGAAGGCATTCTTGAATACCGGGAACAGCGATAAGCTTTTGTCGTAAAGCCTGATTACGGCGTAATTGAAACTCGTCAATCCAGTCTTGCTCTAGCTTTCTACCAATACGGTTTTGAATGATGAGTAGTTCGTTGGCGCTGGATTTTCCGACAAATAATGCCTCACACTCGTCTGCGCTAAGTGACCATCCTAGGGCTGCCAACATATCGCGTAATACCCCCAGCGTGACGGGCTCGCTGTCTACGAGTACCCCATCACAATCGAAAATGATCGCTTCAAAGCCCATGCTAGTTAACCGTAATGATGTGATGCGTTATTGCCTCCCCATCATAACGCGACTAGAAAAATGACGTTGTGAGCGTGCGGGATTATTGTTGTCGCAACGGTAGGTCTAAGGGTAATGGGTTTTCCCTGTTAAAGAACATAAAAAAAGCCACTGTTAAACAGTGGCTTTTTTGGGGCTTGTTAGGGCCTTTTTACTTGCATTTGCGCGGAGCAATCATGTTTTCTGGGCGCAAGATGTCAGCCAACATGGTTTCGTCCAGCAGGCATTGTTCTTGCACGAGTTCCAGAACGCCACGACCCGTTTGTAGCGCCTCTTTGGCGATACGTGTTGAGTTTTCGTAACCGATGTAGGGGTTCAATGCTGTGATTAAGCCGATGGACTTGTGCACAAGCTCTTGGCAATGGGCGGTATTGGCCGTGATGCCTTCGATGCAGGTGGTGCGCAGCATATCAATACCGCGTACTAATAAATCCAGAGAGCTAAACAGTTTGTAGGCAATTAACGGCTCCATGGGGTTCAGTTGTAACTGACCCGCTTCGGCAGCCATGGTTAAGGCGGTGTCGTTACCGATAACTTCAAATGCAATTTGGTTTAAGGCTTCAGGAATAACAGGGTTTACTTTACCCGGCATGATGGAGCTACCTGGCTGGCGAGCCGGAAGATTGATTTCACCAATCCCTGCACGTGGACCGCTTGAAAGTAAGCGTAAATCGTTACAGATTTTAGAGAGCTTCACTGCCGTGCGCTTAAGCATGCTAGAGAACAGCACAAAATCGCCCATATCAGAGCTAGCTTCAATCAAATCAGGGGCGGCTTTAATGTTTAAGCCACTAACTTGGCTTAAGAAATCAACGGCTGCGGCTTGGTAGTCAGGGTCGGCATTAATGCCCGTACCAATAGCGGTACCCCCAATATTGACGGCGTCGAGTAGTTCAGGAGCCATGACGCGCATACGCGATACGTCTTCAGCGAGCGTGGTTGCAAAGCTATGAAACTCTTGACCTAGGGTCATGGGCACGGCGTCTTGCATCTGTGTGCGGCCCATTTTCAATACGGTGGCAAACTCTTGCGCTTTGGCTTCGGTGGCGTCGATCAGTTGGCTTAGGCTGTTAAGTAAAGCGTCAACACTTAATAGCAAACCCACGCGTATCGCTGTGGGGTAGGCATCGTTGGTTGATTGCGCCATGTTGACGTGGTTATTGGGATGCAGGTGTTGGTAATCACCTTTGTTATGCCCCATGATTTCCAATGCAACGTTCGCAATCACCTCGTTGGCATTCATATTTGTTGAGGTTCCAGCCCCACCTTGAATCATGTCGACGATAAACTGATCATGAAAATCGCCGTCAATAATTCGCTTGCACGCTTGACGGATGGCGTTGTATTTTTCTTCGTCAAGATGGCCCAGCTTATGGTTAGCCGCTGCGGCGGCTTGTTTAACCATGGCCAACGCCATGATGAATTTCGGGTAGTTGGCTAGGGTGATGCCAGTTAAACAGAAGTTTTCAGCAGCACGCAGAGTTTGGATGCCGTAATACGCATCGCCGGGGATGTCTCGTGTTCCAAGTAGGTCGTATTCGATGCGTGAGAGGTTGGAAGTGCTCATAGGATTGATTGGTTCAAGACACGAGTGCCTGTGCAGTGGAATAAAAAAGATGTTGATGGCCTCTTCCCAAAGCCAATCGATGTAAGGCGATGCTGATCGAGCATGCGGATTTTTACGAATTATTGAGCCGCAAGCACAGCGAGGGTGGCCCGATGTGGGACTGCAATGGTCGTCATCTATGTTTTGGCAAGAAGCCTCGATGCCCGTCAGCTGCTACCGACAGCATGAATAGATTTCTATTAAACGAACTATCTATACTAGCAGGCACAGCGCGGATGTGACACCGTTTGCAACGATTATAGAGTTCTAATGCCCATTTTTGCGTTGTATAGGCTTTATTAGCACAAAAAAATTGCAATACCGTTGCATGCTTTTCACCTTTTGGGGGGGCGATGCTCGCCCACCGAGTGGGCGTAGCCTAAGCGAAGCATCGGTTGTGTTGACTACCTAGGGGATATAAAAGCGTTTAAGGCTAGCAATTAGCAACGGTGAAGTGGCTAAAAAGATGAGTGTGGACACTAAGACTGCGCTGGCAGCAACGTGCCCATTAGCGGGCGCGAATCGGGCAACGTACACGTAGCCAATGACGGCGCATGGCATGGCCATTTGCAGCACAATAATCGCAGCCAGCGTTGTGGGTGTACCAAGCAGCCAGCAGGCGATGATGGCGCTAAGTAAACCGGCACTTAATCGAAGCGTTGCTACGAAGGAACCGGCTTTTAAGCCTTTAGTAGAAATCGTTGATAAGGTCACGCCTAAGCTAAATAGCATTAACGGTACGGTAATGCTGCCAATTAACGATAATCCATTCAAACTCCATTCCGGAAGCGTGATCCCACTGACTCTAGCGACAATTGCTAAAACGGCTGAACCCACCACCAGAAGCTTGCCGCTAGCGCCTTGCTCGTCGCTAGAGATTGTGCGTAAACCGACGGTGTTATGTATAAACGTACACACTGCAAAAAACACGATGGCGACAGATAAACCCACTTCGCCAAAGGCCAGCGCGGACAGCGGTAAACCTAAATTACCCGAGTTAGGAAAACTGGCAAGCTGCCAGTTCTCTCGAACGGGTGTTCTTGTTACTTTAAGCACAGCCCAGCAAAACCCAATCGACAGGGCGATAGCGAGAGTCGAGGCATAACTGATATCGAGTAGTGCGGCGTTATCGATGCTGGTGGTGTAGAGCGTATGAAAGATCAGTGCAGGCACCCCAGCAAGCGTAACCAGCGTAGAAACGAATTCGGCATCAAAAGCTAATTTGCGTTTGCCCCATATAAAACCGACGCCGCCGCACATGACTAAGGGTGCGACCGTGGCCAGAGCCGTAACATAAACAGAAATGAGAGTTAGCATGACAACGGCTTTAGCTTTCCAGGGGGTTGAGGGCATCAAAACCCAGCTTCTTAGATAAGCGAGTAGTGATATCTAACAGGTTATTCTTGATTTGCTCTGGGTCTGGGCGCCTTAGCCCATCAATACGTGCGATATGGGGTACGTTAATGGCCGCACACACCTTGCCCCCAAGACCTCGTACAGGCATAGCAATATTGGTCACGCCCATGATTTGCGCACTGGGCATCGTCGCATAGCCTTGCGCGTGTACCGTTTCCAGTATTGAAAAAAGCTGACCAGGGTCGTAGATCACTTCGCCATCGACTTTAACGTGGTGGTTTAACATTCGGGCGCGTGTGATTTCGTCAGAAAAGGCCAGTAATACATGACCAGATGAGGTGTCAGTTAAACCGATGAGCGCACCGGTTTTTAAGCCGAATGACCAACGCTCAGGGCTATCGCATTGCGCCATCACAATGACACGTCCGTTTTGGTAGAGCGCTAAATGGCACGATTGCATGCTTCGTTCAGCCAGTTCGGTTAGCAAAGGAATGGCTTCTTGGATCAGCGTTTTAATGGGGTCCTGTCGATGGGCAAGCTCGAACATCTTTAGCGTTAAGGTGTATCGATCGTTATCCGAGATCTGAATGTATTCGCGATGATGCAGCGTGCTTACCATTCTAAATATTTCGTTCACGCTTCGCTTTAGCTGCAAGCTTAGCTCATTCAGGCTGTAGCCTTGGTTGGAGGTGCTGAGCGCCTCCAGAATGTCCAGCCCTTTCTCTAGTGCTGGCGCGCTGTAGCGGCGATTTGTTGTGTTGGCCTCTGGCGTGCTTTGTTCAGTCATTGATTTCTTGCCTCCGTTGAATCAGACAACCAATATTTCATGTGTAAAAAGTTCTTTTTGTATGTGGTGTAAAAATTGGTGGTTTTTTATGCTTTTTATTCGATTATAGGGATTCTACTAGCTTTAATACGTAGTAATAGCGTCAATCCATCCATAAACTTTGTATCAATCATATATAAAAAGTTTTTTTGTTAGTGAGTTTATTCTTATCAAAGGATGTCGTTTATGAGTAGACGCTTGGAAGGAAAAACGGCGCTGGTTACGGCGGCAGGACAGGGAATTGGTCGAGCAACGGCAGAAGCTTTCTTGGCGCAAGGCGCCACCGTTATCGCGACGGACCTAAACCCAGAGCTATTAAACGATTTAGCTGGCGCACAGATTGCGAAGCTTGACGTTACCGACGCACAGGCTGTAGAGAGCTTCATCGGGGCTTTAGGTCAGATCGATGTGCTATTTAATTGTGCGGGCTTTGTGCACCACGGAACGATTCTTGAGTGTGACGAGGCCGCATGGCGCCAGTCCATGAGCTTGAACGTGGATTCCATGTACTACACGATTAAAGCCGTACTACCCAGCATGATTGAACGCCAAAGTGGCTCAATTATCAATGTGGCTTCGGCAGCTTCTAGCATTAAGGGCGTACCGAATCGCTTTGTGTATGGCACCTCTAAAGCTGCTGTCATTGGCCTAAGTAAAGCCATTGCAGCCGACTACGTGGCAAGTGGCATACGCTGCAACACGATTTGCCCAGGAACTATCGAGTCACCCTCGTTGCGTCAACGTATTGCCAATCAAGCATCAGCGTCAGAACGCAGTACAGCAGAGGTGGAACAGGCCTTCGTTGACCGACAACCCGTCGGTCGTTTGGGGCGTCCCGAAGAAATTGCGGCAATGGCGGTGTACTTGGCCTCAGACGAGTCAAGGTTCACGACAGGCACCAATATGATTGTTGACGGTGGCTGGTCTAATTAATAGTTAGCTGGAGAAAGTAAATGAAATTATTACGTTTTGGTCCTGTGGGTAACGAGAAGCCTGGCTTGCTTGATGCGAATGGCAAGGTACGAGACTTATCCGGTGTGATTGCTGATTTGACCCCCGAGCACTTAAGTGACGAGGCCTTATCCGTTCTGCGAAATGTTGACGTAGAAAGCTTGCCCGTGGTGGAGCATGTCGAGCGATTGGGAACCCCTTTTACTGGTTTAGGAAAGTTTCTTTGCGTCGGTCTTAACTACAGCGATCATGCAGCTGAAACCGGTGCTGAAGTGCCTGCAGAACCCGTGTTATTTACGAAATGGTCAAAGCCCACAGGCCCTAACGACGCTGTGGTCCTACCTAAAGATTCTAAGCAAACCGACTGGGAAGTTGAGTTGGGTGTGGTGATTGGTAAGAAAGCACGCTACGTCAGTTTAGAAGAGGCGTTAAACCATGTGGCCGGTTATTGCGTGGTGAACGACATTTCAGAACGAGAGTATCAGCTAGAGCGTTGCGGAACATGGGATAAGGGTAAGGGTTGCGACACCTTTGGTCCGATTGGTCCTTGGTTAGTGACACGTGACGAAGTGGCAGATCCACAGCGCTTAGGCATGTGGTTAGACGTAAACGGTAAGCGCTTTCAAGACGGCAACACCAACACCATGGTGTATGACGTGGCGTACTTAATTCATTACATCAGCCAATTCACAACGCTTTACCCGGGCGATTTGATTTCCACCGGTACGCCTCCAGGAGTGGGCTTGGGACAGAAGCCACCTGTGTACTTGAAAAACGGCGATGTCATGGAGTTAGGCATTGAGGGCTTGGGCGAACAACGCCAAGAAGTTTTTAACTGGACAAGCGAGTTGCTGGATTAAGCACAGCAATTAAGGAATTACGACATGAAAAAACTATGTGTAGCGCTGGGTTTAACGTTGATGTTTGGCCTAAGTAGCGTCGCTTCGGCTCAGACCGATGACAGCTTGCAGCGAATCAAAGATAGAGGGGAAATCAAAATCGGTTTGATGATCGACTTCCCACCTTATGCCAGCGCAGGTGCGGGCAATAAACCCGATGGCTACGATGCGCAAGTCGCGCAAATGTTGGCCGATTACTTGGGCGTAAAAATGGTTCCTGTGGTCACCACTGGTCCTAACCGCATCCCTTACTTGTTAACCGACAAAGCTGATGTACTGGTTGCTTCGCTAGCGATTACCCCCGAGCGTAAAGAACAGGTTCAGTTCTCAAACCCCTACTCGGCAGCCAGCATGGTGTTATTGGGCCCAGAGAGCGTTGAAATTAATGATGCTTCTGACCTAACCAAATACAAAATTGGTGTGCCTCGTGCCAGCACCACAGATATCGGTGTGATGAAAGTGGCCCCTGAAGGGACAGACATCCGTCGTTTTGATGATGACGCGTCTGCTTTGCAGGCCATGATCGTAGGTCAAGTGGATGTGGCGGGAACGTCAACCGTGATTGCCTCTGAAGTGCAGAAAAGGCACCCAGGCAAGTTTGAGATTCAGTACGTGATCAACGAGCAAGTGATGGCAGTGACCATGCAAAAAGATCGCCCTGAGTTATTGGAGGCGGTGAATGCCTTCATCAAAGATAAAGTGGCTGACGGATCCCTAGACCAAGCCTTTGAGAAATGGTTGGGTACTCCCTTACCTGAGTCGGTACGTGCACCATCTAATTAAATAGAGGGCGAAAGCGTATCTAAAAAAACATGAGCGCTGCTTAAGTGTTAGGCAGCGTCTCATGGTTTTTATGCAAAAAGATGGGATGTTGTGATGAACTATGTTTTTCAGTTTGGGCCGGTATTTGAGGCGTGGCCACTGCTGCTTGAGGGCGCTTGGGTCACGATTCAACTGTCAGTGATGTCCATGGTCTTCGGTCTGATTATTGCGGTGATTTGCGCTGCCGCAAAAATTAATGGCAATGGGCTACTGCGTTTTCTGGTGAATTGCTATATCGAGATAATCAGAAACACGCCTTTTATTATTCAGTTGTTTGTCTTCTTCTTCGTTTTTCCGTCAATTGGCGTGAAATGGTCCGCCCATACGGCTGCATTGTTAGCCATGACGGTGAACTTAGGGGCTTACGCCAGTGAAATTGTCAGGGCAGGAATTGAATCGATCCCCAAAGGACAAGTTGAGGCCGGTCGTGCTTTAAGTTTGTCGGGTGTTGAGGTTTTTAGATTCATTATTCTGAAGCCCGCGTTACGCACGATTTATCCTGCGCTGACGAGCCAATTTATTTATTTAATGTTGGCCTCAAGTGTGGTGTCTGTGATTTCTGCCGACGACTTAACGTCGGTCGCAGCAAGTTTGCAGTCGCTTACGTTTAGAAGTTTTGAAATCTATATTGTCGTCACCTTCATCTATCTTGCGATGACCTTAGCGTTTTCGGCGCTATTTTCCTTGATTTATAAGTACACCCTCGACTATCCGGACCGTAAATAATGCGTACATTTAACATTGACGATTTTTGGTTCATTGTCGAAGCTACGCAATGGACAATACTGCTCTCTCTTATCGCGTTTATCGGGGGAGGGGTTGTGGGCCTGCTGATCGCGCTAGGTCGAGTTTCAAAAAAACGCTGGCTGCGTATCGCCACAAAGGTGTATATCGAGTTCTTTAGAGGCACACCGTTACTGCTACAGCTATTTTTAGTGTTTTTTGGCTTACCCATTATGGGGGTAGAGGTCAATATTTGGTATGCCGCCTCGATTGCACTCATTATCAATAGCTCGGCGTTTTTAGCAGAGATTTGGCGTGGTTGTATACAGGCCGTGCCACAAGGGCAGTCAGAAGCTGCCGCCGCGTTGGGTTTAACCTATCGACGAGAAATGCTGGATGTTATTTTGCCTCAAGCATTCAAAATATCGATCCCGCCCACTGTGGGTTATCTCGTTCAGATTATTAAGGCAACGTCATTAACCGCGATTATTGGCTTTATTGAGTTAACCCGTGCAGGGCAAATTACCAATAACACCACCTTTCAGCCGCTTATTATTTTTAGTTTGGTTGCGGCCATTTATTTTATTCTTTGCTGGCCGTTATCGTTATACGCCACCAGATTGGAAAATAAATTTAATCGAAGTTAAGCAAGTAGCGAATACGTAAATTAAGTGCTAAGCCAGTAGAGGCGTATATGATTGAACAAGAAAATGTTGCGTTGAATACTTCTGCCCAAAGCGAAAGTAATCAGACCCCCTTAATCTCGATGAGAGCTGTTAATAAGTGGTATGGGGATTATCACGCGTTAGTTGATATCAATTTAGAAGTCACCCCCGGCGAGAAAATCGTGGTTTGTGGGCCATCGGGTTCGGGTAAATCGACATTAATTCGATGCATTAATGCTTTAGAGCCCATCCATTCCGGTGAAATCATCGTAGACGGGATCACCTTAGATCAAGACCCGGCTCGTATTCAGGCCATTCGTCGTGAAGTGGGCATGGTGTTTCAGCAATTTAATCTGTTCCCGCACATGACGGTGGCAGAGAATTGCATGCTGGCGCCGATGCGTACGCGAAAAATGAGCAAAGCGCAGGCCCGCGAGGTGGCGCTAAAGTACCTTGATCGGGTACGCATTAAAAATCAGGCAGATAAGTTTCCTAGCCAGCTGTCTGGTGGGCAGCAACAGCGTGTGGCTATTGCCCGTGCTCTTTGCATGAGCCCTAAAGCCATGCTGTTTGATGAGCCTACCTCAGCGCTTGATCCGGAAATGGTCAAAGAAGTGCTAGAAACCATGATGGGCTTGGCTGAGGACGGCATGACCATGATTTGCGTCACCCATGAAATGGGATTCGCTCGTAGCGTAGCCGATCGAGTCATTTTCATGGCCGAGGGGCACATTCTGGAAGAGGCTAAACCCGGCGATTTCTTCGACAACCCACAACACCCCAAAACCCAAGCCTTTTTAAGCCAAATCTTGTAGTTTGATGTGCTTAGACAGAAGCCCTGTGAGCAGGGCTGTCTGTTTGGCTAACTGGGCCTGTTGTGGCCCATTAATCAATAGTCAGACGCTTAAGCTCTTCGTGAGAAAGGCTAAGTTGGGTTGAGCGAATTAGGCTTTCAAGCTGATCAAGGTTGGTTGCGCTAGCAATGGGAGCACTGACTCCTTTTTGTGCCATCAGCCAAGCTAGGGCGACCTCAGCGGGTGTAGCGGCGTGGGCTGCAGCGATGTCATCAAGGGCATCCAGAATGGCTAAACCACGCTGGTTTAAGTAGGGCTCAATGCCTGCACCACGCGGGCTTTTATCCAAATCTTGCGTGCTGCGATACTTACCGCTTAGAAAACCACTGGCCAGACTAAAGTAGGTGATGACGCCCAGCTCTTCGCGAATGGCAAGGTCACGCAATGGGCCTTCGTAGCTGTTACGGTCATAAAGGTTGTATTCGGGTTGCAGGACTTCATAACGCGGTAACCCGTTATCGGTAGCCACTTTTAGCGCTTGAGTGAGCTGTTCGGCCGAGTGGTTAGAGGCGCCAATGGTGCGAACCTTACCGGCTTTGATCAGTCGATCGTAGGCGGCTAGTGTTTCGTCTACGGGCACTTCTTCGTCAAAAATGTGTGAAAAATACACATCGATGTAATCCACCTGTAAGCGGCGTAGTGAGTTTTCCACAGCCTGTTCTATCCACGCGCTGGATAAGCCCTTACCTTGGTTTGGCATTTCCAAGCCGACTTTGGTGATGACGATCATGCGATCACGGTTAGCGCGTGATTTCATCCATTCGCCAAAAATCGTTTCAGACTCACCGCCGGTGTTTCCCGGCACCCATGCCGAGTACATGTCGGCACTGTCGATGGTTTCAAAACCCGCCTCAACGAATCGATCGAGTAGCTCGAAAGAGCGTTGCTTGTCGGCGGTCCAACCAAATACATTGCCGCCAAATACGAGTGGTGAAATGGAAATTCCTGAACGACCTACTGCTCTCTTCGACATGGTGGTGTACCCCTGTAGTAAACGGTGAGTGAACCTAGGGGTAATTGTAGCTGGTATGGAAATTGGGCTTCTAGTTGTAGCAAGAACGCAAAAAACACGGCATCAAAATAATGCCGTGTTTTGAGGTTTAGGATTAGCTAACGACGCTACGAAGCGCGTGATTTAGAATTGGTGGCGCATGCCTACGCTGAACTGCGTGCGTTTGGTATCGTTTCCAGTTGCGCGCTCAAGGGTGGTGCTGCGATTGATAAAGGCGTAAAGGTCGGTGCGTTTTGACAGCACGTGCTGATAGCCTAATGCGGCGGCTTTAATGCCGGAGTTCGACGTTTGTTGCCACGAGGCAAGAACCGAGCCTTGACCCATCGGCACACGTACCCCGGCCGTCCACGCAACATCTTTTTCAAGTAGGCGTGCGGGTCCTCGGGTCGAGTGATTAAGACGTCCAATACCGCCATAAACACGTGCGACTTTAAAGTTATACGATCCGCCTAATTGCCAGTTCGTGCTGTTCGACGCGGGTTGACCCGCTACGATGCGATTGCTATCGGCATACGAGTGGTCGTAAGTTAACGCTAACCGTAAGGGGCCACTTCGATAACGGATACCGCTGGTTAACAGGCGAGCGTTATTGGATGCTCCCGGTACTTGATCGCCGTTAATTTCAAAGCTATAACCGACTGCGGCTTGTAGCCCATGAACGGTTGGTGAGCGGTACATCACCATATTGTCTGCGATACCACTTCCGCCAAAATCGCCGTCGTTATACCCAAAGGCGGTGCTCATTCCAGAGCGTGACCAGCCGATGCCAAAGGGTGAAGCAACGCCCCCCCATTCACGGCCTAATGACCACTGGCGTCCAATACGAATTCCGCCATAGGGGCTTTCTAGGCCCACATGGGCCCAGCGGCCGAATAATCGATCCCCTTGGCCGAGCGTGCCAGTGGCCGCATCTAAACCACTTTCTAACCTAAACGTGGCTTTCCATCCTCGTCCTAGGTCTTCCGAGCCTCGTAAGCCCCAACGGGACCCACCCTCGTTGCCACTGCGTACGCCCGTTTTGGTGCCGTTGATATCATCGCGTTCATGGAAGAATCCCATGTCGACGACCCCGTAGAGTTCAATCTGATTCTGTGATTGCGCAACGGCCGTTGTGCTTAATGCGGTCAATAAAGCACCGAGCGTATACATCGCTCTTGTTGAGATAACCATGTGGTCTCCAGTTAATGTTTATACTTTTTATCGTGAAGCGTGTTGCCACGCCTGTTAGGATTGGGGGCAGGCTTGGATGATGGCGGCGGTGGCATCAGCCATCTGATTGTTTTGATGAGCGGCATCGGAAATGTAGCTAAGTTGCCAGCCGCTATCTATTCCTCGGTCTTGTGCCAGCTTCTGCGTATAAGCAAAAAAGTTTTCACCGCGAACTTTACGGTTTAACCCTTGAGCATCAGCCTCTTCAGTCTTGCGAAGCACACCCGTGCGCGCTGTATCATCCGTACCCAACAGTAAATGCAATGGTGCTTTTAGTGCGGCATCGATTGCATTGTCGTCAAGAATGGCGACCTCGCTTAGACCGTAAGGCCATTCAATCGAGCGATCGGGGAAGGTGTACCAACCGGAGTTGGCAGCGATAATCTGACAGGCTGAAGACGTGGGGTAAAAAAGCGCATAGCGGTGAGCAAATTGGGCTCCTGCTCCGTGGCCGTACAGGGTATAGCCTTGCTCGTTTGTCGCTTGCCGTTTTTTGTAGTCGTCGAAAACAGCATCCGGTAGGGTGAAGCTCCAGTTTGCTTTGGGGTTAACTTTCTCTGGCTTTGTGCGGCCTCGTAGTTCGTCATCGCTTACCGCGTGAAAAACGTTGCCGAGGTGGTATCCGTTGGCGCCGGGGTATAGGTCTCGGGTAAAGGTGGGGGCTAAAACGGTTAAGCCGTAGCGTGCGGCAGCGTCAATCCATGCGTCACGATATTGCTCCGCATCACGCTTTAAGCCATGTAGCACCACGACTACGGGCGCGTCTTTTTGCTGTGTTTCAGGGGTGTAGTAATAAACGGGTATCTCGGCTCCACTGGCGTCGCGAAATACATAGTCTCCTGCGCCAGAGGGTAGGGCTGCCTGTGCTGTTGCCATACAGGAAAGCAACGCCACCGATGTCCAAACGGAACGTTTCATGATGTCTCCTTCTTTATGTTCTATGCATGTAGTCGGTATATTGTTTGAACGATGCACTTATGTTATGGTAGGCGCGACGACTGCTTCGATTATTCGAATTACATGATGAATAGATCGAATTTACGCAAGTTAGCTTGCCCCCGCTACTGATGTCACTATTTTAGGTTGCAAGCCCCTGCCATGAACTTGAAATCGCTGCGCCTCTTTCGCTTGATTGTGCTGCACGGCTCATTGGCAAGTGCGGCTGACCAGTTGCACATTAGTCAGTCGGCAGCCAGTCGCCTCATCTCTTTACTTGAAGAAAGGCTAAATCTAAAGCTTTTCACTCGGGCGCGTCGACGTCTTCTCTTGACGCCGGAAGGCGAGGTGTTTTTTCGCGAAGTCGAACAGATTCTGTTAGGGGTGGATGAATTACCCCGTATTGCAGCGAACATACGCGACAAAATCCGTGATGACTTTACGTTGGTCACTTCTGCCCCGTTAGGCACCTGTTTGGTATCACCCGCTATTAGCGACATGCGTAAGCAGCGTCAGGATTTTGATTGTCGTGTTCATATCGAAGGGCGCTTTGAAATTGAAAACAAAGTGGCACGTCGTCGCTATAACTTAGGGGTGGTGTCCTTACCCATTACCAATGCCATTGTCGATTTACAAATCGAGCCCGTATTACAAGCACGTGTCGAAGTGTTGTTGCCTCGTACCCATCGATTGGCAAGTAAAGACTGCGTGCATCCTGATGATTTATTAGATGAAGACTTTGTTGCATTACTTCCGCATCAGCTTTGGCGTCGACGTTTAGACGAAGTTTTTGCTGTGGCTGGGGCGCGACCGCGTGTTGTCATTGAAACGACTTCTACCATGATGGTGCACCAGCTTGTGCGTGATGGAAATGGTATTTCGCTAATGGATCGCACCTGTGCTCGTTTAGATCTTGATGATGATCTGATATTGCGCCCTATCCAGCCCGAGCGCTGGGTTACCTATGCGTGTATTTTTCCACCGGGTGGTCGCCCACCGATGGCTGATTTATTTATTGCGAGCTTACGTAGTTATGTCAGTCGGTTATGCCGTGAAAACAGCGAGGCGGCATCAAGCTTTCGCCTGCTAAGTCCGCAGACTCAGCAGGATTAAGTTAACCGACAATTGCGTGACGCTTGCTATCTAAAGCTGAGGCGATACGCAAGGGATTGGGCCAGATTTGCCGCACGACCAGCGATTTCATGGCTATTGCCTGTGTATTGCGCTGGGTCTAAGGCGTCGACCAAATCTGTCTTTAAGAAGTGCTCGTTCACTTGTGGGTCTTCGATCAGCAATGCCGCTAAGGGTACTTCTCGTTTTAAGCTTTCTCGAATCGCAGCGTGCACCTTATCGTGTGCGTGTTGCCGACCAATTTTTGTGGCAAGCACCATCATTAAACGTTCTGAGGCAATCACATCGCTAGACAGTGAGAGATTATGGCCCATTCGTGCCGGATCAAAACGCAATAAGTTCAGCAGTTGCTCTAACCTAACAGCCAGATCGTAAGCTAGCGGGCAAGCATCATCAATCAGTGCGTACAGCTGCTGGTTACAGGCCGCGTCACCTTCGTGACTGGGTTGTCCCGCCTCAAGGGCTGGGGCTGCCATGGCACGTAAGCGTGCCGCTTGTGCAATTAGGGTGACCACATATTTAGGATTGTTTTTATGTGGCATGGTGCTGCTACCTACCACGCTTTCGGGTAAGTATTCGGCGACTTCACCAAGCTCTTCACTCATCAACTGATAAAGCTCGTTGCCGATGCGTGAACAGGTCATGCCAAAGAGCGAGAGGGCAACCACATACTCGCAGAATGGATCAAGCATGCTGCGAGAGTGCACGAGAGGGTTACTTAATTGCAGGCGTTTTGCTAAGGCCTCAGTTAAGCGTGTTCCGTCTGCCCCAAACGTGTGCATGGCTCCGATGGCACCCCCAAAAATAAGTGAGAAGGCGCGTGCTTCCACTTGCTCTAGGCGTTGAACGCAACGAGCTAGCTCTTCTATCCAGCCGCTCACTTTGAACCCAAAGGTAATGGGTAAGGCGTGTTTGCGATTGGTGCGTCCCACCATCACCACATCGGCTCCTTGGCGAGCCATTTCCGATAAGCGATCCAGCGAACGGCCAATACGAGCCAGCAATAAATTATGAGCCTTGCGCATTTGGAGCACACGGCCGGTAAAAATAATATTCTGCGTTGTGCCCCCCCAATGCACGTAGCCGCCAGCCTCGTCTTCGCAAACGCTGGATAAGGCGTTGACCACTGATAGCACTGGGGCCATGGTACGACTGATATCGATGCGCAATGCCTCAAGGTCTAGGTTCTCAAGGTTGGCTTTCTTAGCAATTTCTTGGCCACAATGGGCCGGAATCATGCCTAGTTCGGCTTGCGTTAAGGCGAGAGCTGCCTCTACGTCTAACCACGACTGCCACGTTTGTTCGGTTGAGAAAAGTGCTTTGACAGAGGGAGGAAGTAAATCCGTTGTGATCATGCTGTGATGTCTCCGGCAAAAGCGGTTTCGAGTCGAGGTACGGATTGAAGTAAGCGTTGTGTGTAAGCGTGCGAGGGTTGGTTAAGAACGTGATCGGCACGGCCGACTTCCACGATGCAACCCTGGTTCATGACGACAATGCGATCTGCAATTTTTCTGACGACGCCGATGTCATGGGTGATGAACAACATGGACAGTCCAAACTCTTCTTGAAGGTTTTGCAGTAAGTTAAGTATTTGCGCCTGCACAGAGACATCCAATGCCGAGGTGGGTTCATCACAAAGTAGCATCCGGGGCTCTAGTATTAAGGCTCGAGCGATGGCCACTCGTTGCCGCTGTCCGCCTGAAAGTTGGTTCGGGTAGTTATTCAAAACCCGCGTCGGTAAGCCGACGCGTAATAGCATCTTTGCGGCCTGCTCCTGTGCGTCTTGGGCGCTGATGGTGTGATGCAGAACCAAGGGACGGGCAATGATGTCCCCCACGGTGTGGCGTGGGTTAAGCGATGAATAAGGGTCTTGAAACACCGGTTGAATCCAGCTTGCGCGCTCACGAGCAGTGAGACTGCCAATAGCATGTTCACCCAGCGCTATCACGCCCGAATCGGGGGTATCCAAACCGAGAAGAATGCGGGCTAAGGTGCTTTTTCCAGAGCCAGACTCGCCAACCACGGCTAAGGTTTCCCCAGCGGCTACGTGTAGTGAACAGTCTTTCACTGCCTGAACTGTATAGGGCTTAGCAAAGAAGCCTTTGCGTTGCACGAAGGTGCGGTGGATGTGCTTGGCAGTAAGTATCGGGACGAGCTCGGCATCTTGCTTTTGCGTTGAGATAACGGTGCTTGGCAAGACGGGCTCTGTTTCGGTTTGAGGGTGAAAACATCGTACCCAGCCGTCGGGTGCTCGTGCTGTTTTATCAGGGGCTTGCGCGCTACAGTCGCTGACTGCGTGCGAACATCGCGGCGCGAAGATGCAGCCTGTCCACGGTTGAGTCAATGAGGGGACAATGCCGGGAATGGCGCGCAGGCGTCCATGACGCCCAGCTTGATCGGGGGCGCAACCGAGTAATCCGCGTGTGTAGGGATGCTGAGGGTTCTGCAGCACTTGTCGAGTGGGGCCGCTTTCCAGAGCTTCACCTCCGTACATCACCATGACGCGATCCACCGAATTGGCGACCACAGCAAGGTCATGAGTAATGAGTATCATCGCCATGCCAAACTCGGCACGCAACTCGCTTAATAGATCCAGAATTTGAGCTTGTACGGTAACGTCCAGTGCGGTGGTTGGTTCATCAGCAATGAGTAATTGCGGATTGGTCATTAAGGCCATGGCGATCATGACTCGCTGGCGCTGGCCGCCCGATAACTGATGTGGATAACTGGATAGGCGTTGTATCGGGTCGGGTAGGCGTACACGGTCCAGTAAATACAAGGCACGCTCACGTGCTTGAGCCGGTGTAGCGCCATCAAGAATCATCAACTCGGTCATTTGACGCTCAATCGTGTAGACGGGATTGAGTGAGGTCATGGGTTCTTGGAAAATCATGGCGATGCCGCGCCCAGCAATTGTTTTTGCGAAGGTAGATTCAGGCAGGGTGAGCAAGTTGTTTTGCTCATACTCCATCGAGGAGGCACTGACTTGAGCACCGGTAGGCAGTAGTCTCATCAAGGCAAGCGCGGACATGGACTTACCTGAGCCGGATTCGCCCACGATGCCTAGGGCTTCGCCTTTGTTTAGCCTAAGGTCAATTCCCCGCACAGCGTGCAGCATGCCAACGCTAGTGGGAAGTTGTACATGTAACTCTGTGATCGATAAAAGAGGCTCTGTCATGGTTGTTATCCTTCTTTAGTTGCGTCTTTCAGGAGCGGTCACATCACGTAAACCATCACCTAATAGGTTGGCACCGATGACCAGTAAGAAAAGAGCAATGCCCGGCAGCACCACCAGCGAGGGTGTGGAGAAAACAGCCGCTTTGCCCTCTGCAATCATGAGGCCCCAAGAAGGGGTAGGGGGCTGAACGCCGACGCCTAAGAATGACAAAGCAGCCTCTGCTAATACAGCGATTCCGACCTCGAAGGTGAACACCACGATGATTGAGCTCAGCATATTAGGAAGAATTTCGTGAAATAAAACTTGGCGGCGGTTACTACCAATAGCGGTGGCTGCCGCCACAAAATCTTGTTGCCGTAAACGCAGTGTGCTGGTGCGTGTCACCACTAAGTAGTAGGTCCAATGCAGTCCGCCAATAATGCCGATCACAACCCAAAGCGAAGGGCCGATAATAAATACCAGTGCCATGGCTAAGAGCAGTCCAGGTAGAGCAAGTTGGCAGGTCAGTAAGAAACTGACAGCCGAATCAACACGGCCACCGAAATAGCCAGCGCAGATGCCAAGGGTGACCCCAATAACACAGCCTACAGTCGCCGCCCCGAACCCCACTAATAACGAGATTCGAGTGCCGTAAATCAGACGGCTTAAGTAGTCGCGCCCCACTTGATCAGTACCGAGTAAGTAGGTCCACGATCCGCCTTCACTCCACACAGGAGGAAGCAAGCGGTGCGTTAAGGACTGCACATAGGGGTCGTGTGGTGCGAGCCAAGGTGCGAACAGAGCGATGAGTAACAGCGTGAAAATAATGCCGGCCCCAATCTGTAAGCCCACATGGCCACGTACGCGTTTCCAAAAGAGCTGTCGACGTTGAGCGAGCAAGACGGAGGTGCTTTCAGGGTCGGCGTGGCTTGCCCCGTCGGCGCCTGAACGTAGAGAGTTTTCTGTTTGCATGGTCATTTCATCCGAATACGTGGGTCGAGCAAGGCATTAAGCAGATCGGCGATGAAATTCATACAGATGAAAATCATGGCAAAAATAAAGATCAGCATTTGCACGGTCGGAATGTCGCTGCCTAAAATGGACTGTAGGGTGAGGCGACCTAAGCCATTGATGGCGAAGATCGACTCTACAATCACAGAGCCACCAAATTTTTGACCCAGTTGCACGGCTAAGACACTAACGATGGGTAAAACGGCGTTACGTATGGCGTGTCGAGTTAACAGTTGCAAGCCCCGATAGCCTTTAGCACGAGCGGTTCTAACGTAATCGGACCCCATGACCTCGATCAGTCCCGTGCGGGTTAAACGCATGACCGCAGGCACTGAGCTCGTTCCCAGAACAAGGGCCGGTAATATGTAATGCAGCCATGTGGTATCCCCTGAAACCGGAAAGATGGGCAGCATTACGCTAAACAAAATGACCAACACCAATCCCAGCCAGAAATTGGGAACTGCTTGCGCTGAAACGGCGACTGCTAGGGCCACTCGGTCCACGGCAGAGTTGGGGCGTAGCGCCGCTGCCACTCCCAACGGAATAGCAATCAAGATGGTGATGGCTAAGGACATCAGAGCAAGGCGAATGGTGGCCGGAGCATGCTTGAGCACAAGTCGGTCGACGGTGTCGTGCCAATAGTAGCTGCGGCCAAAGTCACCCTGAACGGCATTTCCTAGCCAGCTTCCATACTGCTCGATGAGCGGACGATCAAAGCCGTATTCGGCGCGAATTTGTGCAACGAGCTCAGGCTCGGCATTCTCTCCGGCAATTGCCTGAGCGGGGTCCGTGGCGATGTTTAAGAGTACGAACGTAGCGATGGAAACTGCTAACGCCACGGCCAGCGCGAGGCCTAGCCTGCGGAAGGCGAAATGTAACATGACGATCTCCGTTTCCCTTCCTTAGTTTTCGGTCCAGCTGGCTTGATACAGTCTGGGTAAACCATCTGGCGGGACAGGGAAAGATAGTTGGGGAGAGGTGAGGTAGTTAACGGAGTAGGTAAATAATGGGGCCCAGTACGCTTCTTCGGCAATGGTATTCAAGGCTTTAGAATAGGCCGCAAGACGGGCTTGCTTATCGTTGGTTTGCTCGGCCTGCATTACTTGTTTCTCGACTTCAGGATCACGAGCGAGGTTGCGATCGGTCTTAGAAAAGTGGATGCGTGCAATCATGGCCGTGTCGGGTGTGCCACCATTAGCCCAGGAGCCGATATAGGATTGAACACGACCATTGGCACGAGCTTGGTCTAGTGAGGCTAATTGACCATAGCGTAAATTCACGCGAAAGCCCGCTGCCGTTAAATCAGCGGCGACGGCTTCGGCCACGGCGCGTTCGCGGTAGGCCCATAAATCGATCGTCTCATTGTTATAGCCCGCTTCTTTAAGCAGTTCGCGTGCCGTGTCTGGGTTGTAGTCGTACTTCATCACGTTTTGATCACACCCGAACTGCGTGGGATGACAGGCCGTGTGAATGGGTTCGGAGACACCGCCCACCAAATACTGACTGATGGCTTCACGATTAATCGCATGGTTGACGGCGCGACGAACGCGTACGTCATTAAGTACATTAGGCCCTGTGACACCGGAGGCGTCGAGAACTACAAAGCTTAGTCGTAAACTAGGACCTGAAATGTGTTTGATGGCTTTCGTGGAGGCCATACTTTGCGCCACATCCAAGGGCATGTCATAAGCCCAATCTACGCCGCCGCTCATTAGCTCCGCTTGTTGTGTACCCCAGTCGGGTAAGGTGCGGGCAATAATACGGCCGATAGCGGGTTGGCCTTTGGGGCTTTCCGCATAGTAGTTGTCGTAGCGCTCTAAAACGACACGCTGTCCGGGCTCAAAGTTGACTACGCGGTAGGGGCCTAAGCCGTCAGGCTGTAAGGCTTGTGCGCCGCGATCGACTTTGTCATTGATAAGATAAGCATGATTACGGCGAATAGGGATGCGTCGTGCCATGTCACGTAAGGCTAAAGGGTACACGCCTTTGAGGTGAAAACGGACTTGCATCGGACCGGTTTTTTCCACACGGTCTAGCCAGCGAGAAAGCGCGCCTGACGCGCGGCTACCGCTTTCAGAAGCCAATACCCAGTTGTAGGTGTAGACCACATCGTCAGCATTGAACGGCTCTCCGCTATGAAACTGCACACCTTCTCGCAGCGTAATGTCGATGGTGACATCATCCACATAGTCATATGAGACGGCCAGCATGGGAAGAATCTCATCGGTTTGGGGGTCGATATCAAACAGACGATCGTCAGTGAGATCAGACAAGATGATATGTTCTTGGGACGTGGTGTAAAGGTAATCGAGGTTAACAACCTCGCGTTGGAATGCCACAACCAAGGTGTCATCTTTGGGTGAAGCCCAAGCATGAGGCGCAAGGCAGGTGGTCGTAGCGACTACGCCTGCGGCCATTCGGCGCAAAAGCAATGTGAACATAATGTCTCCTTTATTGAGTTCTTATTGCTCATGCTAACCGATGCCATGATTCGATTACTTCGAATTAGTGGGTCGAACAATCGAATTAATTGAAGTTAGAGAACTGAGTGTTCAGGGCTGTTCCGCCGTGCCTCGCAGACCATGCCGCATAGCGCTGACGTCTTTTTCGAAGCTCTGAAATGCCGTCTCTAAGCGCTTTAGCAAAAGGTCGGTTTCTGCTTCGGAAATCACTAGCGGTGGGCAGAGAATGAGGGCGTTGTTTCGTGGGGCAATGCCGGCAGGGTAAATGATAAGCCCTGCATTAAAAGCATGTTCTACAAGACGCTCGTTGGCCTTGTGCTCGGGTTTGGGGGGCGTAAGTTCATTGCGGTTGGTAACGATCTCAAAACCCCATAACAGTCCTCTGCCGCGTACGGCTGCCATCCATTCAAAACGCGCAGAAAGTTCGTGTAACCCGGCTTCCAGTTGTGTGGCTCTGGCGCGTACATTTTCTAGAATGTTATGTTGGCGCATGTAATTAACCACCGCCAAGCACGTTGCTGCGCTTAATGGGTTAGCACTGAAGGTGTGGCCTGATGGGGCAAGACCTGAGCCCGCTTGTAATACGTCAACAATGCGATGATGCATAAGAGCAGCGCCCATTGGGGTGTAACCCGAGCTCATGCCCTTTGCGGTAACAATGATATCGGGAACGATGTGTTCGTATTCACACGCAAACCACGTACCAGTACGACCCATGCCGGTAATGACCTCATCGAGAATAAGTAGTACGTCATGCTTGGTGCATAGTTCGCGTAAGGCCTTGAGATAGCCTGCCGGAGGAATCAATACCCCCCCAGCAGCCCCAACAATTGGCTCAACGATAATCGCGGCGACTTGGTTAGCACCAAATTCCTTAAGTATGTGTTCCCATTGCGCGACCATCGACTCGCCTGTTTCAGACGATGGCGTTGAAGAAGAGTCTAAATAGGGCGGGCGGCCCGGGCTAAACGGATGCAGTAGGTTGCCGTAATCGTTACGTCGCGTGGGGTGCCCTGACATGGATAGGGCACCCATGGTCATGCCGTGATAACTAATACGCTGTCCTAACACATTGGTTTTTTCGTCTTGCCCGCGTTCTCGCCAGTATTGAATGGCGGTGCGCATCGCCAGTTCGGTCCCTTCAGAACCACTGTTAACAAAAAAGGCGTGGGTAATTTCTTTGGGCGCTAGGCTGGTAAGGGCTTGGGCTAGACTTTCTGCCGCCTGATTACTGAATTGAGTACGGTAGCTGAAGCAGATTTTTTCTGCTTGAGCTTGCATGGCAGACAGAATCTCGGGCACGCCATGACCGATAGAGACGGTCATGGCCCCACCTGAGGCATCCAGATAATCACGGCCGTTCTCGTCATAAATAAAAACACCTTTAGCCCGCTCAGCACGTGGCCGATTGAAGTTAAATCGTGGCGTTAAATAATGAGAGGCGTAGGCTGATGCTTGGCTGCTAGGGTTAGTATGCATGATTAAACCTGCCAAAATTTAGGTGGTAGACGACAGTCTTGAATACAGCAGTGCGGTGATACCCATGACGCCCACGACATTGCCGGGGTGGATCAGTACGCTTCGTTGATTATCCTGAGTGCGGCCTGTTGCCTTGCCAGAAAGTACGTCAGCGATTTCGCTGTGGAAGGGACCGGTATGCGGTAGTCGGCCCTCTTTTGCTTGAATTTCCGCTTGCCCGCGATCATCAATAACGGAATAGTCGAAAGCCGAGAATCCGGTTTTCCAGCTTCTACCTAGATCGACGGCATTGACAAAGGTGCCAGGCGTCACCCAAGCAGGATCAAGAAAGGGCGTTAACCCCTGACTGGCCGAAATGGTCGAGACAACGATGTCAGCGCCCTCCATAGCGGCAGGTCCTGCCTGCATAATCACTGCTTTTTGTCCCCGTTCGCGAACGAAATCGGCAAAGCTTTCAGCCGACTTTTGCGTTCGACTGATAATTCGCACCTCGTCTATCGGCAGAATGCCGTCCAGCGCGCGCAAATTCACTCTGGCCTGTGTGCCTGCGCCCACGAAGGTGGCAATACGAGTTCGAGAGATAGCAAGGTGTGGGGTCATTAAATGCGTGATGCCTGCTGGCAGCATTTTCGAGGTGTAGGTGCCATCAATAAGCGCTAAGGGTTGGGCGTTGTCATAGGCGCTGAGTAGTTGTAGGCTTTGATAGGCAGGTGCGCCTTGCTCTTGGGCTTGGTACGTGGCGCCAGTAAGCGAATGAAATACGTTTAGATTTTGTGCGGCCCACGAGCAGAACGTGGACATCAGAAAGGTGCCATCGGCTGCTCCCACCATGGACTTCGGTTTCCATGCGATACCGCCGTCTACCGTAGCAAGAAAGGCGGTACGTAGCGCTTGAGCCAGATCAGGGATGCTGCAATCGAGTTTCTCAATTTGTTCTAGGTTGATTATCTGCATGAAAAGTCTCCTGAGTTCAGCGAAATAAGTGGTCGCGCAAGGTATAGGCGCGTGCGGCGAGCGGAAGTAGCCAGTTATTTAATGGCCAGTAAGGAATGGGGGGCATCGATCGACAAAATGCCGTTTCGTGATCGGGCATTTTCAGTATTTTTAATGCTGTCTTATGACCTAGGTAGGTAGACATCGGGACGCCAGTTCCGCTGCAACCAAGAATGTAGTGCAGGCCATCCTCTTCGCCTGTATGTGGGATCCAGTCGTGTGGGACAGCGAAGCTTCCGCCCCAGCAATGTGAAACCTTAACGTCTGCTAGGGCGGGAAAGCGGGTGCTGAAGTAGCGCATAATGCGTTCGGCTTTTACCGCCAAGTTACCGTCAGTTCGTCCAGCACGTCCGCTCATCACAAGGCGGCCAGATCGTCCGGCTGGCGCCATATAATGCAGCAGTTTGTAGGTGTCGCTGAATGACCGATACTGTGGTAAGACGGCTTTCATGGTGTCGTCAGATAGCACTTCGGTGACTAAAGCATAGGCGGGCACAATAGTCATCCGTTTTCGTAGCTGCTTTCCTAGCTCTAGTTCAGGGCCTGTTTCAGCGTTCGTCGCCATGATCACGTTTTTGGCATAAAGCGTCAGGGTGGGTGTTTGGATTTCGAACTGATGGTCGATGCGACGCAGTCCCGTGACGCGTTGGTGCTCCAATATCTGTGCACCGGCTGATTGAGCCGCCTTGGCAAGACCCATGCGAAATTTGGCGGGTTGCAGTGTGGCAGAATCTGTAATACGCAAGCCACCGAAAAATGCGGTCGAGCCTATCTCTGTCGTCAGGGCGTCGCGCTCTAACAATGCAACCTCGCCCCACACAGACTGAATGTCGCTAAGCGAAGCGCTAAATTTCTTGAAGGCTTTGGCACTGTGAGCCGCGATAATACGTCCCTTATGTTCAAGATCACAATCGATATTAAAGGTGGCAACCAGTTGTTCTACATACTCGCGGGCTTGACGGGCTTCACGGTAAATTTGTAGGGCATCGTTGTGTCCGTATCGTGCTGAAAGGTCATCCAATTTGGCTTTAGGAATATTGCCTAACGAGCCGGCAGAGCTGGACGAGGCCCCGGTCCTTAGGTGGGCGGCCTCACAAACCACGACGCTACAACCGGCTTGCGCAAGGGTTAAGGCGGCAGATAAGCCAGCGTAGCCCCCGCCAATAATCAGTACGTCGGCGCACTCAGGCGAGGGGTGTTGAGTGGGTTGAAACGGCGTGACCTCTTCTGCCCAGAAGGGGGTAGTCGAGAAATGGGGGCTAAGGGATGCACTCATATCACAGCTTCGCTTTTTGTTGTGCTGTATTGGATGGTAGTGAAGGATGCTGTAGGCGGTCCCAACTCTGCGTGGTAGCGGTACTTAAGGTGTGCTTCTTGATGCGTTGACTGGGTGTGCGTTCAAACTCGTCAACCCGCTCGATGTATCGCGGGTTTTGATGTGGAGCGAGGTGTTGTTCAAGCCATTGGGACAGTGCATAAAACGAAAGAGCAGTATCGGCTTCGGCCTTAAACTGAACGAATAGCTTAATATCTTGCTCTCCAATTTCTGCTTTGACACCAATCACAGCGCATGCCGCAATAGAAGGGTGTTTGGAGACAATGCTCTCGATTTCCCACGCTGAAACGTTTTCTCCGCGATAGCGAATGCTATCGGTCATGCGGCCGTAGAAAAACAGATCGCCATCGGCATCAAAAGAGCCGATGTCTTTGGTGTAGACCGAACCGTTGCGCAGTATGTCGCGGGTGGTTTCTTCGTTGCGGAAATAACCTGCAAACACACTACCCGCCTCTTTAGGTGTGACGACAATTTCCCCTAATTCGCCGGGTGGCACGGCTTGTCCTTGTGCATCAAGAACGCGGATAGTAAACCACGGTACGGCGTTGCCGACGCTGGCAACTTTAGCGCTGCCATTGAAGGAGGCGATGCTTGAGGTTTCAGTCATGCCGTAAGATTCACGAAGGCTTAAACCAAAGCGCTGTTGAAATGATTCCCAAATATCTGGGGCACAACCCGCGCCCCAGGCGACTCTGGCCGAATGGTTGAGGTCGTGTTCTGAGGGTGGCTGCTTCATCAATATTTGCAGCACGCCCCCTAAATAATGAATATGCGTTGCCCCTGTGCTGCGTACGTCGTCCCAGAAGCGAGACGCGCTAAAGCGTGGTGTGAGCGCGATGCGTAAGTCTTGTCGTAGCGGCATAAAAAGAACTTGAGCCCCAGCCACATGAAACATGGGCTCCCACATATACAGCACGTCACCATCTTGCGTGTCAGCAAGCAGTATGGCGGCTTCGGCGGCATAGCAAATCATTTTGTGGGTGACTAATACCCCTTTGGGTTGGCCGGTGGTGCCCGAGGTATACATGATGGAAAAAAGCGAGTCTGGCGAGGGCGGGGCCTCATTGAGAGGAGCGCACTGACACTGTAGTAGTGCGTCCATCGACCAGCTTTCATCCAGTATGACGGTTGTTAAACGACTGAGGTCAGTATGGCTTTGATGCACCGTTGATAGGGAGTCGTCGCAGGCAATGAGTAGACTGGGCTCGGCGTGTTCAATCACGTACTTTAAGCTGTTAGAACGTAACTCGGGGTTGATCGGCACCCACACCAGACCTGCTCGGGCCACTCCAAAAATGCAGGCGATCAGTTCCGGCGAATTACGAAGCATCACCGCTACTCTGTCACCTTGATGCAAGCCCATTTTACGCAGGCGCTGTGCAAAGGCCCTTGACGCTCGTTCTATTTCATCAAAATCATAGGACCTTCCCTCGAAGGAAACGAAAGTAGCATTACCGCAAGCAGACGCTTTATGTAAAAGCGCTGGAATAAAACCCTTGGATGTTAACGACATACTTTAGCTCTCGTTAATTAATGAGTACGGCGCGTGGTACGGAACCGCTCGGATAATAAAAGCAGTGTGGTTGCGATAATAAATACGACGGTCGAGGCCGCGGCGATGGTGGGGTTTAAGTGAAGGAACATTTCGTCCCACATTTGTTTTGGCAGCGTGGTGGTCATACCGCTGGAAACAAAGAGAGCGATGGTCAATTCATCAAAGGAAATATTGAAGGCAAATAAGTAGGCGGCAATTAACCCATCGCGCAGTAGCGGAACGGTAATAAAACGCAGCACGGAAGAGGGCTTGGCGCCTAAGGTGCTTGCCGCTTGATCCAGACGATGGTCATAGTCTTTAAGCACTGCCGCTAACATGACAAAGGCGAATGGCATGGCGATGACCACATGACCAATGACCAGCGCGCTTTCTGTGCCTATAAGGCCCATGTGGCCGAATAAATACATCAGGCCAGCGGCCAGAATAATGCGCGGCACGATCATGGGAGCAAGCAGCATGTTGTAAGCCACCCAATTCCAACGCGAGTTGGTTCGCGCTAATGCTAAAGCGGCTAAGCCTCCAATAAGAGTGGAAAAGAAAGCTGCAGCGAACGCCACGCCAAAGGAGCGCAGTGTGGCAGTAACCCAAAGGTCAGAGCTAAAGTAGTTTTGATACCAACGAAGGCTAAAACCCGTGGGCGGGAAAGAAAGAAAATCTGAGCTGGTAAACGAAATCGGAACAATAATAAGTATGGGGGCTAGAAGAAAAAGAATCGCTAGCCAGCAGTAGCCATGTAGAGCATTGGCACGCACTGCGGCAGGAAGCACAGCCTCAGTGACTCGGGCTAGCAATTGAGCGACCATGGAAAACTTCTCCAGAAATACCGTGCTTAACGCACTGAGTACGCTGGGCTTGCGTTTCTTCTCGCTGGCAACGCCGGATAAGCTCGACATGCCGAAGACCCTGTCGTAAAACAAGCAAGCCACCGCCGTAGCAATCAGTAGAAAAACGGAAAGCGCGCCCGCAAAACCCCAATCAAGCACTTGTTGGACTTGGGTAATAATGAGTTGCGCTAAAAAGGTTTCTCTGGGGCTACCCATTAAGGCGGGGACAATAAAAAAACCAATCGATGTTAAGAAGGTCAGTAGTCCCGCCGAGGCTACGCCGGGCATAGAAAGCCGAAAATAAATTAACCAAAAAGCACGAGCGGGCGGCGCACCTAAGGTGCGGGCCGCAAACACTAAACGTTGGTCAATGGATGTCATCACGGGCACTAAGGTCAATACGGCCAGAGGAAGCATGCCGTGGACCATACCGATCATGACGCTTGTTTCGTTGTTAAGCAGTTGTATTCTGTCCATCCCTACACTGGTCAGAAATTGATTAATCACGCCCATCCTGCCCAGCACAAGCATCCAGGCGAAAGTTTTGACGAGATAACTGGTCCAGAACGGCACCATAATGAGCAATAAAGCCAGAGCTCTTCGTCTGGGCGACATCTTGGCTACCCAATAAGCGAGTGGATAACCTGCCACCACACACACTACCGCTGTGGCCAACGAAACACGCAATGTGGTCAGCAACACCTGTATGTAGACGTTCTGAGCAAAGATGCGCTCGAAATGAGCAAGTGTGAAACCCGATGTAGTGGCGTCTTTGATGCTGAGTACCAGCAGTTGAACAACGGGTACAACGAAAAAGACGATCAGTATGACAACGGCGGGTACTGCCAGCCAAACAGGATTAATAATTCCCAGTCGTCGTAGGGCGGGCGAGTTGGAAACAGTAGAAGCATTCATGGCGCGACCACAACAGAACATTGAGGATCCCATCCGACACACACTTTAGTGCCGTCCTCGGGTACATGTGTACGATCATCAAGGCGAATGGTGAGCAAACCGTAAGGCTCACTCTCAACGATCACTTTGGTATCCGTCCCGGCATAAATGGAGTTAACGACAATGCCTTCTATGGTGTTTGGTTGAACATCATTTAGCTGCATGTGTTCGGGACGCACCACCAGAGCAATGTCGTCATTTTGAGTAAAGCGGTGTGCGGGTAAGGCGAACGAATGATCCTGTGTTGTGATGTGAGTGGGCTCGCCATTCTCCCCCCCTGTTGCCACACCATGGAAGATGTTGGAAGTACCGATAAAATCGGCCGCAAAGGTGGTGTTGGGGGCGGCGTAAATTTCATGGGGCGTGCCCAGTTGCTCAACCTTAGCGTCGTTCAACAAACAGATACGGTCTGACATGGCCAACGCTTCTTCTTGGTCATGCGTGACGTAAATGATCGTGGCGCCAGTGCGTCGGTGTAATTCTTTGATTTCTATCTGTAGGTGTTGACGTAGACGTTTATCCAGTGCGCCCAGTGGTTCATCCATCAAAATAATGGAAGGTTGATAAACAAAACAGCGGGCTAACGCCACGCGTTGCTGTTGTCCACCCGATAGCTCCGACGGTAGGCGATGCGTTAAGTGCGCCATTTTCACCATTTCAAGCGCTTCAGTGACGCGCTGTTGCAGCTCTTTTTTGGGAACACCACGCATTTTTAGCGGAAAGCCTACGTTCTCTCCCACCGTCATATGCGGGAATAAGGCGTAATGCTGAAAGACTAGACCAATGTCACGTTGGTGGACGGGGGTATGGGTTTCGTCTTGTCCGTCGATCAGAATTTTTCCTGCTGTGGGGCGCACTAAGCCGCAAATCATCATAAGAAGCGTTGTCTTCCCAGAGCCTGATGGGCCAAGCAGCGTTAGAAACTCTCCTTCCGTAACGGACAGACTTGTGGGTTCAAGTGCTAAGGCGTCTCCATAACGCTTACTTAGACCTTCGACTTCTAGTTTTGATATGGCAGCGATGGGTGTGGCAACGCTCATCTTGGACTCCTCCAACTGTTTTTGTATGGGTCTCTGTGCACATCTAGCTAAAACCAATCTATTGGCCTTAAAAGCAGATCATTGCAGAGAACTCGTTCCACATTTTCATCTAAATATATCACATGAGATATTTCTATGACAATATAAGTATTGCTATTCAATACTATGTATTTGTTTGGCCGATGATAAACTACGTATAAACTAAGAGGTATGCTTTTGTGGTATATCTCTGCACAAATCCCCTTCTAATGAGTCAACAATGAGCAAAGCAACTGAAACGACAATCCCTAATTCTGAAACATCTCGAAATCCGCTAATGGTGCATTCGGTGGAAAAAGCATTTCGCATTCTCGAGGCATTGAGTGTGAGCACATCTATGATGGGTTTGACGGCTTTAGAAGCGGCAACGGGAATGAATAAAAGCACCGTCCAGCGATTCACTCACACGCTGGAAGAGCTGGGTTACTTAGAGAAAGATCCCGAGACAAGGCGATTTTCATTGGCTCCTAAAGTTTTGGACTTTAGCTACGGTTACTTTCATGCAAATGAGCTGTTTGGTCGTGCGATGCCCTATTTGACGCATCTCAGTAAAACAACTGAAGAGACTATCAATATCACTGTGCGCGAAGGGACGGAGGTGATTTTTGTAACGCGTTTTATGAACAGGCACCTTTTTAATACCGATGTCACCATCGGGACTCGTATGCCGGTTTACTGTACGGCGCCAGGCATCGCGATGCTGGCTTATACGCCTCGTGAAGAAGCGGTTGAGGTATTAAAACGCTGTGACCGTAAACCTATTACCGACAACACATGTTGGGAAATGGATGATCTGTTGGCAAAATTAGACGTCACAAAAGCGCGTGGCTACGCAACGGCTTTTGAAGAGTTCTATCATGACGATCTATCCATTTCTGCCCCCGTATTTGATGCGCACCGCAAAGTTGTGGCAGCCATTACCTTATCGGTTTCGCGTTCACGTTACACGCCAGAGCAGGCCGAAGAGAAGTTTTCGAGTCTGGTGGTGGCAGCGGCCAGATCGGTTTCCCAACCTGGCCACTTTTCACAGAATAGACGCGGTCGCTAGACCAGTTATGAAATCAGCCAACTATTAAAACGTTGCACGGCGTCGGCTCGGTTTTCTGCCCACCAAGCGGTATCCTGACTAACCATGTGCTTCAAGTTCTCAGGGTTGGTCGGCAAGATGGCGGCACGTTCGGCGTCGATAAAATTATAAGCATCTTGATTGGTGGGTCCGTACGACAGCATTTCGGTATAGGCGGCTTGTCGTTCGGGGTCGGCGCAATATTCAACAAACTGACGCACGAGGTCTACTTTAGGGCCTCCTTTCAGAATGCCCCAGCCTTCTACGGCATAAATGCCTTGGGTCCATACGGTACGAATGGGGGCCCCACCGTCGGCAACGGCTTGCATCCGGCCGTTCCAGCTTGCAACCATATCCACTTCGCCACTTTGTATAACGTGAGCTGACTGTGCGCCGCCGGTCCACCAAACGGCAACGTGTTCTTTGATGCGATCTAAGCTTTTGAAGGCTCGGTCCATGTCTAGAGGGTAGAGGTCTTCCATGGCAACGCCATCAGCCATGAGTGCTTGTTCTAGCGTATCGATTGGGCTATTGCTCATGGCCCTTAAGCCCGGAAATTTCTCTGCATCCCAGAAATCAGCCCAAGATTGGGGGCCGTTATCGCCGTATTTATCCGTGCGGTAAGCAAAGATGGTGGCATAGGCGTCAGTGCCCAACCAGTGCGATGTGAAAGCACCCGGTATGAAAGAAGCCGTTACCTCGTCACCAATATTTAAGGGTTCAAGTAAATCTTGAGCCATCAAAATATCACGTGCTGACACCGTTAGAATTGAGGCGTCCCATGTGTAAGACTTGGTCTCTACCATGGCTTTAATTTGGGCGGTAGGCTCAGGCGCGCGCGCTGCACTGACTACACGTATGCCCGTGTCTTTTTCAAAAGGGTCATAGAACGCCTTTCGGAAGGCCTCTTGATAGGCGCCGCCGGGGTCAGCAACGGTAATGTGTTGGTTGGATTGGGCCCGGGCGGAAAATGAGAAAGGCATTGCACTGGCTAACATCACACCGGTACCTGCGCGTAATACGTGGCGTCGAGAGGGTGAAAAGCTCATGGTTACTGTCTCCTGTTTTTATCAGTTGTGTCCACTGTTTTTGAGGTGAAGGTTAAACGGACTTTTTTTGTGTCTGTCTAACCGAGAAAAACGCCTCCATCATGCGGGCGGGCTCACCAGAAGCATATGCTTCACGTTGAATTTTGGCGCCAGCCGCCAGTGCTTCACGAAATCCTGCTTCGGTGACTTCACGAAACCGTTGCTTATTTAAACGCATCGCAACGGGAGGCTTCGCTGCAAGCTCCTTAGCCAGTTGTAAGGCTTCGGGCAATACCTGATCGCGAGGCACACACCGATTGATAATGCCCAGTTGAAGGCATTCTTCGGCGTCCATCATCCGCCCTGAGAGCGTGAGATCAATGGTGCGTGCGAGGCCCAGAATTTCTCGCATGATCCAAGGGCCTAATGTGCTGGCAATGCCTGAATTAATCTCAGGTTGCCCCATTTTTACCGCATCGTGACCGATACGAAAATCGGCCAAAAGAGAGAGCTGAAAGGCCGATCCGGCGGCAATACCATTCAGGGCGACAACAAAAGGTTTAGTGAACGCTCGAACCGATGAATACAGGGTGTCCCATTCCTCAATCCACGCTTCACCGGCGTCACCATCGAAGCTTTTGGTTTCGTTGAGATCCTGACCTGCACAAAATGCACGTTCACCTGCACCCGTTAGCACAATGGCCTTGATGTCAGGGTCAGTGTTCGCTTCTTGAAAAATGTTTAACAGCCGCGCGCGCATGGCTTGGTCCCACGCATTGAGTTTTTGCGGCCGGTTCAGCGTAATAACGGCGATTGATTCGTGGGTTTCACGTAGAACAGAAGAGTCGGGCATCGTTACCTCGTGAAAATTGAGTGCTAAAGACGTAAGAGGGCTGACGCTTATTACAAAGAAGGCGTAGACGGCGTCATCAATGATTCAATTTAGTAAAACTATGCTGCTTTACGGTACCTCTGTCAAGCTATATGATTTAGTATATTGCATAGCAATACTAAGTATGTTTAATTTATCTGCCAGCGACCCGCATGGGTTTCTGATCAACGTACATACACTGGAGACATTAATGACGACCACTTTTCCTCGTGTCACGTATTCGAATATCGGTGTAGACCTAACACCGCTTCACGATTATTTAGATGCAGAAATTCCCCAGATTAAAAAAACGATGTTGGGACAACACTGGCCCAACCTTATTGGAGGCGTGGAAAGTGAATTGGGAGATCGCTACGATGTGAAGAGCCCAATTGATAACACCACCGTGATGGGAAGTTTTGTTTCAGCGACGACCCAAGCGGTTGAGCAGGCTGTGGCGCAGGCGCGTAAGGCCTTTCCCCAGTGGTCGTCTACACCGTGGCAGCAGCGTGTAGAACGATTACGCGAGTGGGCAAGCCATATTGAGAAGCACAAGTACGAATTGGCGGTGGTGGCAATCGCCGAAGTGGCAAAATCCAGATCGGAAGCCTTAGGCGAGGTGGAAGAGGTGTTGGACATGATTCGCTATTACTGCGATGAGATGGAGCGCAATGACGGCTACACATGCGCGATGCGTCAGGCATTTGAGAACGAGAAAACGCGTAACGTGCTTCGGCCAATCGGTGTTTTTGGTGTCATTGCACCTTTTAATTTTCCCTTAGCCTTATCGGTAGGAATGATGACAGGCGCATTGCTAGGCGGAAATACCGTGGTGTTTAAACCCGCCCCGAATTCTGCCTTAACTGGTCATCTATTAGTACGTTACATGCGAGAGGCAAAACTGCTTGATGCCGTCAGCATTGTTGCCGGACACGACGAAACCGGAAAAAGCCTTACCTCCCATCCTGACATTAGTGGCATTGCTTTTACAGGCTCGCATGATGTGGGCATGAGCATTTTTAGGGCCTTATCTAATAGCTCATATGCCAAGCCGGTACTGGCTGAAATGGGTGGCAAAAACCCAGCTTATGTGATGGCATCGGCAGACATTAAAGCGGCAGCTCAAGGCGTGGCCCGTTCGGCTTATGGCTTACAAGGACAGAAGTGCAGCGCATGTTCGGTAGTGTATGTGGATCGCCGTGTGAAAGAGGCGTTTTTACAAGAGTTTGATCGTTTCGTAGAAAGTTTACGCATCGGAAACCCGGAGGATCGCACGACGTTCATGGGACCGCTTTACGATCAAGATGCCGTTGACCGTTACGATCACGTCATCGCCGTTGCCAAAGAGCAAAAGCAACTTATCAAGGGTGGAAAAATCGACATGCCGGCGGCGCTTGAGCAAGGTCACTATCGTCTACCTGCCTTAATCGAGGTGCCCGCTGGCGATCCCCTAACCAAGGATGAGTTGTTTGCCCCGATTCTTGCGTTACGGACCATTGATTCGCTTGACGAGGCTCTGACTGAAGGTAATGCCGTGGAGTATGGTTTGACGGCGGGGATCTACACCAAGGATGAAAACGAGTTGCAGACGTTTTTAGATAATGCCCAAGCGGGTGCCTTGTATGCGAATCGTCCCCATGGCGCCACCACTGGAGCTTGGCCAGGCATACAAAGCTTCTGCGGTTGGAAAGGTTCTGGCATTAGCCAAAAAGGGGGCTTAGGTCCGCATTACGTGACACAGTTTATGCGCGAGCAAAGTCAAACCTTGATGTAGTCGGCGCTAGCCAAAAACCACCAACGGCGCATACGGCGTTTTAGGGTGCGGCATGATGTGTGCTTCCATGCCGTACACCTCTCTAAGGTTATCTACCGTTAATACTTTTGCTGGCGTGTCGCAGGCAAGAATTTGTCCTTGAGAAAGCAAGGCTATGCGGTCACTGAACTGTGCGGCCAAATTCACATCATGCAAAATGACCAGTATGCCAAGCCGATGGGCCCTAGCCAGCTTGCGTACGCTGCACAGCAAGCGGTGCTGATGTAATGGGTCCAAACTGGAGGTAGGCTCATCCAGAGTGTGTGGTTCAAGCTCAGGGTAGGGGTAGGCCCCCATGGCAACCACCTCGCTGACTTCAAAATCAAAAGCAGGTACCGATGGTGGGCACCGAGTAGAAGTCGTACCAGATGGGGGACAACCAAGCCAATGAAACTGATGCCGCCTGTTACGGCGACTAATGGTCCGATCAGTAACAACAGCGGAGCGAGCAAGGCGAAGAGTCGCCATGTGGCACGTCAAAAAGCCAAACTCAAACCGGTTCGACCATCGATGCGGGAAGTGGCTGCATCAATATTATTTCCGGTGGTAATACCAGCCTAACGGGCGTGCAAGGTAGCGCCGAGCAAGGTGTGAATATCACGGCTGGCGGGGACGTTACACAATCTGCTGCGATCAGTTCGTCGAGCTCGTTAACGGTTGATTTTTCTGCATCGGCATCCGGTACTCCGCCAGCGGATTTTTCCGGCGAGCTGCAGCTTCAGGTCTCGGTGCCTCAACTTGATGGCACCAGCAGTATCACGCCTGTAACCATTCGGCCTTAAGCCTAGCCGTCTGGAGTGCGCTATAGCATGGCATTCCAGACGGCTAGTTAGTGTTTAGTATCGCTTACTACGTGAACCCTACAGGGGCTCAGCCACAATATCCGTGTCTACCAACCCCGTGCCTGTGAATTGTGCGGCTTCATCGGCTTGAAGGTAATGGCAGATTCGCCATACGTGATGCGCGGTACGGTCCAGCCACAGCATGCTATCCAATATTTGCAACGCCTGTCCTGGGTCGCGCTGATTGGGTTCGCTATGTTGCATTACCCGTTGTCGAGCGTGCTGGCGCAGGCTCGCAATGTCTTCGCTTTGCTTGGCCAGAGCCGAGACGTCAATGCCGGTCAAATCTCCCGTGTCAGTTAACACGGGCAGCAGGGTGATTAACATGTCAGTAAAGCACTCGCGTGCGGCTTGCAACTCGGCGGTGCCTTCGGTGTTAAGCAACGCAGGCAGTTGTTCTGCTCGCCCGTGCAAGCGCAATAGGTGATCCAGCACGTGCATTTGATACAAACGGTGTTCGGCTAGCTTGGCATCGTCTTCTTCGAAGGGGATATGAGATAAATAAGTCTGTAATTGCGCTAAGGCTAAGGCAGTGGAAGGCAGGGCTTTAGCTGGCAGTTGGCGCGGTAGGGGTGCCTCGCCGGGTGTGCTGACATACACAGTCGATAACGCTTGTAGCAGTTGGGTGGTAGTGGCCCGTAATGCTTGATGTGATGAAGCCAATGCTAGAGCAGGAACTTGCCACTGCGATTGATCGAGCAGGCGGGTGGGCGAGTCGCCGCGTTCAGGCAATAAGCGCTCAATTTGGCGCGCGCATCGGTGCGCTTGGGGTAAAAATACTGCTACCCCTATGGCGATGAAAAGGGTATGAAAAGCGGCTAGGCTAACGCCACCGGCTTGCAGGTTCAGATGGGTCTGTGCCCATTGCAAAGCAGCCAATAAAACCGGCAGTAGCGCAATGGCGATCAAACCGCTGGACAGGTTGAACAGCACATGAGCCAGCGCAGTGCGCTTCGCATAAAGCGATCCACCCAGTGCAGCCAGTACGCCGGTCATTGTGGTACCAATGGCAGCGCCAATCACCACGATCGCTGCCATCTCAAAATTAAGCGCACCGGCATCCAAGGCGGTAAGCGTTGTGGCCACGGTAGCGGTTGATGACTGCATGACAATCGTCATGATAATGCCCATGCCTAACGCGATAAAGCGAGCGATCCAGTCTCCGGCTGTAAGTTCGGGCAGGGTAAATTGCTCACCCATCCCGCGCATGCCTTCTTGCATGGTGTCGATACCGACGAACAACATCCCAAAGCCCGCAAGTGCCGTACCCAGATGGCGCCATCGCCCTTTCGCAAGCAAGCGCAGTAAGGCACCTGTACCAACAAGGGGTAAGGTGTAGAGGCCTAATTGCACCTTTAGGCCAAGCGTGGACACAATCCAACCCGTGCCGGTGGTACCCAAACTAGCACCCATGACTACCCCTAGCGACTGAGCAAAGGTGATGAGTCCGGCACTGACAAAACCAATTAAGGTAACGGTGGTGGCGGTCGATGACTGCACCACAAGGGTCAGTAAGGAGCCTGAGACAAACGCTTTAAAAGGGGAGCCGGTGAACCGCAGCAAGCCTCGGCGTAACGAGTCACCGGCAAAATGCGTCAAACCATCGGTTAGTAGCGACATAGCGACCAGAAACAGCCCTAAGCCGCCGAGTATCCGAAATGCGACCTCCATGAATTTCCCTCTTTAGCACCCAATTCAAACCCGTACTTGTTGTGCGACAAGTATAGTCGTTTGCTCTACTTAGGCTCAGAGCTTGCCGGAAACATGGAAGACACCGTTTTCTACCCCTACCACGCTGACGCTATCGCCTGCAGCGACTGCTTCGGTGCTGTGAGCGCTATAAGTGGTGTCCTCGACTTTGATGCGACCCCGCCCATTCTCAAAGTGGGTCACGGCAATGACACGGCGGCCAATGAACTGTTCCAACCCCACATTAAGAGTGGACGCCGCGTCATTCGTGCGCTTGGCTTGTACCCGCATCCCCAGCAGTACCGAGCCCAACATGGCCACGATTAACACCACAATTTGCGCGGTTAGGGGTAGTGCAGGAAACAGCAGTACGGATAATCCCGTCACCACGGCTCCTAAGCCAATCCAGATTAAAAAGACCCCCGCTACCATCAATTCCAGCCCCATTAAGATGGCACCGGCGGTTAACCAGTACCAGGGGTGGCTAAACAGAGCGTCAATCAATTCCATGGTGCAATACCTTTAATGCTGAAAACGAAGCTACGGGCTTATGAAGATAAAGCGGAGTCATCCGCGTTATCTTGTTATGGTTTTGAGGGTGACGAGGTGATTCCCGTCGCCTTTAACAATTCGGCGACACCGCCCACTGCACTGGTAATGGCCGTTGTTTCCACAGGCATAAATACCACTTTGCTGTTTTCGGATTCGCCAATGGCTTTGATGGCCTCTACATACTGTAGACCAAGAAAATATTGTATGGCTTGAGTATTGCCACCTTTCAAAGCGTCAGATACGTCGCGTGTGGCTTGAGCCTCTGCCTGCGCTTCGCGCTCACGAGCTTCGGCGTTAAGCACGGCGGCTTCTTTCTCACCCTCGGCTCGCAAGATGGCGGCCTTTTTCTCACCTTCTGCTTTCAGCACTTCGGCTTCTTTTTTACCGTTAGCTTCAGTCACTAACGCGCGACGTCTGCGCTCGGCCGTCATCTGTAAATTCATGGCCTCTTGTAACTCGGGCGACATACTAAGATCGCGTATTTCAATTCGGGTAATCTTCACGCCCCAAGGCGCCGTGGCTTCATCCACCGCTTCGAGCAATTTGGCATTGATCAACTCGCGGTTGCTAAGCATATCGTCCAGTTGCATCGAACCTAATACCGAGCGTAAGTTTGTGGTGGTAAGGTTAACAATAGCGGTAGTCAGATTATTGATTTGGTAGGCTGCTTTTTCGGGCTCATCAATACGATAAAACACCACACCATCAGCGGTAACGGCCACGTTATCCATACTGATGACACTTTGCTCGGGCACATCCAGCACCGATTCCATCACCGTTAGCTTTTTACCGATGGCGTCTACGAAGGGAATAATCAAACCCAAGCCCGGCTCAAGGGTACGCGTAAAACGCCCAAAACGTTCCACCGTCCATTTTTGCCCCTGCGGAACCACCTTGATGCCAGCAAAAAGCGTACCAATAACAACGATGGCTAAAACAATCAGAAATATGAGGAAGCCATTCATAAACACTCCGTTTCGTAAAAAGTAGGGAAAGCGCTTCGACACCTAAAGAGTGCGAATTCACCCTAAACTCTGATTTAAGCATTGAATCGCTACAAAATGACGAAAATAGGGTGGATGAATTGAAGTTTTAGGGGTTATAGGACGAATGTAAGCGACTATTCTTTCATATCTACCTAATTCGGACTGCGTGATAGGCGCCTTTCAATTATAAATATCTGCGCAGAGTGCACGGACGTAGCGTCCCAGCGCTAATACCTGATAGAAGGCTGCAAGCTATAACTTTTAGCACCACACACAAACAAAAATGGCCTCCCGTGTGGGAGGCCATCTTCTGCGGTAAACCGCATGTATCTTTGGTGCCGGCTAAAGGAGTTGAACCCTCGACCTTCGCATTACAAGTGCGCTGCTCTACCAACTGAGCTAAGCCGGCGAATTAAGAATTATACAAAGAAATAAAAAAAAAGCAAAGCCCTTTTTTACATCACTTAAAAGCACTCTCCAACACCGCGTTGTGCCCATCGCTATAAGCTGGTTATTGCGACGGGCACAATTTGAATTTACTGTGATGGAGGTTCTTCAGTTTGCTGTGGCTCGTTATCGTGCACCATGTGTAAGAAGTGTCGGTGACGTTCGTATTGATCAAGAATGTCGCCGATGACTTCATCTTCGGTCCAACCCATGATGTCGTAATCTTGTCCGCCTTCACTTAAGAACACTTCGGCTCTGTAGTACACCGCTGTGCCGTCTTTTTCGGCATCGGCGGGTGTTAGGGCAGGCCGGTTTTCAGGGATGGGGCGCACAATGTAGTGAAAGTCTTGGTATTCGCCATGATGTTCTACATTAAGCATCCAACCGGCTTCCGTGTCGTCTTCCGCTTCCGACCTTGTTACGCTGGCATCAAATCCCGCCTTGCGTAACTCGTTAGATACGGCCTGCATGGCAGGGTGAACGGTGGTTTCTGTAAAACGTGTGACTTGATCGCGGCTTGGCATCACAATTAAGTTGCGCAAGCGCTTCTGCCAAGACTGACCAGCCGCTAAGGGTTGCGAACGCGTCATGGTTTGATAACGAATTTGCCGTTTGGTGGCATCGGTTTTTAATGCCTTAAACAAGCCGAGCATGGCCAGTAATAAAATGATGGAGAAGGGTAACGCACTGGCAATGGTAGCCGTTTGTAGGGCTTGAAGGCCGTCAGCAAGTAATAAGGCGATGGCAACCACGCCGGTTAAGCTGGACCAAAACACACGCTGCCATACTGGTGATGGCAAGCCTTCTTTAGAGGCTAGTAAGTCGATCACCAGTGCGCCCGAGTCGGCCGATGTGACAAAGAATACAACGATCATTACGATCGCTAAGGTCGAGGTGATACTGGCTAGGGGCATTTCCTCAAGAAATACGAATAAGGCCTGAGACGTATCGGCTTTGACGATATCGCCGAAGCTAATAAGACCATCTACTAAAATGTAATAAATGGCAGTGTCGCCGAAAACGGTCATCCATAACAGCGTAAAGCCAGCTGGCACAAGTAACACGCCACGTACAAACTGACGTATGGTGCGACCGCGAGAGATACGGGCGATAAATAAACCGACAAAGGGTGACCAGGCTATCCACCAGCCCCAATAGAATAAGGTCCAGCCCCCGATCCAATCGTTGGGTTCGTAGGCGTATAAGTTAAAGGTTTTGTTGACGATATCGGCGAGATACGTACCCGTGTTTTGTACGAAAGCCTGCAGCAAAAAGACGGTAGGGCCGAGTACCAACACAAAAAGTAGTAAAACGAGAGCAAAACCTAAGTTGATTTCGGAGAGTATCTTAATACCGCGGTCGAGTCCGCTAGCGACCGAAATCGTGGCCATACCGCAGGCAATAACAATCAAAATAATTTGATTGTTAATACTGACAGGAAAACCAAATAAATACTGCAGTCCACTGTTGATTTGAGCGACACCAAAGCCTAAGGATGTTGCCACACCAAAAACGGTACTGATGACAGCAAAGATATCCACCGCTTGACCAATACGACCGTGAACGCGATCACCAATCATGGGATAAAGCGCAGAGCTAAGCTTCAGCGGTAGGCCGTGTCGATAGCAGAAGAAGGCCAGAATTAAACCCACAATGGCGTAAATTGACCACGCATGCAGACCCCAGTGGAAAAAGGTAATGCTCATGGCGTCGCGTGCGGCTTGTGCATTGCCTGCTACGCCGATGGGCGGATCCACAAAGTGCATAACGGGCTCGGCTACGCCAAAGAACATCAAACCAATTCCCATGCCTGTGGAAAACAGCATGGCAAACCAGGTTCGGTCTTTATAGTCGGGAAGGGAATGGTCAGGGCCGAGCTTGATGTCGCCGTAGCGGCTAACCGCTAGGAAGATGGTCACCAACAGAATAATGGCAACCGTAACCACATAGAACCAACTGGCGTTTTCTAGAATCCAACTTTGTGTCTGCCCGAACACCCGTTGCGTGAAATCGGAGGCAAATACGGCAAAGCCAACGAGAATCAGGATTAGTGCAGAGGAAGTGTAAAAGACGGGAGGATTAAGACTCGTTTGCTTGAAAGGCTTCACGGTGAAAGGTCCCTGTGTTTTAAGTTGCGATTAAGTGTAGCAGTTAATGGCGTTTTGCAAAGCAAGCGTAGGTCAATGAATGTGAGTTTGTTTCATCATTAATAGTCAGATAAATATCGTTTCTATATAATTATTAGCTATAAGTGAATGAGTACAAAATTGTTCGGTTTCTTTGGGCACTTCCCCATAATTAACCCATATTTCGATTCACATTATGCTTGGCAGCGGTCTTTTACCTGCTGACGTAGGCTTTCAGGGCAAAACGATGACATTAAAAAAAGTTGTATTATCCGCCGCAATTGTTGCAAGCGCTGTTGCAGGTACCGTAAGCGCGCAAACCACGTTATTGAACGCATCTTTTGATGTGGCCCGTGAAACTTTCGCAGCGGTAAACCCTAAATTCGTTGAGTATTGGAAAGAAAAGACCGGCGAAGAAGTAAAAATCGACCAATCTTTTGCGGGCACGTCACGTCAGGCTCAAGACATTATTCAAGGTAAAAAAGCCGACATCGTTACCTTTAATCAGGTACCGGATATCGAGATTTTGGCTGATCGTGGTTTAGTGGCTAAAGACTGGGCCGAACGCCTACCGAATAACAGCTCACCTTACTACAGCACCATTGCGTTTTTAGTGCGTGAAGGCAACCCTAAAAACATCCAAACGTGGGATGACTTGGTTCGTGACGACGTTGGAGTGGTGTTTCCTAACCCTAAAACTTCGGGTAATGCCCGTTACACGTATTTAGCCTCTTGGTTATATGCCAACGAGAAATTCGAGGGTGATCAGGACCAAATTAAAGACTTCGTTGGAAAACTGCTCCGTAACGTTGAAAGCTTCCCCACCGGTGGCCGTGGTGCAACGGTAGCGTTTGCGCAAAATGGTCAAGGTGATGTGTTACTGACCTTCGAATCCGAAGTCATCAACATTGCAAACGGCGACGAGTTTAAGTCTGCTGGTCTTGAAATTGTGGTGCCGCCTGTAAGCGTATTGGCCGAGTTCCCCGTGTCCGTGGTGGATAAAGTGGTTGACGACAAAGGCACACGCGAGATTGCTACCGAGTACTTGAAGTTTCAGTACACGCCTGAAATTCAAAGCTTGTTGGCCGACTTTAACTACCGTGTTACCGATCCTACGGTTGTAGAGGCCAATGCCAGCAAATTTGCTGACGTGAAGTTGATTAATCCTACTGAAGTGTTAGGTAGCTGGGCAGAAATTCAAGAAACCCATTTCGCGACCGACGGTATACTTGATCAGTTGCAAGCCCAATAACCCTTAAGCAGCTTATGCCTACCTCTAATCAGGTGGCCACTTCGGGCGCAGCACTTGCTGCGCCCAAGTCGCGTCCACGTTTCTTTTTCAGACAACCCGTCGTTCCTGGTTTTGGCCTCAGCTTTGGCTTTAGCCTGTTCTATTTGTCCATTATTGTGTTGCTGCCGTTATCAGCCTTGCTGATTTACGTTAGCGACATGACATGGGCTCAGTATTGGCGGGCGATCAGCCACCCGCGTGTGCTGCAAAGTTATAAGGTCACGTTAGGTGCCGCCTTTTACTCCACGGTGGCGGCTACGCTTATCGGGTTTTTAATTGCGTGGATTACTAGCCGCTATAACTTTTACGGGCGACGCATGATCGATGCGTTGGTTGATCTGCCTTTTGCGTTGCCAACCTCGGTTGCAGGTTTAACCTTGGCCACGTTGTTTGTGCCGGGCGGATGGTTGGGCCAGTACTTTGCGCAGTGGGGCATTAAGATCTCGTATGCGTATCCTGGTATTCTTATTGCCATGACCTTCACCAGTTTGCCCTTTGTGGTGCGTATTGTGCAGCCGGTGATTGAAGAGCTGGGCACCGAATACGAAGAGGTCGCCCAAACCTTAGGGGCAAACCGCTGGCAGATTTTCTGGCGTGTCATTGTGCCGCCTTTGATACCAGCGACGGTAACCGGTGCGTCTCAAGCCTTTATTCGCAGTTTGGGTGAGTTTGGTGCCGTCATCATGATTGCGGGCAACATTCCCTTCAAAACGGAAGTAACCTCATTGATGATTTTTGTTCGTCTGCAAGAGTTTAACTACCCTGCAGCGGCAGCCATTGCATCCGTTGTGCTGATGGCCTCCTTGCTTTTACTTTTCATTCTTCAAGTTGCACAGGGACGTTTGCTGGGTTGGCAGCGTCAACGATCATGAGAAAAAGTCCACAAACCCTAGCGCAATGGGCTCAAGTTTTAGTGGGCGCTGTGCTGGTTATTTTGCTATTGGTGATTCCTTTAGCGCTTATTTTCTCTCAGGTCATCGCTGGCGGTTGGGCCTTGTTTTCGCAAAACATACGCGAAGACTTTATGTTGCATGCGATTGGCTTGACGGTATTCGTAGCGCTGTTAACGGTGCCACTAAATACCTTGTTTGGGGTATTACTGGCGTGGTGCATGACCCACTACCAGTTTCGGGGCAAAAAGCTGTTAAGTTTATTTGTTGATATCCCTTACGCGGTGTCGCCCGTGGTGGCCGGCCTGTGTTATTTGGTGGTGTATGGGGTTGAGACCGCCGTAGGACGTTGGTTTGTTGATCACAACATTCAATTGATGTTCGCTTGGCCTGGTATTTTGCTAGTTACGATTTTCGTAACGGTGCCGTATGTGGCGCGTATCTTGATTCCTGTGATGCAAGCACAGGGTAGTGATTACGAAGAAGCCGCACTAAGTTTAGGTGCGAATGGCTGGCAAATTTTCTGGAAGGTCAGCGTACCCAATATACGTTGGGGTTTGGTTTATGGGGTGGTGTTGACGAATGCCCGGGCTATTGGCGAGTTCGGTGCGGTATCCGTTGTGTCGGGCACCATCATGAATCAAACGTTAACCTTAGCGTTGTTGGTCGAGCAGCTTAATAACGATTACAAAACGGCAGCCGCTTTCACGGCAGCGGCATTGTTAGCATGTATGGCCATCTTAACGGTAGCGTTGAAAAGCATACTTGAATGGCGTTTGCGCGATAATGAATTGGGCTTTAAACGTTAAATCGACTAACGCTTAGATCCACAGGCTAAAAGCAAATCAGCCGCACTGCGCTTATAAGGCGAGTGCGGCTGATTTGCGTTGGCGCTAAGCCTACGTGGTTTTACTTATCTTCTCGACGAACAATATTCCATGGGTTTTCGTTGTTGAGTGCTTCAGGCAAGTACTCATTTGGAATGTCTTGATAAGCGACAGGACGTAGATAGCGCATGATCGCGTTTGTACCGACTGATGTGCTGCGGCCGTCTGAGGTGGCTGGGAAGGGGCCACCATGCACCATGGCATGTCCCACTTCTACGCCGGTCGGGAAACCGTTTGCGAGAATTCGGCCTACCTTTAACTCTAAGGCTGAGATAAGTTCGCGTACAAGTTCCGCGTCATCCGAGGCTTCCAAATGCAGCGTGGCGGTTAACTGACCTTCTAATACCGAGATAAGTGTAAACATCTCTTCGGTATTGTCACAGCGAACCACCAGCGAGCAAGCACCAAAGACTTCAGCCCCTAGTTGTTCGGGGGCATTAATAAAGGCCGAGGCGGTAGTACTTAGCAAAATCGCCTGACATTGATTGCAGCCCTCAGCGACCTTTCCTTGTGCCTCGATCTTCACGGCAGCATGTTCAGACAGCGTCTTAACGCCTTGTACGTAAGCGTTGTAGATACCCGGAGTCAGCATCGTTGTGCTTTGGGTTTCTTCTAGCGCGGCTTTGGCGGTGTCAATAAAAGCATCCAACTCAGGTGAATCAACAGCAATAATCAAACCGGGATTTGTGCAAAGCTGTCCCGCACTGCCCACCAGCGAAGCAGCGAAGCCGTTTGCTATGGCAGAGCCACGTTGTTTTAACGCTTGCGGTAATAAAAACACCGGGTTCACACTGCTCATCTCTGCGTAGACCGGAATAGGCTCAGGGCGTGCCGCGGCGGTTTGCATCAATGCGACACCGCCGGCTCGTGATCCGGTGAAGCCAATGGCTTTAATAAAGGGGTGTGCAGCTAATTGTTGTCCTACCGCGTAATCGTAGCCAAATACTAGCGAGAATACGCCTTGGTGTAATCCGCATTTTTTGACCGCGTTTTGAATAGCTTGGCCCACCAATTCTGATGTGCCGGGGTGCGCAGAGTGGGCTTTGACAACGACAGGCGCGCCGGCAGCGAGTGCTGAAGCGGTATCGCCACCCGCCACTGAGAAGGCTAGTGGGAAGTTACTGGCACCAAATACCGCAACGGGGCCCACGGGTATATGACGCAGACGGATGTCTGAGCGTGGCATGGGTTGGCGTTCCGGCTGTGCATAATCAATGCGGGCACCATGCCATGCGCCTTCACGCACGACTGAGGCAAACAAACGCAGTTGTCCGGTCGTACGACCGCGCTCACCTACAAGTCTTGCTTGAGGTAGGCCAGTTTCGGCTTGGCCGCGCTCAATTAACGCGTCACCCAGCTCCATAATTTCATCAGCGATGGTTTCTAGAAAAACAGCGCGTTGTTCGGGGGTAGTGCTGCGATAACTCGCAAAGGCATCGTTGGCTAAGGCCACGGCGTCATCCACTTGCGAAGCGGTGGCACCGACGTAGGCAGGTGCCAGTTGATCATTAGTGAAAGGGTTGATGGCGTGGAAATCGCGATCAGCGCCGGCGACAAGCGCTTGGCCAATAATCATGTGCCCAGTTAGTTTCATGGTTTTTTCTGCCTTTTTACGTACGGTAAAGGTGGGAAATTGGGTACGGCACAAAAAGGGTTGCGCCAACATCAGTAAAACACTAGTATATTAGTATGTCAAATGGTAGGCATGTGCGAGCTGACGCCTGCGTAGAAGGACGGAGGAGCTTTCACGAGTTTGTCATCGTCACGCCAAGTCTATGCGCACCACCCTGATAGTTATAAAGGCTTAAAAAATAATGTCAAAACGAACCTATGAATCTTTGCGTAGTGCTCGCTGGATGGCACCCGACGACTTACGTACCTTTGGGCATCGTTCTCGCCTAATGCAAATGGGTTATGGTCCAGACGATTGGAACGGTAAACCCATTATCGCCATTATTAATACATGGTCAGATATCAACCCCTGCCACGCTCACTTTAAACAGCGTGTTGAGGATGTGAAGCGAGGCATCGTACAGAATGGTGGCTTTCCGATCGAGTTGCCAGCGATCTCGCTTTCAGAAAACTTTGTAAAACCGACCACAATGCTTTATCGCAACATGTTGGCGATGGAGACTGAGGAGTTATTGCGCAGTCACCCCGTTGATGGGGCAGTACTGATGGGCGGCTGTGACAAGACCACACCTGGGCTATTAATGGGTGCGATTAGCATGGATATCCCCTGCATCTTCATGCCTGCAGGGCCCATGTTGCGTGGAAACGTAAAAGGTCAGGTGCTGGGCTCGGGCTCGGATGCGTGGAAGTACTGGGACGAGTGGCGTGCTGGGAAAATCGATAAAACGCAGTGGTTGCAGGTGGAGTCAGGCATCGCTCGTAGCCATGGAACCTGCATGACCATGGGCACCGCTAGCACCATGACCTCCATTGCAGAGGCGATGGGTATGACCTTGGCGGGAGCGGCGTCCATTCCCGCAGCGGATGCGAACCACATACGCATGGCCGCCGCATGTGGCCGCCGCGTGGTCGACATGGTGTGGGAAGACCTTACCCCTAAGAAAGTATTGAGTCGTCAAAGCTTTGAAAACGCGGTCGTGGTAGCCATGGCATTGGGTTGTTCTACCAATGCGGTGATTCACCTGTTGGCCATGTCTAAACGTGCAGATCACTTATTAAGCTTAGATGATTTGGATGCTGCCAGTCGCCATGTGCCGGTGATTGCCAATATACGACCCAGTGGCGACACCTATCTGATGGAAGATTTTTATTATGCAGGTGGCTTACCGGGGCTAATGTCGCGGCTTAAAGACAAACTGCATTTAGCGGCAATGACCGTGAGCGGCGGCACCATGGGTGATCACCTTGAGGGCGCTGAGGTCTATAACGATGATGTGATCCGTCCTTTAGACAATCCCATTTACCACGAAGGCGCCTTAGCGGTACTGCGCGGTAACTTAGCGCCATCAGGTTGCGTGATTAAACCCAGTGCTTGCGCTCAGAAATTTCTCAAACACACAGGCCCTGCATTGGTGTTTGATGATTACCCCAGCATGAAAGCCGCCGTGGATGACGAAAATCTGGACGTGACTGAAGACCACATTATGGTGTTGCGTAATGCCGGGCCTCAAGGCGGCCCTGGCATGCCAGAGTGGGGCATGTTGCCCATCCCCACCAAGCTTGTAAAACAAGGCGTGCGAGACATGTTACGACTGTCAGACTCACGCATGAGCGGCACCAGCTATGGGGCGTGCATCTTGCACGTGGCGCCCGAATCGTATGTGGGTGGCCCCTTGGCTCTCGTTAAAACGGGGGATTACATCACGGTGGATGTCGAAAACCGCAGCATCCATTTAGAAGTAGACGAGGCCGAGTTAGAGCAGCGTCGTGCGCAGTGGTCCCCGCCGCCTAAGCGCTTTGAGCGAGGTTACGGTTGGATGTTCTCGCAGCATATACAGCAGGCCGATACAGGCTGTGATTTTGATTTCTTAGAAACCCAGTTTGGCAAGCCCAACGGTGAGCCTGAAATTTATTAACGGAGTAGTAATAATGGCTATGAACCCAGAGACTCGTGCCAAATTGGCGAATGTCAGTACGGCAACACTTTGCACCGCCCTTTTTAGACGTGGACTGCGCAATCAGTTTATTCAAGACGTGCGTCCTTTAAATGCGTCCTTAGCGAATATGGTGGGTGAGGCTTTTACCTTACGTTATATTCCTGCACGCGAAGACTTGAACCCCTTATCGGCCTTTCAAGATCGTGATCACCCTCAACGTGTTGCGGTAGAGCAGTGCCCTGAAGGCGCGGTGATGGTTATTGATAGTCGTAAAGACGCGCGCGCCGCATCGGCGGGATCCATTTTGATCACGCGTTTGATGCAGCGTGGCGTAAAAGGAATTGTGACAGACGGCGGTTTTCGTGATTCGCCAGAAATCGCTGAGTTAGCGATTCCTGCCTATCACAATCGTCCTTCAGCACCGACCAACCTAACCTTGCACCACGCGATGGATATCAATATTCCTATTGGTTGTGGTGATGTCCCTGTTTTCCCAGGCGACGTGGTGGTGGGCGACGCGGAAGGCGTTATTGTTATCCCTGCTGAGATTGCGGATGAGGTAGCTGAAGAAGCCGTGCAAATGACGGTGTTTGAAGACTTTGTGCTTGAGCAAGTGCAAGCAGGTAAATCCATCATTGGTTTATACCCAGCAACGGATGAGCAAACGAACATTGATTTTGCGGCGTGGCGTAAAGCAAAAAATCGTTAATGCTTAACGGTTAGTGATGAATAAAAAAATGCGAATCCTCGGATTCGCATTTTTTATTTGTACAGCTTATTCACAGAGCACTTAATACGCTTTAAAAAACGAAGGGTGCTCGGCTTGGATCTTAGCAATGTAGGCTGGTGTGCCTGACATATGATCACGTAAATACTGTTGTGCCTTTTCAGGGTTACGTTCGATCAGCGCGTCTAATAGTTGAACGTGCTCGTCAATGATGCGTTCGGGCTTCCCGATAAACGGTAAATGTAGACGACGTACACGATCCAAGTCGCCGCTACGGCTACGAACGAGCTTCCAGAGCTCGTCTTTTCCTATCCAGCGATACAACGTGCGGTGAAAGGCTTTATCGGCTTGGGCAAAGCCTGACAGGTCGCCAGCATCGCGCAGTTTCACCTGCTCTGCTAATTGCTGCCTTAAGGTGTCAATTAGCGTGGCATCGTGATTTAAGGCAACTTCGCGTATGACCTCTAACTCGATAGAGCGTCGTAGAAAGTGCGTTTCTTGTGCAAACGACACGTCGATGAGGCTGACACGGGTTGAAGATTGCGGGAACACATCAACCAGCCTTTCTTCGGCTAATCGTAGCAAGGCTTCGCGCACGGGCGTTTGGCTAACGTCATAGGCCGACGCGAGCTTAGCTCTTGAGAGCACAAAGCCCGGCGCCAGTTCCAGTGAGACAATTTTTTCACGTAATAGCTCGTAGAGCTGTGGGGCGGCCTGTCGTGCCCGATCGAGCGTCATGTTGGTAGTCATTTCTATATACACGGGTGGCGTTGTTCATGCGAACACAAGTGAATCATCGAAGTATAGTAACGCCACGTATGGGTTCGCATGCGGCTTCGTCAAAGGCTATTACTTGAGGTAGTGGGGTAACCAAAGCGATAAGGCCGGAATGTAAGCCAAGGCTAAGGTAAACAACGCCAAAATAATTAAAAATGGAATGCTAGCAACAATAAAATCTTCCACTTTTGCCTTTGTGATTGAACATGTGGCAAACATAATTGTACCCAGTGGCGGGGTTAGCGTACCGATTGCAATGGCGAGCACAAAGAAGATACCAAAGTGAACGGGATCAATACCGTATTGTGCAAGCATTGGCATAAATAGCGGCGTTAAAATAATAATACTAATGTTGCCTTCGACAATCATGCCTATTAGTAGTAAGAAGGCCAGTACAACCAAAAAGAATAATTCGGGTGAGCTGACATATAACACCAATACTTCGGCCATACGTTGAGGCACTTGTTCAAACGCTAGTACCCACCCAAATGCTGCTCCTGCTGCGATAATGATGAGAACAGATGAAGCAATGTGTACGGTTTCTACCAGCGCCTTGACTAACTGAGTCAGCTTCATCTCGCGATAAACTACTAGTCCTAGAAACAGTGAGTACAAGATCGCGATGGCCCCCGCCTCGGTGGCACTAAACATACCTGCACGTATACCGCCAATAATGGCGATAGGCATCAGTAATGCCAATAGGGCATCGCGTAGGGCGATAAGGAACTCTTTAGCGTTAATACTTGCGGTCGGTTGGGTTTCAAGCTTATGTTTTTTTGTATAAAAATGCACGTAAAGCATGAATACGCCACAAAGGGCTAATCCTGGTAATACGCCTGCTAGGAACAAATCACCAATGGAAACATTCCCCACATAGCCATACATGATGAGGCCGATAGAGGGAGGGATAATCCCAGTGGTGAGGGCGGATGAGGCGGTCAATGCGCTAGCAAAACCACGGCTATAGCCTTTTTTCTCCATTTCAGGCACAAGGATCTTGGCCGTCATGGCTGCGTCGGCAATATTAGAGCCCGATAACCCGCTCATTAAGGTGCTGAGTAACACATTCACTTGGGCTAGCGAGCCAGGCAAACGACTCGTGACAATCACAGCAAAACGCAACACACGTTGTGTGATGCCGGTGTAATTCATCAAAATACCAGCGGTTAAGAAGAAAATGATCGCCAGCAACGGAACTGATTCCATTCCTCCTACCATGCGCTGGATTAACACCATGGTGGTGAAACCATCGCTGAATAAAAAATAGAGGGTGGTGCCAAAAATCATCGCAAAGGCGATGGGTACGTTTAGCATAAACAATACTAAGAGCGTAATAAGCATAATGCTAAGTGCCATTTCAAGCCTCCTTTTTAGCGCGGTATTCGTTACGGTATTTGTCCACTAGCTGAAATGTGAAGTGAATGACGCTGAGTAGGCCCCCTAAGGGCACGGCGATATCGATAATTTCGTAACTAATGCCTAGAATTGGGGTGATTTTGTCGCTGGCCTGTAATGCTAACTTAGAGCCTAAATAAATAAACACATAAATCAGTACAAAGTAGATGGCACCAGCGCGAATGAACTCACTGACAATTTTGAGCGGTCGTGGAAGCTTATTTACAAAGTAGTCCACGCCTACATGGCCATTTCGCTTCATTGACGAGCTAACGCCAATGAAAATAAACCAGATAAACAGAGCAATGGCGAGCTCTTCGGCCCACTGAATAGGTTGGTTAAATACGTATCTGCTGACGACATTTAAAATCGTAAGGCCAATGACGCCGACTACGGCAAGGGTGGCGATAATATCGTCTATATTCTTGAGCCAGTTTTTCATGGTTTCCTCCAGTTCTTGTCATTGCAGATAGCCGACTTGAACTGTGCGTCTTTTACTAATGATCCGCTAACAGAGGGCGCCTCAGCGCCGTTAATCATTAACGACGCTGAGGCGGAGCTGAAACATCGGATAGGATGAATGTGCTAAGGCTTATTGCTGTGCTAATAAGTCTTGAACGGTGTCATAAAGGTTGGGGCTAAACGTTGGGAACTTACCGTATACGTTGCGAACCGCTTCTTTAAAGGGCTGCTGATCCACTTCGTGGATGGTAACGCCCTCGGCTTTAAAGGCTTCTAGCACGGCGGCATCTTGCTCTTCAAGCACTTTGCGACCGAAGTCACGGGCTTCGATACCGGTTTCGCGTAGCAGTTCTTGTACGTCTTCAGGCAGTGTTGAGAAGAAGTCGCTTCCAGCAATCCAGGCCAAAATAAATTTCTGGTGACCCGTTAAGCTTAAGTGCTTGGCGATTTCTTGCGTTTTAACACCTTGCAGTACAGGTAAGGGGTTCTCAGCACCGTCCACTAAACCTTGTTGCAACGACGTGTATAAGTCGCTTAATGGCGTCGGTGTGGGGGAAGCGCCGAGGTCAGTAAAGGTGTTAATAGCGATCTGTGTGTTCGGAACACGAATTTTCATGCCACGTAAATCGTCTGGGCTTAATACGGGTGTTTTAGTCATTAAATGACGCTCGCCGTATACAATCGCGGGCAGCACAACATCGAGTTTTTTCTCGTTAAGCTCTTTAGCGATATTCTGATACCAGTCAGTGGAGGTCAGATAAATCATTTGGTCGAAATCATCGACTAAGTACGGCGTATCAAAAATACCCGCATCCGGCGCGTAGTTCATTAAGAAGCCATAGCCCGCCAAGATGATGACGTTATTTCCCATGCGGGCTTGTTCCAGCACGTCTTGCTCGGAACCCAGCTGCGAGCTAGGGTAAAGACGCAGCGTGACATTGCCGTCGCTTCGTGCTTCAACCAATTCTTTCCATTTATGAGCGAGTTGATCAATGGGCTCACCCGGCTGATTGCCGTAAGCAATATTAATGGAATAGGTTTTCGTGGTATCGGCCGCGGCGGTATCTGTTGAGCTTGAGTCTTCTGACGAGCAAGCAGCAAACAGGGTTAATGAGGATAAGGCGAAAACAGAGAACAGTTTACGGGAGAATATTTTCAATTGATTTACCTTTGCTGTAATAGTCTTATTGCTGTGGGAAAAAAGAGGGTGTGTGCTGTTCAATCGCGTAGGCGATGGTATAGAGCTGACGTTCGCTATGAGGTTTACCGATCAGTTGAACGCCCACGGGCAAGCCCTCGGCAGAGAAACCAGCGGGAACGGACATAGCAGGAAAGCCGGTCGTATTACTGGGTCCGGTTAGACGCGAGAGAATACGCGTATGACCGGCTTGACCGTCGATCATGACGTCGCGCTGGCCCACATCAGATGGCAAAATCGGTAATGTTGGAGTGATCAGCGCATCGACCTGATTGAAGGCGAGGCGATGCTGGGAAATAAGCTTGTTACGCGCCTGCAGCGCCATAATGTAGGTCTCTGAATCAAGCAGTAGGCCCGCGATGGCACGGTTACGCACCTCGATGTCAATTTTTTCAGGGCACTGCTGCAAGTAGTCTTTAATGGTTGAGTACGACTCGCATGCAAAAATTAATTGTTGAGCGATCAGCAGCTCATCCATCTCAGGAAGGGCGATCGGAACAATTTTGGCGCCCAGTTTGCTTAAGGTGTTAACGGTTTCGTCAAACACGCGTTGCACACCGGACTCGACAATATCAAAATAGAAATTCGTCGGTACCCCGATGACCTTGTCTTTCACACCGGATTTAATTCCGAGGCTGTAATCCTCGTATACGGATTCCACCGAGTACGGATCTTTCTCGTCAAAACCGACAATCGCATTGAGCATCAAGGCGTTGTCTTCAACGGTGCGAGTCATGGGGCCGAGGTGATCAAGCGTCCAACATAAAGGCAGAGAGCCGTGCTTGCTAACTTTTCCGAAGGTGGGTTTCATGCCGACTACGGCGCAGGCCGAGGCGGGCATCCGAACCGAACCGCCCGTATCTGTACCGATGGAGCCGAAACATTGATAAGACGCTAAGGCGCCGGCCGACCCTGAGCTGGAACCAGCCGTGATTTTTCCCGGGCTGCGAGGGTTGCGAACGGGGCCGAAGCAGGACTTGTCGCCCGTGGGGCCTAAGGCAAAAGACTGCATATTCGTTTTGCCAAGGATGATGGCACCGGCCTCATACAGTCGCGTCACCACGTGGGCGTCATGATCTGGCACAAAGTCTTTATGCGTTTCTGAACCAAAGGTGGTGCGCACGCCTTTAGTAAAAATAGCGTCCTTCAGGCTAAGAGGTACCCCGTGCAACGGCCCTTTGTAATCACCCGCTAGGATCGCTTTCTCGGCGCTGTGAGCGGTTTGCATTGCCTGCTCAGCCATCACGGTTACGTAGGCATTGTGCTCAGGGTTTAAGGCTTCGATATGCTGTAATGTCGCGCTGGTTAACTCAACTGGCGAGATTTTTTTGCTTTGAATAAGTTGGCTTAGCTCTGAAATGTTGAGTTTCAAAAGGTCAAGTGTGCTCATGACGCCTTTCCTTTCAACACTTGGTGTACTGACAATACGGGAGCTAGGGTCTGGGCAGGATTCAACGCACGCATCTTCTCCACGCTTTGCGCAAAGTTGAGCTGGTCATTACGAAAACCTTCTAGGTCAAAATGCGCGGGATCAATGTTATTGCGCTCTAGAAGACGTTTCAGGTCCTCAATCGTACTCATATGCATCTGCCAAAATTAACATTCAAAGTAAAACACTAATATATTACCTACAGCGATAATGCTGTGTCTACTAGGTGTAAACACCAGTATGGAGACAAAATGACGTATAGGCAAACAAAAGGACAACAAAAACCCAGTAACATTAGGATGCTACTGGGTTTCTTTTTGAAACAACTACACCGTCTTATTTAATGATTTTTAAGTGTGAAGGTTTAGCGCCACCAGAGGGCTTGCTGCCTTCGGATGAGTCGGTAGTGGGGGCTGAGGCATCAGAAGGGCGAGCCTCTTCTTGTGCATACGGCGCTGACTCACTGACCTCAAAACTCATACCGGTTCCGGTTTCACGTGCATAAATAGCTGTGACCGCTGCAACAGGAACGAAAATATCTTCAGTTATGCCATTAAAGCGCGCCTGAAAATCAATATATTCGTTACCAATACGCAATTGATTGGTGGCTAGAAGCCCCACATTTAGTGTGATTTGCCCATCGTGTATGTGGCTTACGGGCACGACTGTGTTTTCATCTACCTTAACGACGATATGGGGTGTATAGCCGTTATCGGTGCACCAGTCGTGCAAAGCACGAATTAAATAAGGTTTGGTAGAAGGTTCTTGCATAGGTTTAGCGACTTAGCGACGCATCACTTTTTCTGAAGGAGTCAATGCTTCGATGAAGGCAGGGCGAGAGAACACGCGTTCAGCGTATTTCTGAATAGGCGCTGCGCTTTTAGGAAGTTCAATGCCGTAATGATCCAAACGCCATAGTAGAGGCGCAATCGCGACATCTAACATTGAGAATTCTTCATCAAGCATGTATTTGCTTTTGGTCAAAATCGGGGCCAATTGAGCCAAGTGGTCACGAATTTGCTGACGTGCTTTGTCTTGAGCTTTAGCGTCTGTGTTGCGACGATCTTCAAGTACCGATACGTGCACAAACAGTTCACGCTCAAAGTTGTACAGAAACAGACGAGTACGGGCGCGCATGGTTGGGTCCGCAGGCATTAATTGCGGGTGCGGAAAGCGTTCGTCGATGTACTCGTTAATAATATTGGATTCGTATAAGACAAGCTCACGCTCGACCAAAATGGGCACCTGACCATAGGGATTCATTACCGAGATATCTTCAGGCTTGTTATACAAGTCAATATCGCGGATCTCGAAATCCATGCCTTTTTCAAACAACACAAAACGGCAGCGTTGTGAAAACGGGCACGTTGTTCCAGAGTAGAGCACCATCATGTTATGGATTCCAGTCGTAGAAATAAAAACAAGAGCCAAGCGATGGCTCTGACAGGGTTAGGCGTCAAGAATAGACGCCTAACAATGCGAAGAGACTAACAGCTTGCTGCAGTAAAAGTCTACGGCAGCAAGCGCTTAGGTCGTTACTTAATGTCTTTCCAGTAGACCTTGTTCAAACGCCAGGCCACCGCAAAGAACACAAATAAGAAGAGCAATACGGCCACGCCGATCTTCTTACGTACCAACTGTACTGGCTCGGCCATCCACGCCATGTAGTTACTTAGGTCGGCGACGTCGCTATCAAATTGTGCTTGCAGCTTAGCGTTGACCGGAGTGAGTTTCACCGTTTCACCCGCTTTCCCTGAGTAAGTCGTTAGGTCTTCGGATGTTGTGGTGGTGAAGCCGTGCTCGTCCACATTAGTAATGGTACGTACCCAACGGGTAGAACCATCGTCGTCGGTAACTTGAGCCACTTTATTACGCTCGAGTGTAACCGGACCTTGGCGCTCCCACAAAGCATGGGGCATCCCTACGCTTGGGTACACAAGATTGTCCCAGCCAGTTGGGCGGCTGGTATCGCGGAAGAACGTACGTAAGTAGGTATAGATGTAATCCGTACCTGATGGACCAAGGTTAGTGGACATGGCACGCGCGGTAACGGAAAGGTCGGGTGGCGCTGCACCAAACCAGTTACTACCGTCGGACGGGCGCATGGCGATCGTCATGAGATCCCCCACTCGGTCAGTGGTGAACAATAAATTGTTTTTGATCTCTTCTTCACTAAGGCCGATTTCTGTCAGTTTGTTATAGCGCATTGAGTTAGCACTATGACAATTTAGACAGTAATTGACGAATAGTTTGGCGCCATTTTGCAGGGCAGCCATATCGTTAATACGATTTGGAGCGCGTTCAAGCGGGTATCCCCCGTCGGCGGCCGCAGCCACCGTGCAGGTTAGGGACAACGCGAGAGCGCCAAGCAGTTTTTTAATCATGGTCATTCCGTGTCGTGTTGATGTCCTTAGTGGGCGCGGAAAGTCACGCGGTCCGGTACTGGCTTAAAGGTGCCTATACGGCTCCAAACTGGCATTAGGAAGAAGAAGGCAAGGTAGATAACCGTACCGATCTGGCTAAGCAGGTTGAATAAGTCGTTTGGCGCCTGTGTGCCGAGGTATCCCAAGATCACAAAGTTGATCAAGAAGATAGCGTACAGGAACTTGTGCCACGTTGGGCGGTAACGGATCGACTTAACAGGCGAGTGATCAAGCCATGGTAAGAAGAATAAGATAACAACCGCGCCACCCATGGCAACCACACCCCAGAATTTCGCATCAAACACTTTGAAGGAAATGGCGACAGCAACAAGGATAACAGGAACGGCGATGCGCCAGATGCCGGGCAGGCGTCCTTTGAAGAACAGGATAAGCGCAGCAATAATCGCGGCACCGGCCATTACCCACGTAAAGTCGTCAGTGGTCGCACGCAACATCGAGTAGAAAGGCGTGAAGTACCAAACTGGCGCAATGTGCGGAGGGGTCTTCATCGGATCGGCTGGAATAAAGTTGTTGTACTCTAAGAAGTAGCCGCCCATTTCAGGTGCGAAGAACAGAATCGCTGCAAAGACGATTAAGAAACCTGCCACACCAACGATATCGTGTACCGAGTAGTAAGGGTGGAAAGGTATGCCATCCAGAGGACGACCTTGAGCGTCTTTAGGCCCTTCTTTGATTTCCACACCGTCAGGGTTGTTAGAACCCACTTCGTGCAAAGCAATCAGGTGAGCCACAACCAACCCTAAAATAACCAAGGGGATGGCAATTACGTGGAAGGCGAAGAATCGGTTCAGTGTTGCATCGGAAACCACGTAGTCACCGCGAATCCAGATAGCGAGCTCAGGGCCGATAAAAGGAATAGCAGAGAACAGGTTCACAATAACTTGTGCGCCCCAGTAGGACATTTGGCCCCATGGCAATAGGTAGCCAAAGAAAGCCTCAGCCATCAAACAGAGGAAAATCGCAACGCCGAAAATCCAGACCAGTTCGCGTGGTTTACGGTAGGACCCGTAAAATAGGCCACGTAGCATGTGTAAATACACCACCACGAAGAACATGGACGCACCGGTAGAGTGCATGTAGCGGATAATCCAGCCCCCAGGTACTTCGCGCATGATGTATTCAACCGATGCAAAAGCAAGCTCTGCATCCGGTTTGTAGTTCATGACCAGAAAAATACCGGTCACGATCTGAATAACAAGCACTAACAGTGCCAATGAGCCAAAGAAGTACCAGAAGTTGAAGTTCTTCGGCGCGTAATACTCCGACATATGCTCTTTGTAGAGAGAAGACAGCGGAAAGCGTCTGTCAATCCATCCTAAGAGTCCTGTCGTTTCGACGGTTTTCTCGCCAGCCATGAAACGGCTCCTTTAATCTTTAATAAAAATCAGGTTTTTTATTTGCCTTAGGCTTGGTTGTTCTCGTCGACACCAATGGTAATGGTGGAACCGTCGGCGGAAAACTCGTAAGGCGGGACTTCGAGGTTGTCTGGAGCAGGTTTGTTACTAAAAACCCGGCCGGCAAGATCGAAAGTAGAGCCATGGCATGGGCATAAAAAGCCGCCCGACCAATCGCTAGGCACACCAGGTTGAGCTCCAGGACTTAAGCGAGGAGTTGGCGAGCAGCCGAGGTGTGTGCAAATACCAATACAAACAAAAATTTCTGGACGACGCGAGCGATACTCGTTTCTTGCGTATTCGGGTGTGTAACCCTCGCGCTGAGACATGGGGTCAGCGAGTTCGGCGTCAAGCCCTTCGAGGCTAGCAAGCTGGGCTTCGGTGCGGTGTAGGATCCAGATAGGATTGCCTCGCCATTCGACGGTACGCATTTCGCCTGGCGCGAGCGTAGAAATGTCGACGTCAACGGGGGCACCTGCAGCGCGTGCTTTAGCGGAGGGGGCAAATGACCCGACGAAGGGCACGGCGGTTCCTACTCCGGCGACACCACCTACCGCACAGGCGGTGGTGACCCAGAAACGGCGCTCAGGATCGGACGGCTTTTTTTCGTCCGCTCCGTTTACATCGGGCTGTGTCGTAATCTGACTCATTCTAGTATCCTTATTCCTGCCCCTTAGGGCTTCCCACAATTTACGGATTTTGGCCTGGGTATGTTATCTCAACCCAGTATTATAGCGTTACCTGTCGCAAGTGACTTGATCAAAGAGGGATATATGGGCAAAAGCCGCGGTTTTATTCAAGAATTCAGAGAATTCGCAATTAAAGGCAACATGATTGACCTTGCAGTTGGGGTCATTATAGGAGGAGCGTTCGGCAAGATCATTGATTCGTTGGTGAAAGACCTTGTGATGCCGCTAATCAGTTTCATATTAGGTGGCGAAGTTGATTTCTCAAACAAGCTTCTCGTACTACGAGAACCCGAGGGTTATACCGGTCCCTACACAGCTGAGGCGTTAAATGAAGCCGGAGCAGTGGTGTTGTCGTGGGGTAACTTTCTAACAATATTCATTAATTTTATCTTACTTGCGCTGGTTGTGTTCTTAATGGTGAAAATGGTGAATCGCTTACGTACCGCGGCACAGCGTGAACAAGAGCAGGAAGCGGTTGCTGAACCAGCGCCTACACCAGAAGATATCATGTTGCTACGTGAAATACGTGATTCGTTACAAGCTCAACCTACACCGAAAAACTAGGTGCAAGCTTGATGTAACGCAGTGAAATAGCCCCGCTTCAGCGGGGCTATTTCATAAGTAAAGCCCTAAGGCTGCAGATTAAATCGGGTTATCCAAATCCACAAAATCAACGCGTATTCCGAAGTGCTGCTGTATGGCTTCGCCTAAGGCTTTAATGCCGTAGCGTTCGGTAGCATGATGACCTGCGCCTACATAGGCGGTTTCGGTTTCGTTGGCTAAATGAAAAGTGGGTTCAGAGGCTTCACCACTAAGATAAAGATCAACGCCTGCATCCACGGCAACTTGCATATAGCCCTGTGCTCCACCGGTGCACCAGGCGACTCGGTCGATGATTTGTTGTTTGTCACCCACAGTCAGAGGCTGACGTTGCAATTGTTTGCAAATGCTTTGGGACACCGATTCTAGGGTTTGGGGCGTTGCTAAACGACCGAGCCAGACCAAATTACCGGGCCCACAGGTGATGGGATTTCCAGTTTCGTCTCTGTCAGGGACAAAGCCCAATACGCGAGCTAATTGGGCGTTATTTCCCAGTTCGGGATGCGCATCCAGCGGCAGGTGATACCCAAAAATATTAAGATTGTGCTGCAAGGCCACGGCCAGACGCTTCTTTTTGATGCCTTGGATGCGCGGGTCTTCGTTTTTCCAAAACCAGCCGTGATGCACCATGACGGTGTCAGCGCTGCGAGCGACCGCTTCATCTAATAAGGCTTGGCTAGCAGTAACCCCGCATACGATGTGCGATACCGTCTCTGAGCCTTCTACTTGTAAGCCATTAGGGCAATAATCAGCAAAGCTTTGGGGCTGCAATGTTTGATTTAGCCAATCATTGAGTTCCTTGCGAGAGATGTGTTTCATTACGTCTATTCCTCATTCATTCGGTTCGGTGTTATGCGTCGATTTTGGTTGTTATTCGCTCAAACGGTCACGGTGTGCTTAGGACTGCTTTTCATTGTGTCCAGCCTACGCCCGCAATGGTTGCATGGCTCTGCCCAGCAGCCTCGCACTGCCATCACGGAAAGTGGGCCTCGTACACAGCCCTCAGGTCAGTACGTTAGCAGTTATGCCGAAGCGGTGGCTCGAGCGACACCGGCTGTTGTGAATATTTACACCGCGAAGCACGCAAAGGTTCCCATGGGTCCGCAATTTGATGACCCGCTGCTGAACTACTTATTTAAAGACATGCCGGGTTTTCAAGAGCGTCGTCGCACAACCAGTTTGGGCTCGGGAGTTATTGTAAGGCCCGATGGCTACATCCTAACGAATTACCATGTGGTTGAGGCGGCGGATGATATTGATATCGCCCTGCATGACGGCAGAACAGCACGGGCCGAGTTGGTGGGGGCCGACCCAGAAAGCGATCTGGCGGTGCTTAAAATTCCATTGGATGCACTACAAGCCATCAACGTCGTGCCCGTTGAGCATCGTTTGCGCGTGGGCGATATTGTATTGGCCATCGGTAACCCCTTTGGCGTGGGCCAAACGACGACCATGGGCATTGTGTCGGGGGTGGGAAGAAATCGCTTGGGTATTAATATTTTTGAAAACTTCATCCAAACCGATGCAGCGATTAACCCTGGAAATTCAGGTGGCGCCTTGATTAATGCTTATGGCGATTTGGTAGGCATTAACACGGCCATTTACTCTGAAACCGGTGGTTCACTGGGTATTGGTTTTGCCATTCCTGCTCAAGCGGCCTTAACCATCATGGAGCAAATTCGTGAGAAGGGCGTTGTCACCCGAGGATGGCTGGGAATAGAACCCCAAGACTTAAGCGCGGAATTGGTAAAGGCCTTCGACCTAGCCAGCGATCAAGGCGTGGTTGTGGCAAGCGTATTACGTCGGGGCCCAGCATGGGAAGCCGGCATACGTGTGGGCGATATTATTACGCGCATCAACGACAGTGAATTACGAGACTCGGTGGCATTGCTAAACGGCATTGCCACCATACCGCCCGGAGAAACGGTGATGCTGCAGGTGATACGCGATGGCAAAAGTAAAAATATCGCCGTGGTGGTGGGAAATCGCCCTACAGCATCGTCATAACAGGGGTGAACGTTACGATGTCTCTTCGACTTCGCTTGCTTGGGCTTCTTGTTTTTTGATGAAGGCTGCGAAAATAATGCCAAGTTCGTACAGCAAGCATAGCGGTGCTGCTAAAAGGAACTGACTGATGACATCAGGAGGCGTCACAATAGCAGCAATCACAAAGGCGGCCACGATGACATAGCCACGTATTTCGCGCAACTTAGCGACGGTGGTTACCCCGGTTTTTACCAACAAAATCACAGCCACAGGCACTTCAAACGTAATGCCAAAGGCCAAAAACATCGTCATGACGAAGTTCAGGTACGCTTCGATATCAGGGGCAGGGGTGATAGATTCGGGTGCAAACGATGCAATAAAGTGAAAGACCGTTTTAAACACCACAAAATAACAAAACGCCATGCCCAAGATAAACAAGAGCGTGCTGGAAAAAATCAGTGGTATGGCTAAACGCTTTTCGTGTTTATACAGGCCTGGCGCAATAAAGGCCCATGCCTGATACAAAACGATGGGCAAAGCGATCACGAACGAGGCAAGCAGTGTGACCTTAACGGGCACCATAAACGGCGTGATTACCCCCGTGGCAATCATGCGTGTGCCTTGGGGCAACGACGCTAACATCGGCTGTGCCAGGGCGTCATACATGACGGATGGCCCTGGGTAAAGAAACAGCACGATAAATACGGCGATAACACTGATAGCAGCGCGCATCAGACGACTGCGCAGCTCGATCAGATGCGACATAAACGATTCGCCGGATTGTGTCTCTTGTGTCATTTACGTGGTGCTCTTAGGTGTGGCGTTGCTTGCATCAGAGGCAGTGGTTTCTGTTTGAAGCTCGGACGCAGTGTTATCGTTGGTGCGCTCGGTAGAAGACGGTAGGCTTGCGCTGGTCTCGTCGTGTGCCGATGGCGGTTCAGTATCAGTGGGCAAGGGGTCTGCGTTTGCCTGACTTTTGGGCGTCAGGGGCAGTTCGGCTTGGGCGGGATCGGCTGACTTAATATCGTCTTCTAGCGCCGAAAGCGCCTTAGTGTGGTCTTGTACGGCGTCACTGACTGATTTCTCGGTTTCGTTAGCAAAATCGTTAACCGCTCGACGAGCCTCTTCAAGAGGATTACTAATTTGCTTAGTGGTGGCATCGACCGAGGCCCGAACGGATTCCGCCGCATCTTTAACCTGATTTTTGATGGATTTAACTTCATCCAGATTAATTTCGCGTTCGATATCGGTTTTGACCTCGCTTACATAACGTTGTGCGCGGCCGAACAGGTGCCCTACTGTGCGGGCTACTTTAGGAAGGCGTTCTGGGCCAAGCACAATGAGGGCAATAATACCAATTAGCAGCAGTTCACTAAAACTGATGTCAAACATAACAACGCATTACCTTTAAAACGCCAATGTTTAGACGTCTTGTTTTTCTTTGGCTTGTACATCGACCGTGTTGTTGTCTTGAACACGCTGCGTGACGGCTTCAGGCTCGTCGTCTTGGGCTTCTTTAATGCCTTTTTTGAAGCCTTTAACCGCACCGCCTAAGTCTTCGCCGATGTTGCGTAGTTTTTTGGTTCCAAATACTAGGGCTACGATAACTAAAACAACTAGCCAGTGCCAAATGCTAAAACTTCCCATTTGTAGTCTCCGTTACGCGACGGCTGTCGCTGTGGTGTTCCAAGGGCGTTGGCCCCCGATAATGTGTAAATGTAAGTGATCAATTTCTTGACCGCCGTCGTTTCCACTGTTAATGATGACACGAAAACCACCTTCGGCGCCTGGCCTACAGCCGTTTTCACGTGCAATTTTTGGTACGAGTGCCAGCATATCACCTAACCATGAGGCGTCATTGTCGTCGACATCTTGTAGTGATACTACATGATGGCGAGGGACGAGCAAAATATGGACGGGCGCGGCCGGATTGATGTCTTTAAACGCAATAAATTGCTCGTTTTCAAAGACCTTCTCAGACGGAATAGCCCCTTCAATTATTTTACAGAATAAACAGTTATCACTCATGAAGCCGCTCGAATAATAGTGAGTAATTAGGCGATATATTGCAAAGTTAAACTAAGTGTACCGTAAGCGCTGCGGCGCAGCGGCGAGAACTTAGCTTTTATTGCGTTGCGCTTTTTCATCCAGACCCGAAATGCCCTGCCGTTTGGCCAGTTCAGCCAAGACAGCCTCAGGGCGTATGCCGTGATGGGTTAGGGCAACTAAGCAATGAAACCAAAGGTCGGCGGTCTCAGACACAATGCGATCAGGCGTGTTGTCTTTGCTTGCCATCACCAATTCACACGCCTCTTCCCCTATTTTTTTTAAAAATGCATCGGGGGCATTTGCCAGAAGGCGTGCCGCATACGAAGTTTCTGGGTTACCTCCATTCGCAGGCAACCGAGTTTCAAGTAAGTCGGCAACTTGGCTTAATACGTCGGAATTAGATTGTTGAGTCATTGGTAAATTTGCGTAGGGTCTTTAATAACAGGCTCTACTGTGTTCCATTCAGGGTTGCCGTCGATGGTATCAAGGCGTTGATAAAAACAGCTTTCGCGTCCGGTGTGACACGCAATACCGCCGACTTGTTTGATCAGAAGCAGCACGACATCGGCATCGCAATCGAGCCGGATCTCGTGCACTTCTTGAGAGTGGCCAGACTCTTCACCTTTGCGCCATAATCGTTGCCGTGACCGAGACCAGTAAACCGCACGACGGCTGCTTGCGGTTTCGGCCAAGGCCTCGGCATTCATCCACGCCACCATCAGGATTTTTCCACTGTCAGCGTCTTGGGCAATGGCTGGCACTAAGCCTTGCTCATCGTACTTTAGCTTGTTTAACCAGTTATCTTGCATGACTATGACCTGACTTGTATGCCCTGTTGTTCAAGGTAGGCTTTGGCCTCAGCGATGCTGTAGGTGCCATAGTGAAAAATACTGGCCGCCAATACCGCACTAGCACCGCCTTGCAGTATGCCTTCGGCCAAATGCTCAAGCGTACCGACGCCACCCGAAGCAATCACCGGTACGGGAACGGCGTCGGATACGGCGCGTGTTAGTGCCAGATCAAAACCTGATTTCGTACCATCACGATCCATGCTGGTTAATAGCAGCTCGCCGGCGCCTAACTGCGCCATACGCTGTGCCCACTCGATAACGTCGATGCCCGTGGCGCGTTTTCCGCCATGGGTATAGACCTCCCATTCAGGAGGTTGGTCAGGAGCAGAGCTACGGCGGGCATCAATAGCCACCACCAAACACTGCGAGCCATAATGCTCGGCCGCCGCTTGCACCAAACTTGGGTTTGAGACGGCTGCACTATTAATAGACACTTTATCGGCCCCAGCGTTCAATAAACGCTGAATATCGCCGACCTCGCGCACCCCACCCCCAACGGTTAGGGGAATAAAGATTTGCTTTGCCACCTCTTCGATGATGGGCAGAATTAAATCGCGGTTCTCAGTGGTGGCCGTGATATCAAGTAAGGTGATCTCATCTGCACCTTGCTCGCTGTATTGGCGCGCAATTTCGATGGGGTCACCCGCATCGACAAGATCGACAAAGTTGACGCCCTTAACAACGCGACCAGCGTTGACATCTAAGCAGGGGATAATACGGCAGCTTGCGTTCTGGACTTCGGGGCGGGCTGAGCTCATCCTTCGTACTCGTCGGCAAAATCTTGCGCTTCGGTGAAATCAAGCGTGCCTTCGTAAAGGCTGCGGCCTAAAATCACCCCTTCAATACCTTCGTGCTCGACGTCGCAAAGGGCTTTAATGTCGTCTAAGTTGGCGACACCGCCCGAGGCAATGACGGGGATACTTACGTGGCGTGAAAGGTTTACTGTGGCTTCGACGTTAACGCCAGAAAGCATGCCGTCACGCCCGATATCGGTGTAAATAATGGATTCACAACCGTAATCTTCAAACTTCTTCGCTAAATCTAATACGTCGTGGCGCGTAAGTTTGCTCCAGCCTTCGGTGGCAACTTTGCCGTCGCGCGCATCTAAACCAACGATGATGTGGCCAGGGAAAGCGCTACAGGCATCGCGCAAAAACCCTGGGCTTTTGACAGCGGCGGTGCCAATAATGACATAGCTCATGCCAGAGTCTAAATAGGCTTCGATCGTGTCGAGATCGCGGATGCCACCCCCAATTTGGACGGGAATTTCGTCATCAACCGCTTTAATAATGGCGTTGATCGCCGCGCGATTAATGGGTTTGCCTGACACGGCGCCGTTAAGGTCGACTAAATGTAAGCGACGAGCACCTTGATCTAACCATTGGGTAGCAATAGCCCCTGGGTCGTCAGAAAATACGGTTGCGTCATCCAGGTCACCCTGGCGGAGGCGCACACAGCGCCCGTCTTGAAGGTCGATGGCGGGGATTAAAAGCATGATGTATAGCCGTTAAACGAAGTATGTAAATAAAAAATCGTAAACAACCGCAATGCGGATAGATTTAAGGGTTCCAGCGAGCAAAGTTACTTAATAATCGTAATCCAGTTTGGGCACTTTTCTCGGGGTGAAACTGCACAGCAAAAATATTGTCTCGGGCGACTGCACTGGTGAAAGTACAGCCATAATGGCTTGTGCCTACACATAGTGTAGAGGTATCTGGCTGAACGTAATAGCTATGAACGAAATAAAAATAACTATTTTGATCGATAGTAGCCCAAAGAGGGTGGGGATGCGTCTGTAAGACGCGATTCCAACCTATATGTGGGACTTTCAAGCCTTGTGGTCGTGAGGGAGTGAAGTAAGCGTCGCCGCTAAAGCGTTTTACCTTGCCTGCAAACAGATTAAGACAGGGCACATCGCCTTCATCGCTATGGCTAAATAGCATTTGTTCTCCCACGCAGATTCCCAGCATGGGTTTAACGCGGGCGTGAACGAGTAAGCGTTCGTAAAGGCCAGATTGATGAAGTGAAACCATGCAGTCTGGCATGGCGCCTTGTCCGGGTAAGACGAGGCGATCAGCTGCGTCGAGTTGGCTAGGGGTGCTAGCAAGGGTAACGGTGGCGGAAGGGGCCGCCACATGCAGGGCACGAGCAACAGAGTGTATGTTGCCCATTCCGTAATCGACGATAGCGATAGTGCTCACGATGGGAGGCTTTAAAGGGGCTTAAAGTACGCCTTTGGTTGAGGGAATAACACCTTCGTTGCGTGGGTCGGTTTCTAGCGCCATACGCAGGGCACGACCAAACGCTTTAAAAATAGTCTCGCACTGGTGGTGCGCGTTTTCGCCACGAATGTTATCAATATGCAGCGTCGCGTTGGCTTGGTTGACAAAGCCTTGGAAGAACTCGCGGGCGAGGTCCACGTCAAAGTTGCCAATACGAGCGCGGCTAAAATTCACATAATAATACAGTCCGGGGCGACCTGAAAAGTCGATCACGACACGACTGAGTGATTCGTCGAGTGGGACGTAGGCGTGGCCATAACGACGTAAGCCTTTTTTGTCGCCAACCGCTTTAGCGAAGGCTTGCCCAAGAGCGATGCCAATGTCTTCGACTGAGTGGTGATCGTCAATGTGTGTGTCGCCATCACAATGTACGTCAAGGTCGATGACGCCGTGACGCGCGATTTGATCCAGCATGTGATCCAAAAACGGAACACCACTGTTTAGATTTTTACGACCGGTGCCATCAAGGTTGATGGCAACACGGATACGGGTTTCGTTGGTATTACGAGAAACTTCAGCAGTACGCATGGCTAAAAGCGGTTGTGACACCGAAATTAAGATTGGATAAGCCGGTATTCAGCACTCGCAGCGTGGGCAAAAAGGCCCTCGCCTTTGGCGAGCGTGGCGGCAATAGGGCCAAGTGTTTGTGCACCGGCCTGTGAGATGTGAATAACACTACTGCGCTTTTGGAAATCATACACCCCTAAAGGCGAAGAAAACCGTGCTGTGCGCGATGTTGGCAACACATGATTCGGGCCTGCGCAATAATCGCCAAGCGATTCAGAGCTGTAATGCCCCATAAAAATCGCGCCAGCATGACGAATTTTATCCACAAGTTGTTCGGGATTCTCGGTCGAGAGCTCTAAGTGCTCGGCAGCAATGTGATTAGCGACGTCACAGGCCTCGTCTAGATCTTTCACCAGAATTAATGCGCCTCGATTTTTGAGGCTTTCACGAATAATGGCAGCGCGAGGCATGGAATGGATCAGCGACTCGATGGCGGCTTCGACGGCGTCAAGGTAGTTAGCGTCAGGAGACAACAAAATAGACTGTGCCAATTCATCGTGCTCGGCTTGCGAGAACAAGTCCATGGCCACCCATTCAGCGGGAGTGCTGCCATCGGCAATAATCAGAATTTCGCTGGGGCCGGCGATCATGTCGATACCGACGGTACCAAAGACACGGCGTTTAGCCTCTGCAACGTAAGCGTTGCCAGGGCCTACGATTTTATCGACAGGCTCAATGCTTGCTGTGCCATAAGCCAAGGCCCCGACGGCTTGTGCCCCACCAATGGTGTAAACCTTATCCACACCTGAAAGCGCGGCAGCCGCTAACACTAAAGGATTGCGCTCGCCTGCAGGGGTAGGCGTCACCATAATCAGTTCTTTGACGCCAGCTACCTTAGCAGGGATGGCATTCATTAGCACTGACGACGGGTAGGCGGCTTTGCCGCCGGGAACGTATAAGCCCACTCGGTCTAAGGGAGTGATCTTTTGGCCCAACACGGTGCCGTCGGCCTCGGTGTATGACCAATCGTTCGTAAGCTGTCGTTGGTGATAAAGACGAATGCGTTCGGCAGCGTGCTCAAGCGCTTGTCGTTGTTCGACCGCCAAGCCGTCAAGCGCTGCTTGTAGCTCGTCTTTCGAGATTTCGAGTTCAGCCGCGGAGTCAACATGCAGATGGTCGAAGCGATGCGTGTATTCAAGCAGCGCGGCGTCGCCACGTTGTTGTATACCCTGCAGAATTTCCTTACAGGCATGCTCAATAGCGTCATCTTGTGACGCCTCGTAGGCAAGTAACTGACGCAGTTCGGTATCAAACTGAGCTGACTGCGTGCTTAAACGTCGAATCATTGACATAGCGTTGAAGTAGTAAAGACAAATAGTGCTATAGGTAGTGTATATCGAATTGCTTAATGTTGTTGTGGCTCTACGGCTGCACGTTGAAAAGCCGTAATGAGTGGCTGCAACTGGGGCTGACGTGTTTTCATGGCCGCTTGATTCACAATTAAGCGCGATGAGATTTGTGCAATCTCTTCCACTTCGACTAAACGGTTCGCTTTGAGCGTGCCACCGGTGGAGACTAAGTCGACAATGGCATCGGCCAAGCCGACTAGTGGGGCAAGTTCCATGGAGCCATACAGTTTAATCAAATCAACGTATACGCCTTTTGAGGCAAAGTGTTCGCGTGCCGCCCGTGTGTACTTGGTGGCAATACGTAAACGAGAACCTTGCTTAACGGCTGCCTCGTAATCAAAGCCTTCGGCGACCGCTACGCTCATGCGACAGCGCGCGATGTTCAGATCCAGTGGCTGATAGATACCACTGGGATGCTGATCGCTGTGCTCATGCAGCACGTCTTTTCCGGCAATGCCGATATGGGCTGCGCCGTATTGCACGTACGTGGGCACATCAGTGGCCCGTACGATAATAATTTGCAAGTCGGGCGAGTTTGTCGGCAAAATCAGTTTGCGTGAGGACTCGGGGCTTTCAAGTACTTTAATTCCGGCCTCTTCAAGCAAAGGCAGGGTTTCATCAAAGATACGCCCTTTGGATAAAGCGAGGGTAATGGGGCGATCGGCGCTGGCTGGGCTCATGCGTTGTCCTTAGAGATGCGTTCGATGTTCGCACCTACCGCTTGCAGTTTGCTTTCCATACGGTCGTAACCGCGGTCTAAGTGGTAAATGCGTTCGATGGTGGTGCTGCCTTCGGCCGCCAATCCGGCAATGACCAGACTGGCAGAGGCACGTAGATCAGTGGCCATGACGCGAGCGCCTAAAAGGCGGTCTACACCACTGACCACCGCGGCGTTACCGTCTACATCGATTTGTGCGCCAAGACGGATGAGTTCTTGAACGTGCATAAAGCGGTTCTCGAAGATGGTTTCTACGATCAGGGCCGTACCGCTTGCGATGGTGTTCAGTGCCATCAACTGGGCTTGCATGTCGGTAGGAAAGCCGGGGTATTCGCTGGTGCGAAAGCCCGTGGCTTTAGGACGACCTTGCATCGAGCCGCGAATCCAATCGTCGCCGACGTCGATTTGTAGGCCAGCTTCGCGTAGTTTATCCAGCGTTGCTCCCAGCGTTTGATGAGCGGTGTTGCGCAGTAATAAATCGCCACCGGTAGCCGCTACGGCGCAGAGGAACGTACCGGTTTCGATACGGTCTGGCATGATGGGGTGCTGAGCACCGTGCAAACGCGCTACACCTTGAATGGTAATGCGGCTAGTGCCATGGCCTGTGATCTGGGCGCCCATGGCGTTTAGCAGGTTAGCCAAATCAATAATTTCGGGTTCGCGAGCGGCATTCTCGATGATAGTCTCGCCATCAGCCAGTGTGGCCGCCATCATCAGGTTTTCAGTGCCGGTGACCGTGATCATGTCAGTACGAATCACGGCGCCTTTTAGGCGTGATGCTTTTGCTACCACGAAACCGTGTTCGATCTGAATGTCAGCACCCATGGCCTCTAGGCCTTTGATGTGCTGATCAACAGGGCGTTGGCCAATAGCGCACCCCCCTGGCAAGCTCACACGCGCCTCGCCAAAGCGAGCAAGCAGTGGACCCAGCACCAGAATGGATGCCCGCATGGTTTTCACAAGCTCGTAGGGCGCTTCAAGGTTGCTAATGGTGTTTGCGTGCAGGGTTACGGTATCGCCATCACGTTCTACACCCACACCCAACTGATTGAGTAGTTTGAGTGTGGTGTCGATATCGCGCAAGGATGGAACATTGCTTAGCGTGACTGCATCAGCGCTAAGTAAGCTTGCGCATAATATGGGTAGGGCTGCATTTTTTGCACCGGAGACGGTGATTTCACCTGTTAATTGTTGGCCACCGGTGATGCGCAGTTTATCCATTAATTTCAGCCTTGTATTCGTCAGGGGTCAAAGTACGCATCGACAAGGCGTGGATTTCGGAATCCATACGGTTGCCCAACGAGCGGTAAACGATTTGGTGGCGAGCAATAAGGCGCTTGCCTTCAAAAGCCGGGCTAACAATCAGTGCCTCGAAATGAGCACCATCGCCAGTGACTTCGATATGTTCACAGTTAAGGTTGTCGGCAATGTACTGTTGTACGAGTTCGGGTGTCGGCAACATAACGCATTAATTCCGTAATTTATAGCCTGCTGCAAGCAAGCGAAGTAATAATAAGCACAGCACGATAAAAACCGTGGAGACGATTGTTAGGCTGAGCCAAGGAGAGACATCCGAGGCGGCAAAAAAGCCGTACCGGAAGCCATCAATGGTGTAGAACAGCGGGTTCCAGTGCGACACGGCCTGCCAGAAAGGGGGCAAGCTATGGATGGAGTAGAACACGCCTGATAAAAAGGTGGCCGGCATAATCAAAAAATTTTGAAAAGCGGCGAGTTGGTCGAATTTTTCGGACCACAGCCCCGCGATAATGCCCAGCGCACCCATTATCCCGCAAGACAGCACCGCAAAGCTAATTATCCACAATATATTGCTTATAGGTAATCGGACAAAAAACAGCGAAACGGCCCATACACAGACGCCTACGCAAAGACCACGAATAATAGCGGCCAAAATATAGGCGCTAAAAATTTCACGGTGCGAAAGCGGAGGTAGCAAGATAAAGACCAGGTTGCCAGTAATACGGCTTTGTATGAGCGAGGATGACGGGTTTGCGAACGAGTTCTGCAACATGCTCATCATCATTAAGCCCGGAATTAAGAAAGCCGTGTAGGGCACGGTGTCGTACACCTGCACGCGGCCTTCTAGCACGTGGGCAAAGATCAATAAATAGAGCAGAGCGGTGAGAACGGGGGCTGCAATGGTTTGAAACGCGACTTTCCAGAAACGAAGCAGCTCTTTACGCAATAAGGTAGGAAAGCCGGAACCCATACGGGGTTGTGGCGGCAAAATCGAACCATTCGTCGTGTTTTGACTTGCTGCTTGAGCGTCGGGCACTCCCCAGCGTTTGCCTTGGGTAGGGGTTTGCTTCATGCCAGTGCCTCGTTGAATTGTTCGCCGTGCATCAAACGCACAAAGGCCTCTTCGAGGTCGTGGCCGCCCATGCGGTCTACCAAATTTTGTGTTGAGTCGAGCGCGATCATCTCGCCTTCTTTAAGCATGGCAATGCGACCGCAAAGGGCCTCTGCTTCTTCGAGATAGTGCGTGGTAAGTAAAATGGTGTGCCCTTCTTTATTCAGGCGGGTGACGAATTCCCATAATGCACGGCGTAGATCAACGTCTACTCCGGCAGTGGGCTCGTCAAGAATAATGACAGGGGGGCGATGCACCAAAGCCTGTGCGACTAATACGCGACGCTTCATGCCACCTGAAAGTGAGCGCATGTTGCTGTCGGCTTTATCGCTTAACCCCAGATTATGCAGGATTTCGTCGATCCAGTCGTCGTTGTTACCCAAGCCAAAATAGCCCGATTGCAAGCGCAAGGTCTCGCGTACGGTAAAAAAGGGATCGTAGACAATCTCTTGCGGTACAACACCCAGTGAACGGCGAGCATCACGAAAATCGTTGGTGACATCGTAACCACAAACCTTGGCTGTGCCATGAGTGGCCCGAGTGATTCCTGCCAGTATGGAAATAATCGTTGTCTTGCCGGCACCATTAGGCCCGAGCAAACCAAAAAACTCGCCGTGTTCGACCCGAAGAGAAACGTCTTTTAGGGCGTGAAACCCAGCGTCTTTGGGAGCACGGTTAAATAGGCTCTTTAACCCAGAGGGTTTAGTGCTAAAGACTTTGGAAATAGACTCTACAGTGATTGCGGACATGAATAAATAAAAAAGCCGGGCTCAAAGATAGGCCCGACTTTGATTATAAATCAGGCCACACCAATGAGCACCAGTAAGGAGGGAAGGCCAACCGCACGAAAAAAGGTGTTATTGGCTTTGACGATTTAGGGCGTCGATTAAGCCAGAGAAACCACCTTGTGCAATTTGCTCTGAAAATTGGTTGCGATAGTTTTGAATCAGCCAGATATTCTCGACGTTAATGTCGTAGATTTTCCAGCCATCGGGCGTTTTTTCCATGCGGTAATCGACCGCAACGGCAGGCCCGTTACTTTGATTGAAGTTAGACCGTACCACAACATCGGCCGCTTCGGGGTCACCACGGAAAGGTCGGATGCTGATGCTAGAGCGCTGATCGACTTGAGCGAGCGCTCCGCTGTAGGTGCGGATTAAGGTGTTTTTAAAGGCTTCAACGAGGTCGGTACGCTCTTGAGCCGAGGCATCACGCCAGTGGCGACCTGCTGCTAGGCGCGTGGTTTTCTCAAAATTGACGTACGGCATGACGTACTGGTCGATTAGCGCATTAATTGCCGCACGGTCGCCACCTTGGGCCGCTTGGTCACCCTTAACGGCTTCCAGCGCATTGGTGGCAACAATTTGCACAAACTCAGGCGGGGCAGCGTGTGGATCAACTTGTTGTTGCGCCAAGGCCGTGGTGCTGGCACACAGCATTGTGATGAGGCCAAGCACCGTAAGAGAAATGAAATGACGGAACGAATGAAAATAGTTTTGCATAAACGGTAAGAGCGTTGAATTAGCGATTAGTTCGATAAAGCGTTAGGAGCGACGGGCGCCGTAGCACCATTGTTGTCGTCGTAATCGTCATAATCTTCGTAGTCGGGTAAGGCCATATCGTCGGCGGATACGCCTTGACGACGGCTTTCTACCATGGCATTACGGCGCTGTAAGTACGCATCACGTATGAAGCTGTAGCGATCAAGGGCTACGTCGTTGACGAGCTCGTCGGCATCCAGCAAGTTGGCACGTGTATCCACGAGATACAGGCCGAGTATTGAGTTGCGCACTGGCACATTTCTAATGGCAGTGATTGGGGCCACACGAGAGAAGCCTTCTAGGTCTAAGGCTGCGGTAGCAAGGCTTGTGGTGTCGCGCACGGTGCTAGGCCCAAGTAGCGGCAATACCACATACGGACCCGAAGGCATGCCCCACACACCCAAGGTGGTACCAAAGTCGTTGGAAATTCGATGCGCGCCATTTTTTGATGCCACATCGATACAACCGCCTAAACCCATGGTGCTATTAAACAGGACACGACCCAAGGTGTTGAAGAAGTCGTGTGGGCGCCCTTGTAGGAAACTGTTAACGGCAGACCAGACATCGCCCACGTTGTTAAACATGTTGTGAATACAGGTTCGTGCAGGCTGTGGTGTCACCGTGGCGTAGGCTGACGCGATGGGGCGAAACACGGCACGGTCGATCTTGTAGTTAACGGTGTCCATAGAGCGGTTGTAGCTTTCCCATGGATCGTTGGGGTTAGGATTGTTAACCGTTGCGCAACCCGAAACCAGTGCGACAGCGCCCGCCGCAACTGTTAGACGGAAGATTCGTTTACTGGAAAAAGAGGGTTGCTGGTCGGCGGCGTTCATAGTCGTATGTCCGGAGTAATAAAAGCAAAAATAACAGAAGCGGAGTGGCTACGATAGAGAAATATATGTAATCTCAAGTATTACTCATTTCCCATGTTGTATAAAAACTTACTGATCAGTTCTTCAAGTACCACTGCACTTTGTGTGTAGAGGATTGTGCCGTCGTGGCTTAGGTTATCGTCGCTGCCACCCGGAGTAAGGCCAATGTACTGCTCGCCCAGTAAGCCCGAGGTTAAGATCGATGCCGATGAGTCGTCAGGGAAAACAAAGTTCTCTTCTAAGTCTAGGCTGACCACAGCACGAAACTGGTTGTTATCAAAACTGATGTTGCTGACCCGTCCAACCACGACACCGCTGCTTTTAACGGGGGCGCGTACTTTTAACCCGCCCAAGTTGTCGAAGGATGCTTGTACCGTGTAGGTGGGAGCAAAGGAAAAAGAGCTTAGGTTTCCGGCGCGTAGGGCTAAAAAGGCTAAAGCTACCAAGCCAATTAGCAAAAATAAGCCCACGAGGAAGTCTGATCTTTCGCGCGACATGATAGGTATCCGTTAAAAATTAATTACTAAACATCAGTGCGGTAAGTAGGAAGTCCAGGCCTAAGATAGCGAGTGAACTGGCTACTACGGTTCGGGTGGTAGCCCGTGATACCCCTTCAGGGGTTGGGCGTGCTGTCCAGCCCATATAAAGGGCAATTAAGCTAACCACGACACCAAAAACAAGGCTTTTAATGACGCCATTCAAGATGTCATTGAAAATGTCCACGCCCGACTGCATTTGGGACCAGAAAGAGCCTGGGTCGATGCCGATGAGCACCACACCCACCACCCATCCACCCACCACCCCTACCGCCGAAAAAACAGTGGCTAAGATGGGCATGCTAATGACGCCGCCCCAAAAACGTGGCACCAACACCCGTTTGATGGGATCAACCGCCATCACTTCCATGGCGGCCAGTTGTTCTCCGGCTCTCATGAGCCCGATTTCGGCGGTCAGTGAGGTACCGGCTCGGCCGGCAAACAATAAGGCGGTGACCACGGGCCCAAGCTCACGGGTTAGGGAAAGGGCAACGAGCAAGCCTAACGCTTCTTCAGAGCCGTATCGGTTGAGGGTGTAATACCCCTGCAGGCCCAATACAAAGCCCACGAACAGTCCGGATACGGCAATGATGAGCAACGAATAGTTGCCAATAAAATGCACTTGCTGCGAGATAAGTCCGGGCCGTTTAACGACAATGGCAGAGCGGCAAACGATGGCGATGAAAAGATTAAAAAACGCGCCTAAGCCAGAAATGCTTTGACGTACATGCTTACCAAGCGCAGAAATCGGCGAAAGTAGTTTATTCATGGACGCGGTTGATTTTTATGTAGCCACCGTTCGAAAGCGGGTGTGCGCGGGTAATTAAAGGCAATGGGACCGTCGGGCGTGCCCTGCAAAAATTGCTGGATGTAAGGGTCGTCCGAGTTTTCAAGTTCGTGAGGGGCACCATGGCTAAGCAATTTGCCTTGCCCCACAATGTAGACGTGATCGGCAATGGCGAACGATTCGGGCACATCATGTGTAATCAATACCGAGGCACAATTCAGTCTGTCAGTGAGATCACGAATTAATTTGGCGGTAATGCCAAGTGAAATTGGGTCTAAACCTGCAAAAGGCTCGTCATACAAAATGAGCTCGGGTTCGAGCACAATGGCACGAGCTAAAGCAACGCGACGAGCCATACCACCGGAGATTTCGGAAATTTGTAAATGAGCGGCGGCGTGTAAACCGACGGCATCCAATTTTTCCAGTACACGGGTGACAATTTGGGCTTCAGAAATACGGGTGTGCTCGCGTAGCGGAAAGGCTACATTTTCGAACACATTGAGGTCAGTAAACAGCGCACCTTGCTGAAATAGCACCCCCATGCGTTGACGGGTTTTATGCAATTGCTCGCTATCCAACGTAGAAAGGTCGCAGCCGAAAGCCCACACTTTCCCGCCTTGCGGTGTGATTTGGCGTGTGGCAGCGCGCAGCAAAGTGGTTTTACCCGAGCCAGAGCCACCCATCATGGCGACGACCTGACCGCGCCGTACGTCAATGTCGATGTCGTTAAGCACGCTGAAGTCGCCATACCCGAGCTTGGCCGCTTCAAAATGCAAGATACGATCGGATGAACTGGTTTGTGAACTCATGAGCAGTAGTATTTTTTGTACAGGCGAGTCATTGTAACTGCTAAGGCCACTTTAGCTAATGCCACGCGTCGAAAAATCGTTACATAAGGGATCAAAGTACGTAATAAGCCCTTCATGCGTTCCTCCTAGAATACAGAGGGTGCCCAAAAACGTTGGCGCAGCTTTCCCTAATTCAAACATACGTTTTAATTGTTTGTAAAGTAGTGAGACAGCTCATAGCAGGGGCGTTCCCACTCTACTATCATGGGTGGTAAAGCCTAGTCGGTGACGTTAGGCTTTAGATAGAGGTTGCCTTCAAACTTATGTTGTGGAGATCGCTTTATGCTTGCCAGTCCTTCCATGTCGGCGTCAGGGGCTTCAACTGGGTCGTTGCCAATACGTCGTGTTGCTGTGTGCGGTGCGGGCGTGATGGGCGCACAAATTGCCGCCCATTGTATTAATGCGGGTGTGCCAGTGGTGCTGTTTGATTTAGCATCTGAAAGCGGGAATAAGAATGCGGTGGCTGAAGCCGCCATTGCGAAATTAGCCAAGCAGCGTCCCGCACCCTTAGCCAATCCCAATTTAGCCAAGCTGATTACGCCTGCCAATTACGACGACGATCTTGCCTTATTAGCCGACTGCGACTTGGTGATTGAAGCCATTGCCGAGCGACTTGATTGGAAGCGCGATCTGTATAGCAAATTGGCTCCGGCCCTGAACCCGCAGGCCATCATCGCGAGTAATACGTCTGGTCTCTCTATACGCAGCTTAGCGGATGCATTACCCGACGCCTTGCGTGCGCGGTTTTGCGGTGTGCACTTTTTTAATCCACCCCGCTATATGTCGTTAGTAGAGCTAATCGCCACTGAACAAAGCGATGCACGTTCGTTGGATGCATTAGAACGCTTTCTGGTGCGTCGTTTGGGTAAAGGGGTGGTGCGGGCTAAGGACACGCCTAACTTTATCGGTAACCGCATTGGGGTGTTCGGCATTTTGTCGGTGTTCGAGCAGGCTCAACGCTTTGGTTTAACGTATGGACAAGTTGACGTATTAACAGGGACCAAGTTGGGTCGAGCTAAATCGGGCACCTATCGCACGGCCGATGTGGTGGGCTTAGATACCTTGGCTCACGTCATCGGGACGATGGAGTCGCAACTGCAAGCGGATCCTTTCCATCCCTACTTTAGTGTGCCCAGCGATGTGCAGACGCTACTTGAAAAGAAAGCCTTAGGACAAAAGTCAGGGGCAGGCTTTTATAAAAAAGTAGGGCGTGACATTTTGGATTTTGATGCCCAGAGTGGTGAGTACGTGGCTGCCGACGCTACGGTGGATGACGAGGTGTTGAAGCTGTTGTCCGAACGTGACCCCATTAAACGCCTACAAGGGTTGCGCGAGTCCACACACCCACAGGCTCAGTTCGTGTGGGCGGTGTTGCGAGACACGTTTCATTACAGCGCTGTGCATTTACAAGACATTGCCCAGACGGCCCGTGATGTTGATCTGGCAATGAAATGGGGGTTTGGCCACAAACAAGGGCCCTTCGAGCTGTGGCAGGCGGCGGGTTGGAAGACAGTGGCTGACTGGATAACCGCCGATATCCAAGCTGGAAAAAGCCTGAGTCAAGCGCCTTTGCCCCAATGGGTAAGCCAAGGCCCCGTGGCCGAAGCCCAAGGCGTACAAACGGCTCAGGGTTCGTGGAACCCAAGCACCCAACAGTTTGAAGGGTGTAGTCAGCTATCGGTGTATCAACGTCATTGGTTAGCGCCATTACAAGTGGGAGAGACCTCAGCGCAGCGCACGACAACGGTGTTCGAGGACGACGCCGTACGGGCGTGGTGCATTGAGCAGCCCGAAGCCGAAGGGGTGTTGCTGCTTTCCTTTAAAACTCGCATGCACACCTTAAGCCCAGACGTGGTTGAAGGGATCATTCGGGCAGTGGACGTGGCCGAAGCGCACTATCGCGCTTTAGTCATTGCGCAAGACGGAGAGCCGTTTTCAGCCGGTGCGGACTTAAAGGCCATTTTGCCGATATTCGAAAAAGGCGGCGCGCCGGCGGTAGAGCCTATCGAAAAGCGCATGCAAGAGATGGTAATGCGACTGCGTTACGCGCAGGTTCCGGTCGTTGCTGCATTGGCTGGTTTAGCGCTAGGGGGCGGATGCGAACTGGCCGTGCATTGTGCTCATCGGGTTGCGCATTTGGAAACCTACATTGGTTTGGTCGAAGTGGGCATCGGGCTGGTGCCGGGAGCAGGGGGCTTGACCTATTGTGCGCGTCGAGCAGCCGAATTACAGCAGCTCGGTGCACCCGACGCGCCGTTGTTGGCTTATTTGAAGCGTTTTGCGTTAACGGTAGCCAGCGCACAGGTATCAAGCTCGGCGGTTGAGGCGCAGCAGTTAGGGTTTTTGCGTGAATCGGACTCGATCGTAATGCACCGTGATGAAGTGCTCTACGCCGCAGTCAGTGCGGCGCGCAGTTTAGCAGACAGTGGCTGGCGGCCACCGCTCGCACAGGCTTTTCCAGTAGCTGGGCGCGATGCGATTGCTACCTTAAAGGCGCAACTGCTCAATATGCGTGAAGGGGGCTTCATCTCTGACTATGACTTTGAGATAGCCTCGCACATTGCCTATGTATTGTGTGGTGGTGATGTGGACGCGAACGCTTTGGTGGATGAGGCGTGGCTGCTTTCCTTAGAACGTAAGGCGTTTTTGACCTTGCTAGCACAAGAAAAAACACAGGAACGCATTATGGGTATGTTGAAAACGGGTAAGCCGGTTCGTAACTAAGCCTGCCATTAAAAGGAGATTTGGAATGAGTCAATTGCAACAAGCTTATATTGTGGCGGCTACTCGTACACCGATTGCCAAGGCACCGCGAGGCGCGTTTAGGCACACCCGACCGGATGAATTGCTTGCGACGGTGATTAATGGGCTTTTAGCGCAAGTGCCCGATTTAGACCCCGACGCCATCGAAGATGCGTTGGTGGGGTGCGCTATCCCTGAAGGCCCGCAGGGCTTTAATGTGGCTCGCATTGGTGTGTTGTTGTCCGGTTTGCCGCATACAGTAGGGGGCATCACCGTTAACCGATTTTGTGCATCAGGTTTAAGCGCCATTGCGATGGCAGCCGATCGCATCCGCTTGGGTGAAGCCGATGTGTTGATTGCTGCGGGCACAGAATCCATGAGTCAGGTGTCGCTGATGGGGGTTAACACGTCCTTCAGCCCAGAAATTTTTGCTCGTGATGAGAATCTGGGCATTGCCTACGGAATGGGCTTAACAGCGGAAAAAGTAGCAGCACAGTGGAAGGTATCGCGTGAAGATCAAGACGCTTTTGCGCTGGCCTCGCATCAGAAAGCGCTGGCTGCCCAGCAAAGTGGAGCGTTTAACGATGAAATTTTAGCGGTTGACGTGACGCATCGGGTGCCTGATTTACGTACAGGCGAAATACGCGAGTTAAACCAAACCGTAACGGCGGACGAAGGGCCTAGAGCCGATACCAGTCTTGAGGCGTTGGCGAAATTACGCCCAGTGTTTGCGGCGCGGGGTTCGGTAACGGCTGGGAATAGCTCACAAACCTCCGATGGTGCCGGAGCCTTACTCGTGGTGTCTGAACGGGCATTAAAAACCCATAACTTGACGCCTTTGGCGCGTTTTGTGACCTCAGCCGTGCGTGGTGTGCCCCCAGAAATCATGGGTATCGGCCCCAAAGAGGCCATACCCATGGCGCTTAAGCAAGCGGGGTTGCAGCTAAATCAAATCGGATGGATAGAGCTTAATGAAGCCTTTGCGGCGCAAGCATTAGCGGTCATTCGTGACTTAGGGCTAGATCCCGAGCGAGTGAACCCTTTGGGTGGTGCGATTGCATTGGGTCATCCCTTGGGGGCAACGGGCGCGATACGGGCGGCGACGGTGGTGCACGGCTTGCGTCGTAACCAACTGGATTACGGCATGTTAACGATGTGTGTAGGCACGGGGATGGGGATGGCAGGTATTTTTGAACGAGTGTGATCATTGATACGCGCCATGACCTTTTCTTTTGGGATCAGGTGGAATAGGCACCTAAGGCTACGATTTTTTCGTAACGCTTTAGGTGCTTTTTTTCTGTCTAAACGAGAGTAGGAACGAAGCTTGCTGCTATAGCTTGACGTCTAAAAATATCAGGTTGAGATAGGGGTTTCCCCTAATATTTGAGACAGAACGAAAGAGAACACTAGAGTTTTTTCGAGTCATGTGTTTTTATATATAAAACTTACTTTCATTTATGGGGGTTTTATGACCGCTAGAGTGGCAAATAAAACAGCTGTAGTAACCGCTGCAGGACAAGGTATTGGGCGCGCGAGTGTGTTGGCGTTAGCTAAAGAAGGCGCAACAGTTTGGGCAACCGATATTAACGAGACAGCGTTGGCTGAGCTGCGTGCAGAGGCCGAAGCAGCAGGATTAAAAATCGAAACAGCAATCCTGAACGTACGTGATGCCGCCGCGGTAAATGCTTTTGCTGATCGCGTTGGACGCATTGATGTGCTCTTTAACTGCGCGGGTTTTGTAGCAAGTGGCTCGATCCTTGAAGCCACCGAGCAAGACTTAGACTTCAGCTATGACTTAAACGTGAAGTCCATGTTCCACACAATCAAAGCCTTTGTTCCCGCCATGATCGAGCAGGGATCAGGTTCAATCATCAATATGGCGTCGGCCGCATCCAGCGTAAAAGGTGTGCCTAACCGTTTGGTGTACGGCACAACCAAAGCAGCAGTGATCGGTTTAACCAAAGCAGCGGCTGCGGACTTCGTGGCCAGTGGCGTGCGTTGTAACGTCATTTGCCCAGGAACCATCCAGTCCCCTTCTTTGAACGAGCGAATCAGTGCGCAAGCCGAGCTTTCGGGTGCTGATCAAACCGCCGTACGCGAAGCGTTCGTGGCTCGTCAGCCTGTAGGTCGTTTAGGTAAAGCAGAAGAAGTGGCGGCATTGGTGGTGTATTTGGCTTCAGACGAGTCTGCATTCGTAACAGGCGCGTCCCACATTATTGACGGTGGTTGGTCCAACTAAGTTGGGCGTATCAACCCAATTAATTTTGAATTTGGAGTGAGTAATGAAATTATTGCGCGTAGGTGTAAAAGGTCAGGAAAAGCCAGCAGCAGTGGATGCTGATGGCAAATTACGTGATTTATCCTCTGTTGTTAGCGATATCGCTGGCGAAACGCTAACGCCTGAAGGCCTAGCAAAGCTGCGTGCTGTAGACCTCAGCACCTTGCCAGAGCTGGATGCGGAACAACGCATCGGTGCATGTGTAGGCAACGTAGGTAAGTTCATTTGTATTGGTTTGAACTACGCTGATCACGCTAAAGAAAGCGGTGCAGAAGTGCCTAAAGAGCCTATCGTATTCGGTAAATGGACCAGCGCCATTGTTGGCCCTAACGACGACGTAGAAATTCCTCGTGACTCGACCAAAACTGACTGGGAAGTCGAGTTAGGCGTGGTCATTGGCAAAGGCGGTCGCTACATCAGCGAAGCAGACGCCATGGAACACGTTGCCGGTTACTGCGTCATCAACGATATCTCCGAGCGTGAATTCCAACTTGAGCGTGGTGGTTCATGGGATAAAGGTAAAGGCAACGACACCTTTGGTCCTACCGGTCCTTGGTTGGTAACAGCCGACGAAGTGGGCGATCCCGGTAATTTGAAATTGTGGTTGGAAGTCGATGGTAAGCGCTACCAAGACGGTACAACAGCCAACATGATTTTCAACGTTCCACAAATCATCAGCTACCTCAGCCGCTTCATGAGCCTGCAGTCGGGTGACATCATCTCGACCGGTACGCCAGCGGGTGTGGGTCTAGGCTTTAATCCCCCCATCTACCTCAAACCAGGCAACGTCATTACCTTGGGTATTGAAGGCTTGGGTGAACAGCGTCAAACCGTCGTTCAAGCTTAATGGCTTGTTCGCATAACGCAACGGAATTACACAATGACGAAAATTACCTCGATGGAAGTGAGAGACATTCGCTTCCCTACGTCAGATAACCTTGATGGTTCAGATGCGATGAACCTAGACCCTGATTACTCGGCGGCTTACGTTGTATTGCACACCGACAAAGAAGGGTTAGAAGGCCACGGCCTGACGTTCACCATTGGTCGCGGAAACGACATTTGCTGCGCGGCGATCAAAGCCATGGAACACCTTGTGGTGGGTCTGGATCTGGCTTGGGTTGCTGAAGATATGGGCCGTTTCTGGCGTCATATCACAAGCGACAGCCAGCTACGTTGGATTGGTCCAGACAAAGGGGCTATTCACTTGGCCACTGGTGCTGTTGTGAATGCCATGTGGGACCTTTGGGCTAAGTCAGAAGGCAAGCCAGTCTGGCGCTTAGTGGCTGAAATGAGCCCTGAAGAAATCGTCAAACTGATCGATTTCCGCTACATCACTGATTGCATCACACCTGAAGAAGCACTTGAGTTGCTACAAAGCCGCGAAGAAGGCAAAGCCGAACGCATTGCTGAACTCGAGAAAAACGGCTACCCCTGCTACACCACGTCAGCAGGCTGGTTGGGTTACGACGACGAAAAACTACGTCGTTTGGCTCAAGAAGCGGTGGATGCTGGTTTTGACTACGTCAAACTGAAAGTGGGTCGTGACCTTGAAGACGACAAACGTCGTCTGCGCATCGCACGTGAAGTATTGGGTGATCGTAACCTGATGATCGACGCGAACCAGGTGTGGGAAGTTGATCAAGCTATCGATTGGCTAGACCAGTTGGCGTTTGCAAAACCGTGGTTTATTGAAGAGCCCACCAGTCCCGATGACGTTGCTGGGCACCGCAAGATCCGCGAAGCCATGAAAGGCAAAATGCAAGTGGCAACCGGTGAAATGTGCCAAAACCGCATTATGTTCAAGCAATTGATCATGGAAGGCGCGGTAGACGTGGTGCAAATTGATGCATGCCGTTTAGGCGGTGTTAACGAAGTGTTAGCAGTCATGTTGATGGCCGCTAAGTACGGCCTAAAAGTGTGCCCACACGCCGGTGGTGTAGGTCTGTGTGAGTACGTTCAACACTTGTCCATGATTGACTACATCAGCATCGCTGGGACCAAAGAAGGTCGTGTGATTGAGTTCGTTGATCACTTGCACGAGCATTTCGTGGACCCTTGCCGTATTGAGAACGCTGCCTACGTAGCGCCATCACTGCCGGGTTATTCCATTGAAATGAAACGTGCATCCATCGATGAGTACGAGTTCAAAGGCTAATTGAGGTATTAACGTGAAAATAGACGCGCATCAGCACTTCTGGAATTTTAATCCTTCGCATTTTCCATGGATTGACTCCGACATGGAAGTGTTGCGGCGCGACTATCACGTTGAGCAAGCCATTGCACTGCTTGAGCAGCATGATTTTGATGCGGTAATTGCGGTGCAGGCACGAGCCGACTGGGAGGAAAACGACTGGTTACTGTCGTTAGCCAAACAATCTGCACGTGTTGCTGGAATTGTGGGGTGGGCAGACTTATTAAATAGGGATGCCCGTGACCCACTGGAAGCGTTGCTTGCACAGCCACAGTGCGTAGGGGTACGAGCCATGTTGCAAGACATGGAATCACCCGCGCTGGCTATGCAAGACACTGTTTTTAATCAGCATCTTCAAACGATCCAAAAGCAGGGCGCAGTTTACGAGGTGTTGGTACGTCATGATCAGCTAGACGGTGTGGTCACGTTATGCCGCACGCATGATCAACACCAAATGGTCATTGACCATTTAGCGAAACCTGACTATCAAGCTGGCTTATCGTCGCCTGCTGGACAGGCTTGGTATCGCGTCCTTCAGCAGTTAGCGCAACTGCCGCATGTCTATGTGAAGTTGTCAGGACTATTAACCGAGGTTTCGTCACAGGCGTTGGGTTCAGCCAGTCAGGTCGACCCGTTGTTTCAGCCTTTTCTTAACGCGATGCTTGAGCTATTTGGCGCGCAACGCTTGGTATTCGGTAGTGATTGGCCAGTGGCGCACTTACGCGGGGAATACGACGTAGGCGTGGAAGTGATTCAGCGATGGGCTGCACAGCAGTTGTCGGAATCAGAGTCCGCACTACTTTTCGGCGCCAATGCACAGCGTCTTTATTCTATTTAGAGCAAGAGAACTATGGATTTACATCTTACAGACAAAGTCGTGATTGTAACCGGAGGAGCCTCCGGTATTGGTGGTGCCATCTCTGCTCAGCTCTTGAGAGAGGGCGCCAAGGTCGTTATTTTTGCTCGTTCGCCCATTAGCGCAGACATGCAGAAAGTGTTCGATCAAACAGGCGCCACACCCGATTTTTATCAGTTGGATTTGCGTGACGAAGCGGCATGTACTGAGGCCGTGCAAAGTGTGATCACCAAACTGGGTGGTATCGATGGGCTGGTCAATAATGCTGGCATTAACGACGGTGTGGGCTTAGATGCCGGCCGTGAAGCCTTTATTGCTTCGCTTGAAAACAACCTAATTCATTGCTACGTAATGGCTCATCTTTGCGTGGAAGAGTTAAAGCGTAGCAAGGGCACGATCTTAAATATTTCGTCGAAAACGGCCATTACCGGTCAAGGAAATACCAGCGGCTATTGCGCCTCTAAAGGTGGGCAGTTGGCCTTAACCCGAGAGTGGGCAGCCGCCTTAGCACCCCACGGCGTACGCGTAAACGCGATTATGCCGGCCGAAGTGATGACACCGTTGTACCAAACATGGTTGCAAAGCTTTGACGACCCTGAAGCGGCCAAAGCCAACATCACGCGCCATGTTCCGTTGGGTCAACGTATGACTACCGCCGAAGAAATTGCCGACACCGCTGTGTTTCTGTTGTCGTCGCGCTCATCGCACACCACCGGACAATGGGTGATTCCTGATGGTGGCTATGTGCACCTTGATCGTTCACTAACCTAAAAGTGTGCAGGTGACGACATGAAACGCTGTCTAATGCTCGATCTCAAAGACGATGAGCAAGCCATACAAGAGTACGAGCGCCTGCATCAACAGGTTTGGCCCGAAGTCGAGGCGCAGTTTACGCAGTTTGGTGTATTGAGCATTGATATTTATCGTCTGGGTACCCGTCTTTGCATGGTGATGGAAACGGATGATGCGCGCTTTGATGGTGAAGCCTTCAGTGCGGCACAGAATAATGATCCACGCGTGCAAGAGTGGGAAACCTTAATGTGGCGATTTCAATCGCCTACACCTTGGACTCCAGCGGGTGAAAAATGGGTAGAGGCTAAAAATATCTACCAATTCAACGCTGGCGCCTAACGAAGCTAAATTTGTTTATCGGAGATGGAACGGTGAAAAACGTCCAAGCAGAACAAAACCTGAACCCCATGCAAGGGGGTTCGTACCGTATGGCAATCATCTTGATTACCAGTTTGTTCTTTATGTGGGGTTTGTCGTATGGCTTGCTCGATGTATTGAATAAGCATTTTCAAGACGCCTTAAATGTCAGTAAAGCGCAGTCAGGCCTTTTACAGGCCGCGTATTTTGGGGCGTATTTTGTCGTGGCGGTGCCAGCAGCCATGTTCATGGAACGCTTTGGCTACAAGCCAGGCATCTTAGTGGGATTAGCCCTGTTTGCGATTGGGGCGCTGCTTTTCATACCGGCGTCAGGGGCGGCCAGCTTTGGCATGTTCTTGTTTGCGTTGTTTGTTTTAGCGTCAGGCCTAGGCTGCCTAGAAACCGCTGCCAACCCGTATGCCACTGTATTGGGCAGCGAGGAAGGCGCTGCACGTCGCTTAAATTTAGCGCAGTCGTTTAATGGCTTGGGCAGTTTTGTAGGTCCGTTGATTGGCGGTACGTTCTTCTTCAGCACGGCTGCTACCGAAACCGGCATGGTTGCCGAAGTGGCGGGTTTTGATGGGGTGCGCATCACCTATGTCTTAATTGCTGCGGTCGTCGTGGTGTTGGCCATATTGATTGCTCGCGCTCCGTTGCCCGATATCCGCGAAGCCGGAACGGTAGAGCAAGCGCAGTCTGTGCCCCTCATTCAACAGCGTCACTACGTAAATGGCGTGGTTACCCTGTTTTTCTACGTGGCAGCGCAGGTGGGCTTGGGTGCGTTCTTTATTAACTATGCGATCGAACACTGGGGCAACATGACGGCTTCTAAGGCATCGTATTGGTTATCGGTGGCCATGTTGTGCTACATGATTGGTCGCTTTGTTAGCACTGCCATCATGAAATTCATCGCGCCGCGTGTGTTACTGGCTTGGTATGCCTTGGCCAATATTGTGCTAATGGGTGTGGTGATCTCGGGCGTTCCGGTCTGGTCAGTGATTGCGTTGGTGTTGGCCTTCTTGTTTATGTCCATCATGTTCCCAACGATCTTTGCACTAAGCCTTGAGCGCTTAGGCAGCCGCACTAAACGCGGATCATCGTATTTGATTATGGCCATTGTGGGCGGTGCGGTAGCGCCAATGTTGATGGGCCTAATTGCCGATAAAAGTTCCATAGAACAAGCTTTCTGGTTACCTCTGTTCTGCTTTGTCATCGTATTGTGGTTTGCCAAGCGCGGTAGCCGGATTGCTGAATAAACGTTGAAAGTCTAAATTAGGAGACCTACATGAAAAAACTAAAATCTTACGCCGTAGCGATGGCGGCAACGGCCGCCATGGCCATACCCTTTGCAACCTGGGCGGCGCCAACGACCTTGAAAGTCGCATATGAAAACCACCCCGGTGAACCCACCGATTTGGTGATGAGACACTGGGCAGAGTTATTAACCGAGCGCAGTAACGGCGAAGTGGTGCTTGAGCTTTACCCCAGCTCGCAATTAGGTTCAAAAAGTGATGTGATGGATCAGGCCCTAATGGGTATGAATGTCATCACCATTACTGACGTCGGCTTTTTGGCCGATTACGAGCCTGATTTGGCCGCGTTGTATGGCCCTTTCTTAACGGAAAACACCGAAAAGCTGTTCGAGCTGTATGACAGCCCTTGGTTTCAAGAGAAAAACGACGCCTTGCGCGACCAAGGTATTCACTTAGTTATCACAAACTATAACTACGGTGATCGTCATATTATTGCGAAAAAACCCATTCGTACGCCCGAAGACATGGCGGGTTTGAAGATTCGTGTACCGAATAACCCCATCCAAATTAAAGCCTTCGAAGCCATGGGTGCTACACCCACACCTATGCCTTTAGCGGATGTGTATCCAGCGTTAACGCAAGGGGTGATTGATGGTGCAGAAAACCCATTAAGCGTGCTATATGGTCAAAAACTGCACGAGCCAGCCAAGTATGTATCGCTGGTGAACTACCTGACAACCGCAGCGGTTTGGATGGGTGGCGAGGCGTTTTTCAGCACCATTCCTGAAGATCATCTAGCACTTCTACACGAAACAGGACGCGAGGCAGGTCTATACAGCCAGCAACTGGCTAAAGAAAGTGATGAGAAAATTCTAGATCTTATGCGTGCAGAGGGCGTGGAAGTGATCGAGCCCGATCGTGAAGCTTTCAAAGAAAAAGCGCTGGTGGTTTATGAGCAGTTCCCTAACTGGTCTCCTAATCTCTACCAAACACTACAAGATCAATTGAAGTAAGTCGCACTTCAGTCTTTATTACGTGCAGTCATAACGTAAACAACGGGCTCGTCAGAACGACGAGCCCGGCACCGAAACTGGCGGCACACGTTTATCAGTAGGTCTTACCATGAAACGATTTCTGGATGGGCTCGGTAGCAGTCTTTTAGGCTTGCTGTTGGGCGTTCTGGTGTGCATTACGGTGGGCGGCGTATTTATGCGCTACATCATGCACGCACCTTGGCATTGGACAGAAGAAATGTCGGGGCTATTGATGATTTGGATTATCTTCTGTGGTGTGTTTTTCGCAGAACGAGATAATGAGAATCTGACCATTAGTTTCTTAACCGATGCTATGACACCCCGTGTACGACACATCGTTTTTGTGATCATAAGTCTGCTTTCTGTTGCGGTGTTAGTAACGGCAGCGTGGTGGAGCTGGAATCTTGCTGAAGCGGTGCAAATGCGTAAAACGCGCATTTTGGGTGTGTCGTTATTCTGGACCTATGTACCAGTCACTATTGGCTTTGTAGCCACAGCGCTGCTGATGCTTAAGCGCGTCTTTAATCGTAAGGCCCGCACGGGCAGTGCTGGAGAGTTGCCATGAGTTGGATGTGGATATTGCCCATTATGTTTGGGCTGATGCTGTTAAACATGCGCATATACCTGGCGATGTTTACGGCCATCGTCGTCTATTTCTTGTTCTTTAATAGTCTGCCCTTTGGTGTTGCTGTTCAGCGCTTAGTGGCGCCAGCACAGAACAGTACCTTATTAGCGATACCGTTTTTTATTTTACTGGGCACCTTGTTGTCGCACACGGGTGTGGCAGAGCGTATTCTGAATCTTGCTAACTTGTTGGTGGGTAAGTTCAGGGGCGGGATGGCCATGGCAAACATCACCATGAGTACGCTCATGGGTGGGGTGAGTGCTTCTAATTTGGCTGATGCGGCCATGCTGTCCAAAATGATGGTCCCAGAAATGGAGCGTCAAGGTTATAACCGTGCGTTTGCGGCAGCAGTAACCGCCTCGGGCTCATTGATAACCCCCATTATTCCTCCTGGCATTGCGCTGATCATTTACGGAATGGTGGCTGACGTATCCATTGGACGCATGTTCATGGCCGGTATTTTGCCGGGTCTACTCTGCGCCGTGTTGTTAATGGTAGCCGTCTGGTTGGTGTCTGTTAAGCGCGGTTATCAGCCTATGCTTAAAGAGTGGCCTAAACCTCGCGAGATCGGTAGTGCTACGGTGAGTGCATGGCCAGCCATACTGGTCTTAGTCGGTGTGGTGGGTGGTATACGAGCGAATATCTTCACGCCGACTGAAGCCGGTGCCGCCGGGGTGGCGATTGTTGCGTTTATTGGCTTTGTTATTTATAAGAAAATGACGCTGGGTCACGTAGGTCAGGCCCTTACGTCAACGGCTAAAGCCACTTCATCCATTATGTTGGTGATCATGGCAAGCTCGGCATTAGCATGGGTGTTCTCACTCGAACATGCTGGCGTGGCAATGGCCGAATGGATTAGCAGCCTAACTGAGAATAAGTATGTATTCTTGGCAGCGTTAAATATTCTGCTATTGGTGTTAGGCATGTTTATTGAGGGCACGGCGCTGATTATCGTTCTAGTGCCCTTATTAAAGCCGGTGATGATGCAGATGGGTATTGATCCCGTTCATTTTGGTTTGGTGATGATTTTAAACCTGTCGATCGGCACGCTATCGCCGCCCGTGGGTACAGTGATGTTATTGGTTTGTAATATCACACGCGTCACAATGACTGATTTCTTAAAAGAATCTCTGCCGCTTTTTGCTGCACTATTAGTGGCTCTGGTTTTGGTAACATACATACCCGCTATATCGTTATTGCTAACATAAAGCGCATGACATCAGGCGAATGCGGCCGTTTAAAAAATGGCCCCATTCGCCTTTTTGCTTATTTTTTCTAACGTCACCCACGTTTGAGTGATTCAATGGTTACCGCAAAGAAAGCTGCTGCTAAAACGACCTCGCCTCGCTACTCGGCGCCCGCGCTTGAGAAGGGTCTGGACATTCTTGAAGTGTTGTCCGATTCGTACGAAGGCTACACCCTTAATGAAATCTCTAAAAAGCTCGATCGCAGCATGAACGAGATTTTCAGGATGGTGGTGACCTTAGAGCGACGAGGCTGGGTGCAAGTTGATGAAAACGACCGCTACAGCTTAACGCTACGTATGTTCGAGCTTGCGCATCGTCATATGCCCCTGCGCTCGTTGGTTAGCATGGCCATGCCGTTAATGCGTAAGTTGGTAACGCAGGCACGACAGTCCTGTCACCTAACCGTGGTGCAAGACGGTAGAGTGGTGGTGATTGCGCAAATTGATAGTCCAGACCGTTGGACCTTCGGTTTAAAAGTGGGTGCTGTGGTGGGTTTACGTGATACGGCCTCTGGGCATGTGTTGTTAGCGTTCCGAGATACCGCCGACAGAGACCGCATGCTGGCTATGCATGGCGCTGTCGAAGGTGAATCGACACTGACAAAAGCACAGCTAAACAAGGTTTTGACTGAGGTACGCAAAAGTGGCTACGCTGAAACGCCCAGCCAACAGGTCAAAGGCATTACCAATATTGCGTATCCGGTGTTTGGTGCCAATAACACAGCGATTGCCTGTTTAAACGTACCTTACCTTGAGCGTGTGGACTTAGGCGCACCCCCCTCTGTTGACGAGGTGAAGCAGATTGTGGATAACTACGCGAAGAAGCTCTCTGAAATGATGGGCTATAGCAGTTATACCCCTACGCCGTTAAGCTGATCGTCGTCCCCCGATAAACCCCGTCGCCAGTAAGGTGCCCAACAGCACGATAGTGGTGCCGATCACCACTTGTGCAGTCAGGGTTTCGCCCAGAAGTAGCACTCCCCACATCACGCCAAAGGGCGGTACTAAGAAGGTAACCGTTACGGTTCGGGCACCGCCAACACTGGCCACTAGGCGGTAAAAAATCAAATAAGCCACACCGGTACACAGCAGCGACAAACTCAAGGCAGAGCCCCAAGCCATTGCAGAAATCGGGGTGCTAGGCCATAGCCACCAACCAAAGGGGGCGAGCATGACGGTGGCGGCGGTTAAGCTACCCGCTACCACCGCCATGGGTTCGGCACCACGTAAATGGCGGGTGGAATAGCTGGCCGCCAAGCCGTAAAACACGGTGGCCGTTAACGAGGCCAAAATAGCCCACCCTTCGGCGCCCTGACTAAAGTTAAGCTTGTCATACACCAAACTGGTGATACCGACAAAGCCGATAATCAAACCGACGATACGCAGGCCGCTTAATGCTTCCTTTAGCCATAAGCGTGCGATTAAGGCGGCAAACAACGGTGTCATGGCATTGATAATAGAGATTAGGCCTGTCTCAAGTCGGGTTGCAGCGAAGGCGTAGCAGGTAAAAGGCACCGCGGCATTCAAGACACCAATCACCAAAATGGGCCGCCAGTAGGGCAGAATCGTCGAAAGCTTACCTTGCAGCGCCATAATGCCCAATAGCATGATGCTGGCGGCACCCACTCGTATCAGTATTAGCGGTGCTGCACCGAACTCTAACGCACCAAGTTGCGTGAATAAAAACGAGCTGCCCCAAATGGCGGCTAATAACAGCAAATTACGTAAATCTTGAGCTGACATACCGATGCCTGAACAAAGCCTTCAACAAAAGGGGCCAAGGTAACAAATCCAATTCTCATTATGCACAAAGCCCGGCGCTTCAGATACGCTTGTTTCTGTTTGTGTTTAGATTAGGCCTTGGTGCAACACCAATGCGATAATTTGGTGTCACTCTAACCACATGAGGCGATGATGCTTTGTACTGACGGCGCAATCTCTGGAGTAAAACGTCTGCAATTGCTGGTGCACAGCGATAAGCGTGGGCATTTTGTGGAATCTTTCCAATCGCCTCGTTATACCGACTTATTAGGTACGCCCTTTTTGCCACTGCAGCAGAATGTGTCGCTGTCTAAAAAAGGGGTACTGCGTGGTTTGCACTTCCAACAACATCAACCGCAAGCGAAGTTGGTACGCGTACTGCAAGGTAAGGTGCTGGACGTGATCGTGGACTTGCGATTAGCCTCATCTACCTATGGGAAGCACGTGGCTTATACCTTGTTTGGTCCTGAACACGTTGCCGAACAACCGCACGAACAGTTATGGTTACCGGCAGGGGTCGCCCATGGCTTCTATGTGTTGTCTGACGAGGCCATGGTTGAATACACCTGCGACACGGTGTATGAAGCAAACGATGAACACAGCTTGCTTTGGAATGATCCGCACTTGGCAATACAGTGGCCCGATGCTAAACCGCTATTGTCTGAAAAAGACCAACAGGCAAAAAGTCTGGCTGAACTGGAACAAGCCAATTTGCTTCCCCAATTGCCTTAAACCTAAGCGTTGGTAGCGCCTTAAGCCGGACGGGTTGTGGATAAACCGAACCCTAAGTTATGCACACGTCATGTAGGTGTAATGAGTAAAAAGATACTGATTTTAGGGGCGAGTGGGCAGCTGGGGCAGCAGCTTTTAAAGCGTGCACCCTCAAGCTATGAACTTGACGCACCCTCTCGCGACACGCTGGATATTTCGAATGAAGCTCGTGTAGCGCAGTATTTGCGAGCCACTCGGCCCGATGTCATTATTAATGCGGCCGCGTATACGGCGGTTGAACAATGCGAGCAACAACAAACGCAAGCCGCAGCCGTCAATACCTTGGGTGCGCAGTGGGTGGCTATTTATGCACAGCAAATTGGTGCGAGGCTACTGCACTTGTCCACAGACTATGTGTTTGACGGTCGGGCAACCCAACCCTATGAGGTGAATGCACCCTGTGCACCGGTCAACCACTATGGCTACACCAAATGGGCAGCAGAACAGGCCGTGCAGGCGGCAATGCCTTCGGCAGTGATTATGCGCACCTCGTGGCTTTACAGCGAATCGGGCCATAATTTCTTAAAAACCATCGTAACCGCGGCCCAGACTCAGCCCGAGTTGAAGGTGGTGAATGACCAAAAAGGAAGCCCGACCTATGCAGGCCATCTTGCTGAGGCTCTTTTTGCATTGATCGGGCAAATTGTGGCAGGTGGTGTCTATCATTTTGCGGGGACTACGGCGATGACCTGGCATCAGTTCGCACAATATGTGCTGGCTGAAGCCGCTGTGGTTGACGAGGCTTACGCTGCCACAACGGTCACACCGATAAGTAGTTCCCAGTTAGCACAACGAGTTCTTCGACCCGCTTACAGTGTATTAAGTACGGTCTCGCTTGAAGACAAAGGTATTGCTCCCAGTTGTTTTCGTGCAGGCGTAAGGGCCAGCTTAAGCGCTCTCGTACCATAGGTTAGGCACCGCCGCATTCTCGTATCGCGACATAAAGGCATGGGCCTGACCCGTTTCGGCATCGAAGCTACGTCGCCCAACGCGTCCTATGTTTCCTGCATACAGATGAATGCTGACTGAGACTTGATCGTCATAGGCATTTTTCACCTGATGAATATCGCCTTGACGCGGGCAAATAAGGCTAACCTCACCTTCTTCCAGCCTTGTGGTGTCGGTTAAACGTAACTGGCCATCGTCGCTAGGGCTATAGCGCTGCTCAACTTCAGCCCCGTGTAACACACCCACCACGCCCCAGACGCCGTGATCGTGTATGGGGGTGTACTGGCCAGGGCCCCAACAGAAACTCAGTACCGAAAAACGTTCATCCAGATCGGCATAAAGCAATTGCTGACGATACCGCACCGGGCTAGGTTCAGCGTAAGCCGTCGGTAGCCATGTTTTTTGTTGGATAAGGTTTTTTAGTAACTGCGCACTTTGTTGCTGACGCTGTGTGCTACTTAAGGTAGTGTCGTCAAAAAGCCGATGTAGGCGCTGTATAAACTGACGAAAAGGGGTGATCATCGTTGGCTCCGTTTACGCCAGACCAACGTTAAATGTTGGTCTGGCATAAGTACTACAGATCGTCGCTACCGACCTAATAATTTATTGGGTAGCCATAGGGCAATTTCGGGGAAGAGTATGATCAGGCCGGCCACACCCAGCTGCAAGAACACAAAAGGTATGACGCCTTTGTACATATGCATCAAGGTGATTTCAGGTGGACTGATACCGCGTAGGTAGAAAATAGCCAAAGCCAGCGGCGGTGTTAGATACCCAGTTTGCAGCATAATCATGAACAATACGCAGAACCAAATTACGTCGATACCGGCTGCATGCATCAGTGGCGCAAAAATAGGAATGAAGATCAGCGTAACAGATGCCCATTCTAAGAAAAATGCCACGAAGAACGTCAGACCAAGGGCTAAGAACAATAGGGCCCATTTACCGAAGTCTAAGGTGTCAACTAAGTTCTGAATTAAGCTTAAACCACCCGCACCAGTAAACACCCCGGCGAACATATTACCACCCAGCAAAATCAATAAAATCATTGATGTGATGCGTAAGGTGGTTAGTAATGAGTCGTACAGAATGGTAAAGGTGAAACGGCGGTAAAACACGGTTAAGAAGAACGAACACAGCGCGCCCAAGGCGGCGGCCTCAGTCGGTGCTGCTAACCCCATAATTAGCGAACCCAATACTGCCGTCACCATGACCAGCGGTGGGACTAAAGCGTACAAGGTAAAGCGGATTTTTTGGCCAAAGCTAGGGTCGTCAGGGCTAGGCGGTACGCGTGGGCCGTATTCAGGCTTAACGGTACAGATAACCAAAATGTACAGAATGTACGAACCCGCTAGCATCAAGCCGGGTACGATAATCGCTACAAACAGCTCGCCTACCGACACGTTTGCTAGCGAGGCAATCACCACCGCCACCACTGACGGCGGGGTAATGGTACCGAGTGAGCCACCGGCGCAAATGGTGCCGCTAATTAAACGTTTGTCGTACTTGTGTTTAAGCATGGGGGGAATGGCTAGCAAGCCAATCACCGTTTCAGCCGCACCAATTACACCGGTCGTGGCAGCAAAAACCAAGCTCATTAACACGGTACCCAAGGCCAAACCACCAGGCAGACGCTTGGTCCACATGTGCATGGCTTCAAATAACTGTTCCGCAATACGGCTGCGCTCGAGCATACAACCCATAAAAATGAACAGTGGTACCGCAGCAAGAATAAAGTTTCCCCCCACCTCGTTAACCTTATCGGTTAATAAGTGGACGAGATTTGTTCCGAAAGTAATAAATCCAAAACCGATGCCGGTGATCATCAGGGCAAAGGCAACAGGCAAGCCGATAAATATCAGTATCAGCAATGCCGGAAACATGGCAAGTGCTAAGAACTCCATGGATTAGGCCGCCTTATAGGGTTGGTTACACAGAAGGGACACCGACTTGAGTGCTTCAGCTAGAACCTGAAGAGCTAGCAACACAAAGCTGATGACAAAGACGGCACGGTATGGCCAAACACGGGGATTCCACGATGATTGACCCGAGGTCTCGCTAATGTCCCATGCGTAGTAGGCATATTCCCACAGCCCCCAACTTAACCACGCTAAGAAAGGCAACAATAAAATATAGAAAAATGCGTTAATGGCAGCGCGACTGCGTTCGCGTAGCGCATTGGAAATCAGGTCAACTTTAACGTGCTGGCCTTCGCGTAACGTGTACGCAGAACCTAGCATGAAATGTGCGCCCATCACCATATAGCCAATCTCAAAGGCCCAGACGGTAGGGGTATGTAAAACGTAGCGTGCAAATACCTCGTAGCAGGTCGCAACGATAAGAGGTACAAGCAATAAGGCAGCGATAATTCCGGTCGCGCCCGTTAAGCGTTCAATCAAACGAATGATCGTATGCATGATGATTCCTGTTGCACAACACAACGCAAGCCCAAGGCTTGCATTGTGTTAAAGGGTTCAAACGTTTTTAGTTGCTCTTATTGAACCTTTCCGGGCTCGATAAGGGTGTCACGGTAACGTTCCGCATTGGCCCAACGCTCGCGGAATTGGTTCTGGTGATCTAACACACGTTGGAACCATTCGTTGCCATCAGCCTGTTTATTAGCCCACTCGTCGGCAATGCGACGTGCAGCGAATTGAACTTCAGGATCTAGCTCGATCACTTCATTACCCTTTTCACGGTAGTACTCAAGCGCTTTGGTATCTTCATTACCAATTTTTAGGTAACTTTCGAAGGTCACTAATTGCGCTACTTTTTCGAGCAAACGGTGGTCGGCGGGTTTTAGTTTGTCCCACACACGTTGGTTAACAACCAGCTCGTAAGGGGCAGTAGGCTGATGCACGCCAGGCACAATAATGTACTTAGTCACTTCAGCGAAACCAGGAGCAATGTTCTCCCACGGTGTACCCCATTCGGTGGCGTCAATCACACCACGCTCAAGGGCTGGATACACGTCACCGCCGGGCAACATAACTGGTGCGGCACCTAGCTGCGCTGACATCTCAATCCAGGCACCCGCGGTGCGCAGTTTTAAACCTTTCATGTCGTCTAGGGTACGAACCGGTTTGTTCGAGTGTAGGAACACTTCAGCCGGACGGATAAACAACGGCATCGACACCACGCCGAACTTTTCTTTTCTAAACTCACGTTGCAGCTCTATGCCGCCATCAGCGTAAAGCCAGTGCAACATACGCTCGGTATCGGGGCTACCGGCATAGCCACCGAAGAGAACGGTGGTTGGGTCACGACCCCAGTCCCAGCCCATCCACATATGGCCCATGTCAGCAATGCCGTTACGCACGGTTTCACTAATTTTGACAGCGTTGCCTAAGGCACCGCCTGGAAACACCTGAATTTGTATACGGCCGCCTGAAAGCTCATTAACGCGCTCGGAAAAGGCCTTGGCGCCCACGTCCATCAAGGGCTCAGAAGCCCAGCCGGTCGCCATTTTGAATTTACAAGAACCTACCTCGGGACAGGCGGTTTCTAAGGGGGCGGCGTTGGCAAAGCCGATTGAGGCAAGGCCTAAAGCCAGCGAACCCAACAGTTGGGGTATGCGCTTTTTCTGCATGGAATGTCTCCTTGTTGGCTATTCTTGTTTGTGTATAGCCATTTTTAGGTTGTATTGTGTTGATGTGAGTCGATAAAAAGAACGAAAAATTATAGGTACTAAAAGTTTAAAAACAACCCTAGTCAGAATCCGGTTTCTAGGGCGAAACAGTCGTCATTACAGGGTAATGACGACTATTGATATGGTTTAGCTATTAACGACCTTTTGCTCATCGGGTGTCAGCATGGGGCCATCTAAGGTCACGGTTGAATCATCGTTGCGGAACTTAGCAATAATGGGCTTAAGTTCTGGCTTAACGTGCTTCTCGCTGTAACCATTAAACAAGTGGCCAAATAAACCACGCTTTAGATCCGATGTTCCCAGCAACCAGTCGGCGAAGGGGAACGTCAGGTTCATGTTGTAGCGCATCATGATGCCCTGATTGTGATGGGCAGTGTGATGGCGACGAATGGTGTTAATAAAAGGAATGTTTCTGACGAACCAATTTTCATGGACATGGCAGCAATAGTGAAAGGTTTCGTAAATTACGTAGTTGGCAACCATCACCATGAATACAATGTATCCCGCGTTTGGATTAAAAATCAGGCTAGTGACGTAACCCAAAGGGATACCCACGGCGGCCAGTGTTAGTAGAACGCGCCAGGGGAAAAACACAATACGAAACTCGCGTGAAGTATCGATGGTGTACTCGTTGTCGGTAAAGTACTGGTGGTGTTCACGAGTATGACGCTCGTAAATTTGACGCAAGCCAAACACATCAATGCGTCGATGCATCACTTTGGCGTGCATAAACCATTCAATTAAATTACCCGCGATGAACACGGGGATCGCTAGCAGCCATTCCCATGTCAGGTTTTGAAGTTGTGTAAAACAGTACACGATGGCTGAAATACCCACCACGTACATCACGATTACATGTAGCAGCCCGTTGTAAGCAGGGCTGATATTTGCTTTGTAGTTTTCTCTAAATTTCCGCTGTCTATCGGACATCGGACGTCGTTCCATAGCCATGATTAAACTCCTCATGCTAGTAATATTCATCTAATATATAAGATGTATGTCGATAAAAAAATGGGGGCAAACCCCAAACTCTTCGGGTTGCGCCTCAATATTGAGGCGCTGATCTTCACGTATTAAGCCAAAAATGGCGTCTTCAGGTACTTACTGGCTTGTGGCCATCGCGTCTGAAAGCAGGCGTCCGTGCCATGCGTTATGAATAATTTGCTTGTACGCCTCGTGTTTGTTGCTAACGGGAAACGCTTCAAACAACCGCGTTACCTCAATGGCATCTTTTAAGAGCAAGTCGAGCTGGTCTTCGCGCACTCCAAAAGCAGCCAAATTACTGGGGATATCTAAATGCTCAACAATGTCTCGCACCCGCTTCGAGAGATTTCGTACTTTTTCTTCGTCTGTGCCCTCAACACCCAATAAGGTGGCCACTTCGGCCAATTCGGGCGCGCGGGTTTCAACCAACGCATCAAGCACATAAGGCAGCATGACCGCGTTCGTGCTGCCATGACTTTCATGGGTTAAGCCTGCCACCGCATAGGCGGTGCCATGACCGGCATTCAAGCCCGAGCTACCGTAGGAAAGCGCTGCGTAATAACTGGCATAAGCCATACCCATCCGTGCTTCTTGGTTCGAGCCGTCTTCGTAAACCGTTTCTAAATAACGAGCACAAAGCGCAATGGATTCCTTGGCAAAGACCTTACTTAAGTGATGGCGCCCGCTGTAGCCGGGGTCGGGATCCGTACCGCGTGCAAACAAGAAAGACTCTTCCGTCACGTACGACTCGATGGCGTGAGTTAACGCATCGATACCAGCGTCACCCGTTACACGTTTAGGGCAATAGAAGGTGTATTCAGGATCAATAACTGCAATTTTTGGGCGCAAGCTATTGTCCATCACAGCCACTTTGGTTGCGTTTTCTGCATCCACTAAAATCGCACCCGGTGTGGCCTCAGAACCTGTGCCTGCCGTGGTGGGAATAGCGATGAGGTCAATGGCATCGTAGGGCTTGGGGGCTTCGCTAACAAAGTGGCGTACAGGTAAACCGCTTTTTAAGGTGGCACAAAGGGCTTTGGCCAGATCGATGTTACTGCCGCCGCCTAAACCAACGATGTGATCAATGCCGTCCATTTGCGAACGTAATTCGGCTGTAGCCGCATCGCATAAAGCGGTGGTGGGGTCGGCATGGCCTTTGTCATAAACAATGGTTTCAATACCGGCGGCCTTGGCTTCTTTCAGGTAATCGTCGACCCAGTTAGAATCTTTGCTAAAGAAGGTATCCGTTACCAGCACACCCTTGCGGTAACCTAAGTGGGCCATTAGAGGTGCCAGACGACGCCTAGCGCCTATACCCATCAAGGTTCTAGGGGGTGCACAGAAAAATACATCGTCTTTTAATTCCATAGTGTGGCTCATATCGTTATAAGTTTTGAATAAAGTCGCGCACAGCGTGCGTGATAAGACTAGGGTGGGAGCGTAAAACCGAATGCTCCCCTTCAGGAATGTCTACAAAAGTGGCATTTTGAATGCCAGCGGCCAAACGACGGCCATGTTCAACGGGGCAGTCCTCGTCGTTCTCGCCATGAATCACTAAACAGGGTAGTGAAATGGTGGGCAGCACCGCTTCATGATTCGTCGATTTAATGTTGGACCATACCGCGGCTACCGCATCAGTATGCGCCGCCTCGCTAAGCTGTAAGCGTTGTTCGCGCTCCACAATTTCAGCTTGCAACAACTCAGGCTCGCTTTGTTGGAACCATTGGCATTCGTTAAGGGCAGGGCTGCCTGAAATCAATACGATGCCGCCTATCGGAGCATGTTCGTATCGCGCTAAATACTCAAGAATGACCGATACGCCTAGGCTCCAACCCACTAGCACGAATCCCGTCGAGCCTTGGTGCTGCACAATGGTGTGCAATTCGCTGGCAAAGTGCTCTAAATCTAACGCTGACGGCGTGAAATTCTGTTTTCGCTCTCCGCGACCCGCAAAGTTAGGTAATACGCAGCGGTAATCATCACTAAGATCAGCCGCGATACTTGACCAGGCGAGGCGTGTGCCCTGAATGCCATGCAAAAAAACAATGTCCGGGCTATGGCTTCCTGAGACAGTAAAGTCCATATCGTCTCCATTTTTATAGTAGTATATGACTTATATATTACTGTCGAGTTTATGTTTTTGCAATGAGGGTTATGCATCGTTCGTCAGGAAATTTTTACGAGATACGACGATATACTGTTACGCATTACGTCACTAACCGCTTATATCTAAGCCTATGCGTGGGTGTATGAGAATAAAAAGAGGAATAAATGCAGCCTAAAACAAAAGTATTATCCAAAGTTGAAGTGAAACGCAGCTTAAGTGAACAAGCCTATCAACAGCTTGAGGAAGCCATCGTTACCTTAGAGTTAGCTCCTGGACTGGTGGTTTCTGAACAAGCCTTAAGCGAGATGACGCAAATAGGCCGCACTCCCATACGCGAGGCCATTCAGCGCTTGGCCCGAGAAAACCTAATTACTGTTTTGCCACAACGCGGCATACTCGTGGCCGAGATGGATGTGCAGCAGCAATTAAAGCTGCTAGAAACTCGCCGAGAAATTGAACGATTAATCTGCCGTTCGGCAGCGCGACGCGCCACACCCGCCGAGCGCGAGCAATTTGCGCGGCTTGCCCACGAATTTGCCGACGAAGCCAGCGAAGGCGACGATGCACGTTTTATGCGCAGCGACCGCGAGTTCAACGAGTTGTGTTTAAAAGCAGCACGTAACGAGTTCGCAGAAGGTGCCATGCGCTTAATGCACGGTTTATCCAGACGGTTTTTCTATCACAACTATAAGCATTCTGCCGATCTTCCTAACATCGCACGGCACCATGCGCAGGTTGCACACCATATTGCTGAAGGTAATGAAGCTGAAGCGGCTGCGGCCTCTGACACCATGTTGGATGCGATTGAAGCCTTCACTCGATCAACACTTGATAGCTGATAAAAATAGGCATTTTTGATGGGTTGGGCTGTATGTAGAAAACACACACACTCAGGAGACAACAATGAGCAACACCACCGCCACAAAACGACAACAATTTCGTCAATTACATCAACAGGCCGAGGTTTTAATCCTACCTAACCCGTGGGATCTTGGTAGTTTGCAATACCTAGAGAAACACGGTGCCAAGGCCATCGGTAGTACCAGCGCTGGCTTTGCGTGGACGTTGGCCAAAGAAGACTATGACATCACGCTTGATGAAGCGTTATTGCACTTACGCGATTTAGTTCAAGCCACCGATCTACCGGTCAACGCGGATTTTGAGACCGGCTTTGCCCAAACTCATGACGAATTACGCCACAACATCGCGTTGGTAGAACAAACCGGTGTGGCGGGTTTCTCTATTGAAGACCGCCATGGCGATGGGCTGTATGAAATGGACGAAGCCCGCCGCCGTATTGAAGTGGCTAAGGAAGCGGCTCTAAAAAGTGGGGGCGACGATTTCATGCTGGTGGCTCGTTGCGAAGGGCTGCTTACCGGATCCACCAACGTAGAACAAACCATTCAGCGCTTACAGGCCTTTGTACAAGCCGGAGCCGATGTTGTCTATGCGCCTGGATTGCGTCAACTGGATGACATCGCTAAAGTCATCGAAGCGGTCGCCCCAGTGCCAGTCAATGTATTGTTATGGCAAAACGGTTTAAGCGTCCCCGAGTTAGCCAGTGTGGGCGTACAGCGCGTCAGTACGGGGTCACGCCTTGCCGCTGCAGCGCGTACAGCCTTTGAGCATGCGGCCGATACCGTATTGATCCACGGCCATTTACCTCGACAATAATAAAAAAGGTCACACCGCTTTTACGGTGTGACCTTTTACTGACTGGTGACGTTTAACGATTAGGCCTGACTTGGCTTAGCGTCCGATTCGTCATTACCGGCCAGTGATGCTTTTAAATCAGCCTCGCTGGTTGCGCCGTTAAAGAACAGGTTCAGCAGCACAGCAGCAATCGAGGTTAACAAAATACCTGACTCAATCAGCGGGCCTAAGGATTCAGGCATCCACTGTTTGTAGTGAGGAGCCACCAGTGGAATCATACCCACACCGATCGATACCGCCACGATCATGGCGTTATGACGATTGGTTGAGTAGTTCACTTGGCCCAAAATGCGGATACCCGTTGCAGTAACCATACCGAACATCACGATACCGGCACCGCCCAGTACGAAGGTAGGTAAGGATTCAACCAGCGCTGCCATTTTAGGTAGCAAGCCTAAGATCACCAGAATAATACCGGCCGCCACACACACGAAGCGACTACGTATACCGGTTACGGCAACCAAGCCCACGTTTTGCGAGAAGCTAGAGTACGGGAACGTGTTGAAAATACCACCTAGAACCGTACCCACACCGTCCACACGTAAACCTGCCGCCAATTCGCGTTGCGTAATACGCTTGCCGGTCATGTCGCTAAGCGCGAGGAACATACCGGTCGATTCGATCAGCACCACAATCATCACCAAGGTCATGGTGGCAATGTGCAAGAAGCTGAACTTAGGCATACCGAAATGAAACGGTAACACCACATCAACCCAACGAGCCGCAGCAACTTTCTCGAAAGTCATCATGCCCAGTGATGTCGCCACCACGGCACCGATCACAATACCCAACAGCACGGCAACGTTAGCCAAGAAGCCTTTGCAGAACTTCGCGATCAGCAAAATGGAAACCAACACCAGCGACGCAATCCCTAGACCTGGAAGCGTGGCATAACGCGGGTTAGGCATTGAAGGGGCGATGTTCATTCCTGCTGGAGGCGGAGGTAACTCGGATCCTGGGGCAGCGGCGTCACGTACGGCCTGCAACCATGAGAGGTGGTTGGGGTCAACGATAGACGGCGCGGTAGGCCCTACAGGGTTACCAAAAATCCAGTTAATACCCACACGCATCAAGGTAATACCAATCATGGCAATGATGGTACCGGTGACCACGGGTGGGAAGAACCGCAACATACGGCTAACCATGGGGGCGATAATGACAGTAATGATACCCGCCCCGATAATGGTGCCGAACAGCAACTGTGCCCCTTCATGACCAGGGTTTGAGGTGGCCATGGAAACCATCGGGCCCACGGCCGCAAAGGTAACACCCATCATGACGGGTAAACGTATACCCAACCACTGGGTAGCCCCAAACGATTGAATGATTGTGACAAGACCGCAGATAAATAAGTCGGCGGCAATTAGCATTGATACTTCGGCTGAGCTAAGATTAAGCGCGCGACCGACGATAAGTGGAACCGCAACCGCACCGGCATACATAACCAGCACGTGTTGTAAGCCAAGTAAGCCAAGCTTACCGACTGGTAGCAATTCATCGACGGGTGCGACGTGTTGATTCGTCCCCATGATTTAAGTCTCCGTTTTGACGTTTTACGTTACATTATTAGCAATGCAATATAACCAATGTAACGGAGCCGTGATGTAGCGGTATATCCAAAAACAGATAATTCGACCGCGTGTTTCTATATATATGCGGGTAAACCCACACCAAAATCAGGGTTTTTATCAGGTTTTAACCCAGCGCTAGGGAAAACCCCCAGAACGTTCTATGCCTAGATTACGATTAAAAGAGGGCTAAAACGGCACATCACGGGCTTTATACGCGTATTTAATCAGAAGAAACGGTGGCGGGTGAATTCGCTTTTGTTTTATAATTGGTAATACCATTTTAACGGTGGTGATACGCTGAACCTTGCGCCGTTACGTTTTGTCATGAACGCATCGATCGAGAGCCAGACTACAACATAAACGCATCGGTTAGGGCGCTTTGCGTCTTAATACCTTGTGAATAGCCACAGAATAACGACACAAAGAATTATGAAACGAGTACGTTTATCCGATGAAATTGCTGAAAAAATCAAAGGTTTAATACTAGAGGGGGCATGGGTACGCGGACAACGTCTGCCTGCAGAGCGCGAACTGGCCGAACGCTTCGGGGTGTCGCGTCCATCATTGCGCGAGGCCATACGGTCTTTGGTGACAGTGGGGCTGTTATACACACGGCATGGCGGGGGCACCTACGTATCCGAAACCGTCGGCGCAAGCTTCAGAGACCCCCTACAAAGCGTCTTGCTTAGCAGCCCTGACGCCCAACGCGACTTACTTGAGTTTCGCTACATGGTAGAGGGGGCGTGCTCGTATTATGCCGCCTTACGTGCCACCAGCGCTGACCGAGCGCGCATTAAACAAGCCTATGACGTCTTGAAATCGTTTTATGACGACCCCACGCAAATTGATCAAAGTGCAGAGCAGGCGGCCGACACGCACTTTCATTTGGTTATTGCTGAGTCCAGCCATAATGCAATTCTGCTGCACACCATGCGCAACACCTATGAGGTTTTGGGTGAAAGCGTGCAAGTGAACTTTGCCGGGGTGTACCCCGATGGGCATGGGGTGCGGGGCGACCTACTTAAGCAGCACAGTGATTTGTATCAGGCCATCATGGAAGGACGGGCTGACGATGCCGCGGCGGCAGCCCACTCGCACATCCGTTTTGTGCAAGATGTTCTAGTGGAAATGAAGCAAGTTCAAGAACGTGAAGCTCGAACATTACGCCTTGAGCGAGGCCAGGAGGCCTTATAAACACCCATTTCAAGTACGTAAAAAAAGCCGTTACGGTGGTTTACCGTAACGGCTTTTTTATATCTACCACTATCGATTAGGCGATGGCGGCGGCTTGTGCTTGGCGTAGCGACGTGGTTCCGCTTTCGTGCAGCACATCGTCAACCACTTCAATCCAATGCTTGATCGGAATGGTTAGCTCGGCCGATAAGTGCCCGTAACAACCCACGTTAGCGGTAACCACCATATCGGGTGAGCTGACCTGCAAGGAATCAATCTTGCGAGTGCGTAGCTCTTTAGAAAGCTCAGGCTGCAACACCGAATACGTACCTGCTGAACCGCAACACAAATGGCCATCACGAACGGGCACCGGACGATGACCAAAACGTGTTAGCAATGGCCCAACGGTGCTTTTGTTTACCAAAGCATGTTGGAAGCTGCAGGGGTCTTGCACGGCAATCTTCAAGGGGTGATTGGTTTGTGGCAACTGCGTAGCATCCAGAGCCGACAACTCGTTATGCACCACCAAGCTGATGTCCACACACAAGCTTGAAATTTTGGCGGCTTTTTCGGCGTACTCGGGTTCGTCTGCCATCAGTTCGCCATAATGCTCTAACTGCACACCACACCCACTGGCGGTGCTAACAATGCCTTCAGCCTGAGACGACTCAATAAATGGCCACCACGCATCAATATTGCGGCGGGCATCCACTTTGGCGCCTTCCAAATCATTCATGTGGTGTCTTACCGCGCCACAGCAGCCTGTACGAGGCACGCTTTTTAGCGTAATTCCTAAGCTATCCAACACACGCGCCGCGGCGGCGTTCGTTTGCGGTGTCAAGCTGGGCTGTACACAACCTTCTAATACCAACATGGTGCGTTGGTGCGTAGCGCTTGGCGTTCTGCGATTGTTGTGCGGGCGAGTAGGCAGCAGGCTCTGAATTGACTCTGACAGCATCGGCTTTAGGCTGTAACCCACAGCCGCCGCGCGTTTGAACACGGCGGGGCGTGCCACCAGCTCTTTTAGACCCCAGCGTTTCACACGCTCGCTAAGCGGACGCTCGGTTTTACGCTCCATCACGCGTCGGCCCACTTCGACCAACTCGCTGTATTTCACGCCAGACGGGCACGTGGTTTCACACGCTCTGCAGGTTAAGCAACGATCTAAATGAAGCTTAGTGATGTCGCTAATTTCTTTACCCTCGAACATCTCTTTCATCAAGTAGATGCGACCACGGGGGCCATCAAGCTCGTCACCAAGAATTTGATAGGTCGGGCATGTGGCATTACAAAAACCACAATGCACACAGTTGGCGATCACCTCTTTGGCTTTTTCGCCCTCGGGTGTGCCGATAAATTCTGCCGATAATTCGGTATGCATTACAGGGCTCCTGTGTAAATACGTCCAGCATTCAAAATGCCAGCCGGGTCGAAAGCCGATTTCAAACGTTGTTGCAGGCGTAGCATGGGAATCGGTAGGGGGTGGAAAGCAGAACCCGCTACTTGACCCTTAGCACGGAAGATATTGGCCGTACCGCCCGCCGCACTCACGATGCCACGAATTTCAGATTCAGAGGCCTCGCTATAGACCCAACGCAATGCACCGCCCCACTCAACAAAAGCGGGGGACTCAATGTCGTTCAACACGGGGTGCGTGCTAGGCACGGATAAGCGCCATAAATGACCCGACTTATCGGCGTTGAACCACTCGTGGGTTTGCTCTTTAATGCTGTGCCAGAACGCATCGGCGGTGTTGGCATCCAACGCTTCGCCACCAATTTTCTGACTACCCGCATCAATCGCTTCTTGAGCACCCGACAAACGAATGTAGGCCACGTTGTCCACCCATGTGGTGGCTGAAATGGCTAAAGGCTGACCGGCGTAGGTATTGAAAAGATTCAGCGCTTTTTCTTGATCAAGCTGTAGGGCCAAGGTGACGGAAGCCTCGGGCACTGGAAGCACCTTAATAGAGAGCTCGTCGATCACGCCTAAACTGCCGAAACTACCCGCAATCACACGCGACACGTCGTAGCCCGCCACGTTTTTCATGACTTGACCGCCAAAGGTTAAATGATCGCCTTTGCCGTCAATGATTTTGGCGCCCAATACAAAGTCCTTAAGTGAACCTACTGTGGCACGGCGTGGGCCGGCTAAACCCGATGCAATGGCACCTGCAACCGTCGCGTTCTCACCAAAATGCGGGGGCTCGAAAGCCAAAAACTGGTTGCTTTGGGCCAATAAGGCTTCAAGTTCGCGCAACGGCGTTCCGCCTTTGACGGTAACAACCAGTTCTGAAGGCTCGTAAGCCACAACGCCTTGGTTGCCGGTAACATCCAACACCTTGCCATTGCTGCGAGGACCATAAAATTGTTTGCTGCCAGACCCCACAATCTGCAATGGGGTGTTGGCACTGTGCGCTTGGCGTATGGTTTCTTGCCAATCGCTAATTAAAGTAGAAGTACTCATGAGATACAAATTCCGCTAGTAAATGGCGCCGCTTAGAAGCGAGGAAGGTCGGGGAAGGGCACTTCACCGTGATGCACATGCATCATGCCAAACTCAGCACAGCGGTTAAGCGTAGGAATATGTTTGCCCGGATTCAACAGTGACTCGGGGTCAAAAGCTTTTTTGATATCAAAAAACTTGGTGCGCTCTAGGTCGCTAAACTGCACACACATTTGATCGATTTTTTCGATACCTACACCGTGCTCACCCGTAATGGTGCCGCCAAGCGCAACCGAAAGCTCAAGAATGTCGCCACCAAAAGCCATGGCGCGTTCTTTCTCGTCAGCAATACTGCCATCAAAAAGAATCAGGGGGTGTAAGTTACCGTCGCCAGCATGGAACACGTTCAAGCAACGCAAACCATGTTTGACTTCAAAGTCTTGAATGGTGGTAAGCATCTCGGCCAAGCGTTTGCGTGGGATGGTACCGTCCATGCAAATGTAGTCAGGCGAAACACGACCAGCTGCCGGGAATGCAGCTTTACGCCCAGCCCAGAACAACGCCCGTTCGGCTTCGTCTTGTGACACACGAATTTCAGTCGCGCCACTTTCGACCAGCACGGCCTTCATTTTCTTGACTTCAGCGGCAACTTCTTCAGGCGTACCGTCGGACTCGCACAGTAAAATAGCTTTGGCATCAAGCGGATAGCCTGCATTCACAAAGGCTTCAACGGCCACGGTAGCGGGTTGGTCCATCATTTCCAGACCGGCTGGAATAATACCTGCGGCAATCACGGCAGCCACGGCATCACAGGCTTTTGCCACGTCATCAAAACTGGCCAAAATACATTGTGCCAACTGAGGGGTAGGCGTCAGCTTAACGGTAATTTCGGTCACCACCGCTAACATCCCTTCAGAGCCGGTGATCAGTGACAACATGTCAAAGCCGGGCGTATCTAAAGCATGGCTACCGATCTCGATAATATCGCCATCAATGGTCACGGCACGTAGGTGCAGCAAGTTATGAATGGTTAAACCGTACTTCAAACAGTGCACACCACCGGCGTTTTCGGCCACATTACCGCCGATACTACAGGCAATTTGTGACGAGGGATCCGGTGCATAGTACAAACCGTGAGGCTGGGCCACCTGTGAAATCGTAATATTACGCACACCCGGTTGTACCGTCGCCGTACGTGCATAAGGGTCAACCTTCAGCACGCCATTCAACTTGGCTAACGACAACAACACACCTTGGGGGTGGGGCATTGCACCACCGGACAGACCGGTACCTGCGCCACGTGCCACAATAGGCACATTACGCTCGGCACAAATTTTAATGGCACGTACGACTTCGGCTTCGCTAGAAGGCATCACAACCAGTAGCGGACGTTGTCGAATTAAGGTGAAGCCATCACACTCGTATGGATTCAATTGCTCGTCAGTGTGAAGCACAGCTTCCACCGAGGTGGCTTCTTGCAAAGCAGCGATCAACGCAGGGCGATCAATGGTGCCGTAATCGTACTCGGCATAAAGATCGTGTTGAAGAGTTTCAGACATTTCTTAGCCTTTGAGAAGTTAAGAAGGGGGTACACATACAGCCTACACAGCCGTGCGAGAACGCTTACCCAATAAGGTATATAAAAAATCCCTATAAGTCAGCAACTTAAAGGAATTAACTAAAAGCGGTAAAGTGGTAATACCATAAATATAGCGCGACTCAGCTTTTCTGCCAAGTCGTGTTAACACTTAGATAAGAAAATAAGGCGTGGAATTTACAACAGCTTACGGCGATTGCGTGAACTGTTCTACCCAATACGAAGTAGACGCGTCGTGCTGTTCGCGTGGGGGTTGTGCATGTTGCAGCTCGTTTAAAATACCGGCCGCTAGCACCTTGCCGTACTCTACACCCCACTGATCAAAGGGGTTGATCCCCCAAATCACGCCCTGCACAAATACCTTGTGCTCGTATAAGGCCAACAAGGCACCCAGGGTATAGGGGGTTAAGCGCGGCAACACAATTAAGGTGTTCGGTCGCCCGCCCTTATGCACACGGTGTTTCGCCAGCCATTTTGCGCGCTCGGCTTCAACGCCGCTATCAAGACATTCTTGCAGCGCTTGATCGTAACTTTTACCGCGCAGCAAGGCTTCACGCTGGGCCAAGCAATGAGCTAATAAGGTTTGATGGTGATTTGGCCATTTGTGATCGGCATGCTGGCACACAATAAAGTCCACCGGTGCGCCGTCACTACCCTGATGCAACCACTGAAAGAAGGTATGTTGTGCGTCGGTACCCGGCATGCCCCACACGGCAGGGCCAGTGGCCACACTAACGGGCTCGCCATTTAAGTCTACCGATTTACCCAGTGACTCCATATCAAGCTGCTGAATGTACGACACGATATTACCCAAACGGAAATCGTAAGGGGCAATATTCAACGAGCCATAACCCAGCACACTGCGGTTCAACACACCTGATAAGGCCATTTGAATGGGTGCGTTACGCGATAACGGTGCCTCGGCAAAGTGTGTATCCATGGCGGCCGCACCGGCCAACATGCCTGCCACCACATCACTGCTTACGGCTAAGGCAATGGTTAAGTTAACCGTAGACCATAAAGAAAAGCGGCCACCCACCCAATCCCAGAACGCAAAAATATTGTTCTCGGGCACACCCCATTTTTTGGCAATGTCAGTACGCGCTGTAATTGCCACCACCTGTTGATAGGGGTCGGGCACATTGGCGGCTTCTAGCCACTCTAGCGCACGCTTGGCGTTTTCTAAAGTTTCAACCGTGGTAAACGACTTGCTGGCCACCACAATCAGGGTGTCGTGTGGGTTTAAATCGGCCAATGCCCCTTCAATCGCGTGGCCATCAATATTGGCCACAAAGCGCACATTACGCCACACTTTACTGTAACCAAAGGCACTGACACTAAGTCGCACTCCCCAGTCACTACCACCAATACCAATGTGCACAATGTTTCGCCATTTGCGCGAGGCATCGGCGGTGCGGATAAAGTTATTTAAACGCTCGCGCTCGGCGGTAATTTCAGCGTTGGGAGCCGGGGCGCGCAAGGCAGTGTGCCAAGCCGCACGGTTCTCGGTCGGGTTACAGATGCCTCCGTTTAGCAACGACTGACGCAACTCGTTAAAGTTACGAGCGTCCAGCAGTGCCGTAGCCGCCTCTTCAATCTGCGGCGAGTAGCGCTGACCACTAACGTCCACATGCAAGCCGGCCGCCGGTAGGCGTCGTACGCTTTTTAAACAGACGTTGGCATCCAGCGCGGCGGCACGAAAGGCCTGCCACTCGGGCATTTGTGTAAGAGGGGGCAAGACGTAGGACAAAGGTGAACCCTAAATGAAAGTACAGCTTAAACGCTGAGAGTTGGATACATGGGCTTTTCGTCGTTAAGGTTTAATAAGCCTTTAACCAGACGATAGATAAGCCACAAGCCGGCTACTGTCCACACCAAAAAGCCAATTAAAATAGGCGCCGTAATAAAGCCCACCACCGCCCACAGCAAACCATACCAGAAGGTGCGAATTTGCCAGCGGAAATGCGTGGCTAAGTAAGTGCCTTGCACCTCGTCGCGCTTAATGTAATTCACAATAATGGCCGCAATGGCCGTAATACCTGCAAACACACTCAAGGCGTACAAAATATAAACAATAAAGGTCAGTTGCTTTAGTTTATGTTGAGGACGGTCGTGGTCAATAATCACGTTGTTGTTCATAAAAATGTCCTTGCTAAACAGTAGCGTCTCGCTGACACCGCCTTGTGCGCAGTGAGCGATAAAGAGAAAACCTTAGTTTTTACTTCAATTCAGACGTACAAGGTAGTTAAATAAGGCAAAGTATCGTGGTGTAAGAAAAGAATCCTTAAATCATACCGCGTAACCAGCGTACACGGCGCACCGTCAGGATGAGCGCTGCTGAAACCGTAAACACCACCACGCTAAACACGGGGATACTTAACCAAGGCATGGGCAATAACGCGCTGTCTATCCACCATGCGTGCAAGCTTTCTAACACAAACACATGAATGCCATAGATACCCAGCGATGCGGCGCCCAGCGGCTTTAGCCAATTGGCTTGGGTTGCCAGTGCTGGCCCCAAGCGGGTGAGTAACACAAATAAGCTTAGCGCCGCCATCATGACAAATGGGGATAGGTTTGAATACAACAAGGTATCGGGCACGCCTGCTGTGGCACTTAAGCGATAGGTACCTACAGCAGTCACGGCGCTGCTTAGTACGAAAAGGGCAAAAAACAGCCATCGGTGTGCCTGTAAGCGCTGCAGTACATCCATCACCACCGCACCAAAAAACACATAACCCATTAAGCCTGAAAAGGTACTGAACTGATAGACATTGAGCAACTCACTGGTTTGACCGTCGTTGCCTTCATAAAGCTGCCAGGCTGAAGCGGCTAACCATAACAACAAAAAAGCAGCACGTTCGCGCAAGGTCGCATACAAATAAATTTTACGTAGAAATGGAATGGCCGCGTAAATGCCCACCAAGGCGTACAAATACCAAAGGTGGTGCTCGGTTGGGCCTTCCAGTATGCGTAAGGGCCACTGATACCACGCGTACTGAGGCTGATCGGCTTGACCGTGATGCCACGCCAAGTAAAACAACGACCAAAATAAAAAGGGAGGCAAAATACGACTAAAACGACGACTAAAGAACGCGCCTAGCCTCTCTTCTTTGCGCAATAACAGCGCGCCCGTGATCATTAAGAATAGGGGGACACAACTGCGTAATAACGAGTCATAGACGTTGCTTGCCCACCAGTCGGGAATAAAATCATGAAAACCAATGGCCGCTACGTGTAGAAAAATAACCATAAAGCACGCCACAATCCGCACCACATCAAGGCCAGCGCTATCGGCCTCGCTTAAGCGGGCCGGCGCAACGGCGGTCCTGAAACGCAGTGCGGTCACGCCATGGGCATGATCATCAGGGGGCGAGGCCGGCAACGCGGCGGCCTGTGTGGTTTTACGGTGAAAGCGATGTTCTTGTTCTGTAGCCATGCTGTCACGCTAACAAAGAGCACCTTGTTGCAGGCTACCAAATGCTAAAAGTCGTTGGTATTGATGTCACACTTGTACGGAAAGTGTGAAACAGAACCGAATCGTCACAGACGTAAACGCAAAACAGCTAAGGTGTCGCCACCTTAGCTGTGCTTGGTGGCACACCCTCTGCCACGGCGCAGAAAGGGGTGCCCAGACAACCAAGCTTTAGCTTAGGCGTCCATTCATGCCTTTTACAAACCAATTCATCCGTTTCACCTCGTCATCGGGCAAACGCTCGCCCGCCGCAACGCGCACTTCGCCACCTTGATCAAGCAGTTCGCCATCAAAGGGTGATTTATCCCCCGAGGCAATTTCCTCTTCAAGTTGTTTCAGCATAGCGATGTTTTCAGCAGACAACTCGCTCTCGTTATATGGCGCCATCTTAATGGTGCCTTCTTGCAGGCCTTCCCAACGCGTGGCTGATTCCCAGTTGCCATCCATCACGTCTTGAGCTGCTTGAATATAACGATGCGACCAATCTAAGGTGTAAGCCGTTAACTGTTTGCCATTACTAAAGGGTGTCATGTCGCTGGCATAACCCACCGACCAGACACCGCGCTCGCCTGCAACCTGTGTGGTGGTCACGGTATCCGTCATGCAACACAACACATCACAGCCTTGTGAAATTAAGCTGCTGGCCGCTTCTTTCTCTTGGCTGGGGTCAAACCACGAGTTTAAAAACACCGTTGTACACGTGAACTCGGGGTCTACCGATTGGGCACCCAGTAAAAAGCCATTCGCTGCTACCACGTTATCGGGAACCGGAAACGACGCTACAAAACCCAGTTTTTTGGTTTTACTGACCAACGCCGCCGCTACCCCTGCTACAAAGGTACCCTCGTGGTATTTGGCCTCAAAAACGCTTAAGTTTTTTTGCTGGACAATACCGGAGCAATGCTCAAAGGCCACGTTAGGAAATGACCGCACCACACGCTGCAGCGGAGCACCGTGCGAAAAGCTGGTCGCAAAAATAAGATTATGGCCCGACGAGGCGTATTCGCGGAACACGCGCTCGGCATCCTGAGGGATCACAATGCTCTCTACTTCAGAAATCTGCACGCGGTCGCCAAACTTCTCTTTTAAGGCCTCTACCGCCAAGGTGTGTTGGTACACCCAACCGATATCCGTCTTGGGTGAGGGGTGCACAATGCCAATTTTTAGTACATCTTGTGCAAACGCCACCCGGGGCAGGGCCAAACTTAATGCCCCTAGCGCGGTAACACCCACAAACTCACGTCGTGTAAATTGTTTCATAACAGCTCCTCGTTCTTGATTTTTTAGAATTTACTATCATCGTAAACCGTTTATTGATTTGGCATATAAGGTTTAGCAAGTGATGCAGGAAAATGGGCAGCAAGCAAGGCTCGGTTCTTGGAAATAATGACCAACACCACAATGGTGGAAATATACGGAATTGCCGACAAAAACTCGCTAGGCACGGTTAAACCCAACGCTTGACCTTGAAACTGCAAAATGGTCATGCCACCAAACAGCCAAGCGCCCAGTACCACACGCATCGGACGCCATGTGGAAAACACCACCAAAGCCACCGCAATCCAACCTTTACCTGCTGTGATGTTTTCAATCCATACCGGGGTGTAAGCCACTGATAAGTAAGCGCCGCCTAAACCGGCCAATAGCCCGCCAAATAAAATGGCGAAAAAGCGGATCTTAATCACAGGATACCCAATGGCATGGGCGGTATGGGGCGACTCTCCCACAACGCGCAGTGTTAAGCCCCATCGCGTACGATATAAAAACCAGGCAATGATCACGCTTAACAATAAGGCAAAATACACCAAGATATTAAAGTTAAACAGCAAGGGCCCGACAACGGGTAAATCAGACAACACGGGGAAGTGCAGCGGTTTTAGGGTCTCAATGGGCGAGCTACTAAAACCACGACCAATAAAGGCCGATACGCCCGCACCAAAAATAGCCAACGCCAGTCCCACCGCATACTGATTGGCTAAAAAGAACAAGGCCAGCACCGCAAACAGAAAGGACGATGCTGCACCAGCCAGCGATGCACACAAAATAGCCACCGCCATGGGCATGCCAGCGTGAATACAGAAAAAGGCCACCGCTGCGCCCACTAACATCATCCCTTCAATACCTAAGTTGATCACGCCAGACTTTTCAACCACTAACTCGCCCAGCGCAGCAAAAATAAGAGGGGTCGCGGCAATTAGGGTACCCGCGACAATGGCGATAAATAAATTCATGCTTCAGCCCCTCGTACACGTCGAATTCGATACATCGCGAAGAAATCCGCCGCTAATAAGAAAAACAACAAAATGCCTTGGAAAATACGCGTCACCGACGACGGGATACCCATGCTCATTTGTATGCTCTCGCCACCCAACAGCAATAGCGACATCAGCAAGCCGCCCAGCACGATACCCCACGCATTCAATCGCCCAATAAAGGCCACGATAATAGCGGCGAAACCGTATCCAGGAGAGATCTGCGGCGATAATTGTCCTAACGGACCGGATAGCTCCATCATGCCCGCTGCACCCGCTGCCGCACCACTAACTAACAGGCCAATCCAAATGGCGGATGACTGCTTAAAGCCGGCGTAACGTGCAGCCAAGGGGGCGGCACCACTGACTTTCATCTTGTAGCCCATGTGGCTTTTATCGATGAACAGCCAAGTCAGCACCACAACCACCACCGTAATAAAAATAGACGGGGTCAGCCGGTACATCATGTTGAAGGGCTCGAACATTCCCGAATCAGGCATTAGCGCAGTTTGCGGGTAGTTAAACCCCATGGGGTCACGCCACGGCCCGTGCACCAACCACGATAAGAATAAAATGGCCACATACGACAGCATCAGTGACACCAGAATCTCGCTGGTGTTCATGCGGGCTTTTAAGAAGGCCGCAATTGCTGCCCACGCCATGCCCGCTAAGGCACCGGCAATCAGCATCAACACCAATAAAAAGGGCGAGTCTGGGTGTGGAAAGAATAAGCCCACACCCCCTGCTGCCACAGCCCCCATCACCAATTGGCCTTCGGCACCAATATTCCAGACGTTAGCCCTAAAGCCAACCGCCAAACCACAGGCAATTAAAATCAAAGGGGATGCTTTCAGCAGCCACTCTGATAGACCATTCATTGAACTCAGTGGAACAATAAAATAAAGCCGTAATGCGTCAAGCGGACTATGCGACAGCGAAGCAAAAAGCAAAACGCCAACCAGTAGTGTGGCTACTGTGGCGATAAGGGGGGCAGCTAAACGTAACTTCAGCGATACCTTGGGACGACGTTCAACCTTAAACAACACGCTCAGCCTCCTTCGTGGTCTCGGATTTACGGCTATTGGTCATCAACAAACCGATTTCTTCACGGTTGGTTGTTGCCGTATCGATGGGGCCATGAATCTCACCATTACACATTACTAATAAGCGATCGCAAATCTCAAATAGCTCGTCTAGCTCTTCAGAAATCACCAAAATGGCGGTGCCTTCGCGACTTAGGTCAATCAGGGTTTGACGAATAAAGGTGGCGGCCCCGATGTCTACCCCCCATGTGGGTTGCGCCACTAAAAAGAAGGACGGCGACAAGGCGGTTTCGCGACCGATAATAAACTTCTGTAGATTGCCACCAGATAAGCTCTCGGCGGTGGCCTCGGGCCCGGTGGCTTTTACGTTAAACGTAGTGATAATTGAATTCGCAAACTCAAAGCCCTTAGGGCGATTGATAAAGCCATTCTTCACTAAGCCCAGTTTGCTGGCGGTCAGTACACTGTTTTCCCACAACGAATGGGCAGGTACCGACCCTCGGGCAAGACGTTCTTCAGGCACAAAAGCCAACCCATTTTCTCGGCGCTCGTTCGCCCGTAAGTTACCCACAGGCTTATCGTGAATCGTGACCGAGTCGGCCGACCCGCAAGGCACTTCGCCGCTAAGTAGGGCAATCAGCTCGGCTTGGCCATTACCGGATACCCCGGCAATGCCCACAACCTCGCCACCGTGCACATCAAAACTGATGTCCTTTAAGGCCACTCCATGCGGCGTCAGGGCAGGGGCGCTAAGTGCTTTCACACTAAAAACGGGGCTGGGGCTGCGCGTTGAGCTGGGAATATCAATTTTGGGGATTTCGGCTCCCACCATCATCCGCGCGAGCTCAGAAGTGGTAGACGTTTTAGGGTTCGCTGTACCTACCACCTTGCCGCCACGCAAAATGGTGGCGGTATCGCAAAGGGCTTGCACTTCGTCCAGCTTGTGGCTGATGTATAAAATGCTACAGCCCTCAGAGGCCAGCAACTTCAAGGTGTCAAACAAACGTAAGACCGCTTGAGGCGTCAACACCGACGTTGGCTCATCTAAAATTAATAACTTCGGTTGTTGTAGCAAACAACGCACTAATTCAACGCGTTGACGCTCGCCTACTGATAGCTCGTGTACATAGCGATAGGGGTCAATGGGCATACCGTAACGCTGCGACAACTCAGAGATTTGATCCGCCAGAGCTTTCAAATCAAAGCCCTGCTCGGTAGAAAGCAAGACGTTCTCAACCACGGTTACGGACTCAAACAGTGCAAAATGCTGATACACCATTTCAATACCCATTTTGCGGGCTTCCGATGGCGAATGCTCGCCAATCACCTTACCGTCACACTCTATCTGACCGCTATCAGCGCGCGTAGCGCCGTAAATCATCTTCATCAGTGTGGATTTACCAGCACCGTTCTCACCCAAAACAGCATGAATTTCGCCAGGCATAATCGTCAACGACACATCGTCGTTGGCGACCACCCCTGGATAACGCTTTGTAATATGGCTTAACTGCAAACGCGGGACCATAAACTTTCCTTGGCTCGTGAATGGATTCGCTCAGGCGAAAAAGAGGGCGTTAGGCAAGTTGGCCCACCATCCCTTTGACGAACCAGTTAATGTGTCGAATATCGGGGTCGGACAACACCGAACCGGCTTCAACGCGCACCTTGTCTTGCTGATCACGTAGCTCACCAGCGTAAGGCTGCACCGCGCCGGAAGCAATGTCGGCTTCTACCTTTTTCAATTGCGCGATTTGCTCTGCAGACAAGCCCTCGTTATACGGGGCCATCTTCACAATACCTGCCCCCAAACCGTCCCAACGCGAGGTAGATGTCCAGTTACCAGCAAACACGCGGTCTGCCGCATCTTCGTAAATGCGCTTCCAGTCTAAGGTGTAGGCGGTTAACTGTTTACCACCCCCAAAAGCTTGCATGTCGCTGGCATAACCAATGCTCCAAATACCGCGCTCGGCGCACACTTGATTGGCCGCAACGGTATTACTCATGTTGCAAATAACATCGCAATCTTGGGAAATTAAGCTGTTCGCGGCTTCTTTCTCGGCACCGGGATCAAACCAGGAGTTCAAGAACATAGCGTGACAGCTAATATCGGGGTTAATGGACTGGGCCCCCAGTAAGAAGCCATTGCCTGCCCCCACAATATCCGGCACGGGGAACGCGCCTAAAAAACCAATGCGACCGGTCTTGCTCGCCATGGCCGCCGCCGCGCCCGCTACAAACGAGCCCTCGTAATACTTGGCTTCAAAAATACCCACGTTCTTGTGCTGCTCAATACCTGAGCAATGTTCGAAAGCGACATCGGGGAAACGTTGGGCAACGCGCTTGATCGGAGTACCATGAGAGAAGCTCGTGCCAAAAACCAACTTATGACCCGTAGAGGCAAACTCTCTAAACACGCGCTCGGCGTCCTGCGGGGTGTAAACCCCATCAATGGTAGAAATCTCGACCCGATCGCCGTATTTGTCTTTTAAGGCATAGGCCGCAAGGTGGTGTTGCTTGACCCAACCGACCTCAGCCACGGGCGAGGTAAATAAAACACCCACCTTTAACACCTCGTTCTGTGCTCTGGCCCACTTAGGCAAAAGCAATGCAGCGGAACCCAAGGCGCCATAAGCCAAGAAGGCTCGTCTTCCAACCTTTATTTCCATTTTTTGTCTCCAGTCTTGTGGTTATATTTATTGCATGCGTTGTTATGTTTTAAGCATGTCATCATCTAATTTACGGATTTATTTGAAGCATCACATTATACATTTCTAATAAGCAGTATTAGTTTTTTGATATAACATTGAAGTAATTTTGTGCCTTAATGGAATTCAAACACGCGCAAAAACAACGTGATAATCACGTCTTGTTTACCACGAGAAAAAACGTGGTACCCAGCAGAAAATGCGGGCTTTGCGCCATAAAATATAGGAGCTTAGGAGATATGAGCCGTACAAATTGTGCAGATCCGCACATTAAAAACCTGTGGCATCCCATAGGCGCGCTCGCCGAAGCAGGCGAAAATGTGGTTAAAAAAACCATTCTGCTTAGCGAAAAACTCTCGTTTATGGTTTTCCCTGACAAGACTGTCAAAGTTTGGTATTCGGACATTTCAAACACCGTTCCCGAACACGAAGCCGACCTGATAAAAACACAAAATGCCTACGGCTACATTTGGGCCTGTTTAGGCGACGATCCCATTAAGCTGTTTGAAATACCAGAATTCCTAGAACCCGACCGCCGAAACCTCAACGCGGCCACCATGGGTGTGCACGTGTCGGCACCACGGGCGGTAGAAAACTTTCTGGACATGGGGCACTTTCCGTTTGTACACACGAACATCTTGGGCGTAGAACCCCACACCGAAGTCAAAGATTACGACGTCACCATCGAAGCCGGCTCTGACGAAATTATTGCCACGCGCTGCCGTTTTTATCAGCCCATGGCCGCCGCGACCGCCACCGGTGGTGCCGACGTTGAGTACATCTACCGGGTACCGCACCCGTATTGCTCGGTGCTGTATAAATCCAGCCCTGGCTATGATGATCGCCTTGATTTAGTGGGCTTGTTTTTACAGCCCGTAGACGAAGAGCACGTATACGCACACATGATGCTTAGCCTGCTTGACGACCAAAACGAAGACAAATCCATTCGTTTATTCCAGCAAACCATCTTTGGACAAGACAAACCCATACTCGAAAACCAGTATCCCAAACGCTTACCGTTAGACCCGCGGGCCGAAGTGCCAATTCGGGCAGATAAAACGGCCATCGCGTACCGACGCTGGTTACGAGAAAAAGGGATCACTTACGGTGTCATTGCTGCAGAAGAGCTCGTGCAAAGTTAGGAAAGGAACCATGATGCAAACACAAACCACGACAGGTGCACAAGACACCTGTTGGTACCCAATCGCCTCGTCAAACGATTTACCACTGCGCCACGTCTACCACGCCCAATTACTGGGCCACGAATATGCCCTGTGGCGTGCCGACGATGGCCACGTCAACCTGTGGGAAAATCGCTGCCTACACCGTGGCGTACGGTTAAGCATAGGTATTAATGATGGCCGAGAGCTGAAATGCCAATACCACGGGTGGCGCTACTCGAACCGCACGGGTGGCTGTACCTATATTCCAGCGCACCCCGCTGACGCGCCGGCCCGCACCGTGAACATTCAAACCTATCAGTCCATCGAGCGATACGGTTTGGTGTGGGCCGCCCCCAGCGACGCGCCCGACGACGTCGAATTGCCCTGGTTAAAAGAAGGTGAGCTATTAACCCTACGCCCCATCCCGATCAACGCACCCGCAGCGGTTGTGCTAGAAAAACTAAAAAGTTATCACTTTGCGCCAGTGTCCATTGATGACGTAGAACAAAGCGACATCAAACTGGTTGAATCTGACCAACGCAGCCTACGACTATTTTCCGGACACGGGGATGACAGCGCCGTACTGATGCTATTCGTGCAACCGGTCACCGACGGCCGATGTGTGGTGCGGGGTATTGTAAACAGTGCGAAAGCGCACCAAGAACGCCTACCCATTTTGCGCCAACACAACTGGCTGCTTAGCGAAGCCCGATCGCGCATTGAAGCTGAAATCGGGGCCCCGTTAACACCCCCTACGGAAGTGGCCACCAAAGTGGTGCAGTTTAAACCTCGCCCTGAAAGCGCCTTTGTGAACAAAGAAGTGTCAGGCGCCGCCACGGCCTTACGCGTTAGTGTTAAGCGCAAATGGGCCGAGTGTGACGACGTAATGGGCTTTGAGTTGACAGCTATCGAGGGTGAGCTTCCCACCGCACAACCCGGCTCGCACATCGATGTACGTTTGCCCAACGGTATCGTCAGGCAATATTCCATCGTGAACGGCCCCGGCGAAAGTGCCAGCTACTTTATTGGCGTAAAGCGCGAACCCGAATCGCGTGGCGGCTCGGAATGCTTGCATGAAGTGGTACGCGAGGGCGACTTATTGGCTATCTCGCCGCCACGAAACAACTTCCCGCTACGTCGCGATGCCGAACAAACCATATTGATTGCGGGGGGCATCGGCGTAACACCTATCTGTGCCATGGCCCAAGCGCTGCAGCACCAAGGCTTAACGTACGAGCTTCACCATTTTGCTCGCTCTGGCGGCCACGTGGCCTTTGTTGATCGCTTAGCCCAAGCCGGTGTGATGCATCAACAGCACCTTGGCCTAGACCCTCAAGCCACCGCACAAACACTTAGCAATGTGATGGGGCCATACGAAGCCAACAAGCAAGTGTATATCTGCGGACCCGGCCCCATGCTTAGCGCCGCCCGCGACATCGCTAAAGCCAATGGCTGGCCAGACCACGCAGTGCATTTTGAATACTTCGCCAACGACACGGTTATTGATGACAGCAGCAGCTTTGAAATCTCGCTGTCGCGCTCGAACTTGAACCTAACGGTAGGTGCGGGTGAAACCATCTTAGAGGTACTGCGTCAAAACGGCGTAGACATGCCCTCATCGTGCGAACAGGGCGCATGTGGCACCTGCATGGTGACCGTGCTGGATGGCGAACCCTTACACCAAGACGTTTACCTGAACGACGCAGAGAAAAAAGCCGGTAAAAAAATCATGGCTTGTGTCTCGCGCGCTAAAGGAAAACACTTGGTATTGGATATATAGGTGGCAAACTAATGATCACGTTATACAACTACGAACTATCGGGTAACTGCTACAAAATCAGGTTGTTCTTAAGCATGTTAGGTCAGGCCTACGAAACGCACCCCATCGCGTTCTACCCTGAAGTCGAACACAAACAACCCGAATTCTTACGCATCAACCCCTTGGGGCAACTTCCTGTTATTAAAGACGGTGACTTCTACCTTCGCGATGCCCAAGCCATTTTGGTGTATTTAGCCAGTCAATACGACAAAAGCGGCCTTTGGTACCCCGTGGATAACCCACAGCGCTTAGGGGAAATCAACCAATGGCTAGCCTTTGCTGACTCGATTACCGGCACCGCCTCGGCCGCACGTCTGCACGACGGCTTATTCTACGACCTCGACATCGTCGCCGCCCGTGAAGGCGCGCACCGCCTGTTCAGGATATTAGATGAGCATCTGTGGATGGCAGAACAAGAAGGCCGATCGTGGATATGCCAAGACGATCACCCCACCATCGCTGACATCGCCTGTTTCCCCTACGTCATGCTAGCGGAAGAGGGCGGTATCTACCGACAAGATTATCCTGCCATACGTCGCTGGACTGATCGTGTTAAACGCCTACCCGGCTTCACGGTCATGTCAGGCGTCTTCCCCGCCGGCCCCGGCGAACCCAGCCCTTGCCACAACGCAAAAAAACAAGAAGCCCATCAGTAAAAAAGTAAAGCCAGCCCTTGGTGATATATCAAGGGCTGATGTTCGTTATAAGGGCTGTTAATAGCCATCACAATGTAGCGAACTATTTCAAGACGTTTCATGGCTAAATCTATCCACCGCAATTAGGCGGGTAGAAATAGGATTTCCATGAAACAATCATTACAAAAAACGCCCTCTCACGTAAAACGTCTACGACGCATGCACGCGCTACTCTCGGCGCTATGCCTAGCTCAACCGCTTGCAGCACAAAGCCTCAGTTTCACCGACCGGCACGTACACGGCACCGACCCACTACGACAAAACGGCGCGCCGTTGGTCTTGAACGTTGAACGACTGCTGTTTGACACTAATGCACGAATTCAGCGGGATTTGGTCATCTTGGGGCCGCTACTGCTTGACGTTAGCCAGCACCGCAGCGTTGAACTACACGGAGACATTGACGTAGACCCCTCGCCCTTAGGCAACTCGGTCTACAAGTTCGGACAGGGCAGTGTCAGCCTAAGTGGAAGCAATATCTTTTACGGCGGCATCGTGGTGGCAGAAGGCAGTGTACGCATCGACAACGCCGACGCCGTCAGCAAAGGCACCCCACAATTCGTAATGCTGCCGGGCACGCGCCTCGAACTGGCCGACGGGCTACGCTTTAACAACAGCATCCTAATGATGGCAGCCCTACAAAACGCCATCGACAGCGTGCCGCACCAAGCCTTAAGCACCGCGTCCGGTACTAACGACCTTAATCTGTATATTCCGCAAGGCACGGTCTACCACACTGGGTCCATTCACATTGACGCCGACTACGTGCTTAATAAAACCGGCCCCGGCACTCTACAATTTGAAGGCCACCAAGGCGGAGACAGCATACTGGGCGAATTCCACGTACGAGAAGGCACCCTAAGCGTACCTAACCGCAGCAGCGGGCACATTACCGTACACAACGGCGCCACCATCAAATCCAGTGGATTCGTCTTTAATCTACGCTTAAACGACGGCGCACGCTTAGAAACCATCAGCCCCATCGACACCTTTACCGTATGGAGCAGCCTGCGCATGGCCCCAAAATCGGTGGCCCACATCTGGCTAAACAACCACCAAGCCAACCCGCCCTTAGTCTTTCAGAACGACGCCCAACTGGACGGCATCTTGTTGGTCAGCCTAAGCCCTGACTTTGATCACAGCTACCCCTACGTGGTGGTACTGGCCCCCAACGGCTACCAAGGACAATTCGCCGAACTGGTCTTTAGCAACCCCCAAGGCGACATGCCCACCCTGCATTATTACCCCACAGAAATTCACTTGGCCTACAGCAACGACCCCAATACCGGCACACCACCACCCCGACGCCAACCCGCACGCCTCAACACCGGAGCTGGCGCGTACAACCAAATCGCCGCCACCCAATTGGCCGACAGCCGCTTCCTACGTGAAGCCGTCGCCGGTTACTTATGGGACAACAACGCAGCCACAAAAAGCGCCCAATACATTACGCAACACACCGCCCACAAAGGCCTCTGGGCACGAGCCTTTCATGCGGATTTGCATCAAAAATCCCACTCCAGTGCGTGGCAACAACAACGCCGCACTGAAGGGCTATTGATCGGATTCGACAGTGGCCAGCGCTACGGCCTACGTTATGGCGCACAACTGGGCTTACAACAAAGCCGTTGGAACAGCCCCACCGCCAACGCCCAAGCCCAATGGAACAGCTACACCCTTGGCGCCACCATAGCCTCGCCCCACGATGCCCCCTTAGCGTGGCATCTGGGCATGGGCTACAGCCAATTGCGCACCCAACACCAACGGCAGGCCATCGGCACGGCCATTAGCAACAAACACAGCCAACAACTGTGGCAACTGTACGCCGAAGCCCGGCCCATGCTATATACCCACCACCACGACAGCAGCTCGCACTGGCAACGCCCCACCACACAGTTCTACGGCATCGGGCAGTTAGTGCAACTGCATCGACCCGCTACACACAGCCGTGAAAACTGGATGCATCAAGGTGCTTTAAGCTTAAAGCATAATGCCGTCAACGCAACGGTGCTCGGTTTAGGGCTAGGCCTAAGTCACCACTACGCCAGTCAACACGGAAACACCACCCTAAACCTACGCCTGCTGCGCCAACAAGCGGTAGCCGGAGCAACGTTACGAACCGACTACAACAACGTCGCACACCTACTGCAAGACGACAGGCTATCCGCCACCCACGCCCTGAACGCATGGCAACTTGATCTAAACGTACGTGGAGAACTGACAAAAAACAGTTACCTCGGCATCGATCTCAGCCAACGCTATGAACGTAAACGCATGGACCACACCATCAACCTTAACGCCGAGATTGTTTTTTAAGAAAACGCTTCGTTAAGTACGAATGGATAACTAATGGATTCCGCCTATAAATAGATGGCGCTTAAACGTAGAATTTTCTCGACGATAAGAACGCTAGACCTATGGAATAGGCGGAATTCTTAAGTCTGTTTGGTGGGGGCGTTAATTCACTAACGTTTACTTCTATATCACTAAGTGGCACAATTAACATTATGCGTCGAGTGTTTAAAACGCGCTATTTTCAACGCTGGGCGCGTAAAGTAGGGTTAACTGATAAAGCATTAATCGTCGCGATTAATGAAATGGGCCAAGGATTAATAGACGCAGATTTGGGTGGAAATGTAATCAAGAAGCGGGTTGCACTTTCAGGCAGGGGTAAAAGCGGGGGTGTCCGAACGCTTGTTGTGACGAATAGAGGGAACCATTGGTTTTTTGTATTTGGTTTTGCAAAAAACGTAAGGGCCAATATTACGAGTAAAGAATTAGAAGCTTTACAGCTTTTGGCACAAGACTTACTGCAGTTCACTCAAACCCAATTAAACCAAGCCGTGATAAACGGGACATTACAGGAAGTTGAAGATGATGCATAACGATCAGCAGAAAAACTCCATACTTTCAGCGGTGCACGAAACTGCCTTTGATTTGCATCAACATGGCTTTATAAGCCAGCGGACGATGAATCATTACGAGGCCTTATGCGTTCAACCTATCCCCGTGTATAGCAGCGATGATATTCGTACTCTTCGTGAACGATTTAAGCTTAGTCAGACGGTCTTCGCCTCTGTTCTGAATATCAGTGCTTCAACAGTACGAAAGTGGGAGCAGGGTGATAAGCAGCCCAGTGGGCCATCCCTAAAACTTTTGAATCTACTCGACCGTAAAGGGCTGGCGGCCGTGCTCTAGTTTTGAAGATATGTGTTGATGCCGTCCAAGCACTTCAGGGAAAAGTGTAGAGCCTAACGCCAAAAAAACAGAAAAGCCCACGTATAACAGGTATTACGCTTGTCATACGTGGGCTTTGTATTAAAGCTTAGATTTCGTTTCGGTAAAACTCACCATCTTTCATCACAGCCACAATCTTCGCTTTATCTTGCAACACCGTAATGTCTTCCAGTGGGTTGCCGTCAATCAGCAGAATATCGGCCAGGTAGTTCTCTTTAATTTGCCCAAGCTCGTCACCCATCAGCATGATCTTGCCGCCTTCGCGCGTGGCGGATAGCAGTGCGTCCATTGGCGTAATACCAATCATTTCGGTGAAGTACTGTAGGTCTTTGGCGTTAGTGCCGTGGGGAATCCATGCGAAACCATAATCACCGCCCGGTAGAATCGGGATGCCACGCTTATTCATGGCCTTTAACGTTTCCACGGCGTGTTCCAACTCGTCTACGTAGCCCATTTGCTTCGCCACTTCAGGCGTAAGGCCCCATTCGCCGGCGTTGTAGGCGGTTTCAATTAACCATGACAAACCGGGCGCAAAGAAATATTCGCCTTTGTGCTTCTCCAGCATGTCTAAGGCTTCTTCGTCGGCGTAGCTGCCGTGGTAAATAATTTCAACGCCATGGCGCAAGCACTGTTTAATGGACTCGGCCGAGCGTGCATGGGCAGCCAAACGCTTGCCAAAACGCTTCACTTCGGCGGCGGCCACGGCAATTTCCTCATCGCTAAACGGTGTCATCTGCGCACTAATGCCCGCAATGTATTCACCCGATAAGTTCAGCTTTACGGTGTCCACGCCATACTTAATAAACTGGCGCACACTGCGACGCATTTCTTCTACGCCGGAGATAATGTCGCAAAAGCTAAGTTCGGGGTAAGGCATGTGCGGCGGAATGGTATCGCCCAAGCCACCTTGCACGGTAATTTCCTGCGAGGCTGCCGAATAACGTGGCCCGGGGTAAGCGCCACTGTTAATCGCATTACGCACCACCACGTCCAAACGTGGTTTGGCGGCGGCTGCACCCATACAAGATGTCCAGCCCATATCAAGGTAAACCTTGGCCACCTGCATACACCACAAGATATGTTCCTCGGGCGGCATCATGGCAATCGCGTTAAGCGACGGCTGATCGTTCCATGAAAAGTGCGTGTGCGACTCGGTCATACCCGGCATTAGAAACTTGCCGGTCGCGTCGATTACCGTTACATCACCGCTTTCGCGTTTAACGGGGGCGGATAAGGGGGTCACCGACACAATACGGTTACCGCGTACCAACACTTCGCCTAAGTAGGGCTGGGCACCCGTTGCATCAAAAATCGTGGCATTACTAAATAATAAGTCGGACATGATTGTCTCCATCCAAGCTTCACATTGTTATAGGAATAGGGTTTACGAAGCAGAAAGGCTGTTTAGGAATTCACTTAACAGCCGGCGGCACGGCTCAACCTGCTCAAAGGTGGTCCAGTGGCCGCATTGGCTTAGCGTGTGGGTAGCTGGTGTCTTGCCAAAGCGTTGTGCTAAGGCTTGCATGGCTTCAGGCGAAGCTACTTTGTCGTCCTCACCCGTAATCAGTAGGCTAGGGCATTGCAGCTGCGATACATCGGCGGCCACGGCTTCAGCCAAGGCATAACAGGTGTGCCCGTAACCTTTAGGGTCTTGGCGCATTAGGCATTCGCGAACCAAGGCGGTTACCGCAGGTTGGTTTTGTTTGGTGGCCTCAGCTGTGCCGCCAGCCACGACCTGCTCGGCAATCTCGGCCATGCCTGCCACACCCTCACTTACTGCTTTGTCGCCACGGGCACGGGTGGGTGCGCGTCCTGCTTCGGCGGGGGCAGCCAACGGGCCAAACAGCGACAGCGACTTCACGCGATCGGGGTATTTAACCGCTAAGTGCTGACACACAATGGTGCCCAAGGAATGCCCCAGTAAATGCGCTTGCTGTACGCCCTCGGCATCCATCACCGCGATCACGCTTTCCACAAAGCTATCGATACTTAAAGCAGTGTCGTCAAAAGCCGATCGACCACTGCCCGGCATATCCACACTAATCACTTGGTAATCGTGCAGTACGGACATCAGTGGCGACCACGTATTGCTGGTGCCGCCCAAGCCGTGAATAGCTACTACCGCATCACCGCTGCCATCCACTTCATACACAATGTTGTTAATGCTTTTGCTGGTCATACCGTCCTCTTAACGAAAGGGGTTTTCAATGTGGCCCAAGCCCTGAACCTCAACGCGCACCACGTCGCCTGCTTTCAAATAACGGGGTGGTTCCATACCCATGCCAACGCCTGCCGGTGTACCCGTGGCAATAATGTCGCCGGGATACAAGCGAATGCCGCGAGAGCAGGTTTCGATTAGCTCGGGAATATCAAAAATTAGATTTTTGGTGGTGTTGTCTTGGCGTAGCTCGCCATTTACCCAGCACTGCACTCGCGCATTTTCACCATCGAAAGCATCAGCGGTAACAATCCACGGGCCCATAGGGCAGAAGGTGTCGAAGGACTTACCCAAATGCCATTGCTTATGGCGCATCTGCACATCGCGGGCGGTTACGTCGTTCACCACCGTGTAGCCAAAAATGTGCTCAAGCGCATTCTCGCGGCTAATGTTCACGCCACCCTTACCAATAATGATGGCTAGCTCAGCTTCATAATCGATGGCATCCGACACCGACGCAGGCGGCACAATTACGCTATCAAAAGGCCCCACTACACACTCGGGCACCTTAGAGAACACAATAGGCCACTGCTTTTCATCGGCCTTATTGTCTTTAAAAACAGAATCAGCCAGCTCGGCAGCGTGCTCGTTATAGTTGCGACCTACACAAAAAATATTGCGACGCGGGTGGGGAATCGGGGCCAGCAATTGAACAGACTCCAGCGCATGACGCGTATCCGACAGCGCAGGCAAGATAGCCTGCTCGCTGTGCTGCAGCACCAACGCTAAAGCGCCTAAATTGGCTTCAGCTTCAGACACCTGAAAAGCCTGCACCGACTGAGCATCGTCAGACACCAGCCCCACATACTGTTTGCCATCGGCACGATAAGTTGCTAATTTCACGGTAACAATTTCCTAGAAAAGCTTAATAATCAGAACGTGATTAAATTCTAGAAACTACCGACAACGCCGTCTTATCGAATTCTCTGCAAGCTTATCGTTTTGTCTTGTGAAAAGGTCGGTAAATACCCTAAGAACGTGTTTTTAAACAGAAAAAACGCCATTTATTTGGTATAAAAAATGAACAGAACACGCATGTAGCACTTACCACCATCCAAAGAAGACACACATGATGAAAGATACGTATGCGGTACGGCAGGGGGCGTTTGGTCGAGTCGTGTTATTAACACTACCGACTAATTTGGTCTCGCATTCACACGGCAGCAGTAGCATCGCCTTTTGGCTAGGCGGCTCGCCAACCCGTGCGCGTATTGGCGACCAAAACTATACCTATCAAAACAGCGTTGCCCTAGGCATCAACCCCTTTGAATCGCACGACGCCACCCTGTGCGACCCCACTGACCCCGCCTTATTCCTAACCTTTGAATTCAAACAAAGCTGGATAGAACAACAACGGCTTATTTCCGGCAAGGGGCTGTACTTCTTAAAACCCACCGTCCCCATCGACGACGCGCTATACCGTGCCTGTCACACCTTACTGAACATCATGCTTGACCCCTTTAACAGCCACCACGATGATGTAGAGCCCGTCATACTGGACATACTGATTAAAGCCACCCAAGCATCGGCTCATAACATTACCGACACGCACGCCGGCTTACGCCGCACCCCCGACTACAGGGTGCAACAAGCAATCAGGGCCATGCAAAGCAACACCTCGCGCAAAATGTCTATCGACCAACTGGCCCACCACGTGGGCTTATCGCGGTCGCAACTGCACGTGCTGTTTCGTAAAAATTTGAACACCACACCGTCAGTGGTAGCCAGCTTAATGGTGGTAGAAGAAGCCATACGGCGCATGCTGAATCAGCAAGAGTCATTAATTGATATTGCGCTAGATCTGGGCTTTTCTTCACAAGGTAATTTCTCGCGCTTCTTTAAAGAACACATGGGCGTGTCCCCATCGGTATACCGCTCGGCAGCGCGAAACCACAGCGGACTTAACGGTTAGGCAAAAAACCGCTAAAAGAACCCGTGCGAGGTGAACATTTCTTCAATCTCATGGCGATGGTCAATAAGAAACTGGTGATACGGGCTATTAGGGTAAAACACCGGAAAGTTCGAGGTCTCGTACGTTAGTATTTGGTCTTTCAGTATGTATGAGTCTTTATGCTCATCCGTGCCCGGCTCTGGGTTAAGGTGCATCATCTCGACCAATTTTTCATTAGCGGCTAAATATTCTTCAAAAGATTCAATAACTTCGTTCATGGTAGTAGGTAACGCTTCTTGATACATAAAGACACATTATTGCCCTGCCATGACAAAAATGTAAGACGTACTTCTACGCATCGTAGTTATACGCACGGGTTTACCCTAGTGGTGAAAATGTCCACCAATAAGGCTTATAAATAGGTTGCGACAGCGTTGCAATATACAATCACGTTTTGTTACGTGTGCGTAGAGTTTACGAAAAAGAACAATTCCACAGGTTTGTAATTTGGCACATGAGTACAATTACAAAACCGTCCCAAGCCGTTTAAACCCGCTTGAAGTTAAGCGATAACTTAGCAGTGGTATGTCGATCAATAAGAAACTTGTGTTTTTAAACACAACCAAATCTACACTTTCACAAATAGCCTTAGCCGCATCGGACTTCGTCTGGTTCAACTTGGGGCCCTTTATTGCTGCCTTTTTAGTATGGCTATTGTGGGGAAACTTAAGTGCTTATATCCCTAGCGAGGAAATCTACCCTCGCCTTAGTGCGCAACTATTGCTGTCTGTGTTGTGCGTGGGCTGGTTTTGGGCAAGGCTGCGCCATTACACCTATCGCAAAGCATTTTGGTTTGAGCTTAAAGAAGTTATCCGTACTGTTGCGATATTTTCAGTTATCGATCTGGCTATTTTCGCGTTCTCAAAATGGCAAGTGTCCCGCTATATCTGGGTTTTTACGTGGACGTCCATCATTATTTGGCTGCCGTTAAGCCGCTTTATAACAAAACGCATACTTGAGAAGCTGCAGCTGTGGAGTAAAGGCTGTGTCATCATCGGTGCGGGACCTAATGCAGTGGAGGCGTATCGTGCCCTGAAGGCAGAGCGTGAGCTGGGTTTAGACTTTATGTATTTTTTTGACCCGGTTAACACCCTATCCACACCGCGCAACCTAGACGGGCTGCGTGTTATTAACAATGAAAGGGTATTGTGGAGAACAGTTGATCCACATAACACGCAATTATTTATCGCCTTAGAAGACGGTCAAGAGCATTTACGCGAACAGTGGGTACAAAAGACAGCAAAGCGGCAGTGCCGCTCGGTATCCGTCGTCCCAACAACGCGAGGTATTCCAGTCAACAGCACGGATATGTCCTATTTGTTTAGGCATGAACTGTTAATTCTTAGAATAAATACGAATTTAACTAAAACCAGCGCACGTATATTAAAGCGTACCTTCGATGTAGTAGTGTCGTCATTAATACTTCTTATGCTATCGCCAATTCTGCTTGTACTGGCGTTATTAGTAATGAAAGACAAAGGTAGTCCAATTTATGGGCACACGCGCATTGGTAAAGACGGCAAACCTTTTAAATGCCTAAAGTTCAGATCAATGGTGATGAACTCGCAAGAGGTACTGCAAGAGTTACTGCGTACATCACCAGAGGCACGGGCTGAATGGGATAAAGACTTTAAATTACGAAACGACCCCCGTATTACCAAAGTGGGCGCATTCTTGCGTAAATCCAGCTTGGACGAATTGCCGCAGTTGTTGAATGTGCTGAAAGGCGAAATGAGCTTAGTTGGCCCACGCCCCGTTATCGATGAAGAGTTAGAACGTTACGGCGAAAATAAAGACTACTACCTGATGGCAAAGCCCGGCATGACTGGCCTTTGGCAGGTAAGTGGGCGTAATGATGTTGATTACGATACAAGAGTTTATTTTGATGCTTGGTATGTGAAGAACTGGTCGCTATGGAATGATATTGCGATTATGTTTAAAACAATTGGAGTGGTGACAGATAGAAAAGGTGCATATTAATACCTGCTTTTGATAGGAGAATAGGACTTTTTGATGAATGCCAAGATAAAAAGGCATAGTTGGGGCAGTGTGTCTGAGAAGAGATTAAGGAAATTCTAAACAATACAGATTATCCTTATATTCAATCTGATTTATAAATTTCAAATCAGTAATTTTACTGTAATTCTCGCCAATTTTTTGTAAATAAATGAACTATGTTTTGAAGCTATGAAGCAGACTATTATAATGAAAATTATAAAGAGCCTTTTATTTAATTAATCGAAGTAAAAATAGTGGACTTTCGGATAGAAAATTAAAAACTATTTAACTTAATGAGTTGGATGATTATTGTTGATTTTAATGAAATTTATATAAATTAAAAGTTTTAATTTAGGTTTAGTTAGATAGTAAAAATATTTTCAAAGTAGAAGATTTAATGTAAATAATTTGAGATTAAAAAATTATTTATTAGTGTTGACTTTTTAATAGAAATTTCAATGAGCGAAAGTGGACAATTAAATAGAATGGTCAATGTTACGGTGGTTATACCTTGTTATAACTGCGAGAAAACAATTGAAAGGGCAATAGGTTCAATTATGAGCCAAACGGTATTGCCAGTCGCTATCATAGTTGTAAATGATAAAAGTACAGATGATACTTTAATTGTCATTGATAAAATAAAAAAAGAAGATGAGAAAGGGCTTATAAGCATAATTAATTTTGATAAAAATAGGGGGCCTGCTGCGGCTAGGAATGAGGGCTGGAAAAATGCAAAAACTAACTATATAGCCTTTTTAGATTCAGATGATACATGGGATCCTAATAAGCTAGAAGACCAATACAACTATATGGAAGAAAATGAATCTATAGGTATTACAGGTCACGCTATGTTAATTGGTAGTTCAAATGAAAATAAAAATACTAATTCTCAAGAAAGCTTCAAGCGGTTAAATAAAAACAAACTCCTTTTTAAAAACTACTTTCAAACTTCTACTGTTATGCTTAAATCTAGTATAAAAGATAGATTTTTAGATGGGGGGTACTTTGCAGAAGATTACGAACTCTGGCTTAGGATTGCTTTTAATGATACAAAACTTGCCTATACCAAAAAAGCCTTAGCTTATATGTATAAAAACCCATATGGAGATAGTGGTCTAGCGGGTAATGTGAGTGAAATGCAATTAGGGGAATTAAATAATTATAAAAATTTATGGAAAAGTGGAAAAATTAATACTTTAGTTTTTTTTATTGTTATTTTTTTCTCTAATGCTAAATATATTAGACGTTTGTTGATTGTTGCTTTTAGAAAAATTTTAAATTGGTATAAGTTATGAGAGAGAGTTTACATATAATTCATGTAATAGAAGCATGGAAAGGGGGGGTGGCAAGCTATGTTACTGATCTCACTAAAATGCAAGTGAATAAAGGAGTGAAAATAACTTTAGTAGCTGATACTAAAACTTTGACTGAGGATCAAAGAGATTTGCGAATAGAGGTAATTCATTATGATAGTTCTAGGTCTCCTTTTAAAATATTTAAAATAAGTAAGAATATAAATAAAATATTGGAAAATGCAAAGGCTGATATTGTTCATTGTCATAGTACATTCCCTGGGGTTTTTGTTAGATTACTAAGAAAAAAAAACTTAGTCTCTAAGATTATTTATACCCCGCATGGATGGTCTTTTTATAAATTAGATGATTCGATATATAGACGATACCTATACAAAATTATAGAAAAGATCCTTTCAAAAAAAACTGACAAAATTGTTTGTATATCGTTAGAGGAGTATCGTTCAGCTATAAGTGTAGGTATATGTCCGAAAAAGCTGAAGCTTGTTTATACTGGCGTAGACAAAGGGAAAAAGAATAAACTTGTCGATAACAGCGTTATTTTAAAAAATAGAAGAAATATAAATGTTGGTTTTTTTGGGCGATTTGATTATCAAAAAGGATTTGATGTTTTGGTTGAAGCCTCTGAAAGGCTGAATAAGAATATTGATCTTCACTTATTTGGGGATTTTGTGAGGACAGAATCAAAAAAACTAAACTTGAATAAAGTTATCATACATGGATGGATAGAGCATGAAAAAATAGGTGAAAAAATAAGAGAAATGGATATTGTTGTTATTCCTTCAAGATGGGAAGGATTTGCACTTATACCATTAGAGGCAATGTCTAATAAGAGAGGGATAATAGTCTCTAATATGACATCTCTACCCGAAGTAGTTATAGATGGATTCAATGGGTTGGTAATTCCCGAATTTACTTCTGAGTCTATCTCTGAAACGATTAATGGTTTGACTTTGGAAAAGTGTGAGCTACTTGGTAAAAATGCTCTGTATGTATATGAGAATAGATTTAAATTTGATATTTATTATGAGGAGATGGAAAGGATGTATTATGAACTAGTTTCCTGAATCTAATAAGTATTTATATGATGAAGAGAAAAAATTGATAGATAAAAATATAATTGAGCAAAGTTACTTATCCCTTTTTATTAAATTCTTCGCGGCTTTAGGGATTGTTGGTTGTTGGTTGCTGATAGCGGGGATGCGGCCTGAAAGTGCAGGATTTGATACCAGTCCGTATATTAGCGCTTTTAATAATTTAAGTAGTTTCCTAACTGCTAGAGAGGATGGAAAGAGTGTCTACGGTAATTCAGAACTATTATGGTGGACTTCACAGTATATATTCTCGCTTCTGAATTTTAATAATCGCGCTTGGTTATTTTCTAACTGTCTTCTTGTGGTAAGTCTTTGCTATATAGCCTATAGAAGAATTTTGCCTGATAATGGAAAAGTTCAGTGCTTTTTTTTAATGTCATTGATCTTTTGCACTTACTATGGTGTATATGCTGGAAACGCTATGCGTCAAGTAGTGGCCATACCTTTTGCTGTTCTAGCTATAAGCAATTGCCTTAATCAACGTTATATAAATTTTGGATTTTTTGCATTTATTTCAATAGCTATGCATTGGAGTGGGCTAGTTATATTAATTTTTCCATTTGTATATTTTTTAGGTAGAGTTTCTAGAAAATTGTTGATGTTTTTGCCATTAATAGCATTATCGGTTTCTACCTTTACGGGTATAGTAATCGGTTTAATGGTTAAATTCTTCCCTAATCCCTATTTCTATAGGAAATATGAACTTTATGTCTTACAAGTAAGGGAGTCTCATATTGGGAGTATATATGAAAGTTTAAATTTCTGGTTATGTGTACTAGCCTATATTATGGTCTCATTTGTGTCGATAAGGAGAAGTAATATTGATTTTATTTTTTACTATTCTATATTTTTCTTATCGCTAATATTTATAGGGGTATCTTATTCAGACATATCCGAGAGGTTTATTCCTTTTGTATTAATAATCTATCCTATCATTGTCCATCAGTTTTTTTTGTGTTTTAGATTAACAATGGGATTGAGAAATTTCTTTCTATTTTTTTTGTTCTTACTGATGGGTGTGCTCGTCTACACGCGAGATAGCGCGCAGGTAACTCTAGGTTTGTTTTAAATTTATGCAAAAGTATAAGAAATTTGCGCTTTCTATTTTATCTTTAATGTTCGGAACATTTTTGTCAGCTGGACTAGCTTTTCTTATACAAGTTTTTCTTGCTCGAACCTTAGGTGTAATAGAATTTGGACAGCTATCTTCTGCCTTGGCCATTATAACTATATTGTCTCCTCTTGCCAGTTTTGGTGTACCAGTACTTTGGCTGAAAGTATTTTCTGAAGGTGAAAAGGTTGGCTACAATTGGGTCTTTCCATCACTTCGGCTCGTTTTCATTTGTACTATAACAGTTTTTATATTTATTTTTTTATGGTTATTTATCCAAAGCCCATTTCCCTCTTATAGTATATTTTTACTATCTTTTTGTGTCTTTGGATTAGTTTTTGCTGATCTTACTGGATCTGGATTTCAAATTAAAGGTCAGTATTATTCACTTTCTCTTTGGCAGGCTTTGCCAAATGGAATTAGAGGGTTTTTGTTATTACTTTTCTTTTTTTGCTTTGAAACATTTGATATAGATTTAGCTGTCTACGCTTTATTTTTTAGCGCATTAATTATTATTATTTCATCTATTTTGTTTTCTAGAAATTGGATATTTAATGGGAAGTCTTTTGAAAGTCTGGAAAGAGTAACAGTTTTAAGTTGTTTTACGGAGGTTTGGCCATACGCACTATCGGGTTTTTTCTATCTGACTTATTTTCAAGTATCCATAGTATTATTAGAAATAATGTCTAGCTCTCAGGCTGTTGCTTATTATAATGCTGGTTTTTTATTTATAGCTGCAGTTTATTTATTTCCTGCAATAATTTTTCAAAAATATTTCTTACCAAAGATATTTGTTTGGGCAAATGGAGACTTAAATAAACTTCATTATTTTTCTTTACGTTCATCAGTTTTTATGTTGTGCTTTGGACTGTTCTTGGCTGTCACAATATATTTACTGAGTGGAGTATTAATAAGAGTATTTTTTGGGGAAGGCTTTTACCCCTCTGTGGATGTTTTGAAAATATTGACTTTAGCTATTCCCATTCGGTTTGTGTCAGCTTCTTTTTCAACTATTTTGACTACTCGATCCTTAATGTTAAGTAAGATTACTGTTATGGGCACTGTTTCGTTGATAACTATAGCTTTTGGTATTGTTTTTTTCTCTACTTATAGTTATCTGGCAGCAGCTATATTGAGTGTTGTAATCGAGATTTTTTTGCTTTTTTCGTTCTATTTTATTGCTAGAAAAAAAGTTTTCTTTCGGGTTATATAAATGAATAAAATAATCTTTACTGGTTATTATGGTATGCGTAACTTTGGGGATGATTTGTTTGGTTATGTTTCTAGCATAGCAGCAAGGAAATATTGGCCTGATATGAATATATCTTTGCTTTGTCCTCCCTTAAAGGGACTAAATGTTAATTATGTTGTTCCATCCTATTATCCAGCACTAGCCTACTCGTCATTAGGTGTAGTAGGGGCTGTTTCTAGATTTTATTTTTTAAAAAAATCATTATCAAGAGTAGATAGGCTTATTTTTAGTGGTGGCTCGTTGTTTTCTTCAGCTCATTCACGAAGTAGGGATTATATTTCTAGGAAGGCTGGAAATAATATTTCTTTATCGGCTGTTGGAGTATCAATAGGGCCATTTTCTAGCTTGGAAAGTGAACGGTCGATTACAAGTTTTTTAAGACGATTCGAATTTTTAGCTCTTCGAGATGCAAAGTCGTATGATTTTGTGAAACAGATGGGGTTTCAAGGCAAGTCGGTTTTAGCAGCAGATTTAGCGGGCTTAGTACCACTGAGTTTTAGCGGTTTTAGAAATCCAGTTAGTAAAAGTTCTGCTAAGGACAAGGTGAGAATTGGTTTCAGTCCTTGTAATTTATTGGATGATCCTGAGCAGGCATTAGCTTATTGTAGAGCCTTCCTTAATTTTATATTTCGATTAAAGGGACAGGTGGAAGTGGAAGTTGTGGTTCTAAGTTTAAATAGTCATGGTTTATTTGGAGATACCAGATTTTGTGACTTTGTGTTAAAGAACCTAGAAGAGATGGGGGTTGCAGCACAAACGTTATCGTATGCTGTTTTAAGTATAGAGCCAACGTTAGAATTAATTAGAGATTTTGATTTTTATGTGAGCGTTAGATTGCATGGTGCTATTAGTTCATATGTGATTGGAAATAAGTTCTCGTTGTTCGAGTATCACATCAAGTGTACTGAGTTTTTAAATGATATAGGCTATCTGAAAGAAGGTCGTTTAAGTAAAGAGAAGGGGGCGGATTGGGGTTTATATGATTATTACAGCGCTGTAGTTTCTGACCAGTCATCACAGTATGACTCCTTGTCATGTTTTATTAATAAATCAATATTGAATTTTACTGAAGCGCCTTGGGTTAGAAATAATTTCTTGTATAAATAATATTATTTATACAAGTAGTTTTTGCAATTGTTATTTTACTTAATTTCTGTCTAATTATTTTCTTGGTTATTTGATATTTGATATTTTTTATTAATAAGAATATTTTTATTGAATTGATCATTTTTAAACTTTATTTCCCTCAGGCTGAGTCCAATCTATTTTCGAAACCATATAGAATCTGTAAATTTTTGTAATTTTTTCCTGTTATCTTTTCTAAGAATTGGATTGCACTGATGTTTAATTGCAAGTAGACGCATTTTTACCGCGCCCCAAACCCCGTCAGCACAATTTTGGCCGTTGCCAGCAAAATGTAGATGTCCAAATAGATCGAGGCATGTTTAATGTAGTAGAAGTCGTGCTCGATTTTGTGTTGGGTGTCGGCGGTGCTAGCGGCGTAGCCTTGGCGTATTTGGGCCCAGCCGGTGATGCCGGGTTTTACCGCGTGGCGGTAAGCGTAGAAGGCTAGGGCGTGGTTGAAATGCTCGATAAATTCAGGTTGTTCGGGGCGCGGCCCGACTAGCGACATATCCCCTTTTAATACATTCCACAGTTGCGGTAGTTCGTCGATGCGGTAGCGCCGTATCCATTGGCCTACGCGGGTGATGCGTGGGTCGTTGTCTTGCGCAAAGTGCGCCTGTGGGTCGTGATGGTGATGGCAGTGATGGCGCTTGAGGCGTGGGCCTTTGGTGTACCCTGCGTGGTGGGGCCAGCCGGTGATGTGTATTCGGGAGTGTGCTCGCGCTTAGCTGAGCTATTGGTCGAGCCGCAGGTGGATAATCCCACGGCGATTTGTCAGCGTCTTGATCTGGTGTTGCAGCATAAAGCAGAGACTCAAGCGTTATTGCTGCAATTTCGTCCTGTGTATAACCAACGTTTTGAGCAAGCGCGTACACAGTTGGTGCAAAAACTGTTTGAGTTTAAGCACGCTCGTCGCCGTAGCATTCGGACTAAGGCCTTGAGCCAACACCAAGTAAAAACGGTAGGATCAGAACAGTCGACGGGTTCGTAGCCCCTTAGACTGGGCAAGCTTAAGCTTGCCCGTACAAGGCCAGTTGTGCAGCCAAATCGTCTGTATTTGTGTTGGCGCCAATTAAGCAGGCGAGCAGTAAGCGAGCTTTGTGGGCAGACAGCCAGTGCGCACGCAGTAAGCCTTTACGCAGTAGATCAATTTCAGAGCCCGGAAAGCCGTAGGTGTTGGTGAAGACAGGGCCTTTGTTGACCCTAGAGCACAGCACCACCGGTAGGCGTTTGGCTAGCTTTTCTAAGGGCTCTACAAATTTCGCAGGTAGGTGGCCTACGCCTGTGCCTTCAATGATGACGCCTTCATAGCCTAGAGAGGGTAGGGCTTCAAGTAGGTCTACGTCGCTGCCCAGTCCCACTTTAATAATGGCTACCTTCGCAAAGCGTGAAGGCTTAAGGTGTGCTTGCCGCGGGTTGGGCTGTCGCACAACGTGTATCTGGTCTTCAAAAACATAGCCCAGAGCGTCGCCTTGTAGCGATTGAAATGACGACAGCAGGGCCTTATGTGTTTTTTCTACTGAGCGCGCCGCGTGTATTTCATCGTTTAATACCACCAACGCGCCAAGGTTTCTGGCGTGGGGGCTAGCGGCTGTGCGGATGGCGGCCATTAGGTTGGCGGGGCCGTCGGCGCTAAGGGCTGCAGCACCACGCATGGCGCCTGTTACCACAATGGGCGCAGGGGTGTTGCACAAAATATCCAGTAAGTAGCTGGTTTCATCGATGGTGTCGGTGCCTTGCACTACTACTGTGCCAGCATAGTGCGCGGCCTCGTCGGCCTGTATGGATGATGCTAGTTGCATGATTTCTGCGGGTTCTAGCGAAGCGCCGGGTTTTAAAAAGGGGGTCTCTACCACGACCTTGGCGACGTGCTCGATATCGGGTAGCAGTTTCAACAAGTCGTCTCCACGTAGGCTGGGCACGATGCCATCGCTAGTGGGGGCCATGGTGATGGTGCCACCTAGAACAATAACGCGTACGGTGGGTAGGCTCATAACAATATCCTTCTTAATTAGCTAAGTTCGTCGTCTTCGGCTAGCACCTTCAATACGACTTGGTAGGTGCTAGAAATATGGGCTTTGCTGGCGGCTAAGGCGCCCTCTAGGTTTCGATTTAACACTTGCTCCATCAGTTCTTTATGTTCAGCAAGGTCGTCTCGGTATGAAAAGCCCCGTGTTACCGCGATTTGTCGGTAGCGGTACGCTTGATCAAACAGTATTTCCCAGAAGCTTTTTAACCATTGGTTATTGCAGCCCGCGATAAGGCTGTAATGGAAGTCGCGGTGTATGGCGTCCCATTCTGGGGAAATTAACCCCGTGTCGGTATCAATAGCCGATCGGCGCGATAAGCGATGAAAGTTTCCCACAATGGTGGCTTCCCAGTCGTCATCCCCCACTTCCAGTGCTCCGGTTAGGGTTAGGGCTTCTAGCGAGATGCGAGCGCGGGTGATGTCGCCTAACGAGTGCAGTGAGATGGGCGCCACTTTAAAGCCGCGCTGTCCTTCCATGTCGACAAAGCCTTCACTACTTAAGCGCATTAGAGCTTCGCGCAGGGGCGTATAGCCGATGCCAAGCGATGTTTTGAGTCGCTCTAAACGCAATGGGCTGCCAGGCTCAAGCAGAGCGGACAAGATTTGTCGTTTGATTTCGGTGTAGCCCTGTTCGGCCAAGGTCAAGGTATGGCCGGTTGTAGTGTTAACGGGGGTGGCTGTCTGCTGCTGTCGATTCACTTTCGATCCTTAAGTGCATTTTTCTAGGTCTTATTATACAGATGATCAATGAATATACGAACCATAAAATTATCGATAATATTAGTTTGACTCGATAATTTGGATTATGTATATTAAAAGCTCGAATATAAAGGAGCGAGACATGAAGGCAAAACGATTATCCGTGATACGTGCATTAGGCGTTGCTGTGGCGTTGACGTTGGGTTTATCGGCAACGTCGGCCTATGCAGCAAAAAAAATCGTGCTGCGTGGGGTAACGCCATGGACAGCCGACTACGACTTAAGCCGTGGTTTTTTTATTTTTGAAGAGTTGGTTAACGAGAAGTTTGGTGACAAGGTTGAAGTTCGCTATTTAGGCGGCCCAGAGGTTTCTGACCCAAATAATCAGTTCTCGGCGTTGAAGAACGGGGTGGTGGATGTGATTTTGGGTGCGGCGGCGTATTACCGCAGCGAGGTGCCGTTGTCGGCGGCTGTGCAGTTCACCAGTTTGAAGCCTTCAGAGCTTCGTACCAGTGGGTACTACGATCTGATGCATCAAATTCATAAAGAGGCTGGGGTGTATTACTTAGCCAATACGGCAGGGGGCAATCAGTTCCGTCTGTATGTGAACAAAGACATCGATAAGCCTGATTTTTCGGGTCTGCGCATGCGCGGTTCGCCCGTGCAGTTGCCGATGCTTCGTGCCTTAGGGGCGTCCGCGGTGTCAATCGCGCCCGGTGACGTCTATACCGCATTAGAGCGAAATGTGATTGACGGCTTTGGTTGGACTTACAGCGGGGTAGATGCCTACGGCTGGAACGAAGTGACCAAGTACGTGATTGATCACCCTTTCTATTCGCTGGATGGCGCGTTGCTGATCAACCAGAAGGTGTGGGATTCCTTACCTGAAGACGTTCAGGTGGGTTTGAACGAGGTGGGTGTAGAGCTGGAAAAACGTGTGGAAGCCTTTATTAGTGAAACGCTAGCGAAAGAAGACGAGCGCTTGGCCGAGATGGGGATGGAGACCATTAGCTTTTCTGACGAGGATGCGGCGTATTTTCAAGAGACTGCTATGGACGCTGGTTGGAAAGATTTCTTACGTTTGAATGCCAAGGCTCTTGAACGACAGCCAGATCTAGCAGAGCAACTTCAGCAGACGGGTAATTGATTGCCACGTGGTCCTCTAGGGGAGCAGACATGTTTTTTAAGTTCTATCACCGAAGTCTTGATGTGATGGCAGGTGTAGCCGCCTTTTTTATCTTTTTGGTCATGTTGGGGATTACAGCGGATGTGGTGATGCGTTCAGTCACCGGAAAAACCATCGTGTGGATGTTCGACGTGTCGCAGTACGCGTTGCTGTATATCCCTTGCTTAGGCATGGCGTGGCTGGCCCGCGAGGGGGGTCACATTGCCATTACGACCTTTGTTGAGATGGCTTCACCCGCCAAGGTGGCAATGATTCGGTTGTTAACAACCTTGGCAAGTGCCATTACCTGTGCGGTGATTGCGTACTGGGGTTGGGTGGTGCTGTTCGACAAAATCAGCAGTGGCTCTATTGCTGTGCAAGCTATCGAGGTGCCTGAAGCATGGATTTACTGGGTGATTCCGGTGGGTTTTAGCTTAACGGCCTTTGAGTTTTTTAGGCAGATTAAGGGCAAGCCGTATCAGGTGAGTTCCAAGCTTGACGATAAGGAGCCAGTGTCATGATGTGGTATGAGGTTTTTGCGCTCATTATCGGTGGCACCTTGGCCTTGCTGGCCGTAGGAATGCCAGTGGCCTTTGCTTTGGCAGCGGTCACTTTACTGGGGGTATTGTTCACGCAAGGCTGGGGTAGCCCGTTTATGCAGTATGTGTCAAGCGTGAAGTCGTCCTTGAGTGTGTTCACGTTATTGCCAGTGCCGCTGTTTGTGTTGATGGGAGAAATCCTTTGGCATTCGCAGATTGCGGGTCGTGCACTGAAGGCCTTGGACATGTTGCTAGGCCGCCTACCTGGTCGGCTTAGCCTATTAGCCATTGGCAGTGGCACGCTGTTTTCCACCCTAAGCGGCTCGACCATGGCAAACACGGCCTTGCTTGGGCGACTGCTGGTGCCCGAGCTTAAAGAACGAGGTTATTCAGGGGTGATGTCGATGGGGCCGATTATGGCGTCAGGGGCATTAGCCATGTTGATTCCGCCCAGTGCATTGGCGGTCATTTACGCTTCAGTGGCCAAGGTCTCTATCGGCAAATTGCTATTGGCCTTGATTTTGCCGGGCTTAGTGTTGGCGGCTTTGTATGCGATTTTTGTAATCGTCGTTGCCTTACGTTATCCCCATTTAGCACCGTCTTACGATGTAGAGAAAGTACCGTTCAGCCAAACACTTAAAGCCTTGTTGGTTGATGTGGTGCCGCTTCTGGTTGTGGTCGTAACGGTAGTGGGCGTTATTTTTATGGGGGTGGCGACACCGACGGAAGCAGCGGCGATTGGTGCCATGGCTTCAATCGTTCTGGCGGCGGCGTATGGGGGGTTATCCATTCGTAAGATCAGTGTGGCGCTGATGGATACTTTGCGTATCAGCATCATGATGCTCACGATCTTGGCCTCTGCTATTGCTTTTAGTCAACTACTGGCGTACACGGGTGCCAGCCGCGGTTTACTTGAGTTTGTACTCAGTGGCGATCAAAGCACTCTGCTATTTATTGTCATGACAATGGTGATGATCTTAGTTCTAGGCATGTTCTTAGAACAGATCGCGATCATGATGATTACCTTGCCAATCCTCATGCCTATTGTTGCAGCCCTATCCATTGATCCGTTGTGGTTCTCGGTGCTGATGCTCATCAACCTTGAAATCGCGTTGATGACACCGCCCTTCGGAATGCTGTTGTTTGTGATGGGTAGCGTCACAGATGACGATATTACGATGCCCATGATTTGGCGTGCGGCAGCACCCTATGTCTGCATCAACTTAGCGGTGATCGCATTAATTATGCTCGTCCCCGCTATTGCTACGTTATTGCCCAACGCAGCCTTAGGCTGATGATGAATTGTTTAGGAGTTTTACAGTGTCAACTATTTATGATGATTTTTCGGTAGATATCGATTTTACGGATGCCGAGCGTGAGCGACGTTGGCGAGAAGTGCGCTGGAGAATGGATCATGCGGGTTTAGATGCCTTATTGGTATGGGGCAATGAAACTAAGTGGCAAGCCGGTTTAGCCAATAACCGCTACCTGTCAGGCCGTGTGGCTCCGGGGTGTATTCTGTTCCCACTAGAGGGCGATCCGGTGATTTGGTCAGGTTTCCCTCATGACGTAACCCCATATGGGGCGTTGGCTGGTGGCTGGATTGGCGACACCCGTGCAGGACAGCAAACCACGCGTGACATCATCAATACCTTAAAAGACCGTAACTACAGTTCGGCTTCCATTGGTGTGGTGGGTTTTGGTACAACGCGCCCACGTGTGATTACTGAGACGGTACCGTTTCAGCAGTTTTCCGAAATTCAAGCGGCTTGTCCACAAGCGAAGTTCATCGATAGTGCGTGGTTATTAGAGCAGGCCAGACTGATTAAAAGTGCAGAGGAAATTGCGGTGTTGCGCCGTGCTGGAGCCTTAGCGCGTGAAATGGCAAATGCCATGTACGAGTCGGCTGTGGTGGGTGCGCACGAATATCAGGTCTATGCAGCGATGCTGAATGCCTCGTTAAGTCGTGGTGGTGAGGAAGAAATGAATTGGATGTCTTCTGGTGCAGTTCCCCCGCCCCACGGTAAACGTCCTCCGTCTTCACCCCGTAAACTGGAAAAAGGCGACATCATTGTTTCGGAGTACCACTCGCGATACAAGGGCTACTTAGCGGGTGCCGAGGTGTCGATTTCTTTAGGTCAGCCCAAAAAAGAGTATCAGGAAATTCACGAGGTGTGCGTGGCGTCGCAGCGTGCAGGGATTGCCGCCATGCAGCCAGGTAAGCCTTTCTCTGATGCGGTGTTGGCATTCAGAAGACCCATTATCGAGGCAAATTTCAGCTCGGTTGAATGCGGTTTGCATGGTCACGGCCTAGCGTCGCCCGAGTTTCCAAGCACCATGTATGGTGGTAAAGGTGGTGCCTGGGAAGAGCACGCCTATGCACGCATTCCAAGTATTAACTTCCAAGAAAACATGGTGTTTGCCACGGCATCGGATGTCTATAACCCAGCTTGGAATGAAAGCACGGGGTTGATGCTGGGTCGTACGGTGGTGATTACGGCTGATGGCCCCGAGGAAATTACCGGTATTCCGCTTGAGACCCTGTTAAAGGTGGTGTGATGAGTACAACAATGAACGCGCCGCGTTTTATTTTTCATCCTGATGCAGAAAATTCGCGTACGCCCTTAGCCGCTGTAGCGGGTGACTTGGTGTTTTACGGTGGGGGCGTGGCGGCCCACCCCGAGCTTGGAATGCCGGAAGGCATTAAAGCCTTTGATGGTTACCCTAATCATTGGTCTCAAATTAACCGAGAACTTCATTATCTTTACGATGTGATGGAGAAGGTGCACCAAGATGCGGGGTCGGGACTGACGGAAATACTGAAAATAAACAGTTGTCACACGGACGAGAGCGATGTGTACGAAGCGTTACGCTTGCGTCCGGCAATTTTCGGTGCAACCCCACCCCCAAGTACCTTAGTGCTGGCACCTGAACTGGCGGTAAAAGATGCCAAAGTGACGGTAGACAGCATCGCGCTGGTCAGTAATAGCTCGAACCCGCGCGAGGCTTTGACGCAGTCTACTGAAAATGCGCCGATGCCGCCCCATCAGCGCATTTGGGGTGACACGATTTATTCCAAGGCGACAAAAGGAGGTGGATTTATTTTCACTTCTGGACGCACCAACAACGTGATTGGGGGTGCAAGTGATGCCGTGCTGAAAGGCAATCCAGATTTGCCTTATCAGCACGATCATGCTGAGTCGTCGTGCCGCATTATGATGGCCTACTTGCTGGATGTGCTGCAGTCGTATCAAGCGGATTTCTCGCATGTGGTGAAGGCAGAGATTCACCTGAATGACATGAGTCAGATTGCGGCCATCGAGCGTGTGTGGAAAACCTTGTTTCCTGAAAACCCGCCTGCTCGGATTTTTATCCCTTCAACTTTTCCTACGCCTTACACCACGATCGAGATCGAGCTAATCGCTATTGATCCAGAAGGGCCTTGGAGCAAACAACACATTCCTCTGCCAGAAGCCGCGCAGGAGATGTTTTGTGAGTCGTTGGCGGTAAAGGCGGGGCCTTATCTTTTCTTCTCGGGGTTGTCCGCCACGGATTACGTCAGCGGCTTGGCTTCCGAGGCCAAGGTGAACCCATCTTTCCCTTTTCATGAAAGCCCCGTCTATAAAGAGTTGGCTTATATTAAACAACAGCTTGAGACGCGTGTAGGTGGTTTTACGCCCTTAAGAACCAAGTTTATGAGCACAAATCTTAAGGACTACGGTGCCTTTCAAAATGCTTGGGAGCACGAGTTTGAGACCGCTGTACCCACAACGGTATTCAGAACCATGGGCCCATTACCCGTGCCAGATACCCGCTTCCAATTGGATTTGATTGGGTGGCAACCGTAAGCCTCATCGTTTACGGTCAACACAAAATAGCCCGTCTGTTTTGTCACAGACGGGCTATTTTTTATGGCTGATAGCGCGTGGGCGTCGGAAAGTTAAGGCTTAGCCAACCAGTGGCGCAGCAGTGCCACAAACACACCCAACATGCCACCCAATACTATGCCTAATAATAAGATCAGGGCTTTTTTGGGTTTAATGGGGGCTTCAGGGGCAACGGCTCGGCTATCAACGGTGGCCAGTGTTAAGTGCTCGGGTTGCAGGTTAACGGTTTTCAGTATGTCCAGTTTCTGCAATAAATCGGGCAGTTTACTGATGTAGGGGTCGTTGTTTTTTCGTGCGTGCAATAGCGCTAACTCAGATTCCAGTGCACGCGTACCGCGTAGGTAGGTGGTTTCCCCAGTGTACGAGGTAATCAGGTTACCGCTATCGGGTGGGGTTTCTAAATTAATGGCGTCGGCTAAGCGTAGCGCTTCTTCGATGCGTGCGATTTGATGCAGGCGTTCTTGTTCTGCACTGGCCCGCAAGGTGTCCAGTTCGGCTTCGGTGCTTTGTACCCGTACAAAAATCGCACTTTCTAGGGTACTGATGACTTGTTCACGACTGCGAGCAATGGCGTTGTCTAAGTATTGGTTAGCCCAGTCGCTGATGGTGGTGGGGGATTCCCCTTCAATGCTAACGCGGGCTAAATCACCATCGTTGGCTTTAGGAATGGTGACGCTTAATTCCTTATTAAAACGTTTCCAGAGGCTTTCTCGCTCGGCGGGGCTGGGATCAGGATCGACCACGGGCAGGTAGTGATCATTGAAAAAATCCAGCTTTAAACTGGCTGAATTCAAGTGTCGTAAAAAAATTTGGTACGCCAGATCGGGCGTTAAGGTCTCGAAGTTGTTGTCAATCTGTGCCACAACGTTATAGCTGGCTAAGTCGGCGGGTGTGGGGGGCAGGGTAAGCACTTCGGTTTCATAAACCGGGGTACTTAAAAACGCATACGCTGCCGCCACCGCTGTGATGACCACCGTGCACAGCACGATTAGGGCTTTTTGGGCCCACAAGGTACAGGCTAGTTCACGTAGATCGATTTCGTCGTTGTTGGTGGGGGTGTAATACGGTGCTCGTTCTTCAGACACTCGGGCCTCTTCGGAGAGTTATTGACGCGTAAAAGCGAATTATCCCCGAGTATAAAGCGTAGAGTCTTTAATAGATGACCAAACATTACAAAAATTGACGGTGTTTACATGGCATAGGGCTGAATTCAGCCCTATGGTTGGCTTAACGCCTTAGCATTCCACGTACTAAGGCGATCATACAGGCCAGCATAAAGCCCAACACGGCGGCAATTAGCAGTATCAATGCTTTTTTAGGGGCAATCGGGCGTTGTGGTACGGCAGCGACCAGATCGATCTGCGCGGTTTGAAACTCGTCACCCGGTAAAACGCTTAGTTGAATCATGTCCAGTTGACGCTGCAGCAGGGGCAGTTCGGCAATGTAGGGGTCGAAGTTTTCTCGGCGTTGTAGCAGGTCAAGTTCAGCCGACAGCGCCTGTGCGCCACGTAAATACATGGTTTCACCCGAGTACGAGGTGATCAAGTTGCCCGAGTTTGAGGGGTGTTCTAGGTTGATGCCTTGGGCGATGCGCAGGGCATCTTCTACGCGTTGTAAGCGGTTGTCGTTATCCGTTTTTGCTTGGTTGCGTAGCACCGCTAAGCGCGATTCGATTACTCGTATTTGCTCGCTTCGCTGTACCTTGAGGTTGTTAAGTAGCCTAGCCCTAGAGACGCTAAGGGCTTGTTCCACGTACTGGTTTAACCAGGCGGCGCTACGTTCGGCGTCGTATAGCTCGAAGCTGATGTGCGTTTCAAATTCTGTGTCTTTACGCGGTAGGCTGATGCGTAGTTGTTGCGTGAAACGATCAAATAACTGTTCTTTTTCTAAGGCGGTGGCATTAGGGTGGTAATGCGTTAGGTAGTGCTTAACAAAGAAGTCTTGCTTTAGATTTTGTGAATTCAGCACGCGCTGAAAGGCTAAATACACGTCGTCTACGGTGATGTCATTCACTAACGAGGCCACCAGCGTCTCGTTCTCTTTGTTGTTGTCGTTTTGTTCGGGTTTTAAGGGCTCGGGGTCAGCCAAGCGTGCAACCAAGTTGTAGCTTTGTAACGCAGAAGGGGCAGGCGGTAACAGTATGGCTTGGCTTTGATAGGTGGGGCTAACCACGCTGATATAAACAAAAGCGGCCACGATGGCGGCAGCGGTAATCACCACAATGCTAAGTTTCGAGCGCCACAACTGCTTAATTAACTGCGCAATATCAATTTCATCGTTTTTTGTGCTAAATGGGGTGCTCAAAGCCTGACCTTTTTATTATGCGTTTATTGTAATGAAAAAAGTCAAATTGTATCATCGAGCCTAAACACGCTGCAAACAACATTGTTCTCGACGTAAACCCTAGTTTTTTTTCGCAAGAGCCGAAGGCTTTTGGTGGCATACTAACTTGGCTTACAAGCTAAACACTGTTTTTTAAAAACCAGGGGTGAACAAAGAAAACAACGCCGGTTTTTATGGCGTTGTTGGGGGCGGGCTGGGGCGTTACTACGACGTTTTAGGCTTGGGCGCTTAGGTCCGCTTGCAGTTGGTTCATCACAAAGTCGGTAAAGTAATCGGCAATGTTGTCTGTCGATTTTGCCGAGCTAGGCCGCAGCCATAAATAGCTGTAATGGTGCATGCCTAACACGGCCTTTACCATTAACGGGTTCATGTTACGTAGCCCTTTTTCTTCATATAAGCCCTCTAGCAGGGTACGCCAGTGCTGCTCGTAGTTTTTATGCAGCTCAAGCAGCTCGGCTCGTCTATTTCCCACAATCGAATGCGTTTCTCTAAAACACACGGTTAGCTCGGCCAAGTCGTCGCTAATGGTGCGCATGACCATTTTCGAGAATTCGCGCAATTTCATTTCAGCACTTTTATTTTCGGCATGAATAATGTCATTGGCAATTTTGTTCAAACTGACCAAATAGCGTGACGTGACATTAAACAGCAGCTCTTCCTTGCTACCAATGTGGTAGTACAACGCACCGCGACCGAGGCCGGTGGCTTGTTCCAGGTCGCTCATTCCCGTGGCGTGGAAGCCTTTTTGCGCAAACATCTCGGCAGCAATTTTATAGATGCGCTCTTTCGTGCTTGGTTCTTCTACCGAAGCGTTAGGCTTCGCGTCTTTATTTTCTGTGTTGATAACGCGATGAGTCGTAGTCATAAACCTTCCAGTAAACGAGTTAAGCACAGGCATTAGTATAAGGCCGTTTTTGTACTGATCGATCACCTAGGGAAAAACCTATTGACCGGTCGGTACACGACTCCTATACTTTTCTCATGCAGCGATAACTTCGACGCCGTTAGGTAATAACAATCAAAATCGATGTACCTTCCAATAGGAGACAGCTATGTTGAAAACAGCAGGCGCTATTTGCGTGCGGTTCTCTAAGAAGTACGTGCCGAACCCCTTTGTGTTCGCCATTCTCATCACCATCATCATTTTCGGGTTAGGGGTGCTGATGACGCCTGCCTCGTCGATGGAGATGGTGTCTTTCTGGTATTTAGGGTTTTGGGATCTGCTTAACTTTTCCATGCAGATGGTGGCCATCTTGTTATTCGGCTACGTTTTGGCTTCGTCGCCACCGGTTCGGCGCATTATTGGTAAAGCAGCCAAACTACCTAAAACACCAGGGCAAGCCATCATCCTTATCACGTTGTTAGCCATTGCTTTTGGTTACCTAAGTTGGGGCTTAGGGCTGATCGTAGGGGCGATTGCTGCAAAAGAAGTGTGTTACGAAGCCAAACGGCGTCAAATCAAGGTGCATTATCCCTTGGCGGCTGCTGCTGGTTTTACGGCATTAATTATGTTTAATGGTGGTTTCTCTGCGTCGGCACCGTTGTTGGTTAATACGGAAGGCCACTTTTTGATGGATGCCATCGGATTAATTCCTGTAACGGAAACGATTTTTGCTCCGGCTAGTTTAATTACCTTAGCGCTGTTTACGGTGTGTATTCCCTTTGTTTACCGCGCTATGCACCCCGATGGTGCGGACATTGAAGAGATTCCGGATCGTGGTCCGTCTATCGGAGACGCAGCGGCCGAGAAAACGATAAGTGATGAGCCAAAAACCTTAGCGGAGAAGCTTGAAGAGTCGATGCTGTTGTCCTATGTCATTGTGGCGGCGGGTCTAATCTACATCGGTTATCACTTCGCGACCCGCGGTTTTGACTTGAACCTAAACATCATTAACTTCAGCTTAATGATTATCGGGATGGCGATGTACAGGACGCCCATTGCATACGTAAAAGCCATTGACGAAGGGATTACTGCATGCGGGCAGATTGTGCTGCAATTTCCTTTCTATGCCGGCATTATGGGCATGATGGCTAAATCCGGTTTAGTTGATATTTTTGCTGGCTGGCTGATCAATATATCCACGCAATTTACCTTGCCGCTAATGTCGTTTATCAGCGCCGGACTGATCAATATCGCTATTCCTTCAGCCGGTGGTCAGTGGGCAGTACAAGGGCCGATTTTGGTCGAAGCTGCAAAAATGTTAGATGTGGATATGGGCCTGATTGTGATGGCTTATTCCTACGGGGATCAGGTGACTAACGGTATTCAGCCGATGTGGATGTTGCCTTTGCTTGGTATTGCTGCCTTAAAAGCGCGCGACATATTAGGCTACACCGCGGTAATGATGTTGGTGGCGTTCGTCATCTTTGCTCTAGGCCTGACCGTATTCCCCATGTGGTTCAACTAAATAAGTAGGAGGAGACCTAATGTCTTACGATAACCGAGCCCCCGTTTTATGGACGCCCACAGCAGAACAGGCGGCGGGTACGCAGATGCAACAGTTTGCCAAGCGAGTGAACGTTCCCACGCATAGTTATGCGGATTTGCACCGTTACTCTATCGCCGAAATGGCGAATTTCTGGGAAAACTTTATCGATTTTTCCGGTCTAATTTATGAGGGTAGCTGGGAGCAGGTGATTGAAAAAGGGTCGTCCATGGCCGAAACACGCTTTTTTAATGGCATGAAGCTAAATTTAGCGGAGAACATGCTGGCGGGTAGCGGCGACGAGGTGCTGGTTATCGAAACTAACGAGTACGGCGTGCAAGCGTCGTACACGCGGGCGCAGATTCGACTAAAGGTGGCCCAACTTCAACAAAGTCTGCGCGAACAGGGCATTGGGTCTGAAGATCGAGTCGTTGGCTTGTTGCCGAATAATGTCGAGGCCTTGGTGTCGATGCTGGCCGTGACGTCCTTGGGTGCCATTTGGTCAACCTGCTCGCCCGAGTTTGGGGTAACGGGTATTACCGACCGCTTTGGTCAGGTGACGCCTAAGTTATTAATTGGTAGTTCCCAGTATCTGTATAACGGTAAGCAACATCAGACCTTAGAAAAAATCAAAGACGTACTTGAGGTGTTGCCCAGTGTTGAAACGCTGATTTTGGTTGGCGAGGGCGACACTTCTGCACTACAAAACGTAAAGGTTCATGCGTTTTCAGATTTATTGAATAACGACGCAACCGAACCCACTTACGAGCGCTTTGCCTTTGATCACCCTGTGTTTATTGTGTATACCTCGGGCACCACGGGCTTGCCCAAGTGTATTGTGCACCGTACGGGTGGCATTTTAGTCAACCTTAAGAAAGAGCACGCACTGCATTGCGACGTGAAAGCGGGCGATCGCATGCTGTATTACACGAACACCGCATGGATGATGTACCACTGGTTGGTATTAACGATGGCTTCAGGTTCGTCGGTGGTGTTGTACGACGGCGCAGCCATTCCCAAAACGCCAGAGGGCTTAAATTACGATGTGTTGTGGGAGCAGGCGGCCGAGCTAAAAGTCACGCATTTTGGCACCAGTCCCAAGTATTTAACGCTGCTGGAAGAGGCCGAACGTTCACCCACTAAAAATCACGATTTTTCGAATTTACGTTTAGTGGCCTCTGCTGGCGCACCGTTGACGCCCGAGAATTTTAAGTGGCTGTATCAGAATATCAGTGACGATTTATGCGTAGCGTCGATTTCGGGTGGTACCGAGATTTTAGGATGCTTCGTGATGGGTAACCCCAGTCAGCCGGTACGCGCTGGCGAGATTCAAGGCCCTGCATTAGGCATGGCGGTTCATGTGTTTGACGAGCGCAATGTCAGTGTATTGGGGCAGAAGGGCGATTTAGTGTGTACCGAGGCCTTCCCGTCTATGCCGTTGACCTTCTGGGGTGAAAACGGCGATGCGCGTTTTTACGACGAGTATTTCAACGAAGTGCCTGGCGTGTGGGTGCATGGCGATTTGGCCGAAATGCGCAGTAGCGGCGGCGTGATCATTTCAGGTCGTACGGACACCACGCTAAAACCGGGCGGTGTGCGCATTGGTACGGGCGAAATCTACCGCATTCTGGATTCGATGGAAGAGATCCAAGATTCGTTGGTGATTGGTTATCCCATTCAAGACGATATGGAGATTTGGTTGTTTGTGGTGTGCGCCGATAACCAAACCTTAGACGAGACCTTACGTCAACGCATTGTGGGCGAACTACGTCACAAAGGCTCACCGCGTCATGTGCCACGCCGTATTGTGGCGGTGGATGACATTCCCTACACACTAAGCGGTAAAAAAGTGGAAAAAGCGGTGTTACAGAAGTTGTTGGGTAAGGCCGTGACTAACGTGGGTTCGTTGTCGAACCCAGATGCCTTAGACGGCATTAAAGACCGCGTCGAGGCACAGCAACGAAATGAGGCGAAGTCATGACATCGAATGCTGCCATTATTGGTATTGCTGAACTGGAGCCACTGCGTAAGTCAGTCAATGAAACCACGCTAAGTTTATTGGCAAAGGTGTCCATTGCGGCCATGCACGATGCAAAAATTGAGCGTGACGCCATTGATGGTTTGTTTGTGGGGGTGCAGGTGGGGGAAACCCCCCAGCATGTGCCCGCCACCGTGGCCGAGTATTTAGGCATACAGCCCACCGTGGGCAGTATCGTCGATTTAGGGGGCGCGACCGCCATTGGTATGGCGTGGCGCGCGGCGGCGGCGATTTCTGCTGGCATGTGTACCACCGCGTTGTGTGTGTTGGGTAATATTCGCGACGACACGCCGTTGCGTTCACCTAACCGAAACCCAATCCGCGAATTCGACGTGCCCTTTGGGGCCTCGGGTGCCAACATCAGTTATGCGTTTTTGGCAGCCCGCCATATGCACGAGTACGGTACCACGTCTGAACAGTTGGCCAAGGCTGTGGTCATGCAGCGCGAGAACGCGCATCGCCATCCTTATGCGTTTTTTCGTAATCAGCCCTTAACGGTGGAAGATGTGTTGACGTCACCGATGGTGGCCAAGCCCCTTAGGTTGCTTGAGATCGTGATGCCATGTTCGGGGGCGGCGGCTTTTATTGTGACCAGCGCCGAGCAGGCCAGAAAACGCGCCGAGCCGCTGATTCGCATCGCTGGTGTGGGTGAAAAAGTGACGCATCGGGCCATGTCCCAGTCGCCATCCTTAACCACGGGGCCGCTAAAAGCGGCCATTGCACAAGCGTATCAACAGGCGGGAGTGGATCATTCGCACATGAGCACCCTGTCGTTATACGACTGCTACAGCATTATGTTGCCCATTACGCTGGAAGACGCTGGCGTGTGTAAGCCCGGTGAAGGGGGGCTATGGTTGGATGAGCATGACATTCGTTGGAATGGTGATCTGCCCATTAATACGCACGGCGGACAGTTGTCATTTGGGCAACCGGACCTAGCTGGGGGGATGACGCACATCATCGAATCGGTTCGGCAGTTGCGTCATCAGGCCTCTGGGCGTCAGGTGGAGAACGCCGAATGGGCCCTAATGACGGGTAACGGCGCCACCCTCAGTGAAGCCACAGCAATGGTTCTACATCGGGAGGCCTAACCATGTCTACAGTTTTAGCAAAACCGAATCCCACGGTGACACCGGTTTCCGAACCCTTTTGGACGCAGGCGTCAGCGCATATTCTTAGGCTACAGCAATGTAACGATTGCCAAAAAGCCATTTTCTATCCACGTCGTCACTGTCCCCATTGCTGGAGCGAGTCGCTTCGTGACATCCAAAGTAGCGGTCGGGGCACAGTGGCATCCATTGTTGAGGTTCACCGTCCGGGTCACCCGTCGTTTAATGACGAGTCACCGTATTACGTTGCGTTGATTGACCTGGACGAGGGCGTGAGAATGTTAAGTAACGTCTCCGACCCATCGGGTGCCGCAGTGCCCGTAGGAGCCTCGGTAGAGCTGGGGTGGAAGTCGCATAACCAGTTCAGCTTGCCCATTTTTACTGTGATTAACGCCACCATGGCGAAGGAGCGGTAATGAGTTCAAATCATGAAATGGTGCTGCTTGATGGCTTGCGTACGCCGTTTGGCCGTTTTAAAGGGGCCTTGTCCCACCTTGAAAGTCGCACCTTAAATGCCACGCTAATCAATGCGCTAGCCTTGCGTCACCCCCAAATAGCGCATTGTGATGGCGTGATCTTAGGTCAGGTATTACAGGGGGGCTTGGGCCAAAACCCAGCGCGTTTAGCCGCCGTGGAAGGGGGCTTAAGTCTTAGTGTGCCGGCCATTACTTTAAACAGTGTGTGTTTGGCAGGGATGGCGGCGGTGGCCGATGCCAAGCGCCGCATTCAATGCGAAGAAGGCGAGTTGTATGTGGTGGGGGGCGGTGACTCGATGAGCCGTGGCCGCCATGCGGCGATGCTGCGCGACGGGGTAAAAGGCGTGAAAGCCGTGCCTTTTATTGACACCACCCTTTACGATGGCCTGTGGTGCGGTATTCAAGATGCGGGCATGGGGCCGATCTCTGACGAGCTTAACGAACAGTTACGTATTAGTCGTGATGACCAAGACGCCTTTGCGTTGATGTCGCATCAGCGTGCGGCGGCCGCCCAAGAAAATGGCTTTTTCAAACACGAAGTGTATGTGGATGACGAGGCTTACGCCTTGAATCACGACGAAGGCGTCAGAAAAAACAGCACCTTGGATGCCCTACATGCCTTAAAGCCGGCGTTTACGGAAAACGGTACCTTAACGGCGGGCAACTCGTCACAAATGAGTGATGGCGCATCCATTGGGGTAGTGGCGTCGGCGCAGTACGCTAAAACGCACGAGCGCGAGCCCTTAGCTCACATTATTGCGACCGCCCAAACCGCTGGTCCCGATACCAGTTTGCATTTACGCCCAGCCGATGCCATTTCGGCAGTACTGAAAAAAGCGGGTTTGCGTGCTGACGAGATCGATTTATTTGAAATTAACGAGGCCTTTGCCTCGGTGGTGTTGGCCAGTGCGCGCCAGCTAACCATCCCTTTAGAAAAAATTAACGTTAACGGGGGCGCTATCGCCATTGGTCACCCTTTAGGTGGCAGCGGTTTCCGTTTGGTTTTGACCCTAGCCCATGCCCTTAAACAAAGGGAAAAGCGATTTGGTATTGCCGCAATGTGCGGTGGCGGCGGACAAGGGTTTGCCGTCCTATTAGAAAGGAGAATGACATGAGCGAAGCAGTAAACGGTTGGACCGCAACCTTGCATGGTATGCCCGAGGTAGGTCAAAAAGCACAGGCTGTGAAAACAATGCAGCAGTCGGACATCGAGCTTTTTAGTGCCTTAAGCGGCGACCGCCAACCTTTGCACACCAATCCCGAGCTGGCTAAAGCCTCGCGCTTTGGTGGAGTGATTGTGCAGGGCGGTGTGACCACTGGTTTGCTTAATGCGGTGGTGGCTGAACAATTGCCTGGACCTGGTTCGGTTTTCTTAAACGTCGATTGGAATTTTTCTAAACCGGTGTATTTAGAAGATACCGTTACCGCAACGGTGGAAATTCTTGAGGTACGCGCCGATAAACCGATTTGTGTGATAAAAACCGTTATCACCAATCAGAAAGGTGAAGTCTGCCTAGATGGTAAAGCCACCACGTTCACGGCGGAGCTTAAAGGATTGCTAGACTAATATGCCACCCGATCGTCGTCGTTGGAAAATTTTAAACTTAATGGCTTGTGCCATTTTGTTGGTCATGACCACTTGGTTTTCCGCGACGGCGGTGGTACAGCAGTTAACCGAGCACCTTGGGCTTAGCAACAGTGGGCGGGTGTGGTTAACGGTTTCGGTGCAAATCGGTTTTGTGGCGGGGGCGTTGTGCTCGGCCATGTCAGGTTGGGCCGACCGCTTTTCTGGACGCACGCTGATTGTTGCCGGTGCCGTGTTAGTGGCCCTGATTAATTTGTCTATTTTATGGCTAGGCCATGCCGCGCCAGTCATTGTCGCTCGTTTTTTCACCGGCTTTTTCTTAGCCATTGTTTACCCCCCAGCCATGAAGTTAATTGCCACGTGGTTTACCACGCGTCGGGGCGTAGCCATGGGCATTGTGATCGCAGCCACTACCTTAGGTACGGCCACGCCGCACCTGATCAATGCTTTGGGTGGCTTGGCATGGGAAATCGTCGTGGTGTGTACCTCGATCTTTGCCCTGATTGGTGGCTTGATCGTGGCGTTGTTTATTCGGGAAGGGCCGTTTCCCTACCCCTCTTATCCTTTCAATTTAAAGGCGGCGATTCGCGCTTTCAGAAACCCCTCGGTGTCGTGGGTAACCGTCGGTTATTTAGGACACATGTGGGAGCTCTACGCCATGTGGGCGTGGTTCGCGGTTTTTTATCAATTTGTGCTGGATCAGTCCAGCGTAGCTAACAGCGCGATCATCGCCTCGGCCGCGACCTTTATTGTGATCGGGGTGGGTGGCATAGGTTGTGTGTTCGCAGGCTTAACCAGTGATCGCTTTGGTCGTAGCAGCACGGCGTTTTGGGCATTGGTGATGTCGGGGGCCATGGCAGCCGTGATTGGCTTCGCCATTTCCTTTCCCATTTTGGTGTTCGTCTTAGCACTGGTGTGGGGCCTAACGATTGTGGCGGATTCAGCTCAGTTTTCTGCCTTGCTTACCGAGGTGGCGCAAGGCGAGTACGTGGGCTCAGTCCTAACCTTGCAACTGGCGTTGGGGTATTTATTAACCGTGCCGACGATCTGGCTCGTGCCGGCAATTTCCCGAAATTTGGGTTGGGGCGCTGCTTTCTTAATGTTAAGTCTGGGTACCGTCATCGGCGCCTACGCCATGCATCGCACCCGACTGCTAATGCAGCAAAAAGCAAAACTAAGTCTAAGCAAATCTAAGCTTATCTAAAGCCATCTAAGGTGACTCCTAGTTTCGTAGGCGCGTCATCGTTTAGTTTCGGATTGGGCGTAGATCGTCGGGCACATCAATGTCCATGATGCATCCTGGGTCATCGCTTTCTATCCAGCAGGTGTGTTCACGGTAACGCTTGAATAACGCTTGAGCGCCGTTTTCATCTTCTAAGGCCAAGAGCTCGGCTTTGAGTTTACGGTGCAACGCCACGGGGTGGCCCGGCTGTTGTTGGTAGCGTGGTCGGGCCAGTAGACAGCCATCGTTTAAGGTGTGAAGCAAGGCGTCGTAGGTGCGGGGATCAATATAGGGCATGTCCGCTAAGGCCACGATCCAGCCTGTAGAGGGTGTGGCCAACGCACCGATGGCCGATTTTAAGCTGGCGCCCATACCCAGATTCGCCTGTGTACAACTAAGGTGCAGAGCATCGATGTGTCCAGTGGCTTGCCAGCTTAAGGCCGATCGGGGGCCGTGCACAATAATTAATTGATCGCAGGCATGATGCAGTTGACGCGCACTGCGCGCGATCACCGTTTCATCGTCTGTCAGGGCTTGCGTTAGCTTAAAACGTTGCCCCTCTTGATCAAAGCGACGGCCGATGCCGGCCGCCAGCAAAATCCCCACAATCGCTGTCATCGCTCGTGCCTAATGGCATTTAGACCAGAAAACGATTTAGAAACCCTACCGAACGCTTGTTAGCGTCGTTGGCGGCCGTTTCCACATAGTTGGTGCCATTGGGGCGAGCAAAGGCGTGGTCACACCCTTCGTACAAATGATGCTCCCAGCCTTCACGCTGATCGGCTTGTTGTGTGATTTCATCGCGTGCGGCGGTGGGCACGTAGCTATCTAATTCAGCAATATGCAGTAAAGTCGGCGCGGCATCGCGACTAAGGGCAGGCAGTAATTCGTCAAGGCTGACACCGTAGTAACTGACGGCACATTTGATGGGGCTGCTTTGCGCCATCAAGGCTACCAAGCGTCCGCCCATGCAATAGCCGACGGCGGCAATTTTTTCATGACCCAGTTGTTTGGCTAAGTAAGCACGACTGCTTTCTAAGTCGGCGACGGTTTCGTTATCGCTCATGCCTTGCATCAGTTCCACGCCAAGCGCAAATTGCGATTGGTTGGTGGGGTCTAGCTCCAGATTGGGTTCTTGGCGCCAAAACAGGTCAGGACAAATCACGTTAAAGCCTTTTTCTGCCCATTGCTTTGCTAAGGTCTGCATGGACGAGTTCAGCCCAAAAATTTCTTGAATTAACACGATACCTGGCGCATTGGGTACGGTGGCAGGCACAAATAACGCTTTCATACTACGTCCATCGGACGTGGGAACCTGTACAGATTTCATTCGAACTCCTTTAAGCGGTTAATAATACTGAAGCACCGAGTCTATGAATGCCAGTGTAGGTAGCTTAGCAAAAATGTGAGGGCGTTGTGCTCGCTAACTTCAAGTCTATCTATTAAGCTAGCATGCACCGAACGCTATACCCTAATTCCTTATTGTTGGAGCTTTACTTTATGCACGTAGCCAAACCGCAGCTTGTTTTTTTGGGGCCAGAGGCCGCGCCGGGCATGATTTCTGCCTTACAAGAAAGCGTTGAACTTCACCATTTCACAGATATGGCTCAGGCCGAGCAGGCCTTGCAGCAGCTTGGCCCTAGTATTAGTGGTTTGGTCACATCGGCTTCAGTGGGAGCCAAGGCCAGCTTGTTACAGCTATTACCCAATTTAAAGGTGGTAAGCAGTTTTGGTGTGGGCGTAGATGCGTTAGATCTAAAGTACCTAAAAGAAAAGCGTATTCCGGTGGGCTATACCCCCGATGTATTAAACGACTGTGTTGCCGACTTAACGCTGGGGTTGATGTTGGATATCACCCGTCGTATTAGTGAAAACGATCGTCTTGTGCGTAATGGCAGCTGGGCCACGGCACCTGCACCGTTGCGACACCAACTGTCTACAAAGCGAGTGGGACTGTATGGCATGGGCCGTATCGGCCAAGAAATTGCCCACCGTTGTGCGGCATTTAAAATGCCCATTGCCTATCACACGCGTCACCCCAAGGCAGACTTACCTTACTTGCATGTGGATACGCTACAGAAACTGGCCCAATGGTGCGATGTGCTGGTGGTGATCGTGCCGGCGACATCCAGCACGCAAGGCAGTGTAGATCGCACTGTTTTGACGGCTTTGGGCGCTTCAGGCTATTTGATCAATGTTGCACGGGGCAGCATTATTAACGAAGCGGATTTGCTTGATGCCTTAGAGCAGAAGGTGATCGCGGGGGCGGGGCTGGATGTGTTTTATAACGAACCGACGATCGATCCGCGTTTTCTTGATGTGGATAACGTGGTGCTTAGCCCGCACGCCGGTAGCGCTACCCACGAGACACGTCAGGCCATGGGCCAATTGGTGGTGGACAATATTCGCAGCTTTTATCAACGCGGAGCCGTACAACGTTCCTACTTTGACGACCACGCTTAGCTAAACTAGACATAATGTCCCATACTATAGAGGCACTACTGTTGGTGTATACCGTAAAAGGGCACTATGTCAGGATACGAAACGAGGCGTCAAACCGTTCAAATTAACGGTGGGGATGATATTTACCTCACCACCTTGATTGATAACCAGCAGTTCTACGATCCAGATGGGGCAGCGGGAAAATTGGGTGTTTGTTCTGCCTCATGGCCATTGTTTGGGTTGCTTTGGCCTTCCAGTATTCGCTTAGCCAATAAAATATCATTGCGCTCTGTCACCGAAGGCGAACGTATTTTAGAGATCGGTTGTGGTTTGGCCTTAGCCAGTTTGGTGGCGCATCGTCGCGGTATGAGCGTGACCGCCAGCGATCGCCACCCCATGGCACAGCATTTTCTAAAGAAGAATCTGAAACTGAATGGCTTGCCGGCTTTGCGCTATAAATTTGCGCAATGGGGAGACAACCAAGACGAGCTTGCCTTAGACTTAGGCTTTGCGACCTTACAAAGTCGCTTCGACCTGATCATGGCTAGTGACGTGCTGTACGAGCGCGAAACCCCAGAACAATTGGCCTTATTTATTGATAGTCATGCGAATTACAAAGCCGAAGTTTGGGTGGTGGACCCTAACCGAGGTTACGCGGGCGCATTCACCCGTAGCTTACGTCAGTATGGCTTTAATCAAACCGAAAACCGTTTGTTAAGCAGCGAGCAGATGGAAAACGGCTTAGGCATCATGGAGCGTTATTCAGGACGTTTTCTAAGCTATTCCCGAGGCTAAAGTTAAAGTAGGCCTACTACCTAACGATAGGATAGGGGTAGGCCTTGATCGTTGTCGCGTTAATGATTGTGCCGCGGTAACTGCTTGGCAATATCAATAAATTCCAGCGCACTTTCTAATACGCCACCTTCAGAAAGTTGATTCACCTCTTGTCTATAGATTTTCTGCCAAGGTGTTTGGCTGGGGGCCACAGCCGGTGGCGCTTCACCGCGTCGTCGGGCAATTTCAACCTCATCAACCAGTGCGTCACAGGTGCCAGCGTTAAGATCAAGGCGTATCGTATCGCCATCACGCAACCACGATAAGCCGCCTCCGGCTGCGCTTTCAGGCGAGGCATGCAAAATAGAGGGGCTGTCAGCCGTACCCGATTGTCGGCCATCGCCTAGCGTGGGCAAGCTGTTAATGCCGCGCTGCAGTAACGCTTTGGATGGCTGCATGTTCACCACTTCGGCAGCACCTGGCCAGCCTAGAGGGCCAGCGCCGCGTATTACTAAAATGCATTGCTCATCAATGTTTAGTGCAGGGTCGTCAATGCGCTGGTGATAGTCTTCCGAGCCCTCGAATACCACGGCTCGCCCTTCAAAAATGCCTTCTTGACCGGGTTGTTGCAGGAATTTTTGCGAGAACTCGGCCGAGATCACGCTGGTTTTCATGATGGCAAAATCAAATAGGTTGCCGCTTAACACTCTAAACCCAGCATTCGATCGTAATGGCGTATCGAAGGCTTTAATCACATCACGGTCGCTGCTTTCTCGCCCTGCCAGTGCCTCGGCGATGGTCTTTCCGCTAACGCTTAAGCAGTCACCCTCTAATAAGCCGTTTTGCAGTAATTCCCACATGACCGCCGGCACGCCACCTGCACGGTGGAAGTTTTCGCTAAGGTACTTGCCAGCGGGTTGTACATTGGCAAGCAAAGGAACGTCGTAGCCGTATTCTTGCCAATCCGAGGGCGACAGGGTGACCCCAGCGTGTTTGGCCATGGCGGTGAGGTGGGGCTGCGCATTGGTCGATCCGCCCAAGGCCGAACACACTCGTATGGCATTGATGAAGGCTGGTTTCTTCAAAATGTCTAAGGGCTTAAGGTCGGCTAGCACTAATTCAACGGCGCGCTTTCCGGTGCGATAGGCAATTTGACTGCGTTCGCGGTAGGCAGCAGGGATCGAGGCGCAGCCGGTTAACGACAAGCCCAACGCTTCGGCTAAGGCATTCATGGTCGAGGCGGTGCCCATGGTGTTGCAATGTCCTACCGAGGGGGCGGACGACAAGGCCGCATCTAAAAATTCGTCTTCGGTGATTTCGCCAGCGGCCAACTTGCGCCGTGATTGCCAAATAACGGTGCCCGAGCCCACGCGTTCGCCGTCGTGCCAACCATCTAGCATCGGACCGCCTGACAACACGATGGCGGGAATATTCACCGTAGCCGCCGCCATGATGGCCGAGGGCGTGGTTTTATCGCAGCCGGTGGTTAAGACCACCCCGTCGATGGGGTAACCGTACAAAATTTCCACCAAACCCAGATAGGCTAAATTTCGGTCTAGCGAGGCAGTGGGGCGCTTACAGTTTTCAAAAATAGGATGCGTGGGAAATTCAATGGGTATCCCACCCGCATCACGAATGCCATCGCGCACGCGTTTGGCTAACTCAATATGTACCCGATTGCAGGGAGTAAGGTCACTGCCGCTTTGCGCAATGCCAATAATGGGTTTGCCTGCACGAAGCTCTTCCGGCGTTAAGCCGTAGTTCATGAAGCGCTCCATGTATAACGCGGCTAAATCGATGTGCTCTTTATTATCAAACCAATCTTGCGAACGTAAGCGCTTTTTAGGGGGTGTGGACGTATGCATGAATAAAGCATTCCTCTTCACAATTCAGTGTTTGTTTTTCGTTCTTGAGAAATAGGCACGGCACGTCTAATGCCTTCGTACTAGGGTTAAACCGTATTATTCCTTAGGCGGTTTTGTCTCTATAGTTGAGTTGTCTGACAATATGATGTCTGGTTTGAATGCGTTGGTCAATGTTTTTCCACCACTTACTGTTTAGAGGGTAAATAGCGCGATGACACCCACCGGCACCCCAGTTCACACAGGGCTTCAGCGGCTTATTCAAGCCGTGGGCGAGTCGTATGTTGTGTCCGACCCCAGCCAAATGCAGCCTTATCTAAGCGATTGGCATGGTGATGAAACCGGTACGGCCTTGGCGGTGGTGAAACCCAGCGCTACAGCTGAGGTGCAAGCAGTGCTCGCTATTTGTTATGAACTGGATATCGCCGTCATCCCGCAAGGTGGGAACACCGGCTTGGTGTTGGGGGCGTTGTCCACGGATGCCACCCCGAAAATCGTGCTCAACCTTGAGCGCATGAAAAAAATTCGTCATATCGATGTGGCCAACAGTTCGGTCGTGGTCGAGGCCGGCTGCGTGCTGGAAACCTTACAAAACGAAGCGGCGGCTCAGGGTCTGCTCTTTCCTGTCTCGCTGGGTGCCGAGGGGAGTTGCCAAATCGGCGGCAACATTAGCACCAACGCCGGTGGCATTAATGTGTTGCGTTACGGCATGATGCGCGAACAAGTATTAGGTTTAGAAGTGGTGATGCCCGATGGGCGTCTGTGGCAAAACTTGAAAGCCTTGCGTAAAGACAACCGAGGTATCGACCTGAATCAGTTGTTTATTGGGGCGGAAGGCCTATTAGGGATTGTGACAGCCGCCAGTCTACGGTTGTGGCCTAAACCCAGTCATGTTGCTACGGCACTGCTAGCCCTTGATTCAGTGGCAGACGCCGTTAGTATTTATCAGCTCGCACGTCAGCAGTGCGGCGATGTGATGACAGCGTTTGAGCTCATGCCGCACTTGGCGTTAGAGCTCGCACAAGAAGCCTTGCCTTCCCTGGTTTTTCCCTTCGATCAACCCCATAAAAACTATGTGCTGCTTGAGTTCTCCGGCGCTCCGCTGTTGGATGTCGAGGGCATGCTTACCGCCTTGATGGAGCAAGCGCTCGAGCAAGAGCTATTACACGATGCGGTTATCGCGCAGTCGCACGCGCAAGCTCAATCCTTATGGGCATTTAGAGAGGGTATGAACGAAGGGCAGGCGCGACGTGGGTTGCACTTGCGTTCGGACGTATCGGTTTCAATTTCAGATCTGGCCAATTTTGTCCACGACGTTGAGCACGAGTTACGCCGTGAGTTTAGCGACGCCGAAGTGCTCAGTTATGGACACATCGGTGATGGCAATGTGCACGTGAATGTCCTGCCCGCAACACAAAGCAGCACCGAACAACGCCTTACTCAAATTGTGCGTGGTAGTGACCTAATCAACGCGATGGTTGCTCGCTACGACGGCAGTATCAGTGCCGAACACGGTATTGGCCGTTTAAAGCGACGTGCTTTTTTGCAAGACATTTCCCCATTGCATAATGAAATGTTGTTACGTATAAAACGTGGTTTTGATCCTAAGAACCTCATGAACCCTGGGTGTTTGCTCAACACGGTGGACGACAACTGATGGCAGCAGGCACACTTGCCAGATCGAAATCACATTGCGCAGGAGTTAAGAGTCATTATGTCGCTGTTTACCCCCATCAATCGGGCCAAAAGTCTACCTGAGACCATCGCCCGAGATATTCAGCAAGAGGTCACGGCCGGAAATTTAAAACCCGGTGATCGTCTTCCCACTGAAAGCGAGCTGGCCGAAACCTTTGGCGTTAGCCGCACGGTGGTGCGCGAGGCCATCGCCCAACTGCGCCACGAAGGTTTGGTTGAAACCCGTCGCGGGGTCGGCGCATTTATTACCGAGCCCGAGCGCCGTCAGTTTCTACGTATTGAAGGGCTGTCTTTGGATGACCCCGAAAGTTTTAGAAGTCTCTTCCAGTTGCGCAATGTGCTTGAGGTCGAAGCCGCCGGGCTGGCTGCTTTATTGCATACCGAAGACGAGATGGCCAAAATTGACGAGGCACTAAACCGCATGATTAACGCGGATCAATGGTCAGAAGACGGGGTGGTGGCTGATTTGGACTTTCATCACGCCATTGCCAGCGCAACAGGTAACGAATACTTCCCCGTTTTTATTGGCTTCATCAGTGAAAAGATGAGCGATGCCATGAATGCGTCGCGTGTCTACGCCATACGAGAAGAAATCGTCAAAGTGACCATCGCCGAACACGTGGCCGTTCGTGACGCCATTGCAAAGCGTGACGTGCAAGAAGCCAGGCGCACGATGGAACTCCATATTTTAGGTGGGGCACAACGAGTGCGTCTGCCCGTTGAAGACAAAGAAGCGTTATATAAACCGCGTAAGTAATACCCAGTCATAAAAATAAGGTTCGCACAGAGCCCTTAGCCCCAAAGATAACTCAGCCATCGCTGAAGGAGACAGAACGCATGCAGTTGGTAATCGATTGGTTCTACCGCTTTCTTAATTTCATACTGGTGCTATTGCTGGGAAGCATGGTGTTCATGGTATTTGGAAATGTCATCCTACGTTATGCCTTCAATACCGGATGGAACATTTCCGAAGAGTTGTCCCGTTTCTTTTTTGTCTGGGTCACGTTTATCGGTGCCATTGTTACCTTCAGGCATTACGCGCACATGGGAATTGAGACATTGGTGGTTAGGCTGTCTAAGCGCAATCGCTTAATTTGCATGGCCCTAAGCAATCTGATCATCATGGGCTGCTCTTTTGTTTTTGCCTACGGCACCTACCAACAATTGGAGGTGAACTTCAGTATGCATGCTCCCGTCAGTGGGCTGTCCTTAGGGTGGGTTTACGGCATAGGACTGTTTACGGGCACGTGCATGTTCATCATAGCCGCTCAGCGATTTCTGATGGTGTTGTTAGGCCGTGTCACGGATGAAGAAATCGACCGGTTTGTTGGTCAATATCATGACGTCGCTGCGGAGTAAGCACCCATGACCTTGCTTATCTTTATCGGATCATTATTAGGTGCCATGGCGCTGGGCGTTCCCGTGGCCTTTGCGCTGATCTTCTGTGCAGTCATGCTCATGCTGCATATGGATATGTATAACGCGCAGATCGTGGCACAAAACATGATTTCGGGCGCTGATACCTTTACGTTGTTGGCCATCCCCTTCTTCTTATTAGCGGGCGAGTTGATGAACTCGGGCGGTCTTTCAAAACGTATTATTAATTTCGCCTTAGCGTGCGTGGGCCATATACGAGGCGGGTTAGGCGTTGTTGCCATTCTGGCCGCCGTGATTATGGCCAGCTTATCGGGCTCTGCCGCTGCCGATACGGCTGCATTGGCCGCCATTCTCGTACCGATGATGCGCGACGCGGGCTATAACTTGCCGCGCTCGGCAGGCCTCATTGCAGCAGGCGGAGTCATTGCGCCCGTTATTCCTCCTTCTATGGCCTTCATCATTTTTGGTGTGGCGGCCAATGTCTCGATCTCTCGTCTTTTTATGGCAGGGATCGTCCCGGGTCTATTAATGGCCGTAACATTGGTTGCCACTTGGTTATTCGTTAATCGCAAGTCCACCGTTAAGCCTCTTCCTAAAAGGTCAGCCTCTTACCGTTTAAAAGCTTCCTTACAAGCCGTGTGGGCCTTGGGCATGCCCATCATTGTGCTGGGCGGCATTCGCTTCGGCATTGTGACGCCAACCGAGGCGGCCGTCGTGGCCGTGGTGTATGCATGGTTTGTCGGCGTGTTTATCTACCGCGAGCTCAGCTTTACCGATTTGTACGGTGTGGTGTTACGAGCGGCACAAACCACATCCGTGGTGATGTTCTTGGTTGCGGCGGCGCTGGCTTCGGCATGGCTTATTACTGCTGCCAACATTCCAGCCGAGCTGGGCAGTCTTCTTGAGCCTTTAATTGATAGCCCGAAATTGTTGATGCTGGTCATGATGGTGTTGATCTTCGTGATCGGTACCGCACTTGACCTGACGCCAACCATTTTGATTCTGACACCCGTGCTGATGCCGGTAGTAAAAATGGCTGAAATTGATCCCGTCTATTTTGGCGTGATGTTTGTGATGAACACATGTATCAGCCTATTAACACCGCCGGTGGGCGTGGTGCTTAACGTAGCAAGTGGGGTGGCCAGAGTCCCACTTGGGCAGGTCGTCGTCGGGGTTGCTCCCTTCTTGCTGGCGTATTTTGTGTTGCTGATGTTGTTTGTAGCGGTGCCCGAGCTTATTACCGTACCCATGAGGTGGCTGTATTAAGATTCGGCACTGTTTGAAAAATCATGGTCCTAAATAGGGTCAACACGTAAAACATATTAAGAGGTGACAAATGAACAAGTTCGTAATGACATGTATTGCCGCATCATTAGGCTTAACGCTGGCCATGCCAGCAAGCGCCGAGTTTAAGAATCGAAACATTCGGCTTTCTAACGGTTTGACGGCTGATCACCCCGTGGGCGATGGCGTAAAAGCCTTCAACACGTGTCTGGACGAAAAATCCGACGGGAAAATGAAAATCACCGCCTACTGGAGCGAATCGTTGGGTAGCGATATTCAAGCCACTCAGGCCCTGCGCTCAGGTACACAAGAAGCGGTGATTACGTCGTCGTCTCCCTTAGTGGGTTTAGTTCCTGCCTTAGGCGTCTTTGATTTACCGTTTTTGTTCGCTAACGAGCAAGAGGCGGATCAGGTGGTAGATGGCGCTTCGGGCGATGCCATTAATGAACGACTGGCAGAGCATGGTCTGGTTAATTTAGCCTACTGGGAAAACGGCTTTAGACAATTAACCAACTCTAAGCGCCCGATAGAGAAGTGGGAAGACTTTAACGGCATCAAGATCCGCGTGATGCAGAATAATATTTTCTTAGACACCTTTAATAACCTGGGCGCGAATCCCACCCCCATGGCCTTCGGTGAAATTTTCTCTGCACTGGAAACGGGAGCGATCGACGCACAAGAAAACCCCTTCGTTACCATCGATGCCTCAAAGTTCTATGAAGTGCAGAAATACGTGTCGGTCACTAACCATGCCTACACCCCTTTCTTAGTGCTGTATTCCAAACGCATCTTCGATACGTATTCAGATCAAGAAAAGGCAGCTTTGCAAGAGTGCGCCATCGTAGGTCGTGACGCGCAACGTCAATCCATTCGATCGTTAACGGCTGATTCCGTCAAAACCATCACCGATGCTGGTGTGCTGGTCAATGAGTTAGCACCCGAAGAACAACAACGCATGAGAGAAAAATCTCAGCCTATTTACGATAAGCATAAAGAGGTTATCGGCGTTGATGTGGTCGATAAGGTGCAAGAGCAGCTAGATGGAATCCGCAGCTAAGTTCAGGCGTATTCCTTTTTAGACATAAGCGCATCCATGGGCTTCAGTAGGTAGTCCATGGATATCGCTTACAACGCAACGCTATGCAGTATGTGCTAACTCTGAATAGAAAGAGCCAGCGTATGACACGACTTACGTGCTCATCTGCGCTCTACGCTAGGCGACATAGGATGAATAATGAGTGAAGATCTTCGCGGTAAGGTAGTTCTGATTACAGCAGCAGCCCATGGCATAGGCTACGCAACGGCCGCAGCCTTCGCCAAAGCGGGCGCCGTGGTGCATGCCACTGATATTGATGAAGCCGCTCTCGCTGTACTTGCCTCTGAACATAAGGTGCACACCGCCGTCATGGATGTGCGCGACACCCAAGCGGTAAAAGAGGTGGTTAACCGTCTGGGCAATATCGACGTACTTTTTAATTGTGCGGGTTACGTGCAAAGTGGCACCGTACTTGAAGCCACCGAAGCCGATTTTGATTTGGCCTTTGATTTGAACGTGAAATCGATGGTGCGTACCACGCAGGCCGTGCTTCCCATTATGCTGGCACAGGGGGGCGGCAGCATCATTAACGTGGCGTCAGTCGTAGGCTCATTAAAAGGCGTGATTAATCGCTGTTCGTACGGGGTATCTAAAGCGGCCGTTATCGGGTTAACCAAATCCATAGCCGCCGACTACGTTACCCAAGGCATACGTTGCAACGCTATTTGCCCGGGAACGGTACAAAGCCCATCCTTAGATGCACGCCTAACCGCTACCGGAGACTACGACAAAGCCATGACAGAGTTCGTAGGCCGGCAACCCATGAAGCGTTTAGGCACGGCCGATGAAATTGCCGACCTAGTCCTTTATCTAGCCCAAGCCACCTACACTACAGGTAGTGTGAATGTGATTGACGGTGGATGGCTCACCTAATACACCAGAATAATGGCTGCAGCTTCTGTCTTTAGGTTGTTTTATACCCGTTGCTGCAGCCTGTTCAGATACCCCCATGCAAAGTCCACAAACTGTTTTTCACTTGGTTAAAATAAATTCATCCGTTAAATCAATGGCTTAATGGGCGGAGGCGTAAAAGGGCGATTTATTTACGCTAAAAATCATCATTTCCCCTTGCCAAGGGTTAAATTGGGGTGCTATAGTTCTCTTTCTCTGCTGCACCAACACAGGGTTAACCCTAAGTTCACGCAGCACCTTTATTCTCCGATTTGTTTCAACGTAGCCCTCAGGGCAGTTCTCAAACAAGGCGTGTGAATCAAGGGCATTGCAGTCATTCTCTTGTTTTTGTTACCTTAAAAAACAGTTGACACAGATTGAAATGCGGTGCTATAGTTCAAGGCTTGGCTTTTCCAGCAGCGCTTATGTCGCTAGCCAGAACAAGGCAGGTGGTAGGTAGTACCAAGCAGGGACGTAAACCTAAACGTTTTGCTTCTCAGCGCATCAGGCAGTTTAGTGGGTGTGCAGGGGTAGCAGGTTTTGGTTTACGAGAGGTTTGAGCAGTAGCGGCTCAATTGGGTTTTACGACGTAAAACACCGCTTGACAAG